>NZ_BIFH01000032.1:14631-218296 GCF_003967355.1 Embleya hyalina | reverse complement strand
AAGCGGCGCCCCCGCTCGGCCCGGTCCTCGCCCAGCGCAGTGTCCGGCCGCGCCGCGCGCTCCAAGTCCCGGTCCGGCCCCAAGCTGCGCTCCCGCTCGGCTCGGTCCCCGTCCAGCGCAGCGGCTCGCCCCGTGTCCCTGGCCTCCGCCCGGCCCCAACCCGCGCCCTGGCTCCGGCCGGCGCAGGGGCGTGCGCCGCGCCTTCGTTCCCTCTCTCGCTTGTGCTCCACCCGGTGCAGCGCCTCGCGATCCCGCGCCGCTCAGTGCTGCGCTTCGCCTCGCGCCTTGGCCCTGGGTGGCCCGGTTCGCGCAGCGGTTGCGGTCGCGGCTGTGGGTCAGTGGGGGGTCAGGCCGGCGTTGTGGGCGATCAGGCCGGCCTGGGTGCGGTTGGTGCAGGAGAGTTTGGTCAGGGTGCGGGAGACGTAGGCCTTGACCGTCGGTTCCGTGAGGTGCAGGCGGGCGGCGATCTGGGCGTTGGACAGGCCTTCTCCCAGGCAGGCGAGGATCCGGGTCTCCTGTTCGGTCAGGTCGCGGATCGTGTGGCGGGCCTCGCGGCGGGCGGTCTCGCGGGCCGCGCTCGCGCCGATCAGGTTGCGGGCCGCGGCCGGGGACAACACGGTATTGCCCTCGACGGCCACCCGAAGTAGCGCGACCAGGTCCTCGGGCGGGGTGTCCTTGAGCAGGAAACCCACCGCGCCGGTGTGCAGCGCCCGCAGCACGTGGTCGTCGGTGTCGATCGTGGTCAGCACCACGACCTTGGGCGGCGCGTCCAGGCGGACCATCCGGCGCAGCGCGGTCAGCCCGTCCACGCCCGGCATGTGCAGGTCGAGCAGCACCAGGTCGGGCCGATGCCGGACCACCTGTTCCAGGGCCTCGGCGCCGTCGTAGGCCTCGCCGACGATGTCGATGTCCTCGGCGCCGCCGAGGATGGTGCGCAGGTGCGCGCACACCATACGTTCGTCGTCCACGAGCAGGAGTCGGATCATGCGGCACCTTCGTCGAGCACGGGCAGGGTGATGGAAGGGGGCGGGGAGTCGGCGGTTTCGGCGACCGGGATCAGCGCGTCGACGGTGAACCCGCCGGTGTCGTCCGGCCCGGCCCGGAAGCGGCCGCCGAGCAGTTCGACCCGCTCGCGCAGACCGAGCAGGCCGGTGCCGCCCGTGCCCAGGTCGACGTCGGGGGTCCTGGTCCCGGCGGTGTTGGCGACGGTGACCGCGATGCCCTCGGGCTCGTGCCGCACGGCCACGGTCACATGCGCGCCGGGGGCGTGCTTGTGCACGTTGGTCAGCGCCTCCTGGACCACCCGCCGCGCCCCGCGTACGGCGGCCGGCGCGTGGTCGGCGGGCGCCGATCCGGTCACCGTGAGGTCGACCTCGACGCCCGCCGCCCGCGAGTCGGCGACCAGGTCGGACACGTCCAGACCGACCGGCTCCGCGCCCCGCGCGGGTGTACCGGGCGGCGTCGGGTCGTCGGGATCGCGCAGGATGGCCACCAACTCGCGCAGCTCGGACAGCGCCTGACAGCCCGTCAACCGCAACTCCTCGGCGGCGGAGCGTACGTTGTCCCGTTCCGCGATGGTGCGCAGCGCGCCCGCCTGAAGCACCATCAGGCTGACCCGGTGGGTGATCATGTCGTGCATCTCGCCCGCCAACCGGCGGCGTTCCTCGATCCGTGCCCGCCGGTCCCGCTCGGCCTGCTCGCGTTCGACCCGCTCGGCGCGTTCGGCCAGCGCGAGGATCAGGCCGCGACGCGACGCGAGGTACTTCCCGAGCAGCAGCGGCGTGACGACGGCCAGGATCTCCACGAACACGTCCGACCCCGGCTGCGCCCGCCACGGCTCGCACATGGTCACCGCGAGCCCGGCGGCGAGCGCCCACGCGGTGCGCCGGGTCGGGGCGTAGGCGCCGAGCGCGTAGGCCGCGAAGGGACCGGCCAGCACGGGGCCGCCGAGGGAGAGCGCGAAGACGACGCCGGCGGAGGCGATCGGTCGGCGTCGCCGCTGCACGAGCGCGGCGCCCGCGGCGACCTGGACGAGCACGCCCCACCACGGCAGCGGATGCGGCGGATGCACCCCGTCGCCGTCGAACGAGCCGAGCGCGCGGAGCAGTCCGGCCACCACGGCGACCGAGGCGGCCAGTACGACGTCGAACACGACGGCGCGGGCGATCGTCGCGGGTGGTGGCGGGTGCACGTTCGCCAAGGTACCGGCAGGTGTCCAGGCATCCGGCCAGTCGGCGGGCGCCGGGGACGGACGCCGCCCGAAGCGGATCGGCACCTCACTCGGACCCGAGTGCGCCGAGCACCGACATGCGCGCCGCGCGCCGAGCCGGCCAGGCCGCCGCGAGCAGTCCCACGCCCAGGGCGCCGAGGACGAACAGGGCGATCCGCGGCCACGGGATCGTCGCGCCGAGCGGGACGTTGCCCAGGTCGATCCCGCGCACCGCCAACACCCCCACCGTGGTGCCGAGCCCGACCCCGAGCAGCGCGCCGAACAGCGAGATCAGCGCCGCCTCCAGGCGGATCAGCGCGCGCACCCGGCGGGCGTCCAGGCCGATCGCACGCAACAGGCCGATCTCCCGGGTGCGTTCCAGGACCGACATCGCCAGCGTGTTGACGATGCCGATGACCGCGATCAGCACGGCCATCGCCAGCAGCCCGTAGACGATGTTCAGGAGCAGGTCGATGGCGGCGCCCAGACCTCGGCGCAGTTCGTCCTTCGACTGCACGCGCAGGGCCGGATCGGCTCCGAAGGCGTCCTTCAGGGTCGCCTCCAGGGCCCGCGCCTCACCCGGTGCGCTCTTGACGAACACCTGGCGGCCGACCGGGCGTTCGAGGTGCGGGTCCAGGGTGCGGGTGGAGACCGTGTAGGGGAGCACGATCGGATTGGCCCGGTAGATCCCGCCGACGCGCAGTGTGCCGGACGTGCCGTCGGGATACGTCACCGGCACGGTCGCGCCGACGCCCAGCCCACGCGACTCGGCCTCGACCCGCTCCACGAGCAGGTCCGTGCCCAGCGCCTCGGGCCCGCCCGCGACGAAGTCGAGGCGCAGCACCTTCGGGCCCGCGACCGGGTCCAGCGCGGCCACCTCCTGCTCGGTGTCGCCGATCCGCGCGGTCGCCGTGCGGTACACGCTCGCCGCCTCGACGTGCGGCAACCGGCCGATGCGGTCCACCGTCGAGGCGGCCATCGGGTCGCGCAGCGTCGTGGACACCGCGTAGTCGGCGGTCAGCCCGCGCGCCGCCGCGTGGTCGAGGCTGTCCTTGAGCGACGCGCCGATCACGGTCAGGCCGGTGACCAGGAACAGGCCGACCATCAACGCGGACGCGGTCGCGGCCGTGCGGCGCGGATCACGCAGCGCGTTGCGGCTCGCCAGCGTCCCGGTCACCCCGAACACCCGGGTCAGCGGCCGCGCGAGCGCCCCGATGACGCCGACCGAAAGCAGCGGGATCAACATCAGCACGCCGGTGACGGCCACCACGCCGCACACCGTGACCAAGACCGGCTCGCCGTTGCCTCCGGGGGCGGCCCGAACCGTGGCGTAGCCGCCGCCGACGCCCACGCCGATCAGGAGCAGGCCGGCCAGATTGCGCCGAAACAGCCCGGCCGGGCTCGGCGGATTCGCGCGCAACGCCGCCATCGGGGCGATCCTGGCCACCTTGCGGGTGGGCAGCCAGGCGGCGGCGACGGTCACGCCGATGCCCACCACGAGCGACCACAGGATCGTGCCGGGCCGCACCACGAGCGGGCCGCGCGGCGGTGCGGCGTCGGTGTCGCGCAGCAGCGCGAGCAGGCCGGTGGACAGCGCGATTCCGAGCAGCAGCCCGAGCAGCGCGCCGACCAGGCCGGTGATCAGCGCCTCCAGGCGCACCGAGCGGGTGACCTGCCGCCGGGTGGCGCCGACCGCGCGCAACAGCGCGAGTTCGCGGGTGCGGCGGCCGATCAGCATGGTGAAGGTGTTGGTGATGATGAACGTCCCGACGAACAGCGCGATGCCGGCGAACACCAGCAGCCCGGTGGCCAGTCCGGCGGTCCCGGCCGAGGCCAGGTCGCGGCGCTCGGCGGTGAGCGCGGCGCCCGTGACCGCCTCGGAGCCGGCGGGGACGAGGGGGCGGACGGCGTCCAGGAGCGCGGCGTCGGATGTGCCGGGGCGGGCGGTGACGGTGATCAGGTCGTAGGTGTCGGGGGCGCCGAACAGGCGCTGCGCGGTGGGGGTGTCGAACAGGGTGAGGGTGGCGCCGAGCCGGATCCGGGCGTCGACGGCGTGCACGGTGCCGACGAGGGTGGCGTCCAGTGTGCCGCCGCCGGCGACCACGCGCAGCCGGTCGCCGATCCGGTAGCCGGCCGTCCGGGCCCCGGCCTCGTCCAGCGCGACCTCGCCGGCGGCGCTCGGCGCGCGGCCCTGGGCCAGCCGGTACAGCGGATCGGAACCCTGCGGCCCGGGCGCGTAGTTGGTACCCGCGGACTCCTCCACCCGACCGACCAGGTCCCCGTCACGGTCGACCACCACGGCGGGCCCGGTGACGGAGCCGCGCACGGCCGCCACGCCGGGCAGCCCGCGCAGCCGCTCCACCAGCCGGGGTCCCAGGGCGGCGGGATCGCCGGCGACGTGCTCCGAGTCGGCGCGAACCCCCACGCCCACCCCGGCGAAGTCGTCCGCGGCGGAGGTGGCGGCGGCCTCCGTGATGGTGTCCTTGAGCGTGAGCACACCGGCCACGAAGGCCACACCGAAGACGATGGCGAGCACGGTGAGCGCCAGGCGCATGCGCTGCGCGGCAAGCGTACGAAGAGCATTCCTGAGCATGAGCAACGTCCCGAGGCCGACCCTGTCCCGGCCGGCGCCGGGTCGCGTCCCACCCTCGCCGCGCCCACGATCGGCCCGATACGGCCGACGGTGCCCACTCGTGTCCCCGATCCCCCCGACGCCGACCCGATCGACGCACGCCGATCGACGAAGGTATCGATTCGGACGCACCCACGGGCGACGTGCGCCTCTCGCCCGGGCGCACGCCTCGCCCGGGTGCGCCGGCGTGTCGGCGGCCGGGACGAACTTCCCCGCACCGTTGCCGCGAAAGCCCCGATCACGGCTCGACTCGCTCGACTCGCCCGGCACGCCGTCGAGTCGAGGTCGACGGACGCGAAGGTCGAGCCGAGGGGCGCACCACCGAAGAGTTGCCCGCATGCCGACCCCCGTCCTCCCGTCGTCGGCGATCCGGGCCCGGGCGTTCGGCGGATCACCCGTGTAGCGCTCGGCCCACGCGGACCGGCCGCGTACCCGGTTCGAGCGGGGTTCGGCCCGCCTCGGTCGGCCGGTGTTCGGGTCCCGGGCGGCGCGGTGCGCGGCGTGCGGTCGTCGACCGGGACGTCGAAGGCGACCACGGGCCGGATGTCGCGCGACCGGGCGCGCCGCCGTCGCGTTCGCCGTCCGTCGCGTGCCGCTCACTGTCTGTCGACTCTCGCCTGTCGAAACGGGCCCGCGACCACGGCGGGCGTGTTTAATCGGGGTCGGGGGCCGAGGCACGGGATACGACGGAAGGACCCGCGGTGAGCACGGTGGATCGGCACGGCCTCGAACTGTCCGGGATGGGGCCGGAGGCGGCTCGGCACCACGAACGTGCGCTCGACGCCCTCCTGTTCTTTCGGCCGGAGGTTTCCGCCGAGGTGGAGGCCGCGTTGCGGGCGGCTCCCGAGGCGCCGATGGCGCACGCGTTCGCCGCCTATCTCGGGCTGCTGGGTACCGAGTCGGCCGATGCCGCCGCCGCGCGCGAGCGATATGCCGCCTTCGCGGCCGGCGGGGCGCGGGCGGACGCGCGCGAGTCGGCCCATCTGGCGGCGGCCGAGGCGTGGTTGGCCGGCGACATCCACCGGGCCGGCGACATCCTGCGCGACCTGGTCGTGGCACACCCCCGGGACGCGCTCGCGCTCGCGATCGGCCATCAGATCGACTTCTTCACCGGTGACGCGACCCGGCTGCGCGACCGCGTCGGCGGCGCGCTGTCCGCGTGGGACCCGGACGATCCGCACTACGGGCCCCTGCTCGGGATGTCCGCGTTCGGCCTGGAGGAGACCGGCCACTACGAGCGTTCCGAACAGGCCGGACTGGCCGCCGTGGCGGCACACCCGCGCGACGTGTGGGCGATCCACGCGGTGGTGCACACGTACGAGATGCAGGGCCGCTTCGCCGAGGGCATCCGCTTCCTGGACGCCCGGGTCGGCGACTGGTCCGGCGGCAACTACCTCAACGTGCACAACTGGTGGCACTACGGCCTGTACGCGATCGAGGCCGGCGCGATCGACCGGGCGCTGGCCATCTACGACGCCGTGCTGCACAACGACCGCTCGATGGGCGTCGCGATGGAACTCCTGGACGCCTCCGCCCTGTTGTGGCGCATCCACCTCGCGGGCGGCGAACAACGCGAGCGCTGGGCCCGACTGGCCGACGCGTGGGCGGCCCGCGCGGACGGCCCGTACTACGCCTTCAACGACGTGCACGCGGTGATGGCGTATCTGGGCGCCGGCCGGATCGCCGACGCCGAGGCGGTGACGCGCGAGCGGGAGCGGTGGCTGGCCGACCCGCACCCCGGGGTGAGCAACCACACGATGACCGCCGAGGTCGGCCTGCCGGTGTGTCGTGCGCTGGTCGCCTTCGAACAGGGGCGCTATCGGGACACCGTCGACATCCTCGTCCCGATCCGGCACCGCCTGAACACGTTCGGCGGCAGTCACGCGCAGCGCGACGCGATCCAGCAGACCCTGGTCGAGGCGGCCCTGCGCGCACACCGGCACGACCTGGCCCGCACCCTTCTGAGCGAGCGCGTCAACCTGCGACCGAGCAGCCCGTACAACTGGCTGGCCCGGGCCCGACTGGCCGAGGAACTGGGCCGGGCGGCCGAGGCGGCCACGGCCCGGGAGCACGCGGCCGAGCACACGAAGGCGATCACCGTCGCCTGGGGGCGTTGAGCGGCGAGCGGCCCCGGCCGCCCGGGGCCGACCGCCCGACGGCCGTGCGCGAGAATGGCCGACCTGTCCGGGGCCGCGGGGATGCGCCGAGCCCTCCGACACCGTCGACGAGCGCTGGAGAGTGGTAGGCATGGGTGAGCCCCCGGTGACCGGTTCCGTGGTACGACGCGAGCCCCCGGACGACCCCGGACTCGTCGCCGCCGCCGCGCAGTCGCCCGGCGGCTCGGTCGCCGAGATCGACCCGGCCTACGCCGACGACCCGAACGGCTACGTGCCCGGCGAGGCGATCCGCGGCGCGTGGCTGGTCGGCCCCGACGGGGTGCTCACCGGCGAGTACCGGGAGAACCCGCACCACGGCCCGCCGCGGGACGACTTCGCGAAACTGCTCGACCGGGACGCGTGGTTCGACTGGCTCGGCGACGACCCGGCCGGCGCGCTGCGCGAATCGGTCACCGACTGCTTCGCGGGTCAGGCCCCGGGCGCGACGCTGACCTGGATGAAGATCCTCGAACCGCCGCGCGCGGCCACCACCGGCCGGCCCGACCCGGACAACGAGCAGTACCTGATCCCCACCCGCACCTCGCTCGCCGTCTGGTTCGCCGCGCAGATCGAGGCGCCGGACCGGGACCGGGCCACCGTGTGCGGCATCTTCACCTGGGCCGCGAGCGGCCTCGACCGACCCGCCGAGCGCCGCGACCGGGTGTGGCTCGACCTGGACGGGGCCGACCTCGACTGGGCCGAGAAGCAGCTACCGCCCCGGATGTACGCCCTGGACGCGGAAACGGCCTCCTGACCGCTCGCGGGCGCCGATCACCCCGCCTCCCGCAACCTCGGCTTCAGATGCCGGGCGATCGCCTCCGCCAACCCCGGCGGCACCGCGTTGCCGATCTGTCGCGCGATCTCGGTCTTGGAGCCGCACCACACGAAGGTCTCCGGGAAGGACTGGAGCCGGGCCGCCTCGCGGTGCGTGATCGGCCGGTTGACCCGGTCGACCGGGTCGTCCGGGTTCCACTGCGGGTGCAGATACTGGCCCTTCTCGGGCTTGTAGAACTCGGTCCGGATGGTCAGCGACGGGTGGTCCCAGCGCATCCGGCCCATCACATCCGTCGTGCCGGTCTTCTTGTTCCGCCAGCAGTCGGGGAGCAGGTGGTCCGGCAGGTCGAACCGGCCGCCGCCGGGCGGCACGCAGTCGTAGCGCAGCAGCGAGCGCTCGGTCGGCGTGCGGCCCAGGTGCAGGTCGGCCTCCTTGAACACGCCGGGCACCGGGCGGCCGAAGAACTCGGTCTTCGACGCGGGCAGGCTGGTCGTCCCCGGCACACGCGGCAGGTCCGCGATCGCGTCCCGGACGGTGGCCCGGCGCAGCCGGCGGCCGGGGCCGTGGGTCGGCTCGGGCGCCTCGATCCGGCCGATCCGGGAGCCGATCACGATCGCCCGCTTGCGGCGCTGCGGGACGCCGTAGTCCACCGCCGGGAGCAGCGCGTCGGTCAGTTCGTACCCCTCCAGGAGGCCGCCGGGCTGCGCCTCGGCGAGCAACAGCGCGAACTCGGCGGACTTCTGGAAGCGGTCCACGTTCTCGATCACGAACACCTTGGGCTTCGCGCGACGCACGAAGCGCAGGTATTCCTTCCAGAGCTTGTTGCGCGGATCCTCCACGTTGCGGCTGCCGAGATTGGAGAAACCCTGGCAGGGCGGGCCGCCGATGATCAGGTCGGCGCGCGGGATGTCCCGGTCCGGGATCTCCGCGATGTCACCCCAGCGCATGTGCGCCTCGCCGAAGTTGGCGGCGTAGGTCGCGGCCGCGTGCAGGTTCCACTCGACCGCCATGACCGGCCGAAAGCCCTTCGCGGCGGCGAACCCGGACGTCATTCCACCGCAGCCCGCGAACAGGTCGATCATGGTGATGGGTCGTGCCATGCGGACAGGTTAGCCGGCCGTGCGGCGTGCGATCACCGCGTCCCGAACCCTGGCCGCCGCGACGGCCGCGTCCTCGTGCTCCCAGACCCGCACGACCAACCAGCCGGCCTCGGCCATCCGCCGGTCGGTGTCGGCGTCGCGGGTGCGGTTTCCCTCGATCTTGGTCTTCCAGAACTCGGCGTTGCGCTTGGGCCAGGTCGCGTGTACCGGGCAGCCGTGCCAGAAGCAGCCGTCGACGTAGACGGCGACCTTGGCCGGGCCGAAGACGACGTCGGCCTCGCGGCGGACGCCCTTGAGCGGGCGGCGGTGCACCCGGTAGCGCAGTCCCATGCCGTGCAGGACGCGCCGCAGCGCGACCTCGACGCCGGTGTCCTTGCTGCGTTGGCGACTCATCCGGGCACGAGTCGCGTCGGTGGTGGTCAGGCTCGTCACGGTGACCATGGTGCACGGTCGCACCGTCATCGCGCGCGGCGATGGCGCTCAGGCCGGGTACGCACGTGCCTCGGTGGCCTTCACCGCCGCCCATACCGGCCTTCCGGGCGCGAGTTCGAGTTCGGCGACGGCCAGTGGGGTGACGTCGGCGAGCAGCGGCACCGGGCCGGTCAACTCGACGCGCACGGTGTCGCCGTGCAGTTCCATGCCGTCCACCTCGACCTGCCACAGGTTGCGCGGGCTGCCGTCGGGGCGGCTGCGGTACAGCGTCACCGCCGACGGCGGGAAGGCCACGAACACCTCGGCCGCGTCCGGGAGTTCGGCGACCACGAGGCGCTGCCCGGCGGCCAGCTCGACGCCGCCGGGGGAGGCGGTGCCGCGGTACAGGTTCAGGCCGACCAGGCGGGCCACGTAGTCGGTGCGCGGGTGCCGGGCCACCTCCGCCGGGGTGCCGTCCTGGACCGCGCGGCCCGCCTCGATCACGGTGAGCCGGTCGGCGAGCACCATCGCGTCGAGCGGATCGTGGGTGATCACCACCGCGACGCCGTCGAAGTCGGCGAGATGCCGGCGCAGCGTGGCCCGGGTCTCCACCCTGGTGCGCGCGTCGAGGGCGGCCAGCGGCTCGTCCAGGAGCAGCAGTCTCGGGTGGGTGGCCAGCGCCCGGGCGAGGGCGACCCGCTGCGCCTGGCCGCCGGAGAGCCGACCCGGCTTGACGCCGGTGTGCTCGGCCAGGCCGACCCGCTCCAGCCACTCGGCCGCCGCGACGCGTGCCTCGCGCCGGCCGACGCCCTGGCAGCGCAGGCCGAAGGCGACGTTGTCCAGCGCGGACAGGTGCGGGAAGAGCAGGTAGTCCTGGAACACCACGCCCACCGGTCGCCGCTCGGGCGGGGTGTAGCGGCGTCGGCCCGGATCCTCCAGATCGACGCCGGCGAGCCGGGTGTGCCCGCCGCCCAGGGGGGTCAGGCCCGCCAGGGCGCGCAGCGCGGTGGTCTTGCCGGCGCCGTTGGGGCCGAGCAGCGCGACCACCTCGCCCGGCGCGGCGGTCAGGTGTACGTCCAGACGGAACGCGTCGCGGGCGACCACGAGATGCGCGTCGAGGCCGGGGGCCGCGTCGGGTGCCGTGTCGAGTGCGGTCTCGAGGCCGGTCACGAGGTGGTCATCCAACGCTCGCGCAGGCCCGCCAGGATCAGCACGGACACCGCCAACAACACCAGGGAGAGCACGATCGCCGCCTCCGGATCGGTTTCCAGCGCGAGGTAGACGGCGAGCGGCATCGTCTGGGTCTTGCCGGGGAAGTTGCCGGCGAAGGTGATGGTGGCGCCGAACTCGCCGAGCGCGCGGGCCCACGCGAGTACCGCGCCCGCCGCCACGCCCGGGGCGATCAGCGGCAGGGTGACCCGGCGGAACGCGGTCCAGCGGGACGCGCCCAGCGTGGCCGCGGCCTCCTCGTAGCGCGGATCCGCCGCCCGCAGCGCGCCCTCGACGCTGATCACCAGGAACGGCATCGCCACGAACGCCTCGGCCACGATCACCCCGGTGGTGGTGAACGGCAGCGTGTAGCCGAACGTGTCGTCCAGCCACTCGCCGACGATGCCCCTGCGGCCCAGCACCAGGAGCAGCGCCACACCCCCCACCACCGGCGGCAGCACCAGCGGCAACGTGACCAGCGCTCGGACCAGGCGCCGTCCGGGGAAGTCGGTACGGGCGAGCAGCCACGCCAGCGGCACACCGAGCACCAGCACGATGCCGGTGGCCGCGGTCGCGGTGAACAGCGAGAGCTTCAGCGCTTCGCGGACCTCCGTACTGCCGAGCTGACTCCCCAGGTCGCTCCACGGCGCCCGGATCAGCAGTCCGATCAGCGGCAACACCAGGAACACCAGGCCGATCAGGCCGGGGACGAGCAGGGCCAGGGGCGCGCCGCCGCGGCGCGGACGTTCGGCCCGCACGCGGCGGCGGACCCGGGGAGAGCCGATCACGGGGCCTGGAAACCCGCCGCGGTCAGCGCGGTGCGGCCGGGCTCGGCCAGGACGAAGGCGACGAACGCCTTGGCCGCGTCGGCGTTGGGCGCCTTCGCGAGCGGGACGATCGGGTACGTGTTGACCGCCTGGGCGGATTCGGGGAAGTCCACGCCGACCACCTTGGCACCCGCGGCCTTGACGTCGGTGCGGTAGACGAGCGCGGCGTCGACCTCGCCGAGGGTGAGCTTGGTCAGCGCGGCCTTGACGTCCTGTTCGAGCGTCGACGGGGTGAACTTGACGCCGCCCGCGTCGAGCGCGGTCTTCGCGGCGGCGCCGCACGGGACCTGCGGGGCGCACTGGGCGACCTTGAGGCCGTCCTGCTTGAGGTCGGCGAGCGACTTGACGTTCTTCGGGTTGCCCGGCGCCACCGCGATCTGGAGGGTGTTCTTCGCGAACGCGGTGGGTGTGCCGTCGGCGCTCTTGCCGTCGGTGACGAGCTTCATGTTCTTCTCGTCGGCGGAGGCGAACACGTCGGCGGGCGCACCCTGGTTGATGCTCGCGGCGAGCGCGGAGCTGCCCCCGTAGTTGAACTTGACGGTGACGCCGGGGTGTGCGGCCTCGAACTGCTTGCCCAGCGCGGTGAACGTCTCGGTCAGCGAGGCGGCCGCGAACACGGTGACGGTGCCCTTGAGCGGCTTGGTGTCGGCGGCGGGCGTGCTGCCGGGGGTCTGCGGGGCGGCCTTCGTGGCCTTCTCGTCCTTCTTCCCGTCGTCGTCGCCGCCGCACGCGGCGAGGGTGACCATCGCCCCCGCGAGCAGCGTCGCCATGATCGCCCGTCCGGCCCGCACCGTCCCGATTGCGCCCATTGTGCCCACTCCCACTATTCGAGGGAGTGCTCGCGCGCGCCCTCGGTCCGCTCCACCATGACATTCGTCGACTTCACGACCGCGGTGGCGAGTACGCCGACCCGGAGGCCGAGTTCGTCCGCGGCCTCGGCGCTCATCAGCGAGACCACCCGGTACGGCCCGGCCTGGATCTCGACCTGGGCCATCACCGTGTCCTTGCGGACGTCGGTGACGATGCCGCGGAAACGGTTGCGCGCCGACGACCAGCCGAGCCGTTCGCTGTCCGCGCGGGCGTCGCCGGCGGCCGTCGAGCGGGCGAACGCGGCCAACGCCGCACCGTCCACCACCCGCCGACCGTTCTCGTCCCGCCGCGCGTCGAGCCGACCGGAGTCCACCCATCGCCGCACCGTGTCCGCGCTCACACCGAGCAGAGCCGCCGCGTCACCGATCCCGAACGTGTTCACGGCCGGGATCCTAGTCACGAGCGTCTCTCCCGCAGAGCGAAGCCGATGTACGCGGGCGACGGCCGGGCCGTCGCCTGCGGAGCGTCATCCTTGCAGATGCCAGGACGTTTCCGCCATGGGCCTCGCAGATTCGATCCAATCGGTCATACGTGATGCTGTCGGGGCCGTCGTGTCGGACCCGGCCGGCAGGGTGGCGGTCGTGCATCGAGACGACGTGTGGAACCTGATCGAGGAAGCCCGCCGGACCGGCGCCGACCCGAACGAGCGGCTGCGCGTGTTGTGCGATCGGCTCTCGACCCTGCCGCTACCGGAGATCGTGGGTTTCCAGGTCGGCCTGGACGAGGTGCGCCGGCCGCTGGACACGTGGGTGGCGTGGGCCGCCGCCGCGCGGATCATGGGTGGTTTCTGCTCCGACGACGGCTTCTGGTATTTCCAACCCTGGGTGATCGGCCTGGGCCGCGACGCCTACGAGCGGGTCGTCGCGGACCCGGACGCGCTCGCCGACCTGCCGGAGGTGCGGCGCCTGGCCGGCCGGCCGTTCGAGTCCTGGTCCGACGCGGAATGGCCGCAGTGGGAGGAGTTGGCCTACGCCGCGGCGGAAGCGTACGAGGCGCGGACGGGACGGGAGGACGGCCTGGAAGACGCCCTGGACGCCCTGGACATCGACCTCCCGGCCGTCCCGAACCCACCGGGTGACAGCCTCACCGACACCGCCCGAGCCCGCCTCCTCCCCAAACTCCACACCCTCTTCCCCTGACCCGCCCCCCGCCCCCGCCCCCACCTCCTATCGACGGAGGATGGGCGCGAGGTCCTTCAGCCAGGCGTCACGGGCACTCTTCCACTCGGCCGGGCAGCCGGCGACGCGTTCCCGGGGGAGGAGGCTCGTGTTCGCCAGGTCGGGATTCCGGTCGGGGGCGGCGCCGTAGAGCCGACAGAGGTGATCGGCGGCGCGCACGAGATCCGGCGCGTGTTCGTCCTTCGTATCGCGATCGGCCCCGTCCGCCTCCGCCGCCGAAAGCCGATACTCCTCCACGGCCGCCCGCAACTGCCGCTCCCCACCCACGCCTTGGCGCAGCAGCATCAGGGCGGCGAACCGATCCGCCGCGTCCTCCTCGGCCCGTTCGTCGAAGGGCAGCCGCAGGACGTCGGCGAGGGCGTGGCCGGCCTCGTGGTACAGGGTTTCCACCAGTACGGCGACGACCTCGTCGTCGGCAGGCCGATGGCCGCCACGCTCGAACAGGGCACGCTCGTCCGCGATGTCGTCGTAACACACCTCGATGCGACGGGTTTCGGGATCGTACGCGGAGCCCGCCCCGCCACAGGAGCGCCCGACGACGGCGATCTCCCGCCCGGGGTCGACGAACGCGCCGAGGGCCTCGACGGCCGCCTCCATGGGCCTTCGGGCACGCAGGAAGGCCGCGTCACCCCGATCGGCGGAAACCGGCTCCTCGTAGCGGACCACGAAGCCGGCCCGGCTGGGCGGCGGTGACGGTGAGTCCTTCGCGTCCGTGGGCCGAACGTCGTCGGCATCGCCGCCGGACGAGCCACACCCGCCGACCAGGACGACCACGATCAGCCCCACCCACACCCGCCCGCGCCACCGCCCGCCCCCACCCGAAGTCCGCATACGCCGAAGGTATCCGTGCCACCCGCCGACCGAAGCGATCGTCGCGCGACGGGTGCGCGGTGGGCGCGGCTCGGGCGGCCCGGCGCGCCGGTCGGTGGGCCATCGGTCGTGGGCCGGGGTCGCGCGGTCGACATCGAGCTTTCCGCGGTGGGCGGCGATGTGGCAGGGTCGGGCGATGGATGGCTCACATCGATCGACCGGTGGCGACGCCGGTGATCCCGGGTACGACGACACGCCGTTCACGTATCGCGGCCACGGTGACGCCGACGTCTTCTTCGACGTGCCGGTGCCCGGTGAGTCGACGCTGCTGCAGATCGTGGGCCCGTCGGGGGAGCGGCTTCGGTTGTGGCGGATCGAACGTCCGGGCGGACCGGTCGGCGGATGCGTCTACAACGGGCCGGCGGAGGGGGCCGACGGGAGCATCCTGATCCCGGCCTCGGCCAAGGGACGAGGGGCGCCGCACGGAGTGCGGGTGCGGTGCGATGGGCCGTGGTCGTTGCAACTCAAGGAGCCGGACGCGGCACGGGAGTTCGAGCGCGGGATCGAGGGCCGCGGGAGCGAGGTGGTCCGGTACACGGGACCCGTGGGTCTGGGGTGCCTGACCGGCACGCGCGCGGGCGACGCGGTGGACGTTCGGGTCGTACCCCCGCCGGCGGGACCGATCCGGGACGAACTTCCTCGCCAAGTGCGGGAGTTCCGGGTCGCCGGCGCATGCACGATGGTGGTCACCGCACCCGGCCCCTGGCGGATGCGCGTCGAGCCCACACCGCCGATCCGACCCGATCTCCCGGAGGGGACATTCGTGCTGCACGGCGCCGGCGAACTCTCGGCCGTGGTTCCGGTCACGCACGCGTCCGAGTCGTCCGTATTGCGGATCGACTGGGTTTCCGGGCCCGAACTCACCGTGCAATGCGGCGAGTACCGCTACCCGTACGGCCCGACATACCGCCTGGGCCCCGATCACCCGAGCCGCCGCTTCCGGCTCGGCCCCGAACTCTGGGCACGCGGTGTCCCCGTCCGGATTCACGACCCGGCGGGCGAATGGGAGATCCGGACCACATCCCTCGTCCCGTCGCACGGCCCGGACGACCCAGACTGCCCGGACGGCGACGGGTTCTCCCTGCTCCCGGCAAGCATCCACGGCACCGGATCCGGCACCCTCACCGCCACGCCCACGCCCGACGGCCCCGAACCGATTCCCTCCCGCCTCGACCGTCTGCGGCGCCTGCTCCGCCCCCGTCGCCACGCACGGTGACCGCTCAGGCCGGGGTCGTGCCCGCCGACACCTCGAACTCCTCCGCCCGGATGCCCAGAATCCGGCCCAGTTCGGTGCGGCCGGTCTCGGTGGCTCGGACCGCGCGGCCCGTGCCGACGCGTTCGGTCCAGCCTCGGGACAGGAGCAGGCGGCACAGTTCGGCGCCGGCCGTGCCCGCCAGGTGGTGGCGGCGTTCGGTCCAGTCCAGGCAGGGGCGGGCCAGGGGACGTTTGCCGGCGGTGGTGAGGTCGGCGCCCAGGTCGGTGAGCCAGGCCAGGCCCGCGTCGGTGATCGCGAAGCCGGCGTCCTGGCGGAGCAGGTCCCGGGCGGTGAGCGCGTCGGTGATCGCCACGCCGAGGCGGCCGGCCAGGTGGTCGTAGCAGGTACGCCCCCGGGCCAGGGCCGCACCGGCCGAGTGGGCCCGCAGCGACGCCGCCGGCCGAGGGGCCGCCGGCGTCGTGTACGCGGCCAGGTCCTCGACCATCCGCGCCACCCCCGCGTCGGCCAACCGCACATACCGGTGCCGCCCCTGCCGCTCCCCGACCAGCAGGCCACCCTCGACGAGGCGGGTCAGGTGCTCGCTGATCGTGGACGGCGCGACCCCGCAGTGCCGGGCCAACTCGCCGGCGGTCCAGGCCCGCCGATCCAGCAGGGCCAGGCACACCCCCGCCCGCGTCTCGTCCGCGAGCAACGCGGCGAGCGCGGCGAGGCGAGGCACCGAATCCGGATCGGAGGCACGCGCGATCGAGTCCATGCCGCCATCATCGCCCCGGGACGCTTCGGCCCGGACCGAAGGGTTCGCCGCCGCCGAGCGGCCGTGCGCGCGCCCGGCTCTGTCAGGATGGGGACGTGTTCCTACCGCTCACGGGTGTCACCGTCGTTTCGCTCGAACAGGCCATCGCCGCGCCCTACGCCACGCGTCAACTGGCGGATCTCGGCGCCCGGGTGATCAAGATCGAGCGGCCCGGCGCGGGGGATTTCGCCCGGGCGTACGACGAGACCGTCGAGGGTTTGTCCAGCCACTTCGTCTGGGCCAATCGGGGGAAGGAAAGTCTGACTCTCGATGTGAAGGACGAGCGGGCGCCGGAGATTTTGGATCGACTGCTGGCCCGGGCCGATGTGTTCGTCCAGAACCTGGCCCCGGGCGCGGCCGATCGGCTCGGGCTCGGCGCGGCGGAATTGCGGGCCAGATTTCCCCGGCTGATCGTTTGTGGAATATCGGGTTATGGGACCGCGGGACCCTATCGGGACAAGAAGGCGTACGACCTGCTCGTGCAGTGCGAGGCGGGACTGCTGTCGGTCACCGGTACGGCCGAGGAGCCGGCCAAGGCGGGGATTCCGATCGCCGACATCGCCGCCGCGATGTACGCCTTCACCGGATTGCTCACCGCGCTCTACGAGCGGCAACTCACCGGCGAGGGCAGCTCGTTCGAGGTCTCCATGCTCGACGCGCTCGGCGAGTGGATGGGGTTCCCGTACTACTTCGCGACCTACGGCGGCACACCCCCGCCGCGAACCGGGGCCCGGCATGCGGCGATCGCGCCCTACGGGCCGTACCGCGTGGCCGGCGGCGGGCAGGTGTTCGTGGGCGTGCAGAACGATCGGGAGTGGGCCGCGCTCTGCGAACGGGTGCTCGGGCGGCCGGAGTTGGTCGAGGATCCGGATTTTCTGACCAATTCGCTGCGGGTGGCCGCCAACGAGCGGCTGACCGGGCTGATCGAGGCGGCCTTCGCCGACCGTACGGCCGACGAGATCGTGGCGAGCCTGGACGCGGTCGGCATCGCCAACGCCCGGATGCGGACCGTCGCCGAATTCGCCGACCACCCGCAACTCGCCGCCCGGGATCGCCTGCGCACCGTCGACTCCCCGGCCGGCCCGCTGCGCGCGCTGCTGCCGCCGGTCACGGTGGCCGGCCGCGAGCCGGCGATGGGCCCGATCCCGGCGGCCGGCGAGCACACGGCGGCGATCCTCGCGGAGCTGGGATTCACCGAACCGGGACCGGAGCCGAAGACGATCCGCGAGTAGGCGGCCCGCGACCCTCGACCGGAAATATTTCTCCGCCTTCCGGGCCCCGCGACATTTCCGTGCTAGCCTCGGGGCAGTTGCAGTAGTGGTTCCCATGAATTTTGTGAGCGCCTTACGGTCGTGACCGTCGGGCGCTTTTTGTTTGTCCCAGAACCGGATTCGTGTGACGAGTGAATTGCTGTTGCGGCCTGTGGATGTGCATGTGTGCACGTCCGCATTCGGCACCACGAAGGAGATTTGTATGGCTACTGGAACCGTGAAGTGGTTCAACGCGGAAAAGGGCTTCGGCTTCATCCAGGCGGACGACGGCGGCCCGGATGTCTTCGCGCACTACTCGGCGATCCAGTCGCAGGGCTTCCGTGAGCTGACCGAAGGTCAGAAGGTCACCTACGACGCCGTTCAGGGCCAGAAGGGCCCGCAGGCGGAGAACATCACCATCTGAGCCGCGGCACCTCGCACCACCCACACGGCCCGTCCCCCTTCCGGGGGCGGGCCGTGTGCGCGTACCGGAGTGATCCCGCGCGTTGCATGATGCCCCCATGGCATACATCGGCAACGACGAGCACGCCGGCCGCATGCGCGTGATCCGTGCATGCGGCCGGATCCTGTCCGGGGTACGGCCCGCCACGGTCGCCGAGCGGCTGGCCCGGCTCGACGCCTACGCGCGCGAGCACGTCGACCCCGACGAATGGCCGGACACCTACGGTGACGGCGGCGCGGTCGCCCGCCTGGAGGCCCGGACCGCCGAGCTGCTCGGCACCGAGGCGGCGCTGCTCTTCCCCACCGGCACGATGGCCCAGCAGGTCGCGCTGCGCATCCACGCCGGGGCCACCGGATCCGACGTGGTCGGCATCCACCCCCGCGCCCACCCGCTGACCTACGAGCGCGACGCGATCTCGGTCCTGTCCGGGCTCCGGCCGCTCGTACTCGCCCAGGGGCCGGGTCAGATCACCGCCGACGACGTCCGCGGCAGCGCCGAGCGGTTCGGCACGCTCTTCTACGAACTCCCGCTGCGCGACCACGGTTTCGTCCTGCCCGCCTGGGACGACCTGATCGCCGTCGTGCAGGCCGCCCGGGATCGGGACGCCGCGCTGCACCTGGACGGCGCCCGGCTGTGGGAGAGCACCACGGGGCTCGGACACGGGCTGACCGAGATCGTCGACCTGTTCGACTCGGTGTACGTGTCCTACTACAAGGGTCTCGGCGCGAGCGCCGGGGCGGCCCTCGCGGGCGACGCCGAGCTGATCGAGGAGGCGCACGCGTGGCGCCACCGGTACGGCGGGCGACCGTTCCAGGCGTGGCCGATGGCGCTGGAGGCGCTGGTCGCGCTGACCGAGACACTGCCGCGGCTGGCGACCTGCGTCGGACATGCCGCGACGGTGGCGGCCGGCCTGGCCCGGGTGCCGCTGACGCGGGTGTTCCCGGCGGTCCCGCACACCCACCAGTTCCAGGCATGGCTGCCGTACCCGGCCGAGCTGCTCAACCGGGTGAGCGTCGAGTACGCCGTCGAGCACGGGGTGTGGCTCGGCGGTCGTTGGGTCGAGCCCGGGCTGCCCGGCTTGTCGTACACGGAGATCACCGTCGCCGAACCCGCCCTGGAGTGGACCGAGGACGAGGTCGCCGACGAGTTCGGCGCGTTCGTGGAGCGGGTCCGCGAGAGCGGCTGAGCGCGGGGGAGGCGGGCGCGGGCGACCGGCGGCCGGCGGTGACAAGTATCACCCCCACCGCCCACGCCGATCCGGGCATGTTGCGTCAAGGCGGGCCACTGAGCGATGCTGGCCCCGCGCCGGCCCTACCGGCGCGGGGAGGGCGTGGCAGGAACCCGGTGTGATCCCGGGACGGTCCCGCCACTGTGACCGGCTCCGCCGTACGACGTCGTCCGACGTCGACCACGGCGCGACCGGGAGTCAGGAACTGCGCGTCTCACCCCGAGTCCGATGGGGCGCGGACCCCGGAGAGGCGCTTCCAGGTGACGATTTCGTCCTGCCGGCGTTCTTGCACACCCAGCCGACGTACGCTCGGCCGACGTACGGCCGTCCACCACACGCCCGGCGGCCACACGCCGGGCCGGTCGGCCCGCGGCATCGTCCCCGTCGGAGGCTCCCGGTGATCCTCCTTCTCTCCACCTCCGACACCGACCTGCTCAGCGCCAAGGCGAGCGAGGGCGACTGGCGCCTGGCCAATCCCTCCCGGGTCGACGTGGCCGACCTCCCCGCGCTCCTCGACGGCACCGACCTCGTCGTGGTCCGCCTGCTCGGCGGCCGGCGCGCCTGGGAGGCGGGCCTGGACGCGCTGCTCGCCGGACCGCGCCCGGTGGTCGTGGTCAGCGGCGAACTCGCGGCCGACGCGGCGCTGATGGAACTGGCCACGGTGCCCGCCGGGGTGAGCGCGCAGGCGCACGCCTACCTCGCCCAGGGCGGCCCGGCCAACCTGACCCAGCTGTACCGCTTCCTGTCCGACACGCTGCTGCTCACCGGCTTCGGCTTCGAGCCGCCCGTCGAGGTGCCCTCCTGGGGGCGGCTCGACCGCACGGCGTCCGGCGGCGACGGTCCGGCGGTGGGCGTGCTGTACTACCGCGCCCACCACCTGGCCGGGAACACCGCGTTCGTGGCCGACCTGTGCACGGCGATCGAGAACGCGGGCGGGCGGCCGGTACCGATCTGGTGCGCCTCGCTGCGCGGCGCCGACGAGTCGTTGTTCGCCGCGCTCGGCGAGTTGGACGCGCTCCTGGTCACCGTGCTCGCCGCGGGCGGTGCCGGTGGGGCCAGGCCCGCCGAGGTGTCCGCCGGCGGCGACGACGAGCAGTGGGACGTCGGGGCGCTGGCCGGACTCGACATCACCATCCTCCAGGCGCTCAACCTGACCACCAGCCGGGCCGAATGGGAGGCCGGCGACGCGGGCCTGTCGCCGCTGGACGCGGCCACCCAGGTGGCGGTACCGGAGTTCGACGGCCGGCTGATCACCGTCCCGTTCTCGTTCAAGGAGACCGGCGCGGACGGCCTCACCCACTACGCCGCCGACCCCGAACGGGCCGCCCGGGTGGCCGGGATCGCGGTACGACACGCCCTGCTCCGGCACGTACCGGCCACGGAGCGCCGGGTCGGCGTGGTGCTCTCCGCGTATCCGACCAAACACTCCCGGATCGGCAACGCCGTCGGCCTGGACACCCCCGCCTCGGCCGTCGCGCTGCTGCGCGCGATGCGCGCGGCCGGCTACGACGTCGGCGCGCGCGACGGCGCCGACGCGCTGCCCGGCCTGGAACCCCCGGACGGCGACGCGCTGATCCACGCGCTGATCGCGGCCGGCGGCCAGGACCCCGAGTGGTTGACGGAGGGTCAGCTCGAAGGCAACCCGGTCCGGATCTCCGCCGCCGCCTACCGCGAGCGCTACGCCACCCTGCCGCTCGGACTGCGCGCGAACATCGAGGAGCACTGGGGCCCGCCGCCCGGCGAGCTGTACGTGGACCACTCGCGCGACCCGGAGGGCGAGATCGTGCTCGCCGCGCTGCGCGCGGGCAACATCATCCTGATCATCCAGCCGCCGCGCGGCTTCGGCGAGAACCCGGTCGCCATCTACCACGACCCGGACCTGCCGCCGAGCCACCACTACCTGGCCGCCTACTGGTGGCTGGACGCGCCCGCCGGGCCGGGCGGGTTCGGCGCGCACGCCCTCGTCCACCTGGGCAAGCACGGCACGCTGGAGTGGTTGCCGGGCAAGAACCTGGGGCTGTCCGCGGAGTGCGGTCCCGACGCGGTGCTGGGCGACCTGCCGCTGGTGTACCCGTTCCTGGTCAACGACCCGGGCGAGGGCGCGCAGGCCAAGCGGCGCGCGCACGCGATCATCGTCGACCACCTCGTGCCGCCGATGGCGCGCGCCGAGACGTACGGCGACCTGACCCGGCTGGAGCAACTGCTCGACGAATACGCCAACGTGCAGGCGCTGGACCCGGCCAAGGGCCCGGCCCTGCAGAGCCAGATCTGGACGCTGATCCAGGCCACCAAGCTGGACCACGACCTCGGCATCACCGACCGGCCGCACGAGGCCGAGTTCGACGACCTGATCCTGCACCTGGACGGGTGGCTCTGCGAGGTCAAGGACGCGCAGATCCGCGAGGGCCTGCACATCCTGGGCGACGCGCCCACCGGCGAGGGCCGGATCAACCTGGTCACCGCGATGTTGCGGGCGCGCCAGGTGTGGGGCGGACGGGCCGCCGCGCTGCCGGGGTTGCGCGAATCGCTCGGCCTGGTCGAGGGCGGCAGTGCCTCGCGCACCGAGACCGACGACGCCGAGGACCGGGCGCACCGGCTGGTCGCGGCGATGGAGGCGGCCGGCTGGGACCCGACCCGGGCGACGGCCGTCACCGCCGAGGTGCTGGGCGGCGAATCGCCCGCCGTCGCAGAGGTGTTGGCGTTCGCGGCGACCGAGATCGTGCCGCGCCTGGACCGCACCGGGGACGAGATCGGCGCGGTGCTGCACGCCCTGGAGGGCGGCTACGTCGCGGCCGGGCCCAGCGGTTCGCCGCTGCGCGGGCTGGTCAACGTGTTGCCGACCGGCCGCAACTTCTACACCGTGGACCCGAAGGCGATCCCCAGCCGACTGGCCTGGGAGACCGGACAGGCGCTCGCCGACTCGCTGTTGGCCCGCTACCGCGCGGACAACGACGGCGACTGGCCGCGTTCGGTCGGCCTTTCGGTCTGGGGCACCAGCGCGATGCGGACCAGCGGCGACGACATCGCCGAGGTGCTGGCGCTGCTCGGTGTGCGGCCGATCTGGGACGACGCGTCACGCCGGGTGACCGGGATCGAGACCATCCCGCTCGCCGAACTGGGCCGTCCGCGCGTGGACGTCACGGTGCGTATCTCCGGCTTCTTCCGGGACGCCTTCCCGCACGTGGTGCTGCTGCTCGACGACGCGGTGCGGCTGGCCGCGGAGGCGGACGAGCCGGACGAGGACAACTACGTCCGGGCCCACGTCCGGGCGGACGTCGCGCGGCACGGCGACGCGCGGCGCGCCACCACGCGCGTGTTCGGTTCGCGGCCGGGCGCGTACGGCGCGGGTCTGCTGCCGCTGATCGACGCGCGCACCTGGCGCGACGACGCGGACCTGGCCGAGGTGTACGCGACCTGGGGCGGCTACGCCTACGGGCGCGGCCTGGACGGGGTGTTCGCGCGCGAGGACATGGAGGACGCGTACCGCAGGATCGCGGTCGCGGCGAAGAACACCGACACGCGCGAGCACGACATCGCCGACTCGGACGACTACTTCCAGTACCACGGCGGCATGGTCGCCGCCGTGCGGGCGCTGACCGGGACCGCGCCGGCCGCCTACATCGGCGACTCGACCATGCCCGACGCGGTCCGCACCCGCACCCTCCGGCAGGAGACCGCCCGGGTGTTCCGCGCCCGGGTGGTCAACCCGCGCTGGATCGAGGCGATGCGCAAGCACGGTTACAAGGGCGCGTTCGAACTGGCGGCCACCGTGGACTACCTGTTCGGCTACGACGCCACCACCGGCGTGGTGGCGGACTGGATGTACGAGAAGCTCGCGGGCGAATACGTCCTGGACGAGACGAACCGCGAGTTCATGCGCACGTCCAACCCGTGGGCGCTGCGCGGGATCGCCGAGCGGCTGCTCGAGGCGGCCGACCGGGGCATGTGGGAGAAGCCGGAGGCGGCCACGCTCGACGGGCTGCGCGAGGTGTACCTGGATGTCGAGGGCGATCTCGAAGGCGGCGAGGACGCGGGGGATGGCTGAGCGGGAGGCCGGGACCGGGCCGGTGTCGGAGGCGGTGTCCCTGATGGGGGCGCCGTTCACCGGCACCGGCCCGGTGGCCGTGGTCGGGATCGGGGACGACGGCTGGGCCGGACTGTCCGAGGCGGCCCGGGCGTTGGTGCGCGAGGCCGAGGTGTTGGTCGGCGGCGCGCGGCACTTGGCGATGGTGGACGACACCGGGGCCGAGCGGGTCGCGTGGCCGTCGCCGTTCCGGGTGGGCTTCGTCGCCCACCTGGCCGCTTCCCGGCGGGTGTGCGTGCTGGCCAGTGGTGACCCGATGTTCCACGGCGTCGGGGCCACGCTGGTCCGGAGCCTGGGCGCGGACCGGGTCACGGTGCTGCCGGTGGCCTCGTCGGCGTCGTTGGCGTGCGCGCGGCTCGGCTGGTCCACGCAGACCGTGGCGGTGGTCAGCGCGGTGGGCCGACCACTCGACACCTTGGCCGCCGAACTGGCCGTGGACCGGCGGGTTTTGGTGCTCAGTGCGAATGGGCTGACGCCGGGTCGGGCGGCGGCGCTGCTGGTGGCGCGCGGGTTCGGGACGAGCGAGGTCACCGTGCTCGAACACCTCGGCGGCCCGGCCGAGTCGGTGTGGCGCGGCACGGCCGACGCGCTCGCGGCGGCCCCGGAGCGGCGGTTCGCGGACCTGAACGTGGTCGCGGTCGCGTGTGGGCCGGGGCCGGGACTGAGCCGGTTGGCCGGTCTGCCGGACGACGTATACGCGCACGACGGGCAGTTGACCAAGCGCGAGATCCGGGCGGTCACGCTGGCCGCCCTCGGGCCGCGCCCCGGGGAACTGCTCTGGGATGTCGGCGCGGGCAGCGGCAGCATCGGGATCGAGTGGATGCGCGCCCATCCGCACTGCCGGGCCACGGCGTTCGAGGCGCGCGCGGATCGGGCCGAGCGGGCGGCGGCGAACGCGATCGTGCTCGGCGTGCCGGATCTGCGGATCGTGGTCGCGCGGGCGCCGGAGGCGCTGTACGGGGAGACGCCCGACGCGGTCTTCATCGGCGGCGGGCTGACGGTGCCGGGCGTGGTCGAGCGCTGCTGGCACGCGCTGCGCCCGGGCGGACGTTTGGTGGCCAACGCCGTGGTCGCCGAGTCCGAGGCCGAATTGGTGCGGCAACGCGCGGTGTTCGGCGGCGAGTTGACCCGCCTTCAGGTCACCCGGTCCGGCCCGGTGGGCTCGTTCACCGGGTGGCGGCCGGCGATGCCGGTCACCCAGTGGGTGGCCGTGAAGCCCGTGTCCGTTTTCCCCTCCGACGAGGAGCAGTCCCGCCCATGACCGTCCACTTCATCGGCGCCGGCCCCGGCGCGGCCGACCTGATCACGGTGCGGGGGCTGCGCATCATCGCCGCGTCGCCGGTGTGCCTGTACGCGGGCGCTCTCGTACCGCGCGAACTGGTCGAGGCCGCACCGCCCGGGGCCCGCCTCGTGGACACCGCCGACCTGAACCTGGATCAGATCGTCGAGGAACTGCGGGCGGCGCACGCGGCCGGGCACGACGTGGCCCGCCTCCAGTCGGGGGACACCTCGTTCTTCAGCGCGGTGGCCGAGCAGCAGCGCCGGCTCGACGCGCTCGGCATCCCGTGGGACATCACCCCGGGCGTACCGGCGTTCGCCGCCGCGGCGGCGGCCATGGGCCGGGAGTTGACGCTGCCGACCGTGGGTCAGACGGTGATCCTGACCCGGGTCGCGGGCAACGCGACGGCGATGCCGCCCGGCGAGGACCTGGCCACCCTCGGCCGCTCCGGCGCGCTGCTCGTGCTGCACCTGGCGATCGGCCAAGTCGAGCGCGTGGTGGCCGAGTTGACCCCGCTGTACGGCCCGGACTGCCCGGTCGCGGTGGTCGCCCGCGCGTCGCGTGCCGACGAGTCGATCGTGCGCGGCGAACTCGCCGACCTGGTATCGCTGGTGCGCGACAACGGGATCAGGGCGGTGGCGGTCATCATGGTCGGCCGCGTGCTGGGCGAACCGGGCTTCTGCGACAGCCACCTGTACAGCGAGGCGCGGGATCGGGCGGTCGAAGCGTCGTCGGCCGGATGAGCGGCGTGGCGTCAGGCCGGATCGGCCCGGCCGACGATCGTGCCGCCGCGGTCGATCGCGATCACGTCCACGGTGATCGGGACCTCGCTGCCGCGCAGGAGGTCGCGCGCGGCGTCCCGGGCGGCCTCGGCCACCGCGTCGCCGAGCGGGACGTCGGCGGCGCGGGCCAGTTGCAGGGCGTGCAGCGCGGTGTTCGCGGCGCGGATGCTCGCGGCCAGGTCCGCGTCGCCGCCCACCGCCTCGGCCCGGTCGGCGAGGTGGTCCAGGTTCACCTGCGAGCGGCCGGAGTGCAGGTCGAGATGGCCGTCGGCGAGTTTGGAGAGCTTGGCGAAGCCGCCCGCGATGGTCAACCGCGGAATCGGGTGCCGGCGCAGGTACTTCAGCAGCGCACCGGCGAAGTCGCCCATGTCCAGCAGGGCCGTGCCGGACAACCCGTGCACCTCGGCGCCGACCCGCTCGGACGTGGTGCCGGTGGCGCCGAGCACGTGCGTCTCGCCGGTGGCCGCCGCGACGTCGATGCCCCGGCGGATCGAGTCGATCCAGGCCGAGCACGAGTACGGGATCACGATGCCGGTGGTGCCCAGGATGGACAGGCCGCCGAGGATGCCCAGGCGCGGATTCCAGGTCCGCTCGGCGATGCGCTCGCCGTCGTCCACGGACAACTCGACCGTGACGTCACCGGTGCCGCCGTACGCTCCGGCCACCCGGGCCACCGCCTCGCGCATCAGCATGCGCGGGACCGGATTGACCGCCGGTTCGCCGACGGGCAGCGGCAGGCCGGGCAGCGTCACGGTGCCGACCCCGGGCCCGGCCCGGAACGTCACCCCGGAGCCGACGGCCGCGTGCCGCACGATGGCCCGGATCAGCGCGCCGTGGGTGGCGTCCGGATCGTCCCCGGCGTCCTTGACCACACCCGCCATCGCCGCGTCGGTGCCGCGCTCCTCGACGGCGAGGGCGAACGCCGGCGTCTGCCCGCCGGGCAGGTACACGGTCACCGGATCGGGGAACTCGCCGGTCAGCAGGGCCTGATAGGCGGCCGTCGTGGCCGCCGTGGCACACGCCCCGGTGGTCCAGCCGCGACGCAGCGGGCGATCGGGGCGCGTCATCGGAGCGGGAGCCGGTCGTGAGCGGGACCACACCATCCGACCGGCCGGCCGACGGTCGCGTGCTCCTGGTGCTCGGCGGCACCTCCGACGCCCGGGCCCTGGCCGCACTCGTCGCGGACACGCCCGGACTGCGGGTGGTGTCGTCGCTGGCGGGGCGGACCCGGGCGCCGGTGTTGCCGGTCGGCGAGTCCCGGGTGGGCGGCTTCGGCGGTGTACCCGGCCTGGTGGCGTGGCTGCGGGCCCGGGACGTGGCGGGCGTCGTCGACGCCACGCACCCGTTCGCGGCCCGCATCTCGGCGCACGCGGTCGCCGCCTGCGCCGAGGCAGGCGTACCGCTCCTGCGGCTGCAACGGCCGGGCTGGACGGCGGTGCCCGGCGACGACTGGCACCCGGTCGACTCGGCCGAGCACGCCGCGCGGGTGTTGCCGGCTCTGGCCCGCCGGGTGTTCCTGACCACCGGGCGCCTGGAGACCGCGCCGTACGCGCGTCTGGACCGGCTGTGGTTCCTGCTGCGCAGCGTCGAGCCGCCCACCGGCGCACTGCCCCGCGCCTGCGAAGTGCTGCTGGCCCGAGGCCCGTTCACGGTCGAGGACGAGATCGCGCTGATGCGCGACCGCCGCGTCGAGGCGATCGTCACCAAGGACAGCGGCGGCACCCAGACGGCGGCCAAGCTCACCGCGGCGCGTGAACTCGGCCTGCCCGTGGTGCTGATCCGCCGTCCCGAGGCGACCGCGCCGGAACAGGTCGCCGACGCGGCGAGCGCCGCGCGCTGGGTCCTGGCCAGGGCGGCCGCCGACGGAGCGGCGGGCGGGGCGTGAGTCGTACATATCAGTCACTGTGACACAAACCCACATGCCGATCCCGCCCCGGACGCTCAGGCCGGGTAGCGACGCGGCGTGTACACGCCGGTGCCGCCGTCGGGGCGCGGGTAGGCGCGGGTTCGGGACGAGCCGATGATCAGCAGCGTGCGCATGTCGACCACGTCCGGGTCCAGGTCGGCCAGGCGCACCACCCGTACCGACTCGGTCGGACCGCCGACGTCGCGGCCGACCACCACCGGGGTGTCCGGCGAGCGGTGCTTCAGGAACAGGTCCCGGGCCTCGGCGACCTGGGTCCGCCGGGTCTTCGAGGCCGGGTTGTAGATCGCCACCGCGAGGTCCGCCTCGGCGGCGGCGGTCAACCGGCGCTCGATCACGTCCCACGGCTTGAGGATCGCGGACAGGCTGATCACACAGAAGTCGTGGCCCAACGGCGCGCCCGCGCGCGCCGCCACGGCCTGCATCGCGGACAGCCCCGCGACCACCCGGACCGGAACCTCGGTGGCCGTCTCGTGCGCGGCCTCCAGCACGGCCGAGGCCATCGCGAACACGCCCGCGTCGCCGGAGGAGACCACCGCGACCCGACCGCCCGCCTCGGCCAACGCGATGGCGTGGCGGGCGCGTTCGGCCTCGACCCGGTTGTCGGTGCGGTGCCGCTTCTGGCCCGGGCGGGGCTGGACGCGGTCGACGTACGGCCCGTAGCCGACCACGTGATCCGCGGCGGCGAGCGCGGCGTGCGCGTCGGGGGTGAGCCATTCGGGGCCGGCCGGGCCCAGGCCGACCACGTCGATCGAGCCGAGTTCGCCGGTGGGTTCGGGGATCGTGTAGTCCGGCTCCGGCTCGCGCGGGGTGCGGTTCGTGGCGAACTCGCCGCCCGGCGCGGTGGAGGGAGTGATCACCAGGGAGAAGTACGGGACTTCGGCCGGGTCGACCTCGGCGAGCGGCCGCACCCGCTGCCGCTCGGTGGTGGCGCGCTCCACGTACCAGGTGCGATCGGCGAGGCCGGCCCGCTCGAACGCGCCCCGGACGGCCGGGAAATGCCGCTTGCCGAGCTTGATCACCGCGGCCGAGTCGGCGGTGCGCAGCCGCGCCGCGAGCACGTCGGGCGGGAGTGTGCCGGGCAGGATCGTCAGCACCTCGTCGTGCTGGACGAGCGGGCGGCCCAGCACCGCCGCCGCGCCGCTGACCGAGGTCACCCCGGGGACCACCTCGACGGGATAGCGGTCGGCGAGCCGTTCGTGCCAGTACATGTACGAGCCGTAGAAGAACGGGTCGCCCTCGCACAACACCGCGACGTCGCGACCGGCGTCCAGGTGCGCGGCGAGCTCGGCGGCGGTCGTGTCGTAGTAGTCGGCGAGCGCGCCGTCGTAGCCGCCGGGATGATCCGTGCTCTCGGTGGTCACCGGGTACTCCAGCGGCAGGCGCAGCTGGGCCTCGGTCAGGTACGGCTCGGCGATGGTGATCGCGACGCCGCGGGCGCCCTTCTTGACCGGGTACGCGACCACGTCGGCCGAGGTGATCAGGCGATGCGCCTTGAGGGTGATCAGCTCGGGGTCGCCCGGGCCGAGGCCGATGCCGTACAGGCGGCCGGTGGTGGTCACGCTGTGCTCCTGGGGGTGGGTGTGGGGGTGGTGCCGCCGGTCCGCGGGTCGTTTGTGCGGGGCATCGGCTATTCCTGCTCGCTCGCGAGCGCGTTCAGCGCGGCGGCGGTCATCGCGCTGCCGCCGCGGCGGCCGTGCACGACGAGGTAGGGGATGCCGGCGGGGTGCTCGGCGAGGGCCTGCTTGGACTCCGCCGCGCCGATGAAGCCGACCGGGATGCCGATGATCGCGGCGGGGCGCGGGGCACCCAGGTCGATCAGTTCGAGCAGCCGGAACAGCGCGGTGGGCGCGTTCCCGACGGCCACCACGGCGCCGCCCAGGTCGTCCACCCACAGGTCCACGGCGGCGGCACTGCGGGTGGTGCCCTGCTCGGCGGCGAGCACGGGGGTGCGCGGATCGGCGAGCAGGCAGCGCACGTCGTTGTCCCGGGGCAGCCGCTTGCGGGTCACCCCGGACGCGACCATGTTCGCGTCGCACAGGATCGGCGCCCCGTCGCGCAGCGCGGCCGAGCCGGCGCGGGCCACGTCGGGATGGAAGCCGACGTCCTGCGGCAGGTCGGTCATGCCACAGGCGTGGATCATCCGGACGACGACGCGCGAGACGTCCTCGGGGAAGCGGGACAGGTCCGCCTCGGCCCGGATGGTCGCGAACGAACGCCGATAGATCTCGGGGCCGTCCTTGATCCAGTCGTCCACGTCGGCTGCTCCTTCGCCCGCGAGCGGGGTGATGGTGGTCGGGGTGATGGTGATCGGGGTACGTGGCGGCCGGCCACGGCGGGGGCGGGTCGTGGGGCGCGCGCCGACGCTCATGTCCGACTCGGCGGCCCGGTCGGCGCGGTCGCCCCCTCGGCACCCGGTGGGCCGGCGGCACCCGGCCGCAGGGCCAGGTAGCCACCGTCCTCCCGGGCCACCAGCACGGTCGCCCCGGCGGGCGTGCCACAGGCGCGAGCACAACCGACCCAGTGCGTGGCGACCCGACCCGGGGAGGCCGGACCGGCGTCGCCGTGGGGGTCGCCGTCGAGCGTCGCGTCGGGGTTCTCGTCGAGGACGAGTGCGGCGGCCCGGGAGCGGCCCAGTGCGTGGCGGGTCGCCTCGGCGCGGACGTCGGCCAGGGCCCGGCGGCACGCCCCCAGGCCGCTGCACGCGCTCACCCCGCGCCACGGCGACGCGGGATCGGCGGACAGGCCGGCCGCCGCCAATCCCGCCGACACGCCCGCCGGGTCGGACAGATCCCGGACGACCAGGCCCCGGGAGCCGGTGATCCGTACCTCGGCCCCCGTCGCGACCAGCGCGTGCATGTGTTCCGGCGTCAATCGGCCGAGCGGCACCGAGACCCCGACGGCGTAGCGGCCGTCACCCTGACGCAGCACCCCGATCGGCGGCCCCGCGTCGCGTCGCCGCGAATCCGGGTGCGTCGCCGCGTCGTCGGGGGCCGGGTCGGGCTGCCCGGGGCGTCCCGGATCCGCGCCCAGTGCGGTGGCGAACGCGACCGCGCCGAGCGGGAGTTCGCGGACGTGCCAGGCGCCGCTGTCGGCGCGGGCGGTCAGGAACGCGCGGGCCGCGCGGACGATCGCGGTCGCCGCGTCGGCCGGGGCGAAGCGCCACCCCGTGTCGTGGCCGGCGGCGTACAGCGCGACGGTGTGCGCGGACCGGGCCACCAGGTCCAGGTCGTGGCGGGCGGAGGCGATCGGGAGGCCGCCGTCGTCGACGCCGATCAGGAAGCGGCCGGACAGCGCGGTCAGGTCCGGCGCCGCGCACACGGCCTCGTCCACGGCGGCCAGGATCGGGTCGGCGTCGAGCAGGGCCCGCGGATCGCGACCCGCCAGCGGGCTCGCCAGGATGTTGCGCACCCGCTCGTGGCTGCGCGAGGGCATCAGGCCGGCCGCCGCGACGGCGTCGGCGAAGGCGGGCAGGTCGGCCTCGGCCAGGCCGCGCAGCTGGATGTTGGCGCGGGCCGTCAGGTCCACCGATCCCGTGCCGAACCGCCGTGCCAGGGCGGCGAGTTCACGTACCTGGCGGGGCCCGAGCCGGCCGCCCGGCAGGCGTACGCGCGCGATCAGTCCGTCGTCGGCGGGGGACGTGTCCACGACCCCGGGACAGGCGTCGTCGCGGTCTCGGATCGGCACCGCCCCACCCCCTTCGTGCCGCCTCGCCGGCCTGCGTCGGGGTGTCCGGTCGGTCGCCCCGGGCCGGATCGTGCACCGGCCAGATGCGACACTGTTGCATATGGACGACGGTGTGCAGCACCCCACCCCCGACCCCGTGGCCGAGGCGGTGCGGCAGATCCGCGCGCACGGCGAGCGGGTCACGGTGGCGCGGACGGCGGTGTTGCGGGTCCTCGCCGACGCCGACGAACACCTGAGCGCCGACGCGATCTTCGCCGCCGTCTCCCGTGCGGCGCCGGGGGTGCACCGGACCACGATCTACCGAGCGCTCGACGCCCTCGAACGCCTCGACCTGGTCGCCTTCACCCGGCTCCGGCACGACGCGGCCACCTACCACCTGGCGGGCCATCTCGTCGGCGGCGCGCGGGTGTACGTACGCTGCCGGGTCTGCGGCACGGTCGGCCACGCCCCGGGCGACCTGCTGGACGACGTGGCGTTCCGGCTGGCCGCGGAGCAGGGCTTCGCCCTCGACCCGACCGCCGTGGCCCTGACCGGCCGCTGCGCACGCTGCGCCACGCCGACCTAGCGTTCTCGGCCCGGCCGGATCCGGGCCCGGTCGGCCGCGTGCGGGTGGCGGTCGGGGCCCGGGGGCCGGCGGCGGCAGCGGCGGCCCGCACCGGGGCGGGTCAGGCCGGGTGGACGAAGCGGTACCCGTCGGACAGCGCCTCGGGCAGCCATACCTCCAGCGCGGCGATCGTCTGGTCGCGCTCCCCGCCGCCGTCGTGGTTGAGCACGATCGAGCCGGTCGTGAGGGCGCCGCGCACCCGCTCGGCGATCACGTCCGCACCCGGGCGCGACCAGTCCCGCGGATCGACCGACCAGCCCAGCGGACGCAGGCCGGAGGCGCTCAGCGCACCCATCACCTCCGCCGACCAGCCGCCGTACGGGGCGCGGAACCACTCGACCCGATAGCGGGGCAACACCTTCGCGATCGCGGCGAGATTGCGGTCGACCTGCTCGGCCACCTCGTCCGGGTTCAGGCGCCGAAGGTCCGGGTGGGACCACGAGTGGCCGGCGATCATGTGTCCGGCGTCGTGGATCGCGCGCACCAACTGGGGATGTTTCTCGACCTCGCTCCCCACGACGCAGAACGTCGCGCGCACCCGATGGCGGCGCAGTACCCGGAGCACCCCGGGGGTGTAGTCGGGATGTGGCCCGTCGTCGAAGGTCACCGCGACGCGTCGGGGGCCGGCGTCGACCGTGCGCACCGGTTCCGGGACGAAGGCGGGGCGGGGGGCGGGCTGCTTGTCCGTGGCGGAGGCGGACGGAGCGGCGGCGAAGAGACCGAGGGTGGTGGCCGCGGCGGCGCCCATCAGCAACGTGCGGCGCGACGACGTGGCGGAAGTGGTGTCCATGTCGTGTATCTGGCATACGTCCGTGGTCACTTCGGTGCGGACACGCGCGAGTCGGGCGGAGTTCACCGGTTCGGAGCACATGATCACACCGGCGCGGATCGCCCCGCCGAACCCCCCGAGGCCGGCCCACCACCCCCCGAGGCCGGCCCACCATCCCGACGCCGGCCCGGGTGGTCCACCCGAGCCGGCGTCACCCGCGCGGCCTACTCCCGCGCGGCCCGGTGCCGCTCGGCGGCCAGTCCGACCACGACGCCCATCACCGCCGCGGCGGCCATCAGGCCCGCCTGGATCTCGAAGGCCCGGGCGAATCCGTCGATCGCCGCCCGGCCCTGTTCCACGCCCGACGCGACCCGGTTCCTGGTGTGATCGGTGGCGACCGTGACGAGCACCGCGATGCCGATCGCCGCGCCGATCTGCTGGCACGTCGTCACCATGGCCGACGCGACCCCGCCCTCGGCCTCGTCCGCGCCGCCGGTCGCGGTGTTGATGATCGCGACGAACGCCACCCCCAGACCCAGTCCGGTGATCACCAGCGCGGGCAGCAGGTGCGCGGTGAACGAGCTGTGCGCGTCCAGTCGGCTGAGCGACCACATGCCGCCGGCCGCGACCGCCGGACCCAGGCTGACCGGCAGCAGCGGTCCCCGGCGCGCGAGCAGTTTGGTGGACACCGCCGCGCCGGCGCCCATGCCGACGCTGAACGGCAGGAACGACAGACCGGTGCGCATCGGCGACCAGCCCTGGATGCGCTGCATGTACAGGGTCAGGAAGAAGAACATCGCGAACAGCCCGCCGGCCGCGACCAGGACCAGGACGTCGGCGAGCACCACGTGCCGCATCCGCAACAGCGCCCGGGGCAACAGCGGTTCGGCAGCGGCCCGTTGACGCACGGTGAAGCCGAGGGCGAGGACGACGGCCACGCCCAGGCCGAGCAGCGTCCGGGTCGAACCCCACGGGTGCTTGTCGGTTTCGACCACCGTGTACACCAGGGTCAGTACGGCGGCGGTGCCGAGCGCCGCGCCGGCGAAGTCCGGTACCCGGCGCGGCGCGTCCCGGTCGTCCGGGCCGATCGTCCGGGGCAGCGCGAACAGCGCGAGCGCGCCGATCGGCAGGTTGATCAGGAAGATCCAGCGCCAGTGGGTCCATTCGACGAGCGCACCGCCCAGGAGCAGCCCGGTGGCCGCGCCGAGTCCGGTGAGCGCGGCCCACGTGCCGAGCGCGCGGGCCCGTTCGGCCGGGTCGCGGAAGGTGGCCAGCAGGATCGACAACGCGGCGGGGGAGAGCAGCGCGCCGGCGACGCCCTGCGCCGCGCGGGCGCCGATCAGCACCCCGGCGTTCGGGGCCAGCCCGCAGACCGCCGAGGCCAGGACGAACATCGTCAGGCTGATCCCGAACAGCCGGCGCCGGCCGAGCAGGTCGGCCAGCCCGCCGCCGATCAGCAGGAAGCCGCCGAAGGTGAGGAAGTAGGCGTTGGTGACCCAGGAGAGCGAGCTCTCGCCGAATTCGAGGTCGTCGCCGATGGTCGGCAGGGCGACGTTGACGATCGTGTCGTCGACCAGCAGGACGAACTGGGCGACGCACACCAGGAGCAGCACCAGCCTGGGGTTCGTCGGGCGGCCGGCACGTCCGGACGCGGAAGTGTCGATCCCCCGTGGCGCGGCGGTGACGGGTATCCCTGAGGCAGCCATCGGCCATTCCTACGTTCGTAGAAGCAATTTCTATAGTTGTAGAGAAAATTTCTACAAGCGTCAAGCTCAGGGATAATGGACCCATGCCGCACGACAACGAACCCGCCACGTCGTCCCCGCCCCCCGCACGGGCCGACCGCCGCACGCTGATGCTCGACGCGTCGATCCGGGTGCTCGCCTCACAGGGGTTGCGCGGGCTGACCCATCGCGCGGTGCAGGAGGAGGCGGGGCTGCCCAACGGCTCGGTGACGTACTACTTCAAGACGCGCGATCAGCTGATCCTGGCCGTGATCGACCGGATGGCCACGCGGGACAAGATGTACGCCAACGAGATCACCCACGAGCTGATGCGGATGACGGCGGTGCGCCCGATCGCCATCGACTACCCGCGGATCGCCGGGTTCGTGCGTGATTGGTGGAACGACGGCCGCGAGGTGCAGTTGGCCCGGCTGGAGCTGGAACTCGCGGGCGCGCGCGAGCCGTTGATCCGCGAGGAGATGATCCGCTGCCAGGCCGAGTTCCGCGGCTTCGCCGAACTGGTCGCACTGGCTCTGGGATCGACGAACGCGCGCCTGGACGGGCACGTCCTGCTCGCCCTGCTCCAGGGCCTGCTGTTCGACCACGTCACCCGCGACTGGGAGGACCCGGAGATCCTGGAGGTCGGCCTGCGCCGGGCGATCGAGTCGGTGCGGTACTGAGACGCCGGGGGCGGGCGCGTCGAGCCCCGCGACGGGCCGGCCTCGCGAGCCGGCGCCGAAGCCGTGCGACGATCAGTGCCGGTTGTGGCCCCGCGAATCGGAGTCGTGCACCACGTCGGTGATCCGGCTGACCCCGTGCACCCGCTCGGACAGCGACGGCAGCACGCCGAGCGAGGGCCCGACCGCCAGTGCCACCACCATCAGAGCGAGCATCGCGGCGGCCTGTGTGGTCCGCCGGGTCCACCAGCGCACGCCCGCCGCCCGGCCGGGTGCCCGCTCGTTGTCGTTGCGCGTTCGCGTTGCCACCGCTCGACGAACAGCCATCTCTCCGACTCCCCATCCATCGCACGCCGCTCTTCGACGGTTGTGGCCCCGCGCCGTCGATCCCCTGCCGTGCTGCCTCCACTCTCGTCCTTTTCGGCCCGGACGTCACGGGGCGCGAACCCCTCCGCACAGGGTTCTCACAGAGTTGTGACAGTCCATTGGTCCCGGCAACACCGACCATGGGGATTCCCGCCGCGGGAACGGCACGCGGCGGGCGGCGGATCCGGCGGGTCAGCCGCCGAGTTCGACCGGCAGGCTGCTCAGTCCGCGCACCCGGACCGAGGGTTGCCAGGAGATCGGCCCGTGCCGTCGGACCTTCGGGAAGCGGGTCAGGACGGTACGGACCGCGATCTCGCCCTCCAGGCGGGCCAACGGTGCGCCGATGCAGTAGTGGATGCCCTGGCCGAAGCTCAGGTGGCGGGCCGGGTCGGGCCGATCGAGCCGGATGCGGTCCGCGTGCGGATAGCGGCGCGGATCGCGGTTGGCGGCCGCGATGGACAGGAACACCGTGTCCCCCGCCGGGATGGTCACCCCGCCCAACTCCAGGTCCTCCAGCGGGAATCGCCGGATCGCGAGCAGCGCCGGCGACATGTGCCGGGCCACCTCCTCGACCAGGGTCGGCACCGCCTCCGGGTCGGCCCGCAACGCGTCGCGCAACACCTCGTCGTCCACCATCGCGTACAGCGCGCCGGCCATCAGATTGGCCGAGTTCTCATAGCCGGCGAACAACAGCAGGAAGGCGAGCGAGGTGAGTTCGTCCTCGCTCAGCCGATCGTCGGCGTCCCGCGCGGCGATCAGCGCGGACAGCAGGTCCGGACCGGGATTCGCCCGTTTGGCCGCAAGCAGCGCGACGAAGAACGCGTACATCTCGCGCACGGTCGAGCGGATGCCCTCGCGCGTGGCGTCGGCGCCGAGCACCGCGTTGGTCCAGGTGCGGAAGTCGGTCCGGGACTCGGCCGGTACGCCGAGCAGTTCGGAGATCGCGCCGACCGCGAACGGGGTGGCGAAATCCCGGGCCAGATCCACCCGTTCGCGGGCGGCGAGATCGTCGGCCAACGCCGCGGCCGCACGCTCCAGTTCGGGGCGCAGGTTCGCGGTGTGTCGCGCGGTGAACGCCCGGCCGGCGAGCCGACGCAGCCGGGTGTGGTCCGGCGGATCCATGTTCAGCAGGTTGGCGTCCAGGGCGGGCGGCAGTTCGAACCCCTTGTAACCACCCGGTTTGGCCCGGGACTTGTCCAGCGAGAACCGGGGGTCGCCGAGCGCCGCCTGCACGTCGGCGTGCCGGGTGACCAGCCACGCCGGGCTGCCGTCGGGCGCGACGATCGTGTGTACGGGACCGGCCTCGCGCATGCGGGCGAAGACGCCGTGCGGATCGTGGGCCATGGCGCGGGCGACATCCACCGGGAACCGCTTTTCGATCGGCGACAACACGTTTCGCCAACCTATCGACGCCGCCGGGCGAAGCCAAACCCGCTCCGCCCGGGCCCGCGTCAGCGCGGGATTCGGCCCAGGAAGTCGGCGATCAGCGGAGCCACCTCCGCGAGCTTGTCCTCCAGGGCGAAGTGGCCGGTGTCCAGGACGTGCACCTCGGCGTCGGGCAGGTCGGCGAGGTAGGCGTGCGCGCCGGCCTCGGGGAAGAACATGTCGTTGCGGCCCCAGACGATCAGCGTCGGCGGGCGGTGCTCGGCCAACCAGGCCTGCCACCTCGGGTACAGCGCGACGTTGGTGTGGTAGTTCAGGGCCAGGTCGACCTGGGCCTCCTTGCGCCCCGGCAGGTCCAGGAAGTGCTGGTCCAGCGTCCAGCCGTCGGGGGCCACCAGCGTCGGGTCGGCCGTACCGCCCTCGTACTGGCCGCGCGTGACCGGCAGGACCAGCAACTCGGCGGCCCGGTCCCGTGCACCGGCGACCTCGGGGGTGAGCGCGACGAAGTCGCGGGCCGACTCGGACAGGCCCTCGGCGTACGCGTTCGCGTTCTGCACGATCAGCCCGGCCACCGCCGCCGGCCGCCGCTCGGCCAGCCGCATGCCGACCGGCCCGCCGAAGTCGAAGGTGTAGAGCACGTAGCGATCCAGCCCGAGCGCGTCCACGAATCCCTCGACCACGTCGGCCAGCCGCTCGAACGAGTAGGTGAACCCGTCCGGCGCCTCGGTGTGCCCGAAGCCGGGGTAGTCCGGCGCGACCAGGTGGAAGTCGTTGCCGAGCACGTCCATCAGCCGACGGAACTGATGCGAGGCCGACGGGAACCCGTGCAGCAGGAGCAGCGTGGGCGCATCCGCGGGCCCGGCCTCCCGATAGAAGACCCGAACCCCGTCGACCTCCACGAACCGGTGCGCCACCTGCGGAATCACGGCGATGTTCATGATCTTCTGCCTTCGTCGTCGGGCTGGTGGGTCAGTTCTATCGAGCTTTGATCTAATGAGTCAATGAGATGTGAAGCATTAGTTTGATCTTCGCTCGCGTTGCATACCCGAAGCGATATACGGGAGCCTCCAACAGGCATTGGACGGACATGTCGCGGCGCGGGAGGCTCGGGGTGGGAACGCCCGAGGTGACAAACCCGGGCATGGATGGTGGACAACGACGAGGACGATGGTGGCGACGGCGACCGTCACCGCGGCGAAGGGATCGGCGATGGCACGTTCGGTGGTCGGGAAGGCGGTCCGGCCCGCGCACTACGTGGCGGGGGAGTTCCGGTCCGTCGGCGCCGCGCGGTTCCCACTGGTGAACCCGGTGGACGGGGCGGTGGTGGGCGAGGTGCCCGAGGCCGACCGGGAGACGGTGGACGCGGCCGTGGCGGCGGCCCGGGCGGCGCTGGCCGCGTGGGGCGGCTCCTCCGTCGAGGTGCGGGCCGCGGCGCTGCGGCGGATCGCGGACGGCGTCGAGGCCCGCTTCGACGAGTTCGTCGACGCCGAGGTCGCGGACACGGGCAAGCCGCGCGACCTGGCCGCGAGCGTGGACATCCCGCGTGCGATCGGCAACTTCCGGGCCTACGCCGACCTGCTGTACGGCCGCCCCGAGCGGGCCCACTCGACCGCCGTGCCCGGCTGGAGCGGCGGCACCGGGCAGGCGCTCAACTACAGCGTGCGCCGGCCGCTCGGCGTGGTCGCGATCGTCTCGCCGTGGAACCTCCCACTGCTGCTGCTCACCTGGAAGGTGGCGCCCGCGCTCGCGGCCGGCAACACCGTGGTGGCCAAGCCGTCCGAGGAGACGCCGTCCACCGCGACGCTGCTCGCCGAGGTGATCCACGAGGTCGGCCTGCCGGTCGGCACGTTCAACCTGATCCACGGTCACGGCGCGGGCGCCGCCGGGGAGTTCCTGACCGCGCATCCGGACGTCGACGCGATCGCGTTCACCGGCGAGTCGGCCACCGGTACCGCGATCATGCGGGTGGCCGCCGAGCACATCACCCCGGTCTCCTTCGAACTCGGCGGCAAGAACCCGGCGATCGTGTTCGCCGACGCCGACTTCGAGCAGGCCGTGGCGGGCACCCTGCGCTCCGCCTTCACCCACTCCGGGCAGATCTGCCTGTGCACCGAACGGGTCTACGTCGAGCGCTCGATCCACGCCGACTTCGTCGCCGAACTGGGTCGCGGGGCACGTGCCTTGACCGGATACGGGCCGATGATCTCGGCCGCGCACCGGGACAAGGTGTTGTCCTACTACCGGCTCGCGGTCGAGGAGGGCGCCACGGTGGTCGCCGGCGGCGGGGTGCCGGCCTTCGGCGACGAGCGCGATCGGGGCTTCCACGTGGAGCCGACGGTGCTGACCGGCCTGTCGCAGGGCGCGCGCACCGTGCGGGAGGAGGTCTTCGGGCCGATCTGCCACGTGGCGCCGTTCGACACCGAGGACGAGGCGGTCGCGCTGGCCAACGACAGTCCGTACGGCCTCGCGGCGACGGTCTGGACCCGCGACCTGTCCCGCGCGCATCGGGTGGCCCCGCGCGTCGCGGCCGGGATCGTCTGGGTCAACTGCTGGAACCTGCGCGACCTGCGCACCCCGTTCGGCGGGATCAAGGCGTCGGGCATCGGTCGAGAGGGCGGCGAATACTCGCTGGACTTCTTCTCCGAGCCGGTCAACATCTGCATCGCGATCTGAAGGCGTCGAGGACGCCGAGACACCGAAGGCTCTGGAGGGTCCGGAACAGTGACGAAAGCCAGCGGGACGGCCGGCGAGGCGAACGGCGGGAGAGCCGTCGAGGCCGCCGCCGCACGACTGCTCGACGCGGAGCGAACGGGCGTGCCGTGCACACCGGTTCGCGACCTGATCGACGGTGTCGAGCAGGCGTACGCGGTCCAGGAACGACTCACCCTGGCCCGGCTCGCCGAGGGCCGCCGACTCGTCGGCCGCAAGATCGGCCTGACCTCCGCCGCCGTACAGGGTCAACTGGGGGTGCACGAGCCGGACTTCGGCATGCTGTACGCCGACATGGCGGTGCCCGACGGGGCCGAGATCCCGGTCGGCGCGGTGTCGCAAGCGCGCGCCGAGGCCGAGGTGGCCCTCGTGCTGGCCGCCGACCTCACGCACGAGCGGCACACCGTCGCCGACCTGATCCGCGCCACCGCGTTCGTCCTGCCCGCGATCGAGGTGTGCGGCAGCCGGGTGCGCGACTGGGACATCTCCATCGTGGACACGATCGCGGACAACGCCTCCTCCGGGATGTACGTGCTGGGCAACCGCCCGGTGGCGCTCGCCGACGTCGACCTGCGGCTCGCCGGCATGGTCCTGGAGCGGCGCGGCGAACCGGTCTCCACCGGCATCGGCGCCGCCTGCCTGGGCCATCCGCTGCACGCGGCCCTGTGGCTCGCCGACCACCTGGTCCGCCTCGGCCGCCCGCTGCGCGCCGGGGACACCGTGCTCACCGGCGCGCTCGGCCCGATGGTGCCGGTCGCCCCGGGCGATGTGCTGGAGGCCCGGATCGACGGACTCGGCGACGTCCGGGTCGCGTTCGCCGCCGGCGATGCCGAGGCCGCCGTCGACTCCCGGGAGGACGACCGATGAGCGACGCACACGACGTGGACCCGGTCGCGGCGCTCGCCGCCCGGCTGGACGAGGCCGCGCTCGCCGGGCGTACCGCCGAGCGCCCCACCGACACCGCCGACCTCGACCCGGCGACCGCCTACCGGGTCCAGCGCGCCGTGATCGAGCGGCGGATCGCCCGGGGCGAGGCGCCGATCGGCGTCAAGATGGGCTTCACCAGCCGCGCCAAGATGATCCAGATGGGCGTCGACGACGTGATCTGGGGACTGCTCACCGATGCGATGCTGATCGAGGAGGGCGGGGTCCTGGACACGGCCGGCCTGATCCAGCCGCGGATCGAGCCGGAGATCGCCTTCCTGATCGGCCGCCCGCTGGCCGGCGCGATCACCCCGGCCGAGGCGGTGCGCGCGGTCGCCGGGGTCGCGGTCGCCTACGAGGTACTGGACTCGCGCTACGCCGACTTCGCCTTCACCCTGCCCGACGTGATCGCGGACAACGCGTCGGCGGCCGGCTTCGGCGTCGGCCCCTGGCGGGACCCGGGCGCGGTCGACCCGGCCAACCTGGGCCTGCTCGTGGAGATCGACGGTCGGCCCGTGGCGACCGGGTCGTCGGCGGCCATCCTGGGCAACCCGCTGCGCTCGCTGATCGCCGCCGCCCGGCTCGTCGCCGAGGCCGGCCTGGAACTGCGGCCCGGGTGGATCGTGTTGGCCGGCGCCGCCACCGCCGCGCTGCCGCTGCCGAAGGGCGTCCACGTACGGGTGTCCGCGGCGGGGCTGGGCCGGGCCGAGGTGAACACCCGGTGAGCGCCGGCGACGCCATCGTGGTCGCCGGCAAGGCCGCCCCGCGCGGCCGGTTCCCGCACGTGCGACGGGCCGGCGACTTCGTCTACGTGTCGGGAACCAGTTCACGGCGCCCCGACGGCGGCTTCGTCGGCGCCCGGGTGGACCCGACGGGCACCACCGACCTCGATATCCGCGCGCAGACCCGGGCCGTGATCCGGAACATCGCCGACCTGCTCGCCGCCGCCGGGGGCGGGCTCGCCGACGCGGTCTCGGTGACCACGTACCTCGTGAGCATGAACGACTTCGGCGGCTACAACGAGGTCTACGCCGAGTACTTCGACGAGACCGGCCCCACGCGCACCACCGTCGCCGTGCACCAACTCCCGCACCCGCACCTGCTGATCGAGATCTCCTGCGTCGCCTACATCCCGCGGCCCGCGCCGTCCGAGGACGCCGCCACGATCCGAAACGTCGCCACCGTCTCCACCGTTCCCACCGTCGCCTCCGTCGTCGAGTCCCGAAAGGGCGAGATGAGCCTGCCGAAGCCGAGCAACGGCCTGCCGTTCAACTTCACCGCCTGGATCGACGAGCATCGGGACCTGCTCCGGCCGCCGGTCGGCAACGTCCAGATCTGGACCGGGACCGACCTCGTGGTCACCGTGGTCGGCGGCCCCAACCAGCGCACCGACTTCCACGACGACCCGCTGGAGGAGTTCTTCTACCAGCTGCGCGGTTCCATGGTGTTGCGGGTGATGGAGGAGGAGGGCCGGCCGCCGGTCGACATCCCGATCGACGAGGGCGACGTCTTCCTGTTGCCGCCGCACGTACGCCACTCCCCGCAACGTCCCGAGCCCGACAGCGTCGGACTGGTGATCGAGTCCGCTCGGGCCGAGGGCGAGGTGGACGCGTTCGAGTGGTACTGCGTCGAGTGCCACCGCCTGGTGCACCGCTCGCCGGTACAGGTGCGCTCGATCGTGGACGATCTGCCGCCGCTGTTCGAGGCGTTCTACGCCGGCGACCGCGCCTGCCCGCACTGCGGCGCGATCCACCCGGGCCGGGACTGGCCCGAGGCGATGCGGCCGAGGATCGTGCCCCGACGCGGGGCGGCCGGGTGAGCCCCGACCGCGACGCCGCCCGCTCCCGCCACCACGCCCCGACCGCCGGCCGAGCCCGGCGGTGCACCACGGAGGTTCCGTGACTGTCATCGACGTCCACGCGCACGTTTTCCCCAGGATCTCGCGGGCCGAGAGCCGCGTGCTGACGGGCGCGGGCGAGCCGTGGCTGCGGGTGCGCGGGGACGGCACCGGGATGATGATGAGCGGCCCGGACGAGTACCGCCCGGTGCGCGCGCCGCTGTGGGACGCGGAAAGTCGGTTGGCCGAGATGGACACGCTCGGCGTGGACGTCCAGGCGATCTCCTCGACGCCGCTGATGTTCGGCTACGCGGCCGAGACGGCGCGCGCGGTCGAGTGGTGCGACCTGGTCAACGACCGCATCCTCGACTACTGCTCGGCCGACCCGCGGCGGCTGCTGCCGCTGTGCCAGGTGCCGTTGCAGGACCTCGGCGCGGCGCGGGAGACGGTGTCGCGGGCGGTCGCGGCCGGGCATCGCGGCGTACACATCGGCAACCACGTCGGCGAGCGCTACCTCGGTGACGACGGCATCGTCGAGTTCCTGGCGCACTGCGGGGACGCGGGCATCCCGGTCCTGGTCCACCCGTGGGACATGCTCGGCGGCGACCGGATGCGCGACCACATGTTGCCGTGGCTGGTCGGGATGCCCGCGGAGACCCAGTTGAGCATCCTGGGGATGATCCTGCGGGGCGCGTTCGAACGGCTGCCCGCGTCGTTGAAGTTGTGCTTCTGCCACGGCGGCGGCAGCTTCGCGTTCCTGCTCGGGCGGGCCGACAACGCGTGGCACAACCGGGATCTGGTGCGGGCCGACTCGCCCAGGCCGCCGTCGGAGTACGTGCGCAGGTTCTACGTCGACTCGGCCGTGTTCGACCCGCGCGCGCTGCGGTTGCTGGTCGAGGTGATGGGCGCGGACCGGGTCATGCTCGGCACCGATTTCCCGTTCCCGCTGGGCGAGTCGGACCCCGGCGGGGTGGTCCGGGACTGTCCGGAGCTGAGCCCCGACGAGCGGGCGCTGATCCTCGGCGGCAACGCGGCACGCTTCTTCGCACTCGCCGACCCGGCCGCGATCAGGCGGGCGGAGCCGGGGGTTCGCCTTCTATCGTGACGCGCGCGACCGAGTCGTAGAAGCACAGGTGGCCGGCGATGTCGGGCACCGACGCGATGGGCTCGGGGTACTCCCAGGCCACGTCGGGGCGCGGGGCGGAGTCGGCGCCGCCCAGGTAGGTCCAGTAGGACGCCTCACCCTTGAACGGACACGTGGTGTGCGTGTCGGTGGGCTCGAAACGGGTCAGGTCGACGTCGTCCGGCGGCAGGTAGTAGCGGATGGGCAGACCCGTCTCGTAGAGCACGACGGGGCGGGTGGACCGGGCCACCACCTCGCCGTCGATCTCGACGGTCACGGTCTGGGTGCTGTGCACGGTGGTCACGACGTGGCCGGGTGTGGACGTCGGCACGGGGTCTCCTCCGGTGGGCGGGGGTGTCCTTCGTCGGCACAACCGCCCGAACCCGGGATGCATTCCGGCCGTTCGCGGGCCGAACGTGTGAGCAACGTGTGGATAGCTGTATGGATCGATTCAATTGGTATAGACCTATTGCTCGCGTCGAGGGCACCGGCTAGCGTTTTCCGCGTGCGCGCCGGCACCACATGTTCCACATGTACTGCCCCGAACGACCTTTCCAACGCCCCGAGTCGCCCTCGGGTCGAGAACGGAGTCGAGCACATGCGCAAGGCTATGGCGGGTATCGCGTTGGCCGCGGCAATGTTGGGCGTGGGGGTTGCCGCGCAACCCGCGATGGCGGATCCGAGCGGCTTCTACCTCTGGGGTTACTACCCGAACGCCGAGTCGTGCGACGCGGCGGGCAAGGCCACGGTCCCGGCGCATGGACCGGTGTACCTGTGTCTGAACAACGGCGGCACCGTCTACGCCCTCTGGGTGCACTGACGGATCGGTAGCCAGGGACGGCTACCCACCGCCTCGTCGGGCGGGGCGGCGTCATCGCACGACGACGCCGCCCCGCCCGACGGCGTCACACCGCCGCCGGCGCCGCCACGATCGCGGCCGCGCCCCGGGAGGAGTCCTTGGCCCGAAAGGCCACGAGCCGCCGATCCCGACCGACCGCGGTGACCGGAGGCACGAGCGCGAACGCCATCACGAGGTCGTTCTTCTCCGGCTCCATGGTCGGGTAGACCAGCAGGCAACCCCGCCGGGGTCCGGCCAGGCCGTCCGCGACCCGGTCGCCGATCGAGGTGTCGGTGCCGACGATCCGCCGCGCCGCGAATCGATGGGTACCGAAGCTGACCTGGTCGAACAGTCCCCCCTCGCGTCGACGTCGACTCACCACGTCGAGCGGACCGAAGCCGTGCAGTGTCACGGGGTCGAGATTGGGGCTCTGCAACTGCGGGGCGATCACCACCCAGTCGTCGATCTTCGCGGCGATCTCCGGGTTCTCCAGATAGGCCAGATCCGGCCGGAACTGGGCGGGTTCGGCCCAGCGCAGCTCGCGCAGCACCGACAACAGCGGAGCGTGCGCGATGCGCCCGATGTAGGCGGGGAAGCGCAGCAGCCGATCCTCCACGGGATAGGCCAGTTCGGTGCGCTCCGCCGCCAGCGACCGGATCACCGGCTCGAACCGCTCCACATTGTGGCGCAGCTCCGCCGGTTTGCTCGGATAGGCCGAACGCTCCACCCAGCGGCCCGGCGATCGGGTCTCCACGAGTTCCGCGTTGAACATCTTGTTGCGCGCCGTCGGCTTGAGCCACGGCAGTCGCTGGGTGACCAGGGGCGGAATCTGAGCCGGTGTCACCTGCGGTGCGCCGTCCACGAGTTCGGCGTACAACCGGAGCTGGTCGCGGAACTCCTCCTCGTCCCGGCAGATCGCCTCGAACGCCTCGTACAGGTCCCCGTTGCGACCACCCTCGTCGCGGCCGATGTAGAGCCGGACCAGATCCCGGTAGTTCTTGCGGAAGCCGAACCAGCGGCCCATCTGCATGAGCGTGTCCGCCGTCAGCGTCTTGCGGCGGTAGTAGGAGACGGTCAGGCCCTCGATGGTGAAGCCGCGCGAGAGCTTGGCACCGCCGACCAGGATCCGCCAGACCTTGTCGCGATCGAAGTCGGCGGCGCGCTGCTCGATCTCCTTGTCGCCGTTGACCACCACGACGGGACTGCCGTTCGAGTCCTCGATCCGCATCGCCGCGATGCCGATGTAGGGGGCGATGTCGGCGAACGAGTCGGGGATGGAGGCACCCGCCGCGTGCGCCTCGCTGACCGGGTACACGTCCTCGTCGTACAGCGCGCGCAGGCGCTTTTGTGCCCCCGCGCCGAGATACCCCGCACGACGCCAGATCCCGTTGATCAGCTCGGCCTGGTCCCGGTGCACGTGGGTGCGCACCGATTCGTGCACGAGCATCGTGTGGTGCCGGAAGTGGTCCGCGCCCAGCCCGTGGTCCTCGCGGAACAGCTTGATCGCGCCGGTCAGCACGAACATGTCGATCGCGGCGCGCAGATCGCTGTCGTCGTCGTCATGCGCCGGCCGCACCGAGCGTACGTGCGCGAGCCCGGCCGAGTTCGCCACCGTGCGCTCGGCCGAGGGGATCGTGGAGTCGATGTCGTGGAAGTCGGCGACGCCCATGTAACCTTCCGGGCGGTCCAGCGAGATGACGAAGTCCTTCGGGAAGATGTCCTCGGAGTCGGCCGGATCGATGAACACGTTCGCGAACGGGGTCGCGGTGTAACCGATGTACTGGGCGCGCGGCAGCATGCCGAGCAGTTCCGAGATGATCCCGTTGATCGCCGTGCGCTGGACCTGGTCCTGCGCCCACTTCTTCGGGTCGGAGGTGTTGACCGACGCCTGATCGGACTCGTCGTCGATGATCAGCGCGGGGATCTCACCGCGCTCGGTCTTGATCCGGGCCAGGTCCTTGACCAGCTTCTTCAGCACCGACGCGTTCTTCTTGACCACCATCAGTCGGGCCGAACTGCGATGCAGGTTCTCCGGTGCGTACAGCGGCGTGAACCGGTCCGCCTTCTCGAACTCCAGCGCGCTGAGCCCCTGACGCAGCGCCTGATAGTCGTCCTGATGCCGGGTCAGCCGCACGATGTCGAACCCGCCGAGTCGGGACGGCAGTGCTCCGTGGCGCAGGAACCTGCCGTCCAGCCGGTCCCGGTCGTCGAGATAGTCGTAGTCGCGGAAGGCGAGGGTGCCCGAGTCCGGGTCCTGGCCGTAGTAGATGTTCTCGACGCCGACGAGTTCCATGTCCAGGCGGCGCTGGGTCTGCGCGCGCAGCGCCTCGATGGTGCCGGTGAGCACGATGACCATGCGGTATCCCGCGTCGATCGCCTTCGCGGCGACGCCGGTGAAGTTGGCGGTCTTGCCGCTTTGTACGTAGCCGACCACCAACCCCTTGGCTTGGTAGGGCTGTTCGCAGGTGGGATCGGCCAGGCGTTCCACGACTCGGGTGGTGTTTCGGTCCAGCGCGGCGACTGCCTCGGGTGCCCATCGTTTGCCGAGCAGGGTGTTCCGGTAGGCGTCCCAGTAGTGGCTGTGGTGTCGGGCGACTTCCTCCGTGTACCAGGGATCCCAGCCCTCGTCGGTGATCACCACCGCACCCGAGGCGCGTGCGAACGGCGCGCGTCGATCCAGGAGGTCACGTGTGACCCGCTCCAGGCCGAGGGCGTCGTAGGTCGACGCGCGGCGGGCGTCGGTGTTGGGCGGGATGTCGCCGTCGGCGAAGTCCCAGCGGCTGAGTCGATCGCGCCACAGGATGAGCAGCGCGTCGTCCGGGTGCGCGTGGTGCAGTCGCCGACGCAATGCGGTCTCGCCGAGGTCGGGCAGCGGGCCGGGGTGCTCGTCGGCATGGTAGGCGAGCGCCTTGGCCAGATTCCTGGGGCCGGCGGACATCCCGCCGAACGCCGCGCGGTGCAGCGCGAGAAGTGCGAGTTCGTCGGTCACAAGGCGCCGTCCTTGGACTGGTACGACTCGGACAGGTCCGACGCGACGTCGGGTGGGAGCACCCGGGCGAGGTCGACGGCGTGGTCGATTCCGTCCGGGGCCGGCGCGATCGACGGGACCAGGTCGGCGACGTCGATGCGGTAGTCGATGTCGACGATGCGCAGTGCGAGTGCCTCCGGCAGCGGCGCGAGGATGCTCCCGGTCAGCCGGGGAAATCCGATGTCGACGGGAAAAGCCAACGGGTCCCCGGCCGACGTCCACCGACGCTCGCGGGGGATCGCGGCCTCGTTGTCGGTCCCCAGCTGGAGTCGGGTGTCGAAGTCGTCCAGCACGCCCGGCGCGTGCACCCGGATCGTCGAGCGAATGCCCTCGATCAGGCCGAGCACCGACCGGCCGGTGTCGCTCTCGTCCAGGATGTGCGAGACGAACCACAATGGTCGGTCCGAGTGGGGCGCGAGTTGGCCGAGCCCGTGGACCGTGTGCACGCGGGCGCGTCCGGTGACGGTCTTGACCTCGATGTCGTAGGGCCCGACGGTGAAGTCGTGGTCCGCGCAGTCCGGGTGTTGCCAGGCGTCGACGGCCGCATGCCATCCTCGGGTGTCGGCCAGGCCGATCAGCGTGAGCAGTTCGCCGAACAGGCCGATCTCCGCCTCCAGGGACATGCGTCGTCCTCGGGCCAGCAGCTTGCGCCACGCCAGCACGGTGCTTTGCACCGCCTGGACCGGCGCCGTCCTCTCCAGTTGCACGCGATCCGCGATCTCGCAGCACACGATGTGGAACTCGCGTAACAGCTCGATCCGTTCGGTGTACACATGCATGAACTGCTCGCCGCCGTCCAGGACGCACACCGCCCGCACGCCCTGCATGCCCAGCCGGGGTGCCTTCGTGCCGGCCGGGACCGGGATGCGCAGGGCGGGTCGCCGACCGCCCGCCTCCAGGTGCCAGTACAGCGGCGGGTCGCCCTCGACCGGGATCAACATCGGTGCCCCGTTGTCGAGATGGTCGCGCAGCGCCTCGCAGCCCAGGTGTCGGCTCCGCCCGTCCGCGCCGGTCACGCGCCGCCCTCCGAACCGTACTTCGCCGTCTCGCTCTTGACCGCGGTGAGCAGCAACGACTGCCACAGGTCGAGGTTGTCCTTGACCCGGGGGCCGATGCGCTCGCCGGTGAACGCCTCGTTCATCAGCAGGTACAGCAGCGTCTTGATCACCGGCACGTCGTTGAGCCCGCCGCGTCGGCCGCCGAGCAGCGCGGCGCGGAACTGCTTGTTCAGCAGCAGTCGGCGCTCGTCCCGGTCGATCGAGAAGAACACGTCCCCGCCGAGTGGCACCCAGCGCACCTCGATCGGCTCCTCGCCCGGGACGAAAGGCAGTTCCTCCTCGATCGCCGCGCGCAGCTCCGGCGCGAACCCCTTCCCGGGCGGCAGCACCGCCTTGCGCTCTCGCGTGGTGGTTCGGGCCTGCCGATAGGCGCCCTCGGCGTCCTTGAGGTAGTCGAGGAAGCTGTGCCCGTCGGCGTCCACGGCCCGCTCGACCGCGTCCACGAAGCCCGGTACGGGCTGGAGTTCGGCCTTCTTCACGGTCAGCCCGAACGCGTGCTCGGAGTCGGCCGGCAGGTCGAACGCGACCCGGGCCAGCGACAGGTGCTGCTCGCTCTGGCGCAGGCCGTACCAGCCACCGGCCTGGACGAGCCGGTCGTGGCGGTACGCGTACAGGCCCTGACGGGCCAGGATCCCGCCGGGCAGGCGGAATTGCTCGGCGTTCGAGCGCGGTGTCCAGATGTGCGCGGTCAGCGTGAGCGGACCGACGCCGTCCAGCGTGGTGGTGAACACGCGCGGGTAGCCCGGCAGTCCGGACACGGCGTAGCCGAACGGGTCCACGGCCTGGACCTGCCAGGTCATCGGCGGCACCTCGGCGTCGGTACCGGAGACCGCGATGGTGATCCGGATCCGCCCGTCGGCCAGGAACCGGTGCAGGTGCAGACCGAGGTGATCGGCCAACGAACGCATCGTCTTGGTCACGTAGATGTCGGTCTGGCCGGCGTCACCGCGCGCCGGGAAGTCACGGACGCCGTCCCACCGCACCGCCGTGCCGTTCCACACCACGTACTCGTCGTACAGGTCGAGGAAACGTTTGGCGAACTCCACCTCGACGATGTCGCACTGGAAGCTCTCCTGCGCCGACTCGGTCCGCCAGCGCCGGCCGACGGTGCCGGCGCGCTTGGCCCGGCTGATCACCGTGACGCTGTCGGCGTGGCTGAAGGACGCGGCCTTCAGGCCCATGCCGAACATGCCGAGAGCCGTGTCGCCGTACGCCCGCCGCTTGCCGACGGTCATCGCGGTGTCCAACTCGGCCTCGGTCATGCCGCGTCCGTTGTCCACCACGACCAGCGAGGTCAACAGGTCGCCGGTACGCCGGAAATGCACCACGACCTCGGACGCGCCGGCGTCGATCGAGTTGTCCACGAGGTCGGCCACCGCCTCCTCGAAGCGATAGCCCTGACTGGCGAGTCCCTTGATGTACCCGGGATCCGGAGGCAGGTGCTTGCTGCCGCTCGTAGGTACGTCGATACGCCAGTCGTCCATGCCCACCCCTGGATCCCCACACCTTCGGTGCGCGCTGTCACGCGCCCGCCCCCACTTGCGCCGGACCGACCGTAGCGGTTGGACCGACGCGCCGAAAGCGGAACCCCCGAGTCGTGACCGGGTGGTTCCCGAGCGGAGATGTGCGGGCCGGGATCATGGCCGGAAAACACGGTCGGAAAACACGGCCGGAGATCGCGGCCGAGGGGCGTGATCGGAAAGGCCGCCGTCAGAGCTCGCGGCGCAGCCGGGAACGGGCGAAGTCCGCCCAGTGTGCGGGGAAGTCGGCCTCGACCCGCCGGGCGAGCGCGACCTCCTCGCCGTAGAGCAGGCCCCACGTGAAGGCGTTCTCGCCCGCGGCGTGCGCGGCGATCGCCAGCCGCCGCAGCGCCTTGCGGGTCTGCACGCTGTCCTGGTGCGAGCCGAGCAGGCCCTGCATCGCCTTGGCCCGCTTGGTGAGCCGCTTGGCCGGCTTGCCCAGGGCCGGGCCGGTGGCCTCGCCGGCGTAGCGGACCCGCTTGGCGGCCTTGCGCACCTCGTGCAGGGCGGTGTCCCGGGCCCGGCCGGCGGGTGTGCGCAGTGCGACGCGGGCGCGCCGGAACGTACGGTTGTCGGCCCGGCGCAGGGCCGCCGCGGCCGGTCGCTGGGCCGGTCGATTCGCCTTGACGGTGAACGGCGGCCGCGCGATCAGGGCGTCCAGCGCGTCGAGCAGGGCGAAGTAGCGGGGGCCGTCGAGATCGGCCAGGATCCGGGCCCGGGCCTCGCCGCGCCGCCGTGCGTCCCAGGCGGTCAGGCGGGCCTCCACCGGGCCGAGCACCGCCTCGGCCGGCAGCGCGGCGACCCGCTCGCGCAACCGCGCGGCCAATACCTCCTGATCCCGCGCACGACCCAACTCGGCGGCCAGCCACTTGAGTTCGGCGCCCAGAATGTGGGTCACCCGCTCGTCGAGGACCCGTGAGAACACCCGGAACGCGCTGCGCAGACGTCGCGTGGCAACGCGCATTCGGTGCACCGCGTCGGGCTCGTCGAGTCGGACCCGGGGGTCGTACGCGAACAGGGTGTCGACCTGCTCCCGGACGTAGTCCAGCGCCATCGCCCCGGCGGTGCCCGACCGCGGCTTCGCGATCCGACGCTTCGGCTTCGCCCCCGCCTCGGCCAGCGCCTGCCCGAGCTTGGACGCGGACTCGGAGCGCCGCCAGCCCTCCTTGATCAGCCGCCGCTCCAGCGCGTCCGACAACGCCGGTTCGCCGTCCACCAGTTCGACTTCCAGTTCGGACCAGGAGGTGGTGGTCACCTTCGACCCGAGGAAGACGTCCGCGGTGACCGTATCGTGCGCGATCTCGGCCAGCGTGGGCCCGTCCGCCCGGGCGATCCGCACCTCGCGCACGGTCCGCAGGCGCACCACCGGCACCTGCTCCGCGCCGCGCGTGTACGCCCGGATCCGCACCGCGAGTTCGTCCGGCACCACCCGCTCGGACGCACCCAGCGGTGCCCGTACCTCGTCGCGCGCGTCCACCCCGGCGGGCAACTTCAGATGCCACCCGGCGTCCCCGCCCCCGGTCCGCCGGCGCAGCGTGATGCCGCGCGCGGCGAGGGCCAGGCCGGGCGTGTCGAAGTACATGGCGTCCAACTCGACGGTCTCGCGGACCTCGACCCGCACCCCGTCCGCCATCCCGACGAAGTCCGGCACGCCCACCCCGTCCGGCGCCACATACTTCCGCTCGACCTCACGCACGACCTCTGCCATGGCACGCACCTGCTTCCTGGGGGCGGCACGAGGCGTTCGACCGTGAGGTCGAACGATCCTCGGGGGCGGATGGTCGGCACGTCCGGGATCGGAGCCCGCCGACCGGGCTCGCGGATACGTGTGCCCGAATCGGCCGGTCCGACACGGATGAGTCGAGCCGGGCGGGGTCAGGTGTCGAAGGTCCAGGCGAACATGGTGTGGTCGGACTCGGTGGTGGGGGTCGTGGAGCGGTAGGTGGCCATCGCGGGCTCGTCGGCGCGTTCGGTCAGGACCCACATGCCGTAGCAGCCGCGTTTGCGGGCCAGTTCGGCCAGGGCCTCGGTGAGGGCGCGGCCGATGCCCAGACGCCGGTGGCCGTCGGCGACGGCCAGTTCGTACAGGAACATCTCGGTGCCCTTGTCGGGGTGGGTCGTCTCGACGCCGGTGACCATCCCGACCGGGGTGGCGGCCACGTAGGCGAGCAAGATGTGATGGCCCGCCTCGCCCAGGAAGCGGGCGGCCCAGTCCGGGCGTACCGGTTCGTCGAACAGGTCCCCGGCCGCGAGCACATCGGCCACCGTCGTCACACGCCGAATCGACGCCACATTCGTATCCACGACGACATTCAACGAGATTTGGTCCCATTCCAGAAGCCGCAGTCGGCAATGGACACCCCATGATTGGGGGATCTCTCGGGATGGTACGGGGCGAAATGGCGGTATCGAGCTACCTGTCGTCGGAGGAGCCGCGCCTTCGGAAGCTCAGCGCGCGGCGTACGTCGCGGCCGGCCAGGCGGGTCTGCTCCCAGACGGTGCGGAACACGGCCCGGACCGGGGCGACGCCCTGCCCCCAGCCGTACCGGGCGGCCCGACCGGCGGGCGCCAGAACCGTCCGACGCACCCACGCCGACGGCCGCACCACCGTCGCCCGCAGTCCGCGACCGGCCATCCGCGCACCCGATCGGGCACGCCGCCCGCCCCACAGCGCGGGCCGCACGACCACGAACCGCAGCCCCCGGCCGAGGAGCACGACCTTGCGACCGGCCCACCGGGCGGGAAGCACGGTGAGGACGTACAGCCCCCGGCCGAGCAGGCGGACCAGGAGCACGACCTTGCGACCGGCCCATCGCGCGGGGAGCACGGTGAGGACGTACAGCCCCCGGCCGAGCAAGCGGACCAGGAGCACGACCTTGCGGGCCGCCCATCGCGCCGGCGGCACGGTCAGGAGGTACAGACCCCGGCCGGTCGCGCGGCCGAGCCGGACGCCCCGGCGCCAGGCCCAGGCCACCGGCCGGGCCACGAGTACGACGAACCCGACACGCAATCCGCGCCCGGTCGCGCGCAGTCCGCGCAGGAAGCCGCGGGCGAGCCGGCGCGCCGGGACGAACAGGCCGTGGTACAGGCCCCATCCGACGGCCCGGGTCGCCACCACCGCGCCCCGCCACACCCACCGGGCGGGGATCAGCACCAGCCGTCGAAGGACGAAGACGACACCGCGCCCCACCACCGCCAGACCTCGAAGCAGGGCGCCCATCCCGCGCGACGCGACCCGACCACAGGCGACGAGGCCACGCCACAGCGCCTTCGCCGGTACGACCAGGACGTAGTACAGCCACCGCCCGAAGCCCCGTGCGAGTACCCGAGCCACGCGCCACGACCACCGTCCGGGCACCACCGCGAGGTAGTACAGCGTGCGCCCGAGCGCATGGGCGACCCACCGACCGGCCGTGACCAGCCCGCCGGCCAGGGGCCGGGCCAGCGCATCCCGAACCCACCGCAGCGGCAGCACGATCCCGTATCGCCCGAGCAGCCGCAGCCCACGCCGAAGGCCGTTCCCGAGCAGCCGCAGCCCACGCCACAGCCCGATCAGGACCCACCGCAGCCCGCGCCAGGTCACGCGGGTGACCGCCGTCGCCCCGCGCCACAGCCCGACCATGGCCCAGCGCAGCCCACGCCACACCACGCGGGCGACCGCCGTCAGCCCCCGCCACACCACGTTCACGGCCAGTCGGCGCAGCCCCCGGCCGACGGCCGCGAGCGCGTGTGCGATCGGTACCACGAGCCGGTCCCACAACAACCACCGCAACCCGCGCCCGATCACCGCGGCCAGTCGCCCCGCCGGGATCAGCACCCAATCCCGGACCCCGCGCCCGACCACCTTCAGCAGTTCCCAGGCCAGGCGCGCGGGCAGCAGCACGATCAGTGCGACGATACGGATCGGCCAGCGGATCAGGTGGTAGAGCAGCCCGGTCGGCTCGTCCGACGATGTGGCGCTCCCGGACCGATCGCCGGATCGATCGCGGGACCGATCGCCGGCCCGGTCTCCAGGCCGATCGCCGGATCGCTCGACCGGCCGATCGGCCGGCCCCGCATCGGTGCCCGTTCGTGCGCCCGCCGCCGGGCGCTCCTTGCGCAGATCGACCGGAACGATCGCTTCCGCTTGTCTGCCATCGCCCATCGCATCCCCCGTGTGCACCGTCGAGACGCACCGACTCCCGTCGGGTCGCGTGCTCTTGGGACACGCCGAACGGCGCGTGCTCACGGTTCGTTCGCAAAGATTTTCGGATCGGCGCGAGTGACCCGCGTCACTCCGGCCCCGGATCGAGGTGCCCGACCGGAGCCTGAGCCCGGTTCGCGTCGCCGGATCGTGGGGACGCGAACCGGGCCCGGTGCCGATCAGGCTTCCTGGCGGGCGGGTTCGGGCAGGGCCGCGTCGCCGTCCTCCGCCGCCTCGGCGAGCGCGGGCGCGGGCGCGGGCGCGTCCGCCGCCGGACCGCGGCGCAGCACCAGGCCGACCGCGCCGACCACCAGGGCGATCGCGATCAGGTAGCCGAACGTGCCCTGGAAGGCCGGGACGACCGAGTGCGCCTCGGAGCGGTTCTGCAGGACCAGCGCGGCGATCGCGATGCCGAGCGTGCCGCCGATCTGGTTGCTCAGGTACACCGCCGCCGTGGCGCTGGGCACCGACTCGGGCGCCACCGAGCCGAACACCGACGACATCGCGGGCGCCCCGACGAAGCCGAGTCCGGCTCCCGTCACCACCGAATAGCCCACCAGGAGCGCGGTGTCGGTGCCCCCGTCGGCCGTACTGAAGCCCAGGATGCCCAGCGCGGCCAACACCCCGCCGAACGGGATCAGCGCGCGGGCACCGACCTTGTCGAACAGCTGCCCCGCGATCGGCATGCCGATCCACACCCCGACCCCCTGCGGCACCAGCAGCAGACCGGCCGCCATCACGCCGCGGTCCCGGGCCAGTTGGTAGTAGAGCGGGATCAGGAACAGCAGCGAGAAGAGCAGGATGCCGGTCAGGAACACCGCGCCGATGCCGCCGGCGAAGCCGCGGATCCGGAACAGCCGTACGTCGATCAGCGGGTGCTCGACGCGCAGCGCGTGCAGGACGTAGCCGGCGATCAGCGCGACGCCCGCGATCAGCGCCGCGAGCACGCGCGGTGCCCCGAAGCCGCTGTCGCCCGCGGCCTGGGAGAGGCCGTAGACGACCACCGCGAATCCCGGGCACAGCAGCGAGATGCCCCGGGCGTCCAGCGGCGGCGGGTCGCCCTCGCGCGGCGGGTCGGCGGGGATCTGCCGGTATGCCAGTGCCAGGGCGACCAGGCCGATCGGCAGGTTGATGATGAACATCCAGCGCCAGTCGACGTGTTCGAGCAGCACGCCGCCGAGCACCGGGCCCAGGATCGGGCCGAGGGTGACCACCGCGCCGACGATGCCGATCATCTTCCCGGCCCGCTTGGGTCCGGCGGCGACGGCCAGCATGGTCAGCAGGGTCGGCTCCAGGGCGCCGACGCCGACACCCTGGATCACCCGGAAGGCGATCAGGCTGCCCGCGTTCCAGGCGACCGCGGACAGTGCGGAGCCGACCAGGAAGACGATCAGGCCGGTCAGCCAGACGGTTTTGCCGCCGAAGCGGCCGGCCGCCCAACCGGCCAGCGGCACGGTCGCGGCGAGGGCCAACAGGTAGCCGGTGGCCACCCATTCGATGGTTTCCAGCGGCGCGTCGAAGTGGGCGCCGAGGGTGTCGATGCCGACGTTGACGATCGTGGTGTCGAGGATGCCCATCACGCCGCCGAGCAGCATGACCAGCATCAGGCGCAGGAGTGGTCCGTCGATTTTGGTCTCGGGATCGGGGGGTGCGGCGGGCATGTACGCCTCCAAGTTACCGATGAGATCAGTTAACTAAACTCGCGAGTAAAAATTAACAGCACGTCTGGTAACGTCGCAACATGGTCGAGGAAACGAAACGGTCGACGACGACGACGCCGGCCGCCCCCGCGCCCGCCGCCACCCGCGGCCGGATCGACAAGCGGCGGGCGATCCTGGCCGCCGCCGAGGCGGTGTTCACGCGCGAGGGCTACACACTCGCCGGGATCGACGCGATCGCCGCCGAGGCGGGCGTGTCCAAGCCGACCATCTACAACCACCTCGGCGGCAAGGAGAACCTGTTCCGCACCGTCGTGGTCGAGGCCGCGATCGAATCCAGCGGCCGGATCCTGGCCGCCCTCGAGGTGTTCCCGACCGACGCCGAGGAACTGCATCCGCGCCTGACCGCGATCGCGCACCGCGTGGTGCAGTGCCAGGCCGGCGAGAAGGGTTGGGCGCTGCAGCGCCTGGTGTACGCCGAGGCGGCACGCTTCCCGGACCTGTACGACACGATCCGCGAGGGCGGCACGGTCCGGATCGTCGACGCCCTGGCCGGTCGGCTGGCCCGGCTCGCGCACGGCGGACACCTGGACATCGACGACCCGGTCACCGCCGCGAACCAGTTCCTCGCGCTGATCTCCGGCGACCTGCCCACGCTCACCGCGCTCGGCACCCGGCCCGTGGACGACGCGGCCCTGCACCGCGCGGTGACCGCCGGAGTGACCACGTTCCTGCGCGCGTTCACCCCGCGCGCGCAATCCGCCGGCCCACCCGCGCCCGGCACGGGCGAGGGCGCCCCCGCGTCCGGCACGCTCACGGCACCACCCCGCCGCTGAGCACCCGACCGGCCGTACGCTCCGCCGAATCCGGCCCGGCGCCGCGTCCCGCGCCGTCGTCGACCGGTGTCGGCGCACGCGGTATCGCCGCCAGCAACTCCCGGGTATAGGGGGCCTCGGGCCGGGTGAACACCCGCTCGGCGTCCCCGCTCTCCACCACCCGGCCGTCCTTCATCACCAGGATGCGATCGCTGACGTGCCGGATCACGCCCAGATCGTGCGAGATGAACAGCAGGGCCAGGCCCAGTTCGGCCCGCAGGTCGGCGAGCAGGTCGAGGATCTGCGCCTGGATGGACACGTCCAGCGCGGAGACCGGCTCGTCGCAGACGATCAGATCGGGTGAGGGGGCCAACGCCCGTGCGATCGCCACGCGTTGCCGCTGACCACCGGACATGTCGCGGGGCCGACGTTCGAGCAGGTCCGCGGACAGGCCCACCAGGTCGAGCAGTTCGGCCACCCGGGCCCGATGCGCGGCGCGGGTGGGGCGCAGTCGCCCGCCCGGCAGACCGGCGGCGGCGACCGCTTCGCCGAGGATGCGGGCCACCGAGTACCGGGGGTCGAACGAGCCGAGCGGATCCTGCTGCACCGCCTGGATCCGGCCGCGCGAGGCCCGTCGGGCGGACTCCGGCAGCGTGCTCCACGGGGCGTCCCGGAAGCGCACGGTGCCCGTATCGGGGCGCTCCCAGCCGAGCACGATCCGCGCGGCCGTGGTCTTGCCTGAGCCGGATTCGCCGACCACCCCGAGGGTTTCCCCGGCACGTACGGTGAACGACACGTCCCGGACCGCGTGGTGCCGGGTCCCGTCCGGGCCGCGGAAACTCCTGCCGATGCCGGTCACGTCGAGCAGGACGTCGCCGACCGGGGGCGCGGGCGGTGTCGCCGTCCGGGCCGGACCGACCGGCGCGGACAGCCGGGTGCCCTTGGCCCGCCCGGTCGGCGCCGCCGCGAGCAACGCCCGCGTGTACGAGTGTTCCGGCTCGGTCAGGACCCGCTCGGTGGGCCCGTGTTCGACGACGCGACCGGCGTACATCACCGCGACCCGGTCGGCCAGCCGGGCCACCGCCGCCAGGTCGTGGCTGATCATCAGCACCGACGTGCCCTCGTCCCGGAGTCGGCCCAGGAGCGTGAGGACCTGGGCCTGCACCGTGACGTCGAGGGCGGTGGTCGGCTCGTCCGCGAGCAGCAGCTCCGGCCCGGCGGCCAGCGCCGAGGCGATCAGCGCACGCTGGCGCAGGCCGCCGGAGAGCTGGTGCGGATACTGCCGGGCCCGCCGGGCCGGATCCGGGATGCCGACGTCGGTCAGCAGTGCGGGCACCCGGGCGCCGACCTGCCCGCGCGGCAACACCGCGTGCGTACGCAGTGCCTCGGCGACCTCGGCACCGACCGTGCGCAGCGGATCGAGCGAGACCAGCGCGTCCTGGAGCACCAGACCGATCCGCCGCCCGCGCAGCGCGCGCCACCGCTTCTCGGACAGCGCGCTCAGGTCGGTGCCGTCGAAGGCCAGCCGACGGGCCGTCACCCGGGCGCCGCCGCCGGTGAGTCCGACCAGGGTGCGGGCGGTGACACTCTTCCCGGATCCGGATTCGCCCACCACGGCCAGGCATTCGCCCCGGTCGAGGGTGAACGACACGTCCCGCACCACGGGTTCGCGGCCGGGGAAGGCGACGTCGAGTCCGTCCACGACCAGGAGGGGCTCGGCCGAGGCCGAGACCGAGGCGGGAGCGGGGGAGAAGTCGGTGCTCATCGGGCGATCCCTCCGGCGAAGCGGGCGCGGGCGTGTCGACCGGCCACGTTCACCGCGATCACCGCGCAGGTCACCGCGGCGCCGGGGAACACCCCGATCCACCACGCGGTCTCCAGGAAGCCGCGCCCCTCGGAGAGCATCGCGCCCCACTCGGGGGACGGCGGTTGCGCGCCCAGGCCCAGGAAGCTGAGCCCGGACGCGTAGATCAGCGAGGTGCCGAAGCCGACCGTGCCGAGCACCAGGAGCGGCCCGATCGCGTTCGGCAACACATGCCGCACGATCAGCACCCCCCGGAGCAGACCGAGGCCGGCCGCCGCCTCCACATAGCCCGATCGGCGCACCACCAGCGCCTCCGCCCGGACCAGCCGCGCGTAGCCGGGCATCGCCGCCACCGCCACCGCGATCATCACGTCGACCGTGCCGCGCCCGAGCAGGGTGACCACGAACAGCGCGAGCAACAACTCGGGCAGCGAGAGCATGATGTCGGCCAGCCGCATGCCCACCTGGTCGGCGACCCGCCCGCCCAGGGCCGAGGCCAGTCCCCACAGCGTGCCGCCGATCAGCGCGAACACGGTGGCGCCCAGGCCGAGCAGCAGCGAGGGGCGGGCGCCGTGCAGCACTCGCGCGAACACGTCCCGGCCGAGTTGGTCGGTGCCGAACCAGTGCCCGGCGCCGGGTCCGCGCAGCGCGGCGAGCGGGTCGGTCTCGATCGGCGAGGTGTCGGTGAACAACCCCGGCGCGAGGCCGATCAGCGCGAACAGCGCGAGGACGGCGAATGCGCTCGCCACCCCGGGGCCGACCCGCCCGCGTCGCCGGATCCGTACCGGCCTGGCCTTGTCGATCGTTGCCTGGGCCATCGGGTCACCCCTTCCGCAGCCGTGGATCGATGACGAGGTAGAGCAGATCGGTGACCTGCGAGATCACCACGAACACCAGGGCGGCGAGCAGGACGACGCCCATCACCACCGGCATGTCCTTGGTGTTCACCGACTGCAGGGTCAGTGCGCCGATCCCGGGTCGGGCGAAGACCTTCTCGACCAGGACCGTGCCGCCGAGCAGGGTGCCGGTCAGCCAGCCCGAGAGGGTCAGCAGCGGAATCGCCGCGTGCCGGAACGCGTGCCGCACACGTACCGCGATCCGGCTCAGCCCGCGCGCCCGTGCGGTGACCACGAACGGCTCGGCCAGCGCCGTCTCCAAGCCCTCGCGCAACACCTGGGCCAGCACCCCCGCGATCGGCAGCGCGAGCGTCACGGCCGGCAGCACCAGGGTCTGTACACCCTCGGTGCCGGCCACCGGGAACCACTGGAGCCGGAACGAGAACACGGTGAGCAACACGATGCCCAGCCAGAACGACGGCGTGGAGACCGCGACCAACTCCCACGCGCTCAACGCCGAACGCAGCCCGGACCGGCGCCCGGCGGTGGTGATCGCCGAGACCACGGCGATCACCACCGCCAACCCCAGCGCGGCCGAGGCCAGTTCGAGGGTCGGCCGGAACTGCTCGCCGATCAGCGCGGAGACGGGTTGCTGGAGCTGATAGGACTCGCCGAGTCGGCCGTGCAGCAACTCGCCCAGATAGTGCAGGTACTGCCGCAAGACCGGTTCGTCGAAGCCGTAGTCGGCGCGGATCTGCGCCCGTACGGCCGGCGACGCGGTGGTCTGCGGGCCCAGGAGCGTGGCCACCGGATCGCCCGGGAGCAGCTTGAGCCCGACGAAGGCGAGCGTCGCCGCGCCGAGCAGCACGGAGGCGACGGCCACCAGTCGGGCGCCGACCGCGCGCAGCAGCCGCATCGGCGCCCGCGGGCCCGGATCGGCGGACGGCGCGGCCTCGGCCGGGGCGGACGCGTCGACCGGGGTCGGCGCGTCCGCCATGGTCGGTGGGGAACTCATCGCCGCGTGCTCCACACGTCGTGGAACAGCGGCCAGGCGTTCGGGTCCAGACGCAGTCCGTTGATCTGCCTGCCGGTGGCGAAGAGCGTGGTGGCCGCGTAGAGCGGGACCACCGCCGCGTGCTCGATCACCCACCCCTGGGTCTGCGCGTACAGCCGGTCGCGGGCGGCCCGGTCCAGCGTCGCCGCCGCCGCGTCGGTCCACTGGTCGATCTGCGGATTGCTCAGCCAGGCGGCGTTCTGCCCACCGGCGCTGGGCAGGTTCGCCGAGTTGAAGTACAGCCGCAATACGTCCGGTTCGAAGCGGGCCCAACTCATGTCCAGCACGTCGTACCGGCCCGCGTAGGCGTTCGTGGTGAACGCGCCCAGGTCCAGGGCCGGCCGCTGCACCTCGACGCCGATCTTCTTCAGATCCGACTGCACGGCCTGGGCCAGGATGTCGCGCTGTTCGCGCACGGCGGCGGGAGCGCTGGGCCACTGCACGCTCAAACGTTTGCCGTCCCGGGTCCGGTATCCGTCGCCGTCGCGACCCGTCCACCCGGCCTCGTCCAGCAACCGGCCCGCCAGCGCCGGGTCGTACGGCCAGGTGTTCTCCAGCGCCTTGTCGTAGCCCGGGGTGGCCGGTCCCAACGGGCCCCAGGCGCGCCGGTATTGGTCGAAGTAGATGGACTGGACGTTCGGCCCGATGTTGATCGCGCGCTGTACCGCCCGCCGCACCCGTTCGTCGTCGAAGGGCGCCCGGGTGGTGTTCAGGAACAGGCTGTAGACCGCGCCCGCGAAGTCGTGGCGCAGGATGCGAACGTCCGAACGCCCCTCCAGGCTCTTGACGTTGACCGGCGGGATGGACCCGGCGATGTCCACCTGGCCGCCGGCGAACGCGCCGACCCGGACCGAGTCCTCGGTCAGGAACCGGAACGTCAGCTTGTCCAGGTAGGCGGCGCCCTGGTGTTTGGCGCCGGCCGGTGCCCAGTTGTACGCCGGGTTGTTCTCCAGGGTCAGACTCTGGCCCTTGGTGTGCGCGGCGAAGCGGAACGGGCCGGTGCCCACCAGCTGCGGTCCGCCCGCGCACAGCTTGTCGCCGTTGGCGGCGAGCGTCTGCGGCGAGTAGAAGCCCAGGTAGGCGGTGCTCGCGGCCTGGAGGAAGGGGGCGAACGGCTTGGTGAAGGAGATCCTCACCGTCGCCGGGTCGAGCACCTCGGTGCCGGCGTAGGGGCCGAGCAGACTCGCCGCGTATTGCGACTTGGTGGTCTTGGCCGCGATCCGGTCGAAGTTGACCTTGACCGCGTTCGCGTCGAACGGGGTGCCGTCGGTGAACTTCACGTCGGTGCGCAGCTTGAACGTGTAGCCGGTCAGGTCCGGCGTCACCTCCCACGAAGTGGCCAACCACGGCTGGAAGTTGCCCTGATCGTCCTGGGCGACCAGCGAGTCGAACACGTTGCGCTGGATGGACGCGGTGATGTCCTGGGGGCTCACGTGGATGTCGAAGCACGTGGGCTCGGTGTTGATCGCCACCGTCACCGAACCGCCCTTGACCGGCGGTCCCGCCGCCGGCTCGGCCGCGTTCGGGCCCGTCTTCGTGGTGGAGGAACAGGCCGACAGGACGAACGCGGCGGCCAGGGCCGCACCGACGATTCTGGGTAGGCGTGGTCGGATGACGCGCATGGTCGAGTCCTGTCGAGAGTCGGGGATGTCACGAAGCGGCGCAGAGCGGGGCGAACACCGGCCCCGGCCCTGAGGAAACTAGCCGCGCCGTCGGGACGCCCAGCACCCCTAGCGGACCCCTACCGACCCTTGCGCGTGCGGACCCGGACGATCCTCGCGCCCGCATGTCGCCTTTCTTTCGCGGGACCTTCGTGTTGACGCGACGCGGGCGGATTTCTAGACTGCCGGTCAGCTATGGAGCGAAAGTCCGAATCACCGATTCGGGACTCTTCCACTTCTTTTTTCGGAGACGGCCGTGCAGGGGACCCGTGGAGCGAGCGCTTGGCGCCTCGCACTGGTGTCCCGCCTCGACGTGGATCTCGCCCGCATGTCCAGCGGGCTGTGTCGCTGAATCCTCCGTGATCCGACCGGGGTCGGATCGATCACACCCCGACGTCCGAGGTTGCCTCGGCGTGTCGGCAGGCCCGGCGGCCCCCGCGGATCGGGCCCGACAACGCGTGTTCCGGCCGTCGCGCGTCGACGAGCCGCCGAACCGGGATATTCCGCGACGCCGCGGCCCCGATGTGTCACCGGCGTGCGCAAATGTTAATCAGAGGCAATAGCTAATTCAACAAGCGGAAACACTTGGATTTCCGCCGGGGGAGTGGCACGTGTTTTTCGTGGGGCGAACCGAGGAACTCAGCCGACTGGATACCGCCCGGGCCCGCTGCGCGACCGGGGTCGGCGGCGCGACCACCGTCTGCGGGCCCGTGGCGGTCGGCAAGACCGCCCTCCTGCACGCCTTCGCCGAGCGGCCCGCCGCCGACGAGGCGCTGTTCCTGCGCGCCGTCGGCACCCCGATGGAGCAGGACTTTCCGCTCGGGGTGGTGCGCCAACTGCTCCAGTCGGCCCCGCTCGCCGACGAGGACCCGGCCCGGATCGACCGGCTCCTGGACGACGGCGCCCATACCGCCGCCTTCGGCGGCACCGACGCGTTGGACGCCACCACGGTCCGCGCGGTGCACGAACTGTCGGCGGTGGTCTTGACGTTGGCCGAGTCGCGGCCGGTCGTGGTGGTCGTGGACGACATCCAGCACGCCGATCCGGTGTCGTTGCAGTTCCTGGCCCACCTGATCCGGCGGATCCGCACCGCGCGAGTGCTGGTCCTGCTCGGCGAACGCGAGTACGCCGCGGCCGCCTCGGCGGCGTTCGCCGGCTTCTCCGCCGACGTCGAACGCCAGCCGCACCACCGGCGGATCCGGCTCGGCCTGCTCGGCCGCGCCTCGGTCGGCGAACTGCTCGAACCCGCCGTCGGCCCGACCGCCGCCGCCCGGCTGACCGCCGATGTCCTCGAACTCAGCGGCGGCAACCCGCTGTTGATCCGAGCCTTACTGGAGGACATGGGCGCGGGACACCGCTCCGACAGCGCCCGGCGCCCGCTCCGGGCGACCGCGGCCGACGCCTACTGCCGAGCACTGGTCGGCTGCCTGTACCGCCTGGACCCGGCCACCGTGGAGGTCGCGCGCGGGTTGGCGCTGCTCGGCGAGTCGGGCACGAGCGAGGGCCTGGCCGAGCTGGTCGGCCTCGAACCCGCCACCGCCACCCGCGCGGCGCGCACCCTCAACGACGCCGGACTGGTCGCCTGCGGACGATTTCGCGACGATCGTGCCCGCGCGGCCGTGCTGGACACGATGACCCGGCCGGAACGCGAACGTGGACACGGCCGGGCCGCCACGCTGCGCCACATCGACGGCGCGCCGTCCGAGGCGGTGGCCAAACACCTCGCGGGCGCCGGGGAGTTCCGCGCGCCGTGGGCGGTGCGCACGCTGCGCGAGGCGGCCGAGGCGGTGGTCGCCGAGGGTGATCTGCGCCTCGCCGTCGACTACCTCAAACTGGCCGAACGCATCGCGCCGGACGAATGCACCCGGGTGTCGATCAAGGCCTTCCTGATCGGACTGGAGTGGCTGGTCAACCCGGCCGCCGCCGCGCGACACGTGCCGTGGCTGGCCACCGCGGTGCGCGACGGCCGGCTCAGCGGCCGGGACGCGCTGGCGTGCGTGCGCTACCTCGCCTGGTACGGCCGGCTCGAGGAGGCCAGGGCCGTGATCGAGGCGGGCCGGCAGTCCTGCTCGCCCGGCGAGTCGGCCGAGTGGGTCACCGCCGCCGAGACCCGGGCCGCGCGGGTCTGGCTCAAGTACTGGTACCCGGCCGTCGACGCGGACCTGCCCGAATACGGGGCCGAGGTGTCCCCGCTGCCCGCGACCATCGGCCGGATCGAGGGACTGGACCTGCTCACCGACGTCCTGGCCGGCCGGCTCGACGCCGACCGGGTCTGCGACCGGGCCGAGCGCATCCTGCGCGGCTCGCGCCTGGAGGACGCCACGGTGGAATCGCTCACCTCCGCGCTGACCGCACTGGTCTACGCGGACCGGGCCGCCGAGGCCCAGGAGTGGTGCGTCGCGCTGATCGACCGGGCGGCCGGGCGGCGCAGTCCGATCGCCCACGCGCTGTTCTCGGCGGTGCTCGGCGAGATCACCGTCCGCCAGGGCGACCTGCTCGGCGCCGAGGAGAGTGCCGCGACCGCGCTGACCCGGATCGCCCCCGAGGGCTGGGGGGTGGCAGTAGGGGTTCCGCTGGCCGCCCGGATCGTCGCCGCGGTCGCGCGCGGCGACCGCGACCAGGCCGCCCGGCTCCTCGAACTCCCCGTCCCCGGCGCGATGTTCCACACCCCGGCCGGACTGCACTACCTGCACGCCTGCGGGCGGTACAACCTGGCCACCGGCCGCGCCGACGCGGCGCTGCACGACTTCCTGTCCTGCGGCGAGCTGATGACGGCGTGGCGGATCGACCTGCCCGGCCTGGTGCCCTGGCGGGTCGAGGCGGCCCGGGCCCACGTGCACCTCGGCGACCACGACGCGGCCCGCGAGTTGTTGGCCGAACAGTTCGACCGGCTCGCGGACGAACCGTCGCGCACCCGGGGGCTGGCGCTCGGCGTGCAGGCGTCGGTGGTCGAACTGCGGCGCCGTCCGGCGCTGTTGTGGGAGTCCATCCGCGAACTCCAGGCCTGCGGGGACCGCTTCGAGCTGTCCCTGGTGTTCGCCCAGCTCGGCAACGCCTACCGCGAACTGGGCGACTTCGGCCGGGCCCGGCGAGCGGCCCGCCGCGCCCGGCAGTTGTCCGAGGTGTGCCGGGCCGAGCTGCCGCACACCCTGCCGCGCACCGACCGGCTGGCCGCCGTACCCGACCGGGACGGCGCGATAGCGCGCCTGCGCGGCACGACCCCCGAACCGGCGCCGATCCACGAACCCGCGACGAACCGCGAGGCGGACCGGATCGCCGAACGCCCCGGGCGACCCGAACACCGCGAAACGGCGCGCATCACACTGCCGACCACGTCCCCGCCCACGTCCCCGAGCGCCTCCCCGGGCGTCGACGAGCAGCCCGGCGCGGGCCTGAGCGACGCCGAACGCCGCGTCGCCGCGCTGGCCGCCCAGGGCCAGACCAACCGGGAGATCTCCCGCCGGCTGTTCATCACGGTCAGCACCGTCGAACAACACCTGACCCGGGTGTACCGCAAGCTCGGGGTGGCCCGCCGACTGGACCTGCCGCCCTGGCTGGAGGAGGAGATCGCGGGCTGAGAAGACCCCGATCGGGGAGCACGACCGAGGGCCGCCGAGCCGCACGTTCGGCGGCCCTCGGCATGCCCCGACAGGGGTCGTTCCGGACCCCCTCCGCTATGGGGTCGGTAGGGGATCGACAGGGGTATTCGGGCGGGGTGCGCCGGACGAATCCTGAGGTCGTTCGGCGCACACGTCGCCGTTCGGGATCGGACCGATCGGCATGGGGGGCGACACTCCGCGATGATGACGACCAGTGAGAACACCGCCGGCGACCGCGACCGGCACGGCGCCGCGATCGCCGTCATCGGAACCGCCTGCCGGCTGCCGGGCGCCGCCGACCCGGCCGCGTTCTGGCGACTGCTCGCCGACGGCGTGGACGCCGTCGGCGAGGCGGGCGCCGAGCGCCGACGCGGCGCGGACCTGCGTCCCGGGGGATACCTCGACCGGGTGGACACCTTCGACGCGGCGTTCTTCGGCATCTCGCCGCGCGAGGCCGACGCGATGGACCCGCACCAGCGGCTGGCCCTCGAACTCGGGTGGGAGGCCGCCGAGGACGCCGGCCTCGTGCCCGGATCCCTCGCGGGCACCCGGGCCGGCGTGTTCGTCGGCGCGATCGCCGGCGACTGGTCCACCGTGGTGCACCGGTACGGGACCGACGCGATCACCCGGCACACCTTCACCGGCGTCGCCCGCGCGCTGATCGCCAATCGCCTGTCCTGGGCCCTGGACCTGCACGGCCCGAGCCTGACCGTCGACACCGCGCAGTCCTCCTCGCTGGTCGCGGTACACCTGGCCTGCGAGAGCCTGCGCAGCGGCGAGTCCACCGTCGCGTTCGCCGGCGGCGTGCACCTGAACCTGGCGGCGGAGAGCACCGTCGCCGCGGAACGTTTCGGCGCGTTGTCCCCGGACCACCGCTCGTTCACCTTCGACGCCCGCGCCAACGGCTTCGTGCGCGGCGAGGGCGGCGCGGTGCTGCTGCTCAAGCCGCTGGACCGGGCGCTCGCCGACGGCGACCCGATCCACGCGGTGATCCACGGCAGCGCGGTCACCAGCGACGGCGACACCGACGGCCTGACGGTGCCGGACGTCGGCGCCCAGACCGACGTGCTGCGCCGCGCCGCGAGCGCCGCCGGGGTGGCGCCCGACCGGATCCAGTACGTCGAACTGCACGGCACCGGCACCCGCGTCGGCGACCCGATCGAAGCCGCCGCGCTCGGTATCGCCTACGGCGCCGGCCGCACCGGCGCGGACCGGCTCGCGGTGGGCTCGGTCAAGACCAACATCGGTCACCTGGAGGGTGCTTCCGGCATCGTCGGACTGCTCAAGACGGTGCTCGGGATCCGCCGGCGCACGCTGCCCGCGAGCCTGCACCACACCACCGCGAACCCGGCGATCGACCCGGCCGGAAACGGACTGCGGGTGCGGACCGAACCGGGACCGTGGCCGCACCCGGACCGGCCGCTGCTCGCGGGGGTCAGCTCGTTCGGGATGGGTGGGACGAACTGCCATGTGGTGGTGGGCGAGGCCCCCGCGAGGGCGGGTGAGGCGCCCGCGCCCGACGGCCCCCGCGCGCTCGTCGCGCCCGTCCTGCCGTGGCCGCTGTCCGCCCGGGACCCGCGCGCGCTGCCCGGCCAGGCCGGCCGGCTCGCGACGGTGGACGCCGCGCCCGGGGACGTCGCGCTCACCCTCGCGGTCCACCGCACCGCATTCGCCCACCGGGCCGTGCTCCTGGGCGAGGACTCGACCGAACTCCGGGACGCGGCCGCCGCGTTGGCGGCCGGACTGCCCAGTGCCGGTGCGGTGACCGGTGTCGCCCACCCGCACACCTCCACCGTGTTCGTCTTCCCGGGCCAGGGCTCCCAGTGGATCGGCATGGCCCGGCGACTCCGCGCCGAGTCCCCGGTGTTCGCGGCACACCTGGACGCCTGCGCGGACGCGCTCGCGCCGCACGTCGACTGGTCGCCGCACGACGTCCTGCGGGACGTGCCCGGCGCGCCCGGGCTCGACCGCGTCGACGTCGTACAGCCCGCGCTGTTCGCCGTGATGGTCTCGCTGGCCCGTCTGTGGGAGGCGTTCGGCGTGCGCCCGGACGCGGTGGTCGGCCACTCGCAGGGGGAGATCGCCGCCGCGCACATCGCCGGTGCGCTCACCCTGGCCGACGCCGCGCGCCTGGTCGCCCGACGCAGCCGGCTCCTGGCCGGCCTCGCGCCCGGCGGCGGCATGGCCTCCATACCGCTCCCGGCCGACGAGGTGCGCGCCGCTCCGGCCGTACAGGCCGGCCGGATCGCGATCGCCGCGATCAACGGGCCGTCGTCCACCGTGGTCTCCGGCGACCGCGACGCGCTGGACACGCTGCTCGCCGACTACACCGAGGCCGGCGTGGACGTCCGGTCCATCCCGGTCGACTACGCCTCGCACTCGGCGCACGTGGAGCCGCTGCGCGCCGACCTGGCCCGCGAACTCGACGGGCTCGCACCGGTATCGAGCGACATCACGTTCTACTCCACGGTCACCGGCGGCCCGCTGGACACCGCCGGGCTGGACGTCGACTACTGGTACCGCAACCTGCGCGGCACCGTGCGCTTCGAGGACGCGGTCCACGCCGCGCTCGCCGACGGCCGGCGCACCTTCGTCGAGGCGAGCCCGCATCCCGTGCTCACCATGGGACTTCGGCAGATCCTCGACGGAGCCGGCTCCGAGGGGGCCGCCGCCGCGCTGACGGTGGGCACGCTGCGGCGCGACGACGGCGGGGCCCGCCGACTGCTGACCTCGCTGGCCCAGGCATACGTCCACGGCGTCCCCGTGGACTGGACCGCCGCACTGCCGGCCGACGCCCGACGGACCGAACTGCCCACGTACGCCTTCCTGCCGACACCGCACTGGATCGCGGAACCGCCGGGGACGCCGCACGACGCGCCGGCGAGCGGGGAAGCCGGATCCGCGCCGGCCCGGAGCGCGGTGCCCGCCGAGGCGGGCGACGGCGCCGACGGCACCGGAGGTTCGCATCGCGCCGACGGGTCCGGCCACGCCGAGCCCCGTACCGCCGCCCCCGACCCCCTCGTTCTGGTCCGCGCCACCGCCGCCGTTGTCCTCGGCCACGCCGGCCCCGGTGCGGTCGACCCCGATCGCACCTTCAAGGACCTCGGCTTCGACTCGGTCGGCGCGCTGGAGTTCCGCGACCGACTGGCCGCCGCGAGCGGGACCTCGCTGTCCGCCTCGCTCACGTTCGACCACCCGACCCCCCGGGCCGTCGCCGGCCATCTCGCGCACCGCACGGCCGGCACCGTGCCCGCGGATGCCGGCCGGCCCGGGACCGGCCCGGCGCCGGCCGCGCCCGAGGACGACCCGATCGTCATCGTCGCGGCCGGCGGCCGGTGGCCCGGTGGCGCGGACACCCCCGAGGCGCTGTGGGACCTGCTCGCGACCGGCACCGACACGATCGGCCCGTTCCCGACCAACCGGGGCTGGGACCTCGACGCGCTCCACGACCCCGACCCCGAGCACGGCCGACCCGGGACGACCTACGTACGCGCGGGCGGGTTCGTGCACGCCGCCGACACCTTCGACGCGGGCTTCTTCGGGATCAGCCCGCGCGAGGCCGCCGCGATGGATCCGCAGCAGCGACTGCTCCTGGAGACCGCGTGGGAGGTGGTCGAGCGGGCGGGCATCGCCCCGAGCACGCTGCGTGGCACCCGGGCGGGCGTCTTCGTCGGCACCATGCCGCAGGAGTACGGGCCGCGCCTGCACGAGGCCCCCGGGGACTACGCCGGACACCTGCTCACCGGCGCGCTGACGAGCGTCGCGTCCGGGCGGCTCGCGTACACCCTCGGCCTGGAGGGCCCGGCGCTCACCATCGATACCGCGTGCTCGTCGTCCCTGGTCGCGCTGCACCTGGCGGCGCGTTCGCTGCGCGCGGGCGAGTGCACCCTCGCGCTGGCCGGCGGGGTCACCGTGATGTCCACGCCCGGCATGTTCACCGAGTTCGGCCGGCAGCGCGGGCTCGCCCCCGACGGCCGCTGCAAGCCGTTCGCCGCCGCCGCCGACGGCACCGCCTGGGCCGAGGGCGCCGCCCTGGTCCTCCTGGAGCGCGCCTCCGACGCGCGCCGCAACGGGCATCCCGTACTCGCCGTGCTCCGGGGCAGCGCGATCAACCAGGACGGCGCGTCCAACGGGCTGACCGCGCCCAACGGGCCCGCGCAGCGGCGGGTGATCCGCGCCGCGCTCCACGACGCCGGGCTGAGCGCGGCCGAGGTCGACGCGGTCGAGGCACACGGGACCGGCACCACCCTCGGCGACCCGATCGAGGCCGAGGCGCTGCTGTCCACGTACGGCGCGGACCGGCCGGCCGATCGCCCGCTCCTCGTCGGCTCGGTCAAGTCCAACCTCGGCCACACCCAGGCCGCCGCCGGCGTCACCGGCGTGATCGCGCTGATCGAGGCCATGCGGCACGGCGAACTGCCCCGCACGCTGCACCTGGACGCACCGTCACCGCACGTGGACTGGGCCCGGGGAGGGGTGCGCCTGCTCGCCGAGCCCACCCCCTGGCCCGCCACCGACCGGCCGCGCCGCGCCGCGGTGTCCTCGTTCGGGATCAGCGGCACCAACGCGCACGTGATCCTGGAACAGGCCCCGATCGAGGCGCCGCCGACCGCCGCCGTCCGGGACGACGCCGGGCCGTGGACGTTGTCCGCCGCGAGCGAGGACGCGCTGCCCGCCCAGGCCGCCCGGTTGCGTGCACACCTGGCCGAGCGTCCCGACCTCGCGCTCGGCGACCTGGCCCTGGCCCTGGCCGGCACCCGGGACACCCTCGCCCACCGCGCGGTGATCACCGGGAGGGGCCGGGACGACCTGCTGCGCGGGCTCGACGCGCTCGTCGACGGGGTCGACGCGGTCAACGTGATCGAGGGCGCCGCCCGCCCGAGCGGGCCGCTGGCCGTGCTGTTCAGCGGGCAAGGCAGCCAGCGTGTCGGTATGGGCCGCGAACTCTACGCCGCCGAACCGGTGTTCGCCCGCGCCCTGGACGAGACGCTGGCACACCTGGACGCCGCCCTCGAACGGCCGCTGCGTGACCTGCTGTTCGCCGAACCGGGCAGCGCCGAGGCCGCGTTGCTCGGCGAAACCGCGTACACCCAGCCCGCGCTGTTCGCGATCGAGACCGCGCTGTACCGCCTCGCCGAGGCGTACGGGGTGCGTGCGGACCACCTGATCGGCCACTCGATCGGCGAACTCACCGCGGCCCACATCGCCGGTGTGCTCGACCTCCCGGACGCCGCCGCGCTGGTCGTCGCCCGGGGCCGATTGATGGGGCAACTGCCCGCCACCGGTGGGATGATCGCACTCCAGGGCAGCGAGGACGAGATCGACGAGCTGATCGCCGAACACCGCACCGAGGTCGGTATCGCGGCCGTGAACGGCCCCGACTCGGTGGTGATCTCGGGTACGGCCGACCTCGTCGAAGCGCTCGCCGACCGGTGGCGGGCCGCCGGTCGCAAGAGCAGACGACTGCACGTGAGCCACGCGTTCCACTCCCCGCACATGGACGCCGTGCTGGAGGAGTTCCGCGCGGTGGCGGCGGGCATACGCTTCGGCGCGCCGCGCATCCCGATCGTGTCCAATCTGACCGGCGACCTCGCCGACGCCGCCGAGCTCGCCGATCCCGACTACTGGGTCCGGCACATCCGCGAGGCGGTGCGCTTCCGCGACGGCATCCGCCGACTCGCCGACCTCGGCACCACCACCTTCCTCGAACTCGGCCCCGACGCCGTGCTGACCGCGCTCGCCCTGGCGAACCTGGACGACCCGTCGGCGGTCGTGGTCGCCGCGCTGCGCGCCGACCGCCCCGAACCGGCGACCTTCACCCACGCGCTGGCCCGGCTGCACGTCACCGGCACGCCGATCGACTGGACCGCGACCCGCGACGGGTACGAGGCGGGCCGGGTCGAGCTGCCCACCTACGCGTTCCGGCGTCGCCGGTACTGGCTGGACACGCCCCGGGCGGGCGCCGACCCGACCTCGGCCGGGCTCGACCCGAGCGAACACCCGTTCCTGGGCGCGGATCTGACCCGCGCGGACGGCTCCGGCCGGGTCTGGACCGGAACCCTGTCCACCAGGACCCTGCCCTGGCTCGCCGACCACGCGGTACAGGACACGGTCCTGCTGCCCGGCACCGCCTTCGTCGACCTCGCGTTGTACGCCGCCGAGCAGACCGGCGCGGGCGGCGTCGGCGAACTCGTGCTGGCCGCACCGCTGGTGCTGCCCGACGCGGAACCGGTCCGGATCGAACTCGCCGTCGGCGCCGAACAGCCGGACGGCACCCGGGAGCTGACCGTGCACTCGCGCGCCGCCGACACCGAGACCTGGACCCGACACGCCACCGGCCGGCTGGACCCGGCCCGGGACACGACGCCCGCGCCGACCGACACGGCGTGGCCGCCGCCCGGGGCGAGCCCGATCGACGTCGACGACGTCTACGACCGCCTGGCCGCCCTGGGCTACCACTACGGCACGACCTTCCAGGGCCTGATCGCCGCCTGGCAGGCCGGCGACGACCTGCTCGCCGAGGTGGAACTGCCCGAAGAGGTCGCGGAGATCGGCCACCGGGTCCACCCCGCGCTGCTCGACGCCGCGCTGCACGCCGTGGTGGCGCTGCTGCCCGGCGCCGACCCGGCGGCGCCGACCCGGCTGCCGTTCGCCTGGGCCGGGGTCACCGCGCACGGCGACGGGGCGCGCGAACTGCGGGTCCGGATCAACACGATCGGCGCGGACACGGTCGCCCTGACCGCCACCGACGACCGGGGCACACCCGTCGTGACGATCGACCGGCTGACCCTGCGCGCGATCCCGGTGGACCGGCTCGCGACCCGACCGGGCGCCGGTCCCGGTTCGGGCCCGGCTTCGGCCGCGGACTCCTGGTACCGGGTGGACTGGATGCCGGTGCCGCCGGGGGAGTCGGCCGCGACGCACGGGGGTTGGGTGGTGCTCGGCGAGCCCGCCGACCCGTTCGGTCTCACCGCGCTCGCCGAAGCCGACGACCGGCCCGTCGTATTCCACCGCGACCTCGACGCACTGCGTACCGCGTTGGCCGCCGGCGCGGCCCGACCCGCCCGCGTCCTGGTCCCGTTCGCCCGACCCGTCCCGGAACTGGGCACCGTCGTGGCCACACACGCGGTCACCGAGCGGGCCGTGACGCTGCTGGGCGCCTGGTTGGCCGACCCCGAACTCGGCGACATCGCACCGGTCCTGGTCACCCGCGAGGCGATCGCCACCCACCCCGGCGAGGACGTGCGCGACCCGACCGCCGCCGGCCTGTGGGGCCTGGTCCGGGCCGCCTCCGGCGAACACCCGGGCCGGTTGCGGGTGCTCGACCTGGACACCCATCCCGACTCGCTCGCCGCGCTGCCCGCCGCACTCGCCGGCCCGGAACCGCAACTCGCGCTGCGCGGCGGCGACATCCTCGCCCCGCGCGTGGCCCGGGTGCGTCCGGACGACGCGCTCGAACCACCACACGCCGACGTGCCGTGGCGGCTCGACGTCACCGAACCCGGCACGATCGACAACGTCGCGATGTTGCCGGCCCCCGAGGCCGCCGCGCCGTTGGCGCCCGGCCGGGTGCGGATCGCGCTGCGCGCCGCGGGACTGAACTTCCGCGACGTACTGATCGCCCTCGGCGTCTACCCCGGCACCGCCAGGATCGGCGCGGAGGGCGCCGGCCGGGTCCTCGAAGTCGCTCCGGACGTCACGGAATTCGCGGTCGGCGATCGGGTGATGGGCCTGCTGCCCGGGGTGCTCGGGTCACAGGCCGTGGTCGACCACCGCCTGCTCACCCCGATCCCGACCGGGTGGACGTACGCCCAGGCCGCGACCGTCCCGGTCGCGTTCCTGACCGCCTGGCACGGCCTGGTCGAACTGGCCGGACTGCGCGCCGGGGAATCGGTCCTGGTGCACGCCGCGACCGGCGGGGTCGGTACCGCCGCCGTACAACTCGCCCGCCACCTGGGCGCCGACGTACACGGCACCGCGAGCCCGGCCAAGTGGCCGACTCTGCGCGCCCAGGGCCTGCCCGACGAACGCATCGCCTCCTCCCGCACCCTCGACTTCGAGGACCGATTCCGCGCCGGCACCGCCGGCCGGGGCGTCGACATCGTGCTCAACGCGCTCGCCCGCGAGTTCACCGACGCGTCCCTGCGACTGCTCGCTCCGGGCGGCCGGTTCGTCGAACTGGGCAAGACCGACCCCCGCGACCCGGCCGAGGTACGCGCCGCCCACCCGGGGATCGACTACCGCGCCTTCGACCTGTTGACCCTGGACCCCGCGCACATCGCCCGCATGTCGCGGGCCCTGGCCCCGCTGTTCGCGGCCGGAACGCTCACCCCGCTGCCGGTCACCGCATGGGACGCCCGACACGCGATCCCGGCACTGCGCCGGCTGAGCCAGGCCCGACACACCGGAAAACTCGTCCTCACCATCGCGCCCACCCGCACCCCGTTCGACCCCACCGGCACGGTCCTGATCACCGGCGGCACCGGAACCCTCGGCGCCCTCGCCGCCCGCCGCCTGGTCGCCGAACACGGCGCCCGACACCTGCTCCTGGTCGGCCGGCACGGCCCGGCCGCCCCCGGCGCCGCCGAACTGCGCACCGAACTGGCCGCGGCCGGTGCCGCGGTCGAGATCGCCGCGTGCGATGTGGCCGACCCGACCGCGCTCGCCGAACTGCTGGCCGGCATCCCGACCGCACACCCGCTGACCGCGGTCGTGCACACCGCGGGTGTGGTCGCCGACGGCGCGCTCACCGGCACCGACCCCGATCGCCTGCACGCCGTACTGCGGCCCAAGGTCGACGCCGCCTGGCACCTGCACACGCTCACCGCCGACCTGGACCTGTCCGCCTTCGTGCTCTACTCGTCCGCCGTCGGCGTACTCGGCAACCCGGGCCAGAGCGCCTACGCCGCGGCCAACACCTTCCTGGACGCGCTCGCCCACCACCGGCACAGCCTCGGCCTGGCCGCCACCTCGATCGGCTGGGGCCACTGGGCCGAGGCGGGCGGCCTGGCCGCACACCTGACCGACGTGGACCGGCGCCGGCTCGCGGGCAGCGGTCTGGCCCCGATGCGCACCGACACCGCCCTCGACCTGCTCGACCGGGCCCTGGACACCCCGCTGCCCGCACCGATCGCCGCCCGGATCGACACCGGCACGCTGCGCCCGGACGCGACCGGAGGCGTACTCGCGGGCCTGACCCGCGCGGCCGGTCAGGCCCGGGTGCCCGCTCAGCGCGGCGCCGGGCGCAGCGGCCGCAAACCCGCGGCCGGGTTGCGGGACCGACTCGCCGGCCGCTCGGTCGACGAACAGCGCCGCGAACTCCTGCTGTTCGTGCGCCACACCGCCGCAGCCGTGCTCGGCCACGACGGACCGGCCTCGATCGTGCCCGAACGCGGGTTCCTGGAAGCCGAGTTCGATTCGCTCGGCGCGATCGAGCTGCGCAACCGGATCAACGCCGGCACCGGCCTGGACCTGCCCTCCACGCTGGCCTTCGACCATCCCACCCCGATCGCGCTGGCCGAGCACCTGCGCGACCTGCTCGCCCCGGCCCCGGCGGCCCCGGACGGCGGTCGACTGCTCGACGAACTCGACCGCTGGCAACTTTCGTTGGCCGACCTGCTCGACGCCGGAACCGATCCCGACGAGGGCTTCCGCGCCGACGCGGTCGCCCGGCTGTACGGGCTGCTCGGCCGGCTCGGTGTCGACGCCCCCGAGGACCCGACCTCGGCGGTGATCGCCCGACTCGGCGCGGGCACGGACGACGACCTCTTCGACTTCATCGACAACGAACTCGGCATCTCCTGAGCCGGCGCAGCACCCTCGCCCGGGCCCGAGCAGGCCCGAGCGGGCCCGCGTGGATCCACGCGGGCCCGCAGGGCACCCCGACGCGTACCACATCACGGCGAAGCCGCCGCACGGAAAAAGGCTGATACCCCATGGCGAACGAAGAGAAGCTGCGTGACTACCTGACCCGGGTGACCGCCGACCTGCACCAGGCCCGGCGCCGGTTGCGGGAGAACGAGGAAGCCCGGAACGAGCCGATCGCCGTGGTCGGCATCGGCTGCCGACTGCCCGGGGGCGTGCACTCGGCGGCGGACCTGTGGCGGCTGGTGGCCGAGGGTCGGGACGCGATCGGCGGCTTCCCCACCGACCGTGGCTGGGACCTGGACGGCCTCTACGACGCGGACCCGGACGCGGTCGGCAGGACGTACACCCGACAGGGCGGATTCCTCTACGACGCGGCCGAGTTCGACGCGGCCTTCTTCGGCGTCTCGCCGCGCGAGGCGCTGGCCGCCGACCCGCAGCAGCGGCTGCTCCTGGAAACCGCCTGGGAGGCGCTGGAGGACGCCGGGATCGACCCGGCGGCGGTCCGCGGCTCGGCCACCGGAGTCTTCGCCGGCGTGATCGCGCAGGAGTACACGCCGCGCCTGTACAAGTCCACGCCCGACCGGGTCGACGGCTACGTGCTGACCGGCGGCACCACCAGTGTCGCGTCGGGGCGGATCTCGTACACCTTCGGCTTCGAGGGCCCGGCGGTGACCGTGGACACCGCGTGCTCGTCCTCGCTGGTCGCGCTGCATCTGGCGGCGCAGTCGCTGCGCGGCGGGGAGTGCGATCTCGCCCTCGCGGGCGGGGCCACCGTGATGGCCTCGCCCGGGATGTTCGTCGAGTTCGCCCGCCAGCGCGGACTGTCCGCCGACGGCCGCTGCAAGGCGTTCGCCGGCGCCGCCGACGGCACCGGCTGGGCGGAGGGCGTCGGCCTGCTCGTCCTGGAACGGCTCTCGGACGCCCGCCGAGCCGGCCGGCGGGTGCTGGCGGTCCTTCGGGGCAGCGCGGTCAACCAGGACGGCACCAGCAGTCAACTCACCGCCCCCAACGGCCCGTCGCAGCAGCGGGTGATCCGCAGGGCGCTCGCCAACGCCGGCCTGACCCCCGCCGACGTGGACGCGGTCGAGGCGCACGGCACCGGCACCCGGCTGGGCGACCCGATCGAGGCCCAGGCCCTGCTGGCCACCTACGGCCGGGACCGGGCGCCGGAACGGCCGTTGTGGTTGGGCTCGTTGAAGTCCAACATCGGCCACGCGCAGGCCGCCGCGGGAGTGGCCGGGGTGATCAAGATGATCGAGGCGCTGCGCCACGGCGTGTTGCCCGGAACGCTGCATGTGGACGAGCCGACGCCGCATGTGGACTGGTCGTCGGGCGGGGTGCGGTTGTTGACCGAGGCTCGGCCGTGGCCGGAGGTGGATCGGCCTCGGCGGGCGGCGGTGTCGGCGTTCGGGGTGAGCGGGACCAACGCACACGTGATCATCGAACTGCCGGACGAGGACCGCGAGGTCGCCGAGTCGCCGACGACCGTGTCGGCGCCGTCGATTCCGTGGGTGCTCTCCGCCAAGTCGGTACCGGCGCTGCGCGCGCAGGCGGCTCGACTGATCGATGTGCCCGGCGCGGCCGAGGTCGGCCTCTCCCTCGTCTCCGCACGCTCGGTCTTCGGCGAGCGCGCCGTCGTCCTGGGCGCGGATCGTGCGGAACTGGCGGACGGACTCGCCGCGTTGGCGCGCGGCGAGCAGACCCCGACCGTGGTCACCGGGACGGCGGGCGCACCCGGCCGCACCGTCTTCGTCTTCCCCGGCCAGGGCTCGCAGTGGACCGGCATGGCCGCCGACCTGTACGCGGAGGCACCGGTCTTCGCGGCCCGCTTCGACGAGTGCGCCAAGGCCGTCGAACCGCACCTGGACTGGTCGTTGGTCGACGTGCTGACCGGGGTCGCGGGTGCGCCGTCGTTGGATCGGGTGGATGTGGTCCAGCCGGTGCTCTGGGCGGTGTTGGTGTCGTTGGCCGAGGTCTGGCGGGCGTACGGGGTCGTTCCGGACGCGCTCGTCGGGCACTCCCAGGGCGAGATCGCGGCGGCCGTGGTGGCGGGCGGGTTGTCCCTGGAGGACGGCGCCGCGGTCGTCGCCCTGCGCAGCCGGGCGATCCTGGCGCTGTCCGGGCGGGGCGGGATGGCGTCGGTGGCGTTGTCCGAGCCGGTGGTGCGTGAGCGGATCGCGGCGTGGGGTGGGCGGATCTCGGTTGCGGCGGTGAACGGTCCGGGGCAGGTGGTGGTGTCCGGGGAGCCTGATGCGTTGGCCGAGTTGGTGGCCGTGGTGACCGACGAGGGTGGTCGGGCGCGGTTGATTCCGGTGGATTACGCGTCGCATTCGGCGCAGGTGGAGGAGATCCGGGGCCGGATCGTGGCGGATCTGGCCGGGATCGTGCCGGTTTCGGGGTCGGTGCCGGTGTGGTCGACGGTGACCGGGGACTGGTTGGACACCGCCGGGATGGACGCCGACTACTGGGCGACGAACCTGCGCGAGACCGTGCGGTTCGAGGACGCGGTGCGCGGGCTGGCCGAGTCCGGACACGGCGTGTTCGTCGAGGTGAGCCCGCATCCCGTGCTGACCGCCGCGATCCAGGACACCCTGGAGGCGGCCGGCGCGGTCGACCCGGTCGTGGTCGGCACGCTGCGCCGGGAGCAGGGCGATCTGCTCCGGCTGCACACCTCGCTGGCCGAGGCCTTCGTGCGTGGGGTGCCGGTGTCGTGGGAGGCGGCGTTCGCGTTCGCCGAGGGCACCCTGCCGCGGGTTTCGCTGCCCACCTACGCCTTCCAGCGCGAGCGGTTCTGGCTGGACACCGGCGAGCACACCGAACCGGTGGAGGCCGCGGCGGACTCGGCCTTCTGGGAACTCGTCGAGGGTGGCGATCCGGCGGGGCTGTCCGCCGCTCTCGGAGACGTGGACGGTGATCTCGCCGAGCCGTTGGGCGCGGTACTCCCGGCCCTGTCGTCCTGGTGGGAGCGGCGGCGGTCCGGCGCGGTGACCCGGTCCTGGCGACACCGGATCGTATGGCGTCCCGTGGCGGATGCCGGGCGGTCGCGGCCGGGCGGGATCTGGCTGCTCGCGGTGCCGGACGACGCGGAAGCCGCGCCCTGGGCCACGTGGTTCGGCGATGCGCTCGCGGCGGCCGGTGCCCGGGTGTTGCCGCTGGCCGTGGCGCGGGAGGACGCGGATCGCGGAGTGTTGCGGGACCGGCTGACGGACGCGGTCGCGGCGGCGGACGGACCCGTCGCCGGGATCGTGTCGTTGCTCGCCCTGGCCGAGGGCCCGGTGACCGGCTTCGCCGCGGTGCCGTGGGGTGCGGCGGCGACGCTGGCGCTGGTCCAGGGCCTGGGGGACGCGGGTGTGGTCGCCCCGGTGTGGGCCGTGACCGACGGTGCGGTGTCGATCGGTGCCGAGGACCCGGTACGGGTGCCCGAACAGGCCCAGGTATGGGGCTTCGGCGGGATCGCCGCGGCCGAACTCCCGGACCTGTGGGGCGGCTTGATCGACCTCCCGGAGCGGATCCCGACCGCGGCGGCGGCCGACCGACTGGTCGCCGTGCTCTCCGGGGCCACCGGTGAGACCGAGATCGCGCTGCGGGGCACGGCGCTCTGGGCGCGCAGGCTGGTCCGGGCCGCGCCGACCACCGGCCCGGAACCGACGCCCTGGCAGCCCACGGGGACCGTGCTCGTCACCGGCGGCACCGGGGCGCTGGGCGGGCATGCGGCCCGCTGGGCGGCCGAACGCGGCGCGCCGCACGTGTTGTTGGTGAGCAGGTCCGGGGCGCACGCCCCGGGAGCGGCGGCGCTCGCGGCCGAGGTGGGCGCGTTCGGTGCCCGGGTCTCCTTCGCCGCGTGCGACGTCGGCGATCGTGCGGCGCTGGCCGACGTACTCGCCGGCATCCCGGCCGACCTGCCGCTGACCGCCGTCGTGCATACCGCCGCGGTGCTCGACGACGCGGTGATTGCCGATCTGACCCTCGATCAACTCGACCGCGTGTTGCGGGTCAAGGTGGAGGGCGCTCGACACCTGGACGAACTCACCCGCGATCTCGACCTGTCGGCGTTCGTGCTGTTCTCCTCGCTCGCGGGCATCTGCGGTGTGCCGGGACAGGGCAACTACGCGCCGGGCAACGCCCATCTGGACGCGCTGGCGGCCCGCCGTCGGGCCGCGGGACTGCCCGCGACGGCGATCTCGTGGGGCCACTGGGCCGGCGGCGGCATCGCCGCGCCCGAGGTGGAGGAACGGCTCGGGCGCCAGGGATTGCGCATGCTCGATCCCGAACTCGCCATCCGGGTGCTGGGCCAGGTCCTCGACGCCGGCGACAGCCACCTGACGGTCTGCGACATCGACTGGGACGTGCTGTTCCGCGATCGCCGCGCCCCGCTGGTCGGCGAACTGCTCGACGCGACCGGCGGCGGCACCGGTGCCCGCCCGGCCGCGCTCGACGCCCCGACCGTCGACGGCTTCGCCGCCCGACTCGCCGCGCTCGGTGCGGCCGACCGTCCGCGCTTCCTCGTGGAGGCGGTGCGGGCCCAGGCCGCCGTCGTCCAGGGGCACGCGAGCCCCGCCGCCGTGGATGCGGCAAAGCCCCTCCGGGATCAGGGATTCGACTCGCTGACCTCGGTGGAACTGCGCAATCGGCTGTCCGCCGAGACCGGGCTGAAACTGCCCGCGACGCTGGTCTTCGACTACCCGACCCCGAACGCGCTCGCCGAGTTCCTGCGCGGCGAACTGCTGGGCGGGGTCGAGGCGGTCGACGTGGTCGAGGCGGCCTCCGGGGTGGACACCACCGACGATCCCGTGGTGATCGTCGGGATGGCCTGCCGGTTGCCCGGCGGGGTGGCCTCGCCCGCCGATCTGTGGCACCTGGTGACGGCCGGGACGGACGCGGTGGGCGGCCTGCCCACCGACCGGGGCTGGGACGTCGAGGGGCTGTACGACCCCGATCCGGACCGGGCCGGCACGTCGTACACCCGCAACGGCGCCTTCCTGCCGGACGCGACCGAGTTCGACGGCGCCTTCTTCGGCATCTCGCCGCGCGAGGCGCTGGCGATGGACCCGCAGCAGCGGCTGCTCCTGGAGACCTCGTGGGAGGCGCTGGAGCGGGCCGGGATCGACCCGGACACGCTGCGCGGCAGCCGGACCGGGGTGTTCGCCGGCCTGGCCGGCCAGGACTACCTGCGCGACCTGACCGAGACCCCGGAGGGCCTGGAGGGCTACCTGGGCACCGGCAACGCGGGCAGCGTCGCCTCGGGTCGGATCTCGTACACCCTCGGCTTCGAGGGCCCGGCGGTGACGGTGGACACCGCGTGCTCGTCGTCGCTGGTGGCGCTGCACCTGGCGGCCGGGTCGCTGCGCTCGGGCGAGAGCGATCTCGCGCTGGCCGGCGGGGTCGCGGTGATGGCCTCGCCGAACATGCTCGTGGAATTCTCCCGGCAGCGCGCCCTGTCCGTCGACGGCAGGTGCAAGGCGTTCGCCGGCGCGGCCGACGGCACGGGCTGGGCCGAGGGGGTCGGGCTCGTGGTGTTGCAGCGGTTGTCGGACGCGCGGCGCGAGGGTCGTCGGGTGCTCGCCGTGCTGCGTGGCTCGGCGGTGAACCAGGACGGTGCGTCGAACGGGTTGACGGCGCCGAACGGTCCCTCGCAGCAGCGGGTGATCCGGGCGGCGTTGGCCGATGCCGGATTGTCCGCCGGTGGTGTGGACGTGGTGGAGGCGCACGGGACCGGGACGACGTTGGGCGACCCGATCGAGGCGCAGGCGTTGTTGGCCACCTACGGCCGGGGCCGGGACGAGGACCGGCCGTTGTGGCTGGGCTCGTTGAAGTCCAACATCGGGCACGCCCAGGCCGCCGCCGGGGTGGCCGGGGTGATCAAGATGGTGGAGGCCCTGCGGCACGGTGTGTTGCCGAAGACGCTGCACGTGGACGAGCCGACGCCGCACGTGGACTGGTCCTCGGGCGGCGTGCGGCTGCTGACCGAGGCCCGCGCCTGGCCGGAGGTGGATCGGCCCCGGCGGGCGGCGGTGTCCGCCTTCGGGGTGAGTGGGACCAACGCGCACGTGATCCTCGAATCGTCCCCGCAGGAGAGCGAACCGGCCGACGAACGACCGGCCGTCGACGACGTGTTCCCGTGGGTGTTGTCGGCCCGGACACCCGACGCGCTGCGGGCGCAGGCCGCCCGGGCGCGGGGCGTGCTCGACGAGAACCCGGTGGACGTGGCGTTCTCGCTGGTCGCCTCGCGGGCGTCGTTCGTGGAGCGTGCGGTACTGGTCGGCGCGGCGGATCGAGCGGCGAGCCTGGAGGCGCTGGCCCGGGGTGATCACCCGACGGGTGTGGTGACCGGGACGGCCGGGCCGGTCGGCAAGACCGTGTTCGTGTTCCCGGGGCAGGGCTCGCAGTGGACCGGTATGGCCGCGGAACTCCTGGACGAGTCGCCCGTGTTCGCGGCCCGGTTCGCCGAGTGCGCGACCGCGCTCGCGGAGTTCGTCGACTGGTCGCCGGTGGAGGTGTTGACCGGGGTCGCGGGTGCGCCGTCGTTGGATCGGGTGGATGTGGTCCAGCCGGTGCTCTGGGCGGTGTTGGTGTCGTTGGCCGAGGTGTGGCGGGCGTACGGGGTCGTCCCGGACGCGCTCGTCGGGCACTCGCAGGGCGAGATCGCGGCCGCGGTGGTGGCCGGCGGATTGTCGCTGCGCGACGGTGCGCGGGTGGTGGCGCTGCGGAGTCGGGCGATCGGGGCGCTGTCCGGTCGCGGCGGGATGGCCTCGGTGGCCGAGCCGCTCGTGGCGGTGCGCGAGCGCATCGCGGCGTGGGACGGGCGGATCTCGGTCGCGGCGGTGAACGGTCCCGGGCAGGTGGTGGTGTCCGGCGAGCCCGACGCGTTGGCCGAGTTGGTGGCGGCGGTGACCGAGGAGGACGGCCGGGCCCGGCTGATCCCGGTGGATTACGCGTCGCATTCGGCGCAGGTGGAGGAGATACGCGCCCGGATCGTCGACGATTTGGCCGGGCTGGCGCCGGTTTCCGGGACGATTCCGCTCTGGTCGACGGTCACCGGGGGGTGGTTGGACACGGCGGAGATGGACGGCGCGTACTGGGCGACCAACCTGCGCGAGACCGTGCGCTTCGAGGAGGCGGTTCGGGGTCTCGCCGCCGCCGGGCACGGGGTGTTCGTCGAGGCGAGTCCGCATCCCGTGCTGACCGCCGCGATCGAGGCCACCCTCGACGAGGTCGGCGTGGAAGACCCGGTCGTGGTCGGCACGTTGCGGCGCGATCAGGGTGGCGCGGAGCGCCTGCACACCTCGCTTGCCGAGGCGTTCGTGCGCGGGGTCGCGGTGGACTGGACGGCCGGCTTCGCCGGGGTGCGGGCACGGGTGGTCGAGTTGCCGACCTACCCGTTCGAACGCAGGCGGTACTGGATTCGGGACGCCGCGCAGGGTGCCTCGGCGACCGGTTCGGCGTCGGGTTCGGCGTCGATCGACGCCGCGTTCTGGGACCTGGTGGAGCGTGGCGACCGGGTCGAACTGGCGGCGGCGCTGGGGACGGACGCCTCGGCCGAGTCGGTGGGCGAGGTATTGCCCGCGTTGTCGTCGTGGTGGGACCGGCGGCGCTCGGACGCCACGATCGACGCGTGGCGGCACCGCGTCGTCTGGCGTCCGGTCGGCGATGCCGGGCCCGGCAGGCTCGCCGGCACCTGGCTGCTCCCGGTCCCGGAGACGGAGGCGGCGACGGCCTGGGCGGAGTTCCTGACGGCGGTCCTGACGGCCGCCGGGGCCCGGGTGGAGCCGATCCCGGTGGCGCGCGGCGCGGGCGAACGGGCGGCGCTGCGGGGCCTGGTGACGGGACCGCGCGGGCCGATCGCCGGCGTGCTCTCGTTGTTGGCGCTCGCCGACGGCACGGCGCCCGGGTTCGACGCGGTGCCGTGGGGCTCGGCGGCCACAGTGGCGCTGGTCCAGGCGCTGGACGATGCCGGGGTGTCGGCGCCGCTGTGGGTGGCGACCGACGGCGCGGTGTCGATCGACGCGCGGGATCCGGTACGGGTGCCCGAGCAGGCGCAGGTGTGGGGCTTCGGCGGGGTCGTCGCGGCGGAGAGTCCCGGGTCGTGGGGCGGCCTGATCGATCTGCCGGGCGAGTACCCGACCGGGGACGCCGCGGCACCGGTGTGGGCCCGACTGACGGCCGTGCTGGCCGGGGCGGCGGACGAGAAGGAGGTGGCGGTTCGGGCGAGCGGGCTTCGGGGCCGCCGACTCGTGCGCGCGCCGCGCGGCGCGGCACGGCCGACCGGAACCTGGCGGCCGTCCGGCACGGTCTTGATCACCGGAGGCACCGGCGCGCTCGGTGGACACGTGGCCCGCTGGGTGGCCGGACGCGGCGCCGAACACGTGCTGTTGGTCAGTCGCAGCGGCGCGGACGCGCCCGGAGCGGCACGTCTCGCGGAGGAGATCACCGCGCTCGGCGCCACGGTCTCGTTCGCCGCGTGCGACGTGGCCGATCGAGCCGCGCTGTCGGCCGTACTGGACCGGGTCCCGGAACCGTTCCCGCTGACTGCGGTGCTGCACGCGGCGGCGATCCTGGACGACGCGGTGATCGGGGACCTGACTCCGGAGCAGCAGCAGCGGGTGTCGCGGGTCAAGGTGGACGGCGCCCGGCACCTGGACGAACTCACCCGCGATCTCGACCTGTCGGCATTCGTGCTGTTCTCCTCGGTGGCCGGCATCTGCGGAGTTGCCGGGCAGGGCAACTACGCGCCGGGCAACGCCTATCTGGACGCGCTGGCGGCCCGCCGCCGGCAGGCCGGGCGGGCCGCCACCTCGGTGTCCTGGGGACACTGGGCCGGCGGCGGGATCGCCGCGCCGGAGATCGAGGAACGACTGGGCAGGCAGGGCCTGACCATGCTGGACCCGGTCCGCGCGGCGGAGGCGCTCGGACACGTCCTCGACGCCGACGAGAGCCACCTGACGGTCTGCGACATCGACTGGGACGTGCTGTTCCGGGACCGCCCGCACCCGCTGGTCGCCGAGCTGCTTCGGGCGCCGGCGGCCCGAGCGGCCGCGACGCACGGCGCCACCGCCGGTGCCGACACGCCCGCGAGCAGGCTGACCGCGCTGCTCGCCGAACTCCCCGAGGAGCAGCGCCGACCACACCTGGTCGACCTGGTCCGGACCCGGGCGGCGATCGTGCACGGGCACGCGTCCGCCGCCTCGGTCGAGGCCGGGAAGCCGTTCCGGGACCAGGGATTCGACTCGCTGACCGCGGTCGAACTGCGCAACCGGCTGACCGCCGAGACCGGGCTGAAGTTGCCCGCGACGCTGGTCTTCGACCATCCGACCCCGAACGCGCTCGCCGAGTTCCTGCACGGCGAACTCGTCCCGCGGACGATCCCGGACGCCGAGACCGTGCGGGCCGAGATCGACCGCCTGGAGGCGCTGCTCGCCCAGGCGGCCGGCGACCCGGCCGCCGATCCGGCCGAACACGCGGCCTCGGCGGAGCGGTTGACCACGATCGCCGCCCGCTGGGCCGCGGCCGCGGCGCCCGCCACCGCGCCCGACGGGCCCGAAGTCGGCGCGATCGACGAGGAGATCGACGCCGCCACCGACGCCGAACTCATCGAATTCATCGGCAAGCAGTTCGGCATCTCCTGATCCGCCGGTATTCCCCGACCCGCCGGTGGCTCCCGACCGGCCGGTCCACGCGAAAGGCACAACCACCATGAGCGACCAGCAGATCCGCCACCTGCTCAAGCGGCTGACCGTCGAACTGCACGACACGCAGGCCCGGCTGGAGGAGGCGCGCAACCCGACGCCCGAGCCGATCGCGATCGTCTCGGCGGCCTGCCGGCTGCCCGGCGGCGCGGAATCCCCCGAGGAGCTGTGGCGCATCCTGGCCGAAGGCATCGACGTGGTCGGCGACTTCCCCGCCGATCGTGGCTGGGACGTCGAGGAGTTGTACGATCCCGACCCCGACCGGCCGGGGAAGTCGTACACGCGCCAGGGCGCGTTCCTGCCCGACATCGCGGGCTTCGACGCCGAGTTCTTCGGCATCTCGCCGCGCGAGGCGCTGGCCACCGACCCGCAACACCGGCTCCTCCTGGAGACCGCGTGGGAACTGTTCGAGCGGGCCGGCATCGACCCCACCACCCTCGCCGGCAGCCGCACGGGGGTCTTCGCCGGCCTCAACGGCCAGGACTACGCGGCCCGGTTGAGCCGGGTGCCCGACGAGGTCGGCGGCTACATCGGCAACGGCAACGCGGCCAGCGTCGCGTCCGGCCGCATCGCCTACTCGTTCGGTTTCGAGGGCCCGGCCGTCACGGTGGACACCGCGTGCTCCTCCTCGCTGGTCGCGCTGCACCTGGCGGCCCACTCGCTGCGCGGCGGCGAATGCGATCTCGCGCTGGCCGGCGGGGTGACGCTGATGGCGTCGCCGCTGGGCTTCGTCGAGTTCTCCCGACAGCGCGGGCTGGCCGCCGACGGGCGCTGCAAGGCGTTCGCCGGCGCCGCCGACGGCACCGGCTGGTCCGAGGGCACCGGCCTGGTCCTGGTCGAACGGCTCGCGGACGCCCGCCGCCTGGGCCACCGGGTCCTCGCGGTGCTGCGCGGCAGCGCGGTCAACCAGGACGGCGCGTCCAACGGCCTGACCGCGCCCAACGGGCCCTCGCAGCAGCGGGTGATCCGCCAGGCGCTGCGCGACGCCCGGCTGAGCGCCGCCGACGTCGACGCGGTCGAGGCACACGGCACCGGTACCACCCTGGGCGACCCGATCGAGGCGCAGGCGCTGATCGCGACCTACGGCCGGGACCGGCCCGAGGACCGACCGCTGTGGATCGGCTCGGCCAAGTCCAACATCGGACACACCCAGGCCGCCGCCGGGATCGTCGGCGTGATCAAGATGATCGAGGCGATGCGGCACGGCGTACTGCCCAGGACGCTGCACATCGACGAACCGACCCCGCACGTGGACTGGTCGGCGGGCGCGGTCCGGCTGCTCACCGAGGCCCGGGCGTGGCCGGAGACCGGCCGGCCCCGGCGGGTCGGGATCTCGGCGTTCGGCGCGAGCGGGACCAACGCACACCTGATCCTCGAACAACCCGAGGCCGCCGATCGAGGTCTGCCGGCCGCACCGGGGGAGGCGGGTGCGCGGCGACCGTCCTCCGCGACGCCCTGGCTGCTCACCGCCAGGACCCCGACCGCATTGCGCGCCCAGGCGGCCCGACTGGCGGCGCATGTGCGCGGCGCGGCGCTCAAGAGCGCCGACGTGCTCGACGTCGGCTACTCGTTGGCCACCGCCCGGACCCGGTTCGACGAGCGGGCGATCGTGGTCGCCGACGACCCGGCGGGATTGTTGACCGGGCTCGACGCGCTCGCGGCCGACGCACCGGCCGCCGGCCTTGTGCGCGGCGGTGCGGGCGGATCGGGGCCACTGGCCTACCTGTTCACCGGCCAGGGCAGCCAGCGCGTCGGCATGGGCCGCGAACTGCACGATACCCACCCCGTGTTCGCCGCCGCCTTCGACGAGGTCGCAGCGGCGCTCGACGCCGAACTGACCGGGCACGTCCCGTACCCGCTGCGCGACGTGGTGTTCGGCCTGGTCGAGGACGCGGCCGAACAACTCGACCGGACCGTGTACGCGCAACCGGCGCTGTTCGCGATCGAGGTGGCGCTGTACCGGTTGTACGCGTCCTGGGGCCTGCGGCCGGACTTCGTCACCGGACACTCGCTCGGCGAACTGACCGCCGCACATGTCGCGGACGTACTCACCCTCCCCGACGCCGCGACCCTGGTCGCCGCCCGGGCTCGGTTGATGCAGGCGATGCCCACGACCGGCGCGATGGTCGCCGTCCAGGCCACCGAGGAGGAGGTCGCCGCCGCGCTGACCGGTCGCGAGGCCGAGGTGGCGGTGGCGGCGATCAACGGGCCACGCTCGATCGTGGTGTCCGGGGCCGCCGACGCGACGCTCGCGGTCGCCGCCGACTTCGCCGCGCGGGGCCGCAAGACCAAACGACTGCGGGTCAGCCACGCGTTCCACTCGCCGCTGATGGGCGGGATGCTCGACGAGTTCGGTCGGATCGCGGCCGGCCTGACCCACCACGCGCCGCGCATCCCGGTGATCTCCAACCTCACCGGTCGACCCGCCGACGCCGAGCGACCGCTCGACGCCGCGCACTGGGTGGCACACGTTCGGCAGGCGGTGCGCTTCCGGGACGTGATCACCCACCTGGCCGACGCGGGCGTGACCACCTACCTGGAACTGGGACCCGACGGGGTACTGACCGCGATGGCCCAGGACAGCCTGGCCGACGCGGGCGAGGCCGGGGACGCACCGGCGGCGGCGACCGAGGCGCCGGGCGTACCGGCGTTCGCCGCCGCGCTGCGCCGGGACCGGCCGGAGGCCGAGACCGCACTGCTCGCCTTCGGCACCGCCCACGTGCACGGCGCGGCCGTGGACTGGCCGGCGTGGTACGCCGATTCCGGCGCCCGTCGGGTGGACCTGCCCACATATGCCTTCCAACACCGGCGGTTCTGGATCGACCAGCCCGCGATCGGCGCCGACGACGCGTCCGGGCTCGGGCTCGGCGCGGCCGATCACCCCCTCCTCGCCGCCTCGTTGCGGGTGGCGGGCGGTGCGGCCGACGGCGGTGCCGAGACGGTGGTGCTGACCGGGCGGTTGTCCCTGCGCAGTCATCCGTGGCTGGCCGGGCACGTGGTCTTCGGATCGGTCCTGGTGCCCGGAACGGCCTTCGTGGAGGCGGCGATCCGGGCCGGGGACGAGGTCGGCCTGGATACCGTCGAGGAGTTGGTGATCGAGGCGCCGCTGATCCTGCGCGAGCGCGACGCGGTACAGCTTCAGGTGGTCGTCGGGGCCCATGAGTCCGCCGACCGTCGGCCGATCGCGGTGTACGCGCGACCGGCCGACGCCGACGCGGACGCGTCCTGGACCCGGCACGCGGTGGGCTTCCTGAGCGGGTCGGAGGGCACGCGGCAGGCCGTCGACGCCCCGACCCGGTCCGGTGACGCCGGGGCGTGGCCACCCGCCGGCGCGAGCCCGATCGACGTTGCGGGGGCGTACGCGGTCCTGGCCGAGGCGGGCATCGACTACGGCCCGGCCTTCCGCGGTCTGCGCGCCGCCTGGCGGCTCGGCGGCGAGATCCTGGCCGAGGCCGCGCTGCCGGCCGACGAACACCGGGACGCGGCCCGATTCGGTATCCACCCGGCCCTGCTCGACGCCGCGCTGCACATCGCCTCGGTGCGGAGCCTGGCCGACTCGGACGCGGCCGAGGGGCGCCGATTGCCGTTCGCCTGGAACGGGGTGCGGCTGCACGCGTCCGGTGCGACCGAGCTGCGGATCCGGATCGGCTCGACCGGCCCGGGCGGGCTGACCTTCGTGGCCGCCGACGGCAACGGCACGCCGGTGGTCTCGATCGAGTCCCTGGCCACCCGGGTGGTGACGGCGGATCAGTTGGAGGGAGCCCGAACGCCGGAGCACGACGCGCTGTTCGAGGTGGAGTGGGTCGAGGGGGCGGCGCCGTTCGGGGAGCCGGGCGAGGACCGCGGGGAGTTCGGCGCCGGCGCGGTGGTCGTGGCGGTGCCACCCACGGAGCAGGACGCGTCGGCTGCGGCCCATCGGGAGACCGTGCGGGTGCTGGAGGTCCTGCGGTCGGAGGCCGAACGGATCGTGGTGCTCACGCGCGGCGCGTTCGCGGTGACCGCGGGCGAGGACCCCGATCCGGCCGCCGCCGCGGTCGCCGGTCTGGTGCGATCGGCGCAGGCCGAACAGCCCGGCCGGATCGTACTGATCGACCACGACGGGGAGCCGGCCTCGGAGGCCGCGCTCGGCGCGGCCTCCACGCACGGGCGCGACGCCGACGAACCGCAACTGGCCGTGCGTGGCGGGGCCTGGTACGTACCGAGGTTGCGCCGGATCGAGTCGGCGCCGGTCGGTTCGGTGCCGGTCGGTTCGGCGGAGGTCGGCGACGTGCGCGGCTGGGATCCGGACGGGACCGTCCTGGTGACCGGCGGTGTGGGGGTGCTCGGCGCCCTGGTCGCCCGTCACCTCGTGACCGAACACGGCATGCGGCGACTGCTGTTGACCGGCCGACGCGGCCTCGACACACCGGGGGCGGCCGATCTGGCGGCCGAACTCACCGCACTCGGCGCGGAGGTCGTCGTCGCGGCGGCCGACGTGGCCGACCGGGACCGGGTGGCCGCACTGGTCGCGAGTGTGCCGGCGGCCTATCCGCTCACCGCCGTGGTGCACGCGGCGGGCGTGATCGACGACGGCGTGGTCGACGCGCTCACGCCCGAGCGGCTGGCGGCGGTACTGCGGCCCAAGGTCGACGCCGGATGGCACCTGCACGAGTTGACCCGGCATCAGGACCTGGCGGGCTTCGTGCTGTTCTCCTCGGTGGCCGGTGTGCTCGGCGGGCCCGGGCAGGGCAACTACGCGGCGGCCAACGGCTTCCTGGACGCGCTCGCGCTGCACCGGCGGGCGCTCGGGCTGCCGGCGGTGTCGTTGGCGTGGGGGATGTGGGCCGAGGCCGGCGGGATGACCGCCGGGTTGGCGGAGGCGGACCGGCGCCGTGCGGCCCGGGCCGGTATCCGGCCGCTGGCCACCGCGGACGGACTGCGCCTGTTCGATCATGTGGTGCGACCACGAGGTGGAGCCGACGGGCCGGACTCGGCGGTGCCGATTCCGGCGCCGCTGGACCTGGCCGGTCTGCGGGCCCGGCCGGACGCGGTACCGGCGCTCCTGCGCGGCCTGGTCCGGCCGAGCCGACGCGTCGCCACGGCGGCGGCCCGGTCGGCGGGCGGCGCCGCGTCGACCGCCCGACTGGCCGGCCTGAGTCCGGCCGACCAACAGCGCGAACTGCTCGACCTGGTCCGCGCCGAGGTCGCGGGCGTACTCGGCGCCGACCCCGAAACGCTCGGTGCACGACGTGCGTTCGGCGAGGTGGGCATGGACTCGCTCACGGCGGTCGAGCTGCGCAACCGGCTGGGCGCGAGCACTGGCCTGCGACTGCCCGCGACGCTGGTCTTCGACCACCCGACCCCGGCCGCCCTCGCCGAGTTCCTGCGCGGCGAGCTGCTGGGGGAGGCGGTGGGAGTGCCCGAGTCGACCCCGGCCGTGACCACACCCGTATCGGGTGCCGACGATCCCATCGTGATCGTCGGCACCGCCTGCCGGCTGCCGGGGGGTGTCTCGTCCGCCGACGACCTGTGGCGGCTGGTGGCGTCCGGTACCGACGCGGTGGGGGCGTTCCCCGAGGATCGTGGGTGGGACGTCGAGGACCTGTTCGACCCGGATCCGGAGGCGGCCGGCAAGTCGTACACCCGGCACGGCGGATTCCTCTACGACGCCGCCGAGTTCGACGCGGGCTTCTTCGAGATCTCGCCCCGGGAGGCGTTGGCCACCGACCCGCAGCAGCGGCTGCTCCTGGAGACCACCTGGGAGGTGATCGAGCGGGCCGGGATCGACCCGACCACGCTGCGCGGCAGCCGGACGGGTGTGTTCGCCGGGGTGATGTACCACGACTACGCGCCGCACCCCGGCAACGTCCCGGCAGCCCTGGAGGGTTACGTCGGCAACGGCAACGCGGGCAGTGTCGCGTCGGGCCGGATCTCGTACTCGTTCGGCTTCGAGGGCCCGGCCGTCACGATCGACACGGCGTGCTCGTCGTCCCTGGTCACGCTGCACCTGGCCGCACAGTCGTTGCGGCTGGGCGAGAGCGACCTGGCGGTCGCGGGCGGGGTGGCGGTGATGGCGTCCCCGGGTGCGTTCACCGAGTTCTCCCGCCAGCGCGGACTGTCCGTGGACGGCCGCTGCAAGGCGTTCGCCGGCGCGGCGGACGGCGTCGGCTGGGCCGAGGGCGTCGGATTGGTGCTCCTCGAACGGCTGTCGGACGCGCGACGCAACGGGCATCGGGTACTGGCGGTGGTGCGCGGCAGTGCGGTCAACCAGGACGGTGCGTCCAACGGCCTGACCGCGCCGAACGGTCCGGCGCAGCAGCGGGTGATCCGGGCGGCGTTGGCGAACGCGGGCGTGCCGGCGGCCGAGGTGGACGTGGTGGAGGCGCATGGCACCGGGACGACGTTGGGTGATCCGATCGAGGCGCAGGCGTTGTTGGCGACGTATGGGCGGGATCGGTCGGTGGATCGGCCGTTGTGGTTGGGGTCGTTGAAGTCGAACATCGGTCATGCGCAGGCTGCCGCGGGGGTGGCCGGGGTGATCAAGATGGTGGAGGCGTTGCGGCACGGGGTGTTGCCTCGGACGTTGCACGTGGACGAGCCGACGCCGCATGTGGACTGGTCGTCGGGCGGGGTACGGCTGCTGACCGAGGCCCGCCCCTGGCCGGAGACCGGGCGCCCGCGCCGGGCCGGAGTCTCGTCCTTCGGGGTCAGCGGGACCAACGCACACGTGATCCTGGAGCAGGCCCCGACGGACGCCGAGCCCGAGACCGCCGAACCACACCGCGATCCCGACGTGGTCCTTCCGTGGCTGATCTCGGCCAAGCGGGCACCGGCCCTGCGCGGCCAGGCCGCTCGGCTGATCGACACGCAGGCCGGGACCGACCTCGATCCGGTGGACGTCGGCGCGGCGCTGCTCACTTCGCGCGCGGCCCTGGAGGAGCGCGCCGTGCTGATCGGCGCCTCGGACACGCTGCCCGACGAACTGGGCGCGCTGGCCCGGGGCGACTCCGCCGCCGGTGTGGTGACCGGGTCCGCGACGGGCACCCTCGGTCGGGTCGTGTTCGTGTTTCCGGGTCAGGGTTCGCAGTGGGTCGGTATGGCGGCGGAACTCCATGGCCAGTCTGCGGTGTTCGCGTCGCGGTTCGGTGAGTGCGCGAAGGCGTTGGAGTCGTTCGTGGACTGGTCGGCGGTGGATGTGTTGACCGGTGTCGAGGGTGCGCCGTCGTTGGATCGGGTGGATGTGGTCCAGCCGGTGTTGTGGGCGGTGTTGGTGTCGCTGGCGGAGGTGTGGCGGTCCTTCGGTGTGACGCCGGATGCGGTGGTGGGGCATTCGCAGGGTGAGATCGCGGCGGCGGTGGTGGCGGGCGGGTTGTCGCTGGACGACGGTGCGCGGGTGGTGGCGTTGCGGAGTCGGGCGATCGTGGCGCTGTCGGGGCGGGGCGGGATGGCGTCGGTGGCGGAGCCGGTGGAGGTGCTTCGGGAGCGTCTTTCGGCCTGGGGTGGGCGGATCTCGGTGGCGGCGGTGAATGGTCCGGGGCAGGTGGTGGTGTCCGGGGAGGCGGACGCGTTGGCCGAGTTGGTGGCCGTGGTGACCGACGAGGGTGGTCGGGCGCGGTTGATTCCGGTGGATTACGCGTCGCATTCGGCGCAGGTGGAGGAGATCCGGGGCCGGATCGTGGCGGATCTGGCCCGGATCGTGCCGGTTTCGGGGTCGGTGCCGCTGTGGTCGACGGTGACCGGGGACTGGTTGGACACCGCCGGGATGGATGCCGAGTACTGGGCGACGAACCTGCGCGAGACCGTGCGCTTCGAGGAGGCGGTACGCGGGCTGGCCGAGTCCGGACACGGCGTGTTCGTCGAGACGAGCCCGCACCCCGTGCTGGTGGCGGCGATCCAGGAGACCCTGGAGGCCACGACGTCGGGCCGCTCCCTGGTGGTCGGTACGTTGCGTCGCGATCAGGGTGGCGTGCGGCGCCTGTACACCTCGCTGGCCGAGGCGTGGGTGCGCGGGGTGGAGGTCGACTGGAGCGTGGCCTATGCGGGATTCCGGGCCCGGCCGGTCGAGCTGCCGACCTACGCCTTCCAGCACGAACGCTTCTGGCTGGACGGGAGCCGAACGGCGGCGGGTGGAGGTACGAGCGCGATCGGGCTGCCGGGCGCGGCCGAATCGGGTGCCGACCCTGCGGCCGGCCCGGTACTCCCGGGGCGCCTCGTCGGTCTGGCCGGCACCGAACGGGTCGCTGCCGTACTGGAGTTCGTGCGGTCCGAAACGGCGGTCGTGCTCGCGCACGGGAACGCGGCCTCGGTCGAGCCCGAACGTGCCTTCCGCGAACTCGGGTTCGACTCGTTGACCGCCGTGGAGCTGCGCAACCGGCTGAACACCGGCTCGGGTCTGGAGCTCCCGGCCACGTTGATCTTCGACTACCCCACCCCGGCCGATGTCGCCGAATTCCTCGCCGAGCGGCTTTCCGCCGCCGATCCCGGCCTGCCCCTGCCCGACGCGCTGGCCGAACTCGACCGGCTGGACGCCGTGTTGACCGCCGATCTCGGCGACTCCGGCGGGCGGTTGGCGATCATCGAGCGGCTGCGGGTGCTGGCCGCCAAGTGGGACGGCCCGGCACCCGGCTCGGCGTCCGCCGACCCGGACGAGATCGATCTGGACAGTGCCACCGACGAGGAACTGTTCGGCCTGCTCGACGGCAACGTCGAATCCTTCTGATCCCCGGACCGACCGACCACCCCAGGCCCCACCATCATTCAGGAAGGCAGCTCCATGTCCGACGAAGACAAGCTCCGGGGATATCTCAAACGTGCGCTGGCCGATGTCCGGGAGGCCCGCAAGCGGGTCCGCGAGGTGGAGGCGAGTCGGCGCGAGCCGATCGCGATCGTCGGGATGGCCTGCCGGCTGCCGGGCGGGGTGACCTCGCCCGAGGACCTGTGGCGGCTGGTCGAATCCGGCACCGACACGGTCGGCGAGGCCCCCACCGATCGCGGCTGGGACCTGCGCGACCTCTACGACCCGGATCCCGACCGGCCGGGCACCACCTACACCGTGGCCGGCTCCTTCCTGCCGGACGCGGGCGACTTCGACGCGGCGTTCTTCGGGATCTCGCCGCGCGAGGCACCGGCCACCGACCCCCAGCAGCGGCTGCTCCTGGAGACCGCGTGGGACGCCTTTGAGCGGGCCGGTATCGACGTCACCGCGCTGCGTCGCAGTCGCACGTCGGTGTTCACCGGGATCGCGGGCATCGACTACGCGCCCGCGCTCGACCGGGTACCGGCGGAGTTGGAGGGCTATCTCGGCACGGGCACGCTCGGCAGCGTCGCGTCGGGCCGGATCTCGTACACCTTCGGCTTCGAGGGCCCGGCGGTGACGGTGGACACCGCGTGCTCGTCCTCGCTGGTCGCGCTGCACCTGGCGGCGCAGTCGCTGCGCGGCGGGGAGTGCGATCTCGCCCTCGCGGGCGGGGCCACCGTGATGGCCTCGCCGATGGGCTACGTCGAGTTCTCCCGGCAGCGCGGCCTCTCGGTGGACGGCAGGTGCAAGGCGTTCGCCGCGTCGGCCGACGGCACGGGTTGGGCCGAGGGGGTCGGCGTGCTGATCCTGGAACGGCTCTCCGACGCCGAACGTCTGGGCCACGAGGTGCTCGCGGTGGTACGCGGCAGTGCGGTCAACCAGGACGGCGCGTCCAACGGCCTGACCGCGCCGAACGGCCCGGCGCAGCAACGGGTGATCCGGGAGGCGTTGGCCGGTGCCGACCTGTCCGCCGACGAGGTGGACGTGGTGGAGGCGCACGGGACCGGGACGACGTTGGGTGATCCGATCGAGGCGCAGGCGTTGTTGGCGACGTATGGGCGGGATCGGTCGGTGGATCGGCCGTTGTGGTTGGGGTCGTTGAAGTCGAACATCGGTCATGCGCAGGCTGCCGCGGGGGTGGCCGGGGTGATCAAGATGGTGGAGGCGTTGCGGCACGGGGTGTTGCCTCGGACGTTGCATGTGGACGAGCCGACGCCGCATGTGGACTGGTCGTCGGGCGGGGTGCGGTTGTTGACCGAGGCTCGGCCGTGGCCGGAGGTGGATCGGCCTCGGCGGGCGGCGGTGTCGGCGTTCGGGGTGAGCGGGACCAACGCACACGTGATCCTCGAACAGCCCTCGACCGAGGGCGAACCGACCGATGAGCGACCGGTGACGGACGACGTCCTTCCGTGGGTGCTGTCGGCGAAGACGCCGGAGGCGTTGCGGGCCCAGGCCGCGCGTTTGCTGGACCGGCTCGACCGGGACGCCTCGACACCGACCGCCGACGTCGGCTTCTCCCTGGTCACCACGCGGGCGGCGTTCGCGGAGCGCGCGGTCGTGATCGGCAACCGAGGCGGGTTGATCGAGAACCTGAACGCGGTGCGGCACGGCGAATCGGCGACCGGGGTGGTCACGGGGTCGGTCGGTCCGGTGGGTCGGACCGTGTTCGTGTTTCCGGGTCAGGGTTCGCAGTGGGTCGGTATGGCGGCGGAACTCCATGGCCAGTCTTCGGTGTTCGCGTCGCGGTTCGGTGAGTGCGCGAAAGCGTTGGAGCCGTTCGTGGACTGGTCGGCGGTGGATGTGTTGACCGGGGTTGCGGGTGCGCCGTCGTTGGATCGGGTGGATGTGGTCCAGCCGGTGCTCTGGGCGGTGTTGGTGTCGCTGGCGGAGGTGTGGCGCTCGTTCGGGGTCGTTCCGGATGCGGTGGTGGGGCATTCGCAGGGTGAGATCGCGGCGGCGGTGGTGGCGGGCGGGTTGTCGCTGGACGACGGTGCGCGGGTGGTGGCGTTGCGGAGTCGGGCGATCGTGGCGCTGTCGGGGCGTGGCGGGATGGCGTCGGTGGCGTTGCCCGAGCCGACGGTTCGTGAGCGGATCGCGGCGTGGGGTGGGCGGATCTCGGTGGCGGCGGTGAACGGGCCGGGGCAGGTGGTGGTGTCCGGTGAACCCGACGCGTTGACCGAGTTGGTTGCGGTCGTGACGGACGAGGGTGGTCGGGCGCGGTTGATTCCGGTGGATTACGCGTCGCATTCGGCGCAGGTGGAGGAGATCCGGGGCCGGATCGTGGCGGATCTGGCCGGGATCGTGCCGGTTTCGGGGTCGGTGCCGCTGTGGTCGACGGTGACCGGGGACTGGTTGGACACCGCCGGGATGGATGCCGAGTACTGGGCGACGAACCTGCGCGAGACCGTGCGCTTCGAGGACGCGGTGCGCGGGCTGGCCGAGTCCGGACACGGCGTGTTCGTCGAGACGAGCCCGCACCCCGTGTTGACCGCCGCGATCGAGGCCACGTTGGAGGACGCCGGCCCGGAACACCCCGTAGTGGTCGGTACGTTGCGTCGCGACCAGGGCGGCGCGCAGCGCCTGTACACCTCGCTGGCCGAAGCCTTCGTGCGTGGAGTCCCGGTGGACTGGACCGCCGCCTTCACCGAACACCAGCCCCGGCGCGTGGCGTTGCCCACGTATGCGTTCCAGCGTCGGCGGTACTGGCGCGAGACCCTGGACCGGCCCGCCGCCGGCGCGTCGTCGCTGGGTCTGCGGTCGGTGGGGCATCCGCTGCTCGGAGCCTCGGTGGGCACCGGCGACGGGGATGATGTCCTGCTGACCGGACGGCTGTCGCTCCGTACACATCCGTGGCTGGCCGATCACGCGGTCCGGGACACGGTGTTGTTGCCCGCGTCGGCCTTCCTGGAGCTGGCCGTGCGGGCCGGTGACGAGGTCGGTCTCGACGTGGTGGACGAACTCGTGATCGAGGCGCCGCTGATCCTTGCCCACGATGATGCCGATGCCGATGCCGATGCCGCCGACTCCGATGCCGGCGTGCACATCCAGGTCGCGGTCGGCGCGGCGGGCGGGGACGGGCGGCGGCGATTCGCGGTGTTCTCCCGGGACGAGGCGGCGGGGGACGGCGCGGAGTGGGCGCGGCATGCCGGCGGCTTCCTGGCACCGGGGACCGCCGAGGACGACGTCGCGCCGGAGGCGGGCAGTTGGCCGCCCGCCGACGGGGTGTCGGTACCGGTCGAGGACGCGTACGAGGTGTTGGCCGCGGCCGGGATCGACTACGGCCCGGTGTTCCGGGGACTGCGGGCGGCCTGGCGGACCGAAGAGGCGTTGTTCGCCGAGGTCGGGGCGGCCGAGGAAGGGGCGGAGCAGGCCGCGGAGTTCGGGCTGCATCCGGCGCTGTTGGATGCGGCGCTGCATGTGGCGGTGGTCGATGCGTTGCGGCGGGCCGAGGCGGCCGGCGAGGAGGTCGGGACGAGCCTGGCCTACGCGTGGAACGCGGTACGGCTGCATGCGACCGGGGCCGCCCGGCTGCGGGTTCGGCTCACTCCCGCCGGGCCGGACACGGTGGCGGTGGCGGCGTGGGACGAGACCGGCGCGCCGGTGCTCTCGGTCGGGTCGCTGACGTCGCGTCCGGTGCCCGCCGGGCCGCTCGCGGACGGGACCGGTTCGCGCGCCCGGGCGGCCGACGCCGGTGCCGGGCGGCGGAAGCGGCGCGTCGCGGGTACCGCCCCGGTGGTCGCCGAGTCGGGATTCGGGCGGCGGCTCGCGGCGGCCGCCGAGGGAGAGCGGGACGAGATCCTGGTGAACCTGGTCCGAACCGAGTTGGGCGTGGTCCTCGGCCATGCCGCGGACGAATCGGTGGACGCGGAGCAGGCGTTCCTGGAGGTCGGCCTGGACTCGCTGACCGCCGTCGAACTGCGCAACCGGCTCGCCGGCGCGACCGGCCTGCGGCTGCCGGCGACGGTGACCATCGCGCATCCGACCCCGCGGGCCCTCGCCCGGCATCTGCGCACCGCGCTCGCGGAGCAGGGCGCGTCACCCGACGAACAGCCGGGTTCGACGCCGACCGGGTCCGACCGGGTCCAGGGCGCGCTCGCGTCGTTCTACGTGCAACTGTGCGCGGCCGAGAAGTACACCACGGCCGCGGAGGTGATCATGGCCTCGGCGGGGCTGCGGCCGTCCTTCCCGGAGTCCGAACGGGATCGGCACGTCAAGCCGGTGTTGCGGTTGGCGACCGGCGCGGCCGGACCGAAGATCGTCTGCTTCCCGTCGCTCAGCGCGATCTCCGGGCCGCACGAATACGCCCGGTTCGGGCAGGTGTTCCAGGGCGAGCGGGACGTGTTCGTGATCCAGACGCCGGGGTTCGCGGCCGACGAGTCGCTGCCGGACCACGCGGACGCGCTGCTGCGGATGCACGTGGAGACCGTACGCGCCGCGGTGGGGGACGAGCCGTTCGTCGTCGTCGGCCGCTCGATGGGCGGATGCGTCGCGCACGAGGTGACCCGACGTCTGGAGGCCGAGGGGGTGTACCCGGTCGGACTCGGCCTGGTCGACACTTTCCCGATCGACACCGCGCTGGTGCCGGGCATGGACTGGTGGTTGCCCGCGATGATCGAGGGGATGCTCGGGCGCGTCGCGCAGTACGACATGACGCTCGACGACACCAACCTCAGCACGATGGGGCTCTACCAAAGGTTGTTCGCGGACTGGAAGCCGCGGCCGATCGCCACCCCGACCCTGGTCGCGCAGGCGGATACGCCGGTGGCGGGCACCGTCATCGACCCCGAGGGCCGGTGGGACTGGCGGGCGTACTGGCCGCTGCCGCACGACCTGATCGAGATCACCGGCGACCACTTCACCGTGCTGGAGGACCACGCCGACCTGACCGCGGCGACCATCGTCGACTGGGCCGCCGGGTTGGCCCGATGAGCCCACCCCCAACCCCACCACTGCCACTGCGATACGACATCACTTCGAGGCTGGGACATTCATGACGAAGGTATTGAACCCGGTGGACCTCGCCGAGATCCACCGCACGCTCGCGCTGTTCGCGCACGTCTTCGACAACGGTGACGTGGACGGACTCGACCTCGTGTTCACCGAGGACGTCGTGGTCGAGATCGGCGCCGGGCCGCGGCGGGCCTTCCGCGGCATCGCCGAGTTCGCCGAGTACACCCGGGGCAAGAGCGCGGCGACGCCCGATCACCACACGGTCAACACGATCGTCGAGGTGGACGAGCACGGCCGGGTCCAGGCGCGCAGCCGCTACATCGGGATCAACCCGGCCGGCCGCATCACCGGCGGCGAGTTCCTGGACATCCTCCGGAAGACCCCGGCCGGCTGGCGGATCGCCTATCGGCTGAGCCTGCCGCGCGCACCCCGGGAGGCCGGGGCGGGCGTGACCGGGGTCGGCTTCCCGCTCGCGGTCCGACTCGCGGAAGCGGTCGCGCCGTGACCGGCGGACCCGCGCTGAGCGCGGCGGACGTCGCGGAGATCCACGACACCCTCGCCCGGTTCGCGCACGTCTTCGACAACGACGAAGTCGGCGAACTGGACCGGGTGTTCACGGACAACGCGGTGATCGAGAACACCATCGGCGCCGGCTACACGATCGAAGGCATCGCCTCGGCCCGGCAGTTCACCGGCCGACGCAGTCCCGACACCCCCGACCACCAGACGCTCGACACCGTGCTCCTGGTGGACGCCGGCGGTACGGTCCGGGCCCGCAGCCGATACATCGCGACGCTGATCGACGGCGAGGTACACGGCGGGGACTACTACGACATCCTCGAACACACCCCGCGCGGCTGGCGGATCAGGTATCGGGTCTCGGTACCGCGGCATCCGATCCTGGACGCCGTCGAGCTGCCGGCGGAATTCGCCGAGGCGTGGCGGCCCACGGCGGAGAACCTGGCGCGGTTCGCGCGGAGTTGACCCCGACGGCGACGCCGACGGGCGGACCGGGGCGGGGCCGGCGACGGCCCCGCCCGAGCGGATCAGTCGCCCCGCTTCACCACGATCGCCGTCACCGCGATACCCAGGTCCACCCGCCACCGTCCCGCGAAGCCGTCCAGCGGTCGGTCCTCGATCAGCAGCCGGGCGTCGAACGTGCCCGCCGCCGGGTCGAATTCGAGCTCGGCCTCGGCGAAGTCCAACCAGCGAGAGGTGAGCGGGAACCACGCCTTGTAGACGGACTCCTTGGCGCTGAACAGGAGCCGGTCCCACGCGATCTCCGGCCGATCCGCGGCGAGTTCGCGCAGATGTTTTTGCTCGGTCTCGGACGCGACCGCCTCGAGGACGCCGTCGGGCAGCGGTTGGGCCGGCTCCGCGTCGATGCCGAGGGTCGATATCGCGGCGGCGTCCGCGACCACCGCGGCCCGATACCCGTCGCAGTGCGTCATGCTGCCGACCACGCCCGTCGGCCAGCCCGGCGCGCCGCGCAGCCCCGGCAGCAGCGGCGCGGCCGGGACGCCCATCCGGGCCAACGCCCGCCGCGCGCACCGTCGGACCGTGGTGAACTCACGGCGGCGCTTGTCCACCGCGTTCGCGAGCAGCGCCTCCTCGGCCGGGTACAGCGGCGGCCCGTCGGGGTCGTCGAAGCACTCCTCGGCGAACACCTCGGGCGGCAGGATGCGATCGATCATCGTCATCGGGCACCCGCCGATTGCCCCGAACGGTCGGCTCCGGCGGTCCCGGCGACCTCGGCCGGCAGGATCCGGCGCGGAATCGGCCTGCGCAGCCCGTTCTTGCGCTCGCGCGGATAGCCGAGCGAGACCTCCTCGAAGCGCACCCCGTCGTACCAGGTGGTGCGCGGGATGTGCAGGTGGCCGTACACCACGGCGGCGGTCGGGAACCGCCGATGCCAGTCGGCGGTCAGGTCGGTGCCGCACCACTGGGCGAACTCCGGGTACCACAGCACGTCCGTGGGCTGCCGGACCAGCGGGAAGTGGTTGACCATCAGGAACGGCGCCGCCGGATCGGCCGCCGCCACGAGCCGGTCCTCGGTGTACGCCACCCGGGCCCGGCACCAGTCGCCGCGGGTCGGGTACGGATCCGGGTGCAGCATGAACTCGTCGCTGCACACCACGCCGGCCTCGTACGCGGCGTCCAACGCCTGCTGCCGCGTCGTCGCGCCCGGCGGCCACCACGTGTAGTCGTAGAGCACGAACATCGGCGCGACGGTGACGGTTCGGCCCGGGCCGTCCCAGACCGGGAACGGATCCTCGGGGGTCAGCACCCCCAACTCCCGGCACATCGCCACGAGATGTCGGTAGCGCTCCTCGCCGCGCAGTTGCACCGGGTCGTCGTTGGTGGACCACAACTCGTGGTTGCCCGGAACCCAGATCACCCGGGCGAAGCGCTCGGCGAGCAGGCGCAGGGTCGAGGCGGTCTCCTCGACGTGCTCGGCCACGTCGCCCGCGACCAGGATCCAGTCCTCGTCGTTCCCCGGCCGGATGCCCTCGACGAGTCTGCGGTTGGACGGAATGGCGGAGTGCAGGTCGCTGACGGCGTACAGGGCGCGCTCGGGCGAACGGGCAGTGCTCATCGATCGACCATAGGCGGATTCGGGCCGTCGAGGGAAGGCCGACGCGGCCGAGTGGGTGGCCTGCGCAAGCCCGGCGCAAGGCGGCGTAGGGGTTGGTCAGGGGTACGCCATACGCCCGGCATATGTCACCGTCGTGAGAGAGCAGGACCGGACGCCAGAGGTAGCGCCACAGAGAGGGAAGAGCCGTTGCGGTACGAGATTCTCGGCCCCGTGCGGATCGTCGACGGCGCAACGCCGCGCACGATCGCGGCGCCCAAGCCGGAAACCCTCCTCTCCGCCCTGCTCGCGCGGCGGGACCAACTGCTGACGGTCGACCAGATCGTCGCCGAGATCTGGACCGACGCCGGGCCCCAGCGGGCGAAGTCCACGGTGCACGTGTACGTTTCCCGGCTGCGGGCGATGCTCGGCGCGCCGGGACCGGCCCGCACCGGCCCGCTGGCCACCTGCGCCGGCGGCTACGTGCTGCACACCGGCGCCGACCGCCTCGACGCCGACGCCTTCCACGGCCTGGTCGAACGTGGCCGGGCGGGCGCGCGCGCCGGCCGGCACCACGAGGCGGCCGAGGTGTACACGAGCGCGCTCGACCTGTGGCGCGGACCGGCCTACGCGGGGGTGAGCCTCGGGCCGATCGTCCGGGCGCACGCCGCGCGGTTGGAGGCGTCCCGGCTGGAGTGCCTGGAGTTGCTGGTGGAGGCGAACCTCGCGCTCGGCCGGCACCGGGAGACCGTGGCCCGGCTGTACGCGCTCACCGGCGAGTATCCGCTGCACGAGAACTTCGCACGGCACCTGATGGTCGCGCTGTACCACTGCGGCCGACGCGGCGACGCGCTCGCGGTGTACCGGGACACCCGCACCGCGCTGCGCGAACTGCTGGGCCTGGAACCGTCCCGGGCGCTGCGTGAGATCCAGCACGCGGTGCTCACCGGGGCCGAACCGCTGGGCGCGCGCAAGGACTCGATGGCAGGCTGACGGTCACGCAGCACGATCATTCGGTGACGATCAGAAAGGCCCTGCCATGAGTACCGCCTCCGCCGTATCGGACACCTGGATCCGCCGGTTCCATCCGGCCGCCGATCGGGTGCCGCGCCTGGTCGCCCTGCCGCACGCGGGCGGCTCGGCGAGCTTCTGGTTCCCGCTGTCGGCGGCGCTCAAGGAGCGCGTCGAGGTGCTGGGCGTGCAGTATCCGGGGCGCCAGGACCGGCGTGCCGAACCGCTCATCGACGACATCGACACACTGGCCGAGCGGATCACCGAGGCCCTGGATCCCTGGCTGGACGAGCGGCTTCCGCTGATCCTGTTCGGGCACAGCATGGGCGCGGTCCTCGGGTTCGAGGTGGCCCGGCGGTTGCGCGTCCCGCCCGCCGCGCTGATCGCGTCCGGGCGCCGGGCCCCGGACCGGCAGCGCGAGGAACGGCTGCACCTGCTCGACGACGCGGGCCTCGCCGCCGAGCTGCGCTCGATGAGCGGCACGGACGCGAGCCTGCTGGCGAACGACGAGGTACTGCAGATGGTGCTGCCGGCGCTGCGGGCCGACTACCGCGCGATCGAGACGTACCGGTGCACCCCCGGCGCGCCGCTGGAGTGCCCGATCACCGTGCTGGTCGGCGACCGGGACCCGAAGGTCACCATGGACGAGGCGACGGCCTGGCGCGACCACACGAACGGCGCGTTCGCGCTGCACACCTTCACCGGCGGCCACTTCTATCTGACCGACCACCAGGCGGCGGTCACCGCGCGCATCACGGACGCGATCACGGCGGCGACCGGACAGGGGTAGCGCGGCCCGAGGGGCGTGCCCGTCGGCCGGGCGCTCGCTCGAATGGGTTCCACCCGGGCCCGGGTTCGAGGGGCGTCGGGCGGTCCGGAACACGCGGGTCGGCGGGTGGCCGCCCGGACGGATCGGCCATTCGGGGCATTCGGGCGCGTCCGCTCGGCCGGCGGCGGTGTCGGGCCCCGTCGATGATCGAGGCATGGCCGGTCACGATCACGTTCATGCCGCGTTGCCCGAGATTCCGCCGATGCTGGCCACCGCGGCGTCGCTGCCGGGGGAGGGACACCAGTTCGACTGGGGTTTCGAGGTCAAGTGGGACGGGGCCCGTACGGTGGCGTACTGCGCGGGGGACGGGGGACTGCGCCTGGTGGCGCGCGACGGGGCGGACGTGACCCGGGTGTACCCGGAACTGGCCGGTCTGGGGGAGCAGCACGGACAGCGGCAGGCCGTGCTGGACGGCGAGATCGTGGTCCTGGACGACCGGGGACGCCCCGACCACGCGCGACTGCGCCGGCGCATGGGCGTGGTGAACCCGCGCAAGGTGGCCCGGCTGACCATCGACGCGCCGGTGCATCTGATGCTCTTCGACGTGATGTATCTGGACGGCCGGCCGCTGCTGCGCACCCCGTACCGCGAACGGCGGATGTTGTTGGCCGGACTCGACCTGGCGGGCCCGCGCTGGTCCACCCCGGAGTGGATCGAGGGCGACGCGCAGCGGGCCTGGGCGACCAGCCTGCACCAGGGCCACGAGGGCGTCGTCGCCAAGCGCCTGGCCTCCGAGTACCACCCCGGTCGACGCTCCCCGGACTGGATCAAGACCAAGCACGTGGAGACCCACGACGTGGTGATCGGCGGCTGGATCGAGGGCCGGGGCGATCTGCGGGGCCTGCCGGGGGCGTTGCTGGTCGGCGTCGCCGCACCCGACGGCCTGCGCTACGTCGGCACGGTCGAGGACGGCCCGACCCTGGCGGAGCGCGGCGAACTCGGCGAATACCTGGGCGCGCTGGCGCGTGCGGACTCGCCGTTCGCGGGGATGGTGGACGTGCCCGGCGCCCAGTGGGTCGACCCCCGGTTGGCCGCCGAGGTCACCGCCTCGGGCTGGACACCCGAGGGCCGACTGCGCCACCCCACCTGGCAACGCCTGCGCCCTGACCTGCCCGGCGGGTAGGCCGGGGCGGTTCGTCGTTCTCGCGGGGGCGCGCGAGACATCGCCCCGGCGCACCACCGATCGGCCCGCGCCCGGTGCAAGGACCGGGACGAGTCCTCCGCCGGCGCGCGCCGGGTACCGTGCGCAACCGATCCGCTGTCACCCTGGAACCCTCACACCGAGGAGGCGTGCATGCCCAGAACGACCGTGGTCCGCGGCGAGCGCATCGAACTGCCGAACACCCTTGCCGAGATCCGGGCGGCGCTGCCCGAGGACCGCCGTGAGGAGTTCGACAAGGTCATGTACGAGACCCCGCTGGATCGTCTCGAACGCGACGCGATCCTGCACTGGGCACTTCCCCCGGAGGCCCAGGAGGACGACGAGGCCGTACACGCCCGTCTCAAGGCCGGCGACTTCCCCGACTGCGTGGATCGGGATGGGAACGCGATCCCTTGAGCTACCGCGTGCAGTACACGAACGAGGCCGAAGACGGCCTGAAGCCGTTGTCGTCCGGACGGATCAGAGCCTTCAAGAACGCGGTCGACGCCACGATCGGCCGGGCCCCCTACGGAGCGGGCTCCACGCAGGTCGGTGGCGACCCGGACCGCCGGGAGGCCACGATCACCGAAGTGTTCGTGCGTTACACGGTCAGCGCGGGCGTCCTGGTCGTCACCGTCACGCGCATGGTCGCCCTGTAGGCCGGTTGCTTCCGCAGCGGGCCGCCGGGCCCGCCTGCTACTTCTCCGGTTGGGTGAAGCCCCGGGCGATGACCATGCGTTGGATCTGGTTGGTGCCCTCGAAGATTTGCATAATCTTTGCTTCGCGCATGTAGCGCTCGACCGGGAACTCCCGTGTGTAGCCCGCGCCGCCGAAGACCTGGACCGCGTCCGTGGTGACCTTCATCGCCGCGTCGGTGGCGATCAGCTTGGCCACGCTGGCCTGGCGGCTGTACGGGCGGCCCAGGTCGCGGCGGCGGGCCGCGTCCAGGTAGGTGGCGCGGGCCGAGTCGACGGCGGCGGCCATGTCGGCCAGCAGGAAGCCCAGGCCCTGGTGGTCGACGATGCGGCGGCCGAACGTGGTGCGCTCGTTGGCGTATTCGACCGCGGCGTCCAGGGCGGCCTGGGCCAGACCCGTGGCGCAGGCCGCGATGCCCAGGCGGCCCGAGTCCAGGGCGCTGAGCGCGATCGCCAACCCCTGGCCCTCCGCGCCGATCAGCCGATCCCGGTCCAGGACCGCGCCGTCCCAGAACGCGCTGGTCGTGGGGACCGCGTTCAGGCCCATCTTCGCCTCGGGCCGGCCGAAGGCCAGCCCCTCCGCCTCGCCCGGCGCCAGGAAGCACGAGATGCCCCGGCCGCCCTCGCCGGTACGGACGAACAGGGCGTAGAAGTCGGCCTTTCCGCCGTGCGTGATCCATGCCTTGGTGCCGGTGATCCGGTACCCGTCGGCGATCGGCCGCGCCTTGCACACGATCGCGGCGGCGTCGGAGCCCGCGTGCGGCTCGGACAGGCTGTAGCCGCCGACGAGGCGGCCCTCCAGCATGTCGGGCAACCAGCGCTCCCGCTGCTCGGCCGAGCCGTACGTGGCCACCGGGAAGCAGGCCAGCGTGTGCACACTCGTGGCCACCGCCACCGCCGCCCAGCGCGCGGCCAATTCCTCCAGCACCTGGAGGTAGACCTCGTACGGCTGACCGCCGCCACCCTCCTCCTCCGGGTAGGGCAGGCCGAGCAGACCGACCTCGCCCAGGACGGCGAACAACCCTTCCGGGTAGGACTCCTCGCGCTCGTGCCGGGCGGCCACGGGCGCCAGTTCGCGGTCGGCGACGGTACGGGTGAGGTCGAGCAGGTCCTCGGCGTCCCGGGTGGGCAGGAGGCGGTCGACGGTCACGGCTGCTCCGGAGGTCGGGGAGGTCGGCGGCGGGTGGTGGGGCGGGGGTGGGCCGCGGTCAGCTCGCCGGGACCAGCGGCGAACCGGCCGGATCGGCGGCCGCGGCGGGCGCGGTGAGTTCGGCCAGGGCGGTGCGCGCGGCGGTGCGATACTCGGCGACCCGGGCGAGCTTGATGTCCTCGTAGCCCCGGATCGTCTCGGGCAGCGCCACCAGGGCGATCACCGCGTCGACGTTGTCGGCGGTCAGCTCGCGCAGCGCGCTGTGAACCAACGCCCGGTATTCGGCGACCAGTTCGCGCTCGACCCGACGCACCTCGGCGTAGCCGAACACGTCCCAGCGGGTGCCGCGCAGGCCGCGCGCCGCGCGCAGCGCCTTGAAGGCCGGCACCGCCGTGCGCCGCAGCCGGATCTTGCGCTTCATCCCGAGGTAGCGCAGCACCGGCGGGTGCAGCAGCACCGAGACCGCCGCGTCGGGGCCGAACTCGGCGTCGCGCCGGGCCTGTTCGACCGGGTCGAGGTGCAGGCGGGCCACCTCGTACTCGTCCTTGTAGGCCATCAGGTGGTGCAGCGCCCTCGCGTACGCCACCGCCACCCGCTCGCCGCCCTCGGCGCCCGCCCGTTCGACCGCCAGGGTCCGGATCGCGCGCACGTCGTCGGCGTAGCGGTGGGCGTAGGCCGCGTCCTGGTACCCCGTCAGATCGGCGATCCGGGTCCCGAGCACCTCGCGCAGCGCGGCGTCGCCGCCGGTGCGGTCGGCCAGAGCCTCCGAGGCCGCGTCCACCCGGACCACCGCGAGCGGCGGCGCGGCGACGGCGGCGGCCAGCACCGCGGCCGGGTCCACGGCCAGCGCCCGACCCCACCGGAACGCCGCCAGGTTCTTCTCCACCGCCGCGCCGTTGAGCGTGATCGCCTGCTCGATCGCCGCCGCGCCCAGCGGCAGGCAGCCGTGCTGGAAAGCGGCGCCGACCAGGATCATGTTGGCCGGCATGTGGTCGGCGAACAGCGCCTCGGACAACCCGAGCGCGTCCACGTACAGGTTGTCGGCGCGCCGGGTCGCGGTGTCGATCCGCTCCAGCGTCTCGGTCGGCGAACCGGGCAGCGCGATCTGGTTGGTGACCATCGCGGCGGTGGGCACGATCGCGGTGTTGACCACGGCTATGGTGCGCTCCGGGTCGGCGGTGGCCAGGTTGCTCTCCGCCGCCGCGCCGAGCAGGTCGAAGCCGATCAGCACGTCGGCGCCGGACCGCGAGGCGCGCAGCGCGCCGGTGATCGGCCGGGTGGACACGCGCAGGTCGGACACCACCGGTCCGCCCTTCTGGGCCAGACCGGTCTGCTCCAGGCCGGACGCGTACAGCCCGTCCAGGTGGGCGGCCATCTGCAGGATCGAGGAGACGGTGACCACGCCGGTGCCGCCGATGCCGGGCATCCGCACGAGCAGGTCGTCCGCGCCGAACCGGGGCTCGGGCAGGGCGGGTTCCAGCGGCAGGTCCGGTATCGCCCGGGTCTTGCGGGTACCCGGCTCGACCAGCAGGAAGGACGGGCAGTCGCCGTTCAGGCAGCTGAAGTCGGAGTTGCACGAACCCTGGTGGATGTGCGTCTTGCGGCCGAACTCGGTGTCCACGGGCTGCACCGACAGACACGACGACTTGTCGCCGCAGTCGCCGCAACCCTCGCACACGCGCTCGTTGATCACGACCTTCTCGGCCGGGGTCGGCAACTGCCCGCGCTTGCGCAGCCGGCGCTCCTCCGCCGCGCACCGGTCGTCGTGGATCAGCACGGTGACCCCGTCGAGGGCGGACAACTCGCGCTCCACGTCCGAGAGTTCGTCGCGGTTCCGGACGCTCGCGATCGGGTCGAGCCGAACTCCCCGGTAGCCGCGCGGGTCGTCGGTGGTGACCACCACGCGGCGCACCCCCTCGACCGCGAGCAGTCGGGTCAACGCCGGTACGTCCAACCGGCCCTCGGCCTTTTGGCCGCCCGTCATCGCGACCGCGTCGTTGTACAGCAGCTTGTAGGTCATCTTGGTGCCGGCCGCGACGGCGGCGCGGATGGCCAGCGAGCCCGAGTGGTGGAAGGTGCCGTCGCCGAGGTTCTGCACGAAGTGCTTGTCGTCGGTGAACGGCGCCAGGCCGATCCACTGCGCGCCCTCGCCGCCCATCTGGGTCAGGCCGAGCTGGTGCCCGCGGCCCTTCCCGTCGAGCGCGATCATCACGTGGCAGCCGATGCCGACGCCGACCAGGGTGTCGTCGGAGGTGCGGGTGGAGGCGTTGTGCGGACAGCCGGAGCAGAAGTACGGGGTGCGCGAGGCCAGCATCGGCAGCGCGATCCGGGCGCGGCGCTTGGGGGCGAGCGTGGCGAGGTAGGCGCCGGCGGACTCGGGCAGCAGGTCCGCGCCGAGCCGGGCGGCGATCGCGCGGGCCACGTCGTCCGCGCCGAGCGTGCCGCGCGCGGTGAGCAGCGGGCGGCCGGTGTCGTCGCGCCGACCGACGATGCGGGGCGCGTTCGGGCGGCGGTACAGCGCCTCCTTGAGCCGGGCCTCCAGGAACGGCACCTTGTCCTCGACCACCAGGACCTCGTCCAGGCCGTCGGTCAGCTCGGCGAGTTCCGCGTCGTCCAGCGGGAACGGCATGCCGATGCGGATCAGCCGGATGTCCGGGGCCGCGTCGTCGGTCAGACCGAGGTCGGTCAGGGCGCGGCGCACCACCGAGAACGACACGCCGGCCGCGAGGATGCCCAGCCGGGCGCCGGGGGTGTCGTGCACGACCTTGTTCAGGCCGTGCTCACGGGCGTACGCGCGGGCCAGGTCGAGCCGGCGGGTGATCAGGTCGTGCTCGGCGTCGAGCGCGGCCGGGCCGACCAGGGTGGGCAGCGTGCCGCGCTTGGTCGCGGCCGGGACCGGGATGTCCCTGCCCCACCCGGACACGTCCACCGTGGTCGACGCGTCGGCGATGTCGGCGACGATCTTCAGGCCCGTCCACAGGCCGCAGGCGCGCGACATGGCCACCGCGTGCAGCCCGAACTCGACTATCTCGCCGATCGTGCCGGGGGCGAGCAGCGGCATCGACAGGCTTTCCATCATCGGCTCGCACGAGCTGGGCACCGTTGACGACTTGCTGCCCGGGTCGTCGCCGATCCACGCGACGGCACCGCCGAGGGGTGCGGTGCCGGCCATCGTGGCGTGCCGAATCGCGTCGGCGGCCCGGTCCAGGCCCGGGTTCTTGCCGTACCAGAACCCGGTCACCCCGGCGTGCCGGGCGCCCGGCGTCTGGTCCACCAACTGGGTCCCGGCCACGGCGGTCGCGGCCAGCTCCTCGTTGAGTCCGGCCTGGAACACCACCCCGGCCGGGTCCAGGAACCGCTTGGCGCGCCCCATCTCCAGGTCGACGCCGCCCAGCGGCGAGCCCTGATAGCCGCTGACGAAGACCCGGGTGTCCAGGCCGCGCTCGGTGTCGAGCCGACGCTGTTCGAGGGTCAGGCGGATGAGCGCCTGTACGCCGGAGATCAGCACGCGGCCCTGGCCGGCGGCGTACTTGTCGTCCAACGACACCGACGGGGAAGCCTGATCTGCGCGCACGGGAGCCTCCGTCGAAACCGGATGGTGGGGTGGGGTGCGGTAAGCACACCAACGGCTCGACCCAGACGCAAGTACCTTGCGAGTTTTCCCTCGAAAGACGCAAAGATTTTGCTGCCCAGGCGATCTGGGAGGCATTGGTTTGCGTGTGAAGCACGTCACGAGAGGGTCGGTCCGGGCGGGGGATCCGGGGGCCGATGGGGTGAGGGCTCCGTTCGGCGGCCCCGGTGGCGGGGTAGCCCATGACCGCGACGGCGGTGGTCGGCGGGCGAAGGGCGGCGGCGGGATGGGCGATCCGGTGGTGCGCGAGTTGCACGAGCTCGACGAGTTCCGGGAGGTCGAGCGGCTGTACGACGAGATCTGGCCGCAGGTGGCGGGCCAGGGCCGGGTGCTGACCGTCGAGCTGATGCGGGCGCTGGACCATGCCGGCAACTACGTGGCCGGGGCGTATCGCGACGGCCGGCTCGTCGGCGCGACCGTGGCCTTCTTCGGCGCGCCGATCGGCGAGACGCTGCACTCGCACGCGACCGGCGCCGTGGCCGGGAGCGGGGTGGGTTTCGCGCTCAAGCGGCACCAGCGGGACTGGGCGCTCGCGCGCGGGCTGCGCCGGATCACCTGGACGTTCGATCCGCTGGTCCGGCGGAACGCGTACTTCAACCTGGTCAAGCTGGGCGCGCGGCCGGAGGAGTACCTGCCGAACTTCTACGGCGACGACATGGTCGACGCGGTCAACAGCGGGGATCGGAGCGACCGGGTGCTGGCGGTGTGGCGGTTGACCGACCCCCGGGTGCGGGCGGCCGTGGGGGAGGCGGAGCCGGCGGTGCGGGACGCGGATGCGGGCGCGCGGGCCGAGTCGGCCCTGGTGGAGCGGGACGGCCGGCCGGTGCCGGTGCGCACGGATGCCGAGGTGGTACGGGTCGCGGTGCCCTCCGACATCGAGACCCTGCGTCGGGTCGACCCCGAGGCGGCCGCGGCCTGGCGGTCGGCGCTGCGCGAGGTGCTGGGCGGGCTGCTCGACGCCGGGGCGCGGGTGATCGACTTCGACCGGGAGGCCGGCTACCTGGTGGCGCGCCGGGGGTGACGACGCGCGTCCGGGGCGACCTGGGGCCGCCCCGGACGGTGTCGCTCGGCGGTTCTCGTGCCGCTTCTCGTACCGGTTCTAGTGCGCGCGCACGCCCACCACGGCCTGGAGCGCGGGCAGGTAGCCCTGGCTCTGGCCGGAAGTCGTGGGGTGGTACGACTCGTCGATCGGCAGGGTGACGCCGTTGACCCAGGCGTTGGACGCGCAGACCCCGTGTCCGGCGAACCGGGAGCGTACGTCGGCGAAGTCGGCGTTGGCCGCGCTCGCGCGCTGGTGGGTGACCTCGTCCAGGGTGTCGGCGGCCTGGTTGATCACGGTGCGCTTGGCCTGGCTCAAGCCCAGGAAGCACGAACCGAGTTCGAACAGACGCGGGTAACCGAGCACGACGAGACGGGCGTTGGGGGCCTTGGCCCGGATCTGCGCGTAGGTGGCGTCGAGATCACCGGGCAGGGTGGTGGTCGCGTACGTCTTGGCCTTGTTCACGGCGGCGGCGCACTCGCTGTCCGAACTGAGCACGCAGGTGGTGATGGTGCTGACGAATCCGGCGTCGTTGCCGCCGACGCTGATGGTCACCAACTGCGTGGCGCTGTTCAGGACGGACAGTTGACTGGAGCGTACGTCGGCGGTCTTGGCACCGGAACAGGCGGCGAAGGCGAAGGTGCCGCCCGGGTGGGCCTGATTCCACAGGGCGGGATAGGACTTGGCGCTGCGCTTGCACGAGCCGCTGTCCGGAAGATAGGAGCCGGTGCCGACCCCGGAGCTGTACGAGTCGCCCAGGGCGGCGTAGTTCGTGGCGTAGGTCGTCGCGGGCGCGGCCTGGGCGCTCGGTGCGACGATTCCGATGGCGGCTGCGGCCACGGCGGCGGCCACGGCGGCGATGGTGCGAGGCATGGGAAGCACGGGCGGGTCTCCTCGGAAGACGTGGGGACGCCGCGTCCCCCGTTGGGATGCCCGAGCCGGAACGGCCTTGCCTCGTCCGCCTCGACCGCAGTCGTCACCCTTGACACTCGGCTTTGCGCACACATCGTCCCGCCCCGATCTCCCCCGTGCCTAGGCGGATTTCGGCCGGTTGACACGTGTAGAACAGGCCCCGGAGCCGATGCCCCGAGCGGCGTGGCCATCCTTGGGTATCGCTTCGGGGTGAACGCCGCGGCGGCGGTGATGTGTTCGCCCGGGGCCGGGGCCGGGCCCGGGTCAGTCGGCGGCTCGGGCGCGCCGGTGGGCGAGTTCGGCCTGCCACGTCGCGAGGGTGTCGGCCAACGGTCGCAGGGTGCCGTTGGCGTTGGCCTCGGCCAGGGCGTCCTGGTACGCCTCCTCGAAGTCCATGCGCAGGTCGTCGGGGAGTTCGGCGCGGAGTTCGGCGGGGGTCGGGTGGGTCGGGCCGCCGATGTGGATGGTGCGGTGGGGTGTCCGGTCGTTCATGGGGACAGGGTGGCGTATGGCGGGACCGCCGGCGATTCAGTCGGCGTCCGGGGCGTCCGGATCGAGGGTGACGAGGCGGCGGGCTCGGGCGGTCAGGGCCTCGTAGCCGGCGCGGTTCTTGCAGGTGACCGCCATGCGTTGGATCTCGGTGAGGGTGTCGGCGGCCGCGGCGAGGTGAATGGCGAAGTCGTCGTAACGGTGGGCGTCCCAGGCCGCGACGGCGGCCTTCAGACCCTGGCTGACCGCGCGTTCGTAGTCGGCGCGGAGGTCGTCGTCGACGACGGCGAGGGCCTGGTCGGTGATCCGCGCGTTCAGGCCGGTACCGGTCACGACGAGGTGGATGTCGGGTGCGCGATCCATGCCCCCAGCGTGGCACCGCGACACCCCGCCCCGACACCCGGCGCGCGAAGCAGGCCACCCCCCACTCCCGCGCGCTCCCACGACGGGAGTGCGCTACTCGGAATCGGCTTCCGGGGTGGGTCGTCGGGCGAAGGTCCACGTCGGATGTCGCGCGACGAGGAAGGGGAGGTGGTCGGTCCAGGCGCTGTCGGGGAGGGGCGCGGCGTCGCGGATCGCCACGTCCCCGGTGGCGTCGACGTCGAAGCCCCAGTCGAAGCCGACCAGCGGGACGACGTGGCGTTCGATGGTTTCGGCGATCGGGGTCCAGGCCAGGAAGGTGTGCGCGAGCCAGGACATCGGCTCGCGGTCGAGCCGGGCCGGGGAATCGAACAGGGTCGGGTTCAGGCCGAAGTAGCAGTAGGGCGAGCGGGAATCGGGGAAGAGTACGAACGGGTCCATCCCGAACGCGTCGCCGCCCGCCGCGCCGTCGGTGGAACGGACCATTTGCACCCAGCCGAACATGGCGCCGTAGCCGTGTTCCGGGTAGGTGACCCGGGCGGTCAGGCAGGGGAAGTCCCGGGCCTCGACGGTCTGTCCGATGGCGGCGGGGTCGTCGACACGCTCGACGGTCACCGCCACCGAGCCGGTTCTTCCCTCGCGTACGAACGGCAGGATCATTCCCTCAACCTGGCCGATGGGGCCGGTCGCCCACAAGGTCGAATGCGGACGGGTGCACCCGGAGGGGGCGCGGTCAGTCGGGTAGTAGGTGGGATACGAGGGCGCGGGTCCAATCGGGGGTGAGGGGGTCGTCGGTGAAGACGGCTCGGTAGTACAGGGGGGCCAGCAGGGCGTCCGTGGTGCGCTCCAGGGTCGGGGGGTTCTCGCCGCGGGCCCGGTCGCGTTCGAGGATGGCCTCCAGTTGCCGTTGGCGTTCGCCTCGGCAGGCGGCGGCGCCCTGTTCTCCGCCCGTGCCGATGGTGGCGCGGACCAGCGCGAGGGTGTCCGGGTCGCAGAGGTCCTTGGCGAGGTCGTACGCGTAGCGCTCCAGGTCGCCGCGGAGGCTGCCGGTGTCGGGGACCACGATGTCGCCGGAGAAGCGGCTGCTCGTGACGTCGGCGAGCAGGTCGGCGACGGTGCCCCAACGGCGGTAGACGGTGGTGGCGTGCACGCCCGCACGCGCCGCGACGATCGGGATCGTCAGCGAGTCGTTGGCCTCGTCGGCGACCAGTTCCTGGACGGCCCGATGCACGGCCGCGCGGACCCGGGCGGAGCGGCCTCCGGGCCTGCTCTCGGTCCGGGCGTCGGGGGAGCGGGGGGAGCGAGGGGCGGCAGTAGGGGACACCCGACCATTATCGCATTGATCGCTGCGCTAAAAACGCAGTGATCGCTGCGTTTGTGTTAGCGTGCAGCCACTAACGCATCGATCACTGCGAGAGTGTGTATGTCCATCGACCCTGCCGTATCCGCCGCCGCATCCACCGTGCCGTTCGACGAGGGCACGCGCGGGGTGCTCCCCCGAGCCGCGTTCCCCGGCGTGGCCGCCGTCTTCGTCGTCTTCCTGGCCGCGTCGAGCGTGCCGTCCCCGCTGTATCCGATCTACCAGCGGCAATGGCACTTCTCGGCCTGGGTCCTGACCGTCGTCTTCGCCCTGTACGTGGTTGGCCTGCTGGGCTCGCTGCTCGTCGTGGGAGGGCTGTCGGACCACCTCGGCCGCCGTCCGGTGCTCGCCGCGGCGATCGCGCTGGAAACGGTCGCGCTCGTCCTGTTCCTCGCCGCCGGAAACGTGCTCGTCCTGGCCGCCGCCCGGGTGGTGCAGGGCGTCGCCACCGGGGCGGCGACGACGACCCTGAGCGCCACCCTGGTCGACCTCGAACCACCCCACGCCCCCGGCCGCGCGGGCGTCGTCACCTCGGTGACCCCGTTGACCGGGCTCGCCCTCGGCGCCCTCGGCTCCGGTGCACTGGTGGAGTTCGCCCCCGCCCCGACCCGGCTGGTCTACGCCCTGCTGCTCGGCGCCATGGCATCGGCGGCGGCGGTCACCGCCCTGCTGCCGGAGACCTCCCCGCGCCGACCGGGAGCCGTCGCCTCCCTGCGCCCACGGGCGGCGCTGCCCGCCCACCTGCGCGCGGACATCGTGCCGCTGGTCCCGGCGATGATCGCGAGTTGGGCGCTGGCCGGACTGTTCCTCTCCCTCGGCCCCTCCGTCGCGGCCCAGTTGTTCGGGCTGCACAGCCGGCTGATCGGCGGCGTCGTGGTGACCCTGTTGGCGGGCACCGGGGCGCTGGCGATCGCCGTGCTCCGCTCCCGTTCCGCCGCCTCGCTGCTCGCCCCCTCGTCCGCGCTGCTCGGGCTCGGCGTGCTGATCGCGCTCGCCGGGATCACGGCGGACCTGGTCTGGCTCGCCGCCCTCGGCACGGTCGTCGCGGGCGTCGGCTTCGGCGCCTCGGTACTGGCGACGTTCGGCACCTTCGCCCGGATCGCCGAACCACACGAGCGCAGCGCGGTCTTCGCCTCCGCGAACATCGTCAACTACCTCGGCAACAGCGTGCCCGCCGTACTCGGCGGCATCGCCGTCACCGCCCTGGGACTGCGGACCGCCACCGAGATCTACGCGGCGGCGATCGTGGTGATCGTCTTCGCGGCCTTCCTCCTGCGCCTGAACCAACTGCGGGCGCGGCGTCGCGCCGTCACGGCCCCTGGCACGTGAGGCACCGCCCGGCGACCGCCGCGCCCATCGCCCCCGCGACGACCTCCACACCCCCCGATCCCGCGGCATCCGCCGCGCCCTTCCGCACCGAGGACCGACCCGTAGCCGTGCACGAGAAAGAGGAAGACACCGTGACGACCGCAAGCAGCAGGACCGGCCGGGACCTCACCGTCCGGCGCTCGGACCACACGACGATCCGGTACACCGCCGACGGCCCGGCCGACGGGCCCGTCCTGGTCCTCGTCCACGGCTGGGGATGCGACCGCGGCGACTTCGAGGCGGTGACCGCCCACCTGCCCGACGGCCACCGGGTCCTCGCCGTCGACCTCGCCGAGCACGGCGAGTCCCGATCGACGCGAGAAGTGTGGACCATCGAGGAGTTCGCCCGCGACGTGGCGGCGGTACTGGAGGCCGAGTCGGCGACCGGGGCCGTCGTGGTCGGGCACTCCCTCGGCGCGGCGGTCGCCGTGGAAACCGGCCGGCTGCTCCCCGACACGGTCTCGCACGTGGTCGCGCTCGACGGCCTGCACTACCTGTCCCTGTTCCCGGCGCAGAGCCCGGAACAGGCCGAAGCCGTGGTGGGCGCCTTCCGCGACGACTTCGCCGCGGCGGTGCGCGGCCTCGTCGAAGGGGGCTCACCGGCCGGAACGGAACCGGCCCGCAAGGACGCCTACTTCGAGAAGATGGTCGCGGTACGGCAGCCCGCGGGCCTGCGCGCCATGGAGGGCCTGGTGCACTGGGACATGGACGCGGCGCTGCGCGAGACGAAGCAGCCGATCACCGTGTACGGCGTTCGCGACCTGGTGACCCGCGAGGCCGTCGACCGGTACGGTGACCGCCTCGACATCGTGCTCGTCGACCTGGGCAGCCACCACTTCCCGGTGGAGTCCCCCGAGGGCACGGCGAAGCTCCTGGCCGACGTGGGCGCCCCGGGGGCAAGGCGGCCTGGGCCCACCGGTACCGACGCGCCCCTTTGAGCCCGGGAGCCCCTTCCCCACCGGCAGGCGGGGCGCCCGAGCCGACCGCCCGGCTCGGATCTGCCCGAATTCGGGCAGATTCTTGCCGTAGGGGCGGAGTGGGGCCAGGATCGAGGGGTGGCTGACGGCGAATTGGTGGAGCGCATCGTGGCGACGACCGGCCTCGCACCCGGCGAGGTGGCGCGAATCGTCGACGACGTGCTGGCCTGGTACCGCGAGCCGGTCGAGGACTATGTGCGGCGCCGGCATCGCCATCACCGGGTCTACGGTCGGCGCAACGCGCAGATCTATCGCCTGATCGCCGACGAACTGGGCGAACGCCTCGTCGCGCCACCGGAGTTGACCGAACGCCAACTGCGCCGCGTGATCTACGGCTGAGCCGACCGGGCGGGGTGCGCCGAGGTGCGACCGCCGCCCGGCCGCGACCGCCGTCGTGTCGGCGCGGCACCCGGCGGGCCCGTCCACCCGCCCCGCGGGCCGACCGGCCCGGCCCCGTCAACACCCCATCCCCCCGACCGCTCCGCCGGTCGGCCCGTCGACCTGCCGAGGAGCGCATCAGTATGTGTGGAATTGTCGGATACATCGGCGCCCAACAGGCCGCACCCATCCTCCTCGAAGGCCTGGGACGACTGGAGTACCGCGGCTACGACTCGGCCGGCATCGCCGTGCTCGGCGGGCGCGGCACGGTCAAGGTGGTCCGCCGGGTGGGCCGGGTGCACGCGCTCGCCGCTGCGGTGCCGGCCAGGATCGCCGGGCGGGTCGGCATCGGGCACACCCGCTGGGCCACCCACGGCGCGCCCTCGGAGGCGAACGCCCACCCGCAGCCCTCCGCCGACGGCCGGATCCAGGTCGTCCACAACGGCATCATCGACAACGCGGCCGAACTGCGCGCCCGCCTGGCGACCGAGGGCGTCGACCTCGCCTCGGACACCGACACCGAGGTCCTGGCCCACCTGATCGCCGGCGCGGCGCGGACGCGGGACACCCTCGAGGCCGCCGTCCTGGCCGCACTCGCGCAGGTGACCGGGACGTACGCCATCGCCGTCGTGGACACCGCGACACCGGACCGGATCGTGGTGGCCCGCAACGGCTCGCCGCTCGTGATCGGCGTCGGCGAGCGCGAGATGTTCGTGGCCAGCGACGTGTCCGCCCTGGTTCGGCACACCAGTTCGGTCGTACACCTGGAAGACGGCGAACTGGCCAGCGTGACCGCCACCGGCTTCCGGACCTTCACCCGCGAGCGGGACGACGTCGCCAAGACGCCCACCACGGTCGAACTCACCGTCGAGGAACTGGAACTCGCGGGTCACGACCACTTCATGCACAAGGAGATCCACGAACAGCCCTCCTCCGTGGAGCGCATGCTCGGCGGCCGGCTCGACGACCGGTTCGGCTCGGCCCGCCTCGACGGCCTGCGGATGGAGTTGCGCGAGCTGCGCGGATTCCGTCGGGTCAAGGTGCTCGGCTGCGGATCGGCGTACTACGTCGGCCAGTTGGGGGCGACGCTGATCGAGGACCTGGCTCGGGTGCCCGCCGACGCCGAGCCCGCCTCGGAGTTCCGCTACCGCAATCCGGTGATCGAGCCGGACACGCTGTACGTCGCGGTCAGCCAGTCCGGCGAGACCGCCGACACGCTCTTCGCGGTCCGCGAGATCCAGCGCAAGGGCGGCCGGGTGGTCGGGTTGGTCAACGTGGTCGGCTCGTCCATCGCGCGCCAGTGCGACGGGGGGATCTATCTGCATGCCGGGCCGGAGGTCTCGGTCGCCTCGACCAAGGCGCTGACCCACATGGCGGTCGGCTTCGCGCTGCTCGCGCTCGCGCTCGGTCGGGTGCACGACCTCTCGCACGCGGACGGCGCGCGGATCCTGGCCGGCCTCCAGGCGCTGCCCGGCCAGATCGCCGAGATCCTGGCGGACGAGGAGACCATCGCCGAGGCGGGGCGGCGGCTCGCGGACGCGCGCAGCCTGTTCTTCATCGGCCGGGTCCGGGGGTATCCGGTGGCGCGCGAGGCGGCGCAGAAGTTCAAGGAGATCACCTACCGGCACGCCGAGGCGTACCCCAGCAGCGAACTCAAGCACGGGCCGCTCGCGCTGATCGACGCCGATCTGCCGACCGTGGCCGTCGTCCCGGACGACGACCTGGTCGAACGCAACCTCGCGGCCGCGCACGAGATCCGCGCGCGCGGTGGCCGGCTGACCGTGATCACCCACCCGGGGGTGGACCTCGGCGACCTGGAGGCCGACCGGATCACCGTGCCCCGCAACGAACGCGAACTCGACCCGATCCTGCTCACCATCCCCACCCAACTGCTCGCGTACCACGCGGCCCGAGCCCTCGGCGAGGACATCGACCGCCCCCGCAACCTGGCCAAGTCGGTCACGGTCGAATAGCCGGGCTTCGGCGCCTCTCGGCTCACCCGAAAGGTCCAAGCACGGTGGTACGAGCCCCCGAGTGGGGGACTCTCGCGACCATGTCCCGTCAATCGCATCGATCGCGTCGATCGCGTCGATCCCGCCCACCTCGGCACCCCGGTATCCCGGCCTCGGCCCGGATACCGCCCGCCGGGGTGGGCGTTCGTGTGCCCGGGCCCGTCGACCCTCGTTTCGCCGGAGGCGCCGTCCGCCGGTCCAGCCGGTCCCGCCGTCTGCCGATCCCGCCCGTCCCGACGGTCCCGCCGAAGGAAATATATCGCGCAACATTGACTGTCGTCATAATTGATAGATACTGGCTCCGCGACTCCCGCTGACACCAGGATGAGGTGCGCGCACATGGAGCTGTCCCGTTCCGCTCACGTCGACACGTTCTGTCGTGATCGATTGCCACCTGCCGAGCAGTGGCCCGAACTGCGTTTCGAACTACCGGAATTGCGCTATCCGACCCGGCTGAACTGCGCCCGGGTCCTGCTCGACGACACCATCGATCGGCTCGGTGCCGAGCGACGGTGTCTGGTCACCCTGGACGAGCAGTGGAGCTACGGCGACCTGCGAACCAGGGCCGATCAGGTCGCCCGGGTGCTGACCGAGGACCTCGGCCTGGTGCCGGGCAACCGCGTCCTGCTGCGCGGCCCGAACAACCCGTGGCTGGTCGCCTGCTGGTTCGGCGTGCTCAAGGCCGGCGGCGTCGTGGTGACCACGATGCCGCTGCTCAGGGCGCACGAGTTGACCACGCTGTGCGAGATCGGCCGGCCCACGGTCGCGCTGTGCGACCACCGCTACCTGGACGAACTGACCGCCGCGGCCGTCCCCGGCCTGACCACCGTGGCCTACGGCGGCGACACGACCGACGACCTGACCCGGCGCTGCGCGACCAAGAGCGCCGGCTTCGAGGCCGTGGACACCGCCGCCGACGACGTGGCGCTGATCGCGTTCACCTCCGGCACCACCGGTCGGCCCAAGGCCACCATGCACTTCCACCGCGACGTGCCGGCCAACTCCGACACCTTCTCCCGGCACATCCTCAAGCCCACCCCGGACGACCTGTTCGCGGGCACCCCGCCGCTCGGCTTCACCTTCGGTCTCGGCGGCCTGGTGGTCTTCCCGCTGCACGTCGGCGCGGCCACCCTGCTGCTCGAACACGCCACCCCCGAGCGGCTGGCCCGGATCGTCGCCGACCACGGCGTCACCGTGCTGTTCACCGCGCCGACCGCGTACCGGGCGATCATGGCCGCGGGCCTGGCCGATCTCCTCCGGGGCCTGCGGCGCTGCGTGTCGGCGGGCGAGACGCTGCCCGCGGAGACCTGGCACGACCTGCACGCGGCCACCGGCATCGAGCTGATCGACGGCATCGGCGCGACCGAGCTGCTGCACGTGTTCGTCTCCGCCGCCGACGGGGACATCCGGCCCGGCGCGACGGGGCGGGCCGTACCCGGTTTCGAGGCCGTCGTCCTGGACGGCGACGGCAAGCCGGTCCCCGACGGCACGCCGGGGCAGCTCGCGGTCAAGGGCCCGACCGGCTGCCGCTACCTGGACGACCCGCGCCAGCTTGGCTACGTGCGCGACGGCTGGAACATCACCGGCGACACCTACGTCCGGGACGCCGACGGCTACCTCTGGTACCAGGCTCGCAGCGACGACATGATCGTCTCCTCCGGCTACAACATCGCCGGCCCCGAGGTCGAAGTGGCCCTGGCCGCACACCCCGACGTCGCCGAGTGCGGCGTGGTCGGCGCGCCGGACCCCCGCCGCGGGCTGATCGTCAAGGCGTACGTCGTGCTGCGCGAGGGGATCGCGGCCGACGCGGACACCGCCGAGCGCATCCAGTCCTACGTCAAGAGCACGATCGCGCCGTACAAGTACCCGCGCGCCGTCGAGTTCGTGACCGCCCTGCCCCGAACCGGCAACGGCAAGCTGCGCCGCGCCGAACTGCGCGCCTGGGCCGCCAACGCCGGCGAACCGGCGCCGAACTCCCCTGCCCCAAAAGCCTCGTGAAAGGCGCGACGATGCCCGAAGACAGCCCGACCGGCCCGACCGGCCCGACCGGCCCGATCCGGCCCACCGTGACCGACCCCACCGACCCGGCCGTCGACGACCGCGCCGAACCGCCCTCCGTCGTGGTCGAGCGCCGCGTCGAGTGGCAGGACACCGACGCGGCCGGCCACTACCACCACTCGGCCGTACAGCGCTGGGTCGAGGCGACCGAGGCGGTACTGCTGCGCCGACTGGGCGTGGGCGACCTGTTCGGTCGGATCCCCCGGGTGCACTTCGAGGCGGACTACCTCGAACGACTGTGGTTCGGCGAGGCCGCGTACATCCTGCTGCGCATCGACCGGGTGGGTACCAGCTCGCTGCACTACTCGTTCGAGGTGCGGGGCGAGCACGGCGTGGCCGCGACCGGCCGGCTGTCCGTCGTGCACTGTCCGCCGGATCAGAAGGGCGCGTCGCCGTGGCCGGACGAGGTCAGGACCGCGCTGTCCCGGGGCGGCCCGCAGCGCCCGGAGTCCTACACCTGAACCGCGCGCACCCCGCGTGATCGGGCGGATCGCACCCGCGATCCGAACCTTCGGATATCGCGTGATGTTGACGACCGTGGAATTTATTACATACGCTCGGATAGGCCGGGAATATTGGAGGACGCTGTGCGCATAGCAGTCATCGGCGGCGGGCCGGGCGGGTTGTACTTCGCCGCCCTCGCCAAGCAGCTCTCGCCGGCGTCGGAGATCACCCTGTGGGAGCGCAACGCACCCGACGACGTGTTCGGCTTCGGCGTGGTGTTCTCCGACGAGACCCTGGACGGCATCGCCCAGGCCGACCCGGAGATCTTCGCCGCGATGTCCGAGGGCTTCGCCCGCTGGACGGACGTCGACGTGCGCTACGGCGGACGCACGCTCACCTCCGGGGGGCACGGGTTCGCCGCGCTCGGCCGGGAGCGGCTGTTGCGCATCCTGCAGGAGCGCTGCGCGGCGCTCGGCATCGACCTGCGCTACCGCACCGAGGCCCCGCCCGTGGACGAACTGGCGCGCACGCACGACCTGGTGGTCGCCTCGGACGGGGTGCGCTCCACCGTGCGCGAGCGCTACGCCGACGTGTTCCGGCCCGATCTGGACGAGCGCGGCTGCCGCTACATGTGGCTGGGTACGGACAAGGTCTTCGACGCGTTCACCTTCATCGTCGACAAGCACGACTTCGGCGTGGTGCAGGTGCACGCGTATCCGTTCGACGACCGGCGCAGCACGTTCATCGTCGAACTGGCCGAAGACGCCTGGCGGCGCGGCGGGTTCGCCGAGTTCGCCGGTCGCGAGCTGCCGCGCGGGGCCAGTGACGAGGCGGGCATCGCGCGCTGCGAGGCGCTGCTGGCCGAGCACCTGGACGGACACCGGCTGATCCCGAACAACTCGCGGTGGATCCGGTTCACCACGGTGCGCAACGCCACCTGGCACCACGAGAACGTGGTCCTGCTCGGCGACGCCGCGCACACCGCGCACTTCTCCATCGGCTCGGGCACCAAACTCGCCATGGAGGACGCCCTCGCCCTGGCCGCGTGCCTGAACGAACACGCCGACATCCCGGCCGCGCTCACCGCCTACGAGGCCGAGCGCAAGCCGGTGGTGGCCTCCACGCAGCGCGCCGCGCAGGCCAGCCTGGAGTGGTTCGAGAACATCGACCGGGCGGTCGGCCAGGCGCCCGAGCAGTTCGCCTTCAACCTGCTCACCCGCAGCCGCCGGGTCACCCACGCCAACCTGTCCGAGCGCGACCCGGCGTTCGTGGCGCAGGTGGACGCGGCGTTCACCGCCGGGCGACCGGACCGGGTGGACGCGGCACCGATGTTCCAGCCCTTCCGGCTCGGCTCGGTCCGGCTGCGCAACCGCGTGGTGGTCCCGCCGATGGCCACCTACACGGCCGTCGACGGCTTCCCCGGCCCGTTCGAGGCCGCCCACCTGGGCGCGCTCGCGCTCGGCGGGGCGAGCCTGGTCTTCGCCGGCATGACCGCCGTACTGCCCAACGGCCGTGCCACCGCCGCCTGTCCGGGCCTGTGGTCCGACGCGCAGGGGACGGCCTGGCGCGAGGTGGTCACCCGGGTGCGCGAACAGGCCCCGAACGGGTCCCTGTTGGGCATTCAGCTCACGCACGCCGGGCGCCGCGCGGCCGGTTCGGTGCCCAACGCCGACGGCGCGTGGACGCCGCTGGGTCCGGACGGGTGGCCGACGGTGGCCGCGTCCGCGATTCCCTGGGATGCCGAGGGCGACTTCCGCCCGCGCGAGGCGGACCGGGCCGATCTGGACGCGATCACCGCCGCGTTCGCCGCCGCCGCCGCACGCGCCGACCGGGCGGGCTTCGACGCGCTGGAACTCCAGTACGGCCACGGGCATCTGCTCTCCGGTTTCCTGTCCCCGCTGACCAACCTGCGCGAGGACGAATACGGCGGCTCGCTCGCCGGCCGACTGCGCTTCCCGATCGAGGTGTTGTCCGCCGTGCGGGCGGTGTGGCCGAGCAACAAGCCACTGGTGGTGCGGATCTCGGCGAGCGACTGGGCCGAGGGCGGCACCACCGAGGACGAGGCGGTGCGGATCGCCCGGGCGCTCGCGGCGGCCGGCGCGGACGCCATCGACGTGTCCTCGGGCGAGGTCGTGCCGTACGAGCGACCCGCCTACGGACGCGGCTACCAGACGCCGTTCGCCGACCTGATCCGCAACGCGACCGGCGTGCCGACCATCGCGGTCGGCGCGATCTCCACCTACGACGACGTCAACTCGATCCTGCTCGCGGGCCGGGCGGACCTGTGCGCGGTGGGCCGCGCGCACCTGTACGACCCGCTGTGGACGCTGCACGCCGCCGCCGACCAGGGCTACGCCGGACCGGGCGCGCCCTGGCCGAACGCCTGGCGGCCCGGCAGTCGCAAACCGCCCGGCGCGGGTAGTGATCGAGTGCCGCCCCGGCTGCACCTGTCGCGCGCGGAGGTCGAGACCGTGCCGCGGCGGTGGCGGCCGGAGACCGACCCCCGCCTGGTCACCGCACCCGGCCGGAGGTGAGCCGACACCCCGACCTCGTATCCGCCGACCGAACAGCGCACCACGAGGAGCCCGCCATGACAGGTCCCACCCCACCGATCGTGCTCACCGGCGCCCAACGCGACGACCCGCCCCGGTTCAAGGCCGCCGCCGTCCAGGCCGCGCCGGTCTACCTGGACGCGGCCGCCACCGTGGCCAAGGCGGTCGCGCTGATCCGCGAGGCCGCCGGCAACGGCGCCGAACTGATCGTCTTCCCCGAGGCGTTCGTCCCCGGATATCCGTACTGGAACTGGACGATGAACCCGGTCCAGGGCTCACCCTGGTACGAACGCCTGTACCGGTCCTCGGTGGACGTACCGGGCCCGCACGTGGAAACGCTGCGCGCGGCGGCCCGGGCGGCCGGCGCGGTGGTGGTGATCGGCGTCAACGAGCGCGGCCCGCACAGCATGGGCGTGCTCTACAACACCATGCTGACCATCGACGCCGACGGCGAACTGATCGGGGTGCACCGCAAGCTGGTGCCCACCTGGGCGGAGAAGCTGACCTGGACCGGCGGCGACGGCAGCTCGCTGCGGGTGCACCCGACCGGCATCGGCCCGCTCGGCGTGCTCGCGTGCGGCGAGAACACCAACACGCTGGCCCGCTTCACCCTGCTCGCCCAGGGCGAACTCGTACACGCCGCGAGCTACATCGCCCTGCCCGTGGCGCCCGCCGACTACGACATGGCCGACGCGATCGCGGTCCGCACCGCCGCGCACAGCTTCGAGGGCAAGGTGTTCTCGGTGGTGGCCTGCTCGACCATCTCGCCCGAGATCGTCGACGCCATCGCCGGCGACGACGAGGAGGTGCGCAAGCAGCTGGGCCGCGAACGCAGCGCCTACTCGGGCGTGTTCGGCCCGGACGGCCGCCCCGTCGGCGAACCGCTGATCGACGACGAGGGCATCGTCTACGCCGACATCGACCTCGCCAGGTGCATCCAGCCCAAGCAGATGCACGACATCGTCGGCCACTACAACCGCTTCGACGTCTTCGCGCTGAACGTGGACAACCGGCCCCGGTCCCCGATCACGTTCACCCACGACCCCGCCACCGCGACGCCCCTCGCCCCCGCCGCCACCCCCGTACCCGAGGAGGAGACATGACCACCCAGGACGACAACATGCTGGGCCGGGCCCGAGTCACCGACACCCCGGAACTGAGCGCCTACTACGCCGAGTTGGCCGACCGCGAGGCCGGCGCGCTGTGGACCGTGGCAAACGAGATCGAACCCTGGTACCCGCAGCCCAAGTCGGTACCCACGCTGTGGCGCTACGCCGAACTGCGCCCGCTGGTGCGCAAGGCGCTCGACCTGGTCAAGGCCGACGACGCCGGCCGCCGGGTGGTCATGCTGGTCAACCCCGGCCGCCGGGACGTCAGCGCCGCCGCGGGCCTGCTCTACACCGGCCTGCAGATCATGGGCCCCGGCGAGTCGATGACCGCACACCGACACCAGGCCGCCGCGCTGCGGTTCGTCCTGGAGGGCACCGGCGCCTGGACGATCGTGGACGGCGAGAAACTGCGGGTCGGCGCCCGCGACTTCGCGATCACCCCGAACGGGACCTGGCACGAGCACGGCAACGAGTCCGACGACACGCCGGTGATCTGGCAGGACGGCCTGGACATCCCGCTGGTCAACGCGCTCGACGCGGGCTTCTACGAGGTCCACCCGGACGTCTACCAGGTGCCCGGCAAGGTGGTGAACTCCTCCGTCCTGACCTACGGCGGCAACCTCGTGCCGTACGGCGTCGAACGGTGGACCCGGCCCTACTCGCCGCTGCTCGCCTGGCCGTGGGAGCCCACCTACCAGGCGCTGCTCGACCTGGCGAAGGCGAGCGAGGGATCGCCGTACGACGGCCTGATCATGGAGTACACCAACCCCGCCACCGGCGGCTCGGTGATGCCCACGATGGGCGCGCACATCCAACTCCTGCGCGCCGGCCAGGCGACGAAGGCACACCGGCACACCGGCTCGGTCGTGTACACCGCGGCCAAGGGACACGGCGTCTCGATCGTGGCCGGGCAGCGGTTCGAGTGGCACGAGGGCGACGTCTTCGCGGTGCCCGCGTGGGCGTGGCACGAGCACGCCAACCTCGATCAGGGCGAGGACGCGGTGCTGTTCTCGTTCGACGACTTCCCCGTGATGCGTTCGCTGGGCTTCTTCCGCGAAGAGGCCTACGTCGACAACGACGGCCACCAGCCGACGCCGGCCGGCTGAGCCGGTTCATCCCGCACACCCACCACCCGAGGCGCCGCGACCGCGCCGCCCGGACGCAAGACAGTGAGGACACCCCATGCGCCTGGTCACCTACACCGTCGGCGACTCGTCGCCCCGCCTGGGCGCCGAGGACGGCGCGCACGTGACGGATCTGGCCGCCCTGGCCGCCGCCGCGGGCGTCGAACTCCCCGGCGACCTGCTGTCGTTCGTCCGGGCGGGCGCCGACGCGCTCGACACCGCGCGCGAACTGCTCGCCGGCGCGCCCGCCGACCGCCCGGCCGGCACCGTGCACGCCACGGGCGAGGTGCGGCTGCTCGCGCCGCTGCGCCCCGGGAAGATCATCGGCATCGGGCTCAACTACGTCGAGCACGTCGCCGAATCCAGCCGCACCCTCGACACCGCGAAGGAACTCCCGGACCGTCCGGTGCTGTTCGGGAAGCCCGCCACCGCGGTGACCGGCCCGGGAGCGCCGATCCTGCACAACGCGGCCCTGACCGCACAGCTCGACTGGGAATGCGAACTCGCGGTGGTGATCGGCCGAACCGCCTACAAGGTGAGCGAAGCCGACGCGTGGGACCACGTGTTCGGCTACAGCATCATGAACGACATCAGCGCCCGGGACCAGCGCCGCTCCGGGCAGTGGTTCTTCTCCAAGGGCCAGGACTCCTACGCCCCGTTCGGCCCGGCCGTGGTCACCGCCGACGAGATCCCCGACGCCCAGGCCCTCGACCTGTCGCTGCGGGTCAACGGCGACGTCAAGCAGAAGTCCAACACCCGGCACATGTTGTTCGACATCCCTCGGCTGATCGCCGACATCTCGTCCGGGATGACCCTGGAGCCCGGCGACGTGATCTCCACCGGCTCGCCGTCCGGGGTCGGCGCGGCCCAGGTCCCGCCGCAGTACCTGCGGCCGGGCGACGTGGTCGAGGCGACCGTCGAGCGCATCGGCACGCTGACCAACCCGGTGATCGACGCCCGCTGACGCGAACCCGCCCCGTTCCCTTGCTTCGGCATCAGCTTTCCCGGCATCAGCTTTCCCGGCACCAGCAGGAGGCCCCTCCCGTGCGTCAACACCCCTACCGCGTCGGCCAGATCGTGCCGAGTTCCAATGTCACGATGGAAACCGAGGTGCCCGCGATCCTGCGGGCCCGCGAGACGGTCGCTCCGGAGCGCTTCACGTTCCACTCCAGCCGGATGCGGATGACCCACGTCACCCCCGAGCAATTGGCCGCGATGGACGCCGACTCCGACCGCTGCGCCGTCGAACTGTCCGACGCTCGGGTGGACGTGCTCGGCTACGCGTGCCTGGTGGCGATCATGAGCATGGGACTCGGCTACCACCGGGTCTCCGAGGAGCGCCTGCACGGCCGCACCGTCGAGAACGGCGCGCCGGCGCCGGTGGTCACCAGCGCCGGCGCCCTCGTGCACGGGCTGCACACGATCGGCGCGCGCAAGGTCGCGCTGGTCGCGCCGTACATGCTGCCGCTGACCCGCACGGTGGTGGAATACCTCGGACACGAGGGGATCGAGGTGCTGGACTTCGAGGCGCTGGAGATCCCGGACAACCTCGACGTGGCCGCGCACGACCCGCTGCGCCTGCCCGACATCGCGGACCGCCTCGAACACGCCGACGCGGACGCGGTGGTGTTGTCGGCGTGCGTACAGATGCCGTCGCTCGCCGCGATCGAGGACGCCGAACAGCGGCTGGGCAAGCCGGTCGTCTCGGCGGCGGTGTGCACGGTGCACCAGATGCTCCGCGCCCTCGACCTGCCGGCCTTCGCGCCGGGCGCCGGACACCTGCTGTCCGGGGCCTTCGCCGACGCGCCTTCGGGGGCGGGGAGCGCGGCGGCGGGCGCCTGACCCACGAGCCTTCCGCGAGCCCTCGTCGGCCCGGCCCCGCATGCCGCGGGTCCGGGCCGACGAGGGCATGTCCATGGGGACGCCCGCCGTACACAGCGGGCGGTGATTGCGGCGATTCGTGCCTATTCCACCACGGTGGAATACTGGCACGCCGTTCCCCATGGAAGGAGACCCCGGATGGGCTTCGGCCCCGAGTCCTTGGCCGCGCTCGGCAAGGCCGTCACCGGGCGTGACCTCGCAGGCACGAAATCCGCCCCCGGGTCGACGCCGGGGCGGTGGTCGTTTCTCGCCGTCACCCGGGCCGACCTGGTGATCTGCCTGGTCGCGGCGGCCGTGGACACCTTCGGGTTCTTCATCACCCTTCCCTCCGCCGGACCGGGGGAGCGGGTCGTCGGGACGCTGTTCATGTTCGCGTCGGCCGCGAGTCTGCTCGCGCGCCGTCGGTCGCCGATCGGCGTGTTGTCGTTCGTGCTCACCCTGGTGGTGGTGCTCAACCTGCTCCTGGCGATGCCGCAACGTTTCGGGATCGCGCTGGCCGTGGCGCTGTACACGGTCGGCCTGGCCGGTCGGCCCCGGACCGTGGCGCTCGCGGCGCTGGCCACGCTGGTGGCCCAGGCGACGGGATATCGAAACGCGTCCGAGTCTTTCCTCTGGCTGTTCAGCGGCGACCTCGTGGCGACGCTGCTCGTGCTCGGGGTGAGCGCCGCGGTGCGCAACTGGCAGGGACAGGTCGAGGTCAACCGCGTGCTGCTGGCCGACCGGGCGCTGTCCGACGAGCGCCGCCGGATCGCCCGCGAACTGCACGACATCGTGGCGCACCACATCACCACGATGCACCTGATGTCCGGAGGTGCCCGGGCCAGCCTGGACCGGGACCCGGAGGCGGCCCGCGCCGCGCTGCTCACCCTGGAGGCGTCCGGCCGGGTGGCGCTCGGCGAGATGCGGCAGTTGCTCGGTGTACTGCGCAGCGACCACGACCCGGACCAGGCGGCGTCGGTCGCGCCGCAGCCCGGCGTCGACGACCTGGCCCGACTGATCGCCGAGTCCTGCCTGGCCGGGCTGCCCACCGAACTGCGCGTCCTGGGCGCGCCGCGCGCGTTGCCGCTGCCGGTGGGTCTGGCGGTGTACCGGATCACCCAGGAGGCGCTGACCAACGCCCGCAAGCACGCCGGGGACGCGGCGACGGCGACGGTGCGGCTGGAATACCTGCCGGGCGCGGTCGCCGTGGAGATCCGCGACGACGGGGGCGGCGAGGTGGCCGTCGGCGACTACGCGATGACCGGTGGTGGGCACGGGCTGGTCGGGATGCGCGAGCGGGTGGCCGTGCACGGCGGGTCGTTCGAGGCGGGACGGGCCGCCGACGGCGGGTTCCGGGTCGCGGCGGTGTTGCCGCTGGCGGGGGCGGAGCCGGAGCCGGCGGCCGCTTCGGCGTCGGTGGCGGGTGCCGGTCTCGTGTCCGAGCCCGGGCGGCCGGCCCGGCTGAGTCCGGCCGAGGTGGCGCTGCTGCGCCTGTTCGCGACCGGCAAGGCCGACGGCGAGATCGCCGCGGCGCTGCGGGTGGAGCCGGCCGAACTGGAGCGGCAGGAGGCGGACCTGCTGACCAAGCTCGACGTGCGGGACCGGGCCCAGGCGGTGGTGGTGGCGTACGAATCCGGCCTGGTCCGGGCGGGGCGGGGCGATCGCGCCCGCTGATTGTGCGTTCGCACGAACACCGGCGCTCGGGTTCGTCGTCGCGGCCATCAGCAGCGGGGCGCCGTCCGCGTAGCGTGCCCGTACGCCTCTCGGACTCCCGTGAAAGAAGGCCCCATGACCGGAACCGTCGTCGACACCGCGCACTGGAACGCCCGCCTCGCCGAGCTGATCACCGAGTTCGACGTGCCGGGCGCGAGCCTCGCGTTCTGGCACGGCGGCGAGGTGCACAGCTTCGCCGCCGGTGTGCTCAACCGGGACACCGGTACGCCCGTCTCGCCCGACTCGCTGTTCCAGATCGGCTCGGTGACCAAGGTCTGGACCGCCACCCAGCTGATGCTCCTCGCCGAGCAGGGCCGGCTCACCCTGGACACCCCGGTCGTCGACCTGCTCCCCGAGTTCAAGGTCGCCGACGCCCAGGTGACCAAGTCGGTGACGGTCCGGCAGCTGCTGACCCACACCTCCGGCATAGACGGCGACCTGTTCCTGGACACCTCGCGCGGCGACGACTGTCTGGAGAAGTACGTCGCGGCCTGCGCGGACCTGACCCAGAACCACCCGATCGGGGAGAGCTTCTCCTACTGCAACACGGGCTTCGTGATCGCCGGCCGGATCATCGAGCGGCTGACCGGCAAGACCTGGGACGCGGCGCTGCGCGAGCAGATCTGCGAGCCCCTGGGCCTGACCCACACCTGGACGCTGCCCGAGGACGTACTGCGCTTCGGCGCGGCGACGGGGCACGTGGAGGACGGCAAGGCGACCCCCGTGTGGGGTCTGCCGCGGGCGATGGGGCCGGCCGGCCTGATCTGCGCGCGGGCGAGCGACGTGGTCGCCTTCGGCCGGGCGCACCTGGGGACCGAGCTGTTGGCCGAGCCGACGGGGATGACCGAGCCGCAGGTGGACCTGCCGAACCCGTATACGCTCGCGCCGCAGTGGGGGATCGGGTGGATCCTCGACGAGTGGTCCGGCCACCGGGTGATCATGCACGCGGGCAACACCATCGGCCAGTCGGCGATGTTGTGGGTGGTGCCCGACACCGGCACCGTGGTGTGCCTGCTGGCCAACGGCGGCGAGACCTCGGCTCTGCAACGCGCGCTCGGCGGCGAGCTGTTCGCCACGCTGGCGGGCGTCACCATGTCGCCGCAGCTGGGCCCGCCGGAGACCCCGGTCGCGGTGGACGTCGAGCAGTACGCCGGCGTCTACGAGCGGGTGGGCAACCGCACCACCGTCTCGGTCCGGGACGGTCGGCTGCACATGCTCATCCAGACCACCGGCGAGCTGGCCGACATCTCGCCGGACATGGAGCTGACGCTCACCCCGGTCGACGAGACCACGTTCGTCGGGCAGCGCGAGGGCGCCACGCTGTGGGACAACGTGGTCTTCTACCGCCTCGCCGACGGCAGTCAGTACGTCCACATGGGCGTGCGCGCCACCCCCAGGACGTCCTGACCCGGTTCCACCGCGCGGGTTCGCCACCCCGACCCCGCGCGGTGCCCGGTGGTGGGCCGGCCGGTGCGGGTTTACGGTCGAACGAGTGGGCCCGTCCCGTACGGCCCGCGCCCACGGCCGCACCGCGGGCGGGCGTCCTCGATGCCTCGGCGGTGGCGGGCCCCTCGCCGGACCCCGCAGGACACACACCATGGCGCATCCGAACGCGACACCCTCGCAGACCGCCGCCGCACCGAAGCGAAGCGGCGGCAACGGCGCGGCGCTCGCGGTGATCGCCTCCTGCCAGTTGATGGTGGTCCTGGACATCACCATCGTGAACATCGCCCTGCCGCACATCCAGCGGTCGTTGGACTTCTCCACCACCGGCCTGTCCTGGGTGCTCAACGCGTACACGCTGACCTTCGGCGGGCTGCTGCTGCTCGGCGGGCGCGCGGGCGACATCCTGGGCAGGCGTCGGGTGTTCGTCTTCGGCGTGTTGTTGTTCGCGGTCGCGTCGCTGCTCGGCGGACTCGCGCAGAGCGCACCGGAGTTGCTCGCCGCCCGCGCGCTGCAGGGCGTCGGCGGCGCCATCGCGTCGCCGACCGCGCTCGCGCTGATCACCACCACGTTTCCCGAAGGCCCGACCCGCAACCGGGCGTTCGGGGTGTTCGCGGCGGTCTCCGCCGGTGGTGGCGCGATCGGGCTGCTCGCGGGCGGGGTCCTGGTCGAGTGGCTGAACTGGCGGTGGGTGTTCTTCGTCAACGTGCCGATCGGCGTGTTGCTGGCGCTGGCCACGCCGCGCTACATCCGGGAATCCGAGCGCCATCCGGGGCACTTCGACCTGCTCGGCGCGCTCACCTCCACGCTGGGCATCAGCTCGCTCGTGTACGGCTTCATCCGGGCCGCGCAGGAGGGGTGGCGCGACGCGTTCACCCTCGGCGCGTTCGCGGCGGCCGTGGTGCTGCTCGCGCTCTTCATCTCGATCGAGCGCAACTCCCGGCAGCCGATCACCCCGCTGAAGATGTTCGCCGACCGTAACCGGGCCGGTACGTACGGCATCATGTTGTGCCTGGCGGCGGCGATCTTCGGGATGTTCTTCTTCCTGACCCTGTGGGTCCAGGACGTGCTGGGCTTCAGTCCGCTGCGGACCGGGCTCGCGTTCCTGCCGATCAGCGCGGTGATCGCGGTCGGCGCCGGATTCGCCTCGCAGTTGCTGCCCCGCTACGGGCCCAAGCCGTTCATGGTCGGCGGTGCGCTGCTCGCGGCGGCGGGGCTGGGCTGGCTCACCCGGACCGACGTGCACAGCACATACCTGGGCAGCATCCTCGGGCCGACGCTGGTGTTCGGGGTGGGCATGGGCATGCAGTTCGTGTCGTTGACGCTGATGGCGGTCTCCGGCGTGCGGGCCCGCGACTCGGGCGCGGCCTCCGGGCTGCTCAACGCGATGCAGCAGGTGGGCGGTTCGCTCGGGTTGTCGATCCTGGTCACCGTGTTCGGCACGGCCAACCGCAACGAGGCCAAGGACCAGGTCCCCGCCTTCCTCGCCCAGGCCACCCCGACACAACGGGCCGAGTTCGAGCGCACCGGCGTGCTGCCCGCGCCGTGGAGCGACCAGGTGCTCACGAGCGGCGTCTCCGCGGCCTTCGTCGTGGCCGCGATCTTCGCGGTGGTCGCCGCGGTGATCGCCCTGTTCGTCATCCAGGTCCGCGCCTCCGACCTGGAACGCCTCCAGGGCGGCGCGGCGCCGCCTCCGGCCTGACCACAATCTTTTCCCACGACCGGCACCCCGCGCCCGCCCACTACGCGACAATGCGTACACGGCACATCACCAGGAGCGGAACACCGGGGGATCCGATGGAAGCGGAACTGATGACGCTGGCGGCGTCCGGAGCAACCACGCTGGTCGGCCTGATGGTCTCCGAATCCTGGACCCAGGCCCGCACCCGCCTGGCCGCCTTCTTCACCCGCGGCGGCTCCGAGCCGACCGGCACCGAACAGGAACTCGACGCCGCCCGACGCGAGTTGACCACGGCCCAAGCCGAAGGCAACGACGTCGTGGCCGCCGACATCGAAGCCGAATGGCGAACCCGCCTACGCCGAGCCCTGGAAGCCGACCCGGCGGCCGCAGCCGACCTCCGAGCCCTGCTCGACGAACTGACCCCGCTGGCCGCGACACCCGCCGCCCCGGTGACCAACACCATCACCGGCGGCACCCAACACGGCCCGGTACTCCAGGGCCGCGACTTCTCCGACCTGACCTTCCACACCCAACCCCCACCGTCTCCGGAGACCCCACCGGTCCACCCCTGACAGCCGCCACCGGCTGCAACGTCGGCTCTTGGCCCGGTCGGGTAGGCGGCGTGCTCAGTCCGCCAGTTGATGATGTAGGCGATCTTGCCGAGGCGGTTTGCTTCGTGAAACTGGCGGTGTTGTTCGACCGCACCGGGCCGACGACGTCGTTATTGCGGAGAGACGGTGCCGTCAACAGCAGTTCGGCAGAGGTGCGGCCGGCGTCCAAGAGGTGCTCGGAGGGCTCCAGGTTTTTGCCGGTGAGACGGTCGTGAACATCCTCGACGGACATCGCGTCGTTGACCACAGCTCTCGCTGATGTGGATCTTGTAGCCGACCCAGGCGGATACGCGCTTTTTCGCGTGCCGGGCTTGCGGATCACGGGGCGAGGCGAGCAGTACTCCGTTGGGCGGGAGATCCTCCTTCCCCTGCCAGGTCACATCCTGTTCGCCGTCACCGATGGTATGGGTGAACTGCGGCACTTACACGGTGGCGGTTGGAATCTCCCGCAACCACGAAAGTGCCGCCGGCGCGAAGACCGCTTCGAGCAGCCGATGTCCATCCGCGGCGATCTGCCGGGCCATAGCGTCACTCTCGTTCGTCGACGGGGAGCCGGCATGCGTCGATAAGCCCTCCGTAGCGTTCCTGCAACTCCGGTTCCATCCATGCTGCGGTCGGCACGTCGTGGAGTCGGCGCGCTGCCGCCCACCAGAGGTGACCAGTCCCATTGCGGTGTGATCGAAGCCCGGATCGGTCTGCTCCCGACCGATCCGATACCTCACCTCGATTCTGGCCCGCACCGCGTGCGCGGCTTGACGGTCGGTGAGATTCTCGACGACCTGCAATACGCTCACCAGGGCCGGTTGGCCGGGTGAGCTACCAGGACTTCTACGGACTCCGAACGCCTCGCCCGCGTCCGTGGGCCAATGCTCACCATCCTCGAGTCTCAGGAGAGCAAGTACCAATTGATTACGACGGCTTCACCCAATTAGGCAATAAGCTTCCACAATGTATACGAGCATAGTGAAGCGGGCGGAGCGTTCCACGACGGGGTGGTTCGGTTCGGTGCGTGCCCGAGGCGAAGGCCTCCTGCCCGGAGACGAGGAACCGCGAGATCGTTCGCCTTGGCGGGTCGCTCGCTGATCGAGACTGCTCCCTTGATCCGCGAGCGCCACCAGCTGCGGCGACCAGTCCTCGGCGAGCCTCTCGGCCATGAAGTCGCGAAGCCGCGCACCGTCGCGAGCGGGCACGGCCAGCGACGGGCGTGGTCCCGTGCTCGGTCCTCGGTATTCACGGCCAGATAGCGGGAGGGCCCTTGTCCCGGGCGGACTCCCAAGCGGTGGAAATGCCCCTGCGTCGACTGAATGAGCTCAACGCTGCGGTCGTGACAAGTCCGAACCTACATAGCTACCGCGTACACCGCCGACATTCCACATCGGGACTATGGTCGGCTATTCCGGCTCGTCGCCGGAGGCGGCCATAGCCTCGATTACCTCGGTCGACAGCTTGCCTGCGAAAAGGGCCTGGACGAGTTCGCGGGACCTTTTCGCCGGCGTAAGACTGCCCGTCGGCATATTCAGCGGATGGGACCACCATCGACCCGGGTGGAGCTCGTCCCAGGCGGGTCTCTTGCCGGTCTTGCGCCGGTCGGCTCCGGGGTCGTGGTTGCCGAAGCCGTCCACGACGCTGTTCCAGACCGGTCGGTACTGCTTGATCATCACCCGTTCGGCGAGGCTGACGAAAGCCTCGATCGCGACCAGGTAGCGAACGCGAAAGTGGTCGACTTCCAGATCGTGTGCCTGCTCGATCGACTCCTTGTGTTCCTGGATGCGATCCCACAGGGAGGTCGACTCGTGGCTCGGATCGTCTGAGCCCTTGCGAGTGCCCTTGGGGCGAGCCTGGCCCACATAGATGGGGACGAGGCAGTCCTCGGAACTGATCGGCCCGTACAGCCCGTGCGGACCCGCGTAGTAAAGCGCGTACACGCCGTCGCCAAACGTGTGAGTCACCCGCCCCAGTGGCTCGGCGGGACGCTTGAGGAGTTCCGCCTCCACGCTACGGCCCAAGTTGTCGAGTTCGAGTGGGTTGAACGGCGTGAAAGTCTGTGCCGTGGTCGACCACATCTTCATGTTGCGCCGTTTCTTGTACGGGCGCTTGGGGGCCACGGGCCGTGTGCTCTCCGAGGCCGGCCCCGGTGGCGTTGTGGACATCATTCCTCCGCGAGAAAGGTCGCCCCGTAGGGGCGTAAACCAAGGTGCGAGGTGCGTGAGGGCGCGACCTCAGTCTCCGTGGACGATCTCCGTGCCTCGGTAGTACCGCGACCCGCTGGGGTAGTCCTCAACCTTGGGGTACATGATCACGTATCCGGGCAGCGCGGTGATCTGCCAGCCGGCCGGGAGGTGGCTCGCGATCAAGGCGAGGAGTCCGTGCGCGGTGACAGGGCCTCCCGGCGGATCGACGATGATGGTCTCGAAGACGCTGTCCGCCTGATACCTGAAGAGGTATGGCAGCTGATCCTTGACGGCCTTGAGCAGGTCCGCGACGGTGAGCGTGCCGTCCAGGGTGTCCGTGTCGTACGACAGCGTCGTGAACTCGAAGTCGAGGTCGATAGGGTAAAAACGATCGAAGTGGGTGTCGTCGACCTCCGTCATGTCACGGCGCTTGCCGGGGTCGTTGTTGCCGAACCCGTTGTAGTTCCAGGGCACCTCGCCCAGCTCCCGGTGCCGATTGATGAGGAGACGCTCTGGTGCCACGGCACCGAAGTCCTCGTCGACGTAAAGGCAGGTGAACGTCATCGCGGCGATGTCGATGTTCTTGCGGCCGGCGATCTTGTGGAAGTGCTTCTCGACGCGCTGAGGCAGCGACCGATCGGCCTTCCCGACGTAGACGAGGCTTTCGTCGAGGTAGAGCTGATACACGCCGGGTTCGGGGCGTAGGCCCCGGATGTTCGCCAGGGTCAGTACCACAGGCTTCAGGCCCGCGAGTGCGGCGGCGAGTTGGTCGCCGAGTGCCTTGGTGATGCTGAGCTTGAACTCCGCGTGGTGAGTGTTCGCCTTGTCGCTGTACGTGTGCGACGTCATCCGATCGCCCCTTCCCCCATCGTGCGCGAGCGAAGCGCCAGGGACACTACTCGATCGCGCCGCTACCGTCGTGTCGACGTCAACCGACCCGTTACTCCGCGGTACGCTTTGCTCATGTCTGATCAGCGAAATCACCGCCGCAAGGTGGGTACCTCCGTCGAGCTGTTCGCCGGCGGCGGCGGGCTCGCGCAGGCCGTCCACAACGCGGGCTTTCGACCGCTGCTGGTGAACGAGTTCCACAAGCGCGCCTGCGAGACGCTGGTCGAGAACCACGCCATGCGGTTCGGCAAGGAAGATATCCCGATCCCGGAGTCCGAGGACACCTGGTGGCCGCTGTACGAAGGCGACGTCAAGGACTTGGAGTTCGACTACCTCCTGGACGAGGAAGTGGACGTCCTGGCCGGCGGCCCGCCGTGTCAGCCGTTCAGCCTCGGTGGTGTCCACAAGGGCGATGAGGACGAACGGAACATGTTCCCGCAGATGTTCCGAGCGATGGAGCAGATGCGCCCCAAGGCGGTCATCTGCGAGAACGTGCGCGGGTTGTTGCGGGCCTCGTTCGCTCCGTACTTCCAATACATCCTCAAGGCGATGGAGGCCCCGTGGGTCGCTCGCGCGAGGTACTCGAGTTGGGAAGAACACGACGACGCGCTACGCGACGCCCTTGCCCGCGAACCGCTCAACTCGGCCCGGCGATACGTTGTCGATCCCATGCCGGTGAACGCCGCCGACTTCGGAGTGCCGCAGATCCGCCACCGAGTGATCATCGTGGCGTTCCGCGCCGACCTCGGGGTCGACTGGGAGTCACACAGGCCTACCGCTCGGTATTCGGAGCGCGCACTCATCAACTCCATCGTCGGCGGCAAGTACTGGAAGCGGCACCAGGACGTTCCTCCGGAGGTGCGGGAGCGCGTCGTGGCGTCGCTTCCGAAAGACCTGCCGGCCGACAACCTGAAGCCGTGGCGGACACTGCGCGACGCGCTCAAAGGGATCGATTGGCATGACAACGGCAAGGACGTTGAACGCGAGTTGCCGCCGGTCCCGGCGGAGTATCTCAAGCCGAAGCGACACGTCGACGACGACCCGACGATCGACCCGCTGCACTTCGGTTGGCCGGGCGCGCGGAAATACGCTGGTCACACCCCCAACGTGCTCGACCGCCCCGCGAAGACGGTCAAGGCGGGAGTCCACGGGGTGCCTGGCGGCGAGTCGGTTATCGAGCTGGACGACCCGACATACGACGGCACCGGCTACCGCTACATGACGGTCCGTGAGGCTGCTCGGGTGATGACGTTTCCCGATGACTGGAAGCTCAAGGGTCCGCGAGGCGAGCAGATGCGCCAGCTCGGTAACGCGGTGCCGGTCAAACTGGGCGAGGTGTTCGCGGACGCGGTCGCGGTGGCGCTTGAGGCCGCCGGCGTCGAGCCGAAGGAGAGGGCGAAGAAGCGCCGTGCCCGCGACAAAGGTTGACCCACCGAGCCGCTGGAAGGACAAACCTCCGCCTGGCCGCGCGTGGCGGGCGCGCGCTCGGATGAACCCCCAGGCGCGGTCGGCCGAGCAGGATCGCGCGGCCGGCGGCATCCAGCGGCGCGCCGTGAACCTGGGCGATGGCAACTTCGCCCGAGCGTCGATCGCGCTGAAGGTGTACCCGAAGACGCGTCGCATCCGCGCTTACCTGCGCTGGTCGGATCAAGGACGGACCCGTACACGCTATGTCGGCGAGGTCGACCAGCCCACCCGTGCGGCGAATCTCGCGCAGGCGTGGCGAAAGGCCCAAACGGACCAGCTCGTCACCACGGAACCGCTCCCCGAGGGGTCTTGGGCGTCCTCGCCGGCGGTGCGACGGTCGATGACCGGAAACCGGGGACGCGACACAAAGCCGGAGTTGCGGCTGCGATCGGCCCTGCACCGGCGAGGCCTGCGCTACCGGGTGTCGGTACGTCCGGAGGAACAACTGCGGCGTACCGCCGACGTAGTCTTCGTGAGATCCCAGGTCGCGGTGTTCGTTGACGGCTGCTACTGGCACGGGTGCCCCGAACACCATCGACCATCCTCCAAGAACACCGCCTTCTGGCGGCAAAAGATCGACGGTAACCGTATCCGTGACGCGGAGACCACCTCCGCTCTGGAGGCGGCGGGGTGGACAGTGGTGCGGGTTTGGGAACATGAGGACGCCGACGAGGCCGCGCGTCGGATCGCTGGGATAGTTCGATCCAAGAGTTGACCGGGCATTTACAGGTCGGTACCCCCGCCGCCGTTACCGACGCCTTTCACTGGCAAGCTGATCGCAGACGTATCGATCGGTACGGGCATCCACGGGAGGGCGTCGGAAATGGACTTCCAGAGAGTCGGTCCGTTCGATTCGGACGCGGCTGCGGACTTCATCCGAGACCTGTACGACACTGACGCCGATGGACGCCTCGCGGCGATCGAAGCCGCGTTGCGTATCGGGGCCGACCCCAGTGACGACTTCCTGGACAGCCACGAGGCCGAGGCTGCGATCGTGGCCGCCGCGATCGTGCGGACGTTCCGGGCCACAGGAATGGAAGGCGTGATCCCAGAGCCGATCGCGTTCCTCGGCTCGGCAGGACTGCCGCCGATTTCCCGGGAACTCGTCGCGCTCGCGGCTCGTGCGCTGGAGCGCACAGTGGCGGCGGACTCAGAACTGAATGAGATGTGGGCCGCGACGGCGAACCACCAGTCGTGGAGAGCCACTGTTCTCGCGTTGTGCCGCGAACTCACGGCCTGACGCCCGTAGGCAGACCCAGCGGTCCCAACCATGGTGTTTCACGAATCGTGGATGATGAAACAGACGGCGACGCCCGCGAACGCTTTGTGGATGTCGTCACGCCTTCCCATCGGAGGCGGAGGCGGTAGACGCCGTGTCGAGGATGTCCACGCGTCCATTTCGGAGGCGGTTTGGGCAATAACGACCCACTCAGCGACCACAGTTGCCCCGAGACAACCTGTTCACCTTCTGCCATACCCTAAACAACGGGCTGACCGGCTGGGCGGCGCGGTCACGTGCGGGAGAACGGTTCCCGCCCGTAGGGACGGCATTAACCTCGGGACCCGACGGATCCACGAGACTCCTGAAACGCCGAGATCCCGCCCGACCCACACGGGCCGAACGGGATCTCGCCGATCAAAACCGAGCCACCACAAGAGCGGCCCTTACGTGTCCGAGGGGGGACTTGAACCCCCAAGCCCTTTCGGGCACTAGCACCTCAAGCTAGCGCGTCTGCCAATTCCGCCACCCGGACCGGGTGGTCGCCGCCCCTGGGTTGCTGCGGTGACGTGGAGAACCATACCAAAGGTCGGGGGGTGGGTCGGACCGGGGTGGGTGGCTGACCTGGGGATTGGCGGTTGGTGGGGCGGGGGTGTCGGGGGTGGTGGGGTTCAGGGGGTGGTTGTGGCCAGGAGGGTTGCTTCTGCCTCTGGGGACAGGCCGTGTGGGAGAGGGGGTTCGCCGCGGTTGCGGTCCCAGGTGAGGACGTCGGCCACCGTGATCGGGAGGGGGGTGGTGGGCATGCCGGCGGCTTGGGCTCGGGCGGCGCTGCGTTGGCGGGTGGGCCATTGGGCTCTTGGTGTGACCAAGGGGAAGTGGGCCGGGGCCGCGTCGATGGGGATCGGGACGAGTTCGACGTCGGTGCCGGCTGCCCTGGCGCAGGTTTCGATCAGGGTGCCCAGCGTGGTGGGTTCGGCGGGTCCGACGGCGTGGAAGGCGCCCGGGCGGTCGTCGGTCAGCAGGCGGGTGACCAGGTGGGCGAGGTCGCGGGAGTCGACCACCTGTACCGGCTGGTCCGGGTGGCCCGGTACGGCCACGCGGCCGCCGCGGGCGGCTCGGCGGACCCAGTAGGTGAAGGTTTCCTGGACGTCGTGGGGGCCGACGACCTTGCCGGGGCGCACGATCGTGGCGCGGTCGCCGTACCGGGCCAGGACGTCGTCCTCGCAGGCGACCTTGCACGGGCCGTACGTGTCGTTGTCGAGCACTTCGGTGTCGCGGCGCGGTGGGCGGCGCGGGGTGTCCTCGTCCGAGCCGGGGCCCACGCCGGTCTGTACGTATACCGCGTGGCTGGAGACGAACAGGTAGCGGCCGACGCGGTCGCCGAGTGCGGCCATGGCCTGGTTCACGTGGCGCGGGACGTAGCCGCTGACGTCGACCACCGCGTCCCATTCGCCGTCGCGCAGCGCCGCGTAGTCGCCGGTGTCGCGGTCGCCGATCAGCCGGGGCAGGTCCGGGAACAGGTGCGATCCGGTTCGTCCCCGCCCGAACAGGGTCACGTCGGCCCCCTCGCGCAGTGCGTCCTCGACGATCGCCCGGCCCACGAACGCGGTGCCGCCCAATACAAGAATGCGCATGGTTGGCGACCGTATCGGCTCGGGCGAATCCGTGTGTCGAATATTGGCGTGTCAACTGTGGTTGACACGCGGTGTCCGTCAACGTACGTTGACAGACATGACCGAAGCAACCGACCTCGCCAGTAGGGCGGGGGACCGTGATCCGCGCGTGGGCCTGCGGGCCGTGGCCGCGCTGCGGCGGCTGCTCGAACAGCTCGAGGCCGTGCAGGTGCGCAGTGCGCGCGTGCAGGGCTGGTCGTGGCAGGAGATCGCCGCCGAGCTGGGAGTAAGCCGTCAGGCAGTGCACAAGAAGCACGGGAGGAACTGATGTTCGAGAGGTTCACCGGCGACGCCCGCGCCGTCGTGCGTGGCGCGGTCGAGCACGCACAACGGGCCGAGGCCACCGAGGTGGGGGAGGAGCACATGCTCGCGGCGTTGCTGGACGGGCAGGGTACGTCGGCGGCCGTCGCACTGGCGACGATCGGATTCGTCGCCCATCGTGACGAGGTGGCGCGGGCGCTGGCCCGGGCGCGCCGGCGCGGCGGGGTGTCGCCCGCCGATCAGGCCGCGCTCGCCGACCTCGGGATCGACGTGGACGAGATCGTCGCCAGGGTCGAACAGGTGCACGGCGAGGGCGCGTTGGCGGTGGCGCCGCGACGTCGGCGGGTGTGGCCGTTCGGCGGGCGGTCGGCACCCGGGCCGTTCACGGAGGGGGCCAAGCGGGTGCTGGAGCGGTCGCTGCGGGAGGCGCTGGAGCGCGGGGACAAGCACATCGGCGACGAGCACATCCTGCTCGCGCTCACGTCCGGCCCGGGGGTGGTGGCCGATCTGCTCGCCGAATACGGGGTGACCCGCGTGTCGGTACTCCGGGCGCTGGCGCCGCCGACGGCCCAGGCGGGTTGACGCCCGGGGCGCCAGTACGCGGCGGGTGCCCGTACGCGGCGCGGAGCGCGAGCGGCCCGGCGCCGGCCCGGGGATCCGCGTGCGCGCCGGGCAGGCCCGGAGGCCCACCCGGCGCGCGCACGATCAGCCGAACAACCCCGCCTACTCGACCAGTCCGGCCCGCCGCAGCGCGTCCGCGATGGCGCCGCCGGCGGGCGGCTGCGACCCGCGGCTCTGCTTCGGCGGCGCGCCTCGGCGTCCCTGGCCACCGCCGGCCCCGCCGCCCTGACCCTGACCCTGCCGGGAGCCGGCCTGCCCCTGCCGCGAACCACCCGGCCCCTGTCGCGGGCCACCCTGGCGCCCGTCCCCGGACCGCCCGTCCCCGGACCGCCCGTCCCCGGACCGCCCCTCCCCGGATCGCCCGTCACGCCCCCCGCGCTCGGGCGCCTCGTCCTCCAGCCGCAGCGTCAACGAGATGCGCTTGCGCGGGATGTCGACGTCGAGCACCTTGACCCGAACCACGTCCCCCGACTTGACCACGTCGTGCGGGTCGCTCACGAAGGTCTTCGACATCGCCGACACGTGCACGAGCCCGTCCTGATGCACGCCGACGTCCACGAACGCGCCGAACGCGGCCACGTTCGTGACCACCCCCTCCAGGAGCATCCCGGGCCGCAGGTCGGACAACTTCTCGACGCCCTCCTTGAAGGTGGCCGTCTTGAACGCCGGTCGCGGGTCGCGCCCCGGCTTCTCCAACTCGCGCAGGATGTCGGTGACCGTCGGCAGCCCGAACTTCTCGTCGGTGAACGCCTTCGGGTCCAGCGCGCGCAACTTCGGCGCCGCGCCGATCAGGGCGCGTACGTCGCCACCGGCCACCGCCACGATCCGGCGCACCACCGGATAGGCCTCGGGGTGCACGGAGGAGGCGTCCAGCGGGTCGTCGCCGGCCGGGATCCGCAGGAAGCCGGCCGCCTGCTCGAACGCCTTCGGGCCGAGCCGCGCCACGTTCTTCAGGTCGCGCCGGGTCTTGAACGGCCCATTCGTGTCCCGGTGTTGCACGATGTTCTCGGCCAGTGTCGCGCCGATCCCGGACACCCGGGTGAGCAGCGGCGCGGAGGCGGTGTTGACGTCCACGCCGACCGCGTTCACGCAGTCCTCGACCACCGCGTCGAGCGACCTCGACAACTTCAGTTCGGACAGGTCGTGTTGGTACTGGCCCACGCCGATCGACTTCGGGTCGATCTTGACCAACTCGGCCAGCGGATCCTGGAGTCGGCGGGCGATCGACACCGCGCCGCGCAACGACACGTCCAGGTCCGGGAGTTCCTGCGAGGCGAAGGCCGAGGCGCTGTACACCGAGGCGCCGGCCTCGGAGACCATCACCTTGGTCAGGCCCAACTCGGGGTGCTTGGCGATCAGCTCGGCGGCCAGCTTGTCGGTCTCGCGCGAGGCGGTGCCGTTGCCGATCGCGATCAGGTCCACCCGGTGGGCGGCGGCAAGGCGCGCGAGGGTGGCGATCGACTCGTCCCAGCGGCGGCGCGGCTCGTGCGGATAAATCGTCTCGGTCGCCACCACCTTGCCGGTGTCGTCGGTGACCGCGACCTTGACCCCGGTACGCAGGCCCGGGTCGAGGCCCATCGTGGCGCGGGTGCCGGCCGGCGCGGCCAGCAGCAGGTCGCGCAGGTTGGCCGCGAACACCCGGACCGCCTCGTCCTCGGCCTCCTGGCGCAGCCGACCGCGCAGGTCGATGCCCAGGTGCACCAGGATCCGGGTCCGCCAGGCCCAGCGCACGGTGTCCGCGAGCCACTTGTCGGCGGGGCGGTCGCGGTTGGTGATACCGAAGGTGTGTGCGATCGAACGTTCGTACTCGGTCGGACCGTCACCCTCCTCGGCCGCGTCCGTCGTGGGGGCCAGCGTCAGGTCGAGGACGTCCTCCTTCTCGCCCCGGAACATCGCCAGGATCCGGTGCGACGGCAGCCGGGTGAACGGCTCGGCGAAGTCGAAGTAGTCGGCGAACTTGGCGCCCGCCTCCTCCTTGCCCTCGCGCACCTTCGCCACCACACGACCGCGCGTCCACATCTTCTCGCGCAGCGCGCCGATCAGGTCGGCGTCCTCGGCGAACTGCTCGACCAGGATCGCGCGGGCGCCCTCCAGCGCCGCCTGCGCGTCGGCGACGCCCTTGTCCGGGTCGACGAACGCCCCGGCCGCGGCGACCGGATCGCGCGACGGGTCGCCCAGCAGCCCGAGCGCCAGCGGTTCGAGGCCGGCCTCGCGGGCGATCTGCGCCTTGGTCCGGCGCTTGGTCTTGTACGGGAGGTAGATGTCCTCGAGGCGGGCCTTCGAGTCGGCCGCCATGATCTGCGCCCGCAGCGTGTCGTCCAACTTGCCCTGCGCCTCGATCGCGGCGAGCACGGCGACCCGACGCTCGGCCAGCTCCCGCAGGTAGCGCAGCCGTTCCTCCAACGTGCGCAACTGCGTGTCGTCGAGGGTCCCGGTCACCTCCTTGCGGTAGCGGGCGATGAACGGCACGGTCGCACCCCCGTCGAGCAACTCGACGGCCGCCCTGACCTGCCCCTCGCGAACCCCGAGCTCCTCGGCGATCAGCCGATGCACGTCCTGCTGTGTGCCCTGCTCCGAACCCTGCTGCCCAGACACCGACATCGTCACGTCCCGATCCACATCATCACCAACCATCCCCCGGCATTCTCCCGCCCCACCCACCCCGCTGTCGCGCAGCCCCACCGGGAAGACCGGTTCGTCCTCACGCACGCGTGTGCGATCGACTACCGTCTGCATCGCATCAGTTCTGTCGGCGAGTGGGCACGCCCGAGGGTGATATGTCCAGATGGAATCGAGGTTCGATGTGTCCGAGCAATTCGTGGTCGATCTCGACTGGCTCGACCGATTGGCGGAGCGGTTCGCGGCGTGCGCCGACGCCGCCGGGCAGGTTCTGAAGGCACTCGAGGAGACCGGACCGATTCGTACCGGGCACAAGAGCCTGGATCGATCCTGCTCGGCCTTCAATCACAAATGGCAGGAAAACGTCGACACATTCCGCGGGGAGATATCGGAATTACGCCGGGGCCTGGGCGTGGCGAGACGCAACTACGGCACGACCGAGCACGCCGTCGCCACTTCGATGACCGCGCCGCAGACGCCGCCGGCCACGACGGCCACGCAGGCCACGCCGGTCACGGCGGCCTCGACGGCCGCGCCGACCGACGAGGCGCCCGCGACCGGGTCGCCGCGGATCAGGGAGTTCTTCGCCTGATGGGGGCGAAGGAGGACTTCCCGGGACTGCGATTCGACCCGACCCCCGGCATCCCCGGCGCCGTCGACGCGCTCCTGGCGCAGGTTCGCGGCGTGGTCGTCCAGATGGGGCAGGTGCAGACCGAATTGGATGCGACCCTGCTGCGACCCGCAGCCTGGCAGGGGCGAGCGGGAAGCGAATTCCAGCGCCGGGTCACGGATTTGGTGCCGCATCTCGGTGTCCTGCGCGACTCGCTGCAGACCGTACAACTGAGCCTCGCGGGTTGGTTGTCGGCGCTGACCCTCTATCAGCAAACCCGTAAATCGCTGGACGATCAGGCCCTCACCGCCCGACGGCGCAAGGACGCCGCCGAACAATCCTTGGACCGGATCGCGAAGACCATGATCTTCGGCGGCGGTTCGAGCCAGGCCGATGAGGCCCACGCGCGACAACTCGGGGCGGAGGCCGACGCGGCCGGCGCCGAACTCGCGTCGATCCTTCGGCAGGCGAAGGGTCTCAAGGAGCAACACGACGGCTCCGCCGAGAGCGCGGCCCGCGACATCGAGCAGGCGGCCAAGGACTTCGGGCGCTACCGCTCGATGGGTACGACGATCCAGACCGCACTGGAGGCCCTGGACAAGGGCTTCGACGCACTGACGCGCCAGGATCCCGGCGAACAGCGCGAGGGAATGGACCGTGACGGCGGTCGTTCCGGAAGCAAGGGGTTCAACTTCAACAACGACTGGGCCGGACGCGAGATTCTCGCCCGATATCTGCGCGGTGGCGGCGACTGGACGATCCGCGACGACCCGGACTGGAACGACTACATGAACAGCAATCACAAGCTGAACACGGTGCTCGAAGCCGGTGGCAGGGACGAGACCAACGACACGACGTTGCCACCGTATTTCCTCCGGATAGCAGAGGGCGCGGTCGACCGCCGGTCCACGTACTCCACATTCGACGTGACGGGCCACATGGCCGTCGAGAATGGTGAGGGATTCGTCGGCTACCAATACCTGCACGGCACCAACAAGAATGTGGGGGACTTCAATGCCCGGGGAAACGCGGTGGTGAGCGTGTTGCCCAACGGGGACAAAGAGGTGCGTATCCAGGCCGACCTCACGTGGAACGACACGATAGATCCGAACAAGAAGTACGAATCCGACAGCTGGAAGAGCAAGGTCGCCGAAGTCGTCACTCTCGGTCGAGCCGAGTCCTACGACCTCCACGTGACCTGGCCTCGCGACGCGGTCGTGGTGTTTCCGGCCGACGGCAGCCCGCCTGTCGTCAGGAGCGGGCCGGGGAAGAGGTGAACGGGTCGGCGGGTATCGGGGCGCTTCCGGCGCGAGTCGGCCGGTCGCGGCCGGTTCGAGGACGGGCGATCCGGTGGCTGGCCGCCGCGGTCGTTGTCGCCGGGTGCGAGGGCGCGGGTCCGAGTCCGGTGCCGGCGCAGACCGCGCCGTACGGCCAGCACAGCCGCTATCACACCGGAAGCGTGGCCACGCCGGAGTATTGGGCGCGATCGCCCTGGGATCGGTTCGCCATGGAAGTGCAGACCAAAGCCGATCCGGCGCGGCCGGGCTCGCGGCTGGCGCGATTTCTGGTGCGCACCTTCGAGCCGGACGGATATGGGGAGGGCGAGCGGGGCAAGATCGTGCATTCGGATGATCGTTGGTATCCGGAGAGTCGACAGGGGCCCGAGTTCCGGTGGGACCGGGTTTCCGATCGGGTCTGGCTGATGGTCGGACACTCCCCGTACGAGGAGGGCCGGCCCGAGATCCGGTCGATCGCGCCGGGGCCGGACGGGAACTGGGTATCACGCGTCGTGCCGCCCGAGGAGGACGCCACGCTGCCGCCTTCGGTCCGAGAGTCGGGGGAACGATTGGGCATGCGAAGCAGACCCGGAGGCGAGGCCAATTTCCCCCGCATCCCGCTGCCTTCCGGCACGCTCGGCGGTGCGCAGTTCGACGATCACTCCCCGGATTCCGGCCGCTGACCCGGCTGCCGATCGCCCGCTACGCCGAATGGTCGCGAAAGGCCGGTACCCGGCTCGGGCGGGGGCGGTTCTGGGCCTCGAGTAGGGGGAGGGTGCGCATGGGGACCACCTCCGACAAGGCGATGACGCTCGTGGTGCGGACCACCTCGGGGATACGGTTGATGTCGATCAGGATTTGTTGCAGGTCCTGATTCGAGGTGGCGGCGATGCGGCAGTGCACGTCGCCGATGCCGGTGGTGCCGTACGCCTCCAGCACCTGCGGGACCGCGGCCAGCGCCGTGGCCACGCCCGACAGGCCGCCCTGGGCGATCTCCAGTGTGACGAAGGCCAGGACCGGGTATCCGGCGGCGACCAGATCCACCTCGGGGCCGTAGCCGGTGATCACTCCGGCCGCCTCCATCCGGTCCAGCCGGGCCTGGACGGTGGCGCGGGAGACCCCGATCAACCGGGACAGCTCCAGCATGCCGGCGCGCGGATGTTGCCGGCCCGCCCGAATGAGACGTACGTCCAACTCGTCCAGGGTGATGCGCGAATCCTGAAGATCGTCTCGCATATGGCTCTCTCACCTAGGCAATCTGTATAGCTCCCAGACGAGATGTTGTCAGATGTTGTCAGCGGAAGTGTACTTCCGGCATCCGTTCCTTTCCGAGGGGATCGCCCGTCATGAGCACCTTCAACACCCTGGAAGACACCGACATCCTCGTCGGCGCCGTCGAGCACGACCCGGCGGGCGACCCCTTCCCCGTCATCGCGATGGACCACGTCCGGTTCTTCGTGGGCAACGCCAAACAGGCCGCGCACTACTACTCCACCGCGTTCGGGATGACCTGCGTCGCCTACCGCGGTCCCGAGACCGGCTCCCGCGACGCCGCCGAGTACGTCCTCGTCTCCGGCAAGGCCCGCTTCGTGATCACCGGCGAGGTACACGCCGGCACCGAGATCGGCGCCGCCCTCCTCGCCCACGGCGACGGCGTCTCCGACCTGGCCATCGAGGTCCCGGACGTGGACAAGGCGATCGCCTACGCCCGCGAGCACGGCGCCACCGTCCTGGTCGAGCCGCACGACGACAGCGACGAGCACGGCACCGTGCGCAGCGCCGTCCTGGCCACCTACGGCCAGACCCGGCACACCCTGGTGGACCGCTCCGCCTACAAGGGCCCGTTCCTGCCCGGCTTCGTCGCCGCCGAGCCGCTGTTCCGCGGCAAGCCCGCCGCGCACCCCAAGCGCTACTTCCAGGCCATCGACCACTGCGTGGGCAACGTCGAGCTGGGCAAGATGGACGAGTGGGTGTCCTTCTACAACCGCGTCATGGGCTTCACCAACATGAAGGAGTTCGTCGGCGACGACATCGCCACCGAATACTCCGCGCTCATGTCCAAGGTCGTCACCAGCGGCAACCACCGGGTCAAGTTCCCGCTCAACGAGCCCGCGATCAGCCGCAAGAAGTCGCAGATCGACGAATACCTCGAGTTCTACGGCGGCCCCGGCGTGCAGCACATCGCGCTCGCCACCAACGACATCGTGGCCTCGGTGCGCGCGATGAGCGAGATGGGCGTCGAGTTCCTGTCCACCCCGGACAGCTACTACGACACGCTGGGGGAGTGGGCGGGCGAGACCCGGGTACCGGTCGAGACGCTGCGCGAATTCAAGATCCTGGTCGACCGCGACGAGGACGGCTACCTGCTCCAGATCTTCACCAAGCCCGTCCAGGACCGGCCCACCGTGTTCTTCGAACTGATCGAGCGGCACGGTTCGCTCGGCTTCGGCAAGGGGAACTTCAAGGCGCTGTTCGAGGCGATCGAGCGCGAGCAGGAGCGGCGCGGCAACCTCTAGGCCGCGACGCGTCCGCCCGGCCGGCACGGCCGGGCGGGCGGGCCGACACGGTCGAGGACGGGCAGCGAAGCGCACAGGGCGCGGGAGCGGACGGAGGAGTCGGGCAGTCATGGCGTACTACCGCAGCGTGGGCGAGGTGCCACCCAAGCGGCACACCCAGCACCGCCGCCCGGACGGCGGCCTGTACTACGAGGAGCTGATGGGGGAGGAGGGCTTCTCCTCCGACTCCTCCCTGCTCTACCACCGCGCGATCCCCTCGGCCATCGCCGACGCGACCGTGTGGGAGGTCCCGGACCAGACGGTCACCGCCAACCACCCGCTCAAGCCGCGCCATCTCAAGTTGCACGACCTGTTCGCGGACAACGAGTGGAAGGCCGTCGACGCGGTCACCGGCCGCCGGCTCGTGCTCGGCAACGCCGACGTGCGGATTTCCTACGTCGTCGCCGGCAGCACCTCCCCGCTGTACCGCAACGCGCTCGGCGACGAGTGCGTCTACGTCGAGTCCGGCTCGGGGACGGTGGAGACCGTCTTCGGCGCGCTGACCGTCGGCCCCGGCGACTACGTGATCCTGCCGCGCGCCACCACCCACCGGTGGGTGCCGAGCGGCGACGAGCCGCTGCGCGCGTACTGCATCGAGGCCAACTCGCACATCGCGCCCGCCAAGCGCTACCTCTCCCGGTTCGGCCAACTCCTGGAACACGCGCCGTTCTGCGAGCGCGACCTGTGCGGGCCCGTACAGCCGCTCCTGGTCGAGGCCGGCGACGTCGAGGTCCTGGTCAAGCACCGCGGCCTGGGCGGCGAGATCGCCGGCACCCGCTACGTGTACCCCACGCACCCGTTCGACGTGGTGGGCTGGGACGGGTGCCTGTACCCGTACGTGTTCAACATCTCCGACTTCGAGCCGATCACCGGCCGGATCCACCAACCGCCGCCCGCGCACCAGGTGTTCGAGGGCCAGGGGTTCGTGATCTGCAACTTCGTGCCGCGCAAGGTGGACTACCACCCGCTGTCGATCCCGGTGCCGTACTACCACTCCAACGTGGACTCGGACGAGGTCATGTTCTACTGCGGGGGCAACTACGAGGCCCGCAAGGGCTCCGGGATCGGCCAGGGGTCGATCTCGCTGCACCCGGGCGGGCACGCGCACGGGCCGCAGCCCGGCGCCTACGAGCGCAGCATCGGCATCGAGTTCTTCGACGAACTGGCGGTCATGGTGGACACGTTCCGGCCCCTGGGCGTCGGCGAGGGGGGCCTCGCGAGCGAGGACCCGGCGTACGCGTGGACCTGGGCCGGGAAGGCGCCGCGGACATGAGCGCGGGCACGAACGCGGACCCGGGCACGGACACCCGACCATCCGAACCGCCGCTGTTCGCGGGGTTGTGGGACGACGCGGCGCTGTTCCCGCCCGGGAACGCCCCGATGGCCGAGGCGGTGCCCGCGCACCGGGTCTACCGCGCCGAATGGTTCGCCGACTTCGTCCGGCACTTCCTGGTCGGCGTCGCGCACCTGCCCGACCTGGTCGCGCTCGCCGACCCCGAAGCGCCGCTGCGCGTGGTGCTCGTGGCGCCGGGCGGGCCGGCCACGGTGGGGCCCGCGGTACGCACCATCCTGGACACCCCCGGGTTGCTCCTGGAGGGCATCGAGGTCGCCGGCGACGGCGAGATCGGCAAGGCGGTCGCGGCGCTGCACGAACACCTGCCGGAGATGACGGCGGGCTACGTCGAGGTCCTCAAAGGCGCGGGCCTCGACGCAGACCTGGACAATCTCGCCGGCACGTACGGGCGGCCCAAGTTCCGCACCGGTGGTACCGCCGCGCACGCGTTCCCGAACGAGGTCGAACTGGCCGCGTTCGTACACGCGTGCCGGGTCCGCGAAATGCCGTTCAAGGTCACGGCCGGGCTGCACAACGCCGTGCGGCACACCGACCCGACCACGGGTTTCGAGCACCACGGTTACCTCAACCTGATGCTCGCCACCCACCACGCCGTCGCCGGCGCCGAACCGGACGCGCTCGCGGACCTGCTGGCCATCCGCGACAGCGCCGAACTCACCCGCATGGCGCACGAACTCACCGTGCCCGAGCGCACCCGCCTGCGCGGCTACCTGACCTCGTACGGAACCTGTAGCGTCGCCGAGCCGCTCCAGGACGCGCTCACGCTCGGCCTGCTCGGCGAACCCCCGCACCGGCGGGACTGACCGCCCGCACCACCGCGACCGATCCAACGAGGAGCCGCACCCCATGCCCAGCACCTGGGTCCCGCTGCCGACCGACTCGGGCTACGGCATCGACAACCTGCCCTACGGCGTGTTCACCACCGACCACGAGCCGGACCGGCCGCGCGTCGGGGTGGCCATCGGCGACTTCGTGCTCGACGCCGGTGCCGCCGCGCACGCGGTCGGCGCGACCCCCGAGGTGTCGGCCGTGCTGGACGCGCCGAGCCTGACCGGGCTGATGGCCGCCGGACGCCCGACCTGGCGCGGCGTACGGGCCGCGATCACCACCTGGCTGACCGACCCGGGCCTGCGGGCGAGCGTCGAGCCGCACCTGATCCCGCGGCGGGACGTGGTGCTGCGGCTGCCCTTCGAGCCGGCCGACTACGTGGACTTCTACGCCTCCGAGCACCACGCGACCAACCTCGGCCGGATCTTCCGACCCGGCACCGAGCCGCTGAGCCCGAACTGGAAGCACCTGCCGATCGGCTACCACGGCCGCGCGGGCACCGTCGTGGTCTCGCACACCCCGATCGTGCGCCCCAGCGGACAGCGCAAGGCGCCGACCGACGCGGTGCCGTCCTTCGGGCCCACCCGGCGGCTCGACATCGAGGCCGAGGTCGGCTTCGTCGTCGGCGCCGGCTCCGAGCTGGGCACGCCGGTCGGCCTCGGCGACTTCGCCGACCACGTGTTCGGCGTGTGTCTGCTCAACGACTGGTCCGCGCGCGACATCCAGGCCTGGGAATACGTCCCGCTGGGCCCGTTCCTGGGCAAGTCGTTCGCCACCTCGGTATCGCCGTGGATCGTGCCGCTCGAAGCACTCGACGCCGCGCGCGTGGCACCCCCCGCGCGCGACGTCGAGCCACTGCCCTACCTGGACGACCGTGCCGCCGAGCCGTGGGGACTGGACCTGAGCATGGAGGTCCGGCTCAACGGACACGTGATCTCCCGGCCGCCGTTCGCGTCGATGTACTGGACCGCCGCGCAGCAGCTGGCGCACATGACCGTCAACGGCGCCTCGCTGCGCCCGGGCGACCTGTTCGCCTCCGGCACGGTCAGCGGGCCCGAGGTCGGCGAGCGCGGCGCGCTGATCGAGATCACCTGGAACGGCGAGAACCCCCTCAAGCTCCCGGACGGGTCGAGCCGGACCTATCTGGAGGACGGCGACGAGGTCACGATCACCGCTACCGCCCCCGGCCCGAACGGCACGCGTCTCGGGTTCGGTGAGGTCAGCGGCCGGATCGTGGCGGCGCGCTGACGATTTGTCGGCTCCCGCAGCTTGCGGGAGCCGGCATATCGTCGGGACGGCAAGGGCAGCGGTAGCGGGCAACAGAGGGGTCCCATGTCGTCGTTCGTACATTCGTCCTGGAGCAAAACCGCCGTTTCACCCGTCATGGTGGGCCTGACCGGGGCCTTCGTGGTGGCCTCCGCCGTGGTCAGCGCCATGTACGGCTTCATCGGCTCGGGCATCGGGCTCTTGGGCGGCGCGGTGTTATGCGCGTTCCTGTCGGTCGTGCGGGTGCACGTCGACCAACGCGGGCTGACCGTCGAGTTCGGGCTGCTGCCGTGGCCGCGCAAGCGGGTGCCGCTGGGCGAGATCCGCACGGCCGGACACCGCGAGGTCCGGGCGCTGCGCGAGTTCGGCGGCTGGGGATACCGGATCAAGTCGAGCGCGACCGGGGTCGTGCAGCGCTCCGGCGAGGCGCTGACGCTCACCCTCGTCTCCGGACGCGAGTTCGTGGTCACCGTGTCCGACGCGCCCCAGGGAGCCGCGGTCCTGAACCGCCTGCTGGGCAACCGGGTCTGAGCGAGGCGGCTCCGGGTCCACGAAGGGCCCCGGGGCCGTCGTGCGGCCCCGGAAGGGCCGTCGCCCGCCTACCGCCGCGAACCCCTGTCCAGCGCGTCACGGCCGCCCTGTCGGCCCGGGTGGCGAGTTCACACACCGGGCGGCGGAGTTCGGGCGGCCGCAGCGTCGGCCGACGAGGTCGTGGACCCCGCCGAGCCACTTCTCGGCGATGATCCACGACTTCGGCTCGTCGTTCCCGTCTTGCGAGCCGATCGCTCACAGGGTCGGGCTCACCCGGCGTGGATCGCCCGGTGTTGCCCGCTTTTGTCGTAGTATCCGGGGCCGGCGACCAGGGCGGTGCGGAAATACAGGCCCTCGCCGACCACGCCGTTGTTGTTGCCGTGTCCGGGCACGAACGGCTGCCACAGGGCCACCAGCAGTTCCGGGGCCACCAGCGACGCGCCTTCGGTCTCCACCCGGACGGGTGTCAGTTCGCCGAGCAGTCGGGTGACGTCCACGGCCGGTGTGCCGAAGACGTCGATACCCAGACACAGGACCGTGTCGGCGAAATCGTCCTCGGACCGGTGTACCTCGATCGCCTCGACCAGTCCGTCCTTGTCGCTCACCACATGAATCGAGAGGTCCGCACCGAAGTGGGCGAACCCACGAGTGCGTCCCGACAGATCTCCTCCGAGTTCGCGCAGAGCGGCCTCTGCCTCGTCCATGGACATGCCGATCTTGATCGGCCCTACGCCGTACGGCGGATCCAACTCAAGCTGCACGTGATCTCCCTCGCCTCGAACAACCGAGTATGACGCACCGTCATCGGGCCTCCTCGCACCCGGTTGCCGGTTCGACGCGAGAGGGTGCCCCGGTGCCCGCACACGGACCGCACCACTCCCGCCGACGTCGATCCCGGCATCGTCTTTATACCCATTCGGGTCAACGGGGAGACCGCCGGGCCACCCCGGAACGGGTCAGCGCGGGGTGCCGAAGACCTGCGTCCAGGACGTGCCGTAGGTGCCGCCGGTGACATATCCGACACCGATTTCGGTGAACTCCGCGGTGAGGATGTTCTTGCGATGTCCGGGGCTGTCCATCCACCCCTGCACCACCTCGGCCGGGCTGCGCTGGCCGCAGGCGATGTTCTCCCCTATCCGGCTGTACAGGTAGCCCGCCGCCATCGCCCGGTCCCACGGCTCGCGGCCGTCCGGATCGGTGTGCGAGAAGAACGCCCGGGTGATCATGTCCGCGCTGAACGCCTGAGCGCACGCCGTCAGTTGCGGCTGCGGGGCGAGCGGACGCAGACCGTGCCGGGCCCGCTCGACGTTGGTCAGCTCGACCACGCCGCGCTGGAACTCGGAGAGACCGGACGGCGTTTGCGTCTCCTCCTCGACGTCGACGCCGAAGTCCCGGGCGATGCCCGCGAGGCCGTCCGCGTAGCCCTGACCGAGCGCGCGCACCTTCCACTGCGCGCCGCGCCGATAGATCTCGGCGAGCAACAACACCGTCTCGGTGCGTGGTCGCGGCGGGGTGAAGCGCGCGAGCAGCGTGCCGCTCGCGCCGGTGAGCGTCATCGCCGGCGGCGGCAGATCGCCGAGGGTGTGCGTGGTGTCGGCCGGGCTGACCACCACGGTCACCCGCGTCGCGCCCGCGCGCAGGCCGGAGGGATCCACGGTGACGGTGTCGCCGCCGAGCCGCACCCCGGGCGCGGAGACCTGGTTGAAGAAGACGAAGTCGGCGTCGCCGGACACCCGTCGGTCCTCACCGGTGATCAGCGCGGAGATGTCGAACGGCCCGGGCACCCGTACCCGCACGACGCCGACCGGTAGGGATTGGTTCGCGCCCGGCGGCAGTTCGCTCATGGCCGCTGATTCTAACGATGGATCATGGGCGGTCGATCGGGCACGGATCGACACCGGACCCACGGCCGGGCCGGACCCCCGACACGACCCCGGCCGTACCCCGCACCGGACCGGGACCGCCCCGGCCCCGACGCCCGATCAGACCTCGGTGACCCGGCCGTCCGCGACCCGCAGCCGGCGGGTGGTACGGACCGCGTCCAGCATCCGGCGGTCGTGGGTGACCAGGAGCAGGGTGCCCGCGTACGACTCCAGCGCCGACTCCAACTGCTCGATCGCGGGCAGGTCCAGGTGGTTCGTCGGCTCGTCCAGGACCAGCAGGTTGACCCCCTCGGCCTGGAGCAGCGCCAGCGCCGCCCGGGTGCGCTCACCCGGGGACAACGTCGCCGCCGGACGCAGCACATGCGCCGCCTTGAGCCCGAACTTGGCCAGCAGCGTGCGGACATCGGCCGGCGGCAGATCCGGGACCAGCGCGCAGAACGCGTCCAGGAGCGGCCGGTCGCCCAGGAACAACCCGCGCGCCTGGTCCACCTCGCCCACCACCACCCCCGAGCCGAGCGAGCCCCGACCCGCCGTCAACCCGGTGCGCCCGAGCAGCGCCGCGAGCAGCGTCGACTTGCCCGCGCCGTTCGCGCCGGTGATCGCGACCCGATCCGCCCAGTCGATCTGCAGCGTCACCGGACCGAGCGTGAACCCGCCGCGCTCGACCACCGCGCCGTGCAGCGTGGCCACCACCGCGCCCGCGCGCGGGGCGGCGGCGATCTCCATCCGCAGCTCCCACTCCTTGCGCGGCTCCTCGACCACGTCGAGGCGTTCGATCATGCGCTCGGTCTGCCGGGCCTTGGACGCCTGCTTCTCGCTCGCCTCGGCCCGGGTCTTGCGGCTGATCTTGTCGTTGTCCGTGGACTTGCGCCGCGCGTTGCGGGTGCCCTTGTCCATCCACCCGCGCTGCATCCGGGCCCGGGCCTCGAGGTCGCCGCGCTTGTCGGCGTACTCCTCGTAGTCCTCGCGCGCGTGCCGGCGGGCCACCTCGCGCTCGGTCAGATAGGCGTCGTAGCCGCCGCCGAAGCTGCGCACCTGCTGCTGGGCCAGATCCAGCTCGACCACCCGGTCCACCGTGCGGGCCAGGAACTCGCGGTCGTGGCTGATCACCACGGTGCCGGCGCGCAGCCCGGTGACGAACTTCTCCAACCGGTCCAGGCCGTCCAGGTCCAGGTCGTTGGTCGGCTCGTCGAGCAGGAACACGTCGTAGCGGCTGAGCAGCAGCGACATCAGCCCCGCGCGGGCCGCCTGGCCGCCGGACAGCGCGGTCATCTCCCGATCGAGGTCCACCGCCAGGCCCAGTTCCGCCGCGACCTCCTCGGCCCGCTCCTCCAGGTCCGCGCCACCCAGGTCCAGCCAACGATCCAGCGCCACGCTGTACTCGTCGTCGGCCCCCGCGCGACCCTCGACCAGCCCCTCGGTCGCGGCGTCCAGCGCGGCCTGCGCGGCGGCGACGCCGGTGCGGCGGGCCAGGAACGCGCGCACCGTCTCGCCCGGCCGCCGCTCCGGCTCCTGCGGCAGGTGGCCCACCGACGCGGTCGGCGGCGACAGCTGTACCGAACCCGCCTCCGGCGCGGCCAGGCCGGCCAGCAGCCGCAACAGGGTGGACTTGCCCGCGCCGTTGACCCCGACCAGGCCCACGACGTCGCCGGGGGCGATCACCAGGTCCAGTCCGGAGAACAGGACACGGTCACCGTGTCCGGCGGCAAGGTCTTTGACGACGATCGTGGCGCTCATGAGGATACGGATCCTATCGGCCGCGGCGACGCGAGCCGGTGCGAGGATGTCGAAGTTCGCGTGACATCGGCCGAGAACGGCCTCCCCGGAAGGACGATGCGATGACCACCGAGTCCCGGCCCGAACCGTACGAGGCACTGCCCGAGGACTGGGAGCGCGCGCTCGCCATCGTCGCGCACCCCGACGACCTCGAATACGGCGCGGCCGCCGCGATCGCCCGCTGGGCCCGACAGGGCAAGCGGATCACGTACGTCATGGTCACCAGCGGCGAGGCCGGCATCGACGGCCTGGACCCGGACGAGTGTCGCCCGCTGCGCGAGGCCGAACAGGTCGAATCCGCGCGCATCGTCGGCGTGGACACGGTCGAATTCCTCGGCTACCCCGACGGCGTGGTCGAGTACGGGCTGCCGCTGCGCCGCGACCTGTCCCGGGTGATCCGCCGGCACCGCCCGGAGATCGTGATCACCGGCAACTTCCGGGGCACCTGGGGCGGCGCGTTCCTCAACCAGGCGGACCACATCGCGGTCGGCCGCGCCGTGGTGGACGCGGTGCGCGACGCGGGCAACCGCTGGATCTTCCGCGAGCTGCTCGACGAGGGCCACCAGCCGTGGGGCGGGGTGCGCGCGGTGTGGGCGAACGGGTCGCCGGAGTCCGGGCACGCGGTGGACACCACCGACGACTTCGCCGCGGGCGTGGCCTCGCTGGAGGCGCACACGGCCTACCTCGCCGGCCTGGGACAGGGCCATCAGATGGCCGACGCGGCGGAGTTCCTGGAGGGCATGGGCCGGGCCGCGGGCGCGCGCCTGGGCACCCGGTTCGCCGCCGGGTTCGAGGTGTACCCCATGGGCTGAGCCCGGGCACGCCGGCGTGAGTACGCTGCCCGCATGATCGATTGGCAGCACATCCGAGGCCGAACCCTCGCCGTGCTCGCGACGGGGGCACTGGTCATCACCGCGGTGAGCGCGTGCGGCGGAGACGACGGCCCGAGCGGGTCCGGCAAACGCCTGAACGTGGAGAAGTTCCGACAGCAGGTCCGACCGATCGGAGAGCACGGCACCGTGTGCCCGCTCCCGTACGACGTCGCCGCCGCGGCCCGCAAGGTCCACATCGACGGCACGGTCACCCCCGGCGAACCGGCCGCGTCCGGCGCCGAGGGGTGGTCCGACGACGAGGCGGCGGCCCGCGACCCGCAGTCGAACCTCACCCCGGTCCAGCGGGTCAACGGCGTCGCCCTGACCTGCTCCTATCGCGTCGGCGCCGACAAGATCGACGTGGGCACGTACGGCGCCCGGCGCGGCTTCCCGCTCAACATCGCGCTGCCGGTGATCCAGCGCGACTCCAACGCGAGGTCGGCGGTCCTGGGCCCGTTCGCCGACGACATCGGGACGGGCGAGCCGCAGCGGGTGATCCCGGTCGGCGACGGGCACGTCGCGGCCGTACGGCTGCGGGTGACCGGGCCCGGCTCGGCGGCGATGTACGTCTCGTCGGAGACGCTGACACCGGAGCGCGTCGCCGACCTCGCCGGCGCGCTGGCCGGGCAACTCGACTGACCCCGGGAGCGGGTCACCTCGACCGGGCGCGGGCGGCGTTCATCTCGTCCACCGCCCCCAACGCGTCGCCGATCGTCGCGTAGTCCACCGCGACGAAGTTCACCGGTCGCCCGCGCTGCGCCTCGCACGCGCGAGCCCGGTCGAGCACGTATCGGTGCTCGTTGACCTGTCCGGCGTCCAACCGGCTGCCGCCCAGGTTGGTGATGAAGTGGTTCATCAGGAACAGCCGCTTGTCGGTGCCGCCCCGGTTGGGCGCACAGGACATGTCGGCGGGGGTGAGGAAGGTGAACGGGGTCTCCATGCCGTACTGGTAGAAGTTGCGGTACCACGGCGCCGGACCACTGGCCCGCTCGGCGAACACCACCAGGCGTTTGCCGTCGCGGACCATGTCCCCCAGCTTCGGCCACTTCGCCGCCGGGTCCGCGGACGGCGTGTACAGCAGCCGCTCGACGCCGGCCTCGCGGAACGCCTGTTCGGTCTGCTCGCCGGTGATGTCGTCCTGCAGGATCAGCGTCACCACCTCACCCGGGTTGTCGTCGAGCCACGCGCCGATCTCGCGCAGGGTCGGAGCCAGCGGGATCGCGCCCGCGCGGCACAGCGCGTGGCACAACCACAGGCCCGGGCGCGGCGGGTTGGCCAGGTCGATCAGCCGCAACACCTCGGCCTGCATGTCCGGCGCGAAGCTGGAGACGCTGAGTCGGGGCTGGACCTGGTCGGGCTGCTCCCAGGTATAGGTGTCCAGTTGCAGGCCGCGCGCGCCCGCGTTGAGCTGCGCGGTGATGTCCGGGTCCTGGAGCGGGCCGATGAACCGGTCCGCGGTATTGGCCATGGCGTTGTGCGTGGTCAGGTAGGCGACCTCGTCGTAGCGCAGCTCGCACAGGTCGATCGACCCCAGGCAGTGCGGTTCCTCGCTCTTGCCCGCCGCGACGGGGACCACGGTGGCGCCCAGGATCAGGGTCGCGACGGTGAGCGCGGCGGCCGTCGCGGCGAGCGCGATGCGGTGGCGCGGGGGCAGGTTCAGCGCCCGGCGGGCGGCGGCGCGGCGCCAGCTCCAGGCGCCGGCGACCAGGAGCAGGCCGAGTACGAGGGGGACCAGCGCGACGAACAGGCCGACACGGGTGAGCGAGGAGATCGCGGACTCCTGCACGTCGGTGACCAGCGTGTTCACCGAATGCGGCCAGGAGGGCGACGGCTGGGCCAGTACGTTCGGCAGCCGGCCGCGGACGAGCAGGACCAGCGCGCCGGTCAGCGCTCCGCCGACGGCCAGGGACCAGCCGATCACGGGCACGCGGCGTGTCCACGAGGGCGGCCCGGTGAGCCACAGCAGGGCCACGGCGGCGATGCCGAGCACGGTGGCCAGCGTCTGGATCGGGCCGAGGGCGAGTTTGGTGAAGCCGCGGGCGGTGGAGACGCTGCTCAGGTTCAGGCCGGCCCGGCGCAGGTCCGGGAGCACGTCCCACTGCCCGTCGTCGGTGCGCTCGGCCAGGTCGGAGGAGGCCGAACCGGCGCCGCCGCCCAGCACGTACGGCCCGACCACGGCGAGCGCTCCGGCGATGTCGCCGGTGGCGAGCGCGGCGGTCACCTGGGCGCGCACCCCGAACCGGGCGTCCGCCGGAACCACCGCGACCAGGGCGTCGACGGTGGCGGCCATGCTCGGAGCGTCCAGCACGAAGGTGGGGAAGTCGGCCGGCCGGCGGCCCGCGGCGAGGTCGTCGAGGGTGGCGTCCAGGCCCTCGCGAAACGCGGCGAAGTCGGCGGAGGGGCGGCCCTGCACGTTGGCGATCAGGTCCCCGAGGTACAACTCGGCGACGCCGCCGACGTTGGCCAGGATCGGCCGCAGATCCAGGACCAGCCGCAACTCGGGCTGCTCGCCGCGCAGGTAGCCGATCGTGTTCGCGATCTGCGTGTCGACGATGCCGCGCAGGGTCGCGGGCGGCAGCACGGTCTTGAGGTTGGCGGTGACCACCGACGGCGGCACGGGCATCCGCGCCAGCAGGTCCCGGGTGACCCGGGCGGCGGCCGGATCGACCAGCACCTCGTCGTACATCCGCTCGTAGGCCCGCTCGTCGTCGAGCGCCCCCTGATAGAAGGCCCGATTGAGCACGGTGCTCCGAGCGATCCCGGCCGAGCCCAACACGACCACGGCCAGCACCAAGACCAGCGCGGCAACCCCCCGAAGCACCACCACCCACCGACCAACACCCATCCCCCCACGCTCACCCGCCCACCGCCCCCGCGCGATCCCAGCCACCCATCCGGGGGCGGAACGGGGGCGGGGTGGTGGTGGGCCGCTGCCGGCGCGCGGGGTTCCGAGACTCCGGCTTTCGGTGAGACGGGTGTGTTGGTCGGGGAAAACCGGCCTGCAGCGGCGGGGAGGGTGGGTGCTTGGGTCGGGGCCGCCGGGGCGCCTTCCCGGGTGGGTCGGGCGTTCCCGGCGGGCGTTGCGCCTGTGGCTGCGGGTGACCGGTCCGGGGCTCGTCAGAGTCGACGGTGGGCCGCCGCGGGCGTGCGGGGCTCCGAGACGCCGGCTTTCGGTGAGACGGGCACGTGGCTCACCGAAAACCGGCCAGCAGCGGCGGGGAGGGTGGGTGGTCGGGTCGGGGCTGCGGGGGCGCCTTCCCGGGTGGGTCGGGCGTTCCCGGCGGGCGTTGCGCCTGTGGCTGCGGAGGGCCGGTCCGGGGCTCGTCAGCGTCGACGGTGGGCCGCCGCAGGCGTGCGGGGCTCCGAGACTCCGGCTTTCGGCGAGATGGGTGTGTTGCTCACCGAAAACCGGCCAGCAGCGGCGGGGAGGGTGGGCGCTCGGGTCGAGTCCGCCGGGGCACCTTCCCGAGTGGGTCGGGGAGTTGCGGAGGCGTTTGGGAAGGAGTTGGGGTTCGGAACCGGATCGCGGTGGGTGTCTCTGGGCTTTGAGCTTCGTTGACCTGCGGTTTTGCGTGGTCGGGGGCAAAGTCGGGCGCCGAGTGCCGGTTTCGTGCACGCCGTCCCCGTCAAGCCGGTGTGGAGACCGAAACTGTGTAGTGGAAGTCGACTTCGCGTGCCGTGACGTCACGGAGGCTGTCTAGGAGACCGAAAGTGCCAGGTGGGGGTCGAAACCGGATCTCAAGGCACCCGAAACTGCTCCCATCAACGCTGACCTGCGGTTTTCTCTCACACAAAGGCTGCGGCACCCCACGGGATCCCGTTTCGTGAACCGGCGCCACCCACACACCCACCACACACAAAATCACCCGACCCACTCGGGAAGGCGCCCCGGCAGCCCCGACCCAAGCACCCACCCTGCCCGCCGCTGCAGGCCGGTTTTCGGTGAGCAACGTGCCCGTCTCGTCGGGAACCCCAGGCTTCGGAGTCCCGCACGCCTGGCGGCCCACCACCGACTGTAACGAGCCCCGGACCGGCCCTCCGCAGCCACAGGCGCAACGCTCGTCGGGAATGGCCGACCCACCCGGGAAGGCGCCCCGGCAGCCTCGACCCGAGCGCCCACCCTCCCCGCCGCTGCAGGCCGGGTTTCGGTGAGCAACACACCCATCTCGCCGGAAGCCGGAGTCTCGGAGTCCCGCACGCCTGCGGCGGCCCGCCTCGTGGCCCAGGTCAACCCCGCACCGGTGCCCGGTCACCGGAAGCGCAGCGAGCGCCGGGAGTAACCGACCCACCCGGGTAGCCGGGCAGGTTCGGCGGAGCCGAGTCGGGGAGGACGCCGGTCGGGCGCCGGGTCGGGCGCCGGGTCGGGCGGGGGGTGTCGCTCGCCCGAACCCGGCCCCGAGGTCCACCCCCTACCGGGTCGACCGCACCTCCGTTGCGTGTTCGTGCAGGCGGGTCACTGCCTCCGCCACCCTGGTGACCGTGGCTGTGTCCATGTGTGACCACAGTGGCAGTGTGAGGACCCGGCTCGCGATGTCGTCCGTTACCGGCAGGTCCCGGGCCGGCAGGTGGGCGTAGGCCTTCTGGCGGTGGACCGGTGGGTGGAAGTAGCGGCGGGAGTCGATGCCTTCCGCCTTCAGCGCTCGCGCCAGCGTGGGGACGTCGAGGCCGAACGGCTCCGGGTCGATCACCAGCGTCAGGTCCTTCCACGTCGATACGTCGCCCTCGGCGAGCACCGGCAACCGCACGCCCGGGACGTCCCGGATCGCCGTCGCGAACGCCGCGACCAGTTCGGTGCGCGTGCGTACCCGCTCCGGCAGACCCCGCAGCGAGACCAGGGCCAGCGCCGCGTGGAGTTCGGACATCCGGGCGTTCAGGCCCGGGAAGACGCAGTCGTAGTCGCCCGGGTTGCCGTACCCGCGCCCCAATCGGCACGCCTGGGCCAAGCCCTCGTCGCGGGTCGCGATCAGGCCGCCCTCGCCCGCGACGACCACCTTCGTCGGGCTGAGCGAGAAGACCTCCGCCGCGCCGAAGCCGCCGATCGGGGTGCCGGCGCGCCGGCTGCCCAGTGCGTGTGCCGCGTCGTAGAGGAGCGGTACCCCCGCGTCGTCGGCGACCTGGGCCAACTCCTCGACCCGACACGGGGTTCCGTACACGTGCGTGGCCATCAGCGCCGAAGCCCCGGACTCGGCCAGCAACTTCGCCGCGTCCGCCGGGTCCAGGGTCAGCGTGTCCGGGTCGACCTCGGCGAACACCGGCGCCGCCCCGGCCCAGTGCGCCGCATGCGCGGTGGCCGAGAAGGTGAAGCCCGGCATCGCCACCGAGCCGTTGACCCCCATCGCCTGGAGCGCGAGCATCAGCCCGCTCGTGCAGTTCGACACCGCCACCACGTACGGCACGTCGAGTTGCGCCGCCGCGGCCTCCTCCAACTCGCGCACCGTGGACCCGTCGGTCAGCTGACCACTCGTCAAGATCGTGTCCAGGCGCCGCGCCAACTCCTCCCGCTCGGGCACCCGCACGCGCGTCAGCGGCAGGCCCTCCGCGAACAGCGCCGTTCCGCCGAGCACCGCCGGCTTGCCGGTCACCGCCATGTCCCATCCCCCCTGAATTCCCCGGGATACCCCGGATCCGTCGAACCTGTCCCCACCGACTCGGAATCGGCCGCGACCGGCATCGTCTGCCGCACGGGCACACGCCGCCGTCTCCGCTCCGAACCACCGCCCGTCGCGGTCTCGGTCCGTTCCGGTTTCGACACCGCGAGCAACACCAGCACGAACGGGAACACCTGGACCCGTTCGCGGGTGAGGATGCCGAAGTTGCGGATGTTCGCGAACGCGAGCGCGAACACCAGTGTGTAGACGATCACGAAGGCCACGTAGGGTCTTCGGATCAGCAGACCCGGAATGCGTTTCAACCGGGGCAACGCCACCACGAACAGGCCCATCAACACGACGCCTTCCAGCGACGCGACCAGGGCCTGGATGTTGTGCGCCTCGAACGGGAACGGCCGGAACAGCACGGTCACCAGCGACTGCGGCAACGCGGCCGGCGAGATCGCCAACGCCGCCTGGTCGTCCACCGCCTGGGCCGAACCGCCCTGCGCGGTCTGCGTCTGGGTCTTGGCGATCACCTGGTTGGCCTGCGCGGCGCCGATGCCGGGCGTACCGAAGAAGGTGCCCACCTGCTGGAGCGCGAGCACGCAGCCCACCCCGAGCACCACGATGCCGAAGGCGGCGCGCAACGGGCCGAGTGCGGAAGCCTGTTGCGGCCGGTTGCGCAGCAGATACCCCACGCACAGCCCGCACAGGAGCAGCACCGTCACGTGCGGTCGCACCATCGTGGTGCCCACCGCGCCCAGGATCAGGAACACGAACGCCCCGCGCTTGCGCACCAGAAGCAGCGCCACGCCGTAGGCGGCCATCCCCAGCGTGAACATCATCCAGGTGTCCTTGCCGATCCCCGACGGCCAGAACAGCAGGGACGGCAGGAAGAACAGCAGCTTGCCGTAGCGGCGCCGATCGCCGTCCGGGTAGGCCACGTTGAACGCGCGCCAGAACAGGTACAGCCCCCAGAACCCGAGCCACGAGTAGACCAGGTAGCCCGCGAGCAGGGACTGGCCGACGATCGCGTACACGATCCCGGTGACGATCATGATGAAGCCGGTGCCGATCACCTTGCGGCCGATGTCCACGGTGAAGTCGCCGTCCCGGAAGTGCGGCGCGATGGCCCGCCCGACCAGGTCGTAGGTCGCCGCGTCGGCGCGACCCTCGTAGAGCACGAAGGACATCCAGTAGCGGGCGAAGCACGCGAGCAGCTTGGCGACCAGCGCGCCGATCACCAACCGCCGTACCCACGGCGGCTCGTCGCGGGAGAACCGGGACAGCAGCGGAACACTGATGGTCAGCAGCAGCGGGAAGACGATCAGCGCGCCCCAGGTGTCGTACGGGCGGTACTCCATCGCCCACGCGAACACCGAGACGTAGACACCCACGGCGGCGAGCGCGAGCAGCGAACCCCACGGCAGCCGCGGCGAACGACCCGTCCACCGGGTGAACCACGCGAGTCGGGACGACAACGGAACTCCTTGCAGGAACGGCGAACCGGCGCGACGCAGGACGGCGGTGGCGCACGGACCGGCTCGGACCGGACCGGCGGCATCGACCGCGGGGCTAGAACACCTCCAAGTCCCCCAGGGAGAGCTGCCACGAGCGCAGGTCGTGGACGTCGATCGGGTGCGGGTGCACGGGCCGCGCGACCAGGAGCATGCCGGTGCGCGGCGGTGTGGCGTAGCCCGCGTAGCGGGCCGCGCGGGCCGCCTCCGAGCCGCGCGCCAGGTGCGTCGCGACGTGGTCGCACCCGGACATGGCGACCCCGGAGAAGAGCTTGCGCGCGGTGTCCCGGTCGCCCGGGCGGACCACCATCTGGGACAGCGTGAACTCGACCAACGGCCCGCGCAGGCGCGGTCGGCCGAACACCACGCCGGTCAACTCGCCGTTCTTGTAGGAGGCGACGACCCGGTAGTCCAGGCCCGGCGCCTCCCCGTAGCGCCAGCGCAGGAAGTCGCCGGTGAGCGCGGTGCGCAGCTTGTCGTGCCCGATCGCCGCGTCGCCCGCGTCGGCCTCGGCGACCAGTTCGTCGAAGCCCACCGCGGCCCGGGGATCGGAGAAGAACTGACGGGCGGTGGGGAAGCGGCAACGGGCCGCCGGGTCGTCCGAGTTCCAGGATTGGGAAGTGCCCGTCGGATCACCCGAGGCGCGCAACTCCTTGAGCCCGCGCGCGAAGGCGAGCGGCCGGATCGGGTGCAGCGCGATCGGCACCTTCCCGACCTCCTGCCAGCCCATCTTCAGATAGCCGGGCAGGCTGTTGCCGTTGGGGGTGTTGAACACCAGCGAGGTGTCCGCCTCGATCCGCTCCAGCAGATCGGTGGTCAGCCGGCGGAACAGGCCGCGGCCCTGGACGTCGGGATGGGTCGCGGTGTCCACCGCGCGCACCGCCCGGATCACCTCGCCGCCGAATACGAACTCCCAGCGCAGAAAGAGCCGTACGGCCATCACCCGACCGTCGGCACGCTCCGCGACCAGGCCCGGGCTGGCGCCGAACGGGTTGTCCCGATGCTTCCAGCGGAAGAACTCCGAGGTGCGCTCGCCGGTCGGCCCGCCGGACAGCGCCGCGCCCAGCAGATCCAACACCCGGGGCTCGTCGTGCTTGCCCAACTCCCGGACGGTGAAAGGCGAATTCCCGCGTTCCTGCCCACTCACCGCGACCCCTCCAGCACTCTCGCGTACACATCCTCGATCCGTCGCTGGGCGCCCGCGACGTCGAACTCGGCGGAACGCTTGTGCGCCGCCTCGCCGCACGCCCGCCGGCGCGCCGGGTCCGCGGCGAACGCCGCCAGCGCGTCGCCGAACGCCCGGGGGTCGCCCGGCGGCACCACCGCGCCCTCGATTCCGTCCGTGACGATCTCCGGCATCCCCCCGACGGCGGTCACCACCGACGGCAGGCCCACCGTCATCGCCTCCATCAACGAGACCGGCAGCCCCTCCTGACGCGAACTCAGCGCGAACACGTCGAAGGCGGACAGCAGGGTCGGTACGTCGCCGCGCGAGCCGGTGAAGACCACCGAGCCCTTGAGGTCGGCCCGGTTGGCCCGCTCGCGCAGGGTCGCCTCCAGCGGCCCCGAGCCGATCAGCACCAGGAGCGCGCCCGGATGCCGTTCGCGGACCCGGGCATGCGCGTCCAGCAGGCCCAACTGGTCCTTCTTGGGCGTGAAGTTGGCCACCGTGCCGACGATGAAGGCGTCCTGGTCCAGGTCCAGCATCCGGCGGGCCCGCTCCCGGGCGCCGGGACCGGCGAACGCATCGCCGAGATCCGGGCCGTGGTGGATCACCGTCGGGCTGACTCCGGGCCGCAACCGGCCCGGGACGATGCTCTCGGCCACCGCCGTCGAGACCGCGATCACGCCGCTGTTGCGCCGGTAGGTCCACGCGTTGGCGAGCCGGGTGGGCCGCCGATAGCGCGGCCACATGTTGTGCTCGGTGTGCACGATCGGTACGCCGGCCGCCACCACGCGCGCGGCGACCGCCGGGACCGGCATGTGCGTGTGGATCAGCCCGTAGCCGCGTGCCCGCACCAGCGTGCGCAGCCGCAGCGGCCAGGTCCGGCCGCCGCCCAGGCAGTGCACCGTGATGCCGAGTCCGCGCAGCGTCGGGACCAGCGCGTCCTTCCACGGCAACACGTAGGCGACCTCGACCTCGTAGCGTTCGTCGTCCAGGTGACGGGCGCAGTTGACCAGCAACTGCTCGGCACCACCGCGCCCCAGACCCTTGGCGAGCCACAGGACGCGAACGCGCTCTCCCATCAGCGATCCTCCGAGCCGAGTTCGACGGTGGACCACGTGTCGAAGTGCGGACCCAATTGGGCGCCGTCTCCCGCGCCGCCGTGCAGCGCCCGCTCGGCGGCCGACTGCACCCGGAAGCCGGCGCCGCCGTCCTCGCTCGGGGCGGGCGGGTCGGTGCGCTGCGAGCCGTGGCCGTGCTCGGTCGACTCCGGCTCGCCCTCGGTGAGTTGGTTGCGCTTGGCCCAACTCGGCGCGGGCCGCTCGGCGTCCTCCTCCGGCTCGGTCGGCGCTCCGCCGGAGCGACCGCGCAGCACCAGGCCGCCGACCGCGCCCATTCGGCCCACCGAGCCGATCCGCGGCCCGCGCTTGAGGCCGCCGCCCATCGCCCCGGTCGGATCCACGCCGAGCAGCGCGACGCCGGCGATCGGTACCCCGGTCCGGGTCAACAGCTCGCCCACCCGGGACGCCTGATCGGCCGTCAGGTTGCCGCTGCGGGCCACCACCAGCATCGCGTCGGCGTGCTGTACCAGGTCGTTGGTGTCGTTCGCGTACATCAGCGGCGCGCTGTCCACCAGCACCACGTCCGCGTGGTGTCGGGCCCGCTGGACCACCTCGCCGGCACGCAGGAGCAGCGCGGCCGGGTAGGCGGCCGGCGCCCCGGCGGTGATCAGCCGCACATTCGGGATGTTCGTCCCGCGCACCACGTCGCCGAGGTCGATCTCCTGCTCGGCGAGCAGGACTTCCGACATGCCCTTGCCCGGCTTGGCGCCCAGGTACAGGTGGGTGGCCGGATTGCGGAAGTCGCAGTCCAGGACCAGCACCGAGCGGCCCGCCTCGGCCAGCGCCGCGGCCAGGTTGGCCACCGTGCTGGTTCGCCCGTCGCCCGGCTTCGAGGACACCACCAGGATCACCGGCGCCGGATCGCTGACCCGGCGCACCGGCATCGCGGTGGCCCGGGTCTGCCGCGGGTCGGTGCCGCCGAGCCGATAGGCGAGCCCGGGCGGACCGGTGAGCAGCAGCGCCGAACGCAGCGTGCGATACGCCTCCGCGACCGGGCTGTCCGGACGCCCCGCGACCAACACCGCGTGTCCGGCGCGCTGCCGGCGCGGGGCCCTGGGCACCTCGGCGATCACCGGGAGGCCGAACGCGTCCTCCAACTGGATCCGTCCGCGCAGCCGCACGTCCATCCGGTCGACCATGAGCGCGGCGATCAACCCGAGCGCGAGGCCGAGCGCCGCCGCGAGCGCGATCCGCAACGGCCGCGAGGTCGGCGCCAGGATGCTGGTGGTGGAGTCCGCCGTGCTCTTGAGGCCGTCCATCACCTCGATCTTGGGGTCGTTCAGCGGGTTGACCAACTCCTGCTGCTGCCCCACGAGGGTGGTGTATTGGGTCCGCTTCGCGTCGAACTCCGCCTGGAGGGTGGCACGTTTGGTGGTGTTCTTGTCCAGCGCGTCGATGTCGGCCTTGAGCTTGTCCAACTGTGCGGTCATGCTGTCCGCCTGACCCTGCCGGGTCTTGCGCTGCGAGTCGCCGAACGCGGCCACCGTCTCCTGGGCCCACGCGCTCGCCAGCTCCTCGGCGGCCTTGCGGTTGGGCGCCTTCGCGGAGATCGTCACCAGGCCCAGGTTCGGGTTCAGTTGCGAGGTGACCTTGGCCGCGAGCACCGCCGGATCGGGGTTGTTCAGCCGCTTCGCCACCCGGCGGGCCACCTCGCCGCCGTCGGTCATCAGTTGTACCGGCGCGAGGTTGAACTCCTTCGCCGAGTTGGGCGCGGGCAGCACGTTGACCGAGGCGGTCCACTGGTTGCCCGTGCCCTTGGGGTCCGATGGGGTCAGGATCAGCCCCGCGAGCAGTCCGATCGCCAGACAGGCGAGCACCAGCGGCCAACGACGCTGGAGAACGGAGAAGTAGCTAGAGGTTTCCACCGGTCCCCCTCCGGTTCGAGGTGCCACCGCGCGATGGGACCGCGGGGCAGGCCAAACGTAGAGCACGCGGGGTGCCGAACGACCCCTCGACTGTGCCGGAAGTGTGGAGATTCCGTCGAGATCCGACCTGCCGTGTTCGCACGGCCGTCACCGCACCGGACCTGACAACCCGTCACGGCCCGCTCCGGGGCCGAGTGCCCGGGTGTAGAACGCGACCATCCGGTCGCAAACGCTGTCGATCGTGTACTCCTCGCCGAAACGTCGATACGCCGCATCCGCGCGCATCGCGGTCTTCTCCCGCTCCGTCAGGGCCGAGACCAGCGCCGTCGCCAGCGCCTCGGGCGAATCCGGCGGCACCAGGGCCGCGCAGTCGCCCGCCCCGGTGATCTCGCGCACCGGGGGCAGGTCGCTGGTGACGATCGGCGTCCCCACCCCCATCGCCTCGATCAGCACGCTGCCCAAACCCTCCCAGCGCGAGGGCAGCACGAACACATCGGCCGCGCCCATCAGATCGGGCACGTCGTCGCGGTATCCCAGGAACCGTACGGGTTCCGCGCCGTCCGGGGAATCCCCGGCCAGGCCGGCCGCCGTCCTTCGCAACGACTCGGTCTGCCCACCGGGCGGACCGGCCAGCAGCAGCACCGCGTCCGGCACCTCACGGCGCACCGACGCGAACGCCGCGAGCAGCACGTCCAGTCCCTTCTGGTATTCCTGCCGGGCCGCGGTGACCAGCACCGGGACGTCGGCGCCCAGGCCCAACTCGGCTCGGGTGTGCGCCCGTCGCTCGCGCGCGGCGGCCAGCGCCTCGGGATCGCGTCCGCGCGGCACCACCTCGATCCGCGAGCGGCGCACGCGCAATCGGCGCGACATCACGTCGGCCACGTGCTCGGTCAGCGCGTGGAACCGGCGCACCCCCTGCCCGCTGGCCGCGTCCAGACCCTGTGCCGCGCGCAGTTTCCACGGCCGAATGCCGGGCTGGGTCCGCATCTCCGCCCCGTAGGAGGTGTTGACCAGGCTCGACACCACCGGAACACCGGTCGCCAGTGCGGCGATTCGCCCGGCGATGTCCGCCTCGTACAGGGTCGTGTGCACCAGATCGGGCCGGCGATCACGGATCACCCGCGCCAATCCGCGCACCGAACCGACCCGCGAGCCGCGATGCACCCCGAACAGCGATGCGCCCGCCTCGACCAACTCCGGTTGAAAACCGTCCAGATCCAGGAGATACGCGACATCCAGGGTGACGCCGCGCCGGATCAGTCCCGGAGCCATCGCCACGGCCGCGCGTTCGGCGCCGCCGACCCGATCCACGCTGTCGATCACCTGCAGCACGTGCACTGCCTCACCCCTGCCATCCCCCGCGCTCTCCCGACGCGGCCGTCGGTCACGGGACGCCCCCACCCCGCACCGCCGAGCATGTCATCGATACGCCCCCGGCGGGGCGGGATTCGTGACAACCTGTCACCCCATGGGGACAACGACGGGTCGGCGTGGGGTCCTGCACGTCGTGACCGACCCCCGACGACGGGGTTCACAGGCGTTCGCGCACGATCTGGACGCGGCGCTGCGCGAACGAGGGCGATCATCAGCGGTCGTCGCGCTGTCCGGCACCGGGGAGATGGACTTCCCCGTGCTCGGGCCGGGGCGACTGCACCCGAGCACGCTGCGCGAACTTCGTCGGCGGGCGGCGGGCGCGGGCGTGGTGATCGCGCACGGCTCGACCACGCTGGACGCGTGCGGGATCGCCCTCGCGGGCACCGGCACGCCGTTCGTCTACGTCAACATCGGCGATCCCCGGCACTGGGCGCGCGACTCGCTGCGCCGGGCGCGGGTGGGGCTGCTGCTGCGCCGGGCGGCGGCGATCGCCTCGGTGTCGCCGACGGGTCGGGAAATCCTGCTGCAGACCTACCGGTTGGCGCCCGGGCGGGTACGGGCGATCCCCAACGGGCGGCGTCCGGAGCGGTTCCGGCCACCCGACTCGACCGATCGGTCCAAGGCACGCGCCGAGTTGGGGCTGCCGACGGGTGCGACGGTGCTCGTCGTGGTCGGTGCGCTGGCCGTGGAGAAGCGGGTCGCGCTGGCCATCGAGGCCTTCGCACGGCTCGTGGAGGCGGCTTCGGAGCGCGTCGAGGTGGCAGCGAAGCCTCCCGAGGTGACTTCGGAGCCCGCCGAGCCCCGGACTTCGGAGCCCACCGAGCCCCCGACTTCGGAGCCCGTCGCACCCCCGACTTCGGACCGCGCCGAACTCACGACCACGGAGCGCGCCGAGCCTCCGACGTCGGAGCGCGCCGAAACCCCGACGTCGGGGCCCACCGAACTCCCGGACTACCACCTGCTCGTGGCCGGTGAGGGCCCCGAGCGCGCGGCCCTGGAGGCGCTGGCCGCGCGGCGTGCCCCGGGGCGGGTCACCTTCACCGGCAACCTCGCCGACCTGGGCCCGGTGTACCGCGCCGGCGACGTGCTGGTGCTCTCCAGCACCAGCGAGGGCGTGCCGGGAGTCCTGGTCGAGGCGGGCATGACCGCGATCCCGGCCGCCGCGACCGACGTCGGGTTCGTCCGCGACGTGGTGGTGGACGGGGTCACCGGGGCGCTCGCCGAGGTGGGCCCCGGCGCCGGGGATCCGGCCCCTCTGGTCGCCGCGATCCGCCGGGTGCTGGCCGACCGGGAAGCGATGGGGCGTGCGGCCAGGGCCCATTGCCTGGAACGACACGCGATGGAGACCGTGGTGGACGCGTGGACCGCGTTGCTCGACGAACACACGCGCTGACACCGCGGCGTCGAGGGAAGGATCGGGACGACGCCTCGGCGTCGAACGCAGGACTCGGGACGGGGCGCGAGCCCCGATTCCCGTACGGCCGAATGCGACTCGTGGGGAGATCGCATGTGCCAAGGTTGTTGTCGAACCAGGGAGGGGGAGTCCGTGGGGGAGTATGTGGGGGGTGCCGTCGGCATGCCCGGCGACGGCGTGAGCAGAATCGGCGATCTCGGCCGGGCGAGCCGGCACGCCCGGCCCGGTGGCAGCGTCGACGAACCCGCCGATCACCGAACACACGTCAACGGAGCGCCCCTCGCGGGCCACGGGGGAGCGACCACGCCGACCATCGACAGTCGCACCGGTACCGGACGACACGCCGCGCCCGCGGCCGGCGTCGGCAGCGGCACGGGCCGCATCGCCGCCGCCCAGGCGCCCGACCCGGAGGTCAAGGGACCGCCGCCGGAACTGCGCTTCAAGCGCCGCACCAGCCTGTTCCGCGGCATCCGGGAGTTGTGGCACTCGCGCGAACTCGTCCGCACGCTGGCCGAGCGCGACCTCAAGGCCCGCTACAAACAAGCCGTTCTCGGCTTCGCCTGGGCGATCATCACGCCCGTCCTGCTGATGCTGGTGTTCACCATCGTCTTCCAGCGGGTGGGCAACCTCAGCGAGACCGCGCACAAATACGACGTGCCCTACCCGCTGTTCAGCTACCTGGGCCTGCTCCCGTGGACGTTCTTCATGTCCTCGGTCACCCAGGGCTCGTCCTCGCTGGTGTCCAACGGACCGCTGCTGAACAAGGTCTACTGCCCGCGCGAGGTCTTCCCGTTCGCCACCGTGATCGTGGCCACCGTCGACATGCTGATCGCGTCGAGCGTGCTGGTGGTGCTGTTCGCGGCCTACACCACCCCGCCCGCCGCGACCATGTGGGCGCTGCCGATCCTGCTGCTCATCCAATTCGAGGTCACCCTCGGCGTGGTGCTCGTGCTGTCCGCGGCGGTGGTCTACTTCCGCGACATCCGACACGTGTTGCCGCTGCTCATGCAGATGGGCATGTTCGCCACCCCGGTCGCCTACGGCATGGACCAGATCACCAAGGACTGGCTGCTGCCCTACGTGATCAGCAATCCGCTCGCCGCGGTGATCGACGGCTACCGGCGCTCGATCCTGTACGGACAACAACCCGACTGGGAACTCACCGGCGCCGCCGGTGCGTCGGCGACCGTGCTGCTGATCGTCGGGTACAAGATCTTCAAGAAGCTCGAGGCGGGGATCGCCGATGTCGCCTGACCGCACGTCGACCACGCTCGCGCCGGCCAAGCCGGGCACCCTCGCGCCGGGCACGATCCAGGCCGAGCACCTGTGGAAACGCTTTCGCGCGGACAGCCAACGCATGTTGCTCCGGGACAACCTGGGCCGCATCGCGCGCAAGTTGTCCGGCCGCGATCAGGCCGACTGGCGCTGGGCGTTGCGCGACATCCACATCCACATCGACCCCGGCGAGGCGGTCGGCCTGATCGGCTCCAACGGGTCGGGCAAGTCGACGCTGCTCAAGATGCTCACCGGCGTGATGTACCCGTACGCCGGCCGCCTCCAGGTGCGTGGCCGGGTCGGCGCGCTGATCGAGGTGCGCGCGGGCATCCACCCGGACCTGACCGGACGTGAGAACGCCTTCCTGTACGGCTCGTTGCTCGGCCTCAAACGGGCCGAGGTGGCCAAACGCTTCGACGACATCGTCGACTTCGCCGAACTGGGCACGGCGATCGACCGGCAGGTCAAGTGGTACAGCTCCGGCATGCAGATGCGCCTGGGCTTCGCGGTCGCCGCGTTCCTGGAGCCCGACGTGCTGCTCGTCGACGAGGTACTGGCCGTCGGCGACGCGCTGTTCCAGCAAAAGTGCCTGGACCGCATGCGGGTGGTGCTCGAACAGGGCACCACGCTGGTCCTGGTCTCGCACGACCTGGCGTCGGTCGAGTCGATCTGCACGCGCGGCATCTGGCTGGAGCAGGGCGAGATCCGCACCGACGGCCCGATCCGGCAGGCGCTGCGCGGATATCGGGACAGCGTCGAGGAGGAGACGGAGGCGCGCACCCGCACCGACGAGGCGATCCGCACCACCTACGTCGACGTGCGCGGGGTGGACACCGCCGGAGCCACGACCAACCGGTCGATGGTCGTCGAGGCCGACTTCGTCGGCGACTTCCGCGGCTCGGCCACCGTGCACATCGGCGTCACCGAGGGCACCGCGAGCCCGGTCTTCACCACCCGCCGCGACGTGCGGTTCGGCCCGTCGGGCACCCGGGTCAAGTGCACCCTGGACCGACTGCCGCTGCCCCGGGGGCGCTACGCGCTGTGGATCGGCGTCTACGACGGCGACGGACACCCGCTGACCGCCTGGCATCCGGCCAAACAGTTCGACGTGGCCGGTCCCGAACTCGACACCCCGCCGCGCGCGGTCGTGCTCGCCGCGCCGGTCTACGTCGACCACACCTGGGAGGGGTGAACGACCGTGCGCATCCTGGTGTGTCCGCACGACATGCAACTGGGCGGCAGCTCGATCAACGCGGTGGACCTGGCCCGCGCGGTGCGCGACCTCGGCCACGAGGTGTGGGTGATGGGCCGTCAGGGCCCGCTGCGACAAAGGGTCGCCGCCGCGGGTCTGCCGCTGCTCGCGCTGCCCGAGCGGGCGCACGTACGTCCCTCGCCCGCCGTCTCGCGCGCCATCGCGGCGGCGGTGCGTCGGCATCGGATCGACGTCGTGCACACCTACGAATACTGGCCGCTGGTCGAGGCGTTCCTGGGCGCGTTCGTGCCGCGCGGCACGCCCGTGCTGGGCACGATCATGTCGATGGGCAGCCTGCCGCCGTACTTCCCGCGCACCGGCGTGCCGCTCACCCTCGGCTACGGCGACCTGTACGAGGAGACCGGCGAGGTGCGCGGCCTGGAGGGTGCGCGCGTGCACCTCCTCGAACCGCCGGTGGACACCGCGATCGACCACCCGGTCGCGGACGGGGCCGACGCCGAGGTGGACGTGGACGCCTTCGCCGCCGAACACGGGCTGCTCAAGCCCGCGCCCACCGTGGTGCTGGTCTCGCGGCTGGCCCGCCACCTCAAGCAGGAACACCTGGAACGCACCGTCGACGCGGTGGCCCGGCTGTCCCCGGAACTGCCCGGGTTGCGGCTGGTGCTGGTCGGCGGCGGCTCGATCGAGAGCGAACTCCAGGCCCGGGCCGCGGCGGCGAACGCCGAACTGGGCCGGCGCGCGATCGTCCTGACGGGCGAGATGGCCGACCCGCGACCGGCGTACGCGCTGGCCGACGTGGTGGTCGGGATGGGCAGTTCGGCGCTGCGCGGGATGGCCTTCGGCAAACCCACCGTGGTGGTCGGCGAGCAGGGCTTCAGCGAGCCGGTGACACCCGAGACGATCGACGGGTTCGACGGGCTCGGCTTCTACGGCCTGGGCACGGGCCGAATGCCCGTCGAACAGGACCCGCTGGTCGGTCAGTTGACCGCGCTGCTGGGCGACGAAGCCGAGCGCGAGCGCATCGGCGCCTGGTCGCTCGACCTGGTCCGGGAGCGCTTCGCGCTGGACAGCCAGGCGCTGCGACTCGTCGACTGGTACGAACAGGCCCGTGCCGACCACCCGCCCGCCCGCGGCCGGGTCGGTGAGGCGGTGCGTGTCGGCGGACGCCTGGTCGGCTTCAAGGCCGGGCAGCGCGGTCAGGCACTGCGCCGGCGCACCCGGGGCGGGCGCGGAGCCTCGGCCCAATGACCCGGCCGGCGGGGCTGACCCTGCTGCACGTCGGGGCCTTCTCCGGGTCGGTGCCGGCGTTGTGCCGGGCGCTCGCCGAGCGCACGGAGGTGGCCGCGCACGACCTGATGCCGCTGGCCCGCGCGCCGGGTCTGGCCGCCGCCCGGCTGCGGGCGGTGCACGAGGCGCGGCTGGCCGGTCCCGGGACGCCGTGGACCAAGACCGGCGCCTGGACGGCGGCGCTGGACCGCCGGGTGCGCTCGCGCGGACTGCTCGACCCCGGGCGGCAGGTACTGATCGTGCAGACGCTGCCCGCCCTGACCCCGCCGCCGGGCGTGCGCTACGGCGTGTACACCGACCGGGTCGGCCTGGAGGGCGCGGCCGTCGGCGGCGTGCACCGATCCCGGTACTCGGACGGGTGGTTGGCCCGGGAGCGGCGGTTGTTGCTGGGCGCGCACCGGGTGTTCGTGATGGGGCCCAGCACGGCCGACGTGCTGGTGCGCGACTACGGCCTGGCCGCCGATCGGGTGCACGTGGTCGGCTCCGGGACCAACGCCGAGCCCGCGCCGGAGGCCGATCCCGGGCCGGGCGGCGCGGATCCGCCCCGGCTGCTGTTCGTGGGCACCCAGTGGGAGCTCAAGGGCGGCCCGCTCCTGCTCGCCGCCTTCGCCCGGCTTCACGCCCGCGACCCGCGCCATCGGCTGACGCTGGTCGGCAGCGGTCCGGCGGGAGAGTTGCCGGCCGGGGTGACCGCGCTGGGCCGGGTGCCGCACACCGCGATGGGCGCCGCGTACGCCGCCGCCGACGCGGTGGTCATCCCCACGCACATGGAGGCGTTCGGGATAGCCCTGATCGAGGGCCTGATCCGGGGGCTGCCGTGCGTCGCGTCGACCGTCGGCAACCAGCCCTGGATCATCGGCGACGCGGGCCTGACCGTACCGCCGGGCGACGAGGACGCCTTGGTCGTCGCGCTGCGCCAACTGAGCGCCGACTACCCCTCGTTCCGTAAACGTGCGGCGGTCCGCGGCGAGGAACTGCGGGCGACGATGACGTGGCCGACGGTAGCCGCGCACATTCTGGCGGAACTGCGCGGATAGCGGTTCGGTGACGGCCGGTCGCCGGCCGTTGACAGCCGCTTCGTCCCGGTCTGGGATGAGGCGGTATGGAGACGCTTTTCGAGCACGCGGGCGGACACGAGGGCCTGCGCCGGTTCATCGACATCTTCTACGGCGACGTCCTGGCCGACCCGCTCCTGCAGCCCCTGTTCGGCGCGGGACGCCCGGAGCACGTGGACCATCTGACCGCCTTCACCGCCGAAACCTTCGGCGGACCGGACGACTTCACCCGGACCATGGGCGGCTTCACCCATCTGATCGAGGTCCATCGCGGCCTGAAGATCTCCGAGGAACAGCGCCGACGCTTCGTCGAGCTCTATCTCGCCGCGACCGACAGAGCCGAACTGCCCCCCGACGAACCGTTTCGGGAGGCGCTGCGCTCGCACGTGGAGTTCGGCACCCACGTGGCCAAGCAGAACTCGCACGCCGAGACCGACGACGAACTGCACCCGCTGCGCGAAGTCCCGCACTGGGACTGGCCGCCGATCGCGTGAAGCCGGGCCCGGCGACGTTCCCCTCGCCGCCGGGCCCGCTCCGATCCGCGGGGAGGCGCCTAGTCCCGGCGCAGCGCCGCGCGTTCGTATACCCGGGCGAAGCCGTCGAGCATGTGCTGCCGGGTGAAGCGCGCCAGCACCCGCTCCCGGCTGGCCGCGCCCATCCGGGCCCGGGTGTCCGCGTCGGTGAGCAGCTCCCGGCAGGCCATCACCAGTCCGCCCCGATCGCCCGCGCGCAGCAGTCGCCCGGTGACCCCGTCGGCGACCACGTCGGTGACCCCGCCCACCGCCGTGCCCACGACGGGCACGCCCGCGACCATCGCCTCGGCGACCGCGAGGCCGAAACCCTCGTAGTGGGACGTGGACAGGAACAGGTCGGCCGCGTCGAACGCGTCGCCCAGCCGAGGCAGCGGCGGCACCACCCGCACGTGCCTGCCCACCCCCAACTGCTCGATCAGCGCCGGGATCTCCGGTTCCTGGCGGCCGATGATCAGGAACACCACCGGCGGTCCGGCGTCGCCGAGCTTGCGCACCACGTCGGCGCCGACCCGCACCATCAGCGGGATGTTCTTCTGCGCGGCCCGGCCCACCCCGACCACCACGAGCGCCTCGGGCGCGATGCCCAACTCGGCGCGGAGCGCGGCCCCGGCGGCCGGATCCGGCTCGTGGACCGGCACCCCCAGCGGGACCAGCGGGATGCGCTCGGGCCGCCGGCGCACGATCGCCGCCGTCGCGTCGCGGACGTGGGTCGAGTGGGCGAACGGCCGGAACCCGGCCGCCTTGACCATGCCGACCTCGATGCCGTTGGTCAACCGCGAGTGCAGCCCGTCCTTCAGCGGCTCGTGCACCTCCATCACCCGGGGCAGCCGGGGGCAGGCGAGTGCGGCGGGCAGCGAGAGCCGGGCCGTGCCGCTGTGCGCGTGCAGCACGTCCGGGCGCAACTCCCGGACCTTCGCCGCGATCCGCAGGCCCAGCCGCACCTCGTCCCGGGGCCCGGTGGGCCCGGTGTGGTCCAGCGCGTGCACCGTCACGTTCGGGCCCAGCTCGTCGAGTTCGTCCTCCTCCCAGGCCGGTCGGGCGCTGATCGCGTGGCAGTCGAAGCGCTCCGGGTCGAGCCCGGCGAGCACCTGCCGGCTCACCTGCGGGATGCCACCGCCGACACTCAGTCGCCACACCACGTGGACGAGCCTGATCCGCTCCTTCACGATTCCCCCCGCGCCGGTCGCCGCCGGCGATCCCGGGCCCGGCGGGCCGCGGCCTTCGCGCCGAGGAGCGCGCCGGCCGCACCGCGGGCCACCAACCATGTCGTGTCGTATCGATCGGTCGCGCCGAATCGATGCTTGAACTCCTCGGCGCCGCGCAGGAAGTCGAACGTGGCCACCTTGCGCTCGGCCAGCGCGGTCAGCGTCTCGTGGAACAACACCGTGCCCAGGCTCGCCTTCGCATAGGCCGGATCCCAGCCCAACTGGTAGTACGCGAACGTGTCCCGCCACAGGAACCCGTACAGGACCCCCACCACCGCGCCCCCCGGCTCCCGGGCCACCAGCGCGCACGGCCCGCGCCCGGGCTCGGCCCGGGCCGCCAGCGCCGCGTGCAGCGGACGCCGGGAGGCGTCGAACGCGCTGGAGCCGCCGATCGTGTCCCGGCGCAGCCGATGCAGCCGCAGCAGGTCGTCGAACACCTGCGGCGTCAGCTCGCCGGGCCCCGCCCAGGTGAACACGACCCCGTCGGCCGCGAGCCGGCGCGCCTTGCGCCGCACCCCCTGGCGGTGTCGGGCCGAGCCCAACGCGTCCGGGTCGGCGGGCATCACCGGACAGGCGGTGCGCTCGATCTCCCGGGCGCCGGGCGGTAGATACGGATCGCCGGTGCCCGGGTCCAGGTGCGGGAAAAGCATGCTGCGCCGCCGGGCGAACGCGGCCAACCAGGCCCGTACGTCCTCGTGCAGGTGCGGCGCCACGGCGAACCCGCAGTGGTCCGCGGCGCCGGTCCCGCTGCCGAGTACCGTCCACACCGGCACCCCGCCGGGCAGCCGCGGATGCAGCCGCTCACGGGTGCGCAGCAGCGGGACGACCGCCTCGGCGGCGCCGTCGGCCCCGCGCCACACCGCGACCAGTACCCGCCCGGCCTGCTCCCGGCCCAGCGACTCGGTCCAGCCCAGCACCCAGTCGGGCGTGGTGAAGTACGACGTCCCGGGTGTCTCGGCGACCAGCGCGCGCCAGGACGGCACCAGCGCCGCCAACTCCCCGGGCGAGCGCAACAACGTGGGCAGAGCAAGCACGACGATCCCCCCGGACCTCGAAGCCGACGCCGAACCGGACCGGACCCCTCACCGCCCGCCGCGCAACGCGTGCACGGCCGGATGCAGCCCGGAGACGATGGTGGCGAACCGATCCGGGCGGGTGTTCGAGCCGACCCGCAGGCGGGAGATTCGCAACGGGTGGTCGGGAAGCCGGGGTCCGAGCCGGTGGTCGAACAGGAAGCCCGAACGGTAACCCAGTTCGTCGAGCAACCGCTCGGCGCGCACGTCCCAGTTGCCGTTCGGATACGCGAACGAACTCGGCGCCCGACCCAGGAGCCCGGTCAACCGCTCGTGCGCGTCCACCACTTCGGCCCGCACGTCCGCGTCGGAGCAGCGGTCGAGCAGCGGATGGGTGAGCGAGTGGTTCTCCACCCGGATTCCCCCCGACTCCAGCGTGCGCAGGTCCGCGCCGGTCAACTGCTCGCCGAGCACCGGCTCGTGCCCCTCGCGCAGCGCGGCGAGCAGGCGCAACCGGCGCTCCTGCGGCACGGTCTTGAGATACGCGACCCACCCGCTCGGGGACCGCGCCGGCTCGCCCGCCACGCGCGCCCCGGCGGCGACCAACCGGTGCGCCTCGTGCCACCAGAACGGCGTGCGCGAATCGATCGCCGAGGCCACCACGTAGGCCACCCCGGGGATGCCGCGCTCGCGCAACAGCGGCAGACCCCGCTCCAGGATGCTGCGCTCGCCGTCGTCGAAGGTCAACAACACCGCCCGGGCGGGCAGCGGGCGTCGATCGCCCAGCGCCGCCTCCACCTCGTCCAGCGACACCGGCCGGGCGATCCGCAGCAGCCGGTCCAACTGCCCGGCGAACACGGCCGGATCGGAGATCCCGTGATACCCGAGCACGGCCAGCCGCAACCGGGACCGGCGGGCGAACCACACCTGCGCCGGCGACCGGCGCAACAGCGCGTCACCACCGCCCCGCACCGACGACCGCACCGACGACCGCAACATCCCCACCCTCGAACCGCCCACCCGCGCCTCCCCGGTCCCGCGGCTCCCCGGCCTTTCGGCCCCCGCTGCCGGAACCGTAACAGCGGGGTCACCTCTCGTCAGCCGGACACCGAACGTCCGCCCGGCCGACACCGAACATCCGCCCGAACTCCCGCCACGTCATGGCAAGGTCGTGAACGTCGGATATCGCGGAACATCACCCACGACTCGTGGACGGATCGCGAAACACCCTTCACGCGTGACCCATCCGGCCTAATCTGGTCGGCGGGCGACCCGAGCCCCGACCGTGTGGGGGCGGCGGCGCCGGTCGGGCACAAACGTTCCGATGCTGCTCACATCGGGACCGCGAGGTGGGGGCCGGGCGATGAATCGTGCATCGACCCTGCGCGCCGAGGAGATCGATGGCGATCTCGCTCGCGCGTGGGACGAAATGGTGGTCGGACGGGGGGTACAGGCAGACGTCTTCGACACCCACGCGTGGGCGTCGTCGTGGTTGGCGACCCGACCACGACGCGCCGAACACGTGCGTGTGCCCGCCGTGTTCGTCGGCGATCGGCCACTGGCCCTGCTGCCGCTCGAACTCGACTCGACCGGCCGCGCCCACGAACTCGGCCGCGGCCAGCGCGAACGGACACGTGTCGTCATCGGCACTCCCGAACCGCGCCCCGACGTGCTGGGCGCGCTCGCGGGCGAACTGCGCCGGCTCGGCATCCGCGAGTTGACGCTGCACCGCGTGCCCAGCCGCGACCCGGCCACACACGCGCTGCTCGGCGCGCTGCGCGAGGCCGGGTACGCGGTGGACGTGCGCGAGCGCATGACCGACATGATCGAGTCCACCCCCGACGGCTGGTCCGGCTACCGGGCGCGCCATCGCGGCTTCGACAGCGCCGTCGGACAGACCACGCGCCGCGCCGGCCAGTTGTGGAAGTTGCGGGTCGTCGCGTACGGCGCCCCGGGCGGCCCGCCGCTCACCGCCGGACTGGCCGACCACGAGGAACTGTTCGACCTGAGCTGGAAGGGCCGACTCGGCGCCGCCCCGGAACGCCGCCGGCTGCTCACCCGCGCGCTCGACGAACGCGGCCTGGCCCGGCTGTACGTGCTCTACGCCGAGGACCGCGCGATCGCGTCCTGCCTCGGCGTGCGGATCGGCCCGGTGATGCACTGGCACACCGTCGCCTACGACCCGGCCGCGGCGCTGCTGTCGCCGGGCAACGTGGTGCACTGGCGCGCCCAGGAACTCGCCTTCGCCGAGGGCGGGTTGACGCTGATCGACCTGCTGCCGGGGGCGAGCCCGCTGAAGGACCGGGTCAGCAGCGAACGACCCGCGCTGCTCGACGTGTGCGCGGCCCGGGTACCGCGCCGGGTGTTGCCGCTGCTGCGCGGCGCCCGCGAGGTGCAGCGCGCCGTACCGATCGCCACGCGCGCCCGGATGGGCCGGCTGCGCGCCCGGGTCGGTGCCGTCCCGCCCGGCCACGCCGGCACCGCCCGCCGGCTGGAGGCGCGGCCGGCGACCGAGGTGCCGGCCCGACCCAGCCCCGAACTGACCTTGGACCAGCCCACCTTGCGCCTGCTCACCGTGGCCTGCGCGCGCCGGGGCCCGGAGGAGATGCGCGCGGACTGGGGACCGGACGACCGCTGGTATCGGATCGGCGCGGGCCCCCTCGCTGTGGCCCGGGTCGACATCGGTGAGCCGGTGCCCACCCTGCGCGAGGTCGTGCGCTACGACCCGGCATACACCCTGGAGGCGATCGCGCTGATGCTCGCCGACCTGCTCGCGTCGCCCGTCCGCTACCTGGACGAGGTACCCGTGCGCGACCCCCGCCTGCGCTGGCCGCGCACCTGGACCGGGCTCGATCCCGGCGTCGTCGACCACGCCGCCCTCGGTCACGCCGACCCCGACGCCGCCGACCACGCGGCCGCCGCCCCGGACGCCGAAGCCGACCCCGGCGGCCGGGAACACGGCGAGCACGGGGCCGCCGACGCACCCGGAGCGCACGGCGCACCCGGAGCGCACGGAGTCCCCGGAGCACCCGACGCAGCCGGCGTCCCCGAAGCACACGGAGCACCCGGCGCGCTCAGCCGGGCCGAGGGGGCCTGATGCGGGCCCGCCCGATGCACCCCCTGGAGATCGACGGCGCCTTCGCCACCTCCTGGGACCGCCTGGTCGCCGCGCGGGGCGTGCACGCCGACCCGTTCGACACACACGCCTGGTTCGCCTCCACCCTGCACGGCCACCACGACCCGCTGGACGACATCCGCGTGGTCTCCGTGCTCGACGCCGCCGATCAACCGCGCGCGCTGCTCCCGCTGGAGCGGATCGGCCCCGACCGCTGGGGCGTCTTCTCCGCACACCGCCGTCCCCGCAGCCATGTGGTGGTACACCCCGACGAGCCGCACGGCGCCGACTCGATCGCCGACGCCCTCGCCCGCACCGGCGTGCGCGAACTGCGCCTGCACCGCATGCCCAGCCGGGACCCCGAGACGCACCGCCTGATCGCCGGGCTGCGCGCCTGCGGCTACACCGTCGACGCCCGGGAGAAGGCCTGCGACATGCTCGCCGGGGTCGACGGCGGCTGGGCCGGCCACCGGGCCCGGTTCCGCAGCTTCGACCGCTACGCGCACCGCTTCGCCACCCGGGTCCGCGCGCAGTGGGACCTGACCGTCGACCGGATCGGCGGCCCCGGCACCCGCGAACACGACTTCGACGCCGGTTTCGCCGTCTACACCGACCTGTTCGCCCGCAGCTGGAAGGGCCCGCTCCAACCCGCCGCCGCCGACGCGCGGCGCGACCTGATTGCCCGCGCCGCGCGACACGACTGGGCCCGGCTGTACATCCTGCGCGTGGACGGGGTGCCGGCCGCGATGCACCTGTGGTTCCGCCTCGGCGACGTGGCCACCTGGCACTCCACCGCCTACGACGAACGATTCGCCGCCCTGGGCATCGGCACCGTGGTGCAGTGGCAGGCCCAGGAACTCGTCCTGGCCGAACCCTGGCCCGCCGGCACCCGGCCGCGCCTGGTCGACCTGATGCCCACCCGCACCCCGCAGAAGTTGCGACTCGCCCCCGAACGCCCCGCCCTGTGGGACGTCGAGGCGGTCCGCGACCGACGCCTGCTCGCGATCACCCTGCCCGCGCGCGGCTTCGCCCGGGCCACCCGGATGTCGGTCGAGCAACACCTGCGGGTACGGCGCGCCAAGACCGCCCCGGTCGAGCCGGACCTGGTCGCCGAGACGGTGATCCCACCCGCGATCAATCCCCACGAGGGCGGCGACAAACCGGACCCGGTACACGAGGCCGGCCTCGCCGACAACCGCGCGATCGCGCTCGCCTGCGGCTACCGGGGCACCGACACGGTCGACGCCGGCCGCGCCCGCGGCGAGACCTGGTGGCTGGTCGGCGAGGAACCGCACACCCTCGTACACCTGGGCCCGGACCGGACCGTGCACACCGTCGCCGCCCTCGGCGCCGACCGCACCCGGCCGCACGACCGGCAACCGCAGGACGCCGCACGCAGCGTGGCCACCGCCCTCGGCGAGACGCTGCGCCTGTACCTGCCCGACCCCGCCGGAACCCCCGGCACGCCCCTGCGCCGGGAACCGGAACCGGTTCCGTGGCCGGTCGCCCGCACCGGCCCGACCCGCCTCACCTCGAAGGGCACGACCCGATGACCGCCATCAGCGGCGACCGCGTGCGCACCACGCTCAAGCGCGGCCTGGCCGCCACCGCCCTCGCCCGCGACCCCGCACCCGGTGCCACCCTGCTCATCTACCACCGCGTCGGCGGCGGCACCCGGGACGAACTCGACCTGCCCGCCGACGCGTTCCGCACCCAGCTCGACCTGCTGCCCGCCCGGCACGTGGTCTCCCTGGACACCGCCGTGGACCGCCTCGCGGCCGGCGACCCCACCCCGTCGATCGTGCTCACCTTCGACGACGGCTTCGCCGACGTGTACGCCAACGCCTGGCCCGAACTGCGGGCCCGCAAGCTGCCGTTCACCCTCTACCTGGCCACCGGCTGCATCGACGCCGAGATGCGCTGGGAGGGCTCCACCGGCACCAGCGGCGGATCCGCCGCGCTGACCTGGGACCAGGTGGCCGAACTGGCCGACTCGGGACTGGCCACCATCGGCAACCACACCCGCAGCCACGCCCGCCCCGAAGCGCTCACCGCGACCGAACTCGACGACGCCTCCGACGACATCGAACGCCGACTCGGCCGCCGCCCCGCGCACTTCGCCTACACCTGGGGCGTCGCCGTCCCGGACATGGAACACGCGCTGCGCTGCCGGTTCCGCAGCGCCGCCACCGGTGTGCTCGGCCGCAACCGGCCCGGCTGCGATCCGATCCGGCTGCGCCGGGTCCCGGTCCGGCGCACCGATCCGCCCGCGTTCTTCCGAGCCAAGCTCGGCGGCCGGCTCGGCCAGGAACGCGCCTACGCGGCCGTGGTCGGCCTCGGCAAGAGGGCCGGTGCGCATGCGTGAGCCACGTGGACCGGGCGGGCGCCCGCTGCGGATCGCCCACCTGACCACCATCGACATGAGCCTGGCGCTGCTGCTTCGCACCGAACTGGAAGAGGACGTCGCCGCCGGCTTCGAGACCTTCGGGATCAGCGCGGCCGGCCCCTACGTGCCCGGGATCGAGGCGCTGGGCGTCACCCACGTCCCGCTGAACTCGCTCACCCGGGCCTGGAATCCGCGCCGCGACGCCGCCGCGGCCGGTGAACTCGTGCGCACGCTGCGCCGGTTGCGCCTGGACGTGCTGCACACCCACAACCCCAAGACCGGCGTGCTCGGCCGCCTGCTCGGCCGCGCCGCCAAGGTGCCCGTCGTGGTCAACACCTGCCACGGCCTGTGGATCCGCCCCGGCGACCCGTGGGCCCGGCGCGCGTTCGTCCTCGGCACCGAGAGCCTGGCCGCCCGTGCCTCGCACGCCGAGCTGTACCAGAACGCCACAGACCACGCCACGCTGCGCCGGGCCGTGCCCGGGTGGCGCTCGCGCGTGGTCGGCAACGGCACCGACCTCACCCGCTTTCGCCCCGATCCGGTCGCCCGCGCCACGATCCGCGCCGAACTCGGGGTGGCCGAAGACGAACTCCTCGTCGGCGGAGTCGGGCGGCAGGTCGCGGAGAAGGGCATCCTCGAATACGTGGAAGCAGCCGGACTGCTCGCGGGCAAGGCCCGATTCGTCTGGATCGGACCCGAGGACCCGGACAAGCCCGACGCGATCGCCCGGGCCGCGCACGACTCGCCCGTCGAATTCGTCGGTGCGCGCGCCGACATGCCCGCCGTCTACAACGCGCTCGACGTCTTCGTACTGCCCTCGCACCGCGAGGGCTTCTCACGATCCGCCATGGAGGCCGCCTCGTGCGCGCTGCCCATGGTGCTCAGCGACATCCGCGGCTGCCGCGAGATCGGCACCCACGGCGAACACCTGTTGCTCGCGCCGGCCGGGGAGTCCCGCTCCCTGGCCGCCGCGATCGACCGCCTGATCGGCGAACCGGACCTGCGCGCCGCACTCGGCGCCGCGGCCCGGAGCCGCGCGCTGGCCGAGTTCGACCAACGACGCGTGGCCCGCGTCTCGATCGACACCTACCGGGCCGTGGCCGCGCGCCGCGGCCTGGGCTGGACGTGAGGCACCGAGGCACTGAGGCACACACGAGGCGCCGGCCGGTGAGGGAGACGCCACCGGCGCCCGCAGAACACCACAATCCAACGCCACACCAGGGGAGGGGCATGGCATGCGACGACTGTTCGACATCACCGTGGCCGCGGTGGCACTGGTTCTACTGGGACCGGTACTGCTCGCGATCCACGTGATGATCCGCGCGACCATGGGTGGACCCGCGTTGTTTCGTCAGACCCGAAGCGGCCTACACGGCCGCGACTTCGAGATCCTGAAGTTCCGCACCATGCTCGACCAGCGATATCCGGACGAACCCGACGCGACCCGGATCACCCGGGTCGGGCAACTCCTGCGCACCACCAGCCTGGACGAACTGCCGCAGCTGATCAACGTGTTGCGCGGGGACATGGGCATCATCGGCCCCCGGCCGACGCTGCCGAGCCAGGTCGTGCACTACAGCCCACGCCAGCGCGGCCGACTGGACGTGCGCCCCGGCCTGACCGGCTGGGCGCAGGTCCAGGGCCGCAACGCGCTCAGCTGGCCGGTACGGATCGAGTACGACCTGTGGTACGTGCGCAACCGAGGCGCGCGGCTCGACCTGGTCATCCTGTGGCGCACCGTCGGGGTACTGCTGCGCCCGTCCGGGATCACCGCCGCCGGCGGGGTCAACCCGGGCTTCCCGGTGCCGGCCTCGGCCGAGACCGGCACCTCGGCCGAGGCGAAGCAGCAGCCGCGCCCCGCGCCCGTGCGTACCCCGCGCACCGACGCGTTCCCGCTGCCCAGACCCATCGTCTGGAGCGGGCCGATCACCCACTCGCCGGTGGATCCGACCCGCCTGCTGCCCCCGCAGCGGCACGCGGGGGACTCGCTGGCCGAAGAGGTGTCCTGAGGCCGAGGCTACACCGAGACGTGCGAATGTCCGTGCCCGATCGTGGGGATCGAGCACGGACATCGTCGTTTTGGGCCGGGCGCCGGCCGCGTCCTCGGATCAGCCCGTGCAGCTCGCCTGGACCTGACCGGCCGCCAGGTGCGCACCCGCGGTGCCGCCCCAGTCGACGCCGCGCGTGACCAGCTTCACCGCGACCTTGCCGTTGGTCACCGGGAAGGTGCCCGCGCTCACCCAACGTCCCTTGTTGCCCACCTGGTCGACCTGGAACTGGCCGTACCAGGCACCGGTTTTGTCATCGTCCCTGGAGCGCAGCACGTAGTACTGGGCCGGGTTCCCGCCGACGTCGCGGCCGTTGCCCGAGGGCACGTACACGCTCAACTGGCAGCGCTTGGAGGCGTTGCCGACGTCGAACCACCACAACACGCGCGCGCTCGAGTCGTCCTTGTTCTTGTCCCCGGACATCGGGACCGCGTCGAACTTCCCGTTGCAGCCGTCCTTGTTCCACCCGCCGCTGCCCACGGTGTACCAGCCCTTGGAGCCGTCGCTGTAGCGGCCGACCTCGGCGAAACCGCTCGCGCCGTTGTTCGCGCAGCCGTAGCCCGAGGTGCCCACGAAGGTCTGCTTCGGGGCCAACGAATCGGGCTGCACCGGCGGTGGGGCCGGCTTGTTGCCGGAACCGCCGGGGCTGCCGCCACCGGGCGCGGGCGCCGTACCGCCCCCGCCGCCGGGCGAACCCGTGGCCGGGTTCCGCGCGTCGGGCGTCGAACCGCCGCCGCCGAACGTGCCGGTCGAGCCGCCCGCCGCCGAACCACCCGACGCGCCGCCGCCACCCGACGCGCCCCCGCCGGAGGAGCCGCCGTTCGGGTACGGATAGCCCGGCGGATACGCCGCGCCGCCGCCGGGCGTGCCCGCGCCGGTCGGGCCGGGGTCGCCGGTGCCGCTCCCGGCGCTCGGAGCGCTCTGCGGCGCCGCCGAGCCACCGCTCGGCAGCACCTCCACGGGCTTGTCCTGCATCGGCGCGGCCTGCGCCACCGGCTTGCGCCGAGCGCCGTCGTCGCCGCCGAGGTCGATCGCGGAGACGACGGTCACCGCCGCCAGACCGGCCGCGGCCAGCACCGGCATGCCCAGGCTCACGGCCCAGACCCGGCGGCCGGGCCGCAGCGGTCGCATCGGCGTGCGCACCGAGCGGGCGAACGCGCGCTGGAAGTCCGCGTTCGGGTTGGGTGGTTCGGCCATGTTCAGCCTTTCGCAGTCGGTTCGGCCGCCCGGGCGGGATCGCCGGCGGCCGGAACGAGATCGGGGAGGTCGGGTGCGCGCAGGGAGACCAGATCCTCGGGGGTCACCTCGGCGATGGCGGAGATGCGTCGGGCATGCCGCTCGGTCATCTCCTGGAAGGCCTGTCGCGCGGAACGCCCGTTGCCGAACCGCCGGTCGCGCGGGACCGATTCGAAGTAGGCCAACAGGCCCGCGCGTGCCGATTCGTCGAGGGTGTACTCGTAGGCCGCGGCCTGGTGTTCGACGATGCGCACCAGATCCACCGACGCGTAGTCCTCGAACACCACGGTGCGGTTGAACCGCGAGTCCAGACCGGGGTTGGAGTCGATGAAGCGATGCATCTCGTCCGGATAGCCGGCGACGATCACCACGATGTCGTCGCGGTGATCCTCCATCAGCTTGACCAGTGTCGCGATCGCCTCCTGCCCGAAGTCGCTGCCGCCCGCCGACGTCAACGAGTACGCCTCGTCGATGAACAACACGCCGCCCAGCGCCTTGCGGAAGATCGCCGTCGTGCGTGGTGCGGTGTGCCCGACGTACTCGCCGACCAGCGCACCGCGATCGGCCTCCACCAGGTGACCGCGCGAGAGCATGCCGAGCGCGGCCAGGATCCGCCCGTACAAACGTGCCACGGTGGTCTTGCCGGTACCCGGATTGCCGGCGAACACCAGGTGTCGACTCAGCGGCGGCGGGGTCAGACCGGCCTCCTCGCGGCGGCGGACCAACTGCATCAACTGCACGAGTGTGGCCACATCGTGCTTGACCCGGGCCAGTCCGACCAATGCGTCCAGCTCGGTGAGCAGCGTGCCCAGATCCGCCGGCGGCTCCGGCGCGTCGCCCGCCGCGTCGGAGCCCTCGACGACACCGTTCGGGCCCGCCGGCGGCGCCGTGCCCCGGCCGGACACCAGGACCTCGGCGACCCCCCGGGCCACGCAGTCCGCGAACACCGCCGAGGTCTGCTCCGGATCCTCGATGGTCGCGTCGCCCGGGCAGTCCCGGAACGTGCACGCGCGCAGCACGGGCGCCGCGCCGGCGGCCACGTAGACCGCCGGATAGGCCGAGCCGCCCAGCACGCAGTCGGTGAACTCGCCGCCCGCGCCGCCCTTGAGGTACACGCCGTTCTTGCCCGCGCCGGTGAGCGCGCCGGCCCGGACCACGGGCGCGGCGTCCGTCCACACCACCATCGCCGAGCCCGCGCTGTCCGTGACCGCGCAGTCCTCCAGGACGGGCGCCGCGCGTTCGTGCACGACCACCCCGGCGGTGCCGGCGCGGGCGACCCGGACCCGGCGCAACGTCGGCCGGGCGTCCGGACCCACCTCGATCCCGGCCCGCCCGGTGGCGGCGAACGTGCCGTCCTCGATCTCCGCGTCGATCCCCTCGTCCACGCGCAGCCCGATCCCGCAGCGGTGCGCCGCGGACGCGTGCACTCGGGCGGTACCGGTGCCGCCGAGGTGGATGCCGGTCATCTCGGCGGCGCGCACCAGCAGGCCGGTCGCGGTGACGCCGGCCGCGCCCGCGACGCACAGGCCGTGCTCGGGGGTGGGGCCGAGCACGACGGCGGCCAGTTCGCCGTGCGCGTGCTCGTCCAGGTGCACGGCGGTGAACGCGGTGTCGGCGATCACGACGCCGTCCAGGCCGACCCGGGCCGACCCGCGGGCGAAGACGCCGTTGGCGCCGGTGGCCCGGATCAGGCCGCCGACCAGGTCGAGGCGGGACTCCTCGTCGGCGACCGCGCCGCTGAGCGCGGCACCGACGATCTGGCAGTCCAGGACGTTCGCCGAGGCCTGCCCGATCGCGGCCACCCCGGAGGCCCCGGCGCGGTCGACCGCACTGCCCCGCATGGTCAACTTCGCGACGCAGCGCACCAGTACGGCGTCCTCGCCGCTCTCGGTGCAGCGGCAGGCGTCCAGGCCGGCCATGGCCTCGTTCTCCACCAGGACGGCGTTGTGCGTGCAGCGGACGAAGGCGCAGCCGCGCACCTGCACGCTCGCGGTGTCCCGCACGTTCAGGCCGACGCCGGCCTCGGTGACCACCGAATCGGCGAGGGTCACCGTGGCCGACCCGGTCAGGAGCACACCCGCGCCGTCCACCGCGCAGATCCGACAGCCCGTCATGGACAGGCGCGCGTCGTCGGCCACCGACACCCCGGCCACCCCGGCGGCCGATATTCGGCAGTCGCCCAGCCGGACCCGGGCGGTGTCGACGATCTCCACCCGGCCGCCCAGGACGCGGCAGTCGTCGAAGGCGACCTCGGCGGTACCGGTGACCCGCACGGCGGGGGCGGCCGCGTCGGCCGCGATCAGGACTACCCCCTCGACCCGGACGCCGACCCCGCCGGAGACGGTCAGCGCGACGTCGTGAGCACCCGTCAGGCGTACGCTGCCGGGCCCCTGTTCGGCGACCAGGACCACGCCGCGATCGAGCACGACGTGCTCGCGATACTCGCCGGGGGCGATCAGGACGCGGGCGCCGTCGGGCGCGGCACCGATCAGCTCCGCGATGGTGCGACCGGTGGTGACGGGTCGACCACCACGCTGGGGGCGGTCGCCCCGGGGGCCGCGATTGCCGCGGTTGCCGAACACACTCACGGCTTTTGTCCGTTCTCGGGCGTGGGCGGGTAGAGATACTTCTCGTTCAGCCCGAGCGCCTTCTGGAAGAGCTTGTTGAGCTGGGCGTCGATCAACTTCTCACCGAACTTGATGCCGAGGTCCAGGATCCCGGACTTGCGCCAGAACCGGCCCGCCGCGTAGGCGTCGTAGGCGAACTTGAACGCCCCCGGGCCGAACGCCGAACCGGCCAGCGAGCCGAGTGCCGCGACCCCGCCGAACTTCAGCGCGTCCAGGCCGTAGTGCTTGACGCCGTTCTTGTCGCCGAACACCGCGGCGTTGATCGACCCGTTGACGAACGCGACGATCGGGTTGACCGCAAGTCCCAGGCTGTACTTGTACATCCCCGAGCGCCAGCGCAACGCGGTGTCGAAGTTGGACCAGTCGGTCTTCCAGTTGTCGCCGAAGTAGGGGTTCGTGTTGAACGGCTTGCCGAAGTCGTTGGCGGTGAGCCCGTCCTTGAACTGCTTGGGGGAGAACGACCCGGGCTTCAGCTTGAGTTCGTGGAAGCGGGCCATCAGACCGGCGAACGACGCGGAGACCGCCGAGTTGAGGAAGATCTTCCCCCAGTCGGAACCGGAGATGCTCCCGTCGTTGATCCACTCGGTGATCATGCCGGCCAGCACGGAGAAGCCGAAGTCCTGCATGAACTCCATGCCGACCTTGGTCCACACCTTCTGCTCGAAGGTCCACTCCGCCGAGCCGGTCAGCCGGTCGTACGCACCCCAGTGCCGCCGGTTGGTGTCCGCGAGAGCCCGGTTGTAGCCGCGGAAGTCGTTCAGCGCGCCGGGATGGTCCACCCCGCGCCCGACCAGCTTGAACCGCGAGTCGACGCCCTTGGCCAGGGCCTTGTCGGGGTGCAGCTTGGACTCGATCCGGTTGACCACGCTCGGGTCCGCGGTCCGCGTCTTCTCGAAGATCCGGGTGGACAGGCCCTGGTGGACCACGAGGTTGCCGTCGCCGTCGTAGATGCGCTGCTGGAGGTAGGCGATGTCCTTCTCCAGGTAGCCGACCGGTTGCCCACCGTGCGTGATCGGCTCGTAGGAGCGGATTCTGGTGCCGTTGCGGACGTCGTCCCAGTGCCGCGGATCGGCCCTGCCGTCGACGACGTGATACTCGCGGATCGCGTCGCCGCGCCCCTCGCGGAGGGTGTGCACGTTGCCGGCGGCGTCGGTGTACTCGTCGCGCCACATCTTCGTGTCGGCGCCGACATGCCGCACGTCACCACCGCCGGGGGCCGGGTCGGGGGCGCCGTTCCGGTCGACGACCGTGGTCCGGTAGTCGTCGGCGCCGTGTCGCTCGATGATCGCGGTGCGACCGTCGGCCAGCGACTTGCGCTCGTGGACCAGTACGTTCCGCCCGTCGATCCGGGCGTAGTCCTTGAACGCGTCGTCGAATCCCTCGCCCCACATCCGCGCGCCGGCGCGATTGGTGGTGCGGGTGCCGGTGGTCGGTCCCTCGAAGGGCGGGTTGCCGGGTGTGGCCTGCTTGGTCCAGGTGAACTCGCCGTCCGGCCCCTTCCGCATGTGGGCCTCGAGGAAGCCGCCGGTGATCTCGTCCCGGCGCGCGACCAGTTGGCCGAAGCGGTTGCGATCCACCCAGGCGCCCGCGTCGCCCGCGGCGCCGGGATACTCGCGCACCGTGCCCTGGGCGTCGACGGTCTTGCGGACCTCGATCGTGCGGGCCTCGTCGGCGTAGTCGATCCAGCCCCGGTTGTCGTCGAAGACCCGCGGCCCGGTGCCGGTGCCGCCCACCTCCCGCCAGGTGCCGCCGCGCCCCGGGACGTCGGCGGTGAACTCGATCCTGCGGCCGTCGGCCAGGACCCGACTCTCCCGCACCAACTCGCGGTTCGCGGTGAAGTCCTGCCAGGTGCCGTCCAGACGCTGCACGCGCAGCGTGCGGGCGGTGGTCTCCCCGCCGCTCTTCTCCGAGACGGTCCAGTACCGGTACAGCCGACTGTCGCCGGTGACCGGGTTGCCGGGGAAGTCCACCCGCCCGGGGAAGAACGGGGTGTCGAAGCGTTGTTGCCAGATCCGCCGGACCTTCAGCTCGGTCTCGCCGAACTTGGTGAAGGTGGCCGCCTCCTCGTTCACGTAGTTGCGCTCGACGGAGTACTTGAACTGGTCCGCGGGCCGCGCGTTCGCGTCGAACGTGAACTGCCGGGTGCCGCGGGCCTTGTCGGGCGCGGAGAAGAACTTGTCGCCCTTGGTGCTGCCGCGCATGGGCGCGAACCGCTCGAAGGCGACGAGGGGACGGTCGGCGTCGGTGAGCCGGTGGAACGTACCGTCGGGGAGCCGGACTTCGGCGACCCGGGCGCGGAACCCCAGGTTCGGGTCGACCCGATATTCCAGCCGGCCCCTGGCCTGGAGCGCGCCGTCGGCGTCCCACTTCTGCCAGCGCCAGTCCGTGAGGCCGTTCTTCTCGGCGACGAACCGACCCCCGTCGAGCTGCGGGAAGATGTCCCGGACCTTGCCGCCGAACAGGTGCCGGGCGTTGAGGTCGAAGACGCCGTCGATCACGTCGTACGCGGTGGTGTCCCAGCGCACGTAGCGCCGACCGGAGGCGATCGTGCGACCCTCGCCGGTCTTCTCCAGCCACCTCCACTTGCCGGCGTGGTCGCGCACCGCCTCGATCCAGTGGCCGTCGGCGACCGAGGGGTCGCGAGTGTGCACGATGTTGCCGTTGCCGTCGGTGAGCGTGCGGATGCCCTTGTACTCACCGTTCGGCCCGGCGGGCCACTGCTCGACCGTGCCCTTGCGGAAGGGCATGTGCTCCCAGCCGACGTCGTGGCCGAGCGGGGCGTCGGCGGGACGTACGTCCTGCCAGGTGCCGTTCGTGTGGTCGATGCGCCGTACGACGCCGGGGATCGGTCCGTTCAGCGGGTACTCCAGCAGCCGATGGTTCGCCAGGTCGGCGCCGTCCCATTTCTCCCAGGTGTCGCGCAGCCGGTCGGTGACCCGGAAGTGACCGGTCTCGCCCACCCGTTCCCCGACGTGCGTGACCTTGCCGCCGTGCACGGTGCCGTTCCGGTCGATCCGGAACGCATCACTCGCCCACACCTCGAAGTTGCGGTCGGCGGCCGTGGGCGGGCCCTCGAAGACCTGATACCGCCGGTCGGTCAGCCGGCGAGCGTCCCTGAACACCTCGGGTGCGGTGCCGTCCGCGCCGCGCGGGCCCCAGATCTGGAAGTGGTCGCCTCCCTCGTCGGTGACCCGGAAACGCTCGGTGGCCCGGATGCGGGTCCCGGTCCGGAGCGGGGCGTTGTCCGCGCCCCAGATTCGGAAGTCGTCCAGCCGACCGTGCGCGGCTCCTTCGTAGACCTGCCAGGTGCCGTCGCCCAGCGCGTACCCGTGCCGCGTCGCCGGCGGCCGGACACCGTTCGCGTCGGCGGGACCATGGATCCCAAACCGCTCGGCGCTCCCGCGCGGCCCCTCGAACACCTGGAAACGATCCCCGCCGAGCGCGTACCCGTCCTCGCGCACCGGGTGCACGCCGGTGTCGGGGTCGCGGGGTCCCCAGGTCTGAAAGTGCTCGTCGCCGACGTTGGTGACATGGAAGTCGTCGGTGGCCGCGCGGTATTCGGCGTTCCTGAGGACGGTGCCCTCGGTGTCGGACCAGATCTCGAAGCTCTGTCCGGGGGCGGAGTGAGGGCCGGCATGGACGTGATACGTGCCGTCGGCCCGGGCCCGGGCGTCCTCGAGGAGGGGGTGGGCGCCGGTGGCGGGATCGCGGGGTCCCCAGGTCTGGAAGTGCCGGTCGCCGACGTTGGTGACGCGAAAATCGTCGGTACCGGCCCGGAATTCGGCACGGCCGAGCAGCCTGCCGTCGGCCGCGGAGCGGATCTCGAAGTTGCGTCCGGGATCGGTCAGGGGCCCGTCGTAGACGTGATGTGTGCCGTTGCCCGCGACGTGCACGTCGCGCAGGACCGGGTGGGCGCCGTCGGCGCCGCGTGGTCCCAGGATCCGGAAGTCGCCCGCGGGACGGTTCGCCGGGTTCTCGACCCGCCAGGTGCCGTCCGGCAGGCGGCGCGCCTCGCCCAGGACCGGATGGAGGCCGGTGTCGGGATCGCGAGGTCCCCAGATGCCGAAGTCGTCGCTGCTGCCGCGCGGGCCCTCGTGGACGTGGAACGTGCCGTCCGGCCCCGGGTACGCGGTCCTGAGCACCTGCTCGTCCGCGTGCGCCCAGATCTCGAAGCCGTTGTGGTCGCCCGGCGCGCCGTCGGAGACCCGGAACGTCCCGTCGTCCAGAAGCCGCGCGTCGGCGAGCAGCGGGTGGCCGCCGTCGGCGCCGCGAGGCCCCCAGATCCGGAAGTCTCCGTCGACCGCGGTGACCGTGAAGTTGGGTCCCCCGCCGCGAAGTTCGCCGGCGGCGCGGAGCGTGCCGGAGGTGTCCGCCCAGATGTCGAAGGCGCTGTCGGCCCCGAACTCCCCGTGGAACACCTGGTAGGTGCCGTCGGACAGGAGATAGCCGTCGTGCAGCAGCGGCCGGGTCCCACCCGGGCCCATCGGACCCAGCACCTCGAAGTGGTCGACCGTATCCCCGCTGCGGAACATGTGCACGACGGGATCGTTGCGTCCGACGGCACCGCCGCCCCGCGGCCACGAGTCGGGCACGCGTACCCGCGCGTCGAGAACGTGCTCCACCGGCGTCATGCCGCCGGGCAGCCCGCGCAGCTTCGACACCGCCTCGGCGACCGCGGGGGCCGCGTGCAGGGGATCCACGCCCCACGCCTTCAACGCCGTCGTGGCATCCTCCAGCGCCAGACGGGCGTTGGCCCGCTCCGCGGTGGCGAGCATCAGTTGTGCCCGCACCGTGCCGGAACTGGTGTCGCCGGTGAGCAGTCGGGTCCGAAGCGCCTGCTCGGTGGTCGCGGCCCGGTCGAACGCCGACTGGGCCCGCGAGTAGTCGTGCCATGCCTCGAACCGTGAACCGGGCAGCCCCTGCGTGGACTTGCCCCCGGGCCCCGGCCCGGTCGCCACGTCGTCCAGCGCCCTGGTGACGACCGTGCGCTGCTCCGCGCCGAAGTTCGCCAGCGCGTTCGGCGGCAGCGGTTCGCGGCCGGGCACGACGGGCGGCGGGGGCGCTGCGGTCGGTGTGGCCGGCGGTGGGGGAGTGTGGCCGACCGGCGGCGGGTCGGCCCGCATCGGGATCTTCTCGCCGACCAGTGCCGACACCGTGTCGATCGCCTTCCGCCCGCCCGCCAGGTCCGGCCGCAGGGCGCCGGCCGAGTTGCCGCCGGCGAGATCCACCGGGGTGAACCGAGCCGAGGCGGCCGGGAGTTGATCGCCGGTGCGGGATCCGCCGGCGAGCAGGTTGAGCGCGTTGTCCTGGTGCAGGGCGGACACACCGGGCGCGACCGGCGTCGTCGGCGGTACGGAAGGGGGCGGCGGAGTCGAGCCGCCCTTGCCCGCTCCCGGCGCGAGCAGGTCGAAGACGTCGACCTTGGCCGCACCCGCACCCGCACCGATTCCGGCGCCCGCGTTGGGCGTGTGGACCGCACCCGGCGTCTGCCCGGAGTTCGGCGCGTGTACCGACGCGGGCGCGCCCGGCGTGTGTACCGCGTTCGGCAGGGCCGGCGCAGGCACCGCGTTCGCGACCGTGACCTTGTTCGTGAGCGCGTCGGTGTGCGTCGCCACGAACCGATCCATGCCGGACGTGGTCAGCGTGGTGTCGCCGTGGGTCAGCCGGCGGATCTCCGGGAGCGGCGTCATCCGCACCTCCTCGCCGACGCCGATCGCACTCTTCGCGAACGACTGGGTGCTCTCCACCGCGCCGCCGAGCGTGTGCGGGGACAGGGCGCCCACGTCGAGGCCGTGCAGCGCGGACGTCCCGCCCACGGCCTGGTCGAGCACGTCGTGCAGCGAGTTCCACTGGAGTTGCGGCGTGACGCCGTGACCGATCGTGGTGCCGAGCGACTGCAGACCCTCGTGCCCGAGCAGGGTGTTGCCGAAGCTGTACACGCCGAGCCCGTGGTGCGCGGTGTACAACCCGCTCGCGGCCGGCACGAACACGGCGGTGTCGAACGAGCTGCCGAGCCTGGGCATGTCGTGCAGTCCGAAGCCCGTGAACGAGGACAGGTCCCGACCGGCGCCGAGCCCCGGCGGCATCGGCAGCTTGTCCAGGGTGTGCCCGCCGATCTTGCCCGCGGTCCCGGCCGCGGCCGGCGGCACGGCCAGTCCGGCTCGGATGAAGTCCTTCTGGCTGCCCAGGACCCCGCGCTCCCAGAAGCCGATCCTCAGTGCCCGAGCGAGCCCCAGCTTGGCGATCTCGTCGCCGGCCACCGGCAGGAGGATGCCGAGCGAGCCCCAACCCTTGAGCTCGCCGAAGCCCTTCTTGCCCACCGCCCACGCGGTCTTGCCCACCCACACGATCGCCTTGAACGGCAACACCAGCAACTTGCCGACCAGTACCCCGCCCTTGAACGCGAGCGCGCCGGTGAGCAGACCCGCGTAGGCGAGCGCGAACCGCCAGCCGGACAGGTTGAATCCCTTGAGGCCGGTGCTCAGCAGCGACAGCAGGTTGCCGGCCCCCTTGAACAGGTTGACCGCGCCCTTGCCGAGACCCACCAGGAGGTTCTTCAGGCCGCTGAGCAGCGCCGGCAGCAGTGCCTTGGTGGAGGGGAACAGCACGCCCAGGATGTTCAGGAACAGTTCGAGCCCGGTGGCCTTGCCGTTGGCGAAGTCCGCGATGGTCTTGCCGAGCACGACCAGGTTGGCGCCGAAGGCCAGCAGCCCCAGCGGTCCGCCGAAGAGCACGCCGAGCACGGTCAGCACGATGGTGAAGATCTTGAAGAAGTCCCAGAACTCCTCGGCCACCGTCTTCGGGCTGGTCTTGAGCGCGGTCGCGGGAGCCAGGGCCTTGCGTGCCTTCTCCACCGCCTCCAGGTACATGGTCCGGGCCGTGGCCATGGTCGACTTCGCCGCCGCCAGGCCCGGGTCGCCCTCGGGCAGCGGGGCCGCCGCGTTCAGCGCCTCCTGGCCCTTCTGCTGGGCCGCGAGCAGGTCCGTCGCGTAGGTCGACAGCGCCGTGCTCGCGATCTGGGTGGCCTGGGCCAGCTTGTCCACGAACAGCTTCAACTGGTCCTTGACGTGGCTGCGCAACTCGGTGGCGGCCTCGCCCATCAGCGGCGCCTTCGCGTCGTCCTGCACCAGTCCGGCCAGCTTGAGCGAGGCGTCGCCGGCCTTCTTGGCCAACGCGGCCAGATACAGCGAGGCGTCCCGGATCGAGTCGGGATCACCCGGCGTCTGATCGCCCGTGTATCCCAGCTTTTTCAACGTCGCGGCATCGACATTGCGTGGCATGGGCCCTCCGGGCGGAAGTTCGATCGCGTCGGATGTCGGTGCTCTCGTGGCGGCGGTGCAGCGCATCGGCGATATCGGGACGGGGCGCTGCGGCTCTTTATTCTCCGGCAATCTTGGCCGATGATGAGACGCGGCGCCAGTGTTCGGGTGCAGTGCGGGACCGAACCCGACGCCGATCTGTCGAATGGAGTTCGCTTTGCCCGATATTTCCCTCGATTACACCGAGCTTCGCAAAATGGCGACCGCCCTGACGCTGCTCGCCAATACGTTCAAGGACGATGCCGCGAAGTTTCGTACCTACGGCACCGGAGTGCCCGGCCAATACGGTACGATCCCGGCCGCGGACATCGGTGGTGTGGCCGCCCCGCTCGGTTCCTTCTATACCGCGTGGTCCGGACCCATGGGCAAGGCGGTGGACGGTCTGGGTGCCCTTTCGAAACTCCTCGGTTATGTCGCGGACGGCGCGGAAGCGTGGGACGACGGCGTCGCGGCGCAATTCGCGGCGACGCCGGGGCGTAATCCGTTGGATCGCTGGATCCAGCAGAAGAAAGCCTGGGACGAATGGCTCAGGACCCACCCGGACGGAAAGCCGAAGGAGGGTGAGACGGCGCCGGAGAAACCGAGCGACCAGCCACCCCTGCACTACACGAACACCGACAAGAACGGCGTCACCACCGACGTCACCGTCAAGGTCGACGGCAACTACAACGTCACCGAGCAGACCGTGACCATCACCGACCACGGCACCACCTACACCGAGCACACCACCTACGGCGACAACGGTGCCTACAACACCGTCACCACAGGTCGGGACGGCTCGGTGAGCACCGAGAAGGTCGAGGTGGACGGGGCCGGTCGAGGCACCAAGACGATCACCGACAAAGACGGCACCACGGTCTATACCAACCCGAACATCAAGGACCCCGAATCCCCGTGGACCAAGGTCGTCAAGGAGCCCCCGTACCGACCGCCGGTCGGTGGAGGCGGCGGCGGACGGGACCGGAGGTAGCCCGACCCACGTTCGGCAATCGTTTTCGAAACATCATCACGGCGCAGTGAGGAATTCTCCATGGCGAGCGATTTCAAGATTACCTACGACCAGGTGCACACCGCCCAGCTGGAAATGAAGAAGGTGTCCGACGCGGCGGTCCTGGAGATTCGCCGACTCCAGGGAAAGGTGGATGCGCTGCTGAAGCCCGGATCCGGTCTGTGGCTCAAGCTCAGCAGCGACGAACTGAACACCAAATACAAGACGCTGAGCGCGGACCTGGAAAAGGCGATCCTCAACATCATCACCTTCTCCCAGCAATTCGACAAGATTGTCGAGGCGGCGCAGAAGCTCGACTCGTCGATGAAGGCGGCGCTGCAGAAGTCCGGCTGACCGAATCCACCACCCCCGCTCCCGCACCACGAAAAGGATGGACATGGCCACTCCCACCGGCACGGATGTCGATGTCAATATCACCGAGGTCGAACACGTCGCCACCGACATGGTGACCAGTGCGAAGAGCACCCAGGACGCATTGCAGAGCCTGCGCGGCGTCGTGACGGCATTGCTGAACCCCGACGGTGGCCTTTATCTGCGGAAGACGAGCCCGCAGATGACCCAGTCCTATGACGAGCTGACCACTTCGCTCGACAAGGCAATGGTTTCGATCAAGCAGTTCAGCGACACCTTCCAGGTCGTGGTGAGCAATTTGCGCAGCCTCGACGGCGAGGACGTCAAGCCCCCGCCGGCGCACACCACCTGACCCGGCCCGCGGTTCCCGCGTGGATCGACCACCGGGAACCGCGCCGTCCGCCCCTCGCGCCCCCCGCCGTCATTCGGCGGCGGGGCGCAGTTGCGTCTGCGGCACGAGCACCGGGGCCAGGAAACCCTTCCGGTCCCGGATCCAGGCATGGCCGATCCGCAGCGGCTGGCGAACCCGCTCGGTGGGCAACCGGGCGCCGATCAGATCACCCTCCCCACCGAGCTGCGGGGACAGCAGGATGCCCTGCCGGTTGCGCCGCACATCGCCCAACCACCCGCTGAGCGACTGCAACAACGTCTCGGCCGTCGCCGCGTACGCCAACCCGATGCCCCGGTCGCGGCCGGAACCGATCACGTCGCGCAGCGCGTACCCGACCATCGACCCCATCTCCGACAGCAGATCCGCGTCGTCGATCAACACCACCGCCGGACCGGCCAGTTCCGCCACCGCCGCCGAGGTCCGCGACCCGTCCGAGTCGGCCCCCTCCACCAGCGTCACCAGCGGATGCGCCCGCAACAGACGCAGCGGCGAATCGCGCGGCGTGATCGCCACCACCCGGGTTCCGCTCGCCAGGAGCGACACCGCCATCGTCGCGAGCGTGTTGCTGCGCCCGCTGCCGGGCGGCCCGACCACGGCGAAGGTGTGCTGCGCGTCGGCGAAATCCGCGCCGACCGCGCCCACCGCGTCGCCGCCGATCCCCAACAGCCCCCACAACGGGCGGCGTTGTTCCTCGGTCACCGCCTCGTACGCCTCGGCGAAGGTGATCGAGGTGGGCAGCGGCGCCAGGACGAACGGCCGCCGCGCCGGATCCACCCCCGCGTCCCGCTCGCGCGCGTCCACCGCGATCCGGCGCAGCGCCTCGACCTGCTCGCGCCCGCTCTCACCCGGGCCGAGCAGACACACCTGCGCCTCGGTCCACGAACCCGACACCAGGATCCGCCCCGGCGGCATCGACCCCGGGATCGCGGTTCGCGGCACCCCCGCGCCCGAATACTCGGCCCGATCGGCCAGCCGCAACAACACCATGTCGTCGTTGACCGAGGACAACCGCCCGTTGATCAAGGCGCGTTCCGAGGTCATCACCAGATGGATCCCCGCCGCCGCACCCTCGCGCAAGAGCCGCACCACCTCGTTCATCACCCGGCCGTCGTCGTACTCGTACAACGTCGGCGCCAGCGGATCCCACCCGTCGATCAGCAGGAACACATGCGCCGGACACCCCCGCGCGTCGCTCGCCCGCAACTCGGTCAGATTCGCGCACGCCTGCCGGGACAGCAGCTCCTGACGGCTGCTCAACTCCTCGCCGAGCCGGGAGATCAACCGGTCGATCCGGCTCAGGTCGTTGCGCGGTACCACCGTTCCGCAGTGCGGCAGATCGGCCAGCGCGGCCAACGCCCCACCCCCGGCGTCGATCGCCTGGATGTGCACGACACCGCAGGAGTGCCGGCGGGCCAGCGCCGCCGCCATCGTGCGCAACAACTGGCTGCGCCCGGTGCGCGGCGCGCCCACCACGAACAGGTGGCCGAACGTGCTCGGATCGAGCAACACCGGCTTGCGCGCCTGCAGATGCGGTACGTCCTCCATCGCCCACGCCACCGGCTCCAGCGCGCCGGGCGGCCGTTCGGCACCCGGCGCGGCCGGCGGCAGGTCCGCGGGCAGCACCCGATGCGGCAGCGGGTCCAGCCACGGGCTCGGCGGCTTGACGAAGTCCGGCAGGGCCGCGGCCGCCGCCGAGATCGCGGTGACCAACTCCTTGAGGTCGGTGGTCGGTTCGGCGTCCCCCGGCTGCGGCTGCGGCTCGACCTCCACCTCGACGGCGGGCGGACGGGGTCGACCCAACCGGCTCCAGGACAACACCGAGGTCTGCGGCCGTACCGGCTCCACCGGAACGGGCAGCGCCCGGATCGATTCGGGATCGGCCTTGGTGTCCACCCGTTCGGTGCCCGCGTACGCGGTCTGGAACGGGATCACCGTGTGATGCGAGGTCCGGGCCAGCGCCCGGCCCGGCGTGGACGAGGAGATCGCCACCGCGTCCTTGGTGTCGATCACGTCCGAACTCTCCCCGGCGTCGGTCACCCGCAACGCGATCCGCAGATTCGTATTGGCCCGGATGTCCGCCGTGATCACCCCGGCCGGACGCTGCGTGGCGAGCACCATGTGGATGCCCAGCGAACGACCACGCTGGGCGATCCCGACCAGACCCGGGATGAAGTCCGGCACCTCGCGGACCAGCGTGGCGAACTCGTCCACGATCAACAGCAGTCGCGGCAGCGCGGGCAACTCCGCGTCACGCATGCGCTTGCCCCGATACTCCGCATGGTCCTTCGCCCCCACCATCGCCAACAGCAGCTCACGGCGCGTGAGCTCGGCGCCGAGCGAGGCCATCGCCCGATGTACCAACTGGGCGTCGAGGTCGGTGACCATGCCGAGCGTGTGCGGGAGCTCGACGCAGTCCTTGAACGCGGAGCCGCCCTTGTAGTCGACCAGCACGAAGGTCAACTCGTCCGGCCGGTTCGCCGCCGCCAACGCGGCCACGAACGACTGCAACAGCTCCGACTTGCCCGATCCCGTGGTGCCCGCGATCAACGCGTGCGGACCGTCGAGGACCAGGTCGAACGAGACCGGACCGTCGTAGCCGGCACCCAGGAACGCCCGCGTGGACGCGGGTCGTCGCCGCCAGCGCTCGCCGATCGTCGCCGGGTCCGGCGGATCCAGCGCCAACAACTCCGGCAACAACACCCGATCCGGCAGCGCGCCCTCGTCCGGCGAGGTCACGTCCCGTACCGGCGCCAACGCCCGCGCGATCGACTCGCACCACGCCACCGTCGGCAGATCCGGCCGCACGTCGGCGACCGTCGGCGTCCCGTGCCGGCGCAACGTCGCGACCGGACCACGTGCCGGACCCGCGTCGGCGAGGCCGATCACCGCCGTGCACTCCTGCGGCAGGAAACGTTCCTCGGTGTCCACGCAGATCGAGAACACCCGCACCTGCGGGCCCTCCTGCAACACCTGGGTCATCCCCGGGATCTCCCGCAACCGCCGGGCGCCGTCCACGACCAGCACGATGTCCGGCTCCGCGAACACCGCGTTGCGCAACAGCGTCTCGGCGGCGGCCCGGCGCGCCCGAACCACCTGGACCAACTCGGCGACCCGCGTCGCGATCGTCTCCGGATCGCTGCCGAGCAACACCTCGGGCCCGCCGGGCACCGTGCCGCGCGCATGCGGCAACCAGGCCAGCCACCCCCACTCCTCGGCCCCCGCCGCCCCGGTGAGCAACCGCACCTGCACATCGCGAGGACTGTGCAGGATCGCCGCCTGCGCGACCAGCCACCCGGCCATCCGCAACGCCGGCCCACCGGGCCCGGCCACGCCGAGTACACCCTGCTGCGGCAGATCCACCGCCGTCGGCACGTCCGGCACCGTCCACGACGCGCGCCGCTCCAACGACCGCGAATCGGGATCCTCGACCTCGTTCAGCGAAGTGTGCGCCGACGTGCCCACGCGCAACACCAGATGGTCCGGATCGACCCGGCGCCGCTCCCACAACCGCTGCCCCGGGCCGGTGGCGAACAGGCCGGTCGTGGACGGGTCCGGGATCGCGTCCACCCGTCCCTGCCGCTCCATCTCCGTGCTCGCGGCCACATCGGCCAGCACCTCCGCCTTGCGCACCCGGTAGGCGGCCAGGTCCTTGACGAACTGCTTGCGCCCGCTGCGTCGCGAGGAGATCCAGTTGGCCAGCGCCATGATCGGGCTGAAGATCGCGAAGATCAGGAAGAAATAGGAGTGGAAGACCTTCACCATGACCAGCCCGAGCAACATCGGCGCGAGCGTGACCAGCATCGGGAACGGCTGCCGGAACGAGCCGCGCGGCCGGGTCGGGATCCGGAACCGGCCGCCCTGGACCGGCTCCACGATCCGCGGCGGCCGGTTGAAGTCGAGGCCCGCGCCGTCGGCCGAGGGCACGATGTCCGCGCCCGCGTCGAACGGGGCGGCGGGGCGCAGCAGTACCGGCCCCACGGTCAGGCCCACGCCGAGGTCCCAGGCGACCTCGTCGACGATCGGCGCCTCCGGGTCCGGCGGCGGCTCGTCGGCGAACTCCCTCTCCTTGGGGTCGATTGGCTGCTCTGGCGTGTCGTCCCCGGTCCGGTACACCCGCCCGAGCCGGATCTCGCTCCCGGCCGGCGCGGCGACCCGCACCCGGCCGTTCGGGCCGACCGTGACCCGGATCCCGTGCGCCGGTACGCCGGGTTCGTCGATCCGGATCGCGCATTCCGGGGCCGAGCCGATGTCGTATGTACCCATCGGCAGCGGCCAGATCCGGCCGGCCCCGGGCCCCGCCGCGAGGTGCAACTCGACGAGGGGCGGATCGGGGCACGGGGGCGGGTCGGCCGAGGCCGCCCCGAGCGTGAGTTCGCTGCCCTCGCGAATGCCGCAGGCGGACAGCGGCTCGTCGTGGTCGAGCACGGTGTCCGCGAGCCGACAGGGCAGGCCGGGCGCGCCCAAATCGTGCGTATCGGCGAGGTGTTCGAGCAGGTCCCGAACGGTGCTCTCGGCCGGGGCGTCGACCAGGATCGACTCCCGCCGCCCCCGCGCGGGCTCGGACACGGTGATGGTCAGTCGCATGGGATCGCCTCCAGAAGCACGCGGACGGCGGTCACGGCCGGGCGGGGGTGATGGGCGGGACGGTGGGCTCGGCCGCCCCGAGCGCGCCGCACGCGGCACCCGCCTCGGAGGGTGCGGCCGCCGTGGACGCGACGGCCGACCGGGACGCGCGGGTCGCCGTGGGCGTCGCGGGTGGTTCGGATCCGGTGGTTG
>NZ_BIFH01000032.1:0-14061 GCF_003967355.1 Embleya hyalina | reverse complement strand
GGCTGGGACCCGGTGGTTGCCGTGGGTGTCGCGGGTGGCTCAGACCCGTCGGTTGCTGTGGGCGCGGCGGGTGGCTCGGATCCGGTGGTTGTCGTGGGTGTGGCGGACGGCTGGGATGCGTCGGTTGCTGTGGGCGCGGTGGGTGGTTCGGATTCGGTGGTTGCCGAGGGCGCTGCGGGCGCCTGGGGTCCGGCGGTTGTCGGAGGTGCTGCGGGGGGTTCGGACCCGGCGGTTGCCGGGGGCGCTTGGCGGGCCGAGGCGAAGGCCGGGGGTCGTCGGTGGCCGGCGGTCGCGGCCGGGGACCTCTCGGGCGTTGGTGGTGTGGTCGGCGATCCCGCGCTCGCGGATGCCGTGTGAGTTGTGGGTGTGTGCCGCCGCGAGGCCGCCGGAGTTGCGCGATGGGTCGCTTCGGGCGCGGGGGAGGCCGACACGTCCCCGCGCTCGGGCCGGACATCGGCGTCGGATCGCCGCTGCCCGGCGGTCGACGGCGACACGCGCGATCGAGCCCGCCCTGGAACTCCCGCGTCCGCAGCGGCGGACGCGGACGCCGAAGCCGAAGCCGAAGCGCTCGGCGACGCCCCGGCACCCGCAGGACCCGACGCGGACGCGGCGGCCGAGGCGGCACCGCCCGAGGGGGCCCGCGTACCCACCCGCCCGTCGCCGCCCGCCGAGCCGGAACCGCCCCCGACGGATCCACCCCGCCGCCCGCCGACGGACTCCACCGCCCCCGGCGCGACCGCCGGAGCAGCCCCCCGACCCGGGCCACCGCCCACGCCCGAGCCCGCAGCGGGGGCACCGCCCGTCCGCTCGGGACGCCCGACGGCACCGACCGTGACCACATCGCCGACTCGGCCGGGCCCGCCCGCGCCGGCCGTACCGCCGCCTTCCCGGCCGGCCGCGCCCTGTCCGCCGGTGGCCCCGATCGCACTGTCCGCCCGGCCGAGCGCCGGGCCACCGTCGACATCCATGCCGTTTCCGGACAAAGATCCCGCATCGACCCGCGCGGGCGCAGCGTCCGCAACTCCCGCTCCGCCGACACCCGTTCCGCTCATGGCCCCCGGCACCGGCCGGGCCGTGTCCGCCGCCGGCAGCGTCGTGCCCGGCGGGTTCACGGTCGGCCCCGTCGGGCGTCCCGAGCGGATCACGCGGGCCACCGCGCGGGCCAGGCCGGCCGTTTCGACCGGGCCCAGGCCGTCCGCGGCGGGCAACACGCCGAAGGCGTCCGGGCGCAGGCTCAGCCGCCGCCCCCGCACCTCCCCGAGGACGAGCGCCGTACGGCCCGGCCGCGCCGCGAACGCCGCCGGTTCGCCCGCCGCATCCGGCGCGGGCTCGGCGCACACCAGGACGCGTACCGCCGGATCGGCGGCCAATTCGGCCGGCGACCGCCCGGGGAACCCCGGATGCACACCGTGGGCAACGCCCACCGCGCCCGCGGGCAACCGCCGAACCAGCTGCGCGGTCAACGCATGGCCCAGATCCGTGCCCGCACGGTCTCCGGTCACCGTGAGCACCGGCCCCACCGCCGCCGAATCCAGCAGGACCACATCGGTCCCGATCAACCCGACCACGATCGGCAGCGCCACACCCCCGGTCGGCTCGGGTGCCCCCAGGTCGGCCACCGCGGCCGTCCACACCAGGGCGTCGTCCGGGTCCACCACCCAGGGATCCGCGACCTCCGGCGCCTCGACCGCCGCGAGCCGTACCGACACGCGCTCGCCCGCCAGCACCACCGCCCACGGCCGCACCCCCGCCGCCCGGGCCGAGCCCAGCGCCCGCGTGGCGCGTTCGAAGGTCTCCGGCGCGCCCAGATGCCGGGTCAGCACCGCGACCCCGCGGCGATCCCGCCGCCAGGCGACGAACGGCGCGGCGAACGCCCGCCCGGTCGCCGCCACCTGGTGTCCGAACCCGCGGAACAGGCCGCGTGGACCCGCCCGTCGGGACAACACCCGCAGCAACACCGCGACGAGGATCACGAGTTCGAGCAGGGCGAGCCAGCCCACGCCCCGGTTGCCGCTCCAGAAGTCCGCGCCGAAAGGATTGGCGGCCGTCGTGCTGCTGATCGTGCCCTCCCGCTGAACAGGTGATACCGGGGTCATCCGGAGATCAGTGGGCATTGAAGCAGTCGCGCAGCGTATTCGAAAGAGCCGGCACAGATTTTCGAGTTGGGCTTTTCGGAACCATCCGACACCGTTTCGGGGGCATGGCGAGACGTCGGTTCACCGCGCCGGCCCGGCGGCCGGCGGGTCCCACGCCCGCCTGATGACAGGGCAGTGACCTGCACGTACAACGGGATGCCGGGGCTCGTACCCACCCGAACGCCGGACGGCCCCCCGGACCGTCCGTCCCGCCTGTTCTCATTCTCTGGAAAATCCCGCAACGAACTCGAAACGGGATTCCGGCAATCCTGCACGCAGATCGACAAACCTGCGAATCGACGTGACATTCCCCTTGCCTGGGAAATAGGTGCGCCCGTGTTGCGGCGATTCCACAAAATAGACGGCGACCCGCCTCGACGTGACGGATCTGAGCTTCATCTGAGGTTTCCCGAGCATGGATCGGGTGAAGCACGCATGTCGCATAAAGAGCCCAAGTCGGTCGGCTCGGACAAATCGTGGCTCTCGTCGACTCCGGCCGTCGGCTGCGGCGTTCACCCGATCACGCTACGAAGGGACACCGTCCGCGCTACGAGACCCCCACCGCCGGAACCGCCCGCGATCGCGTGACCGGCTCCGCCGTCGCCACCCCCACCAGCGCCCCGACCGCCGCCAACACCGCCGGAAACTCGGCCACATAGTCCATCGACGCCTGCACCACGAACGCCGTGAACGTCACCGATCCCACCGCCACCACCGCCGGCGACCGCGCCGACCGCCACAACCGCACGTACACCCATCCCACCACGGCGACCAGACACAGCGCGCCGGGGATGCCCTGCTCGGCGCTCTGCCGCAGCCACATCGAGTGCGCGGAATGCACATCCGCGTCCGAACGCACGGTCGGACTGTTCTTCACGAACGTGCCGGGACCCGTCCCGCGCACCGGGAAACGCTTCGTCAGATGTACGCCGTCGCCCCACAGTTGCACCCGACGCTCGGTCAACCCCGCCCGGGCGGCGCCCTCGACGCTCTCCGTCCGCGTACCCAGCGCCCCGAGGACCACGGTGCCCAGCACCACCCCGGCCGCACACAGCGCCGACAGCACCACCACCGTGCCCCGTCGCCGTACCAGCGGCGCCAGCAGCGCGGTCGACAACACCGCCAGCGCACCCGCCGCCGCGGCCACCGACCGCGTCGCGAACGTACCCACCACCAACACCCCGGCCAAGACCAGGAGTCCGGCCCGCCACCGACCCGACACGGCGGCCAGCGCGGCCAGACACGCCGCCCCCACCCCCTGCGCCACCAGCGCGCCGTCGGCGTTCCCGTAGTCCAACGGCGGCGCCGTCGCGTCCCCACTCACCGCGTCGGGCCACACCACCAACATCACCATCACCGCGCCGGCGAGCATCGCCGGCACGGGTAACGCGAACCGCCCGCCGCACAGCCGCCCCAGCAGGTACGCCCCGGCCACGATCGCCAGCGCCAGCAGATACCTCCCCGGCGCACCGGCCCGGTTCGCCGCCGCCACCGGTGCCCACAACGCCGCCACCGCGACCAGCGCGACACCCGGTGGATCCAGTCGGGACAGATATCGTGCCCTGCCTCGGACCCGAAGGTCGCCTTCCCGGTCAGCACTCACCGCACCATTCGCTTCCACTCGACGATCCGGGCCCGCCCTGCCGCGCCCGCGCCCGCGATCGTGCCCGCGTTCGCGTTCGTGTGCGTCCCACCCCGACCGCCCGGCGGTGCCAGGATGTCCCTCATGCAGCTCTACATCTGCGGGGCCGGCGGCGTAGGCCGCGAAGCCCTCGACACCGCGCTCGCCGCCGCGCTCACCGTCACCGCGTTCCTCGACGACGCCCGCGCCGGCGAACAGGTGCGCGGGCTTCCGGTGTTGCGCCCCGACGAGGCGACCGGAGGCGAATACCTGGTCGGTATCGCCGCCCCGGCCGCCCGGGCCCGGCTCGCCCTCCTGATGGAGCGGCGGGGACTGCGCCCGGCCACCCTCGTGCATCCGCGCGCGGTGATCGCGCCGGACACGGTGCTCGAGGCCGGCTGCCTCGTCCAGGCGAACGCGTACGTCTCCAGCAGCGTCACCCTCGGTCCGCACGCGCAGGTCCACTACAACGCCACCATCGGGCACGACACCGTGCTCGACGCGCGCGCCACCGTGTATCCGGGCGCCAACATCTCCGGCAACGTGCGCCTGTGCGCGGGCGCCACCGTCGGCAGCAACGCCGTGGTCCTGCAGGGCCTGACCGTCGGCTCGGGCGCCTTCGTCGGCGCGGGCGCCGTGGTCACGCGCGACGTGCCCGCCCGCACCACCGTGGTGGGCGCGCCCGCCCGCCCCCTGTACACACCCGACCCGGACTGAGCCGCCCGACCACGCCTCAGCCGAGCCGCGACCGGAACCACTCGACCGTCCGGGCCAGCCCGTCGCGCAACTCGACGGGCTCGGCCGCCGGGAACAACGCGCGCAGCCGCGACCCGTCCGCCTGGGAGTCCCGCACGTCACCGGGCCTGGGGGAGGTGTGCTCCACCTCGACCGCATGCCCGAGCACGTCCGCCAGCAGAGCGATCAGCGCGTTCAACGAAGTCCGGGAGCCGAAGGCCAGGTTGACCGGGATGTCGGAGACCACCCGGCGCAACACCGCGTCGGTCAACACCGCGCACACGCTGTCGATGTTGGTGAAGTCCCGCGTCTGTTCACCGTCGCCCTGCACCGACAGCGGCCGGCCCGCCAGCGCCGCGTCCACGAAGCGCGGAATCACCGCGGCGTACGCGTGATCGGCCGGCTGGCCGGGGCCGAAGACGTTGAAGAACCGGAACGGCAACACCGGCAGCCCATAACAGTTGCCATAGGCGATCAGATACGCCTCGGTGGCCAACTTGCTCACCGCGTACGGGCTCAGTGGCGCGGTGCGCATGTCCTCGCGCTTGGGCAACTCGCGATTCGCGCCGTACACCGACGACGAGGACGCGGCCACCACGTGGATGTTCCCGGCCCGCCGGGCCGCCTCCAGCACCTCGAGGGTGCCCGTCGCGTTGGCGTGATGGCTGGCCAGCGGTGCCTCCACCGACCGGGGCACCGACGGCAACGCCGCCAGGTGCACCACCGCGTCCGCACCCTCGAACGCGCGGTCGAGCAACTCCGCTTCCAGGATCGAGCCCTGATGGAACGTCACCTTCAAGCCGGTGAGGTTCGCGAGCGACCCCGTGGACAGATCGTCCACCACATGCACGTCGCGCACCACGTCGTGGCCCTGCAACGAGGCGGCCAGGTTCGCACCGATGAAACCGGCACCGCCGGTGATCACTACCTTCACAAAGTCCCCCCGGACCGTCGCGCCCAACCGTCCCCACCCGAGGCGCCGATTCGAACTCCCCGGGCCCGACCCGGAGTCGCCCCACCCCCGGCTTCCCGCACTGTACCCACGGCCCGCTTCCCGAGAGGGCAAAACCCGGACAACAGGCCGGAACGTACGCCACACTTTCCCGTATCTCGGCCCCGGGACACCGCCCCGGGAACCGATATTCGGGTGGGGGACACTCATGAAGATACCCAGGCCAAGGCTGCGCAGAGCGACGATACCGACACTGTTCGCGCTACTGCTCGCATTGACCGTCGCGGCACCGGAGACACCCAAGGCGGCCGCGGGTCCGTGCGACACGCCGGTCGCCAACGTCATCGCCTGCGAGAACAGCAAGACCGGCAACCCGCGGACCGAATGGGACGTCAGCGGTGCCGGCAGCAACTCCATCCAGGGCTACTCCACGGACATCAGCGTCAACGCCGGTGGTCAGATCAAGTTCCGGATCGACACCACGGCGAGCTCGTACCGCGTCGACATCTACCGACTCGGTTGGTACAACGGCAACGGCGCGCGCAAGGTCTACACGATCCCGGCCTCGGCCACGACGCCCAAGCGGCAGGACGACTGCGACATCGACAACCAGGTGACCGGCCTGATCGACTGCTCGAACTGGACCGACTCCGCGTCCTGGACCGTGCCCGCCGATGCGGTGTCCGGCTACTACATCGCCAAACCCACGCGCACCGACGGCAGTTCCGGCGCGAGCCAGATCCCGTTCATCGTCCGCAACGACGCGTCGCGCTCGGCACTGCTGATGCAGTCCTCCGACACCACGTGGCAGGCGTACAACGCCTACGGCGGCAACGACCTGTACACCGGACAACCGGTGGGGCGGGCCTACAAGGTCAGCTACAACCGGCCGTTCACCACGCGCGCCGACAATCCCGAGGACTCGCTGTTCAACGCCGAGTTCGCGATGTTGCGCTTCATCGAACGCAATGGCTACGACGTTTCCTACACGACCGGCGTCGACACCGATCGACGCGGCCAACTGATCAAGAACCACAAGGTGTTCCTTTCCGTCGGCCACGACGAATACTGGTCCGCCCCACAACGCGCCAACGTCGAGGCGGCCCGGGACGCGGGCGTCAACCTCGCCTTCTTCTCCGGCAACGAGATGTTCTGGAAGACCCGTTGGGAGAACGGCGGGATCAACGGCAACGGTCCCGACCACCGCAACCTCGTCGCCTACAAGGACACCCACGCGAACCAGTCGATCGACCCGCTGGGCCCGAGCATGTGGACCGGCACCTGGCGCGACCCGCGCTTCTCGCCACCGGGTGACGGCGGTCGACCGGAGAACAACGTCACCGGCACCATCTTCACCGTCAACTGCTGCACCACCGACATGAACGCCAACGGCGCCGACGGCCGGTTGCGCCTGTGGCGCAACACCCGGCTGGCCACCCTCGGCCTCACCGCGCAGACCACCCTCGGCAGCGGCACACTCGGCTACGAGTGGGACTCCGACCTGGACAACGGCGCCCGACCCGCGGGCCTGATCCGCCTGTCCACCACGGTCAAGTCCGGCATGTCGGTGCTCCAGGACCAGGGTTCGACCTACGCCGACGGCAGCTCCACGCACAGCTTGACCCTGTACCGCGCGCCCAGCGGCGCCCTCGTCTTCGGCGCGGGCACCGTGCAGTGGGCCTGGGGCCTGGACGTGTACCGGGTCGGCGCGAACGGCACCGTGGACACCGCGATGCAGCAGGCCACCATCAACCTGTTCGCCGACATGGGCGTACAGCCGGGCACGCTGATGAGCGGCATGGTCGCGGCGGCCCAGAGCACCGACACCACGCCGCCCACCTCGACCATCACCGCGCCGACCAACGGCGGCAGCCTGCCCACCAATTCCAACGTCACCATCACCGGCACCGCGACCGACACCGGCGGCCGGGTCGGCGGCGTCGAGGTCTCCGTCGACAACGGCGCGACCTGGCACCCCGCCACCACCGGCCGGGACAACTGGACCTACGTGTTCACCACCGGCGCCGGCGGCTCGATCACCATCAAGACCCGGGCCACCGACGACAGCGCCCGCACCGAGACCCCGTCGGCGGGCGTCACCGTCACCCTCGGCGGCCCACCGCAACCCGTCACGTGTCCATGCACCCTGTGGGCGCCCACCGACCAACCCTCGGCCGGACCGGACCCGGACACCGCCGCCACCGAACTCGGCGTCAAGTTCCAACCCGACCGGGCCGGCTTCATCACCGGCGTGCGCTTTTGGAAGGACGCCGCGAACACCGGCACGCACACCGGGACCCTGTGGTCCGCGTCCGGCACCCAACTCGCCACCGCCACGTTCGGCAACGAAACCGCGTCCGGCTGGCAGCAGGTGACGTTCGCCCAGCCGGTGGCGGTCACCGCGGGCACCACCTACGTGGCGTCCTACCAGGCCCCCAACGGCAGATACGCCGCCGACCAGGGCGGCCTGACCACCGCGCACATCCGCGGCCCGCTCACCGCACCGGCGAGCAACGCCGCCGGCGGCAACGGGGTGTACCGCTACGGCACCGGATTCCCGACCTCGACCTGGAACGACTCCAACTTCTGGGTCGACCCGGTGTTCACCACCACCAACGGCGGCCCGACCGGCACCGCCCCGGTGGTCACCGCGACCGTCCCGGCGAGCGGGGACGGCTTCGCCCCGGTCGGCGGCAACATCACCGCCACCTTCGACGTGGCGGTCCAGCCCGCGACGATCGTATGGACGATCGACCGGGGCGAGAGCGGCCGGGTGACCGGCACCGCGAGCTACAACGCCGCGACCAGGGTCGCCGGCTTCGACCCCACCAGCGACCTGATACCCGGTGCCACCTACTCGGTCGCCCTCAGCGGCGCACAATCCGCCGACGGCACGCCGATGGCCACCAAATACTGGTCCTTCACCACGGCCGGCAGCACCCCGCCGCCCACCTGCAACCCGTCCTGCACCATCTGGCCCGCCACGGCGACGCCGGCCGTACTCTCCGACACCGACACCGCCGGCATGCAACTCGGCGTCAAATTCCGCACCACGGTGCCCGGGAAGATCACCGGCCTGCGGTTCTACAAGGGCCCGGGCAACACCGGCACGCACACCGGGACCATCTGGTCCGCCACGGGCACCAACATGACCAGTGCGACCTTCACCGGCGAGACCGCGTCGGGCTGGCAACAGGTGAACTTCGCCCAACCGGTCGTGATCGCCGCCAACACCACCTACGTGGCCTCGTACTACGCGCCCGTCGGCCGCTATTCCTCCACCGAGGGCGGCCTGACGGCGGCGGCCGGGACCGGACCGATCACCGCCTCCGCCTCCGGCACCGTCGGCGGCAACGGCGTGTACGCGAACGGCACCGGCTTCCCGACCAACACCTGGAACGACAGCAACTACTGGGTGGACGTCGTCTTCACCACCAACTAGTCCCCACCGACCGGTCCCGGTCACGGCGCCGGCAACCGGCACCACCGAGCACCGACACACGGAAACCGAACCGCCGGCGGCAGCACACCACCGGCGGTCCGGTCTCCGGGGCGGGCGCGGCGACCCGAGCCCCGGCGCGCCGACGCCCGTCCCGACCCACGAACCGACGACCGACCGTCATGCCATTGAGGAGCACCAACTCGATGAAGGCCGCCTGCGCCAGAACCAGACCGGGACTTCGACAACGCCGAGGAACATGGGCGAGCATCACGTTCGCCGCGATCGGCGCGTTGCTGTTCACCCTGTTCGCACCGATCACCGCGGCCCAGGCCGCACCATGCAGTCCGTGCTCGCTGTTCGCGGGCGCCACCCCGGGCGGCGCGGTGACCGACACCGACGCGGTGGCCGTCGAGTTGGGCGTGCGCTTCAAGCCCGCCCAGGACGGCACGATCACCCAGGTCAAGTTCTGGAAGGACGCGGCCAACACCGGCACCCACACGGGCCGGATCTGGAACACCGCCACCGGCACCGCGACTTCGGTGACCTTCACCGGCGAGAGCGCGTCCGGCTGGCAGACCGCCACGTTCGCCACGCCCATCCCCGTCACCGCGGGCACCGAGTACATCGCCTCCTACGTCGCGCCGGTCGGCCGCTACACCGTCACCGCCGACTACTTCGCGACCGATCGCACGGTCGAACAACTCGTCGCCCCGGCGAGCAACGGCACCCAGGGCAACGGGGTCTACACGTACAGCCCCGGCGGCGGCATGCCGACCGACTCCTACCGGGCCGGCAACTACTGGGTCGACGTCTCCTTCGTCCCCGGCGCCGACACCACGTCGCCCACGGTCACCCAGACCGTCCCGGCCGCCAACGCCACCGGAGTGGCCACCGCCGCACCGCTGTCCGTCACCTTCAGCGAACCGGTCCAAGCCGCCACCGTGCAGTGGGCGGTCACCGCGACCGGCGGCCCGGCCGTCGCGGGCACCGCGTCCTACAACGGCAACACCGCCACGTTCACCCCCACTTCGGCGCTCGCCGCGTCCACCGGCTACACCGTGAGCGTGTCCGGCGCCAAGGACGCCGCCGGCAACACCGCGGCGACCAAGTCCTGGTCCTTCACCACCGGCAACGGCAGCACCCAGAACATCGAGACCAGCATCTGGACCGGCCCGGTCAGCCCCACCACCCCGAACCAGACCGACAACAACAGCGTCGAGGTCGGCGTCAAGTTCCGCACCGCCACCGACGGCCAGATCAAGTCGATCAGGTTCTGGAAACTCGCCGGCAGCACCGGCCCCTACGCGGTCAGCCTGTGGGACAAGAACACCCAGACCCGGCTCGCCACCGTGCCCAACGTCAACCGCACCGGAACCGGCTGGCAGACCGTCGACCTGCCCACCCCGATCACCGTGCACGCCGGCGTCACCTACGTCGCGTCCTACTTCGCGCCCAACGGCAACTACCCGGCCAACACCGGCTCGTTCTCCCAGGCCGTCGGCAACACGATGATCAGCGCGCTCGCCGACGGCGTGGACGGCGGCAACGGCGTCTACAAGTACAACGCCGGCAGCGTCTACCCGACCGACAGCTGGAACGGCAGCAACTACTGGGTCGACGTGGTCTTCAGCACCAACGCCGAGGACACCGTCGCCCCCGCCATCACCGACCAGTCGCCGACACCCAACGCCAACGGCGTACTCGCCGGCGTGCAACCCTCGGTCACCTTCAGCGAACCGCTCAAGACCACCGGCCTGACCTTCGAACTCAAGCGCAACGGCACGGCCGTGCCCGCCGAACTCGAATTCGACAACCCGACCAACCCGACCCAGCTCACCCTCAAGCCGAACGCCGAACTGGCCTACGGCACGCCGTACACACTCACCGTCGGCGGGGTCAAGGACCGCTCCGACAACGCGATGCCCGACACCAACTGGTCCTTCACCACCGGCCAGGCCCCGCCCACCCCGCCGTGCGACGCACCGAACACCGGCCCGATCCTGGTGATCAAGGCCGACTCGAACCCCTTCAGCTGCTACTACACCGAGATCCTGCGCGCCGAGGGCCTGAACTCCTTCGCGGTCAAGGACGCGAGCACGGTCACCGCGACCGTGCTGAACGGCTACACCACCGTCGTCCTCGGCGACTTCGCGCCCTCCGCGCAACTGGTCGCCGACCTCACCACGTGGGTCAACGCCGGCGGCAACCTGATCGCCATGCACCCGCGCGCCGCCCTGGCCGGCCTGCTCGGCCTCGGCACCTCCGGCGGCTTCCAGGCCAACCAATACATGAAGGTCGACAGCGGCACCGCTCCCGGCGCCGGCATCTACAGCCAATTGAGCATGCAGTACCACGGCCCCGCCGACGTATGGACGGTCCCCGGCGGCGTCGGCACGATCCGCGTCGCGGACCTGTACACCCGTACCGGCACCAGCCCGCTCGGCCCGGCCGTCACCACCCGTACCGTCGGCAGCGGCACCGCCTCCGCCTTCACCTACGACCTGGCCCGCTCCATCGTGCAGACCCGCCAGGGCAACCCCGCCCAGGCCGGCGTCGAGAACGACAACTTCTCCGACAGCGGCGGCCCGCTGATGCGCGCCGACGACATGTTCTATCCGGACTGGATCGACCTCAGCCGAGTCCGCGTCCCGCAGGCCGACGAACAGCAGCGCCTGTTCGCCAACCTCATCGAGATCGGCAACCGCGCCAAGGCCCCGATCCCCAGGACCTGGTACCTGCCCGGCAACGCCGCCACCGCCGCCCCCGACCTGCTCAAGGTCGTGATGGTCTCCACCGGCGACAACCACGGCCAAAACCTCAGCGACATGCAGGGCCGGGTCACCCGCTACAACAACAACAGCTCCGACCCGAACTGCGCCAGCCCCATCGCCGCCCTGCGCGACGCCGCGGTCCGGAACTGGAAATGCATGCGCGGCACCATCTACGTCTGGGGCCCGGGACCCCAGGGCACCCAGGCACCCCCGGTGTCCGACGTACAGAACTGGACCGCCCAGGGCTTCGAGATCGCCCGACACGTCGACGAGAACGGCAGCTGTCCGCAATTGCGCGCCGGAGCGTCGCAGACGGACATCAACGCCGAACTCTCCGCGGTGTACGAGAACAGCCTGGACGACTTCACCCGCTACGCCCCGCTGAAGCCGACCACCAACCGGACCCACTGCCTGATCTGGCCGGACTGGAGTTCCAACGCGACGATCGCCCGGGCCAAGGGAATCCGGCTCGACACGAACTACTACTACATGCCCGACTACTGGAAGAACACCTGGGGCGGGCCGCTGATGAAGGCCAGTCCCGGATTCTTCACCGGTTCCGGATTCCCGATGCGCTTCACCGACACCAGCGGTCAGATGATCGACATCTACCAGGGCACCACGCAGATCAACGACGAATTCCAACAGGTCTATCCGGACACGTTCGACCAGCTCGTCAGCGGTGCCAACAACGACGGCTTCTACGGCGCGTTCGTGATGAACAACCACACCGACTCGGCGAACGCCAACGGCGGGGTCGGCAATGTGGGCCAACTGGACATCGAGGCCGCGCTGATCGCCTCGGCGAAAGCCAAGAACGTCCCGGTCGTCTCGGCCAAACAACTCCTGGACTGGACCGACGCCCGCAACGCCTCGACCATCACCGGCCTGAACCGGGTCGGCAACACGGTCACCTTCACGGTCAACCAGAACGCGGCCGCGACGAACCTGATGACGATGCTCCCGACCACCGGCTCGGGCGGCACCACGCTCGGCGCGCTGTCCCGGGGCGGCGTCCCGGTCACCTTCCAGAAGACCACGATCAAGGGCATCGAGTACGCCGTCTTCGACGGGACCTCCGGCGCGTACACGGCCACCTACGCCACCCCGGTCGCCCCGCTGATCGCCCGGACCGAGGCGGCCCCGGCACCCGACGGCTCGGGCACGCTGACCTGGACGACGGACGTCCCGGCCACCACGGAGATGCAGCTCGGTACCCAGCCGGACCGGCTGCCCATCACCCAGCAGAGCGTGGAGACGGCCGGCGAGCACAAGGTGGTCCTGGGCGCGCTCAAGCCCGACACCACCTACTACTACCGAGTCGCTTCGGTGAACGCGAAGGGCGACCGCACCACCTGGCCCGCCCCGAACGCCAAGCCCGCCGAGTTCCGCACCCCCAAGGCCGACCGCAAGGCCCCGGTGATCAGCGACGTCGCGGTCAAGACCTGGCCGGACGGCAGCGCCGACCTGACCTGGAAGACGGACAAGCCCACCACGACGTCGGTCCTGCTCGGCGACACGGCGGCCGCGGCGCGCCCGGTATACACGGACGCGAAGCAGCGCACCACCACCCACCACGCCAAGCTCGGCCACCTCGGCGCCGGCACGACGTACGCCTTCCGCCTGGCGGGCATCGACGCGGCCGGGAACGAGGGGACCTGGACGGGCGGCGACGGAAAGAAGAAGGACACGGCCCGCCTGGTCATGCCGAGGCCGGGCGTCGCCGAGACCGGCGCCTTCGACTTCACCAACGGCACGGTCTCGGGCGGAGCGGTCAGCGGCGACCGCCCGGACGCACTCACCCTGGACCGGGCCCGCACCGGTACGTATGTATCCAAGGCCCTGGACGCCGGCCAAATGGTCACGTGGCTGGCGAGCGACTGGCAGGCCGACATTCCCAAGGGCACGACGCTGCGGGTATCGGTCCGAACCGGCACCACCGCGATTCCCGACGCGAGCTGGACCCCGTGGAAGGACCTGGCCAAGCCGGGGGACACGGTGGGGACGTCGTCGCGATTCCTGCAATACAAGGTGGAGCTGACCGGCGACGGCACGACAATGCCGACGCTGAAGGGCATCGGCTTCACACACGACGGCAAGGTGACCCCGACGACCCCGGTGACGGAGGCGGGCCCGAACACGACTCCGGGGCCGAACACGCATACGGGGAAGGGGCGTTGAGGCTGCGCTGAGCCGCGGGCGAGCCCGCGGGGAGAGGTACGAGCGGCCGGGCCCGGAGCGATTTGGCGCTCCGGGCCCGGCCGTGTACTGTTGCGAAGTCCGCCCGGGAGGCGAGCACAATCCCCGATCACCGATTAGGCGATCGGAATGCGCTCCGCTAAAGTCGGCGGGCGCCGCCAAATGCCTCGGAAATGCAAATTCCCGATGCCCGAAGCGGTGGGACG
>NZ_BIFH01000031.1 GCF_003967355.1 Embleya hyalina | reverse complement strand
CCCGACCCGCAGGCCCCACCACCGAACGAACCGGCACCGACCCGCAGACACATCGAACCAGCCCTCCACAGCCACCACAAGCCCGCCCCGGCAACCACCAGCAACCACTCCACAAGCGGCCTGGAGCCCTCCTGCGGCCCTCACGCCCCGATCCGCCACACGCCACCAGGGGCCCGGGCAACACCACACAGCGCCATCGACAGGCCCGGGCGTCAGATCGACAACCCGACCCGAAAGTCGTGAGGAAAACCGGACAGGAAAACCCGACAGGAAACCGAGAGGCGCAGCAGGACCCGCCGCGCCGGCGACATCGGTTCGGCCCCGCCGACCGGGCGTTCCAGACCTCACCCGCCGAGGCAGCCCTCGGAAAGGACACCGATCAAGAACGACACGAACGGCCACCGAGAGGCGACCCCGCCCCCGTCCACGGGTTTTCCCAACGGAACCGACCATCCGTTCCGTCCCAGATCCTGCAAAGCCACAGGCCAGACAAGGTCGAGTAAGACAGCAAAACGCAAGCCACACAGCCAAGATCCAAAATCCCAGATCCTGCAAACCCCAATGGTCAACACATGATCAAACGACAAGACCTTTCAAAGCAGCTGGGGCGGAACATCCGACTCGACTGATGTCGGTATTCCGCGCGGTCTGTCATGTTCTACAGTCAACCTCGGGAGCGCGTGTCTGTGACTGGGGGTCGCATACATGACCGAGTTGACTGCTGTGATCAGGGATTTGCGAGCCGAGCTGGAGGCAGCGGTGACCGCCGCCGACGGTGCCGCGCTGCTGTTCGAACTGGGGCCGATAGAGCTGGAGGTGTCGGTCGCGGTCGAACGCTCGGCCACAGCCGGGGCGAACGTGCAGTTCTGGGTGGTGGAGGCCTCGGGCGAAGGCAAGGTGGGTTCGACCGGCACGCAGCGAATCAACCTGTCCCTCACCCCGAGGCTCAACCCCGGCAGGGCAACGCCGTTGGTGTCCAGGGCAGCCGAGAGCGATGAGCAGTGAGCCCGGATACGGGCGCCGCCGGGTGGGATCCCACCCGGGCGGTGCAGACGGTCGCCGTCGACGCGGCCGGTGGGCGCTGGTTCGGCTCGGGTTACCTGGTGACCGCCGATCTGGTCCTGACCGCGCAGCATGTCCTGCACGGCGCGGGCTCGGTCATGGTGCGGTTCGTAGACGCCCCGGGCCGGGTGCGCGAGACGGGCGCCGCTGCCGTGTTCGCCGACGCGCGAGCGGATGTGGCGGTCCTGCGGCTACGCCAGTCCGAGCCGCCGACGGGTAGCGTGGTGTTCGGGGATCCAGACGGTCGGATGGACTGCGATGCGGTGGGGTTCCCGCGGTTCAAACTCAACAACGACCACCGCGCTGCTGGCCCCGACCGGACAATCGGGGCCAGCCCGAAGGCGGTGCGGGGACGGTATCGGGATTCGCACCATGCCGCGGGGGTGTGCCATCCGGCGTCCAACCGGTACGCCGGTACTTTGGAGCTGACCGTTCCGGCGCCCGGGCCCGATCCGGATGCGGGCCGCTCGCCCTGGGAGGGGATGTCGGGGGCGGCGGTGTTCGCCGGCGGCCGTCTGATCGCGGTGGTCAACGAGCACCATCCTCGCGAGGGCCGGGGGCGGCTGACCGCCTCTCGGGTCACGGCCTGGTTCGAACTGCTGGACCCGGACCGGCTCGTCACGCTGCGCGCTCTGATCGGCTTGCCCGACAGCGCCGACCTTGTGCGAGGGTCCGGTCTGGACGCCCCGGTGCGTGCCTACCTCGAAGCCGTCGGCAAGGCCGCCGAGCAGCACCCGCATCCGGGGATCCCCGGGCACACGGCTCCTCCTCTGGCCAAGGTGTACGTGCGCCAGCGCAGCATTCCCGTGTCCCCCGGCGGGCCCGACGCATCCTGCGGCGACAGTCCGCCTGCCGGAGACAGTGGCCCCGGCGTGCCCGCCGGGCCCGAGCCTGCCGAGGCGGTCTTCCGGAAGCCCGACCGCGTGTGCGTGCTCATCGCCGGCCCGGGATGCGGCAAGTCAACGCTGCTGCGGACACGACTGGGCGAGGCGGCCCTTGAGTGGCTCGGTGGCGCCGGGACTGTCGGAAGTACCGGTGCGGCGGTCCCGGTCTGGGTGAGCGCACGCTCCCTCGTCGGCGAGCAGACGCAGGTGCCCGACGCGCTCGCCGCCGCCACCCGAGGCCTCAGCCGATACGGGCGGCACCCGGAACTGGCCACGGCCCGCTTCCTCGAGCGGCCGTGCACCGGCGGGTACTGGCAGCTGCTCGTCGACGGCCTCGACGAACTCGCCAACGCCGCCGAGCGCCGCGCCGTACTGGAGAAGCTGGGCAACGCCGTCGTGGAGGACCCGCCTCTGTACCGGTGCGTGGTGGCAACCCGCCCTCTGACCGGGAACGAACTCAAGGTCCTCGATCGCGTCGTCGGCCATCCTGTGCCACGCTACGACCTGCAGCGCTTCACCGACGGCGACCTACACACCTATACCGAAAAGTACTTCGGCATCCGGTGGCAGCAGGGGGAGGCCGTCCGCCGCGCTCAGCAGTTCACCGGCGCGCTGCGCGGCGCCTCCCTGGCCGAGCTGGCCCGGACACCGCTGATGGCCTTCATGCTGTGCCAGTTCTACCTCGCCAAGCCCGAACGCCCGCTGCCGGAAGGCCGCACCGCACTGTACGAAGCATTCACCGAACTGATCTACGAGAACAACCACAGCAAGCACGTCGCGGACAGCCACGAGGAAGCCATCAGGCGCCTCGTGGAAGGCTTCCAGAGCCCGCGGGCTCGCCGGGAGGTCGACGAGGCCGCGCGACAGGTCCACGAACAGCTGCCCGAACTGATCGACCACCTCGCCCACCAAAGGCACACCGGTCACCAGGCCGAGGCCGCCGCGACGCACGTCGCGCACAAGGCCGCCATCTGTCGACCCGGAAAAGTACGCCCAGAGCTCTGGGACGCGTTCCTGGAGGATCTCCTGCGCCACACCGGCCTGGTCGTCCACGATGCGGACGGCCTCGGCTTCTCCCACCAGACCTTCCGCGAATACCACGCCGCCCGCCACGCCACCCGGGACCGGCACGCCCGCCGCGAAACCCTCCACCAGCTATTCGACCCGGGCGAACCCTCGCCCGGCTGGCAGAACCAGGATCCGTCCTACGTGGGCTTCCTCCTCGACCGGCTCCTCACTCCCCACGACGACCGGATCAGCGAGGAAACCGAGGCTCGCTTGCAAGACCCCGCAACAACCGGCGGAGAACAAAGGCTCGAGTTCCTCGACTTCCTCGTGCAGCAGGTAACGCTCAGGACCAACCTGCCCGTCGAGTCAACCACCCGCCAACTCGCCCGCTACACCACCGACTCCACCGTCACGCCCTACCGCCGGAACAACGCGGCCGAGGCACTGGTGGTGGTGAACGTGGAGCAAGGCGCGCAGGTCCTCGAAACCCTCGCCACGGAGTCCGCCTTCCCTGACCAGCTCCGCATCCGGGCGGCCAGCCAACTGGCTGAGGTGAACATGGAACGGGGCGCGCAGCTCCTCGAATCCCTCGCCGAGAACACCGCCCTCCCCCCCGATGCCCGCGTCGGGGCAGCAGGGGTCCTGGCCAGGACGGGCATGGAGCGGGGCGCGCAGCTCCTCGAAGCTTTCGCCTACGACATGACTCACCTTCTCCGCTACCAGATGCAGGCGGCTGAAGCGCTGGGCCGGATCGACCCGGGACGAGGCGTGCGGCTCTTGGAAGCCCTCATCAACGATCCCACCCGCGACAGCGAGACCCACGCACAGGCGGCCAAGACCAGGGTGGCCGTGGAGCGAGCCGTGAGAGTACCCGAAACCCGCGCCAACGAACCCGTCCTCAACGATCCCACCCTCACCTTCGCAGGACGCCTCTCGGCAGGCGAGGCACTGGCGGCCCAGGGGGACGTGGAACGAGGCGCGCGCATACTCGAAGCCCTCGCCGTCGACCCACACTTGCAGATCGACGCTCGCATGGAGGCGGCTCAGGCGCTGGAGAGGGTGGACCCCGTGCGAGGAGCCCCTCTGACCACCGACATCTGGCTCGAAGCAGCGGGCGGCTACGTCTGAGGCAATCAACGTCAGCGGTAGTCCACCGAAGGCTGCGAAAGCGTCTGTCGGGCCCAGCAAGTACGCGTGCCTCAGGGAGAGGCGATGCCAGCGATTACCGAGCCCTACAGCGTGGTTGCCCTTCGGCGGGTCAAGCCGAGCCGGGTGTGTTGGCGTACCTGCCGCCGGACGCCGACATGCCACTCCGCCTCGGGAGTGTTGTTCATACGCCCGTGGCCCGCGGAAGCCGAGCACGAAGTACCCGAACCCGCCTGACCGAACAGTCGCCCGGGTCGGATCGAAGGCCGGGAATCGACCGGCCCCACCGGAGGCGCGAGGCAAGGTGGACGAGCTCAGAACACACACGACCCGCAGGACCCGACCCACGACGGCAACGCCGTCGGTCGACCCGGGCCCCGCTCGACGCCGGTCTCCGGAACTTCCGTTCCGGAGACCGGCGTCGTCGTCCCAGGAGAGCGAATGCGCGCGGGCGGGCGAGTACCGGAACGAGTCCCAACGGGCGCGGCACCCGACCGCCCCGGGCGGGACGCAAGGCTCGGTCGAGCAGGCACCGTGCGACATCCGGGCAGGCGCCCGGGCTCACGTCGATCTCCTGCTGGCGTTGCTGGCACGGGCCCGGGGCCTGCTCGGTAGGATTCCAGCCTTGGGACTCTGGCGAGGAGTAGATTGTGATCGAACTGACCGATATGATCCGGCAGTTGCGGCAGGACCTGTATACCGCGATGGCGGACGGACCGGTTGGACCGGTCCGTTTTGAGGTCGGCCCGGTGGAGATCGAGGCGACCGTTGCGGTGACCCGGGAGGCTGGGGTGAGCGGCAAGGTCCAATTCTGGGTCGTCGAGGCAAATGCTGACGGCAAGTACGCGACGTCGAAAACTCATCGGATCAACATCACCCTGCAGCCGAGACTGATCGTGCCGGACGGCTCACAGCGGTCTGTCCTTATCGGTGGAGATGAAGCCGACGGCGAGCGCTGACCGCGAGGTGGACTGGGCCGGGCTGCGGGCTGATCGCGCGGCCGAGATCATCGTCACCAAGCCGGACGGCAAGCGACGTCGCGGGTCCGGCTACCTGGTGTCTGTCGGAACCGTGCTTACCGCAACTCACGTCGTTGCGGAGGCAACCGGTATCCAGGTCCGCTTCGACGCCGACCGCCCCGGTGAGCGGACGGTCGACGCGACGGTGGAGTGGGCACACCCCGGCATCGACGTCGCCGTCCTCACCGTCCCAGACCAGGCCAGCGGCAACAGCGTCGCGCCAGCTGCCTTTGCCAGGCTCGGCGAGCGTGACGTCGAAGTGCGTTGCAGCGCCGTCGGCTTTCCGTGCTTCAAGCTCCGCGACGACGCAGACGGCAAACCCTACAGGGACTCCGAACACGTACACGCCACCTGCATGGTGCACTCCAATCAACGTGAAGGCACCCTCGACCTGACCGTCACCCCACCCGCGACACGCCCCAATCCCCAGGCTTCGCCTTGGGAAGGTATGTCGGGTGCGGCCGTATTCAGCCGCGGCAAGGTCGTGGGCGTCGTGAGCCGACACCATCTCTCCGACGGTCTGGGCCGCCTTGCCGCGACCAGGGTGGATCGCTGGGCCGAAACGCTCACGCCGGATGAACTCGGTCTATTGGAGGCGGTACTCGGCTGCAGCCTGGACCCCGAGGTCCTGCCGGACGTGGCACCACCGTCCAGCCCTGCATGGACGATGCTCGACCGCTACGCCGGCATGCTGCGCGACAACACCCGCGCGCGCTTGACCGACACACACCGACACGTCGAACTCGACCGCACCAGCGCCCGACGCGCCCTGGCGCAGCGTCTCGACGAGACGGCCACCGGTCCGGGCGTGCTGGTCGTCGTCGGCGAGCCGGACGTCGGCAAGTCCGCGCTTGCCCTGCGTGTGATCCAAGACTTGGAGGAGGCCGGTGCCAGCGTCGCGTCGGTGAGCCTGCGGGATCTGCCACCCACCGTGGCCGAGTTCGAGTCCGACCTCGGCGCGCATCTGACCGAGGTCCTGCAGGAGGTGGAGGCCACCGCTGCCCGGCTGCTGGTCGTCGATGGCGCCGAGGCGGTGTTGGAGGGCCGCGGGCAGCTACTCACCGACCTGGCAGCCGCTGCTCTGCGCGCGGGATTCGGGGTGGCCGCAGTGACGCGTACCGACGCGGCGCAGGCGGTGTCGGATGCGTTGGAGAAGGCTGCGGACATCACGACTCCGGCGGATTCCCGCACGCCGCCCGCCGAGCACGAGGTGCCTCACCTCAGCCAAGCCGAGAAGGAGGAGTTGACCCAGGCGTTCCCCTCGGTGGCGCGTTTCGGGCAACAGCCGCGCTCGGCCTGGCTATTGGGGCGGCCGGGACTGGTGGATCTTCTGCTCAGGGCCGATGCCACGCATGTGCTGCCCGATGGTGCGTTGTCGGAAGCCGACGTGTTCGATGCGGTCTGGAGTCGGCTGGTACGTCGTGGCGAAATGACGCCTGTGGGCGGTCCGTCGCCCGATGCCCGGGAGCAGGCGATGGTCGCGCTCGCGCGGCGGCGCCTGCTGCCCGATGTCGCGGACCTGGCGGCGCCGGACTCGGCGGCGCTGCCCTCGCTGCGTTCGGACGGGCTTCTCATGCCCGCTGGTCCCCGGCGTACGTGGCGTCCTGTCGACGATTTCGCCAGCGATCTGGTGCGCGACCTGGCCCTTGCCCATCTCCTGCTCAGCGACGGCTGGGGGCTTCTTGAGACCGCCGGCGCCCCACGGTGGACGCTCCGCGCGGTGCGCCTGGCCTGCCAGGCGCAACTCGCCGCTGCCCATCCGGACAGTGAGTCGGCGCGACGCCGACTCCAGCAGGACTTCGACTCCCTCGCGGTCGACCACGGTGCCCGGTGGGCCGAACTGCCCTCCGAAGCCCTGCTCACCCTCGGATCGGCTGCGGAGGCCCTTGCGGCTGCCCGGCTCACCATCACCGGTGGAGACCAGTCGCCCCGTCACCTGGCCATGTTGTTGCGTCTCGCCCGGGATGGGCACAGCCAGGGCGGGGTCGGCGACCCGGTGATCCTGGCGCCTGTCGTCGAACTCACCCACAGCCTCGGCCTTTATCCGGCGAAAGGGGATGAAATCTTCAAGTCGTCCGGAATCGCTGCCCTGGTTCGGGAGCTGGTGCTGGCTTGGCTCCGTGGTTTGGCCGCTGCGGGGACCCCTTCCCTGCCGCTGCGCCGGCAGGTCCGCGACGTGGTCCTCGACGCCGAGCCCCCCGGGCACGACCAGTTCGCCGTGGAGGCTATCGCGATGCTGGACGCGGACCTGGACGCCCGGGCGGAGGGGTTTCTGCGCGCGCTCGCCGAAGACGGCACCCATCTGGCCCCCGCCGTCGAGTCGGGGCATGTCGCGCGGTCGTTGTCGCGCGTCCGTCCGGAGCTGCTGCTGTCGCTCACCGAGGCGTACTACATCAAAAGGCCCCGCCCCGGCGGCCCCTGGTCTCCCCAGCCCGATCCGTTGGACGACGGCGTGCGCCGCCATACCGTCGCCGGCCTCCTCGGGCCGCGGGCGAGCCGGGTCTTCGGCCCGTTCCGCTGGCTCCTTGCCGCCAAGCCGATCGAAACCCTCGCGATGATTCACCGCCTGCTCGACCACGCTTCCGCAACCCGTGTTCACCTCAGGGGCTTCTACTCATCAGACCGGGTGCAGTCGGCCGGGGAGCCGGAGGGACTGGAACTCGACCTTCCCGGCAGCGGTCGTCGACTGTGCGTCGGTGATGCGCACGTGTGGTCCTGGTACCGCGCCACCGGGATCGGTCCGGACGCGTGCGTGAGCGCTCTTCTCGCCGTCGAGCAGTTCGCCGACCAGCTCATCGACAGCCACGATCTACCGGTGGGCAGGGTCACGGAACTGCTGTTGCGCGACTGCGGAAACCTGGCCATGCCCGGTCTCGTCGTCGGTCTGCTGGTACGTCACATCGAGCGTATCGGCACCGAGTTGGACCGCTGGATCGCTCGGCCGGAAATCTGGCGCTTGGAGACGCTCCGTGTCGCGGCCGAAACGACCAGCATTCACGTCCAAGGTCCGGACCCGGCCGACGTCATGGGCCGCGAACGGCGCCACCAAACCTTCCTCGAGGTCGCCGAAGAGTTGACTGCCACCGCCGTTCTCCGCGGAAATCAGGAGCGCCTCGCAGTTCTCCACGATCTGGGTGACGAATTGATGCGCCGCGCCGGTGAGAACGCCCGCGGGGACCAGGTGGGTACCGAGAGCACCGTCATGGCCAAGGGGTGGGCGAGCCGACTGCAGGCACGCAACTACCGCCTCGTCGCGGTCGATGGCGGTGTGGTCGTGGAGTATCAGTCGCCGCCCGACGTCGTTGCGGGGCTCGCCGCCGACAATGCCGAACTCGCACGAGGCAGGCAGGTGTTCCGGCTCGTGGCGACCTACGCGGTCAACGAGGACAGGATTGCCCCGATCGACTCCCTTGCCGCCGACGTGGCACTGGCTCGAGCTCTGGCCGCCGATCCACCCCAGTTGGGCTTGTCGTATGCCAGGGACTCCGTGGTGGCAACCGCGGCCGCAGCGCTACGCGCGCATGCCGACGGACGCATCGACCTTGTGGAAGACGACATCGACTGGGCCGCCGGCCTTCTTCTCGACGCCGCCTTGTGCCCGCATGAGGAAGAGCACGCCGGCATGTCGAGCCTTTACCCCGTGGGTGCCGACCGCTCGGCCGCCATCGGTGTGCCACTCCTGCTGCTTCCGGCCTTCGCCACGGTCCGAATCGACCACGACGTTGTCGAACGTGCCTTGGACCGCTGTGCAACCAGCCTCTTCGACGAAGTACGGTACGCGCTTCCCCTGGGCTTGACCCGGGTGTGGTCGGCGCCCTGCAGCAACGTCCCCGAAGCTGGTCGACGCCGACCTGTTCCGGCCCGCATCTTGTCGATCCTGCGCCGCACGGGTCCCCGATCAGGCCGATGCCGACACGAGATCGCCTGGACTGCGGTCGAGTCGGGTCTTCGCGAACATTGGGGACCGTGGGACGAGGAACTGCAATGCCGCACCGTCGCACGTCTCAGCGGCCCGCCTGCGGAAGCCCTCCGTACCGTGGAGACCGATCGGCTCATGGTCAATCGGCTAACCGGCCCGCTCATGAGCGCCGCAGACGCCGCGCGTTCGCGCTGCTGCATCGCCTCCCGCGCGGAACGTCTCCTCGGGACTCTCTGGGACGCGCACCGTAGAGGCGTGGCTCATTGGGCGACGAAGAACTACAACACCCCCACCCTCCAAGAAAGTCACCGCCGGGTCGCTCGGGTCCTCCTCCAGGAGGCGGATCGGGGCAACGGCACCCCACTCGCCGATCATGTTCGGGCGTTTGCCGGCAACGCACCCGCGCTTGCCCAACTCCTGAGGGACCTGTCGGTGCTGTGCACCTACGACACCGACCTCCGTCGTACCCTCCCCAGGATCTGGCCGTCGGTGATGCGAACGGCTCTGGACGCAATAGACGCCGGCGCCGATCCGCTCAAGGGTGCCCTCCGGGGGCGCAGCGCCATCGCCGGCCTCATTCCCCACCCACAGCTGGACAGCGCCAGTGAGAATCCTTCCGCCGCATTGCAGGCAGCGGCAAGGGAATGGATCGACCCGGAGACCCTCGGTCCACTCATTGCGCGGTGGATGCCCATCGCCCGTGGCACCCCAGAAGCGGTCGACGCACTCATCGGCTTGATCGAGACCACGTCGGAACCCTGGCAAGCCGCCACCGGACTCCAGTGGATCGACGAGCTGATCGGCGACAACCACGCTGCCGTCGCGTCCCGATCCTGGCGACTCGTGCCGTGGTTGGAGGGGCTGAGCGCGTCATCGCACGTTCGCCCCCCAAGTCGGGTTCGGCTCCAGCACCTCGTCGACGGCCTCGCCACCCACGGCGATAGCCGGGCAGCAGCGCTGCAACGCCTCGATGGTTGATACGACGGCCTGTTCGTCCTCTGGGGGGAGCGACTTCAGGATCGGCACGGCCACCGGACGTCGGCACCCCGAGCGATCGCCACTTCGACGGGACCCGTTCGGGACGTGGCTGCCGCAGCGGGGAGTTCTTCACGGGGTGGTCGGCGGGTCTTCCGCGTGATCGGTCCCGGTCGCGGGTGCGGGTACGGCCGGACACCGGCTGTTGCGGTCTTGCCGTCGCTCGTCGTGTCGCGTCATGCTCGGAACGTCATCTCGCTTCCGAGGACGTGGAGGCCCCGTCGTGGGTGATCACAGCAAGCCGCCGGCGCCCCAGCCGGATCCGCCGCAGCCCGATCCCAAGCAGAAGCAGGACGGCGCGTTACCCGGCATCGGGGACCCTGGTCCGGGACGCCGTAAGAAGGACAAGCCCTAGTGCGGGACGACGCCGAGATCGTGGGCGCCCTCGACAGGGAGGGCGCCTTCCCCGCCCCGTGGGTACGCGAGGCCATGCTCGCCGTGCCACGCGCCGCGTTCGCGCCCGACGTGGTCTGGCACCCCGACCCCGCGACGGGCCACTACACCGCAGTCGACCGGCACGCGGACCCCGACGCGTGGGACGAGGTGGTCCTGCGGCCGGAACCGGTGGTCACCCAGGTCGACGACGGCACCACCGACTCCGTGGGAGACCTGGCGAGCAGCTCGCTCAGCGACTACCGCGCGGTCGCCTCCTTCCTCACCGAACTCGACGTCCACCCGGGCCAACGCGTCCTGGAGATCGGCACCGGGCCGGGCTGGACCGCCGCGCTCCTCGCCTGGCGCCTGGGCGGTGAGAACATCGTCTCGGTCGAGATCGACGCCGCCCTCGCGGCCGGCGCCCGCGCCGCCCACGCCCGGGTGGGCCTGTCGCCGACGGTGATCACCGGCGACGGCACCCTCGGCGCACCCGACGCCGGGACCTTCGACCGGGTGCACGCCACCGCCGCGTTCACGCACCGGGTCCCCTACGCGTGGATCGAACAGACCCGCCCCGGCGCGGTGATCGTCGCGCCGTGGTCGCCCGGCTTCGGCGCGGGCGCCCTCCTGCGCCTGGTCTCGGGCGACGACGGAACCGCGTCCGGCAAGCTCGTGCGCAGCGTGGCGTTCATGGAACTGCGCGGTGAACGCGACGGCGCCGGGGCGGCCTTCGAGGCGGCGCGCGAGGCCGAGCCCGCCACGGGCGAGTCCGAGGTGGAGTGGGTGCTGGACTCGCTGTACCGGGACGGGAACTTCACCCACGCCGTCGCACTGAGAGTCCCCGACGTGCGGCTGGAGACACTCGGGGCCGGAACGGTGTGGCGGCTGTGGGACCGACAGGGCTCCTGGGCCCTGGTCGACGACCGGCCCGGCGTCGGCAAAGCCGTCCAGGGCGGGCCGCGCCGACTGTGGGACGAGGTCGACACCGCCCTCGCATGGCAGGACGAACACCGCATCCACGGCTACGACTTCGGCATCACCGTCGAACCCGACCACCAGTGGGCCTGGGCCGAACGACCCGACCGACGCTGGGAGATGTAGCCGCCGGCTCCCGAGGGCGGAGCACGCAGGCGGCCGGGACGGGTACGGCTCAGCGGCGGGTGTGTGGGTGCGAGGAAACCGGTCCGAAGCGGGCGCTGACGGTCCTGGGGCGTGCTCTGCGGTCGTCTGGGGGCGTGGAGCGAGTGAAGCGCCGGCGCCCACCTGGTCGCGGCCGCGCGGGCGGTCCTGCGCGACGGCAGCCGGCGCCATGAGCAACCCGGCCACGGGCAGTTCGGGGGCTGATGTTCTGGGTCGCCGCGTACGTCCTGGTCCGGCGTTCGGCCGGAACGCGGAGCGCGTCGCCCCACGCCTGGAGGCCCTCATCCGCGCGATCATCGACAGGCCGGACCGCCTATCGGCTTCCGAGTGGACGGCGGCGAGGTCGTCGTCCGCCCGGATGGTTGGCGCATTCCGGGTCGCAGGCCGGGGGCCGGCGCGGGAGCCGGGCCGGGCGGGCCGCGCGGTCTCGTCGGCGTGTGGAGCGCTTGGCCGCGCCGTCGCTCACGCGGTCGGCTTCGCCCGCTCCGTGCGGCGTTTCCAGCGACGGCCGGTGTCATAGACGCTCCAGGAACAGCGACATGAGCAGTGACTCGACCGTGCAGACGAGGGTGCGGGCGGTGGTGATGTCGCCTTGGGAGGCGTGCTTGAGTTTTTGGCCGTGGTTGCTGATCCTGGTCGTCATCGTCACGAGGGCGTCGATCTGGGCGCGGACGAGTTCCGCCTCGCCCTTGAAGCCGCGCATCACGTAGTTCACGCGCAGTGCGCGGGTCGGCCGTCCGTCTTTCGTGATCTCCGCCGAGGGTCGCCGGTTCCGGGCGTGCCATGGGTGAACCTGGTCGTCGGGGGCGGCGGCCCGCAGGGAGCGGTCCATCGCTTCGACGACGCAGTTCGCGATGGTCACGGCGGCAGCCGGGCCCTGGTTGCGGATGGTGTGCCAGGCGCCGTCCAGGAGCTCGGGGACCGTCCTGTCCAGGTCTCCCAGGGCGGTGTAGAGCTCGTCGGTCGCGTCCAGGCGGGCCTGCTGCCAGGGTTGGAGCGTTTCCTGTTCGACGTGTTCCGCGGCTTCGTCGGCGAGGTCGCCGTCCAGGTCCTCGGCGGTCAGCAGGTCGGTACCGGTCAGGGTGAGGTTGGTGCGGCCCGCGAGCGTCATCGCGTCCCAGGCGGGTCGGGTGGGACTGTCGAGGGCGTCGGTGACCACGCGCTGCCACGTCAGGATCGGCCGCCCCGATGTCGCGCCGAGCAGCCGGGGACCCGGATCGGTCTCGACGACCCAGTCCAGAAGGTCCACTTGGTGCCGGCTGACACGTCCGAGATCGGGCCCGAAGCCGGGCCGGCCCGAAGCCGTGCGAATCCTGTTGTCCGCGTCCAGTGAGGACCGCCAACTCGACAACGCCCCGAAGCCCACGACGTCCTGGACCATCCGCGCCGTCACCGAGAACAAGTCCGCCCGCCCGATGGGGAGATCGGCCTGGTCCACGTACCGAAGGTTCCTCGCGATCAACGAGTCGAACACCGATCGTGGCCCGGCACCGGGCCCCGAGTTCGCCTGGGTCCGGGCGGCTGCCGCGATGGCCCCCAGACCGCCGAGCGCCGTGGAGCCGGTGGCCACCGACCTCGCCACGGCCGTCAAGCCACCGAACGCGACGGACTTGAGGTCCGAGGATTCCCTCACGGCCAAGAGACCGCCGAACGCGAGGGAGTCACGCGCCACTGATCGGGCGATCATCTCCAAGCCACCCAACGCGACGGACTCGGCCACCGGAGACTTCGCGAGAATTCCCAGCCCGACCAGGTCCGCGGGCGCCGTCCCTCCGAGAATGCGCTCCGCGATGCCCGCGTTCGCCGTCCGCACCGCCTCGCTGACCGCGAAGGCCGCCCACGGGGCCGACATCGCAGTCGCCGACCGAGTCACCTCGCTCACCCCAGAGGCCCGGGCCGCCGCACGCCGGGCCTCCCGGACCGCCTTGGAGGATCGACCGGTGGGTTCCGGCGGTTCATCCTCGCCCGACACAATGCCCCGACCACTCATGGATGCTGGCTCCGATCACTCGGCAGGCACAAGGTGCTGCCATGCCACGGTAGATCGTCCTCACGACAGCGACACCGGGATTTCGTAACCATCCGTCGCGGCCGCTCGAGCCGAGATCACCACCTCGACCAACTCGCGGGCGCGAGGCCCCCTCGAGACCAGGTCGCAACCGCACTCGCGGACCGCCTGTTCCACACGGGCATCGGGAAGCCACCCCCGCCATCACGACGGTGAGACCCGGCGGCACACCCTGGTTCAAGCCCCTCGGCGAAAACGGCGCACCCGGGTTCGACAAGGCCCTCCAACTCCCCGCCGGTTCTTCGCCACGTCCCGGTCATCGTGTCCTCGCGTCCGCGTGTCCCGGGGGATCGGCCTGGCCGCGATCGCGATCGACGCGCGGATGGGCCCACAGGTGAACCTCGACGGGATCCCGCTGGTGGGCCGGGTGCCGTCCCTCCTGGAGGACACGTTGTTCGGGCATCTCGCCGCACACGGCCTTCAAGCGGCGTTCTCCCTGGAGGCGAACCCGTGCGCGCCCGAACTCGGCGTCGTGATGCGCGTCCAACGCGCCGGGGACCGCGTCCTGACCCGGCCGGTCCTCGTCGCCCGGGAATGGGCACCGCAATGCTCGGACGCGTTGGAGGGCCCCATCCCCGCCGAGGAATGGGACAGCTTCGCCTGAACACCCGCGGAACTCCCGCTGCGGCGGGCACCGGCCGCGCAGGGCGCGGCACGGGAGCGAATCCACCCGACACGGCGCGCCGTTCCCGGCCGCGGATCAACCGCGGCCAGGATCCGCCGACCGGACGTCCCAGGCCCACCCGCCGAGGCAGCCCCGCCCCCGTCCAAAGGTTTCCCAACGGCCGACTCGACGCCGGTGCCGATGCCGGAGGGGCCCAAACCGAAGCGCACGCGCGAACAGGCGTGGACGATCGCGGTGAGCGCGGCGGCGGCCTACCGGGCCCGCGTCGGAAACCTGGAAGTGCCGCGTGGGCACGTCGAGACGATGGTGGCGTTCGACGGATGGCCCGAGGACGTCCGGCTGGGCGTGTGGGTGACCACGACCAGGAGCAGGCGGGCGAAGCTGTCCGGCCAACGGATCGCGGAGCTGGACGTGTTGGGCATGCGCTGGACATGACGAATGTGTGGCTCGTGTCGGATCCGTCTGTGATCCGAAGGGCTGATCCGCCATCGACCGCGTCCGGGCCGGGACTTGGGGCGGCGGGGGTGTCCGGATGCGGGTTCGGATCAGCCGAAGGCGGCGACGACCTGGACGACGGTGACGACCACGACGTTCGGGCTGACCCCGTAGGTGAGGATGGCGTCGGCAAGGGTGACGTCGCGGCGGCCGCGGTCGCCGCGTACGGGTGAGGAGCCGTTGCCGTAGGGGTCGCAGCCGAGAGCGTGATCGGCCGCGTGCCTGATCTGTTGTTGTCGTGTGGCGGGGAGTTTGGCGATGTTGTCCTCGGCGCTGTCGGTGAATTGCACGCGGTGGCGGGCCACGTGGTCTCCTATGTGGGTGGGCCGGTCACCGGGTTGCCGTCGGCGTCGACGACACCGGTGTAGTCGCCTCGGCGAACGCGTTCGAGGGCTTCCTCGGCCTCCTCGTGGGCCTCGGGCGGCAGAGCCCAGTCCAGGACCACGCGCCGCACCAGGTGCTCGAGGGGCGTGTCGTACACGACCTTGTCAAACTCCTCACGCGGCTCCTCGGGCAGCGCCGCGCGGATTCCGCCCACGGTCCAGGGCAGCGTGATGACTTCCCCCGCACCATGTGCGTCCAATCCGAATCCGCCATGACATCCAGCCTGCCGGCCGCATGGGGAGGATCGGTAGACGGCGCGCACGACCCGATCCCCGCACGCATCACGGTCAAGCGACGACATACCCGCCTCGTCGGCTGGGGCGAAGCATCGATCACCGCCGATGTCGGAGGCGGCTGCCACACTGCGCCATGCCTGTCCACCACGGGATGTCGATCCGGCGGTGGGTCGCCCGGCGGCGTTCCGGGTGGGACGGCCTGAACGCGGCCCAGCACGAGCAACTCCTCGCGCTCGGGCCGGCCCCGCTCGCGCCGGCCGAGTAGCGACCAGCGCGGTCACACGGCGTTACTCGTCGTTTCGTCGTTCCTTCGGGGGAACCGGGCCTGGACCAGGGGTGGGCCTCCCCGGGCAGTGGGCTCAGCGGCGTAGGCGAGTGGGGGTGGCGTACCAACCGGGCCCGGTCGGGGCAACGCCGGTCGGGGCGAACGGGGACGGCAGACGCGGCTCCAGGTCGACGTCGGACAGGTCTACGTACCAGCAGCCGGGCAGCTTCGGGTCGAACGTCCGACCAGGCCGACCCTGCCGGCGCCAAGTGCCTCCAGGACGCCAAGGTCCCCCGGGCCACAGCGGGCCGCTGATCGCGGGAACCGAGCAACCTCCAGGGCCAGCTCGACGCTGCCGCCACCGTCATTGGCGCCCTCCATCGTGACAACGCGGCCCTCCGCGAGGAGTGTGGCTGTGGCTCTGGGTGGGACTGCAAACAGTCACTCGCTGCTGTCGCTCCATACTGATCACCTGTCGGCGTCAGATTCCGAATAATATCCAGCGGCTGAGCATGCCCCAGGTCTAGAATCTCCCTCATGCCTTCGGAGCCCGTCCAACCCTGCCCGGCCGCTGATTCTCATCGGCGCCTGATGGATTGCCATACGCATTGGCACCAGATGCACGAATCTTATCTTGACCCCGACACATTTCGGCTTCACCTGAACTCACTGCTGCAAAATTTGAGGAATGTCACGTTCCTGCTTCAGAGGCAGAAGTCGAACCTCATCGGATTTGACACTTGGTATCCGAAATTTCAGCAGGCGGCGAAGCAAAGCGAGATCATGCGATGGTCTGTTGAATCTCGAAACCGGGTCACCAAAGAATCCGATCTGGATCTTCTCAGCTCCTGTCGTGTCACCTGGATATTTGACTGGGTTCAGCGGGTCGAGATGACGGCGGAATTCCCGCCTCGACTAACAACTAGTGAGATCGTTGATCAGCTCCTCCACCAAGGAACTCCACCCATCGGTACGATCACAGTCCGGCGACGCTGGGTCGACAAGGATCTTCCCGCCTGGGAGCTTCTGGATGCCACCGCAGAAGTTTATTCGCAGCTTAGCCAGCTCCTGCGGAAAGTCCATGTCGCGGCTGGCGTCGAGAGGTGCGACCTCGAAGACCGGTCCGTCGATTGCGTCACCTCAACCCTCGACGATCTACCTGGTCGACGTCCTTGCATGCACTTCGCTTCGGCTGAACTGCAGGGGCATTTCTCGTTTAGGAATGGAAGCCTGATCGAGCCTTCCTATGAGCCTATCGATATTGATGCGGAGCGCGTAGAGGCTGCAGTTGAGAGGTATGGTGAACTGGAGTTCCCGAGCTCTGATCCTGTCACTAACGTCCCAGGCTTCATGGCGACGGCAAGAAAGGTCATGGAGAAGGACGGATATCACAGGACACTCTGCTTCCTCTATAAGGGGGAGATCGTGACAGCCATGCAGGATCTGGAATTTCATGACCAAGAGACCAAGATCCTGACCTTCGAGAGAATTGCTGACCTTGTGGAGTCGACACGATCCGACGGGGTACTGATCATTGGAGAGGTGTGGACGGCCGTTCAGACCGAGACGGAGAAGCAGTTGCAGACAATCCTTTTCCCGGCTCGTGATCGACTCGACCGCACGGAAGGTCTTACTGTCTACGCGGTGACGCGGGACGGCCGCCACGCGGAGCTATACAGCGTGGTTGAACGCGGGCCAAATGGTGAGGCCCACTGCGGGGAGCCAGCTGTTGCCGACTTCGGTGGTTCGGCCAATGCGATCCTCCCGATCAAGCGGAGGTGGGCAGACATGGAGAAGAGGGGCATCTGAGTTCCGTTGAGGTTCAACGTCTCAGGCGCGCTGCATTTGCCACCAAGTGAGGTTCGCGTGAGGTCGGGCATGGGGGTTGAGGCATCGATGGCGACCGGTCAACGCCTCGGGCGGGAAGTGGCCGATCTGCGGGGCGGACCGAGCCCTGGGCCGGCCTGTGTACCCGGGTCGTCGTCGCCACCGGCCCCGGGAAGACGTGCATCGTGGCCGTCTGCGCGGCCTGCCCGGCACCCCGCGGCCGGGTCGGTCTTTCGGTCGATCGGCCCGGGTGGGGAACCATGGCCTTGGTGGTGGCGTAGCGGCCGGGCGACCTGATCGGGCGCGCCGGCCGTTCCGGGGCGCGGCCGGCGCGATCGTGTCGGGGTGTCCTGGGTGGGGTCCCGCGTTTGCCTCGTGGCGGGTTGTACGGGTTTGTGCTCCCGCGACGGATGGATCCGGCCGCGGCACGTGATCGGATCCGCTCCCGGCATCTCGAGGAGGGGAGGGCGCCGACCACGCGGCCGGCGCCTTCCCTGCGTCCCGCCGGGACCGCTTTCATATCCGCGACCTCGCGTGAGGTCCCACCACCAGGAGACCCCGATGAGCCAGGACATGCCCGGGTCGCAGGAGACCCACAAGCACGGCGGCTACGGCATGCCGCCGGAGACGATGCCGGCGGCGGCCGTCCGGTCGATCACGTGCTGCTCGGCTTGCTCGTGGGCGCGGCGATGAACGGCTGTGTCTCGTGTCAGGACCCGTTGGTGACACTGTTGATCGAGGATCCGGTGACCACGGGGCGGGTGATCGAGTTGGCGTTATCGCCGCGCATGACGCGTTCGGCGGGTTGCCGGCGTCGATGACCGACGACAACGCCCCCGGTATGAGCCATCCGGCGTTCTGCCGGGCCGCCCGCGCCGGACTCGACGGCGCGAACGACGTCCTGTTCACCACGGTCGACGCGATGTCCTCGACCGATCGGCGGGGCGCGGCCAACACCGCGCTGGACACGCTGACCGGGTTCCTGGGCCTGGCCGGCCCGCACTGAGCCATCGGTCCGGCCGCCCGTCGACGTCACCGGGGCGTCACCCCGGGGCGGGTGGGTCGTCGGGCCCGGGTGTGGTGGTCCCGGCCTCTCCCCGTCGCCGGGCCGGCCGCACCGGATCGGCCCATCCCCCGAGGCCGACTGGGCGGGTCACGGACTGGGCACCGTCGGCACAACACCGGCGCCCGATCCGCGACCTGCGAGAGACGGCTCGCCGCCGGGCCGGCTCATTCGTCAGCCGGCGTCCCCGGTCGCTTTCAGCAGGGCCCGTTTGGCGTCGATCGCCGAGCAGCGGTCGGCGATCTCGGCGGCCTCGGCGGCGAGATCCGTCGCCCATCGGGCCAGGGCTGCACCGCTGTTGAGGTTGTTCTCCCGGTACGCGGCGTTGATGCCGAAGCCCCGGCCGGTGCCGGAGCCGGAGCCGAGTTCGCGGTAGCGGTCGGAGATCCCGCGCATCGCCCCCATCAGGTAGGAGAGTTCCGCCTCGATCTCTTCGTGCAGTACGGTCCGCTGATCGTCGTCCATGGTCCGCATCCTTGCACCGGCGAGGACGCGAGCGCGGTCGTTCGGCGCGGATCGCATCCGCAGGGGGTCGGAGCACGTCGGGCGGTCAGGCCGGATGGGCGGTCGCGCCGGCTCGCGTGGCTCGGTTGGGCGCCATGGCGTCCTCGATGAGTGCTTCGAGGGATGCGTGGGGCCATGGTCGCGCGTCGGTCAGGGGGATGCGGTGCCGGCCGATGGCGATGTCCTCGAGGAGGTCTTCGAGGGTGACGCCGGGGCCGACGTCGCGCGGGGTCTCGGGGGTGGTGCCGGTCCATGCCCAGCGCAGGGCCGCGGCGAGGGCGTGGTGTTCGTCGGCGGGGCTGAGGTGGATGTGGACGTCGGGGGTGGTGGCCAGGAGTCGGCGGGCGACGTCGGGGACGGTGGCGTGGTCCATCCCGCCCCGGTACGGGCCCGCGAGCGGCAGCAGATCTCGGTGGTGGGCGTATTCGTGGTCGATGAACGCGACGTCGTCGGTCGGAGTGATCAGGATGTTCCAGGGTTGGATGTCGCCGTGGCGCCACCCGGCGGCGTGCAGACGCCCCAGCACGGCGAACGCCCTGTGCGCGATATCGAGCAGGCGCGGCGCGAAGTCCGGGTCCGGGGTGGTGCGGCCCGGGGCGCACCATTGCCACAGGTCGACGCCCGCAAGGAACTCCACGGCGGTCCACAGGTCTTCGCCGACGTGTCCGTACCTGCCGTCGGCCGGGTGCAGGCCCTGGGCGTGCAGGAGTCGCACGGCGCGGACCTCGTGCAGCAGCGCCGCGCGGGCGGCCGGCGCGGTCGCGGTCTTGATCTTCCAGGGGCCGACCCGCCAGGCGGTGTCGTGGTACGCGGTCAACGGACGCGGTTCGTCGGCGACGCCGAGAGCGCGTACGGCGGCGTCCAGCAGCGGGTCCATCGTCACATCCTCGCCCGTCCGCGGGTCGTGTGCCGGGCGTCGGGGGTATCGCCGGTGAGGACGTGGGCGATCGCGGCGGATATGGGCACACCGGTCAGGGCCTCGATCCAGCCGAACTCGCCAGCACAGTTGGTCTCCAGATACGTCCAGCCGTCGGCGGTGACGACGAAGTCCAACGCGGCATAGACCAGGCCCAGATCGCGCACGTGCTCCACACACGCCGCCGCGATGTGTGCCGGTGTCTCGACGGGCCGATGATCGCACGCGGCGGGAGGCAGCGTGCGCCAGTCGAGCGCGCCGTTCGTGCGGATCGCGGCAGTGAACACCCGGTCGCCGACCACGGTCACCCGCGCGTCGAACAGCCGGTCCTCGACCAGGGCCTGGACGTAGTGCACGGTGCCGGCGATGCCCGACAGGTCGTCCGTCAGGCGGATGCGGGTGGTGGGGACGAACGTGGTGTGCCGCTGGGTCAGCGCTTTGACCACGGCCCTGTCGTGATGTTCGGCCACGAACGCGCGGGCGGCCTCGGGGTGGCAGGTGAACAACGTGTCGGGCACGCGCAGCCCGTGGCGGGCGGCGGAAGCGAGCTGGGCGGGTTTGTGCTCGGACGCGTCGACCACGGTGGGGTCGTTGACCCACAGGAGCGGATGGGCACGGAGCAGTCCGAGGAGCGCGGTGGTGTTCTCGTGGGCGCGCCACCGCTGGTCCGGGTCGGTGTGGGTCTCGGGGCGGGTGGGTTTGCGCCAGTACACCGCGCAGCCGGGACCGACGGTCGCGGTGCGATGGCCATCGTCGATCACGGCCGTCCAGGCTCCCGCGGTGAACCGGCCGGTGACGAGGACCTCCTCGCGCAGCCGGCCGGGGTCCAGGCGCACGAACGCGTCGCGGCCGAGCCGGCTCGCGACCAGGTCGGCCGTGAAGTCGTCCTCGGCGGCGACGACGATCACCCGGGCATGCGGGCGCACTACTTCGGGTCGTCCTTGCGGCGCACACCGCCCTGGTCCTGGGTGCTGGTGTAGTTCGCCACCACCGCCGGATCGGCCGCCTCCACCAGCAGGCGGCCGTCCGCGACGACGTTCGCGCCCACCACCGGGTCGTAGTGGTACTCCGGCAGGACCGGCGTGGTGTCCGCGGGCATCGCGGCGGCCCCGCGCCCCAGGACCAACGGTCGCCTCATGAATTCCTCCCCGTGTCGACGCGGTTCGCGAAGCCGGCCCCACGACCGGTGACCCCTCACATTCTGTGAGAGACCGTCACGTTTCGGAATACACCGGTGCCACTCGATTCCATGGACGGGATAGGAATGGGTACTTCCCTTGCGCGGCTTCCGGGCCCGGAAGCCGCGCTATGACTGGCAGGCGCTGGAAGTGCACCTAGATCGCCAGGTGCCAGACAGCCGTTCCAATCTGGATCAGCAGCGTGGCGATGAGACCGCCGCCGATTGCAATTCCGAGGTCGCGAAGCATGTGACTCACCTCCTCCGTGTGTGAAGGCAGAGGCTTGTTTGGGCACGCGCGACAGCGCCCCGGTCAGCGATTTCGCTGACCGGGGCGCTGAGCGTTAACGGGGTGGATGGCAGTGAGGTGGAGGCTGCAGTTCAGTCCTCATCGTGGGCTGCCACGTCCTCGGCTCCTCTGGGGGAGCTGGACGCTTCCCGGCCCTACCTGCGACCAGGGCTCCGGAAACCCCAAGATCAGCAGGATGGAGCGAGCGTGTCCGATCTTTTCGAAGGCGTGGGCTCACTGGCAGGAGTCTGTGATCGAGAACCGGCGGCACGGTCCAACACCCGAAGCAGGCTGAGGTCGTAGCCGGCGGCCGAAAGGTCGTCGGCGCCCCAGCCCGGGGTCCGGTACTGGTAGGAGTCTGTGATCGGGTGATCCGAGTGGACTCGGCCAGGGCTTCGCATCGTCACTCGTTGTCACCGGCGGCGCTGAAGGCGCACCCCTATGGAACGGCACAACAACCGATCCTCACCGCATGGGCCGAGGCCGGTGTGACCACATTGCGCGAGGTCGACCGTCCCCGGATCGACACGGCCGTGGCCGGCCTGTCCGGGAACGTCCGCAAACAGGCCGCCGTCAAGTTGCGCGGCCTGTTCAGGACCCTCAGGCGGTGCGCGGGTTGGGATTCACCCGAACGAGGCGCGCGGCCTGCGGAGCGCCTCGATCGGGTCGGTGCGACCGTCGCGTATGGTCGAACACATGTCCGAAGATTCGTCGCCGCTGCCCGACCACCTCCACCCGCTGCTGGAGTACCAACTTCGCTTCGAGCGGGCCCACCTCGCGTGCCTGCGCGCCGCCGAGACCGGCGACGACGACACCCTCAACCACTGCCGCGCCGAACGCCTACGGTCCATGCGCGCTCTGATCACCGCCCGCGCCGACGCCGGCGCCGACAGCGCCCCCGACCGCCAGGCCCTCAAGGTCGCCGCCATGGCCGCGCTCGCGAACGAGACGGCCGACGCCCTGGAGTAGGCGGCCCGAAGGGATTCCAAGCGGTGGTCAGAAGCTCCAGCTGTAGAGGCCGCCGCCCGTGTCCACCGCGGACGCCGCAAGTCGGGCGACTTCTTGCACGACCGCGAGCAGATCGTCGTCGGTCATGTCGTCTCCGTCGGTCGCCCTGATCCTCGCGGTCCAGTGATGCGCCAACTCCGCCAACTCGGTGGGGCCGGCATCCGCCAGGGCCCTGATCAGCCGCTGCGGCAGAGCGAACACCTCGACGCCGTCGTTGAAGGGGCCGACGACCCGCTCCGGCCACCACCGGTGCAGGAGTTCGGGTGCCGGGATGTCTGCGGAGGGCTCCGAGAAGTACATGTCCCACTCGGCTATCGCGCTGTCCGGCTCGAGGAAACGGCATGCCACGGACTCGAAGGCCCGCCCGGGCCCCGTCCCCTGCGTCGCGGTGGCAGCCTCGTCGTCGGGAGCGAGGAAGAACACTACGTCCCATGCCATCCCCGCATGATCGCAGGCCGCGTAACCGTCGCCGGTGACAGACATCCCGACCGGTCACAGGTGTGGTCGTCACTCCGGTGAGGGCGATAAATCCCGACGCCGAACGACCTACGCTCGTTAATCTGCCGCTCGTGCCCGATATCGCGAGCCCCGCCGAGATCATGTCCGAGCGCTTGCTGTGCTGTATCTGCGGCCGGAGCACCTCCGACTCCGAGGACTACGTGCTCCTTGGGATCAGCTCCCCCAGCGGCGCAGCCGAGCAATGGCTCGGCGCCCATGCGGAGCACCTCAACGGCGTCCTCGCCCGTGGCTTCTCGGTCGAAGTGCACATGATGTGACCCCGGGGCGTGCGCCGGCTCCCAGGCTGTTCGCATCGGTGCCGATGCGCGCCGAACCGACGCAGGTGACAGATATCGCGACCGAGCGACGCCTATCTCGACCAATCACAGGTCCCCCGGGGCCAGGTCCGGGCGCAGGCGATGCCAGGAGGGGTGGCGCAGCAGGTCGGCGCGGGTGCGGGTGGCGTACGCGACCTCGCCGACCGGGCGCGGCAGGACCCACCGCGACCCGACCACCGCGGGTTCCCGTTCGAACGGGCACCGCGGGAGATGGCAGCAATAGGGGCCGGGCACCTGCTCTGCCTCGGTCGACGACTGCGGCCGCGAGACACAGGTGGGCGGCGAACAGCCGCACTCACGTGGTCCTCGCGGTGCGATACGTCTTCCGTGTGGATGTGTTGCCGCGTCATCATGGGGTCTCTGTGCGTGACCGAGGAGGCGTTCATGGGACAACACGAGAAGCCGCCGCCGGATCCGTCGAAGGGCACTCCCCCGCCGGACAACGCCGACGGGCGGGTCCCCCCTCCCCCGCCGTCCAACGGCCGGCACAAGAAGGACGAGTAACCGCCGTGGACTCGATCGAGGCGCGGTCGCGCCTGGCGGGCGAGATGGAACGGCGTGGGGACTGGCCCGGGCGCGCGCCGTGGATCCGTGACGCGGTGGAGGCAACGCCGCGGGACGCGTTCGCGCCCGATCGGCTCTGGCGTTGGGACGGCGCCGGCTACGTCGCGGTGGATCGCGCGGTCGACGAACACGCGTGGCTGTCGTTGGTCTACGCCGGACCGGACGATGCTGCGGTGACGCAGGTCGTGGACGGAGTGCCCACCTCGAGCCTGTCGTGCCAGGCGGTGGTGGTGGACATGCTCGACTCGCTGCTCCTGGAGCCTGGGCACCGGGTTCTGGAGTTGGGCACCGGGACCGGGTGGAACGCGGCCCTGCTCGCCCGCCGCGCCGGGGCGGGCAACGTCGTCAGTGTCGAGGTCGACCCCGACCTGGCCGAGGGGGCCCGCAAGGCGCTCGCCGCGGCGGGGGTCGAGGTGCGCGTCGAGGTCGGGGACGGCGCGCACGGCCTCCCGGCGGAGCCGGCGTGGGATCGGGTGGTCTCGACGTACGCGGTGGAGCGGGTGCCGTGGGCGTGGATCGCGCACACCCGCCCCGGAGGTCGCCTGGTCACACCGTGGGGGCGGTTGGGGCATGTCGCGTTGACCGTCGCCGACGACGGGCTGTCCGCGTCCGGCTGGGTCCAGGGACTTGCCACGTTCATGCCCGCCCGCGGCACCCGCGCCGAAGCCCGCTTCGCCGACATCCGCGGCGACGCGCTGGCCGAGGACGAACGCGGCGCGACGCGGGCCCTGGCGCCGTTGTGCGACGACCCGGACCTGCTCTTCGCGTTGCGCGTCGCCCTCCCCGAACTGCGTATACACGCCGCGCGTGATGCCGACGGCGTCAATGCCTGGATCCACGACGGCCACGCCTCCTGGGCCGTGTACTCCGCCTCGACGGGCGGCGGGACCACGCTGTATCAGGGCGGGACACGGCGCCTGGGCGACGAGCTGGAAACGGCCTGGGACCGGTGGATCGCCGAGGGCGGGCCGGGGTTGTACGACCACGGCATGACCGTCACACCCGACGCGCAGTACGTGTGGGCCCACCACCCCGACACCGGACCCCGATGGCCCACCAACGCCTGACCCGATCGACGCGGCCCTGCCGCCCCGTGTGAGCCTGGGCGTCTCGGTTGCGGGACGTTGGCCCGGGAACCTTACCTCTCTTCCCAGTTGCGGCCCGCCGGCGTGCGCGCCACCGACGACACCATCACACGGACCGACGCCCAACCCGTCGTGAACGCGCCCCGGCGGTGCGCGGGAGCAGCGTCGTGATCGTGTGCCGCGTAGAAGGGGGACGTGCGGACCCACCCGATCCCGTAACCGGTGATCGTGGAACCGCCGCCCGAAATTCGCCCGCACGACGGCGGATCCGACACCGGACGACCCCGCCTCCCATGCACTCATCTCCATCCCCCATGGTTCTCCCCCGTCGATCGGCGTGCCCTGCCGGGCGTGGGCTCCACATGGCGTCGTCTCGCCCGGCCGGCGCCGGATATCGCGGGGTCCACGGATCACCCGGGTGCGTCGAGCCGTCGCTGCCGGCCTCGGCCCGCCGCCGACGCCGGCACACCACCCCGGCACACCGGATCCGGACGATGAACGCTCGGAACGGACGGAGCAGCCCCTGGACCATCGTCCTCCCTTGAGCCTGTGGTTCGGCTGGGGGTCACGCGTGGCGGCCGGGGACCACCCATTCCTTCGGGTCCCCGCCGGGCCGACCGGTGGTGAGGTCCTGGAATCCGGCAAGGCGGTTGCGAACGGAGTCGGCCACGTAGTCCTCGACCGACGCGGCGAGCCCGAGCCCGATCAACTCCCGCACCCGCCCCACCGCTTCCGGCGAGAGCTGGACACGGACCTCGGCACCGGGAGTCGTATCGATACTCATCCGGCGGACGCTACCGCCGCTCACCGACATCGACCTCCTACGGCCGGCCGAACCACAGCCGACTGTGGGAACACGCTGCTGCGGCGGTCGTTCGGCGTGGATCGAATACGGAGGACTCGGAGCACGTCGGCGGCGGCAGCGGGCAGGCCGGCCTGGCCGGGCCGCGCTGCACCGACGCCCGACCGGCCCCACCGCCTCGAGGTGTTGTGGCAGCATCCCCGTCGTGGATGACCGTGCGCATGACGTGGACTGGTCCGGCCTGTTCCATGCCTCGGGCACCGCCGGCGACACGCCGCGGCGCCTGGCGGCCCTTCTCGGCGACGACGCGTGGGCCCTCGTCGACGGGTACTCGCACCTGTGGTCGCAGACGCTTCGCCGCGAGGGCGGGGCCTGGCCCGCGACGGCGCCCACGGCGAGGCTTGTCACCGAGCTCCTGGACAACCCGCTGCTCGGGCGCGACGATCCCACGCTGCCCGATGCCATGCTCGCCTATCTGTACGAGGTCGGCGTCGCCGCCGACCTCGGCGACCGGGCCGCGGAGATCCGTACCCGGGTCCGGGACCACGCGCCGAAATTGCGGGCCTGGACCGCCGAGTACGTGTCGGCCGACGCGGACGGCAGGACCCGGATGTGGCGGGACGGCACGGGGCTGGGGGAACTCGTCCTCGACCGGGCGACGCTCGCCTGCTTCGACGCGGTTCCCGAACTCCTGCGGCGCACACTGCCCCACCTCGCGTCGCAACGCCCCAGACGCAGGGCCTGCGCCGCCGCGGCCGTCGGGTCCCTGGCCCGGCATCCCGCAGCCCACGCGCAACGTCCGCGGCTACGGGAACGGTTGACGTCGATGGCCGGGGCCGCCGACTCCCCGTACGACCTGGCGACGATCGTCATCGCCGTCGGCCACCTCGGCGGCGACACGCGCCCCTGGCTCACCGATGCGCATGCGGGCGTCCGGGCCTGCGCGGCCCTGGCGCCCGACCTCGCCGGCGACGACACGGCGGAGCAGGTGCTCATGGAACCGCACTGCTCGCCGCGGGCGTTCGCCGGCGCCTTCGGCGATATGGCTCCGCCCGTGCAACTCCAGACCGAGACGTTCCACGACCTGCTCGCACGACGACGCGTGAGCTGATGCCCGACGGCAGCGACGTTCCTTTCGGCGGTGCGTGCTTCGGAAGCGGGATCCACACCGTCGCCCCGCGCCGTGGTCCGCGGGCCGTGCCTCCGTGGCAGATGACGTGGAACAGCCCCGCTACCACCCCCTTTTCGGGTGCGGTGCGGGCCGTTCCCGTGCGTCGCGCGGCCCCGGAGGAGGTGAATCCTCCTCAGGAGCTCGCTCGGGGCGAGGGTGTCGGTCAGTCACACCAAAGCACAATGAACAGCTGCCGCCGGGCCGCGTCGAGGTAGAACTCGCGCAGGGCGTCGAAGTGTGTCCTCAGATACGCCTTGGGGCCGCCGACGATCCGGTCGGCGCCGTGGCCGATCAGGGAACCGGCCTCCCGATCGTCGACCGGCAAAAGCGCGAGGAGAGCCGGGATGTGGATCCGTGCGAGCCGTTGCGCGACGTCGGCCACCTGAGCAGCGGACAGAGCGGTGGGCGTCGGCCCGAAAGGGCCGATTTCGTACGGGTGCGTGTCGAGGAAGCCCACGTCGATGGCGGTGTCGCCGTCGGTGGCCCGGCGAAGCGTGTCCAGGCGGACGCTGTCAAGCCCGGCCAACTCGCCGACCCGCCGCAGCAGAGGAGGTGCCCAGTCCAGATCCAGCACATCCGCCGACGGCGGATCCCAGCGCGGATCACCGTCCGCGGACGTGACGGCGGACCGGCGGCAGGCGGCGAGGTATTCCACCGGGACGCGGGCGAGTTGCCGGGTGACAGCCACGACGACAGTATCCCGCCAACGTCCACCGACTTCCCGGCCACCCGCCCGAAACCGATCAAGCGCCACGGCGCGGGCCGCGGACACCCCCAGGGGAACCCGGCCTGTCGGCGTACTCGTCAGCGGCGGCAAGGTTTTCGTAGCCGGAGATCATCCCGAGACCGTGGTCTGCCGATCCGGATATGGGTGCGGTTCGTTTCGAGGGACGACACTGATCATGCAGTGAGCGCGAACTTCCGCACGGGAACGCCGGTTACGGGCGGATGGCGATGGTGCTGAGCGTGCCGTTACCCCAGATGGTGGTGCTCATCATCACCCGACCGTCCAGGGAAGCCACCGTGAACTCCGGAACGAAACGATCAGTGAAGAGGGTCGCGAAGCCGCTCCGCAGCAAGTCCACCTCACTTCTCACCAGGTCCCACTCGTCGAGCAGTTGGACACGGAACCACACCTCGTACGGCTCATGGTCCGAATCGTCCCCGAGGCGGGCTCGGCCGAGCGCGAGCAGAAACTCGCGCTTCTCGTCGAGGAGCCCGAACTCCGCGGCCATTCGATACCAGCCCGTGTTGACCTTGTCGGCGAAGTCCGAAGCGTCCGGGTCGGCGACCTCTTCCGGGTCAGAGTCGAACCGTCCGTGCTCAGGCCCGGCGCTTGCAGGCGACACGTATTTCGGTAGCGGTAGTCGGACCTCCTGCCGGACTCGTTCGACGAGTCGGAGCCCGGCGGAGGCGAGCAAGTCACCTATCTCAGCGTCAGTCAGAATCACGGCAGCACAGTAACCGCAGCTCACGCCACCCGCGCCGGATTTTCTGGCGATCCAAGAGCGCCTACCACCCCTTGATCGCAAGCTTCACCCGAAACAAGCCGCGCCCCCGGATATCGGCGGCGTAGGTGGGCGATCAGAACGACGCGGCGGCGAAGGAGGGGGACGCCGGCGCGTCCCGCCATGATGCGTTTCTGGAGTTTCACGTCGGTGATGCGGCCTTCGTTGACGCCGGAATTGTAGGGGGTGGTAATCCCCTGAACTACCGCGTTTTGGTCTTCGCGCAGGGCTGCTGCGACCCCGACGAAGGGCGCCAGTCCGCTGTCGGTGAGCCGGTCGAGCCAGGCCGGCAGCGGTGTGGCGTCCTGGGTGTCGAGCATGCGAAATTGTCAGGCACGCGAGTTCGGGGCTGCGCACGAGGGTCGGGTCCAAGTGGCGCTCGCCGGCGGTACGACACCGCGTCCGGTGTTCTTCGACGTCGGCAACAGACGAGCGACTCGAACAGTCGCTCCGGGGAGGCGATCCCACCATCCGCAAGCGCGTCCCACCGAACCCGGAACTCGCCCAGGCACTCCGACAGTCCGCGCTCCATGAACGGCCACATCGGCACGAAACCCGAGCCCTCAAGGCTCGCCCGCCCCTCGCCGGCGACACCGACGCCGATCCGACCGGACGCCAAAATCCCGATCCACGCCCCGTTCCCGCGTGGAAGCACCGGCCGCCACGTCGTCACGTCCTCCCCCACGCCGGCAAGCGTACCGACAGCACGACGAAGGCAGCTCAGAGGCCGAGCCTGGGGCATACGCGTCGTCACCGGCCGAATCGCCCCGATCGCATCCCGACCCGTGTGCGGACGCTTTCGGTCGAGCAGCGATCGACGCGCCGGAAATCCGGTGGCCGCGATCGTGCCGACGTGGTGGCAGGCGTCCCTCGGCACACGAAGGGTGTGTGCCCGGACGCAATGACCTTGCGGCATCCGCCTTCGCCGCCGGCCGGAGCCCCGGCCCCGCATCGCGGCGGGGACAGGGGTGGGAGGCGTCGGCGGTCGACGCCGGGCCCCTCGCGCGGACGTCGGGGCTCACGGCCAGGTGACGGTCACCCGATGCGTTCCGGGTTCGGTCCCGAGGTCGACCTCGCGGATCCGGACGCGGACCCGGTCGCCCTCGCGAAGTCCCGCGCGTTCCTCGTCGGTCACCGCCAGGAGGGCCACGAGGGTGTCCGAGAGGGTGAGCAGGACGACCCCGCCCTGCGGGACGGCGACGACCGTCGCCGGCACCACCTGGCCGATCCGGCCGGAGAACGGCGCGGCGGGGTTCGCCTCCAGGGCCCTCGTGGACAGGTACACCACCGCGTTCGCCTCGTCGACGTACATCACCTCGGCCGTGACGACCTGGCCCACCCGCAGCCGGTCGTTGAAGTCACGGACGTACCCGGAAGTGAGATGCAGCGTGTTGATCACGCCCCGGGCGTCGTCGAGCCGCACGAAGGCCACCGAACGCAGGACCCGCCGCACCACCCCGGAGCAGATGCGCCCGCTCGGAAACCGCGCTCGAAGATCCGCGACGACCCTCGCGTGATCCGGATCGGAGCTCCCCACCATGCCGGGCATTCTCGCGTACTCGGACGGCAACCCACGGCCGGGTCGCAGCCCCACCCATCGACGCCCACCGCGTTCCGGTGGCACCGGCCCGTGCCCCACCGCGCCGGAGCTCGGCCCTGGTTCACGCATGGCGCTGCGGTCGTCCCCGTGGCGGATGCCTCGGGTCTGCCGACGCCCGGGGGAGGGTGTTCGTTGCCAAGCCCCTAGGGCCTGTTCTGGGTTCGGATCACGGTCGTGTGGGGAGGCTGCGGAGCCAGAGGATGGCGCCGCGTAGGTGGAGTCCGGCGAGGTAGCTGTCCGGGGTCTTGTCGGTCCGGAAGGCGATGCCGCGCCAGTCCTTCATCCGGTTGATGCAGCGTTCGGCGGTGTTGCGCTGCTTGTATAGCTCGGGGTCGTGGCTGACCGGGCGGCCGCCGTGTCGGCCTTTGCGTTTGCGGTTGGCGGCCTGGTCGGCCTTCTCCGGGATCACCGCTTTGATGCCGCGTCGGCGCAGGTAGGCGCGGTTGGCGCGAGAGGAGTACGCCTTGTCGCCGGCCGCCGCGTCCGGCCGGGTGCGCGGGCGCCCGACGGGTCCTCGGACCTTGATCTTGTCCATGACCGGGACGAACTGCGGGCTGTCGGCGGCCTGCCCGGGCGTCAGCACGATGGACAGCGGGCGGCACCGCCGGTCGGCGGCGAGGTGGACCTTGCCGGTGAGTCCGCCGCGGGATCGGCCCAGGCCGGCTGCCTTCAGTCGGGCTTTGCGACGTCGGCGTTCCGCCCGCCGTCGTTCCCGCTCGGGGTCGGTCGGTTCCGGCGCGGTGTCGTTTCGTCCCTTTCGCGAAGCCCCTTTTCCTCGGTCACGGCTTTCGTCAGGTCGTCCAGGAGCGCGGGGTCCACGGCCATCCCGGCCGCGTGCTGGTGCGCGCGTGCGGTGGTCGAGTCGACGCCGACCAGGCCGAGATCGACGTCGCCGCGGGCTGCGGCCTCCGCGATCATCGCGTCCATCACGGACTGGAAGATCCCCGCGCGGGCCCACATCCGGAACCGGTCGTAGACCGTCGACCAGGAACCGTAGCGATCCGGGACGTCCCGCCACGGGCTGCTGGTCCGGAACCGCCACATCACCGCGTTGAAGTAGCTCCGCAGGTCAGGAATCGGCCCGGACACCCCCAACGGCAGGTGCGGCTCGACCAACTCCCACTCGCCATCCGACAGATCACCCCGGGTCATGCCGTCCGGTCTACCCCATTCCCCCGGACGCCGAGGCCGGAATGACCCGATCGTGATCCGAACTCAGAACAGGCCCTAAGGCCACGGCCCAGGCCCACGAAGAGACCCGCGAACTCACAGGGTCCGGGCGAGGTGTTCGCCTCGGGTTCGCCGGCTCGCCGCCCGCCCCCTCCGCCCCCGGGGCTCGGGCGCGGCTGCCGGCAGTATCGGCGCATGAACCTCTCCGAACAATTGGCCGAGTGGCAGGACGTCGAGGCCGCCATGCTCCGGCTCGGCAGGACACTCGGACTCTTCGAGCGAGGGGGACGACGAGTTCCGCTGGTGCCCCGAGGGCGTGGCCCGTCTGAAGAAATGACTCCTGCGGGAGGCGGTCGCGACACCCGCCGTGCTGTGCGTCACCGGGGTGCCCGGTGTCGGCAAGACCGGGGCCGTGGCCGCCGCGCCGCGCGCATCGCAACGTGAACGGGGCCGGGACGCGGCGTGGTTGACGTTCCGCTCCGCCCGACGATGGCGAGCGTGCCGGAGGCGTCACTTCGGCCGATCGCGGACTCGACCTATCACCGCTGATATCGGGCAGGGATTCAAAAGCAGGCGCCAAGCAGGTCCGCGAGGACGGGGGGCGCCGATATCCCGGCGCACGCCGCCCGCGGGCGGATAGCGTCGCGGGATGATTCGATTGCGCACGGTCGCCCCGGCCGTGGCAGCCGCCGTGTTCCTCCTGGCGGGCTGTTCCGACCACGACGGGCCCCTCGCCCCGGACCCGAACGACACACCCGTGTACCGATCCAACATCTACTACTACTCCGGTAGTCCCTCCCCCGGGCTCGCATGGAACTCCCCGACGCCACAGTGACCACGGCAATCCAGCGAACCGTCGGGCACACCGCCCGACACCGGACCCGACGTATTTCCCCGAGGGCTGTGGTCACGTAATTCCCCAGGTCCTGGCTGTGTGAGGGCTAGGTTGGTGCGCGTGATGACGCGGGGGCGGATGTATCGGTATGTGGGTCCGGTTGAGTTGAAGGAGCTCGTCCGGGCGGGTGGTGAGGGTCGGAGCATGCGATCGTCAGCGGACTTCGACGAGTGGGCCGCCGCGCTGACCCCGGATGAGTTGGCCGAGCCGTTCACGTTCGTCGTCGATGCCGGCGGGGTGCTGCGACTGGCTCCGCGCCGCAGCGAGCACGTGGTGTGTGCCGGCGGCGAAGGGGTCCTGAGCGCCGGTGAGATGAGCTTCCGTGAGGAATCCGGGCGGTGGGCGGTCGAGGAGGTCAGCAACCAGTCGACCGGCTACTGCCCGGACGTCATCTCATGGCCGGCCGTGGCCGAGGCCCTGGACCGAATCAGGATCGCTCGCCCGTCCGGCTTCACGCACGAGGTGGTCTTCCGCCGCTGCCGCTCCTGCCGGGAGCGCAACATCGTGCGGGAGGAGGACTTCGTCTGCGTCTTCTGCGGCGAGGACTTGCCTCTGGAGTGGAATGTCTCCGAGCCGGATCGCTAGGCGGCCGGAGGCTTGTCGACGGGGTTCTTGGGCCACTTGTTCGGCCGGTAACCGGGGCCGTTCATGATCACCTGGTGGCTGGTGTTGATCAGCCGGTCCAGCAGCGACTCGGCGACGACAGGGTTGGGGAAGAGGGGATACCAGTCGCTGGGAGCCCGATCGCCGGTGCATAGCGAAGTCGTCCAGGATCAGGACATCGGGTCGGATCAGCTCGCGCATGCGCTTGTCCCAGGTGCGGTCCGCGTGGCCGCCGGCGAGCTCGGCCAGGACCCGGCTGGTCTTCGTGAAGCGGACGTTCGCGCCCTGGCGGACGGCGAGGTGGCCCAGGGCCTGGGCGACGTGTGTCTTGCCGACACCGCCCGTTACCAACGGATGAGTGCAGTATCGCACGCGTTTGCCAAGCTTGTGACGGTGCAGCTATTGCAACAACAGTGAGCGATCTTGCCATGGGCAGCACCCATAGGATCTCGGCATGCCAGCTGACGAACGCGTGACCCGGTCCTCGTTTTCCGACCGCGTCCAGCCGATCTCTGTCCCTCGTCCGATGCCGCTCCTGCCGCGCCGAGTCTGGTCGGATGAGGATTGGGAACGCATCCGGCTCGGTTACCGCTCCCGGGACATGGACGAGAAGTGGGATGTCTTCGCCGAGGGCGATGTCGTATTCCTGCACCGCAGTTGGACGGGCAACGGGGTCTTCGAAGCAACCTTTGCCCCAGGCGACGGCGGTGGCCGGCGGATCGCCGAGGCCGTGGTGGAACGCGACGCGGAGCGCTATCGCGGTGACGACGACGAGTACGACTGCCTGATGCTGGAGTTGGTGCTCAGCGCGATCGTTCTGGGAGAGCCCGCTCGAGAACTCCGTGAAAAGTTGGTGGAATCGACCCGGAAGAGGTCGGGGAGCACCGATGTTCCCGCCGGGCTCGTGCAACACAGCGCTCTCGGCCTGCGCACGGATCCTTAGGTTGCGTCGCCCGTCGGTCGGCCGGCTGGACCTGCCCGGACCAGCCCCGGCGGGCGAGTCCGGAGGATCCGATACGCCCGGCCACCGCCTACCGGCTACCGGCGCACAAACCCGATACTGCGCCGACCCGCACCGCTGTTCGGCGTCTCAAAGTCTGCGGCCGACCGCGTCGTCGACCATCTCGGACCACCGCCGGCGCTGTGGCAGCGCAAGCGGTTCCGCAAGAAATCCGTGCCGAACGTCAACGACGCCCTCATGCCCACCCGCGACCACACGATGGCCGAACGGGCAACAACTGCAAAGCCTGGGAGTTGTCCGGACCAAGACCTTTACCGACCCCCGACTCTGCGCGGCCGTCGTCGACCGCCTCACGTTCGGCGGCAACATCATCGTGACCGGCACCGACTCCTACCGCCTCGCCGCCACCCGTACCCACGCCGAACAGCAAACTCTCGGCTGATCCACCGCCCACCGGAGGGCTACCGGGCATCGGCGTACCCGATTCCGACCGCCAAAGCGGCCATCTCCCGCAAACGCTCGTAGTACTCGATCGCGCCGGCCTCGTCATCGATCGACGGCAGGACCTTCTCGACGGCCGCGAGACACACGAGCAGGAGTCCTTGCCTCTGCTCGTCAAGGGGGCCCGAAAGCGACGAGGAGACACAACCGGCGATGTCCGCGTCCAGCAGCACCATGTCGAACAGTCTGCCTTCGTGCTCGAACTCCCGGCCGCGAACATGGGGGGAACGACGCGCGCAGGTGCTCGTCCCACAGCCGCGAAAGCAGGCCCGGCTCCGATGCGTCCATGTTCGAGATCATGCCTCACCGACCCGGCACTGCGAGCGCTGGTGGGGAACCCTCACGGGAGCACGCGGCGCGCGCTCGGGAGGGTCGCGGGCGGTCGCGGACGGTCGCGGACAATCGCGGTCGAGGTACTCGGTGGACGTGTTCCCCGGCGCCGCCGACGGCGGTGGCTCACCCGTCTGCCCTGTGCTCAATCGTCGGCGCGGGGCGGCGGGGATGTGCCGCCGGCGCGCCACACGTGCCGGAGGTGGTCGGTGAGCGTGTCGACGACGACGTCGCGGCCGTCGCGGCAGGCCAGGACGAAGTCGACGTCGGCGTAGCCGTTCTCGACTCCGTCCTCGGTGTTGAAGACGACGCTCGACACGTGTGCGGGGAGTTGTGGAAGGAACCAGGTGGTCCACGCCTGGGCGGCGGCGCGGGCGTCGCAGATGCGGATGCCCAGCGACGGCGGACGCGGGGTGTAGGAGCCCTGGAACAGCCACGGCCCGATGGGGAACCACACCTCGAGGAGGGGCTCTGCGCGAAAGCCCTCCCCGGCCCTCCAGCGGGCGTCGGGTCGTTGTTCGAGGGAGGCGATGACCTGCTCGACGCTGACGTCCCACGGTTGGTCCGGAGCCGGGGCGAAATACCAGGGGGTGGCGTAGCCGGCGGGGTCCGTCGTCACGGGGTCGTCCTTCCGGATTCGGCCGAGGCGCGGGCGTGGCGGCCGGTGTGGATCGAACAGGGCCGCCCCGCGGGCTCGGTCCGGGTTCGCGTCTTAGGTTCCGGTGGCGTCGAGGGGGTGTGATTGGGCCAGTCCGCCGGTGAGGACGGTGGCCGGCGTGTCGGGTGCGGTGGGGACCCGGATCAGGACGCTGGCGAGGAAGGTTTCCTTGACGGTGGTGAAGGGGCCGCTCCGGCCCAGGAACGCGATGGTCGTGGGGGCGGTGGCGGTCAGGTGTGCCTGGGGTATCAGGGCCTTGGCCTCGATCGTCTTGTCCAGGACGCAGGGGACCAGGCGGTCGCCGGTGGCGGTCTGGAACGTCTGCCGGGCCACGGGGCGGGCGGTGACGGTGGTGGTCTGCGACATCCGCTCGTCCCGGTGGGCGTCGTCCTCGATCCGCTTGCGCAGGTCGGTGGTGTGACTGCCCGGCGCGAGGCGGGCCTCGACCGCGCCGGGGCCGGCGGGTACCGACATTGCGGCGGCGTATCGCCCGCACACCGCCGCGGCGTCGCCCGCGGTCGTGGTGCGCGCGGAGCCGGAGGCGTCGCGGGCGACGTCGTCGAGTGTGGGACGAGCCAGGCGTTCGGGGCTCGCGCTCGCCGTCGCCGGTGGGTCGCCCACCCGGGCGTGGGCGGTGAACACGGCCTTCCACGGCGCGCCGGGCGTGTCCTGGACGAAGTGGACGACGGCCTTGTCCTCGCTGTCGGCTCCGGTGGCGGCAATGGCGACGAACGTGCGGGGATGGCCGCTCGCCCGGGGTATCCAGAACTGCGGGTCGAGGTGGGTGAACGGTTTGTACGGTTCCCGGTCCGGGCGTGCCCGGTCGGCGCGGTACCCCGCCGGTGAGCCTTCCAGCAGTTCGCCGCCCTCGACCCCGGCGAGGCGGTCGCCGTCGAGTGTCGCGTTCGCCGTGTTGTTCTCGGTGTCGTAGCGCTCCAGGACCGCGCGGGCCTCGGCCTCGGAGATCACCGCAGGATCGGGTACCGGCGCCACGACCGACGTGCTGGGCACGGGCGGCTTGCCCGACCCGCCCCCCGAGGAGCACCCCGGCGCGGCCCCGACCGACGCCAGAGCGATCACCGCCGCACCCATTCGTCTCGCCCGACTGTGCATCCGTTCCCCCGAACTCCCGTCCGTCACCGACGAATCCACACTCTCACGCGCCCCCGACCACGCGGACGCGCAGGCCCCAGGGGGCGGGCGCAGGGGTGGGGCACATCGGATCAAGAGCGCGAACCGTCGGGGAACGTCGACCCCGCACGGCGTGTCCCTCACGGCGCCTCGGCCTCGGCCACGCGCAGGTTCCCCATCGGCGGGGCCGGCGTGGCGTACCGCGCGGGCGGCCGGAATCATCGGGCTCGGCACGCGGGACGGGATATCGCGGGCTGCGGAGCGCTCGAAGGCCCTCTCCGCTCTTCCGGCCCGGGCGCGTTCGCGCCGGGCCCAGGGACGAGTCGGGCACGCCGGAGTCGGATCGATCGGATCGAGCCGCCCAATTCCCGGGCCGCTCGGGCGGCGGGCAGCATGGCCGTCGCCCTGATCGCCTCGGCCCACGAGGGGTGGCCGGCGCGTCGGGCGGTGTGTTCGCGTTCGCGGACGGCCAGGGGCGCCCCCGGCGTTTGTTGCGGGCGCGTGGCAGGTAGTCGGTGTCGACGTCGAGGGGTTCGTCGGATCCGTCGAAGTGGGGCGTCGGCACCCCGCGTCCGCAGGTCACGCCCGAGGCGCGAAGCGCTCCAGGAGCCGCTCGCGCTGTTGGACGCCCAGGCCGCAGACTCGGCGGTTCCCGGAGATCCCCAACTCGACGAGAAGTTCGGCGGCGCGTGCCTTCCCGATGGACGGGAGGGATTCGAGCAGGGCCCGGACCGGCATCTTGCCCACGGCAAGGGTGTCGGTGGCCAACACCTCGCCCAGTGACAGCCGACCGCTCTTGAGCGCCGCCTTCACCGCGGCTCGTTCCCTGCGGACGGCGGCGGCCTTGGCGAGCGCGGCGCTGCGCTCCTCGGGACTGATCGTCGGCACGGCCATCGGGTACTCCTCACGTCGTCCATCCGGAACGGGCCCATCATGGTCGATGCCACCGACGACGCCCGGCACGGCCGTCCGCGCCGAACCTCGCGGCCACGCACGCGACTCGGCGCGAGGCGTCCGCCCCGTCCTACTTCCCCGACGTGGCGGTCGCCACCAGACAGGCCACGTCCGGCCGGGCACACATCGCCGCGACGTCGGAGGCGCTCGGGGGCGGCGACGTCGGGGAGTCCGCGACCGCCGGCCGCTCCGCGGGGGCGGCCGGCGAACCCTCGTCGAGCACACGCGTCGCCGACCACGCCGCCACGACGACGAACACGTAGAGCACGACGTGCTTCCGGTACCGACGCATGATCCTCCCGAGGATGCGAACGGCGACACCGTAACCAGCGCCTCCGACACCGGCGTTCGCCGACGCACAGGGGTTCGCGATTCGGCGGGACCCGAGCGATGGTTCAGAGAAGCATGTGTCAGATGCTCACTCCTGCGGCCAGACCCCGCCCAGCGACCACGGCTGCCGGAGATCCGTGACAACCTGCCGGCCCGGATCGCCGAAGCCGACCGGGAGGGCCGGCTCGGTGAGATCGAGGGGCTCCAGGTCAGCCTCGCCGGGGCCAACAACAAGATCACACAGATCGACCAGGCATGTGTGCGGAAGCCGGTGGACCCGGGCATGCCGATCATCGGCCGACCCGCGAGCCCACCGTGAATCAGGGGCGAAGGCGATCCTTAGGCTCCGTCCCATGGCCACTGACCTGGGATTCACCTGCTCGTGCTGCGGCGAGCGCCACGCCGAACCGGCGATGAACTACTCGGCTGCAGCTCCCTACGTCTGGGACCCGAGCTTCGCCGACGCCCCGACTGCCTGCTGTCGTCGGACCAGTGCGTCATCAACGGGCAGCACTACTTCGTGAAAGGACTGGTCGAAATACCGGTGATCGGCAGCGACGAGGTGTTCTCCTGGGGCGTCTGGGCCTCCCTCAGCCGCGAGAGCTTCGCCCGCATGGCGGACCTGTGGGACACCCCGGGACGCGAGTCCGAGCCCCCGTACTTCGGCTGGCTGAGCACCGATCTGCCGCTCTACTCACCGAGCACGGTCAACCTGAAGACGCACGTCCACAGCCGCCCGGTCGGCGACCGCCCGTTCATCGAACTCGAACCCACCGACCACCCCCTCGCCGTCGAGCAACGCACCGGCATCACCCCGGACCGCGTGCGCGAAATCGCCGAAAGCATCCTGCACCCCACCGGCGGCAACTCATGACCGGCACGAACGAGGGTCAGACGAAGCCTCTCGAGGAGATGAGCGAACGCGAGTACTTCGCCTGCGTCGGCCACCGCCCCGGAATGTTCATGGGCAAGACCTCCTTCCACACGATCACCGCGTTCCTGAACGGCTACGACCAAAGCGCCGCCCGACACGGCGGACAAGGTCTCGCCGGCTGGTCGGAGTGGCTCATCGCCCGCCGAGGCCGCGACTGCAACCACGCCTGGCCGGGCCAGGTCCTGCACATCGCGCTCCCGCACGGCTGGGACACGTACTGGGACCTGCCGCCCGACGACGACAAGCACGCGATCGAGGTCCTCTATGAACTCCTCGACGAGTTCGCAGCCGAACGCGAGGCGGCTGACGACGGGTGCAAGGCCGACGAAACCACTGGAGCGGGCATCACAGCCGACACTCTGCGGCGGACGAGCGAAGGAACGGCATGACCGACGTGCTGGTGCCCGGACCCGAACCGGACTGGCAGCCTGCAACATCCCCGCCCGACGCCAGGCAGCAGTCGAGGAAATACTCAGGCGGCAGTGGGCCTGCGTCGGTAATCTCTGCGGGTGTCGTTGACTCAGTACGTCTACTTTGCGATCGCCAGCGTGGACACCACCGCCGACGAGATCACCCGGCTGCTTGGCGTGGAACCGGACGAGGTCACGGTGCGGGGGAGCCTGACAGCCTCACCTCCCGTCACCCCGTTCTGTCACTGCTGGAAGATTCGCTGCTGCGAGCCCGGCCTGTCCGTCGACGAGCAGATCCACCAGGTCATCGGCAGGCTCCGACCCCGCATGGAGGCGCTCACCGATCTGACAACCCGTCTCGCAACCGAGGAAGGCCCCGGGGGCACGATTCTCCAGGTCGAACGCTTCTTCAACCGGCATGACGAGAAGCCCTCCAGCTCGGTGGACGACACGAACCTCTTCGGCCGGCGCCTGGACCGCGCGGTGGTGGACTTCCTCGCCGCAACCGGCGCGGATCTGGACGTCGGCGAATACGACATGACGCCCAGCGACGACTGACCCCGCCTTTTCAAACCGGGGCCACGGCTACGTGTCGTCGGGAGCCCCTCGACCCGCATCCCGAGACGGCACCGCATGAGTGCGACTGGGGGAGATCACCTCCACTCTCAGAAGAATCCTCCAGGCTCCGCTGCAAACGGGTCGTGTCCGCGGGATTCGCGGCGTCGTGGCAGAAGTCGGTCCACGGCACGATCCGGGTTCCGGACGGGTCGGGGACGCGGACGGTGAAGCGGGCGACGGTGCACTGCGGCGGGCGCAGCGGGCTGGGGTCTCCTGACGAGCTCGCGACGGATTTCGCGGACGGCGGGATGGCCATGTCGAGGTGCGCGTCGATGGTTTCCTTGCCGAGCGTGCTGTCGAGGTGGAGGGATCGGCGGATGAATCGGCCCACGGTCTTGGGGGCCGGGTCCGGCCGCGTGCGGGCGTCCGGGCAGATCTCGCTCAGGAGTCCTGCGGTGTGGTCCGGTTTTCGTTGGACGTACCGACCGCAGGTGTCGTCCTGGCCTCGCTGATCCTGTGGCTCCGCGAACCACAACCATGATCGTTTTGTCGGACAGGCCCTAGGTCAACCCCAGCCCGGGAAGCTGAAGCGCCAGGCCCGAAAGCAGCACCGGCACCCCGATCGCGAACCGCCACCGCCGCAGGCACGCGGCCGACGCGAACCCGACGAGCGTCACCACGAAGCTGAGCCCGCAGGTCCCGAGCGTCCACCGGAAGTCACTTCGATACCGGGCCCGACACGCGGCATCATCACAGACCCCCGACCCGTCCGCGACACCGTAGAGCGCCATCAGATCCGCCATCGCCATCACCACGAACACCCCGAGCATCGCGACCCCAGCCAGCGCGGCCAGGAACCCGTGAATACCACCGCGCGGCGTCGAAACCGTCTTCTCCATGCCGAGCACGCTACGAGCTCGCCCCGCCCCGGGGCGTCCGCACACATACTCGGCCGAGTACTCACATGACGCCGCCGGCCCGGCCGCCCGCGGCCGAGCCCCCACGTGCGGCGCGATCCGCCACCCGGCCACTTCGGGCGGACGCCCCCGCGAAGCGTCGGAGGATGTGAGCGCACACATGGCGGGACCGCACCGGGTCGGTGTCCTCCTCGAGAAGCGGCCGGAGCCTGCGGCTGTGCCCTCGTCCGCCGCTGTGGGTCCTACATCGAGGATGTGCCGTGGCTCGGGGGGATATCGAACGCATCGCGGACGTGTTCCCGGAACGGGCCGATCGGCGCGGGCAATAGGCCGTCGGGGCGCAACCGTGAGGGCCCGGAGGGGTGTTGCGCCTCCCGGTCGATGATCCGGCGCTGCAGCAGCGCCAGGTGGGCGAGGCTCCCCGCATATTGGGCCATGAGTTCGCTGATGTCGCGCAGTTCGTCAAGGTCGAAGAAGGAGTTGCGGTCGTCTCCGTCCTCGTCGAAGGGAAACTGCTCCTCGGCCGAGCGCAATCGCAGGAACGGTCGACCGGGAGAACCGTCGGCAAGCGAGTAGGCCATGACATCGGCGGAGTATGTCGAGTCTCTGGGTGGCTACGCGGAGCGTGGGGTGCGGGGCGCGAGTTGTGAGATCCGTTGGTGGGACAAACGCAGGACGGCGCCCGCGTCGCGGGTGTTCCAGCCCTGGTCGGTGAGGGTGCGGGCGGCGTGCCGGGCGGCGTCGCGAACGGCTTGTTCGGCGTGGGCGAGGGCGAGGCGGGCGTCGAAGAGGGCGTTGACGACGGTGGCGGCGTCGGGGTCGGCGGGGTTCGCGACGATGGTGAAGATCTCGGCGTCGGGACCGAGCAGTTCGGCGACGCATTCGAAGGCGTTGTGCTCGGCCTCCTTCCAGGTGCGGCCCTGGGCCACGGCGGCTCGACCGTCGGGGAGATCGGCGATGGTGGCGGTCCATCCGCTCGCGGTCCGCGTGACGGTGGCGGGGTAGCTGGGGACGGGCTTCCACTCGCGGGTTTCGAGCTCCGGGTCGATGTCCGGCTGGTCGAACAGGGTGTCGATGGACATGGAGTGAGCCTTCGGGTCGGGGGGCCGTGACGTGTGGTGCGGGTAGGACGCTAGTTCCCCCACTCTCGATTGTCTAGTAAGGATAGACAGAATCTGTCCATTTCAACTGGACATAGGGTTGGGTTTTGGTTTTGCCGCCCTGGCGGCTCGGCGGTGCGGCCGGTCGCGACGAAGGTGAAGTCGTGAAGGTGGGAGCGGGCCGGCAAACTCGGGGATCGGGCACCGGTAGTGGGCCGCCCGGAGAAAAGGAGACGCGCCCGCCGCTCGGAATCCGTAGACTGGTCGTACCGACGCGGGGTGGAGCAGCTCGGTAGCTCGCTGGGCTCATAACCCAGAGGTCGCACGGTTCGAATCCTGCCCCCGCTACCAGTGTTCAGGAGCCCGGCCGGTGGCCGGGCTCCTGCTTTTTGTGTACTCGGGTCGTCAGTGGGCGATGGCTTTGTCGAAGACGCCGGTGGAATGCGGACCGGAACCGGGCACCGTTGTCGATCCCGGTGACTTCGACCCGAACGGCGGGCACCGGAGTGCCGGCCGGTTCGATACCGAGAGCGCCGAGGCGGAGGATCGCCCCGATCGGCTCTGTACCAACGCCGTCGGCCTGCAATGGAGTTGTCGTCGGTAGCGGTCTCGAGCGTGGCCGCCGGGCCCGGCCGTGCGTCACGCGCCGGGACGGGGGCTTGCCGCGTCGTGGCGGGGTGGGTTGCGAGTGCGCAACGGCCGCCGATACCGGGGCGGTTGCGGGCCACGATGGGCACATGTCTTCGCGTCCCGATACGCGGCCGATGGGTGGTTGCCTGTTGCGTCCTGGCCGTGATCACCCTGGCGGTCGTGACCTTCCTCGGCGGGCTGTACGCGTGCCAACGGCAGTTCGCGGCGGACGAGAGGAAGGAGCACGAGAGGCATCGCGCGGAGGAGCGGCGTGCGCGGGTCGAGGTGGAGGCGCCTTTCCGGGTCTTCGGCCGGCCTACGGGTGCGAGGTTCGAGCGTTTCGTCTTCGACCGGTGCTGGCGCGACACCACACCCCGGATGAAACCCCGGGCGGGCATGACGGGCGTGACATGCACGTCCACGGTCGTGCACTTCTACGGTACGGACGATCCCACGACATCGACGACCGCGTTCGAGCGCGAGGCACGAAGGCTCGGGCTGACGCCGGACACGGCGACCTGGGCACGGCCACAACCGGTTCCGGACCTGCGCCCCCCGGACCCGACGCCCCCGCCGGGCGCGGACGAGCAATACGGCCCGCTCGGAGGGAGCGGGAGCAGCCCGGACGCCGAGCCCGTGCGTTGGCAACACGCCTACACCGAACACCCGTTCGTCGTCCGCGCATCCGCGACGATCCACTACCGGACCGAACGCACCAGGCCGAAGCCCACCCCGCCGCACACCCCGATGTTCCCCCAACCACCCGCGACCTGCGCAGACGGCAACCGCCCGTGGAGCTGCCTGTGACCCGCGACGGCCTCTCCCGCGCCCACCCATCCGGCCCGGCATGTCGGCGCCCGAACTTCGTGACCATCCCGGCGAGGCGCCTCCCGGGGCCGCCGCAGATCACCCGGGCCGCGACGCCGCCGCCGACGGCGCGGGATGCGCCGAACCCCTGGGCCGTCGCCGAGGGCGAGGACCTCCGACGGCACCATCCCTCAGCCCGGGAGCGGCCACACCGTGACGTGGACCAGGATGCCCTTGCCGGTGGGGAAACGAACAGTGTCGATACGGGCGACACGATTGCTGTCGGTGCGCACGCACAACACGCTGTCGCGCCCACCCGATTGGCCGCGGCCGTGCCCCGGGTACCCAGGAGGTCGCGACAACCGCGCTCGTCGCGACGAAAACCTCATGAATCGAGGTGGCGTCCGGTTGGTGGACCACGCGCTGCCATCCGAGGCCGTGACCCGGCCGGCTCCTCGGCGGAACCCGACCGTACGCCGCGTGCCATCGTGATCCCGGCTCGCATCGGCGCACCCGCACCCGTCACAGAGGACAACGGCCGAAACATGTCGCATTCGTACAGGCTCCCGACCCCCCACCCCGACGACACCGGGCGTGGCGTCTCGCCCACCCACGGCCCACCCGCGCCCCGTCCCTGCGAACCTGCCCGTATCGGCGCGACGTGCCTTCGGGCATCTGGGCGCCCGAGCAGTACGCCAAGCTTCCCCCGAACGATGCGCCGACGCCCGCTCAGCTGGCGGCACTGTGGCAATGCCACGTGATCGACCGCGACGCGCCGGGCGCCCGCGTCTGTGCCGGGTGGGTGAGCTGCCACGGCGGTGACGACCTCCTGGCGCTGCGATTGGCCCTGCTCGACGGTCGCATCGACGCCGACACCCGATGGGCGGCGATCGAGTACACGTCCCCGGTGCCGCTCTTCGGCTCCGGCGCGGAAGCCGCGGCACATGGCCTGGCGGACATCGATCGCCCCGGCGCGGCGGCCCGCGCGGCGATCGACAAGATCACGCGGACGCGACGCCCGCCCCGAACCGCGCTCTCGAAGGAACAGCCCGATTCGGGTCGGGCGTGAGCGTCGGCTGCGGTATGCCGATCGATCGGCAGGTGACCGGTGCCCTCCTCGACAGTGCTGCCCGAGGTCTTTGCCGGTCCGGCGCGTCGTGGGGTTTGGCCGGCGCTGCCGATGGGGCCGACGTCGATCGGGGAGCCGGTGCCGTCGATGTTCGCTGTCGATCCCGCGCTACGAGCCCCCGAGAACTGCATGGGACCTGGAGGACAACCTGGAGCAGGAACCGGACGGCACCCGTGCGTTCGGCGCGATCCTCCGATCGTGGGCGCATCCCGATCCGGTCGTGGCACGGGGCCGCACGTCACCGCGTTCGGCCTGGCCGCGGCCGCGGCGCTGGTGGAGGGAGCCGGCGGCACCTGCACGGGACCGCGCCACCGGGCACGGGAGAGCGCGGTCGAGATGTCCGAGGTCGCAAACGGCATCACCCTGGGGAACATGGCTCTGGAGCGGGCCGGTGACGGCGACCTCGAAGCGCGGGACACGTTGGCGCTGCGGTTGCGGTTCCTGGCCGAACACGCCTCCTGGCTGGTCGTGTTGGCGGCGCGCGTCGCCGACGAGGCGATCGCCCTGTCCCCCGACGACCCGCCGCGCGAGCGGACCTGGCGACCGCGGCGGCGCTAACCCGGTCCGTGCGGACGGTCGCGGACGACCGCGAACAATCGCGGTCGAGGTGCTCGGTGGACGTATTCCCTGGCGGCACCGACGGCGGCCGGTTCACCCGTCGTGCTCTGCGCTCAATCGTCGGCGCGGGGCGGCGGGGATGTGCCGCCGGCGCGCCACACGTGCCGGAGGTGGTCGGTGAGCGTGTCGACGACGGCGTCGCGGCCGTCGCGGCAGGTCAGAACGAAGTCGACGTCGGCGTAGCCGTTCTCGACTCCGTCCTCGGTATTGAAGGCGACGCTCGTGATGTGTGCGGGGAGTTGTGGAGATCGAGCCGATGCGCGAGATCGGCGGCCAGGAGCGGAGCGAGGAACCCTTCACGGTCAGGGCGTCGTTGTTCCGCCTGGCCGAGGACATCGGACTGTCGTATGCCTCGGTGACCCACGCCCGGTGGACGGCCTCACGTTGGCCGAAGGAGCGTCGTCAGTCCGGAGTTTCGTTCACGGTCCACAAGATCCTGGCGGGCATCACCGACGAGCGGGAGCGATTCGCCGCGATCCTCACGCCACCGGAGGGCAAGCCCCGATGGACCGCGGACGGGGCCAGGCGCCGGGTCGGTCGGCAGGTCGAGCGGCCGATCACACCGCAGGAGAAGGTCAGCGCGATCCACACCCTGGCCCGCGACGAGGAGGTCGCCGCGGTGGTCACCACCGATCTCCTGCGGCGGCCGACGGTGGTCGCCCAGGTCAAGCAGCAGGACAGGGTCCGGGTCGTCGAGGAGTTGACCCGCGACGACCACGTCGCCGCCGAGGTGACCACCGGTCTGCTGCGGCGCCCCGACGTCGCCTTCCGCGCGATGTCCGACGACACCGCCCGCCACCAGGTCAACCACGCCCAGGTCGAGCGGGACCGACAGGCCCGCGAGCACTTCGAGGAGACCAACCTCGCCGCACCGGCGATCCGCCGGATCGAGCGGACGATGGAGTTCATGGACCTGGTCACGGCCTGCCACATGTTCGTCGCGGCGGCCGGCCGGGTCGTCCCGGGCCTGCGGGATCACCACCTGGGCGAGGACGAACGCACGGTCGTGCACGAGAACGTTTCACGTGTTCGAGCGACGCTGGACTGGATCGAGACGGCGGTCGACACCGGGCGGGTCGACGTCGACGGCGAGCTCGCCCGGCTCCTCCAGGGTGAATAGGCGATGCCCCGCGCCTCCGAGCGCAGATCGGCGGCAGCCCAGCGACACGCCGACACCGTCCGGTTCGTCCTCTTCGAGGCACGGCCAGCCGGTCTGACCTTCCAACAGCTGGTCAGATCAACCGAGTTGTCGCCCCACCAGACCCGCGCGGGCCTGGCCTGCCTGCGGGACATCATCGCCGAACGCGCCTGGCCGCCGCTGATCTGGGCCAGGGCGGACGGCTACAAGTTCTGCTCGGACCCCTCCGAACTCCAGGCATACGAGGTCGCGGTGATCCGGGAGAAGCTCACCGAGATCCGCCGCTTCATCACCGGGGTCGTCGCCCCGCACGCGGCCCTGCAACCCAAGGGCCTCTGGATCAGGCACCTCAACACCCAGCTCAACTCCGTCGAGTCGACGCTCGACGTGATCGCCGACTACATCGACGCCTGATCGGTCGGGGCCGGCCGCTTCGCGGCCGGCCCCGACCCCGTCCCTCCGGGAGAGGCACATGGCGCGGCACCGCTGCTATCCCTCGGACACCTGGGACGACGAATGGGCCCTGATCGAACCGCTGTTGCCGCCACCGGCCTGCGAAAGCCCGACCGGCGGTCGACCGGAGAAACACCCACGACGGGAAATCGTCGACGCGATCCGCTACGTCGTCGACACCGGCTGCAAATGGCGGGCCCTGCCACGGGACTTCCCGCCCTGGCGAACCTGTTACAACTTCATGGCCCGCTGGGCGGCTGCCGGCGTCGTCGGACAGATCCGCGACCAGCTCCGCAAACGCGTGAGGCGCGGGATGGGCCGAGCCCCCGGGGCGGTCGCCACCGTCATCGACTCCCAGTCCGTGAAGGCCGCGGAGACCGTCGGCAAGGACTCGCGCGGCTACGACGCGGCGAAAAAGGTCAATGGCCGCAAGCGGCACCTGGTCGTGGACACCAAGGGCCTGCTGCTGTTCGTCCTGGTCACCCCAGCCGACATGACCGACCGCGACGCGGCCAAGGAAGTGCTGTTCAGGCTGCGGCTCTTGCACCCCGAGATCACCATCGTCTGGGCGGACTCCGCCTATGCCGGACAGCTGGTGACCTGGGCAAAGAAGTACCTGAACCTGACACTGAAGACCGTCAGCCGGCCGAAGGACGCCGTCGGATTCGTCGTCCTGGCCCGTCGTTGGGTGGTCGAACGGTCGCTCGCCTGGGTCATGCACGCCCGCCGACACGCCCGCGACTATGAACGGCTCGTTCAACACTCGGAGTCGTTGATCACTTGGGCCGCGATCACACTCATGACCAGGCGTATTACCCGCAGGCAATCACGGCGGACGAGCCAGCCGACATCCCGCGAGAACGACCGAGACTGACGGCCATCCGGATCACCGCCACCCGCTCTCACCACATTTCGGAGCTTCTCCACGCTCCCACACCAGCACCCGATCCGACAGCCCGATCCCCTCATCGACCGGACACAGCCACGTCCGAGGAGCCTTCCTAGTCGATGGGATCCGGGTCCTCAAGGACTGCCAGGGCTCCCATAACGACAAAGGGCAGGATGAGCACGGCCCAGAAGATCACTCCGAAGGCGACGAATGCTCCACCGATACTGGAATCGACGTAAGCGGCCGTCGTCACTCGGTACGCCCAGCCCGCCGGTATGCCCACCGCCGCAACGCCGACCATGACGAACCACCAGCGGCCGTCGAACCATCCCCGCACGGCGAGAGTCAGGATCGCGGTGGAGGCGACGACGAACAGGACCGTGCCCATCAGGCCAAGCTCGCGGTCGGCGGAGCCTGTCACCCACGGCTCGAACACATGCTTGACGGGCAGGCGTGAGGCGGCCGCCGTCGGATCGTCTTGAACGCCGACCTTCCACGCCGTGGCCACGGGCAGAAGCAGCGACCACGCGAGAACCGACAAGCCGGGCGCGAAGCGTCGCGTATTCCGCCAAGGAACGATCTGTTGCGTCGATGTGCTGTGCAGCTGGCTCATGCGAGCAGTCTTGCGAACGGGCCCTGTGATGTCCTGAGTATCGGTACTCAATCCGCTTCCTCGGCACCGTCACGGTTGCAGCCCGCCCTGCTCATCCGGCTCCGTACCCGAATCAAGAAACGGAACGCAGTGACTTGACGCGACAGGAACCCCGTCGACATCACCAACAGTAAGGAAGAAAGGGCCCGTTGGGGTTACGAGGTGTTACGCCCGGAGGCACCCCGGGCGTAACACCTCGTAACCCCCTCAAAGAGCGGTCGAACCCGCGCGGTCCCTGGCCCCGGGATATGGAACAGGCACTCAGCTTGTTCTTTAACCCAGGTCGCGATCATCGATTCCGCTGGCGTGCTCGGGAAGCTCACTCGACCTCTGCGAGAGTATGGGGAAGTGATGCTGACCGGTGAACGTGTGACGGCCCCGAGGATGTTGCTGCTGAACAGGGTGGACTTCGAGCCCGGGTGCTCGGTGTTCGAACTGGAGCAGCCGCTGTTCTTGCACGCCGGGGACCGGCTGTGGACCGAGGACGGCGGGGTCGTGGTCGAGCGTGCATCCGGTGATCGTGAACGTCCTGCGGGCGGCATGGCCCGTGTGTATCGCCGGTGGCGGCTCCTCTAGCTTGATGCCGATCCTCCTGCTCGGCCGGTAGCAGTCCGGCGCTCGTGTGTCCGCGCTTTCGGTGATCGCGTGTGATGTCGGCGGCCTTTGCCGGATCCTTTGCCTCGACCAAAAGGCGCAGAGGGATCGGGGGCGGAGGCCGTGGTGACGAGTCCGCCGTATGGGCCGGAGCGACTTGAGGCATTCGCGGAACTGTCCCGCTTCCGGGTCGAGTTCCATGCCTGTCTGACCCGCCGCGGTGACGCGCTGTTCGAGTTGGCGGATGCCGTGTTGTGTGCCGACGGCCCGGTGAGAACGTTGGTCGGGCTGTCACTCGCACCGGAGCACCGCCGTGGTCACGGAGCGCTCTACGACGCGGTCAACGGCGGCCGGATCGACACCGACCGATTGCGGGACGCCCTGGCGCGGATGCCTCTGCCAAGAGCTGCGGACGGGCGGATCGTGCTTGCGGTCGACGTCTCGCCGTGGCTGCGGCCGGACGCGGACACCAGCCCGGACCGCTCGTTCTGCCACACGTTCGGCCGCGGCGAGGGCAAGCATCAGATGGTGCCCGGCTGGCCGTACTCGATCGTCGCGGCACTGGAGCCGGGCCGCAGCTCGTGGACCGTGGTCCTGGACGCGATCCGGCTCGGGCCGGGCGAGGACGTCGCGGCCACCACCGCCATCCAGGTCCGAGCGGTCGTCGAACGCCTGATCGACGCCGACCAGTACACACCTCGGGACCCGGACGTGCTCGTGGTGCTCGACACCGGCTACGACGTGCCCCGCATCGCCTTCCTCCTTGCGGACCTGCCGGTCGAGGTGCTCGGCCGGATGCGCTCGGACCGCGTCATGCGCCGGCCGACGCCTGCGAGGGTCTACGACCCGCAGGGCGGCCGACCGCCCAAGCACGGGGGCGAGTTTGTGTTCGGGCAACCCGACACCTGGGGCGAACCCCAGGCAGCGACAACCACCGAGACCACCCGCTATGGCACCGCGACCGCGACCGCGTGGGACCGGCTCCACCCGCGGCTGACCCGCCGCAGTGCCTGGGAAGGGTTCGACGGCGAACTGCCGATGATCTCCGGAACAGTGGTCCGGCTCCGAGTCGACCACCTGCCCACCGGGGGCGAGCCCAAGCCGGTCTGGTTGTGGGGGTCCCGAACCGATGCCACCGAAGCCGACGTCGACCGCTGTTGGCAGTCGTTCCTGCGAAGGTTCGACATCGAGCACACGTTCCGCCTGTTCAAGCAGACGCTCGGCTGGACCGCGCCCAGGATCCGCGACCCCGAATCCGCCGATCGCTGGACCTGGATCGTGATCGCCGCCTACGCGCAACTGTTCCTCGCCCGGCCGCTCGCCGACGACCTGCGACGTCCCTGGGAGAAACCGGCCGAACCGAACCGACTGACCCCGGCCCGCGTCCGTCGAGGGTTCAGGAACCTCCGCTCGAAGACCGCACGTCCGGCCGGTGCACCCAAACCCTCGACCCCCGGTCCGGGGCGACCGCCAGGCTCGAGGAATTACAGACGGGCACCCCGCCACGACGTCGGGCGCATCGTCAAAACCGGCGAGTCCTACACCCGACCCAGCCACCACAACAAGGGCACCAAACCCCGAAGAATGGGTTAAAGATCAAGCTGAGCGCCTGTTGAACCCGGCCTGGCCACTCACGACCAATCCGCCAACTCCGTGGCCTGGAGAGCAGCGACCACGATGGTCACCTGAAACCCCGCCGGGACAACCAGTCCCGACGGACCGTCACCCCAACGACTCTCGCAACCTGCGCCGTTTGCGGTTCAGGTCGCGAGTCCGCCAGGAGCCCGGGATTTCCTTCCTCGCGGCCACCCAACCCGCCGGCCCGTAATCGGCGCCACGGCGGTGGCACCGCGATCCGGAGGTCACCGCCGTCGGCACTGCCGCACCCGTGCTCTGTGGACGAGACAGAGCACGGTGGGTCGCGGCTCCTCACAAAGGCGTGAGGATGCGCCCGCCCCGGAACGGGGGGCGTGGGCGGGGCCGGTGTGGGCGGTGCCGCGGTTCCCACGCGCACCGCCCGCACCGCCACCGGGACTTCGCGTGCCGCCGCACGCACCCGTTCCCCGGCCGTCTCCTGTACCGTCGGCGACCTGACCCGTCTCCCCGCCACGTTTCGGGACGCGTCGCCGGACGGCGACGCGTTGATCCGGGCCGCCGTCCAGGCCGTGCGCATCGCGGACGCGTTCCCCGCTCCCGGGCAGCGCCGCCGGTTGCGGGAGGAGGTGGCCGCGACGCTCGGTACGGTCCCGGCCGCGGCATCGGACGGCGGCGCGCGGTGACGACGCCTCGGGCCCGTCCCTACGTTCCACAACATCCGCTGTTCGTCCCGAACGAGACGTTCCGCCCGTTCACTCCGCTCGCCCACTCGGTCACCGCGTCGTGTGTGGCGCATCCCACCACCCCTGTCGTGTTGACGTGGCGTTTCAACGTCTTCGACGCGACGGGCCTGCCCATGGTCCTGACGGAGCCCCGGCACCCGACACGCCCGCAGGCTTTGACCCTGCTCCGGCACCTGCGGGATTCGCTCGTGGGCGCCAGCTTCACCCCCGATGAACTCGGAGGCGCCGCATGATCGTCACCGCACCGTCGAACGCCATCGCCCCGCCGTTTCGGTCGAGGAGCCGGCCCGGCTCGCGCACCCGACGGCTGATCGCCATCGAGGGCGGCCCCGGCTCCGGGGTGACGGCCGTCGCCGCCTGCGTGCACCGGGAGTTGGGCATCACGACGCTGCCGTGCCCGGACCCCCGGTTCGTGGACCTGTCCTGGGAACACCCCACCATCGGCAACGAGACCCGCACCATGCTGTGGCGGGCGGCCCTGCGATGCGTCACCGAGCATCCGCACGTGCTCGACGCCCCCGGCGAGGTACTCATGGCCGGCTACACCGTCACCGCCATGGCCGCCTTCCTCACCGATCTCGACCCGGATACCGCCGACCCCGACGAAGAGACGGCCAGACTTCAGCGTCATCTCCCCCCGGCGGACCTCATCATCCACCTGGATGTAAGCCCCTACGAGGCGATCCACCGCCTGGACGCCGCCGAGAACCCGACCCCGCGCCATCGGGGCATGATGGCCTTCAGGCACCTTCTCGTGGATCGCCTGCAAGCCCAGACCCGCATCGCCGCGGCTTTCCCGGGCCCGGTCGTGGACACCGACCACCGCAGCGTGGAGGACGTCGCCGACACCGTGACGTCCCTGATCTGTGGGACAGGCTCCCACCCCGCCTGAACGCCCGCCCCGACCGGACGGCGGGCGTCGGCCGCGCACTCCTGCGACGCCGTGCGTCGCGCCCACGCGCCCGCCCGTGTCTCGTTCCCCGACGTCCTTCCCCGCGACTCTTGTCCACCGCTTCGAGAGGACGATCCGCGTTGTTACCATGCACGCCCTGCCCCCGCTCCGGGACCCTCCACGCCGGCGCGGGCGCCCTCGCCCCGGTCGCCGTCCTCGGACGGTGCGGCGGCATCGTCTCCGGAATCGCGGCCGCACACCCGGCGAACAACGGACACCTTCCCCGGGACCGCCCGGCGCACGTCGACCCACCGACCCCGCCACCGGCGGCCTCGCCCTGCGTCCCACATCTGCCAGCGCCCGACACCCTTCCCGTCCCCGTGTATCGACCGGCACGGTGGCCATGAGCGCCGCCAAGAACCCGAAGCGCACCGCCCACCGCAAACCCGCGATCCCGGTCCCCTACGTGAGCACTTGGAGCGGGGAGATCCGCGACGCCCGCGATCTCCAGGTCGACACCCTCCGCATCTCCCACCTGCCACCGCGACCCACCGACCGCGACGACCACGGCGTCCTGTGGGCCCGCTACTCCTCACGACCGGGACGCGGCCGCCCCGACCTCGGACTCGTCCACCCCCAACGCCAACGCAGAGCCATGGAACTGCTCCTGTGCCAGGTCACGGGGAAACGGGGCGACGTCGACGAACAGCGCGTGTTGTGGCTGCTGGAGGACCACCGCGGCGACTGGGCGGACTGGCCCAACGGCCTGGAGACCACCCATCCGCCGATGTCCCGCGCAGGCGTCGAACCATCCCTGCAATGGTGCCCACATCTACGCAACGGGGCGGTGACGGTGCGCGTGGCGGCATCGGTGGTCACCGGCGTGTACGGCACGCTCTGGAGCATCGACCCGCGTACCCGCACCACCAGTTCCACAGCGAAGTCCCTGACGTTCGATTCACCCCACCTGCCCTGGATGCAGGCCCGCCAACTGGTCCGCACCCTGCACGGCTGCACGATCGTCAACGACGAACCGTAGCCGACCCATCCGGGGGTGGGTCCGGCGCGTGGCCTACGCGGTGGTTCCGGGCTCGGCTCCATGGACGCTCTGCTTCGCCCGCCGAGTCAAGTCGCCTTCCCCCCAGGAGTGTCGCGACATGGACCACCAGCCGGGACGGCCAGCAACGCGTGCCACCCCGGGCAACACACGCCGCTTCCCCCGCGGTTCTCCACGCCACGCCGGACATCGGCGGCGACGGGCGGTCATTCCGACGGCCTCTGCGTCCGAAAGTCGACTTCGATGGTCAGTTCCGTCAAGCACCGCGCAGATCATCGCTGTCAACCTCCTCATGCCCGTTGGCGGCGGTCGGTGGGGGTAGATCTCCTCGTCGACCGCTTCATCGCGTGCCAGGAGTCCAGTCGACCCGTAAAGGGGGAGTATCAGGAATTAGGTGTACGGGGTCTCGTTCGAGTGAGTCTGGGTTTCGACTCGGTTTCGTTCGTTCGGTCGTCGCCGGTTCGGCTCAGGTGCGTCCGGCGGTGACGCGGCCGTCGAAGGCCAGGTCGAAGGCGTTCAGCGCGGCCTTCCACTTGTTGGACCAGCGCACGCGTCCCTTGCCGGTGGGGTCGAGGGCGAGGGTCGCCAGGTAGAGGCGTTTGAGGGCGGCCTGTTCGTTGGGGAAGTGCCCGGAGGCGTTGGCCGCGCGGCGGTAGCGGGCGTTGATCGACTCGATCGCGTTGGTCGTGCAGATGATGGTGCGGATCTCGCGGTCGAACGCGAGGAAGGGCACCATCTCGGCCCAACTGCGTTCCCACAACCGCACGATCGCCGGATACGAGGCCTCCCACGTCGCGGCGAACTCGGCGAGACGTTCGTGCGCCGCGCCCTCGGTCGCCGCCGTGTAGACGGGCTTGAGGTCTCGCGAGATCGCGGACCAGTCCTTCTTCGACACGTAGCGGAACGAGTTCCGCAGGAGGTGGACGATGCAGGTCTGGACCACGGTGGCGGGCCACACCGACGCGACGGCGTCGGGCAGGCCGTTCAACCCGTCGCAGACCAGGACGCAACAGTCCTTGAGGCCCCGGTTCTTGAGTTCGCCCAGGACCTGGCCCCAGTACTTGGCACCTTCGCCGCCGTCGCCGACCCACAACCCGAGAATGTCGCGGTAGCCGTCGACGGTGACGCCCAACGCCACGTAGACGGGGCGGTTGGCGACCTGGCCGTCCCGGATCCTCACGTGGATCGCGTCCACGAAGACCACCGGGTAGACCGGGTCGAGCGGGCGGATGCGCCACTCGTTCATCCCGCCAACACCTGGTCGGTGATGGTGGAGACGGTCTCCTTCGACGTGGAGATGTCGTAGACCTCGGCCAGGTGCGCGACGATCTCGCCGCCGGTCAGGCCCTTCGCCGTCAACGAGATCACCATCTCGTCCAACGCGCCTGGATGGACTCCGTGGAGAAGGCTATTTATGATAACTCCACGCGGCTTTCCATCACTTTGGAAGGCTTGCCGGGAAACACGCCGAGGGAAAAATTTCACAACGCTGCCGTGAAAGGTCTCTGGGCCAAGCTCTATCCAGACAAGAATGGGTGGGAGACTCCAGCATCCCCGGGGTTCGGGACGGCCTGGGAGATGTATACAGTCTTCGAAGCCGCTCTCGAAAACAAGCGTGTCTGGGGGGAGATAGAATGGTTCGACGGAGACGGGAAGGGGAATCGCTGGAAGGTGCCGAACAGAGACATGGGACCCGCTCCGGACGACTCATGGGAAGACCAAATATACAAGGACTATCGCGATATCAAGGACGGAATAAAGGAAGTCGACTGGATATTCTGACGACCTGAAGACGACGTTCGATAAATTCCGGGCAAAGAGGGAATGTCGGAGGGTTTCCACCATGTCAAGGCTGTATCCACTGTGGTTGCGTGCGTTGGTATCGAATCCGGTCACACCGACGGAGATCGCCCGGCGTATCGTCTCCATGGAAACGCTTCCGCAGGGGCGATGGCTGGAGTCCGACGACATGTCGCGTGCGATCGCCACCGCTCTCGTGGCTCATCCCGATCCGCAGATTCGTATGCGGATGACAGAGAATCAGCGTTTGCCGCAGGACATTTCCGGACGGCTCGCCGAGGATGTCGATGCCGGCGTACGAAAGAAGTACGCGCGTAATGCGGCACTGGCCGACACGGTCCTGTCACGCGAGGCCGTAACACGTATGGCCGATGATCCCGATCCCACGATTCGCCGGTACGCCGGGGGTCTACCCGGCCCGTTCGACGACATCCGCGTTCGACTGGCAGAGGATCCCGACCCTGCGGTTCGAGCAGCCGTCGTGTCGCACGAAACAGTATGGATCATGCTGCGTCCGGCAGTTCGAGAAAGACTATTGGTCGATCCCGACCCGGCCGTGGAGAGAGCGATCCGAGCGTTCGTCCGCGCGCGGACACGATTGCCGAGATCTCTCGTGGAGTTTCGAGCCGAAGCCGATCCGTCCCGTCGAGAGCGGGTCGTGACCGGCGGCACGCTCGATCGGGATCTCGCCGAAGCGTTGACTCTCGATCCCGACGCCTCCATCAGGGCTCGAGTCGCGGGCAACGAGCATTTGCCCGCGGACCTGGCCAGACGCCTCGGTCTCGATCCCGATGCGACCGTGCGCCTTGTGGCCTCCATGCACGCGGAACTCTCCGAGGAAGAGCGGGCCGCAATCGATTACGTCGTTCCCGAAGGCAGACAACCGATCGCGCGATGGGTCCGGGCAGCCTCCGACACCCCCGACGCACTGCGCAGAGCCGCCACATCGGCTCACGTCCTTTTGCGGCGCAGTGCTGCGAGCCTTCGCCAACTGCCCCCGGACGTCGTCGAACTCCTCGCAAGGGATGACGACACCTACGTCAGATTGATGCTCGCTCACCACTGCGACGACGCCCCGCACCAACTGCTCGTCGACATGTACGCACACGACTCTCACCTGTCCTGGGCGATGATCAAGTCCAGGCCGAACTTCGTCGTGCCGGGGTTGGCGCACTATGCCGATCACCCGAACGAGAGGTTGCGTCAGATCGCACTCATGGATCCGGATGCCGGGCCGGAGTTGGTCGAGCGACTCAGTCACGACTCCGATGTTCGCGTGCGGCAGGAGGCTGCCGGCGATGCACGGCTTCCCTTGGGCCAGCTCGTGGAATTGCTGTACGACGAAGAAACGGCGTCGTTCGCGGCGGCCAACTCAGCGCTCCCCGTGGAGTACATGCATCAGCTCCTCGACCAGGCCGGAGTGCCACCACTTCGACTCTAGGGTCGACGAGACACGCACAGCGTGGATGGCGGAATCGCCCCGTGTACCTGTTCGTGCAGGCGCGAGACATCTCGCAACCGACCTTGGCGCTTGTCACGCCTGCGACTCGCACGTCCCTTCCTGAACCGCGTGATCCAAGTGCCAGAGTGTCCACGATCAGCCGTCGCGTCGGCTGCGCGATGCCGATCGTCCGCACGAGCCGGCCGCCGGGACCTTTCGCCGGCACGCCGGAGTGGCGCCCGCATGCGGTCGCCGCATTACGACTCCTCTACCCGGACGGGCCTTCGTGACGTGCGTGGGTGTCCGCATCTCGACGTGAACGATGCGTCGTTCCTGCGGGTCTTTCATCCGGGCCGGCGCACGTTCGACTACCTCTGCGAGCCCTGCGCGGTGGGCGGGGCGGGGGTGATGGCCGAACAGATGGGTTCCTGCTCGAGGCGATCGAACGCCGGTGGGTGCAGGTGAGGATCGTGAGGTTCGCCGGCGCCACGGACCTGACGCCGCCCTCCTCGATGACGCTGTTGCGGTTCCCTCACGGCGGCCCGCAGGAGATGGTCTACCTCGAACACGTCGAGGCCGCCACCTACATCAGCCGCGCCCGCGACGTGGAGCGCTACCGCGCTCCTGGAACGGCTCTACCTCGCCGCGGAATCGCGCAGCCGCAGCAAGGAAATGATCATCGCCGCTCACCATCGCTATCGTGCCCGAACGGCCTGACGTTCCCGGGGCGGCGTCGATGTGCCTGGCGTCGTGGCGATCCTGGTCGGGCACGAAGCCACGTCGACGGCCCTGCGGGTGAGGTGTGTCGGCCGGTGGTGGATCATCGCCGGTGGGTGGGAACGGTGTTACGGCTCTCCGGGGGGGTGCGGCGATGGTCGAAGTTTGCGGCGACGGGACTTTCGGGGCCGTCGGGGCGGGGTCGCACGGAGGCGTGTTCCCGCTGACGTTCGGCGTTCGTGAAGGCGAAGGTTCGTGGATGGTTCACGCGACGCCGGCCGAGGCGGGCGAGGTGGTGGATCTGATGGTGCGGTGGGCGGGCGAGACCGTGGTCGTTCTCGGTCTCGAGACGACGAGTTTCCTGGACGCGGATTACTCGTTGTGGTCACCGTCGCGGATCGCCGCCGAGCAGAAGGTCGAGTGCGCCGTGCACAGGGTCGGTTCGTGGGCCGCGGGCACCCCGGGGCTGGGCGAGGAGATCCTGGTGATGCGCCGCGACGATCTGCCCCGTCTCCTGGACGGTACGTGGTCGCCGTACCAGGTGTCGATCGTGGACGTTCCGGCGCGACCGACCTCCGCGCAGCTCGACGACGTGGCCCTCGCGGTGGGAACCGCCGAGTACGACACGCCGATCCTGCCCCGATTGGCCGGTTCGCGGCTGTGGTACTCGGGACACGACGACTGCTACGCGGCGATCGAGTCCACCGATGCGTCCATGCCCGCCCGGATACTGGGCCGACTGCTGGCTCTGTCGGCCCGCTCTTCGTCGGCCGGAGAATCCGACCGATCGCCGGACACGATCGCGGAACCTGACGCCGCGGCGATGCGGGACCTGATTCGCGAAAGCGCGTACTGGATCGGTGTCCCCGCGGATCCCGACCACACGGACAACGGCACCGCGGTCATCCATCTTTCCGTGTTGCCGCAGCGTTGGCGCCTCGGCCGCAAACCCCCCGAGAGGATCGACCGCACGGCGACCCTCGACCTACGGCGAGGCACATGGGAGTTCACGCCGCAGATCTGAGGCGCTCCCACGACGGAGCAGCCCCACACGGCGCAACGGCCGAGCCACAGTCCGCGACCGCTACCGCACCGAGGCGGCGACCCGAGCACCCGGGGCGCGAACGAGGCCGACCAAAGACCGCGTCGTCGAACGAGCGATCTCCACCTGCAGGGCACGCGGTTCCGTCGTCGGCCGAAGCACCTGCGTGGCAGTGGTCGGCATGCTCAAGGCCGACCCTTCGCACCGCCCAGCCCCGCCCAGCCCCGCCCCGCCCCGCCCCGCCCCGATCGAGCGCGTTGCTCCTGGACTTCGTCGGTAATCGAGATTCTGGACAACCCGGAGATACTGTCGTGGCCTCGCCTCGACCTCACGACCGTGGTGAGGAACGGTGTGGCGGCCCGTGGCCATCCGGGATCGGAGCCGGCGACAGGCGACGGGCACGGGACGGCAACCCCGCACGGGGGGACCAATCGCGCCGGTGTCGGCGGAAGTTCGGCGGAAGGTAAGGGGATGCGGGCGAGGCCGCCGTATTCGATGAAGTCGCCGCCCTGCAGGACGCGGGGTTCGGTGTCGGGGTGCCAGTCGGTGACCTCGGTCAGGCCGGGTGGTTCGACGTGCAGGCCCTCGAGGAAGGCGTCGACGGAGGCGGGGGATCGCACGGCGCCCCATCGGCCGCCGCGTCCATGCAGCGGGTGACCGCCTCGCGGGCGCGGGCGTCGTGGCTGACGAGTTGGCACACCAGGACGAAGCTGCCCGGCCGCAGGCGTTCGGCGACGCGGCGCACGATCGCCTTGGGGTTGTCGTGTTCGGGGATGCAGTGGAGTACGGACACGAACAGGGCGGCGACGGGCCGGTCCAGATCGAGGGTGGTGCGGAGGTCGGGGTGGTCGGGGATGGTGTCGGGTTCGCGCAGGTCGGCGCACAGGAATCGGGCCGATCCGTCGTTCTCGTCGAGGAGGGTGCGGCTGTGGGCCAGCGCGGTGGGGTCGTTGTCGACGTAGACGACGCGGCAGTCGGGGTGGACGGCCTGGGCGACCCGGTGGACGTTGTCGCGTGTCGGCAGCCCGGAGCCGTGGTCGAGGAACTGCCGGATCCCGTGCTCGCGCGCCAGCACGCGCACCGCGCGGCGCAGGAACGCCCTGTTGTTGAGCGGGAGGGCGCGAAGGTCGGGGGCGACGCGCAGGGGTTTCGCGCAGGCGCGGCGGTCGGCGGGGTAGTTGTCGGTGCCGCCGAGGAGGTAGTCGTGCATGCGGGCGACGCTGGGGGTTCTCGTGTCGATCGGAGGCGGGCCGGAATCGGTGTCCTGGTCCATGGGGTCCCCTCGACGTCCGCGCCACTCCCCCGCCAGGGGGACACGCCCTCCTGCGGGACCTCAAGGACCTGCTGCGCCGACACCCCACCGCGACACTCGTACGGCGATTCGGCGACTGGGGCATCCACGACACCGAACTGCTCGCCCTGCTCGCCCACAACTCCCGCAGCAACGCCGGCGAACTCGCCACCGCCGCCACAGTTGCCGCCGCCCGGGGTTGCGGACGGGGACGAACCGGGCGGGCGTGGAGCGTGCGGCGCCGGGCCCGACGACGGACCGCCCCGGGAACCGACGCCCGACACACTTGGGGAACGACCTGTGGAACGGGCCCGGTTGCTCCTCGGGGCCCGAGGTTGCGCGGATCTGGCTCTGCCGGTGTTCGACGCGCATGGCGACCGGTTCGTCGCGCTCCCGCCACCACCTGCGAACACCGGAGTCACGGCCACGGCCCTGTCCCTCGACGGAAGATGGATGGTCTCCCGGGTGCAGTGGGCGCAGCGTCCGGTGGTGCGATGGGTCCTGCACCGGCCGGCCGACGGCGCGCGACGCGTCCTCGACGGATGGCCGGACGACGTCGACAGCCTGGTCGCGTTCTCCCCCGACGGACACACCCTCGCGACGGCGGGCAACGACGACTCGCTCGCGGTCGTCACCACCATCGACATCCGTACCGGGTCAGGCGGCGCCTGTGGTCCGGCCCGGGCTGCTCGTTCTCGCTGATCAGCTCGATCCAGACGGACTCGGAACCGTCGCTCCCGGACACGGGGTCGAGGCGTCGTGCGGCGTCCACGACGAGCTCGACGCACCCGTACAGGCGGTCGTCGTGGTGGGCGAGCACGTCCTCCGCCGCTGTCGGGGCGGGTTCCTCGACCTTGCCGATGATCCCGATCGCTGCGTGCCGGCGCCAGGCGGCTTCGACATACCGAGCCACCGATGTGTTGAGCAAGGAGACCGCCGGTATGTGTAGGTCGGCGTGGTGGGGGTGGAGGATCTCCGGGATGTCCTTCGCCGTGATGGGTGCGGGGAGTAGGTAAGGACACGACCATCACCGGGAACCACTCCGACCATGCCGTCGTCCCCTCCCTGCCCCCAGAATCCCGGTTGGTAGAGCCGCCGGCCGGCTTCGACCAGGCGGCGCTCGCGTGGACCCGCGCGATTGGGCACCAAGACGGGATCCCCGCCGGCTTGGGGCTCGGTCGTGAAGAGCCCCGGGCTCGGCAGGCCCGGTTCGGCCAGGGCTCTCCGGTCGCGTTCGGGGATGTCCCAGCTTCGAGCCTCCGGGACGAGCAGGGGCCGCTCCGCGGCGATCACCTGCTCCAGCGGCCGGGACAGCGCGATTCGCACTTCATTCTCGACCGCCGCCCAATCAACACCGTGTCCACTTCGCATCGATGCAACATCTCCCGCCGTCGCAGGGCAGCTCAAGCTCGATCACGGAGTCGCGGTCACAGCCGCCGTAGCGGGGGCGACATCATCGCGCCGTGGGTCCAGGGGCCGGCTCCGGTGGGTGACGTTCCGGTGCGGTCGACGATCGAGTGGGCCGCGCACGGTTTCGGCGCGTCAACCACACCACCCGACGACCGCAGCGGAGACACCCGTAATCGCCCCACCCGAACCCCACGCCCCCTGCCCGCCGGGCCCGAGCCGAATCGACGGCTCGCCCTGTTCGGCCCGCTCCCGGCGGCCGTGACCGTGGGCATCGGCGAGGAAGAACACCCCGGTTGTCGGCGCGCCTCGATCGGGGCTCGGTCACAGACCCGCACCCGGTGTGTGGGGGCGACGGACGACAGACCCGACGCGACGACCGGGGCCGCCTGCGGGTGCGGCGGCGACATGCCCGCCGAATACGCCGGGCTCCCCCACCGCACGATGCCGACCGACACACCGCCACCACACCGCCCACTCACAATCTGCGCCCGCCCGATGGCAATCGGTGGACGACACCCGTGGGACCGGTGGTAGCGTCGTCTGCGGCCACGACCCGCGCTACCCGCTCCGGGGGTGACAACCCTGTGCCGAAGGACCCTTCGGGGTCTGCGCGATCATCCCGACCGCCGGCGTCGCCGCCCCGATCGACCGGGTGCCGTTCTCCTCGTTCGTGCCGTGCTCATGTCCGGGCCCGACAGTCGGGCCGGTGGGACATCGACCGGCCATTGACGACAGTGGGTGCGAAATGACGGGTGGGCGGACAACGGATCGACGCCTTGGCGGGCTCGGCCTGTTCGGGGCGTCGGCGAGCGTCCTCGCCATCGTGCTACTCGGTGGCTGCACGTCGTCGGACCACGCCGGCCGGGTCCGGCCGACACCCGCGCCACCGACCGGCGCGAAGCCCACGCAAACGAAGGGTTCCACCGAATCGGCGCCGACGGGCGGCACGTTCCTGGTCCGCTTCGAGGACCCGGCGCCCGCCGACACCCGGACCGCCGCCCTCCTGCGCGACCGGGCTGCGATGGAGGCCGTCGCCGAGGCGCTGAACGACTTCGTGGCGCCCGGCCGCGAGATCACCCTCGTCGGCCGATCCTGCGCCGGCGCGGGCTCCGCCTACGACAACGCCACCGGTCGCATCGCGATGTGCTACGACGACGTCTCCGACGTGCGCGAGACCTTCGAGGGCGGCGGCCGTCACCCGGCCGACGACGAGGTTCTCGCCGTGGTGACCGAGGTGCTGTACCACGAGGCGGGCCACGCTCTCGTCGACACGCTCGACCTGAACGTCGCCGACGCGGCCGAGGAGGACGTCGCGGATCGCTTCGCCGCCTTCATGGAACTGCGTCGAGGGGCCGAGGGCGAGCGGCAGTTGCGGGCGGTGCTGGAGGAGTACCGGCTCTCCGCGGCCGAGGACGACCGGACCGACGAGGACGCCACTGCGGCACCGGACACCACCGGGGACGACGCCCTCCCCGATTCCGCCCGCGCCGTCAATCTGCTCTGCTACCTCTACGGGGCCGCCCCCGACGGCAACCACGACCTGTTGAACACGAACCTGCTGCCCCCGGAACGCGCCGCCGGGTGCGCGGGCGAGTGGACGAACGTCCGCGACACGTGGCTGAAGGACCTGGAACCCGCGCTGCGGACCCACTGATCGGGGGACGACAGTTGGTGTTGCGCTTACACGTTCGTCGGTTCGTCCGTCGCGGCGAGTCGTGAGCTCGGCGAGGACCGGTGGCAGGCCGGGTCGTCGAGGACGGTGAGGTCAAACGGGTCGGGTCGGGCGACGCGGCGTGCGAGCCCGCGGGGCGCGGGTTCGCCGCGCAGTGGCCATCCATCCCCGGGTGAGCGCGATGCGGTGGATCCGCGCCGAGGAAACGATGGCACGGACGAGGGAGCGATCCCGTACCGCATCTACAACGATGAGCCGGACAGCGCGCAGGCCGCGTCGTTCTCCGAGCGCCGGGCGGCCGTCCTTCACTGCCTCTACACGCGGCACCATGACGGCCGGGGTGCGTCAGCGCCACCCGGAGCGCGTCCTTCCCGTGGCCGAGCCGTGGGCCGCGCCCTTCGTGATCCGTCCGGTCGGCGAGTACGTGGAGGAGATCCAGCACACGATCCGGGACGGGCCGGTCGACATCGACATCCCCGGAACACCCCAGCACGACGCGTACGGCGCCGTCCTCGCCGCGAACCCCGACTCCCCACACCTCACGAGCCAACGCGAGGTCGGCCCCCGGGTCGCGTCTGACCGACCCGTTCGAGCCCTCGCCGGCGGACGGGGCGTCGCCACCGTCACGTTCCGGGACGCGGGTCGGGTCGCTGTGGCGGGGAACAGCACCCGCGGTTGCAGGTCGAGCCCGACCGTCGGGTCCGCGTCGGGCGGGGCCGGGTTGAGGACCCAGTCGCCGAAGCGTCGGATCGTGCGGCTGCCGGTAACGGTGGCGATCGTCAGGGTCGGGGTGGAGGGGCGGGCGACGCGTTTCCGGGCGGCGAGCCAGTGGACGTCGGGGAACTCGGCGCGTTGGGGCCGGAGTTTCGTGAACGACAGCCCGCCGTCGTAGGGCGCGTTCGGTCGGCTGGGATGATCGGCCGCGCTGCGGTTGGGATCGATGTGTGAGCGGCGGGCGAGAGGGCGGGCCCGAGGTGTGGGCCGGGTTGTCGATCGAGCCGGGTGGAGCGATGCCCACTCGACATCACTGTGGGCATCGCTCCGAGAGACCGGGAGACCGCGTTCGACGAGGGCTTCTCCCGGTTTCGCGTACCTGCCGAAAACGACCGTGCCCCTACGGCGCGTGTGGGGTGCACGAATGCCATCCACACGGCACGACACCTCGTGGCTCGGGATTCAGCCGCGCAGTTCGGGTGGGACGTAGTCGAACGTCGGTCCGGCCGTGGTGTCCACTCCGTCGGGCATCGCCATCAGGGCCTCGGCTTGCAGCCGCAGGCGGTACATGGTGCCCGTGGCGGCGGGGAGCGACTGCGGACTGCCGTTGAACGTCTCCTCCAGTTGATGCAGGAGGACGCAGTACATGCGGTTGAACCCGTCCTGCGCCGTACGGATCGGGCTGCCCGGCAGGTGGTCGTCAAGACGCGGATTGTGTCGCATCCGGCGGATGCCTTTGGGGTCCACACGCAGCGGTTCGCCGGTCGGTCCGGACTGCGGTGTGTCGCCGCTGCGGTAACGGCGGCCGATCCGGAGCTCCTGGAAGCGGTAGTAGTGCGCCACTTGTTCCCGTTCAGGGTGGTGCACCTGGCGGTCGCCGTCCCACACTTGGCCGCGCAGCAGGCCTTCGCCCTGGTCGACGATCTCTTCCAGCGCGGCCGACGCCGATGCCAGATCGGTGACTTCGACCAATCGGCCGGCGGTGTACCGGAAATGGCAGTCCCGCACCTGACGGGCGCGATCTCCGCGGAAGACCTCCTCTTCGCCGAGCAGGGCGCACAGTTCGCGCAGTCCCTCCTCGATCGCGGCGTAGAATCGACCGATCGTCACATACCGGTCCGACTGCGCCGGCGCGTCCGGCGGTGCGGGCTGCTCCAGCCGGAGGAACTGGTCGAGCGCCGCACGCCCGAACGGTAGCAGCGACAGTTCCAGTGACGGGTCGCCGTGCGGCAACCGTCGCGGGTGCGGCCGCAGCATCCGCGGTGCGTCCAGTTCCGGCCGACCGCCCACCGCGTTGAGCAGGTTCGCGACCAACGCCAGGTGCAGCATCTCTTCGACGAAGACACCGGTCACCGCCCGAACGGCATCGGGGTTTCGCTCCCGATCCAGCGAGTACAGCGCACACAGGTACGGCGGCAGCGTTGCATGCTCCAACTCGACTGCCCACTGGAGGTGTTCACGCAAATCATCCAGTGTGGCGATCCGCGGCGAGGCGCGGACATCGTCGGGGTGTCGCCGCATCGAGCGGTTCACGGGTCCCTCGTTTCGCCGGTCGTCGGGTCGGTTTCCACCGGTGCGGACGGCTCGGTCGAATGCCGCTCGCGCACCGCCTCCCCGCCGTCGAAGAGCGCGCCGATCAGGCCACCCAGTGCCATCTTCATTCCCACGTCGAACTCGTCGTCTTCGTCGTCGCCGGTGCCGGCGGTCATGTGCGCCTCCAGGGGGTGAAATCGAGTGGTCGTCTCGCGATGCGAGCGGTTCGCCGGATCGCGTGAATCGGCATTGACCGGGGACGATGGCGTGCTTGTTTCGTTGCCCGTCCGCGCGGCGGCCCGGCAGGCGTCGGGCGTCGGTTCCGACGCCGCCGGGCGACAACTCGCCGGTCGGGCCGGCGCGGCCGGGCTCGCACTGCCGCGACAGGCCACCGGGATCGCATACGGCTCGTCCGACACGACCGCCGTCCCCATGCGGTCGACGGCCCTTCCTCGGGTCCCGAGGGTGGAACTCGGCCGATACGGCGGGCAGTCGACTCCGCCGCATCGGCCGATGTGTCGTTCGGGTGTACCACGTGCTAGACGGTGGCCCGCTGCAGCCAGTCCTTGTAGGTGGTCTCGGACAGCATGGCGCCGTCGAGCGGAACAAGCGTGAGTTCGTCGGGCACCGCACCGAAGTAGTGCGCCTGCGGGTCGGTGATCACCTCACGCGGGTCGCCCCAGGCGGCCAGGGCCTTCCGGAAGAACTCGTCCATCCGGTACCGCGTCGGCCCGGCGATCTCGACCATCGCGTTGCGCGGTTCGCCCACCGCTGTCCGGCCCACCAGCTGCGCGACATCGTCGCCGGCGACCGGTTGGAAGGCGACCGGCGCGATGTGCACCTCGTTGCCCGTCGTCGCCTCGTCCGCGATCCGCCGGCCGAACTCGTAGAACTGCGTCGCGTGCACGATCGAGAACGGGATCGACGATTCCTTGACGAGTCGCTCCTGGGCGATCTTCGCGCGGAAGTAGCCGATGTCGGGTCGGCGGTCGCTGCCCACCACCGACAGCACCAGGTGATGCCCCACTCCCGCCTTCTCCTCGGCGGCCAACAGGTTACGGGTGGAGGTGGTGAAGAAATCCAACACTGCGGCGTCCTCGAACGACGGCGAGTTGGACACGTCGACAACGGCGTCCGCGCCCTTCATCACCTCGGCCAGCCCCTCCCCCGTGAGGGTGTTCACCCCGGTGTTCGGCGCCGCCGCGACCGCCTCGTGCCCGTGCTCGGCCAACTTGGCGACAACCTTCGAACCGATCAGGCCGGTACCACCGATGACCACGATCTTCATTCCGGATCCTCCTTGTTCACCGGGGACTTCGTCGTCACCCGGACGACAGATAAGACCGGGCACCTCGTACGAATGTGACAGATCCGGATCCGCCGACATTATTTTCGGCTTCCGAACCGCGCCGACCCCTTGACCACCGGGTACGCCGCACGCGCCTGTCCGGCATCGACGCGCTCCAGCCGGCCGGATCGACCCGGCGTCCGCGCGGTTCAGCGCGAGACCCGCATGCCCGAGGCAACGGGCAGGCCGACGCCGGCAGGGGTGAGAAGTTCCTCCAGGGAGGCGATGTCTCCCGTCCGAGCCGCCGAGACGAAGGTTTCGAACAGGTGTCGGTGCTCGGCGGTATCGACGTTCTCGCGCTGTTCGTTCAACAGGTGCCTACGGGCCCGGCTCACGATCTTTCGTACGTTGACGGAGCTGAGCCGGAGCATGTCCGCGATGTCGGCGTAGGCGTAGTCGAAGGCCTCGCGCAGGACGTACGCGGCCCGTTCGGTGGGGGTCAGCTTCTCCAGGACGAGGAGCAGGGCCAGTTCGAGGGCCTCGGCGCGTTCGGCGCCGGCCGCGGGGTCGCCGCCGGTGTCGACGGGTTCGGGGAGCCAGGGGCCGATGGAGGTCTCGCGGCGGACCCGGGCGGACTGGGCCACGTTGATGGCCAGGCGGGTGGTGGCGCTGGACAGGAACGCCGCGGGGCTCACCACCACCGAACGATCGGCCCGCTGCCAGCGCAGCCACACCTCTTGGACCACATCCTCCGCCTCGGCCGTGCTGCCCAGCATCCGGTACGCGATACCGAACAGGCGTGGGCGCAATTCCACGAACACGGCAACGGCCTCGTCCAGCGTGCCGTGCATGGGGGAAGGCTCCGAATGCATGGGCCTGTTGTCTCCGTTCCTGCGGGTGTGGATGCGATGACTCGCGCGGCCGGCGGACTCGGCGCAATCGGCCCCGAGGCAACGGACTCGGCCCCTGGAGCCGACCGGCCACGACGTCCGCCGATCCGGCTGTGTTCACCGTCGTCCATCGCTTCCTCCGTGGAACCCTGAGGAATGCCTGGTCCGCCCCCTGGTCACCCCGGGGGCCATCCGGGGGTACCGGGGGGCGGACCGGTGTCGGCGCCACCCCACGAGTGCTGTCGGCATCCGACTGCGCATACCGATGGCGGAGCCCTCCGCCTCGTCCGCGAACGTGCCGGCTCCTGGTGCCCCGAGGCCGGTCGAGCCGCTCGGCGGGGGTGGGGGGTTGCGCGGGCGAGGGTGTGTACGACCCGATGTGCGCGGCGCAGCGGACGGTTGCCGTCCGGCCGGGGCAGTGGGCGCGGGATCCGAGATCGGGCGCCCTTTTCGGCGGCCTGCGGCGGGAGCGAATGCTCGGCGCCATCCGGTGGGCCGAGTCGGTGCTCTGCATCGGTGTTCTACATCGGTGCTCTGCATCGGTGCTCGACATCGGACTCGGCCCCCTGGCGGGGAGGTCGTCGCGTGCGAGCGAGACCTCGGGCTCGCAGGGGGATCGAGGATCGAGTTCGTCGAAGCGGCCGCACGGAGCGAAGGGCCGGTCCCGACTCTGGACCGGCCTCCGGCCGGGAGGTCCGACCCACTCGCTCTCAGCGCGGCAACGGTGACGTGGGCGGGTTCCAGCCCAGGTGGAGAACGGCCACGTCGTCCGCCAGTCCTCCGAAGGGGGCCGCCATCGAGGCAACGCCGCCCACCAGGGCGTCGACGAACTCCTGGGACGGCAGATGGGAGTAGCGGGTCGCCAGGCGCAGGAGTCCGTCCTCGCCGAGCCGTGCGGAAGGCTCCGTCCTACCCTCGGACAGGCCGTCGGTGAAGACGACCACACGGTCCAGCGGAAGAAGTTCCAACTCGGTCTCCGTCCAGTCCGCCTGCCCGGGGAAGAGCCCCAGTGCCGTGCCTGTTCGTGGCTCCACCCAGCGCAACTCCCCCGCCCGCCGAAGGAGGAGACCGGAATGCCCGGCGCTGACCGCCCTCATGGAGGCGCCCCCGGGGGGAAACACCAGGGAGATGACGGTCGCGTACGTGTCGCCGTCCGGTCTTTCGCCGATCAGGATCTTTTCGAGAAGACCCAGTTGCTCGAGCTGTGTCTTTCCGCAGAGAAGGGCGGTACGCCAGGCCACCCGCAACTGCACCGCCAGTGCGGCTTCGGCCGCTCCATGCCCCGAGACGTCTCCCAGGATGACATGCACGCTGGAATCCTCAAGTTGCACCACATCATAGAAGTCGCCGCTCAACAACGCGTGAGCGCGCCCCGGTTCATATCGTACGGCCGCAGAGAAATCATTCCCACGCAGAGCCGGCACGGGAAGCAGACCCCGCTCCAGCGTGAGCGAGTCGCGGACGATCAGCGCATTGGCCTCCGTCGTGGCCGTGGCCGTTTCCTTGTGCCTTCTCCGGAGAGCGCGCCGCATGACACCGCACAACTTTTCCGGGTCGACGCACCTTCCGTCCACGTAGGCGTGCGCAGCGCCCTCACCCGGTGCGATCACCGCAGTCGATGCGGTGTCGGCGGCGAGAACGACCAGGGCCGCGTGTGGGGCGGCTCGGCGCAGCCGGCGGACGGTCTCGGTCGGTCTCGCCCCGGGAGCGGAACGGCCCACCAGAACACACATCGGCCCGCGGCACACGGCCAGGAAGGGCCCTGCTTCACCGGGGTTGCGGTGCCACACCATTGATCGCACGAATGGGATCGGTAGCAAAAGGCTTATCCGGAAGGCCTCTTCCTCGTCTTCCGAAATGAGGAGTACGGTGAGGTCACCAAAACGTGAATTCCCTTTCGTCACCACATCTTCCGGGACGTTCGCCCTGCGTCGACGGGAGTCATGCGCGGTCGGCGCCGAGAATACGCTGGTCGTGTCGAGACTTTCCGTGGGCAAGTGAGCACCTGTCGATCTCCCGGCGTTGGCTGCCGACATGTGTTACCTCCTGATCGTCCTATGTTCAGACAGGTCAGGCGCGGGAAGTGTGACACCTCAGGCGGGCGTGCCATTACGGGAAAGCGTGCGGTGCGGCTTCTGTGGCTTCGAGGTTCGCGGTGAGTAGCGCGCCCTTTTTGTGACCCTCTTTCCGTGCATCGATTCGGCCGAGATGTCGTGCGTCAACTCGGCAATGTCGGTGGGGATGTCGGCGCGGGTTCGCGGCGCACCCCGGTCTTCGGAGACCACACCAGGTCGACGCCCGGACCCGGGTCCGGGTCGGGGTGGTCCGATCGATGGTGGCGATCCCGTGATTCCCGCCGCTCCAACGCACACTCCAGCGTCGCGCGAGCGGCGAGAACGGCCGACCTGAGGTCGTAGGCGTGCGCGAGGTCCTGGAAGCCGCCGATGTCGACGTGCACGCCGGCTTTCCCCATACGTTCCTCGATCTCGTCCAGTTCGGCGAGCCCGGCGGCAAGGCCGATCCCGTCCCGCACGACGCCGGCGAACCGCGTCGTCAGGCGGCGCACCGCGCGGGACAGCGCGCGGACGTTCTCGTCGTCGTCGGTGGCCAAAAGCCGGTTCACGTCCGTCTCCGCGGCCCGAACCGCCGCCGGCGACCGGTAGTGGGCCGTGAGCCTGGCCGAGTACGCCGCCGCGGCCCGGCCGGCGCGTCGACTGTGGGCGAGGAGTTCGACGAGGGAGTTCTCCGTCTGCCGGTTCGCACCGTGCGGACCACCGGCCGCCTCCCCGATCGCATAGAGCCCGATGACATCGGTGCCGTGGTCCTCGGGCCGGACCCGGACACCACCTACGGAGTACTGGGCGGTCGGCGCGACCTCGATCGGGTCGTGGGTGATGTCGAGCGTCCGCGGATCCGGCAGGGTTCGGTACACCCCCGGCAATCGCGTCGGGATCGTTTCGGGCGGCAGGTGGGACGGGTCGAGCCACACGCCGCCGGCCCGGGTTCCGCGGCCCTGGTCGATCTCCATGTGGGACGCCAGGGCGATCCTGTCCCGGGTGCCGAGTTCCCACCGCTCGGCGTCGTAGCGCGTCATGAACCGCTCGCCGAGGTTGTTGAGCAGGGCTCCGCCCTCGCCGCGTGCCGCCGCGCCGACGAGCACGCCGGCCGCGTGCTCCGGCCCGATCAGCCCGAAGGGGTGGAACCGCACCAGTTCGGGGTTGCGCAGCCGGGCGCCGGCCTCGACCGCGAGGCGGAAGGCGTCGCCGGTGTTCTCGTGGCGACCCGAAGTCGTACGTTTCCAGATGCGCGTGTGCCCTCCGGTCGCCAGGATCACGGAGTCGGCGTGCACGAGGTAGCGCGAGCCGTCGACGAGGTCGAATCCGTAGGCCCCGAACACCGTCCCGTCGTCCACCAGCAGGCGGGTGACGTACACATTCGACAGGACGGGGACACCGAGCTGCTTCGCGTGTTCGCGGAGCGCACGCCGCACCTGCGAGCCGGTGTACTCGCCGGCGGACCGGATGCCCAAGGATGTCGGGTCGCCGAACCGGCGCCGGGCGGGCCCGCCGTGATCCCGATGGTCGGTACGCGTGCCGAAGCCTCCCGGGGCGTGGAACTCCCGCTCTGCGTACCGGGCCACGATCTGCGCGGTGCGTGGGTCGGTCGGCGAGAGGCTCTCCCGCGACGCCTCGGCCGCACCCGGTTCCCATGGATCGCCGCCGACCGTGGCACTCGCCCTTGCGAAACTTCCTGTTGTCGGGAAGGTGTGGTCGTCGTCGGCCGTTCGTCGATCCACCGCGATCACCGCGACGCCGGACTCGGCGACTTCGACGGCCGCGCGGAGGCCTTCCCCGCCGGCTCCCACCACGAGCACGGATGTGGCGAGCTGGTATGCCAATGACGACACGGGACCTCCTGCGACAGGGCGAGCGAGAGCATAGGCAGTGGTCGACCGAATAGCGGGGCCGAGCGTGACAGCCTCGTGGCATTTCCCGACGTGGAATCCGTCACAGCATCCGAACGCAAGGTGTTGACACTGTTTCCGATATTGTGGCAAAGCATTTCCAAGAACCGTTGTGGGAGCTTTCCGGTCCCGGATTTCCCTAAGGAGCCATGTCGCATGATCGCCAGTCCGCTTCCGGATCTGGTCGGCCGACAGCGCGAATGCGCGGCCCTCGACGAGTTGCTGATCGGCTTGCGCCAAGGCGCGTCCCAAGTACTGGTGGTCCGCGGCGAAGCCGGCATCGGAAAGTCGGTGCTTCTGGAATACCTGGCGGCGCAGGCGTCGAGGGTGACGGTGACCCGGGCGCACGGCGTCGAGGCCGACATGGAGTTGCCCTACGCGAGCCTGCACCAACTGTGTGCGCCGCTGCTGGGCGAACTCGAAAAGCTGCCGACACCCCAACGCGAGGCCCTGCGCGTGGCGTTCGGGATGGCGGCCGGAGATCCACCCGACCGCTTCCTGGTCGGCCTGGCCGTGCTCACGCTGCTCACCCAGGCCTCGGAGACTCGACCCGTTCTCGTCCTGGTCGACGATGCCCAGTGGCTGGACCAGGTATCCCTGCAGACCTTGGGGTTCGTGGCCCGGCGGCTGTTCGCCGAGGCGGTCGCGATGGTGTTCGCGGTACGCGAGCCCGAGGGGCGGGCCGCGCTCGGCGGTCTGCCCGAACTGCCGATTCGCGGTCTCGACAGTGCCGCGGCGGGCGAACTCCTCGAGGCCACCGTGGGCGGACGGCTGGAGAGGCGGATCCGGGACCGCTTCGTGGCCGAGATGCACGGCAATCCACTCGCGCTGCTCGAGTTCTCCCGCGGTCGCGGCGCCGCCGAACTGGCCTACGGCCTGGACTCGTCGAGCGCCCCGAGCATCCGGATGCCGATCGCGAGCCGCGTCGAACGGGACTTCGTCAGCCGGCTCGGTTCGCTGCCCACCGCCACCCGGACGCTGCTGCTGATCGCTGCGGCGGAACCGATCGGCGACGCACGCCTGTTGGTCCGCGCGGCCGCCTCCCTCGAGATCACGACACATGCCGCGCCGGCCAAGGCCGCCGGCCTGATCGAATTCGGCGAGTCCGTTCGGTTTCGGCATCCGCTGGCCCGTTCGGCGGTCTACCACGGCGCCGAACCCGAGGAACGCCGGGCCGTGCACCGGGCGTTGGCCGAGGCCACGGACCCGGTCCTGGACCCCGACCGGCGGGCCTGGCACGCGGCCCAGGCCACCGACGGGCCGGATGAGGAGGTCGCCGCCGGGCTGGAACGGGCCGCCGACCGCGCACGGCAGCGCGGCGGCATCGCGGCCGAGGCGGTACTGCTGGAACGCGCGGCCGAGGTGACACCGGACCGGTGGCCGCGGGGGCGCCGAGCCCTCGCGGCGGCCGAGGCGCACTTCTCGGCCGCCGCGCCCGACCGGGCCACGGAGCTCGCGACGCTGGCCGAACTGTGTCCCCTTAGCGCCCTGGACCGCGCCCGCCTGGCTCGACTGCGGGCCAGGATCCTGTTCGCCCGCCGCCGCAGCGACGAGGCGGCACCGCTCCTGCTCGAAGCGGCGGCACAGTTCACCGCCGCCGGCTCGCCACTGGCGCGGGAGACGTACCTGGAGGCGATCGGCGCGACCATCTTCGCGGGCCGGGTCCACGGTCCTGCGGGTGCCCGTGCCGCCGCGATCGCGGCCCGCGGCTCCGGGGCGCCGCCGTCCGGCTCCGAGGCCGCCGACCTGCTGCTGGACAGTGTGGCGGCGCTTCTCGCGGACGGATCCGAGACCGGTGTCCCGGCGCTGCGCGACGCGCTGGAACTGCTCGTCCACGAGGAGCTCGACTCCCGGGAGTCGACCATGCGCTGGCTGCTGCTGGCCCCGGTCGCGCTGGAGGCGTTCATTCACCACGCCTGGGACCTGCACGCGTGGGACGCGCTGTCGAGTCGCGCGGTGCGCCTGGCCCGCGACATCGGAGCGCTGAGCGCGCTGCCACCCGCCCTCGTCTACGCCGGCGGGGTGCACATCCACTACGGCGACTTCGGCGAGGCGGCCAGGATGATCGACGAGGCCGACGCGCTCGCCGAGGCGACCGGCCACGCCCCACACAAGTACGCGACGCTCGTCCTGGCCGCGTGGCGAGGCGAGGCGGACGTTGCCGCCGCCATCATCGACGAGGCCAGACAGCAGGCCGAACAACGAGGCGAGGTATCCCTGCTGGGCGCCACGGGCTACATCCAAGGGGTGCTGTTCAACGGCCTGGCACGCTACGAGGAGGCCCTGGAGGCCGCTCGCACGGGCATCGAGCACGACGGGTTCAACTTCACCGGCCTGTCGCTGGTCGAGCACGTCGAGGCCGCCACGCGCTGCGGTCACCTCGACCAGGCCCGCGCCTCGCTGGCCCGGCTGATCGAACTCACCCGCGCCGCCGACTCGGGTTGGGCCCGTGGCGCCGGCGCCCGCTGCCGGGCGCTGCTCGCCGACGGTGACGAGGCCGACGGCCTGTACCGGACCGCGATCGAGGAGTTCGGCCGCGGCGGTGTGACCGTGGAGGTGGCACGCACCCATCTGCTGTACGGCGAGTGGCTGCGCCGCGGTCACCGCCGAGCACTGGCCCGGGAGCACCTTCGCACGGCTCACGAGATGTTCGACGGAATGCGGGCCCACGCCTTCGCCGAGCGAGCCCGGCGCGAGTTGCTCGCCACGGGCGAGCACGTCAAGGCGCGGGAGGACAAGCCGGCGAGCGCCCTCACTCCCCAGGAGTCGCAGGTCGCCGGGCTCGCCGCCGACGGCATGACGAACGCGAGGATCGGCGCGGAGCTGTTCATCAGCCCCCACACCGTGGAGTGGCACCTGCGGAAGGTGTACACCAAGCTCGGGATCAACACACGTCGGGCGCTGCCGGAAGCCCTCGCGAGCACTCCGGCCGGGGGTACCGGGAGCCAGGGCGCGGAGAGCAGGCGCCGGGCCCCGGGGTCCCCACGGGCTCGACCACGTGGACCAAGGGCGCGATGAGAGGCGCCTCGGGCCGAGGGTGGAGGCATCGCCCCCGCGAGGGGGCGGCCCATCCACGAAGAGGAGCCCCCGATGTCCACGTCCGGCCCGGAGATGACAACGACGACCCGGCCTCCGGACGACCTGGACGTAGCCCTCGAAGTCTTCCTCGCTCAGCGCACACGTTTGTTCCGCGTCGCCTATCGCATCCTCGGCGACGTCTCCGGGGCCGAAGACGTGGTTCAGGAGGTGTGGTTGCGCTGGCAGCTCACCCACCGCGCGGAGATCAGGAATCCGGCCGCGTTCCTGACCACGGCGACGACCCGGCTGGCGATCAACGTCATCCATTCGGGACGGCACCGCCACGAGATCCCGGCCGACCCGCAATCAGCCGACGCCGGCGACCGGACCGTCCCGGATCCCGTACTGCGTGCCGAGCAGGCCACGGCCGTCGAGGCGGCCCTGGCGCTGCTCATGGCGAGGCTGACGCCGGTCCGGCTGGCCGCCTACGTGCTGCGGAAGGGCTTCGGCTACGCCTACGCCGAACTCGCGGAGTTGCTTCGGATCAGCGCCCCGACCGCGAGGGTGGTGGTCCACCGCGCGCAGACCCGCCTCGCATGCGACCGTGAACGACCGGTCCCCGTCGAGCAACACCGCCGCCTGGTCGCCGCGTTCCGGACCGCCGCCGGTACCGGGGACCTGGAGGGTCTCGTGCGATGTCTCGTCCCCGAGCCCCGTGCACCGCTTGCGGCCGCCGCCCCACCGATCACCCGGTCCGGCTCACCCGTCCGCCCGGCACGCCCCTGAAAGCGGACGGCGAGGCGGAGTGAGCCACCCACTCCGCCTCGCCGCCGTCACGGTCGGCGGACCTGTGCGGAGGCCGCCCGCTTGGGGTCGGCGGGCCTGGGCAGCAGGAAGCCGTCGACGTACAGGTCGACATGCTCGTTGTGGAACGCGGTGAGCCCGGCGATGCGGTTGGCATGGACGGTGGGGAAGTCGTACGTCCAGGCGATGTCCTCGTGCGAGGCCGTGTCGCCGTCGAACGACCAGTAGTTGCTCGTCGTCCCCTTGTACGGGCATCGGGTCACCGTGTCCGAGCGCCGCAGCCGGGTCCAGTCGATGTTCGTGTGGTCGAGGTAGTAGCGGGTCGGCAGGCCGGTCTCGAACAGTTTCACGCAGCCGCCGGCCTCCGCCAGCACGACACCGTCCAGCTCGACGCGTACGCCGCTGCCGGATCGCAGGGCGTCCACGCGGGAATACGGGCTCCGGGGATGGACGAAGACCGGCTCGTCCTCCTCGAACCAGGAGTCCAGCGCCTCCCACTCGAAGCGCACGGTGCCACGCAGGGGTTCCGGGGCGCCCTCCCCCCAGACCCACGCACTCCCCGCACGGACCTCCGGACCGACCTGCAGGGTGTGCCGGTGCGCGGGGCCGGCGCCGCGTTGCTCCGTGTGCTTGTCGTCATGAAGCACACCGTCCACCAGGTCCGCGATCGGGATGCTGAACTGGGGGTACGCGCGCCATTCCCACACGTACAACGCGCGACGGGTTTCGAAGGCGACACGGGCGCCGATCATTCCCCGGATGCGGCGGGGAACGGGCTCGACGTGCCCAATCGGAACGATGAGGCTCGGGTGCAGGACACTTTCGGTTTCCATCGTGACCACCTTGTCTTCGGTAATGATGCGCTCGCCACAGGCGCGCCGACCGCCGGAGGGCGGGTGGCCGTGTCGCCAACCCGCCCTCCGGATCCCTCCGCCCGCCGGTCAGCGAACCGGCCGCGCCGCACTCTCGATGATCCGCGCCACCTCGTCGGGGCGCGACACGCTCACCGCGTGCGAAGCACGCACCTTCACCGTGTGCGCACCCGCGCGCTCGGCCATGAAGCGCTGGGCCGCGGGCGGGATGTTGAGATCCTGCTCGGTGACCAGCACCCACGACGGAATCGTCTTCCAACCCGGCTCGGAGGCACCCTCCTCCAACGCGGCGCTGGTGACCGGACGCTGGGTCACCCCCATGACATCCGCCGTACCCTTCGCGACGTCCGCCGCGAACTGATGACGGAACTTCCCCTGCTCGATGTACAGATCCGTACCCGCCGTCCCGTTGGGCAGCGTGACCGGAACCGGGCGCAGCGTCTCACCGAGCGTGCTGCCCGGGAACTTCCCCGACAACTGGACAGCGCTCTCCCCTTTCTCCGGAAGGAAAGCCGCGATGTACACCAGCGCCTGCACGTTCCGCGCACCGTACGAGGCGTTGCTGATGACCGAACCGCCGTACGAATGACCGGCCAGCACCACCGGTCCCTCGATCCCGGCCAGAAGCTCCTTCAGATACCCGGCGTCGCTGTTCAGTCCACGCAGCGGATTGGCCGCGGTCACCACCGGATAGCCCTCCCGCCGCAACCTCGTCACCACCCCGTTCCAACTGCTGGAGTCGGCGAACGCGCCATGGACCAGAACCACCGTCGGCTTGCGCTTCGACGAGGAGGAAGAGGACGACCCGTCCCTTCCCGCACTCGCCGGCGACACCGACAGCGCGAGAACGGACGCGGCCACCGTCACCGTGGCCATCAGGGAAAACACGGAACGAGGACGTTTCATTACAAAACCTTTCGATTCATGAACGAGCGGATTGCCGTGGTCCGAGCCACGGCCATGGGCATGCGGTCCGTCGCGGACGGCGGGTCTCAGCCGGAGTGCAGCGCGGCGCGAAGTGTGGTGATGGCCTGCTGCATCGCGGCGGTGGTGGCTCCGGTGGACCGGAGCGGGTTCAACATCATGAAGTCGTGCAACGTGGCGTTGTAGCGAATGCTGGTGGTCGGGACGCCGGCCCGGATCAGCTTGCGGGCGTACGCCTCGCCTTCATCGCGCAGGACGTCGTTCTCGTCGACGAGGACGAGCGCGGGCGGGAGCCCTGCCAGGTCCTTCGGATCCGCCCGCAGCGGAGACGCGGTGATCTCGGCGCGTTCGGCCGGATCGGTGGTGTAGCAGTCCCAGAACCAGGCCATCGCCTTCGCGGTCAGGTACGGCCCGTCGGCGAACTCCCGATAGCTCGCGGTGTCCTGGCCCGCGTCCGTCACCGGGTAGTACAGCGACTGATGCACGAAGGACACGTCGCCACGTCGTTTGGCCATGATCGTCAGCGCGGCCGTCATGTTGCCGCCCACCGAGTCCCCGGCCACCGCCAGGCGCGCGACGTCCAGCCCCTCCCGGTCGCCGTTCGCCGTGATCCACCGGGCGGTCGCGTAGGCCTGCTCGATCGCCACCGGATATTTGGCCTCGGGGGAACGGTCGTACTCCACGAACACCACGGCCGCCCGCGCACCGACGGACAGTTCACGCACCAGGCGATCGTGAGTGCCCGCGTTGCCGATGACCCACCCGCCACCGTGCACATACAGAACGACGGGAAGCGAACCCTCGACACCGGCGGGCCGGACCACGCGCACCCGCACATCGCCGACGTCGGCGGGCACCGTTACCCACTTCTCCTCCACGTCGGGCTTCTCGATGGGTGCCGCCTGCAGATCGTCGAGGACCTTCCGCGCGCCCTCCGCACCCAACTCGTACAGGAACGGCGGATTGGCTGTCGCCTCCGCCAGCGCCCGGGCAGCGGACTCGAGTATCGGATCATTCACGGCTTTACTCCTGGTGTGAGTGGAGATGTGTAGCGCCTTCACCGGTATGACAGCCGACTCATGAAAGGTGTGACACGTACTGCCCGAGCCGGCGATCGTTCACCGTTCGTTCGACATGTTGTGAGCCGGTGTCCCGACACGGTCGACGACGGATGAGTTCCACATCACGCCGGTGTTCCTGTCACAGCCGGCCGGGTCACCCGGTCAATAGCGCGTATCCCACGAACGGCGAGGAGACCACGGCATGAATGCACGTCTCGACTACTTCGGCAATTCCCTCGGCGGCAAGGTGCTGAAGCATCTCAACTCGGCCAACCAGGTGCTGTCGAACTCGACACTGCCGGGCACGACGCAGGAGTTGGTGAAGATCCGCGCCAGTCAGATCAACGGCTGCGGCTTCTGCACCGACATGCACACCAAGGACGCAGCGCACGCGGGAGAGACCCAGCAGCGCCTCAACCTGGTGGCGACCTGGCGGGAGGCCACCGTCTTCACCGACGCGGAGCGCGCCGCGCTGGAACTGACGGAACAGGGCACCCGCGTCGCGGACGCGGCCGGTGGCGTCACGGACGCAGCCTGGGCGAACGCCGCCGAGCACTTCGACGAGGACCAGCTCGCCGCGCTGATCTCGCTCATCGCCGTCATCAACGCCTACAACCGCATCAACATCATCAACCAGCAGCCCGCCGGGAACTACCGGCCCGGCCAGTTCGGCTGACCCGCCCGGAGCAGCGGACCGCCTGGGAGACCCGGCGGTCCGCTGTGCGGGGGGCGAGCAGCGAGCGATGTGGGTGACGCGCCGAGAGGGGCGGTGAGCCTTCGGACCCACCGCCCCTCTCGGACGACGGTCAGGCGCCGGGCCGCGGGGCGCGCAGGTGGGCCCGCTTCTCCAGCTCCTCCGGGTCGACCAGTTCGAGCATTGGCCTTCCTGGCGCGCACATCATGGTGACCACGAACCGGGTGCGCGCGTCCGACAACGCGTTGCCGTCCTGGTAGTGGATCGCGTCGCCGCCCGGCTCCCAGAACGTCCCGCCGGCTTCGACCACACGCTCGGGCTCACCCTCCAGCTCGAACCGGACCGCGCCCTCGATGACGTACCCGAACGCCGGTCCCGAGTGACGATGCGGAGGGGTCCCCGGGTCTCCGGGCTCCCAGTCGACCTGAATGGTCATGGCCGAGGCGCCCTCGGGGACGGTGATCGGCGAGGCGTCCTGCAGCATCTTCGCTGCGGTCATCCATCCCTTCGACCCCGCGTGCTCCTCGGGCCCGTGCTCGTGCGCTGCGTCCTTGTTCGACACTGTGTTGACACCTTTCCCGGGTCCGCCCGCTTCCTGGGGCGGACACACCGTCTGCCGGGGCGTCTTGGCGCCCCGACCCATGGCCGTTCGCAGTGATGACCGGGTGCCGAGCGGATCTGTGACAGAGGCATTCGCCATGGTCGGTGTCACAACAATCGAACGAGCCCGGCCAGGGGCGTGGTGCGCGGCCGCGAGTGGTCGCCTCGTCGTCTCGATGTGCACCCGGAAGCTCCCTTCCGTACCGGCTTGTAGCATGGCCGCGCCGAAGCCGAAGGGGACGAACATGCACGCCGACGCCGACACCGATTCCCTCGACGAGGCGGAGAGGGAGTTCCTCGCGGCGCGCCCACAGCTCTTCGGTGTCGCGTATCGAGTGCTCGGGAGCGCCGTGGAGGCGGAGGACATCGTCCAGGAGGCGTGGCTGCGGTGGCAGAACGCGGATCGTGCCCACGTCCTGGAACCGACGGCGTTCCTGACCACGGTCACCGCCCGTCTGGCCATCAACCTGGCCCGGTCCGCCAGAGTGCGGCGGGAGTCCTACGTCGGCCCGTGGCTTCCCGAGCCGGTCGACACCAGCACGGATCCGCAGGTGGGCGCGGAACGGGCCGAGGCCCTCGAACTGGCGGTTCTCTTCCTGCTGGAGAAGCTGAACCCGATCGAGCGTGCCGCGTACGTCCTGCGGGAAGCCTTCGACTACCCCTATGCGCGGATCGCGGACGTCCTGGAGACGAGTGAGGCCAATGCCCGCCAACTGGTGAGCCGCGGGCGCAAACACCTGGCCGCCGAGCGCAGGCAACGCGCCGGTACGACGGATCACCGCCGCCTCCTGGAGGTGTTCCTCGCCGCCGCGCAGAAGGGTGATCTGGCGGCGCTGGAGAACGTGCTCGCCGCGGATGTCGTCAGCTACACCGACGGTGGAGGGATGCGCGGCGCGTCCAGGATCCCGGTCGTCGGACGCCTGCACGTCTCCAGGTACCTCGTGGCCTTCGCCCCCCGGTTCTGGCCCGGATCGGAGGTGCGGTGGGTCGAGGCCAACGGTCGTCCCGCCGTGGTCGTCTCGTCCGGCGGGGAGGTCGTGGCCCTCCTCTCCGTCGATGTGTCCGCCGAAGGGATCGACCGGATCATGTGGATGATGAACCCGGCCAAGCTGTCGCCCTATGTGGCATCGCCGACCGGGCCATGCGGTGACTGAGCGGATCCCGTTGTCCGGCCTCTCCACCGAGGAGGACTTCGACGCGGAGTCCTTCTCCGCCATATACACGACGACGGTGACGGTCGACGGCGGCGCGGCCGCGCACGGTCGTGCCTCGGGCAGGGCTCGGTCGGCCGACGGGGCCTTGGACCTCGATCTACGCATGCCCGCCGAACTCGGCGGGGACGGCCGGGGAACCAACCCCGAGCAGCTGTTCGCCGCCGGCTTCGCCGCGAGCTTCCACGGAGCCCTGAGTCTGGTGGCCCGACAGGAGGAACTCGATCCGACGGTGATCTCCGTGGCGGCGACGGTCGCCCTCGGGCGGGACCCCGGAGACGGCGGTTACCTGGTCCGGGTCGAGCTCGAGGTGACGTGGCCCGACGTCGATCCGGAGATCACCGCTCCTCTCCTGGAGAAGGCGGAATCGCTCTGTCCGTACGCCAGGATGGCCCGGCGAGGCACCGCCACAACCATCGTGTCGGCTCCATAACCGGGGTACCCGTCCTTGGCCGAGGCATGTCGCGCACATGACCCGGCCCGTATGACCGGTGACCCCTGCGCCCTGTGACAACGATGCACCGCGCGGGCGAGGGATCGGCCCGACCGCTCGTTGTCACGGAACGCCCCGCCGTCCGGTCTGTTGGGTGGTTGTCACACCATGGCTCGCGGGACACGACCCCGGTCCGGAGTACGCGGGCGCACAGAGCGACCCGCCGGACAGCCTTCTCTCCCGCGCTCCGCCGCCGTACGCGAACCGGAGTGTCACAAATACCCGGGGGGCCCGGTCGTAGTCAGTGCCCCCCATTGATCGGAGCAATCGTGGCTGCCATCGAAAAGCGCCTGTCCACCGCGGTCCTGGTGATCGGGACCGGCGGCGCCGGGCTGCGAGCGGCGATCGAACTGGCCGAGGCCGGGCTCGACGTGCTCGCGGTCGGCAAACGCCCCAAGGAAGACGCCCACACCTCTCTCGCCGCCGGCGGGATCAACGCCGCGCTGGCGACCATGGACCCCGAGGACAGCTGGCAGCAACACGCCGCCGACACCCTCAAGGAGAGCTACCTGCTCGGCGATCCGCGCACGACCGAGATCGTCACCCGGGGCGCGGCCCTCGGCATCGACGACCTCGAGCGCTACGGCATGGCCTTCGCCAGGGAAGAGGACGGCCGTATCTCCCAGCGCTTCTTCGGCGCACACAAGTTCCGGCGCACCGCCTTCGCCGGTGACTACACCGGCCTGGAGATCCAGCGCACGCTCATCCGGCGGGCGAATCAGCTGGACATCCCCATGCTCGACTCCGTGTACATCACCCGGCTCCTGGTACACGACGGGGCCGTGTTCGGTGCCTACGGCTTCGACCTCGGCAGCGGAACCCGCCATCTCATCCACGCCGACGCGGTGATCCTCGCGGCCGGCGGTCATACCCGCATCTGGCGGCGCACCTCGTCACGCCGCGACGAGAACACCGGGGACTCCTTCCGACTCGCCGTCGATGCCGGTGCGCGGCTGCGCGACCCCGAACTCGTCCAGTTCCACCCCTCGGGCATCATCGAGCCGGAGAACGCGGCCGGCACGCTGGTCAGCGAGGCCGCCCGCGGCGAGGGCGGCATCCTGCGCAACAGCCTGGGCGAGCGGTTCATGAAGCGCTACGACCCCGTCCGCATGGAACTGTCCACACGCGACCGTGTCGCCCTGGCCGCCTACACCGAGATCAAGGAGGGCCGCGGCACACCCAACGGTGGTGTCTGGCTCGACGTCTCCCACCTTCCGCGCCGGACGATCATGAACCGTCTCCCCCGCGTCTACCAGACACTGCTGGAACTGCAGATGCTGGACATCACGCGCGACCCCATCGAGGTCGCCCCCACGGCCCACTACTCGATGGGTGGCGTGTGGGTCCGTCCCGAGGACCACAGCACCGACGTACGCGGCCTCTATGCCATCGGAGAGGCGTCAAGCGGACTCCACGGCGCCAACCGGCTCGGCGGCAACAGCCTGATAGAACTGCTCGTCTACGGACGGATCACCGCACGGGCCGCCGCCGACTACTCCCAGGCCCTGACCGCGCAACCACGCTCGGCACCGGCGGTCGCCGAGGCCCGCGCCGAGATCGACGATCTGCTCACCGCGGACGGTCCCGAGAACGTTCGGGCCCTACAGCGCGCCATCCGCAACACCATGACGGAATACGCGGGCGTCGTACGCGACGAGCAGGGGCTGCGCACCGGACTCGCGGAACTGGAAACGATCGAGAAGCGGATGGAGAACGTCGGCGTCCACCCCGACATCGCCGGCTACCAGGACCTCGCACACGCCTTCGACCTCAAGTCGGCCGCCCTCGCGGCCCGCGCCACCCTCGAAGCAGCGCTCGAACGCCGCGAGACCCGCGGCTGCCACAACCGCAGCGACTACCCGGAGAGCGATCCCGCCCTGCGGGTGAACCTCGTGTGGTCCCCCCTCACCGGGATCACGCACGAAGGTATCCCGCCCATACCCGAGGAGATCGCCGCCCTGATGGAGGAAATCTCCACCACCGGAAAACTCGCCGAATAACCCACACGCAATGCCCCACCGCGACCGGCACACGGGGCGTCCGTGACGGACGCCCCGTGTGCCGGTCGATTCTCTTCCGGCATGAGCCGACCAGGAGGCATGATGACCACGAACTCTCGGGACCGACTCGCCCTCGAGGACACCGTGCGGTCGCTGACCGCCGAAGCCGTCGAGCTGGAGGCCCGCGTCACCGAGCTCCGCCGAGCGCTCACGGGAATCGACGAGCGGATGCGCACCGTCTTTGACGCCCTCGACCGATTCTCCCGCTCCGGGGAACACGTCGGCGGGTGACGTGACCCGTCGAGCAACGATGCGAGACCCGTCCGGGCGTCCCCCCGGGGCGTGGTCACCCCGGCCCGCGGCGCGGACACGGCGCGATCACGCGGCCGCGCCCGTCGTGTTCCGAGTTCTCCGGGGAGCCTCGGATCCCCGGGTCCGGAGGTTGTGCACCGCACGTCGCTTCACGGCACGGCGTTCCTCTTCCGTGGTTCCACCCCAGATGCCGTCCACCGGATGGACCTCCAGGGCCCAGTCCAGGCACTGCCGCACCACGGGGCAACGGTGGCAGACCGCCTTGGCCTCGTCGACCTGGAGCAGCCCCATACCACTACGCACGTTGCCGATCGGGAAGAAAAGATCGGGATCTTCGCCTCTACAGGCCGCCATTTCACGCCAGTTCATGGGAATCTCCTGTGGTGGTGAGGGACGGACGGGATTCGAAGGCTCCACGTCCCGGAGGGGAATTCGACGCGCCGACACTCTCTCGGCCACGCGAGGGCCGACCGTCCTCTTTCATGGACCGGCGGCGTACGAACGAGCCTCACACGCGGGTCGGAAACCCTTCCCCGGTGCCGTATGGGACACGACACGGTCTCCGATAGATGAGACCGAGCGGTCGGCGAATGTGTGACACGGGCCCGGCGCGCGTGTCCGGACGGCCTCGCCGGGCGAACCCCTACCGAAGTCCGATGGAGGCGACTCCCCCGCACCGGTCGGCGCGACGTGTGAATAGTGGGATCTCAGTCTCCGCGTACGCGCAACGTGTTGTTTCGAGGTGGCGGAACGCCCGGTGGATTCCAGGAGAGCAGTTTGTCGGGGTTCAGGACGACCCAGACCCGGACGACCAGCCGACCGGCGACGTCGAGACCGATGACGCCCACGACCTGCTCGTCGTAACGGACGACAAGCCCCGTCCGACCGTTGACGGAATGGGTCCGCAGCGTCGTACGCGGATGCCGGGCCAGCAACGTCAGCAGGCTCCCGGCCACCCGCTCATTGCCGCGAACCGGCTCGATCAGAGCCCGGAGCTTGCCGCCGCCATCGAAGAAGACCGTGGCATCGGGCGCCAGCAACGACGCCAGAACCGCCGAATCCTCCGCCACACAGGCGTCCCACACCGCACGGGCCACCGCGTCCTGTTGCTCCGGCGTCGTGGGCCGCGAACGCCGCGCCGCCAGACTACGACGCACACGCTCCGCCGACTCGACACACACCCGCTCCGGCCGCCCCACACTCTCGGCGACGGCACCCGGCACCGTCCCGGACACGTCGTTCGCCACGAACGCCGCCCGCTCCGCCGTGGACAAGGAATCCAGCGTGCTCAGCAATACCGCACCGACCTCACGCTCCAGCGTCGCGTACGCCACCGCCCCGATCGCCACCGCCCGCTCGCCCGCCGCCCGGGTCCGAACGTTCGCCGGCAGCGCCAATCTGGCCAGGCAGAGACCGCCAACGGCCCGCGCCAGCCAGGAACGCGGCGTCGCGATCTCCGCCCGCGCCCCATCGGACAGGCCGTACCAGCACCCATAGGCCTCGGCGATCACGCCCTCCGCCTCCCGGACACCGCCCAGCATCCAGTACGCGACATCCATCAGATGCCGCCGCTCCTCCCACAACTCCGCGATCGGGACCGCGTCATCGGCATGCGCCACCGGCATCCTCACTCTCACACCGCATCCCACAACACAGCCGACATCGCAGTCGTCCCGAACCGGGCAGACGGCGTCTCGCGTCGAGACGGTCACAACAACGGAGTTCCGGAACCACTCCACATATGATGCCCAGGACGCAGCCGTCCCAGCGTTCGAGGTATGCGATACCGAGGCGAGGTGCCGGACGGGGCACAACAAGCAAGGTTCGGGGACGAGAGGAACACATGGATTCCGCAACCCACACGGCGCGCAACATCGAAATCACCGCCAAGAGTCTCCAGGAAGAGCTGGCCCGTCTGGCGATCCAAAAGCAGGCCCTGGAGCGGGAACTGGCCGCGGTGGTCGCCCATCTCGGCTCCGTTCAACGGGCCGTCGGCGCCCTTGAAGCCCTGATGACCGAAACCGTGGTATCAGCGGTCGCGGAAACCGATACCACGGGCGCGAAGTCCCCGGCGGCCGAGGCTCCGAAGCCGGACACGCCTTCCTCGATCGACCCCGCCGCCGTGTCCGGAACCGACGACGACAACCCCAAGAACTACGGCAAACTCACCGAACAGATCATGGAGTACTTCTCGGCGGTCAGTGACGTCGACGTGCGCGCCCGGGACGTCGCGGCCGCGCTCGGCCGGGACACCGACAGCGGCAGTATCAACGCGGTCAGGAGCACTCTCGACCGCCTGGTCGGCACGTCCCGCGTCCAGCGCACCGGCCGGGGTCTGTACCGCGCTCGCAAACCCTGAACCACTGCCGCGGGCGTGGCCGCGAGACGGATGGCTCACTGCGCCGGAGCGTCGGCCGGCTCGCCGTGTCGTGGGTCTCCCTCGGACACGAAGGCTTCCCGGGGACGCTGCACCGCCGCGAGGGAGACGATGTCCCGCCCGTGGAAAGCCGCGGTGATCCAGACGGCGAACACCCGGACCTTGCGTTCCCAGGTCGGAACGGCGAGCACGTGGTACCCGCGATGCATGAGCCAGGCGGGGAAACCTTTGACGACCACGCGGCGGTACTGGAAGATGCCCCGGCCGAGGCCCAGCGTGGCCACCACGCCCAGACTGCGGTGGACATAGTCGCGGGTGGGCCGCCCCCGCAGCGTCGCCACGATGTTCTTCGCCAGACGCTTGCCCTGCCGAACCGCGTGCTGCGCGTTGGGAACCGTGTGCGCTCCCGGCCGCCCCACCGCGAGATCGGGCACCGAGGCATCGTCGCCGGCCGCCCAGACGTCGGCCACCGACTCCGACTCCGTGCCCACGCGAAGATCGGCCCGCACGACGAGCAGACCGCGCTCGTCGACGGGAAGATCCGTGTGGTTTCGAATGACGGGATTGGACGCGTTTCCCGCCGTCCACACGATCAGACCCGAATCGAATTCCTCGCCGTTCGACAACACGACACGACCGCCCGCGGCGGAGACCAGTTGCGTGTTCAAGTGCACCCGGGCTCCGCGCTCTTCCAGCTCCCGTACGACCCACGCTCCGGGCCCGTCACCGACCTCGGGAAGAATCCGGCCACGCGCCTCCACCAGGTGGAAGTCCGGTTCCTCCGCGTCGAGTTCCGGATAGAGTTTCAGCAGTGCGGTCGCCAGGGACAACAACTCGCCGAATCCCTCCACACCGGAGAATCCCCCACCCACGAAGGTGACGGTGAGGAGCCTGCGTCGCTCGGGGCCACGAGGAAGTGTCGCCGCGACATCGAACGAGGCCAACAGCCGGTCACGAATGGCCACGGCCTCCTCGACGTGCTTCAACCCGAAGGCTTCCTCGCTGATGCCCGGGATGGGAAACGTCCGGGTGACCGCCCCCGCCGTGACCACGAGGATGTCATAGGCCAGCTCGTACTCCGCCCCTGATTCCGATCGAACGGTCACGGTCCGCGCGCTGTTGCGGATCTCCGTCACCGTTCCCGCGATCAGCCGGGTGCGGCGCAGGTGCCGCCGCAGCGAGACCGCCGCATGACGCGCCTCCACCGACCCGGCGACAACCTCGGGGAGAAACGGCTGATACGTCATGTACGGGCGCGGGTCCACCACGGTGACACGTGCCTCGCCCCGACCCAACTTCTTCTCCAGGCCCCACGCGGCGTAAAAGCCCGCGTAACCGCCGCCGACGATCAAGATCTCACGCACGGTGTCCTCTGTTCCTCTGGGTTGCTCCCGTAGAGACCGAACAGAACCGCCGATTGTGACACCGTCACCACCTTCCCACTTCGGCGTCCGCGTCATGCTCCGACCGGCGCGTACCGCCGGGCCGCGGCGAGGTACGTCGCGAGGACCATCAGCACGGCGACGACGGCCAGCGCGGCGACGACGGCGGCCGTCCCGGCCACGGGCGCCGCCAGGGGCAGGAGCAGGAAGGCCGCCGCGCCGCACAGCGCCACCGCGGCCGGGATGACGTGCGGGGCCAGGATGGGTGTATGGGTCGCATGCAGCAACACGACGAAGAGGGCCGTCGGGGCGGCGACCGCGTAGCAGGCGGCGATCGGTGAGACCGCCAGGTGGTGTCCGGTCCGCTCGACCGCGACCTCCAGTCCGGCGCCGAGAGCCGCGAGCGCGGCGAAGACGCCGAAGTGGCCGTATCCCCACGGGTAGGAGCGGAGGCGGCGCTCGCTGAGCCCTTCCCCGGAGGGGAGAAGGAAGTAGAGCCACCAGAGGGCGAACAGCAGGACGAGGCCGGAGCCGACGATGACGACCAGCGAGCCGCCGGCCGCAGAGGCGTCGAGCGCGGCGCGGACGCCGTTGGACGCGGCGAGGACACTCTCCCCGAAGAGGATGATCGTGAACAGGCCGTAGCGTTCGGCGATGTGGTGTGGATGCCAGGCCGTCGGTCCGGAGCGTTCCGCCCACCACGGCACGGCGAGTTCCAGGGCGGCCAGGACGACGAACGACGGAAGGTCGACCCGGTCGGGCAGGGCGCCGGTCTCCGCCAGGGTCAGGCGGAGAATCCAGCCGACCTCCAGGGCCGTGATGCCCGCGGCGTATCGCAGAGCGGTGCGGCGGCTCTCCGGGTGTTCGACGGCGGCCCGCAGCCATTGCGCGACGAGCGCGACGCGCATGACCAGATAGCCGGCGGTGATGAGGCGGAAGTCCGGCTCGGCACCCGCGGCCGGTACCCCTGCGGCGAGGGTCAGCACACCGGCCATCTGCACCATCGTCAGCAGCCGGTAGGCGACGTCGTCGGTGTCGTACGAGGACGCGAACCAGGTGAAGTTCATCCACGCCCACCACACGGCGAAGAAGACCTCGAGGAACGAAACGACTCCCGACCGGGCTTGCCCTTCCGCGATGTCGCGTGCGAACTGGGCGGTGACCGCGGCGACCGCGACCACGAAGGTGAGGTCGAAGAGCAGTTCGAGCGGGCTCGCGGTGCGGTGCGGCTCGTCGATCGCTCGCGCGGTCATCCGCATCCGGATCCGGTACAGCGCGGCTACTGGTGGCACGGGCTCGGTCCCTCCGTTTTCCGGGGCGGGTGCCCATGAGCAAGACCGGGCCGGGCCCGCACCTGTGACACGGGTGTCCGAATTTTCGCGCATCGGGATTCCCGTGAAGGTGTCACAGCAGCGCGGGCTACCCGGTCCTACCTGGCAACCGGGCGACGACGAAGTCCCGGCCACACAGGAGGACCCGGCATGGAGATCGTGGCCGTCGCCGCGCACGCCACGCGGTTGCCCGGCGCGCGGGCGACTCCGGAACCTCGGAGGCGGGGCCGCCCGGACCGCCTCCCGCCCCGAGGAAAGGCCCGCCATGACGGCGTTGGCGATGGAAGCCGAGTTCGACGCCGTCGCGGTATGGACCGCCGACGCGGTCGCGCAATTGGGAGAGGCCTACGCAATCCCGGCGGCTTGCCGCGGCAGTGCGAGCCCGGCCGCGTTGGCGTGGCTGGCCGAGGCGTGCGAACTGACCGCCGGGAGTGTGCTGCTGGACGTGGGTGCCGGCCTCGGTGGTCCCGCGGCCTGGGCGGCCCGGCGTTTCGGCGTACGGCCGATCCTGCTGGAACGTATGCCCGCCGCCTGCCGGGCCGCCACCCGGATGTTCGCGCTGCCCGTCCTGATGGCCGACGGACGCCGGATGCCGTTGCGATCGGAGTCGATCGACGCCGTCTGGTGCCTGGGGGTGCTGGACACCGTCCGGGACAAGGCGGCGCTGCTCGACGAGATACGCCGGGTGCTCAAGCCCGGAGCCTCGCTGGGGCTGCTCGTGGTCGTCGCGCGAGATCCCTGGGTCTCCCCCATTCCGCAGGGCAACCATTTCCCTGCCCAGTGGGAGCTTTCCGAACTCCTCGCCGGAGCCGGATTCGACCTCGTCGAACAGATCGAACGCCCCCGAGACGTACCGCAGTCGTGGTCTCGGCGTGCCGCGCGGGTCGCCGAGTTCGTCGCGGCCCGCCACCACGACGACCCCGCCTACGCGCTGGCCGCGGCGCAGCAGGAGAGCTTCGCGCACCTGTTCGCGTCCGGGCAGGCCTCGATACAGCTGATCCACGCGGTCCGGCGACGGGATGACGGGAGCCGACCCGATGCCCCGCATGGAGGCGAGACCACCGCGGTCACGGGCGACGACGAGGACGGCGAACGCCTGTTCGGCGCGCTGTTCGACGGCCGGGAAACGGAGCGGGACCGACAGCCATCCCATCGTGCCCCGGCGGCCGATGCGGATCCGACCAGCGGCGAAACGAGAGACCAGTGAATCAACCGCCACGGCGAGAACACGATCGGTCCCCTGCGGCGGCGCGGATCACCACGGTTCACGATCTGCGCGAACACCTCCAATGGGCCCTCGAGTTGGAGCATGCGACCCTTCCTCCGTATCTGTGCGCGCTCTACACGCTGGACCCGGCGCGAAACCCCGAGGCCGCTCGGGTCGTCACCGGTGTCTTCGTCGAGGAGATGCTGCACATGGTCCTGGTCGCCAACCTCCTCAACGCGGTCGGCGGCAGACCCGAACTGGATACGCCGCGGATGTTGCCGCCGCACCCCCGGCGGCTGCCGCACGGAGATCCGTCCCTGGAGGTGTCGCTGCTCCCGTTCGGAGCGGAGGCCCTCGAGCAGTTCCTGCGGCTCGAACGGCCCGCGCCCGCGGACGCGCCCGCGCAGGCCGAGGAATACGCGACGATCGGCCAGTTCTACGGCGCGATCACCGACGGGCTGCGCGACCTGTGCGCTCGGCTCGGCGAGGAGGAGGTCTTCCGCGGCGATGTCGCCCGCCAGGTCCGGGACTGCCATTTCCGGCACACCGCCGGACGGCTGGTCGAGGTCGTGAACCTGGCGTCGGCGCTGACCGCGTTGGAGGAGATCGTCGACCAGGGCGAGGGCCTGCTGCGGGGCGAGGTCTGGGACGGCGACCGGGACGTCCACGATCCCGAGCTGGACGAGGTCGCGCACTACTACCGCTTCCGAGAGCTCAGCGTCGGCCGCCGCCACCGGCGCGGCGACACTCCGCGGTCCGGGCCGACCGGAGAACCGCTCCCGGTCGACTTCGCGGGCGTACGCCCGATGCGGCGCAATCCGCGGCTCGAGGACCACGCGCCGGGCAACCCCATCCGCGCCGCCCAGGAGGAGTTCAACCGCACCTACTGCACGCTGCTCCGCCTGCTGGAGAAGGCGTTCGACGGCAGCCCGCGACTGCTGCCGGTCGCGACCGGGCTGATGTACCGGCTTCGGACGCAGGCCGAGGCGCTGACGTCGATGCCCGACGGGGAGCACACGACGGCCGGCCCCACCTTCGACTACGTGCCGCCCGAGCGGCGCGACGGGCCCGTCGGCGATCGGCGGCGGATCACCGTACTCGCCGACGGGCCGTACCTCGTCTTCGGCGACGTCCCGCTGCGGCGCAAGACCAAGATCGTGTCGCCGGAGAACAACGACGCGCTGACCTGGAAGACCGGCGCGAACCTGCCGACCGAGCCCGTCTACGCCCTGTGCCGCTGCGGCCACTCGAAGGCGAAGCCGTTCTGCGACGGGACGCACGCCTTCGTCGGCTTCGACGGGAGCGAGAACGCCGTCCTCACGCCGTACCGCGAACTCCGGCACGTCCACGACGGCATCGGAATATCGGCGCGGCGGGTCGGCGAGTTGTGCATCCACGCGGCCTTCTGCGTGGGTGCCACCCGACCGATCGCCAGGATGCTCGACGATACCGACGACCCCGACGTGCGCTCCGACATCATGGGGCGCATCGACCACTGCCCCTCGGGCTCCTACACCTACGCCGTGGAACACGACGACGAGAGCATCGAGGTCGACGTGCCGCAGGCCGTCTCGGTCCTCGAGGAGGAGGACGGCCTCGCGAGCGCGCTGTGGGTCACCGGCGGAGTGCCCGTGCACCGCGCGGACGGCAAACCCCTGGAGACCCGCACACGAACGACGCTGTGCCGGTGCGGCCATTCCGCCGGCAAGCCGCTGTGCGACGGAACCCACCGAAGGATCGGCTTTCGTGAAGAGCCCGCCACCACCGACGAAGGAACGACGCCCTGAACCACCACGCCCTCGAACCCGCCGCCCTGGCGATCGCCGACACCACGTGCGATCCCCCGTTCCTGTCCCCATACGCCGTCGCGCGGTTCCCGACCGCGAACGAGGCCCTCACCCGCCGGCGCACCGCGGCGGACGTCCCGAACACCGTCGTCGGCCGGCACGGTATCCGCCAGGACTTCGTGATGCCCGACCCCGTCCTCGACCCCCGGGCCACGACCGCCGCGACCGCGCGGTCCGTCATGGCCCTCGAGAACACTCCGAACACCGGAAAGGACCACTCGTGAGCACCACCGACCAGCCTGTTGTCGTCCTCGTCCACGGCGCGTTCGCCGAATCGGCGAGTTGGAACCGCGTCATCCGGCAACTCGACGGCCGCGGGCTCCACGCCGTCGCGGTGGCCAACCCGCTGCGCGCTCTGGCGGACGACACGGCCTACGTACGCGACGTCGTCGACGGCATCGGCCATCCCGTCGTCCTGGTCGGCCACTCCTACGCCGGCATGGTGATCACCCAGGCCGCAGCCGATCTGCCGGCGGTTCGATCCCTGGTCTACGTCTCCGCGTTCGCGCCCGAGACCGGCGAGTCCGCCTTCGGGCTGTCGGGCAGGTTCCCCGGCAGCTCCCTGGCGGAAACGCTGACCGCGTACCCGGTCGCCTCCGGCGGCAACGAGTTCCGGATCGCCGAGGACAGGTTCCATCAACAGTTCTGCGCCGATCTGTACGCCGACGAGGCCGCCCTGATGGCGGCGACCCAACGCCCGGTCACCGAGCGGGCGTTGACCGACGGCCTGGCCGGCGAACCCGCGTGGCGGACCGTACCCTCGTGGTTCGCCTTCGGCGGCCGGGATCTCAACATCCCCGCAAAGACACTGCGTTTCATGGCCGAACGCGCCTCCTCGCGCGGAACCCGCGAGGTCGCCGACGCCTCGCACGCCATCGCGGCGAGCCGACCCGAGGCGGTTGCCGCCACGATTGTCGACGCCGCCGAGGGGAAGCAGGGCTGAGCGTCGGACCGGGACGTGCCCGGCGGATCTCCCGCCCGGCACGTCCGCCGGTCCGATGCGGTCCGCCCCGGGCCGAGGCAGGAGGCGCCGGTATGTCGCGGTCAGGCGCGGGTCATCGCCTCGCGGAGCTTGTTCCGCGAGTTGATGCCGAGCTTGGTGAACACCTTGTGCAGGTGCCATTCGACCGTGCGCGGGCTGATGAACAACTCGGCGCCTATCTCGGAGTTCGTCCTGCCGTCGGCGGCCAGCCGGGCGATCTGGACCTCCTGCGCGGTAAGGGACTCCCGCAGGTCGAGCGTGCTCCGGCGCACCGATTCGCCGGTGGCCTGGAGTTCTCGGCGGGCCCGCTCGGCGAAGGCGCGTGCGCCGAAGCCGTGCAGCATCTCGTAGGCGGTACGCAGGTGCTCGCGTGCGTCGACACGCCGGTTCTCCCGGCGAAGCCACTCGCCGTAGACCAGGTGGGTGCGAGCGAGGTGGACGGCGATCCGGCTGTGTTCCAGGTGCTCGATGGCTTCGCGGTAGAGCAGGTCGGCCGTCTCGCCTTCGCTGAGCAGCGCTCGCGACCGGGCCAGCACGCCCCGGCCCCAGTCCGTGCCGTCCGCGCCGATGCGTTCCTCGAGTCGGCGCAGGGCCGCCGCGGCGGACTCGGGGGCATCGCTGCGGACGCCCGCTTCGACGAGTTCGAGGAGGGCGAACCCGGCGACCCCCACGTCCTCGTGCTCACCGGACAGTTGCGCGCTGCCCAGGGCGTCCCGGTATCGGCCGAGGCCGTTGTACAGCACCGAGAGCAGGTAGTTGCCGTTGCCGATAGCCCGCCCCTCGCCCCAGGCGGTCGCGTCCTGAACGGTGGCCCGGATCACCTCCGCCGCCTGGACGTCCTTGCCGCGCCAGGCCACGAGCAGCAGCGCGGCGTACCCCAGGGGCGAGTTGCCGGTCGCCTCGGTGATGCTGTCGGCCTCGTCGGTCAGCGTGGAGGCGAGGTCGAACTCCCCCGCGTGCACGTGCACGGCGGCACGGTACGTGAGCGCCAGCGGAAGGAAGTTGAGCGCGCCGGTCTCGCGGGCCGCCCGTACCGCGTGCGTGGTCAGCACATGCCACGTCTCGTCGTCCCACATGTCGCCCGCGGCCGGCCAGGCCAACCAGAGCCAGCGCATGACATCGTCCTCGTTGCGCGCGGCGGCTCCCCGGAACGCGCCCAGTGCCGGCTTCAGCAGCGCCGCGCCTTTCGTGCACCCTTCGGTGAACCACGTCGCCAGTCCGTCGAGGAGGGCGTCCGCCGGCCTGCCGGGCCGGGGTCCGCGCGGTGCCGCACGGGCGGCCTCGGCAACGTCCCGCAGGCCGACCGGTCCGTTGAGACGACCGCCGAAAACCGCCGCTCCCACCGCTTCGAGGTAGGCCTCACGCGCCTGGGCGCCGTCACCGTGTTCCAGTCGCCCGGCCGCGTCGAGCATCAGCGGAAGAGCCTCGCTACCGCGTCTGCGGGCGAAGACGATCTGGGCGCGCAGCCGGGCCAGGCGTGCGCGCTCGACGTCGCCCAGGGGGCTCGTCTCGGCGGCGGCGACGAGTTCGAGTGCCGCGTCGGGGGCTCCGGCCTCGAAGGCGGCACGCGCGGCGGCCACCGCCCTCGTCCCGTATCGGAGCGGATCGGGCGTCAGTTCGGTCGCGCGTCTGAGGAACGCGGCCGCCGCCGCGATGCCGCCTCGGGCGTTGGCCTGGTCCGCGGAGCGCTCCAGTTCCGCCGCCAGGGCTTCGTCGGGTGCGACCGCCGCGTGCGCCCGGTGCCAGGCCTGACGATCGGAGTCGAAATCGGAATCGGTCGCCTCGGCCAGCGCACGGTGCACGTCGCGGCGCGCTCCGGGATCGGCCCCGCGGTAGGCCGCGGAACGCACCAGCGGATGTCGGAACCGCACTCGCGGACCGAACTCGATCAGTCCCGACGCCTCGACCGCCCGTTCGGCGTCCGCCGTGATGTCGAGCCGCTCGGCCACCCTCCGCAGCAACGACGCGTCCCCGACCGGCTCCGCGGCCGCCGCCAGCAGCAGCCGCTGGGCCGCGTCGGAAAGGCTCCCGATCTGGCGCAGAAAACTCTCCTCGATCCGACTCGCCAGCGGCAGCGCGTCCGGGCGTCCGAACCCGGCCAGTTCCGCCGGCGTCAACCCCCGGGTCAACTCCAGCAGCGCCAGCGGATTGCCGCGCGTCTCCGCGACGATGCGGTCCCGGATGCGCGCGTCCAGCCGTCCGGGGACCACCGTGTCCAAGAGCGCGCGCGCGTCGTCGTCCCGCAGCCCGCCGACGACCAACCCGGGCAACCCCGCCAACGGATCGCCGGCCGACTCGCCGGCCGCGGCGGGCGCCGTCGTACGCACCGCGAACACCAACGCCACGTGCTCCGCCAGCAGTCGCCGCGCGACGAAGGCGAGCACCTGCGCGGAGACCCGGTCCAGCCACTGGGCGTCGTCCACGACGCAGACCAGTGGCTGCTCCTCCGCCACCGCGGCCAGCAGGCTGAGGACCGCCAGCCCGACCATGAAGCGGTCCGGCGCGTTTCCCGCGCTGAGGCCGAACGCGACGGCCAAGGCATCGCGCTGCGGGTCGGGGAGACGGTCGATCCGCCCCATCATCGGCATGCACAGCAGGTGCAGTCCGGCGAAGGGCAGTTCCATCTCGGACTCGACGCCGGCCACGCGCAGGACCCGGCACTCGGCGGCCTTGCCCACCATGTGCTCCACCAACGCGGACTTGCCGATCCCGGCCTCGCCGCGCAGCACCAGCACCCGGCTCTGCCCGGACCTGGCATCGGCGACGGCCTGGTCCAGGGTCAGGCATTCGCTGCGCCGGCCACGCAGCCAGCGCACCGGAGTGCCGTTCGACATCGAAACCACCGCAGGTCATAGAGGTCGGACCCGCGTCCGCCCGAGGCTGTCCCCATGATGCACCAGTGATCATGGACGCGTGCGAGCGGTTCGGGCATTCGGCCCGATCGTCACCTGGACCGCCGTGCGGCCCGCCTGGGTCGGCGCACCGGTTCTCACGGCTTCGGCGGGGTGCGCAGGCCCTCGAACAGGCCGAGCAGGCTCGCCATGTCGCCGGCGCGCGCCGCTCGCAGAAAGGCCTCCAGCAGCCGGTCCGACTCCGCCGGGTCGACCGGGAGGCGCCGGCGCCCCGCGAGGTGCCTGCGCGCACGGAACGCCAACTGCCGGGCATTGCCCTCGCTGAGACCGAGGAGTTCGGCGATTTCGCGGAAGGGGTACTCGAAAGCCTCGCGCAGCACGTACACGGCGCGTTCGACCGGCGACAGCCGTTCCATCAGCAGTCGCACCGCGTTCTCGAGCGCCTCCCGTCGTTCGGCGCCCGGCGCCGGATCGACCGACTCCGGCGCACGCTGCGGGCTCCAGTCCTCGACGCTGATCTCGCGCCGCGCCCATGCCGACGTCGCCGCGTTGAGCGCCGCACGGGTCGTGACGGTCGCCAGGAACGCCGCACAGTCCCGCACCCGGTCGCGGTCCACACGCTGCCAGCGGAGCCAAACGTCCTGGACGACGTCCTCGGCGTCGACGAGACGACCGAGTTGGCGATACGCGATCCCGAACAGCCGCGAACGCACGCTCTCGAAGTCCACGTCGGCCGCGGCATGGGCCCCACCGCCGGGCCCGGGTCCGCGTGCGGCGTTCGTGGTCGCCGTGTCCACAGGTGTGTCTCCGCACGACAGGCACGGCTCCGCTACGACATCGACGCCGGACAAGCACATGGCGATCCCCCTCGCTCCCGATGTTCCGGACCGCCGGGAACGACTCGTCACCCGAAAGGGCCCGGCTTGATCTCCAACCACCGTCGTCCTCGGCGGGCCCCGGGCGCGCCCGTGGAAACCCGGGTGGACCCCCCGGGTCCCCCCGGGCCGGCCCGGCCGGCGCCCCGGTCGCCCCGCCGTGCCCGGGGTCGGTATCGGCGCCGACCGCACCGGGACCGCACGCGCCGTTCGCCCGGCCCGGTATCGCTCCGCCGCGGACTCGGCGGGCATCTCGTCGTGTGCTCGGACGCATTCACGCTCGGCGGGTACGGCTCCCGGCCCGGCCCCGGCGACCTGCCCCGCGTCTCGCCCGGTAGTCACCACTCGTGCTCACGGTGACGGAACCGGCCACCCCGATGATCCGGAAACCACCCTCCCGAACACGCTTGCTAGCATCGCGCACGTCGCAGCACGCAGGAATCCCACGATCCGGGGAAGCCGATGACCGATTCCCCCACCGCGCGGACCGGTGCCGACGACGGCGCCCGCCGTCACGGCGATGTCGACGCACCCGACCTCGTCCCGGTCGAGGCCCGGTGGTCGGGCGCTCCGCGACCCGCCCGCCTCGATCCCGTCGGCACGACGGCTCTTCACACCATCCGGCTCCCGCCGTGCGGGCGGCGTGTTCCGCGTGGAAGGAAATCCATGAGACGAGTCAACCGGCTTTGGTCGGCAGGCGTTTCGGCTGCCACCCTGATCATGCTGGTCCCCGCCTGTACGACCGGGAACTCCGGTTCATCCGGCGGCGGAGGCGGGAGCGGCAACACGTCGAACGGCGGCGCGACCGTCGTACGCACGACGTTCACCTCCGACCCGAAGAGCTTCGACCCGGCCAAGGGCGACAACAACAACGACTACATGTCCGCGCGCGTCCTGTACGACACGCTCGTACGCCGTGACGACGGCGGCAAGCTGATCCCGGGCATCGCCGAGTCGTGGAACGCCACGGCAACCACCGTCGATCTCAGGATCAAGTCGGGCGTCACCTGCTCGGACGGCAGCCCGCTCACCGCGACCGACGTCGCGGCGTCGCTCACCTACTTCGCCGCCCCGGAGACCAAGGCCCCCGCCGCCAAACAGGTGTTCGGCACCGGCACGATGACCGCGACCGGCGACAACACCGCGAGCACCGTGCACATCGAGCTCGACCACCCCTGGGCCGACATGATGTTCGGCCTGGCGATGCCGCAGACCGGCATCGTGTGCGCCGCGGGCATCAAGGACCCGGCGGCGCTGGCCGCCGGCAAGACCCCCGGCACCGGGCCCTTCACCCTCGAGAGCAGCCGGCGCGGCGCCGGCTACACCTTCTCCCGCCGCACCGACTACTCCTGGGGCCCAATCTTCGCGAGGATGCCGGAGGGCAGGCCCCCCAGCGCGTTGACCGCATCCGTGGTCACGAACGAGAGCACGCAGGCCAACCAACTGCAGACCGGCGCGCTCGACCACATCGCGCTCACCGGCCCCGACATGGACCGCTTCGGCAGCGACTGGGCAAGCAGCACCCTCCCCGGCCCGAACCAGTTCGTGGTCTTCAACGAGCGCCCCGGGCACCCCGGCGCCGACCCGCGGGTTCGGCAGGCCATCGCCGCGATGATCGACCGCACCGCGTACAACAACGCCTCCACGCGCGGCAAGGGCGAGCTGCTCACCAGCATCACCGACAAGACCAGCCCGTGCGTCCTCCGGCAGGAATACGCCGGGGCCGGCATGGACAAGGCCGCCGCCAGGCAGATCCTGGCCGGCAAGAAGATCCGCGTCCTCGGCGTCAACGTCCTGTCCGGCGGCGCGGGCACCGCCTACCTCCAGGCGGTCCTGAAGGAGGCGGGCGCGGACGTCGAGTTGCGCAACGTCGGCTTCGCCACCTGGGCAACCGAGTTCATCGGCAACGCCGGCCAGTGGGACCTCGGTGTGATGGTCAACATCAACCTGTCGGCGACGCTGACCACACCCGGCAGCTTCATGCACGGTGACGACCCGCCGAAGGGCCGCAACATCGGCGGTACTCAAAATCCCGAGTACTCGCAGAACTTCCTCGACGCGCTCGGCACCACCGACACGGCCGAACACTGCGCCAAGTGGGAGGCGGCGCAGAACGCGCTGATCACCCGTTTCGACACGGTCCCGCTGGCGACCGTGCCGGAGAAGAGCATCTACGGCAAGCGCATCTCGGCCGTCACCCCCGGTGGCTACTCCGACCCGACCCTCCTGTGGCTCAAGGGCTGACCGAGCCGTGACGCAAGGAACCGACAAGATGCCCGCGGCGGTGCTCGAGGACGCCGCCGCGGACGTCGGGCCGGTCGAGCCCGAGGAGCCCGGCCCGGCGACGGGGCCGCGGCGCGTCCTCGAGTCGCCATGGTTCGGCTTCGCGCTGCGCCGTCTCTTCGGCGTCGTGCTCGTCCTCGCCGTCCTGGTCGGACTGACGTTCTGCATGGTGCAGTCGATGCCCGGCGACCCGGCCCGGGTCGCGGCCGGCAACAACGCGACGCCCGAGCAGATCACCCGGATGCGGCACGACCTCGGCCTCGACCATTCGGTGGCCGCGCAGTTCGGCCACTATGTCGGCGGCCTCCTCCGGGGCGACCTCGGCACCAGCTACACCACCGAGGAGAAGGTCTCCGACATCATCGCGGACCGCCTGCCCTACACCTCCGAACTCGCGCTGCTGGGCATCCTGGTGGTGTTGCTGGTCGGCGTACCGCTCGGCATGGCCGTCGCGGTCGCGTGCCGCGACGGCCGACGGCGGCACCTGGACGGCGGCTTCACCCTGGCGACCGGGATCATCGGTTCCACGCCCGAGTACATCCTCGGCACGCTCCTCGTGCTCGTGGTCGGCATCGAACTCGGTTGGCTGCCGGTCGCCGGGGCCGCCACCGCGGACGCGCTCGTCCTCCCGGTGATCGCCGTGGCGCTCGGGCCGGTGTGCACCATCGCCCGGATCGTGCGCCGCGAAACCGCCGTCGTCCTCGCCCGGGACTACATGCGCGCGGCACGCGGACGCCGCCTCCCGGCCCACCGCCTCTACCTGCGGCACGCCCTGCCCAACCTGCTGACCGGCACACTCACCGTCGCCGGCCTCCTGCTCACCGGACTGCTCGGCGGCGCGGTCGTCATCGAGAGCGTGTTCGCCTGGCCGGGCGTCGGCACCCGGGTCGTGGAGGCCGTCACCCTGCGGGACCTGCCGGTCGTCCAGGGCGTCGTCCTCGTCCTCGGCATCCTGGCGTGCCTGCTCAACCTGCTCATCGACGTCGTGCTCGGGCTCCTCGACCCGCGCACCCTGACGGGGAGAGCCGCGTCATGACCGCCGGGCTCCCCCCGCGCCGCGACCGCGCGGCCACCCGACCGCCACGCAAGCGCCTCGGCGCGATGCTCGTGATCGGCCTCGCCGGGCTGGGCCTGCTGGTACTGCTCGCCGTCGTCGCCCCGTGGATCTGGGGCGACGACGCCGACAGGCTGGGCCCCGAAGTGCACCTCGGCTCGTCGGGCGAACACTGGCTCGGCACCGACGCGCTGGGCCGCGACATCTTCGCGCGCACCCTCGTCGCCACCCGGCCGACCCTGGAGCTGTCGGCCCTGGCAACGCTCATCGCCTCGACGGTCGGCATCGCGCTGGGCGGCCTCGTCTGGGTTGGTGGACCGCGCCTACGGGCCGTCGGCCTGCGGGTGATCGACGTGATGATCGCCTACCCGGCCGTCATCCTCGCCCTCGCGATCGCCGCGATCCTGGACCCCGGGCCGAAGGCATGCGTCATCGCCATCGGCGCGGCGGGCAGCCCCACCTTCGCCCGGCTGACCGCGAACCTCACGGCGTCGGTGGCGGGGCGCGACTTCGTCGGCTCGGCACGCCTGCTCGGCGTCGGACCGCTGCGCCTGATGCGGCGACACATCCTGCCCAACATCGCCGAACCGCTGCTGGTCCTGCTGTCGGTGTCGTACGCACACACCCTGATGGCGCTCTCCGCCCTGTCCTTCCTCGGCCTGGGCGTGCAGCTTCCCGACTACGACTGGGGCCAGTTGCTGGCCGTCGGGCTCCAGAGCCTGTACACCAACCCGGTCGAGGCGGTCGGCCCCGCCGTCGCCGTCGTGCTGGCCGGGCTGAGCGCGAGCTTCGTCGGCGACGGACTGGCCGCGGCGGCGGAACGCTCCTCGGCGCCGGCGATGAAGGCGAAGGCATCGGGGGCGGCGGAGTCGGACCCGGTGTCCGCCATCCCGGATCGCACCGCAGGGGTCCCGGACGACGCCGTCCTGGTGATCGATGGACTGCGGGTCCTGCGTGCCGACGGCACCGCACTGGTCGACGGGGTGACGTTCCACGTCGGTGCCGGCGAGATCGTGGGCGTGCTCGGCGAGTCCGGCTCCGGCAAGACCCTGACGGCGATGGCCGTCGCGCGACTGCTGCCCGGCGGGCTGCACGCCACCGCGCGACGCGCCGTACTGCGCGATCCCGGGGCAGACGAATTGGACCTGGTGGCAAGCGGATCCGAGTCCGCGGCGACCCGGCGCCGACTCGCCACCGAGATCGGCATCGTCCACCAGGACCCGTCGGCGTCGTTCAACCCGGCACTCAAGCTCGGCGGACAGTTGACCGAGACCCTGCGCGTGCACATGGGGGTCTCACGCCGCGAGGCCGCCCGACGCGCCGTCGAGCAACTGGAGTTCGTCCGGATCACCGATCCCAAGGCACGCCTGCGACAGTATCCCCACGAGTTGTCCGGCGGGATGCGCGGGCGCGCGATGATCGCCTCGGCGCTACTGCCCCGGCCCCGCCTCGTCATCGCCGACGAGCCGACCACCGCCCTGGACGTCGTGGTGCGGGCCGAGGTACTGCGAGTGCTGCGCGCCGCGAACGAACGCGACGGCACGGCGATGTTGTTCATCTCGCACGACGTCGGGGTGGTCGGCGACCTGTGCGACCGGGTCCTGGTGATGTACGCCGGGCGGCTCGTCGAGGAGCTGACGACCGCGGATCTGCGCGCCGGACGTGCGGAACACCCGTACACCCTGGCACTGCTGGCGGCAACCCCGCACCTCGACGACACCCCGTCTCCCGAGGACGCCAACGGGGATCGGCGGCTCGCGGCCATCCCCGGCCATCCGCCGCGACCCGACGAGCGGCCCCCGGGCTGCGCGTTCGCCCCCCGCTGCCCCGCCGTGTCGCCGATCTGCCACGCCACGCCGCCTCCTGTGCACGCCCCGGCGCCCGGCCTCAGCGTCGTGTGCCACCTGCCCGGCCGGAGGTCCGCGACCGAGGAGAAGCCGTCGGAGGCCACCCGATGACCGCCCTCACACCCAACGGGCCGTCCGCCACGCGAGGCGGCTCGGTCGGATCCGACACCCCTGTTATGACCGTCGACGGCGTCAGCGCCGTCTTCGGGCACGGGCCGCGGCGCAAGACGGTGCTGCACGGCGTCGACCTGGCCCTGTTGCGCGGGCGCACACTCGGCCTGGTAGGCGAATCGGGCTCCGGCAAGTCCACCCTCGCCAAGGTGATGGTCGGACTCGTCCGGCCCGTCGGTGGGCGCGTCCTGCTCGACGACACCGACGTCACGCGGTGGCGCGGCCGTGCCGAACTGTTCACGCGGCGGCGACAGGTACAGCTGATCCCGCAGGACCCGTACGCCTCGCTCAACCCCCGCATGACGGTCGGCGAAACGATCGCCGAGGCCATCGACCCGCGTCGGGGCGGCGCGACCCGGCACCGCAACGCGGTCGAACGGCGGCTCGCCCAGGTGGCCCTGGGCGCGGACGCCGCGAACCGTTATCCGCACGAGTTCTCGGGCGGCCAGCGGCAGCGCATCGCCATCGCCCGCGCACTCGCCGTCGAACCCGCGCTGATCATCGCCGACGAGATCACCTCGGCACTCGACTGCTCGGTCCGGGCCGAGGTGCTCAACGTCCTCACGGCACTGCGCCGCGATCTCGGACTCACCATGCTGTTCATCTCCCACGACCTCGCGGTCGTCCGCCACGTCAGCGACGACGTGGCGGTGATGCGGCACGGTCGCCTCGTCGAAGTCGGCACAGCGGCCGACGTGTTCGGCGCACCGCGTGAGCCGTACACTCGGCTTCTGCTCAGCGCCGGCTCACCGGGAGCGAGGTAGTCCCCGGTTCCGGGCGAGATCGCGCCCGAGGATGACGTAGCGACACGCCGCCCGCCCGGAGTCGGACGGGCCGACCGATCGGACGGATCGTCACCGTGTTGAGGTCGACGCCTGCCGGCTGGTCGAGCGCGAAGCCGATCGCCTCGGCCACCGAATCCGGGCTCATCGCGATGGAGGGAGCCCTGCCGTGCCGGAACTCCGTGTCGATCATGCCCGGATTCACGACCGTGACTCCGATGCCGCGGGTCGTGGCGTGCAGGCGGAGGTTCTCGGCGAGGCCGACCACCGCCCACTTCGTGGCGGAGTAGAGGTTGCCCGGGCTGTTCTTGATTCCGGCCACGCTGCCGAGGAGCACCAGCCGGCCGCGGGACCGCTCGAGGTGGGGCAGGGTCGCCTTGGCCGACAGAGCCGGGCCGAGCACGTTGGCGAGTACCATCGGCGCCCACAGCTCCGGATCGCCGTCGTCGACGACGCCGGCACTCCCCGGCCGGAAGTGATCCGCGAACGCGCCGCCCGCGTTCGCGATGGCCGCGTCGAGCGACCCTGGCAGCACTACGACCTCGGACACGGCTACTGCAGCTACACCTTCTTCGAGCAATGCCCGCACCGAATGGCCTGCGCACGCTGCGACTTCTACACCCCGAAAACCTCCAGCAAGGGCCGGCTCCCGGAGGCCAAGGAGAACCTGCAGAAGATGCTCGCGGCCATCGCCCTGACGGACGACGAACGTGCCGCGGTCGACGACGGCCAGGCCGCACTCGACCAACTCCTCGACCGACTCACAGACGTCGCCACTCCCGCCGGCCCGACCCCGCGCCAACTCGGAATACCCGCGACGGACAAGTTGCTCCCCCTCGTTGAGGTTCGGCACAGCAAGCAGTTGCGAGGAGCCAGGAAGAGCCGTTGACACCCGGCGGCAGGAAATGAAGGGTGAAGCGTGACGTCTCAACCTGCCCCGCCCCTGGAGAGTCTCTACCCTGAACTCGGCCGGGGCGGAACGCTGCAGATCGCCCTGCAAAGGGCCGGTCACAAGGCCGGATATCGGATTGACGTGCTCCCCGAACGAGCCCCGGGGTGGAAGCGAACGGGTGCCCGCTCGGACAGCCGTGAGCGAACGACGAACGCTCTCCTGGGCATCCGGGAACGCTGCTTCATCATGAGCTTCCGGGAACGCGGCGTCGCCATGGCCAAGGGCAACACAACCAGTTTGGAGGAGGCTGCCACGGCCATGGTGGTCTGGCAGTCCGGCGCTGACCTAAAGGATCTGCAGGCCGCATGCCCGTTTGTCCGCTACGGAGCAATGGCCGAGGCCCACGAGCGCGGCACCGCCGTCGAGACCATGTGGACGATCTACCGACAGACCGCTGCCGGTCACGTCGACCACGACCTCATTGAGGCCGCCTACGCTGAACCGCAGTTGCGAGCCCTGTTCCCCTTCCACAGCCACAGGTCGCTGAACTTCAGCCGCTGCACCGGATTCCCCTACACCCACGATGTCCCAGTGATTACCCCCGCGGACGGGAAATACCGCGTCACCTGGTGGAAAACCCGCTCGCCACAGGGGCCGGCGGACATCGGAGAGACCGACAACCCGCGTGACGCTGTCGCCCTGGTCCTCGCCCACCTTCCGTCCGACTGCGGGCCGGCAGCCGCTGGCACTGCCGATGATCTTGACAATTCTGATTCCACAGAATGATGCGGTTCACGGCGCCTTCGACACTGCCGGAGTTCCACTCCAGGGTCGGCGCGGCCGTCACGGCGTCGAAGTCCCGGAGGAGGTGCAGTGCGAAGCCGGTGAGGCCAGGGAGCCGGCCGGCGTCGACGGCCTCGATCCAGGTGGGAAGCCTGGCTCCGGAGCGGCGACCGGGTATCTCACCGAAGTCGCGGACGTGTTCGGCGGCCGCATCCGGTTCGGGACAGCGGGCCAGGACCTCTTTCGGATCAGCGCGTTCGTCCTCGCTCAGACTCTCGGGGTGGCGGGTGAGCCGGCCGGTGACCTGCCGCACCGTCGGTGGCCGGGGTGGGATGGGGTGGCTGTGTCGTCTCAGCGGGGTGGAGCGGGTGTGGTGGCCCGACCCGGGGCGCGGCACGGTTTGAGAAGGTCGGCATGTGTTTCGTGGCCTGGGGTTTCGGTGCGTGGGGCGAGTGTGTCCTTCGTGGAGGCGTGGGATGACCTGCGGTGCCGCGGGGTTCGAGAGGGATGGGCAACGCGTTTGAGAATTCCCTTCGCCCGTTGGTCGGTGCGCGACGTTGTTCGGGTCCGCAGCGCGGAATGCCGGTCGCTGCCTGCGGAGGGGCGCATGGTCGACCTGACCCGCCAGGGATTCCTGCCCGAGTATCCCGACCACTTGCGGCGGGCCGGGAGTGGGCCCGTCCGGTCGTCCGGGTCCCGTCGCTGCGCCGTGTTCTCCGTGTCGACCCTGCTCGCGGGCGTCGGACCCGCCCTTCGGCGGCCGACGTACCCGACCGATCGGCTGCCGCGACGTGACGAAGGTGGTGGCGAGTCACTGCCGGTGGCCGGCCCCGCACCCTCACCGGCACCTGGAGGCCGACGCGGTGCGGGCGGCGCACAGGACCGATCCTGCGGACCGGGCGCGCGCGAACCGCAACCGCGCAACCCCCTGGGCGCGCCGTCCCGGAGGCGGACTCGGACCGTATGCGGCACCGTTCCCGTTCCCGGGTGCGCCGCCGACGGTGCCGGTCCCTGTGTGGACGACGCGGTGCCGCGCCCGGTGTGTCGGTGCCGCCGGTGATGATCGTTCCCGTGACCGATGTTCCGGTGCCCGGCGCCGTTCTCGCCGATTTCGACGCGTACATGCGGGCCGTCGACGCGGTCTTCGCGGCGGACCACGCCCGCTACATGGGGTGGGTGCCCCGGTTGGACGTCGACGCGTACGGGGCGTTGGCGTACGCGATCGAGTGCTACGAGCGCGAACACTTGGAGGAGGTTCTCGCCGACCGCCCGCCGCGTCCGCCGTTCCCGATGCCGGACGACGCCCCGATCGCGAGGCGGAGGCAGGCATGGGGGGCGACCGCGGTGCCCGGGACCGGGGTTGCCGAGTGGGACGAGTGGTTCTACGTGCCGGATGTCGGTGTCGGGCCGCTGCGGTTCGGTATGACGGTCGAGGAGGTGGTCGAGGCGGCGGCCGGGATGCTCGGCAGGACGGGGGTCGGCGAGTGCGTGCGCGGCCACGCGGCGTTCTCGCCGACGTGGTGGATCGAGGTCCGCCGTCACGAGCCGGCTCCCTCACCGCCTGCGGTCACGGCCTATGTGAGCCGGGACGCGGGGCTGTTCTGCGTGGCCGTCGACGCCGTGCACGGTCCCCGGGTCGCCCACGATCAACTCGCCCTGGTCGGCAGGGACCGGGAGGAGTTGGAGAGCGACGCGATCGCGTATGCCGAGGCGAGGGGCGTGTACCTTCGCTACTCGCTCGAGGGTTTCGCGGGACCGGACGACTCCGGGATCGTGTTGTGCGGGCAGACGGTCGGGCAGGTCCTGCGATCGCGCCCGTTGTTCATGGTGACCCGCGAGGGCGCGAACACCGAGTGGCACTCGATACCCTCCGAGGAGTACCCGGGCAGCGGGCATTCCACGGCCTGAACCCCGGGCCGAGACGACCGGGAACCGGCCGGCACACACCCGCGCCCTCCGAGGCCGGCCGACCCCGACCGGCGACGGAAACGGCTTCCGATCGCTGCGCCCCGCGTGCGGGTGTTCAGCGTGCCGTCCGGGCGGGGTGTCGGTCGTGTACCGCCGGGGTGAGCGGGTGGTCGCGGGCGCGGTACCAGGCGAGTTGCTCGACGACGGCCGCGTCGGCGGTCGTGGTGACGGTGGCGGCGAGGCCGAAGTCGTGCACGGTGGGGCGTCCTTGCCCGTCCCACCAGCGCCACGCAGCCTCCACCTCTTCCCACAGGCCTCGCGGTCCGTTCCGCAGGATGTTCGGGGTGTGTCCGGGGGCGAATCCGGCGGCGGCGATCGAGTGCCCCGGGCCGGTTTCGGGGGCGTGCAGCCACAGGGTTCCGCTGCCGTGTCCGTCCGGGACGCGTTGGGCGAGGCAGTCGGGAACGTGCAGCCCCAGGCCGCTGTGCCGAAGCACGCTGGTTGTCACCAACGACCGACAAGGCACACGTGTTGTCACCGGCCGGATCGCTCCGACCACTCCCCGACCTGCCCAAAAACGTGTCCCTCCGAGCAGAGATCCACGCGCCGACGACCCCGGTGACAACAACCGTGCCGATGTGACAACCAGCGTGCCTCGGCACACGAACCTCTCCCGGGCCGTAAACGGTAGACCTCGGACCTTCCGAAAGGAATAGGCCGGACCGATCGATCCCGGCCATGATCCGGCCTGGTCGCCCGTGCCTCCGAACACGACGCAGGGTCAGCCGGAACGACGGGCGGTCGCGGCGGACGCTCGGCCCGTCGGACACCCACGAGGGCGGGTCGGATCCCGTGAGAGACCCGGCAACTACGCTCGGTACCAGACACGTTCACATCGGGGGGATGAGATGGGCAAGCGAGACACGTCCCGCACGGGCGGGATCGCCGTCCGGTGCGCGGCCGTGATCCTGGCGATCACGACGGCCGGCGCCTGCTCCGACGGCGACGGCGACGGCGACAAGGCACATCCGCAGCAACCGAAGGCGGCCCCTTCGGCGGCTGCGGGGGCACCGGGGTCCGCCGGGCCCGGCTCCGACGACGCGAACGAGGAGGCTCCCGCCTGGAGCACGGACAACCTGCCGCCGGGCGTCGACTTCTGGGCCGGGAAGGTGGACCTGGCGGTGTTCCTGTGCCAGGCCTCCGACCCGAAGACGGGCGGCTGCTCGAACGGCGCCGTCACCAACGCCCAACGCGAGGAGATCCTCGCCGCCCTCAAGGCCATGCCGCAGGTCAAGCACGTGTACTTCGAGGACCGGAGACAGGCCTGGGAGTTGTTTCGCGCGCAGAACGCCGCCAACCCCCTCCTTCTCGACGCCGTGACGGCAGAGCAACTCCCGGAGTCCTTCCGCGTCAAGCTCAAGGACCCCGGCACCATCACGGCGGTGGCCTCCGCGTTCGAGGGACGCCCGGGAGTTGCCTCGACCATGAAGCACACCGCCTCCGGCCCGCCCGCCACTGCCCCGGTCACCGCCACGGCCGCGCTGACCCCGGAGCAGGCCGGGCGCGCCGTGTTGACCGTGGACGACGTCGGCACCGGCTGGACCGCGGGCGCCCTGGCCGACACCGGGCCCAAGCCGGCCGCCGCGCCGTACTCGGGCGTCAGCGGTGACGCCGGGTGCGACCGCGCCCTGGCGGGCGCCCCGACCGGGCCGATCGTCGTCCTCCTCGGCGCACAGCGAACGTTCGAGAACGCGGCCGGTACCCGACTGGTCGCCACCGTCCAGGCATACGAAGGCAACGGCGCCGCGCTTCAGTTGGCCAAGACCCGCGCCATGTTGACCGGCTGTGCGGATCTGCCGGTGCCGTGGGCGGGTGCCACCGCACGTTTTCGTGCCGTCGCCTCCCCCACCGTCGGGGACGAAACACTCGGCATGCGCATCGTCACCGACCAGAGCGGCACCGCCAGGACCGTCGACTCGATCCTCGTCCGCATCGGGCCCAACCTCGCCACCGTCACGCTCCCCGCCGACGCCGGCCTCGACCCCACCACCTCGGACCGACTCACCCGCCGCGCAGCGGAACACCTCCTACACGCCGGCCGCGACTGAACGGACCCACACATCTCGCACTCGACTCCCCTTCTGTACGGACGGGGGCGTGTGTTCGCTGTCGGGTCCGGCCGAACTCGCTGTGGAGGCAGCCGGCTTGGATGGTTCGGATCGCCGCGCGGGGAGGTACGGGCTCGATGCCATCACGCGGAGCGTAGATGTCCCTACCGACAGTGGCGGGCTGATGTCGTCCGAACCGCGGGATCGCGCGAAAGGGTCAACCACGCGGATGAGCCTCGGAAGAGCGGGTGACGCCCGGAGCGGGCACGAGCTCGCTCATCGGTGCCGTGTCGCTGTCCGGAGTCGTCCCCGCGTGGATGCCCGCTCCGCCCGCAACTCCCCATATCCGCAGGTGCGTTACCCGCGCGGGATGACAAACGCGAAGGCCCGCAGCGTTCGCACAGCTCGGTGGTGGCGTCGCGCGCTCGGGCTGCGACGAACCCGTCCGTCAAGCCGCGCGGATTCGCCGTGCCGTCGGGGCGGTCCGGCCAGGCCGCGGGTCCGCGACCCCCGGGGGGTGCCCCTATGGGTTTCGTCAAGGGAAGTCGGGCTGCGTTCGGGGTGGGAGCCGGGGAACATGGGGATGTGCCCGATCTGCTGTGGGATGACGTGAAGTGCTTCTTCGACCCCGACCTGATGGGGTCGCTTCCCGATGTGCGTGTCCCCGACGCCTCGGTGGAGGACTGGCAGACGGTCCTTGATCTTGTCGAGGCGAGAGGCTGGAAGTGCCGGTACTCCGAAGGCGAGACGGTGCTTCCGGTGCCCCGCGCGAAGGCCGTGCTGTCCCGCCCGCGGGGCGCCGAGTGTCCGAACCTGCGGGTCCGGCCGACGGCCGGTGTGTTGGCGATCTTCCGTTTCCGCGACCACGACGAAATCGACTTCGACGTCGACCTGCGGGAGTTGCAGGGCCAGGAGCGACTCGATGCGTTCTGCGAATTCCTGCGGGAGATCGGGCGGAGTGTGGGCAAGCCCGTGCTCATGGACCCGGAGGGCGATCACGGCCATGCGGTGCTCGGATTCGAGGTCGAGGCCGACCGGGTCGTCCTCCTGATCCAGCCGCCGCTCAGGTACCCGCCGCCGGCCGGGGCTCGTGGAAGGTGCCGTCTCTGAGCATGGCGAAGAGGACGTCGGCTCTTCGCCGGGCGAGGCAGAGGAGGGCCTGCGTGTGGTGTTTCCCCTGGGCTGTCTTCGGGGGTCCGGGTCCCCTCGGGCACAGGCGGTTCGCGCGCTCGTGCGGCGGCGAACCTGTCTCCGTGTCCCGGGCTCGTCGTTGTCGACCGGCTTCGTACGCTGGGGTGGCTGATCGGCGCATGTCGATCCGGAACGAGGGCGACGGCTCTCCCGACGTCCGGTGGCCGCCGGGCGTACCTTGCCGGAGCCGGATCGTGCGTTCACCCGATAGGACGTGCAGGTCATTGCGGATGCGGTGCCGGGCGACGTTCGGCGGGTGAACGAGTGCAGTTTTGGTACCCGTTGCGGCAGCGCCGCTCCTCCGGCGGCGAGCCGATCGCGATCTGCGCGGCACATATCGGTCACTGCCGGTGGGCGGCGAGTTCCGAGACGCTCAGCCGACCTGTGCGGTGAGGCGGGCCGCGCCGGCCGCCTGTAGCGGATGTGGGCGGTCACCGATTCTCCCCTGCGCCGAAGGACCGCTGCAGTGCGCGTACGAGGCGTCGAGTTCGCTCGCGAGCGTCCCGGAAGAGAGCAAGGGATCGGTGAGTCGGCTGTCCCCCGGGTCCTTCGCGGTCTGAGCGAGCGCGGAGGCCGAAGGTCCCTTGTCGTGCCACCGCTTTGGCCACTTCGATCAGAGCGCTGCGGGCGGCTCGCACACCGCCGGGCCGAGGTCGGTCATGGTGGCGTGGATACCGGGCCATGTCCCGCCGGTCTCCGCGAGGATCACTTCGGCCGCCGGCCGGCCGCCGCCGGGAATGGTGGCCAGGGGTTCGGACACAGCGAACCGGTACGACCACGACATCCCCGGGTTGCGGTCGATATCGCTCCTGTCCGCCGGGCCCGAGCAGACGCGCAGGTCCGGCGGATGCGGGAAACGGTGCGCAGGTTGTCCAGGTCACCGGTGAAAACAATGGATCCGGATTCCATTCGTCTGTGCGCCGGTCGGGGTCGATGCGGCCGGCAAGGTAGGTCAGCTGTTCCTCCGTGCCCGGCGAACTGCCTGACCGGGTGCGCGGTTGCGAACGACTCAAACTGCGTGCCCGATGCGGGAGTCGCTGCGCGGAACTCCTCGGCAAGCTGCACCCGACGCAGTCGGGTGCGCTGCCAACCTCCCAGGACTCCTGCGACACCTTGCCCAAACCGCTGGGGCAGCGCACCTTCACCGGGCGTCGCGCCAGGCATGGGCAGGTATCACAACATACCGTTGACTGTTGGGCGAACGGCCCAGTGAAGCAACAGGGGCGAGCTGGTTTTCTGTCCGTGACTAGGAGGTGACATGGACGAGATCACTCTTGAGGACGTCCTTGATCTGACGCTGGGGGCCGGCGTGCTGGCGACCGGTGGTGGTGGCGAGCCGTTCGTGCCGCGGTTGATGGTCGAGGAGGCACTGCGCCGCCATGGGCCGGTACCCGTCGTCCGGCCCGGGGAACTCGATCCGGAGGGCCTGCTGCTCCCTCTGGCCGTCTTCGGGGCGCCCACGGCGTTCGCCGAGAAGTTCTTCAACGGGAGTGAGGCACTGATCGCGCTGCGGGCACTGGAACGGCAGCTGGGGCGGAAGGGCGTCGGGGTGATGCCGGTGGAGGTCGGCGGCGGAAGCACCCTGTTGCCGGTCGCCGCGGCAGCCGAACTGGGCCTGCCCATCGTCGACGCCGACACGATGCGGCGGGCGTTTCCCCGGGGGGAACTCACCCAGTTCAACCTCGCCGGAATCCCGGCCTCGCCGATCGTGCTGGTCGACCCGGCTGGCAACACCGTGGTCGTTCAGGCCACGGACAACGTGATGGCCGAGCGGCTGGCACGAGCGGCGACGACCGAGATGGGGATGATCGCCGTCGGCGCGCTCTATCCGGTGACGGCACGCCAAGCCGACGAATTCGCCATCCACGGGTCGCTGACGTACTGCGTCGAAATCGGCCGCCGGATCCGGGCGATCCAGGACGGCGAACCCGACGCGTACCGGATCTCCTGGATTTCACCGACGGCCGCCTCGTGTTCACCGGCAAGATCGTGGACCTCGACCGCCGGACGTCGGGCGGCTGGGCACGCGGCACGGTCACCCTCGAGAACCTGGACGACTCGGACCGAGCACTGCGGGTCGACTTCCAGAACGAGAACCTGATCGCCACCGAGGACGGGGTCCCGTTCGTCACGGTGCCGGATCTGATCACCATGCTCGATGTCGAGACCGGCACACCGCTGACGACGGAGACCCTCGCCTACGGGCAGCGGCTCCATGTCCTGGCCTGCCCGGCCCACTCGCGCTGGCACGAGCCCGACGGCATCGCCCTGGCCGGGCCGCGTTCGTTCGGCTACGACATCGACTACGTTCCCTTCGGAGGCGCCCGGTGACCACGAAGCCGAATCTTCGAATCGGGATCGATGTCGGTGGCACCAACACCGACGCGGTCGTAGTCGACTCCTCCGGTACGGTGCGAGCCCGTCACAAGGCACCGACCACACCGGCCGTCTTCGACGGGGTCCGTGCGGCATTGGAGGCGGTGCTGTCCGCGGTGGACGGGAGCGCCATCGGGCAGGTGATGCTGGGGACCACCCACCCACTCAACGCGATCATCCGCCGCTCCGGCCTGGGGCGCGTCGGCGTGCTGCGGATAGGTGCCCCCGCGACGCTGTCGGTTCCCCCGCTCGCGGGATGGCCCAACGACCTGGTCGCGGCGCTCCGCGGCCCTGCCGCCATCGTGCGGGGCGGCCACGAGTACAGCGGCGTGGAGTGCGGGCCGCTGGACGAGGCCGCGATCCTCGACTTCGCCAAGCAGTGCGAGGGGGCGGTCGACGCCATCGCGGTGACGGCGATGAGCTCGCCCATCAACCCGGCGCACGAGCGTCGCGCCGCGGAACTCCTGCGTGAGGTGCTGGGCCGGGACATCGCCGTGACCGAGAGCCGCGACGTCGGAGGGATCGGCCTGCTGGAGCGGGAGAACTCGGCGATCCTCAACAGCGCGCTCGTCGGTGTCGGCCGGCACGTCGTCGAAAGCCTGCTGCAGGCGCTGGCCCACCACGAGATGACCCCCGACGTCTACCTCACCCAGAACGACGGAACCCTTCTGACCGTGGAGGAGGCGATCCGCCGACCGGTGCTGACCATCGGCTCCGGACCGACGAACTCCATGCGCGGGGCCGCCTACCTCACCGGGCTCACCGACGCGGTCGTGATGGACGTCGGCGGGACCTCCACCGACGTCGGCCTGCTCGTCAACGGCTTCCCCCGCGAGTCCGCCCTGGCCGTCGAGATCGGCGGGGTCCGCACGAACTACCGCATGCCCGACCTCATCGCCGTCGGGCTCGGCGGCGGCACCATCGTCACCGACGAAAACGGTATGAGGATCGGACCGGACAGCGTCGGCTACCGGCTCGCCGGCGAGGCGATCGTGTTCGGTGGGAGCACCCTGACCCTGAGTGACGTGAGTGTCGCGGCGGGCCGCAGTACAATCGGCGAACGAGAGTACCTCTCCAGGCTCGACCGCGGTCTCGTACGTCGCGCGCTCGAGTCGATCGACGGTCGCTTCGCCGCCCTCGCTGACCGGATCAAGGCCTCGCGCGGCCCACAGCCCCTCGTCGCCGTCGGCGGCGGCGCCCACCTCGTCCCCGACCGCATCGAGGGGATCGACATGGTGCACCGACACGAGCACGCCGACGTCGCGAACGCCATCGGCGCGGCGATCGCCGAGGCGTCCGGATCGGTCGACCGCACGTTCTCCTACGACGAGGGCGGCCGGGCGTACTGCCTGGAGCAGGCCCGTGAACTGGCCGTGGAACAGGCGGTCCGTGCCGGGGCCGACCCGGTCCGGGTCCGGATCACGGCACTGACCGAAGTCCCGATGAGCTACATGCCGGGAACCAGCGTCCGGGTCCAGGCCAAGGCAGTCGGCCCCCTTCTGCCGCCGAGCCGCGACGCCGGTCACGGCTGAGCGGGAAAGGTATCGCCGATGACGATCAGGCTGCGGCGCCTGCTCACCTCCGAGGTCCTGCACGGACATACGGTCCTGGCCGGCGCGTCCGGGCTGTCGAACGCTGTCCGCACCGTGGTGGCCGGCACCCTGCCCCGGGACCTCGCCGACGTCGCGCCCGCAAGCCTGGTCGTCTTCGCGGGGGACGGCCTCCGACTCGAGGAGTTGGACGCCGACCTCGCGATCCGGTTCGGGGTCGGCGCGCGGATCGCCGGCATCCTCACGCGGCGTCCGTCCGCCGCGGTCGCGCTGTCGACGCTCCGGCTGGCCGACAAACACGCCGTCCCGCTCATCGTCGTCGACTCGCTCGACCCGACCACGGCCGTCACCGTGCTCGAGAGCGAGGTCCGGGCGCCCGAGGTCGCCGGTGCCCACCTCGTCGGCTCCGTCGTGCGGGCGATCGGCCCCCACTCCGACGCGGCGGACATCGTCCGGACCCTCGGCGGCATCCTGCACCTGCCGGTCGCCCTGCTGGACGGCGAGGGCCGACCCGTAGAGGGCGACGCGACCGTGGACTGGCCGGGCCTCATCGGGGCGACCCGCATGCGACTGGACGCCGACCACCCCGCTCCCCGGAACCTCGGCGCCCGGGACGACAACGAGGTGCTGCTGCACCCCGTCGTCCTGCCCCCGAGCAGCCGGGCCGGACTGTGGTTCGCGACGCTCGTCGGTCCCGACATGGCCACCGCGCCCGAATCGGCCCGGGACTGCCTGGCGATCGCCGCCCTCGCTTTCACCGCCCACGTCGCCGGGCGCTCACTGGCCCGGGCGCAGGAAGGCCGTGAGCGGACCCTGCTGCTGACGGAGATCCTCGAAACGGCGCCCGTACCGGCGCGCGACACGGTCGAGCGGGCCGCGGTCCTGGGATGGCGGCTGTCCGGCTGGCACACCGTCGTGCACCTGGCGGTCTCCACCCGCGGTTCCGGTGTGCGTCCGGTCGGTGCCATCGGCCTGCTCGAAGCGGCCCTCACACGGGCCGGCCGTACCGTGACGCTGGTCGACCGCCCCGACGGCTGGATGTTCTGGGTGACGGACGACGCCCCGCCCGACGCCGCCGCGGTCGGGGAACTGGCCCGGTCCGTGCGCACGGCAATCCTCGATGTCGCTTCACAGGGACAACTCGGGAGCCTGTGCGCGGGCATCGGCCTGGCCCACTCCGGAACAGCCGGGATCGGTGCCTCGCTGGAGGAATCGCGCCGTGCGTGCATGATCGCGCGGGCGAGGGAGGTGGACGGCGCAGTGGAACTCACCGACCCGGGCGGCCTGCGCCGTCTGCTCGACGCGTGGTACGCCTATGCGCCGACCCAGGAGCTGGCCGTGGAGGTCCTGGCGCCGTTGCGCGCGGTGGACCCCACGGGCCAGCTCGGCCGCACGCTGGCCTGCTACCTGGACCACGAGTCGTCGCTGGCCACGACCGCGGCAGTACTGGGGATCCACCGCAACACGGTGCTGCACCGGCTCAGCCGCATCCGCACGGCACTCGGTATCGACCTCTCGGACCCCAACGACCGCTTGGCCGCGCATCTGGCCACCCGCGCCGGGCAGCTGGAGATCAAGGAACCCTGACCCCGCGTCACCTCGCCCGGAGCACCTGTCCGACCCGATCCCCCGAGAACTCGCCGCCCACGACGACCGGCTGCCCGGCGAGGAGAACGTGTTCGACTCCCACCGGCGCTCGGCGCGGATCGGCGTACCCGCCCGGGTGCGCGATCACCTCCGGGTCGAAGACACAGACGTCGGCGACCACCCCGGCCTCGAGCCGGCCGCGGTCGGCCAGACCGAAGCGGGCGGCGTTGTCGAAGGTCAGCTTCCGTACGGCCACCGGCAGGTCGACCACGCCCAGTTCGCGGACGTAGCGGCCGAGGAACTCGGGGAAACAGCCGTAGCTTCGCGGATGTCCCGGACCGGCCGAGGGGATGCTGTCCGAGCCGATCCCGATGAGCGGATCGGCCAGGATCGTGCAGACGTCACCGAGATCCATCGCGGTGAGGACGGCCGTCGCCGCCGGATCCGACGCGATGATCCGGCACAGGACCAGCCACGGGTCCTGCCCACGCGAAAGATCGGCGAGCGTGCGACCGACGACCGCGCCGTCCGCGTGCCGGGACACCAGGACATCGGCCGGAGTCACCGCGCTCCAGAGCCCCCGGCCGGCCGAGGCCGACGCCCTCAGCGCCTCCCGCTCGCCGGCATCGGCCAGACGCCCGGCCAACGCGTTGCTGCCGCCGGCGGCAGCCGCCGGCGGCAGCAACGCGACCAGTACCGTCGCCCCGGACGTATAGGGGTACGCGTCCCCCCGGACGTCGACGCCCCGCTCCCGGGCCGCCCTCAGGCGATCGAGCAGCGCCGGGGCCGAGCCGTGGTTGCGGCGCCCGGTCACCTTGCAGTGGGAGACCTGCAGCCGCACGCCGGCACCTTCCGCGACCTCGATCGCCTCGTCCAGCGCCGGCAGCAGCCGATCCCCCTCGTCCCGCAGATGGGTCGCGTACACGCGGCCCCACGGGCGGAGGACTTCGGCCAGCGCGACCAGCTCGGCGGTGTCGGCGTAGCTGCCGGGGGGATAGATCAGACCCGATGAGAGCCCGAAGGCACCTGCGGCCAGGGCTTCGCCGAGGAGCGCCCGCATCCGGCCCAACGCACCCTCGCGCAGTCTTTCCCGCATACCGTTGGCGACGACCCTGAGGGTGCCGTGCCCGACGAGTGCCGCGATGTTGGTCATCGGACCGGCGGCCTGCACCTCGTCCAGGTATTCGCCGAAGCTCCGCGCCCGCAGCTCCGTTCCGCAGGCCAGGTCCCCGTAGATGCTCTGGAGGGTCTCGGCGGCCTCGGTGTCGACGGGGGCGAAAGAGATCCCGCAGTTCCCCACGACTTCGGTCGTCACTCCCTGAAGCAGTTTGAACGGCTGCGCCGGCCCGGTCAGCGGCATGAGATCGGAGTGTGTGTGCGCGTCGACGAAACCCGGGGCGACCGCGAGCCCGCCGACGTCGATCACCCGACGGGCGGCACCGAGTCCCCGGCCCACCGCACGGATGCGGCCGTCTACGACGGCCACATCCGCGGACACCCCGCGTGCGCCCCGGCCGTCGTAGACCGTGCCGCCGCCGAGTACCAGATCATGCATCGAGGACTGCCCCGTCCGCCGTGACCGCGGGGTTCCTGCGCGTCGCACCGAATGCGTGTACGAGCCCGGCCTTGCCCGCGACGGTGTACAGCACGAACGCGCACACGAGCGCGTTGATGCTGGGGAACCCGAAGGACACCGTTCCGCCGACGGTCGCCGACGCCGCCCACACCACGAGTGTCGCGGGCACCCACTGCGGGGCTGTGTCCGGCAGGGTGCCCGACGCTCGGCTCGCATCCAGTTCCGGCCGCCAGCGCCGGACCACGAAGTACTCGGCCAGCATCACGCCGGCGACGGGTGGGAACACGTAGCCCAGCACGCCGAGCACCGTGGCGAACTGTGTCAGCACCCCGGCGGCGGCCAGCGCGCTGCCGGTCACACCCAGGACCACGGTCACCACACCGCGGTGCATCCGTCTGCCGGTGATCGCCTCGAGGAAACCGACGGTGCCCAGGCTCGCGCTGTACAGATTCCAGTCGTTGATCTTCAGGGTGGCACCCACGATGATCAGCGCTCCCACCCACCCGACGTTGGAGACGACGATCGCGATCACATCGCTCGACCTCGAGGCGTGCGCCAGCAGTACGCCGGCCAATCCGATCACGTATTCCCCCAGCGTCACACCGACCAGGGTCTGCTTGACCACGTCCTTCACCGAGCGGTTGAACCGGGTCATGTCCGCGGTGATGACCGCACCGACGATGAAGCTCCCCGCCACCATCGTGGTGCCCTGCACCAGGGTCATGGGCGGCCCGGGCGGCGAGCCGGGGATGAGGTCGCCGATGGAGTGCGACGTCAGGGCACGCCCGACCGACCAGGCGACCAGCGCGAGGAAGACCGGGACCGTCAGATAGGCCGTCCACGCCATGGAGCGGATGCCCATCACCACGATCGCGGTCACCGACAGTCCGAAGACCAGCGACCAGGCCCAGGAGGGCAGACCACCGAAGAGCGCGACCAGCCCTTCGGCGGACACTGCGGACTGGATACCGAAGGCGACCGTGACGCTCAGCCCGATGAGCAGCCCCAGGAGGGCGCTGCCGCCCTGGCCGAAGCCGGTCCACCGCGCGAGCACCGTCGTGGACAGCCCCTCACGGACACCGATCACCCCGATGGCGATCGCTACCAACTCGAGGATCACCGAGCCGAGCGTCAGGGCCAGGAACGCGTCCCAGAAGTTCATCCCGAAGCCCAGGGCGGCCCCGACCAGGAACTGGACGAGTGCCGAGAGCTGCCCGAACCGCTGCACCGCCAGACCGAACCACGACCGCCGGGCCGATGTCGGCACCCTGCTCAAGGCGTAATCGTCATTTCCGTTGAGTGTCATGTTCGCTTTCCTCGTCGGCGTCTTTGAAGGAGGAAGCTAAGGGGCGGACGATGACCTGGGAGATGGACGGATCGCACAACCAGGGCGACGGTGTTGGCGTGACCGCCCACTCGCGGCAGGCGGCGTCACTCCTACCATCGGGGCTCATGGACAAGGCATCAGCAGATCTCGTCGCATTCGCCGGGCAGTGGATCGTCAGGGCCCACGCCCGCGACGTCGACTTCATCGAGAAGGCGTCGTACAGCGCCGACGACGCGGCCGTGCACACGATCGCCTCCGGCCCGGACTCGAGCCTCAGCCTGGCCGCTCTCCTCGGACACCTCGCCGACTTCCCCCCGCGCGAGGTCGTCGACCTGGACCTGGACGGCTGGGCGCACGACGGTGTCGCCTGGCTCTGCGGCACGGGACGGGTGGACATGCTCGAGGACGGCTTTCTGGACGTTCGACTGACCATGGTCCTCCTCCGGGCCGGCGACGGCTGGAAGGTCGCGCACTGCCATATCTCGGAAGGTGTTCCGCACGAGGTCTGACAGGAGCGTGCACCCGTGTCCCGACATCGCGACCCGTGCACGTGCACGAGGGCCCGGACCGCGCGGGTCACGGGGCACGCGCGCGGCCGTGGACCTCATGGCCCTGCCGTTCACGTCGATGAGCGGCAGGGCATCGTCGATGCGTGATTCCCAAATGTTCGATTGCTATCAGAGTGCTCCACTGATCAATGCATTGTGCATTGTGTGCATATTGGGCGCCTTCGATGGTGAAGGTGCACCGTGATTGGACACGATTTGGCCTATAGCGTCGTAAATACCAAGCAGGATCAATCGGATGTCGGGTCCGCACCGCGGAGATCGGTTTCGGGTTGAACCGCACGCCTCGATCGCTGATGGGCACGATCATGCAGACCCTCGTCACGACGACTGCAACCGCGAATCCGGGCAGGATCTCCCTCGGGTTGCCCGCAACGACCGAATCGCCGGGCGCCGCACGCCGCATCGTGGAGAGTGCGCTGGTCCGGTGGTTGGTCCCCGGTGATTCCGTGGAGACGATGCTGCTCGTGGTGAGCGAACTGGTGACCAACGCAGTGGCCCACGGCAAAGGCCCGGTCGGCTTCTCGCTCTCCTGCGGCGAGAAGAACGCCACCGGCTCTTCTGTTCTGCGAGTCGAGGTGACGGACGCTTCCTGCGAACGTGTTCGGCGTCGTCAAGCGGCCGGGCACGAGGAACACGGACGAGGTCTGGCCCTGGTGGAGGCACTCGCGGACAGGTGGGGCCAGGATCTCTTCCCGCAGGGGAAGAGGGTCTGGTGCGAGATCGGAGTGTCGCAGGGCTCCCCCTGACCTCGTCGGGCCGCGCCGTCCCGTGCTTCGGTGTTTCCCCGCCATCCGGCGGGCGAAGATTCCACAGAAGGTGATCCGGGGCAGAAGCGGAGACCTTGCGCCAGACGTTCCACTCGGCCCCGAGCGACAGGTCCGAGGGGCCTCGGGTCGAACGTGCCGAGCGACGGCGGGCAGGTTGGGGTGCCCCAAGACCGGGCAGTTCTGGCACGCGGACTACCAGTTCACGGCCGAGCCGTTCGCGCTGACGCTCGTGTACCCGCGGGTGGTTCCGGCGCGGACGCGCGGGGCGCTGTTCATCGACATGGCCGCCGCCTTACCGGTCCCTCGACCCGGGCCTACGCGAAGAGCTGCGGGGGATCCGGGCGCGGCACAGCGCCAACCGGTACTTCAAGATCCGGCCGAGTGATGTGTACCGCCCGATCCACGACCCGGTCGAGGAGGTCGACCGGGAGACGCCCGCGGTGGTCCAGTCCGCGGTGCTCGCGCATCCGGTGACCGGAGAGGAGGTGTCGTACGTCAGCCGGGACTGCACGATCGGCCTCACCGACGAGGACGGGGCCGCTGTCCGGCGAGCTGCTGGACCGTCTAGTAGTGCTTTGTCAGGTCGGTGTTGGTTTTGGTCTTCGTGGTCGGCGTTGGTGGGGCAGGGTTCGGTGGCAGGTGGGGCAGGTTCCGGGCCAACAGCCGAGGAGGTCCTGGAGGGTGTCGAGGACCCGGTAGAGTGTCAGGCCGGTGTGAGGGCTTTTGGGTCGGTCCGGTGGAGCGTGAGGAACGCGTGGGCGGCGGTGACCAGGGTGACGTGGTGGTGCCATCCGCGCCAGGTCCGGCCCTCGTAGTGATCCAACCCGAGACCGTGTTTCAGCTCGCGGTAGTCGTGCTCGACGCGCCATCGCATCTTCGCGAGCCGCACCACTTCCGCGACGCGCGTGTCCGGGGGCAGGTTCGTCAACCAGTGGTCGGTCGGCTCCTCGGCCTCGGCCGGCCACTCGGTGAGCAGGGTGAACACCGGCAGCACCCCGTCCCAGGCGACGTCGGCATCCCCCGCGGCGGCCCGGGCGAGCCGCGCCGGGACCTTTCCCGCCGGTCGCACCGCGGTCGTGGCGAATCGCGAGCGCATCGCGCCGCGCGAGCCCTGCCGCCACACGACCTCGACGAACGCCCCCGGCCTGCGGCGACCGCGTGCTTCACCAGGGAACGGGCCCGTTGCCGGTATCGGGGCAGCGGACGCGGTCCCAGGCCCGAGTACGCGATCGTCGACGGGACGGCGTCACCGGCGTGGGCGATCTCGTCGCCGCGCACCGCGACCACGAAGTCGAGTCCCCGCGCGCCGAGTTCGTGCCGGAACTCGCCGATCTGCCCGTATCCGGCGTCCGCGACGACCACCGGCGGGGCCAGTCCCCACCCGGCGAGGGTGTCGATCGCGTCCAGGGCCAGGCGCCACTTCTCGACGTGCCCGACGTCGTCGGGAACCCCGGCCCGCGCCCGTCGCGCCGGGTCCTGCGCCCACTCCTCGGGCAGGAACAACCGCCACTGCAACGGACACGACATCGCGTCCGTCGCCGCGTGCACACTCACCCCCACCTGGCAGTTCGCCCGTTGGCCCAACGCACCGCAGTACTGCCGGGCGACCCCGACCGACGCCCTCCCGCACTTGGGGAACGAGGTGTCGTCCACCACCCACACCCGCGGGTCGATCGCCGCGCACATCCGCTCCGCGACCCGCCGCAACACCCGTTGGTGATCCCACGGCGAGTCCACCACGAACTGCTGCAACGCCTGCGCGTTCCCGTCCGGAAGCCGCTCCGCCATCGGCACGATCGACTTCCGCCGACCGTCCACCATCAACCCACGCACATAACAATCGCCCTGACGCCGCTGATCCACCCTCGACAGCGACCCGAACATCTCACCCACGAACGCCGCGAGTTCCTCCCGCAGACGCTCCACATCCCCGAGATCCACCCTCGCATGGATGCCGTGGTGTGCTCTGCGAAGTGGGCGTTCGGATGGCCTGACCGCCTACCTGTGCGGTCCGGTGCCCCTTATGCGCGCCGTTCGCGGTGATCTGCTGCGCCGCGGTTTGCCCGCTGCGGCGATCCAATACGAGGTTTTCGGCCCCGACCTGTGGCTCGGACAACAGTAGGCGAGCTTCGCAAATGGTTCCCACCGGCTGCCGCTGGGAACCGTGCTCCTGGAGTTCACAGCGGATCGGCGGGTCGGCCTCGTCTCGGCCGGAAGGTAGAACCACGCGGCCTGGGCTTGGGTTCATACCACGAGTGGCGCAATGTACGGAATGCGCAAGCATGCGTCGGCACATGGTGTGGCGCCCGAGACGCTCGCCGAATCGCCGGATCGCCCCCTTGTTGGTCACTCCTCGTGGCGTACCGTTGACATGCGGTTCGTGCCGCCCTGTGTTCCGCTGGGATGGGCGCGAGCGATCGCGACCGAACCGAACGCGCGACGCCCTTTGTCGCGCCGAGCGACTGACAAACCGCGCCACGCGAAGGAGCCGAAGATGCCCGGCGACATCACTCAGCCCTGCAATTTCACCGACGCCAGGCCCACGATCAAGCGTGGCGCCACGGGGGACGCGGTCAAACAGGAGCAGTGTTACCTCAACAACTCGTTGACCGGGACCAAACTCCTGGAGGACGGAATCTTCGGTCCGGTGACCGACGCCGCCACGCGCAGATTTCAAACCTGCGCGAAAATCACCATCGACGGTATCTGCGGCCCGCAGACCTGGTCGTTCCTTACGTTCTGGGCCAACTCGGCGGACTTCGTCTGCTGAACCCCTGGCATACACGTCGAACGGCTGCGGGTGAACGGCGGTTGGTATGCCAACCGCCGTTCACCCGTGCTGTCCTCAGGCCTGCACCGGTACCGACTTGGCGACGATCAGCCGCTGCGCGACCTGGATCACGTCCGGGTCGGGAATTCCATTCCACGTGACGAGTTGATCGATCGTCGTGCCGAACCTGTGGGCGATCGCCGTGAGCGTGTCACCGGATTTCACCGTGTAGAAGGTGTCGTGCGGTGCGTCGGACTTGTTGACGATGAGTTTCTGACCGATATTGATCAGATCCGGGTTGGAAATGTTGTTCCACTTGGCCAGTTGATCGATGGTCGTCCCGAACATGTTCGCGATGACTGTGAGCGTGTCACCGGACTGGACCGTGTAATGGGTGAAATGCATTGTTTTCGTGGACATAATGGTCACGGTAACCCAGACATCCCGCCATCGCGCGGAGGAGCGCGCACGCGCGTCGGTGCCGTTGTGTCGTTCGCCCTCCATGGGGGCAACCTCCAGGGCCCCTCGGCCCCTCGGCCCCTCACCCCCGTCCTCCGCGCCCGAGGCACCCACCAGCATCCTGGTGAACGGGGGCCCAGCCTCGGTCAGGATGCGCCGCGCCGGGCCCTGTTCGACCACCCGCCCGCCGTCCGGGACGGCGATCCGATCGGCGAGCCGACCCGCCGCCGCCAAATCGTGGGTGATGAACGCCAGGCTCGGCTGGAGGCGTTCGCACCATCCCGCAAGGACGTCCAGGATCCCCTGTCGGGTCGGACGCGTCCAGGCCGGAGGTGATCTCGTCGCACACCAGCACCCGAGGTCGGGCAAGCAGTGCCCGGGCCGGCGCGGCGCGCTGCATCTCGCCTCCGGACAATGCGCCGGGACGGCGTCCGGACGTCTCGGCCGGGAGGCCGAGTTCGGCCGGCGTGCACAGCGCCAGCACACGGCCGCGCCCGGCTCGACGCCGCGCAGCCGGACCGCGGTCCGGACCACCTGCTCGATCACCCGGCGATACTCGTCGAATGCGGCCCGCGCGTCCTGGAACACGTACTGTACGCCCGCCGGTTCGGCACGATCGCGGGCGCGCAGCGAGCGCCGCAGCGGCACGCCGTCGAGCAGGATCCGGCCGTCGTGATCACTGTGCGGCCCGGCCACGCACCGCCCCACGGTGATCTTGCCGCTACCGGAACGCCCCACCAGCGCCAGGCATTCGCCCCCCCGCCACCGCCAGGCTCACGCCGTGCAGCACGTCGACCGACCGACCGCGCGCACGGTGTCGGGCCACCATGTCGCCGACATCCGAACGAAATTCGGCCACCACCCGGGAGCGGGGGCCGGCAAAGTCGCCCGTCGTGCGACGACGGTCCGGCCGGCAGGCCGATCCGACGCCGCCGGCACCCGTACGCCCGGGCCGGATTCGACCACCCGCCCGAGGGCCGGTACCACCACGTCGGCGCAGTCGCACGTTCGAACCCTCTGAATAGCTCGGCCAGTGCAGTGCTTTCCTTGGTGGAGGTCGACATGGCGCTCAGCCAAGTACCGGAAGTGTTGCCTGAGAACCCCTGGTCAGTGAGAAGGGAGGTTCGAGATCGCCGCGGCCGTCGCTGTGTGGCCCGCAGTTCGAGGGCTCCTCCTGGAGCGGTTCGATGTCGGCGACGTCGTGGCCCCATGTTTCGAGGGCCTTCCGGCCAGTGCGCCGGTTGGGGCCGTTGCTGCCGGCGTCCAGGATGTGGCGCGCGTGCACGGCGAAGTGATCGTGGTGTCGGGCAAGCGTGGGGTGTTCGGCGAGGACGAGCGCGGCGAGGCCGGCGGCTTCGCGCACGTCCTCGTGACTGTCGTGCAGGTAGGGCACGACGGCTCGAAAGCGTATCGGGCGCAGGTTCCGGAAGGCTGCCGGCGTGGTGTCGTGGGCGCGGAAGCCGGGGAGGTACTGCTCGACGCGGTCGACAATCTCGTCGGAGGCGTCGTAGGCCGTGGAAGCCAACCAGTTCAACAAGGTCGCGCGGATGGAGAGGTCGCGCCGCGCCGCCGGCCGATCGGCTCACGCCGCCCCGCTCGCGCAGTTCCGCGATGTCGCGGCGCCCGAGGCCACCGGCGCGGCGCTGCCGAGCGCTCTGGCCGAGATCCGCCCCGGACTGCTCGCGGCCTCCGGCCACGGCCGCACCGGACCGCTGGGCAACCCCGCCGAGATGCGCGCCGCGCTCGCCTTCCGGTCGACGGCACGCACGCCACCGTGCCGCTGGGCAAGCTGTGCGACGCCATGCCGAGTGGCTGCATCCGGTACGCCCAGGCGTGCCGCTCGGCCGGCGCCGCCGGGGAGAGCTTCCACGCCGGGCTGCTGCCGGTCGGCAGCTCCGCCTTCGGCACGGTCGAGGCCGTCGACGGCCTGGGCACGATGGTGGTGCCCGCGCCCCTGGAATTGCTCGGTCGGGAGAGTCCGGTGCGGGCCGTGCCCGGACACGTCGAACCCACCTTCAGCTGGACCCCGCAGGTCGACGACACCGGGCAGGGGCTCGGCGGGCGGCTGGTCTCCGCGCTGTCCACGCATCTGTACACGGGCGAACCGCTGGGCTCGGCCTTGGCCGAATACCGGCCCTACGTGGGCGAGTTGCACACCCGCTGGGCCCGACTGCGGGAATCCTCGGCGGGCGGCGACACGTCGGTCCGCGAGACGTTGACCCGGCTGCGTGTGTCGGCGCTCGACCGCCAGAGCCTGGTGCTGCCGGGCGATCCCACCGCCGCGCTGCCCGCGTTGGCCCACGACGGGCGGTGACGCGAGGTCCTCGGCGGGGCCTCGACGTGGCGCGTGCGCGACGGCGCCGCCGCGCTGCCCGCGGCGGGCTCAGCTCGGTTGGCCCGGTGAACCGCGCATCGTCTTGCCGGGGTTGCGCGTCGTCGGGCCGCCGACGGAGTTGAGGACCAGCTGGGCCTGGTTGTCCACGAAGCGGGTGAACAACTGCTGCGCGTAGCCGAAGATGACCGCCCAGGCGATGATCTGCGCGGACGAGTCGAGCGCGCTCAGGCCGGGAATGAAGTCGCCGCGCATGAGCAACAGCCCCAGGAGCGCGGTGAGCGCGCCGGTGGGGAGCTTGAGCAGGGCCAGCGCCACGGGCACGTTGTACGGCGTCGAGGTGCCGTGGATCCGGCGCAGCGACGCGGCCGCGGCCACGGCGGCGGCGACCAGGCCGACCAGTTCGACCACCGGGTAGTCCCACTGGGAGGCGACGTCGGCGTACATCTGGTCCAGGCTTCGCTCGTCGACCCGCTCGCCGTTCGCCGCGGCACCGGCGGGGGCGGGGGCGGTGGCCATGGCACAGACGATGCCGATGCCCGTGGGGTTGAAGCACAACGGCACCGTCCCGGGCGAGGCGGCGCCGGCCATCGCGATCAGGGCGGCGATGATCGCGAGCGCCGCGGTGACGCCGAGGACGATGTGCGCGAAGCTGCGGACCCTGAGCTTCTCCTTCAGGTGCACTTGGTGTGCCACCGTCGAGGCGTCGACCAGGACTTCGCGCTGGTTTTCGGTCAGCGTGTCACCGGTGCGGACGGACAGCGCGATTTCGTCCACGTGGGCGCGGCGTTCGTCGCCGAGCGGCAGGTGCTCCTTGATGAAGGCCACGATGCCGGGCAGGTGTGCGGTGATGTCCTCCAGCGTCAGCAGCCGAAGCAGGAAGATGTAGGCGACGTCCAGTTGCGTCTGGGCGACCGCGATGTGCGCGGCCGGTCGGCCGTGTTCGTGCCCCAGGGCCTCCTTCGCCTCCTCGAGCGACTCGAGGGCCTGGTCGGCCAGAACCTGATCGCACGCGGCGAGCGGGCCCGGCGCGGTCTTGCTCTTGAGGAGTGCCTCGAGTTCGATGACGCGAGAGCGCAGTCCTTCGCGCAACTCCCACTGTCCGCGTTCGTGCCGTCGAAGGTTCCGAGCCTCCGAACGCCCGTTTCGACGGGAGGTGTCGGCGGGCGGCGGCGGGGGTGGCTCCGAGGGTGTCGACTTTGACTCCATGTATTCGACTATGAACGACGAGTCAGACGAATTCCCGCGCGATCAGCTTCTTCAGGTCCGGCATCACCCCGATGGACGCGCCGGGAGCGCCTGCCGTGCTGTTGCCGGGGGTGGTCAACACCGTGCGCATACGCTTCGGGCGCAGTTTGCCCGGGGCGCCGACGCCCGGGTTCAGCCTGGTGAACAGGTCCTGCACCAGCAGGCACACGCCGGCGATGATCGCGGCCGCGCCCGAGGTGCCGCCGAAGAACGGGCCGGTCCAGTAGGCGTCGCGTTTCGTGGGCGTGTTCGGATTGCCGGTGGTGACGATGTTCTCGCCCCAGGTGAAGCAGTCGATGCGACTGCCGAAGCTGCTCTGCGAGGAGCCGGTGGCCAGGTTCTCCACCGCGATCCGGCCGTGCGGCTGCACGGACGTGCCGGACCCCACCATGATGGCCCGCGACTCACGGAACTCGCCCGGCTCGTTGCGGTTGAGCACGCGCCGATTCGTGACGGGGTCGCGGAATTCGTCGAGGTTGGCATTCTTGTTCCCCGCCGCCTCCACGACGATCACGCCGCGGGCGGTGGCCAGCGCGATCGCGGCGAAGCAGCCCGGGTCGGTCTCCGCCGGCACGAACCGGAGCACGCCGTTGAACTGCGCCGCGAACTGGACTTCCAGCAGCAGCACGTCGCCGGCGGAGAGCTCCGACTGTGCCCGCATGATGGCGTTGGCGACGCGTTGCCGGTCCGCCGGCGAGTTGAAGGCCTCCTTCGAGTGGAAGTAGGAGATCATCCGTGCCGACGCGTTCGGTGCGATGCCACAGATGCCCCGGGTGTTGTCGACACCGACGATCGAGCCCACGACGGCGGTGCCGTGCGCGAAGCTCAGCCGGGTGTTGACGCCGTCGATCAGGCGCAGCCCCGGGGGAAGGTCTTCGTGGCCGACGAACCAGCCCTGTTCGAGGTCGATGAACTGGGTGCCGTCGCCGCCCGCGCCCTTGGCCCACGCCGCTTGCACGCCGATGCCGTCCTGTGCCGGGTCCAGGTAACCCTGTCGGAAGAACAGCGCGTTGCCGGTGCCGACCACCGGATCCGAGGCAAGCGGCATGCTGTAGGCGAATTCCACAGACCCCCCGAACGCGGCCATGGAGGCCGCGAGCGCCTCGGTGTCGAATCCGGCGGGGCAGTCGATCTCGAGGTAGTTCTCGAAGTTCGTCCGCTCGTAGTCGGGTTCCTCCTGGACGGCCTGATCGACCAGCACCTGGATCTGCTCTGCGGACAGTCCGTCGAAGACGCGGTGCAACGTGAGGTCGGGCAGCAGCGCGCGCACCGCCTCGACGGCGAACCCGCTGCCCGGGCCCAGGACATCGGCGGCGAACCGGTCCAGGTCGAGACTGCCGCCCTGGCCGAGTGGCACGAAGACACTGTCGGCGATCTTGACGATCACCTGCGGGGCGATCTGGGGATCGGTCGTCCGCACGTTGATGCCGAAGGCCGGGTCGAAAGTGATGTCGCCGAGTTCGAAGCGGTTCATCCGCCCGCCGAGGACGTCCGGGTTGTCCACCTCGTCGGTGATCGGATAGCCCAGTCCGCCGGTCTCCGCGCCCAGCCCGAGATAGTTGTCCATGATCAGTCCGTGCAGCTCGAACGCCTCGCCCACGCGCGGATGGAAGTAGATTCGTCCGAATGTATAGGCCCGGCAGGAGCCGCCGTCGTAGAGTTCTTCCTCTTCCCCGACCGGATCGCCCAGGTTCAGTATGCCGTTGGAGATGAGGGAATCGTGTTTCTCGTCGATGGGCGACATGGCCCCTCCAGAATGAATGGGTGAGCGGATCCCCGCGCTCGACCCTGGGACGGGGTGCCGCTCTTCCAGCCTAGGCCAGAGTGCCGGCGCGGTCGCGTCGGACCGGTCGGCGCCGGGTGCGGTCCGTTGCCGCGCCGCGTGGGTGACCCGGGCGGCGGTTCGCGTGGGTGTCCCTGCGGCGCATCGTGTCGTGGCCCGGCGGTGGGTCGGAGTCGGCCCGCAGCCGGCAACTGTCGTGCACCGCCGAGGGATTTCGGCCCGGCGATCGGGTGCGGGTCGCCGGCGCCCGGTGTGTCGAGCCCGATTCCGGGGGGTACGCCCGCCACGATGGCCAGGTCCGCCCGGCGGGGTCCGGGCCCGGTGGGAAGGGATGCCCATGCCGCTGAGGAGCTACGGAGTTCTGGCCGCGCGGGCGGTGGCGCGCGTACGCGAAGGCGCCTCCGGCACGCCGCACTACCAGATCCATCTGGCCGACGACGCGGGCACCGCGTACCGTGCGGCGATCAACGTGCTGTCCAAGGAAGCGCCGTCCGAGCTGCTGTTCGTGCTGGTGGAGGACTTCCGCCACCCGCTGACCGACTCGCTGCCCGCCGCGGGCAGCGGGTGGACGCCGCTCGCGTCGCAGCCCGGCCACGCCGCGCTCGACTACATCCGCGCCAACCTGTTCGACCCGACGACCGTACGGCCGCTGCCCCCGGACGTACCCGGCGAGGACAACGACCTGGCCGATCTGCTCGACCACTACGTGCAGCGCGCGATCGGCGACGCGGCGGCCGCGGTTTACGTGTTCGGCGAGCGCTTCGGCCCCGAACCCGACAAGCCGGACAAGGTGTTCGGCTTCCTGCCCGGCAACGGCGTGCACGACGTGCACATGAATCAGGGCAACAGCGAGGATTTCCGCCGGGACGACGGGGTCTGGCAGGACGGCGGCCTGCTCATCCACCTGCCGGACGGCCGCTGGGTGGCCGTCTTCCTGGCCTTCCAGTCCCAGTCCTGGCACACCGACGACACCACCGGTCACGCCCTCGACACCGCGCCGACCCTCCCGGGCACCGGCGAGGAGCGAATGCGGATCGTCGGGGCGCTGGTCAACCCGCCCGGACCGGCACCCGAGGCGGAGACCGTCACCCTGCTCAACGCCTCCCCCGCACCGATCGTGCTCGACGGCTGGCGGCTCGTGGACCGCAACAAGACCGCGCTGCTGCTCCCCGCGACGACGCTGGCGCCCGGCGCCGTCCTGGAGGTGCCCGGAAGCCCGTCATTCCAACTCGGCAACCGCGGCGGCGCGATCACCCTGCTCGACCCGGCCGGACTCAAGGTGCACGGTGTCACGTACACCGCGGACCAGGGGCGTCGCGAGGGTTGGACGATCGTCTTCTGAGCGGTACGCGTCGTATTAGAGGTATGTGTTGTATCAATATTTGTCATACCGGGGCATGTCGTACCGGTACGTGTTCTGATCGATACATGCTCTGATCCGTACGCGCGGATGCACGTGTGGATGCGATCGGCACGTGCGGAGGGGCGGCGCGATGCACGTCGCCCCTCCGCCGCAGGCCCGGCGGACCCCGCCGGCCGTCCGGCCCAAAAGGTGCGTGCCGGGGCCGCGTTTGTCACGCTGGAGACAGGTCGCGTGCCCCGCCGTGGCCCGACGGTCGGCGAGGTGCGTCCCCCGGCCGGTCGATCGGAAGGCGGGCAGTCATGACTGCCGACCCGTTCAGCATCCTCCGCATCGAGGACATGCTCTTCCTGCGCGTCGAGGTGGTCAACCTCCGACGCGAGGGCGCGCGTCTGGTTCGGGAGGATCCCGCCGCACCGGCGCTGGTGCTGCTTCAGCTGCCCTCCCAACACGTGAACGAAAGCGTGCTGCCCGGCGGCCGGTTCCCGGAGACCGTACCCGCCTTCGCAGCGGGGTCGAGCACACTGGTGTTCCTGCTCCCGGACGGGCAGGACGGCATCGACCTGACCGTCGACGCGCTGATGGACTGGAACGGACTGACCCCCACGATCGCCCCGGCCAACCAGCCACTGGACACCCCGGACGAACCGACCGTGGTCGGCGGACTCCCGCGCACCGCCATCGAGTTCCCCACCCGCGTGCTACTGGGCCACGACCACGACGGTTCGGCGTTCGAGTGGTCGGCGCACCTGGCCGAACCAGTCGTGCTCGACGGTCGGGCCGAACTGTGGCACGCCGAACTGTCGGGCGAGAACGGCGCGCCCGTGCACCTGAAGGTGTTCTCCGTCAAGGCCGGCCCCGAGCGCACCGGGATGCCGCTGGACCGGTTCGTGCCCGGCGAGCTGCTCGTCCGCACCAGCCTCGACCAGTTCATCGACGTGGACGGGACTTCGCTGCGACGGCCCCTACTGGCCGACCGGTTCATGCTCACGCCGCTGGGCGCGACGGTGCGCATCAGCGGCTCCTGGCCCACCGCGCCGGACTTCCTCGGGCTGAGTCTGACCGGCTACGAGCACATCGCGTCGCTCGGGCGCGACGAGTTCGTGCACACCGTGCGCCAGGGCTTCCTCAGCAGCGGCCATCGGGCGTCCCTCGTCGACATCACCAGGCGGACCTACGACGACCCGGGCGACCTCACCTCGGTCGCCTACCTGCACAAGGAAAGGCACATCGTGGTGGACCAGGTCGAGGTCGCCTACGGTGCGAACGCGGGCTACGACCGGCATCAGGGACGGCAGATGCCGTTCCGATCGCTGCGGCTCACCGACCTGGTCACCCCCGTGATCGGTCCCGGGGAGGGCGCGTTCTGGGTGACCGTGGGCGGCGAGCCGTACCGGTTCCACGCCACCGCGACCGATGCCGAGGGCCGGCACGTCAGCCTGGACCTGCCGCTCGTGTTCGCCTCCTCGGACGCCCTCGACCGCATGGCGGCGGTCTACAACGACCCCGCCACCGCCGACCGCGCGAACGTGGGGCTGGGCGGACAGACCGTCGCCCTGGCCGAGAACCCGAGCGGGGACGGCAGCACCGGCATGCCGGTGACCTCGGCGCGCTTCACCCTGGCACCGGCCTCCGGGAACCCGGCCGGGGTGCTTCCCGCCATGGTCGACGCGGTGGCGCGGGTGCCCGCGGTCGAACAACTCACCGGACTGGCCACCGAAACCGCCGTACGGCTGCACAACGCCTACCTCGAACAGGGCTTGGACGGCCAACCCACCGGCGCGTTCCTGCATCTGGTCGACGCGCTGCCGATGAACCTCTCCGCCGAGAAGGCGGGCGGCCTGGCCAAACCCAGCATGGCCGTCCAGGCCGTCACCACCCGAGCGGGGTTGCTCGCACCGAAGTTCCTCGGCGCGGCGGGCGACGCGGTGGGTGTCGACTCCGCGTCGCTGGCGCAGATCTTCGGCGGTACGAAACTGCTGGGCCCCATCGATCTGGCCGACCTGCTCGCGGACGTCCCGGCGACATCCGTCGCGGAGTTGCGGGACCTCGGCGAGGACGAGATCCGCCGCCGGCTCGACGGTGTCTCCCAGGAACTGCTGCCGGTACCACTGATGCGGTTCGGCGATCTCTTGGACGGATCCGGCTCCGAACTGCGATACGTATGGAAGCCCGCGCTGAAGAACGACCTGCCGCTGCTGGATCTGGACGGCGCCGCCCTCGTCCTCGAAGCGACCACCGTGCGCTCGCCGGACGCCCTGAGCAAGTCCAGCGTGCGCGGCGAACTCAAGCACTTCGCATTCGTGTTCGCGGACATCGTGCGGGGCGACTTCGAACGCCTGACGTTCACCGCGCGCCCCGGCAGCGCACCGGACGTCAGCGCCGCGGGTGTCGCGCTCACCTTCGAGGAGAGCCTCGAGTTCGTCAACCAGCTCCGCGAGGCGCTGCCCTCGGACGTGTTCGGGCCCGGCTCATTCGTCGACGTGAACACCTCCGGGATCACCGCCGGTTATTCGCTGACCCTGCCGACGCTCTCCCTGGGCATGTTCAACCTGAGCAACGTCGCCCTGGCCGCGCGCCTGACCATCCCCTTCGACGACAAGCCGGCACGGTTCCGTTTCGCCGTCTCCGAACGGCACAACCCGTTCTGCGTCAGCGTGTCGCTGTTCGGCGGCGGCGGCTTCTTCGCCCTCGAAGTGAGCACCCGCGGCATCGAACAGATCGAAGGATCCCTGGAGTTCGGCGGCAACGCATCGCTCGACCTGGGTGTGGCCAGCGGCGGCGTGCACCTGATGGCGGGCATCGCGTTCCAGATGGCCGGCGACTCGGTCACGCTGACCGGATACCTGCGCTGCGGCGGCTACCTGTCCGTGCTCGGCATCGTCAGCATCACCGTCGAGTTCTACCTGGCCCTCACCTACCACAAGGACAACGGCATCTCCGAGGTGATCGGCCAGGGCAGCGTCACCGTCAGCGTCCGCGTCGCGTTCTTCAGCAAATCCGTGAGCCTCGCGCTGGAGCGCCGGTTCACCGGTTCGGCAGCCGACCCGTCGTTCACGGACACCATGAAACTCGAGCACTGGCACGAGTACTGCCAGGACTTCGCCGAGTGAACCCGCGCCACGGCCACCCCGATCCGAGGTCCATCCCGGGTGACCCCGGCTGGAAGGCTCCCCCCATGACGACCGCACAGAACATCCAGTGGATCGCCCTGCCGGCCGGTCTGTCCCCCGACGGGACGCAGGCGCGCCTGTCCGTGTTCGTGGCACCTCGGCTGATGAGCGACGGCCCCGGCACTCTCGCGGCGTTCCCGGACTTCCGGGACTGGCCAGCCCGGGTGGCCGGCGCGACGTTCGCACTCGCCCTCGGGGACGAGTCCGGTGTCCTCGACGGCGGAGCCGCGGTCGTGCCGCTGACCCGCACCGGGCAGCCGAGCGATTCCGCGCTGTGGCAGCTGTTCTTCCCCGAGGGCACCCCGGTGGAGGCGTTCGAGTTCGACGACCACCGGCAGAACACCATGGTGAGCTACCCGGCGCGCGACCTCGCCGACACCACCCGCCAATCCTTCGCGAGCACCGCGGCCGAGTCACCCGACAGCATGCCCCCGAGCCAGGCCATGAGCACCCTCGCCGGGTTCGCCGCGGCCACCGACATGCAGGGCACCATGCAGGGCATGCGCGAGAACATCGTCACGCAACTCGCCGCCGCCGACGAACTCGTCGCCAACCGGTCGGGCGAACTGGTCCGGCCGCAACTGAGCCCGCAGGAGGCGTTCCTCGCCTTCCACGAACCGCAACCGCAGGTCGCCGGCCTGGTCGCGGACGGCGGCCCGCACATCGCACCGCCACCGGAGGTGCCGCGGGTCGACTTCCACCAGTTGTTGTCCTCGCTCGGCGACCACCCCAAGCTGCTCCGACGCCTGGGGCTGGTGCTGGACTTCGTGCTTCCGGTCGACAAGCTGCCGGGCGCGAGCGGGGAGCGGACCATCGTCCTGGTGCCCACCTGGGAGCCGCTGCTGGGCCGGGACGCGTCGCACGACCACCCCGCCGCGACGCGCTACGCTCTCGCTCCGGGCCAGGGCTTCTGCGCCGCCGCGGACGGCAACGACGCGTTCGGGCCGCCCGCGCGCGGGCTGCTGGCCCTGCCGGAGGACGAGTACACCATCGAGCAGGCCGACATCGACGGCGTCACGCTCAAACTGATGACCGCCGCCGTGGCGACCGCCACCGACGGGGACGCCGAGGCCGCACCGCCGACGGTCCGCACCAAGGGGCTCTCGCTCGTGCTCGGCGACCGCACGCGGCACCTGCACGAGAACTTCCAGCGGGCCGCCGACCGGCAGGACGCGCTCGCCGACGAGGACACCACGGTGGTCCTCAGTGCCGAGGACCTCGTGCGCGGACACCGCCTGGACATCTTCGACGAGACCCGGCAGAAGTGGTTCTCGCTGCACGAGCGTGAGATCGCCTACGACCGGGCGGGCAGCCCCGGCGACCACCTGGACACCGCGTCCGACGAGGGATTCTTCCAGCTCAGCCTGGCCACCCCGGTCACCGCGCCGGGCGCCGCGCAGCGCGTCCACGTGCACGAACACCTGGTCACCTGGGACGGGTGGGCGTTGTCCGCACCGCACCCGGGGATGGCCGTGGCGAAGGGGGACAGCCCCGAGCGCATCTCCAACACGGCGGCCACGACAATGCCGTTGGAGATCGAAACCCGCGCCCGGCCCGGCTCGCTGCCGCGCCTGAGGTTCGGGAACTCCTACCGGATCCGGGTCCGCACCGTGGACCTCGCGGGCAACGGGCCGACGGCGGCGGAGGCCGACGGACTCCTCGACCAGGACGTCCTGGTGCTGCCGGCTGCGGGCGGGCCGGTCTTCCGCAGGTTCGAGGCGATCCCCCCGCCGCTGCTGCTGCCGCGCGTCGCGTTCACCGAAGGGACCTCGGCGCACCGACTGGTGATCCGCAGCACCGCCGAACTGACCCCGGCACAGTACGCCGAGACCTTCAACGCCTCGCCGCCGGTCTCCGGCGGCACCCACGCGCCGTACCGGGAGGTCGACGAGCGGCACGTGGTCGCGCCCAAGACGTCGCTGCAATGCGCCGAACGGCACGGCAAACTCGACGAGGCCATCGGCTCGGGCGACGCCGACGCACGCGAACGGGTGTACACGATCGCGTCGCGGGAGAGCGGGTCGCTCGACGACGCGTCCCGGCCCGGCACGGCGTCCGTGACGTACCCGTCGGCGACCCCCGACACGGCGGAGGGCCACTACGTGCTGTACACGGGCGAGACGGTCGAACTGCCGTATCTGCCCGACCCGCTCGCCGAGGGCGTGGTCTTCCACGAACTCCCGGGCGTGCCGGCGGGCCAGGGGTTCACGCTGCCGTGGGACGCGTCGGCCTGGCATGCGCCGAAATCGATCCTCCTGCGCATCCGGGAGGGCAGCGGACCGCCCGTCTTCGACACCTCGACCCGGGTGCTGACCGTGCTGCTGCCGAAGGCGACGGTGGCGACCGTGCGGGTGTGCTCGCGGGTCAAGGTCAACGAGAAGACCATGGGCATGCTCAAGTGGTGCCGGGACGCGCTCCAACCCGACCAGTTCGAAAGCGTGATGGCCGCCGCCCGGGCCAACCGGCACTGGATGCTGACCCCGTGGTACGACGTGACGCTCGTCCATGCCGTGCAACGTCCGTTGGTCGCACCGCTGTTGACGCTCGACGACGGGACCGACCGGCTGCTCGGGGCGACCGGCGAACACCTCGTCGGCTCGCTGGAGTTGAGCGCGGCGAGCACCGAACGCATCGACATGATCGCGTCGTGGAGCGAGAACGTGGACGACCTCACCATGCCGAGCCCGAGCGTCCTCGACGTCACCACTCCGGTGTTCCGGCTGCCGCTGGCCGCCGCCGTCCCGCTGGATCCGGTCGCGAGCGAGGCCCCACCCAGCACCCTCGACGGTGACACCCTGACGTTCAACACAGTCGTGGCCGAGGAACTCGCCTCCGCGGTGGAACCGGGCCGTCCACCGGCGACACCGGTGCCGGCCAAGTGCGAGTTCGGTGACACCAAACGCCGCGACGTGACCTTCACCCCCGTGGCGACCAGCCGGTTCGGCGACTGTTTCCCGCCGGAGTTCACCCAGGACACCGAACGGGAACTCCTGAGCGTGCACGGCGGTCCCGTCGAGCACACCGTGCTCAGCAGCGCCAAACCGGCGGCGCCGCGGGTGTTGGGCAGCTTCCTCACCCTCGGGTTCGAGACCTCCGGAAGCCTGCCGAACGAACTGGTCAGGCGGCGCCGCGGCGGGGGTTTTCGGGTCTATCTGTCTCGGCCGTGGTTCTCGTCGGGAGACGGTGAGCTGTTGGCCGTGGTGTTGGGCGTGGAGGGCGACGAACAGCCGCCCCAGGCACACCCGTTCATCACCCTCATGGGACGCGATCCGATCCGCAGCGCGGCACCGGTGTTCCTCCCGTCCGCGAGCAACTTCCCCGGCGCGACGATCACGCTGGACCTGGCACTGCCCGAGGTCTTCGACGGATTCACCGTCACCGCGGCCGGCTTCGAGCCCATCTTCGACAGACCGTCCGGCCGGTGGTACTGCGACATCGACGTCGATACCGGCGGCGCCTACTTCCCCTTCCTGCGGCCCGCGCTCGCCCGTCTGCAACCGCGCTCGATGGAGACCTGTCACCTGTCCCCGATCGTCCTCGCCGACACCTTGCGGCTGTTGCCCGAACGCACCCTCACCCTGTCCGGCACCGACTCGCTGAACGTGCAGCTCACCGGGCCCGCCTACCACGACGACAACGGTCCGCCCTCGGTGACGGCCGCCATCGAGCAGCGCGACCCCGACGTCCCCGACCCGGTCCTCGGTTGGTTCGAGCTCGGCGAGACCGTCACCGACCTCTTCGCCGACGACGACACCAGCCTCTTCCCCACCTACTCCGCCGAAGTCCCGCTCCCCGATCCCCGCCCGGACCAACCCTGCCGCCTGATGATCACCGAAATGGCGGTGATGCGCTCCGACTTCGCCGTCGACGAGTTCGGCCCGACGGTGGGGAACCTGGTCTACGCGGACGCCGTGGAACTGTGACCCGACCCGGGTGTGCGTGGGCTTCCGGACGCGCTCTAGTAGGACTTCGTTAGGTTTGGATGGGTTTTTGGGTATCTTCGGGTGTTGGTTGGAAGTGGTCGGTGGCAGGTGGTGCAGGTTCCGGTCCAGCAGTTCAGGAGGGATTGGATCGCGTCGACGACCTGGTAGAGGGTGAGGCCCTCGTGGGTGCTTTTGGGGAGAGCCGTCGTTCGGTGAGGAAGGCGTGGGCGGCGGTGACCAGGGTGACGTGGTGGTGCCATCCGGTCCAGGAGCGGCCCTCGAAGTGGTCCAGTCCCAGGCCGTGTTTCATCTCGCGGTGGTCGTGCTCGATCCGCCACCGGATCTTCGCCAACCGCACCACCTCCGCCGTCGACGTCTCCTCCGGCAGATCGAACAACCAGTAATCGGTGGGGTGTTCCGCCCCGTCGGGCCACTGGACCAACAGGCCCGCCTCGGGCATGGCACCGTCCCACGCCCGGCCGTCGGCCCCGGCAGCCTCGCGGGCGAGGTGGCCCACCGTCCTGCCGGCCGGTCGCACCCGCAGCCGCAGGAACCGCGAGCGCATCGGACCGCGCGAGCCGCAGCGCCAGGTGACGTCGGCGAAGGCGTCACGGCCGCGCGCCGCGGCGAGCGCGGCCACGCTCACGGCCGCCTCGCGATACCGCGCCACCGACGGGCGGCCCGTCCCCGTCCACGCGAGCGTCGCGGGGATCGCGCAGGCGGGGTGGACGACGGCGTCGGCGCGGATCGCGACCACGTGGTCGAGCCCGCGTTCCGTCAACCCCGCCCGGGACAAAGCGTTCTGCCCGTAGGCGGCGTCCGCCACGACCACCGGCGGATGCATCCCCCAGGCGGCGGCCTCGTCCAGGGCGTCCAGCGCGAGCTGCCACTTCTCCACGTGTCGCACCGCGTCCGGGACCCCCGTCCGCAGGCGGCGTTCCGTGTCCGCGTCCCACTCGGGGGGCAGGAACAGTCGCCACTGCAGCGGACACGACGCGGTGTCGGAGACCGCGTGCACGCTCACCGCGACCTGGCAGTTCGCCTGCTTGCCCAACGCGCCGCAGTACTGCGGCGCGACCCCCACGGACATGCGCCCGTCCTTGGGAAAGGACACGTCGTCGATCGCCCACGCGTCCGCACGCACCAGGGGGAGCAACCGCTCGGCGATCCGCCGCCGCACCGGCACCGGATCCCACGTCGACGCACTCACGAACTGCTGCAGGTTCTGCGTGTTCCCGTCCGGCAACCGCGACGCCATCGCGTCGATCGACTTCCGACGGCCCTCCAGCATCAACCCACGCAGGTAGCAATCGCCCTTCTCCCGCTGATCCCGCCGCGGCAACGATCCGAACACATCCGCCACGAACTCCGCCAACCCCGCCCGCAGGCCCCGAGCCTGCCGCATGTCCACACAAACAACATGCTCCCAACCGACAAGTCAGGCGAGACCTAACGAAGTCCTACGAGGAACGTGACCGGAAGCGCTCACCGGTTTGGCGGAGTGACTTCGATGCCGAACGCCGATTGGATGTCTTCAACATCCAATCGGCGTTGGAGTTTTGCTGGCGGAGCAGGTCATAGTCCGCAGGCCAAGCAAGGACAAAACCTCAAAAGCATCGCGCGTCGTGAGTCGGCCAGCGCGACACGGTTCCGCAGAGCGATGCCTCCGCCGCGGAGAGCGCCGTCCGGTGATCGCGCGCTGGTCCGTGCGGACGGAGGCACCGTCTGCGACGCGGTCCACAGCTTCACGCAGGCGGGCATTGCTGGCCCGAAACCCTGTGGGTGGGACGCCATCCCCGCCTGCTCGACACTGACCACGAGGACTCCATCGCACAGACGGCCGCCTCCCGCCGCTCACCCTCGGTCAGCCGTCAACGCTGGTTGGTCCGCACTCTGCCACCGCCTGCGGGAAAACCTCGCAGATGGGTGATGCTTCCGCTCGCAATGCGGCATCACGTCGTCGTCACCGGGTCGATCATCGGCCGGGCCGAACAAGCCCCAATGCCTACGCTGTAGGGGGCATTGACGTGCCTGGCGTGTACACGACGATCAGTGTCATTCCGTCGATCCGCCTGACGAATCCGGTGCCAGCAGCGAGTCGCGAAGGGTGGAGGCGTCGACGTTGCCGGGGGTGGTGTCCAAGGAGATCAGCATGTCGCCGCGGGTCCCGTCGGCGCGTAGGCATCCGCGGCCGGGAATCCGCAGCAGACGGTCGACGGGAGCGGCCGGCGGCAAACGCACCTTAACCAAGCCTCCTTCCAATAGCGGTACCCGCAGCACGAGGCCGGCTGCTCTCTCGGCCCAGGTCACGGGTATGCCGAGTCGGAGATCGTCGCCGTCGCGCCGGAACGTGGGATGCGGGCGTACCGTGACCGTGAGTTCCAGGCAGTCGACTCTGACCCGCTGTCCGGAACGGATACCGGCCGGCAGCCGCATGCGTATCTCGCGGCCGGTACCGGGCTGCGTGACCGATACGACGCCTCTCATGGCCGCCTGTTCCAGCGACACACTCACTGGGGCGGTTTCGCCGTGCCCGCTTGCTCCACCCAGTTGCCTATGCAGTGCCAGTGCTTCGTCCAGGAAGGGCTGTACGAATCCCGGAAGACGGGGCAGGTGGTGGCGGCAGATCTCGATGGCCTCGGCCGCGTGCTGCCTGGCGTGGTCCGTTTCGTCAGGGAGTTGCGCCCTGGCGCAGGCCAGGAACATGAGGACTTTCGCGAGCTGCAACTCGTACTCGCGCGGATTCGTCCGTGCGGCTTCCCGAAAGATGGTGACCGCGCGCTCGGCCGCGTGTGCCGACTCGTTCGCGGGCGCGCCGCTCTCGAGCAGGATCTGTGCGAGGTTCCCCAGGTCCCAGCCCTGTCGGAATCGGTGGGCCGCCGGATTCCGCTCGACCAGCCGCTCTCGCAGCGCCAAGGCTTCGTGCATGGTCTCGAGTGCGTCGTCCATCCGGCCGTTCTCCATCTGCCGGACGGCGAGATTGCTGAGCACACGGGCGAGTTCGGGATCGAATCGTTCCGGAGTCTCGTCGGCCAATTGGCGCAGGATGGTGGCTGACTCCGCGCTGTGCTTCATCGACTCCGGCGACCCCGCCTCCTGACGCAACATGGAGTGGGCCGCCTGCCGGGTGCCGAGGTTGTCCAGGACCATGGCCAGAAACCATTCGTGCGCGCGGGCATCGCGTCTCACGAGCCGCCGGCCGATCCGAACAGCCTCCTCCGTCGCTTCGATGGCGTCGTCGACCTGTCCCACCAGCTGCCGACAGTTGCCGAGCAGGTCGAGCGCTCGGGCCAGGTCGGGCTCGTGGGCGCGCACGTCGCTGCGCTGCATCCTCCGAATCACCTCGACGGCCTTGGTGGCGACGGGCAGGGCGAGGTCGGCCCGACCGCTCTCCATCAACAGGTTGCCGTGGATGAAAAGTTCCTGCGCGCGGCTCGGCAGGTGGGTAGCCGGAGCGGCGGCGGACAGTCGGCCGGCGATCTCCAGCGCTTCACCGCTGCATGCGAGCGCATCCGCGATCCGGCCGTCTTCGCGATAGTGCACGGCGGCGTTGTGCAGGGCGTGCATGAGGTACGGCTCGTATTGTCGCGAGTCGATTGCGGCCAGTGCCCGATATGCACTGATCGTTTGTTTCGACAGGGCGCGGACGTTGCTGTCGTGCCGTCCCATGGCCTGGTATGCCACGCTCAACACGGCGCGGGCGGTGGTGAGTTCCTTCAGCAGAGTTCCCGGCCTGACCGTGACCAAGCGCTCCAGCAGTATCACCGCCTCCTCTGCTCGCTCGACGGCCTCAGGGGATGGCAGGTTGCTGTGGCCGAGGTGTGACGCGAGATTGGTGAGGGAGACTGCGAGGGGGATCACAGAGTCCGGGACCGTCCTGGGAAGCCGTCGGCAGTCCTCGACGGCCTTCCGGGCCGCGGTGACGGCCTCGTCGTCGCGGCCGGCGTAAGCGAGTCGCCGGGCGAGGAGATTGCGCAGTTCTGCGGTCTGCGCCGGGTCGTCCGTCTCGGCGAGCCGGTAGGCGATCAGGCGTTCGGTGACCGAGGCGATCCCGGAATCGAGGTCGATGTCCCGACCTTCCGGGAATCGTTCCATCACCGCGGTGAGCACGTCGACTGGGACGTCGGGCAGCTGCGCCAGGGCGGACAGGGCGGCGTTGCCCGCCCGGACACCGAGCGTGGGATCGCTGCGCAGCAACGGGTACAAGTGCCGGCGCGCGAGGTGTGGCCACCGCGCTGCCGCAGCGGTGAGGAAGGTGACCGCGCGAGGCGTGTGGCGCGGTTGGGCCGCCAACAGCCGGGCGGGCGCCTCCACACACCATGGATCGGACGGGTAGGCGGTCAGATCGTGTCCGGGCAGGGTCAGCGCCAGGAAATCCTCGGCGATCCGGTCGGGATAGAGCGGTTCGAGGACCTCGCCGCGGCCCGGATCGGCGCTCGGGTAGCAGATTGCGTGGTCGGCCAGGGCTCGCTGCGGATGTTCGCTCGCGGCGAGCGCGATCACCGCGGTCACACCGTCGGAGTGGCTGACCGGGCCGGTGAGGGTGGCGGTGAACACGGTGCGGGCCAGTTCGGTGGGCGACGTGGCGAAGTCCATCCCTTCCACGCGCTTCTCGTACATCGCGCGCCAGTGCGCGAGTTCGCGATCGAGCAGATACGCGGACAGGCCTGCCAGGTCCTCGGGCGGGCGGGCATCGGATACCACGGCGTCCACCGCCACCAGGGCCGCCATGTGCAGCGCCAGGGTCAGGCCGAAGTCCGATCCGTCCAGCCGATCCGGGTACGGTACCCCGTCGGGGTCGACGCCGTAGCGTTCGGCGAAGGCGTCTCGGGCGGCCCGGAACATGTGGTGCCGGGCGGCTGGATCGTCCGGCAAGGGAGCCAGGTGCCGATCGCCGAGTTCCGCCCCGACCGCGGCGAGCGCAGCGCGAACCGCAGGCCAGCCATGTGCGGAGCGCGCGATCAACAGCACTCGGGTCGGTATCTCGTGGTGGAGCAGGGCGTTGCTGAACAACCAGGTCAGGTGCGAGACCGGCCATCGGTCGGCATAGTCCACCACCAGGAGGACACCCGACGAGCCGTCCGGGCGGAGATCCTGACTGCCCGGCCGAGGGTGCACGATGCCGAGGCCCTGCGTCGCCGTGACCACCCGCCAGCCGGCCTCGCCGCTGAGGCGGGCGAACTCCTCCGCCAGCCGGGTCTTGCCCTGCCCGCCCGGCGCGTGTAGCCAACAGGCGGAGATCCGGGTGGACGCACCGTCCCGCCACCCGCACAGTTCATCGAGTTCGCGTTGTCGGCCGGTGAAGCCGACCACCGTGTGCCGGGCGTCGAGCAGTCGGCTGGGCTGAAGCATCAGCCACGCGGGGTCGGACGTCCGGGATGCCGGGCGGTGCCGGTGCAGCAGGTAGACCGGCCCGCGATCCGGGAGCACGTGCAGGTCCGCGCCGATGACGCCGTAAGCGAATCCGTCCACGGCGTGCACTTCCTGTCGCGGCCCGGGCGCCTCCCCGGGACCGCTCACCGCCCGGCGTCCGGCTCGTCGGTTGACGATCGCTCGTGCTGCGACGGCTCGGTTCCGTGTACCACCACGTTGCCGCCCTGCGCGGCGAATACCCGGGAATTGTCGCGGGCGGTGTTGATCTGCGTCCACGCCGGGCGGTTCTTCGAAGCGGCCTGTAGTTGATCCACCAGGCGACGCAGATCGGCCTCGGCATCCGGGTGGGCCGTGAGCAGGGTGGAGAACTCCCTCTCCCACAACGGGGCCAGGTAGGTGCGGGTCTGGTCCGGGTCTTCGGCGCCAAGGATCAATGCCTGATTGCCATCGAGTTGCGATTCGATCGCAGCCTCACGGTCTTGACCCTGGCGCGAGAATAGCCGCGTCACCATCCGCCGTGCCGCATTCCAGGAGTCGGTGGCCATCACGCCGACCAGTGCTGTTCCACCCGCCGAGGCTAAGGCGACCAGTTCAGGATCCATGGCCCGACTATGCCAGAGCGCGGCGGGTGAAGGCGGCCCAACGCCGGTTTCTCTCCCGGCACGCCAACGTCGGCGGGTCGGCGGGCAGGGAGCCGCTCCCGGGTGCTGGAGGACAGTGCGCGACATCACCCGTCCAATACCGAACCCTGAGCTGCTCTGAGTTTTGTGGAGTCCTTCAAGCCGGGTTGTGGTGCCCGGCGTAAAGGAGCACCACAAGCTGTGCCGGCACCACGCAAATACCCTGATGAGCTGCGAAAACGGGCGATCCGGGAGGTACGCACCTCCGGGCGTCCGGTCGCGCATGTCGCCCGGGACCCTGGGCATCCACAAGGAGGCCCTGCGGAACCGGGTCCGCCAGGCCGAGGCGGACGCGGGCGAACGCGACGAGCGGATGACGACCGGCGAACAGGACGAGCTGAAGCAACTCCGCAGGGAAGTCGCCGAGTTGCGGCGGGCGAACGAGATCCTCAAGGCCGCCTCGGTGTTTTTTGCCCAGGAGATCGACCGTCCCCGGACGAGGCCGAGCAGGTGATCGACCACCTGCGTGACAAAGGCCTCGGGGTCGATCCCGTATGCCGGGTGCTCGACCTGTCGCCGTCGACGTACTTCGCGCGCAGGAAGCGCCCGAAGTCCGCTCGACAACTGCGCGACGAGCAGCTCGTTGCGCCGATCGAGCGTGAGCACACCGACTCCGGCGGTACTTGTGGCGCCCGGCGGATCACTCGCGCCCCGGCTCGCAAGGGCCACTCGATCGCGCGGTGCACTGTCGAGCGGCTGATGCGCGAGCCGGGCATCGAGGGTGTCATCCGCGGCCGGCGCCGTCGCACCACGGTCCCCGAGCCTGCCGCGCCTCGTCCGCCGGACCTGGTCGACCGAGTTTTCGCCGCCGACGGCCCGGACCGGCTGTGGGTCGCCGATCCGACGTATGTGCGGACGTGGTCCGGCCGGGCATATGCCGCGTTCGTCCTGGACGTGTACTCCCGGATGATCGTCGGCCGGCAGATCGCCGAGCCTCCGCTCACCGAACTGCCGCTGGACGCCTTGGAGATGGCGCTGTGGCGCCGCCGCATAAAGAAGGACTCCGGCTTGGTCCACCACAGCAACCGCGGGTCGCAATACGTATCCATTCGGTACACCGAACGGCTCGCCGACGTCGGCGCGGCCGCCTCGGTCGGCTCGGCGGCGGACTCGTACGACAACGCGATGGCCGAGGCGCTCAACGGCACGTTCAAGGCCGAGCTCATCGAAATGCAGGGGCCCTGGCGGGACTTCGCTCAGGTGGAGCGTGCCGTGTCCGAGTGGGTGACCTGGTACAACGACGAACGCCTGCACTCCGCAATCGACTACATGCCACCGGTCGAGTACGAGCAGCAACATTGGGCCGAACAGGAGCAAACCACGCAGTCGGCGTGAACAACCGCAAACGGACTCTATAAAACTCGGGTCAGCTCAAGGGTCGTGTCGTTAACGTGTTGCCAGTAGACGAGTTGCTTCCTGAGGTCGACGAGCGCGATCACCACGGGCAGCGAATGGTCGCGCCAGTAGTCCACGTGGTGGGTCTTGCAGGGAAACCACCAGCCGGTGTTCGTCGGACGTTCGAAGAAGCTGGGTCCGGACTTGATCTGCACGGCCAACAACCGGCCGGTGACGTCGCGCGTGCCGGTTTCGTCGACGTCGTCGTCGACGACTTCGAAATGTGCGTCGATTCCGAAGTCGCTCACGGTCTGTTCCCGAAAGAGCCACCCCATCTCGCTCGCGCGCAAACCGACCAGGTTGACACCTCGTCGGTCGGTTTCGTGGTTGGAGTCGACCCTCATCGTCGCGTGCCTTCCCTACGCTCCACGAGGTCGCGGGGACACGGCGAGGGCTCGCGGGATGTCGAAGACCCGATCATGCCGGCACGACGGAGTAAGGGTGCTTTCACCCGACAGGCCGAATTTCGAGCCGCAGACAGAGGTCACCGCGTGACGTCTGTTCGTGACGCCGACGCCGGTCGCGAACGACGGCGCCGTGGCGAATCGGGCAAACCTGGCCTGTGACACCGGACTTGGGATCTGCGCAGGTCACCGAGGTGTCCGCCGGAGCCGGTGGACCCGGATGGCGAGCGGTGCGGGCGGGCGGTACATCCGACCGGGCGCCTTCACGGGGCACGGGTGCCGCCGTTCGGCACTGGTCAGGCTGTTGGCCTTGCTCGTCCCAGCAAGCCCACGTCACGCTGTTGAACGGCCCGGATCATCTCCAGATTGAAGTGGTAGACCAAACCGCCGAGTTGTCGCAGACGGGTTTCGAGGTCCGGGCGCAGCTGCCCTGCTCCTTTCCACAGGGCTTCCACCTCACGTCCGAGGTCCACGAAGGCGGCGCCGATCGTGTTGTCGAGCCGATCGCGCATTTCGGCGCCGTAGTAGCGCTGAACCAGGGCGAGGTTCCGGTTGATGCCGTCGTTCCACTCGAACAGCACCGCCCGGTACGCGTCCATGTGGGACTCGGCGAGCGCGCTGCGGGCTCCTGTGTTGGGTGGGGTGGCCTCGCCGGCAAGGAGCCGGAGCCGGTACAGCCGCCTGTCCAGGAGTCGGCTGATCTCCTCGAAGATCCGCAACGCGAGCTGCAATTCCTGGTCGGCGAGTTGGACGCGATACTGGTGCGCCCAGCTCTGTCGCTGGAAGAGAACCCCCAGCAGCCCGCCCAGCACCGTGGTCAGCAGGAAGCCGACCACGATCGGCATCACGTCCTTCCACACGACCGTCCCCGTCCCCAGCCGCCGCCGACAGGAACAATCAAACCACCGGGCGAAACCGACGCGCAGGCCCATCCGAAATCGCATCGGTACCACGACCACCCGCACGACGTCCCGACGTCGCGGCCGCGCCGGACGTCGATGGAGCCACCGCGTACCCGACGGCCGCCGCCTGGCCGCCGCGCACCGCCCGGTCCTCGGTGCTGCGGACGACGCGACCGGGCGAACCGCGCTCCTACCCGGACTCGCCACGGTCGCCGAGGCGTTGACCGCGCCGATGCTCGACACCACCGGAGGCATCGGCCCGGCGGGTCGACCGGGCCCGGCCGGGACGGCGGCGTGGTCGTGACGTACGTACGTCATCGGGGTCACATAGCTTGACTCTGTCGGTGATCTTGATAGATGGGACTCGACTGCCAAGCGTTCGGCAGGACTTCGGCCGGGGGGTGTCGTTCTGGTCCGGATAGGTCTGGAAGGCGGTCGGCAGTCTCGACGGAGAGGATTCCTCGGGGCGGCCGCTGAGGCTTCGATGTTGACGGCGATGGCTGTCAGCACGTGTTGCACATGGGCTTTCGATCGGCCGGGTTCAGGGAACGATTGCGGGCCGAGGTCGCTGCCGCGCAGCGGTGCCTGCCGGCTCCTTTGTCGCCCCGGTGGTGGCGGCAGATACGGACGGGCAAATCCCTTGGGTGGCACACGCGTTCGTTCCGGGACTGTCGCTGCGTCAAGTCGTGGCGCGACACATGCCGCTGCCGTGGACCAGGATGCCCTTGCCGGTGGGAAACGAACGGTGTCGATACGGGCGACACAATTTTTGTCGGTGCGCACGCACAGTTCCCCACCGTCCGGTCGGCATGGGTAGCGCAGGTCCGATGGCACACCGGCCACGAGGAACACCTGATGCTGCACATCGCCGTCGACGAGGACCTGCCCTCGGCCTCCGTCGGCCACCTGATGCGAACCCTGCTCGCCGAAGAGGTCGAACTCGGGCCCGAACCACCCGAAGGTCGCGATGCTCCCGCTCAGCACCACCACCCACGCCGACACCATCACCCGCCTCGACCGCCGAGGCCTGGCCCACGACGCCGGACCCGCGGGGCAACCGATGTGGCGTGGACGTATCCGCCTGCGGACCGCATGTGGTGCCCCCGTCGCCGGTATTGGGCGAGCGAGGTCCGCCTGTCGAGTCCCCTCGACACGGGTGGGCTCCCCGAGATCGGCCGCGCATACCGGGTCCGCCAGCGCCTCGCACGAGGCGGCGACGGCGTGGCCGCGCATATCTGGGCGGCGGCGGTCATCACCCGCCGGCAACGACCGCGGACGCCACATGGCGCAGCGCCGGCAGGGGCGGCTGGGCGGCTCACCGTGGGCAACCCCACCCTGACCGCGACCGGCAGCGTCTCGGCCGCTCTCCTTGCACGTACCGTGGTCACCCATCCCGAAACCGTCGCCCTCGCCCGCGCGTTGGTCACACTCCCCCGGGCCGTCTCCCGGACCCCCTGCGTGCCGGCGGCGTATCGACACGCACGGGCCCTGGAACACATCGCCGAACACCTCGAACTCCCCCGCCTGGTGGTCCCGCCCGACGACCTCCTGTGGGCGCGGCTCCACCACCACGGCTCGGCCTGACCGGCAACGACCCGCCTCCCGATAAGAGCCGACACCCAACTCGGGCCACCCACACCGACACCCCGAAACCCCCGCGAAAACCTGCGGCTACTTCACGACGCATCAATACATCACCGAGAAAACCGAAACCGTTCTCACGAAACTACGAGACCCCAGGCCACCACCACCGGACCCGCCCCGCGAAACCCCCGCCACCACAACCCGGGACCACCAACCCACCCGCTGGATTCTCAATTAATACACGAAACCCCAGACCAGCCATCAACCCACCCCACCACTGAAACGCTCCGCCACACCCGAACAACCAACCCGAAAGTCGCAAGGAAATACGACAGGAAGACCAGACAGGAAAACAAACGAGAGACACGAACCACCGCGCCCGCGACAACCGTTCGGCACCAACTCGAACCCAAGAGCCGCCGACCGGGCGTTCCAGACCAGGGCGGCTCCTCCGCTCACCGGTTTTCCCAACGAAACCGACGATCCTGCCCAGATCCCGCAAAACCACAGACCACAGGCCGGACAAAGCAGAACAAGCCACCAAAACCACAGGTCACACACCAAGATCCGAAGTCCCAGATCCTGCAAGTCCACTGGTCAGCGCATAATCGACCGACAAGATGCTTCAAAACAGCCGGGACGGAGCAGCTGGTCCCAACATGGCCTCGCCGACCGGCCGTGCGCGCTCGGGGCCGCGCGGGCGTGAACATCGCCACCACCACACGCACTGTGTCCACGTGGGAGAACGGCCGGCACGAACCCGACCCGCCCGCCCAGCGGTTGCTCGCGGTCCTGTTACCACCCCCGACCCAAATGACTCCACCACGACCACACACCGCGCAGCGGGCGACGCCATCGGCGCCGAATTCGACACCGCGTCGCCGGCCGAGGCACGGACGGCATCCCGGATCATGTCGGATACGCCGGGCCTGCGCACGCGCGGCCATCGCGGTGGCACCGGTCGGACGATCGACAACCGACATGCCCGGTGTGATTCGCTGTCGATCGGAGCACGAACGGCTGCCGGCGGAACTCGGCGCGCGCCGGTGCGTCCGTGTCGGTGCGAGGACTTCGTACTCCCGGCCCCGCGCACGACGCGGCACGACGACGGGCGGGTGGAGCCCTGCGGGCCCTCGGGCCGCCCGTCGTGTGGTCGCGCCTACTCGCAGTCGGGTGGGAGGGGTTCGCTGTCGGAGCCGGGGTCGCAGTCGTCGACGCCGGGTCCGCCGGAGAGCGTGTCCGTGCCGGGCCCGCCCTTGAGGTTGTCATTGCCGTCGCCGCCCTGGAGAACGTCGTTGCCGTCGCCTCCCCGCAGGTCGTCGTCGCCGTCGCCGCCCTCGATGACGTCGTTCCCGCCGCCGCCGAACAGTCGGTCGTTGCCGCCGAAGCCGCGAATGTGGTTGGCGGCGGCGTATCCGGCGATGGAGTCGGCGCCGGGTCCGCCGTTGACCTGCTCGATGTCGGCATGAACGTTGATCACCTTGGCCCCGGCCTGCCCGTCGTCGGCCACATCGTCCAGGGTGACCGTCAGCGCGGCGGTGGCGCTTTCGGTGAAACTGACCCCGTCCTCGCCGAGGCCGCCGCGGATGTCGCGCGGCGCGGTCGTGGTGAGATACCGGGCCACGAACCAGTCGTCGCCGTCGCCTCCGTCGGCGGACGCCCCCTCGTTCACAAGAATGGTGTCGTTGCCCGTTCCCCCCTCGATCCGGCAGTACTCCGCCTCGAGGTTGTCGTTGCCCGTGCCGCCGAGCAGCCGGCACGGCGTCTGCGCCGACCCCCACACGTACGCCCGGTCGTCCCCGTCACCGATGTCGACCACGACGCTGGAGACCCCGTCGCAGGTCGCCCAGTCGGTGTCGAACGGCGCACAGCCCTTGCCGAAGGCCACGCCGGCGATGCTGTCGTGGACTCCCCAGGTCTGCCCGACTCGTCGGTACATCCAGATGTTGCTCGTGGTACCCGGGGACGACGTCACGTGCAGGACACCGCCCTCCACGTACACCACCGTGGGCACCACGTACGCGGACGCGGCACCCGCCGCGCCCGCTGCCGCGGCACCCGTCGTACTCGCGCTGACGAGCAGTAGAGCCGCGGGCAACGCCCATCGACGTCCAGCGAACATGCACGATCCTCCCTTGGTGGTGATGATGTGTGTCCGATCGGGACACCGGGCGTCGTCGATCGCCACCACGCGCCGTGTCCTCGCACACCGGTCGTTGCGGGTCGGCGTGCGAGGAAGGGACCGCGGCGGAGCGGGCAGGCGCCCACCGGGTCCCAGCGTCCTCTACGAACTCCCTTTGCACAGCGCGCATTTCGGCCGATCCGCCGCCACGTGGCCGCGCCGGGATTCGGTGGCCCGATGCTCGACTCGGGCGTCTGCGTCGCGCTCGCCGTCATCCCTCGCAGTCGTCCGAGACGGTTCCGCCGTCCGCGCCGACGTCGCATTCGTCGACGCCGGTTCCGCCGATCAGGGTGTCGAAACCGGCTCCTCCCTTGAGGCGGTCGTTGCCGTCCCCGCCCTCCAGCGTGTCGTTGCCTCCGCCCCCGATCAGCAGGTCGTTGCCGCCCCCGCCGCGCAGGACGTTGGCCACCGCCGAGCCGGAGATGGCGTCGTCGCCCGGGCTGCCGTCCACCTGTTCGACGTCGGTGTGCACGTTGATCGTGGTGTTGCCTCGCGGTCCGTCGTCCCGCACGTTGTCCAACGTGACCGACACCGGCGCCGTGACGTAGGTGAAGTCGACGCGATCAGTACCCGCGCCACCGAAGATCTCCCGCGGGGCCGTACCGGGCAGATCCGAGACGAGGATGTCATCGTCGCCATCGCCCCCCAGGACCGTCGCACCGGCCCGGACCTCGATGTGATCGGCGTCCGCCCCCGCGTCGGCGCGACAGGCGTCGATCAGCAGGAAGTCCTTGCCCGAACCCGTGTTCACCCGGCAGTCCTTGCCGGTGCCGTCGACGTGCACCCAGTCGTTCCCGTCACCGGTGTCCACCACCACCGACGTGTAGCCCTGGCACCAACCGCCGCTACCGTCCTCCCGCACGCAGCCGTCGCCGAAAATGACGCCGGGCTTGCCGGGTGGTGCCCAGATCCGCGTTCTGCCTCCCAGCGGGTAGATCGAAAGGTCGTTGTCGGCACCCGGTAACGACGTCACGTACAGCACCCCGCCGTCGACATATGCCGCCGTGGGCGGCGCCATGACAGCCGACGGCGGCGCCGCCACGACCGCGACGCCCCCCGTCATTCCCATCGTGAACAGCGACATCGTCACCGTTCCCGCCACCTTGCGTCGTATCGACATGAGCGAACCCTCCCCGGTTCGTGACCGCGCGCCCGAAAAGAACCGGGGCACGACCGCGCCGTCCGTCGGCGCCGCGCGCTCGATGGGCGGCCGAAGAGACGGGAACCGAGCCGGTCCCCGCCGCCTCGAACACGGGTCGAATCACGCGACCTGGCGAGCGGATGCCCGCCAACTCTCAGCATCCTCGGGGCAGTTCGCCGGGCGCACGACGCAATTCAGCCGAACGTGCTGCCGGACTGCGGACTGGTGCGTATCGGTGGCGACGAACGCCCCGACCGGGACCTCGGATACGCCGGCACGGCTCGACTCGACGAGCAGAGGGCCCAGGCACTTCGCGCGCCGGCAAGGCCGTCGGACTCGGCAGGCGTGCCACTCCTCGACCGGAACGGACTCGTACACCCCCACGGGACGGGCGTTGGGTCTTGCCAAACACGACCCGGGTCGGTCGGGAGCGCCCCGAAGCGCCGCAACACCGCTGCATGGCTCCGTTGCCGAATCGGTCGGAAGTGGCTTCGTGGGCCGTCAGGCGTGGCGCTCGGCGAGGCGATCGAGGAACGCGGCGAGACGGCGGCCGGTGGCCGGGGGTCGGTCGGTTCGGCGCCACCGAAGCGGTAGACCTCGTAGCCGCGCAGGCGCAGTTCGCAGTCCTCGGCGACCATCTCGGTGTACGGGAGGGGTCCGCGCGTCCCGTGGGGTCGGCGTAGTGCCGGTGGCCGTCGCACTCGATCACGATCCGGGCCCGTTGCGGCAGCAGCAGAAGGAAGTCCATGCGCTGTCGGGCCAGAGGCGGGGCCGCGGGAGCGTGGCGGGCGCGGGTGTACGGGTCGTAGTGCAGATACACCTGGGGAATCAGGGCCGGAATGTCCGAGCCGAGGCGGATGCAGCGTTCCACATGGATGCGCGGCGGCCACCAGCGGGAGCAGGGAGGAGGGCGGGTGCCCGCGCACGCGCTGCACGTACGCGTCCGGGTGCACCAGCAGGGGAACACGAGCCACCCCGGAATCGTCTCACTCCCGCCTCGGCCGGCTCACCCCGTTTTCCGCGCGTCGACCGCGCCTGCCACTGGGGCGGCGGTGGGCTCGCACACGGCAGCCCACGACCGCGGTCGTGCGGACCGTGCAACCGTCGGCTCGGAAAGGCACCGGCGCTCCGGGCGTTTGAATTCTTCTCCTCGAGTCCTGGGAAAGGCGGAGCGAACCGCATCGCGGGTGGTCATGCGTACGGACCCGGCGAGGTGGTCCTCGACGGCGGCGGCACGGACAGGCGCCGTGACACTGCGTCCCGCCGCGTGCCGGCTTCGGTCGTCGTGAACCGTTCCCCCTCCCCCCGGTTGCGTCATCATGAGGTTTCGGACCGTGACGACCCGAGAAGGGGCGACCACCATCATGGGCGACCACAGCAAACCGGCCCCCGACCGTCCAAGGGCAACCCCCCGCCGGGCAACAAGGACGGCCGGCCCACCCCGGAACCGACCCCGGACGGCCGCCACAAGAAGGACCCCAAGTAGATGACCGACGTCCTGGAGGAACGCCGCCGCGCCCTGGACGAGGCGATGCGGACGCGCGGCGCGTGGCCCGAGGACGCCCCGTGGGTGCGCGACGCGTTCGACGCGCTGCCCCGCCACGCGTTCGCGCCCGACCGCCTGTGGGACTGGGACGGGAACGCCTACGTGCCCGTCGACCGCAGCGCGAGCCCGGGCCGGTGGGCCGAACTCGTCTACGCCGGGCCCGACGACGCGGCCGTCACCGAGATCACCGACGGCCTCCCCTCGTCATCGCTGTCGGCGCCCGCGGTCGTGGCGACCATGCTCGATTCCCTCGACGTCCACCCCGGCCACCACGTGCTGGAGTTGGGGACCGGGACCGGCTGGAACGCGGCACTGATCGCCCACCGCGTCGGCACCTCCGGGCGAGTCACCAGCGTGGAGGCTTCGACGGGACTCGCCGACGCAGCCGCCCGCGCACTGAACCGTGCCGGGGCCCGCGTCGACGTCGCGGTCGGCAACGGCAACCTCGGCCGGCCCGCAACGGCCCCTCACGACCGGGTGATCGCCACCTACGCCGTCGACCACGTCCCCTGGACCTGGATCGCACAGACCGTCCCCGGCGGCGACCTGGTCTTCCCCCTCGGGCGCATGGGCCACTTCGCCGTCACCGTCGCCGACGACCACCGCAGCGCCCGGGGCTGGATGCACGGCCTGGCTCAATTCATGAACGCTCGCGACATACCGGCGCCCGCCGCCACCGTCCGCTCCTATACGCAGGTCCGCGCCGGCCGCGCGCCCGACGACAAGCGGGGCGTCGACCGCGACATCACTCCCCTGCACACCGACGTGAACCTGCTGTGGGCGCTGCGCATGGCCCTGCCCGACGTCGTCTACGCCACCGACACCGACCGGGACGGCGTCAACGCCTGGATCCACGACGGCACCTCCTCCTGGGCCGTCGTCACCACCGAGCCCGACGGCGGCGCCCGCACCGAACAAGGCGGACCTCGCCGCCTGTTCGACGCGGTCGAAACTGCCTGGGACGCGTGGACCGCACACTGGCAGGTCAGCCGCTGGGACCACGGCATCACCCTCACCGAGCGCGAACAGTACGTGTGGGAAGGCGACCCCGACACCGGCCGCCGCCACCGACTCCCCTCGCCCGGATCCACCTGAAACCGCATTTATTGCCCTGTGGCCAAGCCCGGTGGCTGTTGTCTCCGCCCCCGTGTGATGCCGGACGGGGGGTGTGTGGGCGGGCCATGCGCCGATCAACGTCGCCCGTCGGGGCGGGGGTTGCGCTCGGGTCGCCGCGTGCGGTCCGGGGTGGGATCGGATCGGCCGCAGCGACGGCCCGGCGGCAACGGGCGCTCTTTCGCGTGGACTTGCCGCGGCGACGGGGCGGGGCCGCCGGGCGAGGCCCGTCCCGTGTCGGTCCACACACTCCTTTCGCGGGGTTTCCCACGCCGGGGCCGTTGCGAAACGCGTCGCGGACCCGGCGTCACGCCGCCGTCACCGACGCGACGGCCGCCGCCTCAGGGGAAGAGGCGGCCCGACCGGTGCATGCGGCGCGCTTCCTCACATCGACGCGCGTGGCGTGAGCGGGGCACCCAAGGCCCGCCGGCGGTCCGGATCCTCCCGGCGTGGTGTTCACCGAGGGCGGGGGTTGTCCGTAGCGAAACACGCGGCGAGGAAGGTACCGCTGTCGGCCCGGCGGGTGCGGGAGGGCCGGCACGGGCCCGCGGACACCCGGATTCGGCCGGCCGGCGGCGGGCGACGCGGGAAGGCCTGGGGTACTGACCAGCGCGTTCTCACGCCGACGCCACATGTGCGGCATGGCGTCGGCGCTGAGAATACGGTGCGGATCCTGAGAACCTACACACGCTGTAGGTTCTCGCTCCCGGTGTCGTATGCCAGGGCTGTGAACTAGACGTCCCCCAGTTGCCTCACGACGTGTCAGTCGGCGGCTGTCTCAGGACGATGCCAATTTCTCGGACTGCCCATCGGGCAGCGGCGTGTCGGCCACGAGCACCACCCCGGGCGCCGGGGTCTCAGGCCCGATCTGCCGCGGATCAACGCTCGACTCCGACGCGACGACCGGCGCCCAGCACTCGCCCCAACTGGCACCCCAACTGCTCGCCCGGTCATCTTCGGGGTCGAGGTCCTCGGGCCTGCCGGGGATCCCGAACTCGTCCAGCAGTCGGCGCTCGACACCGAACGGTTCGCCGAGCGCGAGTCCCGGATACTCGGCAATCCACCGCCTGACCACCCGGCCACCTTCGGCGATCAGCCATGCCTCGCCGTCGTTCTGCTCGCTGTGGAAGTATGCATGGGCTCGCCCGAACTCGGCACTCAACCGCCGGCAGAGCTCGGTGACATACGCGGTGCGCTCAAGGTACGGGAGCCCGACCCAAGCCCCAATCACCAGCGTCCACGCGTTGATCGGCGGAAGGATCACAACGGTCGAGAACCGCTCCTCACCGCTGTGCGCCACGTCGTCGACAAGATCCGCGCCCTCCGCCCATGTCGTCTCGCGGACGCCCGTGAGCCCGAGCAGCGCCGCCAACTCGGCTTGGCCTGCCCCGTACACGGCAATCCACGAGAGCCAGCACGCACGAATCGGCAACGGCGAACCAGGGGTCTCCACAGCCACCACCTAACCAGCACCCACCGACACGACGGCGCTCGCGCTGCATGCCCCCTCGCACGATCTGTGTTCCGTCGCAGTGCAGATGGCGATTGAGACACCTACGAGCTGGGCGGTTGCCATGTCGTTTGAGAACACGAGTTCCGCTGTTCGCAAACGACATGGCTTTTGCGGAAGCGGCGGTAGAGCGAATCGCGGGTGCCGAGGTTGCTGCAGTGCCGCGCGAAACGGCTCGCGGTTTGGCTGCGGTCGGCAGGTGGAATGCTCGAGCGCCGAAGCCGGACTCTGCGGTGGGGTAGATTCGGAGATTGACGGGCGTCTGGTTCGACCTCCGTCCACGGATGATCGGGTTGGCCGTGTTTCGAGCCGGCACCTGACCCGGGGGCGCCCGCCAGGCCCGCCGCCTGCCGAAGTTCGATCGCTCCCGCGCCGTTGTCAGGGCCGGAGTTGCCGTGCCCGCGGGTCGAAGCAGTTGAGGCCCAGCGACGAGGCAACCTCCGCTGCGTGGGCGGATGCCTCCTCGGCCATGCTCCAGCTCATGGAGAAGTAGATCAGCGGGCCGCAGGCAGCGCCGATCAGCGTCCCCGCCGACCAGGGCGAGTCCTCGTCGTCGTTCTCCGTGGGATCCGGCCACCGTTCCAACAGCGCGGCGACGAAGGCCGTGATGCGATCCGCCGGGGGAACCACGGGCTCCTCCGTGTCCATGTACCGGTCGTACAGATCGGCAAAGCACTCGGCCGCAGCGGCATTGTCTGCCGGCCGCTCGCCCTCCCACAGCAAGGTCGTAGCTCATCGACGCAACCTGCCATCCCCTACCGACAGCAGCCCAACCGACCGGATCTTCGAAAACCCCGAGCGAACCGGACCGGATGGCCCGAGACGGGACACCGCCAGAACAGCCAGGTACGCGAGAACCGGCCACCTCGCTATGAGACGCAGCGAGAATCCGACAACCCAGTCGAGACGAGACAATCTGCGAGTCTCAAGTCCGTGTCGGATCCGACTCTGATCCGACATCAGTTCTGAGATTCCGACATGAAATCCGAGACCCTACACACGCGGCGTGTAGTCGGCGGCGAGGTCGATGAAGCGCGCCAGGTGTCCCTGGAAGGCGACAGTGAGGCGGCCGGTGGGGCCGTTGCGATGTTTGGCCACGATGAGGTCGGCCTCACCCGCGCGCGGGGATCGCGGATCGTGCACGTCGTCGCGGTTGATCAGTACGACCAGGTCCGCGTCCTCCTCGAAAGCCCCGCAGTCCCTGATATCGCTCGGCCTGGGTTCCCGGGCCGGCCGAGTCTCGGGATCACGGTTGAGCTGGGCGGTGACTACCACAGGGATGCCCAGTTCTCGGGCGACGCGTTTGAGGGAGCGGCTGATCTCCTCGAGTTCGCCGTACCGGTTGTCGTACCGGCGCGCGGGGGCGAGTTCGTGGACGGTGTCGACGATCAGCAGGTCCACGCCGCCGCGGGTGCGCATCCGGTGGCATTGGGAGCGGATCGCGTCCACATCGGGTCGGGCCGTCGTGTCGACGGTCAGCGCGGCCTTGGCAACGCGGGGCATGGCTTCGGTGAAGGCCTGCAAGTCGTCGCCGGTCGGTCGCCGGTGGGTGAGGTGGTGCAGGGGGATGCGGCCCTCCGCGGACATCACGCGCCGCTGGATGTCCAGACGGCTCATCTGCGGAGAGAACAGCAACACGGGGCGGCCCTCGGCAACGGCACAGGACCGCGCGAGGTTGATCGCCAGGGTGCTCTTGCCGTGGGCCGGCCGCGCGGCGATCACGACGAGTTGTCCCGGGTGCAGGCCGCCGGTGAGGCGGTCGAGGCCGACCAGGCGAGTGGGGGCACCGCCCGGTCGGCCGCCTCCGAGGGCCGCTCACTGATCACCACATCCGGCGTGACATGACCGCGAGCGCGGTTGCGTGCGCGTTCCCTCGGGACGCGCAACGCCCGTCCTGTGCGCAGGCAGGCGACCAGCTCACGCTTGAGTGCCCCACGTCCTTGGACGAACAGCGCCTGGTGGATCGCCTCGTGCGAGATCCGCATGGACTCGTCATCGGGGAAGTCCGTCCCGAGTCGGCGGGAGATCCGCTCCGGGCTCCACGACGTCGCCCACCGACGGTCCCGACGGCGGGGCTTGTTCCGGCCCTTCCACCGCGACGCCTGCGGCCCTGCCGCGGGCGTGCCGTCCGGGAACCGGACTTCGCCCGCGAGGCGGTCCTGCACATACGTGCGCAGCCGCTCGTCGCCCGCCGGCTTCGCGGTCTTGGGCCGCCGCGCCGCCAACTCGGCCTTCCACTGCGCGGTCGACGCCCGGTACTCCAGCCGGCCGCCGCGCGTGGCAGCGTTGCGCCGCAGCTCCCGGGAGACCGTGGCGGGACCCCCGCCCAGGCGGCGCGCAATCTCGCGGACTCCCACGTCCTGGGCCTTGAGCAGCGCGATCTCCTCACGCTCGGCGAACGACAGGTATCCACCCGACGGCGGATCCGACTGCATCGGCGGCATGCCGCCACCCTTGCGGAACCACCGCGAACCGACCGGGCCCGACACACCGCACGCGACCGCGGCGTCCTCGATCGTCAAGCCCTCGGCGACCCTCGCCCGGAACGCCCGCTCCACCTCCCGCCGGGGAGGCGGACGACCCGGCGAACGCATCGCCGGACGCCCGGTGAACGGCGTAATCCACCCGACCGGTCTTCCCATGCAACACCTCCACATCCAAGTGTTGCGACGACCAGTTGAATCCACCCCCGCTTGTGTTAAGCACCCGACGTCAGTCGATGGTCACTCCCGTGACAGTCGAAACAATCACGGTCATCCACACCCCGACCAGCACACAAACACCCACACGACACCCGCGCCCCACTGACGACCAACCACCGCCACCACAACGCACACTCACAGGTGGCGAAGCACCGTCCCCAGCACGCGCTCCGCCGGAAAGTAGCCGGCTTGCCGGGAGTCGAAGCTGATCTCCTCGTTGTCGCCCAGCAGGACCAAACTGCTGACGGGGACCCGGGTTTCGAGCACTCCAGCCAGGGCGGGGAACCGGTCGCGCGGTACGGGGTCGCCCGGTGCGGCCGCCACACGCTTGATCAACCACTGCCGCCCTGTAATGGCGGGCGCCCGTGCAGTGCGCCCCACAGGCGGGCCATACCAGGCGGAGCCGGGAACCATCCCGGCACCGGGGTGTTCCATCACGATCACCTGCCCCGGCGAAGGGGCCAGGTCACGACGTACGAGGACCCGGTCACCATCGCGGTACGCCGGTTCCATGCTCGCCCCACGCACGGTTACCACGACCAGCCTGCGCGCCTGCAGTACCGAGACGACCAGGCCCGCCAGGCCCAGAAGCGCTGCCGGTGCTCCGCAAAGCAGCGCGACCCTGGTGACTCCGGCGACTCGCAGCGTACCGTCGCGCGGTCGCGTGGGGATCATCGGTTTCCTCCAGTGAAGACTGATTCGGCTTCCGGGTCGTCCTGGTAGCCGGTTGCCTGAAGCGTGAACAATCGGGCATACTCCCCACCGGTTGCCATGAGGGCGGCGTGGTCGCCCCGCTCGGCTACACATCCCTCGGAGAGCACGACGATAAGGTCGGCCTCGCGCACGGCGCCGAGTCGGTGCGAGATCAGCAGGCTGGTCCGCCCCGTGCGGTGCCGCCGCAGCTCGGCGTGGATCTCGTGCTCGGCCTCGGCGTCGAGTCCGGCGGAGGGTTCGTCGAGGATCATCAGGTCTCGTTTGCCCTGCTCGTCCCGCAGGAAAGCCCGAGCCAGGGCGAGCCGTTGCCATTGGCCGCCCGACAGCATCACGCCGGTGGCCGGATTGTCCTTGTCGGATTCCATGAAGAACATGCGAGACAGCAGCGTGTCGTAGCCGTGGGGCAGGCCTGCGAGCTTGTGGTGGATGCCCGCCCGTTTCGCTGCGGCCTGAATCGGCACACGGTCGTCGGGGAGGGAGTCCGGATTGTCGGAGGAACCCAGACCGCCCAGGGCTATGTTGTCCGCCGCCGTCAGGTCGTATTCCATGTAGTCCTGGAACACCGCGCCGATCCTCCGCCGCAGTTCGACCGGATCGGTGTCGCGCAAGTCCACGCCGTCCCACAGAATCGCCCCCCGGGTGGGGTCATAGAACCGGCACAGGAGCTTGACCAGTGTGGACTTACCGGCGCCATTCAGCCCGACCAGTGCCACCGCTTGGTCGTGGGGTATGCGCAGGCTGACGCCGCGCAACACCCAGGGATGCTCCTCCGAGTAGCGGAACCACACGTCACGCAGCTCGATCGCGTCGCGCAGCTCAGGCAGCGCGCGAGGTGCGGCGGGCACCGGCAGCTCCGGACCGGCCGTGGTGACCGTCGCGTAGTGTCGGAACATCAGCACCGCCTGGTGAGAGCGGGCCACCTCGCCGGCGAGTGCGGCGAGCGCGCCCTGCACTCCGCTGACCGCTGCCACGAACATGGTGATGCCTCCCACGGATAACGCCCCGGTCCGCGCCGCGCCAACTGCCCACAGCAGCCCACCGCCGGACACCACGGCGGCAAGTACTCCCAACCCGGCCTGGACGACGACCTCGCGCCTGTCCATGGCCCGCTTCGCGGCGTTGGCCGTACGGCGCTCGGTCAGCATGCGGTGCCGCAGAAAGGCACCGGCGCCGAACAGCCGTACCTCCTTGGCCGCTTCCACACTGGACAGCAACTGGCCGTAGAAGAGTTCCCGCCGCTCGACGGGACCGACATCCCAGAACATCCGCGCCCGCCTCCGCGACAGCGCAATTTCCGCAAGCAGAGTCGGCACTCCCGAGGCGAGCACCAGCACGGTCATCATCGGGCTGAGCAGAATCAAGGAGCCGAGGAAACCGGTGATGGTGAGGGCCGCCCGGGTCATGCCGAGGACTCCGTCCACCACCAGAGTGGGGGCCGTCCCGCCGGATTGCTGGGCCAACCGCAGCCGGTCGAGGAAACGCGGGTCCTCGAACCGGCTCAGTCCGACGAAACCCTCCACAGCGGTGAACAACCGGTCCTGGGCGACCATCCCCACCTCCCGGTCGATCCCCGCCCGCAGATACCGGGTCACCTGTGGAGCTACCGCGGTGACCAGTCCGGCCAGGGCGAGTCCCACTCCCAGCCCGGTCAGGGCCCCGACGTCGGCACCTGCGGCAAGGCGGTCCAGCACCAGCTTGGTCAGCCAGGCGACCACCACCGGAAGCAGACCCACGATCAGTGCCAGCGCCGCGTACAGCGCGAGTGTGCCGGGAGCTGCCCGGACGGCGAGCGAAAACGCGGCGACCGCCTGCCGCCCCGCGCCGGACCGCTTCTGCGGCTGCTGTTCGGTCACGAGGGCGGTCATGCGATGGCGAGATGGCCCAGCCGGACCTCGTCCTCTGTGACGACCAGCCGCCCGGCGCCGTCCCGGGCGACCATGAGCAAGGTCGGGTACGCCTTGGCCTGGAACGCGGCACTCAGCGCCCCGTCGTACTCCTCGACGATCACGCGCGCCACCGGAGTGAGCTCGGCGACGAGCGCGGCGGACGCTTCAGCGTCGCCGACCACCGTTGCCAACACCCGGTCGCGCCCACCGGGCAGCGTCGCCGCGAAGTCCAGGAACTTCGGCAGCTTCTCCTTGCAGGGCTTACAGGTGGGCGAGAAGAAGGCCACCAGTGTCTCACCGACCAGGAGGTCACGGGCGAGTTGTTCACCGTCCACCGTGGAGGCCGTGAAATCACCGACCTCCTCCCCCACCGTGATCGAGGCCCGGCCGTTGCCCGCACCGCCCACGTTGGCCAGCATCTCCGTGTGCTCACGCAGCCGCTTGATCACTCCTACCGTCAGGATCAGGTTGAGCAGGCACAGCGAACCCACGAGCGTCAGGGCCGCGATCAACAAGGGCATCGTGAATCTCCTTCTGGGTCATGGACGTCTCCGGGCAGCGCCCGGGCCGTCGCCGAGGGGCTCGAACAGTTCGAGGATGTCGTCGAACAGCGCAACCACCGCGCCCAACAGCAGGCCAGCGAGTATGGCCACCACAAGTGCGCCGGGATCCGAAGACGTATTCGTCGCCGGTACGGTGACCGCACCGAGGCACGCGACGGCCGCGAGGACGACGTTACGCACGATGTGCCGGGCACCGAGTGGGGTCGTTGAGGCGCCGAAGCACCGGCACGGTGGACGGATGCCCCGACGGGCCGTGAGGGCGATCGCCGTCGCGAACATCACCAGCAACCCTGCCGCAACCAGAAATCCGGTCGCAGCGACCGTCGTCGAACCCAGCAACAGCAGCAACCACACGGCGTATTCGGCGACAACCACGAGCAGTGCCACCGGTCGGCATGCCTTCGCCGACAGCAGTTCCAGACCACGCAGCGAAGCTACGAACGCGCCGAACGCGCCTCTCCCCGCCGTCTTGCCGACGGACGAGGCCAGGAACACCACTGCGATCAGGGAGCGGATCCCGAGCTCCAGATAGTGCACTGCACACCTTCCGTGTCGTCTTCCGTGTCGTCGTCCCACGGCTTGGGAGAGGGGGACCAGGGGCTCCGAGACCCAACCCGGTGCCCCTGGTCCTACGCCTGTCTTTGGTTCTACGCCTGCGTTGACGTGCGCCGCCGCCCCCGTCGAGGGCGAATGCTCAGCAGTCGCAGATGTAGAGGTTGGGAGCGCTGTCGCAGCGTGTGCAGGAGGCGTGGTAGCCGCACTCGTTCTGGCACTGGTAGCAGGCCGGCCAGCTCCAGCACCGGCGTACTGCTGCCGCCGCGTCAACCTTGGGGGCGAATCGTTCGAGGAGGCTGTCCCCCATCGATCCAAGCTTCTTGAACACGTCCGTACTCCTTCGCTTGATTCGTTCCGGGCCGGAAGCGCCCGCAGCACGAGACTCGCGCGAGCTGGCCGGTGACGTCTTGTAATTAACCGCACTCTCGTCAGACGGAGGTTGCGGTCCGGATAGAGGCAGGCATCGGCACGCCTGGGGCCTGCCCCTCGCCGCGGTCCGCGGACCAGGGGCCCGGACTGCCGGCTACCCGGCAGGCAATAAAGCGACCTGGAGCATGACCGGTCATCGCCTTGCAGTCATGGCCGAAGTGGGCCTGATCGTGGTAGCCCGCCAGCGTCGCCACTTCGGCCGAGGGAAGCCCGCTGTCGAGGAGTTGGAGTGCCCGTTGAAGCCGAAAGACGCGAGCGATGGCTTTGGGAGTGAGGCCGATCTGTTCCCGAAATCGTTTCTCCAGCTGTCGCTGCGACCATCCCACCCTTCGGGCGAGTACCGGGATGGGAACGGCGCCGGCCCTATGGGCGAGTTCCTGCCAGGCCCAGGCCACGCGCGTCGAGGACGCAGGGCCACTCCGGGCCCATTCGGTGAGCACGACGTCGAGCAGAGCGAAACGTTCCTTCCAGCCCACCGCGGTCGCGAGCGCCTCAGTGAGGTCGTCGGCGCGGGGGCCGAGCAATGCGCGAGGCTCGATGGCCACGTTCGCCAACTGCTGCAGGGTTGTACCGAAGATCGTGAGAGCGGCCCAGGGGGCGAAGGTCACCTCCACTTCGGACCAGCAGCCATTGTCCTCCTCGCCTGTCCTGCTGGTCTTCGGGCCGCCGATCGGGGAGGTCGAGGCGTTCGCGTCCACCGGCCCCGAAGGTAACTGCGACGGGGTGAGTTGCAGTTTCTCGTCGAAGGGGATCACCAGGGCCACCGCCATACCTATGGGCACTTCCTTGGCCCTGTGCAGTCGGTCCGGGCCGAGCCGGAACCCCCGATAGCAGCTCACACCTGGGCGCAGCCTGGGATGAGGTGAGGCGGATGCCACTTGCCATGTCCCGTCAGTGCATGCCGAATTGCGCACGATCGGTCCTCTCGGCCGGAGATGGATGGCGCGAACGCGCCAGGAGGGTGTCGCTGCCGGGCGCCAGCGGCCGGCGCCGATCCGGAGTCGTGGGTGCAGAGCAGGAGTTCCAGGGTTGCCATGTGGTGCGCGGGGAGCGTCGACGGCGCACCGGCCTGAGGCAGCCGCAGGTCCTGCCTCGCACGCAAGCCCTGGGTCACGACATGACGCAACCAGGGCCCGCTGCCCGTCGGCCGATCCGCGCATCCCCTTGCACCTACCGGAGGACATCCCGGTGGCCACCGTCCCCATGTCCGTCTCGCTGGTTGGGGGATGGCGGGGGATCTCCCGTCGACACGGATCCACTCTCTTCCGGGCCGGCCAGGAGTTCTCCCACGCTTCGGCTTCGGTTCACCCTCGACCGCACCGAGGAAGGTGTCTCGAGGTGGTCAGCCGTGGGCTACGGAAGGGCTGCTGCGGCGCAGGCCGCTCCGGCGACGAACGGCATCACGAACGTGGATGTGAGTGAGACACCACATGCCGCGATCGCGCTTACGGTGCCCACCCCCGTTCCCACGGAACAGGCAGCCGCCCTCGCGTAGTACACGGTGTAGCCGGCTGCGCTGAGGACGTCTGCGCATTCGCCAAAGCCAAGGGTCCCGACGCGACCGTCGGTCTGTTGGACCCGAGTCGTCGCCGCAGTGCTTTGCGACTCGGCTTGCGCCGGTGGAGCCACGAAGGCAAGCGCGACCGTGGTCGCGACTCCGGCGAGCGTGCCGGCGAGAATCCTTCGACAGGCTTCCATGTTCTCTCCATCCGTTCGGCGCGAATGGGTCCGGTCCCGTGGTCGGGCCGACCCGTTGGCGTCGCTCAGACTGGCAAGCGGGCCGGCCGGGAACAGTTCCGGGCCTGTTCGAAACATGTTCGGGACGTGTCCCGAACATGACGGACTTCTTGCACGCCGCGGCCGAGGAGACGGACTCCTCGGCGGTGGCGGTCGAGCCGGCCGCGCGCCGGCCGGCAGGGCGTTACCCGTCAGGCCTGCCAGGGCCATTGCCGCGCCAAGAACGGTCTTTGTGATGACACGCATCGGTCTCTCCGTTTTCGTGTGGGTGGGCGTTGACCGGGCCGCGCCTGCTCGCCGCGTCCGCGCGCCCACCCCCGTGGGGCACGCGGTCGAGGGATGCGAAGACGATGTGTGGTGGATCGCGCCGTCCGGCTCGCACCACCGAGCTTGCCGGCCATTCCGGAGCCGGATCGGCGAAGTCCGGCCCGTTGGGACACCGTGGGACGCTCGGGGCGCTGACCTGCGGGGACGTCCGGTGGAACGCGGCAGCGCCGGGACGTCCGTACCGATGCGCGGCCTTGCGATGGAAACGGCGCGGCGTCTCGGCCGGGCCCGTAGCGTGTGCAGACGGTGTGCCACCGGAGAACAAGAGGGTGAAGACCTTGGGGATCCTTGACGCCGTACGGGGTGGAGCATGTCGCGTTGGCAGGAATTACCGGATTCGCTGGACCGGAGGGTTCGGCAACTCGTGGTGCAGTTACGGAGGTTGAAGGACCGCAGCGGGCTGAGCCTGGTCTCGCTCGCGGCCAGGACCGGGTACAGCCGCTCGTCGTGGGAGCGCTGCCTCAACGGCAGGGCGCTGCCGCCGCGGCACGTGGTGGAGGGGCTGGCGCGGATCGTGGGCGCGGATCCGGTCCGGCTGCTGGTGCTGCACGAGGTGGCCGAGGAGGCCTGGCGGCAGTCGACGGCGCCGACCGCGCCCGCCGTGCGGGACGAAGGCGCGCCGGGAGCACGTGGCGGGGCCGCGGCCGAAGGGCCCGGTCCGGCCGAGGATTTCGGTACGGCAGAGCACTCCGATGCGGTCGAGGGCTCCGCGCCGGCGCAGGATCGCGCGCCGGCAAAGGAGCGAGCCGGCGCCTCGGAGGAGCCCGCCGCCTCGGAGGACTCGCCCGGCACGGCCCGACCGCCGGGCGTACGCCGGCCCGTCGTCCTCGCCGCCGTCGTGATCGCCGCGCTCGTGGGGGTGGGCGTCGGCATGCTGATCGGCGGGCCCCGGGGCGACGACGACGGGCGCCGCAGGGTCACGACGGGGGTGGGGACGCCGGGCCCGCGCCCGACCGACGGTCCTCCGACCACCGCCGGCGGGCCCGGCCGCTACCGCTTCCAGCCGGGCAAGGCCTACCCCTGCGAGGTTCGTAGGGCCGACGCGGTGGGCGGGGGGCTGTCCGCCGGATACAGCGCCTCCCGGACCGTCGAGCTCGCCGGACCGGGCTGGGACGTGGTGGAGGCCCAGTGCCTGCTGGACCATCACCGGATGGATCCGGGCATCGTGGACGGAGTGTACGGGCAACAGACCATCGCGGCCGTGATACGCATGCAGAAGGAGGCCGGATTACCGGCGGACGGCATCGTGGGCCCCCACACCTGGCAGGTGCTGCGCGGATGAGTGCTCCCGCACCGGAGTGCGCGGCACTGGCCGAAGGGCTCCGCGAGCTGAGGGCGCGTACGGGCCTGAGCCTGGCCGCGCTGGCCGAACGCACCGCGTACAGCAAGTCGTCGTGGGAACGCTGTCTCAACGGCAGGACGCCGGTACCCCGCCACGCCGTCGAGGCACTGTGCGCGATCGCGGGCGAGCCCACCGGACGACTGCTCGCGCTGTGGGAACTGGCGGACGCCGAATGGAGCGGACGCGCCCGCCAGGCCCGTCCCTCCGGCCCACCCGCGCCCTCGCCTCCGTCGCCGTCCCTGCCCACACCCGCACCGGTCCCCACCGTCGCCACGGGCAGCACGGGCAGCACGGGCGCCTCGGGCGTGCAACGGCGGCCTCGGCGCGGGTGGTTGTTCGTCCTCGTCGCCACCGGCGTGGCCGCAGCGGCCATCGCCTCGATCCCGGTGCTGACGGCCCCGCGGAGCCACGACGCGGGACCGCCGCCGATCCTGCGCTCCCCCGTGCTGGACCCCGCTCCCGGATGCCGTGCGGACTCGTGTGACGGGAGGGACCCCGACGAGATGTCCTGCGGGTTGCCCGGCCGGGACGACTCGCTCGGAGCACAGCACCACACCGCGACCGGTACCCGCGTGGAGGTCCGCTACAGCTCGGTGTGTGCCGCCGCGTGGGGCCGGATCTGGCACTCGAAGGTCGGGGACACGATCGAGATCTCCGCCCTCGGCACCCGTCCGCAGCGATTCGTCGTCACCCACACCACCGACACCGACGCCTACCGTTTCACCCCGATGATCGGCGCCCCGGCCCGGACCGGACTACGACTGTGCTTCATTCCGGCGGGCGATACGAGCAGGGAGTGCTTCGACATCTGAGGACACATCCGCGAAAGGCGGTTGCCGTATCCCTGTGGTTGTGGCGATGGCGGGCCGCCGGTGAGAAAGGACGGGACGATGGGTGAGCGCACGGCGTGGCGGCCGTTTCTGGAGCGGTGGAGCGAGGAGTGGGTCGCGGAGGTCGCGTGTACGTCGTCCTGGGTTGGTCGGGGCCCGGCGCGGTGGCGGATGCTCCGTTCACAGTGCCCGCAGCGCTCGGGGTTGTCGTGGCCGGACGATCGGCCGCGAGTGCTCGTGGTCGCGGGAGTCGAAGAACAGCCCAACCACCCCCAGGCCCTGCTGGACCGCGCCCGCCGCCCGGCCGGTCAATGGGCTCCCTCGCCCGCGCGCTCGAAGGCTTCTTCACCCAGCGCGGCCTCGCCCTTCCCACCGACCAGGCGCAACGGCTCGCCGCCGGACGCCGCCGACGCCGCATCGACGCAACCCCACCCCCGCTCCGACCGCAGGTCCAGGCGTTCGCCGAGTCCATGCTGCGAGCACGCGAGCGCGCCCTCAAGGCCGGCACCCTGCCTCGCACGGACAGCACCATCGAAGCGGCCCTTGCCACCGTCCGTGACCTCGCCCGCTTCCTGACGGGCACGCGCAACAAGCAGGGCTGGGCCCTGACCGACGTCCACGACGTCGAGGCCTTCCTGGCGACCATGCCCAAGGCCCGGCAACGCCGACTGACTGTGCTGCGGCAGTACTTCCGCTTCGCCCGCTCCCGCAAGGTCGTGCTCATCGACCCCACACAGGGAGTGAAGGCCAAGGGTCCGTCCGGGTTCAGCGGCACCACCATCGCCGTCGACCAGCAGCGACAGCTGTTCCGCCGCTGGACCAGCGGCACCGACGCGCACCCGCACGAGGCACTGCTCGGAATCCTGGCCCTCCTCCACGCAGCCTCCAGCAGCGAGGTCCGGCTCCTGCGCGTGGACGACCTCGACCCCACCAACCGCACCGTCCGCCTGGGCAAACGCCCGCATCCAGTGCCCATGGACCCGCCCAGCTGGTCGGCACTCCAGCACTGCCTGGCCCACCGGGCGGACCAACACACCGACAACCCGCACCTGATCGTCACCAAGATCACCAAGACCGGCCGGGCCCCGGCCTCGACCGCTTACGTCAGCCACCTTTTGGACCCCTGCGGTGTCCCACCGTGAACCCTGCGGAGCACCCGGCTCGCCAACCTGGTGAACACACTCGATCCCAAGCTCGTCGCCGCAGCCCTCGGGATGGACCCCGAAGGCGTCATGATCTACCTCGCCGACCACATCGACGCCGGTCGGCTTTCCATTCCTTGAACAGTCCCAAATTCCAACCGCAGGAGCCTCGATGACGCCGATAACATTCACTTGGACCCCTGGCTGGGCCGGTTCGGCCGATTGCACCATCAACGATGGCCGGTCAGAAGGCAGGGCCCACGCCTCCTACATCAGCAACGCACCCGAGGACCTGCTCAACGCGGTGACAAGAGTCGTTCTCGGTGCCCGCATGGTCAAGGCACAATTCGACGGCGAGCCAGGCGCTCACCGCTGGGTCTTCCACCGGTACGGCGATTTCGTGGACATCGACCTGCTGTTTCTGGAGGACGGGCAACGTCCCGACAGCGAGGGACAGGTCATCTGGGAGTCACGCCGCCAGGGAGTGGATGCGATAGCCAGGGCGGTGATCGACGGCTTCGACCGCGTCGCCCAGGACCTGGGTGAGGAGGCCTACCGCAAGAGATGGCTGTCACCGTTTCCACGCACCGACCTGGAAGATCTGCGGACCGCATGGCGTGACACGTTGCCTCTCGCCGACGTCCCGCCCGTCGACGACAGTCTTGACGCACCAGTGAACCCGTGAGATTTCGGCGCCGCCTCGCACGGGTTCGCCGGAACATGTGCGCTTTGGCGATGCGGACGTTGGTCGTCAGGATCGTGCTCGACTTCAGATACCTCTGATTGATCACCTGGAACAACGCGGAGGCACCGTCCTCGGGCAGCGGCAGATAGCCGAGTTCGTCGATGACCAGAAGCTTGGGACCGGCGAAGAAGTTCATCACCGTCTTCCAGCGGCCTTCCAGCGCGGCCTTGTGGCACTTGGCGGCCAGGTCGGTGGCCGTGGTGAAGTAGACGCGGTGGCCGCCGTCCACCGCCGCGCGCGCCGGCGCGGTCGCCGGCATCGTCTTGCCCACCCCCGGCGGCCCGACGAACAGCACATTGCTTGCGTCGTCGAGGAACCGCAGGGTGGCCAGGTCACGGATGAGTTTCTCGTCGACCCCGGGCTGGGCGGCGAAGTCGAAGTCGGCGAGCTATCCGGGGTTCGTATGTGCCCGTCTGGAACGTAGTCAGCGTTGGCTTCACTCGTTGTAGTGGTCGTTGGCGTTTTGCTATCCGGGGTGGCCCCGCAGCGTCGGTGACGTCGGCAGCATGGCTTCGTGCCAGTACAGAGAGTCGAGTTGGGTGATGGGCGGACGTGGACGGTGGTCGGTTCCGACTACCTGCCGGTCGTGCCCGTCGAGAAGTTCCTGGAGTTCTTGCGCATCGGCCGGGACGCGTCGCCTCACACCCTCCGTTCCTACGCCGCGTCGCTGAACGCGTGGTGGGACTACCTGGAGGCGGTCGGGCTGGCGTGGGACGAGGTGACGCTGCCCTCGTTCCTGCCGTTCCTGACGGTGCTGCGGACCGGTGATCCATTCGGAGTGCACCGTTTGCCGGGTTCCGGTGCCACCCGGGCCGGCGGGGCCGCGGAGTCGACGGTGGGGCTGCGGGTGGCGGCGGTGCTGTCGTTCTACCGGTATCACGCGGATGTGCACGGGGTGGCGGTCGCCGGACGGCTCTACCGGGTCGGTGGACGCCGGGCCCGCAGCCGATACGTCGGAGCCCTGGCTCACTTGGACCGCGGGAGTGACCATGTGAGCCCGGCGGTGCGTGTCCGGGCCCGCGATCGCGGGCCGGCACCGGTGCTCACGCCGGCCCAGGCCGAGGCGATCCTCGACGGATGCGCGCGCTTCGACGCAGTTTCGGGGCAGTGGTCGGGATCGGTACGCGACCGGCTGCTGTTCGCGACGTTGAGCGAAACCGGGATGCGGCTGGGCGAGTGCCTGTCGCTCAAGCACTGTGACTGGCATGTCGGCCGGGGTGGGACCCCGTTCGTCGAGGTCGTACCGCGGCAGGACCACCCGGCCGGGGTGCGGGTGAAGAACAGCCGGTTCCGCCGCATCCACATCAGCGACGATCTGGAGCGTCTGCACAGCGAGTACGTGTGGGAACTGTGCGACGCCGACGCCCACCGGGCGGTGGACCTGGAGAACTGGTGGGTGTTCGTCAACCTGCGTCGCGGCGAGTGGCTCGCGCCGCTGCGGCCGGAGACCGTCTATGACCTGGTCGACGGTCTCAAGCGCAGGCTGGGGAAGGCGGTTCCGTCCGCCTGGACACCGCACTGGTGGCGCCATACCCACGCGACCGCTCTGCTGCTTTCCGGGGCTCACGAGCACGTGGTGATGCGGCGGATGGGCCACGCCGACGTGCAGACCACGCTGACCCTCTACGGCTGGGTCACCGAGGACGCCGATTTGAAGACCCTGGCGAACTGGAAGTCATTCACCACCAACTGGCGTGGACTGGAAGGAAGTTCGGCATGACCGACCATCGCATCCCGTCGGCTCGTGCCGGCGGTTCGACTGCCCCGGACCGGTCCGCCCAGAGTGCTGCGCTGATCAACGGGCTGGACCCGGTGTTCGCAGGGCCGCTGTTCGACGGACGTGACCCGAAGCTGGCCGGGGTGTTCATGCGCGGATCGCGGCAGGTCCGGCTGGACATCACCGCCTTGCCGTTGATCATGCGCCGTGAGGTCGGTTGGTGGTTGGCCACCTGCGCGCGCACCAGCGAACGTCAGGCCCACGCCAGTGAGTGGAACCGCTGGGCGGTCACCGTCGCCGACGTCATCGCGCGTCACCCGCACGTCGCCTCCTTCGCCGACCGGCCGTTGGCTGAGTGGATGACCGCCTGGGCTCGGAGATTCCACGCCGACCGGGGCCGGATGCCCGCCCCCGGGCATCGGCTCCGGGCCGAGCACGCTCTGCGCGGCATGCTGGAGCGGCTGCTGCGGCAGTACGCCAGCGACGTCGACTGGTGGCGGCACGACATCTGGTCGCTGCGGCTGGACCCGCGCATCCCGCGGCGCGAGCACGAGCCGCGCGCCAACACCGCCGTCCGCTGGGGCGACATCACCCCGGTCTGGCTGCGGGAGGGGACCAAGTTCTACCTCCGGCTGCAGATGGAGTCCGGGCAACTGACCTGATCGACGGTGATACAGCACCGCGTGAACACGGCGCGCTTCGCCACGTTCGTAACCGAACGCGGAATGGACCACCCCGCCCTGGCGGAAGGCTCCGAGCGAAGCCTGCGCACACTCGCGCTGGACTTCGGCACCTTCCTGCACCACTGGCAGCGCGAGACGCCGGGCCGAGCCGAGGTCGGCGGCAGCCTCCAGCCGAGGACGATCAACAAGAACCTGCAGACGATCGACCTGTTCTACCGGGTCATGACCGACTGCCGCACCGAGGCGGCCGAAGCCCTGGACGATGATGCCCGGTGGCTGGCGCTGACCGAGCCCGCATGTTCCGCCTCGGCGACCGGCCCCGACAACGCGAGGTTCGCGAGGCCGACGAGCGCAACTACATCAACGACACCGACCTCAGCAGCATGCTCACCCACATCGAGCTCCTCGGCCTGCCGGCCAAGCAGACCCGCACCGTTGTCCGCGACGCCCGCCGGGTCGAACTGGCCGGACTCGGACATCCCGCAGTCATGCGGGCCTGGCTCATCCAGGCCATGACCGGACGCCGGGCCAGCGAAGTGCTGATGATGGACTTCGAACCGCTCTCCGACATCCCCGGTCTGGACGCCGCAGCCGTCCCCGAGGGCGGGATGGTCGCCCGGCTCCGCTACCAGCAGACGAAGATCGACACGGCACCGAACACCATCCTCGTCGGCCGCGATGTCGTCGAGATCATCCGGGAACAGCAGGTATGGGTACGCGAACACTGGCACCTGGGCCCCGCCGACACCATCCGCTACCTGTTCCCGAAGACCACCGGCAACCGCCACGGCACCAAGTCCTGGGAGACCAGCAACTACAACCACGTCCTGAAGGACTTCAGCCACCACCTGGACCTGCGCGACTCACACGGCGAGTTCCTCCTCTACTCGCGAAGCCACCGGCTCCGCCACACGAAGGCAACCACGCTCATCAACGCCGGTGCCCCCATCCACGTCGTCCAGCGCTACCTCGGCCACCTTTCCCCGGAGATGACGATGCGATACGCGGCGACCCTCGCGAGCACCGCCGAGCGCGAGTTCCTCGCCCTGGCCAAGGTCGGGCGCGACGGGCGCGAGATCGGGATGGACCGCCGCGACATGCTCGACCTCGTGCAACTCGACCGCCGCACCGACCGCATCCTGCCCAACGGCTACTGCCTGCTGCCACCCACCCGGTCCTGCGACAAGGGAAACGCCTGCCACGGCTGCGACCACTTCGCCACCGACCGCACGTTCCTGCCGGACATCCAGCGTCAACTCGCCGAGACCCAGTCCCTGGTCGCCACCCGGCAGGCCCGCCACACCGAGCGCTACGGCGACCCGATGACCGGGGCCAACGTCTGGCTGGAACAGCGCAACGCGGAGATCCGCAGCATGCAGCTGGAGATCGTCGCCCTCGAAGCCCAACCGACCGACAGCACCGCCGTCGTCCGCGGCGCCGGCGTGCTCGGCCGCACCGGCTACCAGGACACCGCCAACACCTCGGACAGCCAAGGGGCATCACGCTCATGAACAAGCAACCGAACGAAACGGCCCTGGAGACCGCGCCTGTTGACCGGCGGGTCGCCGCCCTCCGGCAGGCGGCCCGGGACAAACACCAGCAGGCCGTCCAACGAGCAGAAGCGGGCCTCCGAAGACTGATCAAGGAAGGCGAGGAGATCAACTTCCGGGCCGTCGCCCGCAGAGCAGGCGTCAGCTTGGACTTCCTCTATGCCCACACCGATCTGCGTCAACGCATCGAGACCTTGCGGCCAACAACGAGCCGAGGACCGGCCTCCCCCGCAAGCCCCCTCATCCGACGACGGCACGGTCATCCACGCCCTCACCGAAGCCCTCCGCCGCGACCGCACCACCCACCGCGAGCGCGTCCGAGAACTCGAACAACGACTGGCCGCCGCGCACGGCGAGATCCTGCGCCTGCAACGCGTGATCCAGTCGCATGGCCCGAGGCCGTGACGACACTCGCCAGACGACGGAACCTACGATCCGGAGCGCAATCCCAGAGCACTGTGCTCCACCACGCCCGAGGGAAGATCGCTCTTTCCTGAAGCCCGTGCCATCAGCTCCACGAGTCCGGCCCGGAGGTCGGCGGCCGGCTCACCGAGGACGATCGCGCCGATGATCAGCTCCATCATCAGACGGTCGTACTCGTCGCCCATGCTCCGATAGTTCTCCCGATCGCTCTCCACCACGGCGGAGGTGATCCTCACCCCACCACCGATCACCGGGGCAAAGGATGCTTCATAGATGCCGTGCCCGGTCCAACTCCGGTGCATGAAAAGGACATCGCCTTCGACGAAGACGTTCCACTTCTCATCCATGCCCCCGGGCTCGATACCCACGCCGGATCCGGTTCCAGTCCTCGTCAGTCCAGACACGATCCGGCAACTGAGACACCGGCCGGGGCGTGTTGATCGGGTGGAGGCGCCGGAACGACTCTCGGGTGAGCGGGGCATCGGCAGTCATGACGCGATCCTATGGAAGCACCGCTCCAACAGGACAGCGGATTACCTCCAAGAGCAGGCTGCCTGGGCGGGGGCGCCCTCAACCGCCTTCCCGACGCGTCCGCAGCGTCCTGAACAGCAGCCTTGCAAAAGTCCTTCGTCACTACCCCAGATAACCGCAACGTCCAGGGCTCCGGCAGGCAGGCGAACCGCAGACGCGCGGCGAGCCGTCGGGCCTCGGTGGCCTCGACCTCGATCTCCAGGAGCCGTTCCAGGGCGGCGGTCAGCGACATTCCCTCGCTGCGGGCCTGGTCCAGGACCCGGTTCAGGGCCTTCGCGGCGTCGTTAAGCTTGAGATAGGACAGGTGGCCCTTGAGTTGTTGGAAGCGTCGAGCCTCGCTCATCTGCATGGGTGTCGTGCTCACTCCCCGGTCTCCTCCTTGGGTTGGGGTGCGGTCCGCAGCCGATCGGCAACGGCGGCATAGGCGGTCAGATCGATCACCACGCGCTCGGCCGAGCTCGTGCCGGCGGCCCGGCTCCGCAGGCGCTCGGCCTCGTCCAGGGCGGCCTGGGTGAGCGGGCGACGGACCTTCGTCCTGCAGGGCGCGCGATCGGTGAAGGAGTCCAACACCGCGCGCTCGAGGGCGATGACGTGCCCGGAGTCGCGGACGACCCGGCCGGAACCGCGAGGCGCGCGGTGATGCCGGGCGACCACCACCCGGCCGGTGGTGACGATGTGGAGGTGGTCCTCGCCGAGTCGGTGCAGCACGATCACCCGGGCTCCGGGCAGACCCGGTGGGACCGAGTAGAGGTTGCCCTCGAAGGAGACCAGGCCCTGCGGACTGACCGTTCGTTCGGCCTCCAACTCGGCGGGGAACGGAAGGCCGGGCAGCTCTAACAAGCTTTCCACGTCGGCGAGTTCGCCGACCGTGGTCAGGGCGCCGGCCACCCTGCGGCGGCGTTCGTCCATGCGAACGGCGAGCTTGTCGATCCCGGACTGGGCCTGCTCGACGGTGAGTCCGTCGGGAACCGTGCGGCACCAGCGTTGGGCCGCGGAATGGTTGGCCTTCTCGACCACGCCCTTGCGGTTGCCCCGACGCGCCGGGCAGATGTCGACGCCGACGCCGTAGTACTTCGCCACCGCGGCGAAGGCCGGCAGGACCCGACCGGTCGCCGGATGGCAGACGGTGGCCATCCGGTCGAAGCGCCACCGCCGCCCGGTTCCACCCAGCTTGCGGACGACCCGATCCAGGGCCTGGACCAGGTGCGGGAAGTCCTCGGATTCGGCGATCACCGCCCGCCACCGGCTCGAATGCGCGAGCGCCCCGACCAACAGATGGGCGTGTTCGCCGACTCCCCACTGCTCGGGCGGATCGGGCAACTCCAGCCAGTCGAACTGGATTTCCTCACCCGGCGGATGGGCGATCACCGCGACATCGCGGCCGTTCGAGACCTTGCAGGGCTCGCAGTGCGGACGCACCCGATGACGGCGAAGCGCCCGCGTGAGCGTCGGATACGCACCCTCGTATCCGAGTTCGACCAGCTCGTCGAACAACGTCGACGCCCACAGATGCGGATCGTCCGCCAGTCGCTGCCGGGCGTAGTCGAGGAAGGGCACGAACGCGTCCGGGGCCCGACGCCGAACACCCACGACCTGTTCGCCGTTCAGATACGCGCGGATCGTCTTGCGGTCACGGCCCAGATGCCGCGCGATCGCAGAGATCGACCAACCCTGCCGACGGAGCGCGTGCGCGTCCACGTCTTCCTCCCGGGTGAGCATCAGGCCCCCGAACAGGCCGAACCGTCACTCACACCAAGATCGATGAACGCACCGCATCAAGGCCGGTGCCGAGGATGGCCCCAGCGGCCGGGACGAGACGCAACAACCCTGAGAGAGCGGCCGTTCGTGGCGCACCACCGGCGGCCCGCCACCCGGGCGGTGAGCCTGCCGCCTTGCGACACCCAGGCGATATACCACCTTGGGCGGCAAGAGTCGCCCGACAGGCGGGAACGCCCCGACCTCGATCAGGGCGTTCCGTCGAGCGATCGGTCCCGAGGTCTCAGCCGAAGCGCCAGTAGTAGTGGTGCCGGCCGCTCTTGCCCTCCCACAGGCTGACCTTGGCGCCGTTGGCCTGGCTGCCCCCGTCGACCTGCGGGTACTTGCCGGAGTGGGCGCCCCACAGGACGAAGTTGGTGCCGGGCACGTCGTTCACCTTCAAGGGGGCGAAGAACTCCGCCGTGTCGCCTTCCTTGCAGGGCCACTGGATGATGGGAGTGCCATTCTTTTTGCTGTTGCCCTTCACGGACAGGCACTTGCCGCTCTTCTCGTTCACGACGTAGTAGAGCTTCAGCCCCAGAGCGGTCCTCGCGTAGCGCAGGTTCCACCTTTGGTGGGCCTTGCCGTTGCAAGTCCACTGCTGAACCTGCACGCCGTCGCGGGTGGAGCCGCCGGGAACATCCAGGCACTTGCCGGAGTGGTAGTTGATCAGCGGGGTGAAGCCCGGGGCCGCCGCGACGACGTCGGGCGTCGCGGCGGCCGTCGGTTCGGCGGCCATGGCCGGGAGCGTCCCGGCGGCCAGGAGTGTCGCGGACAGGGCGAGGGTCGGTAGAAGGCCTCCCGGAGGGTCGATCGAATCGACATCGCGCGTCGATACAGCCATCGTGGTGCCCTCGTTCCCTTTGGCGCATTGGCGGAAGGCGCACTGATGTAGGCGCTGAGCGCATGGCTTGCCCGCCGCCGAGGAACCCGAGCAGCGCGATGCGTTTCATGCGGCCGGCGTTTTCGGCGCGGCCCACAACCGGCAGCCGGACCGCGTCCAGCAGCCGACCGCACGAGGAATACGTGGCTGCGCGGCCGTGGAGCGCCTGGAGATCATCGACCAGTGCATCGGCAGACGACTGATCAAGATTCCCGACGGCCGCAGGCTCAACGTCCTCGTCATCGCCCCCCTACGGGCGTCAGGTGGAGGAACCCACACGGCGCCTGGCCCCGGTGGAGCGCCGCGGGTCACTCAGACGGGGTCAGCGGAGCCGTTCCGTCGTGCCCTGCGCTCAATCGTCGGCGCGGGGCGGCGGGGATGTGCCGCCGGCGCGCCACACGTGCCGGAGGTGGTCGGTGAGCGTGTCGACGACGGCGTCGCGGCCGTCGCGGCAGGCCAGGACGAAGTCGACGTCGGCGTAGCCGTTCTCGACTCCGTCCTCGGTGTTGAAGACGACGCTCGTGACGTGTGCGGGGAGCTGTGGAAGGAACCAGGTGGTCCACGCCTCGGTGGCGGCGCGGGCGTCGCAGATGCGGATGCCCAGGCACGGCGGACGCGGGGCGTAGGAGCCCTGGAACAGCCACGGTCCGATGGGGAACCACACCTCGAGGAGAGACTCTCCGCGAAGGCCCTCCCCGGCCCTCCAATGGGCGTCGGGTCGTTGTTCGAGGGAGGCGACGACCTGCTGGACGGCGAGGTCCCACGGTTGGTCCGGGGTCGGGGCGAAGTACCAGGGCGTGGCGTAGCCGGCGGGGTCCGTCGTCACGGGGTCGTCCTTCCGGATTCGGCCGAGGCGCGAGCGTCCCGGCGGTATGGATCGAACAGGGCCGCCCCGCTGGTTCGGTCCGGGTTCGCGTCCAGGTTCCGGTGGCGTCGAGGGGGTGAGAGGCCTCGCGCTTTTCGGACAGGATTCGGACTGTCAGTGAATTGGACACGCGAGAAATGTCAGCCGATGCCGACCCGCGACACCCGGACGGCGTTTCCTCGCACAGGCTGGATCGCTGGATCTTCGGCGATTGCCACCGGGGTCCTGTCAGAATCCGGTCAGCGCACCACCGTCGTCCCATTCGGGAGGCCCGCTTACGATCTCGTCGGCCAGTGGGGCCACCACAGCGAGGATCTCCTCTGTGATGTCGTCCGGTACCCCGGCGGCGGTCAGCGACGCCGCCAGGTGCTCGACGAACTTGTCGAAGTGCCGCTGCTCTATGCGAAACCCCCTGAAGCCATGGACGTCCTTCATCGAGCGGCTCCGGAACTGCACGGCACTGCCGTGAGCCTGCCCCCGCCACATCACACGGCCCCGGTACTCCACCGGGCCGCCCAGAGCCTGACCCAAGAACTCGGCCTGACGCTGCTCGAGCCGCCCGAGGTCGCTGTTCGCGAAGAACCGGGCAAGGTCCGGATCAAGCTCGATGCGCCGGTAGAGCCTGTCCAACACCTCTACCAGGACCGACTCACCGCCGATGGACTCGTAGATGCTCATGACACTCCTCGGGTCACCGGGGCCGCCCCTCCGATGTCAGCCGAGGAAGGCGGGCATTGGCAAGCCCCGGCACCTGTACGGAGTTGCGCTCGTTTTCGCTGACGAAATGATCGACCGCTGTCGTGGCGCGACGATAGTCGGACGCGGTGGTGCCCGCGAGTTCGGCGACCGTGAAGTACCCGAGCCAGGAGGGGGAGTCGCGCCCACCGGCCCCGCGCAGCCGAGGCGGACGACCGGCGCGCGGGTACGCGTCGTGGACACCGACGAGCAAGGCATCCGGGCCTGCCCGGTGTGCGTACGACACCGCACCCGCGGGGCCGGCGATACCGCGCGGACGTATCCGCCCGCGGACCGCATGTGGTGCCCCCACCACCAACTATTGGGCGAGCGAGCCACGCCTGCCGGGCCCCTCGACACGGTTGGGCTCCCCGAGATCGGCCTCGCGTATCGGTCCCACCGGCGCCTGGCGCGACACCGCGACGGCACGGCCGCGTACGCCCGGGCCGCGGGTGATGACCGCCCGCCCGGTCAGCCCGCCGGAGCGTCGACGGCCGCGGAGAACCAGTCGGGGCTGTATCTCTCGTGTACGAAGGCCAGTACGCCCCCGGGGCCGTGCAAGGTGTACGTCTTGAACGCACAGAGCCGACCGGTGCCCGCGGGCCATCGGACGCGGCCGACGCCGTGCAATTGCCGGACCGTGGTGAGCCCGGCCCCGTTCAGGGCGAATCCCAAGGGCTGTTCCGGGTCTGCCATGGCCGCGTCCACACGAGGGTCGCGCGCCGTCGGCGCGACGACCCTGTTGAAGGAGACCGTCGCACCGTCGGGCGTGAGCAGGCGGCTGTGGCGCGACCAGCACGGCCGTCGTCCCGGCACGCGCAGTGCGGACACCGCTTCGGTGTCGCCGAGGACGCTCGCGCGGGCCTGCTCGATCGAGTCGGTGCGGATGCCCAGCGGCACGCGCAACACGGCCTGGAGGAGCACCGTGGTCAGGCCGTCTCCCGCCAGCAGCATCCGGGTGGCCGGGGAGGCGAATCGGGCGATGCGCGAGTCCGGGCCCCGCGGGCACCGGCCGGGGGGCGGGGCGACGGCGGGGGCGGGGGACGTCTGGGGCACGGGGACAACCTCCGCCGGCTGGTGCGGTGCTCGTACGTCGGGCGGTCGGGACGCGTCAGGAGTGCTCTGGGTCCGGGTCCCGGGGCGAGGGGAGCGGCACGCGTCCCCATGCCGTGCGCAGTTCGAAGAACTTCTCCCGCGTACCGGGCCGGCGCACGTGGTCGAGTGCCTCCTCGAACGCGGCCGGCCGCATCCCGTGGGTGAGGAGGAAGTGCCGGGACTGGCGCAGGGTACCCTCGACGAACTCGGTGAAGCCGCGGTCCGCACCGACGACCGGCAGGTATGTGTGCACCCCGATCCCGGTCAGCCCCAGGTCGGCGAACGCCTGCGCGTATCGGTCCGCGAAGTGCAGGTCGCTGCCGATCACCTCGGCCATCATCCGGAAGTGCCCCGTCACCGCCGCGCGGTAGTGCGGGTGCAGCAGCTGCGTCGCGGGAATCACGACGGGATCGGTGAGCACCAGCAGACCCCCCGGCTTGAGCCAGGAGAGCATCCGGGGCAGCAGGTCCTCACGCTCGCGTACATGCGCCAACACCAGACGCGCGTGCACCAGATCGAACCGGCCCGGCCGGAACCCCGGGTCGGTGACGTCCGCCCGGAGCACGTCCAGTTCACCGGAACAATCCCGAAGGAACGCCGTGTCGCGGTCCACCGCGGTCACCCGCGCCCCCACCCGCCGGCTCAGCCAGCGGCCGAGGGTGCCGGTCCCCGCTCCGACATCCAGACAGTGCCGGCCGCGAGCAACGCCGAGCCCCAGCAGCAGGTCCCGACTGATCGGGTCCAACGCGCGGGCCAAGGCGCCCAGACGCTCCCGCTCGCCGTCACGGCCGGAGGAGAACAACACATCGCCGTAACGCTGCGCCGACGAGTCCACAGTCATGCCCCCACCAACGATCCACCGGCGCCTTGGTCACCCCGAACACAACCGCCGTACGCGGCACGCAACGACCGCGAAAAACGGGGAAGCAGGCCCGACCACGACCACGGGAGTCCACCGCACGCTCCGAGCACGACCACGAATTCGCTGGTGTTCGCGAACATCAGCGACCGGCCGGAGCGGTCCTGTGACGAAGTCGGACAGAGTCGACGACATCGGCCTGCTGCCGGTCGGCGAGGACGCCGCCGAGGCGTTCCACCGCGTCGTTCCATCGCGGTGACCGGCAACATCCACCCCTCGCGCTGCGACACGATCATGCCGAGGACCCTCGCGGGCGCAAGCAACGACCACCTCATGCACCACGCTCACCTTGTAACCACCACCGGCCACACACCGGGGTTTCCGATGGCCAACAGCCCGGACACCCGACGGCCACCCACCTGGGCATCTCAATGACCGTTGACACCCCTTGCGGGGTGCGGGGAGGGTGACCCGCCGGGGGTCCGCAGTCGGTCCCGGTGCGGTGTTCGGTTCGCTGCGGGCCCGGCGACCGATCGCCCGCTCGGGGGTTGCCTCCCCGCTCGCGCGCTGCGCCGCGGCGGCACGCATCATCCCTGGGTCACCCACACGCTCACGTCCCGCCCGGCCACACCCGTGGTTCCTTGCGCGCGTTCGACCAAGGTGGTGTCGCGGTGACGTACCGGGCGGCGCGGCGAGAGGGCCGGTCGGCAGCCGCGTGCGGTTCCAATGACCGTGGTATTGCTTCGGCGGGTGCGGCCCGCCATGCTCGAAGCAGCGCTGACTGTCGGTAGGCAAGGGGGTTGCCATGGGTGAGCATTCGAAACCGAACGACGGGAAGCCGGACGACACGCCGCAGCCGACTCGGGACCAGGACGGGCAGAACCCGGACGTGCAAAAGCCCGGCGGCGGCAGGCACAAGAAGCCGTGACCGCCCACGAGGACGCCATCCGCGAACTCGACGCACGGGGCGCGTTCTCCGACGCGCCGTGGATACGCGAGGCGATGGACGCGGTACGGCGCGAGGCGTTCGCCCCCGAGGTGATCTGGCGCGACGACGGCGACGTCTACACCCGTGTGGACCGGCGTTCTGATCTCGTCGGGTGGTCGGCGATCGTGGACGGACGCGGACCGGTGGTCACCCAGGTCGACGACGGCGCCGACACCGAGCACGGCGAGACGGCGACCAGTTCGATCAGCGACCGCCTCGCCGTCGCGAGCTTCCTGACCGCCTTGGACGTGCGCCCGGGGCAGCGGGTGTGGGAGGTGGGCACCGGCTCCGGCTGGACCGCCGCACTGCTGGCCCACCGCGTCGGCCCGCGCGGGCGGGTGGTGACGGTCGAGATCGACCCGGTCCTCGCCGACGCCGCCCGCGCCCGCCTGACCCCCTGGGCGGACACCGTCGACGTCGTGGCCCACGACGGCGAGGACACGGTCCCGGACACCGGGACGGGCGCGGGATGGGACCGTGTCCACGTCACCGCCGCCGTCACCCACCGCCTCCCCCACGCGTGGATCGAACACGCCGCACCGGGCGCGGTGTTGGCGGTGCCTTTCTCCCCGCCGTTCGGATCCGGCGGCCTGCTGCGCCTGATCGTCGACGAGCACGGCGTGGCGAGCGGGCGGTTCGTCAAGAGCGTGGTGTTCATGCCCCTGCGCGGGCAACGCGGCCCCGGGCACGAGGCGTTCCAGGCGATTCGCGCCGCGCATCCGGCCCATGTCAGCACGCCCGTGGACTGGCATCTCGCCGCCGTGTCCGTGGACGGCAACTACGTCCAGGCGCTGGCGCTCAAGCTTGCGGACGTGCACCGCGCCACCGCGGCGGCAGGTGCGAAGTGGTGGCTGCACGACGGCAAGGACTCGTGGGCCCTGGTCAACGACAGCCCTGGCGCCGGTCACGCCCTCCAGGGCGGTCCCCGACAGCTGTGGGATGAGGCCGCCGCCGTGATCGCCTGGCAGGACGACGCCCAAGTCCACGCCTACGACTTCGGCATCACCGTCGAGCCGGATGCCCAATGGGCCTGGGCCGGCACACCCGACCAACGCTGGAGAATGTGAACCCACTGGCACGGCGGCGGAGCAGTATCGGATCGATCCGACCGAGAGGGGTACCGGTCCGCAACGGCCGATCGGAACGGGTTCGTCCCCTCGAAGCGGTCTCTCGACGAACGCGTTCCCGTGGCGGCAACGCCGTGGTTCTCAGTCTTCCTCGTCCGCGGTCAGGCCGGCGTTCAGCTGCGCGTTGATCCGGGGAGACAGCCACCGGACCATCGTCGTGGCGGCGTCCAGGGCCGTGTCTGTGGTGAACGGCGGGCTGTCTCCGTCGGGCACGGCCGCTTGGCCCGGCAACGTGTCGATGAAAGCGTGGAGTTGCCGCCGGCGGAGTTGCTGCTCCACCCGGTCTCGGAGGAGGACTTCACCGCTGGAGTGGGACTCGCGCCACAGGGTGGTGGTGTGCTGGTGGGGGCGGTGGTGTCGGTGCCGGACGGGCCCACGCCCGAGCGCACCCGACAGGAGGCGTTCGAGATCGCGCCGGCCGCGGCGTCGGCGTACCGGGCCCGGATCGGACACTTGGAAGTGCCGCACGTCCACCCGGGGAGGTCGAGGGCGCGTCCGCGCGGTCGGCGCGGGAGTCAGACCGTCCAGGTACGCAGGATCGCGGCGATGTCGGGGACGGTACAGGTGTCCTTGCGCAGTTCGGTGACCAGGGCGGTGATCTCGTCGCGGCCGAGTTTGGTGGTGATGCCGCAGGCGGTGAGGTAGCCGTGGGCGACGGCGACGGCGACGGTCATGTTGGAGCGTTCCAGCCACACGACGCGGCCCAGGAGTTGACACAGGGCGGCGGCGCGGACGAACGGGCCGCTGTAGACGTCCTGTCCGGCCAGGACCGCCTGGTGGCGGGCGACGGCGGCGATGGGCAGGCCGTAGTCCTCGGGCGCCGGATCGTTCTCCCCCACCTCGCGGGCGACCTCCAGGATCCACGCCAGGTCGACACTCAGGTTGGGCGGGGTCACCGGCTCGCGGCCAGTTCCTCGATGAGGTCGCCGTAGCCGACGATCACCTCGCGGGCGCCCTCCAGGAACCGCTCCCGCACACCGTCGTTGTCCCGACGCACGAGTTGCTCGATGTAGTCGTTGAGCGGCATGTGCCGCGTCTCCGCGGCCTGCCGCGCCATCTCGGCGGTCTCGTCGGTCATCCGCACGTTCACCTGGGTCTTCGCCATATCCGACAAGATACCACCTGATACCAGTCGGGTCGTGCCCTGCGAACAGCCACGGCCGTGAACGTTCGGCCGGTCGGCGGCGATCCCCCTTCCCCGGGACGGCGCGACCGCGCGTTCAGGCGCCACCCGAACGTCGACAGCCGCGCCGAACACTCCAACGAGACACCGCAACACACGACGCGCCACCCGTGGAGAAACCACGCGTCCCACACGGTCGCTGGAGAGCCACTGTGCTTCGTCGAGGACGAGGGTGCGGGGGTGGGCGGCGAGCTGGGTTTGAGGAGGTGGTCGAACTCGCTTGCGTAGCGCGGGGGCCGGCCCGGGAGTCCGAGGCCGGTGAACAGTTCGTGGCGTACCGCGCGGGTGGTGGGGCGGGCGTGGAAGGTGATGCGGTGGATGCCCTGGTCGGGTTCGAGTTCGCGCAGGCAGCCGGTGACCGCCACCGTCCTGCCGAAGCCGGCCCCGCCGTGGATGCAGGTCATGGCGCGGGCGGCGATCGTGTCGGCCGGGTTCTCGCGCACGGTGAGCAGCGCGCGCGTGGTCACCGGGCGCGCGTCGGGCGGGCAGACGTACTGGTCGGTGGGCGCGGGCGGCAGGCGAGAGGTCATGGGGCGTCCTCTCGGGCGGGGGTGGGTGTCGAGTCGGTGGGCCGGGTGCGGGCTTTGAGGGTGTCGGGGGTGGCCCGGTCGGCCGGTGGCGGTGCGGGCGGGATCAGGTCGGGCGGCGCCGACTCGGTCAGGTCGCCGTCGTAGTGGCGGGCCGGTTCACGGTCGGCCTCGTGGGCGGTGACGGCGTCCAGGCGGTGGGCGTCGGCGGGAAGCGTGGCGGGGGCGAAGCGGTCCCGGCGGGGCTGTTCGGCGGCTTTGGCCTCGGCGCGCAGGCGGCGGGCGCGGGTCGCCCGGGCGCGGCGCAGTGCGGCGCGTTGTCCGTCGGTGGCCCGGTCGGCGAGGTGAGCGGCGCCCAGGCGGCAGCCGTGGCGGGTGCAGACGTCCATCTCGTGGGTGTGGTGGGGCATGAACCGCACGGTGACCTCCCGGCCGGCCTGCCCGGTCATCCAGTCGCCCACGCCCCATCCGACCACACCCCCGCTCCGCGACGTCCGCCCTCCAGTCCGCATCCCACCACCCACAAGGGAACACAAAACCACCGAATGCGCCCGTCAAACCCCGGCCCGGGATCGCACGCCGCACCCCACCCGGGCTACACATCGACAGGGTCGACACGGACGAACACGGGGCGCGGCGACGGGACCCGGACGGGCGGACGGGCCCACACCCGAGCCACCACAAGGCGTCGGGACACTCGGGCAGGAATCCCGGGCGGGGCAGGTCGACCATGTATCGCTATCGCTCCCCACGCACCGCACGCCAAAGGGAATTCCCAATCGTGTTGCCCGTCCCTCTCGAACCCTGCAGCACCGCAGGTCATCCGACGCCCCGACGAAGGACACACCCTCCCACACCACGCACCGGACCCCAGGTCACGAAACACGCGCCGACCTTCTCAGTCCGTGCCGCACCTCGGGTCGGAGCACCCCGCCCGCACCACCCCGCTGGGGCGACACGGTCATCGATGCCCTGATCTGCCTGGTCGGCGTGGCCGTGATCATGTACGCGCCGCGCGCTCCCTGAGGCCGGCGAACTCCGCACGATCATCGGGCCGGGTTCGGCGCAGGCCCTGGACCGCGTACGGCACACCCGCCGCCGCGGCCGGCGTGCCCGGCAGGAGCTGCGGCGCCGTCCCGGGCGGATGCGGTTGCGGGTGGGCGCCTACGTGCCCGCCGACCGGCCTGCCCGAGCCGCGTGTCGGACCGAGCAGCCGCTGCGGGGCGATGTCGCCGGGCACGGCCGGTGACGACGCGGCGTGCGTTCCGGCTCCGATCGGGGAGGTGACGAACGACGCCGCCGGCCGGGGTCGCGACGGCTGCCGGCGTGCCCCCTGCCGACCAGGATCGAGGCGTTCCGGGGAGCGTGGGGTGCGGCGTCCGCTGTTCGCGCATGATGGGTCTGCTCGATCTCGGACGCGCCGTCGTGGGGGGACGCATGGAGTCTGGCCTGTCGTTGTTTCGTGTGCGAGTCGGTGACGACGGCACGACGACCGTGACGGTGGAGGGGCCGACGCGGCTGCTGATGGATCGGATCGCCGCGATCGTGGACCCGGCCGTGCGCGATCGGGTGCAGCACGAGTTGAGCAAGGCCGTCGTGGTGATCGTGGACTCGTCCCAGGACGTCGTCGACGGCACCGACGGCGTCGTGACCCACGGCGACCGGGGCCGTCTGGTCACCGACTATCCGGGCGTCGAGGAACTGCCTGTGGAGGTGGTCATGGACCTCGCCGTGGAGCTGCGGACCGCGTTCGCCGGTCACGGGCCCGGCGACCCGGTGGAGGGGACGGTGAAGCGGGACGCGTCGGGACGGCTGCACCCGGTCCCCCATTCGGATTTCGAGCCCCGTCCGCTGCCGAACTGTCCCGCGCCGGGCACGAATTGGCGGTGGACGCTGGTCGCCCAACGCTCGGATGTCCGGTTCTTCGAGTCGGGTGAACGCAGGAAGCCCCTGACGCAGGTCTTCGGCTTCGTCGTGATGACGCTGGCCCGGCCCCGCGTCGACCCGCCGTCCGGGCTGCACGAGGTGCCGCTGACCGTCGACGGCGCGTACCTCAAAATCGCCTCCCGCAAGTTCGGCGGAATCGAGCTCCGAATGGCCGAGGAAGGTCCCGCCGGCGGCGTTTTGACGTCCGGGACACGCGAGCGCACGGGGCGGGGTCCGGATTTCTTCCCCGCGCGTCTGTCCGTCCACGCGCGTCTGGAAGGCACCATGAGCAAGCGCCCCGACCTCGTCGTGCGCACCCGCGAACCGTTGTCCTTGACCGCGGACCTGCACTCGATCGGCCACGTCGCGCGCGACACGTTCGAGTGCACGATGAGCGGCCCGTTCGAACTGGTCGACGCGGCCGATCCTTCGGGCGCCGCGTTCGTCACGATCCGCGACTTCGCGCCGGAAGCCTTCGAAATGCCGGGCAGAACCGGGAGTTGAGGAACGGCGGCGTGAAAACCGGCGGCAGCGCCCTGCCGCGGACGACCGGGGCGGTTCGCCCGCCGCGTGGCGTGGCGCGCCCGCGCTCGGCATACGGTGGACGTGAGGATGGAACGACCGGCTGTGGACCCGCCGGAGCGGCGGTGCGCACCCCGGGGCACTCGGCCTCCGGACCGGTACCACGCGCCTTGACCCGCACCGACCTCCCGACGGCGGCGACCGCCTCGACCGCCACCCGCGCGAGATGCGGAAACAGGACTCTCAGCAGTTCGGCACCTCGACCCCCGAGCACCCGGCACGACTGCCACACCATGATCCGCTTCACGAAAATCGCCGAAGACCCCGAATCTTGACAGGCCCGAAGGAGCGTGCGGCCCCGCGCGGTTGCCGGGCGGGCCGGGCTTCGGATCAGGAGGCGGTTCGGGCTGATTCGAGGCCGGCCTGCACCTCGTGCCAGTAGGCGATGATCTCTTCCTCGCGCGTGTCGGGGGATATCGCGAAGATGGCCGATACGCGGAGGTCGGGTTCGTGCCTGCAGCGAACGAAGACCTGGCTGCGCCTCCTCAAGAAGGCCAATTCGATCGAGATGTCGGTGACCTCCGACCATGGGATGAAGCGGACTTCCCAGACTGTGCGGTCGGTGATGCCCTCGGGGGTGAGCCGGGTGTAGCTCCGGAGCGTGCGCAGCGTGAAGTACACGAACGTCCCGGCGACGATCCAGCCGGACCAGATCAGGGCGGTCCCGGGGAAGGGTTCCCGGTCGGCGGAGGTGGGCAGGCCCAGGGCCACCGACACAGCCATGGCGAGGGCAATGGCGACCGTGACGACGGTGACGACCCACAGCCCGTGCGAGCGCGGCGGCCGGAATTCCAACGTGTTCATGGACGCAGGCTACGACCGCGAATTCACCGGGGCCAGGGCGTTCGACGGGTGCCCGAGAAGTCTTCCGACCCTCGGCAAGCACCGACGGTGCCACGTTGCCGGAAGCGCTCAACCGGTCCTTCGACAACGGAAGATGCCCCAGCTCGGGAGGTTCCGACGGCACGCGTCCACCCAGCGCGGCCGGTGATGACGCGGGGGCGGGCGTCGTCCTCGAGGGTGAGGGACCACACGTCCGCGGCCGGGATGTCGTCGAGGGGGGACTGTAAAACTAACGGGTCTGCCTCATATCCGGTGGTGACGGACTGTAAGTCCGTGATCATGTGCGGGTGCTGAACGCGAACGAGCTTGTGGGTGTGGTGTTTTCGGGGCATGGGCCGCTGGTGGTTGAGGAGGTTGCCGACGAGGGCGAGGTCATTCGGGTGCGGGCCCGGACGCCTGGCGGTCCGGTGGATTGCCCGGATTACGGCGGTCGGACTGGTCGGGTGCACGCCTTCCACGAACGCACGGTGACGGATGTCCCCGTCGACGCCCGCCGGGGTTGTCGTTTCGGCGCGGCTCCGCCGGCTCGTCTGCCCCACCTCGGCCTGCCCCCGCATCACGTTTCGTGAGCAGGTCCCCGGTGTGTTGGACCGCTACCAGCGACGGACGGTGCGGCTGCTCGCTCAAGTCCGTGCCGTCGTGCGGGAACTCGCAGGCCGCGCCGGCGCACGAACACTGGAAGCCCTCGGGGCCGGGCTGTCGCGGTGCACCGCCCTGCGCATTTTGACCGGCATCCCGCTGCCGGCCCGCCCGGTGCCGTGTGTCCCAGGCGTGGACGACTTCGCGCTCAAGCGCCGCCACCGCTACGCGACCGTGCCGACCGACGCCGAGACCGGCGAACGGGATCGAACGCATCGCGGACGTGTTCCCGGAACGGGCCGATCGGCGCAGGCAATAGGCCGTCGGGGTGCAACCGTGAGGGCGCGGAGGGGTGTTGTGCCTCCCGGTCGATGATCCGGCGCTGCAGCAGAGCCAGGTGGGCGAGGCTCCCCGCATATTGGGCGATGAGTTCGCTGATGTCGCGCAGTTCGTCAAGGTCGAAGAAGGAGTTGCGGTCGTCTCCGTCCTCGTCGAAGGGAAACTGCTCCTCGGCCGAGCGCAATCGCAGGAACGGTCGACCGGGAGAACCATCGGCAAGCGAGTAGGCCATGACATCGGCGGAGTACCCGACGTGGACGTGCCGGGGCGAGAACGGGTACAGGTCGATTCCTGCGTTCTCGCCGACGTGCACTCGGGTCGGATCATCTGCTCGCACCCGGAGGTGCTTGTCGGGAGTGTCTCGCATGTTGCACCACTGCCCACGTCCCCCGCGGCGTACCCGCCGTCCCTGCACGAACTACGCGACCGCATACTCGCATCCGCCCGGGCGAGAGTCTCCTTCAGCCGCCGGGCGTCGTCGGCGTCGAGCCGGTCGGGATGGCGGGTGAGCCGGCCGGCGACTTCGCGGACGGCCGACTTGCGCCGTGGCGGGTCCTGGCGTGGGAATGCCCGCCGGAGCTGGTGAACATACTTGCGGACGATCTGCTCCATGCCGGGGTGGCCGCGCTCGGCGATCTCCTCGAACGGACGCTGTACGTTGGTGCAGCCTTGGGCGAACCGCTGGTCGAGGTGCGGTTTGAACGGGTCCGGGATGCCGACGCGGCCGGTCCGGCGTCCCACCGGCGGCTCGGCGGGGTCGCCGGCCGCCGCGTAGCGGCGGACGGTGTTGCGGGCCGGCCCCGACTCACGACCGATCGTCTTGGGGCCGGCACCGGTGGCGAGGAGGGTGTGGACGGCGGAGTGCTGCTCGCGGACCCGGTCGGCCAGGCGCCCGGTGGTCCGCATCGAGGCGGGCTGTGGCGGCAACGGCACGACCGCGGGTCCGGGTTCCGGTGCGGGCTCGGGCAGGAGAGCCCGGTGCCGGACCACGGTCTTCTCGACGGCCTCGGTAAGGTTCTTCCAGAGGTGGTGGCGGTCGGTGACGTGGATCGCATCGGGCGAGCCCGGGCGGCCGGCCTCGCCGAACGAGGCCGAGCGGTCGCGGCAGATCATTTCGACGCCGGGGTGGGCGGCCGGCCGGGCGGACACCGTCTCGATCGTGCGGCCGGGCAGGAGGTCGACGACACAGCGGGTCTCGATGTCCACCGGCACGGTGGCATGGACGTGACCCTTGCGCGGTGCGAACTCGTCGATCCCCAGCACTCGCGGCGTGGCCGGCGCGTTCTCGGGGACGGCGCGTATCGGCTGCTGCGGCGTTGAGCGGCTTACCGGCGCGGCCGGCGCATCCGCGAGACGGGCCCCGGCGCGGCCGGCCGGCATCGGCGCCACCCGCTGCAATGGCCGCCTACAATCCCCGGCTCCGTCGGCCGTGGCGGAATGTCAGCCCCGGCACCCGTTCGGCGAACGTGGCCTTCGGGCACGCCTGTTCGCGACAGTGGAACCGGCGGACTCGTAACTCCACCATGCGTCGGCCCGCGGCGGCGGCTTCGTCGAGCCGACGCACACGGTCGAACCACGCGGGCGCCGTGCGCGTCGGGCCGCCGGGCCGTCCGGGGTGCGCGGGGTTCGCCTTCGGGTGGTCCCGTGTCCCGTCCGAGTCCTCGACCTCCCTGGCGTCGCCTCGCGAGGATCACCATCGATTCGGCACGAGCCCCCGCCCGTTCCCATCATTGATCCGGTCAACCTTCTGCGATTTTCGGTCGCCTCCGGTGGTGGACCGCTCGGACAGGCACCGGTCGGGGTGGGATGGGGTCGGCATGCCGATCGAAGCCCGTGCGCTACGTGCGGAACCGGCGGGACGGGACGGGCCCCGACGGACGGCGGGCCGCGAGCGGCTCCTCGGGTCCGCTGCGTACCGGCCGACGCCGAGTAAAGCGCGCCCCCGGTTGGGGGGGCGCGTGCCCGGACTCCGTTGTGACCCTTCGAGACAGGAGCAGGAAACCGACATGCCCGTGTACCTCGCCGCCACCTTGGACCTCGACGACGCCGACGTCGAGGTCTACGGCGCGTTCATCAGGTCCATCCGGGACCATGTCGCCGCCCCCCACGGCGACCGGGTCGACACGTCCGCCAACTCCGACGGGAGCGGCGTGGTCACGATGTACCGGCTGCGGCGGGCCCATGCCCGCGACCAGGCCGACAGCGTGTTCCGGGTCCGCCTCGTCGGGAGCGCCTCGTACGACGCCGAATCGAGGTTCTCCGTCGACTTCTACATCCAGGACACCGATGTATACGGGTGGGGCTTCACCCTGACCGGGCAGACCGCCTTCCACCATCTGTCGAACCTGCCCGACGGAGTGCGGGCGATGGCCGTCGACGAAGGCTTCACCCTCCACGACACGGGGATCCGTGAAAGCTATCGTTCCGACGGTCTGACCCGGGGCTGGTTGAACTGGGGCACTTTGCGCGACACGCTCGCGCGGCTCCAGACCGGGCCGGACCTGCGGGCCAACCAGCAGCCCGCGTTGAGCTTCCTGGTCGAGATGGTCTGCGAGGCCACACGGTTCCGCAGGATCGCGGCGATTCTGGGGCGGGGAAGGTGGGGAGTCACCGGGGGCACCATCACCCGGGACCAACGGGACCGGATCACCCAGTTGGAAACCAGCTGGGACTCGATCACGGGCCTGTTCACCGACTACCTCACCGCCCCGGGACGACCCGTGCAGGAGACCACCCTTTCCCGTGCCTACGGCAGCCTCCCCGCGGTCGCGGCGGCGTTGACGATCCTGCACGTGCGGCCCGGCCGCGGGGGCGCCGGCTCCACCTCCACCTCCGCGACCGGGGCCGCGCAGGCGAGGGCGTACGCGAGCGTGGCGTCCCCGCGGCTTCGTCTCTACCCGGTGCTGGACGCCGCCGGGAACCAACCCGACGCGAACAAGGCGTGGTTGTTCCGCCCGGGCACCTGCCTGACCTACGACCTCGTCCACAACACCGTCGCCACGGGCGATCCCCGCCCCATCGCGTCGGTGTGGCCCGGCCTGAAGGACACCGACTTTCCCTCGCGCATCGACGCCGTCGTGTCCGTCCCCGGCAGCACCACCGACGTGTGGCTGTTCAGCGGACACCAGTACGTGCGCTACAACACCTCCACCCACCGCACCGGCGGCGTCCGCGAGATCGCCGACGGCTGGCCCGCCCTGGGCAACACCTCGTTCGTCGACTACGTCGACGCCGTCGTCCAGGACCCCGGCGACCGCACCGGCGGCCTGTTCTTCTTCCGCGACTCCGAGGTCCTCTACTACCACCTCGCGACCAACACCATCGACGGCCCCTGGCCCATCGGCCAACACCTGTACCACCTCGCGGACACCCCCTTCGCCCTCGGCGTCAGCGCCGCGCTGAACATCCCCGGCAGCACCGAGGATCTGTGGCTCTTCCAGGGCGAGGACTACCTCCGCTACAACATCCAGAGCCACACCGTCTTCGCCGGCCCCCGGCGCATCCACGCCGGCTGGGCCACCCTGCGGTACAAGACGTTCGTCGACGGCGTCAGCGCCCTCCTGCCCCGCCCCAACCCCGGCGCCGGACCGTGGACGCAGGTGTGGATGTTCCACGACGAGGTCTGCCTCCGGTTCGACGTCGACGACAACGTCGTCGTCGAGCACGCCGGCACGGCCGCCGCGATGTTCCTCGGCCTGGACGTCCACGGATTCGCCGACCGCGTCGACGCCACCCTCACCGTCCCCAAGAGGGACAACACGCCCCACCAGGCGTGGTTTTTCCACGGCGACCACTACCTGCGCTACGACCTCGACAACCACAACGTCGACGTCGCGCCCACCCCCATCGCCGACGCCTGGACGGCAACGAAGGGCACCGCCTTCGCCGGCGGAATCGACACCGCCCTCGACGTCCCCGGCACCGGCGACACGTGGTTCTTCGCCGGCGACCAGTACATCCGCTTCGGCGAATGGGGAGAGGTACGGGTTCCCCCCACCCCCATCGCCGACGGATGGAAGGGCCTGCGCGACACCCCGTTCAGCCGCCGCATCGACGCCGCGTACCACGCCCTCCACATCGCCAACGAGGTCTGGATGTTCCACGCCGACCTCTGCCTCCGCTACAACCTCACCCAGGACAGGATCGACATCGGGCCCAAACCCATCATCGACACCTGGAACCTCGGCTTCCCCGCCCCCTGATCGGTCGACGGCGACGCCGTGGACGCCGGCGAGGTGGGAACGAATGTCGCGCACGCCCGTCCCGCGACCACCAGGCCGGGCGATCCGCCGAACAGTTCCGCCCGGCATACCGGCGCGGGGTACCGAGGCTCCTGCGGCGAGCCCCCGTCACCGCCGGCATCGTCGAGGTCGGCCGATCCTCCCGGGGGGTAACGTCCCCGGGGTTCGGCGCGCGGCCCGCTCGTCGCGCCGGCGGCCGTCGGTCACGGCGGGTGGTAGGAGTTCGCGATCATCCCGGCGCAGACCGTCATCGCGATCAGACCGGCGGTCCGCGCGAGCACCGCGCCGTAACGCGCGGCCCCGCCGTCCTCGTCGTCGTGCACCCCGTCCTGTCGGTGATGGGCGGCATCATGTCGCCTGCATGAGGGTCGGGCACATCGGATCGGGGACTGAACAGGGCGGTTGACCGTGCGGACGGGCTCATACGTGACCTGGGGGACCCGGAGCGCCGTGACGCGGCCGCGGACGCGCCGGTCGCCCTGGGCGGCGACGTGGTGCCGGCGCTCCTGCGGGAGCTCACACACGAGGCCTTCGTGTCGCCCAGGACCGTCACCGTTCGCAGGACGCGGGCAACCAGTTCGCGGGCCGACGTGGGCTCTGCTCGAGGGGGTTGCGGCGCGGTCCCGGGACGCCACACCAGCAGCGAGGCGTCGTCTTCCTCGTCGGGCTCGACGTGGTAGCCGGCGGCGCGCAACGCCACCGCGTAGCGGCCGACCTCACCGCGCCCGGCCAGGGACTCGGACGCACACGCGAGGGCGAACGGCCCGTCGTCCTCGCCGCCCTCGACGACGAACCCCCCGCGACGATCGGAGAACTCCCGGCACCGCGCCCACCGCAACACCTTGCGCACCCGCTCCGCGTCGCGATCGCGCACGGTCCACAACGGCCGACCACGCCGTCCGTAACCGAACTCCGGCCTCTCGCCGCGCTGTCGACCCCACATACGCCCGACACTGGAACGCGGCTCGCCCCCGCGTCCGCGAAAACCGACACCGGGAAGCGGTGTTCGGTCGCCCTGTGCCCGGTCGCGAAGGCGAACTCGTGGCGGTGGGAGCGATCCCGTCGTGCGAACGCGTCGTCGATCGCCTCCGTGAACTCGTGGAGCGTGTGCGCGGGACCGATCGCGAACACCCGCCCCGGACGCGGCCACAACACACCGCCCGGCCCGCCACCGATCAACTCGACCCGCACCGACCACCACACACCCGAGACCGCATTCCTCCACGCCGCGTCACCCGGTATCGACCCGTCCGGACACGTCGACTCCCGACCGGACTCGAACCACGCCGGTGGCCGCGCGGATCCAAGCCCCCGGGTCGAGCACGCCACGAACGGCGCCCCGTGGTCCCCTGCGTCGGCATCGTGCCCCATGACGGCCGCAGACCACCCTCGACGACCGTGTGCCGGTCGTCAGTGGGGCGTAGTCGGTTCGGGGCTCAGACGGATGCCGAACGTCGTTTCGACGTCGGTCACCAGACCGGCCAGTGCGTCGGCGAATGCGATCGCGGTGGCGTTCTCCCGGGCGACGACGGTCAGTGCGCGGAGGGTCGAGCACCAGATGCCGGGGCCCAGCGGTGAGTCGGGTCGGTGTCCGAGTTGTTGGATCATCCAGCCCGCGCCGGCGCGTTCGGTGCCGTCCGAGGTGCGGTGGACGGGTCCTCCCGCCGCGCGGACGGCGCCTGGCGCGCGGTGACGGGTGGGTTGAGGAACACGGAGCCGACTTGGCGGGCGTCGGGGCCGTCGGCGGGAAGGAGGAGTCCGCGTGCTTTGCGGTCGACCGCTACGCCGGCGGCGGCTTCGGCCAATGGTGGGGTCGCCCCGAGGGCGACGTCGAGGGCTTGGGCCAGGTGCGAGTGGGGATCGGTGCGGCGTTGGCGCGTGGGGTCAGGCGCAGGGTGACGTCGAGGATGGTGAAGCGGCCCGGTTCGGGTTTGAAGCGGCTGGTGCGGTAGCCGAATCGGCATTGTTCGCGGGTCAGGCGCACGGTGCGGGCGGTGTGGTGGTCGTGGGCGGTGAGTGTGGTGAGGGTGTGGGCGATTTCCTGTCCGTAGGCGCCGGCGTTTTGGACAGGTGCGGCTCCTGCGGTGCCGGGGATGCCGGTGAGGTACTCGATTCCGGAGAGGCCGTGGGCGACGGTGTGGGCGACGAGTTCGGCCAGGGGTTCGCCGGCGCGGGCGGTCACCTCGACGGTGCCGCGCGGACCGTGGGTGGTGGTGATGCCTCGGGTCGCCATGATCAAGACGGTTCCACGGTGTCCGGCGTCGGGGGCCAGGACGTTGCTGCCGCCGCCCAACACCCAGGTTCGGGACGAAAGTTCGGCGAGGAGGTCGGGCCAGGTGGTGGGGTCGGTGTGGGTGTGGAGTCGGTCGGCGGGGTCGCCGAGGCGCAGGGTGGTGTGGTCGGCGAGAAGGTCACCCATGGTGAGCCTCCGAGGTGGGGGTCAGGTGGTGGTGAGGGTCTTACGGGCGAGGGTGCGCAGTGGGGCGAGGCGGGGGCTGGGTGGGCCGTGGTAGACGGCGTTGGTGCAGATCGTGACGTAGCGGCCGGTGGTGGGGGCGAGGTACAGGCTGGTGCCGGTCCAGCCGTGGTGGTAGACGACGTTTCCGTCGTCCGCGACCAGCCACGCGAGTCCCCGGTCGAGGCCGGGTTCGACCGGTGCGTGGGGTGTGCGGGAGGTGGTGAGCCAGGTGTGGAGGGGGTGTTCGGGGTCGAGGAGGTGTTCGGCGTAGCCGGCGAGGTCGTTCGCGGTGGTGAAGGTGCCGGCGTGGCTGGCGGTGCCGCCGAGGAGGGCGGCGTTGTCGTCGTGGACTCCGCCCCAGATCCGGGGTGCCCCGGTGAGGCGTTGTTCGGTGGGTGCGACGTGTGGGTTGCGGGTGACGGGGCCGTACGTGGTGTCGGTCATGCCGAGGTCTGTCCATAGTTCGGTGGCGAGTTCGTGCAAGGGTCGCCGGTGGATGTGGGCGAGGGCGAGGCCGAGGAGGATGAAGCCGCGGTTGAGGTAGCGGTGGCGGCCCGGGGGTTCGTCGAGGGGTTCGCGGCACAGGAGTTCGGCGAGTGGGGTGGGGTCGCCGCGGTAGCGGTCCAGGCGGGTTTCGGCGCGCAGGCCGCCGGTGTGGGTGAGGAGTTGGCGGATGGTGGCGTCGGCGCCGGGGGCGTCGCCGGTGATCGGGGGCAGGTATGCGCCGACGGGGGTGTCGAGGTCGAGGAGTCGGGTGTCGAGGGCGCGGCCGATCAGTGGCCAGGTGGCGACGACTTTGGTGAGCGACGCGGCGTCGTAGGCGGTGTGTTCGGTGGGTGGGGCGTCGCCGCACTCGGGTGCGACGACGCCTGCGGTGATCGTGTGCCGCTGCCCGGCCGACGTGCCGCAGACCACGATGCCGCCGGGGCTGCCCTGGGTGGTGACGAGGGTGTCGAGGGCGTCGCGCAGGGCCTGGATGTCGGTGCGGGTGAACGGCGTTGGGCTCATGGGTGTGGGTTCTCCGGGGTGGTGAGGGTGGCGTGGGCTCCGAGGGCGGCAAGAGTCGGCAGGAGCCGTTGGTAGCCGCGCCGGAGGTGGTGCATGCCGCGGATCGTAGAGGTTCCGTGCGCCGTGAGGGCGGCGATGACGTGGGCGGTGGCGGCGCGGATGTCGTCGCCGTGCACGTCGGCGGGGTGGAGTCGAACGGGTCCGCGAACGCGGATATGGGGACCGTCGGTGGTGATGTCGGCGCCGAACGCGCGCTGTCCGGCCACGTGGGTGTCGCGGCGGGGGTAGATCGTCTCGGTGATGGTGGAGGTGCCGTGGGCTCGGGTGAGCATGGCGGTGAGTTGGGGTTGGGTGTCGGTCGGCAGGCCCGGGCGGGCCCGTGCTCGCCGCGACCGGGAGCAGCACGTCGGGGGCCACGACGGCGACGGCGTGGTTCAGGTCGGTGAGGGTCACCCCGGCGCCGCGCAGGGATGTGGTGTGGGCAGGTCGACCAGGGTGATGCCGTCGAGGAGGACGCGGCCGCCAGTGGCAGCGCAGGCCATCGCCCAGGTGGCGGCCTCGATCCGGTCGCCGGGGATCGTGTGCACCCCGCCGGTGGGGCGGTCGGTGCCGGTGACGCGCAGGCCGTCGTCGGCCCAGTCGATGTCCGCGCCGGCGGCGGCGAGGAACGCGGCGGTGTGGACGACTTCGGGTTCGATGCTCGGGTGCGTGATCAGGCTGCTCCCTGGCGCACGGGCGGCGAGGAGCAGGGCGGTGACGGTGGCGCCCATGCTCGGGCCGTAGGGCGTGTTCACATCGGCTCGGAACGGCCACAGGCCGCGTGGGTGGAGGACGGCGCGGAGGGTGTGGCCGTCGTCGGTGACGGTGGCGCCGGCTTCGGTCATCGCGGCGAGGTGGCGGTCGATCAGACGCGGGCAGATCGCGTCCCCGCCCGGGCGGGGCATGCTCACGTGGCCTGTCCGGGCCAGGACGGCGGCGCCCAGGATGGTGGTGACGCGGACCCGGCCGCCCAATCTCGGGTGGATCTCGGGGACGGACTGGCCGGTGGGCGTGACGCGGAACTCGCCGTCGGCGTGGTGGGCTTCGGCGCCGGTGTGGCGCAGGATCGCGGCGCACACGTCGGTGTCGATGATTGCGGGGGCGTTGCGCAGGACGGTGAGTCCGTCGCAGGCGAGGGCGGTGGCGTAGAGGTGGAGGGCGATGTTCTTGCTGCCCTGGATGGCGGCGGTGCCGGTGAGCGGGGTGCCGCCGGTGATCCGCAGAATGTCTGTGGCTTGGGTCGCGGTGGTGGTGGGGTGTGTGGTGGTCATGGGGGTCACCTGATTCGGGTGCCGCGCGGCAGGACGCCGCCGACGTGGTTGCGGGGGAAGATCACCGTGCCGGGGCCGATGAGGGTGGCGGGGCTCAGCACGGTGCCGGCGGGGAGGGCGACGTCGTCGCCGATCACCGCGCCGAACTTCGTCTGGCCGGTGGTGATGCGCTCGTCGTCGAGGACGAGGGTGATCTCGGTGGTGGCGGGTTCGGTGACCGGGCCGGTGACGCGCATGCCGGTGGTGGTGCAGAACGCGCCGACGTTGACGCCGTGGCCCAGGATCGAGTCCCCGACGAACGCCTGATGCACCATCAGCACACCGCCCGCCAGGAGGCTGCGGGTGATCTCCGCGCCGCCCGCGATCCGGCAACCCGGGCCGATGACGGTGTGGTCGCGGATCACCGCGCCGGACCCGATCACGGCGCCGGCGCAGATCAGCACGGGCCCCGCGATCACGGCACCGGCCTCGATCCTCGCCCCGTCCTCGACGCGGACCGAGTCGGTCAGACGCGCGTCGGGGTCGACATCGGCGGTGTCGGCGATGTTGGCGGTGAGGTGGTCCAGGTCGGCGGCGATCGCCGGCTTGACGTCGAACACGGTGGCGCAGCGGACCAGGACGTCGGCGACGTAGCGGTGTGCGGCCCGTGTGGGGTCGATGTAGTAGGCGGGGGTGAGGCGTTCGTCGGGGTGGGGAGCGGGGGAAGGGTGCGCACGGTCGCTCCTCGTGCGGTGGGGCCGGGCGGTGGTGTGTCCGCGTCGGACGCGGCCCGGGAAGTGGGGTGCCGCGCGGTCCCATCACGCCTCGCGCCGAGCCCCGGCGTCTCCGCCGGGGACGCATGCCGCAAACGCTTTGCGTGTTGTGCAAAGCGATTCATCGCGGGGGTGTGCGGGTGCTATCAGTGGGAGTCCCTGTATCGGCAGGCGAGGAGGTCGTCCGTGGCCACCGTCAAGCAACAGCGGCAGCGCTCGGGGTCGGGTACGCGGGTTCGCCGGGCCCGCCTGGCGCGGGCGTGGACACTCGCCGAACTCGGCCGCCGGGCCGGATACTCCGCCGCGCAGGTCTCCCGGTACGAACGCGGCCTCGCGCCGTTGACCGACGTCACGGTCATCCGGCGGTTCGCCTACGCCCTGGAATTGTCGGTTGAGGACTTCGGGCTTGCACCGGCACCGGCGATACCGGGGCCGCGACAGGCAGCGAGGGAATCGTTTCCGGGGTTGCCGAGTCCTACTGTGGTGCGCGAGAACCCACGAGAGGGCGAGAGAGTGCGCAGACGACGCCTGTTGGCGAACCTGGCGGCCACCGCCTCCCTCCCCCTCGTCGGGGCCGGAGGCGCGCGGGCGCAACGCGCCCACGGTTTCCCGGGCGGGGCCGGGACGCCCGGCGTCGGCGGTGGGGCGGACGAGGTGGTTGAGCGGGTCCAGGGCGACCAGGCGCAGGCCCGCGATGTCGGCGGCGGTGGCGTGGAGGAGGTCGGAGGTCAGGTCGGTGCCGTCGTCCAGGAGCAGTCCCCCGGCGGCCAGTCGAGTCGACGCGCCGTCGGCGGCGCGTTCGATGTCGGTGAGGGTGCCCGCGCGCAGGCGGCGGTGGTCCACTCCGGCGGCGGCCGCGGTCAGGCGGGCGGCGACGTCGGCGCGGGGGCGGCCGGGTGTGCAGGACAGCACGGCGTGGTGTGTCGGGGTCGTCGGCGGGGCCAGGGTCGCGGACAACACGGTGCCCGCCGCGAGCAGGCCTCCGCCGGCGCCGGGCGCGCCGACGACCACCACCAGGCGACCGGGCAGCGCGCCGCCGCCCAGGGCCTCGTCCAGGGCGGTGGGGCCGAACGAGACGGCGCGGCGGCGGGCGGCGGTCGCCTCCCCCAACGCCGTCGCGAACCCCGCCACCCTGCGCCCGGCCTTGGCGGCGGGCCGCCCGGACGCGGGGTCGTCGGTGTCCGGGGGCGTGTCGGCCGAAGGCGGCGGGGCCGGGGCTGCGACGGCCCGCGGCGGGGTGGTGATGGCCGAGGGCGTGTCCTCGGGGGCGGGTGTGGCGGCGAGGTGGGTGATCTGGGCGTGGACGGTGCCGTAGCGCAGCAGGAGTTGCGGGGTGCCCGCAGCGGCGGCGCGCACCAGGTTGCCCAGGTGCTGCCGGGTGTCGGTCATCGTGAACGCGGGCAACTCCCCCTACGCGGCGATCACCTCCGGCGTCGGCGCGGTCAGCACGGCGCGTACGCCGTGGGGGGCGTGGATCACGATCCGCGCCCCGGCCGCGGCGTCGTCGACCACCCGCGCCCACCGCTTGCGGACCTCCTCCACACCGAACGCCGACCCGACATCCCCGCCGGACCCGGGCCCGGGTGCGGAGTACGGGAGGGGCGTCGTGGACGCGTTCTCGTCCGACCCGCGCGATCCCTCGCTCATGCGCCCGACCACTTCCTTCCCAAGCCTCTTCCTTCTCGATCCTACCGTGATCCGACGCGAAAACCTGCCGACTTGTGGGTAGTCGTCGCACGGAGGCGGAAACACGCGCAACCGGAGCACCCCTCGAGGCCGCGGGCCTGTGATCGGCGTGGGCTGCGATGGTCTTCCCCGGTCCGGTACGCCCGTCGGTTGCGGCAGCATGGGGGAATGCCGTCCACCTCACCGCCGTTCGAGTTGCGTCTTCGCTGGACCCGGAACAACACGAAGATGATCGCGATGGCGATCGGTGTCTGCGCGTTGATGTTCGTACCCGACATTCCGCTCGGCCTGGCGATCGCAGGCTGGGTGTTCTTCGGGCTGGGCGGGCTGCTCGCCGCAGCGATGCCCCGGATCGCGCCGGTGGCGCTGCGCATGGACGCCGAGGGCGTCGCCGTGTCCCGAGGAATATGGCGCTCTCGGCGGGTGGCGTGGGCGGACGTGGAGGCGGTGGTGTCCTGGCGGGTGCGCGACGGCAGCCACTGGGTCGGCATCGTCGCCACCCCCGAGTACCGCCGCCGCACCGGCCTCGACACCCGACGCGGCGGCCGATGGATGGACAACATCATCGGCCTGCCGATCGCCTGGACCACCACGAAATGGGACGGTCCACCCGACGAACTCAAGACCATGGTCGCCGCCGTGTGGCACATCTCCCCCGACACCCCCTGGATCGACGCCGCACTTCACGACCGCACCGCGCCCGCCTGAAACACCCCACCCCCGCCACTCCGGCCCGCCGACATCCGCAACGGCGGCCTCCCGCGCGTCACGCCACCGCCGAGTGAGCGGGTGCCCCGACACCGCGCGGCAGTCGGATCGGGCGTGTGCCCGAAACGCGGCAGGCCCCTGCACCTGCGCACCCGGCTCGCTGCCGAACTGCCGGTGCCGCGTCGAACCACGTGGCCCCTGCCTGCCGTGCAAAACCACGTGACTTCGGGCAGCCGCGACTGCAGAATGCCGACCGTGCCCAGTCGTTGTCGACCCGAGGGGGACGGAGCATCGTGACTGCCGACGAAGCCCCTTCGCCGTCGCCGACCGTCGTCTGCACCTCCTGCGGAAAGCCCTACCGACAGACGGGCCGAGGCAATGGCGACTGGTTCCATTTCATGGTGGTCGCGGTGCGCCGTCAGTCCGACGGTCGGGCGCGAATCTCCGGCCACTGGCGCGCGGGCGACTGGACGGACGGGATGCCGCTCGTGGTCCGTACACGACAGGGGCACCGCGTCACCGTGATCGGGGCGCACATGGAGCCGCCGCTCAACAGCACGTGCGAGGCTCGCGGGCAACGGCAACTGATCGTTGCCGACCTCGGCCCGTCCGACCCGAACGGCTGCATCCACGCCGCCAGGTAGGCCCCGGGGCCGGGGGCCGGGACCACATCAACGCCTGCACCCCGACCGGCACCCCCGGCTCACCCGCGTCGAAGCCCGGTTCACCGCCCCGCACTGCTTCACCCTCCACGGCAACGCCCCCCGGTCACAAGACCCGAGGCCACAATTCACCGCTACGTCATCCGGCGAGACAAGCGCGCCACCGACGATGGGCTACGGCGCGGTCGCCACGAAGGCGAACGTTGCCGACGAAGGGCTAAAAGGGTGGGTCGTCCGCTCAGCCCTGGCCCCGCACCGGCGGATCGTCGGTGGTCGGGGGGATGTTCGGGTCGAGCATCCTGCGCAGGACCGCCCTCGCTCCGAAGCCGCCGTGGTGAGCGACGGACCACAGCGACGGCAGTCCGGCCGCCAGGCGGTCGAGTTCGTCCGCGGGGATCGCCTCGAGGTGGGTGCGCAGATCGTCGGGACGGGGTCGTCGACCAGGCCCAGCCATGCGAGCGCCGCGGCCGTGCGGACCACGAGCGGGTGGGCGGGGTCCGACCAGTGGGCGCGGGCGAGGACGGCGGCGTCCCGATCCCGGTCCCGGTGCTGGTGGTGCTGGTGCTGGTGCTGGTGGGCCAGTTGCGCGATCGCCAGGATCAGGCCCGCGCACACCCGCGGGTCGCTCTCGCCGCGCAGGCTCTCGTGCAGGGCGGCGGAGATCCTCTCGGCGCGCTGCGCCGCGGCGGACAGAACGTATGCCGCGCCCATCCGCACCCGCGGATCCGGGTCGTCCAGGAGCGCGATCGGGATGTGCGCGTCGACGGCGATCGCGGCGCGTGCCGCCCGCACGGTCCAGTCCTCCCGGTAGGCGCCCGTGTCGAACCGCGTATGGTCCCCACCGACCCGCAACAGGCCCGCCTGCGGCGCGGCGCCGCCGTATCCGTCGCGCGCCGCCTCCGCGACCAGGAAGAGCACGCCCACCCGAGGGTGCGCCGTGCGGTCCGCGGCGATCCGCAGCAGAAACGGCACCGCCAACGCCGCCGGCGCGTACCGGGTGCCCTGATGACAGACCGAACCCACCAACGAGGACAGACAGTCGCCGGCCACGGCCGCGTCGCCGGAACGCAGGCCCTCCAGGAGTTCGGGCACGTCCGCGGCCGAACCGTTGGCGTGGGCGAAGCGATCCCACGGCACCCGCTCGTACCCCAACCCCTCCCGCACCCCCACCGGCAAGCCCGCCACGACCACCCGCACGTCCCGCTCCGTCCCCCGCAGGCCCTCGCACCCGTGCACCCGTGCACCCACGACGCGGCCGCATCGCGGTCCGAACTGGCGCCGCTCGCCGACGCGTTGCTGTCCATGGACAACCCGATCTCCGGACTGACCCGGCTCAACACCCGCAGAGAACACCCCGACTCGCCCGAGAATCTGCTCCGCCGCCTCGGACGCGGCGAGATCGGGCTGCCCCACGACGCGTTCCACACGCTCCAGCCCTGGCGGGCTGCCGCCCACCTGCGGGAACTCCTCATGGACTGCGGCGTCCTCCCCGCGATCGACAAGCGAGTCTGCCTCTTCGAGCGGTGGCTCGTCGACCACCTCGCCGGCATCACCAACCCCCGGCAAGCGCAACTTGTCCGCCGGTTCGCGACCTGGGAAGTGCTGCCCCGCCTACGGACCAGCGCGGACCGCCGAGCTCTCACCCCGTCCAGCACGAGATACGCCGCGGACCGGGTCAAGCACGCGACCGTGTTCCTGCGCCGGCTCGACGACCACGGCCGCGACCTCGCCACCTGCGGCCAAGCCGACATCGACCTCTGGCACGCCGAACACAACGAGCACGACCGCAAAAGCGTCCGGGCCTTCCTCCTCCGGTGCCAGAACACCAAGCTCAGCCGACGATTCCGACTTCCCGCCGCCCAGATCCAAAGGGCCGCCCCGCTCGCCCAGCGCGAACGACTCGACATGCTCGGCCGCGTCCTCACCGACGAGACGCCGCCGCTGCGAAGCCGCGTCGCCGCTCTCATCGTCCTTCTCCATGCGCAACCGCTCAGCCGCATCGTCCACCTCACCGTCGACGACGTCATCCACGACGACCGACACGTGCTCCTACGGCTCGGCGACCCGCCGACCCCGGTGCCCACGGCGGTCGCGGAACTTCTCCTGTACTGGATCGCCAACCGGGACAACATGAACACCGCGACCAACCGCGACTCCCGCCGGCTGTTCCCCGGCCGACGGGCCGGACAACCGATGCACCCGGACGCGCTCTCAGCCCAGGTCAACGAACTCGGCGTCCCCGCAGTCGCCAGCCGGGTGGCAGCGATCCGACAACACGTGCGCGAACTGCCCGCCCCGGTCGTCGCGGACGCACTCGGCTACCACCACAAGACCACCACCCGGCTGCAAACGGACACCGGCACGCCGTGGAGCCGATACGCCCCTGGCGACCACTCCGGCCGCACAGCGGAGGCAGTCAGATCGAGTCCGGGCCCGGCTGCGGATATCCGATCTCGGCGATGTCCTCGGCCAGATCCGCCAATGTGACCTCCGCGTTGAGCGACGACACGAGCGCCTGGTCCAACGGTTTCAGCGCATACACATGGCGCACTGCTTCCAGGTCCACCGGAACCTCGTAGTAGTCCTCCGCGAAGCGCTGGAACGCTTCTGGAGACCGATCGACGAGGAGTTCGAACAAGCCTTCCGCCCCATCAGGGTCGGGACGGCCGGCAGGGAAATCGATCTGCCCGTGCCGCCAATGGTCGTCCGTCGCTTCGCGCCACAGACATGCGGTCACGACCGGAACGTCGTCCTCGTCAGTGAACGCCGGCTCCTCGACATAGGGCGTGAAGAGTGCGGGAACATCGTCGATCACACCTGGCCAGGGCACACCGTCATGGCCGTAAGGGCTCATCGGCGACTCGTGGTCGAAGCCTCGGACATAGACTCCGACCGCCGAGAACACGATGGAGTACTCGTCCCCCGATCCGTTGCGCTTCGAGGCCATCTCTTCGCCATCGGCCCACCCCGCGTTGAAGGAGTAGTACCGGCTTTCCCAGTCCGGGCTCAGGATCGCATCAAGCATGGCCAGCGAGCGGCACAGGTCACGAAGATCGGTGATGGCGGGGAGCAGACGAGCTACGTCATAGACAGTCACCCGCCCATCCAAGCGCATGCCCCTGACGCCGGAGTCCGCCGGATACTTCACGATGAGTGACAGCAAGCGGAGCCCCGTAGGCCAACACACGTCAGTTGAATACGCGAGCTCACCAGTACCAAGGCCGGTAGCCGGGGCCCGGCTCCGCACGCGGGGGCTCGGCGCGTGTCGGTGCCCGCAGCTCCGGAGTTGGATGCGCTGATGGCCGAAGTCGTGTGCGTGGGAACCGCCGGGCTCCCGGAGGCGATTCGTCCGCGGGATGGGCGTCGGTGGTGCCTGCGAGCATGCGGATCATGAAGCGATCCGACGATCTCCTGGCCGGGCTGGACGACATCGACTGGGCGGCTCTGGGGCACGCCTACGGCACCGCCGAGGACGTTCCGGACCAGCTCCGGGCGGTGTGCGGGCCGGACGAGGAGGCCCGGAAGGACGCCTTCCGACACCTGTTCGGCAACATCTTCCACCAGGGGACCCGGTACTCGGCCTCCCCGTACGCCGTGCCGTTCCTCGCCCGGATCGCCGCGACCGGCCCGTCCGGCGCACGGGCCACTGCGCTGCTGCTGCTGACCCGGTTGGCCGTCGACTGGCACGACGAGTACGACCTCCCGCTCGGCATCGATACCGCCGCCTGGCGCGCCGCGGCCGTCAGCTCCGAGGAGAACCTGCGCTGGTACGACGAGGAGATCGCCGCCGAGACCGACGAGGAGCGGCTGCGGGGCCTGCGCGAGGCGCGGGCATATTGCGCGGCGGGGCACCCGGTCGACGCCCGCGAGGGCGCACTGCGCTCCTACGACGCGGTCCGCGCCCTGCTCCCCGCGCTGTTCGACCTGCTCGGCGACCCGGACCCCGATATCCGCACCCGGACCGCGTACCTCCTGGGCTGGTTCCCCGAGGAGGCCGACGCCGCCCTGCCCCCGCTGCTCGCCCGCCTCGACCGCGAGCCGGACCCGGTCACGGCCGCCACGGTCCTCGTCGCCGTCGGGCTGCTCGCCGACCACGACCCTGGCGGCCGGCTCCGGCGCCACCTCGACCACGGGCACCCCCTGCCACGCTGGGCCGCCGCCACCGCCCTGGCCCGCCTGCGAATCGCACACCCGACCGCCGCACCCGACCTGCCGCCGACCGAGCGCATCACGGCCGAACTGGCCGCCTTCGGCGCCGGCCCCGCGCCCGAACCCGCCACCGCCCACGACGACGGCGACCCGCACAGCTACACCGTCCGCAGCCTGCTGAGCCTGACGGCCGTCGCCGAGGACCCGGACGCAATCCTCCCGAGGATCGCCGCCGCCCTGCCCCACATCAAGGACACCCGGGTCGTGCCCCGCCCGCTCGCGGCCCGCACCGGGAACCTGTTGGCGGCACTGTTCGACCCTGCGGACACCGCACCGATGTTCGCCGACCTCTCCCCCGGACGCCGGGAACTGCTGCACGCCCTGGCCGACCTGCTGACCGCCAAGGACTTCCAGTCCTGGCCGTTCGGCTCGGACCTCCACGAACGGTTCACCGAGCGTGGCCTCCCCGACACCCGCGCCGCACTGCGCGCCTGGGTCGGCCTACCCACCGAGGGCGAGGACCCGACGGCACCCCTCCCCGACCCCTGGGAAGCGATCCGCAACCGCTGACGCCGCAGCCCTTCACCGCACATCGGCTGCCGGTCAGGATCGACTGGCAGCAATCCAGCCTTGGTCAGGGTGGTCGCGATCGAGGCGGTCGCCACGGATGTCGTCCTGACGGAGCCGGACGACGTCGCTCGCTACACGCAGCGATACGACCTCCTGCGTGACGCCGCCCTGTCCTGTGGGGACAGCGTCGAACTCATCGCGGCCGCGGCGCGGCCGGCCGACCGTTGGGAAACGACGACCGACATGAGCGAGAAGTACACGAGCTGGCACAAGTTCCGCCGCAGCGACGAGAGTTCGAACTGCGTGGAGGTCGCCGGAACGGTCGATGCGGGTGGAGGTGTCGGCGTACGGGATACCAAGGCGCGCGGTCAGGGGCCGGTGCTGGAGTTCGGATCGTCGTCGTGGGGCCGCTTCCTGGAGGCGGCGAAACGTGGCGGGCGCGGTCTGTAGGTCGCCGGCCGCGCCCGATCCGGGTGCGGTGCGTGGATGTGGTCGAGGGATGTGTGGGACGTGACGACGAGGGCGGCGGCTTCGCCGCGGCTGCGGTGGGACGCGCTTCCGGCACGCGTGCGGGACGCGGCCCACCAGGCGTTGAACGCGGCGGTGGTGGCGGAGGATCCGCGGCCGGGCGGGTTCTCGCCGGGGGTGGCGAGCGGGTTGACGTTGGCGGACGGGCGGCGGGTGTTCGTCAAGGCGATCAGCGCGGCGCGCAACCCGCACGCGCCGGGGTTGTATCGGCGTGAGGCAGCGGTGATGGCGACGTTGCCGGCGCGGGTTCCGGCGCCGGAGTTATTGTGGACGTGGGACGACGGAAAGTGGGTGGTCCTGGTCCTGGAGTGGGTCGACGGTCGTTCGCCCCGGGAGCCGTGGGACGACGGCGAGTTGGGCCGGGTCGTGCGCGCGCTCGACGACTTGGCGCAGGCTCTGACGCCGAGCCCGCTCGCGGGTCCCGGCGTCGTCGAGGACCTGGCCGACAACTTCCGCTCCTGGCGGCGGATGTCCGCCGACCCGGCGCTGTACCGGGACCTGGACCACCCGTGGGCACGGGCGAACCTGGATCGGTTGGCCGAGTTGGAGGCCGGCTGGGAGCGGGCCGCGACGGGCGACACCCTGGTGCACGCGGATCTGCGCGCGGACAACATGCTGCTCGCGCCCGACGGGAGGGTGGTGTTCGTCGACTGGCCCCACGCCGTCACCGGCGCGCCGTGGCTGGACCTGTTGTTCTTCCTGCCGTCGGTGGCCGCGACCGCAACCGGTCCCGTGGATCCGGCCGCCCTGTGGCGCGTCGGCGAGGTCGGGCGGGCGGCCGATCCGGACGCGGTGGACGCGGTGTTGGCCGCGTTGGCGGGCGACTGGTTGTATCAGTCGACGCTGCCCGCGCCCCGGAACGTGCCGGGGCTGCGGGCGCATCAGCGGGCGAAGGGCGACGCGACGCTGACCTGGCTGCGGTCGCGGATCAGTTGACGTCGGCGCAGTCGCGCAGTCCGGCCGGCCCCAGCTCGATCAGGTGGGCGATCTCGGGTCGGTCGTCGTGGTGGACGTGCCGGGCCCGCACGGCGCCCAGGAATGCCATCGCCGCAGCGGCGAGGACGAACGTCGGAAACGCGTGCCGTTCGCCGCAGGTCAGGGGCGCGTGGGGGTTTGCCGCCGAGTACAGGTCCGCGATGGTCTCGGCCCGGTCCGGGAGCGGTTCGGGGCCGGTGGGTGAGATTGGCGGCGGCGACCGCGAGTTCCTGGATCCTCGGGTGCCGGCCCGCGACCGCGAAGTCGATCACCTGCACGTCGCGGCCGTCGGCAAGCACGTTGCCCTTGGTCAGGTCCGCGTGGATCAGCGCGTGCGGGAGGGCACGGTGGTCGATCGTCGCGAACACGGCGGCGGCCCGGCGGGCAAGGGCGCGATGTTCGTCGGTCAGGTACGGCTCGGCGGCGGCCGGCGTGGGGCCGATGTTGGTGACCGCCCACGGATCGGCGACGGGATCCACCCGGGTGTCGAGTCGGTGGATCAGGGTGGTCTGTGCGATCAGGTCGCCCGGTTCGGCCGCGGTGGGCGCGCGGGTGGGGCTGTAGTAGTCGCGGGCGTCGACACGTTCGAGGACGAGGCACGCGGCGCCGCCGGGCGGGTGGTGGAGCACGTCGCCGTCGACGTCGGGGTACAACCGCGGGTGACGCACCCCGGCTGCGATGGCGTCGGTGATCAGGCGGGCGGTCCTTCGGGGCGCGTCGCCATCGCGCCACGCCGCGAAGATCTTGACGACCACGCGGCCGTTCTCGGTGCGGGTGTCGATGTTGCAGTCCTCGAAACCGGTCGTGATCGGCGTCCATGACAGGACGCGGCCCAACCCGCACCGCCGCGCCGCGTGTTCGAGGATCGGGCGCGGGTCGGCGGCGATGCGGTCCGCGGGGTTCATCCGGGCCGCCCGGGGAGCGGGAAGGGGATGACGTCGTCGATGTGCTCGGCGCCGGTGAGGACCTGCACGAGGCGGTCCAGGCCGATGCACAGGCCGCCGGCCGGGAGCATGTCGGCGTCGAACACGTTCAGCCAGGCGTCGTCGATGGTCGCCGCCTCGTCGCCGCCGGCCCGGTGGCCGTTCGGGCGCAGCCGGTCGCGGAGTGCCGCACCGTCGGCGCTGACCATGGTAAAAGCCCGGGTCAGCGCCCTCGCTGTCGCCGATCCGGTTCCCTCGAGCACCGTCGTCGCGGTCGTGGCAATGGGCCGCTGCTCCTCCTCGGTTGGCGCGTCGGTATGGCGTGGCTCCGTCCGATCGGCCCGTGTCGTGCAATCGACGCCGGACGAAGGACAGGGCCTCGTCGGCTCGTCGGTCACCACCGTCCCGCCGGCCGCGACTGCCTTCGGTTCCGAGCTCGCGGGCACAATCACGAGCATCGGCGACCCACAAAGCACTGCACACCGGACGTTCGGCCTGCTCGTCCGCTCCTCGGTCGCCACAACGACCGTGCGGTGCGCCCGCAACCGACCCACGCCGCCCGACCGGGCACGGCGACGCGGCCCGGGCCGGACGACGTCGAATGCGACGGCCGGGCCCAACGACCGGCGATCCCGAGTTCGACGCGTCTCGTTCGGGCCGGCCTGCCACCACCACCGCTCGTCCGTCGGGTCAGTGGTCGCGGGTGTCGACCAGGCGGCGGAGTTTGCCGACGGAGCGCTCCAGGGTGTCGGGGTCGAGCACCGCGACCTCCACGCTGACGCCGACTCCGTCCTTGACGGCCCGGGTCAGGGCGGCGGAGGCTCCGGAGCGGGCACTCGTGGGCAGATCGGGGCGGGCCTCGACGCGCACGATCAGGTGATCCATGCGCTCCCGGCGGGCCAGGACGAGTTGGAAATGCGGGGACAGGCCCGGTGTTCGCAGGACCAGTTCCTCGATCTGGGTGGGGAAGACGTTGACGCCGCGCAGGATGATCATGTCGTCGCTGCGTCCGCTCACGCGGTCCATCCGGCGCATGCCCGGCCAGGCGGTCCCGGGGAGCAGTCGAGTCAGGTCGCGCGTGCGGTAGCGGATGATCGGCACGGCCTCCTTGGTCAGCGAGGTCAGGACGAGTTCGCCGGTGGTGCCGTCGGGCAGGGTTCGGTCGCCGAGCGGGTCGACGATCTCGGGGCGGAAGTGGTCCTCCCAGATGTGCAGGCCGTCCTTGGTCGTGACGCTTTCGCCGGCGACGCCGGGGCCCATGAGTTCGGACAGTCCGTAGATGTCGACCGCGTCGATTCCGGCGCGTTGCTCGATCTCGTGACGCATGCCCTCGCCCCACGGCTCCGCGCCGAAGATGCCCACCCGCAGCGAGGAGGCGGCCGCGTCGATGCCCTGGCGGTCGAATTCGTCGAGCAGGGTGAGCATGTAGGACGGGGTCACCATGATGATCTCCGGGCGCAGGTCCTGGATCAGTCGGACCTGGCGGGCGGTCATGCCGCCGGAAGCGGGGACCACGGTACAGCCGAGGTGTTCCGCGCCGTAGTGCGCGCCTATGCCTCCGGTGAACAGGCCGTAGCCGAAGGCCACATGGACCTTGTTCCCCGGTCTGCCTCCGGCCCCGCGGATACAGCGGGCGACCAGGCTCGCCCAGGTGCGCAGGTCGGGTTCGGTGTATCCGACGACCGTGGGCAGGCCGGTGGTGCCGCTGGAGACGTGGATGCGGCGGATGTCCGCCTCCGGCACGGCGAACATCCCGTACGGGTAGTTCTCCCGCAGGTCGGCCTTCGTGGTGAACGGGAACCGGGCCAGGTCGGCCAGGGTGCGGCAGTCGTCCGGAACGACGCCGGCCTCGTCGAACCGGCGCCGGTAGAACGGGACATGCGCGTATGCGTGGCGCAATGTCGCGCGCAGTCGGATCAGTTGCAGCGCCTCGATCTCGTCGCGGGTCATCCGCTCGGCATCGTCGTGGAGTTCGGGGGCGGCGGGGGTGGCGGTGGGCTGCGTGGTCACGGGTGGTCCTCCTGGGCGAGGTGACGTGCGGTGGTCGGGCACACCGGGCCTGAGCGGGATTCGGCGACGACCGCGATGCCGCAACGGCGGGTGGGCTCGTCCTCAGCCGTCGAAGTCGACGGTGAGTACGTCGGAGACGGGGTAGCTCTGGCAGGTCAACACGTAGCCGGCGTCGACCTCGGCCTGCTCCAGAGCGAAGTTGCGGCGCATGTCGACCTCGCCGTCGCTCACGCGCGCCCGGCAGGTGCCGCAGACGCCGCCCTTGCAGGCGAACGGCAGGTCGGAGCGCACGAGTTGGGCGCCGTCCAGGATGGACCGATCACGCGGCAGGGCGATGGGCGTGGTGCGCCCGTCGAGCGTGAGGGTCGCTCGACTGACCGGGCCGGTCGGGGCGGAGTCGCGGTGGTCGACGGTTTGTGGTGCCTCGTCCTCGGCGTGGAACAGCTCCCGATGGACTCGATCACCCGGGACGTCGAAGTCGGCGAGCACCCGTCGGGCGTCCTCGACCATGCCGTGGGGCCCGCAGAGCCACCAATGGTCGGCGTCGTGCACGGCAACCAGGGACGTGAGCAGGGCCCGAAGCCGTTCGGCGTCGAGGCGCCCGGACAGCAGGCGGGCCTCGCGGGGCTCGCGGGAGAGCACGTGGACCAGGTGCAGCCGCTCGGGATGGAGGTTCTTCAGGTCGGCGAGCTCGTCGGCGAACATGACGCTGCCGCTGCGACGGTTGCCGTAGAACAGGGTCACCTGCGACGCCGGGTTGCCGGCGAGGACGGACCCGGCGATCGACACCATCGGGGTGATGCCCGAGCCGGCGGCGATCAGGACGTGCCGGCCGGGCTCGGTCGGGTCCGGCGTGAAGTTCCCCGTGGGCCCCATCGCCTCGACGGTGTCACCGGGGCGCAGCTCGTTGACCAGCCAGGAGGAGAACAGGCCGCCCGGCACCACGCGCACGCCGATGCGGGGACGGGCGCCGACCGGGGCGCAGATCGAGTAGGAGCGGCGTTCGTCGTGGCCGTCGACCACCCGGCGCAGCGTCAGCGACTGCCCCGGCGCGAAGACGAATTCGGCCGCAAGGTGCTCGGGGATCTCGAAGGAGACGGCCGCGGCGTCCGCGCACAACGGTTCGACGGCGGCGACCCGTAGGGGATGGAACGCCGGGCGGCGGCGCGCGCGAACCGGCCCGGCGGCCGGTGCGGTGGTCGGGGCCATCAGATCTCCTTGAAGTACTCGAAGGGTTCGCGGCACGTGCGACAGCGCCACAGCGCCTTGCAGGCGGTGCCGGAGAAGCGGGAGGTCTCCTCGGTGTCGACCGACCCGCACTGCGGACACCGCGCTGCGGGTGGGGCGGTGGACAGCAGCAGCGGTACGGGTCCGGCGGTCTGCCGGGACACGGGCCCGGGCGGGGCGATGCCGTGTTCGGCGAGCAGGCGTCGTCCCCGCGGGGTGATCCAGTCGGTGGTCCACGGCGGGTCCAGGCGGGTGCGGATCCGTACCTCGGGAAACCCGGCCTCGTGCAGCCGGCGGGTCACGTCGGCGCGCATCTCGGCCATGGCCGGGCAGCCCGAGTAGGTGGGCGTGAGGGTCGCGGTCACCGTGCCGTCGTCGTCGATGTCGACGTCGCGCAGCACGCCCAGGTCGGCGAGGGTGAGCATCGGCAGTTCCGGGTCGGTCGACTGCTCGGCGACGCGCCGTGCGCGCCGGGCGCCGACGGGGGTCGTACTCACCAGGTCGCCTGCGGATCGGCTCGGGCCACGCTCTGCAACTCGGCCAACAGCGCCGGCAGATGCTCGGTGTGGAGTCCGTCGCGGCCCCCGCCGGTCGCCGACTCTGTGATCGGAAGCACCAGACCGGCGGTGTCCAGGACTCGGCTCACGATCGCCGTCGTCTCCGCACGTACCGAGGCGACGTCGACGCGCAGGTGCTCGTGCGGGGTGAAGAGTTCCCCGAGGTGGGGAGCCACTTCGTCCAGTGCGCGTTGTGCCCGCAGCCGCGACTCCGCGGTGCCGTCGCCCAGGCGCACGACCCACTGCGCCGCGTACGACCGGTGGTAGTCGAGTTCCTTGATCGACTTGCTCGCGATGGCGGCGAGGACGGGGTCGGGCGTGTCGGTCAATCGGGTGAACAGCTCCAGACGCCACGTGGCGAAGACGAGGAGTCGCACGACGGAGAACGCGTAGTCTCCGTTGGGCAGTTCGACGAGCCGCACGTTGCGGAACTCCGCCGGGTCGCGGAAGTACGCGTACGCGTCCTCGCCTCGGCCGGTACCGTCGGCCCGGCCGGCGCGGGCGTAGAGGTGCCGGGCCTGGCCGAGCAGGTCCAGACCGATGTTGGCGAGGGCGAGCTCCTCCTCCAACTCCGGGGCGTTTGTGCACCATTGGGCCAGGCGTTGAGCGGCGATCAGGGCGTCGTCGGCCAGGAGCACGCAGCAGGAAGCGAGTTCCGCGCCGTCGATCCCGTCCGGCACGGTGGTGTCGGCGCCGTACAGGGGGTCCTCGAAGCCCGTGCCGAACGCCCATTGGCCGTCGGCCTCGACATGTTCCCCGCTCGGGGAGGGGTGGACATGGTCGTCGTGCATGACCTGCTCCTGGCTGTCAGATGTGCGGAACGTCGGCGGGGATGTCGTAAAACGTGGGGTGTCGGTAGACCTTGTCGCCGCTGGGCGCGAAGAACGGGTCGCGCTCGTCGGGTGTCGACGCGGTGATCAGGTCCGAGCGCACGACCCAGATGCTCACGCCCTCGTTGCGTCGGGTGTACAGGTCGCGGGCGTGGGTCAGGGCCATGCGCTCGTCGGCGGCGTGCAGGGATCCCACGTGGACGTGGTTGAGCCCGCGCTTGCCGCGCACGAACACCTCGTACAGCGGCCATTGGGCGCTCGTCCGCGGTGTCGCGTCGGTCATGCCGCCGCTCCTTCCCGGGCGCGGGCGGCCTGCGTGGCGGCGTGGGCGCTTGCCGCTTCGCGGACCCAGGCGCCGTCCTCGTGGGCCGCGCGGCGACGCGCGACGCGTTCGGTGTTGCAGGGGCCGTCGCCGGTGATCACGCGGTGCAGTTCGGACCAGTCCGGGGTGCCGAAGTCGTGTCGGCCGCGTTCCTCGTTCCAGCGCAGTTCGGGGTCGGGCAGGGTGACGCCGAGTGCGGCCGCCTGGGGCACGGTCATGTCCACGAAGCGTTGGCGCAGTTCGTCGTTGGTGTGCCGCTTGATCCTCCAGGCCATCGACTGCTCGGAGTTGGGCGAGTCGCCGTCGGGCGGGCCGAACATCATCAGGGACGGCCACCACCAGCGGTCGACCGCGTCCTGCACCGTCGCCCGCTGGTGGTCGGTGCCGCGCATCATCGTCGACAGGAGTTCGTAGCCCTGCCGCTGGTGGAAGGACTCCTCCTTGCACACGCGGACCATCGCGCGCGCGTAGGGGCCGAACGAACTCCGGCACAGCGGAACCTGGTTGCAGATGGCGGCGCCGTCGACGAGCCAGGCGATCACGCCGACGTCGGCGAAGGTGGGGGTGGGGTAGTTGAAGATCGACGAGTACTTCTGGCGGCCGTCGATCAGCCGCTGTGTCAGGTCGGCGCGGTCGGCGCCCAGCGTCTCGGCCGCCGAGTAGAGGTAGAGGCCGTGGCCTGCCTCGTCCTGCACCTTGGCGAACAGGATCGCCTTGCGGCGCAGCGAGGGCGCGCGGGTGATCCACTCCCCCTCCGGCTGCATGCCGATGATCTCGGAGTGGGCGTGCTGGGCGATCTGGCGGATCAGCGTCCGGCGGTAGCCGTCCGGCATCCAGTCGCGAGGCTCGATGCGTTGGTCTCGCGCGATCGTGTCGTCGAACTGCTCGTGCAGGCGTAGTTCGAAGTCGCTCTCTTCGAGCGACGTGGTCTCGAATCCAGTCATGTGTCTCGAAGCTCCTTCCTGATGGGGCGCCCGATGGCTCGGAGCGCCCCGTGGTGGCACCGGCCGCCGTCTCACGAGCCGTGGAATGTGGGCGTTTCCCGGGCCAGGAACGCCCGTACTGCACCCCGGTGGTCATCGGTGGGGCCCAGTCGCTCCTGGGCGGCGGCCTCGCGGTCGAGGACGGTGGGCAGGGGTGCGTCGTCCGGCTGTCGCAGCAGGGCCTTGATCTCGCGGTAGGCGGCGGTGGGTCCCGCCGCGAGCCGGCGGGCGAGCGTGAGGCCTTCGTCGGCGGCGGTTCCGTCGGGCGTGACCCGGTGGGCCAGGCCCCAGCGCAGCGCGTCCCGCGCGTCGAAGCGGTCACCGAGCAGGAACAGCCCCGCCGTGCGCGAGGGGCCCACCGCCCGGGTCAGCGTCGCGCTCAACCCGCTGTCGGCGGCGAGCCCGATGCCGGCGAAGGCGGTGGCGAAGCGGGCGCCCTCGGCCACGACCCGGACGTCGGCGCTCAACGCCAGGGCCAGTCCGGCCCCCACGCAGGCGCCCTCGACGGCGGCGACCACCGGCTGGGACAGCGCGTGCAGGGCTTCGACGATCGGGTTGTACTCGGCCCGGATCTTCGCGAACGCCGATTCGGGATCGGCCTCCAAATCCCGTGCGTGCTCCTTGAGATCCTGTCCGACACAGAAGGACGGACCTCGCGCCGCGAGCAGGACCGCGCGAACGTCGCTCCCGTGGTCGCGCACCCGGCGCACGGCGGCGAGGAGTTCTTCCCTGAGGGCCGCGTCGAGAGCGTTTCCCGGTGTGGAGCCACACAGGAGGATGACCGCGACGCCGTCCGTCAGCGACAGGTCGACGCCATGCACCGGTGCGGCGTCGACGCCGTGGTCGTCGGCTATTCCCATGTGTGGAAGCCCTTTCCGCTCTTTCGGCCCAGTTCGCCGCGCGCGACCTTCTCGCGCAGCAGCCGGGGCGCGGCGAAGCGCTCGCCGAGGGTGGCGTGCAGGTGGTCGGCGATGGCCAGGCGCACGTCGAGGCCGACGAGGTCGGTCAGGCGCAGCGGCCCCATCGGGTGCTTGTAGCCGAGCCGCATGGCGTCGTCGATGGCCTCGGGATCGGCGACCCCTTCCTCGACCATGCGGATCGCCTCCAGACCCAGTGCCACGCCCAGGCGGCTGCTGGCGAAACCCGGGGAGTCCTTGACGACCACGTCCTGCTTCCCCAGGGCGTGGGTCCAAGCGGACGCGGCGCGCAGGGTCCGCTCGTCGGTGGTGGGCGCGGCGACGAGTTCGATCAGGGCGGAGGCGGGGACGGGGTTGAAGAAGTGCATGCCGAGGAACCGGCCCGGGTGAGCCAGCGCGGCGCCCAGTTCGGCGATGGACAGGGAACTGGTGTTGCTGGCCAGGACGGCGCGTTCGCCGACGGCCCGTTCGGCCGCGGCGAGCAGTCGGGCCTTGAGGGCGGCGTCCTCGGAGACGGCTTCGACGACGAGGTCGGCGTCGGCGGGCAGTCCGGCGACGGAGTCCGTGGTGGTGATCCGGTCGAGGACCCGTGCGGACGGCTCGTGGAGGCCACCGCGTTCGGCGGCGCGGGCGAGGCCGTCCGCGATCCGCGCGCGTGCGGCTTCGGCCGCCCGGTCGTCGTTTTCGACGACGGTGACGGCGGATCCGACGGCGGCGAAGGACTGGGCGATGCCCGCGCCCATGCGGCCGCCGCCGATCACGCCGACCACGGCGGGTGCGGTGCTCATGTCATGCTCTCCTTCTTCGCCAGGAACCGGGTCATGCGTTCCTGCTTGTCCGGGCCCTCGAACAACGCGGCCTGGGCGAGGTCGTCGGCCAGCGGATGAACCCCGGGCGCGTCGGCGACGAGTTTGGTCAGGCGCAGCGCGACGGCCGAGGAGCGCGCCATCCGGTCGAGGAGTTCGTGGGCGGCGGTCGGGAGGGTCGGGGCCGGTACGACGTCGATGACCAGGCCGGCGGCGAGGGCCGCCTGGGCGTCGAGGACGCGCCCCGCCAACAGGACCTGCTTGGCGAGGGATTCGCCGACCAGTTCCCGCAACCGCCAGCAGGCGCCGGCCGCGGCGAGGATGCCCAGGGCCGGTTCGGGGTTGCCGAAGCGCGCGTCGGGGCCGGCGATCCGGATATCGCACGCGTATGCCAACTCGGCTCCCCCACCAAGGGCCCAGCCGTCGACCGCGGCCACGGTGGGCATCGGCAGGCGGTGAATCCGCTCGAACAAGCGGCTGTTGATGCCCCGCAGCGCCTCGTCGCGGCCTCGGTGCAGCAGTTCGCCGATGTCGGCGCCGCCGGCGAAGACCCCGCCGTGGCCGATGAGCAGCAGCAGCCTCGGGTCGCGCTCCAATAGGGCGCAGACGTCGTGCAGTTCGTCGATCATCCGGGCGTTGATCGCGTTGCGAGCCTCGGGTCGGTGCAGGGTGACCACGACCCGATCGGTGCGCTCCTCGACCAGGAGCGTTTCCCAATCCCTGTTCACGGCCGCTCCACGAGCATCGCGACGCCCTGCCCGACGCCCACGCACAGCGTGGCCAGCCCCCGGCGGGCGTCTTCGCGCTCCAGCCGGCCCAGGAGGGTGAGCAGGATACGGGCGCCGGAGCAGCCGAGCGGGTGGCCCAGCGCGATGGCACCGCCGTCGGCGTTGACCCGGTCCTCGTCGAGCCCGAGTCGACGCGTCACCGCCAACGCCTGGGCTGCGAAGGCCTCGTTGAGTTCGACCGCGTCCAGGTTGCCGACCCGCCAACCCGCCCGGTCGAGGGCCTTCTCGGTGGCGGGCACCGGGCCCAGGCCCATCAGGTGCGGCTGCACCCCGGCCGAGGCGGAGTTCACCACGCGGGCCCGGGGCGTCAGGGCGTAGCGGGCCACGGCCGCCTCGCTCGCCACCACCAGGGCGGCGGCCCCGTCCGACAGGGGGGAGGCGGATCCGGCGGTGACGATGCCGTCGGGACGGAAGAGGGCACGCAGCGCGCCGAGTTTGTCCGGGCTCGTTTCCGGGCGCGGGCCCTCGTCACGGGTGAACAGGCCGTCCTTGACCTGCACCGGCACGATCTCCCGGTCGAAGTGTCCGGCGTCCCGGGCCGCCACCGCGCGTCGATGGCTGCGCAGCGCGAAGGCGTCGGACTCGGCGCGGGTGATGCCGTCGAGGGCGGCGACCTCCTCGGCGGTCTCGCCCATCGACAGCGTGGTCTTGACGGTTTCGGGTCCGGCGCCCGCCGGGACGGCACGGTCGGCCTCGGCGAACCTCGGATTGGTGAAGCGCCAGCCGAGCGCGGTGTCGTGCACCTCCCCCGGCTTGGCCCAGGGGGTACCGGGCTTGGCCATGACCCAGGGTGCGCGCGTCATCGATTCCACGCCGCCGGCCACGACCAGGTCGGCCTCGCCGGCCCGGATGGCCTGGGCGGCGGAGGCAACGGCCGTCAGGCCGGACGCGCACAACCGGTTGACCGTGTATCCGGGCACGGTGTGCGGAAGTCCGGCGAGCAGCACGGCCATGCGCGCCACGTCGCGGTTGTCCTCGCCGGCCTGGTTGGCCGCGCCGAGGATCACCTCGTCGATCGCCGCGCCGGGGATCCCGGCTCGGCGCACCGCCTCGGCGACCACGAGGGCGGCCAGGTCGTCGGGCCGGACACCGGCCAGGGCGCCGCCGTAGCGGCCCTGCGGGGTGCGGGCCCCGTCGATCAGGTAGACCTCAGGCATCGCCGACCTCCGGGCTCCGGGCGGGGCGTCGCGACTGGAGCGTGGCGAAGCGGCCGGTGACGAAGGCGGGATCGGACAGTGTGGCACTCGCCGCCGGGTTCGCGGCGCTGCCGTGGAAGTCGCTGAACGCGGCCGACTGGTTGACGAAGACGCCGCCGGTGAGGTTCTCCGACAGGTGCACGCCCGCTTCCAGCGCGGCCAGTTCGGCCTCGGCCAACATGTCGTCGGACGTGGAGTGGACGGCGGCGGTCAGCGCGCCGTGCTCGCGCACGATCGTGCGGAAGATACTCAGGCTGTGTGCCGTGGAGTCGGTTCCGATCACGAAGGACACGGGGCCGAACCATTCGCGGGTGTACGTCTCGTGATCGGCGGCGTCCACGAGCGCGACCAGCGGTGTGCGCAGCACCGCGTCGGGGTGGTCGGGGTCCTCGACCGGCGCCGACGCGCGCACGGTGCGGCCGACCTTCGCCGCCTCGGCCAACCGGGCCTGCACGCCCTCGTTGACGATCGCGCCCAGCGTCCCGGCCGCGCGGGCGGGGTCGCCGAGTAGCTTGTCCAGCGCGGTACCCAGGTCGTCGGCGAACTCGGCCGCGGAGCGCACGCCCTGGTCGGTGTCGAAGCCCTCGCGCGGGATCAGCAGGTTCTGCGGGGTGGTGCACATCTGCCCGCTGTAGAGGGACAGCGAGAACGCCAGGTTGCGCAGCAGGCCCCGGTAGTCGTCGGTGGAGTCGAGCACGACCGTGTTCAGGCCGGCCTTCTCGGTGTAGACCACGGCGTGGCGGGCGTTGGCCTCCAGCCAGTCGCCGAATTCGGTCGAGCCGGTGAAGTCGACGATCCGCACCTCCGGGCGTACCGCGAGCAGACTCGCGACGCGGTCCTTGGGGCCTTCCGCCATCAGGATCACCAGGTTCGGGTCGTGGCCCGCCTCGGTCAGGACCTCGCGGGCGACGCGTACGGAGATCGCGAGCGGCAACACGGCGCCGGGATGCGGCTTGACGATCACCGGGTTGCCGGTGACCAGGCTCGCGAACAGGCCCGGGTAGCCGTTCCAGGTCGGGAAGGTGTTGCACGCGATCAGCAGCGCCAGGCCCCGACCGACCGGGGTGAACTTCTTGTCCAGGGCGAGCGGTTCGCCCCTGCGCTGCGGCTTGTTCCAGTGCGCGGCCGCGGGGTGGCGCTTCTGCTCGGCCCACGCGTAGGCCACCGCCTCCAGGCCGCGGTCCTGGGCGTGCGGCCCGCCCGCCTGGAAGGCCATCACGAACGCCTGACCCGTGGTGTGCCGCACCGCGTGCGCGATCTCGAAGCTCGCGGCGTTGATCCGGGCCAGGATCTCGGCGGCCACCCCGGCACGGGTGTCGGGGCCGGCGGCCCGCCACGCGCCGATGCCCGCCGTCGCGGCCTCGATCGCCTCGTCCGGCGTGAGCCGGGGATAGGAGATGTGCAACGCGAGCCCGTACGGGGAGACTTCGCCGGGGTCGACGGTGCCGCTGCCGGGGTGGCCGTCGAGGACGAAGGGCCTGCCGAGTTGTTCCCGGAACGCGGCCTCGCCCCGCTTGGGGGCGTCCTCGCCGTACACCGAGGTGCTGGGTGATTCCGGAAAGGGCGACCAGTACTCGCGGTTGGCGGTGCCGGTCACGGCCCGGTCGAGCAGTTCACGGTGTCGGGCGAAGAAGTCGGGCGTGGTGGGGGTGTCGTGCACCATGTGTTCTCACCTCGTGGGGATGTCGGGATTGCGGCGCGGGAACGGCGCCGTCGCACACGCGCCGGGTGCAGCGAGGCCAAGCGACCTCGGGTTCGCTCACATGTCGGCGAGCAGCGTCGCGGGTCGCTCGACGCAGTCGGCCACGTAGCGCAGGAAGCCGCCGGCCACGCCGCCGTCGCAGACGCGGTGGTCGAAGCTGAGCGAGAGTTGGGTGACCTTGCGTACGGCGAGTTCGCCGTCGACGACCCAGGGTTTGTCGACGATCCGGCCCACGCCCAGGAGGGCTGCCTCGGGATGGTTGATGATCGGGGTGGAGCCGTCCACGCCGAATACGCCGTAGTTGTTGAGGGTGAACGTCCCGCCGGTCAGCGCCTGCGGAGGGAGGTCGCCGGTGCGGGCCAGGTCGGTCAGGCGCCCCAGTTCGGCGGCGATCCCCGTCGTCGTCAGGGTGTGCGCCTCGCGCAACACGGGCACCACCAGGCCGCGTTCGGTCTGGGCGGCGAAGCCCAGGTGCACGTGCGGGAAGCGGACGATCTCCTCCCGCTCGGTATCGACGGTGGAGTTCAGTTCGGGGTATCGCCGCAGTCCCGCCACACAGATGCGGGCAAGCAGCGGCAGCAGGCCGATGCGGCGATCCGGGTGCGCGACTCGGAGCACGTCCTTGGCGTGCACCAGCGCCGTCGCGTCCACGTCCACCCAGGTCGTGGCGTCGGGGATCTCGGTGCGGCTGCGCGTGAGTTTGCTCGCGACCGCGCGACGCAGGCCACGCAGGGGGATCCGCTCCACCGCGGCGCCGGCGACCGCGTCGGCGCGGGTGGCCGCCGGCGTCCTGTCCCGGACGATGGCCTGTTCCACGTCCTGGCGGCGGACCACGCCGCCGGTTCCGTTCGGTGCCAGCCGGGCGACGTCGACATCGTGGTCGCGGGCCAGCCTGCGCACCAACGGAGATATCACCAGCGGCACTTCCGGCCGACTCCGCTCGGGTGTCGGCACGCTGCCCACACCTTCCGCGGCCTCGTCCCGCGCGGGAGCCGATTCCGGTGCGGGCTGGCGACGCCTCCGGGAAGGCGGCGCGTGGCCGGTGCCGTAGCCGATCAGGACGTTCCCGGACCCGGCCTGCTCCTCCTCGCGGTATCGCTCGGCGGCGGTGAGGGGTTCCGCCCGGCCATCGGTCGGCGCCGTGCCGACCGAGATGAGCGGTTGTCCCACCGCGAGCGCCGTGCCGGCGTCGGCGTGCAGGCGCAGCACCGTGCCCGCATACGGCACCGGGACCTCGACGGCGGCCTTGGCGGTCTCGACCTCCACCACGATGTGGTCGACCCCCACCGTGTCGCCGACCGCGACCTTCCACTCGACGATTTCGGCCTCGGTCAGTCCCTCGCCCAGATCGGGTAGGAGGAAGACCTGCGCTTCGAGCGTGCCGGTGCTCATGCCGCCCCCACGATCAGGTGCCGGACGTCGGGCACGTCGTCGAACTGCAACCGGTCCACCGCGTCGAGGACGCGGTCCACGCCGGGCAGGTGCGCGTGCTCCAACTTCGGCGGCGGGTAGGGGATGTCGAATCCGGCGACGCGCAACACCGGCGCGGCCAGCGAGTGGAAGCAGCGCTCCTGCACCCGGGCGGCGATCTCGGCGCCCACACCGGCGAATCCCTGGGCCTCCTGGATCACGACGCAGCGACCCGTACGTCGTACGGACGCGGCCACGGTCTCGTCGTCGAACGGCACCAGGGTGCGCAGGTCGACGACCTCCAGGCCGCGTCCGTCGCGCGCCGCGACCTCGGCGGCTTCGAGCGCCACCGGTACGGAGGGGCCGTAGGTCACGAGCGTCGCGTCGCTTCCCTCGCGGCGCACGATCGCGCGACCGAACGGCGGCGCGTGGCGCGTGGCGAAGTCGGTGTCCTGCTTCGACCAGTACAACTTCTTGGGTTCCAGGAAGACCACGGGGTCGGGGTCGTCGATCGCGTCGCGCAACAGCCAGTAGGCGTCCTCGACCGTCGCCGGGGTGACCACCTTCAGGCCGGGCGTGTGCGCGTAGTACGCCTCGCTGGAGTCGCAGTGGTGCTCGACACCGCCGATGCCGCCCGCGTACGGAATGCGGATCACCATCGGCAGCGACACCCGCCCCCGGGTCCGGTTGCGCGACTTCGCGACGTGCGAGGCGATCTGTTCGAACGCCGGATAGGCGAAGGCGTCGAACTGCATCTCCACCACGGGCCGGAAGCCGCCCATGGCCATCCCGACGGCTAGGCCGACGATGCCGGCCTCCGCGAGCGGGGTGTCGAAGCAGCGTTGCTCGCCGAAGTCCCGGGTCAGGCCGTCGGTGATCCGGAAGACGCCGCCCAGGGGGCCGACGTCCTCGCCGAACACCAGGACGCGCTCGTCCGCGGTCAAGGCGTCGCGCAGCGCGGTGTTCAGCGCCTGCGCCATCGTCACGGTCGCCATGTCAGTCCTCCTGGGCAGTGAACTCGGCCGCGAGCAGGGCACGTTGCTCGCGCAGCTGAGGGGTGGGTTCGGCGAAGACGTGGTCGAACAACTCCAGCGGGTCGCCCTCGTGGGCGATGTTCATCCGCGCGCGCAGGTCCGCGGCGAGGCTCTCGGCATCCGACCGGTCGGCCTCGATGTCGTCGTCGGTCAGCACGGCACGCGCCCGCAGGTACGTCTCCAACCGGTCCAGCGGATCGGCCGCCCGCCACCGCTCCACCTCGGCCGCGTCGCGGTAGCGCGTCGCGTCGTCGGCGTTGGTGTGCGCGTCCATCCGGTAGGTGTGTGCCTCCACCAGGAACGGGCCCCGCCCGGCGCGCGCGTGCTCGACCGCGACGGTCAACACCGACAACACCGCCACCGGGTCGTTTCCGTCCACCTGCTCCGACCGCACGCCGTATCCGACGCCCTTGTACGCCAGCGTGGGCGCGGCGCTCTGCCGGGCCAGCGGCACCGAGATGGCGTACTTGTTGTTCTGCACGAAGAACACCACCGGCGACGCGAACACCGCGGCGAAATTGAGCGCCTCGTGGAAGTCGCCCTCGCTGGTCCCGCCGTCGCCGATCAACGCCATCGCCACGCCCTCCTCGCCCTTGCGCCGCATCGCCTCGGCCATGCCCACGGCGTGCACCACCTGGGTGGCCAGCGGCGTGCACTGCGGCGCCACCCGGATGGCCATCGGGTCGTAACCGCAGTGCCAGTCCCCGCGCAGCAGCGTCAACACCTCGACGGGATCGACACCACGCGCGACCAGCGCCACCGAGTCGCGGTAGGTCGGGAACAACCAGTCGTCCTCACGCAACACCAGCGCCGCGGCGATCTGACACGCCTCCTGGCCGCGACTGGAGGGGTACACGGCGAGCCGGCCCTGCTTGGTCAACGCCGACGCCTGGGTGTCGAACCGCCGCCCGAGCACCATCCGTCGGTAGGCCTCGCGCAGCAGCGCGTCGTCCGGCGCGCGATAGCCGGGCGGTGGCTTCTCCGGTGTGCCGTCCTCGGCCACGAAGCGCACCGGCGCGAGCGAGGGAAGGAAGTTCTGCATCGATCGGCGCAGGGCCTTCGCGGAAATCGTGGACATCGGGAGGCTCGCATTCATTGGACGTGTGATCCGTGAACGGGCCCGGCGAGGAACGTGAAGGCTCCCCGCGCGTCGGGCCGATTCACGGCGCGCGTGCGTGGTGTTGTGGGTGTGCCGTGGCGGCTCCCCCGCCCGACTCGCTCAGTGGACGTCGGCGGTGTGGCCGAGCCGGGCGTCGACCGCGTCCTGCGGCGCCACAGTGCGGTCCTGGCCGCGGCGCTGTCGGCCGCCGGCCCATTGGGCGAGCGAGAATCCGTCGACGGCCGTCTCCTCGCGGCGCAACGGCCGGTCGAAGGCGAGGATGCGGCGAGCCGCGGTGTGGTCCGCCGGTGCGTTGACCGACTCGACGGCGGTGAGGAGTTCGTCCTTGAACAACAGGGTGGAGAACGATCCGGTCGCCGGGTCACCGAGGACGGTGCTGTCGTCGTGGCCCTGCCCGATGCCGGCGATCTGCAGTTTCGTGGAGAACTGTTCGGTCCAGAACCAGGGAACGGCCGTGTAGGGGGCGGGTGTACCCGTCAAGCGGGCGGCGAGGCAGCGGGCCTGGTCGACGGCGTTCTGGATCGACTCGAGTCGGGTTCGGGTTCCGGTGTGGGTGTTGGGGAATTCGGCGCAGTCGCCGATGGCGGACACGTGCGGATCGCTGGTGGCCAGGTGGGCGTCGACCCGGATGCCGTCCCCGACGTCGATGCCGGCGTCGGTCGCCAGCTCCACGGCGGGTGCCACGCCGACCCCGACGACCACGAGGTCCGCCGGCACGAGCGTGCCGTCGTGGAGGCGGACGCCGGTGACGGCTCCGGTGTCGTCGCCGTCCAGGCGTACGACGGTGCGTCCCATGCGCAGCGTCGTGCCCTGCGCGCGGTGCAGGTCGGCGATGTGTGTCGAGGTCGCCACGGACACCGACCGGGCCATCGGGCGGTGCAGCGCCTCGATGACGGTGGTCGTGATTCCCGTCCTCGCCCCGACGGCCGCCACTTCCATGCCGATGAACCCGGCACCGATGATCGCCAGGTGCGAGGCGGCCGACAGGCGGGCGCGCAGGCGTTCCGCGTCGTCTCGGGTGCGGACCTGGACGACCCCGTCCAGGGTGACGCCCTCGATGGGCGGGGTGCGGTTGCGGGCTCCCGTGGCCAGGACGAGATGGTCGTACGCCAGGGTGTGTCCGTCGGCCAGTCGCACCCGCCGGCCGAACCGGTCGATGGAGCCGACGCGCGCGTGGCGCAGTTCGATGTCGCGGCGCTCGTAGAACGAGCGGGGGCGCAACTCGGTCTGCGTCTCGGCGTGCAGCAGGAAGTTCTTGGACAGGGGCGGCCGTTGGTAGGGCAGGCCCGGTTCGTCACCGACGAGGACGACGGGGCCGGCGTGTCCGCGTTCGCGCAGCGATGCCGCGACCTGGAAGCCGCCCTGGCCCGCGCCGACGATCACGACGGTGGTGTCGGGTTTCATGTCGGGATCCCCGGTACGGTGACGACCATCGGCTCGTCGGTGGGGAGTTGGCATCCCAGTCGGCTGAGGGCGGTGCGCGGCGCCTCGGTGCAGGCGAGCATCTGATCCTCGTCGTCGGTCATGGCCGGGAGCCGCGCGGCCGGCGCCTCGTCGACGTAGACGTGACAGGTCGCGCACATCATGTTGCCGCCGCATTCGCCGACGATCCCGTCCACGTCGGCGGCGATGGCGGCCGACATGACGGTGTCGCCGGGGGCCGCGTCGACGGTGATGCGGGTACCGTCCGATTGGATGTAGTCGATCTTCGTCATGACGCTGTCCGAACGGTGGTGGGGGTGACGGGAATTTCGTAGTGGGTGGTGACTTCGTCCATGACCCACTGGTGTTGTTCGCCGAGTCCGGTGATGGTGCCGCGGATCTCGTCGCCGTCGACGAGGTAGGCCGGCGGGTCGAGTTCGAATCCGCAGCCGCTCGGGGTGCCGGTGAGGATCACGTCGCCGGGGAGCAGGTCTGTGGTGCTGCTGATCGACGCGATGAGGGTCGGTATGTCGAAGAGCATGTCACTGCTCCAACCGTCCTGGCGGGCCTGGCCGTTGACGGAAAGCTTCAGGCGTCGCGGCTCCGCGTCGAGGCGTTCGCCGCGCTCACCGCGCTCGTCGCGCTCGTCGCGCATGAGCAACCAGGGTCCGGTGGCGCAGAAAGACGGGAATCCCTTGCCGCGGACGAGTTGCATCTGCAGGGGCGAGCCGATTCCGGCGCCCAGCGCCACGTCCCGCGCGGTGACGTCGTTGGCGATCATGTAACCGGCGACGTGGTCAAGGGCGTCGGCGGGAGCGATCCGCCGCCCGGCCCGGCCGATCACCACGGCCAGTTCGAGCTCGTAGTCGAGTGCCTTCGTCTCGGGCGGCTTGATCAGCGGGTCGTACGGTCCGCACACGCTGCCGGGCAGCTTGACGAACAGGACGGGCTCGGTGGGCGGGGTGACGTCCCCGAGTACGGCGTTGGAGTGCAAGGGGTAGTTGAACCCGACGGCGAGCACCTTGCCGGGGCGCGGAACCGGCGGCCCCAGACGCACGCCCGCGCGGGCGATGTGGTGACGCGTATCGTGCAGTGTTGCTTCCACGATGGGGCGGATCGTCGGCCACAGCGCGAGTATCTGCGCGGTGTCCGTGCAGGGGAGCCCGAACGGCGCGAGAACCGGTGCCAGGGGCAGGATCGTGTGATCGTCGACCAGCACGCCCGGCTGTTCGCCGCCGGGTCCGCCGAAGCTGACGATACGCATGTCGTCTCCAGGCATGTCGTCTCCAAAGGGGGAATGTCTGACGGGGGGATGGCGGCGTCACCACGCGGGAGGCGCGTCGACGTGCACGGCCTCCGCGAAGTGTTCGGGGTGCGCCCGCATCCACCGTGCGATCTCGGTCGACCGGGCGTGCCACACGCGGTCGTCGGCGTCGAGTCGATCCATCAGGGCGCCGATGGCGGCGACCTTGTCCGGGGTGTCCTGCCAACACACGTGGAACACGTACGACGCGAAGCCGCCGGCCTCGACGGCCTCCTCGAGCGTCTGCTCATGTGCGCGCAGCAGGACGTCCGGCCCGACCGGGTGGTCACCCGGCTCCACCTTGCGCAGCCGGGTGAAGCCGGGGATGTAGTAGGCGCCGTCGACGCCCACCCACGGGTACGGCAGCAGGGCCAACCCGTCCTGGACACCGTGGACGTCGCCGGCCAACGAGGCGAGTTCGAACCCGTACTCGCGCAGCAGCGCCGGTGAGTGGTCGCCGAGGAGGCCGCCGGGAGGGCGCGCCGCGATCGGCCGGATTCCCAGTCGGTCGTACCGGTCGAAGCTGCGGTCCAGGGCCGCGCGCAGGGCGACTTCGCCCGTTCGGGACCACGGTTCGTGCAACCAACCGTGCCACCCCACGTCGTGTCCGGCGTCCGCGATGGACCGCACGGCGTCCGGGTAGACGTCGATGTTCCACGCCTCGACGTAGAACGTCGACCGCACCGGCCGATCGCGCAGCATCGCCAAGACGTTCGGGAGTTCGACGGACACACTGTGGTGACAGCCGACCGGGACGTCGGCGGGCCAGGATTGCATCCCCAGCTCGGCGGCCTCGCCGAGGTGGTCGAACGTGACGCAAGCCGCGGCTCGGCGCTCGCCGGGCCACCTTCCTTCGGTCATCGCCTACATCCCCTTCGGCGCGACCTTCAGCGCGGTCATCGAGGGGAACACGAGTTCGTCGTTCCACGGGGGGTTGGAATCGGTGAGCGTCATCGCGGGCAGGCGCTGCGGCAGGAGTCGCAGGAGGATGTCGCCCTCGAGGCGGGACAGTGGCGCGCCGATGCAGTAGTGCCCGCCCGCGGTGAACGCCAAGTGCCGATTGTTGGCGCGTCGAATGTCGAAGGTGTCCGGGTCGGTGAAGCGGCGTTCGTCGCGATTGGCCGCCGCGAGCCCGAGCATGAGCTGGGTGCCCTCGGTGATGGTCGCGCCGTGGAGCTCGAAGTCGTAGCCGGCGTAGCGGGAGATGAAGTGCACCGGCGACTGCCAGCGCAGCACTTCTTCCCATGCCGCCGGCGCCAGGTCCGGGTCGTCCGCGAGCAGACGCATCTGGTCGGGATGGGACAGCAGCGCGTGGACGGCGTTGGTCATCGCCACCATCGTGGTGTGGTAACTGGCGATGAAGAATCCGACGAGCGTCACGATCAGTTCGTCCCGGCTGAGCCGTCCGCCCTCCTCCTCGGCCAGCATCAGGGCACCGACCGGATCCTCGGGACCGAGCTTTCCACGCTTCGAGTCGACGATCTCGCCGATGTAGTCGAAGTAGAACTGCGCGGCCTCGTCGGCCGCGGCAAGCTGCCTCGGGGTGAGGGGCGTGTGGGTCAGGACGGGGTTGAGCGCGGGCATCCGCCGCAGTACCGTCGCCGCGTCGGCGGCGGGCGCGTGCAGCAGACGACAGGCGATCTCCGCAGGCACGCGCATACCGAAATGCTCGACGAAGTCGACTTCGCCGTCGACGTCGGCAAGGGCTTCGACGTTGTCGGTGATGATCCGCTCGACCCACGAACGCATGTGGGCCAGCGCCCGCGGCGCGAACGCGGGCGAGACGAGTTTGCGCAGCCGCGTGTGCGTCGGCGGGTCCATGTCCGGCAGCGACAGTTTGTGGAAGGTGGCGCCGGGGCCGGAACCGATGTCGGCCGGATACTCGCCGGCCTTCGGCTGCACCCGCATCAATGGATCCTTGAAGATGCGCTCGACGTCGGCGTAGCGGGTCAGAACGACTCTCGCGCCGTCGGGCTCGACCCGGGCAATGGGGTTGTCGTCCCGCAGTCGCCGGTAGGTGGCGAAACGATCCGCGCGAATCGTGGGATCACCAAGGCTCAGATACTCCAGGGCGGACATGGGGCTCCTCGTCGAGTCGTTGCCGTCGCGGATGGTGACATCTCTGCTTGCTGCCACGACGGTACGTTCGCGCGAACCAACATGTCTTTGGGGAAAACATGAGCTTGAGCATCGGCTTCCTGTGCTTTACACAAGCCGCTCCGTCCCCCGACGCCCTCGATGTTCCCCGACCCGGCCGACCATGTACCGCGGCCTACCGCGGCGCCGACCGGCAGCCGATCACCGACCGAACCAGCCCGGCGAACGTCCGAGGATCGGCGCCGGTGAGTTCCTGCCAGCGCGTCAGTCGGTAGCCCATCGTGTTCGGGTGCACATTGAGTCGCCTGGCGGCGTCGGCGAGGGAGAATCCGCAGTCGGCGAACGCCAGGACGGCGGCGGCGAGGTCGGGGTGGTCCCGCTGAGCCTGCTGGATGTCGGCGAGGATCGGCATCAGCCGGGATCGACTGTCGAGCAACGTCGCCTCGAGCCAGGAATCCGAGAAACGCACCGACGGCTCGTTCCACAATCGCGCCGTCCGCAACGCGCGCTCGGCGTCGACGATGCTCAGATGCGCGCCCTCCAGGCCCCGACGGGGCAACCCGATCCCGACGGCGGACCGGTCTCCGGCGATCCCGTGTACGGTGCGCACCACGAGCACCGGGTCGCAGTCCTGCGCGATGGCGATCATGACGTCGCCACGCACTCCGCAATGCACGACACCGGACAGTCGCCGGGTCGCGCGCTGGAGGTTCTCCACCTCCGGCCGGGGCCACGCCGCACGGGCCGCGCAGAACGCCTGGAACCGCCCCTCCACGTCGAACGCCAGCGCACGCGCGCTCTCGATGACCTGCTCCCCGAGGGACCGATCGCCCAGTTCGCTCAGGAAACGCTGCCGCAGTTCGGCATGCTGCACGGCCGTACCCGGCGCGTCCGCGACGAACGCGTCGACGACCGCCGTACTCATCGCCTCGGTCCACCGGCCGAGCGGTTCGACCAACCGGAGCAGCAGTTCGTCGGTCGCCTCGGGTGCGGACCGCAGTGCCGCCCAGACCTCGCGACGCACGATGTGGAACGAACCCAGCACGTCGTAGGCGGACACGCCCAACTGCGTCCGCCGCAGCGCGGAGCGCCGCGTGAACTGGAGATGTTCGGCTATCGGCCCCTGTCCGGACGCGATGCTGGCCAGCATGCGACGGGTGAGGTCGTGTACCGTGCGCCGGTGTTCGAGTTCCGGCAGGTGCTCGTACGAGGGCAACTCGACACGGATCCGGGCCGTCAGATCGGGATCCTCGTGTTCGAGCCGCAGGGCGACCGCGTCACACAACCTGCTCATCGCGGTGGGGTCCGACGTCATGATCCACAGCTTATTGCGGCACATCGGTGCCGCCGCGGCAGGAGAAGGCGACGGATACGTGCGTCGGGACGTCCGCAGTGTCCATCGCGTCCACCCCTCCGCCTACCGAAGCTCGGCGAGCCAACCCACCCGCAGCGGCTCGCCCCGAAGCCAGGCATCCATGGCCGGCTTGTCGTCGATGTGCTGGATCTCGACGCGCAAGCCCCCCGCGCTGCGGAAGTAGGCGAAGCCGAGAATGCCCTCGCCGTCGTGATACGGCGTCAGATCGAGAGCGAACCCCTGCCCCTCCAGGCGGCGAGCGGCCTCGTCCAGATCGTCGACGTAGTAGGCGATGTGGTGGAACCGCATACCGCCGGCCGGACAGGCCCAAGGGGACTCGGAGTCGCCCTCCCAAAGCTCGATCGGCGGCTGGGAGCCCAGCACCCAACACAGGCGTCCGGCGACCCGAACAGGGTCCGCGGACAGTGCGGGCGCCACCACCAGCGCCTCCATGGCAACCGGCTCGGTGACGGTTCCACCGCCGAGTGCGATCAGTGCGTCGGCGGCGCCGGCCAGGTCTTCGACCGCGTAGGCGACGTGGAAGACCTCACCGAGGATCGACGAGGCAAGGTGACTGGATTCGCTGGTGGACATGGCCGGCTCCCCGGGCGGTAGTGCGGGCCGCGGTTGCGGCTCGTGCAGGGACCGTAGGCTCCGAAACAGGCTCTCGTCATCGGCGAATCCCCGAAATAACCCGGGCCGCGATGGTGGTTCACCCAACGAAGACGCCGCCGTATGGATGCGTCGCGGCTCCACCGCCAGGCGGCCAGAGCCACCTTCTCGACTCGGTTTGGCGCAAGGGGCGAACGCACCGACCGACCGGCGGATACACAAGGTGGAGAGTGCTCACTTCTCGGACCGAGGTGTCAAACGCAGTCCGCTGTCCCGCGCGTAACAGGCGATCGTGTGCCCACCCGGGTCCACTGCTGTGATCGGGGAGGAGGTAACGCACGTCGCCGGGCTGCGGGGCGACGCCGGAGGAGGGAATGAACTCGCGTGCCAGGGCGACGCATCGGGTGGTGGCCACGACGTTCAGGGACTCGGCATCGACGGTGGGCGCCTGGGAGTCGAGGGTGAACACGGCGTAGATCTCGCCGGTGTGGACTCGCGTGCAGGCGACGGTGTGGACGGCGTCGAGTCGGGTGGGCGGTGCGGCGGCGGGGTGCGGTGGCGGAACCTCGCACTGTAGGGCGCACAACCGACAGGCAGGGACGATTTCCGGCCGGCGGGCACCGCCGGCGCCCGCTTGATCCCGCCTTGCATGAAACCGGTCCCTGCTGTGTGGACGTGATGCGCGGAGGCGACGGCGCACAAGGTGCGTTGCGGTGGCGTGTGTTGCCCGCCGGTAGCCTCGCAGGGTGACGATTCCCCGCACGCTCGCCGTGACGGCGATGGTCGCCGTGGTCTTCCTCGCGGGATGCTCCGGCGACGATCATCCCGCACCCGACCCCGACGACTCCGTCTACCAACCGAGGATCTACTACTACGACGGCCCCTCCCCCGGATTCGTAACCTTTCCGCCCGCGACCCCGACACGACGACGGTGAGTATCCGCCGGGCACGGTGCCCGGAGGAAAGGACGCTCATCGTCCCTCCGAGCCCCGGAGATCGCGGCCGACACCGAGCGGACGAGACCGTGACGCCCGATCCCGTGCGGTACGCCACTGCCTGGTTCCTCGCCCCGGCACGGAATCAGCCCTGGGGCCTGGCCCTCGACAGGGTCGTCGTCGCCCTCGAAACGCGGTCCGGCGCCCACTGGAGGCTCGGGGAGGGCCTCTACGGTGAGCCTCTGGTGAATCTCGGGTTCTCCATCGCCTCCTGGCAGTTCGAGGGCTCATGCACGCCCGACCCGTCGTCGTTGAGCATTCGCATCTGCGATGTGCACGCCGCTGCCGAGGTGTTGAGCACGTGGTTCCTCGGGCTGCTCCCCTCCGGTGTCGCGAGTGTCGTCTTCAACAGCGAGGACGGAGTCGAGAACGGCTACGGCGACGTGGACTTCACGCTTCCCTGCCTCCGCGGACGTGAAGCCATCGTCGATACGCTCGGCAACCATCTGCGGCACGTGTGGGTAAACACCCAGGCGATCCCGGGGACTGGTGACTGACCGGCCGGACCGACCGCGCATGAACCGCCCCGCGAGCCTCCCGGCCTCGTTCGCGCTGTCGATCCACTCGAAGCGGAGAGCCGGGAACTCCGCAGACCGCTTGCACTATCCGAGTCGGACCTCATACCGCTTCCCCACCGGCAACGACGCATCGCCAGGGTCTGATCCCGGGCGGTGTCGTAGACGGCCAAGGCCGTCATAGCCCCCTGCGGTCCTCAACGCACTGGTTCCTGCGGAAACACCGGAATCCGCGTTCAACACGCACTCGCCCCGTCGGTCCGGAGCGCGCACTCCCACCGCCTCGCCGCAGGATGCCGCAGTCCCCCGAGACGTTGACGCAGGTGGGGAGATCGATTGTTGACGCGGACGAGGTTTTGCCGACCCACTGTCAATTTCCATCCTCCTTTGTCAACGGAAACGCGGATCCTGGAATCCCTGTAGGTTCCGCTTGATCGTGAGCACTGGGCCCTGCGGAAACGCCGGAATCCGGGTGTCGTGAGCACTGGCCGCGTCGGTGCAC
>NZ_BIFH01000030.1:25715-236464 GCF_003967355.1 Embleya hyalina | reverse complement strand
ACTGGACGGGATCAGACGCGTGTCACGCGCAGTGGTCGAGGTTCGCCTCGGAGGGGGAGACCGTGGCAAAACTGAGGGCGCCACAGCTGCCGGATGGGCCCATGCAACGGCTGAGTGAAGAGCTGCATGCGCTGCATCGGAAGGCCGGATTTCCGTCGACGCGTGAACTGGCCCGCAGGACGAACGGGATCGGTAGTCACGGGCGCGTGCACGACCTGTTCTCAAAGCCGATGCTCCCCGACTGGGGTTTCCTCGCTCTGGTCGTTCTGATCCTTGCTCAGGATATTACCGGCCTGGAACCCGAGCCTGAAGTTGCTCGGTTCCACATGCTGTGGGATGAAGCGGCAATTGGAGAGCAGAAGGATGTGTCCAGCGATAGTACTGAAGGCGTTAGGACGACTGACGCTACCGATAGAATACCGGCTGCCTGGGGCGACGACGTAACTCGTGCGTTTGCAGATCACGAAGACGCTGTAAAGCAGGCAGCTTCGGCTCACACTACTCAGCCGATAAACTCTTCGAGGAGACCTTGGGCGCCACCCCATGCGGCTTCCCTGGGCGCCAGAAGGAATCTAGGGCGCTGCCTGTACTTCTTGTACGTCGATGCCGGCACGCCAACGTTCGCCGAAGCAATCGCTGCCATGGGGCTCGCGCCGAACACGCGCGAGACGCTGCGCAAGAACTTCATGCGGCCTGAAAATTTCTCTCTCAACATGCTGCACAAGTTTGTTAGGGCACTGTCGGAGATGGCGCCCTATCAGGATCCCGAGCACATGGTTCCTGTCATCACGGCGCTTTGGAACAGCGCTCGGTGGGAACGGAGTAGTGAGACCGAATAGCGCCCGCATGTAGATGGAGAAGGCTAAAGGTTTGCCTCTGCTGGCCCTGTGCTGGATGTTCAGGCGCTGGATCAGTCGGGATCAGGTGTCGTAAACGGTGGAGCGATGCCCGACGTGGACGACCCACACCACGAGCTCTCCCTTGTCGATCGTGTAGACGACCCGGTAGTCGCCGACCCGCAGTCGACGGCGTTCTGGCTGTGACACGAGCGCGGTGGTGTTAAAGCCGAGGGGGTCGCTCTCCAGTTCGGTCAGCTTGGTCAGGATGCGTAGGGCCATGTCGCGAGGGATCTTCCGGAGCTCGGCCTGTGCCTCTGGCCGAAAGACGGTTCGGTACTCACTCACCGCGCGCCAGCGTCTCCCTCATGATGTCCTCCATCGGGATGCCGGGTGCCGGGTTGGCCATGCGTTCGTCGATGATCCGGTTGATCTCGCGTTCTTCCCATTCCTGGTACTTGCGCAGCACTTCGATGGAAACGACGGCGGCAATCTGCTTGCCCCGTCGGGTGATCACGGTGGGCATGTCATCTCGATCAGCGCGCTCCACGACCTCGGCAAGATGCGCCCGTACGTCGCGGATGGACTCTATGGGTAGTGGCTGCGTCATGCGCTCAAGTGTACTGGGTGTGCCATGTGTACACAATCTGCTCCAGGTGGCGGGTTGTGCCATACCGGATGAGCCGGGTGACTCGCGACCGTGCTGGATGGGAGCTGGATAGCCACTTCCAGTACTGCGTTTACGCAGGTGGGAGCGCTGTACCGCAGGTTCCGCTTCAACGTGTGATCGATTCGCTACTTCACGCGAGTTGATTTCGCAAGCGTGCAGGTCGGAAGGGGTCGGCTTCTCCAGGAGCCGACCCTTTCGCCGTCACCGTGCTGGATGGGTGCCGGAAATTCCGATGCCGGATCGGCCGACATCAAGTGTCGTAGCCGGTGGAGCGGTATCCGCCATGAACGACCCGAACCACCAGCTCCCCGTTGTCGATCGTGTAGACGACGCGGGAATCGCCGAGTCGCAGGCGGCGACGCTCGGGCCGGGATACGAGCGCCGTGGTGTCGAAGCCGAGAGGGTCGGTCTCCAACTCGGTCAGCTTGACCAGGATGCGCAGTGCCATCTCGCGAGGGATCTTCCGAAGTTCTGCCTGTGCCTCGGGGCGGAAGACGGTTCGGTACTCACTCACCGCGCGCCGGCGTCTCCCTCATGATGTCCTCGATCGGGATGCCGGGTGCGCGGGTGGCCATGCGCTCGTCGATGATCCGGTTGATCTCGCGCTCTTCCCACTCCTGGTACTTGCGCAGCACCTCGATGGAGACGACGGCGGCGACTTCCTTGCCGCGGCGCGTAATCACCGTGGGCACGTCGTCGCGGTCAGCGCGCTCCACGACCTCCGCCAGGTGTGCGCGCACGTCGCGGATGGACTCCACGGGCAGTGGCTGCGTCAGGTACTCATAGGTACCGGGTGTCCCATGTGTACACCACGCGCCGCCGTGGCGGGACAGGCGTTCCTCGTGGTCGCGCGTGCCGGAGGTGCTGGATACGCGGATGGGAAGGGGTTCGACTCTTCGGGGTCGGACCCCTGGTGCCTCCCGGGTCGGGATGTCACCGGGAGATCGGTGTTCGGGCTCCGTGCAACGTCCCGTGAACGTGGCGCAACGGGCTTGCGCGCAAACGTGATTGCGCATCTTCCGGCTCTGCTACGGTGCCCCGGGATCGGCGATCTCGGGGGGAACGCGTGGGGGCCGTCAATCGATCGAAGGGCGAGCGGCGGCGTCAGGCGCGGATTCTGCGTTATTGGCGAGCCGTGGAGTATTTCTCCCCGCCCAAGGTCGATCCGGTGAATCCACGCAAGAACCTCTTCGCCGTGCGGCCGAACCGGCCGCTGCCGTGGGAACCCGGCTCGGAACTCGGTCGCACGCGGTCCCCGTCGAAGCTGGTGTGGCAGCACACCGTCTACGCGGGCATCTTCGCGATCGACAAAGTACGTGACGTCCTGTTGCGGGCGTTCCGGGCGCCGGAGTCCGAGGAGGATTTCGACGGCCGGATCGGTGGCGACAGTGCCTTGCTCTGCTTCACCGTGAACCAGGACGGGCTGCTGATCAAGGACAGCGCCACCCTGTCCTCGTGCGCCTGGGCGGTCGGGCAGACCCTGGATCCCGGGCCGCAGCACGGACAGTGGCTGGCCGGTTTCGACGAGTACGGCACACAACTGCTCCAGCGGCTGCTGGACCTCGGCGACGGAAAGATCGACGTCGATCCGCGGCCTGTGGCGGGCTCCCCCTCGGCGCCTTCGGCGCTCGGTCCCGTCGCGGGGCTGATGTCCCGCCTCGTCGTCGGCGCGGCGAAGGCCGGGCTCGGGGCGGCGGCCGGCGCGGTGGGCGGCGGACCGGGGCCCGTGGCGGGGGCATTGGCCGCGCAGGTGATCGAGCAGGTCGGCGGTGAGTCGATCGATGCGGCCGCCTCCCGGTTCGGCGACGGCACCGACGGCGACGGCGCGGCATCGGACGGTGATACGCGGGAGGAGTCGGAGGGGCCTCCCGCCGAGGTGGGCACGAAGGTCCTGGACGTGTACGACCTGGCCGCCGTCACGCGGTGGGTGGCCGAGCAACTCGGCGTCGCGGCAGCGCTTCGACCCGACGCGATCCGGATCAAGAGCTATCAGGTCTCGGCCCGGCACGCGGACGAGGCGGGCGGCGACACCTTCCTCAACAGCTTCTACGCCGACGACCTGGAACGCGTCGCGAACGTCCTCGGGTCCGGAACGGCCGGTACGGCCCTGCGGGACTACCTGAGGGCCGAGGCGGATCTGGACGCGATGAACCGCTTCGACGTGCGACGCCTGCCCGAGGTCGTGCTGGACGGCGTGCAGCCGTCGGGCATGCCCCTGGGTCGATGGCCGGCGGACAGCGACAAGCCGCTCGTACTCAGCCAGCAGTTCGCGGTCAACCGCATCCTGACGAGTCTCGGGCAGGACGAGGGCCGCGGGCTCTACGCGGTCAACGGGCCACCCGGAACCGGCAAGACGACCATGCTGCGCGACCTGATCGCGGCCCTGGTGGTGCAGCGGGCCGAACGATTGGCGGCCCTGAAACGGCCGGAGGACGCCTTCGCCGAGAAGCCGCGCACCTGGCGCACGGAGGAGACGGCCGGCAAGACCTACCCGCGCACCATCCACCCCCTGATCCCCGAGCTGACCGGCTTCGAGATCGTGATCGCTTCCTCCAACAACGGCGCGGTGGAAAACGTCACGCTGGAAGTCCCCGGGGCACGGGCGATCGGCGACGCATGGCAGGGACGCGCCGACTACCTCGCCGGGCCGGCCAGCCTGGCGCTGGAGGAGGAGGCCTGGGGCGCGATCGCCGCCCGCCTGGGACGGCGCAGCAATCGCTCCGACTTCGTCCAGCGCTTCTGGTGGGGCGAGCAGGCCAAGGGCAATGGCAAACCGGGGCCGCGGCCGGGACCGGAAGCGAGCGAGGAACGACCGCTCCTGGGCCTGCAGAAGATGCTGCAGCTGCAGAGCGATCATCTACAGGGTGGACAGCGCTCCTCGTTCGCACCGAACACCGCGGACGCCCCGGATACGAACACCGATGCCGACACGGTGGCGCCACTGGGTCGGGAGACCTGGAAGCAGGCCGTCCGGCGCTTCACCCGGGCCCGCGAGCGGGTACGGAAGTCGGCCGCGGAGCGGCAGGCGATCGCGGACCTGCTCGCCCGGCTCGCCGGCCCCGACGCCCTCCTGGACGAACTGGCGACCCGCGAGTCCGGCGCCCATGACACGCTGCTGCTCCTGCGGCGGGAGCAGCAGCGCATCGAGGGCGAGCTCGCCGACCGCCGAGCGGCACTCGCCCGCCGGCGGAACGTGATGTCCGCCGAGCGCACCCGACTCGACCTGGCGCATGCGGCGGTCCGCCACGGCGAGGAGGGCGTGCGGACGGCGGAGGCGGAACTGCGCATCCACGACGCGGGCAGACCCGGCCGATTGCGGAGACTGGTCAGCCGTGAGCCGATGCGGCGCTGGGAGGCCGGACGTCTGCCGCTCGAGGCGGCGGTAATGGCCGCGGACGCCTTCCTCGCGGAGTTGGAATCCGCCCTGGCCACGCGACACGCGTCGCTGCGCTCGGCGCAGGGGAGTGTGGACCACGCACAAGCCGCGATCACGCGTACCGAGATCCGGCTGAACACGTGCGATCAGGCCCGTGAGCGGCAGGTCGCCACCACCGCCGAGGCCGGTCGGCAGGTGGCTCTTCGGCATCGCGAACGGGAGGAGGAGCAACGTTCGTTGGCCGCGGCCAGGGAGCGTTGGGGCGACCGCGTACCGGGCGCCGAATGGTCGGCGGCCCTCGACGACCGGAACGCCATGGAGATCCGGGAGCGGTCGGCGCCCTGGATGGACGCCGAGTTCGCCGAGGCGCGCTCGGAGCTCTTCCTCGCGGCCCTGGATCTGCACCGCGCGCTGCTGGCCGGCGCGCCCGACCGCATGCGCAAGAACCTCCAGGCCGTGATGGACGTGGTCAGCGGTCGGGCGCCGTCGGACCTGCCCGCCGAAACGGTGCTCGCCGCCTGGCAGTTGTTGTTCCTCGTGGTTCCCGTGGTCTCGACGACCTTCGCGTCCGTCGGCCGAATGTTCGCCCCGTTGGGCAGCGAGGCCCTGGGGTGGCTGTTCGTCGACGAGGCCGGTCAAGCCGCCCCACAGGAGGTGGTCGGCGCGTTGTGGCGTGCCCGCCGCGCCGTCGTCGTCGGCGACCCGTTGCAGCTCGAACCCGTGGTCACCCTCCCGTGGACGGGCCAGCGGCGCCTGGCTCGACACTTCGAGGTGGACCGCCGGTGGGCCCCGGCCGCCACCTCGGTCCAGGCCCTCGCCGACCGCCTCAACCCGTACGGCACCTGGCTGAGGGACCACGAGGGTGAGGACATCTGGCTCGGCTCTCCCCTGCGCGTGCACCGCCGCTGCGATCGCCTGATGTTCGACGTCAGCAACAAGATCGCCTACGACGGGATGATGGTCTACGGAGTGAATCGGGACCAGGACGACTTCGTGCTCGCACAGCGCAGTGTGTGGTGGGACGTTCGAGCCCTGCCGGGCGAGGAGAAGTGGAACCCGGAGGAAGGGAGGGCCCTGGAGATCACCCTCGACCGGATCCGCACCCGCATCGACGAAGCGATCCGGCAGGAGTGGCTGTACTCCGACGAGGTATCCCCGGGAAGCGCCGCGGGAGGCGATCACGCCGCCGAGCAGAAGCGTCGCCTGAACGAGTCGGTCTTCGTCGTCAGTCCCTTCCGCGACGTCGTCCACGGCCTCGGCAAGGTGGTGGGCGGATCTCTCACCGCCAAGCGCTACGGCACGGTGCACACCACCCAGGGCAAGGAAGCCGACATCGTGATCCTGGTACTGGGCACCGGCGCCGGCCAGGTGGGATCCCGAAACTGGGCCGCCCAAAAGCCCAACCTCCTCAACGTCGCCGTCACCCGCGCCCGCCGACGCCTGATCGTCATCGGCGACCTCGCCGCCTGGTCGCGCCACCGCTACTTCAAGGACTTGGCCCAACACGAACTGATCCACAGATGGACCCCGGAGCGCTGAGCGGACGCCGGGACGCCGATCGATCCCGTGGGTGGTGGCGGCCGTCGCGGGGTGGGGGTGGGTGGGGTGGGTAGCCTCTCGGGATGGGTCTTACGACGTCTGCCGATGCGCCACTGCCCGTGGCCGAGATCTCGCGACTGATCGGGGGGTGGATCGATCGGCTCGGGGATGTGTGGGTGGAGGGGCAAATCACGCAGTTGAGTCGGCGGCCGGGGGCCGGGGTGGTGTTCTTGACCCTGCGGGACGCCGAGCAGGACGTGTCGATTTCGGTGACCTGCTATCGGAAGGTCTTCGACGCGGTCGGGGACATCGTGGCCGAGGGGTCGCGGGTGGTCGTGCACGCCAAGGCGGACTGGTATCGGGCGCGCGGGACGTTGTCGTTGCGGGCGGCGGAGATTCGGCCGGTGGGCATCGGGGAGTTGTTGGCCCGGCTGGAGCAGTTGAAGCGCTCGCTGACCGCGGAGGGGTTGTTCGATCCTCGGCACAAGCGGGCGTTGCCGTTTCTGCCGCATCGGGTGGGGTTGGTTTGTGGGCGGGCCTCGGCGGCCGAGCGGGACGTGTTGGAGAACGCTCGGCGGCGGTGGCCGGCGGTGCGGTTCGCGGTGCGGAACGTGGCGGTGCAGGGGGTAAGCGCGGTTTCGCAGGTGGTTGCGGCGGTCCGCGAGTTGGACGCGGATCCGGATGTGGATCTGATCGTGGTGGCTCGTGGGGGTGGCAGCGTCGAGGATTTGCTGCCGTTCTCGAGTGAGGAACTGGTGCGGGCCGTCTTCGCGTGTACGACGCCGGTGGTGAGTGCGATCGGGCATGAGCCGGACTCGCCGCTGCTGGATCTGGTGGCCGACTTTCGGGCGTCGACGCCCACGGACGCGGCGAAGCGCATCGTGCCGGATATTCGCGAGGAGTTGCACCGGGTGCACCAGGTGCGCGATCGGGGGCGGCTCGCGTTGCGGGCGCGGTTGGATCGGGAGTACCAGGGGTTGCGGGCGGCGCGTTCGCGGCCGGTGTTGGCCGATCCGCGGCGGATGGTGGACCTGCGGGCGGAGGAGGTGGCCGGGCTGGTGGAGCGCTCTCGGCGCACGCTGCGGCACCTCCTGGAGCGGGCCGAGAGCGACCTCGCGCACACGCGGGCGCGGGTGGTCGCGTTGTCGCCCGCGGCCACGTTGGAGCGCGGGTACGCGGTGCTGCAGCGGGCGGACGGCCACGCGGTGCGGGATCCGGGCGAGGTGGCGGCGGGCGAGGCGCTGACCGCGCGGGTGGCTTCGGGGCGGTTCGACGTGGTGGTGGCGGACGGTCCTGCGGTGGACGGTGGGTGACGACGCCGGTCCTCAGGCGCCGGACGGGCTGGGATGGGTGGCTCACGCGATCACGCCTGCCGGGGCCGGCCTGCGGCCCGCTTGTCCTCAAGCGCCGGACCGGCTGGCGGGGTACGGGCCCGAGCGGACCGGCTGCGGTAAGAGGGTGCCTGGCCCGAGTGTCCTCAAACGCCGGACGGGCCGGGATGGATGGCCCACGCGATCACGCCTGCCGGGGCCGGCCTGCGGCCCGCTTGTCCTCAAGCGCCGGACCGGCTGGGGGGTACGGGCCCGAGCGGACCGGCTGCGGTAACGGGGTGCCTGGCTCGAGTGTCCTCAAACGCCGGACGGGCTGTGGGGGTGGGTGGGGTGTGGGGATGTCGGGGCTTGGGCTTCCTCGAACGCTCGGACCGGCTGGGGGTGTCGGGCTTGGGGGCCTCGGGTGTCGGGGGGGTGTTGGGGTCGGCTGTGTGGGTGTTGTGGTGGGGTTGGGTTGGCCCATTTGTAGGACAAGACGTCGGATTTCACTCGACCGGCCGGTGAAGCGGCATATTTTGCGCATGTGTTGCGTCATCTGCTGGCCGCGTCCGCGTTGTTGTTCACCGGTGTCGTCACGTCCTCCGTGGCCCGCGCCGACGACGACTCGCCCGCGCGGTGGAATCCGTCCGTCGCCGACTCCTATGTGAACTACGTTGCGCCGAGGGATCCGTTGCCACCCGATGTGCCGCCGGAGGTGCGTGAGCGGGCGTTCGCGGCCGAGCGGCGGGCGCGGGAGTACGACCGCAAGTTCGCCGCCGGGAATCCCGTCGCCGCGCGCCGGCTCGCGCGGGCCGAGGCGGTCGCCGCCCGGACCGGGGTCAGTCCTCGGGCCCAGGAGGGCGCACCGCACCGCGAGGCCCGGCTCCTGACCCTTCTCGTCGAGTTCGACGAGCACGCCGACGACGACTTCTCCGGGTTCCGCCGGCCCACGAGCGTGGCCGATCCGACCTGCGTGACCGAACCGCCGGGCACCGTCAAGAACGGTCCCCGGCACAATCTGCTCCCGGATCCGGCGGCCGGCGGCCGGGACAACAACACGCTGTGGGTCGCGGACTTCGGCAAGGATCACTACGACCGGATGCTCTACTCCGACCGGGGCATCACCGAGCGCGTCCGTCCCGACCTGACCGGTCCCGACGGCAAGCCGGGCATCGACCTCTCCGGCCTGAGCATGCGCTCGATGTACCGGGAAATGTCGCACGGCTCCTACTCGATCGGCGGCGAGGCGGCCGGCTGGGTGACCGTCCCGCACTCCGAGGCCTGGTACGCCGCCGGCCACTGCGGCGCGATCCGCCAGGACAACGGCGGCAGCCCGCGGAACCCGCGCGGGGTAAGGCAGTTCGTCACCGACGCGGTGGACGCGCTGGCCGCCGCCCGGCCCGACTTCCCGTGGGCGGACTACGACAAGGAAGACCCGGGCGACGCCGACCACGACGGCAACACCCAGGAGCCCGACGGCGTGGTGGACCACCTGGTCCTGGTCCACGCCGGCAAGGACAAGTCCGCCGGCGGCGGCGCCGAGGGCACCTACGCCATCTGGGCACACGCCTCCACCGTGCTCTTCGGACACCAGGTCCCCGGCAGCAACATCAAGATCGCGAACTACATCGTCCAGCCCGAGGACTCCGGAGTGGGCGTCTTCGCCCACGAATTCGGCCACGACCTCGGACTCCCCGACCTGTACGACAACTTCAGCGGCGGGGACACCGACGTCGACTTCTGGGATCTGATGTCCTCCGGATCGCACGCCGGCCCGCTGTTCCAGACCATGCCCGCGCACATGGGCGCGTGGTCGAAGTACGTGCTGGGCTGGATCGATCCCCCGGTCGTCCCGGTCGGCGGCGCCCCCTCCACCGTGCTGCTCGGCGCCGCCGCCGCCCCGCCGCCCGGCACCCGCGACGCGGTCCGGGTGAACCTGCCCGACGAACGTGTCCGGATCGGCACCCCGCACAGCGGCACGCACATGTGGTACTCGGAGCGGGACCAGGAATGGTCCGACGCCCGCCTCGTCCGCGACCTCGCGGTCCCCACCGGCGGCCCCGCGACCTTCTCCATGTGGAACGACTACACCATCGAAAAGGACTGGGACTTCGGCTTCGTCGAGGCCTCCACCGACAACGGCGCCACCTGGAAGCAGCTCGCGGTCAAGGACGAGGCCGGCAACCTCGTGAGCACCCCGCCCGACTACCCCGACCCGAACCACAACCTCGCCGAGCTGCGCAAGGCCGACGGCCTGACCGGCACCACCAACGGCTGGCGGCACGACAACGTCGACCTGACCCCGTACGCGGGCCGGAACATCAAGCTGCGGCTGGACCTCGACACCGACGCCGCCTTCATGGAGAAGGGCTGGTTCGCCGACGACTTCACACTCACCGGCGGCCCCGACGGCGCCACGGTGTGGTCCGACGACGTGGAGCGGGGCGACAACGGCTGGACCGCGATCAAGGGCAGCACCACGGTCACCCGCGGAGCGGGCTGGGGGCAGACCTCCGGCGAGGTCGACCGCGAGCAGTACTACCTCCTGGAATGGCGCGCGCCCGTCGGCTTCGACCGCGGCCTGAGCCACGCCTACACCGCCGGACACAGCGACGAACGGGGCGTACAGGTCCGCCGCTTGGGCTACAACGTGCCCGGCATGCTGGTCTGGCTGCGCGACGCCGAGTACCAGAACAACGGCGTGAACTTCAATCTGGGCGCCCCGCCCAGCTACGGCGCCAAGGGCCAGACCCTGCTCGTGGACGCCCATCCCGACCCGCGCCGCTGGACGGGCGAGGCGGCCGAGCACTACACGGCCAAGGGCAACCCGCGGAAGAACCTGGACAGCCGCGCCCAGTCCGCCGACGCCGCGTTCGGCTTCGCCCCCACCCCGACGTTCGTCGCGTGCCACTCCAACGGCGCGTGGTGCCAGGACTTCGCCGCCCGCGAACCGGTCCGCGCGTTCTCCGACGCGCGCGGCTGGGCGCCGGGCGTGGAGTACGTCGACGGCGCGCCCGTGGATCGCTTCACCGACGGGTCGACCGTGGTGCCCGCACGCGGGCCGTACAGCACCCGGGTGGTCCTTCCGGACGGCTCGCCCGATCCCGAGCACCACGGCGTGCCGTACAAGGGCTCCGTGCTCGGCGACGGCGATCCCGGCCCCACCCTCGCCTACGGCGCCTCGGCCACGCTCGTGAGCCCGGCCGGGCGCGACCCGAACCGCGGCGCCGCCGTGCGGGTCACCTCCGCCCGCCCGTGACCCCGACACCCACGAACTAGGCTGGCGCCATGAGCGAGCAGCAGACCGCATCCGTGCCGGAGGACGAGGCGCCGGCCTACGAGCAGGCCCGTGACGAGCTGATCGAGGTCGTGCGCCGCCTGGAGACCGGCGGCATCACCCTGGAGGAGTCGTTGGCCCTGTGGGAGCGCGGCGAGCGGCTCGCCGTGGTCTGCGAGCAGTGGCTCGACGGCGCCCGGGCTCGCCTGGACGCGGCGGTCCGCGCCGAGCGCGCCGGCGCCGACGGCGCGCCGGACGAGTCGGGCGAGCGGGACGACTGACCCGCCGACCAACCCGACACGAGGCGACCGGCACGGCGAAAGGGGCGCTCCCACTCGGGAGCGCCCCTTTCGTCCTACGAATCCCACGGATCCACCGGATCCAACGGATCCACCGGACCTACCGATTCCACCCCCACGCGACCGTCACTCGACCGTCACGCGCGGAGGAACCTACTTCTGCGCGGGCAGGATCCAGACCACCGCACCGGAGCCGCCCGGCAGCGGGAGCACCGGCAGCGCGGTCACGCCGTAGCCCTTGTCGAAGCCCGGGTTGCCCGTGCCCAACTCGGAGCCGTGGAACAGCTTGCCGAACGCGTCCTTGTCCAGCGTGCCGTCCGCCTTGGTGACCTTGGTCGTGTACGGCGCCTTCGCCGGGACCACGGCCGAGCCGTAGCGGTCCTTGGGCAGCGCGCGACCCTTGTACATCTCGGTGCCCGGCGCCCAGCCGACCGTGTCGGTGAACAGCGTCACCGGGTTCTGCGCCCCGAAGGAGGTGCAGTACTTGGTCCCGGGGATGCAGTCCGTGAACGGCGTGGTCTTGGTGAAGCCGAACGCCGCGTTGGCCGACTGCGACCGGGAGCCGAGGTTGCCGAACACGTTCTTCGACTCGATGCCCGGGCTGTTCGGGTCGGGCTTGGGGAACTGCGCCGCGGCGTCGCCGGAGAAGCGCAGCGGGTCCGGGTGCGAGTCGACGATCAACAGCTCACCCTTCGGACCCCACGAGGGCCCGTTGTTGATGTTGAAGTTGACGCCGTTGTTCTGGTACTCGTTGTCGCGCAGCCACACCAGCATGCCCGGCGCGTTGTACGGCACCCGGTTGGTCTTGCCGTTCTCGCCGGCGGTGTACGCGTACTTCAGGCCCTCGTCGAAGCCGGACAGGTTGCGCCACTCCAGCAGGTAGTACTGCTCCCGCTCGAAGGTGCCGTTGGTCCGGCCCCAGCCCTCGCCCTTGGTGATCGCGTTGGTGCCCTTGATCGCGGTCCAGCCGTTGTCGCCCTGCTCCACGTCGTCGGACCACACCGTGGTGCCGCCGTTGGTGAGCGAGAAGTCGTCGGCGAACCAACCCTTCTCCATGAAGGCGGCGTCGGTGTTGAGGTCCAGCCGCAGCTTGATGTTCTGGCCCGCGTACGGGGTCAGGTCCACGTTGTCGTGCCGCCACCCGTTGCTGGAGCCGGTCAGACCGCTGGTCTTGCGGAACGTGGCCAGGTTCTTCTGCGGGTCCGGGTAGTCCGCCGGCGTGCTGACCAGCGCGCCCGCCTCGTCCTTGACCGCGAGCTGCTTCCAGGTGGCGCCGTTGTCGGTGGACACCTCGACGAAGCCGAAGTCCCAGTCCTGCTCGATGACGTAGTCGTTCCACATCCAGAACTTCACGTCGGAGCCGGCCGGCACCGCGATGGCGCGCTCGATCCGGACGTCGGACCAGGCCTGGTCCTGACCGGAGTACCACATGCCGTTGCCGCCGTGCGGCTTGCCGACCGCGACCTGCTTGTTCGGCAGGTTGACCCGGATGCCCCGCGAGGTGCCCTTGGGCGTCTTCGCGGCCTGACCCAGGGTGGCGACCTTGGGCCGGTCACCGACCTTGACCAGGTCCGGGGTCAGCCAACCGAGCGCGTACTTGTCCCAGATGCCCATGTGCGCGGGCTGCGACTGGAACAGCGGGCCGGTGTGCGAACCGGCCGACATCAGGTCCCAGAAGTTCAGGTCCGTCTGCCCGCCGCTGAAGTTGTCGTACAGGTCGGGGAGTCCGAGGTCGTGGCCGAATTCGTGGGCGAAGACGCCCACTCCGGAGTCCTCGGGCTGGACGATGTAGTTCGCGATCTTGATGTCGCTGCCGGGGACCTGGTGTCCGAAGAGCACGGTGGAGGCGTGTGCCCAGATGGCGTAGGTGCCCTCGGCGCCGCCGCCGGCGGACTTGTCCTTGCCGGCGTGGACCAGGACCAGGTGGTCCACCACGCCGTCGGGCTCCTGGGTGTTGCCGTCGTGGTCGGCGTCGCCCGGGTCTTCCTTGTCGTAGTCCGCCCACGGGAAGTTCGGCTGCGACTTCGCCAGCTCGTCGACCGCGTCGATGGCCAGCTTCTGCGCGCCGAGCGGGTTCTGCGGGCTGCCGCTGTTGTCCTGCTGGGCGTTGCCGCAGGCACCCGCGCCGTACCAGGCCTCGGAGTGCGGAACCTTGATCCAGGAGGTGGCCTCGCCGGAGACGGAGTACTTTCCGGCCGACATCTCCTCGTACATGTTGCGCATGGTCTGGCCCGCGAGGCTGATGCCCGGCTTGCCGTCCGGCCCCTTGAGGTCGGTGCGCATGCGCTCGGTGATGCCCTCCTTGGTGTAGAGCATCTTGTTGTAGTGGGCCTGGTCGAAGTTCGGCACCCACTGCGTGTTGTTGTCGTTCGGGTTCAGCGCCGGGTTGGGCAGCTGGTTGTGCAGCGGCCCGTTCTTCACCGTGCCGGGGGGCTCGGTGACACAGGTCGGGTCCGACACGCTGGTCGGGCGCTTGTACCCCGAGAAGTCGTCGTTGGCCTGGTCGTTGAACTCGACCAGGACGGTGAGCAGCTTCGCGTTCTGCTTGGCGTCGGCGGGCTTGCCGCTGCGCTCGGCCTTGATCTCGGCCGGGCTCTTGCCCGTGCGGCTCGCCTCGGCCTCGAGCTCCTTGAGCTGGGCGGCGGCGCGCGGGTTGCCGTCCGAATTCTTGCGCTTGGTCGCGGCGTTGCGCTCGTTCTGCGCCTTGAGCGCCGCCGCCTTGGCCGGATCGTCCGGCAGCGCGCTGGTGTCGATCGCCGCATCGACGGAGTTGACGTAGTGGTCCTCGGGGCCCGGGTTCCACACCGCCTTTGTGGTGTCCACGCGCGTAGGCGTGGCGGATGTCGAGGGCGCGGTCGTGGCCGCGAGGCCGGTGATCGCCAGCGCGGACACGGACAGCAGTGCCACGCGGCGCTTCACCCGCCGGACGCCTCGGGGCGGCGTCGCAGCCCTCCCGGGTATCAATGGACTCAACGTGCTCCCCTTTCCGACCGGGGGGCCATCCCCCGGACGCAAAGCGACGCCGCGCGGGATCTGATCAAGCGCACACGGCGTCGGGACGGCTCGGAAAGCCCGGTGGACCTGTGCCGGCAACCATCGGGTCACGACGGCGCCGACGCATGTTCGACCGGGCTTCCGGACCCTAGGGGCGGGAGCAACGAACGGGGCAGGGGAGGACGTTGGGTCTTTACAAAAGCTTTACAAGCACCTGCGCAACATGTGCACTGGGCCGCCCGAATCACCCCGATACGTCGGACGGATCTCGCGTATTTCGACTCAGACGCCGGCGGGACGCAGGGATGCGGCGAGAACGGTCAAATCCTCGAAAGTCGCGTTGCCCGTGACCATCGTGGTGACGCCGTCGCGCACCCGGACCAGCGAGCGGTACTTGGGGCCGTCGTACGCCTTCCACTGCTCGCCGGCCACGTCGCGATCGCCGATCGGTCGGCCGCGCTTGCCCTTGTCCCGGACCAGTTCGTCGCTGAAGCCGTTGCTCTGCTCCACCGCGGCGTACTTCTCGTCGGGGTTGATGAACCCGATGTGCCACTTGGTCTGGTTGCGGTCGACGCCCTGGTAGTCCACCGAGGTCGCCCGCCAACGCTCGTCCAGGCCCTGCGGGGCGAGCAGCGGGTACGGGGCCACCCGGGCCGCCTGTCGGAACGACGTCTCGTAGGCCACCCGACGCACGGGATCGCTCTCGTTGTGCGGAGCCACCAGGAACAGCGCACCGACCACCAGGCCACACGCGCCCAGGGAAAGAACCATGTCTCGAACGGTCTCGCGACCCGACTTCCTCGCCACCCGAACATGGTCGCATTGCCCGCCGGCCGATTCCGCACGGCCTACCCGCACCGATAACACCGCCCACCGATAACATCGGGGCAATCCCGTTGGAACCAGTCCGGACCCGGGCCACGCGATCGCCGTGCCACCCGCACCCGATGGCGAACACGGCTCCGGGGGATCAGGGCACCCCTCGTGGTTACGGACCGGTTCCCCTACAGGAAGGCCCGCCGCATGACGGACCAATCTGTACCCCCGCAACTCGAAGTCGCGCCGGAGGCTCCGGATCGCAACCTCGCGCTGGAACTCGTCCGGGTCACCGAGGCCGCCGCGATGGCGGCCGGCCGGTGGGTCGGTCGGGGCGACAAGAACGGCGCGGACGGCGCCGCGGTGAAGGCGATGCGCAGCCTGATCCACACCGTGTCGATGAACGGTGTGGTGGTGATCGGGGAGGGCGAGAAGGACGACGCCCCGATGTTGTTCAACGGCGAGCGCGTCGGCGACCTCTCCGGGCCCGAGTGCGACGTCGCGGTCGACCCCGTGGACGGCACCACGCTGACCGCGAAGGGGATGAACAACGCGGTCGCGGTGATGGCGGTGTCCGAGCGCGGCAGCATGTACGACCCCTCGGCCGTGTTCTACATGGAGAAGCTGGTCACCGGCCCCGAGGCGGCCGACGTGGTGGACCTGACCGCGCCGATCGCGGAGAACATCCGCCGGGTGGCCAAGGCCAAGCACAGCGCCGTCGAGGACGTCACGGTCTGCATCCTGGACCGCCCCCGGCACGACTCGATGGTCAAGGAGATCCGCGAGGCGGGCGCCCGGATCAAGTTCATCACCGACGGCGACGTGGCCGGCGCGATCATGGCGGCCAAGGACGGCACCGGCGTCGACCTGCTGCTCGGCATCGGCGGCACGCCCGAGGGCATCATCGCCGCCGCCGCGATCAAGTGCATGGGTGGCGTGATCCAGGGTCGGCTGTGGCCCAAGGACGCGGCGGAGCGGGCGAAGGCGATCGACGCGGGACACGACCTCTCGCGCGTGCTGCTGACCGACGACCTGGTGCGCGGCGACAACGTCTTCTTCGTCGCCACGGGGATCACGGACGGCGAACTCCTGCGCGGGGTGCGGTATCGGGCGAGCACGGCGCTCACCTCGTCGCTGGTGATGCGGTCGAAGTCCGGCACGATTCGGCAGATCGACAGCCAGCATCGGCTGGCGAAGCTGCGGGCGTACAGCGCGATCGACTTCGACCACGCGCGTTAGGCCCTTGCGGCCGGGGGATTGACCCCGGCCGTCGACCGAGGTGGCCTCGAACGCCGGCCGGGCCGAAATGGCTCGGTCGGCGTTCGGCGCCGAGACTCGGGGCGTGCGCTTGTCCCACTAATAGGTGCGGATTTTGTACCTGTTTGTGGGGATCCTCCTTGAGCGTCGATCGAGGAGGCCACCGGATGAGCGCGCCGCAGCGCAGGCATGGCAGCAGTCCGGCCGGGGTGGAGGCTGCGCCTCGGCTCGGGTTGGTGTTGACCGGGCTGATGCTCGGGATGTTGGTGGCCGCGCTCGATCAGACCATCGTGTCGACCGCGCTGCCGACCATCGTCGGCGACCTCGGCGGGCTCAATCACCTGTCGTGGGTGGTCACCGCGTATCTGCTCGCGTCGACCGTGAGCACGCCGCTGTGGGGCAAGCTGGGCGACCTGTTCGGGCGCAAGAAGCTCTACCAGGCGTCGATCGTGATCTTCCTGATCGGCTCGGTGTTGTGCGGCATCGCCCAGGGCATGACCGAGTTGATCGCCTTCCGCGCCATCCAGGGACTCGGCGGCGGCGGGCTGATCGTGCTGTCCCAGGCGATCATCGGCGACGTGGTGCCGCCCCGCGAGCGCGGGCGCTACCAGGGCCTGTTCGGCGCGGTGTTCGGGGTGACCTCGGTGGCCGGGCCGCTGCTCGGCGGCTTCTTCGTGGACCACCTCACCTGGCGCTGGGTGTTCTACATCAACCTCCCGATCGGCGCGATCGCCCTCGCGGTGATCGCCGCCGCGCTGCACACCAAGGAGGTACACACCCGGCCGAGCATCGACTACCTCGGCATCACCCTCCTGGCCGCCGGCACCACCTGCCTGGTCCTGCTCAGCACCTTCGGCGGCACCACCTACCCGTGGGGCTCCGGGCAGATCCTCGGACTGGGCGTCGCGGCCGTGGTGTTGCTCGTCGCCTTCGTCGTGGTCGAGCGGCGCGCGGCCGAACCGGTGCTCCCGATGACCCTGTTCCGCAACCGGATCTTCTCGGTGACCGCGGGCATCGGCTTCATCGTCGGCTTCGCGATGATGGGCGGACTGAGCTTCCTGCCGCTGTTCATGCAGGTCGTCAACGGCGCCTCGCCGACCGAGTCGGGCCTGCGGCTGCTGCCGATGATGGGCGGGCTCCTGGTCACCTCGATCGTCAGCGGTCGACTGATCAGCCGGACCGGCCGGTACAAGATCTACCCGATCGTGGGCACCGCCGTGATGGCGGTCGGCATGTTCCTGATGTCGCGGATGGACGAGTTCACCACCACCGCCGCCTCCTCGCTCTACATGCTCGTCTTCGGCGTCGGCCTGGGCCTGGTCATGCAGGTCATCGTGCTCGCCGTGCAAAACGCCGTGCCCTACGCCGAACTCGGCGTGGCCACCGCCGGCGCGACCTTCTTCCGCTCCATCGGCGGCTCGTTCGGCGCGGCCGTCTTCGGCACCATCTTCAACAACCGCCTGGCGGTCCACCTGCGCGAGGCCGCCGCGCGCGGCGAGAGCCTGCCACCCGGCACCGCGCCGGGATCCTCGTCCGCGATCAACCCGGCCGAGTTGAACCGGCTGCCGCCCGCGGCCAAGACCGGCTTCATCCACGCGTACGCGCAGTCACTGCAGACCGTCTTCCTGGTCGCCTCCTGCATCGTGCTGATCGCGTTCCTGTTGTCGTTCCTGCTCCGCGAGGTGCCGCTGCGCGAGGCCACCCGCGAGACCGAGCAGACCCCGTTGATGTCGCCCACCTCGCGCAGTTCGGTCGACGAGATCGAACGGGCGATGGCACAGATGGTGCACCGGGAGAACGGCTGGTCGCGCTACGAGCGCATGATCGACCGCTCGGGCGTGGAGTTGTCGGTGCCGTGCGCGTACGGGCTGGTGCAGGTCGACCAGTTGGGGCCGATCTCGATCCCCGACCTCGCCGTCCGCATCCACGAGCCCGAGGCCAGGGTTCGCCGCTACGCCGACGAACTGACCTTCTCCGGGCACATCGAGCGGCTCGGCGAGGGCACCATGGCGCTCACCGCCAAGGGCCACGAGACGCTGGAGGCGCTGGTCGAGGCCCGTCGGCAGATGCTCACCGAGGTGATGGCGGACTGGTCGCCCGAACAGTCCGAGGAACTGAGCGCGCTGCTGCGCAAGTTGGCCCGGCTGACCACGGACACCCCGCACGACCACATCGTCGGCGAGGCGGACCGGCACCCGGGATGACGGCGGGTCAGTGATGGGCGCGCCGGCGGCGCACCGCCCCACGCTCGTTCGGCGTCAGGCCGCCGCGCACCCCGACCGGGTTGGTCTCGGCCAGGGCGCTCTCCCGGCATTCCAACAGGACCGAGCAGCGTGCGCAGACGCGCTTGGCGTCCTCCTCACGGGCGAGCCGGGCGACCGCGGGCTCCCCGGGGTAGCCGAGGAAGACCTCCCGGTCCACGCTCGCACACGCGCCGGCCGGCGGGGGTGTCCAAGTCGCGCGGACGCTGCGGATGATCTCGATCCGTTCCGTCACGCTGTGCTCCTCACGTCGGCTGGTGGGCTCGGTGGGTGTCGCCTACCCGACGAAATCCCGCGCATGCGCGCCGGCGTGACAAGGCGACGACAAGTAACCACAAGGAAACGTCAAGGAAACCGACAACCGACGACCCCACTTTCCGACCCGCGGGAAACAGCGTCCATGTATTTGATAGCCATGTACTGTTTTCGCCATGAGCACGACGACCGAAGGGGCGACGCCCGGCTTTCTGGTGTGGCGTCTGTCGATGAAGTGGCGGGTGGCGGTGGACCGGGCCGTCGGGCCGGAAGGGCTGACCCACGCGCAATACTCGCTGCTGGCCTCGCTGTACGGCATGGCGCGCTCCGGGCGGCAGCCCAGTCAGCGTGAACTCGCCGACCACACCGGCCTGGAGGCGCTCTACGTCTCGAAGCTGGCACGCACCCTGGAGGGCTCGGGCCTGATCGAGCGCACCCGCGACGCGGCCGACACCCGGGCCGTACGGCTCTCCCTCACCGAGCACGGACGTGAGGTCACCGGGCGCGCGATCGGCATCGTCCAAGAACTGCACGCACGTTTCCTGGCCCCGCTCGGCGGCCCCGGCAGCCCTCGCGTCACGGCGTTCACCGCCGAGTTGGCCGCCCTGCTGGAGACCCCGCTCGACCCCGACCTCGCCTAGGGCGTGACGGCCGCGGCCCGGGTGCCGAACCTGCTCGACACCCGGGCCGCGACGAAGCGACCGGGCTCACGGCCGCCGGTTGATGTGGAAGGTCGGCGTGGTGACGTCGGCGAAGAAGTCCTCACCCTTGTCGTCGACCACGATGAAGGCGGGGAAGTCCTCGACCTCGATCTTCCAGACCGCCTCCATGCCCAGCTCCGGATACTCCAGGACCTCCACCTTCTTGATGCAGTCCTGGGCCAGGCGCGCGGCCGGGCCGCCGATCGAGCCGAGGTAGAAGCCGCCGTGCGTCTTGCACGCGTCGGTGACCTGCTTGCTCCGGTTGCCCTTGGCCAGCATCACGAACGAGCCGCCCGCGGCCTGGAACTGCTCCACGTAGGAGTCCATCCGCCCGGCGGTGGTCGGGCCGAACGAGCCCGACGCGTAACCCTCGGGAGTCTTCGCCGGGCCCGCGTAGTAGACCGCGTGGTCGCGCAGGTACTGCGGCATCGGCTTGCCCGCGTCGAGCAGTTCCTTGATCTTGGCGTGCGCGATGTCGCGCGCGACCACGACCGGGCCGGTCAGCGACAGCCGGGTCTTGACCGGGTACTTGGACAGCTCGGCGCGGATCTCGCTCATCGGCCGGTTGAGGTCGATCTGTACGACGGCGTCGTCGAGGTCGTCGTGCGTGGTCTCCGGGAGGTACTTGGCCGGGTCGGTCTCCAGCTCCTCCAGGAACACCCCCTCGGCGGTGATCTTGGCCAGCGCCTGCCGGTCGGCCGAGCAGGACACCGCGATCGCCACCGGACACGACGCGCCGTGCCGGGGCAGCCGGATCACCCGCACGTCGTGGCAGAAGTACTTGCCGCCGAACTGCGCGCCGATGCCCATCCGCTGGGTCAGCTTCAGCACCTCGGCCTCGAACTCCACGTCGCGGAAGCCGTGCCCCAGCGGCGAGCCCTGACCGGGCAGCGTGTCCAGGTAGCGGGTGGAGGCGTACTTCGCGGTCTTGAGCGCGTGCTCCGCGCTGGTGCCGCCGACCACGATCGCCAGGTGGTACGGCGGGCAGGCGGCGGTGCCGAGCGAGCGGATCTTCTCGTCCAGGAAGCGCAGCATGCTCTGCGGATTCAGGACCGCCTTGGTCTCCTGGTACAGGTACGACTTGTTGGCACTGCCGCCGCCCTTGGCCATGAACAGGAACTTGTACGCCTCGCCCGGGGTCGCGTAGAGCTCGATCTGGGCGGGCAGGTTGTTGCCGGTGTTCTTCTCGTCCCACATGGTCAGCGGGGCCATCTGCGAGTAGCGCAGGTTCAGCTCGGTGTACGCGTTGGCGATGCCGCGCGACAGGTGCTCCTCGTCCCGCCCGTCGGTGAGCACGTGCTGCCCGCGCTTGCCCATCACGATCGCGGTGCCGGTGTCCTGGCACATCGGCAACACGCCGCCGGCCGCGATGTTGGCGTTCTTGAGCAGGTCGAGCGCGACGAAGCGGTCGTTGGCCGACGCCTCGGGGTCGTCCAGGATCCGCGCGACCTGGGCCAGGTGCCCGGGGCGCAGCAGGTGCGAGATGTCGCGCATCGCGGTGCGCGCGAGCAGCCGCATCGCCTCGGGGTCGACATTGAGGAACCGGCGCCCGCCCGCCTCGAACGTGGACACGCCGTCGGCGGTCAGCAGCCGGTAGGGCGTGGTGTCCTCCCCGAGCGGCAGCAGATCCGTGTAGGCGCTGAAGGAGTTCTCAGGGGCGGACATCGTGATCCTCACTCATGCGGTAACGGGGCCTCGTCCAGAGTAGAGCGGCCCCGGATCGCTCACGGCTTCGAGGTCGCCGCCGGGGTCGGGTGGTGCGCACCCGGCGAGTGGGGGCGCTCGTCCTCGTGCCGCGGCGGTGGCACGTAGCCGGGCTTGGGTTCGAGCTCGCACGGCGCCACCGGACCGGCGGCGAGGGCGTAGGACCCGAGGGAACCGGAATGGTCGGTGCCGTCGTAGTAACCCTCGGTGAGGACGAGTGTGGTGCCCGGCGGAATCAGTCCGGGCACCAGTTCGTGCCACCCCTGGCTCGCCTCCTCGAAGGCGGCAGCGCCGGGCCCGTCGCCGTTCGCGGCCGGGATCTCCTTCCGGTGGTAGATCGCGGTGAGGTCGTCGCCCGACATCGGGTGTTCGGCGAAGCGCGGCTCCCGGCACCGCTTGCTCGCCGGCACGTAGTCCACGACCACCGCGACGCCCAGCTCCCGCAGCCGTTGTTCGAGCGCCTCGGGGTTGCGGAACTCGACCACCCGGAACAGGATCCGCCCGTCGTCCTTCCGGATCACCTCGAACGGTCGGGCGCCGGCCGAGGAACCCTCGCCCAGCAGGGGCGCGCCGACCGCGATGCCGGTCGCGAGCAACATCGACGCGGCCAGACCGAACACCGTCCGCCGATTTCGCCCGAACCGCCGGCCGGGCTCGACCGGGGGCGGCATGGTGTCGTCGGCCGCGGCCACCTTCCGCAATTCGTCCAGCAGTCGTTCCTCGAAGGTGCTCATGCCTTCGCCTCCGCTCGCAAAGCCGTGCCGGGGGTGCCCGTCGGGTGGGTCGCGACGCGTGCGCCCGCGGTGCGCCCGCCCTCGCGAGGCACCGGGCGGGTCGGCTCCCGGTCCTGCGTCGGCTCCCCCCTCAGCTCCTCGATCAGCCGCCGTCGCGCCCGGTGCAGCCGCACCCGTGCCGACACCGGCCGGATCCCGAGCGCCGCCGCCGCCTCGGTCACGTCCAACCCGTCGACGCTGACCAGTTCGAGCACCGCGCGATCGGCTTCGGACAGCCGCTCGATCGCGCGGTAGGTGCGACGAGCCGCCGCCTCGGCGTCCAGCCGCTCCTCGATCCGCACCAGGTCGTCGTCGTCGACCAGTCGCCGACCGGCTATCCGCCGTGACGCCTGCTCCTCGCGCGCGGCCCGCCGCCGCTCGCTCGCCACCACGTTGCGAGCCACCCCGTACAACCAGGCCCGCTCGCCACCCGGGCCGCCGCGATAGGTCGCCGCCGTGTCGAGCACGGCGAGGAAGACCTCCGCGGTCAGATCGGCGGCCGCGTGCGGGTCGCCGACCCTGCGGGCCACGAAGCGATTCACCGCGTCGATGTTTCTCCGATAGAACGCCTCCAGGAGGGCCGGGTCGCGAGCGATCCCGGTCACCTCCCGAATGCTTGGCTCGGCCAAGACGCCCTCCTCGGTTCGGTGAACCTCGATGAACACTGTCATCGGTTTGTGGGCGGCGGCTCCGCGGTCGTTGCGGCCGGCGCGGAGAATTCCTCGACCGATCGCCGAGCCGGCTCCCCGTGCTGCGCCGCCGGCTCGTCCTCCTCCGCACGCAGGCCCAGGACCACGCCCACGCCGACCAGGAGGGCGCCGGCGAATTGGCCGATCGTGGGTGTGCCGGTGCCGAGCACCAGGCCGGACAGCGCCGCCGTGACCGGCACCAGGCCCATGAACAGCCCGGCCCGCTCCGGCTCGACCCGGGCCAGTGCCGAGTACCAGAGCAGGAACGCCCCGGCGGTGAGCGGCAGCGCCAGGTAGAGCAGCGCGACCAGTTCGGTGCCCGACGGCATCCGGATCAGGTCCGTGCCGTCGGTGAACGCCCCCACCACCGACATCTGCGGAATCGCCATCGCCGTCGCGTACGCCGCGATCCGCCAGGCACCCAGCCGCGGCAGCAGCGGCACCGCGATCAGCGTGAAGCCCATCTCGCACAGCGCCACGCCACACGCGAACAACAACCCGACCGCCGTCCCGCCGCCGAACCCCTGCACCACCGCCGCCCCCGCCACCACCAGCACCGCCGCGGCGAACACCGACCGACTCGGCCGGCGCCCGCCGAGCAGCGGCGCGACCAGCACGAGCAGCAGCGGCGTCGCGCCCAGGATGCTGCCCACCGTGGCCGGGTCGGCCCGGTCGAGCGCGGCGAACAGGCACAGGTTGAACACCGTCTGCCCGGACAGCGAGAGCAGCCCCAGCCGGACCAGCTCGCGCCGGGTCGGCCGCAGCAGCGGGATCCGACGCACCCGCAGCACCCCGAACAACACCAGCGCGGCCAGCGTGTAGCGGAGCATCTGGCCGCCGGTCACCGGATAGTCGCGCAACACCGCGGAGACGCCCGCGGCGGCGCCGATCAGCCCCTGTGCGGAGGCCGCGCACAGCAGACCGATCGAGCGGGGGGACATCGAGGAGAGCGTCATGTGCCGTAACGTTAGGAAGCCGGTGGAGCCCTCGGCAGAGCCACTTCCGCCCCGAAAAACCGGACCACTTCGGGGCGGCGGGCCCACGACCTCCCACCGGGGCGAACCCACGACCCTCCCCTGCCGGGCGGGCCGCGACCGCCCTCCCCTCCCGGCCACCCCAGGGCAGGCACCCCATGCGCGAACTCCTCGTCCACCTCGACCGATCCGCGGGCCGCCTCGGCGCCCAGGTGCAGTCGGGCCTGCGCGAGGCGATCCGCTCGGGCCGGCTGCCCGCCGGATTCCGGATGCCGTCCACCCGCGCGCTCGCGGAGAGCCTGGACGTCTCCCGGGGCATGGTCGTCGACGCCTACGAGCAACTGGTCGCCGAGGGCTACCTGGTCTCCCGACACGGCTCCGGCACCCAGGTCACCGCCGCCTGCACCGCGCCCCAGCCGACCGCCGCGCCCGATCCCGGCGCGGCCGTCCCGATCACCCACGACCTCAAGCCCGGGGTGCCCGACCTGTCCGCGTTCCCGCGCTCCGCGTGGCTGGCCGCGACCCGGCACGTGCTGAACACCGCCCCGCACCGCGCGCTCGGCTATCCCGGCCCGTCCGGCGCGGGCGAGTTGCGCGCCGCGCTGGCCGACTACCTGGGCCGGGTCCGGGCCGCGCAGGCCCGGCCCGAGCACATCGTGGTGGTCAACGGCGTCGCCCAGGGCCTGTCCCTGGTCTCCCAGGCGCTGCGCCGACTCGGCCGGGACGTGCTCGCGGTGGAGGACCCCTCCAGCGACCGGCAGCGCGGCATCTTCACCACCCACGGCCTGGCCGTCGCCTACGCCCCCACCGACGCCGAGGGTGTCGACGTCGCGGCGCTGGCCCGCACCGGCGCCCGGGCGGTGCTGGTCACCCCGGCGCACCAGTACCCCACCGGCGTGGTCCTGTCCCCCCGCCGCCGTGCGGCCCTGGTCGACTGGGCCCGCACGCACGACGGATTGATCGTCGAGGACGACTACGACGCCGAGTTCCGCTACGACCGCGACCCGGTCGGCTGCCTCCAGGGCCTGGCGCCGGACCGGGTGGTGCACCTGGGCTCGACCAGCAAGGCGCTCGCGCCCGGGATGCGACTGGGCTGGGCCGTCCTGCCCGCACCGCTGATCGAGCGGATCCACGACCTGAAGACCAACGCCGACCTCGGCTCGGCCACCCTCCCCCAGCTGACCCTGGTCCGGATGCTGGCCACCGGCGCGTACGAGCGGCACCTGCGGGCGATGCGCGCGCACTACCGCGCCCGCCGCGACGCGGTGGTCGAGGCGCTGGCCGAACACCTGCCGGCCGCCCGGGTGCACGGCGTCGCCGCGGGCATCCACCTCTACGTCGAACTGCCGCCCGGCTCCGACGAGTCGGCCACGGTACGCCGGGCCGGGGCGCTCGGCGTGCGGGTCGAGCCGATGGCCGACCTGCGCGCGTTCGCGACCGGCCCGCCGGCGGTGATCATCGGTTACGCCGGGTCGTCCCCCGACCGGCTGCGCGAGGCCGTGCGGCTGCTCGCGCGGTCCGTACTCCCGGCGAATGCACCCCCGGGCTAGATTTGACCTCGTGGACACCAGCCCAGAGCGTCGATCCCAACCGCCCACCCCCGAGCTGCGGGCGTCCGACGCGGACCGCGACCGCTACGTCAACGTATTGCGCGACGCGCTCGCGGAGGGCCGCCTGACCGCCGAGGAACACGCCGAACGGGTGGACGCGGCGCTGGCCGCGAGGACGGTGAGCCAGCTCGAACCGCTGATCGCCGACCTCCCGGCACCCGCCCCGATCGGCTACGAGCCGGCCGCGACCACGTCGGTGTCGCCGAAACCCGCCCGGTCGAACATGTTCGCGTTCTGGAGCGGTTCCACCCGCAAGGGCCGCTGGCGCGCGGGCGGGAAGCTGAACGCCGTCGCGGTGATGGGCGGGGTGGACATCGACCTCACCGACGCGGTGTTCGACGAACCCGAGCTGGTGATCCGGGTGTTCACCATCTGGGGCGGGATCGACATCAAGATCCCGGAGGGCGTCACCGTGCGCGACCACGGGTTCGGCTTCATGGGCAGCTTCGACGTCCACGAGCAGTACACCGACGACCCGCGCGCACCCGTCGTGGTGGTCAAGGGCCTCGCCGTGATGGGCGGCGTGTCGGTGCGGGTCAAGCGGCGCAAGGAACAACGCGAGCGCAAACGCGAGACGCAGGCGGAGCGCGTTCGCGAAATGGAGGCGGAGCGCGTTCGCGAGACGGAGGCGGAGCGCGTCCACGAGCTGCCCCCGGAGACCGAGTACCGCCGCGAACTCGACCGGGGCCGCGAGCGCGAGCGCGACATGTTCCGCAAGGAGGAGCCCGTCCGCCGCGAGGACCCCCTCCGCAAGGACCCGGACCGCGACTGAGCCGCGCCCCGGAAGCGACCACGGCCGCGGCCCCCGTCCCGGCATCCGGACGGGGGCCGCGTGGTGCGTGCGGGCGATCAGTAGGCGTCGTACGGAATCACCGAGTAGGGCAGGGCCACCGAGACCCCCGCCGTCCACGTCTGCGCCGGCGACGCGCCCACCGGCTGCTGGGTGACCGCGCCGTTGCCCGCCGGGGCGGTGACAGCGAGGCCGGAGACCCGGCTGACCAGGCGGTCGGCCGTATCGGTGTCGAAGCGCAGGTTGTTCAGGTACGCCCCGTGCGCGTCGTCACAGCGCCAGATGCCCAGGCCCGCGCCCGCCGCCGTGGCGCCGCGGTTGTCCAGGCAGTACGCCGGGTCCTTCAGGCTGTGCACCTGGCCGGTGGCCGGATTGCGCCACCACTTCTGGTTGGTGTTGCCGGTGCAGTCCCAGGCCAGCACGGCCCGCCCGGACGACATCGTGCCGCCGTCCACGTCCAGGCACTTGGCGCCGGAGACGAGTTCGGCGAACCGTACCGGCGCGGCGGGCTCCTTCACCCACCGCTGCCCCGCCGAACCGTCGCACCCGGCGAGCACCAGCTTCGCGCCGAGCGTCGCGTCGGCCGCCGGCGCCGCCACGCACAGGGTCTGCGTGTCGGCCGGCCGCAGCGTGCCCGCGACCTCGACGAAGCGCTGGTTGGTGCCGCCGTTGCAGTTCCACAACACCAGCGCGGTGCCCGAGGCGCGCCCGCCGCCGAGCGGATCCACACACCGGTCCTCACTGAGTTCGGTGTGCAGCGACTGGTTCGCGGCGTCGTATCGGAAGCCCTGGTTGCGCCCGCCGTGGCAGGGCCACAGGTCCACCGGGGTGTGGTTGCGCGAGGAGAAGCCGTACGCGTCGGCGCACAACCCGGTCCCCTCGTTGCGCAGTTGCCGGAAGTCGGCACTGAGTACACCCGGATAAAGCTTCGCCTGTCCGGTACTTGCCGAGTCCGCGCAACCGGCCTGGTTCCAGCCCGAGGCGTACAGCTGGGTCAGGCAGGACGCGAACGCCAGGTGGCCGCGCGCGTTGGGGTGGAAGCTCTGCCGGGTCGTGTTCGGGTCGAACACGTTCGGGTTGGCGAACCACAGGCCGCGTGCCCAGGTGTTGTCGGTACAGACCTCGTGGCCGTGGAACAGCCGCGAGTTGTCCAGGTAGGTGACACCGGTGTTCGCCGCGGCCTGACGCTCGGCCCGCTCGAAGATCGGCACCGCCTCGTTGCGCCCCCACGCCGCGTCGCGCAGATAGCCCACGCAGCCGCCGGCGTACCAGCCGGGGAAGTCGGGGTTGTCCTCCACGTCCGGGGCGATCGGCGACGGGTAGCCCATCAGCACGAGTTTGTAGTCGCCGCTCGCGTAGCCCGCGTCGGCCATGACGGTCTTCAGGTCGCGCACGGTCTGCTCGACCTTGGGCCGCATCGCGTCCGCGCGTGCCTGCCAGCCGGGCTGGTACGTGCCGTAGCACTCGCCCTGGAAGAACACCCGCCTGGTCACGCAGTCGGTCATGGTCGGGCCGAACCGGATGTCGTCGTTGGCCCCGGCGACCAGCAGGATCAGCTGCACGCGGGTGTTGCGCGCCTTGATCGCCAGGCTGTCCGACTGCACGAGTTCGTCGGCGTACTGCTTGCTGCCGCCGATCCTGATGTTGACCGTGGACGCCCCGGAGCAGGCCACGTTGTAGGTCAGGTCGGTCGGGATCCCGGTCTTGTGGATCGCCGCCTCGGGCGACCGGTGGCACCAGTTGTCCGGGCCGTCGGTGCCGGGTTCGTACACGCCGACGCCCTCGCCGGCGATCTCGCTGTCGCCGAGCGAGATCAGCGACGTCTTGCGCTCGGTGATCGGCTTGATCCCGGTGCTCCCGTAGAGCGCCTGGGCCTCGGCCTGCCGGATCGCCTCCAGTTGGGGGGACAGCGTGGTGGTCGCGGCGCCGGCCGGGGCCGCACCGGCCGACCCGGTCGCGGTCAGGCCGCCGGTGAGACCCATCAGGGTCGCCATCAGCGCCACCGGCAACACCTTGCCGCGCACCCGTCGTAGCGTCCGCACCCGCTCGAATCTGGACATGCACCCTCGCCTTCGTGGCATGGAAGGAACACGCACGAGCCGCCCAAAGGGCACTTGGGCACTGTGGAGCGAGAGCAAGCTACCGGTGGGTACACCGGAAGAGAAGTGACTTGCGGCACAACGGCCGACCCGGCGCCCGAGCGGACCGACGGGCCGCGGGCTCGGCGCGGGGCCGGTCCGGATGGTTGCCCTATCGTGGAGGAGCCGGGGGATCGGCCGCCCACACGCACCCGACAGGTGGTTCCCATCAGTACTCGCACGCCGACGTTGTCGCAGCTCAGAGCCTTCGCCGCGGTGGCCGACTACCTGCACTTCCGGGACGCGGCGGCGGCGGTGGGCACCAGTCAGCCCGCGCTGTCCGGGGCGATCGCCGCCCTGGAGGACGCCCTGGGCACCCAGTTGGTGGAGCGCACCACGCGGCGGGTCCTGCTCACCCCCGCCGGCGAGCGGGTCGCGCGGCACACCCGCCGCGTGCTGGACGCGCTCGCCGACCTGGTGGACGAGGCCGAATCGGCCCGGCGCCCGTTCACCGGGCCGCTGCACCTGGGGGTGATCCCGACCGTGGCGCCGTATGTACTGCCGGCGCTGCTGCGGCTGGCCCGGGAGGAGTACCCGGACCTCCAGCTGTACGTCCACGAGGAGCAGACCGGTTCGCTGATGGACGGCCTCACCGGCGGCCGGCTGGATCTGCTCCTGCTCGCGCTGCCCTCCCCCGGGCTCGGCGGGGTCGAGGAGATCCCGCTGTACGAGGAGGACTTCACCCTGATCGTGCCCGAGGGCCACGAGTTGGCGGGCCGCCGGAACCTGCCCCGCGCCGCCCTGCGCGAGCTGGACGTACTGCTCCTGGACGAGGGCCACTGTCTGCGCGACCAGGCGCTGGACGTCTGCCGCGAGGTCGGCGCGTCCGAGGCGGGCGCGACCCGTGCGGCGAGCCTGCCCACCCTGGTCCAACTGGTCGCCGGCGGCCTCGGCGTGACCCTGCTCCCGCAGACCGCGATCGACGTGGAGACCCGCCCGGGCTCACAGCTGGCGGTGTCCCGCTTCGCCGCGCCCGCCCCGTACCGACGCATCGGCCTGGTGATGCGCTCCAGCACGGGGCGGGGCGCGGAGTTCGCCGACCTGGCGGTCGCGCTGCGACGCGCGGTGGGCGACCTGCCGGTGCGGGTGGTGCGGTGAGGGCCGGCGCCGGCTCGTGACGGCGCCGTTCGGATCGGCCCTCGGCGGTCGACCGGGTCGTCCCGCCGGAAGTCGACCGGCTCCGGGAACGGGTTCTCCGCCGGGCTCGCCCGCCTCCGGTGCCGGCACGGTTCGGCCGGCGTGGTCCGGGCCGGGTCCCGCGCCCGATCCGCGTCGCCGGAAAGCGGGACGCGCCCGACGACGAACCGGGCCGCACACGCGTCGGGCCCGACCGAAGTCGGGCCCGGAAGAAAGGGGTTGCTAGGCGATGCGGACGTTGTCCGCCCAGTCGTCGGGCAGTTGCGGCAGCGGCCAGGCCGGGTCGGGACGCCAGTTCTCCCACCCCTGGTCGAACGGCGCGCCCCACGCCTCGATCGCCGCGACGGCGGCCCGACCCTCGGCCTCGATCGCCTCGACCTGGCGATCGGTGAGCCGGCCCGCCTCGCGGGAGGCCGCGAGTTCGTCCTCGTCCTTGTACTCCCAGCGGCGATCCGGGGTGACCCACACGTCCAGCACGTGGTCCTCGGTGTCCACGCCGCCCGCCCAACGGGTGCGCGGGCGTTCGAGGTTGACGTACCAGCCGGAGAACCGCCAGTCGGGCTGCCAGAACAGCCAGACCGACCACGGTTCGCCCGGCCGGGCCAGCATCAACACGCCCGTCCCGTGCCACTCGACGACCGAGGGGATCCGGCCGAGCCGGAATCTGCGTTCGATCGGCGCGGTCCGGATGTCCGAACCGTCCGGCAACATCGGCTTGACCCGTGAGGTGCCGCCGGCGAGCCAGACCGCGAGTTGGTCCGGGTCGTCGCGGACCACGGTCACCGGCCGACAATCCAGGACCTTGCCCCCGCGCAGATAACGCCAGAGCACCTGGTCGCCGGGAGACCAGGTGCCGGCCGCGGAACGGGGATCCTCGAAGTGCTCGTGCATGCGCAGGATGTTAGACATGAGCTTGGTGTACCCAGCGCCCGTGACACCTGACCGTGAGTCATGTTACGGGTGGGTCATCATGCGAAGAACATCCGGGTACGGCCGCCGGCGCACGGTCGGCGCCCTCGACCCGCTCTCGGCGCCCCGAAGTCGGCTCTCGGCCGCGAAGATCTCCTTCCGCCTCCGGCCCGCCGCCCGCCCCGCCGAAGCTTCCCGGCGGCGAGGGGGCGGGGTCGGCTACGGGCTCACCTGGATCAGGGCGTGGGTGCCGGTGGTGCGCCATGGGGTGCCGCCCGCTTCGAGGGTGGTCAGGGTCGGTGTGTCCAGGCCGACCACCACGTCGGACTTGAGGGTGCGCAGGGCGGCCACCGGGCCGGGGAAGCGGGCGACGCGGTCGGCGAAGGGCGTGGTGGCGGGCCAGTGGTGATCGCCCACCAGGCGGCGGTAGTTGAGGTCGCCCTTGAGGATCGTCACCGTCGCCTTCGACAGGTCTCGGCGCAGGTCGTCGGGCATCGCCTCGTAGGGGTACGGGGCGCAGAAGAACGGGTGGGCGCCCACCCCCAGGCGGCCCGCGGACAGCGCCGACCACAGGCGGGCGCCGATCCCGGCGGCGGCGTGCCCGGGTGCGGCACGCAGCCGGTCCAGCGCGGCCAGGAAGTCGGCCGTGACCGCGTCCGAGACGAAGTACGGGTACGGCTTGAGGTGGAGCACGGCCCGCGCGGCCCGGCCCGTGTGCAGCAGGTGGTCGAGCAGCACCAGGTCCGGGATCAACTCGCGCCCGGCGTTGTCCGCGATCAGGTGCACCTCGGCCGCGCCGCCGACCGGGAGCAGCGACCACAACCGGGCGCTGTCGTCCGCGACCGGGTGCGAAGCCGACGGGTCGCCCTCCGACGCGGACATCCGAAAGCCCAGGTCCGCCCGATTGCCCCACAGCGCGCTCCGCAGGAGCGCATCACCCGACGATGCCCCGAGGTCGTCGAGCGCCGCCAACTCCTCATCCACCGCCGCACCGCGCAACTCGTCCCGTTTGAACGGCCCGAAGGGGTCGACCCCCCGCCACGGACCGGGCTCGAAATAGCCGGTGGCCGCGAGCAGCCGACGGTAGAAGTAGCTCTCCGCCCACAGAAAAGGCACCTCGAACCACGAGCGACCCACATGGGCGCCCCACCCACCGGCATCGTGCGCATCCGCAGGCAGCGGCGCGATCACCCCGCCGGAGACCTCGCCGAGCAGGCCGTCCAGCGCCCGCCGGCGCTCGGGCGGCCACGGAAACGCCGCCGAGACCCGCCCCAGCAACGCCGGATGCCGCTCCGCGAGCACCGACCGCGCGAACGACCCCGGCTCGGCGCCCGTGACCACCGGAGCCTCGTCCGGGCTCACGACACGATGTCCTTGCGGCCGAAGTGGCGGAACGCCAGGGCCAGGAAGACCACCGCGTACGAGACCGACACCGCCGAGCCCTTGATCATGCCGTCCCACTGCGGGTCGGTCTGGAGTACGTCGACCCACGCGAACTGCCAGTGCGTGGGCAGGTAGTCCCGCCAGGACCCGAGCGCCGTCACCGCGTCCACGATGTTGGAGACCACCACCAGGCCGACCGCGCCGCCCACCGCGCCCAGCGGGGCGTCGGTGACCGTGGACAGCCAGAACGCGATGCCCATCACCACCAGTTGCGCCACCACGCCGTACACGACCACCACCGACATCCGCCCCAGCGCCTCGCCGGTCGGCAGCGACGCCCCCACCGGCAGGTCCAACGGCCCCCACCCGAAGGCGATCGTGCCCGCGATCATCGCCATCAGCGGCAACAGCACCAGGGCCAGCACGCTGTAGCCGAGCGCCACCACGAGCTTGACCCGCAACAGCCGGGCACGCGGCACCGGAGCGGCCAGCAGATACCGCAGCGAGGACCAACTCGCCTCACTGGCCACGGTGTCGCCGCAGAACAGCGCGACCGCCACCACCAGCAGGAACCCGGTCGAGACGAACAGGGTGAACGCGGTGAAGTTCAGCGCGCTCCTGGTCGCCACGTCCACCAGCGTCGGCACCGAGTCCGGCGACGGATCGCCGCCGATCTTGAACGCGGCGACCAGGATCCACGGCAGCGCGAGCAGCAGTCCGATCATGAACAGCGTGCGCCGGCGCCGGAACTGGCGCACCGTCTCGACCCATATCGGCAGCGTGTGCCGGGGGCGATAGCCGTGCGCGTGCGCCGCGCCCGGGATCGGGTGCGCGCCCTCGTCGGTCGGCAACTCGGGGAGCGTACGGGTCATCAGGACTCCCCAATGAGCGTCAGGAACGCGTCTTCCAACCGGCGGCGCGCGGTCACCCGGTCCACCGCGACGCCGGCGCCGACGAGTTCGGCCACCAGGGCGGAGGTCCGCGCGCCCGCCAGGTGCACGAGTACGCCACCCTCCTCGGGCTCCACCGAGCCGACGCCCGGCAGATCCTTCAGGGTCGCGATCGCCAGGTCCGGTACGGGAGTTCCGATCACCAGCGTGTTGCCGTTGCCGACGATCTCGCCGACCGGCCCGGAGGCGATCAGCCGGCCCCGGTGCATCACCACGACGTGCGTACAGGTCTGTTCGACCTCGGCCAGCAGGTGGCTGGAGACCACCACGGTGCGGCCGGTGGCCGCGTAGCCGATCAGCACGTCGCGCATCGCCCGGATCTGCGGCGGGTCGAGCCCGTTGGTCGGCTCGTCCAACACCAGCAGGTCCGGCAGACCGAGCATGGCCTGGGCGATGGCCAGCCGCTGGCGCATGCCCTGCGAGTAGGTGCGTACGTTCCGGTCCAGCGCCTCGCCGAGCCCGGCGATCTCCAGCGCCTCGTCGAAGTGCGCGTCCTCGTGCGGCCGGCCGGTGGCGCGCCAGTACAGCGACAGGTTCTCCCGCCCGGACAGGTGCGGCAGGAAACCCGGGCCCTCGACGAACGAGCCGAGCCGGGACAACACCGGCGCGCCGGGCCCGACCACCCGACCGAAGATCCTTATCTCGCCGCCGTCCGGAAGGATCAGGCCCATCAACATCCGCAGCGTGGTGGTCTTGCCCGCGCCGTTGGGGCCGAGCAGACCGAGCACCTGACCCGCCTCGACCCCGAAGGACAGGTCGTCGACGGCGAGCTTGCCGCCCTTGTACCGCTTGGTCAGGCCGCGGATCTGCAGCGGGACGTCGGTCAGGTCCGGATCCGGCGCGGCCGCCGCCGCCCGCCGCCGCCCGGTGAGCAGCAGGGCCAGAGCGACCGCGACCGCGATCAGCGGCAGGCCCCACGTCCACCAGGCATAGCCGGTCGAGGCCACGTGCAACCGCGGCACCGACGGCAGCGTCAGCGGCCCGGCGAGCGCGACCCGGTAGCTCGTGGGCGTGTTCGGCGACGCGAAGCCCAGGTCGGTCGCGGTCAACACGAGCCGCAGCCGGTGACCCGAGTCCACCTCGTGGTCGACGGCCGGCAGCCGGATCTCCACGTCCCGCCCGCCCTGCGCCCCACTCACCCGCACCGGCGCGGCCAACTGATGCGGCAGCACACTCGCCCCACCCGGCGCGATGTCGTACAACTTCGCGAACAACACGATGTCGTCGGCGCCCGAGACCCGCACCCGGGCGGTCGGCGACCCGGTGATCCGCACATTCCGATCGACCCGGTCGCTCTGGAAGAACGCGCTCTGCCCCGGCAGGTCGAAGGCGATCCCACCGAGGTCGCCCGCGCCGGCGGCCAGCGCGCCCAGCCCACCCGAGCCGGCCAACAGGCCCAGGCCGGGCAGCCCGGACACCGACGTCGGCGCACCCCCCGGCGGATTGGCCACGGTCTGCTCCGGCCCCGCGAGCGCCACCTCGCGCTGCCGGGTCCCGCCCAGGCCCGGGTAGTGGTCGGTGTCCGCGATCCGCAGCCGCTGCTCCCGCGTCGCACTGTCCACCCCGCCGGAGCGGGTCACCCGAAACGACCCGGCGGCGGTCGGCGCGCCGGCCTTGGGCGCGGGCCCGCTCGGCTTGAGCCAGCGGTCGAACCACGCGGTGGTCCGGTCGCGCACCATCGCGCTCTGCGGCCGCCCGCCGTCGTGCCCGCCCGCCGTCCACACCATCTCCACCGGCGCGCCGTTGCGGGCGATCGCCGCCGCGTTGCGGTCCGCCTGGTCGAGCGGGAACAGCGAGTCGTTCTGGCCCTGGATCAGCAGCGTCGGCACCGCGATCCGGTCCGCGACCGAGACCGGACTGGCCCGCCGCAGCAGGTCGACCGCCTGCGGCGTGGACTTCCCCGACACCGCCACCTCGCGGTAGATCGTGCAGACCCGGTCGTCGAACCGGCCGCAGCCGGTCTTCGTGTCGATCGGCGCGAGCCCGGCCGACGGACTGGTCCCGGAGGAGAAGAACAGCCCGGCCCACATCTTCTTGAACACGCCCTCGGCCGGCCCGCCGCCCGCCGCGTTCGGCAGCAGCGCGTCGGCGAGGTCGTGCCAGGTGATCTGCGGCGCGATGGCGTCCACGCGCGGGTCGTAGGCGGCGGTCAGCAGCGAGAGCGCGCCGCCGTACGAGGCGCCCGCCACGCCCACCCGCGGATCGCCGGGACCGTCGAGGCGCACCTCGGGCCGCGCGGCCAGCCAGTCGATCAGCGCCCGCGCGTCGGCCACCTCGTAGTCCGGCTGGTCCAGCATGATCTGCCCCGCCGAGCCGCCGAAGCCGCGCGCCGAGTAGGTCAGCACCACATACCCCGAACGGGCCAGCGCCTCGGCGTCCCGGCGCAACTCGGCCTTGCTGCCGCCGAATCCGTGCGCGAGCAGCACCGCGGGCGCGCGCCCCCGCACGCCGGGCGGCACGAACAGCGTGGTGTCGATGCCGATCCGCGCCGGATCGCCCGGCCCCGCGGCCACGTCCACGCGCTGTTCGGTGGCGCGTACCGGCGTCGCGGTGTCGTCACCGACCGCCACGCCGACCCCGAGGACCGCGATCACGACCACCACGAGGGCGAGGACACCGGCCACGACCCGCGACCGACGCGTGGTCAGTCGCGTGCGCACGGCGGCGAAGGGGCGGCCGAATGCCGTCCGGAGGCTCATGCGCAGACCCTACGTGGCAATCGCGCAGGTCGGAGACCGGCCCCGATCCCGACGCCCCCGCCCCGCCCTTCGTCACACGACCGGACGCGCCCGGCGGGTCTGACCGGGCGTGCGCCACGGGACGTCCGTACAGTCGATCGCGGAGGTAAATCGTGCGTCTTGCCCTTTTCATCACGTGCTTCAACGACACGCTCTTCCCGGAGACCGGCGCGTCCGTGGTCCGGGTGCTGCGGCGCCTCGGACACGAGGTGGAGTTCCCGTACGACCAGGTGTGCTGCGGCCAGATGCACTTCAACTCCGGCTACCGGCGCGACGCGGTACCGCTGGTCCGGTCCTTCGTCGAGGCGTTCGAGGGCTACGACGCGGTGATCGTGCCGTCCGGGTCGTGCACCGCGATGGTGCGCGAGTATCACGCCACGGTGGCCCGCACGGCCGGCGGCACGCTGCCGGAGGGCGTCGCGCGGGTGGCGCCGAAGGTGTACGAACTGAGCGAGTTCCTGGTCGACGTGCTCGGGGTGACCGACGTGGGCGCCTACTTCCCGCACAGCGTCGCGTACCACCCCACCTGCCACTCGCTGCGCATGTTGCGGGTGGGCGATCGGCCGACCCGGCTGCTGCGCGCGGTGCGCGGGCTGACCCTGGTCGACCTGCCGCGCGCCGACGAATGTTGCGGCTTCGGCGGCACGTTCGCGGTGAAGAACGCGCCGACGTCGGTGGCGATGGGCGGCGACAAGGTCACCGCCGCGCTGGAATCCGGCGCGCAGGTGTTGTGCGCCGGGGACAACTCGTGCCTGACCCACATCGGCGGACTGATCTCCCGACAACACGCGGGCATCCGGATGCTGCACCTGGCGGACATCCTGGCCCGCACCGACGCGCTGCCGGACGTGCCGGTGTACCGGCCGGGCCTGCCCGACTCGTCGGGCCTCGTCGTGGGGCACGCCCCCGGGACCGGAGGCGACACGATGACCGCGGCGGTACACAGGGAACCCACCTTCGTCGGCATGCCGCCCTTCCCCGAGGCGGCCGAGGCCGAGTTGGCGAATCCGGTCCAACGGGCCAATCTGCGCGCGGCCACGCACACCATCCGGGCCAAGCGCGACGCGGTGGTCGCGGAGCTGCCCGACTGGGAGCTGCTGCGCCGGGCCGGCGAGGCGATCAAGGACGACGTGCTGGCTCGGCTGCCCGGCCTCCTGGAGCGCCTGGAGGCGGCGGTCCGCGCGGCCGGGGGCGTGGTGCACTGGGCCAGGGACGCGGCCGAGGCGAACACGATCGTGGTCGACATCGCGCGGGCCAAGGGCGTGGACGAGGTGGTCAAGGTCAAGTCCATGGCCACCGAGGAGATCGAGCTGAACAACGCGCTGGCCGCGGCCGGGATCCACGCGTGGGAGACCGACCTCGCGCAACTGATCGTGCAGCTCGGCGACGATCTGCCGTCGCACATCGTGGTGCCCGCGATCCACCGCAACCGGGCACAGATCCGGGAGATCTTCGTCCGCGAGATGGGCCGCGTGGGCCGACCGGCGCCGGAACGGCTGAGCGACGAGCCCACCGCGCTCGCCGCCGCCGCGCGGCTGCACCTGCGGCAGAAGTTCCTGCGCGCGAAGGTCGCGGTCTCCGGCGCCAACTTCGCCATCGCCGACACCGGCACGGTGTGCGTGGTCGAGTCGGAGGGCAACGGGCGCATGTGTCTGACCCTGCCGGAGACGCTGATCACCGTCCTGGGCGTGGAGAAGCTGCTGCCCACGTGGGGCGACCTGGAGGTGTTCCTGCAACTGCTTCCGCGCAGTGCCACCGGGGAGCGGATGAACCCGTACACGTCGATGTGGACGGGGGTCACCCCCGGGGACGGGCCGCGGGAGTTCCACCTGATCCTGCTCGACAACGGCCGCTCCGACGTGTTGTCCGACCCGGTGGGCCGCCAGGCGCTACGCTGCATCCGCTGTGCGGCCTGTCTGAACGTGTGTCCGGTGTACGAGCGCACCGGCGGGCATGCGTACGGGTCGGTGTACCCCGGGCCGATCGGCGCGATCCTCACGCCGCAACTGCGCGGCATCGCCCGGCACCCGGTGGACGCGCAGACCGCGTCGTTGCCGTTCGCGTCGACGCTGTGCGGGGCGTGCTTCGACGCGTGTCCGGTGCGGATCGACATCCCCGAGGTGCTGGTGCGTCTTCGTGCACAGGTTGTGGACGGCGGACGCGGGCCGCACGACCGGGCCGAGGACGCCGGGATGAAGACGCTGCGGTGGACCTTCGAGAAGCCGTGGCGGATCGGTTTCGCCCAACATGTGGCCGGGGTCGGCGCGCACTTCGTGCGTCACGGCGTGATCGGTCGGGTCCCGCTGCCGAAGCGCGTGTCCGGGCCGGTGGGCGCGTGGTTCGCCGACCGGGACGCGCCGGCGCCTCCGGCGGAGTCGTTCCGGACCTGGTACAAGCGCACCGAAGGTGGTCGGGAGCTGTGACGGTGGAGCACCACGAGGCGGACCGCGAGGCGCGGACGGTGGTCCTGGACCGGCTCCGCGCCGCCCTCGACGACCGGCCCAAGCCGCCGCCGGTACGCCGGACCTATCGGCGCGAGCGCCCGGCGGGCCTCGACCCGGCCGCCCGCTTCGCCGCGCGGCTGGCCGACTACGACGCCACCGTGCTGCGCGTACACGACACCCGGGGCCTGCTGCTCGGCGCGAGCGACCTGCTGCGCCAGGCCGGGGTCACCCGCCTGGTGGTGCCGAGCGGGAACCGGCTGTCCTGGCTGAGCCGGCTCGGCGCGGAGCTGGTGGTGGACACCCCCGAGCTGAGCCGGGACGAGATCGGCACGATCGACGCGGTGGCCACCGGGTGCGCGCTCGCCGTCGCCGAGACCGGCACGATCGTCCTGGACACCGGCCCCGACCAGGGCCGTCGGGTGCTCACCCTGCTGCCGGACTACCACCTGTGCGTGGTGCGCGCCGACCAGATCGTGGGCACCGTGCCGGAGGCGGTGGCCCGGCTCGACCCGCGCCGCCCGCAGACCTGGATCTCCGGCCCGTCGGCGACCAGCGACATCGAACTGGAGCGGGTGGCGGGGGTACACGGGCCGCGGACGCTGCACGTGTTGCTGGTCGGCTAGCCGGCTCGGCACCGGCCGGGCGCACCCCGCAGGAACAGGCCGGGCCGAGAAGCCGTTGTCGCCAGGGAACGCTTTCTAGGAGGCCACAGCGATGTCCGAGGCAGCAGCGAGCGCGGAGCCCACCGCGGAACCGACCGCGGATCCGGGTGCGGACCCGTCCGGCGGGTTCCGCGTCGAGCACGACTCGATGGGGGAGGTCCGGGTGCCGGCCGCCGCCAAGTGGCGGGCGCAGACCCAGCGCGCGGTGGCGAACTTCCCGATCTCCGGGCAGCACCTGGAGCCGGCGCACGTGGAGGCCCTGGCCCGGATCAAGGGCGCGGCGGCCCGGGTGAACGCCGAACTGGGCGTGCTGGACAAGGAGACGGCGGAGGCCATCGAGCAGGCCGCGGTCGAGGTGGTCGGCGGCCGCTGGGCGGACCAGTTCCCGGTGGACGTGTTCCAGACCGGATCCGGCACCTCCTCGAACATGAACATGAACGAGGTCCTGGCCACCCTGGCGACCGAACGACTGGGCCGGGACGTACATCCCAACGACCACGTCAACGCGTCCCAGTCGTCCAACGACGTCTTCCCCTCCTCGATCCACATCGCGGCGGCGCTCGCGGTCACCCACCGGCTGATCCCCTCGCTCGACCACCTCGCCTCCTCCCTGGAGTCGAAGGCGACCGAGTTCGCCGACGTGGTCAAGTCCGGCCGCACCCACCTGATGGACGCCACGCCCGTGACCCTGGGGCAGGAGTTCGGCGGCTACGCGGCGCAGGTGCGCTACGGCGTGGAACGACTGCACGCGACGCTGCCGCGCGTGGTCGAACTGCCGCTGGGCGGCACCGCGGTGGGTACCGGGATCAACACCCCGCCCGGCTTCTCGGCCCGGGTGATCGCGGAGATCGCGGCGGCCACCGGGCTGCCGTTCGTCGAGGCGCGCGACCACTTCGAGGCACAGGGCGCGCGGGACGGACTGGTCGAGTTGTCCGGCCAGTTGCGCACCGTCGCGGTCGGCCTGAACAAGATCGTCAACGACCTGCGCTGGATGGGTTCGGGGCCGCGCACGGGTCTGGCCGAGATCCGGCTGCCCGACCTGCAGCCGGGCAGTTCGATCATGCCGGGCAAGGTCAACCCGGTGATCCCGGAGGCGGTCGGCCAGGTCGTCGCGCAGGTGATCGGCAACGACGCGGCGGTGGCCTTCGGCGGCGCGGCGGGCAACTTCGAACTCAACGTGATGTTGCCGGTGATCGCCCGCAACCTGCTCGAATCGATCCGCCTCCTGGCCAATGTCACACGGGTGCTGGCGGATCGTACGGTGGCCGGCATCGAGGCCGACGTCGAGCGGATGCGCGAATACGCCGAGTCCTCCCCGTCGGTGGTCACCCCGCTGAACCGCTTCCTGGGCTACGAGGAGGCGGCGAGGGTCGCCAAGCAGTCGCTGGCCGAACGCAAGACGATCCGCCAGGTGGTCGTCGAACGCGGCCACATCACGGCCGGCCGCCTCACCGAGGCCGAACTCGACACGGCCCTGGACGTGTTGGGGATGACCCGGCCGTAACCGACACCCCCGAACGGCCCCCGCCGTCACGGGCGGCGGGTGGCCGGGATCGTGGCGGTCTCCGGCGCTCGGAAGGCGCGGCGGTACGCGCCCGGGGTGGTGCCCACCCGGGTGCGGAAGCGGCGGCGGAGGTTGACCGCCGAGGTGAGCCCGACCCGGGTGGCGATGGCCTCGACCGACAGGTCCGTCTCCTCCAGCAGGGTGCGGGCCGCCGCCACGCGGCGGGAGAGGAGCCAGGCGCCGGGGCTGGTGCCGAGGCGGTCGGCGAAGCGCCTGGCCAGCGTGCGGGGCGAGACGCCGAGGTGGGCGGCCAGGTCGTGCACGGACAGCGGCGTGCCGACGCGCTCGTCCGCCCACGCGAACAGGTCGTCGAGGCCGTCCTCGGGCGCCGGCGGATACCGCACCCGGCCGTCCTCGCGATGCGGCGGCAGCACCATGTCCCGCGCGAGGAGGGCGGCGTGCGCGACTCCGTGGTCGCGCCGGACCAGGTGCAGGCACAGGTCGAGCCCCGCGCCCGCGCCGGCGCTGGTGGCGACGTCGCCGTGGTCCACGTACAGCCGGTCCGGCTCCACCCGCACCCGGGGGAACTCCCGACGCAACTGCTCGGCGCGTGCCCGGTGTGTGGTGGCCGAGCGGCCGTCCAGGAGCCCGGTGCGGGCCAGCGCGAACACCCCCGAGCAGATGCTGACCAGGCGCGCCCCGCGCGCGTGCGCCCGAAGCAACGCGCGGCGCACGCCGGCGGAGAGCGGCGTCTCCACCGGCAACCACCCCGGGACGATCACGGTGTCGGCGCGGTCGAGCGCCGCCAGGTCCTGCGGCACGTGCATCGTGTATCCGCCGGTGGTCGGCACCGGCCCCGGCGTCTCGGTGCAGGTTTCGAACGTGTAGTGCCGCGGCACCCCGGCTCGCTCGGTGCCGAAGACCTCGACCGCGCAGCCGAGTTCGAACGTCGACTGCACCGGCCGCACCAGGGCCACCACACGATGCATGGCAGGAACGTACCCCATGGTGTCCGCCCGGACCCTGTCCCGCCGCGGCCCGCCCACGGCACCGTGAGGAGCATGCATCCCGAGATCCTCGCCCAGCCGGGCTATGTTTCCGTGTCCGTCGACGAAGCCCCGATCCGCACGCTCTTCCCCGGGGTTCGGTTCCGTCCGTTGTGGCAGGCGCCGACCGGTGCGCACGCCGGCGTGCTGGAGATGGACCCGAACTCCGCCTGGCCCCGTCGCGACGTGCACGAGCCCGGTCCGGAGGAGGTCTACGTGGTCGCCGGCACCTTCAACGACGGCGCGCGCGACTACCCGGCCGGCACCTTCCTGCACGCCCCCGCCGGGTCGTGGCACCTCCCCTCGACCACCACCGGCTGCACCCTGTTCCTCTTCTATCCGGCGGGCTAGACGGGCCCGGGTCGGGCACACTCCGTGATCGACCCCGGCCGCCCATCCATGCGGTCGCGGGGCGCTCCGGCCGCCCCCGACCCTCCCCGTCCACCCTCTCGGCGACCGGGTCGGACACCCTCCCAAATGAGCCGATTCGGCACTCGCGAGGGTGACGCGTATGCTCCTTCCGGCCCCCTCCGCCGGCCGTCGAACATGCACGCGGGTGGATTGAGCAGGCCGTTCGCCACCTCTCCCACACTGATAAGTGATCACGATCAATAGGTGAAGCGTTGCTTATTTCATCTATCAATTTGGCTGTGACATCGTGATCGACGTACGTCCGACCGGGGTGGTGAACCTGCCTCCCCGGCCCCTTGCGGAGGAGATCAAGTGCTTACTGTCGGTAACCAGTTCCCTGACTACGACCTGACCGCAGTCGTCTCCCTGGAGGCGGACAAGGCGTTCGAGCAGATCACTCCCAAGTGGGGCGACAAGGGTTGGAAAGTCATCTTCTTCTGGCCGAAGGACTTCACCTTCGTGTGCCCGACCGAGATCGCCGCGTTCGGCCGGCTCAACGAGGACTTCCAGGACCGTGACGCGCAGCTGCTCGGCGTGTCCGTGGACTCCGAGTTCGTGCACCTGGCCTGGCGCAAGGACCACCCGGACCTGACCGACCTGCCGTTCCCGATGTTGTCCGACCTCAAGCGCGAGCTGTCCTCGGCCGCCGGCGTGCTCAACGCCGACGGTGTCGCCGACCGCGCGGTCTTCATCATCGACCCGAACAACGAGATCCAGTTCGTGATGGTCACCGCCGGCTCGGTGGGCCGCAACCCCGACGAGGTCCTGCGGGTCCTCGACGCGCTGCAGACCGACGAGCTGTGCCCGTGCAACTGGCAGAAGGGTGGCGAGACCCTCGACGCCGCCAAGCTGATGGACGCCTGATCCATGGGTCTCGACGTCCTGAAGGCCGCACTGCCCGAATACGCCAAGGATCTCAAGCTCAACCTGGGCTCGGTCGTCGGCAACTCCAAGCTCCAGGAGCAGACGCTCTGGGGCACGGTGCTCGTGTCGGCGATCGCCACGCGCAGCCCGAAGGTGCTCGCCGAGCTGGAGCCCGAGGCGAAGAGCCGGCTGTCCGAGGAGGCGTACAACGCCGCCAGGGCCGCCGCCGCGGTGATGGCGATGAACAACGTCTACTACCGGTCGATGCACCTCATCGGCGACCCGGAGTACGGCAACCTGCGGGCCGGGCTGCGGATGAACATCATGGCCAACCCGGGTGCCCCGAAGGCCGACTTCGAACTGTGGTCGCTCGCCGTCTCGGCGATCAACGGTTGCGGTCGGTGCCTGGAGTCGCACGAGCAGGTCCTGCGCAAGGAGAACATGCCGCGCGAGACCATCCAGGAGGCGATCAAGATCGCCGCCGTGATCCACGCGGTCGGCGTGACGCTGGAGTCCGAGCAGGGCTGAGCACGCCGGTGTTCGGGCCGGGCCGAGCACGCCCCCGCCCGAACACCCGCGCACGGCAAGCGAGAACGACGCGAGAGCCCGTCCCGTCCGGGGGCGGGCTCTTCCGCGTCGCGCCCCTCACCGCCCCGCGCGCGACCACCCCACCGGCCGGGACCGAATCGCCCACCGCACCCGAACCGCTCCGCGCGCCCAGGTCGCCCGCCACCACCGGGCCGTCCACCGCAGCCGAACCGACACCGGCCGCGAACCCGCCCCGAGCCCCGCCCTCACGACGCCGCCATCCCCGCCAAGGCGACCTCCCGATACAACCCGACCGCATCCCGCACGCCCATCCCCCGATAGATCCGGCTCCCGGTCGAGATCGCCGTGCGCAACACCCGCTGGGTGAACACCGGGTCCAGGTCCGGGTGGAAGTCGCCCGAGCGGATCCCGGCGACCAGCGCCCGGGTCCACGTGTCGGAGACCTTGGCGCGCTGCGCGGACAGCCGGCTCGCGGGCAGTTCGTCACCGCGCACCTCGTTTATCGCCAGCACCGTCGACACGCCGTGGCACGCGTGCGCCTCCACGGTGTGTCCGATCAGACCGGCCAGTCGCTGGACCGGCTCCGGCCGATCCGCGGCGTCCTTGTCGAAGGCACTGCGCAGATCGCCGAGGAATTCGCCGAGGAGTTCGCCGAGCAACTGCTCCTTGGAGCCGATGTGATGGGCGAGGCTGCCGACCGGGACACCGGCCAGATCGGCGATCCGGCGCACCGTGGTGCCCGCGTACCCGTCCTGTTCGAAGAGCAGGTTGGAGGCGATCCGGATCCGGGTGCGCGCGTCGGTGCGGCGCGGCGCCCGGGCCATCCGCCGCTCGGCCTCGACCCGGACGTCGTCGGCCGCGCCGGTCCGGCGCAGCGTGGGCATCGTGTGGCGGGCCGGTCCGAGCAGGGTGCAGATGTGCTGCGACGCGTAGCGTCCGGGCCGGACGATGCCGCGCACGAACAGGTCGACGAGCCGACCGGCGGCGGCGTCGGGGTCGTAGCGCCCGCTCGGCCGATACCACTGGGCCATGCCCCACACCGCCGACTGGAGCATCAGCGACAGCAGTACGGGATGCAGGTCCCGACGCAGGCTGCCCTCCTCGACGCCGCGCCGCAACACCCGCCCCCACAGCGCGGATGCCTCGACGGTGCGCTCGGACAGCCACACGAAACCGTCGCTCCCGGAGAGCCGGCGCGACTCGCCGACCACCACGATCGCCGCGTCGGGGCTGTTGCCGATCACTTCGAGGCTGTCCCGCAGCAGCCCGCGCAGGGTGTCGACGGGGGCGCCGCCACGCTCGACGGTGGCGCGCTGGCGGCTCATGATGTCGGCGAAGAAGGAGTCGAGCACTTCGAGCAGCATCGCTTCCTTGGACGGGAAGTGGTGGTACAGGCTGCCCGAGAGCATGTCGGCGGACTCGGCGATCTGACGAACCGTCGTGGCGCCGTAGCCGCGCTTGGCGAACAGCGCGCAGGCGTGTCTGATGATCTCCGCGCGTCGATCCGCTCGCGGCCTGATGTGACGCTCCGCACCCGCTCGATCGCTCAACACGGGGCAAGCGTAGTACGCCTGGGATTCCCATGCGGAATCTCACGTTCCGGTAGTCCCCATCCGTCCCGTCCACCCCATCATCGACCACGTCGGCGCCCTCGCCGAACCCGGTCGACACCCCATATCCTTGACTTAGTCATACACTTGGTGCAGGGTGAGACAGGCTGGTCGGCTCGGGCCGGCAACCCGTCGCCACCGTGGCCCGGCCCCGAGGACCGGCCACTCAGGACTCGCTAGGAGCGACCCATGGGCAACCCCGTCATCGTCGAAGCCGTGCGCACCCCGATCGGCAAGCGCAACGGCCGGCTCGCCGGGCTGCACCCGGTACAGCTGCTCTCGGCCGTACAGCGCGGGCTGATCGAGCGGGCCGGGATCGACCCCGAGCTGATCGACCAGGTGATCGGCGGCTGCGTCACCCAGGCCGGCGAGCAGTCCGGCGACATCGTCAAGCACGCCTGGCTCTACGCCGGACTGCCGCACCGCACCGGCGGCACCACGATCGACTGCCAGTGCGGATCGGCCCAGCAGTCGGTGCACCTGATCGCCGGGCTGATCGCGACCGGCGCCATCGATGCGGGAGTTGCATGCGGCATCGAGTCGATGAGTCGCAACCCGCTCGGCCACACCGCGAAGCCCGGCCAGAAGTCGAAGCCGGAGGACTGGGCGATCGACCTGCCCGACCAGTTCACCGCCGCCGAGCGGATCGCCCGCAACCGGGGCATCACCCGCGCCGACGTGGACGCGCTCGGCGTGCGCTCGCAGGCCAACGCCAAGCGCGCCTGGGACGAGGGCCGGTTCACCTCGCAGGTGATCCCCGTCGAGGCCCCGATCCTGGACGCCGAGGGCAACCCCACCGGTGAGACCGCCGTGGTCGACCGCGACCAGGGCCTGCGCGACACCACGATCGAGAGCCTGACCCGGCTCAAGCCGGTCCTGCCCGACGGCATCCACACCGCGGGCAACTCGTCGCAGATCTCCGACGGCGCCGCGGCGCTGCTGATCATGGACGAGGACAAGGCTCGTGCGCTGGGCCTGCGCCCGCGCGCGCGGATCGTCGCGCAGGCGATGGTCGGCGCCGACCCGCACTTCCACCTCGACGGCCCCAACGACGCGACCGAGCGGCTGTTCGCCCGCTCGGGGATGGCCATGTCCGACATCGACCTGTTCGAGGTCAACGAGGCGTTCGCGTCCGTCGTGCTGTCCTGGGCCCAGGTACAAAAGGCCGACCTCGACCGGGTCAACGTCAACGGCGGCGCGATCGCGCTCGGCCACCCGGTCGGCTCCACCGGCGGCCGACTGCTCACCACCGCGCTGTACGAACTCGAGCGCACCGACAAGCAGTTCGCGCTGGTGACGATGTGCGCCGGCGGCGCCAACGCGTCCGGCACCATCATCGAACGCGTCTGAGACACCCACCGCGTACGACCGAGCCCCGCGCGCCGAAAGGCGGGCGGGGCTCGGTCGTACGGCGAGGGGCGGGTCGGGAGACCCGCGGCCGGCTCAGTACCAGTTGTGGTTCTGCCAGAACGTCCACGCCTGGCACGGGCTGCCGTAGCGCTCGTTCATGTAGCTCAGGCCCCACTTGATCTGTGTCGCGGGGTTGGTTCGCCAGTCGGCGCCGGCGGTGGCGTACTTGCTCGCGGGCAGCGCCTGCATCAGGCCGTACGCGCCGGAGGACTTGTTGGTGGCGTCGACGCGCCAGCCGCTCTCCCGCTCGACGATGTTGCTGAAGCACGTGTACGAACTCGCGCTCATCATCGACTTGGCGATCGCCTGGGCGTCGGCGGCGGAGGCCGACACCTTCTCGACCGCGCCGCGGTTGTCGGATCGTGCCGCGCGCTCGGCGGCCGCCTTGCGGTCGGCCTCCTTCTGGGCGGCTTCCTTCTCGGCGGCGGCCTTCTCGGCGGCCGCCTTGTCCGCCGCCGCCTTCTCCGCGGCGGCCTTGTCGGCCGCGTCGCGCTCGGCCTTGACCCGGGCGGCCTCTTCGGCCTGCACCCGCTGCGCCTCGTCGTAGGCGGCGGTCTGCGCGTCCGCCTGGTGGGTGATACCGGTGCTCAACCGCTGCGCCGCGGGGGCCGCGGGAACCTCGAGAAGCTTCGTGGTGCTCGCTTCGTCTGCCGTCTGGGCGTCGGCGGACGCGGAAACGCCCGTGCCACTGAATCCGACCACGGCGCCAACGGCCGTGACAGCGGTGGCGGACGCCACGGCTATCCCCCGAACCGAGATCCGGCTCACACACGTTCCTTCCGGCAGGCGTGCACCGCGATCCAAGCGGCGAACGGGTCCAACCTCCGGTCTCCCCCGCCCCCTCGGGGGGCGTTTCGGCCTGCGCGCCCGATCGTTCGCCGGGCGCGTGCCGTGGGTGGCGTACAGCAGGTCATGTGTTGAGTTTTCGGGGCCGAACTGTACGCGGAGGTCTTACAAGTCCAGCAGCCTGCCTCAGCCAAACATCGGGAAGCAAATTTCCCGAGACGTGTCGAACATCACAACTCCCGGAATCGCCAAGCCTTTTCCATTTCGTCGCGGACCGTTTCCACCCGGAATATGCGGACACGTCGAAGCCCCGCCGCCGACGTCTGGAAGCAGTCGAGACGTCGCCGACGGGGCCGGTCGAAGCACTCCCCCGGGTCGTTCACCAGGCATCCGTCAGCCCGGCAGGTCCTCCAGCATCTCGGTCACCAGCGCCGCGATCGGCGAGCGCTCGGATCGGGTCAGCGTCACGTGGGCGAACAGCGGATGCCCCTTCAACTTCTCCACCACCGCGACCACTCCGTCGTGTCGACCCACCCGCAGGTTGTCCCGCTGGGCGACGTCGTGGGTGAGCACCACCCGCGAATTGCTGCCGATCCGCGACAGCACGGTCAGCAGCACGTTGCGCTCCAGCGACTGCGCCTCGTCCACGATCACGAACGCGTCGTGCAGCGAACGCCCGCGGATGTGGGTGAGCGGCAGGACCTCCAGCATCCCGCGCGCGACGACCTCCTCGATCACATCCGACGTGGTCACCGCCGACAATGTGTCGAAGACCGCCTGGGCCCAGGGGCTCATCTTCTCGTTCTCGGTGCCCGGCAGATAGCCGAGCTCCTGACCACCCACCGCGTACAGCGGCCGGAAGACCATCACCTTCCGGTGCTGATTGCGCTCCAGGACCGCCTCCAGGCCCGCGCACATCGCCAGCGCCGACTTGCCGGTGCCCGCCCGGCCGCCCAGGGACACGATGCCGATGTCGGGGTCGAGCAACAGATCCAGCGCTATCCGCTGCTCGGCACTGCGCCCGTGCAGACCGAACACGTCGCGGTCGCCGCGCACCAGTCGGACCTGCTTGTCGGCGGTGACCCGACCGAGCGCCTTGCCGCGCTCGGAGACCAGCACGAGACCGGTGTGACAGGGCAGCTCGGCGGCCTGTTCGATGTGTGTGCGGTCGTGCTCGAACAGGGCGTCGATGTCGGCCGAGTCGACCTGGAGTTCGGCCATCCCCGTCCAGCCCGAGGTGTTCACCAGTTCGGCGCGGTACTCCTCCGCGCTCAGCCCCACGGCGGAGGCCTTGACCCGCATCGGGACGTCCTTGGACACCAGCGTCACATCGTGCCCCTCGGCCATGAGGTGCCTGGCCACCGCCAGGATCCGCGAGTCGTTGTCACCCAACCGGAATCCGGGTGGCAACACCGTCGCGTCGATGTGATTGAGCTCCACCCGCAGGGTGCCGCCGGACTCGCCGATCGGCACCGGCGCGTCGAGCCGCCCGTACTGCGTGCGGAGCTCGTCCAGCATCCGCAGCGCGTGCCGGGCGAAGTAGCCCAGCTCCGGGTGGTGCCGCTTGGCCTCCAACTCGGTGATCACGACGACGGGCAGAACCACCTCGTGCTCGTCGAACTTCAAGAGCGCCGACGGATCGGCAAGGAGCACGCTGGTGTCGAGGACATACGTCCGGTGCTGCGGAGCACGGCGTTGGATCGTGGCCACGGAGTGCCTCGCCCCCTCTCAGGGCACGCGCACCGTGCGCCCTGATCGCTCGGAGTCCGGGCCCCGGCCCGAAGGCCGGGTGCCCGACCCTCCTGTCGCCGTGAACAGTGGAGCTTGAAGTGCACGGAAGGGCCTCCCGGGCAGGTGACGGGGTGTCACCCACATATCGCACCGGCCCACATGATGTGCGCCGGCCCGACGGGGTTATGCCCGGCCACGGGGGGTCCAACACAAACCGGATGATCACACACCGGTGGAACCCCTGGTTCCGACAAGCCCGGTGACGAGGCGTCAGGCCCCGTAGCGGCGATGGCGGGCGGAGTAGTCGCGCAACGCCCGGAGAAAGTCGACTTTTCGGAAGTCCGGCCAGAAGGCCTCGCAGAAGTAGAACTCCGAATGCGCACTCTGCCACAACAGGAAGCCGGACAACCGCTGTTCACCCGAGGTTCGGATGACCAGGTCCGGATCGGGCTGCCCGCGCGTGTACAGATGCTCCGCGATGTGCTCGACGTCGAGCACCTCGGCCAACTCCTCGATCGAGGTGCCCTTGCCGGCGTGCTCGACCAGCAGCGAGCGCACCGCGTCGGCGATCTCGTGCCGTCCGCCGTAGCCGACCGCGACGTTGACGAAGACGCCGGTCAGGTCGGCGGTCTCGGCCTCGGATCGTTTGAGCACCTCGCGCGTGTGTTCGGGCAGCAGGTCGAGCGCGCCCACCGGGTGCACCCGCCAGCGCCGCGCGGCGGCCAGGTCGGTGACCGCGTTCTCGATGATCACCATCAGGTCGGCCAGCTCGTCGGGCGGCCGGTTGAGGTTGTCGGTGGACAGCAGCCACAGGGTGACGACCTCGACGCCGACCTCTTCACACCAGGTGAGCAGCTCGTGGATCTTGTCGGCGCCCTTGCGGTGTCCCTCGGCGACCTGCTCGCCGTACGCCTTCGCCCAGCGGCGGTTGCCGTCGAGGATCACGCCGACGTGACGCGGTATCACCGTACGGTCGAGCGACGCCTCGATGCGCTTGCCGTACGCGCCGTATGCGAGGTCCCGCAGGCCCATGTCCACCTGCTCCTCCGTCCGTGATCACCCGCGCCGAAAACCCTACTCCCGTCCGACGCCCGCTCGATCTCACGCGGCGGAGGACAGGCGTGAAGATGCGGTGAAGGTCGGCCCGCGAACGGCGTGTCGCGCCACGACACGTGCTTCGGGGCCGGCCGGGTCCCGGCCGGGGAAGGATCCGGTCGAAACGCCGAGGGCCCGGCGGGAGGAGATCCCGCCGGGCCCGGAGCGTACCGGTATTTTGACGTCGAGTCAGCTCACCGTCGGCTCGTCGACCGCCCGATGTGGGCGTACGGCCGGCTCAGCCGTCGAGTCGCGCGACCAGCTTGTTGTACTCGTCCCACAGACCCCGCGGGGTGTGCGTGCCGAACTTCTCCAGGTGCTCGGGGACCAGTGCGGCCTCCTGCTTCCAGATCTCCCGGTCCACGCTCAGCAGCAGGTCCAGCTCCGCGTCGCTCAGGTCCAGACCCTTGAGGTCCAGCGATTCGCGCGTGGGCAGTACGCCGATCGGGGTGTCCACGCCGTCGGCGAGCCCTTCCAGGCGCTCGACGATCCACTTGAGCACCCGGCTGTTCTCCCCGAAGCCCGGCCACACGAACTTGCCGTCCGCGTCCTTGCGGAACCAGTTCACGTAGTAGATCTTCGGCAGCTTGTCCGCCGAGGTCGCCTGGCCGATGTCCAGCCAGTGCGCCATGTAGTCGCCCATGTTGTAGCCACAGAACGGCAACATCGCGAACGGGTCGCGGCGCAGTTCGCCCACCGTGCCCTCGGCGGCGGCGGTCTTCTCCGAGGCGACGTTCGCGCCGAGGAAGACACCGTGCTGCCAGTCGAAGGACTCGGTCACCAGCGGCACCGCGCTGGCCCGGCGGCCACCGAAGAGGATCGCCGATATCGGCACGCCCTTCGGGTCCTCCCACTCCGGCGCGATCGTCGGGCACTGGGCGGCCGGGACGGTGAAGCGCGCGTTGGGGTGGGCGGCGGGGGTCTCCGACTCGGGCGTCCAGTCGTTGCCCTTCCAGTCGATCAGGTGTGCCGGCGGCTCCTCCGTCATGCCCTCCCACCAGACGTCGTTGTCGTCGGTGAGCGCGACGTTGGTGAAGACCGAGTTGCCCCACATGGTCTTCATCGCGTTGGCGTTGGTGTGCTCGCCGGTGCCCGGCGCGACCCCGAAGAAGCCCGCCTCGGGGTTGATCGCGTACAGCCGGCCGTCCTCGCCGAACCGCATCCACGCGATGTCGTCGCCGACGGTCTCCACGGTCCAGCCGGGAATGGTCGGCTCGAGCATCGCGAGGTTGGTCTTGCCACACGCGGAGGGGAAGGCGGCGGCGATGAACTTCGGCTCGGCGCCCGAGGGAGGCGTGAGCTTCAGGATCAGCATGTGCTCGGCCATCCAGCCCTCGTCGCGCGCCATGACCGACGCGATCCGGAGCGCGTAGCACTTCTTGCCGAGCAGGGCGTTGCCGCCGTAGCCCGAACCGAAGGACCAGATCTCCCGGTCCTCGGGGAAGTGCGTGATGTACTTCTCGGTGTTGCACGGCCACGGCACGTCCGCCTCGCCCTCGGCGAGCGGTGCCCCGACGGTGTGCACGGCCCTGACGAACTCGCCGTCGGTGCCCAGGTGGTCCAGGACCGCCTGCCCCATGCGAGTCATCGTGCGCATCGACACCGCGACGTAGGCGGAGTCGGTGATCTCGACGCCGTAGGCGGCCAGCGGCGAGCCGACCGGACCCATGCAGAACGGCACCACGTACATCGTGCGACCACGCATCGAACCGGCGAACAGCCCGTCGAGCCTGGAACGCATCTCGGCCGGGGCTATCCAGTTGTTGGTCGGACCCGCGTCCTCCTCCTTTTCGGAGCAGATGAAGGTCCGGTCCTCGACGCGCGCGACGTCCCGAGGGTCGGACGTCGCGTAGTAGCTGTTGGGGCGCTTGTTCTCGTCGAGCTTGCGGAAGGTGCCCTTCTCGACGAGGAGGTCGGCGAGGCGCTGGTACTCCTCTTCCGAACCGTCACACCATTCGATTCGGTCGGGCTCGGTCAGCCGGGCGATCTCGCTCACCCAGTCGAGCAGCTGCCTGTGTTTCGTCGGGACCTCGTTGGCCACGATCGCTCCATTTCGCGCCCGGGACGGCGAGTCCCCGGCGTCGGGTTGAGGGTTGCGGGGATTTTATCCGGTCGGTCGAACACGGAACCGTCCGGGATCGGGCCCCCACCTGGAAGTTGTGCCCCGTCCCGGACCGAAAACCCCAAAGACGTGCGCTTTCGCGCCCCTCCGGGACAAGATCTCCCGTGATGCGTCTCACTCCGTACTTACCGGTAACTTACGTCGGCGTAAGTACACTCTGCGCATGAGTGTGGACGCACATGGCTTCACGGCGCCCTTGTCGCCCATCAAACCCAGGCTCCGCGGATGGATCCACGCGGGCACCTTCCCTCTGGCGGTGGCCGCGGGCATAGTCCTGGTCGCACTGTCCGACGACGCCAAGTCCCGCGTCGCGTGCGGCGTGTTCGCACTGACCGCGGCGATGCTCTTCGGCACGTCCGGGGTGTACCACCGCGGCAACTGGGGACCGCGCGGCGAGGCGGTGTTGCGGCGGCTCGATCACGCCAACATCTTCCTGATCATCGCGGGCACCTACACCCCGTTGACCATCCTATTGCTGGGCAAAAGCGATCAAATACTGCTGTGGGCGGTGTGGATCGGGGCACTCGCCGGCATCGGTTTCCGGGTCTTCTGGATCGGCGCGCCCCGCTGGCTCTACACCCCGATCTATGTCGTGCTCGGCTGGGCGGCGGTGTTCTACCTGCCCGAGTTCATGCGCGAGGGCGGCGTCGCGGTGGTGGTCCTGGTGATCGTCGGCGGCGTGCTCTACAGCCTCGGCGCGGTGGTCTACGGGATCAAGCGGCCCAACCCGTCGCCGCAGTGGTTCGGCTTCCACGAGGTCTTCCACGCCTTCACGCTGCTCGCGTTCGCGAGCCACTTCGTCGCCGTCGCGCTGGTCGCGCTCGGCTGACCCGACCCCACACTCGTCGGCCCGAAGGCCCGCCACTCCCCCGGGAGTTGCGGGCCTTCGGGCTTTTCCGGATTTTCCCCCGAGCTTGGGCTGCCCTTTGCCGAGAAAAGTGACTGCCGCTGACTTTTGAGAGCTACTGTCATAAAGTAGAAGCACTCAATAGGAGGTAGATGTCATGCAAGCGACGACGGGCGAGCCGACCCGCGCGACCGAGGCCGAGGGGCCGCCGGACCCGAGGCGGTGGTGGGCGTTGGGGGCGCTGGTGGTCGGACTCCTGGTGGTCGGCCTGGACACCACGATCATCAACGTGGCGATGCCGACGATGAGCGACCGATTGGGCGCGAGCACGGGCGACCTCCAGTGGATCGCCGACTCCTACATCGTGGTGTTCGCGGCGCTGATGCTCCCGGCCGGACTGATCGGCGACCGCTACGGCCGGCGGCGCTTCCTGCTGGTCGGGCTCGCCGTGTTCGGCGTCGGCTCGGTGGTCGGCGCGCTCGTCGGCTCGGTCGAGGGGGTGATCGCGGCCCGCGCGCTGATGGGCGTCGGCGGCGCGTTCATCATGCCGCTGTCGTTGTCCATCCTGCCCTCGCTCTTCCCCGCCGCCGAGCGCGGCCGGGCGATCTCGATCTGGGCCGCGAGCACCGCGCTCGGCATCCCGCTCGGGCCGATCCTGGGCGGGCTGCTCCTGGAGCACTTCTGGTGGGGCTCGGTGTTCCTGATCAACATCCCGATGGTCGGGCTCGCCCTGCTGGTCTGCGGAGTCCTGCTGCCGGTCTCCCGCTCCGCCGAGGCGCCCAGGGTGGACGTCGCGGTCACGGTCCTGGTGACCGCCGCGCTGACCACGCTGATCTTCGCGGTGATCGAGGCGCCCGAGTGGGGCTGGGGCGACGCCCGCGTGCTCACCCTGTTCGGCGCGGCGGTGCTGCTCGCGGCGAGCGTGGCGGTGCGCGAGAGCCGGGCCCGGCGACCGATGATCGACTTCGGGCTCTTCCGCGACCGCAACTTCCGGTGGGCCACGATCTCCGCGCTGGTGCCGTCCTTCGCCATGTCGGGCGTGTTGTTCCTGGTCCCGCAGCGGTTCCAGGGGGTCGACGGAAACAGTGCGCTGGGCACCGGTCTGCGGCTGTTGCCGCTGCTCGGCGGGCTGTTCGTGACCGCGCTGGCGAGCGACAAGGTCGCGCCGCGATTCGGTTACAAGGTGGTCATCCCGAGCGGGATGTTCGTGCTCGGCTGCGGGCTGCTGCTGGGGGCGACCGGCTCGGCCGACGACGGCTACGGGTGGACGGCCTGCTGGCTGGCGTTGACGGGGATGGGCCTCGGATTGTCCCTGGTGCCCGCGATGGACGCGGTGATGGCGGGCGTCGCGCCGGAGCGGGCCGGGATGGGGTCGGCCCTGGTGCAGACCCTGCGCCAGGTCGCGGGCGCGCTCGGGGTGGCCATCCTGGGCAGCGTGCTCGCGTCGACCTACGTGGACCGGATCGACACGGGCGGGCGTCCCGCACCGGTCGCCGACACCGCGCGCGAGTCGATCGGCGGCGCGGCCAAGGTGGCCGGCCGCGGCGCCGACCCCGCGCTGCTCGACTCGGCCCGCGACGCGTTCGTGCACGGCATGGACCTGAGCCTGCTGATCTGCGGCGTCACGACGCTGGTGCTGGCCGCCGCGGTGGCGGTCTTCCTGCCCCGCCGCGCCGCGACGACCCCGGCGCCGACGGGCGGCGCGGGCGGACCGGGAGGAGACGGCGCGGGCGGACCGGGAGAATCGGACCATGACCGCGAAGGAGTCCTCCATCCCTGACCTGCCCGTCGCCCCCGCGGGGCTGCGCGAGCGCAAGAAGATCAAGACCCGGCGGGCGATCCGCCGCGAGGCCTATCGGCTCTTTCGCGAGCACGGCTACGACGCGACCACCGTGGACCAGATCGCCGAGGCCGCGGAGATCTCGCCGAGCACCTTCTTCCGCTACTTCCCGAGCAAGGAGGACGTCGTGCTCACCGACGAGTACGACCCGCTGCTCGTGGAGATCCTGCGCAGCGCCCCCGAGGGCACCAACCTGATCCGGATCGTGCGCACCGGCGTGCTGGAGGTGCTGCGGCGGATCATGCGCGAGGAGCGCGAGGAGATGGTCACCCGGATGTCCCTCGTGGTCGGCGTGCCGGCGCTCCGGCGGCGCAGCTACGAACAGCAGATGGAGTCGTGGAACCTGGTGGCCGAGACGTACGCCGCCCGGACCGGGCGCTCGGCGCACGACTTCGACCTCCGGGTGGCCGTCTCGTCGATCAACGCGGCGATGTCGGTGGCGATCCTGACCTGGGCGGAGAGCGGCTGCGTCGGGGATCCGACCGTGCCGGTGGACCGGGCGCTGGGGATCCTGGAGGCGGGGTTGCGGGACGGACCCTGATGCCGGCCCGGTCCCCGCCCGGGCCGGGCGGGGACCGGCGGGTTCAGGCTCGGGCGACCGCCTTGGCCAGGACCTGGTCGGCCAGCTGCTCCGGGTCGGTCACCGGGGCGTCGCAGGTGAAGTGCCGACACACGTACGCCGCCGGCCTGCCGCCCACCGGCGTGCGGTCGCGCAGCAGCGGCACCGGCGGGTCCTCGGCCGGGTCGCCCATCGCGACCACGGCGCCGGGCGCGGTGGTCATCAGCGCGGTCAGGTAGAGCGCCCAGGTCGCGTCGTCGTCGCGCGGGCCGACCACGGCGATCTCGCGCGGGCCGTCCAGCCACGCCTCGGCGACCGCCAGGCCCCAGCCGATCCCGCGCGGCGTCCGGGCCGCCAGCATCCGGACCACGCCGAGCGCGCGTCCGGCGGCCTCGCGGTGTTCGGCCGAGCCCAGATACGCCGCGTAGCCGAGCAGGGCGCCGGCCGCGCCGGTCCAGCCCGAGGGGGTGACCCCGTCGGTGGGGTCCTGCGGGCGGCGGAACAGCTCCTCCGCGTCGTCGGCGGTGTCGTACAGCGCGCCGCTCTCGTCCACGAAGTGCCCGAGGATCACGTCCACGAGCACCCCGGCGAAGGTCAGCCACGCGTCGTCGGTGGTCACCGCGTACAGCGCCAGGAACCCCTCGGCCACGTCGGCGTAGTCCTCCAGGACCCCGGCGTTCGGCCCGGGCCGGCCGTCGCGGGAGGTGCGCACCAGCCGGTCGCCCAGCTCGTCGTCCTCGTCGCCGCCCAGGTGCACCGCGACCAGCAGGTCGGCCGCCGCGAGCGCGGCGTCGAGCAGGTCCGGGCGGGAGAACAGGGTGCCGGCCTCGGCCAACGCGGCGATCGTGAGCCCGTTCCACGCGGCCACGACCTTGTCGTCGCGCCCCGGCCGCTCCCGCTTCCCGCGCGCGGCCAGCAACTTCGCCCGGACATCGGTCAGTCGCTCGAAGTCCTCGGGGTCGTCGACCAGTCGCAGCACCGACCGCCCGTGCTCGAAGGTGCCCTCCTCGGTCACCGCGAACACGTCGGCCGCCCACGCGCCGTCCTCGGCGCCCAGCACCTCGACCAGTTCGGCCGGGGTCCACACGTAGAACGCGCCCTCCACGGAGTGGCCCTCGGCGTCCACGCTGTCCGCGTCCAACGCGGAGGCGAACGCGCCCTCGGGGGTCCGCAGTTCGCGCACCACGAAGTCGGCGGTCTGCAGCGCGATCCGGCGGGCGAACTCGCTGCCCGTGGCCCGCCACAGGTGGGTGTAGACCCGGATCAGCTGGGCGTTGTCGTAGAGCATCTTCTCGAAGTGCGGCACCACCCACGCCTCGTCCACCGAGTAGCGCGCGAAGCCGCCGCCGAGCTGGTCGTAGAGGCCGCCGCGGGCCATCGCCTCGCAGGTCTCCTGGACGATGCCCAGGGCCGCCTCGGACTCGGTCCTGGCGTGGTGGCGCAGCAGGAACTCGAGCACCATCGACGGCGGGAACTTGGGCGCGTGGCCGAACCCGCCGTGCGCGGTGTCGTATTCGCGCGCGAGCAGGCTCAGCGCCGCGTCCAGTTCCTCGGCGGTCGGCGCCGCGCCGTCGGTGTACAACTCGCGCGGGGCGGCCAGGGAGGCGGCGATCTGGGTGCCGGTGCGACGCACCTCGTCGTTGCGGTCGTTCCAGGCGGCCTTGACCGCGTGCAGCAGTTGGCGGAACGAGGGCATGCCCTGGCGGGCCTCGTTCGGGTAGTAGGTACCGCAGTGGAACGGCTCGCCGTCGGGGGTGGCGAACACGGTCATCGGCCAGCCGCCCTGGCCGCCGTTCAGCGCGACCGTGGCCTCCATGTAGACCGCGTCCACGTCGGGGCGTTCCTCGCGGTCGACCTTGACCGCCACGAAGCCGGCGTTGACGATCGCGGCGGTGGCCTCGTCCTCGAAGGACTCGTGGGCCATCACGTGACACCAGTGGCAGGCGCTGTACCCGACGCTGAGCAGGATCGGCACATCCCGACGACGCGCCTCCGCGAACGCCTCCTCCCCCCACGGCCACCACTCGACGGGATTGTCGGCGTGCTGCAGCAGGTAGGGCGACGTGGACCCGGCGAGACGATTCGGCATGACGTCATCCTCGCAGGGCCGCCGTGCGCGGGACCGCTCAGGCGACGGGCGCGCCGTTGTCTTCCTTCTTCTGCGCCGCGCCGGTCCGCGCCGGGTCGGTCGGGTTGGGGCTTTCGTCGAAGTCGACGCGCTTGAGCCGCGTGTTCATCGACTTCAGCAGCAGCCAGGTGGCGACCGCCAGGAACGCGACCACCACGAATCCGAGCAGGCCGGGCGTGACCTTGCTTTCCTCGACCGCGAGCTGGACCGCGAGCGACATGACGAACTACCTCCTGGATCGGAACCCCTCGGTGTCAAGAGTGACATCCGATCGCCGGAACGTATGCACCGAGGGCCCGGAAAGTCGCTCCCGGGCCCTCGCGCGTATCGATCGCCGCCGCCTACCGGCGCACGCCCACCCGGACACCCGCGAACAGGTCGTCCTCGGGCAGGTCGGTGTCCACCAGCGACCGCACCAGCTCGTAGTCCTCCGTCGGCCACACCTCGCGCTGCACCGAGATCGGCACCCGGAACCAGAAGCCGTCCGGGTCCACCTGGGTGGCGTGCGCGGTCAGCGCCCGGTCCCGGGTCTCGAACCAGTCGGCGCACGGCACACGGGTGGTGATGTCGCGCTCGTCCCGGTCGCCCCAGCGCTCCAGCCATTCGCCGTAGGGGGACTCCAGGCCGCGCTTTTGCATGCCCTCGTGCAGCGCCTCGATCCGCGCCCGGGAGATGCCCTGGTTGTAGTACAGCTTCAGCGGCTGCCACGGCTCGCCGGCGCCCGGGTAGGCGTCCGGGTCGCCCGCGGCGTCGAACGCCACCATGGTGATCTTGTGCGTCTGGATGTGGTCCGGGTGCGGGTAGCCGCCGTTCTCGTCGTACGTGGTGATCACGTGCGGACGGAACTCGCGGATCAGCCGGACCAGCGGCTCGGCCGCCTTGTCCACGTCGAGGAGGGCGAAGCAGCCCTCCGGGAGCGGCGGCAGCGGGTCGCCCTCGGGCAGTCCCGAGTCCTCCCAGCCCAGCCAGGCCTGCTCCACGCCCAGGATCTCGCGGGCCGCGTCCATCTCCTTGCGGCGCACCTCGTGGATGTTCGCCTCGATCTCCGGGTCGCCCTGGAGAGCGGGGTTCAGTACCGAGCCGCGTTCGCCGCCGGTACAGGTCGCGACGAGGACCTCGGCCCCCTCGGCGACATAGCGGGCCATCGTGGCCGCGCCCTTGCTCGACTCGTCGTCGGGGTGCGCGTGCACCGCCATCAGCCTCAGTCGATCGTCACTCACCGGAACGTCGCTCCTCATCCGTGCCCCGTGTCCCGGCCGCCGGGTGAACCGCCGGGACCTGTAGAGGGCCGCTCTTGCACCCGACATATAGTGGCCGATAGATCTCGCCCGGGCACAAACCCGGGCCCGTCCCGCAGGAGACCCGGTGAGCGCAACGCCCGTCACCCGTTACGGCAAGGGCGCCACCCGAAGCGATCGCAAACTGCGGATCGCGTTCGCGGTCTTCATGGTGGTACTCGTGGCCGGGACGGTGTGGATCGGCCTCGATGTGGCGAACCCCGGCGTGCGCGGGTCTATTCCGAGCTTCCGGGTGACCTCGGATTCCTCCGTGGAGGCCCAGGTCGAGATCCGCAAGGACGCCGACAAGGAAGCCGTCTGCGTACTGCGCTCGCGCGATCGCGACGGCGCCGAGGTCGGTCGCCGCGAACTGCGGTTCGCCAAGGGCGAGAAGCACATCGAGCGCACGGAGACACTCCAGACGGCGGGCAAACCGAACACCGCCGAACTGGAGAACTGTCACACCGTCGGTTGACCGACGCGGCCCGCGCCGCACCGACCGAAGCTCCGCGCCGCACCCGCCGCCTCCCGCGGGCGCCCCCGCCGCACCCGCCGGTGTCGCATGTCACCCGGACTCGTGTGACTGCCCCCGACGGCGGGAGATTGTTACTCTCGAAGCTTCGTCCCCTCACGACCCGAGGTGTTCACACCGCGGACGGTGAGGGGGCGCTGGTATATGTGACCCCCTCCGCCGCCGGGGCCCGCCCGGGCGGCGCGGGGGTCGTGTGTACCTCTTTCGTACGCACCGTGTATTCCGTACGCACCGTGTACGCACCCCCGTCGCAAACCTACGAGGAGCACCCCGTGACCCAGACCAGCGAAAGCGTCACCTGGCTCACCCAGGAGGCGTACGACCGGCTGAAGGCCGAGCTGGAAGACCTGTCGGGTCCCGGCCGTGCCGAGATCGCCGTGAAGATCGAAGAGGCCCGCCAGGAAGGCGACCTCAAGGAGAACGCGGGCTACCACGCGGCCAAGGAGGAGCAGGGCAAGCAGGAGTTGCGCATTCGCCAGCTCATCGGCCTGCTCCAGAACGCCAAGGTCGGCGAGGCGCCCGCGGACGACGGCGTCGTCGAGCCCGGCATGGTCGTGACCGTCGTCTTCGACGGCGACAAGGACGACCCCACCACCTTCCTGCTCGGCTCGCGCGAGGACGCCGTGACCGACATCGAGGTCTACTCGCCCCAGTCCCCGCTGGGCAAGGCGATCAACGGCAAGACCATCGGCCACCAGGCCAGCTTCGCGTTGCCGAACGGCAAGACCACCAGTGTCGAGGTCGTGGACGCCAAGCCCTACCGGGGCTGAGCACCGACGCGACACGGCCCGGTCCCCGCGTGGGGGACCGGGCCGGCCGTGTTCTTCGAGGGTGTGCGGCGCTCGGCGCTCGGGTCAGGAGACCGCGGACCGGTACTTGCGCACCGCCAGCGTGCGGAACAGCGCGACGATCAGCACCGACCACAGCAGCGAGGCCCACACCGGGTGCTGCATCGGCCAGGCGTCGGACTGCACGACGCCCGGCGAGCCGAACAACACCCGTGCGGCCTGCACCGTGGCGCTGAACGGGTTCCAGTCGGCGATGTGTCGCACCCAGGGCGTCATCTGCGACGAGTCCACGAAGGCGTTCGAGATGAACGTGACCGGGAACAGCCAGATGATCCCGCCCGAGGTCGCCGCCTCCGGGGTGCGCACCGACAGGCCGATCAGCGCGCCGATCCAGGTGAACGCGTAGCCCAGGAGGAGGAGCAGGCCGAAACCGGCCAGGATGCGCGCGGCGTTGGTCGACTCGGCCGTGCCGGTCCGCCAGCCCACCATCAGCGCGACGGCCGCGAGGATGATCAGGGTGAGGGCCGTCTGCACGAGGTCGGCGACGGTACGGCCGGTCAGTACGGCACCACGCGCCATCGGCAACGACCGGAACCGGTCCATCAGCCCCTTCTGCGCGTCGTCCGCGATGCCGGCCGCCGATCCCGCCGTGGCGAAGGTGACGGTCTGCGCGAAGATGCCCGGCATCAGGAAGTCCTTGTAGACGTCCGGGTCGGTGGTATCGCCGATCTTCATCGAACCGCCGAAGACGTACGTGAACAACACCACGAACATCACCGGTTGAATGATCCCGAACAGGACCATCTCGGGAATCCGGGTCATCCGGATCAGATTCCTGCGCGCGATGACCCAGGAGTCGGCCACCATGCTCATACGACGCACTCCTTTGCGGACGTCGCCGCGGACGCCGTGCACGGCACGGTCGTCGGTACGGACACTCGGGTCGGCACGGCCATCAGTGCTTCACCGCCTTGCCGCGACCGCGCTGCGGAGCGGCCTCGCTCTGCTCTTCGTCGTCGCCTTCGCCGCCGGCGTTGCCGTCCTCGGTCTCCGCCGCATGCCCGGTGAGGGTGATGAACACGTCGTCGAGGGTGGGTCGACGCAACCCGATGTCGTCGATCTCGATGCCGCGGGCGTCCAGTTCCCGGATGACCTCGGCGAGCAGCTTGGCGCCGCCTATGACGGGGACGGTGATCCGGCGCTGGAGCTTGACCACGCCCAACTCGCCCTTGCCGAACCCGGCCAGCATCTCGGTGGCCTCGGTGAGTCGTTCCTGGTCGTGCACGACCACCTCGACCCGCTCGCCGCCGACCTTGGCCTTGAGTTCGTCGGCGGTGCCGCGCGCGATCACCTTGCCGTGGTCGACCACGGCGATGTCGTGCGCGAGGTGGTCGGCCTCCTCCAGATACTGCGTGGTCAGCAGCAACGTGGTGCCGTCGGAGACCAGTTCCTCGATCACCCGCCACAGCGCCATGCGGTTGCGCGGGTCCAGGCCGGTGGTCGGCTCGTCCATGAACATCACCGGCGGGCTGACCACCAGGGCCGCCGCCAGGTCGAGCCGGCGGCGCATCCCGCCGGAGTAGGTCTTGGCGGGCCGATCGCCCGCGTCGGCCAGGTCGAACTGGGCCAGCAGTTCGTCGGCACGACGTTTGGCGTCGCGCCCGCTGAGCTGGTACAGCTCGCCGACCATCCGCAGGTTCTCCCGGCCGGTCAGATATTCGTCCACGGCGGCGAACTGCCCGGACAGACCGATCGAGCGGCGGACCTCGTTGGGGTTCTTGAGCACGTCGTGACCGGCCACCACGGCTCGCCCCGAGTCGGGTTTGAGCAGTGTGGTCAGTACGCGTACGCATGTCGTCTTGCCTGCGCCGTTCGGGCCGAGCAGACCGAGGACGGTGCCTGTGGGCACACTCACGTCCACGCCGTCGAGCGCTCGGACCGAGCCGAAGGTCTTGACCAGACCTTCGGCGACGATCGCTTCCTGCATGTCGGTGGATCACTCCTCGTGCGGGTGGGGCAGGGGGGTGGGGCCGCGGTCGGATGGATCGATTGAGATCTCCACCATGCGCCCAAACACAGCGAGTGTGCGACCGCATTTCACCGGAGAAGCGACTCTGCGTGACCGACCGACGGCACTCGCGTCATCGGTCGGTCGCTTCGACGGCGCCGACCCGGTCCGGGTCCCGCACGGCCGCATCCCCCGTGGACGGGCATGGCTCGTGCGTCGAGCCAAGCACACCGCACCGACAATCGCCGTACCCGCACGCCGGGAGGGCGCACGGGCACGCTCGTTCGGACCCGGCGGCCCGGCTCCGGCGGACGCGTGGCTCGCGGTCGGCGCCCGCCGGTCTCCCGCGTCGTGCGGTCGGCTCCCGCCGATCCCGTGCCTCGTGGTCAGCTCTTGCTGACCGTGTACCCCGCGCCGTACAGCGCCTCCACCACGGCCGCGCAGTGGCTGCGGCCCTTGGTCTCCAGTTGCAGGTCCACGTCCGCCTCGCCGACGCGCAGCGTGGCGTCGGTGCGTACGTGCGACACCGCCGCGATGTTGGCGTCGGTCTCCGCCAACCGGCCGAGCAGGGTGGCCAGCGCGCCCGGGCTGTCGGGGATCCGCACGCGCAGCGAGAGGTAGCGGCCGGCCGAGGCCAGGCCGTGCCGCAATACCCGCAACATCAGCAGCGGGTCCACATTGCCGCCGGACAACACCGCGACCACCGGGCCCTCGATCGGCTCGCCGACCTCGAGCAGTGCCGCCACCGACGCGGCGCCGGCCGGTTCGACCACCAGCTTGGCCCGCTCCATGCACAGCAGCAGCGCCTGGGACAGGGACTCCTCGCCGACGGTCCGGATCGCGTCGGTGTGCTCGCGGATCAGCCCGAAGGGCACCTCGCCGGGGCGGCCGACCGCGATCCCGTCGGCCATGGTGCCGAACGAGGGCAGCGACACCGGGGCACCGGCGGCGAGCGAGGGCGGGTAGGCGGCGGCGGACGCGGCCTGTACGCCGATCACCTTGACGTCGGGGCGAAGTGCCTTGACGGCCACGGAGATTCCGGCCAGCAGGCCACCGCCGCCGGTGCCCACGAGGATGGTCTTGACCTCGGGGCACTGCTCCAGGATCTCCAGGCCGACGGTGCCCTGGCCGGCCACCACGTCGCGGTGGTCGAAGGGGTGGATGAACACCGCGCCGGTCTCGTCCGCGTGGGCGCGCGCGGCGGCGAGCGCGTGTTCGACGTTGTCCCCGCCGAGGATCACCTCGGCGCCGTAGGAACGGGTCGCGGCGACCTTGGGCAGCGGCGCGCCGGCCGGCATGAACACGGTGGACGCGACGCCGAGGGTGCGGGCCGCGAGCGCGACGCCCTGCGCGTGGTTGCCGGCGCTGGCGGCGACCACACCCCGGGCCCGCTCGGCGTCCGACAGTCCCGCGATCCGCACGTAGGCACCGCGGATCTTGAACGACCCGGTGCGCTGGAGGTTCTCGCACTTGAGGTGAACGGGTGTGCCGACACGGTCGGTCAGCGCCCGACAGGGCCGTATCGGCGTCTCGCGGACGACACTTTCCAACATCTTCCGCGCGAGGCGGATGTCGTGGAGATTCACCACGTCCGAGGCAGGGCTGCTCATACGCCGAGTGTCGCACCAACCGCCCGTGCGCATCCGTCGGGTGTCACGTTGCCCGGGCGCCCCACCGATCGCCCGCTTCCCCACCGTTGCGCGCGAGCGACGAGCGGCCCCGCGCCGGGCGGCCGGCCCACGACGCGCGACGAACGGCGGGTGCGCCGGGGCGCGGGGAGCGCGGGTCAGGAGTCCGACGCGGTGCGGTTTTGGCGGCGTTCCATGCTGGCGTTGAATCTGGTGAGGAGGGCGGTGAAGCGTTCGCGGTCGTCCAGGCTCCAGCCTTCGCAGATTTCGGCCATCAGGCGTTGTCGGGCGTTTCGGACCTGGTGGAGGCGGTCGCGGCCCTCGGTGGAGAGTTCGAGGAGGACCGCGCGGCCGTCGTCCGGGTTGGGAACCCGGTCCACCAGGCCCTGTTCGACCAGCGGGGTGACCTGGCGGGTCACCGTGGACGAGTCGATCGTCATGGCCTGCGCAAGGGCCTTGACGCCCATCGGGCCGCCCAGCTCCAACCGGCCGAGCAGCAGGTAGGCCGCGCGGTCCATCGAGTTGCGCAGTTCGCCGACGGCACCGAGGCGGGTCTGTTCGGCGCGCCGCGCGAAGAGGGCCACCTCGTGCTGCAGGCGGTCGTAGAGCGGGTCCGCAGAGCCGGTGGGGTCGATCGGGTCCTGTTCCGGTGTCATCGCCGCTCGTTCGTAGGTCCGATGTGATCCCCCGAGGATATTGCGCGGACCGGGATCACCGGGCCCCGACGGGACGATTCCACCCCGCAATGACGCCGAGCGTTTTACCGTGGCCACAACGGGGTGTTTTGCCGCCGTTGCCGGAGTGCGGGCCCGGTGACGGGGATGCGGCGCCGAGGGGCGATATGTCGCGACCCGCGACTACCCGGACAGGTGTGGGGCAGCAGCACAGACAGAGCGGCGACGGCACCGAGCCGGGCCCGAGGGCATCCGCTCGGCAGACCTGCGGGAGGCACCGTGCACAAGCGCGACGCTCGCGAATTCGAGATTTTCGTCCATACGGTCGGCACGCAGTTGCTGCACGCCGCGGACCTGCTCACCGGTGACCGACAACGCGCGGAACGCCGGGTCGAGCGCGCGCTGGCGCATACCTGTCTGAAGTGGAGTCGACTGCCGAGCCAGGATCCGGTACGCACCGCGTGGCGGGCGCTGCTGGCCGGCTACCTGGATCCGTGGCGTCCGGGGCCGCGCGGGCACGATCACGAACTCCCGGACGCGGGCGAGCCGTTCACCACGCTGGACCGGCTCGGCCGGAGGGAGCGGGCCGCGGTGGTGTTGCGGCTCTACGCGCGGTTGGACGAGTACGACGCGGCCGAGGCGATGGGGCTGCCGGTGGAGACGGTGTCCGGGGCGTGGCGGCGCGGGATGGCGCAGGTCCTGGCCGGCGGCGGGCTGGTCCGCGCGGCGCCGGTCGGGTCGCGGGAGGCGACGGATCTCGCCGCGGACGCGGAGGCGTACCGATGAGCGTGACCGTGTCGCCGCCGGGCGCGGCGGACGCGGAGGAGGTGCCCGAGCCGCCGGAGTTCCCGTATCGGCCGCTGCCGCCGAACCTGGCCCGGCGGGTGCGGCGGCGGGCGGCGCTGCGCAGGCTGCGCCACGTGTTCGGCTCGGTCGTACTGGCCGGCGCGGCGGCCGGCGGCCTGTGGCTGGCGGCCCCGGGCAGCGGCGGCGGGGGCGGACTGCCGCCGACGCCGCCGGATCCCACGCCGCTGTGGCCGGTGGACCGGAGCCAGCCGTCGGATCTGCGCACCGATGTCGGCTTCGGCGCTTCGGCGTGGATCGGCGACACCGGCCCCGAGGGCGACTCGTCCTGGTGCCTGGGCGGCGCGGCCGAGCCGGAGGAGGCGCGCTGCCGCTTCCTGCCCACCCCGGGGCGGCTGGACACGGCGATCATGCCTTCGGGCCGATACGCGCCCGCCGGACAGCGGTTGGTGGTCGCCGTCCTGATCGGCCGCGGTACGACCGCGCCGGCCCTGCGCGGCGAACTCCACGACGCCGCGGGTGCCCGACGGATGCGCCTGGAGCGCCCGGCGGACCTGCCCGGGGTGGCCTACCTGTGGGCCTTCACCGGCGGGTCCCCGGTCTCGATCACCGTCTACGACGAGGCGGGCAACCTGGTCGCCGCCTGCGCGGGCTGTACGGACGAGGCGCGGTAGCGCCGGTGCCGGCGAAGGTCGGCGAAGCCGCGAGCGCCGGGTGGGCCGACCGGCCCCCCGGCGCTCGGGACGCGACGCCCGATACGCGGCACCCGGGCCTCAGCCCAGGGCGCGTTCCAGGTCGGCCAGCAGGTCGTCGGCGGATTCGATGCCCACCGACAGGCGCACCAGGTCGCCCGGGACCTCCAGCGGCGAGCCCGCCGCCGAGGCGTGCGTCATCCGGCCCGGGTGCTCGATCAGCGACTCGACGCCGCCGAGGGACTCGCCCAGGGTGAAGAGTTCGGCCCGGTCGCACACCCGAACGGCGGCCTCCTCGCCGCCGTTCACCCGGAACGAGACCATGCCGCCGAACGCCTTCATCTGCTTGACCGCGACATCGTGGCCGGGGTGTCCCGGCAGCCCGGGATACATCACCTCGGCCACGCGCGGGTGCCGGGAGAGCAGGTCCACGACCCGCTCCGCGTTGGCGCAGTGCCGGTCCATCCGCACGCCCAGCGTCTTGAGCCCGCGCAGCGTCAGCCACGCGTCGAACGGCGCGGGCACGGCGCCCATCGCGTTCTGGTGGAACGCCAACTCGGCGGCCAGACCGGCGTCCTCGACCACGAGCGCGCCACCGATCACGTCGGAGTGGCCGCCCATGTACTTCGTCGTGGAGTGCACCACGACGTCCGCGCCCAGGGTCAGCGGCTGCTGGAGGTAGGGCGAGGCGAAGGTGTTGTCGACCACGAGCAGCGCGCCCGCGTCGTGCGCGACCGCCGCGAGGGCGGCGATGTCGGCGACGCCGAGCAGCGGATTGCTCGGCGTCTCGCACCACACGATCCGGGTGACGCCGGGCCGGATCGCGGCCCGTACCGCGTCGAGGTCGCCGGCGTGCGCGGGGGTGTACCCGATCCCCCAGCGCGAGGCCACCTTCGCGAACAGTCGGAAGGTGCCGCCGTAGGCGTCGTCCGGGATCACCGCGTGGTCGCCCGGCGCGCACAGGGCGCGCAGGAGGCAGTCCTCGGCGGCCAGTCCGGAGGCGAAGGTCAGCGCCCTGGTGCCGTCCTCCAGGGCCGCGACGCACTCCTCGAGCGCGGTGCGGGTCGGGTTGCCGGAACGGCTGTACTCGTAGCCGCCGCGCAGCCCGCCGACGCCGTCCTGCTTGTAGGTGGACACCTGGTAGATCGGCGGAACCACGGCCCCGGTCAGCGGGTCGGGTTCCTGCCCGGCATGGATCGCCAGGGTCTCAAAGCCGTGCGATTGGGTCATGACCGGAACGTTAGTCGCCCCGACGCGCTGGGGCGCGCATCCGACCGATCCGGGGAACCGGGGGAACCGGGAACCGGGGACACCCGCTAGGCGCGCAGCAGGCGGTCGAGCATCAGGCGGGCGGCCTGGGTCGCGCGGGTGCGCACGTCGGCCATGTGCTCGGGGCCGGGGGCGCTGAAGTAGGCGGACATCGCCACGGTGTCCTTGCGCAGGGTCACCACGACGTACGCGTACGGACTGCCGCCCGACTTCAGGTACATCAGGCCCTCCTCGGCGAACACCTCGTCGGCCTCGGCGAACGGGGGTTGCGGGGCGCCGGGGCTGTCCTTGGCCTGGGTGCCGTCGGTGTAGGTGCGGGTCGGGCAGCGGTCCTTGACCTGGCGCGCGTTCTGGACCTGATCGTGCGCGCCGCGCGTGTCCTTGTGCACGATCGCGCTGGTGCTGCCGCTGGAGAGCGTGTTCGGCTGTGCGGCGTCGGACTGTTGGACCTGGCGCACCCACTGGCCGATGATGCTCGACGGCAGCGGCACGGTCTGCTGCGTGCAGTCGGCGGCGTAGTCGGTCCAGGTCTCGCCGGCGAACTCGTAGGTGCTCTGCTTGACGAAACCGCCGCCCCAGTCCTCGGGGGCCAGCGCCAGCGAACGAGCGAGCGTCTGCGCCTGCTCGGGGCTGCGGCTCGGCGGCGCGGTGGTGCCGGACGGCCGGGAGGTCGCGGTGGTGGAGGCGGTCGGGCTCGGGCCCTTGGCGACGGGGCTCGCGTCGGTGGACGTCGCGTTCGGGACGACCGCGAACGGCCCGTCGCCGCTGTCGGCGCAACCCGCGAGCAGCAGGGCGCCCAGGAGCGGGCCGATCGCGCGGAGCATCGTTCGTCTCGCGCCGGATCCCGCGCGGATTCTCGTGCCGTTCATCCGATGACTCCCCCGTGAGCGTGAACCCACATGATATTCACCGTGTTCACGCGAGGTCGGCGCGGGCGCGGCGGGTCAACGCAGTTGCACGGTGGCGCGGGCGATCATCTTGGCCACCGCGTCGATCGCCTGGTTCTTGGCCGACTCGAAGGTCTTGTCCCCGCGGTCGACGACCGCGGCGGTGAGCACCGTCTGGCCCTGCCGAGCCGTCACCCACACGTACTGGAACGGCGCGCCGCCGTGGCCGGAGATCCACTGGGCCCGGGCGACGTGTACCTCGTCGATGCCCTCCACGGTCAGGTCCAGGACCTGGATGCCGTTCAGCTTCTCGTCGCCGCCGAGCACCTGGTCGGGGCAGCGCCGGGCGTCGGCGACGCCGACCTGCATGTCGGTGCGGGCCGCGAGGGCCGTGGAGTACACCGTCGCGGAGGACGTGGCGAGCGTCTTGCTGAGGTTGTCCACGCTCGGCTTGCCGTCGGGGATGTACACATAGCGCGCCATGGTCGCCAGCGCGCCCGGGGTGGTGCCCTGGAGCGCCTGCTTGCAGTCGGTGCCGGTGATCACGTGGTCGAGCGCGGTGTGTTCGTAGTTCTGCTCCTGGGGGACGTAGGTGTCGCCCCAGTCCTTGGGGACGAGCGCGACGGCGGAGACCACGCTCTGCGCCCGCGCGGCGGTCAGCGTCACGTCGGCGCGGGTGGTCGTGGTGGGACGCGGCGTGGCACTCGTGGTAACCGGTTCCGGGGTGACCGGATCCGGCGAGGGCGGCGGCGGAGGTTCCGGGTTCTGCGTCGAACCTCGGCTCACGGTGGGCGAATCGCTCACCCCGAGGCCGAACGGCCCGCCCTTGGACGACCCACCCGAACACCCCGCCACGAGCACCCCGCTCACGATCAGGGCCGCCGCCATCCCCGCCTTGCGCACCATGGAACGCCCCCGCCTCCCGAAACCCCAGCGTCGAGTCCCATTCAAGCGGGTGGCGCGAACTCCCACACCCGAACCCGGGGGATTGCGCGATTCCCGGGAAAATCACGGGGAGTTCCCCGAACCTGGACGGCGCGTCCGGCGACCCGGCGGGCCCACGTGTGGGGCTGTGCTCTTGTTCCGGGGCGGGGGACTGTGTCATATATGTCTAGACCAATTGCTCCTCGGCGAAGATCGGTGGAGAGGCGTTGTGGCGCGACGGGTGGCACGGATCGGCTTGGCCGGCTTGGTCGTTGCGCTGGCGGCGACCGGGTGTTCGGACGACGGACGGGACACCACGCCGCCGCCGGTGCCCGTCGAGGTGAGCGCGCTGGCGTCGAGTTCGGTGTCGGTGCACGTGATGTGGCGGGCCGATCCGAGCGTGGCGGTGTTCGAGGTGTTTCGCGGCGACGCCAAGGTGCTGGACGTCACCGGCGGGCGGCACATGGTGGACGTGAGCGGACTGACGCCGGGGACCGCGTACACGTTCTCCGTGCGGGCCCGGGACAAGGCCGGGAACGTGTCGGCGGCGAGCCCGGGGGTGCCGGCCACCACGCCGTCCGTGGTCCAGGGCGAACGGGTGCCGCCGACCGCGCCCGGGAACCTGCGCGGCCAGGCCCGGGGCAAGGACGGGGCGACGCTGACGTGGGCGGCCGCCACGGACGACGTGGGGGTGACCGCGTACGACATATGGCAGGCCGGCGTACGCGTGCACAGCGTCGCCGCGGATCGCACCACGGCGGTGGTCACCGGGCTGCGTCCGGGCACCGAGTACGTCTTCACCGTCACCGCGCGCGACGCCGCCGACAACAAGTCGCCGGCGAGCAGCCCCGTCACGGTGGTCACCGAACAGGGCGCCGGCAACGGTCGCAACACCGCGCCGACCGACCTGCGCGCGATCCCCCGGACCGCGGTGGACGGCACCTACGCCGACCTCACCTGGACCCCGCCGGACGTGGACGGGGTGGTCGCGAGCTACGAGGTGTACCTGGACGGGCGGTTCCTGACCACGGTCCAGTGGGGCGCGGCGCCGCCGACCGAGGTGGCGCGGTACAGCCTGCCGCTGGGCGATCGGCCGGTGGTCGGACACGTGCTGAAGGTCCGGGGGCAGCTGCCCGACGGCACGTGGGGCGAGTTCTCGGCCGACCTGACCGTCACCGACGCGCCGCCCGGCGCCGCGACGCCCGGCGGGCCGTAGCGCCGTCCGGGCCGCTCAGCGGGACCTGGACGCCCGCGAGGCGCGGGCCGACCTCGGGGAGCCCGACGGGTTCTCCGGGACGGTCGGCATCGCCGAGCGCGGCGGGCGACTCGCGCGGGTCTTCGCGACCGGGCCGATCTCCCGGGTCAGCCAGCCGCAGACGAGGTTGACCGCGTAGTTGAGCTCGGCCCTGTCCAGCGGCCGGCCCCGGGGGATGCCGTGCACTTCCTCCAGGCAGCCCCGGCAGCAGGTGCCCGTGGCATGCTGCGCGACGAAGACCGGGTGGCCCCGGTACGGGGTCTGTCGGCCGTCCTTGCTCGGCTTGGCGGGGCCGAGGCGCCGGGCGATCACGTCGTACGCGTACCAGCGCACGCCGGACTCGCCCAGCGTCACGGCGACGGTGCGTTCCCGGCCGGGCAGGTGGAACCGGGCACGGGACGGAAGTTTGCCGATCGCGTCCAGGCGGGCATCGAGCGGCTCGGGCCTGGCGCCCTTGGAGGTCTTGGTCGTCATATCGCCTCCAACGGTAACCGGTCCGGCTCGGGCCGGGTGCTCGTCCGGCTCAGGCCAGGTGTTTGTGGAAGATCGTGGTGGAGCGCAGCACACCCGAGGCGTCCGCCGCGTAGGACGGGATGGCGCCCGACTCGATCCAGCCGGCGCGTTTGTACAGCCGCTCCGCGCCGCTGCCGGTCTGGGTGTCCAGGGTGAGCAGGCTGCGGCCGGACGCGGCGGCGAACTGCTCGGCGGTGGACAGGAGTTCGCGGGCGATGCCGTTGCCTCGGGCACGTCGGTGCACGAGCAGCTTGGAGATCGTGGCGCGGTGCCGGCTGTTCGGCATGCCGGCGAAGCGGAGCTGGATGGTCCCGGTGACGCCCTCGTGGTCCGAGGTCGCCCACACGATGATCCGGTTGTTGCGTATCTCGGCCGCCTGCGTCGCCCACCACTCGGCGGCCGCGTCGATCGGCAGCGGGGCGAGGAAGCCGACCCCGGCCCCGTCGTCCACCGCGTCCACGAGCAGCGCGGCCAGACCGGGGGTGTACGTGACGAGATCGATCGCGGAGAGCCGGACTGGCATTGTCATACAACCATTCTCCCGCGCCGTTCGCTCGGCCCCCGACCAACCCCGCCCCGATCGCCGGCGGTCGGCGGGGCCGTGGCCGATGTGGCCGAAGTGGACGCCGAGCCGACTCCGCGAAGCGTGGTCACGGGGGAGACGCGCCGCCGCCCGGCGCGGGCCCCTTTCGGGGTCCGGGCCGGGCGGCGGCACGGGGAACGGGCCTCAGACCAGGGCCGGTTCGCGGGTTTCGGTGAGGCTTTCCGGGGTGGCCTCGGCGAGCTGGTTCTCCCGTGCCCGCTTCGGGAGGAGGAAGCCCAGGGCGAAGGCGACCGCGGTCAGGGCCAAGGCCAGGAGGGTGGTGCGGCGGATCGCGTCGAGCGAGGAGCGGGTGTGGGTGTCGGCGCTCGCCTCGGCGACCGCGGCGGTCGCGGCCGGCGGTACCCGGAGGGTGCGGCAGCTCGCCGGGACGGTGTCCGGGTCGGTGGCGTTCTCCCGGTCGTCCAGGCAGGCCCGCAGGCCGGTCACGATCGAGTCCTGCGTCCCGGTCGGCACGCCCGCCAGGCTCATCTCCGCGCGCAGCCTCGGCGCCGCCGACGTGTCGAAGTTGTGCGTGGCCTGGGCGCCGATCACACCGAAGAACACCGTGCCCAGGACCGCGATGCCCAGCGAGGCGCCGAGCTGCTGCAGGGACTCCAGCGCACCGGACGCCGAGCCGACCTCGTGGTCCTCGACCTCGCCCATGATGATGTCGAAGACCGGGACGAAGATCATGCCCATCCCGAGGCCGAACACCGCCAGCGGACCGAGCAGGTCGCCGCTGCCGAGGCCCGTCTCGGCCTGCCTGAAGACCAGGTAGAGCCAGCCGGTCCCCGCCGCCATCACGGTCAGCCCGATGTGCAGGATGCGCCGACCGAGCCTGCCCATCACCACACCGCTGAACCCGGACCCCACGAACGCGCCGACCGCCCACGCGCCCATGGTCAGGCTCGCCCGGGTCGGCGTGTACCCGAGGCCCAGCTGGAGGAACAGCCCGATCGCCATCGAGATGCCGACGATCGCGCCGAAGAACACCATCACGAACCCGACACCCGAGGCGTACGACCGGCGCCGGAACACCCCGAGCCGAATCAGCGGCGCCCTGCCCGCCGCCTGCCGCCGCAGCTGGTACACCGCGAACCCGGCGAGCACCGGCAGCGACGCGCCGCACTCGATCAACGACCAGAGCGGCCAGCCCAGTTCGCGGCCCTGTACCAGCGGGTGCACCAGCATGAAGGTGCCGACCCCGGCGAGCACCATGCCGACCACGTCCAGCCGCCCGCCGGGCTCGCTCGGCGCCACCTTCGGCAACACCCGCCCGCCGACGAACAGCGCGAAGGCGCCCAGCGGAAGGTTGATCAGGAAAATCATCCGCCACCCGGTGCCGAACACGTCGCCGTCCACGAGCACACCCGCGACGATCGGCCCGAGCACCGTGGACAACCCGATCGCCGGGCCGAACACCGCGAACGCCTTGCCGAGCTCGGCCGGCGGGAACAGGTCCCGGAGCAGCCCGAACGTCTGCGGGATCATCAGCGCCCCGAACAACCCCTGGAGCACCCGCGCCACGATCAGCGTCTGCGGCGACCACGCTGCGGCGCAGGCCACCGACAGGGCCACGAAGCCGACCACACCGACCATCAACATGAACCTGCGGCCGTACATGTCGCCGAGCCGCGCGCCGGTGAGCAGGCCCACCGCGAGGGCCAGCGTGTAGCCCGCCGCGATCCACTGGAGGCTGGAGTAGCCGCCGCCCAGGTCCCGGCGGATCGCCGGTGCCGCGACGCCCACCACGCTGGAGTCGAGCAGGTTCATCAGGGTGGCGGCGAGCACCACGAGGAGTCCGAGCCAACGCTGCCGGGGGCCGACGACGGGCCGGGAGGACGGGGACGACGGGGTGGCGAGGGTGTGCTCGCCGCTGATTTCCGGGCTCTTTTCCACGTCTCCGACACTAGGGTTCAAACAGGCAAGGTTCGTTCCTGTTCATCACGCCCGGAGCCGGCAGACTTCGGCTCATGTTGGAAACCTCCGCGCGCCTGCTGCGCATGCTCTCGCTGATGCAGACGCGGCCCGACTGGACCGGTCCCGAGCTCGCCGAACGGCTCGGGGTGAGCGGCCGGACGGTCCGCTACGACATCGAACGCCTGCGCAGTCTGGGCTATCCGGTCGACGCACGTCGAGGGGTGGTCGGCGGCTACCGGCTCGGCGCGGGCAAGGCGCTGCCGCCCCTGCTGCTCGACGACGAGGAGGCGGTCAGCGTCGTGGTCGGTCTGCGGATCGCCGCGGGCAGCGTGGTGGACGGCATGGACGAGGCGATGTTGCGCGCGCTCGGCAAGCTCGACCAGGTGCTCCCGTCCCGGCTGCACCGCCGGGTGAAGGCGCTGCAGAAGTACACCGTCCCGGTCCGCGCGACCGGCCCGGCGGTGGACATGGACGTGATGACCGTACTCGCCGGCGCCTGCCGCGACCACGAGCAACTGCGCTTCCGCTACAGCTCGCACGACGGCAAGGAGTCCTCGCGCCGGGTCGAGCCCTATCGCCTCGTGCACCGGATGGGCCGCTGGTACCTGGTCGCGTGGGACCTGGAACGCACGGACTGGCGCACCTTCCGGCTGGACCGGATCACCCCGCGTCCACCGCACGGACCGCGCTTCACTCCGCGCGAGTTGCCCGCCGACGGCGACGTGGCCGCCTTCGTCAACCAGGGTGTGCAGAACGCGCGCGGGCAGTACCGGGCCCGGGTGCTGGTGCACGCCCCGATCGGCACGGTCGCCGACCGGGTGCCGCCCGCCTTCGGCTCGTTCGCGGTGGTCGACGACCGGACCTGCGTCTTCGAGACCAGCGCCCCCAGCATCGAGAGCCTGGCCGTCTACATCGGCCTGCTCGACGCCGACTTCGAAATCGAGGACCCACCCGAACTGGTCGACCACATCCGAACCCTGGCCCGCCGCTACACGGCGGCCACCCCGACCCCGACCGCCGAGCCCGAGCGCGAGCCCGCACCGGCCGAGGACCCCTCCCCGAGCTGACCCGGGGCCGACGCGACGACGCCCCCGACCCCCCTCGGCATGAGGGGATCGGGGGCGTCGGTTCGGGGTGGGTCAGACGGAGACCGGTTCGCGCTCCGGGGTCTTCTGGAGCGGGACGTGGGGCTTGACCGGCTCGTCCGGCGCTTCCAGGTCACGCGGGTTGTTGTACATCTCCAGGTCGAGCGTCTTCTCCCGAGCGGAGACCAGGATCGGCACGACCACCTGCCCGGCCACGTTCGTGGCGGTGCGCATCATGTCCAGGATCGGGTCGATCGCCAGGAGCAGGGCGACGCCGGCCAGCGGCAGGTTCACCGTGCTGAGCGTGAGGGTCAGCATGATGATCGCGCCGGTGAGACCGGCGGTGGCCGCCGAGCCGATCACCGAGACGAACGCGATCAGCAGGTATTCCTTGATGCCCAGGTTCACGCCGTAGACCTCGGCCACGAAGATCGCGGCGATCGCCGGGTAGACCGCGGCGCAACCGTCCATCTTGGTGGTGGCGCCGAACGGCACCGCGAAGGACGCGTAGTCCTTCGGCACGCCCAGGCGCTCGGTGACCTTCTGGGTGACCGGCATGGTGCCGACCGAGGAGCGGGAGACGAAGGCGAGCTGGATGGCCGGCCACGCGCCCTTGAAGTAGTTGAGCGGGTTGACCTTGCCGACCAGCCAGAGCAGCAGCGGGTAGACCACGAACATCACCAGCGCGCAGCCGATGTAGATGTCGGCGGTGAACGTGCCCAGCGGCTTGATCAGGTCCCAGCCGTAGGTGGCGACCGAGGTGCCGATCAGGCCGAGCGTGCCCAGCGGGGACAGCTTGATGACCCACCACAGCGCCTTCTGGATGATCTCCAGGACCAGTTCGGCGCCCTTGACCAGCGGCTCGGCCTTGGCACCGACCGACAGGATCGCGGAACCGAGCACGACCGCGAGGAACACGATCTGCAGGACCTTGACCTCGGAGAACGCGGTGACGATGTTGGTCGGGATGATGCCGGTGAGGAAGTCGAGCCAGTCGCCGTTGGTCTTCGGCGCCTTGCCCGGGTCGGCCGGCAGCTTGAAGCCGTCACCCGGGTTGGTGATCAGGCCGATGGTCAGGCCGATGGCGACCGCGATCAGCGACGTGATCAGGAACCACATCAGCGTGCGGGCGGCGAGCCGGGCGGCGTTGTTCACGTTGCGCAGGTTCACCACGCTGACCAGGATCGCGGTGAACACCAGCGGCGGTACGGCCAGCTTGAGCAGCTGGACGAAGATCGTGCCGATCTGGTCGAGGGTCTCGGTCAGCCACGAGACGCTGTACTCCTTGGCGATGAAGCCGAGGACCACACCGAGCACGAGACCGGCGGCTATCTGCGCCCAAAAGGGCGTTCGCTTCAATGTCTTGAGGGAATCGACTGCTGATGACAAGGCAGGGCTCCTGAACGGGCACCGTGGGGGACGGAGGGTGGCGGTACGGAGCGGCCGTGAACCTGCGCATCAAAAGGCACCCGAGTGCCCGCAGGAAGAACTACGAGGAAGCGTTACTTCGCGCAGAACGGCCGCAAAAGGCCGACGTGCGGGCGGTCGGGACGACGAGCGTGAAGGCGTCGACCCGACGGGGGCACGGCAGCGGTCAGCCGCAACACAGCGCGGTGGCGCAACGGCCCAGGTCGACATGACGACGTGACACGAGCGGGAAACCCACCGCACCGTGTGTCATCTGCGTGTCGCCTGCACCGATCATGAGGCGAGGATAGCGACAGCAAACCGATAAACGCAAAGAATTACGGAACGGACACCGCCGGACACCGACGGCCACACCTCGCTTACGCGACGTCCCGGGGCACGACACGCCCTAGGAGGCCTCCCTGGAGCGCGGCGAGATCGCGCCCGTCGCCTCGTCCTCGGCGCGGTTGTCCTCGGCGATCCGGTCCTTGGCCGCCTGCACCCGGTTGTACAGGGCCTCGGACATGGCCTCGCGCTGCGCGTCGAGGAATCGGTAGCTGATCACCGCCGACAGCCCCGCGGCGATGGCGATCGCGATGAAGACGTTGCCGCCGCCGTCCATGTCGAACAGGCCGAACACACCCATGGCCGCCGCGAACAGTGCGGCGAAGATGCCGAGCCGGTAGAGCGAGTAACGCAGCGCGGGATTCGACATGGTCACCTTCGGTTCCACTGGCGGACGCGGTACGAGAGGCCGCGGGCGCGAGCCCGGGCCGCCACTACCAGTCAAGCATCCCCCATTTCGGACCCGGATCCCGACCCCGAATCGGCGATCCGACCCGGCTCAGGGGCCCAGTCCGTTGATGCCGTCCAGGATCATGTCCTCCCAATAGCCGCCCGGCTCGGCCCAGGCGAGCGGGTCCACCGACGACAGCAGGTCGACCGCGATCGACTCCCATACGTCGTGGATGCCGATCCCGAACCGCTCGCCCTGCCGGTGCATCCGGCCGATCACCCACATCGTGAAGGCGAGTGTGGACAGGTCGGTGTCGAGCGTGTCGAGAAACGGCTCGTCGCCGCCGGTGTTCCAACGCCGGACCACGCCGGTGCGGCCGTCCACGAGCAGATCGCCGTCCTCGCTGACGTAGCCGAGCACCACCAGGTGCTCCGCGTCGGCCGGCGGCTCCGGCTCGTCGTCCCAGTCCGCCCGGCGCTCGGCGGCCAACTCCGCGAGGGTCGGCAGCGGCTTGCCGTCGCTGCGCATGTCCAGATACGCCCACGCGTCGATCAGCCCGACGTCGAGCAGGAACCGTCGGGTCGGCTCGTGCGTGATCGCGGCGGGCAGCTGCCGCTCCTCGTAGCCGGAGAACTCGTTCTCGTAGACCAGGTCGAGCATGGCGGGCGTGATCCGCACCGCCAGGCCGTCCCCGGGCAGCGCCGCGCGGCGCAGTTGCCACAGCGCGAAGGAGGTGTGCCAGAACGAGTGCCCCGGGTTCAACTCGGGTTCGGTCTCGCCGAGCAGGTCGATCAGTTCCTCGGCGGTGCGCACCGGACCACGGCCGGGGCGGATCGCCTCGACCAGGGCGCAGTTGCGCACCAGCGTGGACACGTCGACGGACATCAGCGCCGGGTCGCCGTAGCGCTCCTCGGCGAACACCCGGCCGGTCGCGCCGTCGAGCAGCACCGCCTGGTCGGCCGTGCGTAGCGAGCCGTAGGCGCCGAGCACGATCCGCCCGTCCCGACCGGGGTCGGGCTCGGCGTCGGGCTCGAAGCCGATCAGCGCCGCCCGGCGGGGCAGGCCGACCTCGGCCAGGAAGCGCCGGGTGGGTTCGTGGGCGATCCCGGGCAGGTCGTGTCGGACCACCTCGTCGGGCCCGAACCACTCCTCGACGTCGCGCCGGGTGATCGCGATCCGCAACGCGTCAGCCATACAGCAGTCCTCCCGCCTCGTCGTCGAACACGTTCGGCCGGTACGCGGCCGGCCCGCGGACCGCCATCGGGTCCACGGTGCCCGGTACGGCGGTCATGATCGCGGCCAGGCCGTCGTAGTCGTCGGTGATCGCGAACTCGCGGTCGTACTCCCGCACCCGCACGATCGACCACTGGGCGAAGGCGAGCGTGGACGGGTCCGCGGCGATCGGGAACAGTTCCGGTTCGTCGTCGCGATACCAGCCGTGCACCCGGCCGTCGTCGGCGTCCGGAAGCAGGTCGACGCGCGAACCGATCACGTCCACGCCGCCGATCCGCACCAGCCGCGCCGCGTTCGGCGGATCCCGATGACCATCGGGGTCGAAGGCGTCGAGCGCGCCGACCCACAGCGGGCGATCCGGGTCCGGGCACACCGGCGGCGCGTCGACCAACCCGACGTCGCGGAGAAAGCGCCGGGACGGCGCGTGGGAGTCGAGCACGTCGGGGATGTTCCCCGTGGTGATCCGCACCACCCGCTCCCGCCCGAGGTCGGCGGCCAAGCCGGTGTGCGTGAGCCCGAGCCGCAGCCCGTCTCGCCCCGGCCCGGGCGCGTGCAGCAGCGGCCACACCGGCAGGGCCGCCCGCCGGAAGGCGCACACGTCGGGATCGCTCGCCGGGATCCCGGGCTCGTACGCGCGCACCCGCCCGAGCGCCGCACGCGCGGCCCGCCCCGGATCCCGCGGCCGACAACTCCGATTCGCCCGGGTGCGAGTACACCCGCCCGCTCCCCGGGTCGAGCAGGATCACCCTCGGGGCGAGCCACCCGGACTCGCCCGGCACGAGCATCCCGTCCTCGGGCTCGCGCGGCTCGGGATACAGCCGCAGCAGCGCGGCCTCGGCGACGGGGCCGAACGCGCGCACGAATGCCGCCGCGTCCGCGCGCGCACCGTCCCGCATCGCCCCGCTCCCCCGTCGCCGATCGTCCTCGACCGCGTCGGATCAGAGCTTCATCGGCTGCGGCGTGTCGCGCCGGGCCGGGTCCGGGCCCTCGTACTCGCGCAGCGTCTCGTAGCGCGTGTTGCGCTCCACCGGGCGAAAGCCCGCGTCCCGGATCAGTTCGAGCAGGTCGTCGCGGGTCATCTTGTTCGGCGTGCCGAAGTCGTCCGCGTCGTGGGTGATCTTGTACTCCACCACCGAGCCGTCGAGGTCGTCCGCGCCGTGGTTGAGCGCGAGTTGCGCGGTGGCCAGGCCGTGCATCACCCAGAAGCACTTCACGTGCGGGACGTTGTCGAACATCAGCCGGGAGACCGCGAACACCTTCAGCGCCTCGGCGCCGGTGGCCATCGTGGTCCGGGCCTGGAGCCGGTTGCGGACGATGCCGTCCCTGCTGTCGTGGAAGTCGTGCTGGTAGCGCAGCGGGATGAAGACCTGGAATCCGCCGGTCTCGTCCTGGAGTTCGCGCAGCCGGATCACGTGGTCGACCCGGTGCCTCGGCTCCTCGATGTGGCCGTAGAGCATCGTGCAGGGCGTCTTGAGGCCCTTCGAGTGGGCGAGCCGGTGGATCCGCGACCAGTCCTCCCAGTGGGTGTCGTGGTCGACGATGTGCTGCCGGACCTCCCAGTCGAAGATCTCCGCGCCGCCGCCGGTCAGCGACTCCAGGCCCGCGTCCATCAACTCGTCGAGGATGTCCGAGGCGGACAGGCCGGAGATCTTCTCGAACCAGTGGATCTCGGTCGCGGTGAACGCCTTGAGCGCGACGTTCGGCAGCACCTCCTTGAGCGCGCCGAGCGACCTCGGGTAGTAGCGCCACGGCAGGGTCGGGTGCAGGCCGTTGACGATGTGCAGTTCGGTGATCCCGTCCGGCTCCATCTCCTTGGCGAGCCGCACGGCCTCCTCGATGCGCATCGTGTACGCGTCCTTCTCGCCCGGCTTGCGCTGGAACGAGCAGTAGGCGCACGACGCGTTGCACACGTTGGTCATGTTGAGGTGGCGGTTGACGTTGAAGTGCACCTTGTCGGCGTTCTTCACCGTCCGCACGTGGTGCGCGAGCCCGCCGAGCCACGCCAGGTCGTCGCTCGCGTAGAGCGCGATGCCGTCCTCACGGCTCAGGCGTTCCCCGGCGAAAACCTTGTCCTCGATCTCCCTGCGCAGGCCCGCGTCCATGCGTGAGTACTCCCTCTTGGTCTTCTTGTCCGCCGCTGCGCGGCTTGTACGAGGTTACGCCCGGCCCCGGACGCGCCCGCTCAGGCCATCACCTCGGCGTAGAGCGCGGGGTCGACGTTGCCGCCGCTGACCACGGCGACGTGTTCGCGTCCGGCCGGGAGCACGTCCTCGCGGAAGAGGTAGGCCGCGGTGGCGACGGCGCCGGCGGGTTCGGCGACCAGGCGGGCGCGCAGGCCCAGGAAGCGCATCGCCTCGCGGATCTGGTCCTCGGTGACGGTGACGATGTCGTCCACGTACGCCTGGATGTGCGCGAACGGCAGCACGCCCACGGACGTGGTGCGCAGGCCGTCGGCGATCGTGCGGTATGTCTGCGTGGTGGACCACGTGGTGCGCACGCCGGTACGGAAGGACTCGGCGGCGTCGGCGGCCAGTTCGGGCTCGACGCCGATCACCTTGGTGTGCGGGCTGGTCAGCTTGACCGCGGCGGCGATGCCGGAGATCAGGCCGCCGCCGCTGACCGGGACGAGCACGGTGTCGACGGTGGGCAGGTCCTCGGTGATCTCCAGGCCGGCGGTGCCCTGGCCGGCGATGATCCGCGCGTCGTCGTAGGGCGGTACGAACGCGTAGCCGTGCTCCTCGGCCAGTTCCCCGGCGGCGGTGTCGCGCCGCTCCGGGGTGACGATCACCACCTCGGCGCCCAGCGCGTGGGTGGCGTCGATCTTGACCTGCGGGGTGGTGTCCGGCATCACGATCACCGCCTTGGCGCCGAACAGGCGGGCCGCGTAGGCCACCGCCTGCGCGTGGTTGCCGCTGGAGTGTGCGACGACCCCGCGCGAGCGTTCGGCGTCGGTCAGCGCCGCGATCGCGTTGTAAGCGCCGCGGATCTTGAACGCGCCGATCGGCTGCAGGCTCTCCGGCTTGAGCCACAGCGGCCGGTCGGCGTCGCCGTGCAGGGACGGCAGCAGCGGGGTGCGTACGGCCGTGCCCGCGATGCGCTTTTGTGCGGCCCGGAGGTCTTCGAGTGTCACCGGATTCGTCATGTCCGCCACCCTACGAGGGCGCGTCGACGATCACTCGGATACCGGTCGGGGTGCGGCTATTCGGTGGGTTCGGGCAGTTCGGCGGCGCGGTACTCCCATTTGGTGGAGAGCACCACGGTGGTCCGGGTACGGGCCACGCCGCGCGTGCCGGACAGGCGCCGGACCACGTTCTCCAGGCCCTCCATGTCCGAGACCCGGACCTTGAGCATGAAGGAGTCGTCACCGGCGATGAACCAGCAGTCCTCGATCTCGTCCAGGTCGCGCAACCGGCGGCTGACGTCGTCGTGATCGGCCGCGTCGGAGAGTTGGATCCCGATCAGCGCGGTCACGCCCAGGCCGAGCGAGACCGGGTCGACCGAGGCGCGGTAGCCGGTGATCACGCCGGCCTGTTCGAGGCGGTTGATGCGATCGGTGACGCTCGGTCCGGACAGGCCCACCAGTCGGCCCAACTCCGCGTACGAGGCTCGTCCGTTGCCGCGCAGCGCCTGGATCAGCTTGCGGTCGACGGCATCCATGTCCGTTTCCTCCAGGTATTCGATGGTGTCCACCGGGGGTCCGCCAGGGGACTACGACATGACGCAGGCACAAACCCCGGTGATGCCTGTAATTCATTGGACGGTTTCGATTCTAACCCTTAGAATCAAAGGCATCGGAAGCCACAAGCCTCTGATGACGATTCGTTGGGAGACGACACCGTGTACACCCTGGAGATGGCCCGCGCCCATATGCAGGAACTGCATGAGATCGCGGAACGCTCACGAGCCACCCAGCCGTCGAGCACGCTCAAGCGTGTGAAGCGCCTGGTCGGCCGCCGCAAGACCGGGCGCTGATCACCTCGGCAGATCCGGCACGACCCGCCAAGGCTCCCGTTCTCACGGGGGCCTTTTTGGTTGTCGGAAGGGCTGTGGTTGTCGGAAGGCCCGCGGTTGTCGGAAGGGCTGTTGCCGGAAGGGCCGCGGTTGTCGGGTCGGGCTCATCCGGTCGCCTCGCGTCGGGCGCCGCCGAGTTCGCCGTCCCAGCGCCGGTACAGGTCGTGGTGGACGCCGAGCACGTCCAGCACCTTGCCCGCGACGAAGTCGACCAGGCGCTGTACGTCCTGCGCACCCGCGTAGAAGGCCGGGGAGGCCGGCAGGATCACCGCGCCGGCGTCGTCGAGGCGGACCAGGTGGCGCAGCGTGGTGCCGGTCAGCGGCGTCTCGCGCGGCACGACCACGAGCGGACGGCGCTCCTTGAGCGTGACGTCGGCGGCGCGCTGGAGCAGGTCCTTGGACAGGCCGATGGCGATGCCCGCGACCGAGGCGGTGCTGGCCGGGACCACGACCATGCCCTTGGCCGGGTACGAACCGCTCGCCGGTCCCGCGCCCAGGTCGCCGGCCGACCAGTAGCGGACCCGGTCGAGGGCGGCCTCGTCGAGCCCGGTCCACGCGGTGAGGTCGTCGCGCCAGTGCGCGTCCCGAAACGCTGTGCCGGTCTCGTCGAGCAGGGTCAACCGGGCGGCCCGGCTGACCACGAGGTCCACCGCCTCCCCGGCGTCCAGCAGCGCGCGCAGCACCGCGGCGGCGTACGGCGTACCCGAGGCCCCGGACACACCGACGAGCCACGGACGTCGTTCTCCCTTGTTGCCGCGCTCCGTGTCCATGCCCCCATTGTCGCGTCGCGGGGCCGGCGACTCCCGCAGGGGAGGGGTGTGGCTCGCCCCGTTCGGCCCCGACGCGCCACCCGTGGCGTAATCGGGTGGACGAAGCTGCCTACCATGCGGGTAGGCATCCTTCGTGATGCCATCGATCGTTCCTCGACCGGGAGTTCAACTGTGCGTCCGATCCGGATATCCGCCGCGGCCCTGACCGTTCCGCTGGTCCTGCTCGCCGCCGGTTGTGGCGAGTCGTCCTCGGGAGACCCCTTCGAATCCGTTGCCGCCGGCGGCAACGCCCTCGACCCGAAGGGTCCCTCGAACGAGGGACTGAGCGTGGAAGCGTTGTCCAAGCAGGCCGAGAACGGCTACAAGGACCTCACGAACCTGCACATCGAGGGAACCGGGAAGATCTACGACGCGCCGGTCGGCGTGGACCTGCGCATCGGCACCGAGAACCGGGCCGAGGGCAAGGTGACCGTCCAGGGCAAGGCGCTCGATCTGATCGCGGTCGACAAGGCGTTCTACGTCCGGCTCGCGCCCGGCACCATCCAGACCGTCGTCGACCTGGGCAAGCGGATCGAGGCCGCCTCCCCGTCCGGCAGGCCCGGCTCCTCCTCCCCCGGTGACAAGAAGTCGGGGGACCAATTCGACACGATGTTCACCGAGGCCGCCAAGCTGGTCGAGGGCAAATATGTCAAGTTCGGCGACACCGACGTGAGCAAGTTCGGCCAGGATCTGCTGAAGGGCGGCGGCACTCCGTCGCTCGACAACCTCTTCGGCTCGAAGCCGGGCGCGGGTTCGCTGTTCGGCTCGGACTCCGACTCCGACTCGTCCGACCCGACCGACCATCCGAAGCTGACCAAGGGCCCGATCACCGACATCAACGGGGTCAAGACGATCCCGCTGATCGCGAAGGACGCGGACGGCACGGTCACCACGATCTACGTGGCGGCCAACGGCACGCCGTTCCCGGTGCGGGTGACCGCCGACGACAAGGGCGACGGCACCAACGAGGTGACCATCGACCTCAAGTACTCCAAGCTCTCCGGCGGCGTCTCGCCCAAGGCGCCCCCGGCCGGTGAGACGATCGACCTGAACGGCCTGCTGAAGTCCTTCGGCGGTGGCCTGTCGGACATGTTCGGCGACGACAAGGCCGCCTGAACCCCGACCCGTTCGACCCCCGCGCCCTCCCGGCGCGAACGCGCTTCCTCGGCCGCCCCGCATCGCGCGGGGCGGCCGAGTCGCGTTCGGGGGCGGGCACCATACCCCGACGCTCGGATGTCGGGCGCGGGCCCGGGAATCGGTCGGATCGAAGGTCCACGATTCGCCGGCCCGGCGGCGGATATTTGATCTCCATTCGCGATCTTGGCCGCCGGTCCATTTGCCTTCACCCGGTCGGGTGCTAATCGCCCGTCGCTCTCGCATGATCTTGTCGGAGTGGTTGACATTCGCCCTCCGACCTCACCATGCTGACAAGCGCGGCCGAATGTGCATGGGTCGGACGCATGGGCGAGCCGCGCGAGTCGAGCCGCGAAATGTCCGGCAAAATCGAGGAAAGAAGAATCGCCGGTGCCGAATACGAACGTCGAAGAGACCGTTTTCGACCGCCTGGGGGATCTGCCGCAGGTCGCCGCTCTCGTCGACTGGACGCTGCTCGAGCTCGACAAGAAATCGGATTCGATCCACCTTTCCTTCACCGCACTTCCCGAGTTCACCAACCCGGCCGGCAACGTGCACGGCGGATTCATTGTCGCCATGCTCGACGAGTGCATGGGTTCGGCCATCGTCGGTCTCACCGACGCGGAGTTCATGCCGGTTACCGTCTCCCTGTCCACCGATTTCGTGAAACCGATTTCCGTGGGTCGGATCCTGGGCACGGGACACATCACGTCGCGGGGCAACAGCTCGGCCTTCCTGGAGGCGAGGCTGACCGATACGGAGGGTCGGACCCTGGCCCGGGCGATCGGCACCTACCGGCTTCTCCCCTTCCCGAAGCCGCCGACGAAAACCCGTTAGTCGCCCCGTCGCCCCGTCGCCGTTCGCGCCGCCGCCCCGGCTCCCGTTTCCGTTCCGCTCCCGGTTCCCGCCTCCGGTCCCGCTTTTCGTCATCGCTCTCGCACCGCGGTCGAACCCCGCCTCGGCCGGATTGTCGCCACCACCGTCCGTCAGCCCGCCGGAACGAATGGAGCACCGATCATGAGCAACTTCGACGACCTGCTCGCCGCGACGGAAGAGGACTACAAGGCCTCGATCGAAAAGAACGGGCTGATCGAGCTCGTACTCGGGGGCGCGATGAAACGCGAGCATTACGTGAGCTACCTGCGCGAGACGTACCACATGGTGCGACACACCTCGCGGATGTTGTCGCTGGCCGGCGCGCGGCTCGGCGACGACTACCGGGGTCTGCGCGACTGGTTCTTCGAGCAGGTCCAGGAGGAGAACAATCACGACCAATTCTGTATGAACGACCTGCGGAACCTGGGCGAGGACGTGGCGCGGGTACTCGCCGTGCCGCCGAAGCCCGGGTCCTGGGGACTGGTCTCGCAGAACTACTACATGGCCACCTACGGCAACCCCGTGGGCATCCTCGGCGTGGCCAGCCTGACCGAGGGCCTCGGCGCGGAGCTGGGCAAGGTCATGGCGCAGGTGCTCCGGGAGCGATACGGCCTCGAACGTAATCAGGTGACCTTCATCAAGAGCCACGGCGGATTCGACGCCAAGCACATCGAAGACGTGAAGCGCGCGGTCGACGAGTTGCTGGTGAAGGATTCCGACATGGCCGACGTCATCCAGGGAAGGAGGATGACGATCCACTACTACAGTCGGATGTTCGATGATGTGCTGACCACTCCCATCGCATCCTAGAGTCGAGGATCCGACGGGATGAGGAGCATACGGGACGAGCCGCGGACCGAGGACGACGGCATTCCGACCGACCACGCGATGGCGACCTCACCGGTGGCGTTCACGGCCGCGCCGAAAGACGAATCCGTCCTGGCCGAGGTGCGGAAATACCAGACCTGCATGATCACCGAGACCCAGGAACGCGAAGAATACCGCGACTTTCTGGAAAAGGCGCTCAAGCCGCTCGGCATCTATCGCGATAAATTCCTGCCCGAAGTGGCTTCGAGTTGTTACAAGGTCACCTTCGACGGCCGCATGGCGGCCATCTTCAGGTTGACCCCGGCCGCGCCAGAATCGATCTACCACGAGGTGATACCGGGCGCCGCGGGCCGGCAAATCATCGAGGTCAACAATGTCGCGATCGAACAGTCCTTCAAGGGCGACCTCCTGCTCGGCATCATCATGCGCAACTGTGCGCTGCTTTCGCACGCCAAGGGCTTCGACTACGTCGCCGGGCTCATTCGGCACGAAATCCTGCCCATGTTCGTGGACTTCGGGACGATTCCGGTACGTCACGCGCCCCTGCATCTCCTGGGCGACGAGACCATCTGCGACTACGTGACCTACTTCATGACCGACCGGAAAGAACACGTCGATTACGCGGTCTCCCGGAGCTACCACTATTTCCATCGGAAGGTCACCATGAAGAGAATCGCCGCCGACGTGGCCGAATCGACGTTGTGCCCGACCGATGCGCTCGGAGGCTGACGCCGTGCGCGCCGCGGCCGGACCCGAGGGCCCGCAGGGTGCGACGTCCGAGGACGCGGCGGGGCACGAGCCGCGCGGAGGTGGGCGGAAACCGCCGCCCTCGGCCCGGCTCACCGCGATGATCGTGCAGGTGCTGGCCGGCAAGGCGGTGCACGCGGCGGCCGAGTTGGGCATCCCCGACCTGCTCGCCGGGGGGCCGCGGAGCAGCGCCGAGTTGGCCGAACGCCTCGGCGCGCACGGCCCGTCCCTGCACCGCCTGTTGCTGGCCCTGGCCGGGCTGGGGGTGCTGACCCCGGTCGGCGCGGACCGCTTCGAGCTGGCCGAGCTCGGGCAGCCGCTGCGCACCGACACGCCGGACTCGATCCGTGGGCTGATGCGGATGATGTGCGGCCCCGAAGTCTGGCGGAGCTGGGGCGAGTTGGTGCCCGGCGTGCGTACCGGCGAGCCGCCGTGGGAGCTGGCCCACGGCATGGGGTGGACCGAGTACTACGCGGCCCACCCCGAGGCCGCGGAGACGTTCAACCTGGCCATGGCCGAACACACCCGCGACGTGGCGCCCGAGGCGATCGCCGCAGCCGACCTCGGGCGGTTTCGTACCGTGGTCGATCTCGGCGGCGGCGACGGCACCCTCGTCGCGCACGTGTTGCGGGCCCATCCCGAGGTCGAGGGTGTGGTGTTCGACGTGCCCACCGGTCTGGCCGGCACCGCCGACACGCTCGCCGCCGCCGGGGTGTCGGCCCGGGCACGGGTGGTGAGCGGGGACTTCTTCGCCGCGGTGCCCCCGGGCTGCGACGCCTATCTGCTCAAGCAGATCCTGCACGACTGGGACGACAAGGAAGCCGGCGCCATCCTGCGCAACATCCGCGCGGTGATCCCCCCGGCGGGCCGGGTGTTCCTGCTGGAGCGCGCGCTGCCCGGGACGGTCACCGCCGGCAGCCGGTCGCAGGCCACCGCGCTCCTGCTGGACCTGCACATGCTGGTCGCCACCGGCGGCCGCGAGCGTACCGAGGAGGAGTTTCGGCGCCTGTTGCACACGACGGGCTTCGCGACGACCCGGGTCACCGCACTCCCCCGCTTCGACTTCCGGGTGATCGAGGCAACGCCGGCCTGAGAAGGGGTATCGATCATGTCCCGCACGACCGACCCGACCGGCCTCGACGGCGGATCCGTCGACGGCGCCACGATCCTGGCCAACGCCCGGGCGGTGGCCCCGGTGCTGCGCGAGGAGGCCGACGCGAACGAGCGTGGTCGCCGGCTCACCCCGCGGGCCGTCGACGCGCTGCGCTCGACCGGGGTGTTCCGCATGCCGATGCCCCGGGCGTGGGGCGGGCCCGAGGTGGACATCCGCACCCAGACCCGGATCGTGGAGGAGTTGTCCGCGGCCGACGGAGCCGCCGGGTGGTGCGCCATGATCGGCTCGGACGGCGGCTACTACAGCTCCGCGCTGGACGACGCCGTGGGCCGCAAGCTGTACCCCGACCTGGACACGATCACCGCGGGCTGGATCGTGCCGGCCGGTCGGCTCCACCGCGTCGACGGCGGCTATCGCCTGACCGGCCGCTGGCAGTTCGGCAGCGGTTGCACCCACGCCGACGTGATCATCGGCGGCGCGATCGTGTTCGAGGACGGTGCCCCCGCGCACACCGACGACGGCCGGCCCGAGACCCGGGTCGCCCTGCTGCGCGCCGAGCAGTTCGAGATCCTGGACACCTGGTACACCACCGGCCTGGCGGGCAGCGGCAGTCACGACTACCGGATCGACGACGTCTTCGTCCCGGCCGAGCAGACCTTCCGCTTCCGCGACCTGCGCGAACGCCGCCGTGAGGGAGTCCTGTACGCCTGGCCCGGCATGTTCTTCGCCAACCTCCCCGGGGTGCCGCTCGGCATCGCCCGGGCGGCGCTCGAGGCGGCCGAGGACCTGCTGGCGGACAAGATCGCGGTGCCCGAGATGCGCCCGGCCCGGGAGGACCCCCGGGTCCGGACCGGCATCGCCCAGGCACACGCCATGGTCGGCGCGGCGCGCAGCCACCTCTACGACGTGCTGGGCGAGTTGTGGTCGGCGCTGGAGCAGGGCACCGAACCGTCGTTGCGGCTGCGGGCGGCCCTGGTCGGCGGCTACATGCACACCATCCGGACCTGCCGCGACGCCGCCGGCGTGTTGTCCGACGTGGTCGGCAGTGCCTCGATCTACCGTGGTTGCCCGATCGAGCGCCGGCTGCGCGACCTCACCACGATCAGCCAGCACCTGATGGGCCAGCCCAAGATCATGGAGATGGCGGGCGCGATGTGGCTGGGCGTCGAGCGGGCCCTGACCAGGAACCCCCTGGCGGCCGAGGGGTTGATCTGACCGTGGACCCGACCACCGATCCGACCACGAAGGGACTGCCGTGACGTCGTTCCCGCTCTACTCCACCCCGGTGTCCGCCGACACCTGGAACGTGCCGATGGCCGGGTCCGCCCGCTTCTCCTGGGAATACGACGGGGGTCGGGAGCGGCTGCTCGCGCTGTACCAGAAGGGCAAGGACAAGCAGTGGGACGCCCGGGACCGGATCGACTGGGACCTGGAGATCGACCCGATCAACGTGGCCGGCCTGCCCGACGAGTTCAACCCGCTGCACGGCTCCGACCTGTGGAGCCGGCTGTCGCAGCGCGAGCGCGACGAGGTCGACCGACACCAGGGCTCCTGGCTGTTCAGCCAGTTCCTGCACGGCGAGCAGGGGGCGCTGACCGTCTCCGCGCGGATCGTGCAGTCGGTGCCGGACATGGACTCCAAGTTCTACGCCGCGACGCAGACCATGGACGAGGCGCGGCACGTGGAGCTGTTCGGCCGCTTCGTGCACGAGAAGATCGGCATGTACTACCCGGTCAACCAGGACCTGGCCAAGCTGCTGGCCGAGTCGCTGGAGGACAGCCGCTGGGACCTGCCCTACCTCGGCATGCAGGTACTGATCGAGGGCCTCGCGCTCGCGGCCTTCGGCCTGTACCGGGACCTGGCCACCGCGCCGCTGGTCAAGCACCTCCTCGCCTACGTGATGCAGGACGAGGCCCGGCACGTGGCGTTCGGCCGCCTCGCGCTCAAGGACTACTACCGCGAACTGACCGACCGCGAGCGGGCCGAGCGCGAGGAGTTCGTGATCGAGGGCAGCCTGCTGATGCGCGACCGCTTCACCGGCCGCGAGGTGTTCGAGACCCTCGACATGCCGGTCGACGAGTGCATGGAGTGCGTCGAGTCGTCGGAGATGTTCCACCTCTACCGCTCGCACCTGTTCAGCCGCATCGTGCCGGTGGTCCGCGACATCGGCCTGTGGGGCGACGGCGTGCGCTCCGCCTACGAGTCCATGGGCGTCCTGGACCACGCCAAGTCCGACCTCCTGGCCCTGATGCGCCAGGACGAGGAGATCGCCGACCGATACGACGCGGACCGCGCCGCCACCGAACTGGCCGCCCGCAAGGCGGAGGTGGACGCGGCGATGGAAGCGGGGTCGGAGTAGCGGCACGCGCGCCGGTAGGATGGTCAGAGCGCGGCATGCCTCCTGAAACACTCCGCAGAGAATAAACCGGGTCGAACAATCGACACACTCTGATTGCCGTCATCGGAAATCGAAAAGATCAGGGCCTTCGAGGTCCAGCCCCTCATCGGGTTCATTTCGAGGATGCCTTTTCCAAGGCGCGTTGCAGATCCGCAACAAAAGCCTGCCATGATGTCAGCCTGCGGATAGGCCCTTTGCGGTCGAGCATTTGCAGCAATCGGCGTCGGTTCTGAGGGAAACGGGCCTGCAGCTTCTTCAGTTCACGCCCCTTCACTCCACTCGCGGTGGCAATGGCATCCTTGAGCCGTTGTTTGGGGTCCGACTCGGTCTCCACCTTTGCAGGCTTGGGTAGATTCAAGACTGCCCGTCCGTTCGGATTTCCCGACACTTCACGGATAGCCGTTTCATCGACTAGCAACCACGCTTCCAGCATCCGCACGGGGATAATCGGAACGTGTGCCAGCCCAGGCCACTCCTGTGTGACTGCAGCGCTGATCTCCTGGCAGCGGTGTAGCGGCTGTACGTTGTCTGCGTCCCGATGGATGAGGGCGATGTCGTAATGAGCGTCGTCAAGCCTGCGGGCGACCCGCAGCTTGTCCGCCACGGCCCTACCCGTAGATTCCCGCAACCTGTCAAAGTTCGGAACCGTCACGAGGAGCTCATAACCGGCCTCAGCCGCAATCTCTTCGATGTGGAGTTTCAAGCCCGTGTCACTGGAGCCCTCGCAGATGTAGAGAACCCGGAGAGTCATGCTGTCTCCGTGTCGAGGGTCAGCCGGGCCCCGGGCGGCGTCGTCAAGTATGGAAGGATATCCGTCCTCGTCAGATAACCCTTGCCTACTCCACTGGCTCGCCAGGTGCCTGCCAAGGGTCGCAACCGAAGACCACGTCGCACGGGTTCCCCGTAATTGTTCGCCAAGGGTGCCGTGTCTGCGAACAGCAGATCGGCTTCATCGACGAGTTGGACGACTCCGGGTGAATGTGTGTTGATCAGCACTTGGCGAAACGGATTTCCCGGGCCCGGAACCTCCTCCGGATCGACGGCGAGATCTCGAACCAGCTCCACCATGGCATTCAGGTTGCCCGGATGGATACCATTCTCCGGCTCCTCCATGCAGATGAGGCCGAGAACCTGCGGATCCTCGAGGAGAACACACAGCGCGAGAAATCGCAGAGTGCCCTCCGAAAGACTCCGAGCCGACAGGTTCATGCCGTTGATCTCGTGGAGTCGAATCGTCCACAGCTCACGCTTATCGTCGTCGTCTACGTCCAGGGTTCGCACCTGCAATCCGGAAAGGTCCGACAGTCGACCGGCCACTTTGGAGTAGACCTGAGCAAGGTCCTCCGGCGACTTCTGTCTGGCAATCCGATGCAGCGTGGCAGGCAGGTGCAATCCGTCGGATCCGAGGTAGGAATCGTCCGCGTAGCGATCAGAGGTGCGCAGGGCGGACGGTTCCAGTGCAAGCCTGCGCCACGACTGCATCTCGCGCCGCGCGGCAAGGATTGTCGGATCGTCACTGCGATTGATTGTGGAGAGCATCGTCGTCGGAGCACGCAACGCTGGTGCGGGACGCGGCTGACTGCGACGTGCATCCTGGTGGATACGCACGATGGGTTCGCCCTCATCTGAGGTTGTGGAGATGTAGGGTGCGGCCCGGCGACGGCTGAGAACGACTGTGCTGCGGAAGGCCTTGGCGTTGTGCGCAAAGCGAAGGTGGTCACCTGCGTCACGTGGCCTGATCGGGCTCAAATCCTCACGCCAGAGCGTCAGCCGTCCGACCTTCTCAGCCCCCCGCGGCGGCTGGTAGCCGAGCTCCAATTCGTAACGCAGGAAGGTCGAACTCGGCTCCGCCGACCGACCGAAATCGTCCTCCACTTCCTGCGGAACGATCATCTCTGCCGCGAAGGACATGCGATGTTCCCCGTCGGCGTAACCGTTCCAGAACAGGTCACGAGCGTCTCCGTGACGTTCACCGTGCGTATCGCGAACCTCTTGAGCGGCTTCGATCATGGAGCGATCAGCAAGCAGGCTGAGAAATTGAATGGCGTCGAATACGTTCGACTTTCCGGTGCCATTCTCCCCGGCGATACAGGTGAACGGGCCAAACTCGACCATCAGGTCCAAGAGGTTCTTGAACCCACGGACTTCGAGTCTCGTCAGCATTCGCTCTCTTGCTCCGTGGAGGGTTCGACAGACATGTCCCATCGGTGTACGGGTGTGCTCGATGGGCACGAACAGCATAGTGCGGCTGCGCCTTGATGCAGCTGTCGAGCTGACAGGATGGGATCGTTGCGATCGCGAGTCGTGACCGGGATCGACCAACGGCCTACGAGAAGGGGCGTCACCGTGTCCTCAACCGGCGGAGCGGGGATGGCAAAGGCCGCCCCCGAAGGACGTGACCTGCCAAGGGCACTTCGCCGGCTGACTTCCACCCTCGAAAACGACCTACGGCAGCGTAGTGGCGGCGTGGACCGGTTCCGCAAGGCGTCGCGGCGAGAGTACGAGCGGGCGCGCCTGACCGGTCGGACCGCTGCCACCTACGCAGCCTGGCGAGACGAGCGGGTCACCCAGATCGCTGCAGCCTGGGTACTGGGCGCGGTGTACGTACGATTTTGCGAGGACAACGGTCTCGTCGACCTACCGTTCCTGGCCGGACCCGGAAACCGACTGGCGGTTGCCGAGCAACGGCACGAAGAGTTCCTGCGTCGTCACCCGGGAGACAGCGACCGTGACTGGTTGATCGCAGCCTTCGAGCGGCTGGCCCGGTCCCATAGGACACTCGAGGAGATCTTCAGCAGAACACATAATCCTCTGTGGCAGTTGTCACCCTCCTTCGAGGCAGCGACAGAATTGGTGAATTTCTGGCGCCAGAAAAACGCCGATGGTCGAATCCGTTTCGATTTTACCGACGCCGACTTGGACACCGACTTCCTGGGGGATGTTTACGAGGATCTCAGCGATCAAGCGCGCAGAACACATGGATTGCTCCGGACACCGGATTTCATCGTGGAATTCATCCTCGATTTGACCCTGCAACCCGCCCTGGCGGAATTCGGACTCGAACCGACGATCCAATTCCCTCGTACCGACGGATTCTCGGAACCCATGAGAGGATTGCGCTGTATTGATCCTGCCTGCGGATCTGGATCCTTCCTGATCGGGATGTTCCGGCGACTTCTGAACGCGTGGCGAACAAGGGAGCCGAAAGCGCCGGATCAGGTCCTCGTGCAGCGAGCGCTCGATTCGGTACACGGTTGCGATCGCGTTCCATTCGCCGTCAATATTGCGCGATTTCGATTGCTGATCACCGCTCTTCGGGAAATGGGCCGGCAGCGCCTCGAACATATACCGGATTTCCGGCCGACGGTGGCCGTCGCGGACAGCCTGTCATACAGTCGGGTCGCAACGGCAACCGACACCCTCTTCACAGAGGGCGTCGAGGAATTCACGGACTCCTTCGAGGAGGTCCATGAATTCTTCGCTTCAGGCGACCTGTTGGCCAAAGGATCTTATCACGTGGTTGTGACGAATCCTCCATTCATTATCGAGAAGGACATGGAGGTTCAATATCGCCGCCGGTCTGCCCCTCCGGTCTCAACGGCTATTCAGCCCTTGTCTTCATATTTTCTGCGTCGCGCATTCGATCTCGCTGTGCAAGCATCGAATCCACAAAGCAGAAGCGGCTTCATCGGGATTCTCATGCCGAGCTCTTTCACTCGGCGGGAATTCGGCAGATCACTCATCGAAGACTTTTTGCGCACCGTCGACCTGACGCATGTCATCGACAGCTCGGGAGCATATATTCCGGGGTATGGAACGCCGACGGTCATCCTTATCGGACGGCAGCGCACGCCCGCACCGCGAGGCAATGTCCGAGCAGTTCTCGGCATTCAGCGAGAACCCTTTGCGCCTGCCGAACCGGCGCGTGGCCTGGTCTGGCAAAGTCTTGTCGAGCATGTGGATCAGCCAGGCGCGGAGTCGGTATGGCTCAGTGTCAGGGACGTGGAACGATCCACGTTCGCGACCTTTCCCTGGAATCTGGCCGGCGGCGGCGAATCCGAGTTGCAGGCGGCTCTCGAACGCTCGGCGCGACGACTCGGTGACGTTCTTGATCAGCCAATCGGCGCTGCAAGCTCTCCCGGGCCGGACGGCGCCTTCATCCTCGGCGCCGCGTGGTTCAGGATGCATCCCGACGCCGCACAGCTGAGGCGGCGTCTCGTTGCTGGCCACGACGTCCGCGATTGGTCGGTGGGTGACGACGCAGCCGCTCTCGTTCCCTATGCCGCCGACAATTCGCCACTCCCGTTCGAGCCCGAATCGTCATGGGGTCGCTTGTTGTGGCCCTTGCGCCAAGCCTTGAAAGCCGGGGCCGGTTTCGGGGGTTCCGGTCCATCCAGGAGTGGCCGGCCCTGGTGGTCCTGGGCACGATGGGTGGCGTCGCGCCACCCCGCCGCGCCGACGCTGACCTACGCGGCCGTGGCAACGCACAACCACGTCGCTTTGGAACATGGCGAAACCGCTTTTCTCCAGTCCGCGCCCGTCATCGTTCTGCCCGACCGTTCGACATCCATGGACCATCTTGCGCTACTTGGCGTGCTCAACTCGTCCACGGTGTGCTTTTGGCTGAAGCAAGTCAGCCCTGACAAAGGCACCGGACCCGTCACGGGCTCCATTCGCCAAGGAGATTGGTCGAAGAGGTACCACTTCACCGGGCGCACTCTCCAGCGGTGTCCGCTACCGGACGAACTTCCCTCGGAACTGGGCCGTTCCCTCCACGCGCTGGCACAACAGGTCAGCCGAAATGAGCCGAAAAACCTGTACACAGCGGAGGATTTCCCGACCTTGGCAACGCGGGACAGCTCTCGAGCAGTCCACGCCCGACTCCGCGAGCAGATGATCGCGCTCCAAGAGGAGTTGGACTGGTCGACCTATGGCTCCTATGGACTCCTTGGCCCTGACGAGGTTGCCCGGACCACCCAGGGCCCCGATGCAAGAGTGCCCGAGGTCCGGCTCGGCGAACGTGCCTTCGAGATCGTCCTGGCCCGCGCAGTCGCGGCCGGTGAGGCGGATCATGCATGGTTCAAACAGCACGGGGCGGCTCCTGTCACCGAGATTCCCGCCCGCTGGCCTTCGAAGTATCGAGCCATCGTCCAGGCTCGAATGGACGCCATCGCCACCCACCGCGACATTGCGCTCATCGAGCGCCCCGAATACAAGCGTCGCTGGTCATCGAAATCCTGGGAGCACAAGGAGCAGGAGGCCATTCGCTCGTGGCTGCTCGATCGATGCTCGGATCAACGCCATTGGTTTCGTGAAGACAAGAACCGAAGGCCCCGGATTCTGACGATCGATCAACTGGCCGATCTTCTCCACCGAGACGATCGCCTACGGGCGATCGCTTCCAGGTACGCGACGGACTGGCTGGATGAGCCCGACGCACCACTGTCCCGCGTGCTGGCCGATGTCATCGCCGCCGAGCATGTGCCGTACCTGGCCGTCCTTCGCTATCGGGAATCCGGGCTGCGCAAGCGTGCCCAGTGGGAACAGATCTGGGATCTACAGCGCAAGGAGGATGACACCGGACAGCCACTCGGGATTCCGATCCCGCCCAAGTACACCGGCATTGACTACCTCAGACCGTCCTACTGGAGGCTGCGAGGCAATCTCGATGTCGCCAGGGAGCGCTTCATCTCGTATCCGGACGCAGGCCCGGCAGATTCCGCCGACTCCCTACTCTTGGGCTGGGGCGGCTGGAACCACCTGGATCAGGCAGAAGCGCTGGCCGACCTGGTCAAGACCCACATCCAGCCATCCCTTCGGCTTACACCGCTACTCGCGGGACTTCGCGAACTGATGCCCTGGGTCCATCAGTGGTATTCAGGCGCCGCTGCCACACACCTACAACATTTCCTCGATGAACAAAGCGCACATCTGGGGCTGTCCGCAGACGATCTAGCAGCCTGGCGCCCTGCCAAAAGGGCGCGCGGACGCATCTAGCGAGGCCCTGTCCGGCGGATCTTGGCGGGGCCGGTTGCCGGACCCATGATCGCCGAAGGTGGCATCACCTGCCGCAGGCAACCGGTCGGACGTGACTACTCGGCACCTCCTCGGCTGGATCGGGTCAACCTTCGCGGTCAGAGCACTGGCGGGCTACGGGCGCAGGCCGCGGACGCCGAGGTCCAGGAGGGCGCAGACGAACAACGCGATGCCGATGAAGCCGTTCGTGGTGAAGAAGGCCCGGTTGAGTTTGCTCAGGTCGTTCGGCTTGAGCAGGCTGTGTTCGTAGACGAAGGCCGCCGTCACGATCAGCAGGCCCAGCCACCAGAAGAAGCCCGCGCCGGTGAGGGCGCCGAACCAGACGAACAGCAGCGTGGTCACCACGTGGCTGAACTTGGAGGCGTTCAGCGCGGCGGCGATGCCCCACTTGGCCGGCACGCTCTTGACGCCGTGCGCGCGGTCGGCGGCGACGTCCTGGCAGCCGAAGATCAGGTCGAAGCCGCCGATCCAGGTGCCCACGGCCAGGCCCAGGACCACCGCCTCCCACGACCACGAGCCGGTGATCGCCAACCACGCGCCGATCGGGCCGATCGCCTGCGCGATGCCCAGGATCGCGTGCGGGACGTTGGTGAAACGTTTGCCGTACGGGTAGATCACCATCGGGATCACCGCCACCGGCGCGAGCGCCAGGCACAGCGGGTTCAGCAGCGCGGCGGCCACCAGGTAGAAGAACAGCGCGACCAGCGCGCCGATCCACGCGGTGCGTACCGAGACCGCGCCGGTGACCAACTCCCGCGTGGCGGTGCGCGGATTGCGCGCGTCGATCTCCCGGTCGATGATCCGGTTGCAGGCCATCGCGAACGTGCGCAGCCCGACCATCGCCACGGTGACCAGGAACAGCTCCCAGTAGTGCAGGCGTTCGTCGGTCTCGTACATCGCGGTGAAGGCCGCGATGTAGGCGAACGGCAACGCGAACACCGAGTGCTCGATCAGCACCAGACGCAGGAACGCCTTGACCCGGCCGACCTCCGACGGTGCTCCGGGAGCGGGTAGAGCGGCGGACGTCACAGCCCGTATTCCTTCCATCGGCGGGTCACCTTGGCGGCGGTCTCCGGATCCGAAACGACCATCTCCGGCCAGCCGCCGTCGCGGGTGTAGCCCTCCTCGGGCAGCTTGCGGGTCGCGTCGATCCCCGCCTTGCCGCCCCAGAACTGTTGGTAGGACGCGTGGTCGAGGTGGTCCACGGGCCCCTCGACCAGCATCAGGTCGCGCGCGTAGTCGGTATTGCCGAACGCCCGCCACGCGACCTCGTGGTAGTCGTGCACGTCGCAGTCGGCGTCCACCACCACGATCAGCTTGGTCAGCGACATCATGTGCGCGCCCCAGATGGCGCTCATCACCTTCTGCGCGTGCTTGGGGTACTTCTTGTCGATCGAGACGATCGCGCAGTTGTGGAAGCCGCCCGCCTCGGGCAGGTCGTAGTCCACGATGTCCGGCACGATGATCTTGAGCAGCGGCAGGAAGAAGCGCTCGGTCGCCTTGCCCAGCGGCCCGTCCTCGGTCGGCGGCCGGCCCACCACGATCGATTGGAGCAGGGGCTTGTCGCGCGTCGTCACACAGTCGATGGTCAGTGCCGGGAACGGCTCCTGCGGCGTGTAGAAGCCGGTGTGGTCGCCGAACGGACCCTCGGGCAACATCTCGCCCGGGGTCAACCAGCCTTCGAGGACCACCTCGGCCTCGGCCGGGACCTGGAGCGGCACGCTCACGCAGTCGACCATCTCGATGCGCTTGCCGCCGATGAAGCCGGCGAACAGGTATTCGTCGATGTCCCCGGGCAGCGGCGCGGTGGACGCGTACGTCACCGCCGGCGGACACCCGAACGCGATCGCCACCGGCAGCCGCTCACCGCGCTTGGCGGCCACCTGGTAGTGGTTGCGGCTGTCCTTGTGGATCTGCCAGTGCATCCCGATGGTGCGCTTGTCGTGCCGCTGGAGCCGGTACAGCCCCAGGTTGCGCACGCCGGTGTCGGGGTCCCTGGTGTGGGTCAGGCCCAGGTTGTAGAACGAACCGCCGTCCTCGGGCCAGGTGAACAGCGCCGGGATGGTGTCCAGGTCGACCTCGTCGCCCTTGTACACCACCTGCTGGCACGGCGCGTCCTTGATCTTCTTCGGCGGGATGTGCGCGACCGCGCCGAGCTTGCCGAACGCCTCGCGGATCCCGCCGAAACCCTGCGGCAGTTCGGGCTTCAGCAGCCCGCCGATCTTTTCCGACAGCTCGTCGTAGCTCTTCAGCCCGAGCGCCGCCAGCATGCGCTCGTCGGTGCCGTAGACGTTCATCGCCAGCGGCATCGAACTGCCCTTGACGTTCTCGAAGAGCAGTGCCGGACCCTTGGCCTTGTTCACCCGATCGGTGATCTCGCCGACCTCGAGATGTGGATCGACCTCGGCGCGCACGCGCTTGAGGTCACCGCGCTTCTCCAGTGCCTTCAGGAAAGCGCGCAAGGTCCCGTATGCCATGCGTGCCAGTATCCGATACGGACTCGCCGGACCCGCACGCGCACCCGTCCGCTCGGGCTACGTTGGTCCCTTCGTGCCGGGCAGGGACGGGCAGGGAGGGGTACATGCTCACGGTCGCTTCGGAATTGCGTTCGGTGGTCGTTCACGCCGTCGGGGCGGTATGCGTACGAAATTGCGAGGTGGACCTGCCGGCGGAGGCGTCCGGGCCGGTACGGGTGCGGGTGACCGGCTTCCCGTTGACCGCGTACGGCGACCGACTGCGGGCACGCGTGGTCTCGGGCGGCGCGGGAGTACGGGTCACCGACGTGCGGCCCGTGGTCGACGTCGAGGTGGTCGACGACGCGGATCTGCCGGACGTGCTCCGGGACCTGGAGGCCGCCGAGTCGCGGCTGCGGGCGCTGCGCGAGCGACGGGCCCGCCTCGACGCCGAACTGGGCCGGATCGCCGGCCTGGAGCCGGTGTCGCCGCCCGTGCGCCGCGGTGACCCGCCGCGCACCGCGCCGGTGTCCGCGCTGCTCGAGTTGGCCGCGTTCGCGGACGAGCGGTCGGCGGTGCTGCACGAGCGGATCACCGCCTGCGACGCGGAGATCCGCGAGGCGACCCGCGACGTGGAGGTGTACCGCTTCCGGCTGAACGCCGGGTCCGGCGCCGCGCGTACCGAGCGGGCCCGGGCGTCCGGGACCGCCGTGGTCACCCTGGAGCACACCGGCGGGACCGGCCCGGTCGAACTCGCGGTGGAGTACCACGTGCCCGGCGCGCGCTGGGCGCCGATGTACCAACTGCGCCTGGACGAGGCGATGACCGGCGGCACGCTGGTGATGCGGGCCTGTGTCGCGCAGCGCACCGGCGAGGACTGGTCCGACGTCCGGCTCGGCCTGTCCACCGCCGACCTGGCCCGCGGCGCCGACCTGCCCGAGTTGAAGTCGCTGCGGCTGGGCCGGCGGCAGAGCGCGCCCGCGCACGCGGGGTGGCGCGAGCCGCCGACCGGGCTGGCCGACCTGTTCGCGGCGTACGACGTGAGCCGGGCCGGGCGGGCGCGGCCGGCGTACGGCGAACCCGCGGCGGTGGCGGGCGCGCCGGGCGCGTCGATGGAGGACGAGGACCCGATCCTGTACCGGGCCGCGCCGCCGCCCGCCCCGGTGACCCCGGCCCCGGCGCCCCTGGCCGCGCCGGCGGCACCCGGCGGCTACGGCGGCCCGCCGCCGCCCGCCGCCGCCCGCTCCGCCACGCGCAGCCGCTTCCGCCGCGGCGCCTCGGCCGACGCGGCGGAGGGCGACGCGTACGGGGGGGCCGGCTTCGCCGCGTTCCAGGACACCGGCTTCGCCCCCGCGGCCGAGGTCGAGGCGCGCTTCGTCGACGCCGACGAGGCCCCGCCGGCCCCGACCGAGCCGGGCGCCGACCTGCTCGACTACGCCGCGCTCGAACTGCGCGGCGCCGACGACGAACCGCAGGCCAGGGGCCGGTTGCGCGCCGCGGCGTCCGGACCGGGCGGCGTGGCGGCGGAGTACCGCCGGCGCGCCGACGAGGTCACCCGGCTCACGCTGCCGGAGCACGCGCTCGCGCCGCGCGACGCGGCCGGGTCGTACGACTACCGCTTCGACGCCGCGGCCCCGGCCGAGGTGGCGGCGGACGGCGCGTGGCACACCATCCCGGTGTGCGAGATCGAGATCGGCCTCGACCCCGAGTTCGTCTGTGTACCCGCCCTGGACGACGCGGTGTTCGGCACCGTCGTGCTCGCCAACGCCTCCCCGCACGCGCTGCTCGCGGGGCCGGCCGACGTGTCGGTGGCGGGCGAGTTCCTGATGACCGTGCCGCTGCCGACGCTGGCGCCGGGTGCGCGCGAGCGGGTCGGGGTGGGCGTGGTGGAGAGCGTGCAGGTCTCGCGCAACGCGCACATGCGCGAGTCGACCGCGGGCCTGCGCGGCGGCACCGTCGTACTCGACCACCGCATCGAGGTGGAGGCGGTCAACCACCTCGCCCGGCCGATCCGGCTCGACATCCTGGAGCGGGTCCCGGTCACCGACGACAAGGACGTGCGGATCGAGGAGCACGACGGCGCGCCGCGCTGGGTCGAGGACACCGAGCTGCGCGACGGGCGACACGTCGCGGGCGCGCGTGTGTGGCACGTCGAACTCGCCCCGGGCGAGCGCGGGAACCTGACCGGCGGCTACGAGATCCGGATCCCGGCGGCGAAGGCCGTGGTCGGCGGCAACAGGAGGGTTTGAGATGACGCAACCGACGGCTCGGCCGACGACGCAACCGACGGTTCGGCCGACACGCACGCAGGGCACGCCGGCCGATCCCAAGCCGGAGGCGTTGCCGATCACGGTGGTGACCTGCCTGGAGGACCGGGCCCAGGTGACCCGGTCCGGCCGGATCGGCCTGACCGAGGGAGTGCAGCGGGTCCTGATCGGTCCGGTGACCCCCCTCGCGGTGGACCGGTCGCTGCGCGCCGAGGTGGTCGCCGACGACGGCACCGCGACCGCGATCGACGCGCGGGTGCTGCGCGCGTACACCCCCGAGCCCGCGAACGGCCCGGGCCCGGACGCCTCCGAACTGCGCCGACTCGTGCACGAGTTGCGTACGCAGGAGGTCGAACTGTCGCGGCGTGAGGAGCGGTTGCGCGGCCGACTCGCGCTGATCACGCAGGCCGAGCACGAGTTGCGCCGGGAGATCGTCGAGCACACCGGCTACGGGACCACCGATCCGCAGCGCTGGGCCGGCGAACTCGACCGGCTGTCCGCCGAGGCCGAGCAGCGGTTCGCCGACCTGCACGCGCTGACCGAGGAGAAGAGCGCGCTGGCCCGCCGGTCGCGCGACGCGGGGGCGGCCCTCGACCTCGCCGAGCGGGCGCCGGAGGAGCTGACCGCGACCGTCGAGGTGGTGATCGACGCGGACCGGGCGGGCTCGGCCGAGCTGCGCGTGACGCACCTGGTGCCCTGCGCGCTGTGGCGACCCGCCTATCGCGCGACGCTGGCTCCCGACCGTCGCTCGATCGAGCTGGAGTGCGACGCCATGGTCTGGCAGCGCACCGGCGAGGACTGGTCCGGGGTCGCGCTGTCCCTGTCCACCGCGCGGCCGACCCTGGCCGCGCGACCGCCGAGCCTGGTCGAGGACCGGCTCACCCTGCGCGAGCGCACCCAGGAGGAGAAGAAGCAGGTCGAGGTGGACCTGCGCGAGGAGGACATCGCCGCGGTCGGCAAGGTCGCGGCCGGCTCCTCGGGCGCCGCCGAGCTGCCCGGCGTGGACGACGGCGGCGAGGTCCGGGTGCTGGCCGCGCCCGGGCCGGTGGAGGTGCCCGGCGACGGCCGGCCGCATCGGGTCCGGCTGACCACCTTCTCCGCCGACTGCACGCCCGAGGCCGCGTGCGCGCCGGAGTTGTCGGAGTACGTGAGCCAGGTCGTGCGGTTCGCCAACGACGCGGGGCACGTGCTGCTCGCGGGTCCGGTGGAGCTGGTCCGCGGCAGCGGCTACGTCGGACGCGGGCAGCTCGACTTCGCCGCACCGGGCGAGGAGGTGCGGTTGCCGTTCGGAAGCGAGGACGACTTCCGGGTGGTCCGCGAGGTCACCGAGTCGCGCACCACGGCGGCGCTCACCGGGCGCACGGTGATCACCCGTACCGTGACCGTCTTCGTCTCGCACATCGCGGCGCCGGGGGCCGAGGCGCCCGGGACGGTGGTGCTGCGCGAGCGGGTGCCGGTGTCGGAGGTGTCGGCGGTCGAGGTCAAGGTGCGCCGCGACCTGTCGGAGCCGGCCCCGGACTCGGTCGACGACCAGGGGATCGTGCGCTGGGACGTGGCGCCGGCGGCCGGCGAGCGGCGGCGGTTGACGCTGGTGTACGAGTTGCACGCGTCGGGCAGGGTCACCGGGTTGTGAGCGATCCGGTGTTCATGAAGCCGACCGTTTACGCTGGACGGGAGACACACCTCAGTACAGAGTTCCGAGTACCAGTCAGGGAGACCGATTCATGCTCAGGGTCCTGCCAATCCTGCTGGCCCTCGGCGTGCTCGTCTACGCCTTCATCGACTGCCTGACCACCGACGAGAAGCAGGTCCGCAACCTCTCCAAGGTGATGTGGGTGCTGATTCTGCTGGTCTCCTTCCCGGTCCCGTTCCTGGGGCCGATCGGCTGGTTCGTCGCCGGGCGGCCCAAGCGGGAGCACGTCGGCGGCGGGTCGGTCTTCGGTGGTCGCGGTCGCGGCGGGCAGTTGGCCCCCGACGACAACCCCGAGTTCCTGGCGTCCCTGGCCAAGGACGACAAGCCGGCCGAGGCGCCCAAGCCCGGCACCGACGAGGACGAGATGTTGCGGCGCTGGGAGGAAGACCTCAAGCACCGCGAGGACGACCTGCGCAGCCCCGACCAGGACAACCCGGAAGGGCGCGCGAAGGACAAGGACTGACCCGCGCCGTGTCACGCGAGCGCCGACCGTGATCTCGGTCGGCGCTCGCGTTTTCACAGCGCGGCGGCCACCTCGGCCGCCGCTTTCGCGAGCAGTCGGCCGGTCTGTTCCAGGGTGCGGCCGTCGGTGCGCGGCGCGAAGCCGCGCAGGCTCAGGATCAGCACGAGGTCGCCGTCCGGGGCGTGCACCGGCGCGCTGATCGTGCCCACCCGGTAGTCCCGGTCGGCCTCCAACTCGTCGATCTGTCCGCCGTCGGAGCCGCCGATCTCGGCCGCGATCTCCTCGAGCAGAGTGCGCAGCCGGGCCGCCGCCGCGCCCGCGCCCAGCGTGTCCAGACCCTCCAGGTGCTCGTCCAATTCGCCCAGCGTCTCGCCCAGCCGGGTGTCCACGTCGGTGACCAGCTCGATCGCGAACCCGCCGCGCCGCGCGTTGTCGATGGCGTGCTCCATCCGGGCCCGCGCGGTGGGCCCGTCGGCCTCGTCCAGCCAGCGGCGGACCGTCTGCTCGTCGGCCCAGGGCACGTAGCCGATGCCCAGCGGCGGAGTGATCGGGGCCTGGGCGCCGATGTGCGGCCGGTGCGGCTCCGCGCCCGGCGCGCGCACCACCTCCGCGATGGCCACGTGCCGCTCCCCGGGGGTCATCGCGAAGCAGGTCAGCCCGGTCTCGTCGCGCAGTCGGCGCATCACCGGCCGGGCCACGTCGAGCACGCCCAGCCCGCGCGCGGCGGCGCGCCCGACCGTGACCAGGGCCGGGCCGAGCCGGTAGGTGCGCCGGGTGGGGTGGCGGATCAGCCAGCCCAGCGAGGTCAGGCTCGCCAGCATCGGATGGCAGGTCGCGGGGGTCACCGCGAGGTGCCGGGCGATCTCGGACAGGGTCAGCCCCTCGGTGGGCCGTTCGGCGATCGCGTCGATCAGCGAGACGAGTCGGTCGGTCTGTGGCGAGGGGCGTGGGGCCATGGCGGGACCATACCGGATTCATCCGGTGATCTTTTCGCATAGTGCGCATCTTGACTCGCACAATGCGCAGCCGTACGGTCTGGCCACCTTACCGGGGAGGCTGCTGTGAACGACCTCGAAACTCCTGCGCACGACGTCGGGACCCCCGTCTACGACCTCAGGATCGTCAACGCCACGATCGTCGACGGCACCGGCGCGGATCGGTTCGCCGGCGACATCGGGATCCGGGACGGACTGATCGTCGCGGTGCGTCGGCACGACGGCCCCGATCCGGCCCTGGACGGCACCGCGACCGAGACGATCGACGCGGCCGGCCGGCTGGTCACGCCGGGCTTCGTGGACATCCACACCCACTACGACGGCCAGGCCACCTGGGACGAGGTGCTCGACCCGTCCACCTCGCACGGGGTGACCACGGTGGTCTCCGGGAACTGCGGGGTCGGCTTCGCCCCGGTCCGGCCGGGGCGCGAGGACTGGCTGATCCGGTTGATGGAGGGCGTCGAGGACATCCCCGGCACCGCGCTGGCCGAGGGCATGACGTGGGGCTGGGAGACCTTCCCCGAATACCTGGACGTGCTGGAGCGGCGCACGTTCGCCGCCGACATCGGCGTCCAGATCGCGCACGGCGCGGTCCGGGCGTACGCGATGGGCGAGCGGGGCGCGCGCAACGAGCCGGCCACGGCCGAGGACATCGCGGCGATGGCGGCGATCGTCACCGAGGCGATCGAGGCCGGCGCGCTGGGCTTCTCCACCTCGCGCACCGTCGCGCACAAGGCGATGGGCGGCGAGCCGGTGCCGGGCACCTTCGCCACGGAGGACGAACTCTTCGGCCTGGGCCGGGCGATGGCCGCGGGCGGGCGGGCCGTGTTCGAACTGGCGCCGACCGGCTCGTCCGGCGAGGACATCGTCAAGCCCGCCTCCGAGGTGGCCTGGATGCGCCGACTCGCCGCCGAGATCGGCATGCCGGTGTCGTTCGCGCTGCTCCAGGTGAACGCGGCGCCGGGGTTGTGGCGTGAGCTGATGGCCGAGTCGCAGGCGGCGAACGAGGCGGGCGCGCGACTGCATCCGCAGATCGCGGGGCGCCCGTTCGGGATGCTGACCGGGTTCGGCACCCGCAACGCGTTCAGCAAACGACCGACCTTCCGGGCACTGGACGACCGGCGCCTGGCGGGCGAACTGGACGACGCGGCGTTCGCGGCCGAGTTGGCCCGGCCCGAGGTCAAGGCGGCGATCCTGGCCGAGACGGACCTGCCCAGCGACCCGAACATCCCCGGCGACTCGGTCAATCTGGCGATGCAGTACATGCTCGACCGGATGTATCCGATGGACCCGGTCCCGGACTACGAGCCGCTGCCGGACCGGACCGTGGTCGCGATCGCGCGGGCCCGCGGCGAGGAGCCGTTGGCGACGCTGTACGACCTGCAACTGGCCGACGACGCGCGGACCACGCTGATGGTGCCGATGTTCAACTACTCCGACGGCGACCACGAGGCGATCCGGGAGATGCTGACCCACCCGGCGAGCGTGTTCGGCCTGGCCGACGGCGGCGCGCACTGCTCGATGATCTGCGACGCGTCCCAGCCCACGTTCCTGCTCACCCACTGGGCCCGGGACCGCACGCGCGGCGAGCGGCTGCCGCTGGAGTTCCTGATCCGCAAGCAGACGATGGACACCGCCGCGCTGTACGGCCTGACCGACCGGGGCGTGATCGCCGAGGGCAAACGCGCCGACCTGAACGTGATCGACCCGGACACCCTCACCCTGCACCGCCCCCGCATGGTCCACGACCTCCCGGCCGGCGGCGGCCGCATGCTCCAGGAGGCCACGGGCTACATCGCCACGATCGTCGCCGGCGAGGTGACCCGCCGCAACGGCGAGGACACCGGAGCCCGCCCGGGCCGCCTGATCCGCAGCGCCCGCTGACCCAGACCGGGCGGGCCACCGTGTGAAACACGGGAACGACGGTGCGGATCACCCACCCGCACCGTCGTCGCCCACCGACTCCCGACGGCGAATCCGCCGGACACCGCGGCTGCCGGTCAGACGATCGGCGGCCCGGCGGGCGCGAGCCCCGGCGCGTCGCGGCGTGCGTCGTGCCGTCGGCGGCGCAGGGCCACCGCCGCGACCACTCCGCCGATCAGGCCGAACAGGTGGCCCTGCCAGGACACGCCCTCCGCGAGCGGGAGGAGTCCGATCGCGAACGAGCTGCCGTACAGGGCCACTACCGCGAAACCGATCAGCACGTCGAGCACCCGCCGATCGGCGAAGCCGCGCACGATCAGATACCCGAACAGGCCGAAGACCAGGATGCTCGCGCCCGCCGTGTTCGACCCCGAGGGCGCGGTGAGCCACACTCCGAAGCCGCCGACGACGGTGATGGTGAGAAGTACGAGCAGGAACCGGGCGACCCCGCGCAGCGCGGCCAGGAAGCCGAGCAGCATCAGCGGAAACGTATTGGACACGATGTGCCCGGTCCCGAAGTGCAGGAACGGCGCGGTGAGGATGTCGGGCAGTTCGTCCGCCCGCCGCGGTGTCACTCCGTGTGTCACCAACGAGTCGTCGGTCGTGTAGTTGACGAACTGGACGGCCCACACGGCGCCGATCAGCACGCCGGTGATCAGGACCGCGTCGCGAACTCCCGATATGGATATGCGGGATGACATGCTCCACCCTCCCCGGCGGTGGGTGACACCGCCACCGGGCCAGGATAGGAGGCACGCGCGCGTCGTGTGCGGTGGTATGCGGGCCGACGCCCGCGTCAGTTCGGCTTGCGGACCACGAAGACGAAGTAGCCCATGTGTTCGTTGATCAACTCGCGGAGCTTCGGCATCGCCGCGTCCATGCTCGCGGTCGTCTCCGCGCCGTATCGGGCCAGGATCCGCTCGTGGTGCTCGCGGTAGAAGATGTCCATCAGATCGCCGGTGACCACGAAGCTGTCGGTGTGGTTCTCGAGGCGTTCGAGGTGGAATCCGGCCTCGGTGGTGACCCGTTCGAGCAGGGTGGCGGGTGTTTGGGGCGGTGGGGACGTCCACACCGCGCGCCATACGGCCAGGTGTTCCGGGGTCGGCTCGCCGCGTTTGGTGAACTCGGTGAACAACAGTCGTCCGCCGGGACGCAGTACGCGCCACGCCTGCCGCAGCACGGCGAGGCGATTCTCCATGTGGGCGAACGAGTCGATGGCCCAGGCGGCGTCGTACGACTCGTCCTCGTACTCCTTGCCGAGGTCCATCGCGTCGGCGAGGGCGAAGTCCACCCGGTCGGCGAGTCCCGCCTCCTCGGCGCGCGCCCGGCACAGTTCCACCTGGGATCCGCTGACGGTGATGCCGGTGACCCGGGCCCCCGTCGCGCGCGCGGCCCGCACGGCCGGGCCGCCGGTACCGCAGCCGATGTCGAGCAGGTGATCGTCCGGCCCGAGGTCCAGGGCGGCGATGTAGTGGTCGGTCTGCCGATCCATGGCGAGGTTGGCCAGGTCGGTGAATCCGGCGGCGCGAGTCCGTGCGCCCGGCGTCACCCACATGCCGACGTGGATGGCGGCGTCGCCGAGGATCAGTCCGTACAGGTCGCCGAACTCGTCGTAGGAGGCGCCGACTTCTTCGGGAGTGGGAGCGGCTTGGGTGCTTTCCGAGTATTCGTCCACGGCCATGGTCGCCACCATAGCGCTGTGTGACCACCCGGACACCGATGAAATCGGCCAGTTCCACAGGTGCGGCGAACGCCGAGACGGGTCCGCCCCGTCGCCCCGACCGGGGCGACGGGGCGGACCCGTCAGGGAATGCGCGAATCACACGCCCGCGTACGAGTGCAGCCCGTTCACGAAGATGTTGACCCCGTAGTAGTTGAACAGGAAGCACGAGAAGGCCACCAGCGAGACCACCGCCGCCTTCGAGCCCTTCCAGCCGGCCGTGGCGCGCGCGTGCAGGTAGGCCGCGTAGGCCACCCACGTGATGAAGGACCAGACCTCCTTGGGGTCCCAGCCCCAGTAGCGGCCCCACGCGTTCTCCGCCCAGATCGCGCCGCACACGATCGCGAACGTCCACAGCGGGAAGATGATCGCGTTGACCCGGTAGGCGGTCTTGTCCAGCGACGACGCGCTGGGCAGGCGGGCCAGTTGGTCGTCGAAGCGACCCCGCTTGGTGTCGGTCGGGTCGGCCTGCCGGCGCTCGTAGCGCTGCTTGAACAGGAACAGGATCGAGGCGAGCGCGCCGATGTGGAAGGCGCCGAACGACACGATCGCGGACGCGACGTGGATCCACAGCCAGTACGAGTCGAGCGCCGGGACCAGCTGCTCGGAGTCGGTGTAGAGCACCGTCACCGCCACGCCGAGCGTGGTGAGCACCGGCAGCGTGACGAACAGGCCCAGCCAGCGCACCGGGTACTTCCACAGCAGCGCCAGGAAGGCGGCGACCACCATCAGCGCGACCGACGTGGAGAACTCGTACATGTTGCCCCACGGCGCCCGCTCCACCGAGATGCCGCGCGTCAGCACGGACCCCGCGTGCAGCAGGAAGGCCAGTACGGTCAGCGAGACCGCGACCCGGCCGATGCGGTCGGCACGTTCGCTGCCGCCCGCCACGTTGCCCTCGTCCGCGTCGCCGGCGCCGGCTTCCGTGCCGTCGCGCAGCACGACCACCGGCCGCTCGGCCAGCGCGACCCCGCCGCCCGTAGCCGCGGCGGCGGCCGGTTCCAGGACCTCGACGGTCAGGTCTGCGGAGCGTTTGGCCACCGTCCCGCTGCTGCCGAAGGCCCATTCCATGCAATAGGCGAAGAACGCCATCAGGTAGACGGCGATCGCCGAATACATCAGCACATTGCTGAATTGGGCGAGGTTCTCGTTGACGCCCACGCTCACTCCTTGACCTTGATGCCGGGAGAGTTCGCCGGCGCGGCCTCGCGCAACGCGTCCACGAACTCCTGTACCTCATCGCCGAGGCCCCCACCCTCGGTGCGGGCGAGCCCGCCGACCTCGACGACCGTGTGGCCGTCGGGGCCCTCTGCCGCGCGCACCCACATCCGGCGGCGGCGAACGAACAGTGACAATACGAGACCCACGATCGCGGCGATCGTGCTGATCAGCGCGAGCCCCTTGCCGGGCTCGCTCGCGACCTGGAAGTTGGCCCAGGTCTTGACGCCGTCGAAGGTGATCGTGCCGGCGCCGTTGGGCAGATCCCTGGTCTCGCCGACCTTGAGTTCCGCACGCCACACGTCGGCGCCGTTCATGAACTTCGACATCTTGTTCGCCTTGAGCGCGTAGATGTTCTGCGGCACGCCCGAGTCCATGCCCAGGTCGCCCTCGTAGCCGCTGATCAGCAACCGGGGGTTGAGCAGCGAGGGGAAGACCGAGATCGGACCGCGCCTGGGGTCCACGAGCATCCTGCCGTCCTGGTCCACCGGCGCGCTGGGCAGGAACTGCGCGTCGAAGCCGAGCTGCTTGAGGCCGGCGCTGACGTCCGGGACCTTGATCACGCCGGTCGAGGTGCGATTGCCGTCCTGCGGCAGGAACACGGTCGGACCCTTGTAGGCGATCTTGCCCTTGGCGTCGCGCACGGTCACCTCGGGCGCATAGCCCGTGGCGATCATGAAGACCTTGGTGTCGCCCACCTCGAGCGGGTGGTTGACCCGGATCGTGCCCGACTTGTCCTTGCCCTCGTGTCCGTACCAGGACTCGATGTGCGCGGTGAACGAGCGCGGTTCGCCGCGCTTGGCGCCGGTCGGCTGGAAGGTCTGGTCGACCGATTTCAGCCGGAATCCGAACGGCTCCAGGTTGTCCTCGTCGACCAGCGCGCCGAACTGGCGGTCGTCGTACTGGGTGAGTACGTTGGCGAAGCTGCCGCCCTCGACCACGATCTTGCCGCCCTTGACGCTGTACAGGCTGCCCAGGGCGAACGCGACCAGGATGCCGAACAGCGCGATGTGGAAGAGCAGGTTGCCGGTCTCGCGCGCGTAGCCCTTCTCCGCCGCGATCGTGTCGCTGCCCGGGTTGAGCCGAAAGCGCCGCTTCTTCAGCGTGGCGCGCGCCGCGGCCAGCACCGCGTCGGGGTCCGCCGAGGTCTCCCACCGGGCGTACGCGGGCAGCCGGGCGAGGTTGCGCGGCGCCTCCGGGGGCTTGGCCCGCAGCGTCTTCGCGTGCGCCCAGCAGCGCGGCACGATGCAGCCCAGGAGCGAGACGAACAGCAGGATGTAGATCGAGGCGAACCACCACGACGAGAACACGTCGAAGAGCTGGAACTTGTCCATGATCTTCGCGCGGGTGGGGTGGTCGCGGAAATACTGGCCGACCTTGATCGGGCTGACCGGCCGCTGGGGGATCAGCGTCGGCGGCGTCGCCGCGATCGACAGCAGGAACAGCAGGATCAGCGCGACGCGCATCGAGGTCAGCTGCCGCCAGAGCCAGCGCAGCCAGCCGACCACGCCCAACTGCGGTTGGCGGATCTCCTCGTCGCCGTCGTCCTGCGCGGGCGCCGTGGACATCCCGGCGCCGGCTCGCGCCTCGGTCGCCGCGACCCGCTCGGGATCGTCGCCGGCTCCGGGTCCGGGCCGTGCGACGTCGTCGGGGTGGGTCTCGATGCTCATCAGAATCCGATCGTGTATTGCCGGGCCCACGACTGCATCTCGCGCATCATGTGGTCCCACGCCCCGCTGAGCATGAGCACACCGAGCAGCACGAGCATGCCGCCGCCCAGGCGCATCACCCAGACGTAGTGCTTCTTGACCCACCCGAACGCCCCGAGTGCCTTACGGAACGCGACCGCGGTGAGCAGGAACGGAACGCCGAGGCCGATGCAGTACGCGACCGTGAGCAGCGCTCCCCGATTGGCACTCGCCTCACTCGTGGACAGGGTGAGTACGGCCGACAGGGTCGGACCGATGCACGGCGTCCAGCCCAGGCCGAACACGATGCCCAGGAGCGGTGCCCCGACCAGCCCGACGGCCGGCCGCTGGTGCACGCGGAATTCGCGCTGGAGCCCGGGCAGTACGCCCATGAAGGACAGGCCGAGCACGATGGTGACCGCGCCGAAGATCTTGGTGAGCGTCGCCTGGTGTTCGGCCAGGGTCTGGCCGAAGTAGCCGAAGGCGGCGCCGGTGGAGACGAAGACGGCGGTGAAGCCGAGGACGAACAGCAGCGCGCCGAGGAAGAGCCGACCGCGCCGGGCGTCCTTCAGATCGGCGCCGGAGATGCCGGTGACGTAGCTGAGGTAGCCGGGCACCAGCGGGAGCACACACGGCGAGAAGAACGAGATCAACCCCGCGAGCAGGGCGATCGGCAGGGCCGCGACGAGCGACCCCGTATAGACCGTGTTGTTGATCCCCTCGGCTGCGACCAGCACCTCGATCAGGCCTTCTCGTTCAGCACGGGATCGATCATCGAGCGCAGTTCGTCGATGGTCACCGCACGCAGCACGCGGGCGGCGATCCGACCCTCACGGTCGATGATCAGCGTGCTGGGGATGGCGTTCGGGTTCAGGCTCCCGGTGAACTTCAGGATTTCGCGCGCGTCCGGATCCCACAGGCTCGGGTAGGTGATGCCCTTGCTCGCGGTGAACGCGAGCGCGTTGTCCTGGGTGGCGTCGCGGGTGTTGATGCCGAGGAACTGCACACCCTTGTCGGCGTTCTCGGTGTGCGCCTGCTGGAAGTCGGCGGCCTCGGCCCGACACGGCGGGCACCACGAACCCCACACGTTCAGGACCACGACCTTGCCCTTGAACTCGGCGAGGCTGACGTCCTTGCCCTCCAGCGTCTTGCCGGCGACCTTCGGGGCCGACTTGCGGTCGGCCTGCTTCGCCCGCGCGATGCCGCTGCTGTCGTTGTCGACATAGCCCTTGCCGTCGCCGCCGCTGCTCTTGCCGCCGGCGCTCATCCCGCCGCAACCGGTGAGGGCGAGCAGGGCCGCCGCGGTGAGCAGTGCGGCACGACGAGGGAGGCGGCGTGTGAGCATGTGAAAAGTTTCGCATGCCCTCACGACCGCTCCACTCGGGGTCCGTCGTGCCGCCGACACCGCTTTAAATCATCCCGATTCGTCCCAAATAAATAGGGGGCTATGCCCCGAAGCTCTTGTTTTGCTTCTTGCCCGCGAGCTTGGCCGGCAGCAGGTCCCGAGCCGGCTCGCTGTAGCCGACGGAGACGATCTTGTCGCCCTCGTAGGTGAACGTGGTGAGCGAGGCGAGCGAGCACTGCCGGTTGCGCGGGTCGTGCCACAGGCGCCGCCGCTCGACGAACGAGCGGGTCACCCAGATCGGCAACTGGTGGCTCACGCACACCGCCTCGTGCCCGCGCGCGGCGTCCCGGGCCGCGCCGAGCGCGCCCATCATCCGGACCACCTGCTCGATGTACGGCTCGCCCCACGAGGGCTTGAACGGGTTGGTGAGGTGCTTCCAGTGCCCCGGGTTGCGCAGCGAACCGTCGCCGACCCCGAAGGTCTTGCCCTGGAAGATGTTCTCCGCCTCGATCAGGCGATCGTCGGTGGCGATCTCCAGGGAGTGCCGGCCGGCGATCGGCGCGGCGGTCTCCTGGGCACGCTCCAGCGGCGAGGACACGACGTGGGTGATGTCCCGCCCGGCGAGGTGGTCGGCCACCCGCTCGGCCATCTTCAGGCCCAGCTCCGACAGGTGGTAGTCGGGCAGGCGGCCGTACAGGATGCCGTGCGGATTGTGCACCTCGCCGTGGCGCATGAGGTGGACGATCGTCACGTCGCGGTTGGTCTGCGGCTTCTGAGCCATCGTCAGTTCTCCTGGGCACTCGCTGCGGCGCGGGCTGCGGCCGGCAGCGCGTCGAGGATACGGTTCACGGCCGCGTCGTCGTGGGCGGCCGAGAGGAACCACGCCTCGAAGGCGCTCGGCGGCAGATACACGCCCGCGTCCAGCATCGCGTGGAAGAACGGGCCGAAGCGGAACGACTCCTGGGCGCGCGCCAGGTCGTAGTCGTGCACGGGTGCGTCGGTGAAGAAGATCGAGAACATGTTCCCGGCGGTGGACACCGTGTGCGCGACACCCTCCTTGGCCAGCGCCGCCGACACCTCCGTGCGCAGCGCGAGCGAGACCCGGTCCAGGTGCTTGTACACCGCGTCGGTGCAGTGCCGCAGCGTGGTCACGCCGGCGGCGGTGGCCACCGGGTTCCCCGACAGCGTGCCGGCCTGGTACACCGGGCCCAGCGGGGCCAGCTGGGACATCACGTCGGAGCGCCCGCCGAAGGCCGCCGCCGGGAAGCCGCCGCCCATCACCTTGCCGAAGGTGATCAGGTCCGGGACGACACCCTCCAGGCCGAACCAGCCCGCCTTGGACACCCGGAAGCCGGTCATCACCTCGTCGGAGACGAACAGCGCGCCGTGCCGCTCGCACAGCGCCTTGATCCCGGCGTTGAAGCCCGGACGCGGGGTGACCACGCCCATGTTGCCCGGCGCGGCCTCGGTGATCACGCAGGCGATCTCGGCGCCGTGCGCGGCGAAGGCCGACTCGACTGCGGCGAGGTCGTTGTACGGCAGCACGATCGTGTCGGCGGCCGAGGCGCCGGTGACCCCGGGCGTGTCGGGCAGCGCGAAGGTGGCCAGGCCGGAGCCCGCCGCGGCGAGCAGCGCGTCGACGTGACCGTGGTAACACCCGGCGAACTTCACCACCTTGGCCCGGCCGGTGAAGCCGCGCGCCAGCCGGATCGCGGACATGGTCGCCTCGGTGCCTGAGCTGACCAGGCGGACCTGCTCGACCGGGGCGATCCGGGAGACGATCTCCTCGGCGAGTTCGACCTCGCCGGCGCCGGGGGTGCCGAAGGACGTGCCGCGCGCGACCGCCTCGCGGACGGCCTCCTGGACGGCGGGGTGCGCGTGGCCCAGGATCATCGGGCCCCACGAGCAGACCAGGTCCACGTACTCGCGGCCGTCCGCGTCGGTCAGGTACGGGCCGGTGCCGGAGACCATGAAGCGGGGTGTGCCGCCGACCGCGCGGAAGGCGCGCACCGGCGAGTTGACGCCGCCGGGGGTGACGGCCCGGGCGCGTGCGAACAGGGCGGCGGAGGCGGGTGCGGGGTTCTCGTTGGCAGAGCTCACCCGGTCATGCTCTCAAACAAATCCGGACCCGCTCCGCTCCCCGCCACGGCGCCGGGCGCGGCGGGTCGACGACGACCGGAGCGGGTGTGCGCGGATTCGCGTTGGTTCCCGGGGATCCGGGAAGCGAAACCGGGGGTATGGCGCAGTATGATCGGACCACCCGGACTCGTGCCCACGGGTGAGGCATGTCCGGTGGGGTGCAGCACGACGATCGGGGTGCGCGCGTGGCGGCGAGAACACGTCGGAGTGGGCGGTCCGGGCGACGCGGGCGGATAGCCGGCGGCCTCGTTCCGACACTGGCGACGCTGCTGATGCTGGCCGGGACGGCCGCGTGCGGCGGCGACTCCCACGACGCCGGGCCCACGGGCCTGCGCGGTGCGCTGGACGGGGTGCGCGACGACGCGTCGACCCGGGGCTGGTTCGAATACGGCGACACCGCCGCGATCGCCAAGGCCAACGGCGGCACCGCCGGGACCGGACCGTACGGCGCGCTGCTCGGCACCGGCTATCCCGATCTGGCCGCGATGGGGCCCCAGGTGGCGCCGGCGCTCGGCTTCGATCCGGCGAAGACGAACGAGGCGTGGTCGGCGGGCCGGCCGCCGCAGCAGGGCGGGGTGATCGCCGGCGGCTTCGACAAGGGCGCGGTGATCGGCAAGTTGAAGGAGTTGGGCGGCAAGCCGGACCCGACCGCGGCGAGCGTGTACCGCCTGCGCGCCGACAACGAGTTGTCCTTCGACGACGCGCTGGCGCGGAAACTGCCGTCGGTGGTCGACCACTTCAACGCGGTGCGGGTCGCCGACCGGCAGATCGGCTACGGCTCGACCCTGCTCGGCGCCGACCTCTCCCGGGGCGGTACCCGACTCGGCGCCGACCCGACCGCCCGCGCCCTGGCCGACTGCCTGGACCGGCCGCTGGCCGCGGTGCTCACCGACCGCGCCGGCGGTGGCGAGCAGCCGAGCGGGCCCCGGATCGCGGTGGGCGTGACGGGCAGGTCCGGCGAGCCCGGGACGAACGTGCTGTGCGTGGCCCGCGAGTCGGAACAGGCCGCCCGGGCCGAGGCCGATCGGCTGCGCGGGGTGTTCACCGGCGGCGAGCCGACCGCGCAGGGCGTGCCGTGGAACGCGATGCTCACCGACGTCCGGGCCGAGGTGGTCGGGACGAACGTGGTGAAGATCACCGCGCGTTCGGCGGGTTCGGTGCGAACAGGGGTATTCGTCAAGGCGTTGAACGACATGTCGCTCGCGCGGATCTTCGCGGGCGGGCCGCCTGGCCGGGAGTCCTGACGCATGCCGGCTCGGCACCGGTTCCGAGTGGTGCACACCTGTTACCCAACCGCGGTATGGGAAGCCCGCGCGACCTGCGACGATCTTCAACGAGTCCCCCCGATCCCCCTCGGATCGAAACAAGCGAGCAGACCGAGACAAGCGAGCAGGGAGCGATGGCGTCGGGCGCCACGGGTGTGCGCACGTGTCACGGAACCGACCATGGTCGGGAGGTGCACACGTGGGCGTGACATATGAGTACTTCGGCGCACCCGATCGCGCGACCGCCGCGCGGGTGCCACCGCTGATCGATCCGACCGACACGGTCGAACGCCCCACCAATTCCTACGTGTCGATCGTGAAGCCGGAGACGGTCAGCGCGATGGTGTTGTCGCTGCTCGGGGACACCCCGCCCGACGCGACGCCACCGCTCGAGCTGGTCGTGCTGCATCCCGCGCACGCGGTGATGCAGTTGCCGCCGATGCTGATGGACGTGCTGCGCAACGCGACCGAGGAGGAGTTGGGCGCGGCGGCCTTCATCTGGTCGACGTTCCCGGATCGTCGGGTGCCGCGCGACGCGTATCTGCTGTATCGGATGTTGCACGACTGGACCAAGTTCGCCCGCGATCTGCACCACGCGGGGCACCAGTTGTACTGCCTGATGCACTCCTGAGCGCCCGCCGCCGGGGTGCGGCGGGCGCGGTTCGACAGGCGGATCCGACGGGCGGTCCGATGCGCGGGTTCGATTAACCCACTTGAGTTATCAACCCACGCGGTTTAACGTGCGGCCATGACAGGGACGCACGGCGCTTCGGCGTCGGACCGCGGCGCCGGCGCACGCCTTCTGATGATCGAGGCGGCGGAGCGGCTGTTCGCCGAACGCGGCATCAACGGGGTCTCGCTACGCGAGATCGGCGCCCAGGCCGGACAGCGCAACACCGCTGCCGCGCGCTACCACTTCGGGTCCAAGGAGGCCCTGGTGGACGCGGTCTTCCGGCATCGGATGGAGCCGGTGAACGCGCGGCGCCTGGCGATGCTGGACGAACTCGACGCCGCCGGACGCGGATACGACGTCCGGGGTCTGGTCGAGGCGTTCCTGTACCCGCTCGCCGACACCCTCGGCGAGGTCGGCGAGCCCAGTTGGTATCTGCGCTTTTGTGTGCACGCGGCCTTCCTGGAGGGCACCGCCATCCGCGATCTCGCCCGCGAGGAGTGGACGCGCGGCATCCACACCGTGCGCGAGCGCATGCTCGGCCTGCTCGCCGAGTTGCCCGCGCACCTGCGCGACGACCGCTGGCTGCTGATGTCGTCCTACCTCACCCACGCCCTCGCGGACCGCGAGATGGCGCTGCACCACCCCGGCCGGCACACCCCGACCGATCGGGAGCTCTTCCTGGCGGGTTTGACCGACACCGCCGTCGCGCTCTACCTGGCCCCGGTCTCCGCCCGGACCGCGGCCGCGCTCGATCCATCCGCATAGCGGTCCCGCCACGGGACCTCGCTTCGGCTCAGGAGGTTCGGCCATGACGAGCATCATCGACCAGCCCACGTACGAGGACCCCACCCCCGCCGCGGCCGCCGCGCTCGGCCTGGAAGTGCGGCCGATGGCCGGGCACATCGGCGCCGAGATCTTCGGCGTCGACCTGGCCCGGCCGCTGGGCGCCGAGCTGGTCGCCGAGATCCGGGCGATCTGGCTGAAGTGGAAGGTGGTGTTCTTCCGCGACCAGCACCTGACCCAGGAACAGCACAAGGCGTTCGGCCTCGCCTTCGGCGAACTCGCCCCCGGCCACCCGACGTTGCCCGCCGCCTTCCCCGACCACCCGGAGATCCTGCTGCTGGACAACCAGCAGTTGGGCATGGGTGGCGGCGGCAGCTTCGTGGAGAGCCGCTGGCACACCGACGTGACGTTCATTCCCGACCCGCCGACCGCGTCGATCCTGCGCGGGGTGATCGTGCCGCCGTACGGCGGCGACACCCAGTGGGCCAACCTGGCCCTGGCCTACGAGCGACTGTCCGACCCGCTCAAGGAGTTGGTCGACGGACTGCACGCGGTGCACCACAACGCGCTGCCGATCAAGCGCGGCGAACTGCAGAGCAAGCTGGGCAAGCAGTTCCTGGGCGACGGGCTGCGCGCGGTGCACCCGGTCGTGCGGGTGCACCCGGAGACCGGCGAGAAGGTGTTGTTCGTCAACCCGAACTTCACCAGCCACATCCGGGAGTTGAGCCGACAGGAGAGCGCCCACGTCCTGGAGATGCTCTACGCGCACATCGCCGACGCGGAGTTCAGCGTGCGCTTCCGGTGGCAGCCGGGCAGCATCGCGTTCTGGGACAACCGCGCGACCGTGCACCTCGTCCCGACCGACGTGCCGCCGGGCATGCGCCGTTCGATGCAGCGGGTGACCCTCCGGGGCTCGAAGCCGGTCGGCCCGGACGGCGCCGAGTCCTACGCGCTGGAAGGCTGATCGCCCCCGCGGGCACCCCCCGACCCCCTCCGCGGACATCCCCCGGATCCGGCGCCGCGTCGACCGACCAGGCGCCGGATCCGCACGCTTCGGACCTCGGTGAGGGCTTGTCGCGTCGGCCGATTCGACGCGATGCTGTTCTCCGGGTGGCATTTGTGCACCACCCGTTCTGCGCCCTCGCTGGATGCGAGATCGCTGCCGACAACCTTTGGGGGGCGGCCGATGGGTACACGGGACCCGATGTTCCAGGGACGCAGGCTCCGGGCCCTGCTGCGGCAGACGCGCGAGGCCTGCGGTTACATCCAAAGGGACGTTGCGCTGGAGATGGATTGGTCGCTCTCCAAGCTGATCCGGATCGAAACCGGTCAGGTCAACATCTCGACCACCGACCTCAAGGCTCTGCTCCAGCACTACGGCGTGCTGGAACCGGCCCGGGTCGCCGAGTTCATCGACATGGCCAGGGCGTCGAAGCAGCGCAGTTGGTGGTACGCCTACCGGAACATCCTCACCGCGGAGGCGAAGGTCTTCCTCGGCTACGAGTCCTCGGCCACGGTCATCCGCAACTTCGAACCGATCCTGGTCCCGGGCCTGTTGCAGACCGAGGAGTACGCGCGCGAGGTGCTCCGGGTGATGACGCCGGCCGGTCCCGCGCTGGACGAGAACGTCGCCCTGCGGATGGACCGGCAGGAGCGGCTGATGCGCCCGGACGGACCCACACTGCACTTCATCGTCGACGAGAGCGTGATGCATCGCGCGGTCGGCGGCCCGGCGGTCATGCGGAACCAGATCCGCCGCATCCGCAAGTACGCGGAGTGGCCCAACATCACGATCCGGGTGGTGCCGTTCGAGTCCGGGTTGTACCACCGGGCCCGCATCGCCTACCAGCTCATGGAGTTCCCCGACCTCGAGGACGAGGCGGTGCTGTTCATCGAAACCCCCTCCGGCAACATCGTCATCCGCGAGGGCAACCCGGAGGACCCGCCGACCGTTTCCCCGCTCTCCTACCTGGAGACGTTCTGGGGCCTCGAACAACTCGCGTCGCGGGAGCACGCGCCGGAGATGCTGGACGCCGCGCTCGAACGTTTCGCACCGGGCTCGACCCCGCCGCCCACCGGCATCGATCCCCCCGAATAGGGGGTGTACCGGGCGTTGTGGCAGCAGGCCGGCCGACAGCACGCGCGCAGCCAGGACGCGAGTTGATTACATGCCAAGAGCCACTTGGCTGATTGCACATCCCTGCGCATAATGTCAGGTACGTATCCGTTGCTCGATGTCGATGAGCAGCACGGTTTCGCAGCGGCCACTGCGAGGCTACGAACGGGTTGTCCCGAGTCAGTTTTTATGACTTACCGGGACAACCCGTTCTTTTTTGCGTGGGACCACGCATAGCAGACTCGACTCACTCTGGCGAAAGCGGACATCGGCATGCACAATCACAGATGAGGGCAACAACGCCGTCCTCCCCGCCCTTGCACGGTACCCACCGTCGACACGAAAGGACGCCTGATCGGGGAAAGGAGGTGAACTCGTGCAGGACGACTTCGAGAGGATGCTCCGCGTGATCTTTCTGCTGGTAGCCGTGGCCGCGGTGACAGCGGGAGCGCTTTATTACACGCTCCGGGCCGCCGGACTGCTCACCCTCATCGGGTAACGGATACCAAACCCGTCCTCGGGCCTTGCGCCCATATCAATCGCGGCCTGCCGAACGGCAGGCCGCCTTCACGTATCGGCGTGCAAAGTCGCCGGGAGCAACCGGATCAGTTCGCCGAACGACCGGTTGCATGAAGAAACGAACCCCAGGAGCGGGCCCCGAAAGCCAGCCGCGACACCGGCGCCTTCGAGTCCCTGACCTCGACCTCGTCCTGGTGCCTGGCTTCGACACAGTTCACGTCCGCGCTCCTGGTGCTCTTGCGCCACGCGCTTCCCAGCGGCTCGAACTCCGCCATGCATTGCCTCCGAAAAGAGCCGATGAGAATAGGTGGGCCGGCAGCCGGATGATTCCGTGCAGGGTGATTCCATGCAGGGTGGACACCTCTGCGGGTTGACCGACTTCGAGGGCGCGCGCACAGCTTAGCGCCTGTTGTCGGCCACGGCGTTCCATACCCCCTGGGCCGTACGCGTGAAATCCGGCCGGCTCGCGTGAGTGGCGAATAGCCAGGTGTCGGATTGCCGTGTCGCTCACCTGTTCGCAGCATTCGAGGACCGGGGTCGCCTATTGCCTGCGGTATTGGCCGGCGAAAAGCTGGAATTCGGAACATCAGGGTCCGGATCCGGGCTTTCCCAACCGTTTCCGGAGGGTGTCGACCAATCGGAGGAACCCGTCCGTGGGCGGCTCCTTCACCGGGCCGATGCTCGTTTCCTGCACCACCGCCACCACCGGGCCGTTGCGCAGGACGCCGAAGTCCGCGTACTGGTCCTCGCCGCTGACCAGTCCCTGAATCCGCCAGGCGGAGCCTTCCGCGTTCAGCGGCGTGATCCGCAACGTGCCGTCGGCCATCGCGTTGGGGCGGTTGCTCTCCGGACAGGGCCCGGCGAGTCCGCCCGTGAAGTCGGCCACCGCCGTCACCGCGGTGCGTTCGTCCGGGTAGCGGACCAGCCGCACCAGGCCGCCGCCCTGCCCGTCGTGCCGGTACAGCCGCTCCTCGGTCTGTACCGCGCCGAGGCCGGCGATCGTGTCGGTGGCACACGGACCCAGTTCCTCGCCCATCGCCTCCCGGGTCTCCACCACCCGCCAGTTGTCGTAGATCCCGGCCACCGCCGGGAACTCCTGGGCGGTCGGGTAGAAGGTCTCGCTCAGCGTCGCGGACGGGCCGGCCGACGTCACCGCCGGCGACGGGGGCACGCTCGGGCTCACGGCCGCCTGTTCCCGGTGCGTCGGCTTCGCGTCGTCGCCGCCGAATCCGGTGCTCGCCAGGGTCGCCCCACCCGCGACCACCACCAGCGAGGCGACTCCGGCCAGGACTCGGTTGCGCAGCCGCCGACGGCGCACCACCCGGTGGATCCCGGCGACGGGCGGCAGCGGCACCCGCGGGGCGAGTTCGACCACGAGTTCGCGAAAACGCTCGTCGAGCACGTCGGCGCCGTGCTCGTCGTCCGCGTTCCCAGGGCTGTGCCGCATGTCCGAACTCGCCATTCCCCACTCGACCGGGCATTACCGACCCGACAGGCCGTTCCGCATTCGACAGGTGTCCAGTTTGACGCATGGGTCGGGAACGATGGTTCCCGACCGGGGGTCAGCCCTTCTTCGTCAGTCGTCCCCTGGAGGTCGAGGTCAGCGGGCTTTCCCCCGGCGACTCGTAGGACATCGTGGTCTGCGTCAGCAGTTTGACGAGGACCCGGCCGTCCACGCAGTTCCGGTTGTGGGTCAGATGGCTGGTCAGTTCGACGCCCTTGTCCGCGGACACCGACAGCAGTTCCAGATCCGCGTCGCAGTCGGCCGGAGGGCCGCCGACCGGTGTACCGGTCAGCTTGGTGACGCCGACCTTGCCGTCCCCCACCTTGCCGCCGGTCAGCGTGACGGTGATCTGCGTGACACTGCCGAGGTCCGAGGTCGCTTCGCCGGTCCAGACGCCGTGGTAGGACTGCGGGAGGGTGTCCGTCGCGGAGCCGGGGGACACCTTGCCGGGGGACGCCGGGTCCGGGGATGCCTGCCCCGAGGACGACGGACTCGGGGTGCCCTGGTGTCCGGCCGCCGTCGGCTCGTCCTTGTCGCCGCCCCGCTGCCACAGCAGCGCCGCGGTGGTGCCGCCGGCGACCAGCAGCACGACGACGAGCGCGTACACCCACGGAGCGATCCGGCGCGAGTGCTTCGGCGGCGGCGTACGGTCCCCCACGTACGTCTCGGGCGCCCCGGGGAACGCGGACGCGCCCGGGGATCGCGGGATCGGGGACTGCGGGGCCGACGCCATCGACGGCGGGGATTCCGGCGGGAGGTACGCCGCACCGACCGGCTCCGCGGGGACATGTGTCACCCCGGTCGGCTCCGCCGCCGGCGCCCCCGCCGGCCGGTCGTCCCACGTGGGCGCCCCGCTGCCGGTCGCCACGAACCCGCCCGCGTCCGGCGCCCCGTCCTCGTCCAGTTCCAGGAGTTCGATCGCGCGGCGGGACAGCGCGGTGGTCAGGTCCGTCGGCAGCCAGTTCCCCGCAACCAGGTCGCCCGTACCCGCCGGCGCCAGCGCCGCCAGCAGCTCGGCCGGGCTCGGCCGGGATCCGGCGTGTTTGGCCAGGCACGCCGCGACCACCTCGCGCAACCGCCCCGGCAGGTCGTCCAGGCGCGGCTCCTGGGCCACGATCCGGTACATCAGCGCCTGGCCGCTGCCCTCGCCGAACGGCCCGGTACCGGTCGCCGCGAACACCAGGACCGAGCCGAGCGAGAACACGTCGCTTGCCGGGCCGATGTCGCGCCCGTCGACCTGCTCCGGCGACATGAAACCCGGCGAGCCGACGGTGTGCCCGGTCCGGGTGAGCACCGAGGCGTCCATCGCGCGCGAGATGCCGAAGTCGATCACGCGCGGCCCGTCCAGGGACAGCAGCACGTTCGACGGCTTGATGTCGCGGTGCACCAGGCCGGCCGCGTGGATCGCGGTCAGCGCCTCGGCCAGGCCCGCGCCGAGGGTGCGCACGGTCTCCTCGGGCAGCGGCCCGCGGCCCGACACCGCCTCGTACACGCTGGGTCCGGCCACGTAGCCGGTGACCACCCAGGGCGTGTCCGCCTCGGTGTCCGCGTCCAGAACCGGCGCGGTCCACGCGCCGCCGACCCGCCGTGCGGCGTCCACCTCGCGCCGGAAGCGCTCGCGAAATCCCGGGTCGTCCGCCCACTCGGAGCGCACCACCTTGATCGCCACCACCCGGCCGCCCGGGTTGCGGCCGAGATAGACCCGGCCCATCCCGCCCGCCCCCAGCACGCGAAGCACCCGGTATCCGCCGATCCGCCGCGGATCCGCGGCCTCGAGCGGTTTCACGGCGCCCCCCTCGTCGTCCGGCAGTTGGCCCGAGAATACGCGGGTGTCCACTTTGCGCGGGCGGATCACGAGCGGTCCGGCCCGGATCCGAGGTGCTTCCCTCGCACCGGGCCCGGACCGGAACCGGGGCGGGAGGCGGGGCCGGAGGCGGGGCGACGGCCGGGCCGGGGAGGCGGGCCGCCGCCGGCTCAGTACTCCACGCGCAGTTCGACCAGCCCCCGGATGAACGACGACGGCCCGTGCGCGAGCGTGGCGCCGGGCGCCAATCGCAGGTCCGGCAGGCGGCGCAGCAGTTCCTCGAAGGCCACCCGGATCTCCAGCCGGGCCAGCGAGGAGCCGAGGCAGAAGTGCGGTCCGCTCCCGAACGCGATGTGCGGGTTGGGCGAGCGGAAGGCGTCGAAGCGCTCCGGGTCGGCGAACACCTCGGCGTCCCGGTTGGCCGCCCCGTAGAGCATCATCACCGTCGAGTCGGCCGGGATCACCGTCCCGTGCAGCTCCACGTCACGTGTCGTGTGCCGGGCCATGTTGACCACCGGCGACACCCAGCGCAGCGATTCCTCCACGGCGGTCGGGATCAGCGCCGGGTCCTCGCGCAATCGGGACAGTTGCCCGGGGTCGGCCAGCAGCGCGGCGATGCCGCCGGATATCACGTTGCGGGTGGTCTCGTTGCCGCCGACGAGCAGCAGCAGGGACTCGCCGATCAACTCGTCGAAGGACAACTTCTCTCCGTCGATCTCGGCGTCGACCAGGATCCCGATCAGGTCGTCGGAGGGGGTCTTGCGCCGCTCCTCGATCACCCGCGTCGTGTAGGCGACGTATTCGGCGAACGCCTCGCCGGCCTTGTGACCGAGTTCACCGCCGTCGGAGAGCATCACCATCACGTCGGCCCAGTGCTGGAGTTGGTCGCGGTGTTCGGCGCCGACCCCGAGCAGTTCGCCGATCAGCGTCATCGGCAGCGGCGCGGAGAAGGCGCGGACCAACTCCGCGCTGCGCCCGCCGGCCAGCATCGCGTCGATCAGCGAGGTCACGATGTCCCGGACGTGGTCCTCCATCGCGGCGATCTGCCGGGGCGTGAAACCCTTCGAGACCAGCTTGCGGCGGCGGTAGTGCAGCGGGTCGTCGGAGTCGATCATCGACGGTTGCGGATAGCCGAGCGGGCGCGAGCCCTTGGCCGAGGAGAACAGTTCCGGGTTGCGCTCGGCCCAGGACAGGTCGGCGTGCCGGGTCAGTCCCCAGACGCCGGCGCGTTCGCTGTAGTACACCGGCGCGTGCTCGCGCAGCCACGCGTAGTCGGCGTACGGGTCACCGGCGTACCAGTCCCGGTCGAGCAGATGGATGTCGCGGATCGCGGGAGTCGTCACGGCAGGCCTCCGGGGTGATCACGTGTCGAGCGGTACGAACAGGCGGACGGCGGTGCGCATCAGGTCCTGGACCTCGTCGAGCGCGCGACCGCGGGCGGTGAGACTGACCAGACCGGACAGCAGGACGTGGCCGAGCACCGTCTCGATGTCGTGCCGTCGCGCCGCCACGGCGCCGTCCGCGTCCTCGCCGGGCTCGCCGAAGGCAAGGCCGGTGATCCGGTGGATGCTCTGGTGGAAGTTCTCCTGGGACTGTCCGGCGGACGGGTCCGGCGCGGTCGCGGCCTGCACCACCGCCTCGGTCAGCAGGCGGTTCTCCGCGCTCACCTCGACGATCCGACACAGCAGCGCGGCCAGTCGCCCCGCCGGGTCGGCGGGCAGCGGTCGACGGGCGAGTTCGTCGGACAACTCGCCGATCCACAGCGCCGAGACCTCGCTGAGCAGGTGGTTCTTCGAGGTGAAGTAGCGGTACACGGTGGCCCGGGCCACCCCCGCGCGGTCGGCGACGTCATGCATCGTGACCGCGGCGTAGCCCCCTTCCAGGGCGAGATCGCACGCGGCGCGCACCAGCCGCTCGCGCCGCGCCTGCTGGTCGCGGGTGAGCGATCTGGTGAGGGTGATCGTCGATTCGGTACGGGGTTCGGCCACCGGTGAGCCTGTCCTGTGGGGTCGTGCACGCGGGTCGGGCGGGACGTTCGCGGGCGGTCGGATCGGGTGCCGACTCGTTCCGCGGCGATCTTGCCCACGGATGAGACGGAAGTCTAGTCTGACGTCTCGTCAGATCTACCGAGAACGTGTTCCAGTAATTTCCGGGCCCGATTCGGGACCCGCTTCCGCACCCGATCGACGCCGGAGCCGCCGTGACCGCCACCGCAGGACCGCTCGCGGGAATCCGCGTCGTGGAGTTCGTCGGCCTCGGGCCGGGCCCGTTCTGCGGCATGTTGCTCGCCGATCTCGGCGCCGACGTGTTGCGGATCGACCGCGCCGCCGAGGCCCGCAAGGGCTACGCCAAGCCGCCGCGCAACCCGATGAACCGGGGCAAACACTCGATCGCGCTCGACCTCAAGCACCCGGACGGCGTCGCCTTGGCGCTGCGGTTGTGCGCGGACGCCGACGCGCTGATCGAGCCGTTCCGGCCGGGCGTGATGGAGCGCCTGGGTCTGGGTCCGGACGTGGTCGCCGCGCACAATCCGCGGCTGGTGTACGGCCGGCTCACCGGCTGGGGACAGACCGGCCCGCTCGCCTCCGCCGCCGGGCACGACATCGACTACATCGCGCTGGCCGGGATGTTGGAGCCGATCGGCCGGGCCGGACAACCGCCGAGCATTCCGCTCAACCTGGTCGGCGACTTCGGCGGCGGCGGTCTGCTGCTCGCGTTCGGCCTGGTCGCCGCGCTGCTCGAGGCCGGCCGTTCGGGCCGGGGGCAGGTGGTCGACGCGGCGATGATCGACGGCGCCGCGACGCTCGGCGCGACCTGGTTCACCATGGGCGCCGCCGGCATGCTCGGCCCGCGCGGCACCAACATGCTCGACGGCGGCGCGCCGTTCTACGACGTGTACGCGACCGAGGACGGCGCCTACATCGCGGTCGGCGCGATCGAACCGAGGTTCTGGGCCGAGTTGATCCACCGGCTCGGGTTGGCCGAGGACCCGGTGTTCGCCGACCTCGCCCGGCAACACGACCCGGCGCACTGGCCCGCGATGAAGGCCCGGCTCGCCGAGGTGTTCGCGACCCGCACGCGGGACGCGTGGTGCGCGCTCCTGGAGGGGACCGAGACCTGCTTCGCGCCGGTGCTCTCGCCCGGCGAGGCGCCGGCCCACCCGCACCACGTGGCCCGCGGCACGTTCCTGCACGCCGACGGTCTGCCCGAACCGGCTCCCGCGCCGAGGTTCTCCCGCACCGCCGCCGCCGTACCCACCCGCCCGGTGCACCCGGGCCCGGCCGCCGCCGGCGGCGACACCGATGCCGCGCTCGCCGCGTGGGGCCTGTCCCCGGCCGAGGTCGAGCACTTCCGGGATGCCGGCGCGGTCGTCTGACGCCGCATCACCACCCAGTACAGGTAGGGGAATTCCATGGAACTACACGAGGCGCTGTACAGCACTCGCGCGATGCGCCGGGTCGCCCCGGACCCGATCCCGACAACGGTCCAGGCCCGGATCCTGGACGCGGCCGTGCGCGCGCCCAGCGGCGGCAACGCCCAGGCCTGGCGCTTCCTCCTGGTGGACGACCCGGGCGTCAAGGGCCGGCTGGGACCGCTGTACCGGGAGGCGATGGCCGCGCTGTGGACGACCGTGTACGCGCCGCGCGTGGCCGCCGCCGAGGCGGATCCGGGCAGCGCGGAGAGCCGGTCGTTCGTCCGGATGCGCCGCTCCTCGCAGTGGCTCGCGGACAACTTCGAGCAGGTTCCGCTGTTCCTGTTCGGCTTCGCCCGGCACGACCCCACCGGCGGCTCGATCTTCCCGGCGGTGTGGAGCGCGATGCTGGCCGCGCGCGCCGAGGGGGTGGGCGGCGCGTTGACCGCGGTGCTCGGGATCGCGCACCGCGACGCGGTGGCGGACGTACTGGGCGTGCCGGCCGGCGAGGGCTGGCACATGGCGTGCTGCGTGTCGTTCGGCTACCCGACGGGCACGTGGGGCGTCGCACCGCGAACCCCGGCGCACGAGGTGGCCTACCGCAACACCTGGGGCGAGCCGGTCGGCTTCGAGGTACCCGCACCGCTGTGGCCCGCGGCGGGCGCGGCGTACACCCCCACCGACGTGGCAGGAGCCGGCCGATGAGCGCACGGAACGTGGCGAGCGCGGTGACACGTGCCGAGCCGCCGCTGCGGGGTTCGGTGGCGCTGGTGACCGGCGGTGGCAGCGGGATCGGGCTCGGCTGTGCGCTGCGGTTCGCCGCCGACGGGGCGCATGTGCTGATCGCCGGCCGCAGCGAGGACCGGCTGCGCGGCGCGGTGGCCGAACTGGGGAAGGTGGCCGCGGCCGGGGCGCGCGTCGGGTACGCGGTGACCGATGTGACCGACGAGGCGCAGGTCGAGGCCGCGGTGGCGGCGGCCGCCGAACTCGGCCCGGTACGAGCGGTGTTGGCCTCCGCCGGGGGCAACTCGACGATGGGCCCGCTGACCCGGATCGACACCGCCAAGTGGCGCGAGACGGTCGAGCTGAACCTGACCGGCACGATGCTCGTGCTCAAGCACACGGCCCGGCTGATGGCGGCGGCCGGCGGCGGCTCGTTCGTGGCCATCTCCTCGATCGCCTCCGCCGTCACGCACCGCTGGTTCGGCGCGTACGGGGTGAGCAAGGCCGGCATCGACCACCTGGTCCGGCTCGCCGCCGACGAACTCGGCGCGAGCGGCGTGCGGGTGAACGGCATCCTGCCCGGCCTGGTGGCCACCGACATGGTCGGCGCGGTCACCGCCGGCGGCCCGGTGCTGGAGGACTACCTGGCCTGCACCCCGCTGGAGCGGGTCGGCCGGGTCGAGGACATCGCCGCGCTCGCGGCGTTCCTGGTGGGCCCCGAGTCGACCTGGATCACCGGCCAGAACATCAACGTGGACGGCGGCCACCACCTGCGCCGCGGACCCGACTTCCGGGCCTTCCTGGAGCCGGTCTTCGGCGCGGACGGCCTGCGCGGCATCGTCGCGGAAGGGAACTGACAATGAATCAGCGGGTGTTCAACCTGGCCGACCTCTTCGAGGTGGTGGTCGACGCGTGTCCGGACCGGCTCGCGCTGGTCGCGGGCGAGGTACGGCTGACCTATCGCGAACTGGACGAGCGGGCCAACCGGGCCGCGCACGCCTTCGCCTCGGCGGGTCTGCCGGTGGGTGCGCACATCGGCGTCTACTCGCGCAACCGCGCCGAGTGGATGGAGGCGATGATCGGCGCGTTCAAGGCGCGGATGGTGCCGATCAACATCAACTTCCGCTACGTGGAAGAGGAACTGCGCTACATCGTGGACAACGCCGACCTCGCGGCCCTGGTCGTCGAGCGCGGCTATCTGCCCAAGGTCGCCGCGGTGCGGGCCGGCGCGCCCGCGCTCGGGCCGGTGTTCGTGCTGGCCGACGAGAACGACGACGTGCTCGACGACACGATCGACTACGAGACGGCGCTCGCGGCCGAGAGCACCGACCGCGACTTCGGGCCGCGCTCCCCCGACGACCGCTACATGGTCTACACCGGCGGCACCACCGGCTTCCCCAAGGGCGTCGAGTGGCGTGCGCACGACATCTTCTGCTCGGCGATGGGCGGCGGGAACTTCGGCGGCGAGCCGATCGCCGACCCCGAACTGCTCGCCGAGAAGGCCCGGGGCGCGCCGCTGGCGCAGATGCTGACCACGCCGCTGATGCACGGCAACGGCCAGTGGATCACCTGGATCACCCTGTTCGGCGCGGGCACCGCGGTGTTGTGGACCGGGCCGCGCTACGACCCGGCCGAGATCCTGCGCACCGTCGCCCGCGAGGGCTGCGTGACGATGATGCTGGTCGGCGACGCGATGGCCCGCCCGATCGCGGACGAGTTGGAGAGCGGCGCGTACGCCGTCGACACGCTCAAGGTGATCGGCTCCGGCGGCGCCCTGCTCTCCCCCACGGTCAAGGCCCAACTCACCCGGCTGATCCCCGGCCTGTACATCGCCGACAGCTTCGGCGCCTCGGAGTTCGGCGCGGGCAGCTCGCAGACCGCCGGCGGCCGGTTCCCGATGAAGCCGAAGACCGCGATCCTGGGCGAGGACCTGCGCCCGGTGGGGGTGGGCGAGACCGGACGGATGGCCCGCACCGGCCACATCCCGCTCGGCTACTACAAGGACCCGGTCAAGACCGCCGACACCTTCCACGTCGACCCGGACGGCGTGCGCTGGGTGATCCCCGGCGACTACGCCCGAGTCGAGGACGACGGCGACGTGACCCTGCTCGGCCGCGGCTCGGTATGCATCAACACGGGCGGCGAAAAGGTCTTCCCCGAAGAGGTCGAGGGCGTCCTCAAGGCCCACCCCGCGATCTACGACGCGGTGGTGGTCGGCCTCCCCGACCCGCGATTCGGCGAACGAGTCGCCGCGGTGGTCTCCCTACGCCCCACGCACACCCTGACTCTCACCGAACTCACCACACACACCCAAACCCACCTGGCCGGCTACAAAACCCCCCGCAACCTGGTGGTGGTCCCAGAAATCCCCCGCACCCCAGCCGGCAAACCCGACTACCGCTGGGCCAAATCCACAGCCCAATCAACACCCCCCAGCCCATCCACCACTTGAGAACAAGCCACAACCACACAACCAACCCAAGCAAATCCAGCCCGTCCGGCGCCTGAGAACCAGCAGGCCGCAGGCCGACCCCAAAGCCACCAGACACCAAACAACCCGCAACCAGGCCCGACCAACCCAAGCAAATCCAGCCCGTCCGGCGCTTGAGGACCAGCGGGCCGCAGGCCGGCCCGGAGACACCGGCCACCAACGACCACGCGGCCCGCAACCCGACCCGAACCCAGCCCGTCCGGCGCCTGAGGACCAGCAGACCGCACGCCGGCCCCGAAGCCACCAGACACCAAACAGCCCGCAACCAGGCCCGACCAACCCAAGCAAATCCAGCCCGTCCGGCGCTTGAGGACCAGCGGGCCGCAGGCCGGCCCCGGGGGCACCGGCCACCAACAACCACGCGGCCCGCAACCCGACTCGAACCCAGCCCGTCCGGCGCTTGAGGACCTGCGGGCCGCAGGCCGGCCCCGGAGCCACCGGCCACCGGCAACCACGCGGCCCGCACCGGGCGCAGCCACACCACGCCAAGCCCCCACCGCCTTCGCGTATCGTGTGGCGATGACCGTCCCCCACCAGCGAACCGGCCCACTGGCCACCGGCATCCACTGGCACGACGGCCGCGCCCACCTCGCCCTGACCGGCCCCGGCGACGAACAGTCCCGTCAACCGCTGCCCCTCGGCGCCCCCACCGGCTGGCGCCTGACCGGCCCCCGCACGTGCGTCGGCATCCGCCGCAAGACCGGCCGCCGCACCCCCTGCCCCACCCTCGCCCCGCTGCCCGCGACCGCCCCCCGCTCGCAGTGCGAGGCGTGCGCGCTCGCCGACCCCGGCCGCAAACTCGCACGCGATCAGGCGATGGACGACCCGCGCCCGTTCTCGCTCTACCTCGCCTGGTTCGGCCCCGGCCTGGTCAAGGTCGGCCTCACCGCCACCGAACGCCGCGCGGCCCGACTCGCCGACCAGGGCGCGCCGATGTTCACCTGGCTCGGCCACGGCCCGCTGATCCCGGTCCGCGGCACCGAACGCCGGTGCTCGGCCACGGGCACCGTCCGCGAACGCATCCCGCACCGGGCCAAGACCACCGCCTGGTGGCGTCCGCGCGAGCTGGACTCCCCGGCCGAACTGGTCGCGGCACACACCCGGTTGACCACCCTGCTCCCGGACACGATGACCCCCGCCCCGTGCGACGTCCAGGACCTGAGCCGCTTCTACGGCCTGACCGACGCCCCGCCGCCGACCCGCGACCAGGTCACCGGCCTCACCGAAAACGCGCTGCTGTACGGCGAGTTGACCTGCGTCGCGGGCCACGACGCACTGATCACCACGGACACCGGCCCGCTGTTCGTGGACCTGCGCCTGCTCACCGGATGGCACCTGACCCCGGCCCGCGGCGCCCCCTCCGGCCTCACCCTCAAGCCCCTGGACACCGGCCGCGCACCCGACGGCTCGGTCCAGGAGGGCCTGTTCTAGGGCGCGCCGCCGACCCGCGACGCCGTCAAACCCGGCTCACCCGCTGACACTCCCCCGGCACCCCGTCCTCGATGGGCTTGCTGCGGTCGTACGGGTCGACCGTCTTCGGCGCACCCGTGGGCTCCGTCGAGTCCTCCGGGAACTCCGGCCGCACGAAGCCGTCCAGGCGCGTGCACGAGCTGTTCGCGGCGTCGAACCCGACGCTCCCCAACGCGATCCGGCCACGCACGGTCGCCTGGTAGCGGGGCCCGCGATAGACCTTCGTCTCCAGCACCCGGCGAACCACCGAGCGGGTCACCGTCGCGTCCGCCCCGCTGCCGGCCTTGGCCACGGGATAGACGAACGAGTAGTCGGCGTGCACCGTCAGGGTGCCCTCGCCGTCGACGTCGTAGCTCGTGATGCCGTTGACCTTGACCACCCGACCGACCGGCTCGATCTCCTTGGGATCGAACCTGGTCACCCACGAGACCGGGTTGTCCGGCTCCCATCGGTTCGTGCGCAGCGCCTCCTCGATCCGGGCGACCTCGCCGTCGGCCGGATCCAGGAGCGCGAGATAGCCGGCCGGACGCCCGCCCGCGAGCACGTCGCGGTCCAGGTTGCCGGCGATCAGCAGCCGCCGGGTCAGGTCCAGCGCCTCGGTGACCTCGGCCGCGCTGTACCCGGGCACCGTCTTGACCTCGGGCAGGGTCAGACCCGCCTCGTTGTCCGCGTAGTTCAGGGCCGGCGAGCCCGCGAACGGGTTCTTCCGGGTGGGTAGGTCCGGATCGATGGCCCGGCGGTCCCCCGCCGAGGGCACCGAGGTGGCCACCCCGCTGACCGGCGGCTGCACCATCGGATCGTCGGACGCGGCCGTGTTCGACGTGCCGAACCAGCCGAACACCCGGTCCGGCGCGGCGGCGAAGGCCACGAGCGCGAGCACCGCGACGGTCACCAGGACCGTCCTCCACCGGCGCCGGCGCGGCGGCCGGCTCGGCCCGTCGGCCCGCCACGGAGTGTGCTGCGGCGGCTCGTTCGCCCATTTCCGGGCGAGCATGCGCGCCCGCGCGGACCCCTCGGTCGTGGTCGCGCCCCGGACGAAGTCCTCGTCGAACACGTACCCGGCGAACGGGTCGTTCGGATCGGCCCCACCCGACCCGGCGCCCGCCTGTCCATCCATCCGGTCGCGGCCGTCGCCTGCGTCCCGGTTCCCCCTCTGATCAGACATCGGAGCAAGATATCCGCGCCAACCGACAGGTCCGGGCACATGTGACCCGGATCATGGTTTGCCACCGAAACGGCATCTCGCGGACACGGACCGTTGTCGGCACGGACACCCGAATCGGACACACGCGCACCTTGACTTCGAGTTCACTCCAACTCGTAGGCTCCCGATCATGAACAGCACGGGAAACACCACCACCCTCGCCGGCCCGAACGAGCGCTACGAGCGTGGCCTGGCCGTCCTTCGGCAGGTCGCCGGCCCCGAGCAGTCGACGGTGCTCGACGGCTTCGCCGAGATCGCCCCGGACCTGACCCGGTTCGTCGTCGAGTTCGGCTACGGCGACGTCTACGCGCGGCCCGGACTGACGCTGCGCGAGCGGCAGTTGGCCACCGTCGCCGGTCTGGCCGCGCTCGGCAACGCGGCGCCGCAGTTGCGCTTCCACCTGGCCGGCGCGCTCAACGTCGGCTGCTCGCGCCGCGAGATCGTGGAGACGCTGATCCACGTGTCCCTCTACGCCGGTTTCCCGGCCGCGCTCAACGGACTGGCCGCGGCACGCGAGGTGTTCGAGGCATACCCGGACACCGCGTCCGAGGAAGCCGAGGTCGCCGCCGAGGGCCCGGACGCCGCCGAGACCACCGCCGACCGCCACCGCCGCGGGCTGACCGCGCTCACCGAGATCGACGGGCACGCCGGCGAGCAGGTGATCGCCTCGCTCCGGGACATCGCCCCCGATCTGGGCCGCTACGTGATCGAGTTCGCCTTCGGCGACATCTACTCGCGCACCGGCCTGGACCTGCGCACCCGCGAACTCGCCACGGTCGCGATGTGCACCGCGCTCGGCACGGTCGCGCCGCAACTGGCGGTGCACATCCACGGTCTGCTCAACGTCGGGGGCACCGAGGAGGAGGTGGTCGAGACGATCACCCAGATGGTCGGCTACGCCGGCTTCCCCGCCGCGCTCAACGGCATCGGCGTCGCCCGCACGGTGTTCGCCGAGCGGGCCGCCGGTCAGGCGTCGACCGCCTCCGCGACCGAGTCCTGAGGCAGCAGGTACACATCCCGGCCCTCCACGTCGACGAACGCGTCGCTCGGGCGGAAACCGACCCGGCGGGCCAGGGTCAGCGACGGCACGTTGTCCGCGTTGATCACCGCGAAGATCGGCATCGTCGGCAGCGTACGACGGGCCAGCGCGACGGTGACGTCGACCGCCTCCCGGGCCAGGCCCCGGCCCCACGCGATTGGCGAGAAGCGGTAGTAGAGGTTGAACACCGGAACGCCGTCGGGCCGCAACCGCCGGGTCAACTGGGTCCCCGCGAAGCCGAACACCTCGGTCGGGCGCTCGCGCGACGCGACCGCGCAGTAGCCGATCCCGTCCCGCTCCCAGTCCTCGATCATCGATCGTAGGAACTCGACGCCCGCCTCGGCCGACGGCATCGGCCCCAGCGGGTTGTAGCGGTTGGTCTCGGGATCCCCGTGCACGGCGAAAACCGCCGCCGCGTCGTCGGGATGGGGTCGGGTCAGGACCAGTCGTTCGGTCTCGGCGACCGTGATGCGAGTCGTCACGCGCGTGCCGTTCGATTCGTTCGATGTGCGATACGGGTTCCTGTACCGCGAAGTTGGTGCCCGCCCAGCCTAATCACCCGATCACACGATCCGATGTACGGGCCACGGGTCGACCCGGTCGTCGGCCGGGTGGCCGGCGGGTCACCGGCGGGGCGCCGAATCCTCGGGGGTGATCGGCTCGTTCCCCTCGGCCCGCTGGTGGCGCGATCCGTCGATGCCCACCCGCTCGCGGCGCAGGGCCCGGGTGCGGTGTTCGCGCGGGCTCATCCCCCGGACCCGCTTGAACGCCGTGCTGAGTGCGAACGCGTCGCCGTAGCCCACCTTTTCCGCGACCGCACCGACCGTGGCCTCCGGTTGGCACAGCAGGTCCGCGGCCAGCGAGAGCCGCCAGGCGGTGAGGAAGGCCATCGGCGGCTCGCCGATCAGTTCGCTGAACCGCCGCGCCAGCGCGGCCCGGGAGACCCCGGCCGAGGCGGCCAACGACCCGACCGTCCAAGGCTGTTCGGGGTTGTTGTAGATCAGGCACAACACGTGGCCGATCACCGGGTCGCGGTAGCCGCGGTACCAGCCCGGCGCGTTCGTCCCGGAGCGGGCGAACCACGAGCGCAACATCGCGATCAGCAGCAGGTCGAGGAGCCGGTCCAGGACCGCCTCCTGGCCCGCCTCGTCCTTGACGATCTCGGTGGCCAGGAGCGGGATCACCGGGCAGTCCACCTCGTCCACCCGGATCACCGCCAGGGCGGGCAGCGCCTCCAGGAGCGAACGGCTGACCTCGCCGGCCAGCTGGTAGGTCCCGGTCAACATGATCGTCTCGGCGTCCGCGCTGTTCCCCCACGTACGCACCCCGAGCGCCATCTCCTTGGCCAGGTCCCGCCCGTCGGGGGTGGAACAGCGCTGGCCGGGATGAATGATGATCTGCGGTTGGCTGTCCGGCGCGTCGGAGACCCGGTAGTGGTCGGGCCCGCGCACGATCGCCACGTCGCCGGCGGTCAGTCGCTCCGACTCGCCGCGGTCCAGCGCGATCCACGCGTGCCCGCGCACCACCGCCACGACGGTCAGCGGCGCCTCGTCGTGGATGCGCATGGACCACGGCGCGCTGAGCATCGAACGCAGCAGGAAGGCGCCTTGCGCCCGGGGTCCGTTGAGCAGGCTCGCGAGAGCATCCATGCGCGCATCCTAGCGAAGATCGAGACGATCAAACATGTTATTGGGCGCTTCAGCGATGTTCACTCTCACAGCCAGGCCCTTGAATAGAGCCATGACGACGAACGAGCAGCACCTCGCGAACACCGCCGGCACCGACTACACCACCACGCTGATCGTGGGCGGAACCGGCAAGACCGGCCGCCGGATCGCCGCGAAACTGATCGAGCGGGGCCGCACGGTCCGCCTCGGTTCGCGCTCCGCGGCGATCCCCTTCGACTGGACCGACCGCACCACGTGGGCCCCGGCGCTGCGCGACGTCGAGAAGGTATACATCTCCTACCAGCCGGACATCGCCGCCCCCGGCGGCGCGGACACGGTCGGCGCGTTCGCCGACCTCGCGGCCGAGAGCGGCGTGCGGCACCTGGTCCTGCTGTCCGGCCGGGGCGAGCCCGAGGCGCAGGACGCCGAGGCCCGGGTGCGGGCCTCCGGCGCCCACTGGACCATCGTGCGGGCCTCCTTCTTCGCCCAGAACTTCGACGAGGGCGAGTTCCTGGGCCCGCTCCTGGAGGGCGAGTTGGCGCTGCCCGTCGGCGCGGTGGGCGAGCCGTTCATCGACGTGGAGGACATCGCCGACGTCGCGGTCGCCGCGCTCACCGAGGACGGGCACACCGGGCAGGTGTACGAGGTGACCGGGCCGCGGCTGCTGACCTTCGCCGACGCGGTGGCCGAGATCGCCCGCGCGTCGGGCCGCGAGATCGGCTACGTCCAGGTACCCCTGGAGGCGTACTCGGCGGCCCTGACCGAGCACGGGGTTCCCGCCGAGGTCGTCGACCTGCTGGCCTTCCTGTTCGGCGAGGTCCTCGACGGACGCAACGCGCACGTCGCCGACGGTGTGCGCCGCGCGCTCGGCCGGGACCCGCGCGACTTCTCCGACTACGCACGCGACGCCGCCGCCCGCGGTGTCTGGAAGGTGTGACCATGAGCGGCCCCCTGTTCGTCCTGACCCTGGTCGCGGCCGTCGGCTGCGCCACGATGGGCGGAGTCTTCTACGGCTTCTCCTCCTTCGTGATGGCCGGTCTGGGCCGACTCCCGGCGAACCAGGGGGCCGCGGCCATGCGTGCGCTCAACGTCGAGGCCCCGAGGCCGCCCCTGATGATCGGCCTGCTGGGCACCGCCCTGCTCTGCGCGGGCCTGGGTGTGACCGCGCTCGTCTCCTGGGACGGGGCGTACTCCGGCTACCTGATCGCCGGCGCGCTGAGCTACCTGATCGGCCCGCTCGGGCTGACCGCCGGCTACCACGTGCCGCGCAACGACGCGCTGGACCGGGTCGAGCCGAACTCGCGGGCGGAGGAGCGCCTCTGGGCCGCCTTCCCGACCCGGTGGACCCGGGCGAACCACCTGCGCGCGCTGGGCGGCATCGCCGCCGCGGTCTGCCTGACCCTCGCCCTCACCCGCTGACCTCTCGACACCACCCATCCGAAAACGGGGACCCCGCCATGACTCGGCCCGCCACGCAGTCGTCCACACCATCGACCCGCACCGCCGCCATCGTGCTGGGCGCAGGCCTGGTCGCCACCGGCCTCGTCGCCGGCGTCTACTTCTGCTTCGCGGTCGCGATCATGCCGGGCCTGGCCCACGTCGACGACCGCACCTTCATCGACTTCCTCCAGCAGGTCAACAAGAGCATCGAGAACCCGGTCTTCTTCTCCTGTTTCTTCGGCGCCCCGATCCTGGGCGTGATCTCCATCGTGCAGACCCGCAGGCTCGGCACCACCGAGGCCGGCCGCTGGATCATCGCCGGCGTCGCCCTGGCCTTCGTCGGCATGCTGATCACCATGGGCGGCAACATCCCGCTCAACAACAAGATCGACGACGCCGGCGACCCCGCGAAGGTCGCCGACCCGGCCAAGCTCCGCGAAGACGTGGAAAACACCTGGATAGCCTGGAACATAGGCCGCACCCTGTTCGCCACCGCCGGCCTCACCGCCCTCACCCGAGCCACACACCTCCTCGCCCGAACCGACCGCGCCCACTGATCCGCACGCACCGTTCGGCCCCGGTGAGCACACGCTCGTCGGGGCCGAGTTCATGCCTGCGTCGAGCCGCGGTCCATCAATCGCTCCATCGTGTGACTTCACCGATTCCATGGGCCAATCGAGTGATCTTCGACGTTTCCGCTCCCCCGGCCAAACGCCGAATCGCACATTGGTGCGATGCACTTCATGGACCTCCGTCGCCCGGAGTACTCCCACATGTTCGGTTTCCTGCAAGCCGACGGCCATCTCTCCGCAGGCACAGGGCAACGCGGCCGACTGCGCCTGGAGGTGAGTGCCCGCGACCGGGAGCTGCTGGAACGCTTTCAACGCCTGTGTCCGTACCCGAGTTCGATTCGCGAGCGCACCCGCGCGACCAACTTCTCGGCCGAGCACGCCTCGTCGATCTGGACCTTGTGTGCCCTGGAGGCCCGAAACACCCTCCATGCCCTGGGCATGCCCTACGGCAGGAAGTCGACCCTGATCGGCCCACCCACCGGCGACCACGTCGCGCGCGACTACCTACGCGGGCTCGTCGATGCCGACGGCGCGATCGGCGTGACGGCCAAGGGCTTTCCGTTCCTGAGCCTGACCACGTCGAGCGCGGCCGTCTCGGACTACTTCTGCCAGTTCGGTCTGGCCGTCGGCGGCGCCCTGCGACGCCCGGGCCGCAACGCGCGGGACGGCGTCTTCAACATCCTGTACACCAACGATCCGGCCGTTGCGATCGCTCGTGAGCTCTACTACGAGGGCAGCCCAGCGCTCGCGCGCAAGGCCGCGAAGGCCGAAATCGTCAGGGCATGGGAGCGACCGGCCGGTATGCGGGCCCGGTCGGCACCGAGGCGTTGGACCGAAGTCGACGACGCGGTGGTCCGGGCTCATCCGGCCGATACCGCAGCCGTATTGCTCGGTCGGACCGTCGCGAGTTGCACGATGCGCCGATGGCGACTCGCCAAAGCGGGGGAGCCCGTCGAACCGGCTCCCCCGCAGTTGGCTCTGTTCTCGTGACGCTCGGTCAGCCCTTGACCGTGATCAACGGCTTCAGATGCGTCACGATCTCGACCAGGTCGGACTGGTGCCGCATGACCCGGTCCAGGTTCTTGTACGCGCCGGGGATCTCATCCACGACGCCCGCGTCCTTGCGGCACTCGACGCCCTGGGTCTGCTCGACCAGGTCCTTCACCGTGAACCGCTTCTTGGCCGCGTTCCGGCTCATCTTCCGGCCCGCGCCGTGCGACGCCGAGTTGAACGCGTCGACGTTGCCGAGGCCGCGCACGATATACGAACCGACCGCCATCGACCCCGGGATGATCCCGAGATCGCCGCTGCCCGCCCGGATCGCGCCTTTGCGGGTGACCAGCAGGTCCACCCCGTCGTACGTCTCCTCCGAGACGTAGTTGTGGTGGCACGAGATGGCTCGATCGAAGGTGACCTCTCGTTTCGTGAAGTACGTGGACACGACGTCTCCGTACAACGCGAGCATCAGATCACGGTTGAGCCGGGCGTACTCCTGCGCCCAATACAGGTCCGCACGGTAAGCGTCCATCTCCGGCGTACGCGCGACGAACACCGCCAAGTCGCGATCCACCAGGTCCTGGTTGTGCGGCAACGACTGTGCGACACCGATGTGGTGATCGGCGAGTTCCTTGCCGATGTTGCGCGAACCCGAGTGCAGTTGCAGCCACAACCGGCCCTCGCTGTCGCTGTCCAGCGACAGATAGTGGTTCCCGCCGCCGAGGGTGCCCAGTTGGCTTGCCGCCCGCTCCCGCCGGAAGTGCACCTCCGAGGCCAGTTCGCCGAACCGGCTCCACACCGAGTCCCACCGCGCGACCGGAAAGGAGCGCAGTTTCCGCACGTCCACCGGCTCCTTGTGCCCTGCGGGCCCCACCGGCACGTTCGCCTCGATCCGCGATCGCAGGTCGGCAAGATCGTCGGGAAGGTCCTTGGTCGTCAACGACGTACGGACGGCGGAAACGCCGCAGCCGATGTCCACGCCGACCGCCGCCGGGCAGACGGCGTCGCGCATGGCGATGACCGAGCCGACCGTGGCGCCGCGGCCGTAGTGCACGTCGGGCATCACGGCGAGGCCGTGCAGCCACGGGAGGGTGGTGATGTTGCGGAGCTGCTGCATGGCCTGGCCCTCGACCGCGGCCGGGTCGGTCCACATGCGAATCGGTACCCGGGTGCCGGGGACCTCGGTGTACGACATGGTTGGGTCACTCTCCTGAGCGGACGGTGGTGAAACGTGAGCACGGCGGCTCGAAGTCTTGGGTGGCCGCCCCGGCGCACTCCGGGTAGTGGGCCCGGGTGCGCCACGGGGCAGCCGGTGGCGGGGACCGCAGGGTTGGCGACTGCGGGACCCGCGGAGCGGGAAACGAAGCAGGGGTTACACGCGGCGGGCCGAGGCACCCCTGACGGGGCGTCGGCCGAAGTCACGGAACCGCACCGGCTCGCTCCTCTCCCTACGGGACAGGACACACGGAGGACCTGTCGTTGGCTCGGCCTCCATCAAGCCACGGCAACGCCGCACCTCGCAAAGGGTTTTCCGGCGCGGGCGGCGAGCCCCGCGCACGCCCCCGGGACACACCGCGCGCCGCTGTGACACCCGACCCGGGCGGGCGTACATTCCCGATGCATGTTCGTCGTCGGGGTAGCCGCGTGGATCACCGCCGTCGCCTGTGTCCTGTTCGGGCGCGATCGGCATCGGCAGCGGGTGCCTCCGGTGGTCCGCGACTTCGACGGCGACGGGCCGCTGGAGCGCACCGAGTTCCCCCGACCCGCCCGGGCCGGGTGGATCGCCGGCGCCGGCGCGGCCCTGGTCGGCTCGGCGGCGTTCGTACTCAGCGTCAGGTGAACCGCCCGGGGGCGGGCCCGGTCAGGCGAAGACGACCGTGCGGGTCCCGTTGAGCAACACGCGCCGCTCCGAGTGCCATTTGACCGCGCGCGCCAGCGCCTGACACTCCACGTCCCGACCGACCGCGACCAGCGCCGCCGGGGTGACCGCGTGGTCCACCCGCTCGACCTCCTGCTCGATGATCGGGCCCTCGTCCAGGTCGCCGGTGACGTAGTGCGCGGTCGCACCGATCAGCTTCACCCCGCGCGCGTGCGCCTGGTGGTACGGCTTCGCGCCCTTGAAGCTCGGCAGGAACGAGTGGTGGATGTTGATCGCGCGGCCCTCGAGCTGCTTGCACAGGTCGTTGGACAGGACCTGCATGTAGCGCGCCAGCACCACCAGTTCCACGTCGTGCTCGTGCACCAGCGCGAGCAGCCGCGCCTCCGCCTCCGGCTTGGTCTCGCGGGTGACCGGGATGTGATGGAAGGGCACCCCGTACGAGCGGGACAACTCCTCGAAGTCGCGGTGGTTGGACACCACGCCGACGATCTCGATCGGCAGCGCGCCGATGCTGCTCCGGAACAGCAGGTCGTTGAGGCAGTGCCCGAACTTGCTGACCATCACGAACACGCGCATCCGCGCGTCCCCGTCGTGGATCTGCCAGTCCATGTGGAAGGACGCGCCGACCGCGGTGAAGCCCGCCCGCAGCGCGTCCAACTCGACGCCCGGCTCGGCGGTGAAGTGCACGCGCATGAAGAACAGCCCGGTGTCGCGGTCGCCGAACTGCTGGCTGTCCACGATGTTGCAGCCGGTCATCATCAGGAAGCTGGCCACCGCGTGCACGATGCCGCGCTTGTCCGGACAGGACAGCGTGAGCACGTACTGGCCGGCACCCGTCGACGCGTCGCCGGCGTCGGTGCCGTCGAGAGGCTGCTGGGTCTGCTCGGTCATGGACGCGCCCTTCTTTGCGGTGTCTGCCCGTGTCCACCGCCATCCGCCGAGGTGCGCGGTGTCGACGTGGCACGGCGGCCGGTCGTACAGGATCCCACGTCCGGTGCGGGCTCAGCGCCCACCGGTACGGATACGCAACACGTCGAGCGAGTCCGGCGGCGCGTCGGGGTCGTCCTCGTCCGCACCGGCCAGCGCCACGTGCGCGGCGCGCGAGGCGGCGACCACGTCGGGCCAGCGCGGGTGGGTGAGGTAGGCGGGCGCGGGGGCGTCCTCGCCGACGTCGTGCAGCACGCCCAGGATCTCCCGCACCGCGGCGTCCACCAGCGCGGCCTCCTCGGCGTCGGTGACCAGAGAGCCGATGTAGGTGGTCGCCGACCAGCGGTCCAGCCAGGAGTCGCCCACCAGGCGATAGACGGCGTCGGTGATCGAGCCGTACTCCGGGCGGCCGGCCAGCCAGGACTCGCGCTGGAACGTCGGGTCGCCGAACATGTGCAGCGCGGAGCGGACCTGGGCCCGCCAACGCCACCACGGAACGGTGCTCTGGCGCATACCTGCCATCGTGGCGCCTCCTCCCCTGTCCCCGCTTCGGTTTCACCGATCCGATCCGGTCGCGTTCCGGATCCGATCCCGATCGCATCCGGTCGGGATCTCCCGGATCGCCGCGAATCGCCACCGATCATGCCGCAGACCGGATCGATCCCGCCGGCGGGGCGACGGCCTGGCCGGCGGGATCGATCCGGTCCCCACGATCCGCCGCGGTCAGTCCACCACCTTGATGGTGATCAGCCCGCGCTCGTCGTCGAACACCCGCAGCGCGGCCACCGCGAAGCCCGGGTGGTCGCGCATCCAGTTCTGCGCGGCGAGCAGGATCCGGGCCGCGCTGTTGAAGACCTGCGCGGCCTCCGTCGAGTAGTCCCCCGGCAGGTGCGAGGACAGGTCGGTGTCGATCGCGACCTCGTACTTGCCCTTGTGGTCCAGCGTGAGCCGCACCTGCTGGAGGTGCGCGCCCTCCGCGGTGGTGTGCAGCGCCGCCAGCATCGCGGCCCCGTAGTCGTCCGCGGCCGGCTTGCGGTCGTCCCGCTCGGCGCCGAGTCGGAAGTCGATCGCGTCGCGGTCCGAGTCCAGGATCTCGATCCCGCCCACCCACAGCGCCGGATGGTCCTCGGCCCACTGCGCGGTCTCGGTCAGCAGCTTGCCCGCCCGGTCCCGGACCAGTTCCTCGGCCTGCGTGTTCGAGCCGTTGCCCCGGACCAGGTCGGTTTCGAGCGTGACCTTGTAGACCTTGTACGAGCTGACCACCCGGACCTTGGTGACGTGGCCCCCGTGCGCGGTGGTCCGCAGGTGGGTCAGCAACTCGCTCCCGTACGCCCCCGACTCGGGGGTGTCGCCGGCGGCCGCGGGCGGGACGACCGGCGGCACCGTGGCGGGTGTGCCGCCCGGCGGCACGGTGGCGGGCGTGCCGTCCGCCGCGACCGTCCTGGGCGCGGGCGTGCCGATCCGTGCCGCGCTCGGTCCCGCGGTGGCGACCGTGTCGGCGACCTTGCCGGCGTCCGGCGATCCGGTACACGCCGCGGCTCCGGCCACGGTGGTGGCGAGGAGCACGACCGCGGACAGTCGTGTGCGCTTCCGTATGCGTATCAAGGTTCGTGTTCACCCCCTGTCACCCAGCCATGGTGCGGGTTGGTCCTCGGCTCCTACCAGGCGGGGGGTAGCGCGCGGAGGAAATATACCGCTTTGCCGGCGCCCCGACCGGCACCTTTCGCCCATGGCGGGCGCCTCGGTCGGGCCGGGACGCCCGCCCGGCCCGGGGTCAGGGATCCACGGCCAGACGGTAGCCGCGCTTGGTGACGGTGAGGACCAGGTCCGCGTACGGCCCGAGCGCGGCGCGCAGTCGGGCGATCGCCGCCTCGACGGCGTGCTCGTCGGTCCTGGGGTCCGCCCACACCCGGCGCAGCAGTTCGGCCCGGCCCATGACCCAGCCCGGTTTCTCGGCGAGGGCGCGCAACACGGCGGCCGGGATCGGGGGCAGCCAGATGGTCCGCCCGTCGACCAGGACCGCGTTGCCCTGGACGACCAGCCGCCGGGTGCCGGTGTCCAACTCCCGGCGGGCCCGCGCGGGCAGCGCCTCGGCGATCGTGCGCACCAGCGAGCCGATCCGCCCGCGCTCGGGCCACACCGACTCGACGCCCAGGTCGGCCAGCGGACGCGCGCACACCGGGCCGATGCACACCGGCAGCACATCGGCGCGCAGCGCGGCCAGCACCTCGGCGTGCCGACCGGCCGCCTCCGCGGTCTCCAGGAACGCGCCGATGGCGGGCGCGCTGGTGAAGGTGAGCGCGTGCACGTCGCGCCGCACGGTCTGCTCGACCAATCGGCGCACCGCGCCCGGGTCGTCCGGCGGCCCCCAGCGGAACATCGGGATCTCCACCACCTCGGCGCCGCGTTCGCGCAGCCCCTCGGCGAAGCCCGGGGCCGGCGCGCCGTGCTCCTGGACGGCGATCCGCCGCCCGCGCAGATCGCGCGCGAGCAGCCAGGCCAGCACCTCGCCGCGCGAGTCCGAGCCGGGCGAGTAGACCTCGCGCAGCCCGCTCGCGCGCACCGCGGTGGTCGCCTTGGGCCCGCACCCGACCACCACCGCGGCCCGGCAGGCGCCGGCCAGCCGGGCACCGCGCCCCCACCCCTCGGCGGCGCCGAACCAGCCGCGCCAGCCCACCCCGGTGGTGGCCACCACGTAGTCGAGCCGGCGGTCCAGGGCCCGCTCGGTGGCCCGGCGCAAAATCGGATCGTCGGCCGGCGACACGATCCGTACGGTGGGCGCGTCCACCACCTTGGCGCCCAGATCCCGGAGCAGCGCGGCGAGTTCGTCGCGGCGCCGGGCCGCGGTGACGCCGATGGTGAACCCGACCAGCGGCGCGGCCCCCGTGCCTGTCTCCATGGGGTGAGACTCGCCGACGTGTGTTACGTCCCTGTTGCCGGACGGTCACGCGGGAGTTAGCGCCTGGGTCGATGGGCGGGTCGGCCGGGGTCCGCGCCGGGTCGAGCGGCCCACACGGCCCGGGTCGCCGGCGCGGCGGTGGCTCAGAAGTCGCCGGCGCTGCGCTTGCCGAGGTTGTTGTCGGCCGCGATCGGGTTCCACAGGCCGACCACCTTGTTCTTGGCGGTGGTGGCCCGGCCGCCCGCGCGGTCGGCGGCGCGCTTGTGGTCGGTGTACTCGGCCTTGTGGTCCTTGCAACCGCCGTGTGCCATCTCGTTGCCCCAGGCCGCGAGTTCGCGGTCGGACTCGGCGGAGGCGGTCCAGGCCTCGCGCAGTCCGGCGACCAGGTCGGCGCCGCGGGTCAGCTTGTCGGTGGTCAGCTTGTCCAGGCCCGCGAGCTGCTGATCGCGCTGCCTGGCCGCCTCGTTGAGCGACTGCGCGCCGGCCGCGGGGTCGTCGCACTTCTGGATCTTCTGCACGGCCTGCGACACGACCTGTCGGGAGCCGGCCCCCGACTGGAGGAGGCGGTCCACGGCGGACGCCTGCGCGGCGCCCTCGTTCGCCTTGGCGGGCGGCGTCGAGGTCCCGGGCGCCCCGCTCCCGGACGTCTCCGGCTTCGGACCGGCGGTCGCGGCGGCGCCCTTGTCCGCCTTGTCGCTCTTGTCGTCGTCGCCGAACGCGCCGCTGGCGAACACCCCGATCGCGGCGACCACCACGAGCGCCCCGACGCCGGCGGCGATCAGCGGTGTGCGGCCCCGGCCCGGGCCGCCGTGGTCGACGGGCGGGACGGTGTGCGGCCCGTACTGCGGGGCGGCCGGTTGCGGCGCGGCGTACCCGGCGGATTGCGCGGCGGGATACCCGCCGGACGGCGGCGCGGGCTGCCCCGAGTAGGCCGGCCGTATCGGCGGCGCGGGAATGCCCACCGGCCCCGTACCGGCGGGCGGCGAGCCGGCCACCTCGTCCCGGAACAGGCTCACCTCGAACACCTGGGTGGGGTCGGCCGCCCCCGCCGGCTGCGGCCCGGTCCCGGGCGGCGCCAGGGGCGAGCCGACCGCGGCCCCACCCGGCGGCGTATGCATCGGCCGCGGCGGCATCTGCCCGGGCGCGGCCGGCGGCTGCGGCTGCCCCGGCTCCGGCCGAAACAGCCCGTTCGGGTCGTGCTGCCCCGGCGCCGGGGGCTGCTGCGCCGGATACGGCTGCTGCCCCGGATAGCCCTGCTGCCCGGGAAACGACTGTTGCCCCGAATACGGCTGTTGCCCGGGATACGGCTGCTGCTGCCCGGGATACCCCTGCGGCTGCCCCGGATACGCCCCCTGCCCGTACTGCTCCGGCGGCCCCTGATCCGCGTAGTCCTCGAACCTCGGCAACACCTCGGTCTCGTCGCGCGGGAGTTCGAGCGGGCCGAAAGGCGACGGCCCCGGCTGCCCGCCGTTCGGACCGTGTCCGCCCGTGCCGCCGTCCGCTGCACCGGATCCCATGCCACCCACCCGTTCGTCGCCTCGAAGCCGTCGCACCGGGGCGTCGCGCGACCGGGCGGATCGTCCGGCGGCCGCTCCCCCGGTCCGCCCGACGGTAACTCAGTCGTTCGAGTGACGAACAGCGGCGCGTGCCGCGACCGGGCTCCGGCGGGGGTGTTCGCCGGCCCCGGTGAGCCGACCCGCCGCAGGTGGGCGGCGGTGTCGGGCGATCAGACCGGTACCGCGTGCACCGCCTCGGCGAATTCCCGGACCACGAGTTCGTCCCGATACGGCTCGAGCCGGCGCTGGAAGTCCTTGAGGTATTCGAGCCCGCGCGCCGAGTGCAGCCGGCCCACCAGGTCCAGCGCCTCCGCGCCGACCGCGCACGCCTCGTCCAGCCGGTTCTGCTGGAGGTGCGCGGTGGCCAGCAGGAGCGTGTCGACCGCCCGCCGGCGCACCCGCGTGTCGGCGTGCCCGTCCAGCGCCTCCCGCGCCGCGGCCTCCGCCTGCCGGGGCCGGTCCAGGTCGCGGTAGCAGTGCGCGAACTCGTCGGACAGGTACGCCTGCGAGAAGTGGCTTATCCACGCCGGGTCCTCGTCCGGCAGCGCCAGGTCCATCGCGGACTGGGCCCGGGCCAGCGAGCCCTCGCACGCGCGCGCGTCGCCGAGCAGCGCGTGCCCGCGCGCCTCGGCGGCGTGGAACATCGCCTGGGTGGTCGGCGTGGCCTCGTGTTTGGCGCCCTCCTGCGCGGCGCGGGCGAGCTGGGTGATCTCGCGCGGATTGCCCAGGCTGCCCGCGAGATGGCTCATCCCGGCGGCCAACACGTAGCCCCCATAGGCCCGGTCCCCCGCGGCCTGGGTCAGCCGCAGCGCCTGGATGTAATAGCGCTGGGCGAGTCCCGGCTGGCCGGTGTCCACGGCCATGTAGCCGGCCAGCTCGGTGAGCCGGGCCACGGCCGCGAAGAGGGCGCGTCCCGTCTCGTCGGAATAGGTCCCGTTGAGCAACTGCGTCACCACACTGCCCAGGTAGTGCACCACGACCGGCCGGATGTGCCCGGCGCCGAAGCGGTGGTCGAGCGCGGACAACATGTCCGTGGTCGCGCACACCGCCTCGATGTCCGAGACGCCCACGCGCGGTCCGCCGATCCGGGCCACCTGCGGATCCGGCTCGGTGATCAGCCAGTCCCGACTGGGCGCGACCAGGGCCGCCACCGCGACCGAGGAGTTGAGCAGGAAGTCGCGCCGGTTGACGTCGCTGCGCCACAACTCGGTGACCACCTCGACGGTGGCCGCGGGGGTCGCCGCGAACTGCAGGCCGACGTTGGTCGCCAGGCTGCGACCGTCGGCCATGCCGATCTCCTCGACGGTCACCGGCCGGCCGAGCTTGCGCCCGATCGCCTCGGCGATCAGGTTCGGCACCGCGCCGCGCGGCTGCTGACCACGCAGCCAACGGGCCACCGAGGTCTTGTCGTAGCGCAGGTCCATGCCGTGTTCGGCGCCGCACATGTTGACCCGTCGGGCCAGCCCCGCGTTCGAGCAGCCGGCCTCCTGGATCAGTGCCGTCAATCTCTCGTTGGGCTGCCTCGTCGCCTGCGTTCGCGCGGCCATCGGCGTTCCCTCCCCGACCGTTGGTGCGGGCTTGCGACATGCGGGATCGGCGCGACGGGGGCTTGCCCAATCCCGTCGAGTGCGCGCCCGATGCCTGGTGAGTCCGTTGTGCGTGTCGAGCGGACGTCGCCCGTCCGCCGGGTCCCCTGATCCGGGGAATCGCCGTTGCCGCCCGGCAGTCGGACGAATGATTCATCCGCGTACGGAGCGTAGTGACCCATATAGAGCAGCGGATAGGGCACCCTTCACTGCGCCCCCCGATCTGCACCCATGCGCCCCCCTTGCGCCGGATGGCCGGCGATGATCCCATCGCCCCTGATCATCCGGTTTCCATCGGCCGGCGCGCGCCCGCGCGACGTGCGACCCGGTGCCGTTGCGGGTGCGCCGTACGGGTGGCCGCGAGTGCGCCCTCGCCCGGCCGTAACCATCCCGTGGTCCCACAGTTGTGCTGCACGTGGAAGACACCCTGGGGGCCCGGCAGATCGCCCGAGACACGCTTGTAGAGACCGCAGTCCGCTACGCCGGGGACCGGCACTGGGACGTGGTTCCCGGCGCCTCGGTGGTCGAGCACAGCGCGGGGCGTCGGTGCGACTGCGGCAACCCCGGGTGCGCCACCCCCGGCGCGCATCCGATCCTGCGCGACTGGGCGGTACAGGCGGCCAGTTCGCCCGCGCTGGTGCGGCGCTGGTGGGGCGAGCACCCCGACGCGGCGATCCTGCTGCCCACCGGGCGCGGGTTCGACGTGATCGACGTCCCGGAGCAGGCCGGCTGTCTGGCGCTGGCCCGGCTGGAGCGGATGGGCCTGCCGCTCGGGCCGGTGATCGCCACCCCCACCCGGCGGCTGCAGTTCTTCGTGTTGCCGGGCGCGCGGGACAAGATGGGCGAGATGTTGCGCCGGGTCGGCTGGGGCACCGGTTCGATCGACCTGATCCCCAAGGGCGAGGGCGACTGGGTGGTGGCCCCGCCGTCGCGCATGGGCACCTCCGGCGGCGCCGCGTGGGCGCGCGAACCCACCGAGCTCAACCGCTGGCTCCCCGAGGCCCGCGAACTGGTCAGCCCGATCGCGTACGCCTGCGGCCGGGCGCTGGCCGAGGCGCGCTAGCGGGCGCGCACGGGGCGCGCCGCGCGCCCGCGACGCACGGCGAAGGGCCCTCGCCACCGAGTCACCTCGGTGGCGAGGGCCCTCGCGCGAACCACGACCGGCCGACCGCGAGCGACGCGCGCCGCGGCCGGCGGGCCGCGACTAACGCGCCGCCACGAACACGTGCGAGGCGACCTCGGGGGGCAGCTCGGCGGCCTCGCCACCGCTGCCCGCCATCACGCCGCCCGCCGACTCGTGCACACTCACCACCGCACCGGGACGAATCCCGGCCCGGCGCAGCGTGTACATCAACTGCGCGTCGGTCTGCAGCGGCTCGCCGAGCCGCCGCACCACGACGTTCTTTCCTTCCGGCCCCGCCGACTCGAGGAGCGTGACGAGGCCGCCTTCCTTGAAGGAGTCGGCGTGCAGTTCCCGGTCCAGTTCCTCCAGGCCCGGGATCGGATTGCCGTAGGGCGATTCCTTCGGATAGCGCAGCAGTTCGAGCAGGCGACGCTCCACCTGCTCGCTGATCACGTGCTCCCAACGGCACGCCTCGGCGTGCACCTGTTCCCAGGGCAACCCGATGACGTCCACGAGCAGGCACTCGGCGAGTCGGTGCTTGCGCATGACCCGCGTCGCGATTCCCCGCCCCTCGGCCGTCAGTTCCAGATGACGGTCGCCCTCGACCGTCAACAACCCGTCCCGCTCCATTCGTGCCACGGTCTGGCTCACGGTCGGCCCGCTCTGCTCGAGTCGCTCCGCGATCCGCGCCCGCAGCGGGACCACACCCTCCTCCTCCAGCTCGAAAATCGTCCGGAGGTACATCTCCGTGGTGTCGATGAGTCCACTCACGACCAGCGGCTCCGTTCTTGGTGGTCCTGCCGTGCAATTCTGACGCACCTGGACCGCCGATGCGGACGTCCGGCCGATCGGGTCCCCTCGGCTTTTCCCGGCACACGCCGTCCCGTGTGCTCCGCCGCGTCATCCGTACGTGTGCCCAGCCCCGGTGGGTACACGTTGTCGGGTGCGTACGGTCATAACGTTCCGATATGCCATTGCCATCCCGGAAGACCTCGGGTCCCGCAGAATCCACCGATCGAGTTCGCCGCGTCCATATTCTCTGGTTGCGTCGCGATCTGCGGCTGTCCGATCACCCCGCGCTGCACGCCGCCGCCGGCACCGGCTTTCCCGGTACCGGGGACGGGGCGCCCGCCCGGGTGTTGCCGCTGTTCGTCCTCGACCCGGCGGTGTGGGACGCCGCGGGGCCCGCGCGCCGAGCGCACCTGGCCCGCTCGTTGCACACCCTCGACGCCGATCTGCGCGAGGCGGGCGGGCGGCTGGTGGTCCGCGCGGGCGAGCCGACCCGGGTGTTGCCCGCGCTGGTGCGCGCGAGCGGCGCCGCCGAGGTGCACGTCACGGCGGACTTCGGTCCCTACGGCCGGGCCCGGGACGCGGCCGTGGCCGAGGCCCTGGACGTACCCTTCCGCGCCACCGGATCGCCGTACGCCGTCGCCCCGGGCCGGGTGCGCAAGGCCGACGGGACGCCGTATCGCGTGTTCACCCCCTTCCAGCGCGCGTGGGCCGAGCACGGGTGGCCCGAGCCGCTGCCGCGACCGACCGACCTCGCCTGGGCGCACGCCGACTCGGACGACCCGCCGACCGCCCCCGAGCCGGCCGGGGTGGACCTGCCCGAGGCGGGCGAGCGGGCGGCGCTGGCCGCCTGGCGGGAGTTCCGCGCGCACGGTCTGGACCGCTACCGGGAGCTGCGGGACCGGCCCGACCTGCCCGGCACCTCGCGGTTGTCGGTGCACCTGAAGTTCGGCGAGATCCACCCGCGCACGCTGCTCGCCGACTGTCCCGACGCCACGTTCCGGTCCGAGCTGGCCTGGCGCGAGTTCTACGGCGACGTGCTCTGGCACCACCCCGAGACCGTGCGCGAATACCTGAACCGGGACCTGGCCGGCATGGCCTACGACACCGGCCCGGACGCCGACGCGCTCTTCGACGCGTGGCGCGCGGGCCGAACCGGCTTCCCGTTCGTGGACGCGGGCATGCGGCAACTGCTCGCCGAGGGTTGGATGCACAACCGGGTGCGCATGGTCGTGGCGTCCTTCCTGGTCAAGGACCTGCACCAGGAGTGGACCCGCGGCGCGGCGCACTTCATGCGGCACCTGGTCGACGGCGACCCGGCGTCCAACAGCCACGGCTGGCAGTGGACCGCGGGCTGCGGCACCGACGCGTCGCCGTGGTTTCGCGTCTTCAATCCGATCCAACAGGGCCGCCGGTTCGATCCGCAGGGCGACTACGTGCGCCGGTACGTGCCCGAGTTGCGGCACATCGCGGGCCGCGCGGTGCACGAGCCGTGGCGGATCGGGGTGGACGGCTATCCCGATCCGATCGTGGAGCACGCCGAGGAAAGGCGCGTCGCACTCGACCGCTACCGGGCGATCCGGCGGTAAGGTGCCGGATCCGCGTTCGCACGGCGGATCCGTATACGAAGCTCCGAACGAACGGGAGGACCGGGGATGGTCGAGCTGGGCGCACGCTACCTCGACGCGGCGATCGGGCTGCTGGAACGGCTGCGGGACGTCGAACTGCCCACGATCGACCGGGCCGCGGACCGGATCGCCGGTGCCCTGGCGGAGGGCGGCCGGCTGTTCGTGTTCGGCGGCGGGCACTCCGCGCTCGCCGCGCAGGACGTGGTCTACCGCGCGGGCGGCCTGATCCTGGCCAACCCGCTGATCGCCCCCGGCAACGAGCTGACCGTGCGTCCGATCACCGTCAGCAGCGCGGTGGAGAAGCTGGCCGAGCTGGCCGGTCCCGTGCTGGACGGCGCGGGGGTGCGCGAGGGCGACGCGCTCGTGGTGATCTCGCTGTCCGGACGCAACGGGCTGCCCGTGGAGCTGGCCCGCCGGGCGCGCGAACGCGGGGCGCTGGTGATCGGCCTGACCTCGGTCGAGGCCAGCGAGGCGGAGCCGGCGCGGCACCCGTCCGGCACCCGGGTCCTCGACAACTGCGACATCGTCCTGGACACCGCGATCGCGGTCGGCGACGCCGCGCTCGACGTGGAGGGCGTGCCCCAGCGGATCGGCCCGACCTCGGGTGTGGTGTGCTCGGCGGTGATGCAGACACTCATGGTCGGCGTGATCGGCCATCTGGTCTCCCGGGGGATCGAACCCCCGGTGTTCATGTCCGCGAACATCGACGGCGGCAACGCGTGGAACGAGCGGTTGCTGGCCGAACACGCGGACCGGATCTTCTATCTGAGGTGAACCCGGCAGTGCATCCCAACGCACGGTCCCACTCCCCCGAGCAGACCCCGTCCGGAGCGGGCGGCGCGGCCGACCCCCGCTCCGCCCCGCTGGTCGTCCCCGGCCGCTTCAACGGGCCGCCGGGCATGGGCAACGGCGGCTACCTGGCCGGCCTGCTGGCCACCCGCGCGGTCGGCGGGATCGCCTCGGGGGTGACCGTGACGCTGCGCCGCGCGGTGCCGCTGGACCGCGCGCTGGCCCTCGCGCACGACGCGGCGAGCGGGACGCTGACCCTGGCGGAGGACGCGGGGGCGATCGCGGAGGCGATCCCGGTCGACCCCGCGCTGCCGCTGCCCACCCCGATCGACCCGGTCACCCCCGCCGAGGCGGCCGAGGCGAGCCGGTCCTTCCCGGGCTTCGCGGCGTGGAACCCGTACACCGACTGCTTCGTGTGCGGCCCGGATCGGGCCGAGGGCGACGGCCTGCGACTGTTCCCCGGGATGCTCGCCGACCGCCCGGACACCAACGCGTGCGTCTGGACCCCGCACGGCTCGCTGGTCGCGCCGGGCACCGGCCAGGTGGCTCCGGAGTTCGTCTGGGCCGCGCTGGACTGCCCCGGCGGCTGGACCGGGATCGACCGCGACACCGCGCTCCTGCTCGGCCGGATGACCGCGCACGTGTACGCGCTGCCCTATCCGGACGAGCCGTGCGTGGTGCTGGGCCGACTTCTGGGCCGGGACGGGCGCAAGGTACGCACCGCCACCACGCTCTACGACGCCGAGGGCCGCCCGGCCGCACACGCCGAACAGGTGTGGATCGCGCCGCGCGCCTGACCCGCCGCGCCGCCCGGGCTACGGCTTCGGGTCGCGCCCGTCGTAGCGCCAGAAGTCGCGCCACCGCAGCGACAGGCCGATCGCCAACACCACACACGCGATCCCGCCGCTGACCACCGAGACGCGCTCGGTGGTCAGCGAGGCCACCGACCCGGCCTCGAAGTCGCCCAGGCGCGGCCCGCCGGCGACCACTACGATGAACACGCCCGCCAGCCGCCCGCGCATCGCGTCCGGCGTGCCGACCTGCATGATCGTATTTCGGAACACCATGCTGATGGTGTCCGCGCAGCCCGCGCAGGCGAGCAGGATCAGCCCGAGCCACAGCGGTCCGCCGAGCCCGAACGCGGTGATGCAGAGCCCCCACGCGACCACCGCGACGACCACCGCGCGTCCCTGGCGGTACACCCGACCCAGCCATCCGGAGAACAGCCCGCCGACGAGCGCGCCGACCGCCGGCGCCGCGACCAGCAGGCCGACCGTGGTCGCCCCGCCGCCGTACAGGCCCGCGGCCATCGCCGGGAACAGCGCGCGGGGCATGCCGAAGACCATCGCGACGATGTCGGTCAGGAACGTCATCCGGATGTTGGGCCGACTCCGCAGAAAGCGCAGCCCCTCACGCACCGAGGCCCGTTTGGGCCCGCCTTCGGTCCGGTCCGGCGCCATCGACGGCAACCGCCACATCGCGTACAGCGCCGCGGAGAACGCGATCGCGTCGATCAGGTAGGCGGCCTGGAAGCTCCACAGGCCGATCACCAGGCCGCCGAGCATCGGCCCGACCGTCATCGCGAACGACATGGCTATCGAGTTCAGCGCGTTGGCCGACGGCAGTCGGTCCGCGGGCAGCAGCTTGGGGATCATCGAGGTGCGGGCCGGATTGTTCACCGCGTAGAAGCCGGACTGCACCGCGACCGCCGTATACAGCAGCCACACCTGGCCGAGGTCGAGAAAGGCCTGTAGGGCCAGCACGACCGACACCGCCGAGAGCCCGCCGGCGGTGACCAGGCCGACCAGGCGCCGATCGAGGCTGTCCGCGATCGCCCCGCCGAGCAGGCCGAACACGATCAGCGGGACCACCGCGCACAGTCCCACCACGCCGACGGCGAAGTTGGACCCGGTCAGGTCGTAGACCTGGATCGCGACCGCGACGGCGGTCATCTGCTGACCCAGCGAGGACACCGAGTGGCCGAACCACAGACGGCGGAAGTCGGGGAACGCGCGCAGCGGACCCACGTCCACGAGCACGGATCCGGCGAGGCGACCGGAGGGCTTCTTCGACGCGTTCGCCGACGCGTTCGTCGACGCGCTCCGCGCCGGGTTCTTCGAGGTGTCAGGGGCAGAGGGCATCCCCATATCCAAGTCCAGTGTGCCCCGCATCTATTCCTGGATTCGGTGTGGGATCGGGCACCTCGTAAATCCGTTGCACCCGTCCCGACACCGATCTAATCTCACTGGCACACGGGAGAGGAGGTGGTCTGAAGTTGCATAGCATTCGGACGCGTGAGGTGGCTGCCCGCTAGCCGCCACTCCGGTTTACCGGCTCGGCAGGCCCCGTCGTGAGTGCACCGCGACGGACGCAGGCAGGCGGCCGGCAACACCAGGCAGACACCCGACCCGCAGGTCGCCGGGATCGTCCCCCGGCCTTCGACCCACCTCACCGAGGTGGACGGAGAAGCGACCTGCGGGTCGCTGTCGTTTCCGGCCCGTTCACAGGATCCGTTCACGGCGCCCGCTCCACGGAGCCCGCCTCACGGACTCAGTCGCTCGACCCGCCACGACGTGTGCCCGCCACCGTCGTCGCCCTCGCGCAGGTAGCGCAGCCGGTCGTGCATCCGGTTCTCCCGCCCCTGCCAGAACTCCACCGTCTCGGGCACCACCCGAAAGCCGCCCCAGAACTCCGGCACCGGGATGTCGTCGATGTCGGCGAACCCGGCCGCGGCCTCCGCGTACCGCTTCTCCAACCGCTCGCGCCCGGCGACCGGCCTGGACTGCTCGCTCGCCCAGGCGCCGATCCGCGAACCGCGCGGCCGGGAGCGGAAGTACTCGGCGCTCGTCTCCCGGGACACCCGTTCGGCGGAGCCGGTGACGATCACCTGGCGGGCCAGCGCGTGCCACGGGAAGAGCAGGCTCACCGCCGGGTTGGCGCCGAGCTCGACACCCTTGCGCGAGCCGTAGTTCGTATAGAAGACGAAGCCCCGCTCGTCGAACTCCTTGAGCAGGACCGTGCGGGTGCTGGGCCGTCCGTCCGGCGTCGCGGTCGCCACCACCATCGCGTTCGGCTCGGGCAGCTCGGCCCCGGCCACCTCGGCCAGCCAGGCGGTGAACAGCGGGAAAGGGGTCGAGGGCAGGGCGCCGACGTCGATGCCCTCGCCTCGGTACTGCCGGCGCATCGCGGCAAGCTCGGTGAACTCCACGGACAACGAGTACCACTCGAGGCCGACCGGCGGCACGACCACCCCCGACCGGGTGACGTCCGGCAATCCCGTCCCGGGTGGGTTTGTGCCCCACCTCACTCGTCCCGGCGTGTTCCGAAGTAGGTCGTCTCGATATCGAGAGATATCCTGAACAACGGACTTCGATCGGCCCATACCTTCAGGCGAGGCACCATCCCGGCCTCGCCCGGACCGACCGGAACACCTCCCCGAAACACCGGTGGATCCCAGGTGCGGAGCCTGATCGGCACCCTGCTCCCCGGCCTCGTTCGGGGGAAGACACGGTGTGGTGGGGCGGGGTATGAAGGACCCGGCCACAAGTCAGTCGAGATCGCATGAGGAGCCGCCTGATGTCCGAGTTCGTACCCGGGCTCGAAGGAGTCATAGCGTTCGAGACGGAGATCGCCGAACCCGACAAGGAGGGTGGCGCGCTCCGGTACCGAGGTGTGGACATCGAGGACCTCGTCGGCCACGTCTCGTTCGGCAATGTGTGGGGCCTGCTGGTGGACGGGGCGTTCAACCCCGGCCTGCCGCCGGCCGAGCCGTTCCCGATTCCCATCCATTCCGGCGATGTCCGCGTGGACGTGCAGAGCGCGCTGGCCATGCTCGCCCCGGTGTGGGGTCTGAAACCGCTGCACGACATCGACGACGCCCAGGCGCGGGACGACCTCGCCCGGGCCGCCGTGATGGCGCTGTCGTACGTCGCCCAGTCGGCCCGCGGCCTGGAGAAGCCGATGGTGCCGCAGAGCGAGATCGACAAGGCGCAGACGATCGTCGAACGCTTCATGATCCGCTGGCGTGGCGAGCCGGACCCGCAGCACGTCAAGGCGGTCGACGCCTACTGGACGTCGGCGGCCGAGCACGGCATGAACGCCTCGACGTTCACCGCGCGCGTGATCGCGGGCACCGGCGCCGACGTCGCGGCGTGTCTGTCCGGCGCGGTCGGCGCGATGTCCGGCCCGCTGCACGGCGGCGCGCCCTCGCGCGTGCTGCACATGATCGAGGAGATCGAGCGCACCGGCGACGCCACGGCGTACGTCAAGGGTGTCCTGGACCGGGGCGAGCGCCTGATGGGCTTCGGCCACCGGGTGTATCGCGCCGAGGACCCCCGTGCGCGTGTGCTGCGGCGCACGGCCAAGGAGCTGGGGGCGCCTCGCTACGAAGTGGCCGCGGCGCTGGAGAAGGCGGCACTCGAAGAACTCCAGGCTCGGCGTCCCGACCGGATCCTGGCCACCAACGTGGAGTTCTGGGCCGCGGTGATGCTGGACTTCGCCGAGGTGCCGGCGCACATGTTCACCTCGATGTTCACCTGCGCCCGCACCGCCGGGTGGAGCGCGCACATCCTGGAGCACAAGCGCACGTCGCGCCTGGTCCGCCCGGCCGCCCGCTACATCGGCCCGGGCACCCGCCCGATCACCGAGGTCGCGGGCTACGACGACACGGTCCGCAACCTGAAGCACTGAGGCGGTCCCGACCGTCCACCGAACGGGCTTCGTTTCCGCCGGAAGCGGGCCCGTTTCGCCGTCCGGTGACCGTTTCGACCCGAAAGGCCCCGCCCACGACGCGTGGGACGGGGCCTTTCGGGTCGATCGGTGACCTTGTTCGGGTCAGCCGGCCACGTAGAAGCCGGCGATGGTGCCGATCAGGCTGATCGTGCCACCGCTCTGGTTGTTCAGGTCGACCTTGCCCTCACGCATGGGAACGGTGACCAGGTTCGCCTTGGTGTCGCCGATCGCCCAGTTCACGCTGGACGCGGTCGGCATCGGGTCGCCGTGCGGCCACACGATGAGATGTCCCGGCGCCTTGGTGTCCGTGACGGTGACGTTGACGGCCACCGCCGTGGCCGTGGGCGCCTGCGGGAAGTCGGAGGCCCGAGGGGCGAGCACGCTCGTCGCGCCGGGGCCCGGCGGCGTACCCGCGGTACGCGTGTCCAGAACCTGCGCGGGGACGATCACCTGGAACCTCGAACCCTCGCCGGTGGAGGTGAAGTAGCCGAACACATCGGCGATCAGGTGCACGTTCCCACCGCTGATGTTGGCCAGGTCCACCGTGCCGTCCGGGCCGACCGGCACCGTGACGAAGTTGCCGATCGTCTGGCCCGCGGCCCAGTTCAGGCTGGAGGCGGTGGGACGCGCGCCACCGTGCTGCCACGCCAGCAGATGGCCCGGCATGACCGGCTCGGTGGCGGTGAGGTTCAGGACGACGGCGCCCACGCCGGTCGCGGGGACACCACCTCGCCCGGTCACCCGCACGGTCTGCACGCCGCCCGCCGGCGTCGCGCCGGCACTCGGGGCACCGGTGCCGTCCCGGGTGTCGAGCAGCCGCGCGGGGGTCACGGCGGCGAACTTCGCACCGGTCGGAGCGTCCGAGTAGTAGCCGAACACGTCCGCGACCACGCTCACCGCGCCGGAGCCGGACATGTTCAGGTACACCTTGCCGTCCACCCCGACCGGCGCGATCACCTGGTTCGCGATCGTCCGGCCCCTGCCCCAGTTCAGGTGACTGGGCGAGGGACCGGAGGGTCGGTAGGACATGTGCGGCGAGACCATGAGGTAGCCGTCACCGGTGGTGTCGGTCGCCGTGACGTTGAGGGCCACGGCGCTGACCCCGGTCGCGGGCACCCCGCCGACGCCGGTGAGCCGAAGGGTGACCCCACTGCCCGAATGCAGCGGTTGCGCCGGTGCGCCGGTGCCGTCCCGGGTGTCCAGCACCCGTGCCGGGGCCACTCCGGTGTAGGTGTCGGCAGGCATGTTCACGTTGATCTCGAGTGGGTTGCCCGGCACTTCGGCCCCGTCGAACCCATAGCTCGTCCAGACTCCGGCGGCGTCCGAAATCCCGACCGTCAAGGGCACCTCGAGGTTCGTGGCGCCCCGCCAGTATTCGAAGTTCGGGAACTTCAGATCCACGGTCGCGTGCCCGTCGCGTACACGTGGCAACACAGTCGACGCGCTGAGGGACTTCACCGGCTCGTACTCGCCGTGTGCGTACACGCTGACGCGCGTGACACCGGGCTTCCACGACGACACGTCGAGCGAGACCCGAACGGTGCCGCCCTGAAGGGGATTGATCGTCGTGCGATCCAGGGTGATGTTCCTGGCCTGCGGAGGAGCGCCCTTGACCGCCGTGATGAAGGGCAGACCCCGGATCTCCGAGGTCGTGCCGTTCGCGTCCTCGAGGAGGAGTGCCGGATGACAGCCGGGTACTCCGACCGGAACGGTGATCGGCAGCGTCAGCGTTCCGCTGCCGCCTTGGGGCAGGGTCGGAGTACCGGATACGCAGACCCCGTTGATGTCACGCGCCTTGATCACCTGGACCTCGGCGCTGACGTCGGCCGTCAGAATCACGGTCTGCTCGGTCTCCCACGGATCGACCTCGGAGCGATCGAGTCGGAAGTTCCTCGCCCACAACGTACGGCCGGGCAGATCGAGCGGGTACCGCCCGAGGTTCGGGTAGACCTTCGAGGCACCCCCGGCGTCGGTGAGCTCGACCGAATCCATCGTCCACACGCCTGCGGGCGCGTCCTCCGGCAGCGTGAACCACACCTCACAGGCCCACAACATGAGCCCACGGAGGTCACACGACGGGTAGTACTGATTCAGGACGTTGACGTCCGTACCGAACAGCGTGGTCACGCTGAGTCCCGCCGGTCCCTTGAGCGTGGCCTTGCCCTGCCAGAACCCGGATTTGAGGTCCTCGGCCACGACCTGGTAACGAAGGAACCCACCGTCCTTGACCGGGTCCTTGCTCGAGCGGACGTCGTCGAACCAGATCGCCTCGTTGGTCGGTGCCTCGGCGTCGACGAGCGTCTGCGCGGTGAACGTCGTGTCGAACCCGGGGCCGGTCAGTTGATCGCCCTGGAACACGGTGAGATTCTGCGGGCACGGGGAACCGGGGATCGTGCCGGCGAGGTTCACCGCCTTGACGGCCCAGCGGGTGTCGGCCGACGAGCCGTACTGCGGCAGCTCGAAGGTCACCGACACCGGCTTGTTCTCCGATGCCCAACTGCCGTTGCCGAAGCGCAGCGAATGCTCTGCTCCCTCGAACGTCCCCGGCGTCGCACCCGCTCGCTGCACGATCACCGACCCGCACCATTGCAGGTCCATCGCGTAGGTCGCCGACGGCTTGAACGTAAGCCTCTTGGACACGTGTCCCGGTCGCGCGTCGACCACGGCGTCACCGACGGAGACGGCGGTCACCTTCAGATTGTTCTCGTGTGGCGTGCCACCCGAGCCGGTACGGCTCTGCGCCCCGCCCGCGCCGCGCACGTCCGCGGCGGATGCCGTCGCCGGGATCGCCCCCAGCAGCAGGCCGCCGACGGCCAAGCCCAGTACGGTCGATCGTGCGAATCTTCGTCGCCAAGGCACCCTGGAATCCCCACCCACAGCTCACGAGGTGGACCCGTGCCCACCCGCACCGATGACGACCCGATCGCTCCCCCACGGCGAGTCGCCCGCGCGATTCTCGCATGGTCACCAACCTTTCGGCAGGTTGGTTTCCCGGTGGACTCCCTTGCCGTACACGGGAGTTGATCGCCAGGAGCATTTGCGGTGCATCGCCCCGGTATCGCATGCCGACGGGTGTGAATCCGTCAGCCCCGACCCTCCAGGATGGCCACCTGCCGCGCGTCGTCCGCGCGGGGGCACGTGCTGCACAACGCCGCCGGGTCGAGGGTGTACCAGAGGCAGCACACGCTCTGGGTGCGGTTGCAGTGTGTGCGACCCTCGGTGCCCGCGAGTGTACGAAAACCCGCCTCGCGCTTGAAGCGACCGACGTCGCCCGGGAGCAGTTCGCCCAGTTCGCGCACCGCGCGGTCGCCCTCGCCCAGCGTGCGGCCCAGATACCAGACGCCGCTCACCACCTCGTCGGCCACCATCGACCACAACACCCGCTCGCCCCGACGCAGATGCGGTCGGAACGCGGCCAGCAGCGGCTCCACGTGTTCGGCCACCCGGTCGAGGAGCAGTGCCCGCAATGCCGCCTCGCCGGCCACCACCCGCGCGCCGGGCGCGTTCGCGTCGGGGTCGTCGGGCAGGCAGGCGAAGGTGTTCGAGGTGACCGTGAAGGAGCGGCCCACCCGCTCGGACCCGGGCGCGATCCACACCTCGTCCAGGGCCACCAGCGGGACCCGGCGGCGCAGGAACCAGGGGCCGGTCAGCATCAGGCAGGCGTACCAGGCGTAGCCGTGCAGCGCCCACATCGCGATCGCGTCGTCGCGCGGCTCGGCGGCCGGGGTCGCGCCGATCCGGGTGCGCTCGGCGGCCAGCATCTCGGCGAGCACGTCCGGGTCCTCGGCCATCCGTGAGGCGTGCAGCATGCCGACGCCGGGGCGTCCGGGCTCGACCGTGATCACCGGACACGCGGCACCGAGCGCACGGAAGGTCTCCGCGAACGCGGGACACGGCGCGGGTTGACGAAGATCGAGCACGGTCATGGTCCGAAGGTAAGCCTTGCCTAACCTCGTGTCCACACGGGTCGGCCCGACGTCCCCCCTCGGGGGCCGGCTCCACCCATCCGGAGGAGCCGTTCGCGGGGCGCGCGATCCACGCGCGCGCCCCGCCGACGACCCGACGCGCGGGTCAGGAACGTACCGACATCCGCGCGTCGGCGGGGCCGTCGTCGACCCGTTCGCCGGCGTCCTCCAGGATGATCCGGCCCATCAGTTCGTAGCGCTCCGGGCTCCGGGCCCGCGTGTACAGCGCCAGCGCGATGCCGCCGACGAAGACCCCGCCGACGATGTACGGGGTGAGCGTGAACAGCAGCGAGTCGGCGGCGGCGCCGGCGGCGGTCTCCATGTTCCGCAGGAGCAGCACCACCACCGCGATCATCGCGACGCCGCCGAGCAGCGGGGCCAGGAAGGTGCGGAACCAGTGCGCCGTCCGGGGGTGGTTCCCGCCGACGTGGAAGTAGCCGATCACCGCGAACGAGCACAACGTCTGCACGATCAGGATGGCCATCGTGCCGAGGATCGCGAGCAGCGTGTAGAGGTGTATGTAGGGGTCCTGATCGGTGATCAGGAACAGCAGCACGATGCCGGTGGCGATGATGCTCTGCACGAACGAGGCGAAGTATGGGGAGCCGTGCGCCGGGTGGGTGTTGCCGAGTCTGCGGGAGATGAAGCCCTCGCGGCCGATCGCGTACAGGTAGCGCGCCGCGCACTGGTGGAAGGCCATGCCGCAGGCGAACGAGCCGGTGATCAGCAGCCACTGGAACCAGTCCACCGCCCAGCCGCCGACGAAGTCCCCGGTAGGGCCGAAGAAGACGTCCAGCGGGGCGGACCCGCGCGCGATCTCCTTCGACCTCTCCAGGCCGCTGCCGTCGATCGCCATCCAGGAGACGAACACGTAGAACAGGCCGACGCCGATCACCGAGATCAGCGTGGCCCGCGGGATGACCTTCTTCGGGTCGCGCGACTCCTCGCCGTACATGGCGGTGGACTCGAAGCCGACCCACGACAAGAACGCGAAGAACAGGCCGAGGCCGGCCGCGCCCTCGAACGCGTTGGCCGGGTTGATCGGCTCGGCGGACAGCCCATCGGGGCCGCCGCCCCGGACCAGCACCGCGACCGCCATCGCGGCGAGCACCGTGACCTCGGCGACCAGCAGCACGCCGAGCAGGCGCGAGGTGAGGTGTATGTCGAACCAGGACAGCACGGCGGTGACGGCGAGCATGCCCAGGCCGTAGACGGCCCAGTTGAGGTCGACGCCGAACTGGGCGTCGACCGTGGTGTCCGCGAAGTAGGCGAAGATGCCGACGACGGAGGCCTCGAAGACCACGTACGCCAGCACCGCGAGCAGTCCGGAGGCCATGCCCACGACCCGGCCCAGGCCGTGTGAGATGTAGCCGTAGAAGGCACCCGCCGAGGTGATGTGCTTGGCCATCGCGACGTAGCCGATGGAGAACACGCCGAGCACCAGGGTCGCGATCAGGTAGCCCGCGGGGGCGCCGATGCCGTTGCCGAAGCCGACCGCGATCGGCAGGTTTCCGGTCATCGCGGTGATCGGCGCGGCGGTGGCGATCGCCATGAACACGACGCCGACGAGCCCGACCGAATTCGCCTTCAGACGTTGCACCCGCGGTGGTGCCGGGGATTCGACCTCGGGGGTTCGTCCCGCGTCGGAGTGGCCGGACATCCCACCTCCCTACCGTGCGGGGAAAGAACTGATGGCGTGTCAGCTTCGACCTGGGGCCACACCGTCACCGTGGACAGCCTGTCAGGAATCGAACCGATTCGCCCCTTGCGCCGTCGGTACGGTGACACGCCGTGCGGAGCCTTCCCGCATTGCCACCGGACCGACCCGCCCGGTGCCGGGACCGGGCGCGCCGGCAAGCCATAGGGTCGGTCGTCATGGAAACCGCCACGCCGGAACTGACCTATGGCGACATCAGGAACGCCGCCGAGCGCATCGTGGGGCTGACCCAGCCGGTCACCCTGATGCCCATCCACCCCTCGCCGCACGTGTGGCTGGCCCTGGAGTACATCCAGCACACCGGGTCGTTCAAGGCGCGCGGCGCGGCGAACTTCACCACCGCGCACATCGAGGCGGGCACCATGCCCGAGGCCGGCGTGGTGATCGCCTCCGGCGGCAACGCGGGGCTGGCCTGCGCGTGGGCGGCGCGGAGCGCGGGGGTGCGCGCGACGGTGTTCCTGCCGGAGACGGCGCCCCGGATCAAGGTGGAGCGGCTGCGCTCGTACGGGGCGGACGTGCTGCTCGTGGGGCGGGAGTACGCGGATGCCCTGGAGGCGTCGGCGCGGTTCGCCGAGGAGACGGGCGCGCTGTTGTCGCACGCGTACGACAATCCGCTGATCGCGGCGGGCGCCGGCACGCTGGTCCCGGAGCTGGTCGCGGGGGTGCCGGGCAAGCTGGACACGATCATCGTCGCGGTGGGCGGCGGCGGCCTGTTCGCGGGCGTGGCCACCGCCGCCGAGGAACACGGGATCCGCACCGTGGCGGTCGAGCCGGAGAACTGCCGCGCCCTGAACGCGGCCCTGGAGGCGGGCGAGGTGGTCGACGTCCCGGTCGACTCGGTGGCCGCCGACTCCCTGGGCGCGCGCCGCGTCTCCGCCACCGCCCTGGCCACCGCCCGGCGCACCGGCGCCTTCTCGGTCCTGGTCTCCGACAAGGCCATCATCGAATCCCGCCAGGCCCTGTGGGACAACTTCCGCATCGTCGTCGAACACGCCGCCGCAACGGCCCTGGCAGCCCTGTCCACAGGCGCGTACACCCCGGCCCAGGACGAAAAGGTCGCGGTAATACTGTGCGGCGCCAACACCGACCCGGGCGATCTGGTCTGAGCGACCTGCCGGGCGGAGCGGGCCGGGTCACTCACCGCCGGAGGCGACGAGCAGCCGCTCAGAGGGAATGTTCCGCCCGCATTCGGATTCCCCCTCAGTAGCATCTGCACATGGTTGACTACCTGGTCGTGTCGACGGCGGCGGAATCGCACGAAGCGGCGATGCGACTGGCTCGCTCGGCCTGGCCCCAGGGGCCGTTCACTTGTACCGGTGACGTCACCTTGACCGTAGGGCCGGGAACACGCGCGGAACGACCGGACTCGTCATCGAGGTTCCAGCCGAGAGACGAGAAGATCTGCCCGGTTGTGCGTTCCAGGACTCGGCGGTACGCCGGTCCCGGCATGCGAATGGTGCCGTCTTCAAGATGGGCCACATAGCGCCAGTTGCATGCGCAGTCGAGACCCGACTCCCGTGCCGCCTCGGCCATCGACGCGTCGCCGACGGCCGCTCGGGCTCGGCCGCTTGCCGGGCCCGCCCGGGTCCTATCCGTCGTCGCCCGCGCGGCGGTGGATCCAGCCCGATACGTGCCAGCCCGCCTCCAGGAGGGCCGCGGCGGCGATCGCGATGCCGATCGCGGTGCCGTTGTTGCCCTGGTCCTGGGGGTAGAGGGCGAAGAAGTCGGCGGCGAAGGGGACGTACAGGGCGAACAGGAAGGCCGCGCCCATCGCCGCGATCAGGGCGATCTTCCACCACGCGTAGGGGCGGGCGACGATGGCCAGGATCCACATCGCGACCAGGAACAGGGTGATCACCGCGGTGGTGCGGTCCTCCTTCAGGTCGGTGCCGCTGTTCAGGTGGGCCAGCCAGTAGGACAGGAACGTGGCCGCCGCGGCCACCACGCCGCCGGGGATCGCGAAGCGCAGGACGCGCGGGACGAAGCCCCGGCGCGCGCGTTCGGCGTTGGGGGCCAGGGCCAGGAAGAAGGCCGGCACGCCGATGGTGAGCGAGCCGATCAGGGTGAGGTGGCGGGGCAGGAACGGGAAGACCACGCCCGCGACGCCGGTGAGCAGCGACAGGAGCAGCGCGTACACGGTCTTGACCAGGAACAGGTTCGCGACCCGCTCGATGTTGCCGATCACCCGTCGCCCCTCGGCCACCACCGAGGGCAGCGTGGCGAAGCGGTTGTCCAGGAGCACGATCTGGGCGACGGCGCGGCTCGCCCCGCTGCCCGAGCCCATCGCGACCCCGATGTCGGCGTCCTTGAGCGCGAGCACGTCGTTCACGCCGTCGCCGGTCATCGCCACCGTATGCTCGCGGGCCTGCAGGGCCGCGACCATCGCCCGCTTCTGCTGCGGGGTGACCCGGCCGAAGACCGTGTTCTCCTCCAGGGCTCGGCCGAGTCCGGTGCGGTCCTCCGGCAGTCGGCGGGCGTCCACGGCGTGGTCCGCGCCCGCCAGGTCGAGTTTGGCGGCCACCGCGCCGACCGCGAGCGCGTTGTCCCCGGAGATCACCTTGGTCGCCACGCCCTGGTCCGCGAAGTAGCGCAGCGTCTCGGCGGCGTCCGGGCGCAGCCGCTGCTGGAGCACCACGAGCGCGGCCAGGTGGGCCCGCGCACCGGCCTCGTCGCTCAGCCCGTCGGCGGTCGCGAGCAGCAGCACCCGCAACCCCTTCGCGCCCAGTTCGTCCACCTCGGCCAGCACCGGGTGTCCCTCCGGCAGCAGTACGTCGGGCGCGCCCAGCAGCCAGGTCCCGCGCTCGGCGAAGCTCGCCCCGCTCCACTTGCGGGCCGAGGAGAACGCGGCGACGTCGGTGATCGACCACCCCCGCGGTGCCGGGTAGGCGTCCACGATCGCCTGGAGGCTCGCGTTCGGGCGCGGGTCGGAGGTGCCGAGGGCGCCGAGCGCCTGGCCGATCGGCAGCGTGTCGTCGAGCGTGCGGACCTCGGCCACGTCCATGCCGCCCTCGGTGAGCGTGCCGGTCTTGTCCAGGCACACCACGTCCACCCGGGCCAGGCCCTCGATCGCGGGCAACTCCTGGACCAGGCACTGCTTCCGGCCCAGCCGCACCACGCCGACCGCGAACGCGACCGAGGTGAGCAGCATCAGCCCCTCGGGGACCATGGTGACCAGCCCGGCCACCATGCCGCGCAGCGCGTTGGGCAGGCCGTCGTCGGTGCGCAGTTGGCTGATGATCAGCAGGATCCCGACCGGGACCATCAGCCAAGTGACGTAGGTGAGGATCCGGTTCAACCCCTGGCGCAGTTCCGAGTCGACCAGGGTGAACCGGCCCGCCTCCTCGGCGAGTCGGGCGGCGTACGCGTCGCCGCCGACCTCGGTCGCCCGATACGCGCCGTTGCCGGCGGCCACGAAGCTGCCGGACATCACCGGGTCGCCGATCCTCTTGTGGACCGGATCGGTCTCGCCGGTCAGCAGCGACTCGTCCAGTTCGAGCGCGTCGGCCTCGACCACCACGCCGTCCACCAGGACCTGTTCGCCCGCGCCGAGCGCGCAGACGTCGTCCAGGACCAGTTCGCGCGCGGACACCTCGACCGTGTGCCCGCCCCGGCGCACCCGCGGTTTGGCCTCGCCGATCACGGCCAGGGTGTCCAGGGTGCGCTTGGCGCGCAGTTCCTGGATGACGCCGATCGCCGTGTTGGCGACGATGACCAGGCCGAACAGGCCGTCCTGGATCGGGCCGACGATCAGGATCACCACGAACAGGGTGCCGATGATCGCGTTGAACCGGGTGAAGACGTTGCCCCGGACGATCGCCGAGGCACTGCGGCTCGAACGGCCCGGCACGTCGTTGACCCGGCCGGCCGCGACACGTTCGGCGACCTCGGCGTCGGTCAGCCCGGTGATGGTGGCGGGGGCATCGATCATGCCCTGACGTTACGTCAGCGAATGTCGGATTTTGTGGCTATTCGGGGCGGGTCGCCGAGCACATTCACCACACACCCGGAACGGGACGGCGGCCGGCCTAGTCGTCGTGCGCGCTCTGCAGGCGGCGGCAGTACCAGAGGCCGAACAGGCCCAGGCCCGAGCCGGCCAGCGCGCACCACGGCCACCAGTCGCGACCGTCGTCGGTGAGCGAGTCGCGCATGAACCAGGCGACCACGAAGAGCGCGAACCAGATCACGCTGCCCACGGCGACGAGCTTGATGATGTCGCCTTCGAGCGGGGGCGGGGCGGGCCGCATGCCGGTGTCCGCGGCGGGCGGCTCCCGGTCGGCGGGCGGGGCGGGCCCGTCGGCGACATCGGCGGCGTCCGCGGCATCGGTGACGGCGGCGAACTCGGCGGTACCGCCGCCCAGGGCCGGGTCGGTCGCCGGGTCGTAGGCGCTCGCGCCGTACTCGGGCGTCGTGTGGCTCCCGGAGTCGTACGCGTCGGGCTCGAAGGCCGACGACGCGGCGACCTGGTAGCCGCCGGAGCCGTAGGCCGCCTCGGGCGCCGCGTAGTCGGTCCGCGAGTAGTCGGCGTAGTTCGCGGCGGTGTACTCGCCGGAGGAGTGCTCGGTCGCGGTGTACTCCCCGGAGGTCGCGGCGTACTCCCCTGAGGTGGAGGCGTACTCCCCGGAACCGTAATCCGCCGAGCCGTAATCCGCGGCGCCATGCTCCCCGGTGCCGTAATCCGTCGCCGGGTAGGACTCGCTCCCGTGCGCCGCGTATTCGCCGCTGCCGGGGGCGCCCGCGTCGAACGTGTCGTCGACCGGATCCGGCGTCGCGGCCGAATCCGTCCGCGCCACGCCCGTGTCGTCCGGATCCGGCGAGGTGCGCCGTCGTTTCCCGCTCCCGTGCCTGCTCACGAAAACAAGGCTACTTGGCGGCCCGCACCGGGCCCGCGCGTGCCCCGACGCACAGGCGGAGGGACCGGTTCCCGTTTCGGCTGTGGTCTCTGGCACCCTTTTGGGGTCTCCCGGCACGCGTCCCCCTCGTGCCGTGTGCGTGTCTTGACTACCCGTTCCCACGCTCCGAGGATCCGCATGCCCCGCCAGGCCCCCGCCGTGACCGTCCCCGAGGTCCCCGCCACGCCGAGGAGCGGCCTCGACCGCTTCTTCAAGATCTCCGAGCGCGGCTCGTCGCCGGTGCGCGAGATACGCGGCGGGCTCGCCACGTTCTTCGCGATGGCCTACATCATCGTGCTGAATCCGATCATCCTCGGCAGTGCGACCGACAAGTTCGGCAACCATCTGTCCCAGCCGCAGCTGGTCACCGCGACGGTGCTGGTCGCCGCCGTGATGACCGTCCTGATGGGCCTGATCGGCAACATGCCGCTCGCGCTGGCCGCCGGGCTCGGGATCAACGCGATGGTCGCGTTCCAGATCGCGCCGCAGACGACCTGGGACGAGGCGATGGGCCTGGTCGTCCTGGAGGGCGTCGGCCTGCTGATCCTGGCCGCCACCGGGTTGCGCGAGGCGATCATGAACGCCATCCCGCTGGTGCTCAAGCAGGCGATCGGGGTCGGCATCGGCCTGTTCGTCACCCTGGTCGGCCTGGTCAGCGCGGGCATCGTGACGCGCGTGCCGGACAAGGTGAACTCCACCGTCCCGGTCGCGCTCGGTGCGGGCGGCACGCTCAAGGGCTGGCCGGCGGTGATCTTCTGCTTCGGGCTGCTGCTGACGTTCGTGCTGGTGGTACGGAAGGTGCCCGGCGCGATCCTGATCGGCATGGTCGCCTCCACGGTGCTCGCGGTGATCGTGCACAACGCCGCCGGCCTGGACAAGGCGGCGTGGGGGCTGACCGCGCCCGAGGCGAACGGCGTGGTGGACACGCCGGACTTCGGGCTGATCGGCGACGTCGACCTGTTCGGCGCCTTCGGCCGGGTCGGCTTCATCACCGCGTCGTTGCTGATCTTCACCCTGCTGCTGTCCAACTTCTTCGACGGCATGGGCACGATCATCGGGGTCAGCCGCGAGGCCGGACTGCTCGACGAGCGGGGCAAGGTGCCGGGCCTGGGCCGGATCCTGACCGTCGAGTCGGTCGGCGCGATCGCCGGCGGCGGCGCCTCGGCGTCGTCCAACACGGTCTTCGTGGAATCCACCGCCGGGGTCGGCGAGGGCGCCCGGACCGGACTCGCCAACCTGGTCACCGGCGGCCTGTTCGCGCTCGCGCTGCTGTTCACCCCGCTGGCCAAGCTGGTGCCCGCACAGGCCGCGACGCCGGCGCTGGTGGTGGTCGGCGCGCTGATGATGACCCAGATCAAGCACATCGACTGGGACGACCTGACGGTCGCCGCCCCGGCGTTCGTGACGATCGCGCTGATGCCGTTCACGTACAGCATCACCACCGGGATCGGCGCCGGCTTCATCCTGTACGTGGTGCTGCGCACGGCGGTCGGCAAGGCCCGGGAGATCCCGCTGCTGCTGTGGATCGTCTCGGCCCTGTTCGTGGTGCACTTCGCCATCGACCCGATCGAACAGGTCCTCGGCGTCAAGTAACCGTCTCGGGCTCGCCGCGTTCGGGCGAGTTCACCCCGTCCGGGCGGGTTCGCCCCGCCCGGACGGCGGCCGTTCCGCGTCCCGGAATATCCCCGGCGGCGAAAGCATTGGAAGTTAGCGAGAGTAAAGAGTTAAGCTAAAAAACGTGTCCCCGTCCGAACCCGACCGTGCCACGGTGGCAGCCCTCCGTGCCTCCGTGCTGAAACTCTCTCGTCGCCTGCGCAACCAGCGGGCCGACGAGACGCTGAGCCCCACACAGCTCTCGGTGTTGACCGTGCTCGTCGTGCGCGGCGCCATGACTCCGGGCGAACTCGCCCGGCAGGAGAAGGTGCAGCCGCCGTCGATGACCCGGGTGATCGCCGGCCTGGAGGAGCGCGGCCTGGTCCGGCGCGAGCCGCACCCCGACGACCGCAGGCAGGTCGTGGTCTCCGCGACCGAGCCCGCCGCCGCCGTGGTGGAGGAGAACCGCCGACTGGGCAACGCCTGGCTGGCGGAACACCTGGCGCGGCTCACGCCGGAGGAGAACGAGGCGTTGCGCGCGGCCCTGCCGGTGCTGGAGAAACTGGCGCAGGCGTAGCGGGCTCGGCGCCCTCCGCGTCGCGGTCGGTTCGGTTCAGGGACGGATGCACATCCGGCCTCGGCCGATCCGTACGACGAAGGGGGAGCCCGTGGCGGCGACAGCCGGCACTTTCTCATCACTACGAAACCGCAACTTCAGATTGTTCGCCGCCGGCCAGACCGTGTCGAACACCGGCACGTGGATGCAGCGCATCGCGCAGGACTGGCTGGTGTTGCAGCTCACCGGCAGTACCACCGCGCTGGGCGTGACCACGGGCCTGCAATTCCTGCCCATGCTGCTGTTCGGCCTGTGGGGCGGGGTGATCGCCGACCGCTACCGCAAGCGTGTGTTGCTGATCGGTACGCAGACCGTGATGGGTCTGCTCGCCGCCGTGATGGCGGTCCTGGTGCTGAGCGGCGCGGTCGAGGTCTGGCACGTATGGCTGCTCGCCTTCGGCCTGGGCCTGGCCACCGCCGTGGACAACCCGGCCCGGCAGTCCTTCGTGATCGAGATGGTCGGGCGCAAGGACCTGGCCAACGCGGTCAGCCTGAACTCGGCCAACTTCCAGCTCGCCCGGATCGTCGGCCCCGCCGTCGGCGGTCTGCTGATCACCGCGATCGGCACCGGCTGGGTCTTCGCGCTCAACGCGGTGTCCTACATCGCGGTCCTGCTCGGCCTGGTGGCCATGCGCGAGGCGGAGCTGCGCACGATGCCCGTGGTGCCGCGCGAGAAGGGCCAGTTGCGGGAGGGGCTGCGCTATGTGCGCGGCCGGCCCGATCTGCTGGTGGCGATCGCCCTGGTCGGGTTCATCGGCACCTTCGGCTACAACTTCGCGGTCACCCTCGCGGGGTTCTCCAACAACGTCTTCCACGCCGGACCCGGTTCGTTCGGGCTGCTCAACACGGTGTTCGCGGTCGGCTCGCTGGCGGGCGCGCTGTTCGCGGCCAAGCGCGGGCGCACCCGGCTGCGGGTACTGGTCGGCGCGGCCATCGTGTTCGGCCTCTTGGAGACGGTCGCCGCGTTCATGCCGGGCTACTGGAGCTTCGCGCTGCTGCTCGTACCGATCGGGATCGCCGGCCTGACCTTCAACACGGCGGCGAACTCGACCGTGCAGCTGGGCAGCGATCCGGCGATGCGTGGTCGGGTGATGGGCATCTACATGCTCGTCTTCATGGGCGGCACCCCGCTGGGCGGCCCGCTGATCGGCTGGCTCGCGGAGAGCTTCGGTCCGCGCGTCGGGTTGTTCGTGGGCGGCCTGATCTCGCTGATCGCCGCGCTCGCGGTCGGTGCGCTGCTGGCCCGGCACAGCGGGATCCGGCTGCGGCCGCGGGCGATGGTGCGCGCGATGCGTCCGGCCGCCACGACCGCGCCGGCCGCCGCTGCGGCAAACGTCGCGGGAACCGCCTCTCCAACCGTTCCGGCGACTCCCGCCGGCGCCGGCGTCACGGCGACACGGTCGGGGTTCGGTAATCCCGCGGTCAAGATCTGACACAGCGTCAGCACATCTGTGCGACACACCTTTTCTTGACGTGGGATTCACGCTCTGGGGTGACGCAGGCCATCGACACGTCACCCGAACCGCTGGAATCCTTGACGAATGGACTACGTGCGGTTCCAGCACCTGTTCCAGGCGGAGGGCCTCCGCCTGGGCCAGGCGGCCGTCACGGACATGGACGCGCCGGTACCGTCCTGTCCCGGTTGGACGGTCGCCGACGTCGTACGACATTCCGTGCTCATGTACACCGACGCCACCGGGCAACTGCGCTCGGACGGTCGTCCGGAGGGCCGGCCACAACCGGCCGGCCCGAACGGCAGGGGGGATCTGCTCGACACCTACACCCGGGCGCACGCCGCGCTCGTGGCGGAAATGGCCAGGCGGGACCCGCTCGATCCGGTCGAGGCGGACCTGCCCGAGGCCGCCGTCCCGGAGGTCCTGGAGAGCGACGGGCCCGACCCGGGCACGGCCGGCTTCCTGGCCCGCCGGATGGCGCGCGAGGCGGCGGTACACCGGGCCGACATCGAGATGGCGGTCGGCACTCCGGGGCCGCTGGACGCCCAGCAGGCCCTGGACGGCATCGACGAGGTGCTGGGCGTACTGCTCCCGGCGCACTACGACGGGGGCGCGCGCGACGGCGCGAGCGGGCGCACCATCGGCGTGCACAGCAATCGGCACCACTGGCGGCTGACCATGCGGCGCGGTGGCGTCACCATGTCCCGCGAGCCGGGCTTCGCCGACGCGGCGGTGACGGGCGAGCCCGCCGAACTGCTGCTCTACCTGTGGGGCCGGCGGCCCGGCACGGTCGTCTCGCGGACCGGCGACCGCACCGTGCTCGCGGCCTTCCGCCGCCGCCTGGCCGCCTCCATGGTCTGACCCGACGGCTCGGGGCGGGTCCACGGAACCCGCGGCGCGAGCGCCCGACCGGAATTCGACCGGGCGTTCGCGCCGCGTAGGCTCTGGGGCGTGAATCCCCGTACCCGAACCCGCGTCGTCACGGCCACCCTGGCCCTCCTGCTCATCGCCGTGATCATCGGCGCGTTGATGCGGTAGGGCGGGGCGTCGAGTGCTCGCGTGCCCCGACCCGGCGTCGCCGGGTCGGGGCGGTGCGAAGGTGCGGACGGCTTCGGTCAGTGCGGGTTCCCCGTCGGGCGGGCCGCGTGTGCCCGGTCGGCGGCGATCCGTACCAGCGCCGCGTTGCCCGGGACCCGGCGGCCGTCCGGGTCGAGCAGGGTGTCCTCCAGCCCGATCCGGGTGTCCAGGCCGGCCGCGATCGCCGCGTCCAGGACCGGCCACGCGGACGTGTCGGCGCCGTGCAGCAGACGCGGCACGGCGACCTCGTGCCGATCCAGGACCGCCAGGATCCGACCCGCCTCGTCCAGCGCGTCCCCCGGTTCGCCGCCCTCGACCTCGACCAGGATCCGCGTGCACACCGCGGCCAACTCCCGCTCGACCAGCAACTCCGCGTCGGCCTCGGTCCACACCCCCGCCTCGACCCCGACCCCCAGGTGCGCCAGCGTGTACGCGAGTTCGACCGAGCCCTCCTCGGCCAGATTGACCGAGGCCAGGTCGGGCAGGACCGTCCAGGAACGCACCGAGGCCAGCCGGGAGGCCGCGTCCGACTCGATCCAGGCCCCGGTGCTCACCCCGATCGGCACACCGGGCGCCGCGCCCCGGATCGCCCGGACCACCGAGGTCAGCACGTCCGGCGCCAGACTCTCGCGGCCCCGGCGATCCCGCGGATGCACATGCACGATGGACGCCCCCGCGGCCACCGCGGCCCGACTGTCCGCGGCGATCTGTGCCGGGGTCAGCGGTAGCGCCGGGTGCTCCTCGGGGCGCCGCGTTCCGTTCAGACAGGCCTTGATCAGTGTCATGGAAGACTCCCGATGCCGACGCCCACGAGCCCCCATCCCATCCCCGATCCACGGCAAACCGCAATGGATTCGGCCGACCTGTCGCAAAATGACCGGAGGAGTCGAACGGGAGCCCGGACGGGGCCGGCAGGCTGGACCCATGACACGGCGGTACGCGTGAAGCGCGTGATACGAGGCCGGCTGCGCGTCCTGGGCGCGCTCCCGGCGGCCCTGGCCCTGGTGGTGGCGCTGCCCGCGGCGGCGACGGCCGACTCCGACGTGGTGTTCACCATCAAGGACGAGCGCATCGGCGAATCCAGCGGCCTGGTGGCGAGCGCGCAACATCCCGACGTCTACTGGACGCACAACGACAGCGGGGACTCGCCCAGGATCTACGCGATCGGCAAGGACGGCGCCACCAAGGCGACCATCACGCTGTCGGGCGTGGACGCGCGGGACTGGGAAGCGATCACCGTCGGCAAGGACGACACGGGCAAGCCGGCCGTGTTCGTCGGCGACATCGGCGACAACTTCCACGGCAAGTGGCCCGAGGTGTGGATCTACCGCTTCGCCGAACCCGCGACGCTGGCCGACGCGACGGTCAAGCCGACCAGGTTCCGGGTGAAGTACGACAACGGGCCGCGCGACGCCGAGGCGATGCTGATGGACCCGAGGACGAACAAGCTCTACATAGCCAGCAAGGAGTCCGACGGCGGACTCTACGAGCAGCCGGAGCAGTTGTCCACCACCGGGATCAACACGTTCCGGCGGATCGCCGCCGGCGACTCGACGGTGACCGACGGCGCGTTCGCGCCCGACGGCTCGCGGTTCGTGCTGCGCGGCTACTTCTCCGCCACCGTGTTCTCCGCGCCGGGCAAGCAGGTGGGACCGGTCAGCGTGCCGCTCCAGCGCCAGGGCGAGTCGGTGGCGTGGAGCGCGGACGGCCGGTCGCTGCTGTTCGGCAGCGAGGGCAAGGGCAGCCAGGTGCGCCGGGTCGAGCTGAAGGGCGACAACCGCCCGGACTCGGTACGCAACGCGCCGGGCGGCGGGGCGAAGTCGGACGCGAAGTCGGACGAGGCGGGCAGTACGGCCGGCGACAAGAGCGACGGCGACTCCGCCGCCGACAAGACCAAGACGTACGGGCCGGGACTCCTGGCGGTGGCGGGTCTGGTGCTGCTGTTCTTCGCGTATCGCCGACTGGGGCGGCGCGGGAACCGGGACTGAGCGCCGAACGGCCGCCGCCCCGGACCTCCCGACGGGGGTCCGGGGCGGCGGCCGTTCACGCGCGGTCGGCGTGGATCAGAGCTGCTCGATCACGAAGTCGACGCAGGCGGTCAGCGCCTCGACGTCGGCCGGCTCGACCGCCGGGAACATCGCCACGCGCAGCTGGTTGCGGCCCAGCTTGCGGTAGGGCTCGGTGTCCACGATGCCGTTGGCGCGCAGCACCTTGGCCACCGCGGCGGCGTCGACCGAGTCGGCGAAGTCGATCGTGCCGACGACCTGCGAGCGGGCCGCGGGGTCGGCCACGAACGGGCTCGCGTACGCGGACTTCTCGGCCCACGCGTACAGCCGGCCCGACGAGTCGGCGGTGCGCGCGACGGCCCAGTCCAGCCCGCCCTGCCCGTTGATCCAGTCGAGCTGGTCGGCGAGCAGGAACAGGGTGCTCAGCGCCGGCGTGTTGTAGGTCTGGTCCTTGACCGAGTTGTCGATCGCGGTGGCCAGGTCGAAGAACGGCGGGATATAGCGGTCGGACGCGGCGATCCGGCCGGCCCGCTCCAGCGCGGCCGGCGAGAACGCGGCCAGCCACAGACCGCCGTCGGCGGCGAAGTTCTTCTGCGGCGCGAAGTAGTACACGTCGGTCTCGGCCGCGTCCACCGGCAGCCCGCCCGCGGCCGAGGTCGCGTCGACCAGGACCAGCGAACCCGCGTCGGCGCCCGCCGGCCGGGCGATCGGCATGGCGACACCGGTCGAGGTCTCGTTGTGGGTCAGGGCGTATACGTCGACGCCCGCCTCGGCCTGCGGCAGCGGGTGGGTGCCCGGCTCGGACTTGATCACGGTGGGCTCGTCCAGCCACGGCGCGGCCTTGACCGACCCGGCGAACTTCGAGGAGAACTCGCCGAACGACAGGTGCTGCGACTTGCGGTCGACGAGGCCGAACGCGGCGATGTCCCAGAAGGCGGTGGCACCGCCGTTGCCCAGGATCACCTCGTAGCCCTCGGGGAGGGAGAACAGGCTGCCGACACCTTCGCGGACCCGGCGGACCAGGTTCTTCACCGGCGCCTGCCGATGGGAGGTGCCCAGGAGGAGGGAGGTACCGGTCGCCGCGAGGGCGGCGAGCGCCTCCGGACGTACCTTGGACGGGCCCGAACCGAACCGGCCGTCGGCGGGCATGAGCGCTGCGGGAATCTGGATCTCGGCCACGCCAAGAGCGTAGTCGTGTCCGTTTCGTGGGTGATCTGTATTCCGCACAATGAGACGAATGTGGCCGACATTCGGCCGGCGGGGGTCTCGACGGGTGGACGGTGCGAACGCGTGGCCCACCTTTTCGGCGGGGGTCGCACGCCCGGGCCGAGGCCGGTTCGGGCGAGGATGGCGGGGTGACGACACAGCTCGGGGATCCGGAAGAGGCGTTGCGGGCGCGGGTGCGCGGGGAGGTCCGGTTCGATCCGCAGGCCCGGGCGCTGTACTCGATGGACGCCTCCAACCACCGCCACGTGCCGCCGGGGGTGGTCTTCCCGCTGGACGCGGACGACGTGGTCGCCGCGCTGGCGGTGTGCCACGAACTCGGTGCGCCGGTGACGGTACGCGGCGGCGGCACCAGCATCGCCGGCCAGGCCACGGGCAACGGCGTGGTGCTCGACCTCGCGCGGCACCTGAACCGGATCCACACGATCGACCCGGCGACGCGGATCGCGCACGTCGAGCCCGGCGTGGTGCTGGACGACCTGCGCCGGGCGGCGGGCCGACACGGGCTGACCTTCGGCCCGGACCCCTCCACGCACAGCCGCTGCACCCTCGGCGGCATGATCGGCAACGACGCGTGCGGGTCGCACTCGGTCGCGTGGGGCCGGACGAGCGCCAACGTCGAATGGCTGGACATCGCGACGGTGGACGGCACCCGGATGCGGGTCGGGCGGGGCGAGCCGGTGCCCGCGACGGGGCGGGCGGGCGAGATCCACGCCGCGCTCGGGGCGCTGGCCGACGCCAACCTGGCGCTGATTCGGCGGGGCTTCTCGGCGCTGCCGCGCCGGGTCTCCGGCTACCCGCTGGATCGGCTGCTGCCGGAGCACGGGCGCGACCTGGCCCGGGCGCTGGTCGGTACGGAGGGGACCTGCGCGGTCGTGCTCGGGGCGGGGGTGCGCCTGGTCGAGGCGCCGAAGGCGCGCGTGCTGGCCGTGCTCGGCTATGCCGACGACTTCGCGGCGGCCGACGCGGCGCCGACGCTGCTGCGGTACGGGCCGCTGACCGTGGAGAGCCTGAGCGCGGGTCTGGTCGCGTTGGCGTCCTCCGCGCACGGGGTGGAACTGCCGCCGGGCGCGGCCTGGTTGTTCGTCGAGGTGGGCGGGGACACGGTCGCCGAGGCGGCCGAAAAGGCACGCGAGTTGTCCGGCGGCGGGCCGTCCCTCGTGGTCACCGATCCGGCCGGGCAGCGGGCGCTGTGGCGGATCCGGGAGGAGGCGTCGGGCACCGCGACCCGGATGGCGGACGGCTCCGAGGCGTGGCCGGGTTGGGAGGACACCGCGGTGCCGCCGGAGCGACTGGGCGCGTATCTGCGGGAGTTGGCCGAGTTGATGCGGCGGCACGGGCTGCGCGGGTTGCCGTACGGGCACTTCGGCGAGGGGTGTGTACACATCCGGATCGACTTCGACCTGCTCACCGCGCGCGGGGTCGCGGCGTATCGGGTCTTCGCCGGCGAACTGGCCGATCTGGTGGTCGCGCACGGCGGCTCGTTGTCCGGGGAGCACGGGGACGGGCAGGCCCGGGCCGAGTTCCTGCCCCGGATGTACGGGCCGGAGATCGTCGAACTGTTCGGCCGGTTCAAGGCGATCTGGGATCCGGCCGGGCTGTTGAATCCGGGCGTCCTGGTTCGTCCACACCCTGTGGACGGCGATCTGCGGTTCACCGGGATGCGTACTCCGGTGGCGGTGGAGTTCGGCTACCCGGCCGACGGCGGCGACTTCGCGGCGGCGGTGCGGCGCTGCGTGGGCGTGGGCAAGTGCCGCGAGTCGGCGGGGAACACGTCGGGCGGGGTGATGTGCCCGTCGTTCCGGGTCACCGGCGAGGAGGCGCATTCGACGCGCGGCCGGGCCCGGTTGTTGCACGAGATGTTGATCGGCGAGGTGATCACCGACGGCTGGCGGTCCACCGAGGTGCGCGACGCGCTCGACCTGTGCCTGTCCTGCAAGGGCTGCCGCGGCGACTGTCCGGTGGATGTGGACATGGCCACGTACAAGGCCGAGTTCCTGCACCACCACTACCGGGGCCGGGTGCGGCCGGCGGCACACTACGCGCTGGGCAACCTGCCGCTGTGGGCGCGGGCGGTGGGGGCGGTGCCGGGGCTCGCGGGCGCGGTGAACGCGGTGACGGGGGTACCGGCGGTGCGGCGGGCGGCGTTGGCGGCGGCCGGGCTGGATCGGAGCCGGGAGATTCCGCCGTTCGCCGCCGTGCCGTTCACCCGGTGGTGGCGCGATCGGCCTCGGACCGCGCGGAGTTCGCGACCTCGGGTGGTGTTGTGGCCGGACACGTTCACCAACCGCTTCCGGCCTTCGGTGGGGCGCGCGGCGGTCGAGGTGCTGGAGGCCGCCGGGCTGGAGGTGGTGGTGCCGCCGGGGCCGGTGTGCTGCGGGCTGACGTGGGTGTCGACCGGGCAACTGGGCGTGGCGAGGCGGGTGATGGCCCGCACGGTGCGCACGCTGCGGCCGGCTCTGGACGCCGGGCTGCCGATCGTCGGCCTGGAACCGTCCTGCGCGGCGGCGTTGCGGACGGATGTACCGGAACTGCTCGGCGCGGCGGCGGCGGGGTTGGCGGAATCGGTGCGGACCTTCGCCCAGGCGCTGGAGGAGTACGCCCCGAACTGGTCGCCCCCGGCCGTGAACCGCGAGGTGACGGGCCAACTCCACTGCCACCAGCACGCGGTACTCGGCGACGCCGCCGACCGCCGCCTACGCGCCCGGGCCGGCCTGACCGGCGACCTGGCGGGCGGCTGCTGCGGCCTGGCCGGCAACTTCGGCTACGAGGCGGCGCACGGCGACCTGTCGAGGGCGGTGGCGGCCGACCGCCTCCTCCCGGCGCTGTCGAAGGCCGCCCCCGACGCCGTCACCCTGGCCGACGGCTTCAGCTGCCACACCCAGATCACCCACATGACCACCCGCCACCCACAACACCTGGCCGAACTCCTGGCGGAAGCCCTGCACACGGGCAACGGGTCGCGGGGGACTTGAGGCAAGCAGGGCGGCGCGGGGCAGGCCGGGGCGGGGGCGGAGCGCACGAGGGCGAGCCTCGGCGTTGCGGTCGGGGCGCGTCGTGGGTCGGCGTCGGGTCGAGTTCGCCGGGGAGCCCTCCCGGGAGCTCGACCCGACCGGCGCGGGCGTGCCCCGCCCGCCGCGCCCGGGGCGGGGCGCGGCGGGTGGTGGGGCGGGTCGGGATCAGACGCCGTCGAAGTCGCGTTCCGTGGCGAAGTGGGCGGCGTTCTCCGGGTGGGTGAGGAGTTGTTCGACCTCGAAGCGGCGGTGCCATTCGCCGGCGGCCCAGGCCAGGCCGCGGGCGACGCCCTCGAACGTGGTGGCGTGCACCTTGCCGTCGATGTAGCGCCAGTCCGCCTCCAGTTCGGTGCCGTCCGGGCCGGAGACGATCAGCTCCTCGTGTTCCACGTACTCCTTCGGCGCGTCGGGCATCGCCGCCAGCACGTCGTCCGGGACCTCGTGCACGATGCCCTCGGAGAGCACCTTGCCGGGGATGGTCTCGGACAGCAGCGGTACGTCCAGCAGGTCGGCCAGCGCCTCCGCCCGGTCCGGGCGCACCGGCAGCACCACGTGCGTCGCATCGTCCGCGACCAGCGCCGCCAGGTCCGGCGCGTCGCCCACCAGCGCGTCCGCGACGTCGGCCACGGTCATCCGGCCGCCGGAGACGCCGCGCAATTCGGTCGGCGCGGACAGCCGCTCCGGGGCCACCTCGGCCAACGCGGTGTACAGCGCCCGCAACTGGTCCCGGGTGACCGCCCGGTCCGGGTCCGCCAGGCGCTCGAGGAGCTCGTCCGGGCCGTCCGGGTCGGCCAGCAGCGCCGGGAGCGTCGTGCGCACGCCCAACGCGGTCAGGAACACCGGATCCAGGCTCGCCCGGACCCGGTCGTAAAGGCCGTGCAGCAGCCGGTCCCCGTCCAGCGCGAGCAGCCCCGCCGGTCGCCGGCCGTCCAGCACCGGGTGCCCGCGCAGCCACCACGCGGTGTACGACGGCACCCGCGCCCGGCCGCCGTCCGGCAGCAGCACGTGCGCCGGATCGGTCACCGCGTTGCGCAGCGGCGGGGTGGCCAGCACCTCCAGGGCCTCGTCCCACGCGTCGTCCGCGACCAGGTCCAGATCGCGCACCGCGGCGAACCCGGCCAGCACCGGCGGCACGCCCTGGTCCGGCAGGTGGTCGAGCACGTCGTCGAGCCAGTCGTCCTCGGCGTCCAGGTCGTGGTCGCAGCCGTCGTGGTCGAGGACCACGTCCTCCTCCCGGACCAGGCCGAACGTGCCGAGCACGCCGACCGCCTCCAGCACGTCCTCGCCCCAGCGCTCGACCAGGTCCGGGTGCGCGACGCCGAGCGCGTCCGGCTCGACCACCGCGGCGATCCGGCTGCCGGGCAGCATCAACTCGCCCGCCGGCACCGCGTCGCCGTCCACGTCCGGCAGCAGCAGCGCGGCCAGCCACGATTCGTCGCCGGCGGCGATCCGGGCGGCCCGGACCAGCTCCAGGACCGCGTCGGCGATGTCGTCGCCCTCCTCGCCCTCGGTGACCGCGGCCCGCACCGCCGGATCGGCCAACACCGCCCGCGGCGTGGCCCGGACCGCGCCGAGCCGCTCCAGGAGCGGATGCGTCGCGTCGGGGTGGGCCACCCGCAGCCGGAGCACGTCCAGCACCGCCGGGTCCGGGCTCTCCGGACAGGGCAGCAGGACCCCCCTCGGCCCACGCACGATCCGACCGTCGGCCAACGGCACCGGCAACGCCCCGAGCGCGTCCCGGGCCGCCGGGTCGAAGGCGTCGTACAGATCCCGCCACCAGGACGGCTCCCGCTCCATCCCCGCGAGTTGGTCGACCACCTCGGCCAGCGGCAACCGGCGCACCCCCAGCACCCGCAACGCGGCGCTGCGGTCCAGCCCGGCCGGCAGCAGCCCGGCCACCACCGGCGCCAGCGCCTCGACCAGACGCGGGCCCGCCGTCTCGATCAGCACCGCGTCGCGCGGGCGCAGCAGGTCGCGGTCGCGCGCCGCGGTGCCCCGGTCGAGCAACAGCGCGTCGCGGTCGTCGGGTTCCGCCTCCACGACGGACGCGTCGCCGGCACCGGCCTCGGCACCCGGCGCGGCGGCCGGCAGGAACGCGGTCTCCGCGAGCCGATCGAGCACCGCCCGGCGCAGCAGCCCGTCCAATTCCCCCTCGCCGGTCGGCCCCGGCACCAGGTTCAGCACGGCGGTGGTGGTCACCGGCCAGGTGCCGAGCAGCCCGGCGTAGGTCTCGGCGGCCCGCTCGACCAGGAAGTCGCGCAGCGGGCCGGGCGCGGTGTGCCGGCGGGTCGGGTCCAGCGGGAAGGACGCGACGAGCAGGGCGGGCAGCCCCAGCGGCTCGTCGGTGGGCGTGGGCGCGTGCACGACGGGCCGTACGCTCGGCCGGCGCGGATGATCGGCGCCGTCCAGCGGCACCGCCCACAACACCGACCAGGCGGCCCGCCGGCGCTCCTCGGTGGGCCGGTCGGCGAGCAGCGCGGGCTCGAGCGCGCCGCCGTCCTCCGCGACGCGCCAGCGGGTCTCCTCGCCGTTGTCGGCCACCACCAGGGCGCCGCCGTCGGTCCGGCAGGTCAGCGTCCGCACGCCTTCCGGCGTCTCGATCACGATCTCGCCGAGCCGGCGGAGGGTGAGCAGCAGCGCGTCGTCGACCTCGGCGAGCAGCCGGGCGGCCAGGTCCACCGCGGCGCCGTCGCGCAGCGGCAGCACCACGCACGTGTCGTAGTCCTCCGGCGGGGTGCCCTCGGCCGGCATGGGCAGCCGCAGCACCGGCACGCCGCCGTCGCGCCGGGCCAGTTCGTCGGTCAGTCCGGCGTTGTCCCGGGCCTGTTCCGCGACCAGGTCGCGGGCCTCTCGGAGGGACCAGCGCACCCCGCCGGTCCGGGAGATCACGCACGGCTCGTCGGTGACCGCGAGCACCGCGGCGAAGCCGACCCCGAACCGGCCGACCGCCTCGGGCCCGTCGTCGCGCTTGGCCGAGGCGCGCAGCGTGGACAGCGCCTCGACGCCCGGCGCGTGCAGCGGGTCGCCGGTGTTGGCCGCGACCAGGACCCCGTCGCGCAGGGTCAGCCGGAGCCGGCCCACCACGCCGGCCCGGGCGGCGGCGTCGGCGGCGTTCTGCGCGAGTTCGACCACCAGTCGATCGCGATAGCCGCCGAGGGCGAGTTCCTCCTCGGCGTTCGCGTCCTCCCGAAAACGCGCGGGCGACGCGCCCCACGCGTCCAGTACGGCTCGCCGAAGCGAAGCGGTGCCAAAGCGGTCGTCGATGCCCATGCCGTGCGCCGTCCCTCGATCGCGGATGTGGCCGGAACCCTATTGCGTTTCCGGCGCGGCGGCCGCCCGGCGATCCCGGTCCGTGAGAAGCCGGGCGAAACGGCGTGGGGACGATGCGGACCGGCAATGGATCAAGTCACACAAAACCCACACAGCCGACAAACGGCAATCCTCTGGTCGACCCGGTCCCCCGGCGGTGGACACATCCGTGGGGGCAACCCCAATCGGCTACGGAAGGGGACGACGTGGCCACCTACCGCACGCGGATCCCATACGGGGCGCCCGGATCACCCGGTCCGGCCCGCAGGGCAACGGGTCGATCACGTTCTTCGACGACGGCGCGAGCTTCCAGGGCACCGCGCGGTTCCCGGGCGAGGGCCCGGTCGCCTACCGGGGCACGGCCCGCCGAGTCCACCCCGGGAGCCGGGTCGGCCCGGCAGGCCGAGTCGAGCCCGCGAACACATCGAAGCCGCCACCGATTCGGTGGCGGCTTCGTCGTGTGGTCGATCGGGCCGGGCACCGTCCGGCGGACAGGACCCGGGGCCCGATCGCACGATTCGATTGATTCGGTCGATTCGGTCGATTCCAGTAAGCCTGATAAATCTGATGCTTCTGACATTTCCGACAACTCGGACGACTCGGATGGCTCGCGCAACTCGGAGAGGATTCGCATTCGGCGATCGGTCAGGAGTGGCCCAGCTGGTCCTCTCCGGGCTCCATGCCGTCCTCGTCCACCGCGCTCTCGACCGGGCGGATCCGCACGGTCTCGATCCGGTACTCGTCCAGGGACAGCTCGGCCGCGGGCGTCGCGGCGGGCATCACCGCGGCCTCCGAGTGGCCACCGCAGCCGTAGGCCAGCGAGACCATCCGGCCGTCGGCGGGCGAATACTCGTTGGCGCACACGCCGAACGCCTGCCCGAGCGGCCCGCCGACCTTGACCAGGAAGCCGCAACTCGTGCAGTGCGCGGGCGCAGCCTGGGCCATCGGCGTGGCCCGGCCGAAGTGCTCGTCCCAGCGGTCGGCGGCCAGATCGCGCCCGACCGGGGACAGCACGCGTACGCGCCCCTGCCCCAGCTCGTACGCGACCGCCTTGGGGCCGAGCCCGATCGGCTCGGTCGATTCCTCCTCTGTCTCGTCCGCTCCGGTGTAACCGAATTCGAGACGGGGGTCGTCGGCGTCGGTGGGCAACAGGTCGCCCACGCCGAGGTCACCGGGACGAAGGCGCTCGTTCCACGGCACCCACGCGGGCGCGAGCAGCGCCTCGGGGCCGGGTACGAGGACCGTTTCGTCCACGGTCACCAGCTTGGCGCGGGGCGCCCGGGCAACGGTCACCGCCCAGCGCCAGCCGTGGTAGGCGGACTCGCGGCACGCGAACAGGTGGGTGACCAGGCGATCACCATCCACCTGTACACCCAGATGCTCGCCGACGGAGTCCTGACCTGCGGCTTCCTCGGCAGCGGCGAAGGCAAGATCAACCGCCTCTGCGCAGAGGCGGTCCGGGGTTCGACTACGGGTCGCGGCACTCACGAGAGTGATTCTCTCTCACGCGTCGAAGGTCTCCACCGCCGATACCCTCAAAACACGTCCGATTCCCGAACGGGCGCGCGGAGCGAGCCCTTCCTGGCGTGTCGCGACCGCATCATCCGAGGGAGCGAGGGCAGGATCCCGGCGTGGCAGCCTCCAAGACCAGTACCGCATCACGGCGCAGCATTCGCGCGCCCGGCTCCACCCGCGGCTCGTCCGGCAGGAACCGAGGTCCGGGCCGTCGCGCGCTCGGTCGGTTCGGCGGACTGTTCACCGGCGGCTTCGGCAAACTCCGCGGCGCGGCCCGGGCCAAGGGCGCCGGCGAGAGCGGCCTGGCCAAGCTGATCGAGCTGCACCTGATCAACAACGCCGGCGACGCGCTGGTGACCATGGCCCTGGCCACCACGATGTTCTTCTCGGTGCCCACCGGCGAGGCGCGCGACCGGGTGGCGATGTACCTGCTGATCACCCTCGCGCCGTTCGCGCTGCTCGCCCCGGTGCTCGGGCCGATCCTGGACCGGATGCGCCGAGGTCGCCGCTACGCGATGGCGCTGGCGATGCTGGTCCGGGTGGGGCTGTGCTGGCTGATGGCCGGCTCGGTGAACGACGGCGGCCTGGAGTTGTACCCGGCGGCGTTCGGCGTGCTGGTGTCCTCGAAGGTGTACGGGGTCAGCCGCAGCGCGGTGGTACCCCGGCTTCAGCCGCGCTCGGTCTCGCTGGTCAAGGCGAACTCGCGGATCACCATGTTCGGCCTGATCGGCACGATGGGCGCGGCGCCGGTGGCGGGCGGCCTGAAATACACGTTCGGCACGCCCGGGATCCTGTACGGCGCCTGCGTGGTGTTCACCTTCGGCGCGATCCTGTCCTTCACGCTGCCGGCGAAGGTCGACTCGGCCGAGGGCGAGGACCGGGCGTCGTTCACCGCCGAGGCCCCCGGCGTCGAACACGAGCGCAAGGTGTCGCTGGCCAAATTGCGCGGCGGCAAGGGCGGTACGAGCACCGAGACGGTGCCCGAGCCCCGGACCGAGGAGTCGGGCGAGGACCCGGCCGCGGCGGGCGCCGAGCGCGAATCCGGGCGCAAGCCGGTCCGGGTCAAGACCTCGCGGCGGTTGCGCAGCGTGGGCCCGTCGGTGGTCCAGGCGTTGTGGGCGAACGCGGCGCTGCGCGGCTTCTCCGGGTTCCTGATCATGTTCCTGGGCTTCCTGATGCGCAAGCACCCGGTCGCCGACCTGTCCGCCACCCAGGCCACCATCGCGGTGGTGATCGCCGCCGCGGTCGGCAACGCGATCGGCACCGCGCTCGGCGCGTGGCTCAAGTCCCGCGCGCCGGAGGTGATCATCACCGGCGTGTTGCTCGCGTCCGCGTCCTGCGCGGCGTGGGCGGCGGTGATGTACAGCCTGGTCACGGTGCTCGCGGTGGCGGCGGTGGCCGGTCTCGCCCAGGCGCTGGGCAAGTTGTCGCTGGACGCGATGATCCAGCGCGACATCCCCGAGGCGGTGCGCACCTCCGCCTTCGCCCGGACCGAGACCGCGCTCCAGGTGGCGTGGGTGGTCGGCGGCGGCGTCGGCATCGCGCTGCCGCTGAACGGCACGCTCGGGATGAGCGTGGCGGCCGGCGTGCTGACCCTGGCGCTGGTGATCGTGGGCCGCAAACTCACGACGCGCCGGGCGCGCCGCAAGCGGTCCCCCGGCATGCGGCTGCGAACCGCCCGGTAATCTTCGGATCATGAAGACTCGCCGCCCTGCCGCCCTCGCCGGCGCCGCCGTCCTGGGCGCGCTCGCCCTGACGGGTTGCAACCTCGACAAGCCCACGCCGATCGTGACCATGGTCAGCGGGACGACGTCGGTCCACACCGAGGCCGAGTGCTACAAGGACGACGGCACCATCGACGAGAAGAAGGTCGACGGCTGCCTGAACAAGACCGACGGCGTCACCAAGCTCTCGGTCTCCGAGGGCGGCGGCTTCTCGATCGGCGTGGACAAGGAGCTGGCCGACGACGGCTGGGTGCTCCTGGTCGACGGCAAGCCGCAGACCCAGTCGCCGATCAAGACCACGTACTACTCGGGCCTTCGACTGAGCTACGGCACGCCGGAGAAGGAGAGCGAGCCGCTGCTTGTGCAGGTCGTGCAGCCGGACGGCAAGCAGGGCTACCGGGGCATCTGGTCGTTCAAGGTCGCGAAGAAGTAACCCTTGCCCATCCTGGTGATCACCGCCGTGGCCGCCGAGCGCGACGCCGTGCTCGGCGGTTCGCGTTCGTGGCGCATACCCGGCCCCGACGTGCTCGCGGTCGGCGCGGGCCCGGCGGCGGCCGCCGCGGGCACCGCCGCGGCGCTCGCGCGTGGTTCCTACGACCTGGTGGTCAACGCCGGTATCGGGGGCGGCTTCCCGGGGGTGGCGCCGGTCGGCTCGACCGTGCTCGCCACCCGTGTGGTGGCCGCCGACCTGGGGGCGCAGACCGCCGACGGGTTCGTGTCGATCGAGGAACTGGGCTTCGGGACGAGCGGGTTCGAGGCGGACCCGCGACTGGTCACCCACGTGGGTGACGTTTTGCGCGCGGCCGGCGTCCCGCTCGCCACCGGCCCCGCGCTCACCGTCTCCACGGTGACCGGAACGGCCGAGCGTGCCGCCGAGTTGGCCGCCCGCCACGTGGGCGCCGCGGTCGAGGGCATGGAGGGTTTCGGCGTGGCCACCGCCGCCGCGGCCCACGCGGTGCCGATGCTCGAACTGCGCACCGTCTCCAACGCCGTGGGCCCGCGCGATCGTGCGGCCTGGCGCATCCCGGACGCGCTGCGCGCACTCACCGCGGCCTTCGCCGCGCTCGAAGGGAGCCTGACGCCGTGACCCTGTCGCTGGCCTACTCGCCGTGCCCGAACGACACGTTCGTCTTCCACGCCTGGACCCACGGCCTGCTCCCGGACGCGCCGCCCGTCGAGGTGCGCTACGCCGACATCGACATCACCAACGGCCTGGCCGAGCGCGGTGAGCTGGACCTGCTGAAGGTGTCCTACGCGGCGCTGCCGTGGGTGCTGGACGAGTACGCGCTGCTGCCCTGCGGCGGGGCGCTGGGGCGTGGTTGCGGCCCGCTCGTGCTGAGCCTGGGCGCGGGCACGCCCGAGGCGCTGGCGGGCAAGGTGGTCGCGGTGCCGAGCGAACGCTCCACCGCGTACCTGCTGTTCCGGCTCTGGGCGGCGCGGCACGTGCCCGGCGGGGTCGGCGAGATCCGGGTGCTGCCGTTCCACGAGATCATGCCCGCGGTGCGCGACGGCGTGGTGGACGCGGGACTCGTCATCCACGAGGCGCGCTTCACCTACGCGCGGTACGGCCTGACCCGCCTCGCCGACATGGGCGACTGGTGGGAGTCGGACACCGGCCTGCCGATCCCGCTCGGCGCGATCATCGCCAAGCGCTCGCTGGACCTTGTCGCCCTGGCCGCCGCCGCGCGCGCCTCGGTCGAGCACGCCTGGGCGAACCCGGCCGCGTCGCGCGCCTATGTCCTGGAACACGCCCAGGAGATGGATCCGACGGTCGCCGATCGGCACATCGGCCTGTACGTCAACGAGTTCACCCGCGACCTGGGCACCGACGGTTACGCGGCGGTGTCCGCGCTGCTCGACCGCGCCGCCGCCGAGGGCCTGGTCCCGCCCGTCCCGGCCGGCGCCCTCGAACTGCCGTAGCGATCGCGGGAGATCGCCGGGCGGGGCGGCTCGGCCCGCCCGGCGCGCGTACTCACGTGTCGAGCTCGTCGGCGACGGCTCGCAGCAGTTCGGCGACCTTCGCGGTGGCCCGCTTGTCGGGGTAGCGACCGCGCTCCAGCGTCTTGTCGACCCCCTCCAGGACCTTGAGCAGGTCCTGGATGATCGAACTCATCTCGTCGGGCTTCTTGCGGCTCGCGGCGACGACGGAGGGGCGCGGGTCCAGGACACGAAGCGAGAGGGCCTGTTCGCCGCGGCGCCCCTCGACGATCCCGAACTCGACCCGGGTGCCGGGCTTGAGCGTGTCCAGGCCCTGCGGCAGTGCCGACGCGTGCACGAACACGTCGCCTCCGTCGTCCCGGGACAAAAACCCGAAGCCCTTCTCGGTGTCGAACCACTTGACCTTGCCGGTGGGCACGGGAGACCTCGATCGTGTCGGGACGGCTTCGTCGGGACTTTTACGAGCATTTACCAGGCTGGGTGGGGCGCACACATCGAATCCGAGCAGGAACGCGTAGTGACCCCGTTCACTCGTCCAGGCTAATGGTCGCCTTCTCGGCCGGACATCGGGATCCCGCCCCCGCGCGCGAGCGGCCCGGATCGGGGCATCTACCCTGGGTCGGTGTCCAACGCATCCGCAGGCCCCGGCGATCGGCTCGTCCGCATCGGCGCGCTGCTCTTCGCCCTCGGTACGGTCGCCACGCTCGCCACCGTCACCCCCATGCTGATCGGCGCGCACGCGCTGCCGACCGCGGTGTATCTGCTCAGCGCGCTGATGCCGATCGGCTTCGCGATCGCCGCCGCGGGCCTGATCAGGTCGATCCGCGGCCGCCGCCGTCCGGTACCGAAGCTGCTCTGACCCGCGCCGACGCCCTCAGCGGTACGCCTCCGGGTCGGGCAGCAGTTCGTTCATCGCGCCCTCGCGGTAGCCCAGCGGGTCCACCTCGACCCGGGCGAAGCCCGCGTCCCGGACCGCGGCCAGGGCCGGTTCGTGGCCGGCCACGGCGGTGCTCAGCGCGGCGTCCACCTCGATCCGCGCGAACCGCCCCAGATCGCGGACCCGCAGGTTGCGCACCGCGATGCCGTCCCGGGCCAGCACCACCCGCAACGCGGTCTCCGCGCGTTCCACCCGGGCCAGCCGGGCCGGGGTGATCGCCACCCCGTACGCGACCCGGCTGGACAGGCAGGCCGCGGCCGGCTTGTTCCAGGTGGGCAGCCCCCACGTCCGGCTGATCGCCCGAATCTGGGCCTTGGTCAATCCGGCGTCGAGCAGCGGGGTGACCGCGCCGGCCTCGGCCGCCGCCGCGATCCCGGGCCGAAAACCCGCGCGCGCGTCGTCCGCGTTGGTGCCCGTGGCCAGGTGCGCCATCCCCGCCGCGCGGGCCACCGGAGCGAGCACCGCCATCAGCTCCGTCTTGCAGAACCGGCACCGGTCGCCGTTGTTGTCCCGGTAGCCCGCCCGCGCCATCTCGTCGCTGGGCACCAGCTCGTGACGCACCCTCAGCTCCGCGGCGAAGGCCCGCGCGGCGTCGCGTTCGGCGGCCGGCAGGCTGGCCGAGTCGGTGGTCAACGCGAGCACGTCGGCCGCCCCCAGGGTGCGTACCGCCGCCGCGAGCAGGAACGCCGAATCGGCGCCGCCGGAGAACGCCACCGCGACGCTGCCGAGCGATGCCAACCGCTCGCGCAGCGCGCCCAGCCGCAGGTCGGCCACGTGCGCGTCCAGCCACGCGGGAAAGCCGGTCAGGTCCGGGAGCACCACGTCGGCCCCGGCCGCCCGCAGGTCCTCGGCGGAGATCGGCCCGGTGGCCACCCCGACCGCGACCGCGCCGGCCGCCCGGGCCCCGATCAGATCGCCGAGGTGGTCGCCGACGTACACCCCGGCCCCCGACGCGCGCAGCGCCACGCCCTTCTGCTCGGCCCACAGATCGCCGACCAGGTGGTCCACGGCCAGGCCCAGATGATCCAGGTGCAGCCGGGCGTTGGGCTCGTGCTTGCCGGTGACCACCATGGTGCGACCGCCGTGTCGGTGCACCGCGGCCAGCGCCTCGCGGGCACCGGGCAGCACGTCGGTGCCGAGCACGGCGTGGTGCGGATAGATCTCGCGATAGCGCGCGGCGACGGCGGTCACCTCGGCCGCCGGGAACCAGTTCGCCACCTCGACCTCCAGCGGCGGCCCGAGCCGGGAGACGACCGCCGGGATGTCGATCGCCGCACCGGTCTCCGCCGCGAGCACGGCCCAGGCCGCCCCGATGCCGGGGCGCGAATCGACGAGCGTCATGTCCAGGTCGAAGCCAACGATGAGGGCATTCACCCGTTCAGCCTACGACGCGGCACGGTGCGTGCCGATGGCCGATACCCGGCGCCCGACCCCGATCCGAGCGGGTCGGCCGCGTGGGCGACCCCTGGGGGGCGATCACCCACAAGAGGTAGCGCGGCGGGCGCCCTGATGCTGACGCGTCCGTTATGTGGGCCGTCGTAGCGTCGAGGACATGAGCACGATGACGCACCTCCCCGCCCACCGTTCCCTGCGGATGCCCGCCCCGCGCGGCTCGGCCCCCGCCACGATCCCGTTCGCCGACCTGGTCCGCGCCCGGCTGCGCGGGCCCGCCCACACGAGCGCGCGGATCGCGCGCGGCACCTGGATCTTCACCGCCACCGCGGTGCGGGTCACCCTGCTCGGCCGGCACGCGGTGCCGTGACCCCCGCGCCCGGCCGTCCGCGGTGTCGCCACCGCGTCCGCTACATCTGGGTGTCCACGTCGTCGGAGTCGACGATCCGGTACGCGTAGCCCTGTTCCGCGAGGAAACGTTGCCGGTGCGCCGCGAAGTCCTGGTCGATGGTGTCCCGGGCGACCACCGAGTAGAACCGCGCGCCCCGACCGTCGGCCTTGGGCCGCAACACCCGGCCGAGCCGCTGGGCCTCCTCCTGTCGCGAACCGAACGACCCGGACACCTGGATCGCCACCGTGGCGTCGGGCAGGTCGATCGAGAAGTTCGCCACCTTGCTGACCACCAGCGCCTGCACGGCGCCGGTGCGAAACGCGTCGAACAACCGCTCGCGTTCCTTGTTGGTGGTCTCGCCCTTGATCACCGGCGCGTTCAACACCTCGCCCAGTTCGTCGAGTTGGTCGATGTACTGGCCGATCACCAGGGTCTGCTCGCCGCGGTGCCGCTCGACCAGGTCCTTGACCACGCGGGTCTTGCTCGCGGTGGTCGCGCAGAACCGGTAGCGCTCCTCGGGCTCGGCGGTCGCGTACGCCAGGCGTTCCGTCTCGGTCAGGGTCACCCGGACCTCGACGCAGTCGGCCGGCGCGATGTATCCCTGGTTCTCGATCTCCTTCCACGGCGCGTCGTAGCGCTTGGGACCGATCAGCGAGAACACGTCGCCCTCGCGGCCGTCCTCGCGCACCAGCGTCGCGGTCAGACCGAGCCGGCGCCGGGCCTGCAGGTCGGCGGTGAACCGGAAGATGGGGGCGGGCAGCAGGTGGACCTCGTCGTAGACGATCAGACCCCAGTCCCTGGAGTCGAACAGCTCCAGGTGCGGATACACGCCCTTTCGCCGCGTGGTCACCACCTGGTAGGTGGCGATGGTCACCGGCCGGATCTCCTTGCGGGTGCCGCTGTACTCGCCGATCTCGTCCTCGGTCAGCGAGGTGCGCTTGACCAGCTCGGACTTCCACTGGCGGGCCGAGACCGTGTTGGTCACCAGGATCAGCGTGGTCGCCTTGGCGGTCGCCATCGCCGCCGCGCCGACCAGCGTCTTGCCCGCGCCGCACGGCAGCACCACCACACCCGAGCCGCCGTGCCAGAAGCCCTCGACCGCCTCCTGCTGGTAGGCGCGCAGGCTCCAGCCGTCCTCGGCCAGTTCGATCGGGTGCGCCTCGCCGTCCACGTAGCCCGCGAAGTCCTCGGCGGGCCAGCCGAGCTTGAGCAGCACCTGCTTGATCTGGCCGCGCTCGGAGGGGTGCACGATCACGGTGTCCGGGTCGACCCGCACCCCGACCAGCGGCGCCATCTTCTTGCTGCGCAACACCTCCTCCAACACCGCCCGGTCGGTGGTGGTCAGCACCAGGCCGTGGGTGGGGTGCCGGGACAACTGCAGGCGCCCGTAGCGGCCCATCGTCTCGGCGACGTCCACCAGGAGCGCGTTGGGCACGGGGTAGCGCGAGTGCCGCAGCAGCACGTCCACGACCTGCTCGGCGTCGTGGCCCGCGGCGCGCGCGTTCCACAGGCCCAGCGGGGTCAGTCGATAGGTGTGCACGTGCTCGGGGGCACGCTCCAACTCGGCGAACGGCGCGATGGCCCGGCGGCACTCGGCGGCGGCCTCGTGCCCGACTTCGAGAAGCAGGGTCTTGTCGGACTGGACGATCAGCGGGCCGTCGGGCACGGGCCAACCTTTCCGCGGGTGGAGGGGGACGGGACCAACAAGTGTCAACCATCCGCGGTGTGCGCGTGTTCCGAAAACCACTTGCCCTCGTCGGGAGCAGGGTTCGGGGCCCGTACTGCCCAGGGAGGAGCGCGAGACCCATCCTTACGGAGGAACACACAAACCGGCCGGCCTACCTACCCTGGATACTTGATGGCGCAACCAATGTCGTCGGCCTCCGACGATCGGGCTCCCCGTCCCGGTCGCACCGCCGCCGAGACCCCCGAGCACGCCGGCGAACCGACTGGTCCCGCCGTGCTCACGCGTGCCCTGACCAGGGACTACGGCGGTGGCACCGGGATCTTCGGGATCGATCTGACGGTGCCGCGCGGCTGCGTGTACGGCCTGGTGGGACCCAACGGCGCGGGCAAGACCACGCTGTTGTCGATCATGGGCGGCACCCGGCGGGCCGACTCGGGCGAAGTGGTGTTCGGTGTCGATCGGCGTCGGGTCGCGGTGTCCACGGATGTGCCCGAGTTCGAACCGTGGTTGACCGCGTCCGAGGTGGTCGAGTTGGCCGGAAACCTCGTCGATCGACGGTTGCCTCGGGAGAAGGTCAAGGTCGCGCTGCACCGCACCGGCCTGTCCGGCTGCGGCGACCGCAAGGCCGGCTCGCTCTCGCGCGGCATGACGTTGCGCCTGGGACTGGCCGCGGCCCTGGTCGCGGACCCCGAACTGCTGATCCTGGACGAGCCCACCTCGGCCCTCGACCCTCGGGGTCGGGCCGATGTGCTCGATCTGGTGGCGAGCCTGCGCGAACACACCACGGTGGTCTTCTCCAGTCACATCCTGGCCGATGTGCAGCGGGTGTGCGATCACGTCGGCGTGGTGCGCGCGGGTCGCCTGTTGTACCAGGGCTCGACCGCCGAACTCGTGGACACGCACATGCGACCGAGTTGGCTGGTACGGGTGCGCGGCGGAGGTACGGACCTGCTGCGCGCGTTCGCGGCGGAGAATTGGGTGGCGCGCGTGTCGTCGATGCGACCGGGGCTGTTCCGGGTGGAGGCGCGTTCGTTGGAGGCGGGCGAACGGCATCTGGCCGAGGTGCTCAGTCGCTGCTCGGCGCGGGTGGTGTCGGTCGCCCCCGAGGAGTCGGACCTGGAGGCGGCATTCCTGTCCATCACCGGAGGTCCGCGATGACGCGCTCGGGGGCCGTCCAGGCGCCCGCGTCGTCGGCCCCGACGGTGCCGGCGGTGGTGGCCGCCCCCGATCGGGTCCCGCGCGGACCGCGCCGCCTGGGCCTGTGGCGGCTGGAGTGGCTGCGACTGACCCGCACCCGGCGCTGGTTGCTGCTGCTGGTGGCCTACCCCGGCGTGGGCCTGGTCGGCCCGGTGTTCGCCCGCCACCGCGACCAGATCCTCGAGGCACTGCGCATCGAAGGGGTACCGCCGGCGACCGGAATGCGAGCCGACAGCGGAATGGCGGTGTACGTGTACGGCACCGCCCAGGTCGGCCTCCTGGTCGGCCTGGCCCTGATGGCCAGCGCACTCGCGGTGGACCATCGAGCGGGGCTGGCCGCGTTCCACCGCACCCGCATGCGCCATGCACGCGACCTGGTCCTCCCCCGCTACACGGTGACCCTGACGGCGGTGGCGATCGCCTACGTACTCGGCATGTTGATCGCGTGGGCCCAGGTGCACTGGATGTTCGGTGCACTCCCCGCCCGCTCCGTGCTCTACGGCGCGTTCTACGGCCTGATGGGCACGGTCGTACAGGTCAGCGTGGTGGCCGGGACGGCCGCGCTGCTGCACCGACCGGTGGCGATCTTCGGCGCGGGCCTGGTCGTCGTCATCCTGATGCCGCTCGCGTCGTTGTGGCGCCCTCTACGATCCTGGCAGCCCACCGAACTGAGCACCGCCCCGATCGAACTACTGCGCGGCCACTCCGCCGGCGAGTACACGGACAACCTCGTCATGGCACTGCTGATCTCCGGCCTCTGCGTATGGCTCGCGGTATGGCGCATCGGCCGCAGAGAGATGTAGGCGGGCCCCGCCCGTACCCCACCCCCGTCACCCCACCTCGGCGACCCCGGTGATCCGATGCAACGGATAGGTGTGAATCTCCCCGGTCCCCTGCTCGTGAGCGGTCACATAACCCCCCTCCAGCCGTAGCGGAATCACCACGTGCTGCGTCGCCCGCCCCTCCCGCGTGACGTGCCCGATCCACACCGCCCGCCGGTCCGCGTGCGCGGCCTGAAGCGCGAGCAGAGTCTCGGCGGCGGAGGTCCGCGGAAGTTCGACCGGTTCGCCATCGCGTTCGACGGCGGTGTCGGCGCGGCTGGTGGCGGCGGAATCGCCCGCGCGGATCGCGGTCACCGCCGCGGCCAGCAGCGCCTCCGTCGGGGTCGGGGGTTCGCCCGCGACGCGGGGCGGGGCCGAGCGGGGCGGGGTGCGTCTGGTGTCCGGGCGGGTCAGCACCAGGTCGCCGGTGGCCGATTCGGCGACCGGGGCCAGGCCCATCGCGCGCAACTTCTCCAGGACCGTGTCGGGCGCGGACTCGGCCGCGAGCACCGTGGGGGCCAGGCGGCGCAGGCGCAGCCCGGCGGCGCGGCGATCGGCGAGCAGTTCGCCGAGCAGCGCGTCGTCGTCGCAGCGCAGGAAGGCGCCGGCGGTGCCGACCCGGATCCGGCCGTGTCGGCGGGCCACGTCGTCCACGAGGTAGCTCAGCGGTTGCGGCACGGGGGTGCGCGAGTGGGTGGCGAGCAGGTGGTGCAGGTCGGTCGCGGTGCGACCGGCGTCGAGCGCGCGGCGCACCGACTCCTCGGTGAAGCGGTACACGGTCGCCCCGCCGGTGGACTCCACGTCGGCGGCCAGGTGCAGTTCGTGCGCGAGGTCCATCACCAGCGGGCCCGGGGCCACGGCGGTGAGGTCGGCCTGGAGCAGGACGTGGTCCAGCGGCTCCGGGAGCAGCGGGGTCAGCGCGTCGCCCGCCTCGTAGACCCGGCCCTCGACGAGCGGGCGGGCGTACCCGGCGAACGCGCCCCGGCCGGTGATCCCGAGCAGTTCGGCCTCCACGAGCATGGCCCGGAACAGCGCCTCGGGCAGCCGCGCGGCCCGGATCGGCTGGTGCCAGGTCAGGTGCGCGAGCAGCGAGTCGGCGTCGGTGGCCGAGCCCGGCGGCAGCGCGGCGAGCGTGGCCAGGATCCGACGGCGCACCTCGGGCGCGGCGGTCCGGTCGACCTGGGTGCCCAGCGCGCCGACCGGGCGGTCCTTGTCGTCGCGCGTGCCGACCAGGGCGGGCACGCGGGTGGTCTCCAGCCAGGTGCCGGCCAGCGCGGCCCATCGGGTGCCCACCGGGGTACGCCGCCAGGTGTCGTAGGCGGGGGTGGGCAGCCACTGCTCGTCGGGTTCGCCGTCGCCCGCGACCAGGCCCATCGCGTAGGCCACTTCCAGCCACAGCGCGACCTCGGCCTCGGGCACGTCCAGCTGTACCGCCGCGCGCTTGAAGTCGCGCATGCCCAGGCCGCCGGCGCGCAGCACGGGCGGGCCGCCGGCGCTCCACGCCTCCAGCAGGTCCTCGACCCGACGCACGGCGGTGAACGCGGAACCGGCCGCCAGGTCGTCCACAGCCTGTGGATCGAATCCGCGCACCGGCAGCTCGGGGGGTGTGGGCAGCGGTGTCCGGTGCACCCGGCCGCCGCGCAGGTGCAGCGCGACCTCGCGGGGCAGCACCACCGCGTCCGGCCCGGCGGGCACGAGCAGGGCCCGGGCCAGCAGCCACTCCACGGGTGTGCGGGCCGCGTCGGCGCGCACCGGCCGGTCGGCGCCGCGCACACTGCCCGTGGGCGGCCCCCAGACCAGCTTGTCCAACACCTCGCGGGCGGCCTCCGGAGCCTGGCCGAGCAGCGCGTCGAGGCGCGCCCGGTCGGTGCACAGGTCGGTGATCGCGGCGATCGCGGAGACCGCGTCGTGGGTGGAGCCCAGGCCGAGGTCGGCGAGCACGTCCTGGAGCCGGGACGGCGCGGTCGCGGCCAGCGCGCCGGCCAGCGTCGGGCCCAGTCCCGCCGGGCTCGCGCCGACCAGGTCGCGCACCGTACGCACCACTCGCAGCGCGTCGTCGGGCCCCCACAGCAGGGCCTGCTCGCGCAGCGCGGCCACGGCCCGCCGGACCTCCTCCGGGGCGGTGCCGATCAGCGCGTGCAGCCGGGACGGGGCGAACCCGTCGGGCAGCACCACCGCGGCGTCGACGACCTGGAGGGTGAACCGGTCCAGGCGCTCCAGGGCACGCGCGATCGAGGCCCGGGTGGTGGCCCGGGTGGCGAGCTGGGTCAGGTCCACCGGGACCGGGGTGGTCAGGTCCGGCCGGGCGCACAACAACGCGCCGAGGTCCGCGTCGGTGCGTCCGCGCAGATCCTCGGCGAGCGTCCGGGGGCCGGACTCGGCGGCCCGATCCGCCTCGGCACGGGAGGGCGACGCAGCTGTGGTCATCCCATCAACGTTAGACGGTCCGCCCGCCGACGATCACCGCTCCCGGAATCCGAATGCCCGGTCGGCAGCGTCGACCACCCCGGATCGGGCCGGCGAAGCCGGTCACGGACACCTGCGCGCCCCCGCTCTCGCGGCCCGAACACCCGGACGGTACCCGGCCCGCCACGACCGAGGCCCCGGTCTCGGCCCCGCACTCGGGGCGCGGGCCCAGGGCGCGGGCCCGGATCCCGAAACCGGAGCGCGGGCCCGGAGCCCGAAACCTGAGCGCGGGCCCGGAGCCCGAAACCTGAGCGCGGGCCCGGAGCCCGAAACCTGAGCGCGGGCCCGGAGCCCGGAACCTGAGCGCGGGCCCGGAGCCCGGAACCTGAGCCCGAAACCGGAACCCACGCCCCCAAGCCCGAAACCGGAACCCACGCCCCGAGCCCGAAACCGGAACCCACGCCCCGAGCCCGAAACGGAACCCGAAACCGGAACCCGCACCCCAAGCCCAAGACCGGGGCGCGGGCGCCGACCGCGACCCCGATCGTGGGCCCGGATCGAGCCGCGAAAGCCGCGGCGCGCACCCTTACGATCACCATTTCCGCCAACCTCTCGCTCCGCTACGCCCGCACCCCTACGCTGAGTTGTCGCTTTACCGACGCATGACGCGGCGGGCGCGGCACCGACGCAGACGAACCTTCGGCGGGGGTGAGGTGGGGGCGTGAACTTCGAGAGCGATCATCTGGTTCTGCAATACCTGGGCGAGGTCGGTGACGCGGCCCAGCGCAGACTCCGTCCCGCCGACCGGGCCCGGCTCGTGGAGCGGCTGCGCAGCCAGATCAACAGCGAGCGCGAGCGGCTGAACGCGCACAACCCCGGCGCGGTGCAGGTCGTCCTCGATCGGCTCGGCACGCCGGAGGCGGTGGTCGGCCAGGAGTTGTACCGGCTCGGCGACCTGCGCGACAGCGGCGCCGACGACGGGGTCGGCGCGATGTCGATGCGGGGGTCGCGGCATGCGACGGTGGCCCGCCAGATGGGCTTTCGCGCCGACGCCACGCCGATCCCGGCCATACGGGATCCGTCCCGGCCGCCGGCCGCCGCGCCCGCGCCTCCCCCGCCCACCCCGCCCGCGCCCCGGGTCTCCCCCGAGGGTGGTCCGCCCACGCTCGCCGAGACCGCGGCCGGCGGCGGTGCCGGCACGGCGACCAAGCCCGCCGCGCCCGCGGATCCGGAGGAGGAGCCGCTGTGGTGGCGCTCGCCCCCGGAGGGCGACATGCCGGAGCGGCCGACCCCCGACATGTACGGCGACGGCTCGCTGCACGCGCCGGCGTATCCGATCGGGGTGGCCTCGGACCCCTCGGCCGGCTGGGACGACGACGCCTCGCTGACCGAACCCACCCCGGTCATGGGCGTGTTCGGCGGTCCGGGCGCGCTGCGCACCCAACTGCGCGAGGTGTTCGCGATCGCGCTGATGACGGTCGGGGCGATCGTCGCCTCGACCGTGGTGGTGGTGCTCGGCCTGCTCGTGGTCTTCACCGCGGCCGCGTGGTCGCTCAAGGAACGGCGGTTCGCCGCGTTCTACATCCCCGGCACGACGGCGCTCGCCTTCGCCATCGGGATGTGGCTGCGGGCCACCGGGCACCTGGGCACCGACCTGACCCGGGACGAGGCCTGGGACCGGTTCGGCGAGTTGTTGCCGGCGATGGTCCGGGTCGCCGCGATCGCCGTGTCGCTGTATCTGCTCTGGCGGCTGCACCGGCGCCGACTCACCGTGTAGGCACGGGGACACGGCCCGTGTCGCGACCGGCCCCGGTGTGACGTACTCCGCCACCGGGAGCCGGATTTCCGCTCTTTACGATCCCATTAATTAGGTTAGCCTTACCTTCTCCGTACGGACGGCGCCCGGACCTACCGCTAATAGGTCCGGGCGCCGCCCTGTGCACACTGCCAGATGGAGGAGCCAAGGATGACCAACGGAACGCGGCACAGGCCCGCGAGCCGCCTGATCCGCTGGGGGGCGATCGGCGCGACCGGTGCCCTGGCCGTGGCCGGCGTGAGCCTCGCCTCGCCCGCGCAGGCCGCCGGAACCCCGGCGGTGAGCGTGTCGCCCAGCGTCGACATCAATCCCGACGGCGCCACGATCACCGTGAACGGCACCGGTTTCGACAAGACGCGCAACTCCGGCAACGGGGTCTACGTCCTGTTCGGCCCGAAGATCGACGACTACTACACCAACGCGGGCGCCTACAGCGCCCAGGCGTGGGTCGCCGGCAGCAAGATGAGCGCCGACGGCGCCTTCACCACCACGCTCGACGTCAAGGCGAGGTACACCGACGGCAACGGCAAGGAGGTGGACTGTCTCAAGCAGGAGTGCCGGGTCGTCACCTTCGCCGCGCACGGCGCGAGCATGACCGACCGCAGCCAGGACACCTTCACGCCGGTCGCGTTCAAGAACAACACGCCGACGCCGACGCCCCGGCTCACGGTGACCCCGGCCACCGGCGCGAACCCCGACGGCCAGAACCTCACCGTCACCGGCACCGGTTTCGACCCGGTCCGCGACGGCGGCAACGGCGTCTACGTCGCGTTCGGCCCCAAGGGCGCCGACTGGAACACCAACCCCGCGCCGTACCAGGCGACCAAGTGGGTGCGCACCACCCCGGGCAACTCGCCGGGCCAGGCCAAGCTGAACGCCGACGGCAGCTTCTCGCTGACCCTCGACGGCATGAAGGCCAAGTACAAGAACAAGGACGGCGTGGAGTACGACTGCGCCGTCACCACCTGCCACGTCGTCGCCTTCGCCGCACACGGCTCGCCGGACCGCAGCCAGGACACCTTCGTCCCGGTCGCGTTCAAGACCCCGACCAACCCGGGCCCCGGCACCGGCTACCAGGTGATCACCACCGACGTGCAGGGCGGCCCGCTGACCCTGGGCGTCGGCGGCACCGACGTCGCGCTCCCGGGCGTCACCCTCAACGGCAAGGACGCCTTCACCGGCGGCGCGCTCAACCCGCTCACCGTCTCCGACGCGCGCGGCACCAACGCCGGGTGGACGCTGACCGGCCAGGCCAGCGACCTGACCTCGGCCGGCGGCCGGATCGTCGGCGACAACCTCGGCTGGACCCCCACCGCCAAGTCGGTCACCGGCACGCTCCCCACCGGGGGCACCGCCGCTTCGGTGACCCCGGGCGCACAGGCCGACCCGGGCACCGGCCTCGGCCGCGCCCGCACGTTGTGCTCATCGGCGGCCGGCGCGAGCGCGGGCTCCTTCGAGTGCGGCGGCGCCCTCAAGCTCGGCGTCCCGGGCATCACGGTCCCCGGCACATACACCGGCACGCTCACACTCACACTGATCTGACCCACCCGCTCCGGAAGGGCGCCGGCACATGTCGGCCCCCTTCCGGACAGCCCACCGCACCCACCCACTCCCCCCGTCGCGCCCACCTCGAAGCCCGCGTTTCCACAACCTCCGCCCCACCCACACAGTCCTCACGGCCCCATCCCCTCGGCACCCCCCAGGCGCGTCAGCGCCCACGAGCCGGGCCGACGCAGCGATCGACGCGCGAAGCGCGGAGAGCGGCGGAGCCGCAAAGTGTGGGCCGGATGGCCCGGAGCGAAGCGGAGGGACAGCCGGCCCCGAGCGAGGGGCCGCTCTTTTCTCGGAGGAGCGAAGCGGGGGAGAGAAAAGAGTGGTCCCTCGCGAGCCGGCGCGAAGCGCCCAACAAAAAGCACCGCCGCCAACACGACTCCGGCCCCGCGAGGGGCTTGCGCTACGACTCGGCTCCGCCGGGGGTTTGCGTCACGACTCGGCTCCGCGAGGAGCTTGCGCCACGACCCCGGCCCCACGAGGTGCGTCACGACTCCGGCCCCACGAGGTGCGTCACGACTCCGGCCCCGCAAGAGGCCCGCGTCGCGGCTCCCCCTCTGAGTGGCTTCTCCTCCGCTTCGCTCCGTCGAGCGGCGAAAGCGGGGGCGTTGCCACTACGCACTGCCTCGGGCGGCCCACCTCGCCGCGCTTCGCCGCCGGTGGCCGGGGGCGCGGACGGCGAGGGCGTCGGCCGGCGCGCGGACCACGCGGCCGGACCCGTTCGCCTCGTGGCCCCGGTAACGGGGTTCGGCTGCACCGCATCTCTTGTTCCGCTTGTCACGGTCCCTTCGAGCCCTCCACCACAGCTCCCGCCCGTCCCCCTCGATCCGCCCACCCCCTCGATCCGCCCGCCCCCTCGATCCCTCCGCCCCCTCGATCCGCCCACCCCCTCAATCCCTCCACCCCCTCGATCCCTCCGCCCCCTCGATCCGCCCACCCCCTCAATCCCTCCACCCCCTCAATCCCTCCACCCACCTAATAGCGCAGCCGTCCACTGGAGCCCCGCAATGTTCGCCCGCCTCGTTCGTCTGGTTTGCGCGCTCTTCGCCGCCCTGCTGCCCCTTGTCGCCCTCGCCGGTCCCGCTCGGGCCGCCGACGAGTTCACCTGGGGTGTGCAACCGGCGGGTGGACGCGATCACTTCGTGCTGACCGCCGCGCCGGGGCAGACCCTGGTCGATGTGGTCGGCGTGTCCAACTTCGGCGCCGAGCCGCTGACCCTGCGGGTCTACGCCACCGACGCGGTGCTCGCCGTGGACGGTGGGATGACCCTGCTGACCGGCGCCGAGCAGCCTCGGGACGTCGGGTCGTGGATCGGCTTCGACGCCGAGTCGTACACGATCGCGCCCGGCAAGCGTGCGGACATCCCGTTCCGGCTGACCGTCCCGGCGGGCGCCACGCCCGGCGATCACACCGGCGCCATCGTCGCCTCGATCAAGGCCGCCGCGACCGGGCCCGGCGAGCAGCGGTTCGATGTGGACCGGCGGGTCGGCGCGCGGGTGTACCTGCGGGTGGACGGACCCGCGCTGCCGGGGCTGGCGATCGAGGACCTGCGGGTGTCCTACGACAACCCGCTCACGATGTTCGGCGGCGCCGAGGCGGTGGTGCGCTACCGGGTCCGCAACACCGGCAACGTACGGACCACGGCCCGGGTGGAGACCACGGTCTCCGGCCTGGGCGGCTGGCGGTTGGGCGGCCCGAAGCGCACCACGCTGCCCGAGTTGTTGCCGGGGGCCACGCACGAGGTGGTGCAGCGCTTCGCCGGAGTCGTCCCGGCCGGGCGCCTCACCGCCGACGTGAAGGCGACGGGCGATCCGGCGACCGCGGCCACCGGGTCGGCCACCGTATGGGCGCCGCCGTGGTTGCTGCTCGGCGCCATCGTGCTGCTGCTCGGCGCGCTGATCGGCCGGGTCGTCCGGGTCGTCCGGCGCCGCCGACGCACCGCCGCCGAGGGCGCGGCGACCACCGAGGCCGGCGACGGGTCGAAGCCCGCCGGCACCCACACCGAAGCCACCGCCGACCCGACCGGCTGACGACCCGCCGTCGAGTCGCCCGAATCCCTTCAGGAGACGCCATGTCCACCCCGCGCACCCGCCACCCCGTCCACGCCTCCCCGCGCGCCCGGCGCATGCTCACCGCGGCCGCCGCCGTCGGACTGAGCGCCGCCGGCGTCCTGGCCGCGCCGGCCGTCGGCGCCGCCCCGTCGGCCTCGGCCCCATCGACCACCGCCCCAACCACCGCCCCCACCGCGACCGTCTCGCGCGGCGCCGAACTGGCCCCGGGCGGCGACGAGATCACCGTGACCGCTCGCGGCTTCGCTCCCGGCGCCAAGGTCACCGTCGCGCTGTACGGCGGCGACACCGTCGACGCCAAGGGCAGCCGCACGCTCACCGCCGACGGCAACGGCTTCGTCGCGACCCCGCTCGTGGTCGGCACCGGATTCGCCCCGGACGCCCCGGCGTTCGAGGTTCGGGTCGGGGCCGAGGGCGGGCCCACCGCCAAGGTCGCGCTGACCTTCGCCGTACCCGCGCCGACCGCCGCGGCGCCCCGATCGTTGCGCGCGGCCACGGCGGCACAGGCCGCACAGGCACCGGCCGCGCAGGCGCCCGCCGCAGCCCCACGAGCGGCCGGTGGGGTGACGCTGACCGTGACCCCGAACACCGGCCTCGACCCGGCGGGCGCCTCGGTCACCGTCAAGGGCTCCGGCTACGCGGCCGGCAGCGGCAACGGGATCTACGTGGTGTTCGGTCCGAAGGAGGCGGACTGGACCACCAACGCGGGCAACTACGGCGCCTCGAAGTGGATCAAGGCGTACGGCGCGGACGGGATCAACCCCGACGGCACGTTCTCGGTCACGCTCACCGACGTCAAGGCCACGTACAAGAACGGCGCGGGCAAGGACGTCGACTGCCTCAAGACCGAGTGTTATGTGCTGACCATGGCCGCGCACGGCTCCCCCGACCGCAGCCAGGACGCCTTCGTGAAGGTCGCCTTCAAGGGCGGCGCGACCACGACCGCCGGGACGAGCGCGGGCACCGCCGGCGGCAACACCGGTACCGGCACCACCGGTTCGGCGAGCACGGGCGGCGCCTCGGGTACCACGTCGGGCGGAGCCGGCGGGGCCTCGGGGTCCACCGGCGGCTCGGGCGGCACGTCCGGCGGCGGCAACCTGGCGCTCACCGGCCCGGTCGGCCTGGCCACCGCGGGCACCGTCGGCGCGGCCCTCGTCGCCGCCGGCACGGTCGCGGTGGTGACCACCCGCCGACGCCGCGCCGCCGGGCCGACCGCGGCCTGAGCGCCGAGCCCCGAGGCGCCGCCGTGCGCCGGCCGAACCGCGCGGTTCGGCCGGCGCACGGCGGCCCTCTCACCCCTCGCGCGCGTCCGAGGCGTCCAGCGCGTCCAGTTGCTCCAGGAACCACTGCTGCGGGTTGAGCGCGACCGCCGCCGCGGCCAGCCGCTTGGTGCGCTGGAGCCGGTCGGTCGGGTCCAGCGTCAGCGCCTCGTGCAGCGCCTCGGTGGTCTGCGAGACGTCGAAGGGGTTGACCACGATCGCGTCCTCGCCCAACTCCTCGCACGCGCCCGCCTCGCGCGAGAGCACCAGCGCGCAGCCCCCGTGCCCCTCGTCCAGGAGGGACACCACCGGCACCTCCTTGGCGACCAGGTTCATCCCGTCCCGGATCGGGTTCACCAGCGCGACGTCGGCCAGCCGATAGGCCGCGAGCGAACGCGGGAAGTCGTCGTTGACGTGCAGGATCAGCGGCTGCCAGTCGCCGGTGCCGAACTCGTCGTCGATCTCCTTGGCCACCCGCTGCACCGCGGCGGTGTACTCGCGGTACTCCGGCAGGTCGTGCCGCGACGGATAGGCGAACGCCACGTGCACCACCCGGCCGAGCCATTCCGGTCGGGTGCGCAGCAGTTCGCGGTAGGCCAGCAGGCCCCGGACGATGTTCTTGGACAACTCGGTCCGGTCCACCCGGACGATCACCCGACGGTCGCCGACCGCCTCGCGCAGCCCGGCGAGGCGGGTGTCCACGTCGGCCCGGGAGGCGCGCTCGCGCAGGAACTCGGCGTCGGCGCCCAGCGCGTGGACGCCGATCTCGGTCACGTGGCCCGCGTGCGTGACGGTCATCGCGTCCCGGTCCACCTCGGCGCCCAGCACGTCGGCGCAGCAGTCCAGGAAGGCGAGCGCCCAGCGCCGGGAATGGAATCCGGCGTGGTCCGCGCCGAGCACACCTTCGAGCACGTAGCGGGCGATGTCGTCGGGCAGCAGCCGGAAGTAGTCCGGCGGCGCCCAGGGGGTGTGCGCGAAGTGGCCGATCCGCAGGTCGGGACGCAGTCGGCGGAGCAGCACCGGCACCAGGGTCAGGTGGTAGTCCTGGACGACCACCTTGGCGCCCTCGGCCGCCTCCTCCGCCAGGGCCTCGGCGAACGCCTGGTTGTACGCCTCGTAGGAGGCCCACTCCTTGCGGAAGCGCGCGTCGAAGACCGGCTTGGAGGGGGTGTCGTAGAGCAGGTGGTGGACGAACCACAGGGTCGAGTTCGCTATCGCGTTGTACGCCCGTGCGAACGTGCCCGGGTCGATGTCGAGCATCCGCACGGCCAGCCCGCCGGTGTCGTGACCGGCGAGATCCAGCCGGCCCGAGGGCGCGGCGCGGGTCGCGGTGCGGTCGGGCTCGCCGAGCGCGGAGCACACCCACACGGCGCCGGTGCCCTGCCCGGCGGTGGACAGGCCGGACACCAGTCCGCCGCCGCCCCGCCGCACCGTGAGCGTGCCGTCGTCCTCCAGGGAGAAGGACACGGGACCGCGGTTGGAGGCGACCAGCACCCCGGCGGGAGAGGGGGCGACTGGAGGGGGAGCACTCATGCCCCGACCCTAGCCACGCATCCCGGTGCGCAAACCTGGGCCGAACGTGCCCTCGGTTCGAACGGTGTGGCGAGTATCACGCCCACCGACCACTACCGCGCGTAGTGGGATTGTGCCTCTCGGGTATCGGCGGTCAGCGCTCGACCAGGCGGGTTCGCGCCCGATACTCGGGCACCGTCGCCATCGGCGGTCGCTCCCGGGCGGCGATGTCGTGGGTGCGCACCCGGAAACCGGTCTCGTCCCGTTCGAACTGGGTCAGCACGGTGTTCGGCTCGGCCGGGTGCGCGCCCGCGCGGCGCAGTCGGCGCTCGACGGCCCGGAGTATCTCCGCCGCCATCCGCCCCAGGCCCGCCTCGTCCTGGTGGTTGTGCCGTCGCACGCCGACGTCCACCTGCGCCATCGCGTCCAGGCCGACCAGGCGCAGGGTGTCCACGAGCATCGCGGTCTCGATGCCGTAGCCACACGGGAAGGGCAGTTGTTCGAGCAGGGTGCGGCGGGCCGCGTATTCACCGCCGAGCGGCTGCACGAAGCCGGCCAGTTCGGGCCAGTGCAGGTTGAGCAGGGGGCGGGCGACCAGTTCGGTCACCCGGCCGCCGCCGGCGGGCACGATCGTGTCGCCGATCTCCAGTGGCCGGTCGTACATGGCCTTGACCAGCTGGACCGAGGGATCGGTGAGCAGCGGGCCGAGGATCCCGGTGACGAAGTCCGCCGAGAAGTCCTTCAGGTCGGCGTCCACGAACGCGACGATGTCGCCGTCGGTGACCAGGAGCGAGCGCCACAACACCTCGCCCTTGCCGCGCACGGCCGGGAGCGCGGGCAGGATGTCGTCGCGGTGCACCACCCGCGCGCCCGCGTCGGCCGCCACCCGCGAGGTGTCGTCGGTGGAGCCGGAGTCGACCACCACCAGCTCGTCCACGAGCGGCACCCGCTCGACCAGCTCGGTCCGGATCACCTTGACGATGTCGCCGACGGTCGCCGCCTCGTTCAACGCGGGCAGGACGACGCTGACCCGGGTGTCGCGTTTGGCGTCGAGAAGCCTGTCGACGGGCCAGTCGGCGGCGGCGGAGGACCGCCGTCGGAGCCAGTCGCCCACCTCGTGCGTCACGTTCGAAGATCCCCTGTCGTCGCCGGTGTTCCGGCCTCGGTCGTTCCACCCTTTATCGTCTCGCGAGGTGGACCGGATGATCGACGCGGCACCGGTTCGGTTACAGTCGTCGTCACCGGTTACGACGATCGCACGTCGGACCGGACAAACGCGGACCGGCCACCCGGCGAAGGGTGTGTCCACCGCCATAGCAGCTCATCCAGAGGGGCAGAGGGAACGGCCCGTTGAAGCCCCGGCAACCATCCGATCGTCATTCCTCGTGACGCGCTTTCGGCGCGAGCGAGCGGCCGACGAATCGGACAGGTGCCAAGTCCGGCCCGTGGGACCCCACGGGTAAAGATGAGGACAGAAAGGCCCTCGCCATGGCGACACCCACCGCCACCCGCACCACCAGCGCCACCCCCACCTCCTTCGGTCCGGCCGTCGCGCTGTCGTGTCGCGAGTGCGGCGAGCGCACGGAGCTCGGCCCGAAGTACGCCTGCGAGTCCTGTTTCGGCCCCCTCGAGGTCGCCTACGATTTCGGCACCGTGACGCGGGAGCAGATCGAGGCCGGGCCGCACAACATCTGGCGCTACGCGCCGCTGCTGCCGGTGTCCGCGGACGTCGCGTCCCGGCCCAGCCTGAACCCCGGCTTCACCAAGCTCGTCCGGGCCGAGAACCTGGGCCGCGAGCTGGGCGTGCGCAACCTGCACGTCAAGGACGACTCCGGGAACCCGACGCACTCCTTCAAGGACCGCGTGGTCGCGATCGCGGTCGAGGCCGCGCGCACCTTCGGCTTCACCACGCTGTCCTGCTCCTCCACCGGCAACCTGGCCGGCGCGGTGGGTGCCGCCGCCGCCCGGGTGGGCCTGCGCAGCTGTGTGTTCATCCCGGCCGACCTGGAGGCCGGCAAGGTCGTCACGGCGGCGGTCTACGGCGGCGAGCTGGTCGCCATCGAGGGGACCTACGACGAGGTCAACCGATTCTGTTCGGAGCTGATCGGCGACCCGGCCGGGGAGAACTGGGGCTTCGTCAACGTCAACCTGCGGCCCTACTACGGCGAGGGTTCCAAGACGCTCGCCTACGAGATCGCCGAACAACTCGGCTGGAAACTGCCGGAGCAGATCGTCGTTCCCATCGCGTCGGGGTCGCAGCTGACCAAGATCGACAAGGGCTTCCGCGAGTTGATCGCGCTGGGTCTGGTCGAGGACGCGCCGTACCGGATCTTCGGCGCCCAGGCGACGGGGTGCTCCCCGGTGGCCGCCGCGTGGAAGGCCGGGCACGACGTGATCCGCCCGGTGCGGCCGGACACGATCGCCAAGTCGCTCGCGATCGGCAACCCCGCCGACGGTCCCTACGTGCTCGACGTGTGCAAGCGCACGGGCGGCGCGGTGGAGGACGTGAACGACGTCGAGGTGGTCGAGGCGATGAAGTTGCTCGCGCGTACCGAGGGCATCTTCGGCGAGACCGCGGGCGGGGTCACCGTGGGCTGCCTGCGCAAGCTGCTCGAGTCCGGCGCGCTGGACCCGGACGCCGAGACGGTCGTGCTCAACACGGGCGACGGCCTCAAGACGTTGGACGCGGTCACGCCGACCACCGGACCCACCGCGACCATTCGACCCACCCTGGACTCCTTCCGAAAGGCCGGCCTCGCATGAGCGTCTCCGTTCGCATCCCGACCATCCTGCGCACCTACACGGGTGGGGCGGCGGAGGTGTCCGCAGAGGGCACCACGCTCGCCGAGGTCCTGGACTCCCTGGAAAAGGACCACACCGGAATTCGCGCGCGCATCCTCGACGACGAGGGCAAGCTGCGTCGTTTTGTGAATCTTTACGTGGACGACGAGGACGTGCGCTTCGCCGACGGGCTCGCCACGGCGATCCCCGACAAGGGCACCGTTTCGATCATCCCGGCGGTCGCCGGGGGTTGCTGACGCGATAGGCCGACCGTCCCGATCTTCCTCGATCGGACGCGAAACGGAACGAAGAAATCCGCCGCCGGAGCACCGTGCGGCGGATTTCTTCGTTCCTGCCGAAGGTTGTGTGTAACCCGGGTTTAACCGGCTCCATTTCCCGTCTTTGGCGGCGGCGCGTCGGTAAACCCGTGGTCGGGATCACATCCGTTATGTGTGGAAGGTCGTTTTCCTGGTGGATTGAAATACGGCTTTTCCGGAGACTCGCGAGAAATGCGCGCTTTATTCGCCCGGGAATTCTCGTCCGATTGACCTGTTGCTCCGGGCATCCGTCCGGATACATTCAGCCGCGGTCGTAGCAGAGGGCCGGGTCCTTCTGGATACGAACCCGGAGCTGCGGCGTGCAGTATCCGTGAAAGGGCCAGTAACAGGGGAGTTAGGAATGGCTCAGGGCGCCGTCAAGTGGTTCAACGCGGAGAAGGGGTACGGCTTCATCGCGGTCGACGGTGGGGCGGACGTTTTCGTCCACTACAGCGCGATCCAGATGGACGGGTACCGGACGCTCGAGGAGGGGCAGCGAGTCGAGTTCGAGATCTCGCAGGGGCAGAAGGGGCCGCAGGCCGACATGGTCCGCGTCACCGCCTGAACCGGGAGCCATGCGCTCCTCTGCTCCTCTGCTTGAAACGGTCCACACCACGGACTGCACGACACATCGCGGCACATCACGCGCCCGATCCTGTCGGATCACATGACCGGGGCCCGGCCTTCCCGCCAAGCGGAGGCCGGGCCCCGGTCGTTGCCCGCCCGGGCACAAAGCGCACGGGAATGGCGGGGCACGGACGCGGCGGGACGCGGGCCGGACGGGCGGCGTAGCGCGGCACGGCACGGGCGGGTGGGGCCGCCGAGGCGCGGCGGCGCGGCGCGGTCGCCGGGCGCGGCCGGACGGACGGCGCGGACCGGGCGGCCCGGACGGCCGGCGCAGGGTGGGACGGACGGGCCAGGCACGGTGCGCGCGGGCGGATGCGGCGGTACACGCGAACCCGCTCCGGCGAAAGGGCGGCCACCCGAGCCCGGCGCGGACACGACCGACGCAACCGAGCACACCACCCCCGGCCCGATGTGGGCACGGGCGGAAGGCCGGACCCATACAGGCGCGGGCATGGGGGCGGCGGGCCCGCACGGGCGAACGCGGTGCGGACGGGCGCGGCACCCGAGGCCGGCACGGACCCGGGCGGCACACCCGGCTCCGGGCGGGCAAGGGCAGCCCCCGGAGCACGGACCACGCATCCGCCGCGAGCCCCCGATTCGGGCGGGCCCGGTGGTCGGGATTCCCGATCCGGGCCTGCCCCGGCACCGTGCGAGGGCGGGCGGAGACGCCCTGTGGGCCGGTGGCACCCGAACCCCGGTCCGGGCACACGCGGCACGCCCCGTCCCGCACCGGGGCGGGCGGGTCCCGGTGCGGCCACGGGTGGCAGGCGCCGTCCGAGGGCGGGTGTGGTGCCCGGATTCGGGGTGGGCGCGCGGCGCACGGCGACCCGCCGTAGGGGTGGATCCGGGGTGTGTGACACGCGCGGGTGTGCGGGCGGGGCGTCGAGACCCGCCGTTGCGCTTGCACTCGGCATGGGCGAGTGCTAATCATTGGCGTTAGCACTCTGGATGTGAGAGTGACAGAAACGGACCGGGCCGGTGAGGCTCGGCACCCGTGAGGGAGGGATCCTCGCGGTGGTCGGGTCGTCCGTCGCGGGCGCCTGTGCGGTCCGGCACTCACCCCCGTTCTGGGAGGACTTCACCACATGGCCAAGATCATCGCGTTCAACGAGGAAGCGCGCCGCGGCCTCGAGCGCGGGATGAACCAGCTCGCCGACGCCGTCAAGGTCACGCTGGGCCCCAAGGGCCGCAACGTCGTGCTCGAGAAGAAGTGGGGTGCGCCCACCATCACCAACGATGGTGTGAGCATCGCCAAGGAGATCGAGCTCGAGGACCCGTACGAGAAGATCGGCGCCGAGCTGGTCAAGGAGGTCGCCAAGAAGACGGACGACGTCGCCGGTGACGGTACGACGACCGCGACCGTCCTCGCCCAGGCGCTCGTCCGCGAGGGCCTGCGCAACGTGGCCGCCGGCGCGAACCCGATGGCCCTCAAGCGCGGCATCGAGAAGGCCGTCGAGGCCGTCTCCGAGCAGCTGCTCGCGCTCGCGAAGGACGTCGAGACGAAGGAGCAGATCGCCTCCACCGCCTCGATCTCCGCCGCCGACCCGCTGATCGGCGAGATGATCGCCGAGGCCATGGACAAGGTCGGCAAGGAAGGCGTCATCACCGTCGAGGAGAGCAACACCTTCGGTCTCGAGCTCGAGCTCACCGAGGGCATGCGCTTCGACAAGGGCTACATCTCGCCCTACTTCGCGACCGACATGGAGCGCATGGAGGCCGTCCTCGAAGACGCCTACGTGCTCATCGTCAACTCGAAGATCACCTCGGTGAAGGACCTCCTCCCGCTCCTCGAGAAGGTCATGCAGTCGGGCAAGCCGCTGATGATCATCTCCGAGGACGTCGAGGGCGAGGCCCTGGCCACGCTCGTCGTGAACAAGATCCGCGGCACCTTCAAGTCCGTCGCCGTCAAGGCCCCGGGCTTCGGCGACCGTCGCAAGGCCATGCTCGGCGACATCGCCATCCTCACCGGTGGCCAGGTCATCTCCGAGGAGGTCGGCCTCAAGCTCGACACCGCGGGTCTCGAACTCCTCGGCCGCGCCCGCAAGGTCGTCGTCACCAAGGACGAGACCACCATCGTCGACGGCGCCGGTGACTCGGACCAGGTCGCGGGTCGGGTCAACCAGATCCGCGCCGAGATCGAGAACTCCGACTCGGACTACGACCGCGAGAAGCTCCAGGAGCGCCTGGCGAAGCTCGCGGGCGGCGTGGCGGTCATCAAGGCCGGTGCCGCGACCGAGGTCGAGCTCAAGGAGCGCAAGCACCGCATCGAGGACGCGGTGCGCAACGCGAAGGCCGCCGTCGAGGAGGGCATCGTCGCCGGTGGTGGCGTGGCCCTGCTCCAGGCGTCCACCATCGCGTTCGACAAGCTCGAGCTGGACGGCGACGAGGCCACCGGCGCGAACATCGTGCGCCTGGCCGTCGAGGCCCCGCTCAAGCAGATCGCGGTCAACGCCGGCCTCGAGGGCGGCGTGGTTGTGGAGAAGGTGCGCAACCTGACCCCGGGTCACGGCCTCAACGCCGCGACCGGCGACTACGTGGACCTCATCGCCGAGGGCATCATCGACCCGGCGAAGGTCACCCGTTCCGCGCTGCAGAACGCCGCGTCGATCGCCGCGCTGTTCCTGACCACCGAGGCCGTCATCGCCGACAAGCCGGAGAAGAACGCCGCTCCGGCCGGCGGCGGCGCCCCGGACATGGGCGGCATGGACTTCTGATCCGCTGAGGATCGGTGGTCCGACCCACCCGGTCGCTAGCTCCACGCGAGAGGCGGTCCCCTTCGGGGGGCCGCCTCTTTCGCGTGCCCCGGGGCCTTCCGGCAGTGCCGGGGCCTTCCGGCAGTGTTCGAAGCGTGTTCGCTCGTTCGAGTGGCACCGGCGACTTACCCTGCAATGGTCTCCGGGCGACCGTGGCGTCGTTCTTGTACGGCATGGATCGAGGTAGGCGAGGTGGACGAGATGACCGCACCCGTGATCGAGGTGAGAGCACCGGCGCGCCGAGTTCGACGGAGAGAACGTCCAAGCCCTGCCGCATGGTTACGATTTCGCGCCGCCACCCGCGCACCAGCATGAATTGATTGCGGACGACGTCCATTGGCAGCTTCGCCGGGCCGCCCCGGCCGGATGCGGCGCGTTTCAGCGTCTCGGTGTGGAGATCGTGTCGGTCGGTCGTCTGTGTGTTCCCGACCTGGTGGTGATGGCCCGGGAAGACGTGGCCACGCCGACTCCGGCGCATCGGATTCTTCTCGTCGCCGAGATCACCTCCCCGAGCAACGCGAGCACCCATCGCATCGACAAGTCGCGGGCGTACGCACACGGACCGATTCCGCTCTACCTGCTCGTGGATCGGTGGGACAAGGACGGTCCGGCGGCAACGCTGTACTCCGAGCCCGACGGCAAGGTCTATCAGCGGGTGCAACGTGTCGATTTCGGCGGCGCGGTCGTCATCCCCGACCCCTTCGGGATCGAGTTGGACACTTCGGGCTTCCCGCCCCGGTGATATTCGCCGGCAGCGCCGGTCGCTCGCTCGTGGGCTCGTGGGCTCGTGGGCGCGTGACGGGACTTCGGGAACCACGTGTTCCTTCCGTCCTGGCGTACAAGCGCTTTCGCAGCTCGGCGTGTCGCACCTGCTCGGCACGCCCGCGCGCGCGAGGACGACGACCGGGTGGTGAGCGCGGCCCGGGAGGCCGCGTACGCCGGGGTCGCCGGGGGTCGGGGCGAGGGATGGGGCTGGGGGTCGGCGCCTGCGCGGTGGGCGCCGACCGGCCGATCTACGCGTCCCCGACCGCCCGCTCGTTCGGCGGCCGAGTCGAGGTCAGCGCGCCGAGCGGGGCGATCACGGCGCCGGCCCGCTCGCAGACCCAGTGCGGGTCCTCGCCGAGTTCGGGTTCGAGGTAGAGCGGGTGGTCGTCGTGCAGCGGACACGGCGGCCACACCCGGCCCTGCTCGGCCAGCGCCTCCTGCACATCCTGGCCGATCAGGCCGGGCACGAAGGCGGCGCCGTCGGGCCACTGCTCGACCCACCACTTGCGCTCGACCAGGGCGTGCTCGACGACGGTCACCGTCTCGGGGGTCTCGGCGCCGTGCGTACGCAGGTCGGCCAGGACCTGGGCACGGGCGGTCAGCAGGGCGACGTCGGTGGGATCCTTGCTCATGTGCCCAGTGTGGGTGATCACGGCGGGCGCGGCGGGCGCCCGATCACGCCGGAACCGAATGTGTACGAGAATCGAGCCCGTGGCTCTTCTCATCGATCCCCCGGCCTGGCCCGGGCGCGGGCGGCTGTGGTCGCACCTCGTCAGTGACGTCTCGCACGCCGAACTGCACGAGTTCGCGCGCGAACTCGGCGCGCCGGAACGCGCGTTCGACCGGGACCACTACGACGTACCGGCCGATCTGTACGCCCGTGCGCTGGAGCGGGGAGCCGAGCCGGTCTCCAGCCGGGAGCTGGTGGTCCGGCTGACCCGGGCGGGGTTGCGGCGGCGCAAGCGCTACAGCCCGCGCTGACCCCGGCCTGGCGCGCCGCGGGCCCCGGGCGCCGAGGCGGGATCCGGCGGGGCCGGGTTCAGGACTGCTGGCGCGGGATGCTGCCTTCCAGGCGCTCCAGTTCGGCGCGCATGTTGAAGCGGGCCGCCTCCTCGTAGCGGGCGGCGCCCAGGCGGGTGTGGAACAGCCGGGGCAGCGACATCAGGTCGCGCAGTACGGCGGCCCGGGCGGCGCGGAACGCCTCGTCCGGAACGAACGCGTACTCCTCGCGCACCGCCGCGGTGTACGCCTCGTAGCGCTCCCGGTCGGCGGCCAGGATGGCCAGGTCGGCGTCGCACAACACGTGGGCGTTGTGGTCGTGCTCGCCGGGCGCGTGCTCGGCGGTCACCCGGACCAGGCGTGCCGTCTCGGCCACCAGGGCCGGCGCCACGCCCGCCTCGCGCAGCCCGCGCTCGGCGAGGCGCGCGCTGCGCTCCTCGTTGTCCGCCCGGGCCGGGTCGTAGACCGCGTCGTGGAACCACGCGGCGAGCACGACCGCGTCGGCGTCGTCGGCCTCGTAGGCCAGTTCGCCGATCAGGTCGAGCACGGTGCGCAGATGGTCGGTGTCGTGATAACGGCGGTGCGGCTCGGCATAGCGCGCCAGCAGGCTCTCGACGACGGCGCCGGCCTCGGCGTGCTCACCGACGAGCCGGGCCCACTGGTCCCGCAGCGTCACGGTCGCGGACTCCTGGATGCGTTCCACTCGGCCAGCATGGCAGAACGAGCGAGCGAAGCCGACCACCAACCGGTTCGACACACGTGGTTCACTCGTTTTGTT
>NZ_BIFH01000030.1:0-25006 GCF_003967355.1 Embleya hyalina | reverse complement strand
GGTCGGGGGCGCTGACGCGCCATGGGGGTTAGCGGGGCCCGGGGCACCTCCGCGCTCCCGGGTGCCCGGACCGTTCGCGGCTCCGACGCTCTTCGCACGTCGATCACGTGGGCGGAGAGCGGCGGGGGCGCTGACGCGCCATGGGGGTTTGCGGGGTCGGGGGCACTTCCGCGCTCCCGGGTGCCCGGACCGTTCGCGGCCCCGCCGCTTTCCCGCGCGTCGATCGCGTGGGCGGCCCGGGTCGGGGGCGCTCACGCGCCATGCGGGTTAGCGCGGCCCGGGGCACCTCCGCGCTCGCGGGTGCCCGGACCGTTCGCGGCTCCGCCGCTCTTCGCGCGTTGATCACGTGGGCGGGGAGCGGTGGGGGCGCTGACGTGCCATGGGGGGTTTGCGGGGGCGGGTTTACGTCCGCGCTCCGGGGTGTTCGGAACGAGTTTCGCGGCTCTGCTGGGCTTCGTGGGTCGATCGTGTGGGTGGGTCGGGGTGGGGTGCTGACGTGCTGCAAGGGTGGACGAGTCGTGGGCGGTGTGGGGCGTCCCAGGGGGTGGGGTCAAGGGGTTGTCAGGGGGGTGGGGAGGGGTGCCGCGTGTACCACTACCAGGCCGGAGACGGCGCGGGTGAGTACCACGTAGAGCCGGCGCAGGCCCTGGGTTTCGGCGTCGACGATCTCGGTCGGCTCGGCGACCGCGACGTGGTCGAACTCCAGGCCCTTGGCGAGCGACGCCGGGACCACGCTGATCCGGGCCGCGTCGATGTCGCCGTCCGTGCCCAGAACGCGGTGCGCGACGTCGGTCGCGCGCAGGGCGGCGGCGACCTCGGGTACTCGCGCGTCCGCGCAGATCAGGCCGATCGAGCCCTCGTGGCCGAGCAGTTCGACGGCCGCCTCGGCGGACCGCGCGGCCAGCTCGTCCGGCTCGACCGCGCGCAGTTCCAGGGCGCCCGCCGCCTGCCGGACCGAGGACGCCGGCGCCAGGCCGGGGGCGATCAGCGGCAACAACCGGCTCGCGAACTCCAGGATCTGCAGCGGCACCCGAAAGCCCCGGGTCAGTTCCTCGATCCTGGCTCCCTCGTGTCCGAGGTGGCGCAGCGTCTCGGCCCAGCCGGGCGTGGCCCACGGGGTGGTGCCCTGGGCGATGTCGCCGAGCACGGTGGCCGAGCCGGTGGGGCAGCGCCGGCCGACCGCGCGCAGTTGCATCGGGGACAGGTCCTGCGCCTCGTCGATCACCACGTGCCCGTAGCCGCCGGTGCGGTGGAGCAGGTCGGCGGTCTCGTCCACGAGCACCGCGTCGGCCACGGTCCAGCGCGCGGCGCCCGCCGAGCGCGGGGGCTTGGCCCAACCGATCGCGGCCTGTTCGTCGGCGGTCAGGACGCCGTCCGCGCAGGCGGCCAGGAACGCGGGTTCGCCCAGCAGCCGAAAGACCAGCTTGAGCGGGTCCACCGCCGGCCAGATCGCGTCCACCGCCGCCTTGACCGGCCGGCTGCGCGCGACCGCGTCCTGCACCCGGTCGTCGGGGGATTCGCCGCGCTCCTCCATTTTGGTCAACAACGCGTGCGCGATCCGCTGGCGGAGCATGTCGCGCGCGGCGCCGTAGCGCACGTCGCGCCCGCGCAGCGCGGTGACCAGTTCCTCGACCTCGTACACCGCGAGCCGCCAGGTGCGCGAGTCGCGGACCACGGCCACCGACTCCCGCGGTTCGCTCAGGCCGGACCAGACCGCGCGGCGCAGCACCTCGGCCATCCGCGCGTCGCCCTTGATCGTGCCGGACACCGCCTCGTCCAGCGCCCGGACCTTGATCTTGGAGGTGCGGGTGACCAGGTCCTCGACGGTGGTCTGGCCGACCTCGACCTCGCCGAGCGCGGGCAGCACCTGCTGGATGTAGTCGAGGAACGAGCGGTTCGGGCCGACCACGAGGGTGCCGCTGCGGGCGAGGCGGTCGCGGTAGGCGTAGAGCAGCCAGGCCACGCGGTGCAGGCCGACGGCGGTCTTGCCGGTGCCGGGCGCGCCCTGGACGCAGAGCGTGTGGCCGAGGTCGGAGCGCACGATCTCGTCCTGCTCGGGCTGGATGGTGGCGACGATGTCGCGCATCGGGCCGACGCGGGGACGCTCGATCTCGGCCGCGAGGATCCCACTGGCGCTTTCCGCCTCGTCGGGGTCGGTCAGGTGCTCGTCCTCGAACGCGGTCAGTTCGCCGGCGGTCCAGCCGAACCGGCGGCGCAGTTCGACGCCCAGCGGATCGGCCCGGTTGGCCCGGTAGAACGACCGCGACAGCGGGGCGCGCCAGTCCACCACCATCGGGTCGCCGAGTTCGTCGTGCACGTGCCGACGGCCGATCCAGAACGACTCGACGGCCTTGTCCGGGTCGGCGGTGACCTCGATCGGCTCGACACCCTCGACGCCGTCGGCGAACCGGCCGTCGATCCGGCCGAAGAACAGCGGGGATCCGGCGTGGTCGCCGAGCGCGGCGAGCCGCTTGGCGATCAGGTGCCGGGCGGTCTCGGTGGCGACGGCGGTGGCGCCGACGTCGCGCAGGTCAAGCGCCTCGGTCTCCTCGCGCATGCGGCGCAGGGCGGCGCGGGAGGCGTCCAGGTAGGCGCGTTCGACGGCGAGCGCGTCGGTGCCGGGGTTCGCCTCGGCCCGGTCGGGGGCGGGGTCGGCGGGCAGGGCGGGGTCGGGGACGGTGGCGGGCGCGGACATGACTGTCTCCGATTCGTGGCGCTGACATATCGGAGCCCGGCCGGGCTCGGCGGCCCGTCCTGGTGCGCCCCTGCGGAGGGCACGGGCCGGATGCCCGATTCGGGTGGCGGCCCGCGCGACCCACCGGTGCCGGGCACCGATCACGGCTCCCGATCACTGCACTGGGTGGGACAGCGGAATCAGCGAGCCTAGGCCAGTCGGGCTCTGCCATCAACTCCCTTCGCCGGGCCATGCTCGGTGTGCCGGGTGTGCGATTCCCGGTGTTCAGGGTGTGGAATTCGCGCAAGTCCCGCAGAGGTCGGGGGACTTGCGCGTGGGAGGGGACGGTGGTTCGAGGATGAGGGCGTGGCGGACATGGCGGACGTGGACGACACGGGCGGCGAGATCGATGCTCCTGGTGGCGCTGGTGGCCGGCGTCGCCCTCGGTCCGGCGCCGGCGAGCGGTGGTCGCGGCGGGCGGATCACCACGGGGTTCGAGCGTCGGGGCGGCCTGTCCTGGACCACCGCGGCGGAGGAACGCGACCTCCTGCGCGAGCTGATCGCGGCGGCGCCGAGCCCGGATCGCGTCGGGTGGGAGCCGGCCCGGGTGACGGTGACCCGGGTGGGCGGCAGCGCGCGCGGTCGGGACGTGGAGCTGATCACGGTGTCCGGGGCGCGTACGGTGCCGGAGCCGATCCGGGTGCTGTTCGTCTGCGGGCAGCACGGTGACGAGCCGGCCGGCCGCGAGGCGTGCCTGAAGCTGGTCCGGGATCTGGCCGACGACCGCTCGGCCGCCGGTCGCCGACTGCTCGAACGGGTCACCGTCCTGGTGCTGCCCACGCCCAACCCCGACGGTCTGGCGGCGGGCACGCGGGCGACGGCCGAGGGGGTGGACCTCAACCGCGACCACCTGGCGGTGGCCTCGCCCGAGGCGCGGGCCGTCCGGCGGGTACTGCGCGAGACGCGGCCGCACATCGTGCACGACCTGCACGAGTTCGACGTGCCGACGGACGCCTCCGTCGCGCCGACCCTGTACCTGTGGCCGCGCAATCTCAACGTGGACCCCGAACTGCGCGGGTTGGCCGTGGAGTTGGCGCGCGATCGGATCGGGTCCGCGCTGCGCGCGGCGGGGTGGGCGTCGGACGTGTACGGCGCGGACCCGACGGGTCGCCTCGGTGGCGACGGGGACGAACGCCTGCTGCGCAACGCGGCCGCCCTCGACCACGCGGTCGCGGTCCTGGTCGAGGTCGACGCCAACCCCACGTCGGCCCTGGAGCGCGACGACGCGGCCCTGCTCCACCGCCGTCGGGTGGGGGCGCACCTGGTGGCCGCCCGCGCCACGCTCCGGATGGCGGCCGAACGCGGCGAGGCCGTCACGTCTGCGATCCGCGCCTCGCGCGCCCGAGCCGAGCACGGCCCGGAGCGGGTCTACCTGGACGGCGCCGACAACCTGCCCGCGACCTGGGCGGCGCCCCTCGAACCGCCCTGCGCCTACCGCCTGACCCCGGCCCAATACGCGACGGCGCGCGCGACGCTGGCCGAGCACGGGATCCGGGTCTCCCCGGACCTGCGCGTGCGTACGGCCCAACCGGCGGGCGTGCGGGCCACGTTGCTGCTCGACCCGAGGGCCCGCTTCGCGATCGCGGACGGCACGCCGGAGCCGTGCGGGGAGGAGGAGGCGTGAAGGGCTAGGGCCTGTCTTCAACCGCGTCGGCGAGCGCGCCGAGCAGGTCGGCGATTCCCTCCGGGCCGGCCACGACCAGGTCGGCGCGTTCGGCGAGGGCGTGCACCTCGGCCGAGCCGCTGCACACGGTGAGCCCGGCCACGCCCTGTCCGCGCAGGTCCTCGACGGCCTCGAACGCGGCGAGGTCGCCGAGGTCGTCCCCGGCGAACAACACCGTCGCGGCCCGGCGTTCGGCGAGGAAGCCGGTCAGCGCCCGCCCCTTGTCCATCCCCCGGGGGCGCAACTCCAGTACGTAGCGCCCGGGTTCGACGACCAGGTCGTGCCGCTTCGCCAGTTCGCCGAGCGGGCCGCGCAGCAGGTCGAGGGTGGCCTGCGGATCGGGGGCGCGGCGGGTGTGCACGGCCAGCGCGCTGCCCTTGTCCTCGGTCCAGGTGGTGGTCCACGCGTCGAGCGAGCGCAGCAGGTCGGGCAGTTCGAGCCGTACCTCGTGCACCCCGCGCGGCGGCTCGGGGGCACTGACCCGACCGGTCGCCGCGTCCCAGCGCTCCAGGCCGTAGTGGCCGAGCACGACGAGGTTCTCCAGACCGGCGACTCCGCGAAAGCGGCCGTACTCGACCGCGACGGCGGCGGGCCGCCCGGTCACGATCACCACGGCGGCCAGATGCGGGGTCAGCCGGGACAGTGCCAGGACCGCGCGCGTATCGGCCCGGGCATGCTCCGGATCGTCGACGATCGGGGCGAGCGTGCCGTCGAAATCGAGCGCGACGACCGCCTGCGCGGGTGTGTCGAGCAGCGCGGCGAGGCCGACCCGGCCGGCCGGCGTGGTGGGTTCGGGCAGCGTGGACCGGTTCGAGGTCATACCGACCAACCTAACCCGCGGTCGGAGCGCGACGCGGATTCCCGGCCACGCCACGGGCCCGGGTCGTGTCTTCGAACCCCCGCCGGACCCACGACGCCCGGCACCGCGCCTCGGGTTCCCCGCCGCGCTCACGCCGCGGAGCCCGACAGGCGTTCGAAGACCCGCCCCCGGCACGAGCACCCCGCGCGGGCACCGCCCTCCGCGGCCGGCGCCACTCGTTACCGCGTGGTCAGCGACCCCAGCACCCGGTCCGCCAACGGAACCACCTGGTCGTCGACCACGATCACCGTCAGGCGGTGCCGCGGGATGCCGGCGAAGGCGGGCTTGACGCGGGTGATGCCCGGGAGGGCGGCGGCCAGGGCTCGGGCCTGGGGTGCCTGGTCGGCGGGGTGGTAGACGGTCGTCGCCGGTACGGCGCCGCGGAAGGTGTCGGTTCCGGTCACCTCCCAGCCGGCCGCCTCCAGGCGGCGGGCCATGCGCTTGGCCAGCGCCGGAACCCTGGTCTGGTCGAGCAGGACGACCTTGCCTCGGCTGCCCCTCGGGATCGCGGGCGCGTGGGCGGGCGGTACCGGGCGGGCGGACGCCGGCGCGGGCGCGGGGGCGTCCGCCCGAGTGTGCCGGGTCCGATCCGCCGCCGCACGGGTGGCGGGTTCCTCCCGGGCGATGGCGAGCGCGCCGGCCAGGGCCAGGACCGCCAGTACGGCCGCCGGCACGATCAGGCTTCGCCGGGATCGGGTCGGCGCGGGCGAGTCGTCGATCCGCAGGCCGCCGATCAGGTCGCGCCCGGACTCCCCCTCGGCCTCCCCCGCCTCCCGGGCCTGCTCCGGGTCGGGTGCTCCCGAGTGCTCGTTGGTCCAGATCAGGCCGTAGCGGCCGAAGCCGTCGAATACGTCGTACTCGTCCTTGCGGCGCGTGAACACCCGGGCCTCTCAGTGCCCGGTACGACGCACGGTGGAGCGGGCCTGCTGGCGGGCCTCGCGCAGCCGACGCAACCGCTGCACCAGCATCGGGTCGTGTTCGAGTGCCTCGGGTCGGTCGAGCAGGGTGTTCAGTACCTGGAAGTAGCGGGTCGCGGAGAAGCCGAAGCGGTCGCGCACGGCACGTTCCTTGGCGCCGGCGTGCTTCCACCACTGGCGCTCGAATTCGAGGATGTCCCGGTCCCGCTCGGACAGGCCACCCGACGGGGTCGCGTCGGGTGCGGTCGCCGCGGCGCCCTGCCCGGGAATCACGGGCGGCTCCGGCCGCACGTCGTGCTCCTCACCCATCGGTCTTCCCTCCGGTGCCTCGGGCGGGCCCGTCGACCCGCTCTCGGGCATTGTGCCCGCCGATGCCGACGCAGGACCGCACCGGCGCGGTGATTCGCCGGAAAAGCCTACGAATCACCCGCGAGCGGCGGCCGTCCGGTTGGCCTATATGCTCCGCCGCATGTCTACCTTTGCCGTCCATATCCCCGCCGCCGAGCTCGAAGCCGACCCGCTCGACCCGGCGCAGATCGTCTCCGGCACGCCCGAGGTCTCGGGCAAGGTCCTGTGGGAGTCCGAGGACGGCAGGCAGATCCGCGGCATCTGGCAGATCACCCCGGGCGTGGTGACCGACACCGAGGCAAACGAGCTGTTCGTGGTGGTCTCCGGCCGCGCCACGATCGAGATCCGCGGCGGCGCGACGATCGAGGTCGGCCCGGGCGACGCGTGTGTGCTCCAGGAGGGCGACGAGACGGTGTGGACCGTGCACGAGACGCTGCGGAAGGCGTACCACATCACCCTGCCGTAACCGCCCGCCCGGACACGCCGAAGCCCACAGGCCCCCGAGACCTGTGGGCTTCGCGTTCTCCAGGGTCGACCACGGCCGCCCGAAACGATCCGGGCGACCGTCCCCGACCTACTTCACCGACCCCGCCGTCAACCCCGACACGACGTGCTTCTCGATGTACGCGAACAGGATCACCACCGGCACGATCGCCACCACCGACCCGGCGAACAGGTACTGCCACTCGACCCGGTAGGCGCCGAGGAAGCTGTTGATCCCGACCGTCAACGGCTGCTTGTCGGGGGTGGTCACCAGGACCAGCGCGACGGTGAACTCGTTCCACGCCGCGATGAAGGTGAAGATGACCGCGGTGACGATGCCCGGCATCGCCAGCGGCAGCGTGACCCGACGCAGTGCCCCGAGACGGGAGGCACCGTCGATCATCGCGGCCTCCTCCAGCTCGACCGGGATCGCGCTGAAGTAGGCGGTCAGGATCCACACCGAGAAGGCCAGGTTGAACGCGCCGTTGACCAGCACGAGCGCCCAGTACGAGTCGAGCAGATCCAGGATGTAGAACTCGCGGTACAGGCCCACCAGGAGCGAGGTCGGCTGGAACATCTGGGTGACCAGCACCAGCATCAGGAAGACGCCCCGGCCGCGGAACCGTTTGCGCGCGGTGTAGTAGGCCGCGGGCAGCGAGACCACGAGCACGAGCAGCGTCGACATGCCCGCGACCAGCAACGAGACCTTGAGGTTGTCGCCGAGCGTGGACTTGTCCCAGACGTCGACGAAGTTCGCCCATTCGAACTTCGACGGCACGTAGCCGTCGCCGGTCAGTTCGTCCTTCGGCCGCAGTGCGGTGATCGCCATCTCGATGTACGGCGCCACGAACACGATCGCGATCACCCACGCGAGCGCGCCGAACCACAGTTGCTTTTGGCTGTACTTCGAACCCCCGAGTACGGACTTCGCGCGCTTGGCCTCGTTCCCGCCGGCCGTGGCCGCCTTCGGGGCTCCGGCGCCCGGCTTGCGGCCGGCGGCGGTGCTCGTGCTCATCGGTCGGTCTCCTTGTTCCCACGGCTGACGACGAGGAAGAACGCGACCAGGATGATGATCATCGCGAAGTTGGCCACGGACATCGCCGCGCTCTCGCCGATGTCCGACGCCTTGAGCTGATACATGAACACCGTGGTCGTCGCGGTCTCGTAGCCCGGACCACCGTTGGTCATCGCCCAGATGATCGGGAACGAGTTGAACACGTTGATCAGGTTGATCACGACCGCGACCAGGATCGCGGGCTTGAGCAGCGGAAGGGTGATCGACAGGTAGGTGCGCCACGTGGACGCGCCGTCGATCCGGGCCGCCTCGTACACCTCACCGGGCACCGTCTGCAGTCCCGCGAGCAGGGTGTAGGTGGTGAACGGCAGGGAGACGAAGACGGCGACCGCCATCATCCACGGCATCGCGGTGGACGGCTTGCCCAGCCAGTCCTTGCCCGCGTCCATCAGGTGCAGGTCGACCATCAGCGTGTTGATCACGCCGTGGGTCTCGTGCAGCATCCACTTGAACACGACGGCGGTCATGAAGACCGACGCCGCCCACGGCACGATCATCGCCCAGCGGGCGAAGCGTCGGCCCGGGAAGTGCTGGTTGAACAGTTGGGCCAGGAACAGCGACAACACGAGCGTGACGGCGACCACCACCAGCACCCAGACCACGGTGTTCCACAACACGGCCACGAAGTCCGGTTCGTCGAACAGCTTGGTGTAGTTGTCGGTGCCGTTGGGTCCCACCACGATGCCGGTGCGGCGGATGCGCTGGAAGGAGCTCCAGACCATCACGACCACGGGCCACAGGACCACGAGACCGATCAGGAGGACGGCCGGGCCGATCCACGGCAGCGGGGCGAGCGCCTTCTTGACTCTGGTGCCCACGGAAGGCGCTCTGCGTACGGCGGTTTCGGCCACGGGGCCGTCCTCCTCGTTCGGTGCGCGGACTTGTCCGGTGAGGCGTCAGCTCTTCTGCTGGGCGACGGCCGACTCGGCTTCCTTCTGGAGCTGGTCGAGCACGTCCTTGGGCGACTTGCCGGAGACCGCGCTGCCGAGCTGCTCCTTGATCTTGGGCGAGAGCACGTCCCACGCGACGTCGTTGAGCGGGTAGAACTTCGCGTTCGGAAGCAGGTCGATGTACGGCTTGAGGCCGGCGTTGCTCGGGTTGGCCGTCATCTTGGCCATCACCGACTTGGTCACCGGCGGGAAGCTGTACTGCTCCTGGAACTTGATCTGCTGATCGGTGCTGAACGCGTGGTCCACGAACGCCTTGATCTGGTCCTTGTGGCCGTTCTTCTTGAACGCCATCATCCAGTCGCAGACACCCAGCGTCTCGGTCAGCGGGCCGGTCTTGCCGGGGATGGCCGCCGTCGCGTACTTGAGGTTCGGGTAGTCCTTCTTCAGCGTGGCGATCATGGTGGGGTTGCTGTTCACCATGCCGACGCTGCCGCCGTAGAAGTCGGTGTAGACGTCCTTGCGGTTCTTGGTGCCGGGGTTGGACTCGGTCAGCCCGGTCTTGACCAGGTTGTCGTTGACCCAGTTCAGCGCCTCGACGTTGGCCGGGCTGTTGACCGTGTACTTGCCGTTGGTCTGGTAGCCGCCGCCGTTGCCGAGCGCCCAGTTCATGAACTCGCCCTGGGCCTCCTCCTTGCCGAGCGGCAGGCCGAAGGGGGTCGCCACGCCGGCGGACTTGAGCTTGGTCGCGGCGGCCTTGAGGTCGTCCCAGGTCTTCGGCGGCTCGGTGATGCCGGCCTTGGTGAACAGGTCCGTGTTGTAGATCAATTGCCGCGTGCTGGAGGTGAAGGGAATGCCGTATTGCTTGCCCTTCACGGTCGCGGCCGGGGTGAAGGACTCCACGAAGTCGGCCTTGGTGGCGGGCGACATGATGTCGTCGACCGGGTAGAGCAGGTCGTCGACGACCTTGTCCGCGTAACCGCCGGTCTGCAACAGGTCGGGCATCTCGTTGTTCTGGACCATGGTCGCGACCTGCTTGTCGATGTCATCCCAGTTGATGACCTGCAGGTTCACCTTGATCCCGGGGTACTTCGCGTTGAAGCTCGAAATCACCCCGTTCCAGTACTTCTGCATGCTGCCGTCGCCGCTGCCGTAGTCCGCCACGACCAATTTGATCGTGCCGTCCTTCGGGGCGCCGGCGGGCGCGGAGGCGCCGGGGGTCGCCCCCTTGCTGTCGTCGCCGTCGTCGTCCGACCCACCACACGCTGACAGAAGCAGTGCGGCCGACAGTCCTGTCGCCGCCAATGCCATCTGGTGCCGCTTCATCGCAGAACCGCCTTCATGCCTTCGGGAAAACAGGACCGTTGGGCAGGGTTTCGTGGCGCCAACCCCATGCGTGCACATGCGCAAAACTGTTCGCAACACGGATTTTGAGAAAACTCTTGAGCAGCATCGAGCATTTTGCGGACTCGCCGTGTCGGCAGTCAACACCTCGCCGGAAGAAAGGTCTACACCAATCCTGCGATTGGTTGGAGAGGTCGCGGCAGTTTGCCGGGCAATTCGTTACCCGTGCGGGCGCGGATGCGCGGAACCGGCCCGGAGGACGCCTATTGGATCTTGAAGTGGTCCATCGACGCTTCTTCGAATGATCCATTCCGGTTGTGTGCGAATTTTGCGTCGCACCGGCCGGAGGGTTGGTTGGGAAAACGATTCGGCAGCATTGACAGGCGAAAATGCCCGGAGTTTTCGGTGGGTCTCGGACCCGAACGACCCGAAGAGGCCCGAAGCGACCCGAACGGACTCGAAGAGACCCGAACGACCCGCGCGTCAGACCCGAACGACCCGCACGCCCGCGTCCACGAACGCCGCGGTGGCCTCCTCGGGAGCGGCGGTGTCGGTCACGAGCACGCCGATCCGGTCCAGCGGGCAGATCCGGGCGAACGCGCGGCGGCCCAGCTTGGACGAGTCCGCGGCCACCACGACCCGGCCGGCACCGGCGGCCATCAACTGGTTGATGCTCGCCTCGCCCTCGTGGTGCGCGCTCGCGCCGTGCTCGACGTCGATCGCGTCGACGCCCAGGATGGCCACGTCCAGGGCCACCTCGCGCAGGATCCCGGTGGCGAGCGGGCCGATCAGCTCGTACGACTGCGGGCGCGCCACCCCGCCGGTGAGCACGATCTTCACGTGCCGCCGCACGGCGAGTTCGCCCGCGATGTTGAGCGCGTTGGTGACGATGGTGAACGCCTGCGCGTTCGAGTCGCCCTCGGTGTACAGATCGGCCCGGGCCACCAGCGCTCGGGCCACCTCGGTCATCGTGGTGCCGCCGTTGATCCCGACCGTCTCCCCCGGCTTGACCAGGGCCGCCACCGCCTGCGCGATGCGCTGCTTCTCGGACGCGTGTCGGGCGGTCTTGTAGCGCAGCGGCAGGTCGTAGGAGACCGCGTGCGCGACCGCGCCGCCCCGGGTGCGGGTCAACATCTGCTGCTGCGCGAGCTGGTCCAGGTCGCGGCGGATCGTGGCGGGCGAGACGTCCAGCTCCGAGGCCACGTCCTCGACCTCCAGCCGGCCGTGCTTGGCCAGCAATTCGAGGAGTGCACCCCACCGCTCGTAACGACTCACCCGCGACCTCCCGCCAGGTCCGACAGCCCGCCCGACTCGTGTCGGATCGTTGCGACCATCCTCCCCGGCGACCCGCACGTCACGCGTGGGGGGTTTCCGTGAGGTTGCGCTCACTCAACGATGCTGTTGCATGTTCATGTTTTCAACTGCTATCCAGTGAGCACAAACGCGCATTCTCGGATCCACCCGCCCTCGGGCCGACAATCTGCCCCATCTACCAGACTTGAGACGCCGATGCCGCACGTGAACATCACGCCGTCCGACCTGTCCGGCGCGGACTGCGTCGTCGCACTCGACGTCGGCGGCACCGACATCAAGGGCGGCGTCGTCGACGCGAACGGCGGCCTGGTCTACTCCGAGCGGCGCCCGACCGGACGGACCGACGGCCCCAACGCCGTGGTCGCGGGGATCGTCGACTTCGCCGAGGCACTGCGCGATCGGGCCGTCGAGATCGGCGGGGTGCCGCGCGCGGCGGGTGTGGTGGTGCCGGGCATCGTGAACGACCCGGCGGGCGTCGCGGTGTGGTCGGCCAGCATCCAGTGGCGCGAGGTGCCGCTGCGCTCGCTGGTCGCCGACCGGCTGGGGCTACCGGCGGCTTTGAGCCACGACGTGCGTACCGGTGCGCTCGCCGAGGGCCGGCTGGGCGCGGGGCGCGACTGCGACAACTTCCTGTTCGTGGCGATCGGCACCGGGCTCGCCTCGGTGCTGGTGCTGAACGGTCGCCCCTATCCGGGCGCGCACGGGCAGGCGGGCGAGATCGGGCACATCACGGTGCGCCCCGGCGGGGGTAAATGTACGTGTGGGGCGGTCGGTTGTCTGGAGGCGCACTTCTCCGGACCCGCGATCGCGCACGCGTTCGCCGAGGCCGCGCCGGGCGACGACCCGCCGCTGAGCGCGGCCCAGGTGGTCGCCCGGGTCGCCGCGGGCGACCGGGTCGCGGCCGCGGTGTGGGGTAAGGGGTTGTCCGCGTTCGCGGACGGCCTGCTCACCGGACTCGCCCTGTACGACCCGAAGTTGCTGGTCATCGGCGGCGGACTCTCGCTCGCCGGGGAGCAGTTGTTCAACCCTTTGCGGACGCTGCTCGCCGAGCGCGCCGTGGTCCAACACGTGCCGCCGCTGGTCACCGCGGCACTCGGAGACGAGGCCGGTTGCCGAGGCGCCGGACTCATCGCGTGGGACACCTTGGAGGTGCGCGGGTGACGGTGCTCGGCAATGCGCGCGTGGTGCTGCCCTCGGGGGTGGTCAGCGGCGCTTCGGTGCATGTGGTGGGTGATCGGATCGCTTTCGCCGGCCCGGGTCGGCCGAACGGCTCGGAACCGGTGGTCGACCTCGCGGGCGGCTGGATCGTGCCCGGTTTCGTGGACATGCACGTGCACGGCGGCGGGGGTGGTTCGTACACCTCCGGCGATCTCGACGAGGCCCTGCGGGTGGCCGAATTCCATCGCTCGCACGGGACCACGACCACCGTCGCCAGCCTGGTCACCGCGTCCCCGGCGGACCTGCTGCGGATCGTGACCGCACTCTCCCCGCTCGTGCACGACGGCCTGTTGGCGGGGCTGCACCTGGAGGGCCCCTATCTGAGCGCGGCCCGCTGCGGCGCGCACGATCCGACCCAGTTGCGCGCGCCGGATCGGGACGAGGTCGGCACGCTGCTCAAGGTGGCGAACGGCGCGATCCGCATGGTCACCCTGGCCCCGGAGCTGCCGGGCGGGGTCGAACTGGTGCGCCGGCTCGCCGACGAGGGGGTGATCGCCGCGGTCGGGCACACCGACGGCACGCACCGGGAGACCCACGCGGCGCTGGCCGCGGGCGCGAGTGTGGCCACCCACCTGTTCAACGCGATGCGCAGCGTGCACCACCGCGAACCGGGGCCGGTCACCGCGCTGCTCCAGGACAGCGACGCGGTGGTCGAGTTGATCAACGACGGCGTGCACCTGCACCCCAGCGTGGTCAACCTGGCGTACGCGAGCGCGGGCCCGGACCGGGTCGCCTTCATCACCGACGCGATGGGCGCGGCGGGCATGCCGGACGGCGTCTACCCGCTGGGCGTGATGACCGTGGACGTGGTGGACGGGGTGGCCCGACTGGCCGGCGGCGACTCGATCGCGGGCAGCACGCTGACCCTGGACGGGGCGCTGCGCAACGGTGTCGCGGGCGGCCTGCCGATCGCCGACGTGGTGCGCTCGCTCTCGGCCACGCCCGCGCGGGCACTCGGCCTGGCCGACCGGATCGGCACGCTGGAGCCGGGCAAGCGGGCCGACCTGGTGGTCCTGGACGACGCGCTGCGGGTGCGCGCGGTGATGGTCGCGGGCGCGTGGGTGGACGAGCGCCGGCCCTGATCGGGGCGATCCGGCCGCCTCGGGTACTGCCCGGGGCGGCCGGTGCTCAGTTCGGCGGGTAGCGCCGGGTCCAGCAGGTCTCCCCCGCCTCGGGGCCGTGCAGCGTCGTGCCCTGGGTCATCTCCATCGCGAAGTCGTCGGCCAACTGCAGGATCGCGCCCCGACCCTCGAGTTCGGCGACCAGGTCGGCGGGCAGCACGGTGTCGCCGTGCATGGCCCCGAGCAGGTTGCCGCAGATCGACCCGGTCGAGTCGCTGTCCCCGCCGTGGTTGACCGCGAGCAGCAGTCCGGTGCGCATGTCGGGGGCCACCAGGGCGCAGTACAGCCCGATCGACAGCGCCTCCTCCGCGGTCCAGCCCTGACCCAGCGCCTCGACCCGCTCGGCCGAGGGCGCCCCGGCGCGCACCGCGGCCGACGCCGCCTCGATCGCCCGCGCCGTCTCGGCGTGCTCCGGACGGGACTTCACCAGCTCCAGGGCGATCCGTACGCCCTCCTCCAACGGCGCGCCCTGCATGACCGCGTGCACGATCACCGCGAACGCGCCCGCCGCGAGGTAGCCGGTGGGATGTCCGTGGGTCAACACCGCGCATTCCACCGCGAGTTGGAAGACCAGCTCGGGCCGCCAGCCGACCAGCAGGCCGAACGGCGCGGAGCGCATGACCGCGCCGCAGCCCTTGGAGTCGGGGTTCTTGGGCCGCTCCAGCGTGCCCATCACGCTCTCGTCCTCCAGCCCGCGCAGGCACGCGGACCCGGGCGCGCGCGAGCTGTACAGCCACTCCTCGCGGACCAGCCAGCCCTCGTCCTTGCGCTCGTCCGGGCCCCATTCGCTCTGGGTGGCCTTCCAGCGCAGGTAGGCGCCGTGCAGGTCGGTCGGCGGATGCCAGGCCCCGGTGTCCCGGCGCACGTGCGCGCGGATCAGCCCCTCCACCGTGAACAGCGTCATCTGCGTGTCGTCGGTGATCGCGCCGTGTCGGTGGTACGCCGTCACATACCCGGCGACCCCGTCGGATCCGTGCTGTTCGCGGATCTCCGCGAGGCTCAGGAACTCGATCCCGGCACCGAGCGCGTCCCCGATCGCGCCGCCGACGAGACAGCCCCGTACCCGAGCCCGAAAGTCCTGCAAACGGTCCCTGGACCACAGTGTGGCCATGTGTGTTCTCCCTCCCCCGAAGCCCCCACCGCAGCGTACCGGCGCGGGATCGCCGGGGGGTCGCACACTCATCCGAGAGCACGGTGGAAGCGGCGCCGGGCCGGAGGGGGACGGTATCGCCCTCCGGCCCGGCGGCACGACCGGCTGTGTCGCGCTCGCTCAGTTGCTCAGGATCGGCAGCATGATCCGGTCGACGTCCTCGTCGTGGCGTCGGGCGATCGCCTGCCGCTCGGCGTCCACCTCGCCGTAGGTGGTGGTGCGCTGCCGGGCGCGGCGGCCGAGCGAGGCGGCCATCGCCTCCAGTTCGGCGATCGACTTCTTCGAGCCGTTGTCGGCGCCGGCCATCCGGGAGATGGTCTCCTCCATGAGCGTGCCGCCCATGTCGTTGGCGCCGCCTTGGAGCATCAGGTTGGTGCCCTCGACGCCGAGCTTGACCCAGCTGGTCTGGATGTTGTCGATCTTGCCGTGCAGCAGGATGCGGGCCATCGCGTGTACGGCCCGGTTGTCCCGCAGGGTCGGGCCGGGGCGGGCGATGCCGGCCAGGTACACCGGCGCGTTGGTGTGGACGAAGGGCAGCGTGACGAACTCGGTGAAGCCGCCGGTCTCGTCCTGGATCCGGCCGAGCAGGCGCAGGTGGCCGAGCCAGTGCGCGGGCGTGTCCACGTGGCCGTACATCATCGTCGAGGAGCTGCGGATGCCCAGCTCGTGCGCGGTCGTGACCACCTCGACCCACGTCGCGGCGGGCAGCTTGCCCTTGGTCAGGATCCAGCGCACGTCGTCGTCCAGGATCTCGGCGGCGGTGCCGGGGATGGTGTCCAGGCCCGCCTCCTTGGCGGCGGTCAGCCAGTCGCGGATGGACATCCCGGTGCGGGTCGCGCCGTTGACCACCTCCATCGGCGAGAAGGCGTGCACGTGCATGCCCGGGACCCGCTTCTTGACCTCGCGGGCGATGTCGAAGTAGGCGGTGCCGGGCAGGTCGGGGTGGATGCCGCCCTGCATGCAGACCTCGGTCGCGCCGACCGCCCACGCCTGTTCGGCCCGCTCGCCCACCTGGTCCAGGGAGAGGGTGTAGGCGTCGGCGTCGGTGCGCCGCTGGGCGAACGCGCAGAAGCGGCAGCCGGTGTAGCAGACGTTGGTGAAGTTGATGTTGCGGTTGACGATGTAGGTGATCTCGTCGCCGTTCACCTCGCGACGCAAGTCGTCGGCGATCCGGGCGAGTTCGTCCATCGCGGGGCCGTCGCAGTGGAACAGCGCGAGGGCCTGGTCGTCGGTCAGCCGGGTCGGGTCGGCGGCGGCCTGAGCCAGCGCCTCGCGCACCTCCGAGTCGAGCCGGACCACCGACCCGGCGGGGCCGGCGGCGACCTGCTCGCGCAGCGCGTCCCAGTCGCCGTAGACGTTGTCGAAGTCGTCGCGCCGGTCGGTGGTGCGGCCGGTGGTGTCGATCGTCACGTGCAGGTCGGTGCGGCCGGACGCGGCGGCGAAGATGTCCTCGGGTTCCTGCCAGGGCAGGCCCTCGGGGTTGCGGCCCTCGATCGCGAGACCGGTCTCCGGGTCGGACAGCGCGCGGACGTGCGGCAATACCCGGGGGTCCACCCACGGTTCGCCGCGCAGGATCACCTCGGGGTACACGTTCAGCCGCTCGTGCAGCGTGAAGCCCGCCTCGGCGGTGCGCGCCGCCAGGAACTCGATCTGCGGCCAGGCGAGTTCGGGATTGACGTGGTCGGGCGTGAGCGGCGAGACCCCGCCCCAGTCGTCGATGCCGGCCCCGATCATCAGCGCGTACTCGTCGCCGATCAGGTTCGGCGGTGCCTGGATGCGCATCTTCGGCCCGAGCACGATCCGCGAGACGGCGATCGCGGCGGCCAACTCGACCAGGTCGGCGTCGGGGGTGCCGCGCATCGCCGTGTCCGGCTTGGCGCGGAAGTTCTGCACGATGACTTCCTGGATCGAGCCGTACTGCCGGGCGACCCTGCGCATCGCGAAGATCGACTCGGCCCGCTCGGTCATCGTCTCGCCGATGCCGATCAGCAGGCCGGTGGTGAACGGCACGTTGGAACGCCCGGCGTCCTCCAACACCCGCAGCCGCACGGCCGGTTCCTTGTCGGGCGAGCCGTAGTGCGGGCCGGAGGGCTCGGACCACAGCCGGGTCGCGGTGGTCTCCAGCATCATCCCCATCGACGCGCTGACCGGCTTGAGCCGTTGGAAGTCGGTCCAGGAGAGCACCCCGGGGTTGAGGTGCGGCAGCAGGCCGGTCTCCTCCAGGACCCGGATCGACATGGCCCGCACATAGGCGAGCGTGTCGTCGTATCCGTGCGCGTCCAGCCACTCGCGGGCCTCGGGCCAGCGGTCCTCGGGCCGGTCCCCGAGGGTGAACAGGGCTTCCTTGCAGCCGAGCGCGGCGCCGTCGCGGGCGATCTTCAGCACCTCGTCGGGGCTGAGGAACATCCCGTGGCCCTCGCGCCGGAGCTTGCCCGGGACGGTGACGAAGGTGCAGTAGTTGCAGCGGTCCCGACACAGTCGGGTGAGCGGGATGAACACCTTGCGGCTGTAGGTGATCACGCCGGGGCGGCCGACCGCCTCCAGACCGGCGTCGCGCACGCGCGCGGCCGAGGCGCACAGGTCGTCCAGATCGGCGTCGCGGGCGTGCAGGAGCACGGCCGCCTCGGAGACGTCGAGCATGACCCCGTCGCGGGCGCGTCGCAGCGCGCGCCGCATCGAACTCTCGGTGGGACGTCCCTCGTTGGGAGTCGGGGTCATGCGACACCTCGCTGTCGTCGCTGCTGCTCGGGTGGTATCGGCGGCCCGGGTGTGCCCCACCCACCGCCGCACGGGGGCCGACCCGTACGCCGCCCCCGAAAGAACCAAGCGTAGGCGGCCCCGATCCATGCCCATCCCGACTCGTGTCGCACGTCACGTGGCCGTCGTCATCCACGTCGACGGTGGGTCGGCCGAGCTCGGTACGAGTCCATTCGAGTGACCTCTGGGCGACTCGGTCGTTGCAGCGTTCGGAGCGACGGCACGGGGAGAGTGGCTGTGGGAGGCATGGGTGGCGCACGCCGTGATCGACATCGGTGGCGCCGTACAGTGAAGAGCGGGGCCGGTCTCGTCTGTGTCATGCCGGTCGGAAGGGAGCCTGCGATGCCGATCGCCGAGTCCGAGTACGGCACGCCCGTCGTGCCCCGCCCCGAGCGCACCATCGAGGGGCTGCGTCGGGCGATCACGTTGCTCGCCCCACATTGGCTCCCGGAGATGGACCGCTCCCAACGCGAGGCGACCACCACGGCGCTGAAGATCAACCGGCTGGATCCTCTGCGGGCCTGGCTCCGCCACTGGGCCGCGGTCGTCGAGATCGAGCGCCACCCCGATCTGGCGTTCCGCTACCACCGGGCCGAACAGGTCGACACCATCAGCGACGACGCCGAGGTGCGCGCGCGGGGTATTCGCATCGCCGAAGAGCTGATGCGCGCTGCGTACACGGCAGTCGAGACGTGAGTTGGCGCTGGGAGTACCACCCCGACGAGCAGACCGTCGTCGGCGGAGTTCCCGAGGCATTCATCGCCCAGGTCGAGACGAGAGCCGAGGAAATCGTCAGAGCCGCCGAAGCGCTCTACCTCGACGGCGCGACGTACCAGGGACCGAATCCCCCGATGGGCACCGCATATCCCGAAAGCGGCATGTTCCGCTATTTGATCGTCGTCCGCAGCGAAAGCGTCCTCGTGCTCCAGGTGACGTACCTGCCGGCCTGAGCAGGGGCGTGGACCGGGGCGGCGGCGTACGGGAGGACCCCCGTACGCCGCCGGGTCTCGGGGCGGTCAGACCGAGACCGTGCGCGTGTCCTTGCCGCTGCGGAGCAGGGTGCCGTTGGCGGCGCCGGTGGTCTGTCCGTCGCGGATGGTTTCGACGCCGTTGACGCGGACGCTGACCACACCCGTGGACTCGCTGGTCAGGCGGGGGCTGTCGCCGGGCAGGTCGTGCATCAGGCGGGCCGGGCCGGAGCCGACCGTGGCCGGGTCGAACAGGACCAGGTCGGCGTGGAAGCCCTCGGCGATCCGGCCGCGGTCCTTCAGGCCGAAGAGTTCGGCGGGCTCGGTGGTGAGCATCTGCACCGCACGCTCCAGCGAGACCAGCTTGCGCCCGCGCAGCATGTCGCCGAGGAAGCGGGTGGTGTAGGTCGCGCCGCACATGCGGTCCAGGTGCGCGCCGGCGTCCGAGCCGCCCAGGATGACGTGCTCGTTGTCCCACACCTGCTGCCGCAGATCCCACGACGCCTGGTCGTTGTCGGTGGGCATCGGCCACAACACCGTGCGCAGGTCGTCGTTGATGCAGATCTCGATCAGCGTCCAGAAGTCGTCCTGGCCGCGCTCCTTGGCGATGTCGGCGACCACCCGGCCGGACAGGCCCTCGTTCGCCGCGGAGTAGGTGTCGCCGATCACGTAGCGGCCGAAGTCGGCCAGGCGGCGGAAGACGCCCGCCTCGGGGCTGTCCGCGTTGCGCAACATCTCCGCGCGCACGTCGGCGTCGCGCAGCTCGGCGATCCGCTCGGGCACCGGCAGGGACAGGATCGGGCCCCAGCCCGGGATCAGGTTGAGCGCGCAGTAGGTCAGGAACGACATGTTCATCGGGACCAGGACCGGCATGGTCAGGATCACGATCCGCCCGCCCGCCTCCTTGGCCTTCTCCGACGCGTGGATCTGCCGGGGCGCGCGGTCGGGCGCGGCCGAGTCGACGGTGAGCACGTTCCAGTTCATCGGGCGGCCGGCCGTGGTGGTCATCTTGACCAGCAGGTCGATCTCGTCGTCGGAGAACTTGTCCAGACAGCCGGCCACGATGACCTCGAGCTGGGTGCCCTCGTGTTTGCCGACCTCCTCGCACAGCGCGAGGATCTCGGCGGGCGTGGCATGCCGCGAGGGCACCGGGTTGCCGTCGCCGTCGGTGTGGTTGGACTGGCCGGTGGAGAAGCCGAGCGCGCCGGCCTCCATCGCCTTGCCCAGCTCCGCCACCATCGCCGCGACCTGCTCGGGCGTGGCCTCCTTGCCGACCGAGTCGGCGCCCATCACGTAGCGGCGGATCGCGCAGTGGCCGGCCATGAAGCCCGCGTTCACCGCGATCCGGCCCTCCAGCTTGTCCAGGTACTGGGCGAAGGTCTCCCAGCTCCAGTCCACGCCGTTCTCCAGCGCGGGCAGCGCCATGCCCTCGACCTTGGCCATCATCCGGCGCGTGTAGTCGGCGTCCTCGGCCTTGAGCGGCGCGAGGGTGAAGCCGCAGTTGCCGCCGATGATCGTGGTCACGCCGTGGTTGACCGAGGGGGTGGCGTACGGGTCCCAGTGCAGTTGGGCGTCGTAGTGGGTGTGCGGGTCGACGAAGCCGGGGGCCAGGACCAGGCCCTCGGCGTTCTCGGTGCTCGCGGCTTCCTCGGTTATGCCGCCGGCGGGGGTGACGGCGACGATTCGGCCGTCCCTGATGCCCACGTCACCCAGGAAGGACGGCGCGCCCGTCCCGTCGACGACGGTGGCTCCGGTGATGACGTGGTCCAGCATGGCGAAGCTCCTCTGCCCTCGGTGTTGCCTACGCGCGCGGCCGGTCGCACGCCGTCCACACGCGTGGTCCGGCCGCCCCACGAAGCTGATGGTACGTCAGATATCCGGGGTCGCCAGGGGTCCGCACGGGATGAGACGGGGCTCACCCGAGATATGCCACAGCGGCATATCCGAATGCGCCGACAACGGCCTCAGAAGAGCTTCACGCCGGCCATCCAGCCGCCGTCGACGACGATGTGGGTGCCGGTCGTATAGGAACTGTCGGGCCCGGTGAGGTACAGCGCCGCGGCGGCGATCTCGTCGGGTTCGCCGATGCGGGCCAGAGGTATGCCGCCGAAGACCTCGCTCACCGGGTCCGGCTCGCCCGGGACGGGCGGCCGGGTGGGCAGGCCCTCGACGCCCCCCGGATCGGTCATCGGGGTACGCACGCCGCCGGGGCAGATCGCGTTGACCCGGATGTGCGGGGCGGCCTCCAGGGCGGCCACCCGGGTCATCGCCAGGACCGCGCCCTTGGTGGAGGCGTACGCGACCAGCCCCTCCATGCCGGCCAGGCCCGCGTAGGAGGCGATGTTCACGATCGTGCCCGGGCCGCCGGCCGCACGCATCGCGGGCAGCGCCGCCTTCATGCCCAGGAACGTGCCGAGCTGGTTCACCTCGACGATCCGCAGATATGCCTCCCGGGACATCTCCTCGATCGGCTCGAAGGCCAGGATCCCGGCGTTGTTGACCAGTCCGTCGAGCCGGCCGAACGCGGCGACGGCGGCCTCCACCGCCCGCCGCCAGTCGTCCTCGCTCGACACGTCCAGGTGGACGTAGCGCGCCGCGTCGCCGATCTCCTTCGCCGCCGCCTCACCCGCCTCGTCCAGGATGTCGCCGAGGACCACCCGCGCGCCCTCGGCCGCGAACAGGCGGGCCTCCGCCACGCCCTGTCCGCGTGCCGCACCGGTGATCAGGACCACCCTGCCGTCCAGCTTGCCCATGCGAAGACCTTTCGGAGAAGGGGGACCGATGGTGCGTCAGGACAGGTGGGGAGCCACCTCGGCGGCGAACCTGGCGATCTGGTCCAGCAGTTCGGCCAGGTCCCGGCTGCGGAAGCGGACCTGGATCTGGTTCGCGCCCTGCTCGCCGTACCAGCGCAGCGACTCGGCGATCCTGTCCGCGCCACCGGTGAGGGTGTGCGCGCCGACGTCCCAGCCCGCCTCGCCGACGTAGATCATCTCGGTGATCGCGCCGATGTCGAGGCGCTCGTCCGCGCGGCCGAACTCCTCGCGGTAGCGCCGCAGTTCGGCCAGTTGAGCCGGGTAGGTCTCGCGCGGGCTGCCCTGCGGCAGCCAGCCGTCGCCGTACTTGGCCACCCGCTTGAGCGCGGCGCCCGCCGAGCCGCCGATCCAGATCGGCGGGCGGGGGGTCTGCACCGGACGCGGCCGGGCGCCCATGTCGTCCACCCGCCAGTGCCGCCCCGCGAAGGTCACGTATTCCTCGCGCAGCGCCAGGTCGAGCAGTTCCAGTGCCTCGTTCAGCGCCTTGCCCCGGGTCTTGAAGTCGACCCCGAGCATCTCGAACTCGGCCTCGACGTGGCCGGCGCCGGCGCCGACGATGGCGCGGCCCTTCGAGATCCGGTCCAGCGTGGCGAACGCCTTGGCGGACATCATCGGGTGCCGGTAGGCGAGCACCGACACGTGACTGATCAGCCGGATCCGCTCGGTGACCCCGGCGAGCCAGCCGAGCGTGGTCATCGTGTCCCACCACTCGGTGCCCATCGCGCCGGCGTGGCTGCGCGGGATCGCGGTGTGGTCGCAGACCGCGATGTAGGCGAAGCCGGCCCGATCGCAGGCGCGGGCGAGCGCGGCGAGTTCGTCGGGTCCGGCGCTGTCCTCCCAGGCTTCCGCGTACAGCCGGCTCTGCGACTGGATGGGCAACTGCATGCCGACGTGCAGGGTGCCCGGGGGCAGGATCGCGGCCATGGAAGTGCCTCCGAAGGTGCGAGAGGGGTCGAGTGGGGGCTCGGAAAAAGCGGTCGGGCGAGATCGACGGACATCGGTGGACTGTGCCGAACGCGTGTCACATACTCCGATCTAACGGGTCGTCAGACAAGGCCGAAAGACCGCTCCAGGAGGAACCGGACAGTGATCAACACCACCGACCCGAGCATCGACGCGGCCGAGGAGCGGATGCGCCTGGAGGTCGACGAGGGCACCGGCATCGCGTCGTTGACCCTGTGTCGGCCGGAGAAGTTGAACGCGTGGAGCTGGGAAGCGACCCGGCAGTTGGGCATCATGGCCGACCGGATCCGCTTCGACGAGCGGATCCGGGTGGTGCTGCTGCGGGCCGAGGGGCGGGCGTTCTGCGCGGGCATCGACGTGACCGCGCCCGGCGGTGCGATCACCGGGCGCTCGGGGGCCGAGCGCACCCGCAACTACTACGAGGGGCTGCGCTGGGTACACGAGCGGTTTCGCGCCTTCGCGCGGCTGCCGCAGCCGGTGGTGGCGGCCGTCCAGGGCTATTGCCTGGGCTTCGGGTTCGAGCTGGCGCTGATGGCGGACATCCGGATCGCGGCCGACGACGCGCGGTTCGCGCTGCCCGAGGCGCAGATCGGCGTCGCGGTCGACGCCGGCGGCGACATCCGCATCGCCCGCGAGGCCGGTGCCGGGTGGGCCAAGTTGTTGTCGCTGACCGGGCGACGGATCGACGCGGCGCTGGCCGCGCGGTTGAACCTGGTCCAGGAGGTGGTGCCCACGGCCGACCTGGACAAGAGCGCACGGGCCGTGGCCGAGGAGATCGCGGCCAACGCGCCCTTGGCGGTACAGGGCATCAAACGCAGCATCGACACCTTCGCCGACGCCAACCTGGACGCGGCCCTGGGCCTGACGGCCATGTCGGCGGCACTCACCCTGGTGTCGGACGACTCGGTGGCGGGCTACGCGGCCAAGGCCGCGCGCCGATCGGCGGAGTTCGAGGGGAAGTAGGGGCCGGCCGCGATTCGTTCGACAAACCCCTTGTTGTCCGCTTTGAACGGAAGTATCCTGAAAGGAGCCTACGGGGCGAGCGAGGGAGCTTGACCGAACAGTGGCTTCGGAGCAGCAAGCCGAGGTCGGTTGGTCAGGCTGAGAGGCCCGAAAGTCGAATGGACCGGAAGGCGACCCCTAGCACCTGAACGGACAATGCCGGCGCAGGGAGCCCACCTCGTAGGTTTTCATCCGTCCACCCCCCGCGACGCTCGTGCTCGGCTTCGGCCGAGGCGGGCGTTTCGTCGTTGCCCCGGGCGCCGCCGGGCCGCTCGGCCCGAAGGACCGGCGGCTCGGCGACGCGTGGGTTCAGCGGCGGGTCGCCTCCTCGGCGGCCCTGGCCCTGAGTTCGAACTTGAGGACCTTGCCGCCCGGGTTGCGGGGGAGTTCGGTGACGAATTCGACCGTGCGCGGCACCTTGTAGTTGGCCATCTCCCGGCGGCAGAACGTGATGATCTCGTCGGCGGTGGCCTCGGCGCCGGGGCGCAGCAGCAGGTATGCCTTGCCGACCTCGCCCATGCGTGCGTCCGGGACGCCGACCACGGCGGCCTCGGAGACGGCCGGGTGTCCGGCGAGGACGGATTCGATCTCCGCCGGGTAGGCGTTGAAGCCGCCGACGATGAACATGTCCTTGATCCGGTCGGTGATCCGCAGGTTGCCGTGTTCGTCCAGGACGCCGACGTCGCCGGTGTGCAGCCAGCCGTCCGCGTCGATCGCCTTCGCGGTCTCGTCCGGGTCCTCGAAGTAGCCCGTCATCACGTTGTATCCGCGTACCCACACCTCGCCGGACTCGCCGACCGCGGTCGGCTTGCCGTCCGCGTCCGCCGTGATCACCTCGACGCCCGGGATGGCCCGGCCCGAGGTGGACGAGATGGTCTCGGCCGAGTCGCCGTGGCGGCACATGGTGGCGGTGCCGCACGACTCGGTCAGCCCGTATGCGGTGAGCACCGCGTCGAAGCCCAGTTCCTCGGCCATCCGGGTGACCAGGGACAGCGGCACCGCCGCCGCCCCCGTGACCGCGAGCCGCAGCGAGGACAGGTCGTAGCCGGCCGCCCCCTCCCGCGCCGCCGCGTCGAGCAGCGAGGTGTAGATGGTCGGTGCGCCCGGCAGCACGGTGACCTTCTCCTGTTGGATCAGCGCCATCGTGGCCTCCGCGTCGAAGACCGCCTGCGGGATCAGCGTGGCGCCCTTGATCAGGCTCGCGATGATCCCGGCCTTGTAGCCGAAGGTGTGGAAGAAGGGACTGACCACGAGATACCGGTCGCCTTCGGTGACCCCGACCACCGACGCCCAGGTGTCGAACACCCGCAATGTCTGTGCCTGGGTGGTCATCACGCCCTTGGGTGCGCCGGTGGTGCCGGAGGTGAAGATGATGTCGCCGGTGTCGTCC
>NZ_BIFH01000029.1 GCF_003967355.1 Embleya hyalina | reverse complement strand
CGCCCGCCCGCCCGGCCGCCCGCCCGCTCGCTCGCCCGCCCGCCCGGCCGCCCGCCCGCTTGCTCGCCCGCTCGCTCGCCCGCCCGGCCGCTCGCCCGCTCGCTCGCCCGCTCGCTCGCCCGCCCGCCCGGCCGCTCGCCCGCTTGCTCGCCCGCTCGCCCGCTCGCCCGCCCGCCCGGCCGCTCGCCCGCTCGCTCGCCCGCCCGGCCGCTCGCCCGCTTGCTCGCCCGCCCGGCCGCCCGCCCGCCCGCTCGCCCGTTCGCCCGTTCGCTCGCCCGCCCGTCCGCCCGTCCGTACCCGCTTGCCTGCCCGGCCGCGCTTGCCCGCTTGCCTGCCTCCGGCTGCTTGGTCGGCTGTGGTTGTTGGTTGTTTGTTGCTTGTTGTTCGTGGTTGTTGGGTGTGTTTGCTTGGCGGGTGGTGGGCTGGGTGGGTGGCTCGTGGGGGTGTGTGGTGGGGCTGGGAGACTGGTTCGATGTCTGTGATTTCCGTTGATGATCCTGGTGATTCTCGTCTTGTCGACTACACCGGCCTGACCGATGTCGAGTTGCGGCGGCGGCGTGAACCGGCCGAGGGGTTGTTCATGGCCGAGGGGGAGAAGGTGATTCGACGCGCGCTCGGGGCGGGGTATCCGATGCGGTCGATGCTGCTCTCGGAGCGTTGGCTGGAGACCATGGCCGAGGTGATCGAGGGCACGGACGTTCCCGTGTACGTGGGCAGTCCGGAGATCGTCGAACGGGTGACGGGGTATCAGGTGCATCGGGGGGCGCTGGCCTCGATGGGGCGCAAGGTGTTGCCGGCGGCGGGTGATCTGGTGGCCGACGCGCGGCGGGTCGCGGTGTTGGAGGGGGTCAACGATCACACCAACGTCGGGGCGATCTTCCGTGGCGCGGCGGCGCTGGGCATGGACGCGGTGTTGTTGTCGCCGGACTGCGCGGATCCGCTGTACCGGCGGTCGGTGAAGGTTTCGATGGGCGCGGTGTTCTCGGTGCCGTACGCGCGCCTGGACCCGTGGCCCGATGGCCTCGACGTGTTGCGGGGGGCGGGGTTGACGCTGCTTGCGCTGACCCCCGGCGAGGGGTCGGTGGCGTTGAACGAGTTGCCGGCCGCGGACACCGATCGGTGCGCGTTGATGCTGGGCGCGGAGGGGCCGGGGTTGACCGCGAAGGCGTTGGCCGCCGCGGATCGGTCGGTGCGGATCCCGATGTCGCACGGGGTGGATTCGCTCAACGTCGGCGCCGCCGCGGCGGTCGCGTTCTATGCGGTGGCGTTCGGCTGAGTGGGGGACGGCCGAATGGGGGAAAGTCGCACGACGGGCCCGGTGGGCTCAGGTGTTCGACGGGGGGTCGCGGTGGCGCTCGTGGGCGGTTGCGCCCGAGCGTTGGATGTCGTTGATCGAGCGGGTGTGGTACAGCTCCGGGCGGGCGTGTACCCGGCGACCTCGCATCCGCGCCTTCCGGATCTCGGTGCCCCGGTCCCAGATGTGCATCCTGGGCACGTCGGCGTCGTTGTACCTCCCGGAACCGAACCGGTTCGGCGGCACGGGCAGGGCCTCGATCTCGCGGCGCGCGGTCCGGGCCGCGCTCACCCGGCGTCGGTAGTCGTGGAAGATCTGGAACTCGTAGCGGCGCAGGTACTCGTAGGCCATCGGCGTGGCGGCGGACACCTCCATACCCGCGATGCGTACCGCTTCGCGTCGTAGCGCGTCGACGTTCGCGGGCAGTACCAACAGGCCATCGCGCACGGTGTCTTCCGGCTTGCGCTTGTGCCGGCGCTCGCGATCCCAGTCCCACATGGGCTCCGGGTGCCGCCGCATCCAGGCGTCGGGGTCGGCGAGCGCGGCGTCCAGGCCGTGGGTGCGCCAGTACACGGTGCCGTCCGGTCGGCCCAACGTGGGCAGCAGTCGGCGCAGGTCGCGGGCGGCCCGGCCGCCGAACGGGGTGCGCTCGCCGGCGAACAGCACGATGGGCGGCGAGGGTTCGGCGTCGAACGGGTTCGGGTCGAGGTGGCGGCGGTCGATCACCACGAGGGTGTTCGGGTAACGCTCGTGTGCCAGGCCCCACATCAACCGGGCGAACAGCACCGCACCGGTTCGATCGGACACCACGTGCCAACTGTCGTGGAAGTGGTTGACGGCGAACCGGGTCGTGTTCGACGGGCGCGGGGTGATCAGCCGGTAGGGCCGTCCGTCCAGGTAGGCGGTGATCCGATGCATTTTGATCCGATCACCTGCGTCCCGATTGGCGCCCGAATGCTTTCGTTTGTGTACTTGGTTGGTAGTGATCCGCTTCTCTCTTTCTTGCGTTCGTTGAGATGTTTCTTCCGATCGCCCCGGAATTCGAGGCGGCCGGCTTCCCTGATTTGTCTCACGACATGCCGATCGGGTCATGCCAATTTCGATCGAATGTGATCTTGGACTAGCGTGTGCGCGGAAGTGCAGTACGGTCGAGCGTCGTCCAAAATGGCGCAGTGGCCTGTTCGGGTCGCACGGGCGGCCGAAAAAGTGGATGTGCGGGGGAATGTCCCGTCACCCACACGCGGGATATTCGGTGGATTCGACCCGCACCAGGCGAAATTCCGCCAGTATGGGGCGCCGCGCAATCGGATCAGGAACGGGAAGCGAGGCAAAGCTCGTTGGAGATCATGGGTGTACCCCTGGCCTGGGCCCTCGTCGGCTTGGCGGAACTGGTCGCCCTTATGGCGCTTGTGGCGTATCTGGTCGTCCGACGCCGCAAGGCCGATGCGACGGATACCGGGGAAGGATCCGACAACTGGGAGCGTGAGCAGGACCGCCGACGGCGCAAGGAGCTGATGTACGGGGTCGCCTCGTACACCCTGCTGTTCGTCTGCGCCGGCGTCGCGGCCGCGCTGTCGTTCCACGGCCTGGTCGGCTTCGGCCGGGAGAACCTCGGGCTCGCCAACGGCTGGGAGTACCTGGTGCCGTTCGGGCTCGACGGGGCGGCGATGTTCTGCTCCGTGCTCGCGGTGCGCGAGGCCAGCCACGGTGACGCGGCGCTCGGCTCGCGGATACTGGTCTGGACGTTCGCCGGTGCCTCGGCCTGGTTCAACTGGGTGCACGCGCCGCGCGGCGACATGCACGCGGGTGCGCCGCAGTTCTTCGCCGGCATGTCGCTCTCCGCGGCCGTCCTGTTCGACCGTGCGCTGAAGCAGACCCGTCGGGCCGCGCTGCGTGAACAGGGCCTGGTACCGCGTCCGTTGCCGCAGATCCGGATCGTGCGGTGGCTGCGCGCCCCGCACGAGACGTTCAACGCCTGGTCGCTCATGCTGCTCGAAGGCGTGCGCACCCTCGACGAGGCGGTCGAGGAGGTCCGCGAGGACAAGCGGGCCAAGCAGGACGACCGCGAGCGTCGGCGGATCGACGGCAAGCGCGAGCGGGCGCAGCTCAAGGCGCTCAGCCGCGGCGAGGGCACCGGCCACTTCGGCCGGCGCGGCGCCGCACGTCAGGAAATGGCTGCTCTGCCGGGAGGTGGCGGCTCCGAAGCACTCTCGGAGCCTGCTATAGCCGGAAACGACGTTTCCGGCCACGGCGGCTCAGCCGACCCGAACGGCCCGTCCGGCCGTCCGGCTCTTGCCTCCCCCACGCGAGCGAGCGAACTCCCGGCGGCGACGGGCACTTCCACCGGTGCCGAGCGGCGCGACGTCATCGACCTCACCGCCGAGGACGACACCATGACGCTGCCCCGGCTCGACTCGCTGGAGCGCAAACTGAAGGACCTGGAGCGCCAGTTCGGCTGAGGCCGGACACCGCGTGATCCGACGCGGCGCGCGAGAAGGCGCGGTACACGAACGAGGGGCATCCGGCTCGGGCCGGGTGCCCCTCGTCGTCGTTGGTGGTGTGCGGCGGGGTGTGTGTGGGGGCGGTCTCCCGCGCTCGGTCGCGGGTGCCGCGCCGGGGTGAGGAGGCCGTGATCGGGAGCGGGCCGGCCGCGGTCGGTCGGAGGCGGCCGGGTACGCGAGGGAGCACGGCCAGGCAACCCGGTCGCACGCGGCCGGGCAACGATGCGCGGGGCCGCCCCCGAGGGACGCCGGGGACGAGACGGTGTTCAGGCGGTGGGGACCAGGACGCCGGATGGGCCGACCACGTAGCGGGTGGTCACGTCGGGGACGTCCAGGTAGGACTGGATGCGCGAGATGCCGCCCTCGACCACCGTCCAGCGGGTGGCGACCGCCTGCGGATCGGCGAGCGCGGCGAGCGCCGCCACCGTGGTCGGCGCGCCGTTGGCGAAGCGGAAGAGTTCCACCAGGTGCGTCGCCGGGCCGCCCGCGCCGGGGGTACGGGTGAGCACCACGACCACCGCCGGGGCGCCGTCCAGGCTCGCCGGGACCACGTCGCCGAGGGTGACCCGGTCGCTGCCGACCACGGCCGTGCCGTCGGTGAGGGTGACCGTGGCGCCGCTCACCGACGGGTCGGAGTAGGTGCGGTCCGACCAGTCCGCGATCGGGATCGAGCCGTGCGCCGGACCGATCCGGAACGGCCCGGGCGCCTGCGGCGGGGCCGGATCGGCGGCCGCGGGCACCTTCGGCCCGTCGTCGCCGCCGTCGCTCTGGAACGCGGCGATCGCGAACGCGGCGATCGCGGTGACCACCACGAAGACGACCAACTGCTGGATGAGCAACCGCCGTCGCTCCTCGGGCCGACGGCGGCGCGGGGTGGCGGACGCGGATCCCGAGCCGGGGCCGGAGCTGGCTACCGCGCGGGAGCGCGGGCCGTGGTCGACCCGGCCGGCCCGCTTGCCGTCGGTGCGATCCGGGCGGTCCGGGTGATTCGAGCGCTCCGAGTGGTTCACCCGCTCCGCGCGATCCGATCGTTCCGCGCGCTCGGCCCGTTCCGCCCGGTCGGGGCGCTCCGCGGTCGGGCCGCGCGACGCCTCGGAGCGCTCGCCGCGGCCGGCGTCGGGCCGCCCCGTGTCGGGCCGACCCCCGTCGGGACGCGTCTCGTGCCGGGCCGACTCCTGCCGCGGCTCCTGCCGCCCGGCGTCGCCCCGCCCGGGCTCGTGCCGGACCGCGTGCTCCGCCCGTGCGCCGTCCGCGCCGCGCCGGTCGGCCCCCTGGCCCTCGGACCCGTGTGCCCGCGCGTCGTGCCGGGCCGCGTCCGGGCGCGTCGCCTCGTGCCGCGCCCCGTCGTGGCGACCCGACTCGGCCCGGCCCGCGCCGTGCCCCTCCGCCGACCCCCGGCCGGGCTCCGCGCGCCCCGACTCCGGCCGACCCGTCTCCGCGCGCTGCGCCGCCGAGCGCTCGGCCCGCGTGTCCTCGTCCCGCCGCGCCCCCTCGCGCCGCGCCGCCTCGCGCCTGGCCCGTTCCCGCTCCCGCTCGCGGTCCCGCTCCCTCGGCCCCGCCGCGACCGTCGCGCCGCCCTTCATCGCGGCCGGAGCCGCGGTCGACGGCGCCCCCGCCGTGCCGCGCGCCGGCGTACCCCGTTCGGCCTCGCGCCGCCGGGCGATCGCGGCCAGCCGCTCGCGGACCTGCTCGGCGGTGGGCCGCATCCGCGGATCCTTGGACAGGCACGCCGCGATCAACGGCACCACCTGCTCCGGCACACCCTCCAGGTCGGGTTCCTCGTGCACGACGCGATACAGCAGCGCGTCCACCGGCCCCGACCCGAACGGCGGTGCCCCGCGCCCCGCGTAGGCCAGCGTGACGCCGAGCGCGAAGATGTCGGTCGCCGGCGTCACGGTCTGCCCGCGCACCTGTTCGGGGGCCAGAAATCCCGGTGATCCGACGGCCGTTCCGGTGACGGTCAGGGTGCCGGCGCCGTCCGCGTAGGCGATGCCGAAGTCGATGATCTGCGGCCCGTCCGGGGACAGCAGGATGTTGGACGGTTTCACGTCCCGATGCACGACGCCGACCGCGTGCACGGACACCAGGCCGTCGGCCACCGCCGAGCCGATCCGGGCCAGGTCCAGACAGCCCATCGGGCCGCGTTCGCCGACCCGGCGCTGGAGGGACGGGCCGGGCACGTACACGGTGGCCAACCAGGGCCGGTCGGCGCCCGCGTCGGCGTCCACGAGGGCGGCCGTACGATTGCCGCGCACCATCGCCGCCGCGGCCACCTCGCGCGCGAAGCGGGAGCGGAACTCCGGGTTCCCGGCCAGCTCTTGGCGGATCAGCTTGAGCGCGACCCGGGTGCCGTGCCGGTCCACCCCGAGGTAGACCACACCCATGCCGCCGGCCCCGAGACGACGCAGCAACCGATACGAACCGACGATGCGCGGATCCTGCCGTCGCAGCCGCACCATCGTCATGTGTGCCCGATCCCCTCGCGTGGTGCCGTCGTCCGGGTTTCGTCTGCCCGAATTCCCTGTGCGAGACACGTTAGAGGAACCCCGGTGCCCGGCGCGGTAAGGCGCCCCGGAGTCGGCGCCGGACCACCCCGGCGGAGCGCCCGTCGATGTCGGACCTGTGGGAGAAGATGGAGGTAATCGGTCGAAGGGGGCACGAATGAAGGGCGATCGGGTCGAGATAGTGGTCGACGCGGGCGACAGCACCAAGACCTACGAGATGACCGCGACCCGCGCGGGGCGCCGGCTCGACGTCGCGGTCCGGCGCGGCGTGGTCGAGGTGAGCGAGTTGACCCGGACGGGCACGGTGGTGCGCACGGCGCGGTTCATGGCCAGTCGCGTACTGGCGCTGGTCGAACAGCCGTTGGATCGGCCCGGCGCCGACTGACCACGTGGCGACGGCAGTCGGGGCGGACGGCCGCCGTCGCCGCCGGGCGGCAACCGCCGGCCGCCCGAGTTCGCGCGCCGCCGGCCGCCGAGGCCCGTGTGCGGCATCCGAGCGCCGCCCGAGATCGCGCACGCCGACCGCGAGCGGCCCGAGCCGCGCGTGGCGACCGCGAGCGGTCCGAGTCTTGTGAGCCGACCGCGAGCGGTCCGAGTCGCGTGCGGCAACCGCGGCCGCCGAAGCCCGAGTGCCGGCACCGTGCCGGCCGCGGCGGTGTGCCCGTCCCGGTAATCTGTCCGGTCGAAGATCGACACGGGCCGGTGCGGGGAACGAAACGGGGTGGCGCCGAGGTGACGAGCCGTCAGGGCAGCCTGGGAGCCGTCGCGCGCCGACTCGCCGACGCGTTCACCTGGCGGGAGACCTCGTGGGGGACCTTCGCCGACGCGTCCGAGTGGTGGCACGACCCCGAACTGCTCGCGATGCTCGGCCCCGGGCTCGGCGCACTGCACGCCGACGCGCGACCGACGCTGATCGTCGGCATCGAGACGCGCGGCCTCGTGCTCGGTCCGATCACGGCGCTGCATCTGGGCGTCGGCTTCGTGGAGATCCGCAAGGATCGACGGATCGTGGGCGAGCACCGGGGGCCCGCCGCCGATCCCATGCTGCGTGCCGCCACCCCGCCGGAATACCAGGACGGCGGCCTCACCCTCGTGGTCCCGGGCCGGCTGTTCCGCCCGGGCGATCGGGTACTGCTCGTCGACGAGTGGATCGAGACCGGCGCACAGGCGAGCGCGGTGCGGCGCATGGTCACCGAGGCCGGCGCCGAGTGGATCGGCGCGGCGGTGGTGGTGGATGCCTGCGCACCGCACGTGCGGGCCCGACTGGACGTGCGTGGCCTGCTCACCGAGGACGATCTGCCGGCGTGACCCCCCGGTCACCGGCGTCCCCGGCGGGACCCGACGGTCGGCCCGGTCAGGCCGCCGTCGTGGTCTCCTCCCGGTCGTGCCCCTGCTCCTGCTCCTGCTCGCGCAACAGCGCGGCGCGTTCGGTCTCGCCGAGACCCGCCCACACACCTCGGCGCTCCGGGACCGACATCGCGTGCTCGTGGCAGCGCAGCCGCACGGGGCAGGAGATGCAGACCTTCTTGGCGACCCGCTCGCGCGCCCGGCGCTCGCCGGGTCGCTCCTGGTCGTCGCCGAAGAAGAGGCCGGCGTCCAGGCCCCTGCATGACGCGTCCTCCTGCCACCCGTAACGCGGTGGTGTCGGTATGGCGATCCGTGTGGTCCCCATCGCCCCGTTCTCCTCCTGCTCGACGGTGCCAACGGTCAACGCGGGCCCCCGGTCCCGACTGACCCTCTCGCTCCTACCGACGCATCGGATGGGAGACCGGTTTCCTCCCGCGGGGAATTCGGCTCCCGTTCGCTCAGGGTTGAGGGCGATCCCTCACTCCCTCGTTCGGGGCACCTCAACAACCAGGTCACAAGTGGGTCGTACACCTGCCCGATGACCGATTCGCCCCGGCGGCCCCGGTAGCGTGACCGAGGCCGCCGGCGGTTGTCGGGGGTTCGCGGAACGTACGGGAGGAATCTGGTGGGCAGCAGGATGCGACGGTTGCCGTCGGCCGTGCCGTTGATGGTGTCGGTCGTCGTGGTCGCCGGGCTGACCTCGTGCAGCGGCGGAGAAGACAAGAAGGACACATCGGAGACGACGGCCAGGGACTTCCTGAGCGCGTGGCAGAGCGGTGACCTGACCAAGGCGGCGTCCTTCACGGACAACCCCGCCACGGCCAAGCAGGCTCTCGACACCACGAGCAAGCAACTGGGGATCGCCAAGGCCGAGTACAAGGCCGACTCATACACCAAGGGCAAGGACAACGCGCCGGCCACGCTCACGTACAACGCGACGTTGACCCTCAAGGGGGTGGCGGACCCGGTCAAGATCGCGTCCACCGTCCCGATCGTCACCGCGAACGGCAAGACGACCGTGCACTGGACCCAGACCATCGTGCACCCGCAACTGGCGGACAGCGGGAAGATCAAGCGGGATCGTACGCTGCCCAAGCGCGGCGAGATCCTGGACCGCTCGGGCAAGTCGCTGGCCACCACGACGCCCGTGGTGGCGTTGTCGTTGTGGCCGGCCAAGATCACCAACGCGGACGCGCTGTACGCGGCGCTGTCTGACCCGATGTTCGATCTGGACATCCCCAAGCTCAAGGGCCGGGTCGCGGCGGCGGATCCGAACCAGTCGCTGCCCCTGGTGACGCTGCGCAAGGAGAAGTGGGACGGCGGCGGCCAGGTCAAGCTGGCCGGTCTGGGCGGGATCCAGGTCAAGGAGGGGGCGACGCAGTCCGGCGACGTGGCGAAGCAGATCGTCGGCACGGTCGCCTCGGGCGACAACGCCGACCTGCTCAAGAACGCCGACCCGAGCGCCTCGTCGGCGGACCAGGTGGGCGCCTCCGGTCTGCAGTACCGCTACGAGAAGAAGCTGGCCGGCGTCGCCGACCTGAAGATCACCGTCGTGGACGCGGGCGGCGCGGAGAAGGCGACCCTGGTCGACGTCAAGGGCAAGCCGGCGGAGTCGCTGAAGACGACCCTCGACCCGGGCGTGCAGGACCAGGCCGAGAAGGCGCTCAAGTCGGTGACCGGCGGCAACAACGCCTCGATCGTGGTGCTCGACGCCAAGTCGGGCGGGATCCTGGCCGCCGCGAACACCCCGTCGAACGGTGACAATCGGGCCTTCACCGGGCGCTACCCACCGGGCTCGACCTTCAAGACCGTCTCCTCGGGCGCGCTGCTGCAGGCCGGCATCAAGCCGACCGACAAGGTGCCGTGTGACAACACGCTGGTGGTCAACGGGCAGACGTTCAAGAACTACGACGGCCTCAAGCCGATGCCCGAGGCGCTGTTCCAGGACGACTTCGCGCAGTCCTGCAACACGGCCTTCATCGGCAACCGAGCCAAGATCCAGAACGACACGCTGAACAAGCTCGCCGGCGACCAGTTCGGGATCGGCGCCAAGTGGGACGTCGGCACGGTCACCTTCGACGGCTCGGTGCCGCCGGCCAACGGCGAGAACGACAAGGCCGCGTCGATGATCGGCCAGGGCCGGGTGCTGGCCAGCCCGCTGGTGATGGCCTCGGTCGCCGCGACGATCGCCTCCGGCAAGTTCAACCAGCCGGTGCTGGCGCCCGACGACGTGCCGGGCCGGGTGCCCTCGCATCCCCTGGACCCGTCGATCGCCGGCCAGCTCAAGGCGCTGATGCAGGGCGTGGTGGCGAACGGCTCCGGCAAGATGCTCCAGGGCATCCCGGGCACGGTGGGCGCCAAGACCGGTACCGCCGAGTTCGACGAGAAGGGCGAGACCCTGACCCACGGCTGGATGATCGCGTTCAAGGACGACGTCGCGGTCGCGGTGCTCGTGGAGAAGGGCAAGTCTGGTGGTTCGGCGGCGGGTCCGGTGGTGAAGGCCTTCTTCGGCTAGCCGAACCCCGACCGACTCGGGCCTCGCGTCGGGGGGATCCCCCACACGACCGGTCGACGGAAGCGAAGCCCCGGCGCGCGATGCGCGCCGGGGCTTTTCGGTGCGTCGAGGCGCGCCCGGCACGCTCCTTGTGACACCGGGATGCACCTGGACACCGTCCGTGTCCGATGCGAGCGTGAGGAGTGACCGGCAATGACAGCGGCGATCGTTTTCGCTCTCCGAAGGGAGTCGACGTCATGTCGAACAATGTCACTCTGGTGGCCCGGGTTCCGGTGCTGCCGTCCGCCGACGCCGAACGTCCGATCGAGCTGAGATTCGGCCCGCACACCGACGAGCACGGCCGACCCACCGACGAGTGGACGGTGGAACGACTGACTCCGGACCAGGCCGCGAACCTCGTCGAGGACCTGGCCGCGGTGCTCGGGTTGAGCGTGGTCGGTCCGGCCGAGCTCCGGGTGGTCTCCTGACCGGAGTACCCCCACACGTCCCATCCGCGTGGCGCCCCCGTGCGCCGTACGGGTGGGACGCGTGCGTGCGGCGGCGCATTTCGGGCCGTCGGATCGTTCCGGCGCCGCACAATGGCCGCGTGAGCAGCCAGACCGCAGCAGTACGGAATCCGGCCGTCGGCGGCGACTCGCCCACGCCGGCCACGGAACCGCTCGGCGTCCGCGAGCCGCCGTCGGGCGGGGTCGTCGGGCGCCGCAAGCGGGCCGACGCGCACCCGACCGGCCCCCGGGTGCGCATGGTCCTCCCGGACGGGCAACACCTCGAGGTCACCCTGGTGAGTTGGCACCAGTACCGGGACGGCAGTTGGCGCGCCCGCGTGCGCTGGCCCGTCTGGGGGGCGTACGGCTTCGCCGCCGACGTGGAGACCCGGGCGTGGGCGATGGAGTCCTTCGTGCCCGCGAGTGTGCTCGGTCCGCTCGACGGCGAGGACTACGGCACCGTCCGACACGACCGCCCACGCATCCCGGTACCCAAACAACCCTGAACACCCCGCCCGCGCCGGCCCGGACACCACCCCGGGCCCGCCCGGCCCCCCGTTCGGGATACCCACCTCCCGCCCGGGGCCCTTTGCACCCTGGGCACCCGGCCTCACCCGCTTGCCCTCGCGGACCAGGGCGCCGGCCCTCGTCCGCTCGGGTGCGTGCCCCGGCAGGGCCGCGCGCCCGGCCTCGTCCCCCGGATGCCCACCTTCCGGATGGGGCCCTTTGCGCACCTGGGTGCCCGGCGCCGCCCGCCGGCCCTTGCGGACCCGGGCGCCCGCTCTCGTCCGCTCGGGTGCGTGCCCCGGCAGGGCCGCGCGTCCGGCCTCGTTGTACGGGCGCCCGCCCCCGTACGGGGCTCTTTGCATACCTGGGCGCCCGGCCTCACCCGCTTGCCCTCGCGGACCAGGGTGCCTGCTCTCGTCCGCTCGGGTGCGTGCCCCGGCAGGGTCGCGCGCCCGGCCTTGTCGCCCGGATGCCCACCTTCCGGATGGGGGGCTTCGTGCACCTGGGTGACCGGCGCCGCCCGCTTGCCCTTGCGGACCAGGGTGCCTGCTCTCGTCCGCTCGGGTGCCCGTCCCGGCAGGACCGCGCGTCCGGCCTCGTTGTACGGGCGCCCGCCCCCGTACGGGGCTCTTTGCATACCTGGGCGCCCGGCCCCGGCCGTTGCCCTTGCGGACCAGGGTGCCTGCTCTCGTCCGCTCGGGTGCCCGTCCCGGCAGGGTCGTGCGTCCGGCCTTGTTGCCCGGGTGCCCACCTTCCGGATGGGGGGCTTTGTGCACCTGGGTGCCCGGCCTCGTCTGTTTGGGTGCGGGCCGTGGCCGGTCTTGTTGTGCGGGCGCCCGCCCCCGTGCGGGCCGCCTTCGCGGGTCCGCTCCTGCCCGCTTGTTCTCGCGGATTCGGGTGGCGGCCCTCGTTTGCTTGGGTGTCTGTCCCGGTGGGGTTGCGTTCGGTCTTGTTGTGTGGGCTCCCGCCACCCGTACTCGGGGGGCGGCTCCTGTTCGGCTCGGGTGCCCGACCTTGCATACCCGGAGGGCGGGTGGGTCAACGGGGGCGGTACAGTTCATGGCTTCGGGTGACGAAACGGTGACAACGGCGCCCGGTGGTTCGCCGAAACAACGGGCAACGGGTACATGTGTCCTAAATCCTGTTGCTCCAGGGTTGCCGGCCACCGATGCTTGCGGCATGTTCGATCCGGTCATCACCTCGCATGACGCCCTCCTCGGCCTGCTTCGCAGCGGCCACGGACAGGGCGCCCGGCGGGCCCTCGTCGCCGACCGCGTCGCCGTGCTCGACGCGCTCGACGGTTGCGTGGTCCGCGATCCCCGTGCCGTTCCGGCCACCGAGTCCCGCTCGCTCTATTACGCGCGCCTCTACGCGGACCTCGACGCCGGCCTCGACGGCCTCGCCCGACATCTGCTGTGCGAGGAGGACTGGACCGACGAGGACGCGGACCGCACCGCGCTCCCGCTCGCCGTCCTCGGCACGCTCGCCCGCCTCGGCCGCACCGACGCGACCGAGTTGTTGCGCGCCTACGTCGAGGAGGGCCGCGACTGGCCGGAGGCGCTGGACCGGCTCGCCGCGATCGGGCGGGACGCGGCGCTGACCGGCATGCTCGACGTCGTGCTCGAGCGCGGCGAGGACGACGAGCTCTACGACTGCGTCAAGCGCTCCACCGGCATGCGCCCCTGGCGGATCTGGGCGGCCGAGGACGAGCGCGTGCGCGCCGTCGTCGAACAGGTCGACCTGGACTGGTGGCGCTGGGAGTTGACCCGCTCCGTGCGCCCCGGCACACCGCCGACCGCCCCCGCGCAGACCGTCGACCAGGTGCTCGCCGAGGCCGCCGACGGCCCACGCCAATCGCTCGCCTGCGGCCGGCGGCTCGCCGCCGTCGCCGGGCCGGAGCACCGCGGCGCGATCCTGGCCGCCGCCTGGGCCGGACCCGACGGCGCCAGAGCCGCCGCGCTGCGCTATCTCGGCGAACAGGGCGACGGCGCGCTGCTCGACCTGGCCGAGGGCGCGCTCGCACCCGAGGCGCCCACCGGGGTGCGGCTCGCCGCCGCACACGCCATCGGCGGCCTGCGCAGCCCCGCGGCGGTCGCCCGGGCCCGCACCTGGGCCGCCCGCGAGGACCTGCTCGGCGAGGTGGCCGTGCGGATACTGGCCGGTGCCGGCGAACCCGCCGACGGACCGATTCTGCTGGACGCGCTCCGCGCCAGGGTGGCCGCGGCGCACCCGGTCGGCGCGGCGGACACCGACCAGGCCGACCACTTCCGGCTGCGCGACCTGGTCACCGGGATAGGGCGCCTCGCCCTCGTCGACGCGCTCGACCTGGTCCGCGACGTCTACCGGGACGCGGCCTCCGCCGGATTGCGCGCCTGCGCCGTGGAGACCCTCGCCCGGATAGAGCCGTCCTTCGCCGCCGAAACGGCCGTGGAAGCCCTCTGGGACTGCCAGGCCGACACCCGACTGATCGCCGCGCGCCACGTGGACGCGCGCCGCCCCGAGGCCGTGACGCGACTGCGCCGGCTCGCGGGCGACCCGGCCGAGCACGCCGAGGTGCGCACCGCCGCCAAGGCCAGGCTGAGCGAGATGTAGCCGGCCCGCGGCCGACCCCGCCCCCGTTCGGCCCCATCCGGGGCGGGCGGGCGCCGAAGCTGTCGGCCGAACGTCCTAGGCTCTACTCCCATGACCGTTTCCGCCCGAGCCGCCCGGCCCGGGGAGCTGCCGCCGCCCGCCGGCCCGGCGCTGCCCCCGGGCGCGGCGCACCCCCGCTCCGGGGTGACCGAGGAGGGCCTGGCCCGCCGCCTCAAGGCCCTCGCCTGCACCGCGCCGTTGCACGACCTGGAGGCGCGCAAGGCCAACTTGGCGGGCGAGTACACCGTCTACGCGATGGCCGAGCTCGGCCTCGCCGCGATCGACCTGGTCACGGTCACGATGGACTTCGACACCGGCGCCGACCACGAGGAGATCGTCGGTCGGCTCCGCCCGCGCGTGGCCGCCCAGGCCCCCGGGCGCGACCCGGCCGAATACGAGCGGGTCGCCCGCTGGGTCCTGGAGAACCTGATCAACGTCGGCAGCGTCGACCGGGGCTTTCGCGCGGTCTACGGCATGTGGACCCGTGAGGGTGAATACATCCGGCGCGACTACGACTTCAAGCTCCTGGAAGAGGTCCCCGGCCCCGACGGGCACATCTTCCTGCGCGCCACCGACGAGGCGATCAACGTCCTGGTCGGCGCCCTCGACACCGACGTGACCAGCGCGCAGATCGCCGCCGACGTCAAACTCGACCACCTGATCCGGCGCGGCCGACTCGCCGAGGCCAGGTTCGCCGCCGAGCAGGCCCGCTACCGCACCGTGCAGTACGCCGAATCGCTGCGCCGCGCGCTGGACGCGACCCGGCGCAACGTGCGCGCCGTGGACTGGCTCCGGGCCGTGCCGGACCTGATCGACGAGGCGTTCGACCACGTCGCGGACCGCTACCGGCACGAGAACGCGATCCTGATCAACATCCGCCGGGCCCGGGACGAGGCCGAGGAGAGCGAGCGCAAGCGCGGCGCGGCCGAGCTGGTCGACATCGTGCAGGACTGCATCCGCCGCCACACCCAGTTGCAGACCCGGCTGATGGAGGCCGGGCCGCTGTTCCGGGCCGAGCAGGACCGGCAGGCGTTCGCCGCCCCGAGCACCCGCACCGGGCTCGACCTGTACGGGCAGCTGCTGCGCCCGCTCCTGGAGTTGCCGGTGGGCGACGCGCGCCGGGTGACCGACCGGTTCTTCGCCGCCGGGACCGGTCTGCGCACCCCCGTCGCGGTGCGCCTGCACGACCTGACCGAGATGTTGCTCACCCCGCCCGCGCCGCGCGACCACCTCGGCGCCGAACTGCCCGAGCCCGACGTGTCGCTCACCCCCGACGACAGCCGGTACAGCGAGCGCCAGCACGACGCGGCGGCGCTGCTCCTGGACATCCCGCCGGAGACCCCGCGCCGGTTGTCCGGGCTGCTCGCCGAGGCCCGCGAGGCCGATCCCGACCTCGGCTACCTGGTCGCGCTGCTCGCGTTCCACGCGGCCTCGCCGCCGGTGGGCACCGCGCTGCGCCAGGGCGATCGCACCCTGCTCGTGGCCGTCGACGACGGCACCGAACTCGACGACCCCGAGGTCGGCGGCGCCGACCTGATCATCGGCACGGCGGTTCTGACCGGCGCGCGACCCGAGCCGGAAGGGCCCACCCCCGGATGAACCACGACACGGCGGCCGACGCCGCCCCGATCACCTCCGCCGACGTCGGCGACGCGGCCCGCCTGGTCGCCTTCGGCCTCCAGCCCAAACTGCTCCCGGCGCGCGACGCGGAATACGCCGACCTGATCCGCCGGCACCGCGAGGACCCGCGCTTCGCGGCGCTCGCCGCGGCCGTCGCGGCGGGGCTCGGCCTGGTCGTCCTGGAGGTGTCGCCGCGCGCCGGGATGGCGGTGACCGCCGGTGAGGACTCGGTGTTCGCCGTCCGGATGGGCGACTACGCGCGCCGGGCCGGCACCGAGTCGGCCGACCGCTTCCTGCACGGCCTGGCCCACCTGGCGGTGGCCGCGATGGCCTTCCCGCGCCCCGAGGACCTGGCCGACGACGCCTACGTGGGCCGGCTCAGCGTGCACGGCGTGGACGCCTTCGTCCGCCAGGCCTGCCGCCGCCTGGAGGAACGCGCCGAGCTGCGCGGCGAGATCAGCGACCCCGAGGTGGACGGGCCGAGCCTGGAGGCGGCCTGGCGGGTCTACGCCAGACGCAGCGCCACCGGCGCGACCAAGGACGCCCGTCGACTCGCCGCCTCCACCGTGGGCATCGTGGCCAAGGCGGTGGCGTTCCTGGTCGACTCCGGCTTCCTGCAGCGGGTCTCCGACGACGGCGGCGGCACCTACCGCACCACGGCGCGCTACCAGCTCCAGGTCCGCGACACGGCCGGCTCGGCGGCGATGTCGGAGCTGCTGGAGCTGGGCGTGGTGGCGGTCACCGACGGCAGCCCGAGCCTGCTGGCCGCCGCGGTCGACGGCGAACTGGTGCCGGGGGCCGGGTTGCCCTTCCACGGCGTCTGACCGCGTGCCGGGGCGGCGGCGAGCGGCGCGACGCGGGGCGGCCGATCGCTTGCGCGTGCCGCGCCGGGCGCGCCTCGCGCCGTCCGTCCGCGCCCGCGTCGCTCGGGTGTCCGCCGCGTGCGCGTTTCGTCCCGTTCGTTCCACCTGTTCCGTCCTGTGCTTCGACCAGAGAGATTTGACCGCCGATGTACGAGCTGTCCCGGGTCCGCCTGTTCTCCATCGGGCCCGCCGGTGCGCGTTACGCCGACACCGTGCTCGACCTGCGCGGGGTGGGTGCGCCCGTGCCCGACCCGGCGCCCAGGCAGGCGCAGTTGTTCGAGGGCGAGCCGGTCGGGCCGCCGCGCCGACCCGCGCCCGCGGGCGTGTTGTTCCTGGAGAACGGCGGCGGCAAGTCGGTCCTGCTCAAACTGATCTTCTCGGTGATGTTGCCCGGACACCGCAACACCCTGGGCGGGGCCAGCTCGGGTGTGCTGCGCAAGTTCCTGCTCGCCGACGACTGCGGGCACGTCGCGCTCGAATGGCAGCACGTGCTCACCGGCGAGACGGTCGTGGTCGGCAAGGTCAGCGAGTGGCGCGGCCGGCAGGTCTCCTCCGATCCGCGCAGGTTCGCCGAGAGCTGGTACTCCTTCCGACCCGGGCCCGGCCTCACCCTGGACGGGCTGCCCGTGCAGGTCGGTGGGCGGCGGCGGACCATGCGCGGCTTCCGCGACGCGATGACCGAACTGCACAAGGTCTACCCGGACGTGGACGTGGTCTGGGAGGAGATCCACGACCGCTGGATCGAGCACCTGAACCTGCTCGGCCTGGACCCGGAACTGTTCCGCTACCAGCGCGAGATGAACGCCGACGAGGGTGAGGCGGCGGGGCTGTTCGCGGTCAAGAACGACGCGGACTTCGTCGACCTGCTGCTGCGCGCGGTCTCCGACCCGGCCGACACCGACGGACTCGCGGACCTGGTCGACGGGTTCGCGGTCAAGCTCGCCCAGCGCGCCGAACTGACCGCCGAGCGGGACTTCGTCGAGGGCGCGGTGGAACTCCTGGACGCGGTCGGCGAGGCGGCCTCGCGGCGCACCCGGGTACGCGCGGTGCACCGCAACGCCGAGGAAGCCGCGCGCGGGCTCGGCCGCGAACTGGGCGCCCGGGCCGAGCGGGAGCGCGAGCGGGCCGCCGAACTGGCCCGGCGGGTGGCGGATTCCGCTGCGGCCGTGGACGCCGCCGAGCGGGCCCGGGCGCACGCCGCGCTCGTCACCGCCGAGATCACCCACCGACACGCGGGCATGCGGCTGACCGCCGCGGAGAAGGACGCCGCCCGGATCAAGCGCGAACTCGGCGACGCGCGCGGGATGCACGCGGCCTGGCTGGCCACCGAGGCGGTGTTGCGGCACCGGGCCGCGGTGGACCGGGCCGAGCGGGTGGACGTGGCGATCCGCGCGGCCGAGCGGGACGCCGCGCCGGCCCTCGCCGCCCGCCAGGACGCCGCCTCGGCGCTGGTGCGCGCGCTGCACGCGGCCGCCGCCGGGGCGGAGGGCCGGGCGGACACCGAGGAGCGGCGCGCGGCCGAACTCCAGGAGCGGGGCGAACGGGCGCAGCGGGCCGCCACCACCGCCGCGACCGAGGCGCAGCGCACCCGCAGCGAGGCGGCGCATCTGCGCGGCCGGCTCGTGGAGGTGGGCGCCGAACTCGATCTCGCGGTCGAGGCGGGCTGGATCGAGGACGACGGCGACCCGGCCGAGTCCGCCGCGCGCGCCTCGGACGAGGAGAAGGCCGCCTCCGCCGCCTGGACCGAGGCCCGGGCGGGCGCCGAACAGGCGGCGGCGCGGGTGCGCGAGGCCGAGTCCGCGCGCGGCCGGGCCGAGTTGGCCGCGGCCCGGGCGGCGGACCGGCTGGGCGTGGCCGAGGCCGACCTGACCGCCGTGCACGACAACGCGACGGCGCTGGCCGCCGAGCCGAGGGTGCGCGAACTCCTCGGCCCGGACGCCGAGTCGGCCATCGGCGAGCAGGCCGCGCGCACCTTCGACCGGGCCGCCGACGTGCTGCGCGAACTGCTCGCCGAGGCGGTCGGCGACGGCGAGCGCACCCTGTTCCACCTGCGCACCGGCGCCGCGGACGACTCGCGGATCCTGGCCGCGCTGGGCGACGGCGGCCTGCTGCCGGCCGGCCCCGACGTGCTGGCCGCGGTCGAACTCCTGGGCGAGCACGGCATTCCGGCCCTGCCGGGCTGGCGCTACCTGGCCCAGTCGGTGCCCGCCGAGCGGCACGCCGCGGTGCTGGCGGCCCGCCCGCAGCTGGTCGACGGCGTGATCGTGACCATGCACAACGCGATGGACCGGGCCCGGGACGTGCTGGCCGAGGCCGCGCTGCTGCCGCGCTCGGCGGTCGCGGTGGGCACCCCCCAGGCGCTGTTGGAGCCGGGCGAGGAGCGGGCGGACACGTTCCTGGTGCCGCCGAACCCGGCGATGCACGACGAGCGGGCCGCCGACACCGAGCGGGACGCGCTGCGCCGGCGGGCGGGCGAGCGGCAGGAGGCGATCCGCGAGCGGGCCGCGCGCCTGGAGGCCGATCGGGCGCTCGCCGGGCGCCTTGCGACGTGGCGGGCGGCCTGTCCGGCGGGCCGGCTCGACGAGCTGTTCGAGGCGGTCGCCGACGCGCGGGTCGAGTTGGCCGCCGCGCAGGCCGCGGGGGAGGCCGCCGAGATCGCCGCGGTGACCGCCGAGCAGGACCGGGCGCAGGCGGTGGATCGGCGCGATCGGCGGATGGACGCCGCGCAGACCGCCCGACGCCGGGCCGACGCGCTGGCCGGGCTCGCCTTCCGGCTGCGCGAGCGGGCCGGGTGGGCGCGCCGGATCCGCGAGCTGGAGCAGGAGACCACCGAACACGAGGCAGGCGCCGAGGCGGACCGGCTGCTCGCCCGCACCGCCGACGAGGACCGCCGGCAGGCGCAGCGTTCGGCCGACGACGCGCGCCGCACCGCCCGCGCGCTGCGCGAGGAACGGGCCGAGATCACCGGCGCGTCCGAGGAGCGGGTCGCCGACGAGCCGGCCGACGAGGCCGCCGCGCGGGCGTCGCTGCCCGCGCTGCGGGAGGCGTACCGCACCGCCCGCGCGCTGTACGAGAAGGTGGGCGTGGGCGCCGACCTGCGGGCCGAGCAGGCCCGCGCGGAGAGCGAGGAGTCGGCCGCGCAGGGCACCCTGGACCGGCTCACCGCCAAGGTGCGCCGGCAGGCGGCCGAGCTGCTGGACGGGTTCGACGGCTCCGACGGCCCCTCGCGCCTGGCCGCGGCCGGTCGCGCCGAGGATCACGTACGCACCCTGGAGGGGCGCGCCGACGCGGCCAGCGAACTGCTCGGCCGCCTGCGCGGCGAGGTGGAGCGGCACGCGCCCGCCGAGGGCCGCGAGCACCACCTGGACCTGCCCGAGGAGCAGCGACCGCGCGACGGCGCACACGCGCACGAGTTGTTGCGGGCCGCCGGCGCCGAGCACGCGACGCGGACCGAGGAGGTCGCGTCGACCCGCGAGACGCACGGGCGGTTGGCGCGCGAGCACACCGACGCCGAGCACGCGGCGGGCGCGTTCGGCGAGGTGGCGGGCTCACTCACCGACACGCTGCCCGCGGTGCCGCCGGCCCCCGAGCAGCCGGCCGCCACGCCGTTCGCCGGCCCGGTCGCCGACGCCCGGGACGCGGCGACCACGTGCCGGCGCGCGCTGCGCGCCGCGGCGGCCGAGCTGTCCGCCGCCGAGGCCCAGGTCCGCGAGCGCACCGAGACGCTGGTGCGGCACGCGGGCGCGACCCGGTTCGAGCAGGTCCGGATGCCCGCGCGGCAGCAGATCCGGGAACTGCCGCCGGCCGCGCTCGCCGAGCACGCGCCCGCCTGGTCGGCGGCGTTCGCGCCGCGACTGCGGGTGCTCACCGACGAGCTGCGCCAGATCGAACGCAACCGGGACAGCATCGTGGACCGGATGCGCGGGATGGTCGAGGCCGCGCTGACCACGCTGCGCGCCGCGCAGCGGTTGTCCCGGTTGCCGGAGGAACTGGGCGAGTGGTCCGGGCAGGAGTTCCTGCGGATCCGGTTCGACGAGCCGGACGCGGCGGCCCTGGTCGAGGCGCTGGGCGAGGTCGTCGACGAGGCGACCCGGACGATCCGGCGCGGCCGCGACGGTACGGTCGGCGGGGTGCGGCGGGACGGGATGACGCTGCTGCTGCGCGGGGTGCACGCGGCGTTGCGGCCGCGCGGGGTGCAGGTGGAGATCCTGAAGCCCGACTCGGTGTTGCGGGCCGAACGGGTGCCGGTGGGGCAGATGGGCGACGTGTTCTCCGGCGGCCAGCTGCTCACCGCCGCGATCGCGCTCTACTGCACGATGGCGGCGCTGCGCAGCAACGACCGCGGCCGGGCCCGGCACCGGCACGCCGGGACGTTGTTCCTGGACAACCCGATCGGCCGGGCCAACGCGTCGTATCTGCTGGAGCTCCAGCGTGCGGTGGCGGACGCGCTCGGGGTGCAACTGGTGTACACCACGGGGCTGTTCGACACCACGGCGCTGGCCGAGTTCCCGCTGGTGGTGCGGCTGCGCAACGACGCCGACCTGCGGGCGGGGCTCAAGTACATCTCGGTCGAGGAGCACCTGCGGCCCGGATTGCCGGTACCGCAGGAGCCGGACGCGCCGCAGATCGTCGGCGAGATCCACGCGACACGGGTGTTCCGCAAGCCGGTCGATCCCGGCCGGCCGGTCGAGCCGGTCGAGCCGGCGGAGACCGCGGTGGAGCCGATCGGGTAGGGAGATCGATCAGGCCGACGGGTCCGGGTCGGCGGGGAACGGCGCGTACACCGCGTCGGTGCGATCCCGCCGACCCGTGCGCAGCCCCTCGGGTACCGGCCACCACCCGGCCGCGTCGTCGACCCGGACCCACTCGGTGGTGGCCACCCGGCGGGCGATCCGCCACACGCCGTCGCGCCGGGCGAAGTCGTCGATGTAGCGGAAGCCGGTGGTCAGATTGCCGCGCGGCGCCGGGTCGGCGCTGCGGTGGAAAGCGATCCCGTAGGTCTCCGAACGGGCGAGATCGGGCGTGTCGTCGCGGAAGTCCACCAGGTGGTTGCCGGTCAGATGCATGGTCGAGGTGTATCGGGGGAGCAATCGCCCGATCCACGCGAGGTATTCGTCCACGGTCCCGGTGAAGCTGCCGTGTTCGTCGGTGGCGTCGGGGTGGTAGCACGCGCGGACGGCGTCGAGGTCCATGCGATCGATGCCCCGGCAGTACCGCGACACCACGTCGCGGATCGCCTGACGGTCGATGAGTCTGCGCAGCTCCACGTCCCCGCCGAAGTCGTCCATGACGCACGACACTACGGTCGGGAGGCATACATCTCCTCGGCCGGGGGACACCGAACACCTCCGGGCAGCGACGACATGGCGACGACAAGGGTGATCGGATGGAACCGGCTCTGCGCGAACACGCGGGCGCCGTACGGGAGCTGGCCTCGCGCCTGCTCGACGCGTTGCTGAGCGACGCCGGGGTGCGGGCGGCCGGTGGCGACGTGGTGTGCTCGCCGACCGGCCTGTGGCTGGCGCTCGCGGTGCCGGCCGTCGGCGCGGACGGGGACACCGCAGAGGAGTTGGCCGACGTGGTCGGTCTCGCCTGGCCGGAGGCGGCGCCCGCGGTGGACGCGGTGGCGCGCGAGCTGGCCGGGATCGAGGCGCTCGCGGTGGCCACCGGGGTGTGGAGCGCGGCGCCGCTGCGGGCCGACTTCCGGGCCGCGCTGGCGGAGGTGGAATTCGGGTCGCCGGTGGATCCGGCCGCGCTGGACCGGTGGGTCGCGCGGGCCACCGACGGGCTGATCGATCGCATACCCGTGCGGATTTCCCGGGCGACGCGGCTGCTGGTGGTCGGCGTGCTCGCGCTGCGTGCCCGCTGGCGGGACGGGTTCGATCCCGCGCGGACCCGCGATCGGCCGTTCCACGCCGCCGACGGCACCCGGGAGCCGGTCCCGATGATGCATCGGGAGGTGCCCGCGGCCGACGTGTGGACGATCGACGGCCGCGACGGCGAGGTCACCGTGGTGGAGCTGCCGTGCGTGGGGGAGCGGCCCGCACGGGTGCGCTTCGCGCTCGGTCCGCCGCAGGCCCCGCCCGCGTCGGTGATCACCGCCGGGTGGGCGCCGCGTGAGACCGGGAAACCGTACGAGGGCGCGGCGGTGGAGGTGGCCGTGCCGCGCTTCGAGTTGCGTACGCGGCTCGACGTGGTGCCCCGGTTGCGGGCGCTGGGCGTGGCGACGCCGCTGGGCGACGCCGCGGACTTTCGCTGGGCGACCGACGAACCGGTGCGGATCGACGCGATGGTCCAGGAGTCGCTGCTGCGGGTCACCGAGGAGGGCGTCGAGGCGGCGGCGGTGGGCGCCGTCACGCTCACCCCCGTGAGCTGGACGCCCGAGCCGCGTTCGGTGTGCCTCGACCGGCCGTTCGCGTGCGTGGTGACGGATCCCACCGGCTACGTCCCGCTGTTCGCGGGCTACCAGGCCACGGTGCCCCGGGACGCGGCGGCGCCGGCCTCCCGGTAGCGGGGGTCGGGCACGCCCGCGTAGACCACGGTCATGGTCAGCCGGACCGGCTCGGCGCGGGCGTTGCGGTACACGTGCGGCCGATCGCCGCGCATCCGCAGCGCGTCGCCGGGGCCGACGGTGAACGTCGCGCCGCCCACCTCGACGGTGACCGTGCCCTCGTGCACGTGCAGAAGCTCGCGCGTACCGGTCGGGTGCGCGTCGGCGGACACCTCGTCGTGTGCCGCCAGGCGCGCTTCCCACAACTCGGTGAACGGCGCGGTGGTGTCGTTGATCAGCAGGCGGAACACGCTCTCCCGGCCGCCGGGGCGGGTCGGCGCGTCGTCGCCGCGGGCCACGTGGCCCAGTTCCTCGGGCGGCTCGACCAGCCGGCCGATCGGGATGCCGAGGGTGGCGGAGATCCGGGCCAGTGTGGCGATGCTCGGATTGGTCCGGCAGGTCTCGATCTGCTGGAGCATGTTGCGGCTCACCCCGGAGCGGCCGGCGAGTTCGTCCAGCCGCCAGCCCCGGGCCTGCCGGGCGGCGCGCAGATTGGCGGCGAGGGTGTAGCCGACGGCTTCGGCGGGATCGGTCATGGCGTGATTGTGTCCTCGGGTCCAAAATACTGTGTCCATGACACAGGATAATGTTCCGGGGCGAGAAGTCGGACCGAACCGGGCCGGAGGCGGCGCGGCACGGAGCACACCCGGCGGCGAGGCGGCGGCGGGCGCGAGCGCGGGCGGGGTCGGGGGCCGGGGGCACGAGGGTCGCGGCGATCCCCGGAGCCGGCGTCCGGTGCGGCGGTTGCTCGGGGTGGGGCTGGTCGACTACCTGGGCGTGGGGTTGTTCGTCGCGTTCTCCGCCGTCTACTTCACCCGGATCGTCGGCCTGTCCACCGGCGGCGTGGGCCTCGGTCTCGGCCTGGCCGGACTGATCGCCCTCGGCACGGCGGTGCCGATCGGCCGGCTCGCCGACCTCGTGGGGGTACGCAACACCCTGGTCGCCCTGCACCTGGCCCGCGCGGCCGGCACCGCCGGCTACGCGGCCGTCGGCGAATGGTGGGGCTTCCTCGTCGCGGTCGCCGTGGTCACCACGGCCGACCAGAGCGTGTCCGCGCTCACCCAGGCGTTCGTGGCCGAACTCGCCGACGGCGCCGACCGGGTGCGCACCCTGGCCGCCTACCGCACGGTGGCCAACCTCGGGATCAGCCTCGGCGCCCCGCTCGGCGGCCTGGCCATCGGCCTGGACGACGCCGCGGCGTTCCGCGCGGTCGTGCTCGTCAACGCCGCCGCGTTCGTCCTGGTCGCCGGGCTGCTCGCGACCATCCCGGTGCCGCCGGCCCGGGGCGCGGCGACGCGGGTGTCCGGGTGGGGCGCGCTGCGCGATCGGCGGGTGTGGGGGTTGGCCTCGATCGACACGCTGCTCCAACTCTGGCTGCCGGTGCTCAATCTGGGCATCCCGCTGTGGCTGACCACACGCGGCGGGTTGTCCGCGTCCTGGCTCGGCGCGCTGTACGCCGTCAACACCGTGTTCGGCGTGGTGTGCCAGCTGCCGGCCGCCCGGCTCGCGGTGTCGGTGCGGGCCGCGCGGCGCTGCCAGGTGGCGGCGGGCGCGCTGCTCGCGGCGGCGTGCGTACTGCTGTGGTCGGCCGAACGGGCCCCCGCCGCCGTGGTGTTCCCGATCGGCGTGCTGCTGCTGTCCTGCGGCGAGGTGATCGCGGTGTCGGCCGCCTGGACGTTGTCCTACGCCGTCGCGCCGGACGACCGCCGGGCCGAATACCTGGCCGCGTTCGGCATGGGCCGCTCGGTCGGACGCCACGTGCTCGGCCCGGTCCTGATCACCGGACTGCTCCAGGCGGTGGGCGGCGTCGGATGGGGCGTAATGGCGGCCCTGTTCGCGAGCGCGGGCGTCGGCACGCTGTTCGTACGCCTCCCACCCGACCGCCCGGCCGCCGACGCGCGCGAAGCCTGAGCGGCGCGTCGTGCGCACGCCCGCGCTGTGGTAGTCCTGATCGACCACCACGACCGTCTCGGGAGTACGCGGAGGAGCACGCATGGATCAGGCCCGCTTCGGGATCACCGTTCCGCTGACCGCCCCGCTCGCCGAACACCCCCGCCTGATCCGCGAGTTGCGCAAGGCCGGCTACACCGACGTCTGGTCGGCCGAGGTGGACGGCTCGGACGGCTTCACCCCGCTGACCGTTGCGGCCCTCGCCGACCCGGACGTACGCCTGGGCACCGCGATCGTCTCGCCGTACACACGCGGCCCCGCCACCCTGGCGATGACCGCGGCGGCGCTCGCCGAGGTTGCCCCCGGCCGCTTCCACCTGGGCCTCGGCGCCGGCTCCGCGCCGATCGTCGAGGGCTGGAACGGGGCCGAGTTCGACCGGCCCTATCAGCGGGTGCGGGACACCGTGCGGTTCCTGCGCGCGGCGTTCGCGGGGGAGCGGGTCACCCGGGAGTACGAGACCTTCGCGGTGCGCGGCTTCCGGCTGTCCCGGCCGCCGCAGAGCCCGCCGCCGATCCTGGTCGCCGCGCTGCGCCCGGGCATGTTGCGGCTCGCCGGCCGGGAGGCCGACGGCGCGATCCTGAACTGGCTCTCCGCCGAGGACGTCGAGCGTGTGGTGCCGTACGTGCGCGAGGGCGGCCCGGACCGGGAGATCGTCGCGCGGATCTTCGTCGTGCCGACGGGGGACCGGGACACCGCGCGGGCGATCGGCCGACGAATGATCACCGCCTATCTCACGGTCCCGGTCTACGCCGACTTCCACCGGTGGCTCGGGCGCGAGGAGCAGTTGGCGCCGATGTGGGAGGCGTGGGCCGAGGGCGACCGCAAGCGGGCCCTCGACCTGGTCCCGGACACGGTGCTCGACGAGTTGATCGTGCACGGCGAACCGGCCCGGTGCCGGGCGCGGATCGCCCGCTACGTCGCGGCGGGCGTCACCGTCCCGGTCCTGGCCGTCATCGACCCCCGCCCCGGCGCCGACCCGATCGAGGCGGCACTCGCCCTGGCCCCGACGGCGGGCTGAGCGCCGGCGGCCGATCAGAGCCCGAGCACCCGCAGGGCGTTGGTCCGCAGGAACTTCGGCCACACCTCGTCCTTGAAGCCGACCCCGGGCAACTCGGCGAAGATCCGGTCCAGGGTCAGCCCGTACGGGAAGTAGCCCGCGTACATGATCTTGTCCGCCCCGCGCGTGTTCGCGTAGTCCACGATCGCGCGCGGGTAGTGCTTGGGCGCGAACGCCGACGAGGACCAGTGCAGGCCCGGCCACTTGAGCATCAGCTTGACCGCCAGGTCGCACCACGGCTCGCCGCCGTGGCGCAGCACCACGGTCAGCTCGGGGAAGTCGTAGCAGACCCGGTCGAAGCGCATCACCTCCTGCGCGGCGGCCGGCACCCGGGGCCCGGGGATGCCCGCGTTGACGAACACCGGCAGGCCCAGGTCCACGCAGGTCGCGTAGAGCGGATACGCCAGTCGGTCGTCGATCGGCACCGGGGGCGTGCAGCCGCACGGGAAGAAGGTCGCGGCCAGCACGCCCGCGTCCTCGCGTGCCCGGCGCAACCCGCGCACGCCCGCCATCACGTCGGTCGGGTCCACCTGGAAGCTGCCGAGCAGCCGATCCGGGTGCCGGCGCACCGCGTCGAGTGTGTCCGGGTCCTCGAACGAGACCGGGATCAGCGCCTTCTCCACGCCGAACCGGTCCATCTCGCGCAGCAGATCCTCGGCCGAGGAATCGGTGCGCTCCATCTCGGGCAGGTCCTTGAACATGTAGCCGGCCGGGTGGGTCATCCCGGTCCGGCTGTCCTCGTCCCGCAGGGTGCCCGCCATCGCGGTCGCCCACCAGCGCCGGTCCCGATTCGGCAGGCCCATCAGCAGGTCGACCACGCCGATGCCGTCCGGAATACCCATGCACACCTCCGTACAACGGAAACGATCCCGGAGCCGGCCCGGGCCCTCGCGGCCGGGACTCCGGGATCGTTTCGGTGACTTGTCGGTTCGTTCCCCGCGGGCTTCTAGCGGGTGACCACGATCGACGAACCGTGCCCGAACAGGCCCTGGTTGGCGGTGATGCCCACGCGCGCGCCCGGCACCTGGCGGGCGCCGGCCTCGCCGCGCAGTTGCCAGGTCAGCTCGCAGACCTGGGCGATCGCCTGCGCGGGGACCGCCTCGCCGAACGAGGCCAGGCCGCCGGAGGCGTTGACCGGGATCCGCCCGCCGATCTCCGTCGCGCCGTCGCGCAGCAGCTTCTCCGCCTCGCCGCGCGCGCAGATGCCCAGGTCCTCGATCCAGTCCAACTCCAGGGCGGTGGACAGGTCGTAGACCTCGGCCAGGCTCAGGTCCTCGGGCCCGATGCCGGCCTCCTCGTACGCGGCGTGCGCGAGCGAGGCGCGGAAGGACGACTCCTGCGGGGCGACCGCCGCCGAGGAGTCGGTCGCGATGTCGGGCAGCTCGATCAGCGCGCTCGGGAAGGTCGGGGTGACCGTGGAGACCGCCGAGATGCGCACCGGGTCGGTGGTGTGCCGGGCGGCGAACTCCTTGCTGCACAGCACCACGGCCGCCGCGCCGTCGGAGGTGGCGCAGATGTCCATCAACCGCAGCGGGTCGCACACGATCGGCGAGGCGGCCACGTCCTCGGCGGTGAAGGCCTTGCGGTAGCGGGCGTTCGGGTTGGCCAGGCCGTTGCGCGCGTTCTTGACCTTGACCCTGGCGAAGTCCTCGACCGAGGCGCCGTACAGGTCGATCCGGCGCCGGGCGTACATCCCGAAATAGGCCGGGTTGGTGGCGCCGAGCAGGTGGAAGCGCACCCAGTCCGGGTCGTCGGGGCGGTCCCCGCCGACCGGCGCGAAGAAGCCCTTGGGGGCCGCGTCGGCGCCGACCACGAGGGCCACGTCGCACAGGCCGGCGAGGATCTGCGCGCGAGCGCTCGCGATGGCGTGCGAGCCGGACGCGCAGGCCGCGTACGAGCTGGAGATGCGCGCCCCGGTCCAGCCGAGCGCCTGGGCGAAGGTGGCACCGGCGACGAAGCCGGGGTAGCCGTTGCGGATGGTGTCCGCGCCCGCCACGAACTGGACGTCCTGCCACGCCAGCCCGGCGTCCTTCAGCGCGTCCTGGGCGGCCTTGACGCCGTATTCGACGAAGTTGCGGCCCCACTTGCCCCACGGGTGCATGCCCGCGCCCAGGACGACGATCTCGCGGTCGTTGCTCATGCCCGAACCTCCACCGGCCGCACGTTCCACGTGGTGTGCACGTACTCGTCGTCCTCGTACAGCACGCCGGGCACGATCTCCACCGTGTCGCCGACCTTCAGGTCGTCCACGCCCACCCCGGGCGCGCCCTGGCCGAGCACGATCAGGCCCTCGGCCTCCAGACGCACCGCGACGATCGTGTACGGCCGCCACTCGACGTCCGGATCGGACACGAACGGCGCCGGCGGGCGGTAGCCGGCGTTCGTGTACGACCACACGGTGCCGCGCCTGGACAGCGGCACCTCGGCGAACTCGGTGCCGGAGCACGCCGGGTTGCCGCAGAACGTCTCCCGGCGCGGGAAGAACACGGTCCCACAGGCGGTACACCGGGTGCCGAGGAGGGAGAAATCCTCCCCGGACGTGGTGAACCAACCGGGGACCACGGGCTTGTGGTCCTTCGTCACGGGGCCCTCCAACTCGTCTGGCCGTCTCGTCCGATGTGTGTCCGGACCACATTCTGACGGATCGTCAGTTCCGGGCGCCAACCCGACCGGGGGTATTTACGGTCACACCCCCCGACCCGCCGGGGACGGCGTCCGACGTCCCATCAGGCCCGACGCCCGCCACAGTCGCAGGCCCGGCCCGCCGAGCAGACCCTGCTCGTCGTAGAACACGATCAGCCGCCGCGACCAGTGGGCGAGCGTGTCCAGCCGGTGCGGATTGGCCCGCGCGGTGCGATACGCCTCGGCCGGATCCAGACCCACCGCCGCGTACACCCCGGGATGCACCAGACGGGTGGCGATGATGTGCGCGGCCCGGGCCAGGGCCAGCCGGGTGATGGCCCGCTCCGCCCGGGACAGGTGCGGCGCGCCCCGGGCCACCTCGTCGCGCGCGTAGCGCACGTGCCGGGCCTCCTCCACCACGTGGATCCGGGCGGTCCGCCGGGTGATCGGCTGCAGCGACTCGTCGGCCATCATCTCGCGCTGCATCGTGTCCAGGACCTCCTCGGCGATCAGCGCCATCGCGAAGGCCTGCACGCCCGAGCCGAACGTCTTCAGCGCCCGCGCCGCCATGTGCGCGTAGGGGCCGGGTCCGTACTCCGGGCACTCCAGCTTGTCGATCAACCGGCCGAACATGGTCGAGTGCCGGCACTCCTCGGCGATCTCCATGAACGCGTACTGCACGTGCCGCGAGGTCAGCGGCCGATCGTAGACGTGCCGGATGAGCAGTTGCATCAGCACGACCTCGAACCAGATGCCGACACCGGCCATCGAGGCGACCTCGTGCCGGGACAGGTCGACGCGCTGCCGCTCGCTCATCCGCTCCCAGAGGGGCGTGCCGTACAGACTGACCCGATGCGCGGGCAGGAAGTAGGCGCCGTCGACCAGCGGGGCGTCCCAGTCGACGTCGGTGATCGGGTCGAACGCGTGCGCGTGGGACGCGGTCAGCAGCCGTTCCGCGACCCGTTCGCGGTCGGTGCCGGAGTCGCTGACGGTGGGGTGGGGGGTGGGCATGCGGGGCCTCCTTCGCCGGACGTGCCGCCGGACTTGTTTCCCGTCGGTAACATCCCGCGTTCACTCCGCCGCGTCCAGAGTCCGCCCGAAGATCCTTTCCGACTCGCCCGGGGGATGCGCGCGCGGGCGCGAGATGGCAGGGTCGGGGGGCACACCGCGTGGAGGGGGCAACAAAGATGACGGAATCGAGCGAGCGGGCCGAGCTGCTGTGGCAGCCGTCGGCCGAGCGGGTCGCCGCGGCCGCGGTCACCCGCTATCGCGCATGGCTCGCCGCCGAGCGCGGCGTCCACGCCGAGGACTACGCCCGATTGTGGGAATGGTCGACCACCGAACCCGAGGCGTTCTGGGCCTCGCTGTGCGACTGGTTCGACCTCGACCTGGGCGATCGTGAGGTGGTGCTGGCGGACCGGACCATGCCCGGTGCCCGCTGGTTCCCGAACGCCCGGCTGAACTACGCGCAGCAGGTGCTGCGACACGCGGACGACGGCGACCCCGAGCGCCCCGCCATCGTCCACCTGGACGAGGAGCTGACCCCGCGCGAGATCTCCTGGGTCGAGCTGCGCCGCCAGGTGGCGTCCTGCGCGGCCACCCTGCGCGAGCTGGGCGTGCGCCCCGGCGACCGGGTCGCGGCCTACGTGCCGAACACCCCGCACGCGGTGATCGGGCTGCTCGCCTGCGCCTCGATCGGCGCGGTGTGGTCGGCCTGCGCGCCCGACTTCGGCGCGCGCAGCGTGCTCGACCGGTTCCAGCAGATCGAGCCGGTGGTGCTGCTCGCGGTGGACGGCTACCGCTACGGCGGCAAGGAGGTCCGCCGCGCCGACGTGGTCGCCGAACTGCGCGAGGGCCTGCCGACCGTGCGACACGTGTTGCATGTGCCGCTGCTGGACGAGCCGACGCCCGCCGACGTGCTGCCGTGGGCCGAGGTGATCGGGCGCGACCTGCCCGCCGACGGGCTCGACTTCGAGTCGGTCGGCTTCGACCACCCGCTGTGGATCCTGTACTCGTCCGGCACCACCGGCCTGCCCAAGGCGATCGTCCAGGGCCACGGCGGGATCGTGCTCGAACACCTCAAGCAGGCCGCGTTCCAGCTCGACCTGGGCCCGAGCGACCGCTTCTTCTGGTACACCTCCACCGGCTGGATGATGTGGAACATGCTGGTCGGCGGCCTGCTCGCGGGCAGCACGATCGTGCTCTACGACGGCAGCCCCGGCTACCCGGGCCCCGAGGCCCAGTGGACCGTGGTGGAGCGGGCCGAGGTGACCTGGTTCGGCACCTCCGCCGCCTACGTGATGGCCTGCCGCAAGAAGGGGCTGACCCCGCGCGCCTCGCACGACCTGAGCCGGGTGCGGGCGCTGGGCACCACCGGCTCGCCGCTCCCGCCCGACGGTTTCCGCTGGGTCTACGACGCGGTGGGCGCCGACACGTGGCTGGCCTCGGTCAGCGGTGGCACCGACGTGTGCAGCGCCTTCGTCGGCGGCAGCCCCGACCTGCCGGTGTACCTCGGCGAGATCCAGTGCCGGGCCCTGGGCTGCGCGGTCGAGGCGTGGGACGAGCAGGGTCGGCCGGTGGTCGACGAGGTCGGCGAGCTGGTGATCACCCAGCCGATGCCCTCGATGCCGATCCACTTCTGGAACGACCCCGACGACGCGCGCTACCGGGCCAGCTACTTCGACACCTACCCGGGCGTGTGGCGGCACGGCGACTGGATCACGCTCACCGAGCGCGGCACGGTCGTGGTGCACGGCCGCTCCGACTCGACGCTGAACCGGCAGGGCGTGCGGATGGGGTCGAGCGACATCTACGAGGCCGTCGAACGCCTCCCCGAGGTGCGCGAGTCGCTGGTGGTGGGCCTGGAACTGCCCGACGGCGGCTACTGGATGCCGCTGTTCGTGGTCCCCGCGCCCGGCCACACGCTCGACGAGGCGCTCCAGGCCCGGATCCGCACGGTGATCCGCGAGGAGGTCTCACCCCGGCACGTGCCGGACGAGATCATCGCCGCGCCGGGCGTGCCGCACACCCTCACCGGGAAGCGGATCGAGATCCCGGTGAAGAAGCTGCTCCAGGGACGTGCCCTGGAGGACGCGGTCAACCCCGGCTCCGTCGACGACCTCGAGGTGCTGCGCTTCTACGCCGAGGTGGGCCGCTCGCGGGCCCGGGCGCAGGAGAGCAGGCAGGCCGACAAGCCGGCCGACAAGCCGGAGGACAAGCCCGGAGACAAGTAGGTCGAGAAGCGGACGTAGGCGGTGGAATCGGCCGGATCGGTTCGGAACAGCCCGGAACATCCGATGAACACAACACTGTGACGCGCACGGAGCAGTGTGGCGCAAACGGGCGTCGGCGGTGGCACGATCAGGTGCATGCCCGAGACGTCACGTCGCACCCAGCGCTTCCTCGGACGTCTCCCGGTGCTGGCCGCGACCCTGATCGCGGGGTCGGTCACCGCCTACGTCGCGCTCGCGCTGACCCGACCGGCGACCATGTGGTGGCTCGGCGACCTGCGGGTCTACCAGGCCGGCGGGCGGGCCATCCTGGACGGTCGAGGGCGGCTCTACTCGATGTCGGTCGGGATGGCGCACCTGCCGTTCACCTACACCCCGTGCGCCGCGCTGCTGTTCACCCCGCTGGCCTGGGTGCCGTGGGGCGTGCTGCGCTGGGTGTCGGTCGCGGGCAACCTCGCGCTGCTCACCCTGGCCGCGCACCTGGCCTGGGGCATGGTCGGCGTGCGCCGCCCGCGCCGACTGCCGGCGGCGGCGATCACCGCCGCCGTCCTGCTGTGGAGCGAACCCGTCCAGGAGACGCTGCGGTTCGGCCAGATCAACCTGCTCCTGCTGGTGCTGATCCTGGCCGACCTCTCCCGGGCCCCCGGCGCCCGGCTGCGCGGCTGCGGGGTGGGCCTGGCGGCCGGGCTCAAGCTCACCCCGGCGATCCTGATCCCCTACCTGTTCCTGACCGGCCGGGTGCGCGAGGGGCGCAACGCCGTCCTCGCGCTCGGGGCCGGGCTGTTCGTCGCCTTCGCCGTGCTGCCGCGCGAGTCGCTGCGCTACTGGGGCGGCCTGTTCTTCGACGACACCCGGGTCGGCCCGGTCCAGATCCCGGGCAACCAGTCGCTGCGCGGGATACTGATCCGCCTCACCCACGAGGCGCCCCCGCCGGGCCCGCTGTGGTTCGCGATCGCGGGCGTGGTCGGCGTCGGCGGCCTCGCCCTGGCCGCGGTGATCGGCCGGGGCCGACCCCACGACCCGCGCCGCGACCTGGCCGGACTGTGCGTCACCGCGCTGACCGGACTGCTGGTGTCGCCGATCTCGTGGACCCACCACTGGGTGTGGATCGTGCCCGCAGGTGTGCTCCTGGTCGACGCGGCCCGGCGGGCCGGTCCGTTCCGGATCCGGGCCGGGATCGCCGCGCTCGCCCTGGTCGCGCTCACCGCCGCGCTGCCGGGACGGCGGGTGGAACTGCCGGTGCCGGTGCCGACCGGGCTGATCTGGCAGGTGCCCTACCGCGACGGCCGCGAACTGCGGCTCGCCGGATGGGACCTGGTGCTGGCCGACGCGTACACTCTCGCCGGGCTGGCCGCGCTGATCACGATCGCGGCGGGTCCGGTCGCGAGCCGGCGAAAGTGCGCGAGCAGGTCGGTGGAAGCCGTTACGCTCGATCCGCCGGAACCGGTGGGCCGACCGTCCCCGGGGAGTTCCACGCCCACCCCGGCCGGGGTGTAGCCCCCGTCCGGGACGGACGCGGGGTCACGGTCCGCGGTTCCCGTCCGCGGCACTGGACGCCGGGCCGTTTCGACCGTGTGGATATCCTGACCCGGCGCCACCCGGCCTGGCGCCCATTGAACCGTGCAGTTGTGGAGTCCCCGACCGACATGTCCTTGCCCCGCGTGCTCGTCACCTCCTGCCGCGAGTTGTTGACGCTCGCGCCCCGCGTCCCGTTCGGGCACGAGCACAGCCGGGAACCCCGTCGGCCGGGACGCGTCGCGCTCGTCGGCGGCGCCCTGATGGTGCTCTCGCTCGGCCTGTGGGCGCTGTGGACCTCCCTCGGCAGCCGCGACATGTGGCACATGCTCGACCTGAGCGTCTACCACGAAGCCGCGCACGCGTTCCGCGACGGCGACGACATCTACACCGAGAACTACGGCAAGTGGAGCGACAAACTGCCGTTCATCTACCCGCCGTTCTCGGGGCTGCTCTTCTACATCCTGCTGCCGCTGGGCTTCGCCGGCCTCAAGTGGTTCATGGCGGTCGTCAACCTGCTGTCGCTGTTCGCCGTGGTCTGGGCCTCGTGGGGGATGCTCGGCTACCGCCGCGGCCTGGGCCGACTCGGGATCAGCGCGGCCACGTTCGCGGTGGTCCTGTGGCTGGAGCCGGTGGAATGGACGCTGGTGTGGGGGCAGATCAACCTGCTGCTCCTGGCGCTGATCGTGCTCGACCTGGCGCTGCCCGACGACCGCCGCTACAAGGGCATCGGGGTCGGCGTCGCGGCCGGCCTCAAGCTCACCCCCGCGATCTTCGTCGTGTACCTGCTGATCACCCGCCGGTTCCGGGCCGCCGCGGTGGCCTCCGGCGCGTTCGTCGGCACCGTCCTGGTGGGCCTGGTCACCGCGCCGTCGGCGTCCGCGTACTACTGGGCGCACCTGGTGTCGATCAGCGGCAAGGTCAATTCCAAGCTCAGCGTCGGCACCCTCAACAACCAGTCCGTGCAGGGCATGTTCACCCGGATGCTCGGCGACGGCGGGGCGGCCAAGGGGCTGTGGCTCCTGCTCTGCCTGGTCATCGGGGCGCTCGGCCTGCTGGCCGCCGCGCGCGCCTCGCTGTACGGCAACGAACTGGTCGGCGTGGTGATCACCGGCGGTCTGTCGCTGTTCGTCTCACCCATCTCGTGGTCGCACCACTGGGTGTGGGTGGTGCCCGTGTTCGTCCTGCTCACGCACACCGCGCTGACCCGGGCGAGACCGCTGTGGTGGTGGCTCACCGGCACCTTCTTCGCGTTCTTCGCCACATGGCCCCTGCGACTGAACGTGAACGGGCACTGGGACGGCGGGCAGACGCTCCAGCCCTGGGGCCTGATCTGGCTCGCCCCCCGGGACCACAACCAGGAACGGCACTGGACGCCGATCGAGTTCGTGATCGGCAACGGCTACCTGATCGCCGGCATCGTGCTCACGCTGATCCTGGTCCTGCACATCCTGCGCGATCGCACCGCGTTGCCGACGCTCGCCGCACCCGCCGCCGAGAGCGCCGCGACCGCGAGCGCCGGCGAGGGCGCGGCCGAGACCGCCACGCCCGAGAGTCCCGCCCCGGACCCGGTCTCCGGCGGCTCCGGGCGTCGCTGAGCCCGTCCGGCGCGACATAGGCTGACCTCGAACGAAGACCCACCGGCAGAAAGCAGAGGACCCGTGGACGCCCACGTGGACGCGGCGTCGCCGCCTACCCGGGAAGGCGGCGTCGACGCTCCCAGCGACCGGATCGTGACGATCCCCAACCTGCTCAGCTTCGCCCGCCTGCTCGGTGTCCCGGTCTTCCTGTGGCTCATCCTGGCGCCCGAGTTCGGCGGCCCCAAACACGACCTGTGGGCACTCGCGCTGCTCATGCTCAGCGGGATCAGCGACTACCTCGACGGCAAACTGGCCCGCCGCTGGAACCAGGTCAGCAAGGTCGGCGCGATCCTGGACCCGGCCGCCGACCGGCTCTACATCCTCGCCACCCTGGTCGGCCTGACCTGGCGCGAGATCCTGCCGATCTGGCTGACCGCGATCATCCTGGGTCGCGAGTTGTTCATGGGCGTGGTGCTGTTGATCCTGCGCCGGCACCGCTACGGCGCGCTCTCGGTCAGCTTCGTCGGCAAGGCCGCGACCTTCAATCTCATGTACGCCTTCCCGCTCCTGCTGCTCAGCGACGGCACCGGACGTGTCGCAACTCTCGCCGCGATCTTCGGATGGGCGTTCGCGTGGTGGGGTACCGCGCTGTACTGGTGGGCAGGAGTCCTCTACGCAGCCCAGGCCAAACGGCTCGTGGCCGCGGACAAGGCGAGTCGCACAGCGACCGCCGGGTAGCGAAGGGATCGCCGGACAACGCGGCGATCACGAGATACTCAAGCCACGCCACCCGGCCCCGGCAATTCAGCCGTGGGTGCGGGTGGTGTGACGCGATAGGAGGACGAGACCGATGAAGGCCGTCGTCATGGCCGGAGGCGAAGGCACCCGCCTGCGCCCGATGACCTCCAGCATGCCCAAGCCGCTGCTGCCGGTGGTCAACCGACCGATCATGGAGCACGTGCTACGGCTCCTCAAGCGCCACGGGCTTTCCGACACCGTCGTCACCGTCCAGTTCCTCGCGTCGCTCGTACGCAACTACTTCGGCGACGGCGAAGAACTCGGCATGAACCTGACGTACGCGAACGAGGAGACCCCGCTCGGTACCGCGGGCAGCGTCAAGAACGCCGAGGAGGCGCTCAAGGACGACACGTTCCTGGTCATCTCCGGCGACGCACTCACCGACTTCGACCTCACGGCACTGGTCGAGTACCACCGGGCCAAGGGGGCCCTGGTCACCGTCTGTCTGACCCGGGTGCCCGACCCCCTCGAATTCGGCATCACGATCATCGACGACGAGGGCCGGGTGGACCGGTTCCTGGAGAAGCCGACCTGGGGTCAGGTCTTCTCGGACACCGTCAACACCGGCATCTACGTGATGGAACCCGAGGTCTTCGACTACGTCGCCGCGGGTGTGTCGGTGGACTGGTCGGGCGACGTGTTCCCCAAACTGCTCAAGGAGGGCAAGCCGATCTACGGCTATGTCGCCGAGGGTTATTGGGAGGACGTCGGTACCCACGAGAGCTACCTCAAGGCCCAGGCCGACGTGCTCACCGGCAAGGTCGACGTGGACATCGACGGCTTCGAGCTGTCCCCGGGCGTGTGGGTCGCCGAGGGCGCCGAGGTGGACCGCGAGGCGATCCTCAAGGGCCCGCTCTACGTCGGCGACTACGCCAAGGTCGAGGGCGGCGTGGAACTGCGCGAGCACACCGTGCTCGGCTCCAACGTGGTGGTCAAGCGCGGCGCCTTCCTGCATAAGGCGGTGGTGCACGACAACGTCTACATCGGCCCGCAGACCAATCTGCGCGGCTGTGTGATCGGCAAGAACACCGACGTGATGCGCGCCGCCCGGATCGAGGAGGGCGCGGTCATCGGCGACGAGTGCCTGATCGAGGAGGAGTCGCTGGTCGCCGGCGATGTGCGGATCTACCCGTTCAAGACGATCGAGGCCGGCGCGGTCGTCAACACCTCGGTGATCTGGGAGTCGCGCGGCCAGAAGTACCTGTTCGGCCCGCGCGGGGTCTCCGGCATCCTCAACGTCGAGATCACCCCCGAACTCGCCGTCCGGCTGGCCGGCGCCTATGCCACCACCCTCAAGAAGGGCGCCACCGTCACCACCGCGCGCGACCACTCGCGCGGTGCCCGGGCGCTCAAGCGGGCGGTGATCTCCGCGCTCCAGGCCAGCGCGATCAACGTGCGCGACCTGGAGAACGTGCCGATGCCGGTGGCCCGTCAGGAGACCGCGCGCGGCTCGGCCGGCGGGATCATGATCCGGACCACGCCCGGGGTGCCGGACTCGGTGGACATCATGTTCTTCGACGAGCGCGGAGCGGACCTCTCCCAGGCCGCGCAGCGCAAGCTCGACCGGGTCTTCTCGCGCCAGGAGTACCGCCGGGCCTTCCCCGGCGAGATCGGCGAACTCACCTTCCCCGCGCGGCCGTTCGACAGCTACTCCGGGTCGCTGCTGAAGGCCCTGGACATCACCGGGGTGCCCGAGTCCGGGCTCAAGGTGGTGGTGGACGCCGCGCACGGCAACGCCGCCCTGCTGCTGCCCAGCATCCTGGGCCGGCTGGGCATCGACGCGCTCACCGTCAACTCCGGGCTCGACGACGCCCGGCCCACCGAGACCGCCGACGAGCGGCACGAGGGGCTGCTGCGGCTCGGCGAGATCGTGGCCTCCTCGAAGTCCGGCTTCGGCGTGCGCTTCGACCCGGTCGGCGAGCGCATGTCGCTGGTGGACGAGCGCGGCCGGATCATCGACGACCACCGCGCGCTGCTCGTACTGCTCGACTGCGTGGCGGCGGAGCGCGGCGGCGGCAAGATCGCGCTGCCGGTGACCACGACCCGGATCGCCGAGCAGGTCGCGGCCTATCACGGCGTCCAGGTGCAGTGGACCACCACCTCGCCCGACGACCTGGCGCGGGTCGCCCAGTCCGACGACACGATCTTCGGCGGCGACGGGCGCGGCGGGTTCGTCATCCCCGAGTTCAGCACCGTCTTCGACGGCACCGCCGCGTTCGTCCGGCTGATCGGCCTGGTCGCGCGCACCCAGCTGACGCTGAGCCAGATCGACGCGCGCATCCCGCGCGCACACGTGCGCCGGCGGGACGTGGCCACGCCGTGGGCGGCCAAGGGCATGGTGATGCGCCGCGTGGTCGAGGCCGCGGGCGAGCGGGAGATCGACACCACCGACGGCGTGCGCGTGGTGGAGACCGACGGCCGCTGGGCGCTGGTGCTGCCGGACCCGGCGGAGGCGGTCACGCACGTGTGGGCCGAGGGTCCTGACGACGCCGCCGCGGACGAACTCCTCGACGAGTGGAGCCGGGTGGTGGAGCACGCGGGCGACTGACGCCCGTTCCCCATCGATCCGATCCCGCTTCGCCGGCCGTCGCCGTCGGCGGTGGCCGGGAGTGTCTTGTAGGGTCTTTTCCGGCCGTGGATCGCCGCACGCGATTCGCGGCCGGATCCCGTTTCGGACCCTGCAGCCGGCACTCCGACCGACATGGAACGATGGGGCGCATGTCATCGCGGGAGACACCGGGAACAAGCCGGTACAGGCGGCCGGACGCCTCGATGTCCCTGCTCGTGGACATGATGACCAACAGCCTCGACGCCGGCTACGCGGAGGCCACCGCGCGGCGTGCGGTGCGCGGCGACACCGGCATGAACAAGGGCCCGCTGGCCCGGATACTCGCGGTCGTCGGAGTCGCGCTGATCGCGATGATCCTGATGGTCGCCGCGATGAAGGTGCACGCCGCCGCGCCGCAGGCCGAGCGCGAGCGGCACCAGCTGGTCGACCGCATCCACGCCGACGAGGCCGAGGTGGACGGCCTCCAGTCCACCGTGGAACGGTTGCGCGACGAGGTGGACGCGATCCAGGAGGTCTCCCTGCCCAAGGGAGCCAAGGACCGGGTCGAACTGCTCGCGCTGCTCACCGGATCCGAACCGGTCGAGGGACCGGGGCTGAAGGTGGTCGCCGACGACGCCAAGGGCTCGGACAACACCAACGGCACCAGCGACCCGCGCCAGGCCGAGGCCGCGGCCAACGGCCGGATCCTGGACCGGGACCTCCAGCGGCTGGTCAACGGCCTGTGGAAGGCCGGCGCCGAGGCCATCTCGATCAACAACCAGCGACTGACCGCGCTGTCCGCGATCCGCGCGGCCGGTGCCTCGATCCTGGTCGACAACCGCCCGCTGGCGCCGCCCTATACGATCCTGGCGATCGGCAACGCGAAGCCGATGCAGGTGGAGTTCATGGTCGGCGCGGACGGGCGCTACCTGCGCCAGCTCCAGGAGAACTGGGGGATCCGGGTCAACCTGAGCGCGCAGAAGAAGATGAAGCTGCCCGCCGCCCTGGGCACCTCGCTGCGCTACGCGAACCCGGCGGGCGCACCGCCGCCGGCCCCGCCGCCGAGCACCCCGGCCAAGCCGGCCCCGAGCACACCGCCCGCCACGCCCCCGGGCACCGGCGGACCGCCGAGTGGTTCGGCCCGGCCGACCGGCACGCCGACATCGTCGCAGAAGGCGACCGAACGAAAGGGTAAACAGTGATCGCGGTCCTCGGCCTGGTCCTCGGGGTCGTGGTCGGGTATCTCGCCCGACCCGTGATCCCGCACGAGCTGGAGCCGTACCTGCCCATCGCGGTCGTGGCCGCCCTCGACGCGGTCTTCGGCGGCCTGCGCGCACTGCTCGACGGCATCTTCGACGACAAGGTCTTCGTGGTCTCGTTCCTGTCGAACGTGGTCGTCGCGGCCCTGATCGTCTTCCTCGGCGACAAGCTGGGCGTCGGCGCGCAGTTGTCCACCGGCGTGGTGGTCGTGCTCGGCATCCGGATCTTCTCCAACGCGGCGGCCATCCGGCGGCACGTCTTCCGGGCCTGACGGGGAGTCACACATGGCCGACGAAACGGACGAGACGCGCGGGCGACACGCCCGCCACGACGAGGACCCCCGGGAGTTGGGGATCCCGCGCCCACCGGAGGAGCCGCAACGCCCGCAGGCGCCGGAGCCGGAACCGGATCCGGAATCGGAACCGGTGTCGGATCCGGTGTCGGATCCGGTGTCGGATCCGGCACCCGGGATCGAGCCGGAGCCGGAGGCGCCGTCCGCCCGCAAACCCACGATCGAGACCCGGCGCCCGGTCGACCTCTACCACGAGGGTCGGCACATCCGGGAGCGGATCCGCGAGCAGGCCGCCGAGGTGACCTCGGAGATCGCGCCGATCACCGCGCCGGTGCGCGAGTCCGCGCACGAGATACGGCACACGCTCCCGGCGCGCGAACCGCGTGAAACACCCGAACCGGGCGACCCGTCCGGACTCCCGCACGCGGGGGCGCGCGCGGAGGCGCGCGACACGCCCGGGCCGGAATCGGGTTCGATCGAGGCCGCGCCGCCCGACGGGGCCGACCACGACGATCCGCACCCGGTCGCGTCGCACTCCGTCGAGTCGGTCGACGACCAGCCGGGTCGACGCCGGCTGATCGAGGCGTTCTGGCCGCCGCGCGTGAGTCGGGCCCAACTCGTGGGCGCCGTGCTGCTGTTCGCGCTCGGCGCCGGGCTGGCCATCCAGGTCAGATCGAACAACGAGTCGGACCCGCTGCGCGGCGCGCGGCAGGAGGACCTGGTCCGGGTGCTGGACGAACTCAACGCGCGCACACGGCGGTTGGAGGACGAGAAGCACCGCCTCGAGAACAGCCGCACACAGCTCCAGAGCAGCAACGACCGGGTCCAGGAGGCCCGGCAGCAGAACGCGGCCAAGGCGGACGCCCTGGGCGTGCTGGCGGGCACCGTCAAGGCGAGCGGGCCGGGCATCACGCTGACCATCACCGACCCGCAGCGCCAGGTCACCGGCGACGTGCTGCTCGACACGCTCCAGGAACTGCGTGCGGCGGGCGCGGAGGTGATCCAGATCAACGATGTCCGCGTGGTGGCCGGTACCTGGTTCAATGGCACGCCGCCGGGCGACATCGTGATCGACGACGTCAAGGTGCTGCCGCCGTACGTGTTCAAGGTGATCGGGAATCCGCAGGATCTCCAGCCCGCGCTGAACATCCCCGGAGGCGTGGTGAAGACGCTGGAGAAGAAGCAGGCGGGGGCCATCGTCACCCCCTCGCAGGACGTGCAGATCGACGCCTTGCGGCCTGCGAACAAGCCTGGTTACGCTCGCTCGGCACCGGGCGCCGGTAACGGGTGAGCACACCTGACAGAATCAGTTCGCCGGTCGCCGTCGGTGCGTCACTCATCAGGCAGGAAGGGCAGGGCTGTCCGCATGTACCCCGCAGATCTCGCGTACACGACGGAGCACGAATGGGTGCGCGTCATGGAAGAGATCTCCGGGACGGTGCGGATCGGCATCACCGAATACGCGCAGGACGCGCTCGGTGACATCGTCTACGTCACGCTGCCGCCGGTCGGCACCCGCGTCGTGGCCGGAGAGCCCTGCGGCGAACTGGAATCGACCAAGAGTGTCAGCGACCTCTTCGCGCCGCTCGACGGCGTCGTGACCACCGTCAACGACGCGCTCGACGGCGCACCGGAGTTGGTCAACTCCGATCCCTACGGCGATGGTTGGATGTTCGAGGTGCGCCTCGACGACCCCGCCGCCCCGGCCGCGCTCTTGGACGCGGCCGCCTACCAGAACAGCCTGGGCTCCTGACGGCCCGGCGAAGCGGTAGGCAGTCCATCACCACGACCCACTCCTCCTGCCCCACGGGCGGGCCAGGTTCTCTCGGGGAGGTTCGCCCGTGAAGTTGTTCGCGAAATTGTTCGGTCGTTCCCGTCGCTCCGGCGACGCGCCGGCTGCCGATGCGGGAAGGTCCGGCAATCCGCCGGCCGCCCCGCCGACGATGCCGCCGGGGTCCCCGTACGGGGCCTCCACCGGCGCGTCGCCCGCTCCCGACCCCGCCCCCCGGATGGGGGAATCCGACGCCACCGCCGGGCATGTCGCTGTTGACCAGGAACACACGGCGCGCATAAGTTTCGGGCAACTCTCGACCGAAGGTCGAGGTTCGACCGGGACGGGTCAGGAGGCCGACGTGGTCGTGTGCGGCACCTGTGGGCATCACAACCCGCCCGGCGGCCGGTTCTGCTCCAACTGCGGCGCGCGTCTGGGCGCCGGCGCCGAGCGGGCGTCGGAGCAGACCTCGACCATCTCGATCAGCGGCATCGAGGCGCTGGACGCGGAACCCGCGCCCCGCGAGATCCTGACCCCCGAGGCGCAGGCCGCGGTGGACGCGCTGCCGCCGGGGACCGCGCTCCTGGTGGTGCGTCGGGGCCCCAACTCCGGCAGCCGCTTCCTGCTCGACTCGGACCGCACCACGGCCGGTCGGCACCCGCAGAGCGACATCTTCCTCGACGACGTGACGGTCTCGCGCAAGCACGCCGAGTTCCGCCGCACCGCCGGGGGCTTCGCGGTCGCCGACGTGGGCAGCCTGAACGGCACCTACGTGGGCCGGGAGCGCATCGACGAGGTCCCGCTGGCGCCGGGCGACGAGGTCCAGATCGGTAAGTACCGGCTGGTCTTCTTCCCGAGCAGGCAGGGGCTGATGGGGTGAGTCCGGCGGCGGCCGGATCGGTCTCCTCGAGCATCGGCGGGGTGTTGACCCTGCTGCGTCCCGAGTTCCCGGACATCAGCATCTCCAAGATCCGGTTCCTCGAGGCGGAGGGGCTCATCGAGCCGCAGCGGAGCCCGTCGGGCTACCGCAAGTTCGGTCCCGCCGACATCGAACGACTGCGCTACGTGCTGCGCGTGCAGCGCGACCGCTACCTGCCCCTGCGGGTGATCAAGGACCAGCTCGACGCGATGGATCGCGGGCTCGAACCGGCCGGCCCGACCCCGGCCGAATCCGAGTACTCCGGGGACGGGGACGGCGATCCGGGAGCGGCCGGCCGGGACGGGGGCACGGTGCTCCTCGACCGGCCGGGGCTGATCGCCGCGGCCGGCATCCAGGACGCGGATCTGGCCCGCCTCGAGGAGTTCGGCCTGATCCAGCCGCACCGGCCGCGCCCCGACGAGGCCGGTGCGGACGGGGCCGAGGAGGGCGTCGTCTACGACGGGGACGCGCTCGTGGTGGCCCGTCTGGTGGCCGCGCTCGGCCGCTACGGGGTCGAGCCGCGCCACCTGCGCCAGGCCAAGGCCGCGGCGGACCGCGAGGCCGCCCTGGTCGAGCAGATCGTCGCGCCGCTTCTGCACCGCAGGGGCGCCCGCGCGAAGGCGGGCGCCGAGGAGACCGTCCGCGACCTGCTGGCGCTCACCTCGCGCCTGCACACCGTCCTGGTCACCACCGCGCTCGCGCCACGCCTGGGCCGCTGACCGGCGCCCCGTCCAGGCACGCCCGCCCCGGCGCCCTACCCCGGCGTACGGTCGGCGCGGCGGACGCCGCCGGCGCCGGCCCCTCGCGGCGCCACGAAGAAAAAACGACGAATCCCCGACCTATTCGGGCCCCGGGGATCGGTCACCGACAGTCGGGCGCGCTAGTGTGGCGATGTGAACGAGCTAGAGGTTGTGGGCGTCCGGGTGGAGATGCCCTCTAACCAGCCGATCGTGCTCCTACGGGAGACGGGGGGCGATCGTTATCTCCCCATCTGGATCGGCCCGGTAGAGGCGACGGCCATCGCGTTCGCCCAACAGGGCGTGGTACCCGCGCGTCCTCTGACGCACGATCTCTTCCGGGACGTGCTGGAGGCGTTGGGGCATGAATTGACCCAGATCCGGATCACCGACCTGCGCGAGGGCGTGTTCTACGCCGAGCTGGTCTTCTCCGGCGGCGTGGAGGTCAGCGCGCGCCCGTCGGACGCGATCGCGCTCGCGCTGCGCACCGGGACGTCGATCGTGGGCAGCGACGCGGTCCTGGACGAGGCAGGCATCGTGATCCCCAACGAGCAGGAGGACGAGATCGAGAAGTTCAGGGAGTTCCTGAACGACATCTCGCCCGAGGACTTCGGCACCACGAGCCAGTAGCCGGCCGGCCCGGCGCATCCTCGGAACCGTCGACCGACCCCCTCGCCTCCTCGGCGACCGGGTCCCGGTCGGCGGTTCTTCGCGTCTCGGACCCGATCGGGGTCGATCGCTTCCGAGCAGAGGCGATCAGTGGCAAAGCCGGCAGACCTACCCGGGTACGCCGGGTTCAAACCACTCGTGCGAGCAGCGTCACTCGGCGTGCCGAACGGCCCGGTCGTTGACGCGCTGTTGGTGACTGCCTACCGTCGAAATCGACAGTTCCGGGATGAGCCCTGCGCGTTGCACCTCGCCGCCTGCGGCCCGGGACTGAAAGAGACTCCTCGCGCCGTACCCGGGCGCGCGGGGACGAAAGGGAGGTCGGCGTGAGCAGCACCGGCGACATCACGGCGGCGGAGCGCGCCCGCACGGCACGTCCTCTGCCGGCGACCGACCCCGGTGCGGGCCTCCGGCGGCCGGACGTCGTCCCACCCGGCACTCCGTCGGAGGACGTGGGCTACCGCGGCCCGACCGCCTGCGCGGCGGCCGGCATCACCTACCGGCAACTCGACTACTGGGCCCGCACCGGCCTGGTCGAGCCCACGGTGCGCTCGGCCCACGGCCCGGGCACGCAGCGGTTGTACGGCTTCCGCGACATCCTCGTGCTGAAGATCGTCAAGCGGCTCCTGGACACCGGCGTCTCGCTGCAGAACATCCGGATCGCGGTCGCCCACCTGCGCGGACGCGGCATCGGCGACCTGGCCGGGATGACCCTGATGAGCGACGGGGCGAGCGTGTACGAGTGCACGTCCTACGACGAGGTCATCGACCTGGTCCAGGGCGGCCAGGGGGTCTTCGGCATCGCGGTGGGGGCGGTGTGGCGCGAGGTCGAGGGCTCGCTCGCGCAGCTCCAGGGCGAGCACACCGACACCGGGGAGCCGACCCCGCAGGTCCATCCGGGGGACGAATTGGCCCGCAGACGTCGAGATCGCGCGGTCTGAGTGGCGATACCGCCGACGGGAACCGGCGCGCGAGGCGGGACGTCCACGTGGATGTGCCCATTCGTCGCCCCACCCTGCCCCGCTCACGGCGTGCCCAACGGCGCGGCTACCAGGCCGTCGTCCTGCTCACGGTGGCCGGGTTGGCCCCGGTGACGGGGCTGCATCTGTATGCCGGGGACCGGGTGCGCTCGGTGGAGCGGGTGCCCGCGCGCGACGTCACGATGGTGCTCGGCGCGGGCGTGCGGGGCGATCGGCCGTCGGATCTGCTGGCCCGCCGACTCGACGTGGCGCTGCGGCTGTACCGGGCCGGCAAGACCCGGGTGATCCTGGTCAGCGGCGACGGCGGCGGCAACCGCTACGACGAGACCGGGGTGATGCGCCGCTACCTCGTCGAGCGCGGCGTCCCGGACAAGCGCGTCGTGAGCGACGCTTCGGGATTCTCCACCTGGGAGTCCTGCGCCCGGGCGAAGCGGGTCTACGGCGTCGAGCGGATGATCGTGGTCACGCAGAGCTTCCATCTGCGGCGTGCGCTGGCGTTGTGCAAGGCCGCCGGCATCGACGCCTACGGTGTTCCGGACCGGTCGCTGACGTGGGGCCACATCGGGCCCACCGTGTACGGAACCGGCCGCGAGGTGCTCGCCGCGATCAAGGCGGCCGGAACGATCGTGTTCAAGCCGGACCCCCGGGTGACCGATCGCCCCGACGACGCGATCCGGCGCGCCCTGGAGGACTGACCGCCGGGCGATCACCCGCCCGGTGTCGCGCGTCGGCACGCCCGAACGCCCGATCACCGCGGATGTCGGACCGGTGCGTCATGATTGCGCGGTGTGAGACAGGCGCCGGGCATCCTCCACCTCGACATGGACGCGTTCTACGCGTCGGTCGAGCAGGTCGCCAAGCCCAGCCTGGCCGGCAAGGCCGTGATCGTGGGCGGCATCGGCGCCCGGGGCGTGGTGGCCACCGCCTCCTACGAGGCCCGGGTCTTCGGCGTACGCTCCGCGATGTCCATCGGCGAGGCCCGCCGGCGCTGCCCCAACGCGGCCTTCCTCAGCCCCCGCTTCGGCCTGTACCGGCAGGTCAGCGACACCGTGATGGAACTGCTGCACCGGTTGTCCCCGCTGGTCGAACCGCTCAGCCTGGACGAGGCGTTCATCGACCTGGAGGCGGGCCCGCACGGCGGCGCACTGGACACCGCCCGGGTCACCACGATCGCCGTGCGCCTGCGCGCCGACATCCACGCCGCCACCGGCCTGACCTGCTCGGTCGGCGCGGCCACCTCCAAACTGCTGGCCAAGATCGCCTCCGAGGCGGACAAGCCCGACGGGCTGTGCGTGGTGGCGCCCGGCACCGAGCGGGCGATGCTCGACCCGCTCCCGGTGCGCGCGCTGCCCGGGGTCGGACCGGCCACCGGCGACGTGTTGCGCCGGGCCGGCCTGGACACCGTCGCCGAACTGGCCGCCGTGGACGAGAGCGAACTGGTCCGCCTGCTGGGCCAGGCGCACGGACACGGCCTGCACGTACTGGCCGCGGGCCTGGACGCGCGCCCGGTGGTGGCCGACCGGGACGCCAAGTCGGTATCGGTCGAGGACACCTTCGCCACCGACCTGGTCGACCGCGAGCGGATCACCAGGGAACTGGACCGGCTCTCGATCCGCTGCGTGGAGCGGCTGCGCGCGGCCGGCCGCTCCGGCCGCACCATCGTGTTGAAGCTGCGTCGCTACGACTTCAGCACCCTCACTCGCTCGGAGACGCTGCGCGGCCCCACCGACGACCCGGGCGTGGTCCGCGAGACGATCCGCCGGTTGGCCGCCCAGGTGGACGTCACCGGCGGGGTGCGACTGCTCGGGGTGGGCGTCAGCGGCCTGGCCGACTTCGCCCAGCAGGACCTGTTCGGCGGCGCCGACGCGCCTGCGGAGGGGCCGGAGGAGGACGACGCGGAGCCGACGGGGGACGAGGCCGCCGAGCCCACCCTCGGGCGGGTCTCCTGGTCCCCCGGCCAGGACGTGGTCCACGAGGACTTCGGCCCCGGCTGGGTCCAGGGCAGCGGCGTCGGCCGCGTCACGGTGCGCTTCGAGGTCCCGGGCGGAGAACCGGGCCGGGTGCGCACCTTCGCCCTCGCCGACCCGGCGCTGCGGCCGGGGGAGCCGCTGCCCCTCCCGGGCACGGGCGACGCGGGCGACCACCCGTCCGGGCCGGCCGACCCCGGTGCGCCGGCCCCGCCGACCTGACAAGCCCCTCGCCTCCCGCCTGGCGTCCCGTCCGTACCCGATGCCACGCTGATACCGTTGAAGCCGCCCATTACGTTCGCGCGGGAGAGTTCTCGTGTCGTCCGCACGAGGCGCCGAAGGAGCAACTCCTCCCCGGAATCTCTCAGGCACCCGTACCGCGTGGTCGTGGGCACTCTGGAAAGCAGGATCCGCACGTGGCTCGCCGAGTCGGGTCGGATCCTCGCCGACGGTGCAAATCGCGTTCGTGGGACCGGCCCCGCCGGTGTTCCGGGCGGGGTGAAGCTCTCAGGTACCGATGACAGAGGGGGAGGCCGGTGGGCGCGCGACCCGCGTGTCCGTCCAGGAGCGATCCAGGAGGCCTTTCGCGATGACACCGCGCACCCCTGCCCCGACGCGTGCTCACGCCGTACTCCCCTCCGGCCCCGGCTCGTTGACCGGCCTGGAGGCCGCGTCGCCGTTCACCGGCCGGCACATCGGTCCGGACACCGACGAACAGGCGAAGATGCTCGCCGCGATCGGCTACGGGTCCCTGGACGAGCTGACCGACGCCGCCGTGCCCGCCGCGATCCGCGCGCTCGCGGGCTTCGAGCTGCCGGCCGCGCGCACCGAGGCCGAGGTGCTGGCCGAACTGCGCGAGCTGGCCTCCCGCAACACCGTGCTGACCTCGATGATCGGGCTCGGCTACCACGGCACCTTCACCCCGCCGGTGATCACCCGCAACGTGCTGGAGAACCCGGCCTGGTACACCGCCTACACGCCCTACCAGCCGGAGATCTCGCAGGGCCGGTTGGAGGCGCTGCTCAACTTCCAGACCGTGGTCACCGACCTGACCGGCCTGGACGTGGCCGGCGCCTCGCTGCTCGACGAGTCCACCGCCGCCGCCGAGGCGATGACGCTGGCCCGCCGCGCCGGCCGGGCCAAGAGCGACGTGTTCGTCGTGGACGCGGCCACGCTGCCGCAGACCGTCGCCGTGGTGCGCACGCGCGCGGAGGCGCTGGGCATCGAGGTCGTGGTCGCCGACACCGCCGACGGGCTGCCCGAGGGCGGCTGCTTCGGGGTGTTGCTCCAGTACCCGGGCGCCGACGGTCTGGTCCGCGACCTGACCCCGGTGATCGAGGCCGCGCACGCGCGGGGCGCCCTGGTGGCGGTCGCCGCCGACCTGCTCGCGCTCACCGTGCTGCGCGCGCCCGGCGCGATGGGCGCCGACATCGCGGTCGGCACCACCCAGCGGTTCGGGGTGCCGATGGCCTTCGGCGGCCCGCACGCGGGCTACCTGGCGGTGCGCGAGAAGCTGACCCGCAGCATGCCGGGCCGCCTGGTGGGGGTGTCGGTGGACGCCGACGGCGCGCCCGCGTACCGGCTCGCGCTGCAGACGCGCGAGCAGCACATCCGCCGGGAGAAGGCGACCAGCAACATCTGCACCGCGCAGGTGCTGCTCGCGGTGATGGCCGGGATGTACGCGGTCTACCACGGGCCGGACGGGCTCGCCTCGATCGCGCGGCGCACGCACCGCTACGCGGCCGTGCTGGCGGGCGGGCTGCGGGCGGGCGGCGTCGAGGTCGTGCACGGCGACTTCTTCGACACGGTCACCGCCCGGGTCCCGGGCCGGGCCGAGCAGGTGCTCGCGGCGGCCCGCGCGGCCGGCGTCAACCTGCGGCCGGTGGACGCGGACCACGTGGCGATCACCTGTGACGAGACCACGCTGCGGGCGCACGTCGAGGCGGTCTGGGGCGCGTTCGGGGTGAGCGGCGACGTGGCCGCGCTCGACGCCGAGACCGCCGACGCGCTGCCCTCGGGGCTGCTGCGCGACACCGAGTTCCTGACCCACCCGGTCTTCCACACGCACCGCTCCGAGACCGACATGCTGCGCTACCTGCGCCGGCTCGCGGACAAGGACTACGCGCTCGACCGGGGCATGATCCCGCTCGGCTCGTGCACGATGAAGCTCAACGCCACGGTCGAGATGGAGCCGATCACCTGGCCCGAGTTCGCGAACATGCACCCCTTCGCGCCGGTCGACCAGGCGGCGGGCTACCTGGAGTTGATCGACGGCCTGGCCGACTCGCTGGCCCGGATCACCGGCTACGCCAAGGTCTCGCTCCAGCCCAACGCCGGCTCCCAGGGCGAACTCGCCGGGCTGCTGGCGGTGCGCGCCTACCACCACGCCAACGGCGACACCGCGCGCGACGTGTGCCTGATCCCCTCCTCCGCGCACGGCACCAACGCGGCCAGCGCGGTGATGGCGGGGATGCGCGTGGTGGTGGTCAAGACCGGTGAGAACGGCGACGTGGACCTGGCGGACCTGCACGCGAGGATCGAGCAGTACCGGGACACCCTCGCGGTGCTGATGGTGACCTACCCGTCCACGCACGGCGTGTTCGAGGAGGGGATCGAGCAGGTGTGCGCGGCGATCCACGAGGCCGGCGGCCAGGTGTACGTGGACGGGGCGAACCTGAACGCGCTGGTCGGCCTGGCCCAGCCCGGCGGCGCGATCGGCGCCGACGTGTCGCACCTGAACCTGCACAAGACCTTCTGCATCCCGCACGGCGGCGGCGGTCCGGGCGTCGGCCCGGTCGCGGTGCGCGCGCACCTGGCGCCGTACCTGCCCAACCACCCGCTCCAGCCCACCGCGGGCCCGGAGACGGGCGTGGGACCGATCTCGGCGGCCCCGTGGGGCTCCGCGGCGATCCTGCCGATCCCGTGGACCTACCTGCGCCTGATGGGCCCGGAGGGGCTCAAGGAGGCCACCCAGGTGGCCGTGCTCGGCGCCAACTACATCGCCAAGCGGCTCGCGCCGCACTTCCCGGTGCTCTACACCGGCCCGAACGACCTGGTCGCCCACGAGTGCATCATCGACCTGCGCGGGATCACCAAGGCCACCGGCGTCAGCGTGGACGACGTGGCCAAGCGGCTGATCGACTACGGGTTCCACGCGCCGACGATGTCCTTCCCGGTGCCGGGCACGCTGATGATCGAGCCGACCGAGAGCGAGAACCTGCACGAGATCGACCGGTTCTGCGACGCGATGATCGCGATCAAGGGCGAGATCGACCGGGTCGCCTCGGGTGATCTGCCGGCCGACGACAACCCGCTGGCCAACGCTCCGCACACCGCCGCGCTGCTGGCCGGCGAGTGGGCGCACGCCTACACGCGCGAGGAGGCGGTCTTCCCCGCCGGCGTGGTGCCGGCCGAGAAGTACTGGCCGCCGGTGCGTCGGATCGACGGCGCCCAGGGCGACCGCAACCTGGTCTGCTCGTGCCCGCCGATCGAGGCGTACGGCGCCAACTGATCCGCGGACCCGCGCGGCCCGTCCCCGAGCCACCGCTCAGGGGCGGGCCGCGCCGTGTGTCAGCAGCCGGGCCACCGAGGCGGCGAAGCCGGGCTCGGCGGCCAGGTCGCTGCCCAGGACACCGAACATCAACGCGCCGCTGAGCGATTCGAACAGCAGATCCGCGTCCAGGTCCGGGCGGGCCTGACCACGCGCGATCGCGTCCGCGACGAAGGCCCGGAAGATCGCCCGGACCGGATCCATCCGGGCCACGAGCAGATCCTTCAGCTCGGGCTGGTCGCGGTACTCGGCGAGCAGCCCCGGCACCGCGGCCGCGGTCTCCGGGCGACGGAAGGAGTCGAGCGCGGCCTCGGCGAAGCGCGACACGCCGGTGGCGAAGTCCTCGTGCGGCAGCGGCCGGAAGCTCATCTCGCGGGCCGGATAGACCGCCTCGTGCACCAGGTGCGCCTTCGAGGGCCAGCGGCGGTACACGGTCGGCCTGGTCACCCCCGCGCGGCGGGCGACCGCGTCGATACTGACCCGGTTGTACCCCTGCTCGGCGACCAGTTCGCGGGCCGCGGCCAGGATCAGCTCGTCGGTGCGCGGGTCGCGCGGGCGACCGGGCCGAGGGGTGTCGCCAGTGTCGCCGATGCCCATGGGGACAAAACTCCGAGTCGTCGCGCGCGGCCGGTGCCGCTCGGACTGTATCGGGACCGCGAGCGCGAGGCCCCCGGGTCGACCCGGGGGCCGGTCACGAGCCGCCGTCGGATCGGGTTCCGGGCAGACGAGAGCCGGAGGTCGTTCCGAGGGACCTCCGGCTCGTCAGGGCCGTGCGAACGGTTCAGGCCGCCGAAACCAACCCCACCCGGGGTCGGTGCGGGGCGATGGTGCGTCCGTCCGGCAGCAGTTCGCCCGTGTCCTCGAACAGGACGACGCCGTTGCACAGCAGGCTCCATCCCTGTTCGAAATGAGCGGCCACGACGACGGCGGCCTCACGATCGGGGCTGTCCGCCGGGGGGCAATGCGGTCGGTGCTGGCACATCCTCGTACCTTCTCTGTCTGCGCGGAGCGCGCCGGGCCCCATTGCCCGGCAGATCACAGTCTCCGCCTTGAAACCGCCTCGCGCAGGACTTATCGCGGTTCTCACCCGACTGCGCCCAAGATGTGACCACACGTGTGAACGGCGGGGTGTGATCAGCTGTCCGGAGCCCCCACGGCGGCCGGCCGGCGGGTACGCGCGGCCAGGACTTCGGCCAACTCGGCCGCGGTGTATCCGTGCAGCGCCTGCACCCCGCAGGGCGCCGGGGCGAGCGGGATGAGCAGGTCGACACCGCCCGCCTCGTCCGCCAGCCAGAGCGCGACCATGTACATCCCGGGGACGTTCAGCAGGCGCGCCTCGTCGCGGCGCAGCAGGGTCTGCGGCAGCGCGCGGGCCGCTGCGGCGGCGGGCGCGGTGGCGACGGTGAACGGGCCCTCGACGAATCGGCCGACGCCGTGGCCGGTCGGGCCGGTGCGGACCTCGATGCCGCCGACGACCGTGTCGCCGGACCACATGAGCCAGCGCCAACCCACCTGCCGAGCGCTGCGGACACCGCGCTCGGAGACCAGGTCGAGCAGGTCGATCTCGAAGACGCGGTGCGGGAATCCGGCCGTGAGCGCGGCTTGATCGGTGCGGCAGTCGGCGGGCAGCGATTCACGGGAATCGAGCACGGCTCGCGCCGCTCGTCGGGCCGATTCGGGAGCCTCGGGCACACGCAGGACCATGAGACCGCCTCATTTCGATGCAGAGTCCAAGAAACCCGGAAAATCCGGGGAGGGGAAAGCGGCGCTGTGCTGTGGGGAACCGGGTATCCGACCGGGGGACGACCCGGCGGCGTACAGAGGGACCCGGCAGGGCCGGTCAGCGCATTGTACCGAAACGGCTGCGAAAAGTAACGGTGTATTGCGAACTGACACCCGTTTGAAGACCTTTTGGAACACTCTCGATCAGGGGAAAAGTGAGGACATCACGTCGTCGAGGGTGACCAGGCCCAGCGGCGCGGAGTCCGGCGCCAGTACCAGGGCCAGATGGGCGCGGGAGCCGCGCATGCGGGCCAACAGGCCGGTCAGCGCGGTGTCGGGGGTGACGGTGACAAGCGGATAGACCGGTACCGAACCGTCCGTTTCGGGCGCCAGTACGTCGAGCACGTGGACGTAGCCCTGGGGGTGCCCGGCCGGGTCCAGGACGGGAAAGCGGGACAGGCCGGTGCGCACCGCGACCTCTTCGAGGGCCGCCGCCGACACCGGAGCGGGCAGCGCCACCACGTCGGACCACGGGCGGAGCACCTCGGCGGCGGTACCGGAGTGCAACGCGAGCGCCCCGGCGAGCCGGTCGTGCTCGTCCACGTCGAGAAGGTCGTGCTCGCGCGACTCGGCGAGCAGCGCCGGAAGTTCCTCGGCCGTGAACACGCTGCGCACCTCGTCCACCTGCCGCACCCCGAAGACGCGCAGGCAGAGGTTGGCGATGTGGTTGAACAGCCACAGGATCGGCGCGGTCGCCCGGGCGAACACCAGCAGCGGCGGGGTCAGCCACATCGCGCACTCCTCGGGCCCGGCCAGCGCGATGTTCTTGGGCACCATCTCGCCGAGCACCATGTGGCAGAACACCACCACCGCCAGGCCCACCACGAAGGCGATCGGGTGCACCGCGCCGGCGGGCAGGCCAAGGGCCTCGATCGGGGCGCCGAGCAGGTGCGCGAGCGCCGGTTCGGCCACCGCGCCCAGGCCGAGCGAGGCCACCGTGATGCCGAGTTGGGCGGCGGCGAGCATGGTGGACAGCCGGCCCATCGCGGTGAGCACCATCGTCGCCCGGCGCGAGCCGGCCTCGGCCCGGGGCGCGATCCGGGTCCGGCGGGCGGAGATCACCGAGAACTCGGCGCCGACGAAGAACGCGTTGGCCGCGAGCAGGACCAGCGACAGCAGCAGGTCGCCCGTCACGCGTCGGGCTCCGTCCGCAGTTCCACCTCGTCGATCCGGTGCCGGTCCATGCGGACCACGGTGAGCCGCCTGCCGGCCACGTCCACGTGGTCGCCCACCCGGGGCAGCCGGCCCAGGTGCGCCAGGACCAGGCCGGCCAGCGTGTTGTAGTCGCCGACCGGCATGCGCCAGCCGCAGGCCTCCTCGACCTCGTCGGCGCGCAGCAGACCGGACAGGCGCAGCACGTGGGTGCTCGGGGGGCGCTGCGGCGGCGCGTCCGGCTCGTCCGCCGGGTCGTGTTCGTCGGCGAGGTCGCCGACCAGTTCCTCGGCCAGGTCCTCGGCGGTCAGGACGCCGGCGGTGCCGCCGTACTCGTCGACCACGACGGCCAGCTGGGTGCGGCCCTCGCGCAGGCGCTCGACCGCGCGTTGGAGGTCGAGCGAGGTGGGCACCAGGACCGGGTCGCGGGCGATCCGGGTGAGCGGGGTGTGCGGGCGCTCCGCGGCGGGCACCCGCAGCGCGTCGCGGACGACGGCCACGCCGACGATCTCGTCCAGGTCCTGACCGCGCACCGGGATCCGGCTGTGGCCGCACGCGTGGGCGGTGTCGAGGAGTTCGGTCACCGACGCGGTCGCGGGCAGGGTGACCAGTTCGGTGCGCGGGGTCATCGCCTCGGCGGCCTGCTTGCCGGCGAAGCGCAGGGCGCGGTTCAGGATCCGCGCGGTGCCGACGGGCAGCGCGCCGGCGCGGGCCGAATGCCGGACCAGTTGGGCCAGTTCGTCGGGGGAGCGGGCCGAGCCGAGTTCCTCCTGCGGCTCGAGCCCGAGCCCCCGCACGAGGACGTTGGCGGAGCCGTTGAGGAAGACGATCAGCGGGCGGCAGAGCCGGGAGAAGCCGATCTGGAACGGGCCGGCGACGCGGGCGACGCCCAGGGGACGGGCGATCGCGGCGTTCTTGGGCACGAGTTCGCCGAGCACCATCTGCAACGCGGAGGCCAGTACGAGGGCGGCGAACCTGGGGAGGCGGAACGCGGCCTCGGCGAGGTAGCCGGCGATCAGCGAGGTCAGCGTGATGCCGAGTTGGGCGCCGGAGAGTTGGAAGGACAGGGTGCGCAGGCCGTGGAGTACGCGACGGGCGCCGCGGTCGCCGGCTTCGGCTCGGGCGGCGACGTCGCTGCGCTCGACGGTGACGAGGGAGAACTCGGCGGCGACGAACATGCCGTTGCCGGCGATGAGGACGAGGAGGAGGCCGATGGCGAGGGGGGTGTCGATGGGGGCCTCCGGGGGAGCGAGCGCGTGCTGGTGCGCTCGTGCGCTCGTGCCCGGTGGGCGCGGGAGTATGCGTTCGGCCGCCCATCCGGGGGCCTTGTCCTCAAACGCCGGACGGGCTGGATTGGTGGCGCCGTGCGTGGAGGTTGGGGCTGGGTGTTGTCCTCAAGCGCCGGACGGGCTGGAGTTGGTGGCGCCGTGTGTGGAGGTTGCGGCTGGGTGTTGTCCTCAAACGCCGGACGGGCTGGATTGGTGGCGCCGTGCGTGGGGGTTGCGGCTGGGTGTTGTCCTCAAACGCCGGACGGGCTGGATTGGTGGCGCCGTGTGTGGAGGTTGCGGCTTGGTGTTGTGCTTGAGCGCCGGACGGGCTGGAGTTGGTGGTGGCGTGTGTGGGGGTTGCGGGTGTGTGTTGTGGACGCGTGGGCTGCGGCTGGGTGTTGTGCTCGAATGGGGGACGGGGTGGGTCAGGGGGTTACGAAGGTGTAGCCGTTGGACTTCAGTTCGGGGATTACCTGTTCGAGCATGGCCATGGTTTGGCTGCGTTCGCCGCCGCCGTCGTGGCACAGGATGATGCCTCGGGGGCCGAGTTGGCCGTGGACGTTCTGGAGCATCTTGGGGACGCCGGCCTTCTGCCAGTCGTTGGTGTCCACCGTCCAGTGCAGTGAGCCCATGCCCAGCGACGCGGCGGTCTGGCGGACCTCCTCGGACCAGTTGCCGCCCGGCGCGCGGAACCAGCGCACGGGCGTGCCGGGGGAGGCCTTGTGGATCCAGTCCAGCGTCTCCTGCATCTGACCGTGCATCTCCTGCGGCGTGCGCTTCTTCAGGTTGATGTCGTGCGTCATGCTGTGGTTGCACAGCGTGTGGCCGGCCGCGACCACCTTGCGGACCAGGTCCGGATGGTCCTTGGCCTGCTGGCCGACCATGCAGAAGGTGGCCTTGACGTCGTTGCGGGCGAGGATCGACAGGGCCTTGTCGGTCCACTCCGGCCACGGCCCGTCGTCCAGGGTCAGGGCGACCACCTTGCCCTCGCCCTTGACCTTGCTCACCAGAGTGGAGTCCACCGGCGGCTGCTGCGCGGCCGGCGGCGTGGCAGGCTCCTGCGCGTTCGGACTGCCCGGCTGCAGCGGAGCCTGTATCTCCTTGGGCGCGTCGCCGGCCCTGGCCGAGGCCGAGGCCGTCGACCAGCGACCGTCGCCGGCGACATTCCACACGAGTGCGCCACAGACGAGGATCGCGATGACCGTGACCACTGCCTGGAATCGCAGACCCTGTATCGGCAGTGCCCGAATCAACCCCCGCACGACAACCCCCAAAAAGATCTCGCTTCGGCGCCTTGGGAAGAGGCCACCCTAGGTGATCGCCGACAAGGCTTGAAGATCGACCACCGGATGCTTCCTCGATGTGATCAGTGACGTGGTTGTCGGCCTCGTGGTTCCCCTGTGATTCGTCACGGTCGATCGGTAATGTTCCCAATGTCGGCCCGATGCATCGGTTGGGGGGAACGTCGGCGGGAACGTTCGGAACGTCCCGATCCGACAGGTACCGGATTGCGACCACTCGACCGGCTCCGTACCGGAGTCGGGTTCCTGGTGAGGGGCATTCATGGGCGAAAAGGTCGAGGTCACCGAGTTCGGCCGGTCCGATCGGCAACGTTACCGGCACAAATTGCGTCGCTGTCTGGAAACACTCCGGCGCATGCTCGACGAGAACCGGTTCGAGAGCGCTCGAAAGCTCATGGGTGTCGAGATCGAACTCAATCTGGCCGATGCCGCGGGGCGACCCCGGATGAGCAATGCCGAAGTACTGCGGCGGATAGCCAGCCCCGATTTCCAGACCGAGCTCGGCCTCTTCAACATCGAGGTCAACATTCCGCCGCACCGGCTGACCGGACCGGTGTTCTCCGAATTGGTGGAGGAACTGCGCACGAGTCTGGACTACGCGGATCGCAAGGCCGCCGAACTCGACGCGCGGATCGTCATGATCGGAATTCTGCCGACCCTCACCGACGCGCACATGGCGTTCGAGACGATATCCGACAACGCGCGCTACACGCTGCTCAACGACCAGATCCTGAACGCCCGGGGCGAGGACATCCGGCTGCGCATCGACGGCGTGGAGCGGCTGGACACCACCTCCACCACGATCGTCTCCGAGGCCGCGTGCACATCCGTGCAGTTCCATCTCCAGGTCACGCCGCGCAATTTCGCCCCGCTGTGGAACGCGGCACAGTCGATCACCGGGGTGCAGTGCGGCATCGGCGCGAACTCGCCGTTCCTGTTCGGTCGCGAGTTGTGGTGCGAGACCCGGCCGATCCTGTTCGAGCAGGCGTGCGACACCCGGCCGGAGGAATTGATCGCGCAGGGTGTTCGGCCGCTGACCTGGTTCGGCGAACGCTGGATCGATTCGGTGGTCGACCTGTTCGAGGAGAACCTGCGGTATTTCCCGTCGTTGTTGCCGATCTGCGACGACGAGGATCCGATCGAGGCGCTGGATCGGGGCGACGTACCGCATCTGCGCGAACTCAAGCTGCACAACGGCACCATCTACCGGTGGAACCGCCCGGTCTACGACGTCGCGCGCGGAAAACCGCATCTGCGCGTGGAGAACCGGGTGTTGCCGGCCGGACCGACCGTGGTCGACATCATGGCGAACGCGGCGTTCTACTACGGCCTGGTGCGCTCGCTGGTGGACGACGAGCACCCGGTGTGGGCACGGATGCCGTTCGAGGTGGCCACCGAGAACTTCCACGCGGGCGCGCGCTTCGGCATCGACGCCGAGTTGAACTGGCCCGGCCACGGCACCGTCCCGGTCACCCGCCTGGTCCTGGACGACCTGCTGCCGCGCGCGTACGAGGGGCTGGACCGGTGGGGCATCGATCCGCGCGAGCGGGACGAGTACCTGGGCATCATCGAGCAGCGCTGCCTGTTGCGGGTCAACGGGGCCGGCTGGCAGAGCGCGCAGTACCACCACTACCGCGACGCCAAGGGGATGGACCGGCTGGAGGCGCTGCGCGCGATGACCCTGCGCTACGCCGAGCACATGCGCGGCGGGGACCCCGTGCACACGTGGCCCGTGGGCTGACGGCGGGTTTATCCGCGCTCGATACCGTGTGCCTGTGATCACCGAGCCCGCGTCCGAGACCGTCGAGACGCCCACCGAGCCCCGGCGCCGCGTCCTGCGCTCCGAGGTGGTGCTGGTGCTGGCCCTGTCCCTGGGGGCGTCCGGGGTCTCCTCGCTGATCTCCTTCCTGGGCTCGCTGACCGCGCCGGGCGGGCTCGGCCACAAGGCCGCGGTGCTGAACGGCTCGCGCGCGGTGGATCGGCCCTGGTTGGACCTGGCCTGGCAGCTGTTCGGGATCGCCACCGCCCTGGTGCCGGTCTTCCTGGTCGCGCACCTGCTGATGCGCGAGGGTTCCTCGTTGCGCGTACTCGGGGTGGACCGCACCCGACCGTGGTGGGACCTGGGGCGCGGGACGGCGGTCGCGGCGGCGATCGGCGGGTCCGGCCTGGCGCTGTACCTGGGCGCGCACGCGGCCGGGGCGAACCTGACCGTGGTGCCCACCACGCTGCCCGACGTGTGGTGGCGGATCCCGGTCCTGATCCTGTCCGCGATCCAGAACGCGGCCCTGGAGGAGGTGATCGTCCTCGGCTATCTGCTGTGCCGGCTCGACCGGTTGGGGGTGCCGTGGGTCAAGGCGGTGGCGATCAGCTCCGTGGTACGCGGCTCCTACCACCTGTACCAGGGCATCGGCGGGTTCTTCGGCAACGTGGTGATGGGCGTGCTGTTCTGCCTGCTCTACCGGCGCTGGGGACGGGTGATGCCGCTGCTCGTGGCGCACGCGCTGATCGACATCGTGGCGTTCGTGGGATACGTGCTGCTGGCCGGCCGGGTGGACTGGCTGCCGACGGCGTAGCGGCGGCCGGGCCGGCCCGATTCCGGGGCCGTGCGGCGTGGTCGTGGTCGGCCGCGACGATCGATTTGTGGACTCGTGGGTACGTCTTGTGGGCGTCGTTGGTGTCTGATGGGCATTGTGGGCAGACCTCCATCGAGCGGGGTTCGCCGGCGGACAGGCGCATATCGGGCGACGCGGGGACGCAGGGGGTCGTATGGACAACCGGAAGCGAGCGGAGTTCTTCTCCACACCGAACCCCATCGGCGGGCCGCCGCGCGGGCGGTTCGGGTTGAACGCGCTGAGTCGACACCCGGTCCGGATCCTGATGGTGGCCGGCGGACTGATCCTGCTGGTGATCGTCTTCTTCGTGGCGCTGCTCACGGTGGACGGCGGCGGCTCGGGCGACAAGAAGAAGTCGGCGGACGCCACCGGCGACAAGAGTTCGTCGGGCTCGCCGAGTCCGAGCAAGTCCGGTACGGGCAAGGCCACGACCGCGCCCGGGCAGAGCGCGGCGGGGCCCAAGCCGGGCTCGGTCGCGGCCACCGTGCACACCGGCGGCCGGCTGGTGATGTACAAGGGCACGTCGTACCAGTCGGAGAAGGTCGCGCAGATCAAGACCGGCAGCGAGGTGCGCGCGAACTGCCACACGGAGGGCTCGATCGCCTACTACGCGGGCTCCTCCAGCAAGACCTGGGCGCAGATCGACGCGGAGGGCAGGACCGGGTTCGTGCCCGCGATATTCCTGGACACCGGCGGCGACGTGAGCAAACAGATCCCCGCCTGCACGAGTTGAGCGATCGCGGGGGCGCTTCGGAACGCACTCCATCGGGTCGGTTGGATCACTAGCGTACGGCGGGCGGGGCGGATCGAGATCGACTCCGGGGGGAGAGCCCATGACCACGCTCGTCTTCGTGCACGGAACCGGCGTGCGCGACGTGACCGACTCGGCCGCGGTCCGCACCATCACCGCCAGGGTCGCCGCGCGGCTGCCGGGGGTGCGGGTGGAACCGGTGGACTGGGGCGCGGCGTTCGGCGTCGAGGTCTCGCCCGAACTGCGTGCGCTGATCGGGATCGCCGACCCCGCCGAGCACGGACCGGCCGCCGAGGTCGACCCCGAGGAGGCCGAACTGCGGTTGTGGGCGGTGTTGGAACGACACCCCCGCCACGAACTGCTCGAAGTGGCCGCGGGAGCGGCGCCCGGCGGGCGGCGGACCGAGGCGGCCGAGGACCTGCGCTGGGCGGTGGAGCACGACGTGGTCGGGATCGACCTCGCCGCGGTGTTGCCCGGCGCGCCGCCCGAGTGGCCGGACGTCTTCGCCGCGGCGGCGCGGGACGTCGCCGACTCGGCCGAATTCACCGGCGCGGTCGAGGCGTTGGCCGCCGGTGCCGACTACGACGTGATCGGCCGGGCCGTGGTGGCCGGCTTCGAGCAGGCACTCGCCGCCCGGCCCGGGGCGCCGAGCGCGTGGTCGCCGGAGTGGCGCGACACCCTCGTCGCCGCCGTGCGCGACGCGTGCGGCGGCACCACCGCCGGCGGCACCTGGGTCGGCCGGACCTTCAAGAGCGGCCTGATGTACGCGAGTTGGCCGCTGCAGAACACGCTGCGCGGCGGCACCCTGGGCGGCAGCGTGCCCGCGATCGGCGACATCCTCCACTACCAGGCGCACGGCGCGACGCTGCGCGCCTACCTCGCGGCGCGGATCGCCCGGATCGAGGGGCCCGTGGTGCTGCTCGCGCACTCCCTGGGCGGGATCGCCTCGTTCGAGACGCTGGTCGAGACGGCCGGACCGGACATCCCCGAGCGGCGGCGCCATCCGCTCCCGGGCGTGCGGGCGCTGATCACCGTCGGCTCGCAGATCGGCTACCTCGGCGCGGTCGGCGCGCTCGCGACCCACCCGGCGCAGGCGGACCCGCCGAGCCGGTTGCCGATTCCGTGGACCAACGTGTGGAACGCCCGCGACTGGTTGTCGTTCCGCGCCGCGCCGGTCTTCGGGGCCGCGGTGCGCGACGTCGAGATCCGGGTGCGCCGACCCTTCCCCCGGTCCCACGGCGCCTACTGGCGCTGCCCGGAGCTCTACGACGAGATCGTGCGCGCGGTGGAGGGCGCTCGGTGACGGTGCACGCCCTGTTCGTCTGCGTCGAGCACTATCCGGCGCACGAGCACGGGCCGGGGGATCTGCCGGGCGCGCTCGCGCAGACCCTGGAACTGGTCGAGTGGCTGCACACGAGCGGCGCCGCCGGTGCCGAGCGGATCACCGTGCTCGCGTCGGTGCGGGCCGCGTCGAAGCCGACCGCCGAGCGGCTGCGCGAGCTGATCGCGGCGGATTCGATCCTGGTCGGGCCGGGGGCCGGCCCCGGTGAGCTGCAACACGTCGACTTCGAGCGGGTGATCGGCGGGCTCGGGGAGAACTGGCGGGACGGCGACCGGTTCCTGCTGCACTGGACCGGCCACGGCCGGCTGGACGCGCGTGGGCGGTGGCTGGAGTTGCCCGCGTTCCACCTGGCGGGCGACTCCCGGCTCTCGGTCCGGGAGATCGGCGTCGACGAACTCCTGGCCCGATGCGGCGAGGTGCCGCGCCGGGTCGACCAGTTCCTGGTCTTCGAGACCTGCGCCGACCGCCGGGGTGGGTCCGGGGCCATCGCGCTGAACCTGACCGCGCCCGGCCCGGGCGACAAGTCGGCCAAGGCCCGGATCTCCGCCGTCTTCGCCGCCGACGACGGCCAGTTCGCCTACCGCCCGGCGCAGCGGCCCGCGTTCACCACGGCGCTGATCGAACACCTGACCCTGCGGGGGCCGGACGCGCTGACCGTGCCGGCCTTTCGCGAGATGTTCGACGAGATCGACGCCCGACTCGCGGCGAGCGGCCCCGGGGGCCGGCCGCTGCGCCAGTCACCGATGTATCGCGGCCCCGGCGCCGCCGACTGGCGCGAGGGCGAGCGCGATCCCGAGAACCAGTTCGGCCTGTACCGACACCGCCTGCTCGCGCTTCTCGCCGACCTGGAGATCGGCGCGGGCGAACCCGCCGTGCTGCGCACCTACCTGCGCGAACGGGGCGTGCCCGAGTGGGTCTTCGCCGGCGCCGACCTCCTCGCCTGGGGAGAGGCGCTGATGTCGCTGCCGGGGCCGCCGGGCCGGCATCCGATCCGCCACCTGCTGGAGTGGCTGTACACCGGATGCCACCAGACGCATGTCGCCGAATGGGCCGAGCAGTTGCGCGAAGCCGGACACATCGACGCGTTCCGCCCGACCGAGGTGCGCGAACGGCAGCCGCTGACGCTCGTGGTGTTCATTCGGGAGAACGAACACTCGCCCGACCGGCCGGGCCGGGTGCGCTACGACGCCGAACCGCGGTTCTACGTCGGCCTCGAACGTTTCGAGGCACCCCCGGGCCTGCCCTCGGGCAACGGCCTGCCCCGGGAGCGACTCGACGACCACCTCGCCGACTTCTACCTCACGATCCGCACCGGCTGGACCTCGCTGGCCAAGGCCCGGGTGCAACTGGTGCTGCCGACCGAGCTGTTCAACGAGCCCTTCGAGGCGGTCCGGATCGGCGGCGCCGACGACCACATCGTGCTCGGCGAACACCACGAGGTGGTGCTGCGGCCGATCGTGCGGCACGGCGTGGCCCGGCCGATGCACTACGACACCTGGGCCGCATCCGCGAACCTGCGCGCCAACCCGGCGGTGCGGCACCTGAATCGGCACCTGTGCGGCGGCGGCGGGCACGACTGCGACGACGAGGCCGTCGGCTTCCTCCAGGACTACCGGTGGGAGTACCGACCCGGCCGCCCCGGCACGGTCGAGACCGCGGTCGGCCGCGGCGACTGGGCCCTGGTATGGACGCACGGGACCACCTGTACCGACGCGTGCGCCGGCACGAACGGCGCGCACGGCGGCTGCTCCGGTGCCGCGGTGGGGCGGGACCTGTACCGGATGCTGGAGCGAAAGAACCGAAACCTGACCCAATTGCCTTCCGCCGTGACCCTCCTGCGGCGCACCCTGGGGCGCAGGGCCACGCCGCCGGAGCGGGTCGTGCTGTTGTTCGACGATCCCGGTTGGCGTCCGTGGCAGGGGGCGGGACTGCTGCGCGGCGCCCCGGAGGGCAGGGGGGACGGGCGATGAGCCAGGCCACGACGGGCACCGTCGGGGACCACGACACGGGGGAGCCCGCCGCGCCGTGGTGGATCTACCGCGGCGACGGCGGCGCGACCGGGACCCCCGCCGGGACCGGCCCGGTCGAACTCCCGACTCCGCCGCCGTGGCGGCTGTTCGGCACCGACGACGTCGGGGACCACGTGCCGGCGCCCGCCGCGCTGCCCGGCGAACGCGCCGGCGAGCCGTACTCGGGCGAGTTCCACGGCACCCGCCACGTCTACGACCTCGTCAACGCCGCGATCTATCTGCGCCGGCCGCTCCTGGTCACCGGCCGCCCCGGCACCGGCAAGACCACCCTGGCCCGCAGCATCGCGACCCGGCTGCGGCTGGGCCCCGTGCTGCACTGGGGCATCACCAGCCGCTCCACCCTGCGCGAGGGGCTGTACGGGTACGACGTGCTGGCCCGCCTGCACGACATGAACCTGCGCGCCAAGGGCGCGGCGGGCCCGGTCGGCGCCGACGTCGACGACATCGGCGCCTACATCACCCTCGGCCCGCTCGGCGACGCGCTGCTGCGCCGCCCGCACCCGAGGGTGCTGCTGATCGACGAGATCGACAAGAGCGACGTCGACCTGCCCAACGACCTGCTGCACGTATTCGAGACCGGCGGCTTCGAGATCCCCGAACTGCGCCGGGCCCGGCTGCGCAGCGCGCGGGTGACACCGTACGACGGCGACTTCGGCGACCGGGTCGAGGTGCGCGACGGCACCGTGCGCTGCGCCGCGTTCCCGATCGTCATCCTCACCAGCAACGGCGAACGCGCCTTCCCGGCCGCGTTTCGGCGGCGCTGCGTGCCGCTGGAACTGCGCGCGCCGGACCGCGACGTGCTCAAGCGCATCGTGCGCAGCCGACTGCCCGAGGGAGTGCCCCTCGACGAGTCGTTGCTCGACCACTACCTGGAGTTGGCGAACGGCGTCGACGGGCCGCTGCTCTCCCCGGACCAACTGCTCAACGCGATGCAGTTCCGCGACCGGATCCGGGAGCGCGTCGAGCCCGCCGACCACCTGCCCACCAACGACACACTGGCCACCCTCCTGTTCCACGACCTGGACGGGGGATGAGCGATGGCGGAGGAGGACCCCGCCGGGGTCACCGTCGACGCGGTCCTGGACTGGGCGTGGTTGAACGCCGTGATCGGTACGAGAGCCAGCCCGCCCGGTGCGGCGGCCGACACCGCGGCACCGGCCGGCCCGGCGCCCCCGGCTCCCGGGCCCGCGCCGCCGGTCCCGCCCGGACCGGAGCCCCCGGCCGGACCGGAGTCCCCGCCCGCGCCGATCGCGCGCCGCCCGCCGCCGGCGGTGCGCGGCCCCCGCCCGGAGACCTCCCTCGCCTTCACCGCCGTGCCCGACTCCGTCGAGTCGATCGAGCGGATCGGCGCCGGCCCGGCGGGCACGGCCGCACCGCGCCTGCCCGCATGGCTCGGCGAGGCCCGGCCGCCGGCCGCCTCGGTCCTGCCCGACCGGCTCGAACTCGCCGGCCTGCTGCGCAGGTTGCGCCACCACGGCGCCGCGCCCGACGCGGTGGTCCTGGACGAGGAGGCCACCGCGGAACACGCGGCGCTGACCGACCTGATCGTGCCGGTGCTCGACCCGGCCCGGGAACGCTGGTTCGAACTCGCCCTCGTCGTGGACACCGCGCCCTCGATCGCCCCGTGGCGACGATTGCTCGCCGAGTTCACCCGACTCGTGGGCGGGAACGGCACGTTTCGCGCGGTGCGTTCCTGGTCCCTCGACACCGACGTACCCGGCCGTGCGGTACTGCGCACACCGTTCGGCACCCCGGCCCAACCCGCCGCACCGGTCGGCCCCACCGGACGGCGGATCATCATGGTGATCACCGACGGGGTCGGCCGCGCCTGGTCCCACCCGCAGACCTCGGCCATGCTCGCCTCGTGGGCGAAGCAGTGTCCCGTGGTGCTGCTGAACCTGCTGCCCAAACGTTGGTGGGATCGCGCGCGGATCCCGTCCACCCCGGTGGTCTTCCGCAGCCGAGGCGCGGGCGCCGCCCGCCGATCGGCCTTTCGGATCCGGCACACCACCCGCTGGACGGGCCCGCCCGAGCGGGTCGCCGTCCCGCTGATCGGCCTGCACCCCGAGGGCCTGTGGGCGGACGACCCGGCCGATCGCCGAGCCGGTCGGTGGAGCGAACTCTCCCGCTGGGCCCGGATGATCACCGACGAGCGTGGTCGCGAGTTCGCCGGCCCCGCGTGGGTGCTCGATCCGCGCGGGCCGGCGGCCGGGCCCGCGCCGACCCCGGTGCCGGCCGAGGACCGGCGCACACCTGCGGTACGGCTCGCCGAATTCCGCGCCGGCGCCTCCCCGGACGCCGTCGAACTGCTCGGGAAACTCGCCGCCGCGCCGATCAGCCCGGCCACGATGCGCGTCGTGCAATCGGCGGTACTCGCGCAGGAGGACCCCGCGTTCGCCGCCGAGGTGATGCTGAGCGGCCTGCTGGTCGAGTCGCCGGACCGGGACGAGGCGGCGCGACCGGACGACGTCGTGTACGACCTGGACGAGCAGGTCCGGGAGACGTTGCTGACCGCGATGAGCCGACGGTCGGCCCTGGAGGTGTACTTCCGGGTCGCCGACTTCCTGCACGAGCGCAACGGCCACGCCGAGTTCGACTTCCGGGACCTGCTCACCGCGCGCGAGCCCGCCGCGGTCGGCCTGCTGGGCCCGCACAGCCGCCCGCTCGCCCGGGTCGGCGCGACGCTGCTGGATCGCCTCGGACCCGACTACCGGCCCCGGGCCCGACGCCTGGAGGCCCGGGCGAACGGTCCGATGTTGCGCCGGCGCGAGCTGACCCGGGCGTGGACCGCGCGGATGGGCCACTGGATCCGGGCACGGCCGGTGGTCACGGACGGGCTGATCGTGGTGCAGGACGTGGCGGGGACGCTGATGGTCCTCGATCCGCTGACGGGGATGGCTCGATGGACGGTTCACCCGGGCACGCCGTCGCGGTGTGCGCCGGTGGTGGCGTCGGGGCGGGTGTGGGCGGGGCACGACGACGGTGGGCTCTATCGGTACGACCCGACGAGGAGGTCCGCGCCGGACGCGGTGGTGCGGGTCGGCACCGCCGCCGTGGTGGCGCTGGTGCCGGGGCCGGTCGGTGCGGACGGGCTGTTCGTCGTCACTCTGGACGGCCGCGTCGTGTGGCTCGACGGCGCGAACGCCACGACGGAGCTCGCGGGGACGGGCTCGGGCATACCGGCCGGACTGTGTGTCTCGGGGGATCGGACCGCGGTGGTGGATCGGGCGGGCCGGGCCAGGGCGTGGCGTGCGCGCTCGGAATTCGCCTCGTGGTCGCGGGACTTGTCCGAAGCCGTGCACGCCGCCCCGGTGGCCGACGAACGGCACGTGTACGTCCCGCTCGCCACCGCCGGGATCGCGGCGCTGCGCTGGGCCGATGGAGGGATCGCCTGGCGGGCGCGACTGCCGGGCGGGGTGTTGAGCACGCCCGGGATCGGCGCCGGGTCGGTGGTGGCGGTGAGCACCGACGGTCTCCTGCACGCGTTCGACGCCGAGTCGGGACGTCGGGCATGGCGCACCGTCGACGTGCCGCAACCCGGGCTGCGGGTGACCCTGGCGGACGGGCTGGTCCATGTGGCCGGCGCGGCCGGGGGCATCCGTACCTACGACCTGGCCACCGGTCGTCGGCTGGCCGAAATCCGTTCCGAGGTGGGGGTGTCCGTGGCGGTCGCCGCGCGGGGGCGACTGATCCTCGCCGGGCTCGACGGCACGGTGACGTCGCTGGAAGGACCGGTGGTGGTCGACTGACCATCGGTCGGATCACGGGCCGGCGGACGACTGATCACAACCCATGGGAAACGCTTCGACTCGGCCATGCGCGGGACTACGATCGGCCACTGCGGGTAAGTGGTCGTCACCGCGCGCAGGGTCGTTCGTCGACCCGCGGTGTCGACGCACCCGGGGCTCCACGACCGGTGAGGCGTCGGCGGGGCGCTCCGGAAGGGACGAACGGGGGGATTCGTGCCGGGAGTTCAGCGACGGGCCGGTGACCGGTGAGCACGGCGTCGACGGGTCCGCGCGCGCCGGGCGACGAGTACTCGCTCCCGGAGGCGGTGTGCCCCGTCTGCTGGGGTCCGGCTCCGGTCGTGGGCGCTTGCCGGACCTGCGCGTGGCCGCCGGCCGATCCCGGGCCCACCGCCTACCGGGACGCCGCGCGGGCCTTCGATCACGCGGCGGTGCTCCGGGTGGCGTCGGCGCGCGGGTTGACCGAGGTGCCCCGTGCGCTGGCCGATCTGGTCAGGTTCGGCCCGGTGGTCGTCGAGGCTCCGTCGGCCGCCGTCGAACCGGTCCCGGGGACCGGACGGGCCGCGGCGCTCACCCTGCTCACCGCGCTGACCGCCGGCGAACTGGACCTGGTGCTGTTCGTGGACATCGGGACCCGGTACCTGGCCGCGCAGTGGGTGACGCTCGACGAACGCGGCTTCGTCAGCGCGCCCTCGGCCAACCGGACCCGCCACGACTGGCGCGAGGTGGTGCCCTGGCTGCCCGAGGACGACGCGGCCCGTGACCTGACCCTGGCCGGCGGGGTGGGTCGACGACCCGCCGTGGGCACGGCCGAGGCTCCCGAGGCGCTGGCCGCCCGGGCCCGGTCGACGTTGCGGAGGAACTGGGCCGACACGAGCGGCTGGCGCGCGCTGCCGGACCACCCCTGGGAGCGGGCCTGGGCCCTGGTGCTGGTGGAACGCCGCCCGGCGTGGGCCTGGTGCGCGCTCGCGACCGAGGTGGTGCGGGAGCAGTTGCCGCCGGCCGCCGTGCTCGGCGGCGGTTGCCTCGAGGACGAGAGCATCGAACTCCCCGCCCTGATCGAACTGTTGGCCCTCGACGTGCCCGCCCGCCACCCGCTCCACCTGGTCGGCGTCGACCCGGGACCGGGGGACGCGACCCGGGACCACCCGACCGTGCTCCTCGATCGAGGCGCGACGCCGGGTGCGGCCGACGGCCCCCCGCTCGCCGAGATCACCCTCGGCCTGCGCGGCGAAGGCCCGGACGGGCACGACGTCGCGGTGGCGGTCGCCGACACGGCCGACCCCGCCGAGTGGTCCGAACTGGAACGGATCACCGTGTTCGCGCCGCCCGGCGAAGTCCGGCTCACCGTGCGGATGATCGGGCCGGGACGGGTGGACATCACCCCCTCCGGCGGGGCCGCCTGGGTGCTGGGGGCCGGTCGAACCGACGTTCGGCCGGCGGGGCGGCCGACCACCGTCGCCGCGCTGCCCCGTCCCTTCTGGCAGCCGGCCCCGCCGACCGCCCACGACCTCCTCTGCGTGGTCGAGTTGGGCGGCACCCCCGAACAGACCGCCGCCCGGCTCGCCCTCGTCCGCGCGCTGCTCGCCGAGGCGGCCCGCGCGGACCGGTCGACACGCTGGGAGCAGGCCGCCGTGCTCGGCTACGACGACCACCCCCGTCCCCGGCGCAGCCGTCACGACCCGCTGCGCCGGGTCGACTTCGCCCCGCCCGACACGACGCGGGCGGCGATCGCCGACTGGGTCGGGACACCCGCGGTGGACCCGTACGCCGCACCTCTGGAGCGGGTGTGCGCGCTGCTGCGCACCGACCCGCTCGGTCGGCGGACGAGTCGGCACACCCTCGTGGTGACCGTCGGCCTGCGCGGCCCGCACCCCTATGTGCAGGGCCTCGACCCGGCGCAGGCGTACGGCGGCGGCCGATGGGACGCGGACCTGACGGCCCGACGGGCGGCCCGGCCGGGCGATCGCCACCTGCTGGTGACCGACGACCCCGGGTACCCGGGCGCGGCGGACCCCCGGGTGCACGATCGCACCCTGAAGGCGTGGCGACTGCTGGGCGCCGACGGGTGTTTCACACTCGACCGCACCACGCCCGCCGACCTGCTGCGGTTCGGCCACGCCGCGCTGACGGGCACCACCGGCGCGCCGCTGCTGCTCGACGTGAACACCGGGCCGTCGGCCGCCGAGTCGGGCGGGAAAGGGGTGCGCCGATGACGCGGCCGTACGGGATCGGGGACGGCGAGCCGACCGGCGGCGCGGTCCTGGAGAAGCGGATTGCCCTGTGGGGCGCGCCGGGATCGGGCCGCACCACGTTCGTCGCGATGGTCCCCGAGGCCGCCGAGGAGCGCGCACGCGGACTCGGGCACGGCGGCACCGGCCGAGACCACCCGCCCCGGTGGAAGGTGTTCGGAACGGACGACGCCACCCAGCGCTTCCTTCGGCACACCGACGACGCGCTGCTGCGCGAACACCGGTTCCCGGGCGGGCCCGACACGCGCGATACCGCCGAGCCGACGCGATACCGCTTCCTCTTCCGGCGCGACCCGCGCGTCGCGTCGCTGCACCGGCTCACCGACCACTCCCGATTCGTGGCCACGATCACCGAGTTGCCGGACCCGAGCACCCGGCGCGACGCGGTCAAGCGGACCCTGGCCGACTGCACTGGCCTGATCGTGCTGTTCGATCCCACCGACGCGAGCGGCGCGGGCGAGGACGCGGTACGCGCGCTGGAGCGCCTGCTCACCGAAGCCGCCGCCGACCTCCAACCGCGCACCGACCCCCGCGGCCTGTTGCCCTTCGAACCGGCCGTGTGCGTCACCAAGATCGACGACATGACGCTGTATCGGGAGGCCCGCCTGGGTGCCTGGGCCGAGTTGGGCCGCGACGGCCGGGTCCGGGTGCGCGACCCCGAGGCGTACTTCCGCCGGTTGTGCGAGCGCGACGGGCCCTGCCCGAACCGGGCCGCCGCCGAATTGCCGGGCATCCTGGAGCGGCGTTTCGGCCGGATCCGCTACTACGCGACCTCGGCGGCGGGCTTTCGCCGCTCTGCGGGCCGGATCGACCCGGAGAGTTGCCGCAACGTCGACCCGCACGGGAACCGCCTCGACGGACCGCCCCACCCCCAGGGTGTGCTGGAACCCATTCTCGGCATGCGCGCGGTGCGCATCGCGAAGAGGGGATGACCGATGTCCCGAATCGCCCCGAACCCCCACCGGCCCCGGGCCCGGGCCCGGCTCGTGGTCCCCGTGTTGCTGCTGATCCTGGCACTGTGCGCGTCCGCGTCCCCGGCGCACGGCGTCGGCCGGGCCGACGGGGAACCGCCCGCCGACGCGACCGCACGACTGCTGGACGAGTTGGGCGCCGACGCCCAGCCGGCCGACTTCTACATGGTGCTCGACGTGTCGACGTCGATGCGGGAGAACGGCGGCTACGACGAGGCGAAGACGGCGCTGCGCACCCTGTTGACCGCGATGCAGCCCCGGGACCGGATCTCGGTGATCCGATTCGGCGCGACCACCACCGTCTTTCGGCCACTGGACGCGGCGCCCCGGGGCGAGGCCGCGGTCTCCGCGTTCCTCGCGGGGTTGCCCAAGCCGAACGACGTGGAGAGCGACTTCGGCGCGGCGATGGTGTCGGTGTCCGGGATCGTCGCCGCGGCCCACCCGTCGGCGGACGGATATCGGCCGCCCACCGTGATCGTGGTGCTCACCGACGCCGACCTGTACGCGCCGAACAACCCGCGCTTCGCCGACGAATCGGCGCCGGGGTGGGAGGCGTTGCGCCTGGAGTACGCGAAGGCGGTCGCCGAACACGGCCCGATCTCCGCGTACGCGATGCCGCTCGGCGACAACGGGCGCGGCGTCAACCTGATCGCGAAGGTGTTGCCCAGGGCCGAGACGCTCAGCGGCTCGGTCGCCGAGCAGGCGGCCCGGGTGCGCGCCCTCGAACAGGACGCGCGCGTGCGCAAGGGGGCCGCGGTGGTGCGGGCGGACCGGGACGCGACGGTCCGGGCCCGGTTCGCCCCGGCGCCCGCACACCCGCGCGGCGCCCGCCCCACCGAAGCCGACTGCGCCGGCGTCGAGCCGCCGGTCGACCCGATCGACCTGTCCACCCGCGGCACGCTCTGCCTGACCCTGGTCTCCACGGCGCACCGCATCCGGTTGACCGTCGCCGACCTGCACACCGGCGATCCGGCGATCGATCGGGCGCTGCCGCGCGACCCGATCACCCTGGCACCCGGGGTGCCGCGACACTTCCCGATCGAGGTGCGGGCGCACGAGCGCACCCGCTCCGACCTGTTCGCCCGGTCGCGCAGCTACGCCGCGTCGACGACGGTGCGGGGCACCGTGACGGCCACCCGGGCCGGCGAGTTCGCCGATCTGCTGCGGGTGGAGGGCCCGTACGCCGACGCCGGCCTGCGCGACGGCCGACTGGCCTACACGGGCCGGGTGCGCGGATCGGTCATGTGGTCGGTGTGGGCGCTCCTGGTTGCGGCGATGGCACTGGTCGCGGCGGGGGGAACGGCGGCGTGGCGCTGGTTCCCGGCCGGTGTGTACATCGAACTGAGCATGGAGGAGAAACGATCGGAGTTCCCCGAGAGCACGGCACACCCGGCCCTGGGGATGCGTCACCGCTGGACCCACGAGCACGATCCGGCGGCCGGCGCGATCACGTCCTTCCTGGCCCGGGGCCGCCGGCCGCGCTCCGGGCGCGGTGTGACGTTGACCGCGCGCCACGAGCGGGACGGTCGCATCCACACCTCCCGACGGCGGCTGAGCGTGGACGACGCCACCATGCTGTACGGCGTCCGCGCCCGGGTGTTGCGCCGGCCGCCGACACCGCGGCCCGGCGGCGCCGACCCGGCGTCGACCACCGCGGAGCCGGCCCCGATCGACGCTCCCGCGCAGAACGGCCGGTACTCGGGGATCACCCGGCCCGATCCCGGGGAACAACACACACCGGTAGCACCGGCAGGATTGATCCCCCCGACCCCGACGCCCCGGCCGCCTCGCTGACATCGTGTGTGCGGGCACCGGGCCCGACCTCGACCGGCATCCCGCACGGAAAGGTTCACGTGGACGCGACCGACCGACACGACCGCCCCCGCGAGACCGCGGGCACCTTGCGGGCGCATTGGGCCTGGTACCACGACGGCGCGGTGCCGGCGTGCAGCGCGGGACCCGAACGGCGGGAGCATTTCGAGCGGTTGGTGCGACCCACACTGGACGAGTACGCGCCGCCCGGCTGGGTCGGGGTGACCGGCGCCGGGCGCGAGGACTCGTTCGTCGCGATGACGCTGCGCGATCCGGAGGGGGTGCGCTACTTCACCGCGCCCTACGCCGAGATCGCCGCCGCCGGCGCCACGTACACCGCGCTGTGGCTGGCCTTTCGCGGAATCGACCTGCCCACCGACCGGGAACGGCCGCTTCGGGTGCGGCTGCCGGGGCCGCCGCCGACCGTCGGGCCGCACCCGGCCGACTTCGAATGGCTCGCGGGGGTCGCCGCGGCGGTCCTGGCCGGCCCCGTGGTGATCACCGGCGCCGACCGCCTGGACAGCCGGGCCCGGCTCGAACTCCTGGACCGGATCGCCGCGTTGCTCCCGTACGGCTGCCGCGCCGGACTGCGCTTCGCCACCTCGCTCGGCCCCACCGGCCGGCTGCGCCCCCGACTCGCCTTCGGCCGGGTGCCCACGCCGGGGACGGTCCGGGTCGCCCTGGACGGCGTGCCGGCCGTGCCCGACCTCCCCGCCGCCCGCGCCTACCTGGGCGAACTGACCATGCTGCGCCGCCGCATCGGGCTCGACCCGCTGGTGGCCGCGCTCGCGACGCTGCGCGAGGCGGGCACACCGGTGGCGGGGGACCGCCTGCTCGGGCTGCTAGCCGAGGCGGGTGCCGGATCCGGACCGGGCGCGGGGGCGGGGGTCGGCGGCGGATCGGGCGTGCGGGTCGGGCCGGCCCCGGGGCCCGAACCGGGCCGTGCGGCCGCCCGATTCGCCGCCGGCGACCCGGTGGGGCCGAGTTCGCGCGCGCCGGGCGTCGAGGCGGGGCCGGCGCCGGCCCGCCCGTCGCCCCCGGCCCCGTCGCGCCCGTCGCCGCCGCCCCCGTCTCCGGCGTCGCCCCCGTCGCCGCTGGAGCGGCTGCTCGGCGGCGACGTCGCACTGGCCGCGCCGATCGCCGAGCGCTGGCGGGCGGAGGACGGCGACGAGGTGACCCGGGACATGGCCGCCGCGCTGCGCGCCCGCCCGGCGAGTCTGGCGCTGGGCTGGGACACGGCGGTGGCGGCCGGGCGCGGGGATCGGCTCGTGCACGTCCTGCTCGGCCCGGTGCCGCCGCTCCTGGCCGGCTCCACCCCGCCCGCCGGCCTGGACGTGCGGGCCGTGCGGGTGCCCGAACCCTCGGTCAACGGCGTGGCGAAGGCCGACGCCGACGTGGTCTCGCCGGAGGCGCTGGTCGCCGACCTGTGCCGACTGCTCGGGCCCACTCCGACCACCGAGGTGCCCGCGCTCTACGACGCGCTGTGGAACCATCCCGTGGTGCTGCGCCGCCTTCTGGACACCGCGGGCGGCGACCTGGGCGCGTGGTTGGAGGTGATCCGACCCTGGGACGACCGGGCGCCGGAGTGGCTGGCGCCGTACGCGCTGCTTGCGGGCGAACGGTTGCGACCGGCGGAGATCCCGCCCGCCGAGGCGGTGTTCACCCTGCGCGTGGCCGGACACACCGACACCGCCACGATCGCCGCGGTGCTGCACGACCTGTGGCCGACCCTGGTCCCGCTCACCGAGCGGCGCGCCGACCCCGCCGCGCGCGGACTGGCGGCGCTCCTGGAGAAGCCGCTGGGCTCCGGGGCACCGGTCGCCGCGCGGGTGCGGGCCGACGTCCTGCGGCTGGCGCTCGGCGGTGCGCCGACGGACGGGCCCTATGTGGCGGCCGATCTGCTGGCGCTGCGCCACGAGCCGGTCGCCGAGGGGCGGTTCGCCGGGTGGATCGCGGCACTGTTGCGGGCGGTGGCGGTCACCCCCGAACTGCTCGGCGAGCTGGTGCGCGCCGGCGACCCGGCGGTCACCGCCGCGATCGCGGACGCGGTGCTCGCCGACGCGCGGCTCGCCGAGTTGCCCGGCCTGGACGACGCGTGGTGGGCGGCGATCGCCCGGGCCCGCCCGGAGTTGGCCGGACGCGCCGCGAGCGGTTGGTTCCGCAACGCGCTGCGCGGGGTGGACGCGCGGGCGGCGGCCGGGGTGTGGGCGGGCGAGATCGTGGACGGCGCGGCCCGCCCGCGGCGCGATCTGTACGTGCACGAGGTCGGCCGCTGGTGGCACGCCGCGCCCGATCGCGAACGCGATCTGCTGCTGCCGAGCCTGGAACGGGAGTTGATCGTGCGCGGCGGCACCCCGGCGCAGGCCCGGGAGGAACTGCGGGCGATCCGGTTGTCGATCGCCGCGCACGCGTGGGGGCCGGACGCCGCGTCGTCGATCGTCGAACGCGAGCAGGAGGAGTTCGAGACGTTCCGCCGCCACCTGAAGCAGTTGCGGGCCGCGCTCAAGCACGGCGACGCGCTGCGGGTGCTGGCGATACCGGCGATCCTCGCGCTGATCGCCCTCTTGGCCGCGGTGCCGCCGGGCGGAGCCGCGGCCGCGCGGCCCGCGGCCGCGACCACCGAACCGCCCGACCCCTATGGCGCCGAGCGGCTGATCACCACCCTGGGCGCGGACCGGGAGCGGGTGAACTACGTGATCCTGGTGGACGCCTCGGCCTCGATGCGGCGCACCGGGCGCTATGCCGCGGCCAGGTCCGCGCTGACCGCGTTCCTGGCCCGGCTGTCCGCGCGCGACCGGGTCGCGCTGGTCACCTTCGACGGTGTGGCGACCGAGCACGGCAACGGCCTGGAACCGGTCACCGACCCGGCGGCGATGGCCGCGCGCCTGCCCCTCCCGCGCCCGAGCGAGCCGGCCGACGGGAGCCCGGCGGCCGGCGCGCCGCCCGCCGGGGCCGAGGCGCCGAGCGATGTGCACGCGGCCCTGGAGCGGGCGCTGGTGGTGTTGCGCACCTCCACGGCGGACTCGGTGAACGGGGTCGTGCTGATCTCGGACGCGGCCCGCGACGCGGTGGGCCCGGACCTGCGCAAGGACTTCGACCGGCTCGGCGAGGAGGGCCGCGCGGTGGCCGGGTTCGCGGTCCCGCTGGCCAGTGACAGCAGCGCGGGGCCGGCTCTGCAGCGGGTGTTGCCGAACACGCGGGTGCTGCGCGACGATCCGGCCGACCCGGGCATCGCGCTGACCCAGACCCGGACCGCGCTGTACCTGCGGCACGCGGCCCGGTTCGTCGACGCGGACCGGGACAAGGGTGTGCGGGCGACCTGGCTGATGCCGCCCCCGGAGCAGCCGGACGCGGTGGACTGCCGTGCCTTTCGGCCGGTTCCGCCGGACCGGCGACTCGATCTGTCCTCGGGGCGCGAGATGTGCCTGCGCCTGGTGGCCGACACCACCCGGGTGCCGCTCCAGGTGACCCGGTTGCGGGTGGACGGCGTGGGGGTGGTCGGCCTCAAGGACGGCGCGCCGCTGCTGGCTCCCGGGCAGCCGGTGTACTTCTCGGTCAATCTGGCCGCGCGTACCCATCGCACCGACGGTATGTGGGCGGACGCCGGTCACTACGACGCGCGGGCGCGCGTGGTGGGGGAGGTGCGCAGCCCGCTGGCCGAGACGATCAAGGAGCAACTCCCCGACGCCCGGCTCGCGCCGCGCTCGGACGTCGCGGGCGAGGAACTGCTCTACCGAGGCGACGAGCGGGTGGACGTGAGCTGGTGGCCGTGGCTGCTCGCGGGCCTGGGCACGCTCGCCGTCGCGGGGGTGACGTGGTTCGGATGGTCCTGGGTACGCCCACGTGTTCGACGTCGTTGGGTACGGTGAGGGGCATGCGCATTTACGTCGTGGACGCGTTCACCGACCGGCCGTTCCGGGGCAATCCGGCGGGGGTGTGCCTGCCCGACGCGGCGCATGCCGACGACGTCGCCTGGATGCAGTCGGTGGCGGCCGAACTGGGCTACTCGGAGACCGCGTTCGCGGTGCCGGCCACGGGCGGCGAGACGGACTTCGGGCTGCGCTGGTTCACCCCGCAGACCGAGGTGGACCTGTGCGGGCACGCGACGCTGGCCACCGCGCACGTGTTGTTCGGGCAGGGGTCGGCGCCGGCGTCGCGGATCCGCTTCGCCACCCGCAGCGGAGTGCTGACCGCGACGCTCGACAGCGCCGGCGTCATTCTGGACTTCCCGGCGCTGCCGCCGCGCGAGGTGCCGATCCCGACCGAACTGGGTGCGGCGCTCGGGCTGGAGCCGATCCTGGTGGCCGCCGGTGGTGACGACCTGCTGGTGGAGGTGGCGTCGGCGGCGGCGGTGCGTACGGTGGCGCCGGATCTGGAGTCGCTGGCCACGCTGCCGTATCGGGCGGTGATCGTCACCGCCGCGGGGGAGGGGCGGGTCGACTTCGTCTCGCGGGTGTTCGCACCGTCGGTCGGCGTCGCCGAGGACCCGGTCACCGGATCGGCGCACTGTGTGCTCGGCCCCTACTGGGCCCCGCGTCTGGATCGCCGCCGGATGACCGGCGGGCAGCTGTCGGCGCGCGGCGGCACGGTCGGGGTGGAGTTGGTCGGCGACCGGGTGCGGCTGTCCGGCGCGGCGGTCACCGTGCTCGAAGGCGACCTGATCGCCGACTGAGCCGGGGGCGAGCGGCGGGGTTCTCCGCCCGACGCGGTGGTGGATCATTGCGCCCGTCGTTGCTAGCGTGCGGGCACCACTGGATCTGACGCACCGTCAGCAACCCCGGGAGTCGCGCCGTGTCCGACGCCGTCAGCTACACCCCGTCCCACCTCGGCGTGTGCGTCTTCGACCTGGATCGGGCGCTGCGGTTCTATCGCGACGGCCTGGGCTTCGCCCCCGTGGCCCGCTACGACGTGGGCAACGAGGTCGCACACACCCTGGAGGTCGAGGGCGACGTACGCCTGGTCTCCCAGCTGATCGCCAAGGAGGGCATGGTCGTCGAGCTGCTTTGTTACGCCTCGCCCGAACCGTGCGGCGAACCGTCGCGGCGGCGCAATCAGCTCGGCCTGACCCACCTGTCCTTCCTGGTCGAGGACGTGGACGCGGCCGCCGCCCGGCTGGTCGAACACGGCGGCACGCTGCTGACCGGGACCCGGGCGAGCCTGCCGAGCGAGACCGGATCGACCGAACTGGTGTTCCTGGCCGACCCGGACGGCACCCGGATCGAACTGATGCGCCTCGACGGCTGACCGGTGCGCGCTGCGGGCCGGTCGGGGTCGGGGCCGCGAGCGCCCCGTCACATCCGGCCGGCCGTCAACACGTCGCGCACACACTCCCGCAACCACGCGTGCCCCGGATCGGCGTCGTGGCGCGGATGCCAGGCCAGCCCCATCGGCAGCGGCGGCAACGCCAGCGGAACCTCGAAGGTGCGCAACCCCCGGGACTCGGTCAAACCGATCAACTGCGCCGCGACCAGGCCGACCAGGTCGCCTTCGAGCAGGATGAACAGCGAGGACGGGTAGGTCGGCACGGCGCCCACCACCCGCCGGGTGAGCCCGAGTTCGGCCAGCGCGGTGTCGACCGGGCCGTGCAGCTTGCCGCGCCGGGACACGATCAGATGCTCGGCGGCGGCGAATCGCTCCGGCGTACACCGACCGTGCAGGAGCGGGTGGCCGGCCCGGACGCAGCCGACCATGCGGTCATCGAACAGATGCTCGGTCAGCACCTCCGGCGCGGTGGCGTCGATCACGCCCACCTCCAGGTCGGCGATCCCGTCGCGGAGCGCCTGGGTGTCGGTGTGACTCTCGGCCAGGAACTTCAGCCGGACCCCGGGGGCCTCCCGCGCCGCGCGCGCGAACAACTCCGCGGCACAGGCGGCGGTGAACGCGTCGTGCGACAGCACGGTGAAGGTGCGGGACATCGTCCGCAGGTCCACCTCGCCGGCCGCGGTGAACAACGTCCGGGCGCGCTCCAGCACGACCCGCACCTCGGATCGGATGGCCAGCGCGTGCGGCGTGGGTACCATCGTCCGCCCGGCCCGGACCAGGACCGGGTCGCCCAGCGCCTTGCGGATCCGACCCAGGGTGCGGCTCATGGCCGGCTCGGACAGGTGCATCCGCTGTGCCGCGCCGGAGACGCTGCACTCCTCCAGGAGCGCGTCGAGCGCGACGAGCAGGTTGAGGTCCATTCCGGATTGCGTCACGCGCATCCTTTCCATGCAATGCATGCATTGGAGTAAATCGACGCCTCAGCCTACGGTGAAGGAGTCCGGACACGCAGTTCCCCGCACCACCCGTGCCTCCCTTCCTTCGCAGACAGTCAGTTCCTGGGGGACCCATGTCCACGCCCGTCCTGGGCACGTCGGCGCGGCGCGCCGACGGTGCCGAAACCGAACGCGCCGGCTCCTCGCGCGCCGTGCTCCTCGCGATGTGCGCCTGTGTGCTGGTCGCGCAGAGCATGGTCGCCGCGATCAACCTGGCCATTCCGCAACTGGCCGCGTCCCGGCTGCATCCGTCCGCCGACAGCATCCTGTGGATCGTCGACGCGTACGTGATCGTCTTCGCCGGCCTGCTGATTCCCGCCGGCGCGCTCGGCGACCGCTACGGCCGCAAGGGCGCGCTGCTCGCCGGGCTCGGCGTGTTCGCCGCCGGGGCCGCGGTCAGCGCGCTGGCCACCAACTCCGCCACGCTGATCGCCGGTCGCGGTATCTCCGGCGCGGGCGCCGCGCTGATCATGCCCGCGACCATGTCCATCCTGATGCACGTCTTCCCGGCCGAACGCCGCCCCCAGGCGATGGCGTCCTGGACGCTCGCGGTCGGCCTGGGCGGACTGCTCGGCAACGTCGGCGGCGGCCTGGTCCAGGAGTACCTGCCCTGGCAGGGCCTGTTCTGGATCATGGTCCCGCTCGCCCTGGTGCTCGCCGCGATCGTGCGGTGGGTCACCCCCCGCACCGAGACGCATCCGGCCGCGCTCGACCCGATCGGCGCCGCGTTGCTGATCGCCGGACTGGTCGCGCTGTTGTACGGGATCATCGAGGGCCCGGAGTTCGGCTGGGGCTCGACGCACGTGATCGGCGGCTTCGTACTGGGCGGCGTGCTTCTGCTCGGCTTCGTGCTGTACGCGCTGCGCGCGAGGAATCCGCTGCTCGACCCTCGCGTGTTCAAGTCCGCCAAGTTGCGGGCCGGCGTGCTCGGGATCGGCGCGAGCTTCTTCGGGCTGTTCGCGCTGTTCTTCGTCAACGCCCAGTACCTGCAATACGTCAAGGGCTACTCGGCCATGCGCACCGGCTTCGCGATCATCCCGCTCACGGTCGGCATGGCGCTCGCGCCCAAGGTCGCGGTCAAGGCGCAACAACGCTTCGGCGCCCGGCCGTTGGTGGTGCTTGGCCTGGGTCTGATCGGGGCCGGACTGTTGTGCATGGCGTCGGTGGACGCACGCACCCCGTACGCGGTCTACGCCGCCTACCTGCTGATCCTGTCCGCGGGCATGGGGCTGTGCGCGCCCGCGCTGTCCTTCGGTGTGGTCTCCGAACTGCCCAGGCACCAGGCCGGGTTGGGCTCCGGTCTGAACACCGCCGCGCGCGAGGTCGGCGCCGCGCTCGGGGTCGCGGTGTTCGGCACCATCCTGGCCGTGCGGTTCGACGGCCAACCGGCGGTGGAACTGTCCCGGGCCCGCGGCGCGGAACACGCCCGCGTGGTGGACTCGTTCACCGACGCGATGTCGATGGGCTTCCTGGCGGTCGGCGTCCTGGTCCTGGTGGCCACCGTCGCGGTCGCGGTGGGCTATCGCGACCGGGCCGGCGACTCGGCCGTGCGCGTGTCCTCCGGGAGCGCCGGATGAGCCCCGGGACGAACCGGCGCCGGGGGCCGATGAACCGACTCCTCGACCGGGTGTTCCTGTCCGGCACGATCGTCGAGACGGAGCCGATCGCGGCCCGGATGCGCCGGATCCGGATCGAGGACGCGGGGTTGCGCGGGGTGTCCTGCCGGCCCGGCCAACAGGTCCGGGTGCATGTGAACGACGTGCTCTCGATGGCGGGTTGGCGCAAGGGGGTGGGCAACCTGCTGCGCACCTACTCGGTCTGGGCCAACGACCCGACGGCCGGGACGCTGGACCTGTGCGTACTGGACCACGACGGCGGCCCGGGTCCGGGAGCCGCGTGGGGTCGGGCGGCGCGGTGCGGCGACCGGGTCCGGTTCGGCCGGCCCGAGGGCGGCTTCGTGCTGCGTGCCGACGCGCCCTACCACGTGTTCGTCGGTGAGGAGACCGCGTCGGTGGCCCTCGGCTCGATGCTCGCGTCGGTGGGCTCCGGTGCGGACGTGTACGGGGTGATCGAGACCGCGAGCGCGGCCGATCGGCTGCCGACGCCGCACGCCGAACGGCTCACCTGGCTCGAACGCGGCGACGCGTCGGCGGCCTCCTCGACGACCCTGGCCGAGGCGGTGGGCCGACTGGCGCTGCCCGCGACGCCCGGTGTGGCGTATGTGGCGGGCGAGGCGAGGACGGTCAAGCTGGTTCGGGACCGCCTGGTCGCCGAGCACGGCTGGGACCGCAGATCGGTGCTCACCAAGCCCTTCTGGTCGCCGGGACGCACCGGCATGGAGTAGCGAACCGGCCGCGATCGGGCGCCGGGCGAGCCGTCGTCGGCTCGTCCGGCGCCCGCCCACCGCGCCGGGCGTCGTCGCCCTACAGCGTGAGCAACGCCCGGATCGGTCGGGTCGAGTCGGTCAGCGGGCGCAGCGCGAGCCGCAGGAGGGCGAGCGGATTGTCGTCGCCCGCGATCCGGTTCGCGCCCAGCTTGCCGCAGGACCGGCACTGATGGATCAGCTGCCACTCCCCGTCCGCCCGAACGGACATGCTCAGCACGGTCATCCGTCCCCGGCACTCGGCCGCGCGGTCGCCCGGGACGCGGCGGTCGAGGTGCAGGCTGGTCAGACAGTGCGGACAGTGGTTGCGGTGGGCCGTGCCGGGCGCGACCAGTGGTACGTCGAGCCGGCACGCCACGCACCGGAAGGCGTCGCCGCGCCCGGTCCGGCCGTGGGTGACGTCCTTGTACCGCTGGGGGCGCCGGCCGCTCGACCTGTGTCGGCCCATGCTCACAGCTCCCCGAACACTTCGAGCGGGAACGGTGGTTGGGCCAGCGGTCGCACGGCCATCCGGATCAGGATCAGCTGGTTGTCGTCCGGTGCGATGGCACTGGAGGTCAGCTCGTCGCAGCGGATGCACCGATGCACGAGCATCCAGTCGCCGTTGCGCAGCACCGCGATCGAGATCGGCGACATGCGCGCGCCGCACTCGGACGGGCCGCCCTCGACGTGGTCCACCACGTGCCGCGAGTGCAGGCAGCTCGGGCAGTGGTTGCGCCGGTCGCCGGCGGGGTCGACGGTGGTCACGGTCAATCCGCAGCGGACGCACCCGAAGGTGTCGACGCGCGGTGAAGCGGGGTGATTCCGGCCGGAATCGGTGGTACCGGTGGACACTCGGAAATCTCCTTGCCGGGAGGTGGGATCACTGACAGCAAGGAAGCGCCGAGCGGTCTCGGAGGGGTCGTCGCCGCGGTCCGTCACACGATGCGCCGCGCGCTGCGTGCGGGGACCGGCGAGCCCACCGGGGGATCAGTGCGGTCCGGGAGGTTTCCCGGTGCCGGATCCGACCGCGGTCGTACGAGGCGCGCTCGGCGCGGGCACGGGCATCAACACCTGATTTCGGAGGAGGGGAGCCGCGCGGGTCGGCGCGGGCACGATGCGGCGAAGGTAACAGCGGGCCCGGAGCCGGGGCCAACGATTTTCCGCGCGGCGGGGTGCGGTGGGGTGCGGCGGGCGCGCCCGGGCCGCGGGTCGCGCGACGGGGTCGGCCGGGTGGGCGATCGCTCCTGGCAGACTCGGCGGATGATCGTCAGACTCGCGCAGCAGGCCGATCGGCCCGGATTCCTGACCCTGGCCGCCGAGGTGGAGCACTGGTTCGGGCCGATGGTCGCGGAACCCGGCTTCCACGCGGCCCTGGACGAGCACGTGCGGGACGATCGGGCGCTGGTGGTGCCCGACGACCGGGATTTCGGCGGCGGGCTCCTGGGCGGCCTGCTGTTCGGCACCGAGGCGCCGGTGTACCGGGTGCACTGGCTGGTGGTGTCGGAACTCGCCCGGGGACGCGGGGTGGGCCGTGCGCTGATGGCCGAGGCGATGCGCCGATTCGGCCCCGGCACCGTCGAACTGGTCACCTTCGGGGCGGACCACCCGGGCGCGGTCGAGGGCGGCTCCCGCGGCTTCTACACGTCCCTGGGCTTCAGCCCCGCCGAACCCGCCGCACCGGGCCCCGAGGGCGGCTCCCGACAGGTGTTCCGGCGCACCGTCGAGCGGGACGCGTCGGCACGCCCCTAGAGTCGGGCCCGCCGCCCGCGTACGGGCGGCGGGCCCGGTGGGTCACACCACGCCGAAGGCCGTCATCGCCTCGGCGACCCGCAGGAAGCCGGCCACGTTGGCGCCCAGGACGTAGTCGCCCTCGCGGTCGTGCTCGGCGGCCGTCGCCAGGCACGTGGCGTGGATGTCGCGCATGATCGCGCCGAGCCGGGCGTCGGTGTCGGCGAAGCTCCACGAGGTACGGGCCGCGTTCTGCGCCATCTCCAGCGCCGAGGTGGCCACCCCGCCGGCGTTCGCCGCCTTGCCCGGCGCGAACGACACGCCCGCCGCCTTGAACACGTGCACCGCGTCCGGCGTGCACGGCATGTTGGCACCCTCCGCGACCGCCATCAGACCGTGTTTGACCAGGTGCGCCGCGGCCGCCCCGTCCAGTTCGTTCTGCGTCGCGCAGGGCAGCGCCACGTCGCACGGGACCTCCCAGACGGAGCCGCCGTCGACGTAGCGCGCGTGCGACACCCGGTCGGCGTACTCGGCGATCCGGCCGCGCCGGGTCAGCTTGATCTCCTTGAGCAGGTCCAGGTCGATGCCCTTGTCGTCGACGATGTAGCCCGCCGAGTCGGAGGCGGCCACCACCCGAGCGCCGAGTTCGCGGGCCTTCTCGATCGCGAAGACGGACACGTTGCCGGATCCGGAGACCACCGCCCGCCGGTCCATCAGATCGTCGCCGCGCACCCGCAACATCTCGGCCAGGAAGTAGACGCAGCCGTAGCCGGTCGCCTCGGTACGCACCTGCGACCCGCCCCAGCCCAGCCCCTTGCCGGTGAGCACCCCGGCCTCGTAGCGGTTGGTGATCCGCCGGTACTGGCCGAACAGGTAGCCGATCTCCCGACCGCCGACCCCGATGTCACCGGCCGGCACGTCGGTGTGCTCGCCCAGGTGCCGGTACAGCTCGGTCATGAACGACTGGCAAAAGCGCATCACCTCGGCGTCGGAACGCCCCTTCGGGTCGAAGTCCGAGCCGCCCTTGCCGCCGCCGATGCCCAGACCGGTGAGCGCGTTCTTGAAGATCTGCTCGAAGCCGAGGAACTTGACCACGCTCAGGTTCACCGACGGGTGGAAGCGCAACCCGCCCTTGTACGGGCCGAGCGCGCCGTTGAACTCGACGCGGAAACCCCGGTTGACCCGGACCCGACCGGAGTCGTCGGTCCACGGGACCCGGAACATCAGCTGCCGCTCCGGCTCGACCAATCGCTCCAGGAGCGCCGCGTCGGCGAGCTCGGGACGCCTGGCCAGCACGGCGCCGAGGCTTTCCAGCACCTCGTGCGCGGCCTGGTGGAACTCGGGCTCGCCGGGGTTGCGGCGCAGCACTTCGTCGAAGGTCGCCGCGGCCGGTCCGGTCAGCTCGGCGAATGCCTGGTGGCTCATGGGTGGGTTGTCCTTCCGTCGAACGGGCCCGTCGCGCGCGATCGGGTGCGGTTACGCTATCCGCCGTGCGGCCCGAACCGGACCTCGCCGGACCGTGGCGCCGGTCCGAGGGAACGCCCTCAGTGATCGCGAACCGCGACCTGGGATGCTGCATCCCGTGTGGCCCAAAAGACTTGATGCAGCGTCACTTCCCGTGGCGGCCCTGGCGACGGTGCTCCTCGCGTCCGGATGCGGATCCGGCGGCGGGGACGACTCCGGTGCGTCGCCCACGCCGTCCGCCCGATATGTACCGATCGAGGTGGGGGTGTCGGATCCCAAGCTCGCGCCCCCTGTCCCGGCGCCGCCGTGCGACCCGAGTCGGAGCCTGACCCCCGCCGGGCCGCCCCGTGCGGGCGCGATGCCGGCCGGCTCGACGATGCGCACGATCCAGGACCGGGGTCGGCTGGTGGTCGGCGTCGACCAGAACACCCGGATGTTCGCCGCGCCCGCCGAGGAGACCGGAAAACTGGAGGGCTTCGACATCGACCTGGCCCGGGAGGTGGCCAAGGCGATCTTCGGCGACGCGGACCGCGTCCAGTTCAAGACCATCCCGCCCGGTCGACGGATCGACGTGCTGCTCAAGAACGAGGTGGACATGGTGGTGGACGCGATGACCATAACGTGCGAGCGCCGGCAACAGGTGGACTTCTCCGCGGTCTACCTCGAGGACGCGCTGCGTTTCCTGGCGCCCAAGCACGCGAACGTGCAGAGCCTGGACGACCTGGCCGGGAAGTACGTGTGCGTGTCCTCGAACACCACGCCGGAGCGCCGAGTGGCCGAGTCCAAGGCCAAGGTCTACGCGGTGTCCGACCGGACCGACTGCCTGGTCGCGCTCCAGGAGGGCCGGGTCGCGGCGGCCTACACCAACGCGTCGCTCCTGGAGAGTCTGCGTGAGCAGGATCCGAAGCTGGAAGTGACGGGACCGACAACCGTGGAGGAGGTCAAGGGCATCGCGATACCCAAGGGCCAGGACGATTTCGTGCGTTTTCTCAACGCGGTGTTGGAACGTATGAAGACCGACGGCACCTGGCGGGATCTCTACAAGAGGTGGCTCGCTCCGTCGCTGGGCCCGGCCGACCCGCCGGCGACCACCTATCGCGACTGACCGCGGCGGGGGCGGGGCAGGCGTCGATCGTGGTGCGGTGATAAGGGCCGTCGGCCGCTGTGGCAGTGGTTACTGACGATGCGTCAGGTCGCTGCTACGTTGCCGCCCATGTTCCTTTCCCTCGGACTGCCCACGCACCTGGTCGAGGCCGGCGCCGATCTGATCGGCGCCGAGGCCGTGATGGAGATGTCCCGCGCGGCCGAGTCCGCCGGGTTCGACGCGGTCTTCACCACCGACCACCCGTTCCCCGGCGACCGCTGGCTGGCCCACGGCGGCCACCACACGCTGGACCCGATGGTCACGCTGTCCTTCGCGGCGGCGGCCACCACCCGGCTGCGCCTGCACACCAACCTGTTCGTCCCGGCGTACCGCAACCCGTACCTGTCCGCGAAGATGATCTCCTCGCTGGACGCGCTCTCCGGGGGCCGGTTGATCCTGGGCGTGGGCGCGGGCTACCTGGAGCCCGAGTTCGCCGCGCTCGGCGCCGACTACGCGAATCGCAACGACGTGCTCGACGACGCGCTGCGGGCGATGCGCGCGGCCTGGACGGGGGAGAGCGTCGGGGGGAACACGATGCGGCCGCGGCCCGCGCAGGACCGCATCCCGGTGTGGGTGGGCGGCAACAGCAAGCGGGCGATCCGCCGGGTGGTGGACCTGGGCGACGGCTGGCTGCCGATGCCCGCCCCGGCCGGCGCGTCCCGGCACCTGAAGACCCCCGGCCTGGAGACGCTGGCCGATCTGGCCGCCCGGCTCGACTACGCCCGGGAGTACGCCGCCTCGGTCGGCCGCACCGACCCGATCGACATCACCTTCATGCCGCGCGGGATGAGCATGTTCGACGGCGACGGTTTCGATCCCGAGGCGATCGTGGCCGACCTGACCGAGCAGGCCGAGGCCGGGGTCACCGGGGTGACGCTGACCCTGCCGGCCACGACGCGGGCGCGATATCTGGAGCAGACCGCGGCGCTCGGCGAGTCGGTGGTGCCGAGGGTGAAGGCGCTGGCGGTGCGCCCGCTGCTCGGCTGAGCGAAGCACCCGAACCCCACCGGACGCGGGCCGGGCGTCGCGACGACGCCGGGCCCGCGGGATCGGCCGACCGGCCGCCGGCGCCGATTACTGGCGGTAGGACCCGATGAACTCGCCGATCCGGGTGATCGCGTCGGTCAGGTCTTCGACCTGGGGGAGGGTCACCACGCGGAAGTGGTCCGGCTGGTGCCAGTTGAACCCGGTGCCCTGGACGACCAGGATCCGCTGGCTCTGCAGCAGGTCGAAGACGAACTTCTCGTCGTCGACGATCTTGCACACGTCCGGGTCGATCCGGGGGAACGCGTAGAGCGCGCCCTTCGGCTTGACGCAGGTCACGCCGGGAATCGAGGTCAGCGCCTCGTACGCGGCGTCGCGCTGGGCGTGCAGCCGGCCGCCCGGCAGGATCAGGTCGTTGATGCTCTGGTAGCCGCCGAGCGCGGTGGCGATCGCGTGCTGCGAGGGCACGTTCGCGCACAGGCGCATGTTGGCCAGGATGTTCAGACCCTCGATGTAGCTGGTCGCGTGCCGCTTGGGGCCGGACAACATCAGCCAGCCCGACCGGAAGCCGGCCACCCGGTACGCCTTGGACAGGCCGTTGAAGGTCAGGCACAGCAGGTCGGGCGCGAGCGAGGCGAGCGGGATGTGCACGGCGTCGTCGTAGAGGATCTTGTCGTAGATCTCGTCGGCGAGGAGGAGGAGTCCGTGCCGGCGGGCCAGGTCGACGATGCCCTCGAGGATCGGCTTCGGGTAGACCGAGCCGGTCGGGTTGTTCGGATTGATCACCACGATCGCCCGGGTGCGGTCGGTGATCTTGGCCGCGATGTCGTCGAGGTCGGGATACCAGTCGGCGCCCTCGTCGCACAGGTAGTGCACCGGAGTGCCGCCGGACAGGCTCACCGCCGCCGTCCACAGCGGGTAGTCCGGCATCGGCACCAGTACCTCGTCGCCGTTGTTCAACAGCGCCTGGAGTGCCATCACGATCAGCTCGGAGACGCCGTTGCCCAGGTAGACGTCGTCGACGTCGACACCCTCGATGCCGCGCGTCTGGTAGTGCTGGACCACGGCCCGGCGGGCGGAGAGCACACCCTTGGAGTCCGAGTAGCCCTGCGCGGCCGGCAGGCTGCGGATCATGTCGTGCAGGATCTCGTCGGGTGCCTCGAAACCGAACGGCGCGGGGTTGCCGATGTTCAGCTTGAGAATCCGGTGTCCCTCGTCCTCGAGGCGTTTCGCCTCGTCGAGAACCGGGCCCCGGATGTCGTAACAGACGTCCGCGAGCTTGCCCGACTGGCGCAACTCGGGCATCGGACGATTCTGTGGCTGCGACAACTCTTCGACGCTCACCTGGATATCTCCTCCTCGCAGGGCTGTCGCCCGCGCGATCCTCGAACACACGGCGAGCGGGCGATCCTGCGAGTCTTCCACGCCGGCGGCGCCCAACGCAGTGGGATATCTGCCACGTGGACGGCGCGGAGGCCGCTCGTGACCGGTCCGGTACCCCCTCGTGATCGGTCCGGCACTCCTTCGCGACCGGTCCGGTGTCCCCTCGTGACGCCGTCGATCGGCCGCCAAGTGTTCATCCGAGCGTTGCCCGCGTGGCAGATCCAAATCACCCCGCGGCGCCCTCGTGGTGCCACCCTGCCGCACATGGACGTGTCGTACTTCTACGGAACAGCGGGCGAAATCGACGCCGCGAGTCTGTACCGGCTGCTGACGCTGCGCAGCCGGGTCTTCGTGGTCGCACGCCGGCAGCCCTGGCTCGATCCCGACGGCCGTGACATCGAGCCCGGGACCGCGCACCTGTGGGCGGAAGCGGACGGCGTGGTGGTGTCCACGCTGCGACTCACCGAGGAGGGGGACGGCCTGTTGCGCATGGGCCGCGTCTGTACGCTCCTGTCCCATCGACGCCAGGGGCACGCGACGGTATTGGTTCGGCACGCCCTGGTCCTGGCCGGTCCGCGGCCGGTGATCGCCGACGTGTACGCGCGCAGCGCCGACTGGTTCACCCGTCGCGGCTTCGAGCCGCGCGGCGGGCGCACGGTGGTGGAGGGCGAGGCGCACACCTCGATTCAGCACGTGCCGGCGGCCCGGCGCGCGGCGGCGGTACAGGCGGGCGGGAGCGGGTCCGGGCAGCGCGGCGGCGGGTACGTGCCGGCCTGGGCGTCGACCTGAGCCGAGGCCGGTGCCGGGAGACCGGAAAACCGGCGGCCTCGGCGGCCCCACGGCGCGGCCTCGACGTGTTTGGATGGATCCTCGCGTCGGGGAGGGATCGGCCATGCGATTTGTGGTTCTGGGGGCCGGGGCCGTCGGCAGCGTCCTCGGCGCCCGTCTCGCCCGGGCAGGGCACGACGTGCACCTGGTCGGTCGGCGGGCGCACGTCGACGCGATTCGCGCCCACGGCCTGCGGGTCCGCACGCCCGACGGCGAGGAAGTGATCCGTCTCGACGCGGTGACCACGATCGCGGCCCTCGCGGCGCGGCCGATCTGGTCGGAGGTGGACGCGGTCGTGTTGTGCGTCAAGTCGCAGGACACCGCCGAGGCGCTGCGCGAGCTGGCCCGGCACGCCGAGCCGGAGCTGCCGATCCTGTGCGCCCAGAACGGCGTGGCCAACGAGGACACCGCGCTGCGCATGTTCGCCAACGTGTACGGCGTGCTGGTCGCCTGCCCGACCGCGTACCTGGAACCGGGCGTGGTGCACGCCTACTCCGCGCCGGTGACCGGTGTGCTGGACATCGGCCGGTACCCGCACGGTCGGGACGCCTTCGCGGCCCAGGTGTCACGTGTCCTGTCCGGCGCCGGATACGGCTCCGAGGTGTACGCGGACATCACCGCGTACAAGTACGGCAAGCTCGTCACCAACCTGGGCAACGCGGTCGAGGCGCTGTGCGGCCCGAACGCGCGCGGCGGGAATCTGGACCGGCTGGCCATGGACGAGGCCCGCACGGTCCTTTTCTCGGCCGAGATCCACGCCGAGTTCGCCCCGGTCGGCCCGCTCGTCCAGGTCCGCCCGGTGGGCGGCGAGCGGCGGCCCGGCGGCTCCTCCTGGCAGAGCGTGTACCGCCGCACCGGCGGCATCGAGACCGACTACCTCAACGGCGAGATCGTGCGCCTCGGCCGACTGCACGGGGTGCCGACGCCGGTCAACGCCGAACTCCAGCGGGCGGCCAATCGACTGGTCGCGTCGGGGGGCGAGCCCGGCTCGGTGTCCGAACTGGAACTGCTGCGCGCGGTGGTGGACGGACGGGGCCCGGTACCGGGGCATCGGGAGGCGGACTGAGCGGGGCCGCCCGCGGCGTCGCACGATGTGCCCGGCGGGGTCGCGAACGGCCGGCTCGCCCGGTGCGCCCCGTGGCGGGTCCGGCGCGGAAAAGCCGGTGACCCCCGGCACGCGGGCTCGCTAGCCTGACGGTCCGTCGGCGGTGTGCCGACGTGCCGGCCGGTGTCTCGGACGGCGCCGTGCCCACGACGCGTGCGCGAAGGAGTGAGCCCATGGGAGAGCAGCCGACGCAGTCGCCTGCCGTCGCCCCGGCGGCCGGCTCCGAGCCGTAGGGCCGGTCGCCGGAGCCGCCGCAATGCCCTCGGGGGGACCCCACGATGACCGATTCGGACACACTGCCCACCACCCCGTCCCTCGAGGATTGCCTCGCCGTGCTCGGCGCGCTGTCCGACCTCGCGCCGGACGCCCCGGAGCGGCGCGAGATCGAGCGGGCCCTGGCCTCCTTCAACCGCTCGGGCCGCCATCGTCGTCGCGCCGAGCAGCGCGAACTGCGTGCCCGGGAGCGGACCGCGGTGACCGAGCGGACCGCGCTCGGCGCCGCCGACCGGGTCGAGGACGTCGCCCTGGACGACACCGGGCTGCCCTCCTGCGTCGGCGTGGTCGAGATGGGCCTGCGCTGCTACATCTGCAAGCGGCCCTATCGCCGCGTCGACGGCTTCTACCACCGACTGTGCCCGTCGTGCGCCGCGGAGAACCGCGAGCGCCGGCACGCGCGCACCGACCTGAGCGGCCGTCTGGCGCTGGTCACCGGCGGGCGGGTGAAGGTCGGCCACGAACTGGTGCTCAAACTGCTGCGCGACGGCGCGGAGGTGATCGTCACCTCCCGGTTCCCGCACGACACGCGCCGCCGATTCGCCGCCGCGCCGGACCACGACCGCTGGGCGCACCGGCTGCGGGTGCACCCGATCGACCTGCGCGATCTGGGCGGGCTCGTCGCGTGGTGCGACCGACTGGTGGCCGAGGGACGCCCCCTGGACATCCTGGTCAACAACGCGGCGCAGACGATCCGTCGACCCGCGTCGGCGTACGGGCCGCTGCTCGCGGCCGAGCGGGCGGCGTTGGGCGCGGGCGCGTTCGTCCCCCGATTCGAGCTCGGCGCGGCGCCGGGGGCGCCGGTGACCGGGTACGAGCCGGGGGCCGATCCCGTCCCGGTGGACCCGGCCGGGCTGATCCCGGACCGCGCCTCGGCCAACTCCTGGTCCAAGCTGGTGGACGAGGTGGATCCGGTGGAACTGCTCGAGGTGCAACTCGTCAACGTGACCGCCCCGTTCGTCCTGGTCGGTCGGCTGCTGCCGCTGCTGCGCTCGGCCCCGGCCGAGCGGCGCTACATCGTCAACGTGTCGGCGGTGGAGGGCCAGTTCGGGCGCGCGTACAAGTCGCCCGGCCACCCGCACACCAACATGGCCAAGGCCGCGCTGAACATGCTCACCCGCACCAGCGCCGAGGAACTGGCCGCGCGGGGCGTGTACATGACGAGCGTCGACACGGGGTGGATCACCGACGAGAAGCCGGCCCCGGACAAGGAGCGGGTCGCCGCGGCCGGGTTCCGCACGCCGCTGGACATCGTGGACGGCGCGGCCCGGGTGTACGACCCGATCGTGCGCGGGGAGCGGGGGGAGGCGCCGTACGGCTGCTTCCTCAAGGATTATCGGGTCGCGCCCTGGTGATTCGGGTCGCCCCGGTGATCGTTCACCGGGCCCGCGGCGCGCCGCGGCGGTCGATCGTGACCGCCGGGACGCGCCGCGGGGGGATCGCCGGGATCGGCGATCGGGGGCCGGGCGCCGGGGGGCGGCGCCCGGTGGTTCGGGCGGCCGACATCAGTCGGCTTCGGCCAGGATCAGGTAGAGCCGCTTGCGGGTGTCGGTGACCACTTCGAGGGCCTTGGCCCGCTGGGCCTCGGTGCCGTTGGACATCAGCTGGCGCAGCGCGTCGCCGATGCCGTGCATGGCCGAGCGCATGTCGTGGACGGCCTCGAAGTCGACGCCCTGGCTTGCCTCGTCCCACGGCTTGGTGTCCTCGGGCAGGGCGGCGGCCTCCTCGCGGCCGGCGTCGGTCAGCGTGAACAGCTTGCGGCCGCTGCCCTCGACGCCCTCGATCACGCCCTCGTCCTCGAGGAGTTGCAGGGTCGGGTAGACCGAGCCGGGGCTGGGCTTCCACACGCCGCCGGTGCGTTCGCCGATCTCCTGGATCATTTCGTAGCCGTGCATCGGCCGTTCGGTGAGCAGGGCCAGGATCGAGGCCCGCACGTCGCCGCGCCGGGCACGACCGCCGCGCCCGCGGCCCCGCCCGCGCCCCTCCGGTCCGCCACGCCCGCCGTGACCGTGCCCGCGCCCCCACGGGCCCTGGGGCGGCGGGCCCCACGATCCGAAGGCCGGGCGGTTGTGCTCTTCGTCGCCCCAACGGGAGCGTCCTTTGTTGCGGTGCATGAGTTTTCTCCTTGATTCGACGCGGATGGTCCGATGGGCCTCCGCGATCTTGTGAACGTATCGCGATCGTTCGCGATGGCTCAACGATATATCGGTACTGCTCGTTGCGCAAGCATGGAATGTGGGCCGGTCCCGCGAGAGGGGAACTTCGTCCGGGTGTGGGGCGTCCTTCGGGGGCATGGGATTCGTCGCGGTCGATTCGCGCGGCGGGCCTTCGCAGTTTCTCCACGGAATCCGCACGAGGCGGGCGCACCAGACGTGTTGGGCGAGCCTCGCTTACGGGTAGATTTCGGTTGATTGCTCTTGGTGAGCGACTGACGTGGGGAGAGGGCTGTGTGGACCTGGTTGGCGGTGGGGTCGGCGGCGTACCTCGCGTTCCTCGCGTGCGTGATCGTGGTACTGCGCGCCGCCAAGGCCCGCGCGCGGGCGGAACGGTCGCTGGACGCACGGGAGTTCGGGCCGCCGGCCCCGCCGGCGGCGGAGGAGCGGGCGGGGTCGGATCCGGGTTCGGCCGCCGGGTCGACGACGGACGCACGGCCGATGGAGGCTTCCGTCGAGGACGAGGCGGCGCGGGCGCACCCGGAGCCGGGCGGGTCCGGCGAGCCGGTGCGGGGACGGGTGCCCGGGCCGATGGCGCCGCCGAATTCGCCCACGTCGCGGATGTGGGGCTGAGGTCGAGCCGTTTCCCCCGACCGGCTCGGGGTAGGGGCGGCGCATGGCCGACCCGATGCCCGCCGCCGCGCCCGATGGGGAGGACCGACGCCCGCTGGGCGAACTGGTGCCCGCACCCGATCGGGTGATGCGCATCGCCGAGATGGTTCGCCGACTCATGGAGGAGCTGCGCGACGCGCCACTGGACGAACCCGGGCGCGGCCGGGTCCGGGCGGTCTACGAGCGCTCGTTGCCCGAGTTGCGCCGTTCGCTCGCGCCCGACCTGTACGCCGAACTGGAACGCCTCGCCGCGCCGTTCGCCGGCCCGGACGCCCCGAGCATGGCCGAACTGCGGATCGTGCACGCGCAGTTGGTCGGCTGGCTGGAAGGGTTGTGGGGCGGCATCCGGTTGACCCTGACGGCCCGGCCCGGGGGTGCCGAGATCGGCCCGCCGCGGCCGGTTTCCGACGACGGCGACGACGGCTCGTACCTGTGACAGGTGCCTGACTGTGTCAAGCTGATGCCGGGTCAGCCCAGTGCTGACGACACGTCAGCCGAGCACCGTGGAGTGGCCACCATGACCGAGCGCACAGCCGCCGAGACCGCGCCGACCCCGGACGGGACGCGTTACGAACTCGACCGGGACACCACGTGCGTGGCCCGCCCGGACGCCCCGGGCGTCCTCGACACCACCCTCTCCGCGGACTGGGCGTTCGGCATGGGCGTCAACGGCGGCTACCTGCTCGCTCTCGCCGCCCGCGCGCTCGGCACGAGCCTGGCGCAACCGGATCCGTTCACGATCACCGCGCACTACCCGACCGCCTCGCGCCCCGGACCGGCGGAGGTGCGCACCGAGGTGCTGCGCGCCGGACGCACGCTGGCCACCGGCACCGCGCGGATCGTCCAGGACGGCGAGACCCGGGTGCACGTCACCGGCACCTACGGCGACCTCGACGCGCTCGATCCCGAGGTGCGCACCAGCGCCCGGCCGCCGGAGTTCCCCTCGTTGGCGGAGTGCGCGGCGAACGGCGCCCTCCCGGCCGCGTTCCGCCGCAACGCGTTCATGCACCGCAGCGAGCAGTTGCTCGACCCCGCGACGGTGCGCTGGGCGGTCGGGGAGCCGTCCGGACGCGGCGAGATCCGGGCCTGGTGGCGCCTGGCCGACGGGCGCGACCCGGATCCGCTCGCGCTGTTGCTCGCGGTGGACTCGCTCGCGCCGACCGCGTTCGACCTGGGCATGCGGGGCTGGGTGCCCACGGTGGAGTTGACGGTGCATGTGCGGGCCAGGCCGGTGCCGGGGTGGTTGCGGGTGTCGTTGCGGACGCGCAACGCGGCCGGCGGCTTCCTGGAGGAGGACGGCGAGGTGTGGGACGCGGCGGGGCGCCTGGTCGCCCAGTCCCGGCAGTTGGCCCGGGCGCCGCGGCAGCGGCAGGCGTAGCGCGGCGGTCCGGACGCCCCCCTGTCAGCGCGGCGGTCCGTACGGTCCCGGCGGGCCGTAGGGGCCCTGCGGCCCGGGCGGACCGTAGTGCCCGGGCGGGGGGCCGTACGGGCCCGGCTGTTGCGGCGGCGGGGGCGCGGTGCCGTGCGGGCCGCCGGGGCCGGCCCAGCCGTTGTGCCGGAAGCCGTCCCGCCCCATGCCGAAGTAGCGGTTGCCCTCCGTCGCGGTCAGGTTCGCGGGCAGGATCTCGCTGGGCTGCACGACCACGTAGCCCTCGCCGATGAAGGCCATCGTCCAGCCCTCGCCGGTCTGCCGCCGGCGCCGCCAGATGCGCTGGGACGTGGTCTGCGCCTGGAGGCTGGTCTGCAGGCCGGCGGTCCAGGCGATCACCGCGTCGGCGTCCGCGAACACCTCGCGATCGTGCGAGGCGCGCAGCACGAGCGGTGCGCCGGAGGTGGTGATCACGATCTTGCCGGTGCCGCCGATCTGCATCGAGTACGCGCCCATGCCGCCGACGTTGTAGGCGGCGTCGATCTGGATCACGCTCCAGTTGAGCGTGCCGTCCAGGGCCAGCACGTTCTCGTCCTCGACGATCAGCGCCTCGTTGTTCAGGTTCAGGATGTGGATGCTCTGCGCCTGGTTGGCGAGGTAGACCGTGCCGTGTCCGTGGCAGCGCATCAGGTCGAGCATGTCGCCGGTGAGCGCGCCGGTGCGCAGTTCGGCGGCGGTCTGGAAGGCGCCCTCGAACTGCACGTTGCCCTGGTAGGCCACCATCGCGCCCTTGCGGGCCAGTACCTCCGTGCCGACCTCGGGGGCCAGCAGGACCCGGAGCATGTGCGCGCTCTGCAGGCTGTAGCGCTCTGCGGACTGGCTCACCGTGTGGTTGAACAGCGGACTCTGCACGAGGTCTCCGACGGATCCGGCAACGGCGTTGGCGTGGTGGGTGTGGCGGGCGTGGTGGGTCGACGGTGCGGGCGGGCGGCCGAACCGGTGAACGCCCGGTCACAGCACAGGACTCATGATTCCCCGTCGGCGGTTCCGGCGGAACCAAGGGGTGCCCATGTCGGGTGACGGGGTGCGCGGGCAGGCTCTGTTACGGCGTTACAGTGCGGGGATACGGTTCCACGACTTCTCGGGGGTTCCCATGACCACACCATCGCCCGGTGCGCCGGCCGCGCATCGACCCGTTCCGGAGTTGGGCCGGATCGGCCTGTGGACCGCCGCGCTCGACCACATGCCGGTGTCGCGGCTGCGCGAGACGGTGGCCGAACTCGACGAACTCGGCTACGGCACGCTGTGGTGGGGCGAGGCGGTGGGTCGCGAGGCGTTCACGCAGGCGCTGCTCGTGCTCGGCGCCGCGCCTCGGATCGCCGCCGCGACGGGGATCGCGAACGTCTGGGCGCGGGACGCGATGGCGGCCAACGCGGCGGCGCGGACCGTCGACGACGCGTACCCGGGGCGGTTCCTGACCGGGCTCGGGATCAGCCACGACGGACTGGTCGAGGGCCTGCGGCCGGGCGGACGCCGGTACGAGAAGCCGCTGGCGCACCTGCGCGGGTACCTGGACGCGATGGACTCCGCCCTGTACCTGGCCGCCGGCGCCGACACCCCGCGTCCGGCGCGGGTCCTCGCCGCGCTCGGTCCGCGCATGCTCGACCTCGCGCGCGAGCGGGCGGAGGGCGCGCACACGTATCTGGTCACCCCCGAGCACACCGCCGAGGCGCGCGCGGCCCTGGGCCCGGACCGGATGCTCGCGGTGGAACAGGCGGTGGTGCTCTCCGACGATCGGGAAACCGTGCTGCGCCGCGCCCGCACCCACCTGGGCATGTACCTGGCCCTGCCGAACTACCGCCGCAACCTGCTGCGCCTGGGCCTGACCGAGGCCGACTTCGAGGCCGGCGGCAGCGCGCGGCTGATCGACCGCCTGATCCTGTCCGGGTCGGAATCGGCCGTCGAGGAGGGGGTCCGGGCCCACGTCGCGGCCGGCGCCGACCACGTGTGCCTGCAGGTACTCGGCGACACCCTGGGAGAGGCCCCGACGGCGGACTGGCGGCGGCTGGCGGCGGCGCTGATCTGAACGCGGGAGGGTGGGCCGGGACCGGGGTCCGCGGGCGGTGCCCGGCCCACCCGCCGGTCACTCGGTGAGCGCGCGAATCGCGTCGTCCACCTCGGCCTCGGTGTTGTACACGTGGAACGCCAGCCGGGTACGGCCCGCGCGGGCGGAGAACCGGATGCCGGCGGCGGTCAGCCGGGCCTGTGCGTCGGGCTGCTCGATGGCCACGATCGCGCTGTCGCCGCGGGGCAGGCCGAGACCGGTCAGGAAACGGTTGGCCAGGGCGACGTCGTGGGCCCGGATGTGCTCGACGCCGATCCGCTCGACCACCTCGAGCGCGGGCGCGGCGCCCACCTGGCAGAACCAGGCCGGCGAGGTGTCGAAGCGGCGGGCGCCGGCGGCCAGGCGCAGCGGCGGGCCGTAGTAGGGATCCCCGTCGGGTGAGCCCGCGTACCAGTTGGCGGCGTGCGCGAGGGTGCGCTCGGTCAGGTCCGGGTCCACGTAGCCGTACGCCGCGCCGCGCGGGGTCATCAGCCACTTGTACGCGCTGACCACGAACAGGTCGTAGCGGGTCACGTCCACCGGCAGCCAGCCGCACCCCTGCGTGCCGTCCACGTAGACGCGCGCGCCGTACGCGCGGGCCGCCGCGACGATGTCCGCCTCGGGGGCGATCGATCCGTCGGCCGACTGGACCAGGCTGAACGCGACCGCCGTGGTGCGCTCGTCGATCGACTCGACCAGCTTGGACACCGGCACGGTGACCACCTCGACGCCCCGCGCCTCCTGGACCAGCCACGGGAAGAGGTTGGAGGTGAACTCCACCTCGGGCACCACCAGCCGCCCGCCGGCGGGCAGCCCGGCGGCGAACGGGGCGAGCAGGGCCGAGGTGGTGCCGCTCGCCATGATCGTCTCGGCCGGCGCGCCCACGAGGCGCCCGAAGGTCGCCCGGGCGCGCTCGCCGGCCGCGTGGAACTCGTCCATGTCGGTGCGACCCAGGCGCCACGACTCCTGGGCCAGGGTCATCGCCTCGTACGCGACGTCCGGCGGTAGACCGTGACTCGCGGTGTTGAGCCAACCGGGCTCCGCACTCCACCGTGCGTGCCCGCGGATCGGATTCTGGTCCGGGTTCGAGTCCATGTGTCGAGGCTAGGCGGCGAGCGGATCGTCGGGACAGGGCCAATGAGAGTCGAGTGGCCTGATTTTTGCCCGACCCGCCCGACCGGATGGCGTGTGGGCGGGCCACTCGGCGAGGTGGATCGCCGTGTGGCCTGTCGAAGTGTGGGCCGTGCGGCCCGCCGTCCGGCCCACCGAGGCGCGTGCCGGATGGTGGCGCCTACGTCGCCGTGCCCTCCGCCGCCGGGTTGCCGTCCGTCCGGGCGGCGAGCCAGTCGGGCCACGGGACCGGGGGATTGGGCAGGGGGGTGATGTCGCGTTCGGCGCACAGGCGTTCGAAGCCCTCGCGGTCGTCGGGGACCGCCCTCGGGTCGCCGCACATGATCTCGTACAACGTCGCGCCCTCGGGGCCGGCGATCAACGGGCCGAACGCGGCGCCCTGTTCGAGCGTGATGTGGGTGCCGGTCGGGCAGGGGCGGTCGCCGATCAGGACCTCGCCCGCCAGTACGAAGACGTAGTGCTCGGACATGTGGCCGTGGCGTTCGACCACGACGCCGGCGTCGTAGCGGGCGTAGATGACCAGGCGCTCGGGGGACCACTCCAGGAATTTCTCCCAGACCGACGTGCGCCGTCCGCCGTGCGACTGGGCCTTGACCTCGTGCCACGGGGTCTCGGAGATGTGGGTGATGCGCAGTTCCGGTTCTCGATCCGTCACGGGGTTGCCCTCCCAGAAGGTGACGATGCGTCAGATCGATCTTGGCATACGACCCCGTGCTGAGTTTTGCCCATTATTTGGCTGATTTCGGCGCTTCGAGCGGTAAATACTTACGGGGAATTTACCCCCTGGCCCCTTTTCCCGGTGACTCCATGTCGGGTCGGCCGCATACAGTCGGTTGATACACCCAACCAAGAATCCCCGTCGCGAGCCGCCGTGCGATCCAGTCGGTGTCCCGTACATGTAAGGAACCAGCCTTGAAGAGCGCGCAGCAGGCGCCGACCGCCACTGTCCCGCCCACCGCCCCCGGAACCCCGACCGCCTCCGACGCCCCCGGCGCCGACCGAGGGGGGATGAACCGGACCGGGTTCGTCCTGCTCGTCCTGATCATGGGCGCGCTCACCTACTCGCTGCTCCAGTCGATGCTGGCGCCGGCCCTGCCGCAGATCCAGACCGAGATCGGCGCGAGCGCGGACGCGACCTCGTGGCTGATGACCGGCTACCTGCTGTGTGCGTCGGTGACCACGCCCATCCTCGGGCGGCTCGGCGACATGTACGGCAAGAAGCGCCTGTTCGTGTTCACCATCGGGATGCTCGCGGTCGGCTCGCTGGTCTGTGCGCTCGCCGACTCCGTCGGGCTGATGATCATCGGTCGGGTGATCCAGGGCTTCGGCGGCGCGGTCTTCCCGCTGTCCTTCGGCATCGTGCGCGACGAGTTCCCGCCGGAGCGCCGGGCCGGTGCGATCGGGCTGATGTCGGCGATCATGGGCATCGGCGGCGGCATAGGCATCGTGGTGACCGGGCCGATCATGGACCACCTGTCCTACCACTGGCTGTTCTGGATCCCGATGGTCACCTGCCTGGTCACCGCGGTCGCGTCGTGGTTCCTGATCCCCGAATCGCCGATCCGGGTCAAGGCGAGAATCCACTGGCTCGGCGGCGCGCTGATGTCGCTCGGTCTGGTCGGCGTGATGCTCGCGCTGAGCAAGGGCGAGTCGTGGGGCTGGGGTTCGGTGAACACGGTCGGGCTGTTCGTGGCCGGATTCGTCTTCCTCGCGCTGTGGGTGTTCGCCGAGTCGCGCGCCGCGGAACCGCTCGTGGACATGCGGGTGATGCGGCTGCGCGGGGTGTGGGCGACCAACCTCGGCGGACTGCTCGTCGGCTTCTCGATGATGGCGGGGATGCTCCTGGTACCGCGCTTCCTGCAGATGCCGGAGAGCACCGGATACGGCTTCGGCACGACCGTGACCGTGTCCGGGCTGTACGTGCTGCCGCAGGCGTTCGCGATGTTGCTGATCGGGCCGATGGCGGGCGTGATCGACAAGCGCTTCGGGTCGAGGCTCGCGATGGTCGCCGGGTGTGTGCTGATGGCCGCCGGGTTCGTCTTCCTGGCGACGCTGCACACCCGCGGGTGGCACATCCTGGTGGCGATGTTCGTGTTCGGCATCGGCATCGGGCTCGCCATGTCGGCGATGGCCAACCTGATCGTCGGTGCCGTGCCGGTCGAGCAGACCGGCATCGCCACCGGCATCAACACCATCGCCCGCACCGTCGGCATGTCCTGCGCCAGCGCGATCTCCACCACGCTGCTCACCGCCAACCCCGGCCCGGGCGGGCTGCCCGCCGAACGCGGCTTCGTGCTGACCTTCGTCTGCGCCGCCGTCGCGGCGATCATCGCACTCGGCGTCACCTTCGTGGTGCCCCGCCGGGCCAAGCCGGGCGCCCGCCCCGTCGCCTGACCGACACGCCTCGTACCGAACCTCGGAGGTGGTGCTGACCCCACCCCCGATTCGCGTGGCCGCCCCATCGTGCCCGACCCCCCACGATCCGTAGCTTCGAACACGTTGGTTTCGACAGCGGTATCGGGCAGCGGTACAGGACACGGGAGGCAGCATGTTCGGGCGAGGCGGTCGTGGGACTCGGCGGACGAAGCGGGACGCCGAGTACCCCCCGCAGCACGGGTCGCCCGTGTCGACGGGCGGCGGGTCGCCCATGCCGGTGGGGCCGCCCGTGCCGGCGGATTGCGCGGTGCGGCTGGAGGCGGTGGCCAAGGCCTACGGGCGCGGCAGTTCCGCCGTCCACGCACTGCGCGGCATCGATCTGGTCATCCCCCGAGCCACCTTCACCGCGGTCATGGGTCCGTCCGGATCCGGGAAGAGCACCTTTCTGCACTGCGCCGCCGGCCTGGACCGGCCGGACGCCGGGCGGGTGCTGCTCGGCGCCGACGACCTGACCGCGATGAAGGAGAACCAGCTCACCCGGCTGCGCCGGACCCGGCTCGGCTTCGTGTTCCAGGCGTTCAACCTGCTGCCGTCGCTGACCGTGGAGAAGAACGTACTGCTCCCGCTGCGGCTCGCGGGGCAGCGGCCGGAACGCGGTCGGGCCGCCGAGGTGTTGGCGATGGTCGGCCTGGACCGGCACACCCGGCGGCGGCCCGCGCAGTTGTCCGGCGGCCAGCAGCAGCGCGTCGCGATCGCCCGGGCGCTGGTCACCCGGCCCGACGTGCTGTTCGCCGACGAGCCGACCGGCGCGCTGGACACCACCACCGCCGCCGAGGTGCTGGCGCTGCTGCGTCGGGCCGTCGACGACACCGGCGCCACCGTCGTGATGGTCACCCACGACCCGGTCGCCGCCTCCTACGCGGACCGGGTGGTCTTCCTGGCCGAGGGCAACCTCGCCGGAGAGCTGTACCGGCCCACCCCCGAGGCGATCGCGGCCCGGATGGTCGACCTGTCCCAGGGCAACACGCGGCAGCGACAGGCGGCCTGATCATGTCGCTGCTTCGCCCCAACGGTCTCGCCCGCACCTCCGTGCGTTTTCGGCCCGCGTCCTTCGCGGGCTCCTTCGTGGCGCTGGTCTTCGCCGCGATGCTGGTCACCATGTGCGGCGTGCTCCTGGAGAGCGGGGTCCGCGCGCACTCCACACCCGAGCGGTACGCCGACACGCCGGTCCTGGTCACCGGTCCCGCCAAGGTGCACAAACAACTCGGCAAGGGCGAGGGCAAGTACACCGAGTCCGCGCCGCTGCCCGAGCGCACCCGGATCGACGCCGGGCTCGCCGGTCGGATCGCCGCGGTGCCGGGGGTGCGCGCGGTGATCCCCGACGTGACCTTCCCGGCGCAGACGGGGCGCGCCGTGGTGGACGGGCACGGCTGGTCCTCGGCGGCGCTGGCCGGGACCCGCGCGGGCACCGCGCCGGGGGCCGGGCAGGTCGTGCTGACGAACGCGGCGGCCGGCGTGGCCGGTGGCGCCCCCAAGGTCGGCGACACCGTGTCGCTGACCACGCCCGGCGGCGAGGTCGCGCTGCGGGTGAGCGCGGTGGTGCCGGGTCGGGGCGCGCACCTGTACGTGTCCGACGCGGACGCACAGCGGCTGGCCGGGCATCCCGGCTCGGTCACCGCGATCGGCGTACTGACGGCCGCCGGCGCGGACCCGGGCACGGTGGCCCGCGACGTCCGTGCCGCGATGGCCGGCACCGACGTCAAGGTGTCCACGGGGGACGGCCGCGGCGCGGCCGAGTACATCGAGTTCGGCGACACCCAGGAGATGCTGACCTCGATCGGCGGCACCCTCGGCGGCATCGTGCTCCTGGTGGCGGTCTTCGTGGTCGCCGGGGCCACCGCGCTGTCGGTGGGTCAGCGGCGGCGCGACATCGCGCTGCTGCGCGCGGTCGGGGCCACGCCGTGGCAGATCCGCCGGATGATCGCCACCGAGACCGGCCTGGTGGCACTCGTGGCGGGCGCGGTCGGGGTGCTGCCCGGCGCGCTCCTCGCCCGCTGGTGGTTCGGCGCGATGGACGGCCGGGGCCTGATCGCGCACGGCGTCACGGTGTCGGTGGGCTGGATCCCGATGGTGGTGGCGATCGGGGCGGGCGCGGTGACCGCGCTGGGCGCGGGACTGCTCGCGGCCCGACGCAGCGCGAAGATCAAGCCGACCGAGGCGCTGGGCGACGCGGCCTCGGAGCGGGTGTTCGTCGGCTGGTTCCGGCTGCTGCTCGGACTCGGCACGCTCGGCGGCGCGATCGCGGTGACCCGGTTCGCGCTGCACGCGACCGGTGAGCAGGCGGTCGGCGCGTCGGGCGGCGTGATCATGCTGTTCATGATCGCGATCGGGCTGCTCGGGCCGATCCTGGCGCACGTACTGGTCTCGATGATCGGCTGGATCGGCAGCCGGTTCGGCACCATGGGGCAACTCGCGTTCGACAACGCCCGGGCCAACTCGCGGCGTCTGGCGTCGGCGATCACCCCGATCGCGCTGGCCGTCGCCTTCGCGGCCACGCTCACCTTCATGTTCGCGGCGGAGGACCACCACGCGAGCGTGCAGTCCCGGGACGCGGTCACCGCCGATCGGGTCCTGGCCGGGCCGGGCTTCGTGCCGCAGACCACCCAGCGGGTGGCCGCCGCTCCCGGAGTCGCGTCGGTGACGTCGGTGCTGAACACCTCCGTGGTGGTCGTGCGCGACGGCGGCCTCCAGAAGGAGAGCGCCCAGGGCGTCGGCGGCACCACGCGGGACCTGGCGACCACCCTGGACCTCGGGGTACGCGAGGGCAGCACCGACGCGCTCCGGGCCGGTGCGCCGCAACCCGAGGGCGGGGCCATCGCGTTGGACCGGCAGTTGGCGTCGGCGCTGCACGGCAAGGTGGGCAGGCCGGTGTCGTTGTGGCTCGGCGACGGTACGCCGATCAAGCCGGTCCTGGTGGCGATCTACGACCGGGGCATGGGCACCGCCGCGGCGACCCTGCCGCGCGCCGCGGTGGAGCGGCACGTGGAGACGCCGTGGGACGCGCGGCTCCTGGTGCGGTTCGCCCCCGGCGCCGACGTGCGGGCCGCGGACGCGGCGCTGACCGGGCTGGTCCGGCAACACCCGGGGACGTCGGTCGACGACCGGGCGGGCTACGCGGCCCGGGTGGACAAGGACCGCGAGGCGAACAAGTGGCTGAACTACATCATGTTGGTCATTCTCGCGGGGTTCGCGACGATCGCCGCGATCAACACGATGGTGGTCACCACGGTGGCCCGGAGCCGGGAACTGGGCCTGATGCGGATGATCGGCAGCACCCACGGGCAGGTCCGTGCGGTGATCCGGCGTGAGGCGATCCTGGTCGGGGTGATCGGCCTGGGCCTGGGCCTGTCGGTGGCACTGGCCAGCCTGGTGCCGTTCAACAAGGGCGCGTTCGACACCGCGACCCCCTACGTCCCGCTCCCGCTGTGCCTGGCGATCAGCGCGGCGGCCCTGCTCCTGGCCCCCCTGACCGTGGCCCCGGTCACGCGCCGACTGCTCCGAGTCACCCCGATCGACGCGGTGGGCGCAAAGGAATAACCCACCCGAAGCCCCGAAAGGGCGAGGCGGCGGCCACGAGCCCCCACCTCGCCCTTCGGGCGTGTCCCCACCCCACCCACCCGACACCCGGCGACACCCGCCGACCGGACCGACGGCCGGCAGGCAGGGCGCCACAGGCGCGCGACGCCGGCGCGGGCGGGTGGGCGGGCCGGGGTTCAGGGGGTGGTGTGGCCCGGGGTCACCAGGGCGGTTTCGTAGGCGAAGACCACGAGTTGGGCCCTGTCGCGGACGGACAGTTTGGTCATGGCCCGGCTCACGTGGGTTTTCGCGGTGAGGGGACTGAGGACCAGGTGTTCGGCGATCTCGTCGTTGGACAGGCCGCGGCCGACCAGGGTGACGATCTCCCGCTCCCGATCGGTCAGCAGGGCGAGTTCGGCCACCGGTGCGGCGGTCGGACGCAGCGCGCCGGCCGCGTACTCCTCGATCAGCCGGCGGGTCACGTTCGGCGACAGCAGCGCGTCGCCCGCCGAGACCACCCGGACCCCGCGCAGCAGTTCGGCCGGTTCGGTGTCCTTGACCAGGAAGCCGCTCGCGCCGTTGCGCAGCGCCTCGAAGACGTACTCGTCGAGGTCGAACGTGGTCAGGATGACCACCCGCACGGCGGTGAGCGCCGGATCCGCCGCGATCAGCCGGGCCGCCTCCAAGCCGTCCATGCCCGGCATGCGGATGTCCATCAGCACCACGTCGGGGCGCAGTTCGCGCGTGAGCCGCAGCGCCTCGCCGCCCTCGCCCGCCTCACCGACGACCTCCATGTCGGGCTGTGCGGACAGCAGGGCCCGAAAGCCCGCGCGCACCAGCGCCTGGTCGTCGGCCAGCACCAACCTGATCATGCGTCCCCCTCGTCGGGCTGCGCCGGATCGCCGGCGGTCGCCGCCGACTCGACCGGCGAATCCGCGTCGCCATCATGCCCGTCGGCGCGCTCACCGTAGGGGAGGTGCGCCTGCACGTGGAAGCCGCGCCCCGGCACCGGCCCGGCCACACAGCGCCCGCCGAGCGCGGCGGCCCGCTGGCGCATGCCGTGCAGACCGTTGCCACCGGAGGTCAGCGCGTCGTCGTCGGCCGGCCGCGGCGCTCCGGCGGCGCCCCGGCCGTTGTCCCGGATGGTCAGATCCAGGCCGGACTTCCCATAGGCGACCCGCACCACCGCCTCGCTCGCCGCGGCGTGCCGCAACGTGTTGGTCAGCGCCTCCTGGACGATCCGGTACGCGGCGAGATCCACCGCCGCGATCAACGGCCGGGCGGTGCCGGCGCGCTCGACCCGCACGGTCAGGCCGCCGGCCGAGGTGCGCGCGACCAGCTCGTCGAGCAGGTCCAGCCCCGCGGTGGGCGCGCGCGGGGCGCCGTCGGGGCCCGAACGGTCCACCGCGTCGCCCTTGAGGATCTCCAGCACCGAGCGCAGTTCGCCCAGCGCCTCGCGGCTGGCGTACTTGACCGCCGTCAGCGCCTCGCGCGCCTGCTCCGGGGACGAGTCCATCAACTCCAGGCCCACCGACGCCTGTACGTTCATCAACGAGATGTGGTGGGCCAGCACGTCGTGCAACTCACGGGCGATCCGCAGCCGTTCGTCACCCGCCCGGCGGCGCTCGGCCTCGGCCAACCCGAGCGACTGCACCCGGGCCCGCTGTTCCTCGGCGGCGAGGTAGGCGCGGCGCAGTCGCACCACCTCGCCGATGCCCGCGAGCACCAGCATCCACGCGGCGAGACCCAGCGCGAGGCCCGGGGCGGGTATCGACTCGGCGGTCACCAGCGGGGAGATCCAGACGAAGCTCGTGTAGCCCACCGCGAGCACCACATACGCCAACAGGCGCAGGCCGGCGGCGAAGGCGCTCCACAGCGCGATGATCATCGCGAGGAAGAGCGGCCCGCGCGGATAGTCGAGCATCGTGTAGAGCAGCCCCGCGCCGACCGCCACCAGGAGTACACCGGCCGGATACCGCCGGCGCACGATCAGCGCCAACGGACCGAGCGCGATCAACAGCACGCCCCACACGTCCAGGCCCCGGGGAGCGTCCGACTGGTGCCGGGCCGCGAACACCATCGTGACCACCTGGATCGCACAGACCAGCAGCGCGAGCGCGACGTCGCGCACCGCGCGGGGGATCGGGCGCAGGGCGTGTGCGAGCCAGCGCGCCCCGGGACCGGAAGCGCGCAGCCACGGCGGCCCGGGGCGGGAGCCCGGGTGCCGGGGCGAGAGGTTCGAGGGGCTCGTCATGTGATCAACGGTAGGGGGAGTCGGGGGCGCCGCGCGTCGGCTGAGCGTGGGCTTGTCGGATGCTCCCGAGGGAGCAGATCAAGCCCCGTGGACTGCTTCCCAGGGAGCAGGAAAGCACCGGTCGACCCGCCCTTCGACCTGCCGGCGCAGCAGGCCCGGTGCATCCCCCGGCCGGACGCCGGCCGGCCCGCGAATCGGAAGAGTTGAACCCGTCGACGAGGCCGCGAATCCCACCGGATCCCACCCCTCGCCGGCACTGCCCGGGCCTACCCGCCCGACTGCGCGTCCCCGACCGTCAGCATGCCAGGAGGCACACCGTGAACGCGTCCCCGACAACCGGGACCAGGCGCTACTCGAAGTCCGTCCGCCGAGGCGTCAACTCCGCGCACGTCGTCTTCGCCGTCGGGCTCCTGGGCATCGAGTGGGTGATGCTGGCGATCGCGGTCGTGGGCCGTACGACCGACGACCGCGCCCTGCAACACAGCGCCTATCGGCTCATGCGCGTCTTCGTCTTCACCGGCGGCATACCGTTCGCCGTGCTCGCGCTGGTCACCGGCGTGCTGTTGTGCCTGAACACGCCGTGGGGGCTGTGGCGGTACCTGTGGATCAAGGTCAAGATCGTGCTGCTCATCGCGGTGATCGTGGCCGGAGCGGGCGTGATCAGCCAGTTCGCGCACCGGATGATCGCGCACAGCGCCCCGGACGGAAACGCGGACGCGCTGCCGCCGCTGCAGACCTGGCACATCGTCCTGGTGGTCTTCCAGGTGGTCGCGCTGATCGTCGCCACGGCGCTGTCCGTCTTCAAACCGTCCGGCGATCGATCCCGCGGCCGGTCCGGGCCGCGTCGACGCCCCGGCGGCGCCGAGGACACGACCGGCGCCGCGGACCGATCCGGCCCGACGTCCGCCGCCAACCCCACGCACCAGCGCGCCGGCGCCGGCTGATCCGCGCCGCGCGCCACCCGTTCCCTTCCGTCCACCCGCAACTCCTCGCGAGGATCGTCATGACCACGAACATCGACCCCACCGTCCCGGACGCGGCCCGCGCCGTGCGCGTGTCCCGCGTACACGGCGAGGGGGACACCACCGTGCGCGCCCTGGACGATGTCACCATCGGCTTCCCGCGCGGCAGATTCACCGCCGTGATGGGTCCCTCGGGATCCGGGAAGTCCACGCTGCTGCACTGCCTGGCGGGCCTCGACGCCGTCACCGACGGCGCGGTCTACCTGGGCGACACCGAACTCGGCTCGTTGAGCGACCGACAGCTCACCCGGCTGCGCCGGGACCGGATCGGCTTCGTCTTCCAGGCGTTCAACCTGCTGCCGACCATGACCGCCCTGGAGAACATCGTGCTGCCCGCGTCGCTCGCCGGGCGCAGGTCCGACCCGGCCTGGCTGGATCGGGTGGTGGCCGCGGTCGGATTGGAGCAGCGGTTGCAGCACCGACCCGGCGAGCTGTCGGGCGGCCAGCAGCAGCGCGTCGCGGTGGCCCGGGCGCTGGTCGGCCGGCCGGAGATCGTGATGGCGGACGAGCCGACCGGCAACCTCGACTCGCGGGCCGGCGCCGAGGTGTTGGCGCTGCTGCGCGACGCCGTGGACGAACTCGGGCAGACCGTGCTGATGGTCACCCACGATCCGGTCGCGGCGGGCTACGCGGACGGCGTGGTGTTCCTGGCCGACGGTCGCATAGCGGACTACATGGAGGCGCCGACGCCGGACCGGGTGCTGGACCGGATGAAGGCGTTCGATCGTGTCGCCGCCGGTGCCGGCGCCCGAGGGGAGTGACGTCCGATGCTGATCCGTCTCTCACTCGCCAACCTGTGGGCCCGCAAACGCCGGCTCGTGGGACTGTCCCTCGCGGTGCTGCTCGGCACCGCCTTCCTCTCCGGCGCGCTCGTGCTCGCCGACACCATGAGCTCGTCCATCGGCGGGCTGATTCGTGACAGCGGAGCCGGCACCGACGTGGTGGTGCGCAACGCGACCGCGGTCACCGACCGGCCCGGCAGCCAGCGCGGCGGCATCGACGCGGCGCTGGTGGACCGGGTCCGGGCGGTGCCGGGAGTCGCCGCCGCCGAGCCGGTCATCCAGGGCTACGGCCAGGTGGTCGGCAAGGACGGCAAGGCGCTCACCGGCAACGGCCCCAGGACAGCGGGCAATTGGGTGCCGGATCCGGCACTGACGCCCTACCGGCTGGCCACCGGGCGCGCCCCCGCCAAGTCCGACGAGGTGGTGATCGACCGGGCCACCGCCAAACAGGGACACCTCGTCCCCGGCGACCGGGTCACCGTGCTGACCCCGGGGCCGGTCCCGGTCACGATCGTCGGCGTCGCCACCTTCGGCGACGAGGACGCCTTCGGCGGCGGCTCGTACACCGCCTTCGACCTCGAGGGGGCGCGCCGGTACGTGCAGCGCGATCCGGGCAAGGTCGGCACGATCGCCGTGCGGGCCGCGGCCGGCACCGACCAGAAGGAGTTGGCCGGGCGGATCCAGCGGGCGCTGCCCGCCGACACCCAGGCGCTGCCCGGGAAGGCGGCCACGGGGGAGGCGGTCGACGCCGTCGAGGACGGCTTCCTGAAGGTCTTCCGCACCTTCCTGACCGTGTTCGCGGCGATCGCGCTGGTGGTCGCGGCCTTCTCGATCAACCACACCTTCTCCGTGGTGGCCGCGCAGCGCACCCGCGAGGTCGCGCTGATGCGGGCGCTGGGCGCGAGCCGTGGGCAGGTGCTGCGGCAGGCGCTGATCGAGGCGTTGCTGATCGGCGTGGTGGCGTCCGCCGCCGGGCTGGCCGCCGGGCTCGGACTGGCCGCCGGGCTGAAGGAGTTGTTCGCCACGATCGGCTTCACGCTGCCCGCTCGGGGGCTGGTCTTCAAGGCGGCGACGGCGCTGACGGTATTGCCGGTGGGCATCCTGGTGACGGCGTTCGCGGCGCTGGTGCCGGCCCTGCGCGGGTCGCGGGTGGCGCCGGTGACGGCGCTGCGCGGTGCGGGAGCCGAGCAGGCGCGGTTGCCGCGGCGTCGACTCGTCGCGGGACTGGCGCTGCTCGCGGCCGGGCTCGGGATGGGCATCGTCGGCGGTGGCATGGTGGGCCTGGCCGTCGCGGCGCCGGCGGTGCTCGCGGGGGTCCTGCTGGTCGCCCCGGCGGGCATCCGGGCCGCGGGTGGCCCACTGACCGCTTTGCTGCCGCGACTGCGCGGCGCGCCCGGTGCGTTGGCGCGGGGCAACCTGCTGCGCAGTCCGCGTCGGACCGCCGGTGCGGCGACGGCGATGTTGCTCGGGATCACGATCGTGACGGTGTTCGCGGTGTTCGCGGCCTCGCTCAAGGAGGGCTCCGGGGCGGAGACCCGCAAGGTGGTCGCCGGGCAATTGGTGATCGGCGGCTCCTCGCCCGCCGGCTGGGCCGGTGGCGGACACAGCCCCGAACTCACGCGCCGGACGGCGCAGATACCGGGCGTCGAGACGGTGAGCGGGCTGCGCAACGCGACCTCGCTCGTGGACGGGCAGAGCCGGCAGATGCTCGCCGTCGACTCGGCTCGGTTGGACCGGCTGTTCAACCTCGACGTGACCGGCGGGCGGGTGACGGCACTGGGCCCGGCCGGGATGGCCGTGTCGAAGAGCGCCGCGAAGGATCGTGGCTGGGTGCTCGGTTCGACGACCGAGGTCACCTTCCCCGACGGCGCGCGGCAGCGCTTCACGGTGACGGGGCTGTACGACCGCACGGCGATCGTCGGCGACTATCTGATCGATCGCACCGCGTGGGAGTCGCACGCGGACGCGGCCCTGGACGCGGCGACGGTGCTGCGGCTGGCGCCGGGTGTGGCCACGGGGACGGTCAAGGCCGAGGTGCAGCGGATCGCCAAGGACTACGGCGCGCCCCCGGTGCGTGATCGGGAGGGGTTCGTGGCGGCCCGGGCGGAGATGTTGCAGACGCTGGTCGCGGTGGTCTACGTGCTCCTTGCGCTGGCGCTGCTGATCGCGCTGGGCGGGATCGCCAACACACTGTCCCTGGCGGCCCACGAACGCACCCGTGAACTGGGCCTGTTGCGGGCGATCGGGGCGGCCCGGGCCCAGGTGCGGTCGGCGCTGCGCTGGGAGTCGACGCTCGTGGCGGTGATCGGGGCCGCGGCCGGGCTCGTGGTCGGGCTGTTCCTGGGGTGGGTGGCGATTCGCGCGATCGGCGGCGCGAACACGGGGGCGGCGCTGCCGTTCGCGATTCCCTCGGTGCAGTTGGCGGTGCTGGTCGTGGTGGGCGCGGTCGGTGGGTTGGTGGCCGGAGCGCGTCCCGCTGCGCGGGCTGCGCGGTTGCCGGTGCTGCGCTCGATTTCGGCCGAGTAGGCATTGGCCTCAACCGCCGGCCGGGCTGGGTGTGTTTTGGCCGGCGGTTGGGTTTTGCTCGGCTTTGGCCTCAAGCGCCGGCCGGGCTGAAGTGCTCCGGTTGGTGGGTGGGTTGGCCACATGTGCCGGTCGGGTTGGGTGTGTTTTGGGCGGTGGTTGGGTTTTGTTTGGCTTGGCCTCAAGCGCTGACCGGGCTGAAGTGCTTTGGCTGGTGGGTGGGTTGGCGTCGTGTGTTGGTCGGGTTGGGTGTGTTTTGGCTGGTGGTTGGGTTTTGTTTGGCCTCAAGCGTTGGTCGGGCTGAAATGTTTGGGCTGGGCTTGGGTGGTGTGGGCCGCTGTGGCCTTGGCGTCGAGCAGCGCGGTGGCCGCCCTGCCGCGCCGGTGTTGGATTCGGGTGTTGGGTGGGCTTGGGGTTTTGCTCGTGTTCGGGGTTACGTGCCGGGCGGAGGGGTTAGGCGGCGCGTTTGGGGGTGGTGGTGAAGGCTGCCCATAGGGAGGCGTAGGGGCCGGGTCTGGTGAGGAGTTCGGTGTGGGTGCCGAGTTCGACCAGGCGGCCGCGGTCGATTACCGCGATGCGGTCGGCTCGGGCGGCGGTGGTGAGGCGGTGGGCCACGACCAGGGTGGTGCGGCGGCCGGTGAGGGTTTCCGTGGCTCGGGTGACCGCGGCCTCTGTGGCCAGGTCGAGGGCGGCGGTGGCCTCGTCGAGCAGGAGGATGTCCGGGTCGACCAGGTAGGCCCGGGCGAGCGCGATCAACTGGCGTTGCCCGGCCGACAGGTTGCGGCCGCGTTCGCCGACGTCGTGGAGGTAGCCCCCGGCCAGGTCGGCGATCGTCGCGTGCGCGCCGACCGCGCGGGCCGCCGCCTCGACCTCGGCGTCGCTCGCGTCCGGGCGGCCGTACGCGATGGCGTCCCGGACGCTGCCGGGGGCCAGATACGCCTCCTGCGGAACGATGCCGAGCCGGTGCCGGTAGGCCGCGAGGTCGTAGTCGCGGACGTCCACCCCGTCCACGGTCACCGCGCCCGACGTCACGTCGTAGAACCGGGCCACCAGCTTGACCAGCGTCGACTTGCCCGCGCCCGTCTGCCCGACCAGCGCGAGCGTCTCACCCGGCTCGATCCGCAGCGTCACGCCCGACAACACCTCGGGGGACCCCGCGGCCACCGACGCCGCGCCCACATCCGCGCCCGCCTCAGCTTCCGCCTCCGCGAACGCGGGCGCGTTGTAGGCGAAGTGCACGTTCTCGAAGGCGATCGCGCCCTTGAGCCCGCCGATCGGCACCGGCACCGCGGTGGCCGGCGGCGGCGTCGTGGTGGGCGTCCGCAGCAGGTCGCGGATCCGGCGCAGCCCCACCGCCGCCTGCTGATACCCGTCGAACACCTGCGAGAGCTGCTGGATCGGCGAGAAGAACATGTCGATGTAGAGCAGGTACGCGATCAACGCACCGGCCGACAACGTCCCGCCGCCCACCCGATGCGCCCCGACGATCAGCGCGAGCGCCGCCGCGAGGCTGGACAGGAACTGCCCGAACGGGAAGTACAGCGCGATGTAGCGCTGCGCCCGAAGCCGGGACGCGCGGTAGTCGTCGCTGCGTTCGGCGAACCGCTCCGAATTGCGCCCCTCGCGCCGAAACGCCTGCGACACCCGCAACCCCGCGACGTTCTCCTGGAGATCGGCGTTGACCACGCTGACCTTCTCGCGTGCCTCCGTATACGCCTTCGACGACCGCGACCGGAACACCACCGTCGCCGCGATCAACACCGGCAACACGCTCATCACGATCAGCCCGAGCTCCCAGTCGAGCACGAGCAGCGCGACCATGATCCCGAAGAAGGTCAGCACACTGACCACCGCGCTGATCAGCCCGGTCTGCAAGAACGTGGACAGCGCGTCCACGTCGGTGGTCATCCGGGTCATGATCCGCCCGGACAACTCGCGTTCGTAGTAGTCCAGACCGAGCCGTTGCAGATGCGCGAACGTTTTCACCCGCAGCGTGTACAACAACCGCTCGCCGGTGCGGCCCGCGACCATCGCCTGCCCGACGTTGACGAACCAGTCCGCCATCACGATCACGATGGCGATCAGCGACACCGTCATGATCGCGCCGGTGGCCCCGTCGTCGATGCCCCGGTCGATCCCGTCCCGGATCAGCGCCGGCAACGCGAGTTGGGCCCCGGTGTCCAGGATCACCAGTACGAACCCGAGCAGCAGCGCCCAGCGGAACGGTCGCAGCAGCGACCGCAGATCGAACGCCGCGTCCGAGCGCCGCGCCGCCACGTCGTCCACGTCGGGCGTATCCGTCGCCGGAGGCAACTTCTCCACCTGCGCCAGCAGTTCGGGCGTGGCCTGGAGCATCGCCGCCCAACTCCCCGGACCGCCCGCGGTCCGGGTACGGGCCACCGCACTCGCGCTGCGCGCCGGGCCATCGGACGACGCCGTCGCGCGATCCCACAACCCGGGAGTCACCCCGTTCCCGCCGGCCGAGGACGCGCCCGCCTCGGCGAGCGCCGACGGAAGTTGCGCGTCCACCCCCTCGGCGTCGTCGCCCGGCCCGGACAGCAGCAGGCGATACAGCGGACACCGCGCGGTCAACTCGTCGTGGGTGCCCACGTCCACCAGCCGGCCCCGGTCCAACACCGCGATCCGGTCGGCCAGTTCCAGCGTCGAGCGACGGTGCGCGACCAGGATCGTGGTCCGCCCCGCCATCACCCGGTGCAGCGTGGCGTGGATCTCCGCCTCGATCTTGGGGTCCACCGCCGAGGTGGCGTCGTCGAGCAGCAGGATGCGCGGATCGGTGAGCAACGCCCGGGCCAGCGCCACCCGCTGCCGCTGTCCGCCGGACAGGGTCAAGCCCTGCTCGCCGACCACCGTGTCGTAGCCGTCGGGCAGTTCCCGGATGAACTCGTCCGCCTCGGCCGCCCGCGCCGCCGCGAGCACCTGCTCGTCGGTCGCGTCCGGCCGCCCGTAGGCGATGTTGGCGCGCACCGAGTCGGAGAACAGGAAGCTGTCCTCCATCACCAGCCCGATCGCCGCGCGCAGCGAGTCGAAGGTCAGGTCCCGCACATCGCGCCCGTCCACCCGGATCGCGCCCGACTGCACGTCGTAGAACCGGGGGAGCAGCATCGACACCGTGGACTTGCCCGATCCCGACGTGCCGACCAGCGCCAAGGTCTCACCCGGCTCCACCCGCAACGACAGCCCGTCCAGCACCGGACGCGAGGCCACGTAGCCGAACCGCACGTCCGCCAACTCGACCGAGGCGGCGACCGCCGGCAACACCTCGGCGTCCGGCTTCTCGGTCACGATCGGCTGCGAGTCGATCACCTCGAAGATGCGCTCCACGCTGGCCCGCGCCTGCTGGCCGAAGGTCAGCAGACCGGACAACATCCGCACCGGGCCGACCAACTGGCCCAGGTAGGCGGAGAAGGCGAGGAAGGTACCGAGGGTGATCTCCCCGCGCACCGCCAGCCACCCGCCGAGCGCGAGCACGCCGACCTGACCGAGCGCGGGGATCGCGGACAACGTCGGGGTGTACCGGCTGTTCAACCGCACCGAGCGCAACCGGGACGCGAACAGCGTGCGACCGGCCGTCTCGAGCCGGGCCAACTCCTGCTCCTCCTGCCCGAAACCCTTGACCACCCGCACCCCGGTGACCGCGCTCTCCACCACCCCGGCCAGCGCGGCGGCGTCCTGCTGGGCCTGCCACGTGGCCGGGAACAGCCGCTTCCTGGACAGGTAGGCCACCGCGAACAGCCCCGGACCCACCGCGAGCGAGACCACCGTGAGCAGCGGGGACAGCCAGAACATCACGCCGAGCGAGATGACGAACAGCAGCACGTTGCCGGTCATCATCGGGATCATCGCCATGAAGCCCTGGACCATGGTCACGTCGGAGATGCCCCGACTGACGATCTGTCCGGTCTGCAACTCGTCCTGCCGGGCACCGTCCAGGCGGGAGAGCGCGCCGAAGATCCGGGTGCGCAGGTCGTACTGCACGTCGAGGGACAACTTGCCGCCGACATAGCGCCGCGCGTAGGCGCACCCGAAGGTCACCAGGGCCGCGCCCACGAGCAGGATCGACAGCGGCACCAGGTCGCCCAACTCACCCGCGACCGCGTCGTCGACCACCCGGCGCTGGACGAGCGGTACGAGCGCGGTGACGGCCATCCCCACGAGGGAGGCGCCGAACGCGATCAGCACGCTGCTCCGATACCGCCACGAGGCCGCCATGAGTCGGCGAAGCCAGCCGTGTTCGGGGCGGCCTGGCGCGGGTCCGGTTGTCATAGTCAACCATTCTAATTGTTAACCCAGGAAACGATGTTCGGACAAGCACACCGAGCCCTGGACCCCGTACACCCACCGGGCCATCATGGGCCGCGCCCCGGCGCCGCCGGCGCGCCCGCCCACCGCCGACCCACGGAGCCGCCATGACGTCCCCCGCCACCCCCTGGGACCTGCCCGCCGGGTTCTCCTGGGGTACCGCCACCGCCGCCTACCAGATCGAGGGCGCGGTCGACGAGGACGGCCGAGGCCCCTCGGTCTGGGACACCTTCTGCGCCCAACCCGGCCGGATCCGCGACGGCCACACCGGCGCGGTGGCCTGCGACCACTACCACCGCTGGGCCGAGGACGTCGACCTGATGGCCGGCCTCGGCGTGGACGCCTACCGCTTCTCCATCGCCTGGCCCCGCGTACAACCCGACGGCCGGGGCCGGCCCAACCCGGCCGGCCTGGACTTCTACGACCGCCTCGTCGACGCGCTGATCGCCCGCGGCATCACACCCACCCCCACGCTGTTCCACTGGGACCTGCCACAGGCCCTGGAGGACGACGGCGGCTGGCTCGCCCGGGACACCGCCGCCCGATTCGCCGACTACGCCGGGCACGTGGCGGACCGCCTCGGCGACCGGGTGCGCACCTGGATCACCCTCAACGAGCCCTTCATCCACATGGCCTGGGGCTACGCGCTCGGCGTGCACGCACCCGGTCACGCGCTGCTCCTGGACGCGCTGCCCGCCGCGCACCACCAACTGCTCGGCCACGGGCTGGCCGCACGCGTGCTGGGCGGCGCCGGCGCCGAGCGCGTCCTGGTGTCCAACAACCTGACCCCGGTGACGGCCGCGAGCGAGAGCGAGGCCGATCGCGCCGCCGCGGCCGCCTACGACACCCTGCACAACCGACTGTTCACCGATCCGCTGCTGCTCGGCCGCTACCCGGACCTGGCCGCCTACGGCCACGACCGCGACGCGCTGCCGTTCGTCGAATCCGGCGACCTCGACCTGATCGGCGGCTCGCTGACCGGCCTGGGCGTCAACTACTACAACCCGACGGTGATCGCCGCGGCCGAGCCGGACGCCGCGCTGCCCTTCACCACGGTGGAGATCACCGGTGTGCCGCGCACCGCGTTCGACTGGCCCGTGGTGCCGGAGGGGCTGACCACCCTGTTGACCGGACTCGGCGCGCGCTACGGGGACGCGCTGCCGCCGATCTGGATCACCGAGAACGGCTGCTCGACCGCCGAGGGCCGGGACGATCCGGAACGCATCGCGTTCCTCGACGGCCATATCGCAGCGGTGGCCGCGGCGGGCAAAGCGGGAATCGACGTGCGCGGCTATTACGTGTGGTCCCTGCTCGACAACTTCGAATGGGCCGAGGGCTATCACCAGCGCTTCGGCCTGATCCATGTCGACTTCGCGACCGGGACCCGCACGCCGAGGGCGTCGTATCACTGGCTGCGCGAGCGCATCGGCGTCGGGCGGCCGGGATAACGCCCGGCACGGGACATGGACACGTGTGGGAGCGCGCAGGCGCACAATCCTCACCCTTCCGAGTGAAATTGCGTGTCCTGGCCCCTGGGCCAACCGATGACGTCACCCGGGAGGGCGAACGGCGTCTTTTTCTTTGCCGACAAAACCTTAGAGTTGCCGCGCCGCCATGAAATCCCCGGGCGGCGCGGCGGAGCCGTGCCCGGAATTCCCGGTGCGACGGGACGCCGATTCGCTTACCCGACGTCCCCGGTGAAGGGCAATTCCATGGTCAAGCACGGATTTCGCAAGGCGGCAGTGATCGCGACCGCGGTCATCTTCGGCTCGATGGCCTCGCTCTACATTCCCGCGGCACGCGCCGCGCAGACGCCCCGAGAGCCGCTGACGCCGGACAGCTTCCTGCCCGCCCAACTGCTGTTGCCCTTGCAGAGCGCGGTCTTCAACACCCGGGGGACGGCGCTCTTCGGCTGACCGCCCCGGGTGGCGGGGGACCACGATCCGGTGTACGGGCCGACGCCGGACATGCACGGACCGGTACGGGCGGTGTACGGATCGACGCCGGCGGTGTACGGACCCCCGCCGGTCGGGCCATCCACGCCCGGCGGGCGATCCCGGAGCCGGGGAGGTCGTGGCGGTGCGGGCCGCGACCTCCCCCTCCACCCCGGGATCGCCCCGCGGCGGTCGGCTACTTCAGCTGACCGGCGATGGCGGCCAGGCCCTCGGCGGCGTACTTCTCGTCCAGGTCGCCGGCGGGGGCACCGGCCACCCCGATGCCCACGATCGGGGCGCCGTCCACCGCCACCGGCACCGCGCCGGCCAGGAACAGCGTCCCGGGGATGTCCCGGAGCGAGGCGCCCGGCGCGGTCACCCGCTGGGCCAGGGCCGAGGTCGGCGCGTTCCAGGACACGGCGGTGTACGCCTTGCGCCGGGCCGACTCCTCCGACTGCGGGCCCGCGCCGTCGCCCTTGAGCACCACGCGCGTCGAGCCGTCGCGGGCCACCACGACCACGGTGACCTTCTGACCGTCCTTCTCGGCGGCGTCGAGCGCGGCCTGCGCGGCCTTGCTCGCGGCGTCCACACCCAGCGTCTTGACCTGCACCACGGCCGGCGCCGGACGCGCGTCGTGCCGGGCCTCGGTCGCGCTCGGCACCTGGGCGGCCGCGACGCCGGCGGTGACCGCGCCGACCGCCGCCAGCGAGAAGACCCCGGTCAGTACCCGACCACGCGTGGAAAAGTTGCTCATCGTCCTACCTCTTTCGCGTCTTGCGCGACAGTCCCGCGTCGTCTCCTGGCGGTTGTCGTCGGGTGGTTTTCCCGATGCCTCCACCCTCCCGGCCGCGCGCCCGCCCGCCATCGGCAAAGCCGCCGGTCCCGGCACGCCGGTCGGGCGGTGCGAAGATCAACCGATCGGCCGATCCGCGCCTGGGCGAGCCGGTCCACGGTGGAGTCGACCGTCGATCCGCGCGCGTCGCGCGTGATCGAGCCGACCGGGACAGGGAACAGGTACGTCGTGCCCCCACAGCGAACGGAACCGTGGCCGGTCCGGCACGCCGGGCTGGTGATCCACGCGGGATTCCTGCTGCTGCTCGCCGCGTCGCTGGGCCGCTACACGGTTCGGCACGGCACCGACGGCCGGGCCCCGTGGGTCTTCGCGCTGGCCGCGCTGCTCGCCGCGCTCTACCTGGCCGGTCTGGCGCTGCCGCCGGAGCGCTCGCCCGCCCGGCTGGCCTGGCTGGCCGCGGTGCTCGCCGCGTGGCTGGCGCTGGTCACCGCCGCGCCCAGCTTCGCGTGGTGCGCGGTGCCACTGCTGTACACCGGCCTGCGGGTGCTGCCGACCCGGGCGGCGATCGGCACCGTGGTCCTGCTGACCACGGCCGTGGTGATCGCGCAGTATCGGCTCGCCGACACGATCGACCCCAGCCTGTTCCTCGGCCCGCCCGCGGTCGCCGCGATCGCCACCGCCGTCTTCACCCGCATGCGCAGCGACCAGGAACGGCTGCGCGCCACCGCCGCCGAACTGGCGGTCAGCGAGCGCCGGGCGGGCATGCTGGCCGAGCGCGAGCGGTTGTCCCGGGAGATCCACGACACCATCGCCCAGGGCACCTCCAGCTTGCGGATGTTGCTCCAGGCCGCCGACCGCGCCTGGGAGACCGACCCGACGGCGGCCCGCGCGCACGTACGCCGGGCCGAGCAGGTGGCGGCGCTCGGCGTGGAGGAGACCCGCCGCTTCGTCCGGGACCTGGCCCCCGTCGAACTGGCCGACGCGCCCGGCCTCGCGGGCGGCCTGGCCCGGGTCGTCGACCGCTTCCGCGCCGACGACGGGCCCGACGTCGCGCTCGCCGTGGACGGACGTTCCCGCCCGCTGCCCGCGCCGGTCGAGGCCGCGCTCACCCGGACCGCCCAGGGCGCGCTGGCCAACGTGCGCGAGCACGCCCGCGCCCGGACGGTGCACGTGACCCTCACCTACCTGCCGGACCGGGTCGCCCTGGACATCCGCGACGACGGCGTCGGCTTCGACCCGACCCTGCCCCGGAGCGGCGACCTGCGCGGTTACGGACTCCCGTCGCTGCGCCGCCGCCTGGCCGAGGTCGGCGGCGAACTCACCGTCGAAAGCGCCCCCGACGAGGGCACCGCCCTGGCCGCCACCGTCCCCGACGCCGCGAGCCCCCCGACCCCCACGCCACCCCCACCCGCCGATCCCGACCCCGGAGCCGCCCCGTGACGCCGATCCGTCTCGTCGTCTGCGACGACCACGCCGTGGTGCGGGCCGGGCTGCTCGCCCTGTTCGCCGGTGAGGACGGGATCGAGGTGATCGGGGAGGCGGCCGGCGGCGAGGAGGCGGTCCGGCTCGCCGCCGCGCTGCGCCCCGACGTGGTGCTGATGGACCTGCAACTGGTCGGCGGGATCGACGGCGTCGAGGCCACCGGGCGACTGCTCGCGCTGCCCGAGCCGCCACACGTCCTGGTGTTGACCATGTACGACACCGACGCGGACGTCTCGCGCGCGATCGAGGCGGGCGCGGCCGGTTACCTGCTCAAGGCGGGCAGCCCGGAGGACCTGTTCCGGGCCGTGCGCGACGCCGCCGCGGGCCGCACCGTACTGGCCCCGGAGGTGGCCGCCCGCCTGTTCAGCCGGATGCGCAAGCCGGACGGCACGCTCACCGCCCGCGAGGTGGAGATCCTGCAACTGCTCGCGCGCGGCGTCGGCAACGCGGAGATCGCCCGCCGGCTGTTCATCTCCCAGGCCACGGTGAAGACCCACCTGGGCCACATCTACGCGAAGCTCGGCGTGGACACCCGTACCGCCGCGGTCAGCGTCGCCACCGAGCGGCGCCTGATCCGGCTGACCTGACGGCCCGTCACCCGAAACCTCGACGGCCTTGCCAAGGCAACCTCCACACTCCATAGTGCTAAACACAGTCAAGCATCCAGTGTGCGGAGTGTGCCATGCCTTTCGGACCCGACACCACCACCGACGAGGTCCTGGCCGGCCTCGATCCGAGTGGTCGCACCGTGCTGATCACCGGCGGCACCTCCGGTCTGGGCCGGGAGAGCGCGCGGGTGCTCGCGGCGGCCGGAGCCCGCGTGGTGGTGACCGCGCGCGACGCGGACAAGGGCCGGGCGGCGCTCGCCGAACTGCCCGACGGCGTCGAGTACGCGGTGCTCGACCTGACCTCGCTGGCCTCGGTCCGCGCGGGCGCCGCGCAGGTGCGCGAGCGGTTTCCCCGGGTGGACGTGCTGATCAACAACGCGGGTGTGATGGCCACCCCGTTCGAGCGCACCGCCGACGGCTTCGAGCTCCAGTTCGGCACCAATCACCTGGGCCACTTCCTGTGGACCAACCTGCTCGTGCCGACCCTGGGCGCGGGCGCGCGCGTGGTCAACCTCAGCTCCGCCGGACACGTCGCGTCGGACGTGCGCTGGGCCGACCCGAACTACGAGAGCGCGCCGGAGGAGTACCACCCCTGGACGGCGTACGGCGCGTCCAAGACGGCGAACATCCTGTTCACCGTCGAACTGGACCGCCGGCTGCGCGAGCGCGGCGTGCGCTGCTACGCGGTGCACCCGGGCATGGTCGCGACCAACCTCGGCCGATACCTGACCCCCACCGCCGGGCGCGCGCTGCAGAAGAAGGTCACCGCCGCGAAGATGCCGCCGCTCAAGCGGGTGGAGAGCGGCGCCGCGACCCAGGTGTGGGCGGCGACCGCGCCCGAACTGGTCGACGTCGGCGGGGTGTACCTCGCCGACTGCGCGATCAGCGCCGAGCACGCGCCGTGGGCGCTCGACGTCGCCGCGGCGGCGCGGTTGTGGACGCTGTCCGAGGCGCTGGTCGGCCAGGACTTCCCCGGGTGAGGGTCTACACCGGGATGGACCCCCGGATGCCGCTGCGCGAGGTGCCGGCCCACGCGCGGCGCGTCGAGGCGGCCGGGTTCGACGGACTGGGCGTCGCCGAGACCGTGCACGACGCGTTCGCCGTCGCGCTGCTCGCGCTGGAGCACACCGAGCGGATCGTGGTGCGCACCTCGGTGGCCCTGGCATTCGTGCGCTCGCCGCTGCTGAGCGCGTACGGCGCGTGGGACCTGGCCCGGTTCTCCGGCGGGCGGTTCGAACTCGGCCTGGGCAGTCAGGTCCGGCAGAACATCGAGGACCGGTACGGGATGCCGTGGTCGGCGCCGGTGGAGCGGATGCGGGACTACCTGGGCGCGGTCCGGGCCGCGTTCGAGGCGTTTCGGACCGGCGAGCCGCCCGCCCACCACGGCCCGCACCACCGACTCACCCGGATGCAGCCCTACTTCAACCCCGGCCCGGACCCGGAGACCACGCCGCCGAGGATCCTGCTCGGCGGGGTCGGCCGGGGGATGTGCGCGCTCGCCGGCGAGCTCGCCGACGGGCTGGTCACCCACCCCACCAACTCGAATCCGCGCTATCTGGAGACGCTGGCCCGCCCGGCGGTGGCCGAGGGCCGCGCCCGCGCGTCGGCCCCGCGCCGGTTCGAACTGGTCGCGGGCACGCAGCTGATCGCCGGTCCGGACCGGGCCGCGCTCGACGCGGAACGCGAGCGGCAGCGGCGGCTGTTCGCGTTCCTGTACTCCACGCCCGCGTATCGCGGCACGCTCGACCTGTACGGCTGGGGCGAACTCCAGGACCGGCTGGGGGCGATGATCCGCCGCGACGCGTGGGCGGAGTCGGGCCGGCTGATCACCGACGAGGTGCTGGACACGCTCGTCCCGATGGCGACCTACGAGGAGTTGCCGGACCTGATCACGGCGCGCTGGGCCGGTCTGGCGGACGCGGTCACCGTGCCGCTGCCGGGTGATCCGGCGCACGACGGGCGGATCCGGGACGTGGTGCTCGCGCTGCGCCGGGCGTGAAACGGCGGTCCGGGCGCGGCGGTTCGCCGAGCCGCCCGGGCGGCCGGAACGGGGGCGACGGACCCGCGAGCGGGGGGAATGCCCGCGGGCCCGCCTTCCTCGGCGGCGCACTGGGGGGAGGTGCACGCCGCCGGCCACCCCGCCGGTACCGTCCCGGGCCCGGCGGGAGCTTGAGGCCACGATGCCCGGTCGACGGCCCTTCGCGCCGGAGGATCGCCATTTCCGGTCCGCAGCACCGGGCAAACACAGTCCACCTGACGATGATTGGACCTTTCGGGGCGGTCCGATCGTACACAGAATGGAAAGTGGCTCGTCGTTCCGCGAGCCGATTCCATCGTGTCGTCGGGAGTGTCTCGTGAATGTGTACGTCGCCTGGTTCCTCGTCCTGTTCTCGGCGGCGATCGCCCTGCTCGGACCCCGATACGGCGTCGATTCGCGCGACGGCGCCGACTGGTCCCCGCCCGGAGGGCGCCGCCGGGGATGAGTGCCGCCCGGGTGGGGGCGAGTGGGGTCGCTCGTCGCGGACGGGATATCTGACGGATGGTCAGATTTGCCGGGCCGCGCCCGTACAGGCGGCCCGCTGCGCCGAATTCCATCGGGTGATCTTCCGCCGGGGGGCACTCCCGGTCCTTCGCGGCGACCGCTAGCATCCGCGCTGAGGAGCTGCCGGAAAGCCGAGCGCGCGGAATTCGCCGAACCCGGGAAAGCGGGGGTCGGGGTGGGCCGTCCGGTGCCGTCCGGTATCGAGAGCCGCAGCCCACCCGGGGGTCCATCTCCATGCACAGCGTCATTCGCCGTCGTCGCCCGCGCCCTCGTTCCCTCGGCGCGGGACTGCTCGCGGCGGCGATCGGGCTCGCCGCACTCGCCCCGGCGGTCGCCGCGGCCGCGACGCCGGCCGGCATCCGCTCCCGACCCGCCGCCCCGACCGCGCCGGGCGGCAGCACGCAGGTGCAGACCCCGGTCACCGGGGCGGGCGAGCATCGGGTCACCGTCCCGGCCGGCGCGACCGCGATGACCGCCACCGTGTACGGCCGGGCGGTCGGCGGCGCCCAGGGCACGTCGGTGGCCGGCTCCGCCGCGGTGACGGCGGGCGGTCCGCTCCAGGCCGGCGCGACGCTGGTGGTACGGATCGCCGACGACGCCACGACGCTGTTCTCGGCCTCGACCCCGCTGCCCTGGCTGCACGCCCCCGCCGCGGCCGTCGGTGTGCCCTACGCCGATCCGCTCGTCTTCCCCGGCGCGCAGACGTCCGCGACCGGCGGCGTCGGCGACGGGCACGCGCTGCTGTCCTTCACCGTGCCCGCCGCGCAGGTGGGCGACGTGCTGCCCGCCATCGACTTCGGCGCCTCGCCCGTCGGGCAGAAGGCCACCCGCAACCTGCCGATCACCACGAGCGGCGACGTGCCGTTCATGATCTCCGCCGCGACCGCGGACGGCCCGTTCGCCATCGACCCCGGCGGCACCACCTGCGCCTTCGGCCCGGACACCAACGTGCCCGGCGGATCCTCGTGTTCGTTCGCCGTCGTGTTCACCCCGACCAAGCGCGGCACCGCCGCCGGCAAACTCACCCTGACCGGCAACATCCCGGGCGGCAGTCGCACGGTGACCCTGGCCGGGGTGGGCAGCGGGAAGCCGGGCGCCCCCGGCGGGTTGTCGGTGACCGCCGGGCAGGGGCAGGCCGTGCTCTCCTGGATGCCGCCCGCCGACACCGGCGACAGCCCGCTCACCAACTACCTGATCCACCGCTCCACCAACGGCGAGGCCGCCGCCGGCGCGCCGCTCGCCACCCTCGGCGCGGACACCCTGACCTACACCGACCAGGGCCTGGACAACGGCACGACCTACTCGTACACGGTGAGCGCGGTCAACGCGGTCGGCGAATCCGACCCCTCCGCCGCCGTCGACGGCGTGCCCTCGGCCGCACTGGTGCTGCCGGCCGCCGCGCTGCCGCCCGCGACCGTCGGCCGGGCCTACACCGCCAAGTTGGCCGCCCAGGGCGGCACCGCCCCCTACCACTGGATCGCCGACGATCCGCTGCCGCCGGGCCTGACCCTGGACCCGGACAGCGGAGTGATCGCCGGCATACCGATCGCGGCCGGCGAGACCGGATTCGGCGTCACCGTCTCCGACAACGCGCCGACCAAGCACGAGGCCAAGGCCCGCTTCGGGATCACCGTGACCGCCGCGGTCGAGGCCGCCGGGCCCGCGCGCGCCGCCCTCGCGCCGGGCGACGGCGGCGGTGGCGGCAGCGCGGGGACCTCGACGTGGCTGTGGGCGACACTCGGCGGCGTCGGCCTGATCGGCGTGGTGATCGCGATACGCCTCCTCCGAGCCCGCCGCACCTGACCGTCCCCCACCCCACGCCGGACGCGCGAACCCGTCCGGCGGGGAACGCCCCGAGCGAGCCCTCCCGTCCGGCGGCCCCCCGAGCGGTCGCTCGTCCGAGGGGACGCCTTCGAGGGGTTGCCCGTCCCGGTCGGGCGTGTCGGAGCGGTCTCCGGCCCGTGTCGGCCACGCCCGAGGGGCTTCCCGTCCCGAGAGGCACGCCCTTTGCGAGGTCTCCCGTCCGGGCCGGCCGCGCCTGAGGGGATTCCCGCCCGGGGCCTTCCCGTCGACGGGTCCCGGTGCCCGGGCGGTCGCCGGCTCGGGGTGACCCGCCCGGGCGTCGCGGATGGCGGCGCGGGTCCCGAATACTGTGTCCTCTGTCCTCCGGGGGAGCACCCCCGACCCCAGCCGCAACCCCCGTGGGCGGATCGGCCCGCGGGAAGACGGCGCCGGCGACACATACGATCGTCGACGCCTCGTCCACCGTGGGCGCCGACCTGTGTCACGTCACAAGGAGCTTCTCTATGCCCGCGCCGGCAGGCGACCCCCAGGCCAAGGAACACGAGCTCGCCGCGGAACAGGGCCACGTCGACCGCTCCTACGCGCGCCTGGAACACATGCGCGACGAAGCCCAGGCACTGCTGCGGCAGGGCTACCGGCAGGCGCAGGTCGGCACCCGCGCGGCCCTGGTCGAGCGCGACGTCATGGTCTACCGCGCCGAACTGTGGGCCCGCTCACTCGACGCCGCCGACGACGGACTCGTCTTCGGCCGGCTCGACCAGCTCGACGGCGAGACCCGGCACATCGGCCGGATCGGCATCCGCGACGAGGACAGCGAGGTGCTGGTCGTCGACTGGCGCGCCCCCGCCGCCGAGGCCTTCTACCGCGCCACCCCCGACGACCCGCGCGGCGTGATCCGCCGCCGGGTCCTGCACTGCCGGGGCCGTTCGGTCGTCGACATCGAGGACGACCTGCTCGACCCGGACGCCGCCGGCGACATGGTGATCATCGGCGACGGCGCCTTCCTGGCCGCGCTCTCCCGCACCCGCGACGGCTCGATGCACGACATCGTGGCCACCATCCAGCGCGAGCAGGACGAGGCGATCCGGGCGCCCATCGACGGCTCGGTGCTGGTCCGCGGCGGCCCGGGCACCGGCAAGACCGCCGTCGCGCTGCACCGCGTCGCGTACCTGCTCTTCCAGTACCGCCGCCGGTTCGGCTCGCGCGGCGTGCTCGTGGTCGGCCCCAACCCCCGCTTCACCGCCTACATCGAACGGGTCCTGCCGTCCCTCGGCGAGGGCGGCGCGGTGCTGCGCTCGCTGGGCGACCTCGTCGACGGGGTCGAGGCGGCCTACCACGACGACGCCGCGGCGGCCCGGCTCAAGGGCGCCGCGGTGATGAGCGGGCTGCTCCGCCGCGCCGTGGCCGACGTGCCGGCGGGCGCGCCGACCGAGTTCGTGGTCTCGCACCGCGGCACCCGGATCGTGCTCGACCACAAGGCGCTGCGCCGGATCCGCCGCGAGGTGCTGGCCAAGAACCGCGGCGGTCCGAACACCGCCCGCCTCCAGGTGGCCCGGCAACTGCTCACCGAGCTGTGGGGCCGGCTGCTCTCGCGCGGCGCCGGCCGCGGCGAGAAGGACGCCTTCCACGAGGACGTGGCCGCGCGGGACGAGTTCGCCGCGTTCCTGCGCGCGTGGTGGCCGCTGCAGCGGCCGGTGGACGTGCTGGCGGGCCTGGCCGACCCCGAGCGGCTGCGCCGCTTCGAGCGGAACCTGACGCCCGAGCAGGTGGCCGTGCTGGCCGGCTCCTGGGCACGGACCGCGCGCACCGGTGAGGTCTCCTTCCACGACGTGGCGCTGATGGACGAGCTGACCGGGCTGCTCGGGCCGCTGCCGCGCAAGCGCACGCCGGTGCACGGCAGCCCCGACGAGGACAACCCGTACGTGGTGGACGGCCGGGACATCTTCAGCGGCGAGACGGTCGGCCGGGACGTGCCCGACGAGATCACCGAGGTGACCACCTACGCCGACCGCATGTCCGGCGGGCGCGGCGCGCGCCGCGCCCGCGACGAGGACGAGGACGAGCCGGTCGAGTACGCGCACATCGTCGTCGACGAGGCGCAGGACCTGACCCCGATGCAGTGGCGGATGCTCGGCCGCCGCGGCCGGCACGCGACCTGGACCATCGTCGAGGACCCCGCCCAGAGTGCCTGGGAGGACCCGAGCGCGTCGGCCGCGGCGATGGCCGAGGCGCTGCGCGAACGCCGCCGGTACGAGTTCGAGCTGACCACCAACTACCGCAATCCGGTCGAGGTGGCCGACGTCGCCGCCCGCGTGCTGGTGCGCGCGGTGCCCGGGGCCCGGCCTTCGCGGGCCGTGCGCAGCGGCGGCGAGCCGCCGACCGTGCACGCCACGGCGGGGGAGCGGACCGGTCCGGTGGTGCGCAAGCTGGTGCGCGAACTGCTCGACGCGGGCGAGGGCACCATCGGCGTGGTCACCCCGGTCGGCGCGACCGAGGACCTGGCGGCCGACCTGGCCGGCCTGGACGCGCGCGTGCAGCTGATGGACGCGCTCGACGCCAAGGGCCTGGAGTTCGACGTCGCGGTCATCGTCGACCCGCGCGGGATCGTCGAACAGTCCCCCAACGGCATGCGCACCCTCTACGTCGCGCTGACCCGGGCCACCCGGCTGCTCGCCGTGGTCACGGGGGATCCGGATTGGACCGCGGAGCTGCTGGGCATCGAGCCGAGCTGAGGTTCCCGGGCAGGCCCGGAAGCCGGGCCCGCGGCCGGCTGTCGTCAAACGCCGGACGGGCCGGATCGCATCGGTCCGTCCGGCGTTCGGGTGCGGGACACGCCGCCCACGCACATCTCGCGCAGCGGGTCGATCACGCTGTCCGGGCGTTCGGTGAAGACCATGTGACCGCAGTCGGGGGCTATGTGCAGGGTGGCGTCGGGCAACTCGGTCGCCAGCGCTCGGCTGTGGGCGAGCGGGGTGAGGCGGTCGTGGGCGCCCACCACGATGTGCACGGGTACGGTTCCCAGCGCCGCCAGCGCGCCCGCCTTGTCGTGCCGCGCCAGTGCCGGGAAGAAGCCGCACACGGTGGTCATCGGCGTCGCGAACAACATCCGCGCGCACTCGCGCACCAGGATCGGATCGGCGTCGGGACCGAACAGGCTCCGGCGCACGACCCGCAAATGACCCGGCCGGTCCGGGCCGGGGAGGAGCGTGCGGCCCCGGGTGAACACACGCGGATACCGCTGTCCGAACGCGAAGAACCGGCTCTGCGCGACCGACCTGAGCCGCACCGACGCGGGAAACCCGCGGCCGGTCGGCACCAGGTCGCCCGCCGACGTGCCGACCAGGACCACCCCGGTGATCCGCGACCCGAACAGCTCCGGCCGGGCGGCGGCCAGGGCCATGATCGTCATACCGCCCATCGAGTGCCCGCACAGCACGACCGGGCCGCCGGGCGCCACCGCGTCGATCACGTCGGCGAGATCGTCGCCGAGCAGGTCGATGGTCCACGGCGAGGCCCGCCCGGCGGTGGATCGCCCGTGTCCGCGGTGGTCGTAGGCGACCGCCCGGACACCCGCCGCCACCAGCGCCTCGACCTGGGGCCGCCACACCTCGCCGTGCAGCGTCCAGCCGTGCGCGAAGACCACCGTGACGGCCGCGTCCGGCGGCCCGGCCACCCGCGCGACGAGCGCCGCGCCGTCGCCGGTGTGGATCGTGGTGTCGTGCCGAAGGAGAGTCCCGGTGCCCCCGGTGTCCGTCGCCATGTCCGCCTCCCGCGCCCGCGCCCCTCCGCTACTTTCTACCCACCGGTAACGGGGTCCGAATACCCCTTCGCCGACAAAGCCGGCGCCGAGCCCGCCCCGTCCGGCGGGAGCGCGGGCCCGGTCGGGGCCGAAGTGTTCGCCCCCGGCCGCCGGGACACCATCCGCACCAGCGGTTCGAAGACCGAGCCGAGCAGCCGCGAGCCGACGTCGATCGCGGTGGCGTCCGCGCCGACGAAGACCCGGGACCGGCCGCGCCGCACCCCGCTCAGGATGATCCGCGCCGCGCGCTGCGCCGAGGTGCGCGAGACGGAGTCGTGCAGGGCCACCACCCGGTCCTTGTCGTGCCCGGCGGCGGCGCGCGAGTTGCGCACGATGTCGGTCCGGATCCCGCCCGGATGCACGGTGGTCACCCCGACCCCGGAGCCGGAGACCCGCTGCTCCTGGCGCACCGACTCGGTGAACCCGCGCACCGCGTACTTGGCCGCGCAGTAGGCGCTCTGCGAGGGCACGCCGAACAGGCCGAACACCGAGGAGATGTTGACCAGGTGCCCGTCGGGCGAGCGGCGCAGGTGGGGGAGGAAGGCCTTGGTGCCGTACGCCACGCCCCAGAAGTTGACGCCCATCAGCCACTCGAAGTCGTCCCAGGACATCTCCTCGACGCCCGCGGTCAGCGCCACGCCCGCGTTGTTGACCACCAGGTCCACCCCGCCGAAGCGCGCGGCGGTGGCGTCCGCCCAGGCGAGTACGGCGGCCCGATCGGACACGTCGAGGACCTCGGTGTGCACCTCGCGCGCGCCGAGCCGGGCCGCCCGTGCGGCGGTCTCGGCCAGTCCCTCCGCGTCCACGTCGGCCAGCGCGAGGCGCGCGTCGTGCGCGGCCAGCTCCGTCGCCAGCGCCCGACCGATGCCCGATCCCGCGCCGGTGACGACGCACACCCGGCCGCTGAAGTCCCGTATCACACGCACTCCCTGGGGATAATCGGATAATCCGATAACGGGCCTGTGCATCCCGTCGAGACGCCGTCCGCGAGGACCGGCGCCGCCATCCGGAGGCTACTGAGAGCCGCGAGCGGCACGGAAGACCGGGTACGGCGCGGCCGACGAGCGGACGGGCGGTAAGCGCGCCGTGACCGAGGCGCGGATCCGGGGCACGTGACCGAAGCGCGTGACCGAAGCGCGTGATCGAGGCGCACGATCGCGGCGCGCGCGGCGGTCCGCGCGCCGGGGAAGGTCCGCGTGGTAGGCAGGGGACGATCGGGCGCACGCAAGGGGTGTCGCCCGCCGCGCCGGACGAGGAGTACGACGATGGCCGGGACGCAGTACCAGGTGGTCCAGGACGGTGCCGGGCGGCCCACGGACACGCCCTGTGCGCACCTCGACACACTGCCCGAGAACGTGCGGCCGGGGTCGACCGAGGGCTGCGAGGACTGCCTGCGCGACGGCACGCGGTGGGTGCACCTGCGGGAGTGCCTGACGTGTGGGCACATCGGCTGTTGCGACAGCTCGCCGAACCGGCACGCGACCGCGCACTGGCACGCGGCCGACCATCCGCTGGTGCGCTCCTTCGAGCCCGGCGAGGAGTGGGCGTGGTGCTACGCCGACGAACTGGTCGCGCTGCCCGTGGACTGACCCGCCGTCGCCCGGCGCGCCGCGCCGCGCCGTGCCCGGGCGATTGTCGGTGCGGCTGCCTAGACTCTGCCGCGTGGTCGATGAAGCCCCAATTCGCGGGAGATTCCGATGAGTGACCTGGTCGCGACGGACGGCGTCGACGTGGTCGAGGAGCAGTTCGAGCCGTTTCGGGTCGAGCTCACCGGCTACTGCTATCGGATGCTGGGCTCGGTCTTCGAGGCGGAGGACGCGGTCCAGGACACCATGGTCCGCGCCTGGAAGAGCTTCGACCGCTTCGAGGGCCGCTCGTCGGTGCGCTCGTGGTTGTACCGGATCGCCACCAACGTGTGCCTGGACAGCCTCAACGGGCGCGAGCGCCGGGCCCGCCCGATGGACCTGTCCTCGCCGGTGCCCGCCTCCTCCGCGCTGACCCCGGCGCGACCCGAGGCCACCTGGATCGAGCCGATCCCCGACGGCCGGGTCGTGCCGAGCGTGGCCGACCCGGCCGAGTTGGCGGTCGCGCGCGAGAGCGTACGACTGGCCTTCGTCGCCGCGCTCCAACACCTGCCCCCGCGCCAGCGCGCGGTGCTGATCCTGCGCGAGGTGCTGGCCTGGAAGGCGAGCGAGGTGGCCGAACTGCTCGGCAGCTCGGTCGCCTCGGTCAACAGCGCGCTGCAGCGCGCCCGGGCCGCGCTCGCCGAGAGCGAGGTCACCGCGACCGATCCGGTGCGGCCGATGGACGAGGAGCAGCAGTCGCTCCTGGCCCGCTACGTGGACGCCTTCGAGCGCTACGACCTCGACTCGCTCACCGCCCTGCTGCGCGAGGACGCGACCCTGTCGATGCCGCCGTACGAGCTGTGGCTGCGCGGGCACGCCGACATCCGCGAGTGGTTCCTGGGCACCGGCATAGGTTGCCGGGGCTCGCGCCTGGTCCCGATCGTGGCCAACGGCACGCCCGGCTTCGGCCAGTACCGCGCCGGCGGTCCCGGCGGCGGCTTCGAGCCGTGGGCGCTGCAGGTCATCGAGATCTCAGAGGGGCGGATCATCGGCCTCAACTCGTTCCTGGACGTGCCGCACCTGTTCCCGCTGTTCGGCCTCCCGGCGACACTCGACGCGTAACCCCGCCTCCCTCGGGCCGGCCGGGACGATCGTGTCCAGGCCGGTCAGCGTGAGCAGGTCGCGCAACTCGCCCGAAGCGCCGCGCAGACGGATGCGTCGGCCGAGTCCGCGCGCGGTCAACTGAAGGCGGGCCAGCGCCTCGATCACGGCCAGGTCCGGACAGACCAGGGCGCTCACGTCGCACGGCAGGGGGTCGGCCCGCTCGTGGCGGAGCAGTTCGACCAGGCGCGCACACAGACCGGGCACATCCGCGCGGGTGAGCGGGGCGTACACGATCAGGGCGGGGGACCGGGGGAGGACCGATTCGGGGGGTGGTTCGGGTGGTTCGACCATCGACGACCTCCTGTGACGACGCTGTACCCGGTGATGACCGTTCCGCCGGGCAAAACTCATCACGGGCCGTCGGCCCGGGGCCGCACGGCGAGTGCGACGGTTCGGTCAAATCCCTTGTGAAGCGGTCGGTTTGGGTGTCGTAGGCTGACGCGGTACCGACTTCGAGGGGATGACACGTTGTCCGAGCAGGACTGGGCGCCGACCGGGATCGACATCAGTCGTCCCCATCCCGCCCGTGTGTACGACTACCACATCGGCGGCAAGACCAACTACCCGGTCGATCGTGAGCTCGCGGAACGGTTCATCGCGGTCGCCCCGCAGACCTCGGTGACCGCCCTCGACAACCGGGCCTTCCTCGGGCGCGCGGTCCGCTACGCGACCGAGCAGGGCATCGACCAGTTCCTCGACATCGGCACCGGGATCCCCGCGCCGGGCAACACGCACGAGGTGGCCCAGGAGATCGTGCCCTCGGCCCGGGTGGCCTACGTGGACAACGACCCGATCGTGCTCGCGCACGCCCGCGCGCTGATGCCCGCCACCGATCGGGGTCGGACCACGTTCACCATGGGCGACGTGCGCGAGCCGGAGAAGATTCTGGCCGCCCCCGAGGTGCGCGAGGTGATCGACTTCGACCGCCCGGTGGGGCTGCTCCTTGTGGCGATCCTGCACTACGTGGCGGACGCCGAGGACCCGGCGGGCATCGTGAACCGACTGCTCGACGCGGTGCCTTCGGGCAGCCTGCTGATCGCCTCGCACACCACGTCGGACTTCCTGCCGCCGATCTCGGCGGAACGGGTGCTGGAGATCAACGACGACGCCGAGTTCATGCTGCCGCGCCCGCACGCCACGATCGCCGGCTACCTGACCGGCGTCGATCTGGTCGAACCCGGCCTGGTCCAGGCTCCGTTGTGGCGCCCGGAGGAAGGCGCCGACCTCTCACCCGAGCGTCTGTCCCAGTCCTGGATCTACACCGCGGTCGGCCGCAGGAACTGACCGCCGAACACGCCGACCCGGCTCGCGGGGCACCACTTCGCGCCGGCCGGTCACGGGGACGTGATCGGGGTCGCGGAGTGGGACTTGAGGGGGTAGTCCTGGGCGGCTTCCAGGTGGCGGACGGATTCGCGGTAGACCTCGGTTTCGTCGCCGGCCTCGATCAGCGCGATCAGGTGCTCGTGTTCGCGAAGTCCCGCGCGTCGCACCCGCTCACCGGTGTCGGCCAACGCGTCCCGGGCCCACTCCTGCTCCTGCTGCGCCCACAACACCTCGACCGCGCCCAGCAGGATCTTCATCGTCTCGTTCCCGCACAGCAGCACCAGCGCCTCGTGGAAGTCGCGCGCCGCCCGGATGAACGCGGGCCCGTCCGCCACGGCCCGCTCCATCCGCGTGTGCACCTCGCGCAGCCACGGCACCACCTCGGTGGCCCGATCCGGCCGTGCCGCGCACAGCGCCGCGCACACCGGCTCCAGCCGCCGCAGGGCCTGCGCCAGGTCGTCCAGCCGGACCTGGCGCGCGTGCATGACCATGCCGAACATGTGCGCCGCGTCGGCCGGTTGCGGGACGTGCACCACCGCGCCGCCGGTGTTGCCGCGCTTGACGGTGATCAGGCCCTCGGTCTCCAGGATCCGGAACGCCTGACGCAGCGTGGTGCGCCCGACGCCGAACTCGGCGATCAGGTCGTCCTGTTTGGGCAGCATGTCGCCGTCCCGGAGCGGCCCGTCCAGGATCCGGCGGCGCAGCCGGCGGGCCAGCTCGTCCGCGATGCCGGAATTGTGCAGAGGTCGCTCGGTGCCGGCGCGGACCGGCCGCGCCGCGGCGTTCACGCCGGTACCGCCGCGGCCAGTTCGGCCGTCTCCGCGACCTGGGTCGCGGTCAGCTCGCGGACCGCCGCCGCGTTGGCCGCGATCTGTTCGGGGCGGGTCGCGCCGACCAGGACCGAGGCCACCTCGGGCTGCGCGGCGAGCCAGGACAGGGCGAGTTCGAGCAGGGTCAGCCCCTGCCCCTCGGCGTAGTCGGTGAGCCGTTCCACGATGGCGAAGTTCTCGTCCGTGGCCACCGCCTGAGCGAAGCGCGGGATGGCGCCGAACCGGGTGTCCTCGGCGAACGCCTCGCCGCGCCGGTACTTGCCGGTCAGCAGACCGGACGCGAGCGGGAAGTAGGGGATCACACCGACGCCGAAGTGCCGCGCGGCGGGCACCAGTTCCCGCTCGATGGTGCGGTCGAGCAGGCTCCACTCCAGCTGCGCGGCGACGAACCGGGTACCGCCGGCCACGTGCGCGGCGTCGGCGAGTTGCCACGCGGCCAGGTTGGACGTACCCGCGTAGCGCACCTTGCCCGCCCGGACCAGGTCGTCGAGCGCGCCCAGCGTCTCCTCGATCGGGGTGTCGGGGTCGGCGTAGTGCTGGTAGTACAGGTCGATGTGGTCGGTGCCCAGGCGCCGCAGGCTCTCCTCGCACCGGCGTACCACGTGCCGGCGCGAGGAGCCCCGGCCGTACGGCCCCTCGGCCACCTTGGCGCCGAACTTGGTGGCCACCACCACGTCCTCGCGACGGCCGCCCAGCGCCTTGCCGAGCAGCACCTCCGACTGCCCCCCGCCGTAGACGTCGGCGGTGTCGAACAGGGTCACGCCCGCGTCGATCGCCGCGCCGACCACCTTGTCGGCGCCGCCCTGGTCGATCCGCATGCCGAAGTTGTTGCAGCCCAGGCCGATCGCGGAGACCTTCAGGCCCGACCTGCCCACCGTGGTGTATCGCACGCTCTGCTCCCGTCGTCTTGTCCGCCCATCATAGCCATGATAGCTATGACACATCGCCAACTGACACACCGTCAGCCACGCCCGCGATCGCGGCACCACCACGAGGGTAGGCACACTCATGCGCAAGATCCCGTACGCCGGCAGCGTGCACGACCAGGCCGAGATCGACGCCATGCTGGCGGTCCTGAACGGACCCCCCTCGGCGATGGGCATCGGAGCCAACGTCGCGGCCATGGAGTCGCGCGTCGCGGAGTTGTTCGGCAAGCACAACGGCCTGATGTGCAACTCGGGTTCCTCCGCGCTGTATCTGGCGATCGAACTGCTCCGCCTGTCGCCCGGCGACGAGATCATCACCTCCACGCTGACCTTCTCCACGGACATCGCGCCGATGGTCAAGGCGGGCCTGGTGCCCGTGCTCGTCGACGTCGAGCCGGACACCTACCAGATCGACCCGGCCCGGATCGAGGCGCTGATCGGCCCGCGCACCCGGGCCATCCTGACCCCCAACCTCGCGGGCAACGCCCCCGACTGGGACACGATCCGCGCGATCGCCGACCGGCACGGCCTGAAGGTGGTCGAGGACTCCTGCGACGCGCTCGGCGCCACCCTGCGCGGCACGCCCACCGGCACCCGCTCGGACATCTCGGTGACCAGTTTCGCGATGTCGCACATCATCACCTGCGCCGGCAACGGCGGCATGGTGCTCACCGACGACGAGGAGCTGCGCGACCGCGGCCTGCTGCTGCGCCGCTGGGGTCGGCGCAGCGAGGTGCAGCTGTTCGGCTCCAAGCGCGGCAACCGCGACTTCTTCGAGGAGATCGACGGCGTCCTGTACGACAACCTGTTCATCTTCGACGAGATCGGCTGGAACTTCGAGCCGTCCGAGCTCGGTGCCGCGTTCGGCCTGGCCCAACTCGCCAAGCTGCCCCGCTTCCTGGCCACCCGCCGGGAGCATTTCGCGGCCCACCACGCCTACTTCGACGCCCGGCCGGAGTTCACCGCGCCGAGGCAGACCGAGGGCCTGGAGACGGGCTGGCTCAACTTCCCGATCCTGCTGAACGACGACGTCCCGTTCAGCCGGGGCGAGATGCAGTCCTGGCTGGAGCGGCGCGGGGTGTCCACGCGCACCGTGTGGTCGGGCAACATCCTGCGCCAGCCCGGCTTCAAGGACATCGTGCACCGCGCCGACCCGGCCGGCTATCCCCACGCGGACCGGGTGATGGAGCGCGCGCTGATCGTGCCGATGAACCACCGGATGGACGCCGGCGACGTGGCCTACATCCACGAGCAGGTCGACGCGTTCCTGGCGAGCCGCTGACGGAGCGCCGCACGCGGCGAAGGGCGGGGCCGGGCGCGTGTCGCGCCCGGCCCCGCCCTCGCGTGCGACGGAACCCGGATGGAGGCCGAACGGAACCCGGGCCTCAGTCCTCCTGACGGATCGCCTCGCCCTCGATCTCGATCGCGATCCGCTTGGACACCAGCACGCCGCCGCTCTCCAGCGCCTGGTTCCAGGTGATCCCGAAGTCCTCGCGGTCGATCGTGGTGGTCGCCGAGAAGGCGAGCACCTCCTGGCCCCACGGGCTGGTCGCCAGGCCCTCCAGTTCGAGGGCGAGTTCCACCTCGCGAGTGACGTCCTTGACGGTCAGCTCGCCGACCAGGGTGAAGGCGCCGCCCTTGTGGCCGGTCAGCCGCAGTGTCCGGAACTTCATCGTCGGGTACTTCTCCACCTCCAGGAAGTCCGCGCTCGCCAGGTGCGCGTCGCGGTCCTTCTGGCCGGTGGTCATGCTCGCCGTCGCGATGCTCGCCTCGACCCCGGACTCCAGCGGGTTCTCGGCGATGGTGATCTCGCCGGAGAATTCGCCGAACTGTCCCCGCACCTTGCTCACCATCAGGTGTCGCGCGGTGAACCCGACCCGGGTGTGGTTCGCGTCGAGCACGTAGGTGCCGGGCGTGGGGATCGTGAGCCCCTGCCAGTCGCGGCGGGGGGTGGTGGCCGTCATGTCGTTATCTCCTCGTGGACGGAGTTGTTGTCCTGCGGATATCGACCTCAACAACATATTGAACTGACATATTCCACTTGTCAACTACTTGCTATGATGGACGGATGCACACTCCCCCGAGAGCCGCATCCCCCACCCCTTCGACGGCCACGCCCTTCGACGACCCTCGCATCACCGCGATGGGTTTGCTCGTGGAGGTCTACACCGGCCTGATGGATCGCCTCAGCCCGCAGCTGGGCGAGCACGGTCTGTCCACGGTGGACTTCAACGTATTGGTCCGCCTGGCCCGCTCCTCGGAGCAGCGCCTGCGGATGAGCGATCTCGCCGCACAGACGTCGCTGTCCACCTCGGGGGTGACCCGAGTGGTGGACCGCCTGGAAAAGGAAGGACTGGTCACCCGCGAGAACTGTCCCACCGACCGCCGGGCCCTGTTCGCGGTGCTCACCCGCGACGGCGCGGACCGAATAGGCGGGGTTCTGCCCGGCCACGTCGAACTGATCCAGACCTGGCTGCTGGATCCGCTGGCCGACGGTCAGCTCGACGGCCTCCTCGACGGCCTCCGGGTGGTGCGCGACACCGCCAACCCGGGCGCGCGAGCGGGCATCACGTCCTGATTCCGCGGCCTTGAAGCGGTAACTCGAAACCGCCCAAACCCGTGGCCGCGGGGGTCACGGGAAGCGGGACGAGATCCCGAACGACACACTCACCACCGGAGGAATCCGCCGACATTCCCGGGGAGAAGATTCCGGCCCCGGTCGCGACCGCGACCGGGGCCGGACCTGTTCCGACGGGGTACTCGCGAGCCGGCTCAGCCCTCGGCGCGCAACTCCCGGGCCGCCTCCGACAGATCCTTGGCGGTGTCGATCGCCCGCCAGTACGCGCCCTGCGGGATCGGGAAGCCGGCCAGCTTCTGCGCCCGCGCCAGGCCCGGGAACGTGGTGCGCTCGTGGTCGCCCACGTCGGGCAGCAGCGCGGTGAACTCGGGCGCGAACACGTATACGCCGGCGTTGATCAGGTAGGGCGAGGGCGGCGCCTCGATGAAGTCCAGGACGTGCCCGTACTTGTCGGTCTCCACCACCCCCCACGGAATCCTGGGCCGGGCCAGCGCGAGCGTGGCCAGCGCGGTGCGCTCGTGGTGGAAGGCGGCCATCTCGGTGAGCGAGAACCTGGTCCAGATGTCGCCGTTGGTGGCGTACCACGGCTCGTCCGGACGCGGCAGCGCGGCGGCGGCGAACTTCAACCCGCCGCCCCGGCCCAGCGGTTCGGTCTCCACCACGGTCTCCACGCGCACCGGCAACTCGGCGCTCTTCAGCCAGTCCTGCAGCACTTCGGCGAGGTGTCCGCAGGAGACCACCACGTCGGTCACGCCCTCGGCGGCCAGCCAGCGCAGCTGATGTCCGATGATCGGGGTACCGGTGCCCGGGATCTCCACCATCGGCTTGGGCCGATCGTCGGTGTAGGGGCGCAACCGTGAACCCTGCCCGCCGGCGAGGATCACGGCCTGCGTCACCGCGCGGGCCCCCGGATGGGTGGTCGAGTGTGGAGCGGAAGTCATGGGCGCATTATCCCGTGCGGGAGTCGCCTCGGGGTCCCCGGGCAGGTGCAAGGGAGGTACCGCTCGTTCGGGGAACCCTCGGGGGCCTAGGTTCATCTCATGGACGACTGCACTTCGAACATCGGGGGGAACACCAAAGTGCGCATCAGGACCGTCCGCGCCGGCGTCGCGGTACTCCTCGCCCTGGCCGCGGCCGGCGCGACGGCCGGCTGCGGTACCGACAATCGATCCCCGCTGGACACCGTGCGCGCGCTGGAGAGCCCGCCCGCGTCGAGCCCCCGGGCGAGCGACCGGCCCACGGATCGCCCCAGCGAGAGCACCACCCGCCCGCCGCGCCGCACCACCGCGCCGCCCACCGGCGGCACGTCGTCCTCGCCGAGCGCGTCCGCGAGTTCGTCGTCGAGCGGCACCGCCGCGCCCGCGACCGGGCCCGCGGCGCCCTATGTGAACGACCCGTGCAAGCTGCTCACCGTCGCCGAGGTGGCCTCGTTCATCGGACTTCCGGTGGTCAAGGCCGAAGTGGACGAGAAACTCCACTCTTCGAGCAGTTCGTTCTGCGACTACCGCGATTCGCGCGGCTTGTCCATGATGACGGTGATGATGTCGACCAGCGATCCCCGGTACAGCAGCGCCGAGCAGGCCGCGAAGGGCACGATCGGCGCGAGCGACAACCCCGTGGCGCTCGCCGGCGTGGGCGACGCGGCCTTCACCTACCGCGATTCCACCGCCAACGGCGTCGTGTGGGCCAAGCGCGTGGGCGACACCTACCTGGACGCCGACGTCTACGTCACCCGCAGCGACAAGGACGTCCCGCCCGATGTGCTGGCCACGATCGCCCGGACGATGATCGGCCGGGTGTGACCGGGCGCGCCGGGTCCACCGCCGGCCTGGTGGCCGTGGTGGGCCTGGCGTGCCTGCTCGGCGGCTGCGACGGCGACGACCCGGCGCCGCGACACACGGCCTCGGCCACCCTCACTCCGGGCGATCCCGCGGGCGCCCCGCCGCGGCCCACCCGCGCGGCGCCGGCCGGCAACGCGCCGCCGGGCAGCGGCTGCGACCTGCTCTCGCTCACCCGGGTCGAGGAGGTGCTGGCGATCGGCCCCGTGCACACCCGCCCCGCTGAGGCGGGCCGCACCTGCGACTACCTGGACGGGCGCGAGCAGCGGGTACTGACCGTCACCGTCGGGCAGTTGCCCCAGGCGATGGTCGGCGGGCCGGTCGACGCCGCGCGCTCGTCGGCCACGGGCAGCGGCCCGCGCGAGACGCTGCCCGGGATCGCCGAGGCCGCGGTGCTGTACCAGGACCCCGTCCGCGGTCTGGGCCTGGCCTTCGCCCGAGCCCGGGGCGACCTGGTCGTCGCGGTCGACATCACCGTGCCCGTCGCCGACCGCGAGCGCCTGGTCGCGCTGGCCCGCACGGCGGCGGCGGCGCTGGAAGTGGCCGGCTGAGCGGGCCGATTCGGGGTAGGCGCCGGCAACCTGGTGCTCGAGACGTCGTCCCCGGCGCGTAGGGTCCGGGGTCAGGGCGGCGCGTGCCGCGGCCAGGAGGAGGGCTCACCCATGCCGGATCGGGACCCGCACGCCGTCGTGCTGCTCACGAACCGCACCAGCTCACGGATCAGCACCAGCGGCGGCCCGGCCCTGCCGCTGCGCGACGCGCTGCGCGTGTACACCGAGCACTTGGACATCGGCGTCGCGGCCCGCTACGCGACCGTGGTGAGCGATCTCGCCGACGCCGACGTGGCCCTGCTGCGGCTGCCCGAGGACCACGCCGACGCCGAACTCGACCGGATCGTGGACATCGCCGCGTCGGTGCCCACAGTGGCCGTGATCGACCTGTTCCGCCCCGCCGCGGTGGCCGATCTGGTCGGCTACTGCGCGGCGTTGCTGGGCACCAGGGGCGCCGACGACGTGGGCGTGCTCGACGTGGTGTTCGGCCGCTACGCGCCGGCCGGCCGGCTGGTCGACGCGCTGCCGGCCGACGCGGAACCGCTCTTCGAAACCGGGCACGGCCTGTCCTATTGACCACCTACTGTCGATAAATTGACGGTCCATCAGTGTGATTTCCGGGTGATGTTCAACACGTCCACCGCGCCCTTCGTGTCGCCGATGCCGGCGAAGTCGACGGCGACGAAGTTCACCGGCGCGCCGCGCTCGCGCTCGCACCGGCGGGCCCGATCCAGCAGGAACGGGCGCGCGTTGACCTGTGCGGCGTCGGTGCGACTGCCGCCGGTCGCGGTGACGAAGTTGTTCAGCAGGAACAGCCGCTTGTCGGTACCGCCGCGGTTGGGCAGGCAGTTCATCTCGGTCGGGCTCGCGTACGCGTAGGGCGTCTCCATCCCGTAGCGGTAGAAGTTGCGGTACCACGGGGTGGGTCCGTCGGCGCGCTCGGCGAAGACCACCAGGCGTCGGCCGCGGTCGATCATCGTGCCGAGGGTGGGCCACGGTTCGCTCGGATCCGCGGCCGGGGTGAACAGCAGCCGGTCCAACCCGGCCTCGTGGAAGGCCCATTCGGTCGCCTGGGCGCTGATCGCGTCCTGCACGATCAGGGTCACCACCTCCCGCGGGTTGCGGTCCATCCACTGCCCCACCGCGCGCAGCGTGTCCACCATCGGCAGCGCGCCGCCCCGGCACACCGAGTGGCAGAACCACAACCCGGGTCGGGCCGGCGCGACGTCGTTGACCACCCCGGCGATGATCCGGCGCGAGTCGGGGTCCAGGTCCGACTCGGCGAGCCGGCTCGCCACCTCCTCGGGCGCCTCCCACGTGTAGGAGTCCACCAGCAGGCCCCGCACGCCCGCGTCGAGTTGGGTGACGATGTCCGCGTCCTGGAGCGGGCTGAGGAAGCGCGCCGCGGTCGAGGACATCGAGTTGTGCGTGGCCAGGTAGGCGACCTGGTCGTAGCGCCGACCGCACAACTCGGTCATCCCGTTGCAGCGCTCGCCGTGCGACTTCGAGCCGGAGGTGGGCACCGGGACGAAGACGGTCAGCGCGAGCGCCCCGGCCGCGGCCACCGCCGCGCCGGTGGTGAGCACGCGGCGGGTGGTGTGGCGCACCGGCGCGGCCCGCCGGTGCCGGTGCCGCTCCCACAGCGCGATTGCGCCGAAGGTGACCCCGCCGAACACCAGCGGTACCGCGGCGGCGGCCAGCCACACCCCGACCACGTCCCGGGCCGCCGCCTCCTGGAGGTCGCCGGTGAGCCGGGTCACCGAGGGCGCCCACCCGTCGCGGTCCTCCGGCACCACGTGCGGCAGCAGGGCCCAGCCGATCAGGCAGCCCGCTCCCGCGAGCAGCCCGCCGCCCGCCAGCGCCAGGGCCGGCAGCCGCAACCGGGCCGCGCCGCGCGTGGGGCCGGTCCACCACAGCAGCACCAGGCCGAGCAGCGCGGTGACACTCGCCGCGATCAGCAGCCGACCCAGCCCGAACACGGTCATCGCGCGCAGTTGTTCGAGTTGACCCAGGCGCATCTCGGTCTGCTTGGCCCGGTTCGCCCGCAGGTCCAGGGTCAGGTCCCAACTGCCGCCGTGGGACAGGCCGGTCAGGCCCAGCTGGGCCTGGCGCACCTTCTCGCCGAAGATCACCGGGACGACGGCGACCAGTACCCCGCCGAGGTCGTCGGCGCGCAGCGAGGCCACCACCTGCCCGCGGATCGGCTCACGCGCCTCGACCGGCAGCCGGGCCAGGATCAGGTCGGCCACCTCGGGGGCCGCCGCGGGGTCCAGGTTCAGCGCGGGCAGCGCCTCGGGCGGTCGGCCCTGGGCCAGCGCGTCCAGGGCCTTGGAGACGTTGTCCACGAGCGCGGGCGCGTTGTCCTGGGTCACCCGGGGCACGTCGCCGGTGAGGTCGCCGACGTAGACGTCGGCGGCCTTGCCGAGGTTGTTGATCACCGGTTTGAGGTCGACGCTCAGCCGCAACTCGCGCTCGTCGCCGCGCAGGTATCCGACGATGTGGCCGACCTGCACCCGGACCATGCCGCGCAGCGTGGACGGCGGCAGCACCAGGCGCAGATTGGCGGTGACCTGGTTGGGCGGTATCGGCAACCGGCCGAGCAGGTCGTTGCGCACGCCGGCCAGTCGGGGGTCGACCAGGACCTCGTCGTACAGCCGGTCGTAGGCGTGTTCGCGTTCGAACACGCCGTCGTACCAGTCGGCGGAGAGCACGGTGCTCCGGGCGACCCCGAGCCCGGTGATCACCGTGACGGACAGTACGACCAGCGCGGTCAGCAGGGCCCGCCACACCCGGCGCCACCGGAGCCAGGCGTCGCGGGCCCGGACTCGGCGGGACACCTTGCCCACCACGATCGGACCGGTCGTCTCAGCACGATAGGAAATCATCACCAACCCGAAGCAAGTACGTGATCGGGATCTTCCCGACCGGGTACGGGGCCTTGCCTGCCCGAGTGTGCGGGACTTACGCGCGGTGGGGGCGCAGCGTCCAGGTGACGGTCATCTCCGCGGTGGTCACGCCCGCCTCGTCCCGAACGGTGATCGCCACCACGAATTCCGGTCGGGTGCCCGCGTCCAGTTCGGCGATCACCTCGGCGGCGGGGCGGCCGAGCCGGGCCTCGGCCAGCACCGGACCGCGCGCGATCTTGAGGTAGCGGATGGTGGAGTCCACCGCGAGCGGGGTGGCCCGGCCCAACTGGTCGCCGAACGCGGCGATCACGATGGCGCCGGAGGCGGACTCGGCGAGGGTGAACATCGCGCCCGCGTGCGGACCGCCGATGTGGTTGTGGTGCGCGGGCTCGTCCGGCAGGCGCAGCACCGCCCGGTCGGCGGCGAGTTCCACGAACTCCAGGCCGAGGGTGCGTACGAAGGGCACCGAGGCACGCAGGCCCTCGGCGACGGCATCGAAGTCGATCGTCGATTCGCTCATGGGCGCGATGCTACCCGCAGGTAACTTCGTCCGGGGCGGCGCCTCGCGCCCGAGGTGTGGACGTTTCCTTCACCGGGCCAATCTGCTTGACTGAGTCACATGAAATACGTGCGCGTCGAATACCCCGAACCCCGCCTCGCCGTGGTCTGCCTCAATCGCCCGGACCGCCTCAACGCCCTGTCCGCGACCATGGTCGCGGACGTGAAGACGGCCTTCGGTGCCCTGCACCGCGAGCGCGGGATACGCGCGATCGTGCTGACCGGCGAGGGGCGCGGTTTCTGCTCGGGCGCCGACCTGTCCGGCGACCCCGACCACGCGCCCGACGCCGAGGACCGCGGCCCGGTCGGACACGTCTACCGTTCGCAGGAACACCTGTCCGAGCTGATCCTGGCCGTACACGAGTGCGAGAAGCCGGTGATCGCGGCCGTGCACGGCGCGGCGGTGGGCGGCGGTCTGGCCCTCGCGCTGGCCTGCGACCTGCGCGTGGCGGACGAGAGCGCCCGCTTCGGCTCGGTGTTCATCAAGGTCGGCCTGTCGTCCGCCGACGTGGGCACCAGCTACCTGCTCCCACGCCTGGTCGGTCCCACCCGCGCCGCCGAACTGATGCTCACCGGACGCCACTTCGACGCCGCCGAGGCGGACCGGTACGGCCTGCTCAACGCCCGCACCGAGGCGGGCGCACACGTGTCCGCCGCCCTCGACCTGGCCCGCGCGATCGCGGCCAACAGCGAATACGGCGTCTGGATGACCAAGAAGGGCCTGTGGTCCGGGATCGGCGCCTCCTCGCTGCGCCAACAGATCGAACTGGAGAACCGCACCCAGGTCCTGGGCACCTTCACCGGCAACATGACCGAGGCCGCCGTCGCCTTCCGCGAACGCCGCACACCCGTGTGGCGGGACATGTGAGCCACAAGCGGCGACCCGCGCCTCACCCGGCCCCGACCGGGCCCGGCACCGGCCACCGGAACACCCGGCCGGCCGCCGCCGCGTGCTCGCCCGGATTCGCCGCGAGTCGCACCTGCTCCAGTGCCCCTCCACGCGCGTCGCGCCCCGCGGCGACCCGGGTCAGGTAGCCCGCCTCGGCCAACTCGGCCAGATAGCCCGCGATCGACGCCACGCTCTCTCCCGGGCGCGAACCCAGCACCCGGGGATCGGGCCGGGCCCCGTCGGGCAGCAGCAACAGATACACGGCCAGACCGCGGGCCGACACGCTCAACCGGGCGTCCTTGAGCAGGGCGTCGTGGGACCCGAGCCCCGAATCGCCGTCCCCACCCCAGATCCGCCTCATGCCCCGAGTCTCGAATACGGTCCACCCCCAGGGGGCAAACCGCACAACCCCTCCACAAACGAGTGACCAAAGGTTTGCACGGCCGCCCACGGTGCGGGCGCGGCCACGTTCGGAGAGCGTCGACCCGCTGTGGCCGCCCGACACCCCGGCCCGATCACCGCCGCCCTCAACGCGCGGGGCCGGGCCCGTGGGTGAATCGGCGCGGCTTCTCCCGCCGACCCGTGGGGCTTTGCCGAACCGGTCCGGCAACCCATCCGACCCGGCGGCAACTCCCGCCCCGAAAGCCGGACTTGGCCCCACATACGCGCAGGTCGCGGCGGGCCCGATGTCGGTGCCGGGTGGGATGCTGGACGCATGGGTTGAGCGCCACCGCGGCCGACCCGCCGCGGCTCGACGCAGAGGAGGATCCTCCATGTCCACGATCAACACCATGACCCGGCTGACCCCCGTGAAACCCGCGACCGTGCGCCGGGCCCTGACCCGGATCGACACCAAGACCGTGCGCACCCACCCCGACGGCGGGCGGCCCGGCGCACCCGGCATCTCGCTGCGCACCCTGGCCACCCTCCAGCGCGGCCGACTGGTCCGCCTCGGCACCGAAGTACCGCTGCGCGGCCGGAACATGGGCATCACCCGCGCCGGTCGCCAGGCGCTGATCGCCCGCGGCCGGCACCGCAAGGGCGCGTGGGCCGCGCTCCTGGACCAGGAACTGACCTGGACCACCGCGGGCGGTGACGTGCTGGAGATCGCCGACATGCACCCGTACCACTGTGCCAACGCCGCCGCCTGGCTCCAGCGCAACGCGGCGGCGATCCGCGCCGACGCCGACCCGCGCCGACGCGGCGACCCGGTCGCCTGGATCGACGAGACCCCACTCCTGCGCGCCCTGGTCGCCGCCGTCGCGGAGGTCCTTCCGCCCGGCCCGTCGCGGTAGTTCCCCGGCGCCGAGACCCATCCGACCCACCGCCCGCCCGCCCACCGATCCGGGTGGGCGGGCCCCTCGCCGCCCCGACCGCGCGAAACCCGCACCGACTCCGGCCGGGGCGGCGCTCGAAACCACCCGACCCGGCCGGCGCGCGAGGTTGGTTATCGGCCGCGCCGGACGGCGCCGAGGACGTCGGCGTTGAAGCGGCCGATGACGCCCAGGGGGATGCCCTTCGGGCAGACCGCCGTGCATTCGCCCGTGTTCGTGCAGCCGCCGAAGTCCGCCTCGTCGTGGGCGTGGATCATCGCGTCGACCCGGGTGTCCTGTTCCACCTTTCCCTGGGGGAGCAGGCCCAGGTGGGTGGCCTTGGCGGCGGTGAACAACATCGCCGAGCCGTTCGGGCACGCCGCCACGCACGCCCCGCAGCCGATGCAGGTCGCGGCCTCGAACGCGGCGTCCGCGTCCGCCTTGGGGATCGGCGTGGCGTGGGCCTCGGGCGCCGAGCCGGTGGGCGCGCTGACGTAGCCGCCCGCCTCGATGATCCGGTCCAGGCCGCCACGGTCCACCACCAGGTCCTTGACCACCGGGAAGGCCGCGGCGCGCCACGGTTCGACGTCGATGCTCTGCCCGTCCCGGAAGTGGCGCAGGTGCAACTGGCAGGTCGTGGTGGCCTTCTGCGGCCCGTGCGGCACCCCGTCGATGACCAGGCTGCACGCCCCGCAGATGCCCTCGCGACAGTCGTGGTCGAACGCCACCGGCTCCTCGCCCGACTCGATGAGCCGTTCGTTGAGCACGTCGAGCAGTTCCAGGAACGACATGTCGGCCGACGCGTCGGGAACGTCGTAGGCGACCATGCCGCCCCGGTCCTTCGGACCCTTCTGGCGCCAGATGCGCAGGGTGAGCTTCATGCGTAGTTCCTCGTGGCCAGGGTGACGTTGTCGAAGGCGAGTCGTTCGCGGTGCAGGACCGGCGGGCCGTCCGTGTACTCCCAGGCGGCGACGTAGGCGAACGAGTCGTCGTCCCGGGCCGCCTCTCCGCCGGGGCTCTGGTGCTCGGCGCGGAAGTGGCCGCCGCAGGACTCCTCGCGGTGCAGCGCGTCCAGGCACATCAGTTCGGCCAACTCCAGGAAGTCGGCCACCCGGCCGGCCTTCTCCAGGGACTGGTTCAGCCCCGCCCCGCCGCCGGGCACCCGCAACCGCGCCCAGAACTCGGCCCGCAACTCCGGGATCCGCGCCAGCGCCTCGCGCAGCCCGGCCGCGTCGCGCTCCATCCCGCACTTGTCCCACATCAGCAGGCCCAACTCGCGGTGGAAGTGGTCGGCGGACAGGTCGCCGTCGACCGCGAGCAGCCGCTTGACCCGGTCCTGGACGCCCTGTTCGGTCGCCACCACCTCCGGATCGTCCGCGTCCACCGCCCCGAACGGCCCCGCCGCCAGGTAGTGGGTGAGCGTGGTCGGCAACACGAAGTAGCCGTCGGCCAGCCCCTGCATCAGCGCCGAGGCGCCCAGCCGGTTCGCGCCGTGGTCGGAGAAGTTGGCCTCGCCGATCACGAACAGCCCGGGGATCGTGGACTGGAGGTCGTAGTCGACCCACAGGCCGCCCATCGTGTAGTGCACGGCCGGGAAGATCCGCATCGGCACGGTGTACGGGTCCTCGCTGGTGATCCGCTCGTACATCGCGAACAGGTTGCCGTACTTCTCCTCGACCGTCGCCACGCCCAGCCGCTCGATGGCGTCGGCGAAGTCGAGGTAGACGCCGAGCCCGCCCGGACCCACCCCGCGCCCCTCGTCGCAGACCCGCTTGGCCGCGCGCGAGGCGATGTCGCGCGGGACGAGGTTGCCGAACGCCGGATACATGCGCTCCAGGAAGTAGTCCCGCTCCGCCGCCGGGATCTCGCCCGGCGCGCGGGTGTCGCCGCCGGCCACCGGCACCCACACCCGACCGTCGTTGCGCAGCGACTCGCTCATCAGGGTGAGCTTGGACTGGTGCGCGCCGGAGACCGGGATGCAGGTCGGGTGGATCTGGGTGAAGCACGGGTTGGCGAACAGCGCGCCGCGTCGATGCGCCCGCCAGATCGCGCTCGCGTTGCACCCCATCGCGTTCGTGGACAGGAAGTACGCGTTGCCGTAGCCGCCGGTGGCCAGCACCACGGCCTCGGCCAGGTGGGTGGAGACCTCGCCGGTGACCAGGTCGCGCACCACCACGCCGCGCGCCCGCCCGTCCACCACCACCAGGTCCAGCATCTCGGTGCGCGCGTGCACGGTGACGTTGCCGGCCGCGACCTGGCGCGACATCGCCTGGTACGCGCCGAGCAACAACTGCTGACCGGTCTGGCCGCGCGCGTAGAACGTCCGGGAGACCTGGGCCCCGCCGAACGAGCGGGTGTCGAGCAGACCGCCGTAGTCGCGCGCGAACGGCACGCCCTGGGCCACGCACTGGTCGATGATCCGCGTACTCGTCTCGGCCAGCCGGTGCACGTTGGACTCGCGGGCGCGGAAGTCGCCGCCCTTGATCGTGTCCTTGAACAGCCGGGCCACGCTGTCCCCGTCGCCCCGGTAGTTCTTCGCGGCGTTGATCCCGCCCTGCGCGGCGATGCTGTGCGCCCGGCGCGGCGAGTCCTGGTAGCAGAACGAGACGACCGGGTGGCCGAGTTCGGCCAGCGTCGCGGCGGCGGAGGCGCCGGCCAGGCCGGTGCCGACCACGATCACCGGCAGTCGGCGCCGGTTGGCCGGATTGATCAACCGCGCGCCCAACCGGCGCCGCTCCCAGCGCTCGGCCAACGGGCCCTCGGGCGCGGCGTGGTCGGCGATCTCGGCGCCGACGGTGTAGTGCGCGTACTCGGTGTGTCCGGTGTGCTCGGCCATCTCGTTCACCCCACGATTCCGACGGTCACGGCGAACGGCACGGACAGGAATCCGGCCGTCATCGACACGGCGTAGCCGGTCGCGATCCGACCCGCCAGGCGCTCGGTGCCCGGTCGCCGCCGGCCCAGGGTGCGGGTCATGCTCCACACGCCGTGGCGCAGGTGGAATCCGACCGCCACCACGGCGACCGTGTAGATCACGGTGATGTACCAGTGCTCGAAGTCGGCGGTGACGTTGGTGTACGGCTTGCCGGCGGCGCCGGTCGGGTTGGCCACCCCGACGGTCAGGTCGAGCAGGTGGTAGACCACGAACAGGGCGATGATCACCCCGCCCCAGCGCATCGTGCGGGCCGCGTAGGAGCCCTGTACGGGCGGGCGGTGTACGTACTTGACCGGACGGGCCCGCCTGGCCCGTCGGGTGAGCAGGATCGCCATCGCCATGTGCACGACCACGCTCACGGTCAACCCGACGCGGATGATCCACAGGGCGCCCTCGTGTGGCACCAGCGGCTCGCCGATGGTGCGCAGCCAGTGCGCGTAGTGGTCGAAGCTCGACTCGCCGAAGAAGATCTTCAGATTGCCCAGCATGTGGGCGGTCAGGTAGGCAAGGAGCACGGCACCGCTGAGCGCCATCGCGATCTTCATCGTCACGGTGGAGCGGTGCGACGCTCCCTGCCTGCGCCGTCCGGCGGAGCCGGGAGCGCGGGTCAGGGTCGCCATGTCGTCGACGGTAGGGGGATCGACGTCATGCCGTCCAAGATCGGAAATGCCTTGTTTCGATAGCCACAGGCTATGCAAGGCTTGATCCATGCAGTTCCAGCAGCTCGTCTACTTCGTCGCGGTCGCCGAGACCCGGCACTTCACCCGCGCGGCGGTTCGCACGCACGTCGCGCAGCCGTCGTTGTCCAAGCAGATCCGGGCCCTGGAGCACGAGTTGGGGGCGGAGTTGTTCACGCGGGTGCGGGGCAACATCGCGCTCACCCCGGCGGGGGAGCGGCTGCTGCCGATCGCGCGGCGGATCCTGGCCGACGTGGACGTGGCCCATCTGGAGGTGGCCGAGCTGGTCGGACTGCGCTCGGGGCGGGTCCGGATCGGGGCCACGCCGTCGTTGTCGGCGAGTCTGCTGGCCGAGGTGCTGCGCAGTTTCCAGGACCGCTACGCCGGGATCCGGCTCCTGGTCGACGAGAACGGCTCGCGCGACCTGGTGCGCGCGCTGCTGCGGGGTGATCTGGACCTGGCGCTGATCGTGGTGCCGCCGCAGGGGGTCGGCGCGGCGCTGACCACCGAGCCGCTGCTGCGCGAGGACCTGGTGCTCGCGGGTCGCCCGCCGGTGGCCGGCCCGAGCGTGCCGATCGCGGCGCTGCGGGGGGTGCGCCTGGTCATGTTCCGGGACGGCTACGACCTGCGCGAGGCGACCCTGACGGCGTGTCACGAGGCGGGGTTCGAGCCGGAGTTCGCGATCGAGGGCGGTGAGATGGACGCCGTCCTGCGGTTCGTCGAGGTGGGCCTGGGACCGGCCATCGTGCCGAGCATGGTGCTGGCCGGGCGACCCGGCCTGACCGCGACGCCGCTGGCCCCGCCGGGCCTGTCCCGCACCATCGCGCTCGCGCATCGCAGCGACGCCGCGCTCACCCACGCGGCGCGGGCGTTCCGGGAGGAGCTGGTGGCGTTCCTGACCCCCGAACGACTGCCGGTGGGCGTCGAGCGCATCGGGCGGGCGACGACCCCGGACGGGTGACGCCCGCCGGAGGCGGTCTCGGCCGAGCGCCCGGAGTCGGTCTCAGCCGAGTGTCATGATCAGGCACGTCGTGGTCGCCGTCGCGAGCAGCCGGCCCCGGTCGTCGGTGAGTTCGGCCTCGGCGGTGCGGATGGTGCGGCCCCGGTGCACGACCCGACCCTCGGCGCGCAGCCTGCTGCCGTCCAGCGGGCCCGGGCGCAGGTAGCGCACGGAGATGTCGAGCGAGGTGTAGCCGGTCGCGGGCGGCAGCGTGGTGTGCACCGCGCAGGCCATCGCCGAGTCGAGCAGGGTGGCGGCGATGCCGCCGTGCATGGTGCCGATCGGGTTGGCGAACTCGGGTCGCGCGCTCGCGCCGAAGACGACCCGGCCGTCCTCGACCTCCTCGGGCGTCATCCCGATGAACGGGCCGATCCCCGTGGGCATGCCGTGGTCCCGCAGGGCCAGCAGCTGTTCCAGACCGGTCGGTCCCGTGGTCGACGACATAGTGCTCATCCCGAACCCCTCATCTGAGTTGACGCTGTCAAGTTGACAACGTCAACTCGCCGGCTGTCAACTGGGCGCGTGCCCGACACCCGTCGATCCCGTGCCCGCGCCCGACCCGGCGACGGGGCGCTGCTGCGCGGCGAGATCCTGTCCGCCGCCACCGCCCTGCTCGACGAGGCCGGCGACGAGTCCGCGCTGACGCTGCGCGCGGTGGCCGCCCGCGCCGGGGTGACCACGCCCTCGGTGTACCTGCACTTCGCGAACAAGCGGGAACTGGTCGACGCGGTGTGCCTGGCGGTCTGGGAGGACCTGGGGCGGCGGATGCGCGACGCGGGGGCGGGGGTCGAGGACCCGTACCAGGCGATGCGTCGACACGGCGCCGCGTTCGTCCGCTTCGGGCTCGAACACCCGGTGCAGTACCGCCTGTTGATGATGCGCCCGCGCTCGGGCGAGGAGGCCGAGTGGAGCGCGGCCGACGCGTGCCTGGCCTACGTCGGCGAGGCGATCCGGCCGTGTCTGGAGGCGGGCGTCCTGGTCGGCGACCCGACCCGGCTGGCGTTGCAGATGCTGGCCGCGCTGCACGGCCTGGTGGCGCTGTATCTGGCCCGGCCCGACTATCCGTGGCCGGACGACGTGGAGACCATGGCCGACGAGGTGACCCGAATGGCGGGGCTCGGCTCGGCGCTGGCCGGGCGGCTGCGCGGGCCCGGTCCGGCGCCCACCGCCGGCGCGTTCACGGCGGCGTTCGACGCGCTCGCCGATCGGCTGCGGCCGGATCCGGCCGCCGGGCCCGACGGGCGAGGGTGAGGGCGGCGGGCCGCTCCCGTGGGGCAGGAGGGGAGACGGCCGCGCGTCCGACGGTCGAGGGTCAGCGACCCTTGCGCTTGTCCGCCTGCTTCTTCACCTTGTCGACGATCGACTTGACCTTGTCCGGGTTCTGCTTGGCGTAGTCGGTCGCCTTCTTGATCAGCTTGTCGAGACCGGCCATGACGCCCACTCCTTGTTCCTCGCGGGGCGATCGGGTCGCCACCGCCGCGGTTCGGTGTTGCTCTGGTTCAGGATCAACCGCGGACCGGGCCGAATCGTTCCCCCGGGCCGATTCGTTCCCCCGAGGCGACGGCGGGGTCGCACCGGAAACGGTGCGACCCCGCCGCGCGGCGTGTCCGCGGGCCGTGCGCGAGCGGATCCCCGGACGGGGAGCCGGCTCAGACGTTGACGCCGAAGTCCTTCGCGATGCCCGCGAGACCGGAGGCGTAGCCCTGGCCGACGGCGCGGAACTTCCACTCGTTGCCGTTGCGGTACAGCTCACCGAAGACCATCGCGGTCTCGGTGGACGCGTCCTCGGTGAGGTCGTAGCGCGCCAGTTCGTTGTTGTCGGCGCGGTTGACCACGCGGATGTACGCGTTGCGGACCTGGCCGAACGACTGGTCCCGGGCCACCGCGTCGTGGATGGAGACCGGGAAGACGACCCGCTGCACGTCGGCCGGCACCGAGGCCAGGTCGACGTTGACGGTCTCGTCGTCGCCTTCGCCCTCACCGGTGAGGTTGTCACCGGTGTGCTGGACCGAGCCGTCGGGGCTGGTCAGGTTGTTGTAGAAGACGAAGTGCAGATCGGACAGCACCCGACCGTCGTTGCCGAGCAGCAGCGCGCTCGCGTCGAGGTCGAAGTCCGCACCGGTCGTGCTGCGCGCATCCCATCCGAGACCCACCGCGACGGCGGTGAGGCCGGGCGCGGCCTTGGACAGGGATACGTTGCCGCCCTTGGCGAGACTGACTCCCATGGCAGTGCTTCCTTCCCTCGTGCATATTCGGGGTACGGGCGGATCGGGTGACCACCGCGACGGCCGCCCACCGGGGTAAATCTACAGGAATGTAGAAGTCCGATGTGCGCCGCCGTGACGCGCGGGTGACGCGCATCGTGCGATCGCCCATGCAGTGATACCCCATCCCACCACGGGTGGACGACAACGGGCTGCCGAACTGTGGGCGCGGTTCCGTCGATTCCGCCACATCCGCCGTCGTGGTGGGGGTTCGGGACGTCCGCGAATCATCCGCGCGCGGGCTCCGTCGGCTCGCCGCCGGGTATGCGCCCGGGGGTCCGGCCCGGTATTCGGGCGGCCAGTCGAAAGCCCCCGTCGACCACGCCGGCGGACAACGTGCCCCCCTCGGCCGCCAGTCTGCGTCCGAGCGAGCCCAGACCCATGCCCGCCGCGGTCGGCGCCGGACCCACCGGGGCACGGACCCCGTCGTTGGTCAGCACCAACACCACCTCGCCGCACGGGGCCACCGACGCGGTGATCGCACACCGGCTCGCGTCGCTGTGCCGCAGCACGTTGGTGGTGCCCTCGCGCAACACGGTGGCCAGCGCGGTGTCCACGCCGACCGGCAACGCGCCGACCTCGACCGAGACCTCCACCGCCATCCCGGCCGCCGCCAGCACGTCCCGGGCGGAGCGCGCCTCCACGGCCAGCGACATCCCGCGATACCCGCCCGCGACCGTGCCCACGTCGGCCAGCGCCTGCCGGGCCATGGTCAGCCCCTGGGCGACCCGCTCCGCCGCCGACTCCGGGTCCCGATCGGCCAGCCGCAGCGCCAGCTGACTCTCCAACACCAGCGCGGACAGGCTGAACCCGAGCAGGTCGTGCAGATCGTGCCCGAACCGCAGCCGCTCGCGGGCCACCCGCACGGCCGCCAACTCGGCGCGCGCCGCGTTCAACGCCCGCGCCACGTCGGCCATCCGCACCAGCCCGTACACCAGCGCGGCCCGCTCCAGGATCCACACCACGTGGTAGACGTGGTCGAGCGCGGTCGGACTCCACGTCCCGAAGTACAGGTCGTGGCAGGCGAACCCGATCACCGCGAGCACCCGCCACGGCCCGCGCAGCAGTACCAGCGCGATGCCGGCCAGGAACAGTCCCAGTGACCACGTCTTCGCGTCGAACACCGTCAGCGGGACGTACGCGAGCGCGACCTGCGCCGCGAACGTCCACCGCCACCCCCGGGGCCGACCGGTCGAGGCCGGCGTGCAGTTGCGGATGTACAGCGCGACGAAGCCGGCGAGCAGCAGCAGGAACAGCGCCTGCCGCGCGGGGGAGTAGTGGCTCGCCGCCAGCATCCGTACCGGCAGCGGCACCACGATCAGCACCAGGATCACCACCCGCAGCACCGACACCGCCCGCGGCGTCGGCTCGACCGCGATGGCCGGCGGCGGCGTGCCCGCGACGCTCTTGTGCGCGTGCGCGTAGGCGCGCACCTCGGTCATCGCGCCCCGGGCCTCGGCCAGCGCCTCGGTCAGCGCCGCCCGGGCCCGCTCCGGACATTCGCGCAGTTCGGCGACCAGCGCCTCGCCGCGCTCGACGATGCGGGTCAGACTGGCCCCGACCCCGTCGGTCAGGTGCCGGGTGAAGCGCAATCGCTCGCGGGCCACCTCGGCGTCGGCGAGCGCGGTGCGCGTCGCGGCCAGCGCGGCCACCAGATCGGTGAGCCCGGCCAGCGCGTACACCGCGAGCCCGACCAGCGCGGCCTGGCCGAAGACCAGATACAGCGCCTCGACCACGGTGGGCCGCACCGCGAGACCCACCGGCACCTGTACGGCCACCACCGCCGCGAACCCGGCCCAGCCCGCCCACGCGGGCCGGAGCAGCAGCAGCGCGGCGCCGGCCAGGAAGCCCGGGTTGCCGTACCAGGTGTCGTGGAACCAGATCATCGGCACATAGGTGAGCACCGCCTGCGCGCCCAGCGTCCAGACCCAGCCGCGCGGCCGGGAGCCGTCGGCCGGCCGTACGCAGTTGCGCATGTGCAGGGCGACCAGGGCGAGCAGCATGGCCAGCGCGGTGGCCTCGGCCGTCGTGGACAGCCGGGTCGACTGGACCAGGCCGACGAAGCCGCCGAAGAAGAAGCCGCAGGTCACGGTCGCGACCACGACGCGCGCGAGCAGCGGCGCCCACGCGGCGTCGTCCCGGGGACCGGCGGCGATCCGCGGCACGCTGCGGCGACCCCTCGACGCCATGACTCTCCCGTGCTGATACCGGTGCGCTCGACGGACGCGATGTCGGGCCGCCCGTACACCCGGCCGCTCCCGCAACGGCAGGGCAAACCGTACCCACCGGACATCCGACCGTCACCCCGGGGCCCGATTCCCGCACCGGTCACGCGGTGTCACCCGCACGGATCACCCCGCCGGCGGGGCCGACCGGTCCGTTCGATGGTGACGAGAGGTGATCGGGATCCGGCACGAGCAGGAAGCGAGGCGCCCATGTTCGCGGCCCTGGGGGGATTTGTCGTTCGCAGGCCCTGGTGGGTCATCCTCGCGTGGGTGATCGCCGCCGGTGTGGTGATCGGCCTCGCGCCGAAGCTGACCTCCTCCACCGACGAGAAGAGCTTCCTCCCCAAGTCCTACGAGTCGGTCCGCGCCTCCGACCTGCGCGAGCGGGCGTTCCCGCAGCAGGAGAACGTGGGCGCGGTGATCGTCTTCCAGCGCACCGACGGCAAGCCGTTGACCCCGGCGGACAGCGCCGTGGTGGCGCGGGTCTCCACGGCGGTGGAGGCGCGGAAGATCAAGGACGTGCTGGGGGTGACGCCGGGCCAGGTCTCGCCGAACGGGCTGGTGCAGACCGCGATGGTGGCCATGCCGGAGGTCAAGGACCCCAACGACGAGACCCCGCAGGACGCGGTCGAGGCGATGCGCAAGGAGGTCAAGGCGCAGGTCGCCGGGACCGACCTGACCGCCGGGATCACCGGCTCCGCCGCCCAGGCGCTGGACGAACGGGACTCGTCCGAGACCGCCGGAACCCTGGTCGCGGTGGGCACGATCGTGATCATCGTGCTGCTGTTGCTGATCATCTTCCGCAGCCCGATCATCGCGCTGCTTCCGGTGGTGATCATCGGATTGATCTCGCCGATGGCCACCGGACTGATCGCGTCCGCCAACAAGGTCTTCGACATGAAGGCCGACAGCTCGATCGAACAGTTGCTCACCGTGGTGCTGTTCGGCGTCGGCACCGACTACGTGCTGTTCCTGCTGTTCCGCTATCGCGAGGTGCTGCGCGAGGGCGTCGACCCGAAGAACGGCATGGTGCGCGCGGTCTCCCGGGTGGGCGAGGCGATCGCCTCCGCCGCGGCGGCGGTGATCGTCGCGTTCGCCGCGCTGACCCTGTCCACCCTGGGGATGTTGCGCTCGATGGGGCCGGCGCTCGCGATCGCCGTGTTCGTGACGCTGCTGGCCGGACTGACGCTGGTGCCGGCCGTGGTCTCGCTGCTCGGCACGCGCGTGTTCTGGCCGTCCAAGTCCTGGCGGGTGGCCCCGCACGGCACCGGCTTCGCCCGACTCGGGCGCGGGATCGGCCGCCGCCCGGTGGTGTTCGCGGTGGCGTCCGCGCTGGTGATGGGGGTGCTCGCGATCGGCGCGCTGGGCTACAAGGCCAACTTCGACCTCGCCGGCTCCTCGCTGCCGTCGAACAAGGAGTCGGTCAAGGCGATGAAGAACCTGGAGAAGGGCTTCCCGCCGGGGACCACCGATCCGACCGAGGTCTACCTCGAGTCCACCACCGGCCGGCCGCTCACCCCGCAGGAGCGGGCCGCCTTCGAGGCGGAGCTGCGCGGGGTGAAGGGGGTCGGCTCGGTGGCCGAGCCGGTGCTCACCCCCGACCTGGCGACCGCGTTCTACTCGGTGGTGCTCTCCGACTCGCCGGCCACCGACGCGGCGCTGTCCACGGTGAAGGACCGGCTGCGGCCGACCATGCACCGGGCCGCGCCGGCCGGCACCGAGGCGCTGGTGGGCGGGATCACCGCGGTCTACGTGGACATCAACCGCGCGGTGGACCGGGACTACTCGGTGGTCTTCCCGGTCGCGGCGGTGTGCATCATGATCATCCTGGGACTGCTGCTGCGCAGCCTGGTCGCGCCGTGGTATCTGATGGCCTCGGTGGCGCTCGGGTTCGGCGCCACCCTCGGGGCGACCTCGGTGTTGTTCCAGAAGATCGGGGACCAGCCCGGACTGATGTTCATGCTGCCGGTGATCATGTACCTGTTCGTGGTCGCGCTGGGCACCGACTACAACATCCTGATGGTGTCCCGACTGCGCGAGGAGGCCCGCGAGGGGCACAACCCGCACGACGCGGCGGCCGTGGCGGTCAAGCACTCCGGGCCCACCATCGCCGCCGCCGGCGTGATCCTGGCGGGCACCTTCGCCACGCTGATGCTCGCGGGCAACTCGACGCTGTCCCAGATGGGCTTCGCGCTCTCCAGCGGGATCGCGATCGCGGCCTTCATCATGGCGCTGATCTTCACGCCGAGCCTGACCGCGCTGATCGGCCACACGGCGTGGTGGCCGGGGCACGGGGACACCAAGCCGGCGGGGGAGAAGGAGCGGGCGGGCGCGCCGGTGGGCTGAGGGGCGGGGCGGTCGGGACCGTCGGGCCGCCGGTCCCGGGTCAGGGCAGCAGCACCCGGAACGCCGCGCCCTCGGCCGGGGCGGTGCGTACCTCCACCCGGCCGCCGTGCGCGTCGACCAGGGCGGCGACGATGGCCAGGCCGAGGCCGGAACCGCCGCCGGCGGCGCGACTGCGCGAGGAGTCGACCCGGTAGAAACGTTCGAACACGCGCTGGGCGTGGGCCGGGGTCAGGCCGGGGCCGGCGTCGGCGACCTCCAGGGCCGCGCACCGGTCCGGCGGTCCGGTCCGGCCCACCGCGATCCGGATCGTGGTACTGGCCGGGGTGTGGGTCAACGCGTTGGAGACCAGGTTGGCCACCACCTGGCGCAGCCGGGACTCGTCGCCGAAGACCGTCACCGGATGCGCCGGGCCGCCGTCCAGGCCGGTCAGGGTCACCGTGCGGTCCGGGGCCAGGGTCTTGATGTCGTGCACCGCGTCGGCGGCCAGGATGCGCAGGTCCACCGGCTCGTTGCACAGCGGCCGCTGCTCGTCCAGGCGGGCCAGTTGCAGCAGGTCCTCGACCAGGCCGCCCATCCGGATCGCCTCGTCCTCGATGCGCCGCATCGTGCGGGCCACCTCGGCCGGATCGGTGAGCGCGCCCATCCGGTACAACTCGGCGAAGCCGCGCACGCTGGCCAGCGGGGTGCGCAGCTCGTGCCCGGCGTCGGCGACGAACCGGCGCATCCGGGTCTCCGACTCGGCGCGGGCCGCGAACGCGGTCTCGATCTGGGCCAGCATGCCGTTGATCGACGTGGACAACCGGCCGATCTCGGTGCCGGGCGCGGGTACCGGGACCCGGTGGGACAGGTCGCCCGCCGCGATCGCCGCCGCCGTCTCCTCGATCCGGCGCAGCGGACGCAGCCCGCCGCGCAGCGCGAACCAGCCGGCCGCGGCCAGTACGGTCAGGCAGGTCAGGCCGATCAGCAGGCACACCGTGCGCATCCGGTCGACCGTCGCCCGGACGTCGTTCAGCGGCTGGGCCAGCACCACGCTGCCCTCGCCGCCCGCCGTCGGCACCGCGAGCACCCGCCAGCGGGTGTCGCCGGACATCGAGTCGGTCTCGAACGGACGCCGGCCCAGCGCCGCCACGGTGACCGTGTCCAGGCGGGGCAGCCGCGGGCCCAACTCCTCCTCGGCGCCGGGCGAGCGCACCCGCTGGCGGGTGGTGCCGTCGGGGTTCAGGTACTCGGCCACGATCCGGCTCGGCAACACGCCGAACGCCCGCCCGCGACCGCCGGGCGGCGGCGGCCCGTTGCCGCGCGGTTCGCCGGGGGACTCGGGCGGACGGTACGCCATCCCCCGTGCGGCCTGGCCCAGTTGCCGGTCCACCTGGTCGGTGAGGTAGCCGCGCAGCGAGCCCACCACGACCGTCTGGCTGACCAGCAGGGCGACGGCGACCAGGGTCATCGCGATGATCAGCACGCGGACGCGCAGCGACGATCGGCTCGGGTGCGGGAGGCGCATTCCGGCGCCGTCAGGCCGACGGCTGCGGGCGCCGCAGCACGTATCCGACCCCGCGCACGGTGTGGATCAACTTGCCGCCGCCGACGTCGAGTTCGATCTTGCGGCGGAGGTAGCTGATGTACGACTCGACGATGCTCAGATCGCCGCCGAAGTCGTACTGCCAGACGTGGTCCAGGATCTGCGTCTTGGACACCACCCGGCCGGTGTTGAGCATCAGGTAGCGCAGCAGTTTGAACTCGGTGGGCGACAGCGACACCGGCCGTCCGCCGCGCAGCACCTCGTGGCCGTCGGGGTCGAGTTCCAGATCGGCGACCACGATCCGGTTGGAGGAGGTCGGCACCGTCTCGCCGCCGTGCACCCGGCGCAGCACCGCGTGGATCCGGGCGATCAACTCCTCGAGGCTGAACGGCTTGGTGACGTAGTCGTCCCCGCCCAGGGTCAATCCGGTGATCTTGTCCTTCGTGGTGTCCTTCGCGGTCAGGAACAACACCGGCAGGCGGGTGCCGTCGGCACGCAGTCGGCGCACCACCTCGAAGCCGTCCAGGTCGGGGAGCATCACGTCGAGCACGACCAGGTTCGGCCGACATCGCGCGACTGCGGCCAGCGCGTCGGCGCCGTCGGCCGCCGAGTCGACCTCGAATCCGGCGAAACGCAGGCTGGCGGAGAGCAGTTCACGGATGTTCGGCTCGTCGTCGACGACGAGCAGGCGGGTGCGGGTGCCCTCGGCGGGCGTGGTCATCTAGCCCGCCCCGCCGGTCGCGCCGCCGGTGCCGCCCGCGGGGCCCGCCGTGCCCGCGCCGCCGCGGCCGAGCGGAGCGGTGCCCTGGGCGACGGAGGTCGCGGTCACCGCGCCGTCGGCGCCGGTCGCGCCGCGCACCACGACGGTGTCGCCCGGCTTGAGGTCGACGGTGCGCCCGTCGCGGGTCACCTGGATCTTCGTTCCGGCGTCGGTCTTCACCTTCACGATGTTGCCGGCCGAATCTGAGACATAGATGAAAGAGTCGTCGACGACCTTCACGGTCCCGGTGGTCAGATCGGAGCCGGAGCCGGAGCCCGCGCCGGACGTGGTGCCGCCGGCCGGCGCGGCCGCGCGGCCTCCGCCCGGTTGGGTGCCGTTGCCGCCGCCGGCGGTGCGGGCGGTGAAGGGGTTCGCGCCCTGCTGCGCCGCACCCTGCCCGGTGCCGCCGCCGGCGTGGTCCTTCTGTACCTCGACGCCGGCGAGGAAGCCCGCGGACAGCAGCACGCCCGCGCCCAGGGCCAGGGTCAGTGCGGGCAGTCGGCGGCGGGGCGGGGCGGCCAACTCGTCGGCGACGTCGCGGGCGGCGGGCGGTCGGGCGAGGATGTCCTCCGGCGACTCGTCCGGAGCGGGGCCGGCGGCCGGTTCGGCGCGGAAGCCGCCGACGAAGTCGGTCGGCTCGTGCGCGGGGGATGCGGGCGCGCCGGGATCGGGCGCCGGCTCGCCCGGGACGGGGTCGAGCGGGCGGGTGTCGTGCGGGTCGAGGCCGGGCTTCGGCGTCATGGTCGGGATTCTCCTCCGGAACGGCGGTGGGTGGTCGGGCTATTCGTGCCGCAGCGCCTCGATCGGCCGCAGCGCGGCGGCGCGCGCGGCCGGGTAGCCGCCGAAGAACAGGCCGATGGCGACCGACACGGCGAACGAGCCGACCACCGAACTCGGCACCACGACGGGCGTGATCCCGACCACCTCGAAGCGGGCCGCGAACAGCCCGGCGGCCACCCCCAGTCCGCCGCCGATCACCGACAACAGCGTGGATTCGGCGAGGAATTGGCCCAGGATCGCCCCGCGCGGCGCACCGATCGCCTTGCGGATGCCGATCTCGCGGGTGCGTTCGGCGACCGTCACCAGCATGATGTTGGTGATGCCGATCCCGCCGACGAGGAGCGAGATCGCGGCCACCGCGGCGAGCAGCACCGTGAAGGTCTTGTTGGTCTCGTCGTTGGCACTCAGCAGCGACTGCTGGTTGGTGATCCGAAAGTCGCTCTGCGCCGAATCGGTGATCCGGTGCCGGTTGTTCAGGATCGAGGTGACCTCGTCCTGGGCGAGCGTGGTGTCGTCGGAGGAGGTGGCCTGTACGGCGATCGCGGACAACGAACCGTAGCCGGTCAGGCTGTCGCGCATGGTGGTCACCGGGAGCACGATGGTGTCGTCGGAGTCGGCCGCGCCGTTGCCGCCCTTGGTGCGCAGGACGCCCGCGACGCGGAACGGCACGCCGCCGACCAGGATTTCCTTGTCGATCGGGTTCTCCGTGCCGAACACGTTCTCCACCGTGGTGCTGCCCAGGACCGCCACCCGACGCCGGGAGTCCACGTCGTCGGCGCCGAACAGCGCGCCCCGGCCCAGGTCGTGGTTGGTGGTGGCGAACCAGTCCGGTGTGGTGCCGACGATCTGGGACACGGTGACCGACTGGCCGGCGTAGGTGACGCTCTGGGACGTGGTCTGCACCGGGGCGGCCGACTTCACGTGCGGGGCCAGGGTCTTGTCGACCAGCGCCCGGGCGTCCTCGGGAGTGAGGTCCTTGAGCGTGCCGCCCTGTCCGGCCGCGCCGAATCGCCCGCCGCCCGCGGTGTGCGAGACGGTGAGCAGGTTCGTGCCGAGGCGCTGGATGGAGGCCTGTACCGACTTGGACGAGCCGTTGCCGACGGCGACGAGCAGGATCACCGCGCCGACCCCGATCAGTACGCCGAGCATGGTCAGCGCGGTCCGGATCTTGTTCGCGGCCAGGCCCAGGACGGCGAATCGGAGCACTTCGACGGGGTTCACCGACGGGGACCTTCCACGAGCGGGCCGGCCGCGACGGGCTCCGGCGCGGCCGGCGCGGACGCGGGGGATCGCCGGCGGTCGGATACCACCAGGCCGTCGACCAGGCGCAGGACCCGTTCGGCGCGGGCGGCGACCTCGTCCTCGTGGGTGATGACGACGATCGTGCGGCCGGCCTCGTGCAGCCGGTCCAGGATGCCCAGCACCTCGCGGGTGCTGTGGCTGTCCAGGTTGCCGGTGGGCTCGTCGGCGAGCAGCAGGGCCGGGGCGGTGACCAGGGCCCGGGCCAGCGCGACACGTTGTTGCTGGCCGCCGGAGAGTTCGTTGGGCGCGTGGTCGGCGCGATCGGACAGGCCGACCAGGTCGAGCGCGGCGCGGGCGCGGCGCCGGCGTTCCCTGGCGCGCACCCCCGCGTAGGAGAGCGGAAGTTCGACCTGGGCGCGCGCGGTGGTGCGCGGGATCAGGTTGAACGACTGGAAGACGAAGCCGATGCGGCGATTGCGGACCAGGGCGAGTTGGTGCTCGTCGAGCCGGCCGACGTCGAGGCCGTCGAGCAGGTAGCGGCCCGAGGACGGGACGTCCAGGCAGCCCAGGACGTTCATCAGGGTGGATTTGCCGGAGCCCGAACTGCCCATGATGGCCACGTATTCGCCGACCTCGATGGTCAGGTCGACGCCGCGCAGCGCCTGCACGGCGGCGGCGCCGTGCCCGTACGACCTGGTCACCGCGCGGACGTCGATCACCGGCGCGGGGCGGCCCCCGTGCGGCCCGCTCATCGTGAGCCGCCGCGCGGGAAGCCGCCGCCGGTCGCGCCGCCGTTGCCGCCGCCGGGGAAGACCCCGCCGCCGCCCGGGACTCCGCCGCCGGTACCGCCGCCGCGGGTGGATTGGCCGGAGCGGCCCGAGGTGGAACCGGTGGCGGCAACGGTGCCGATCACGATCTCGTCGCCCTCGGCCAGGCCGGAGAGGATCTGCGTGGTCTGGTCGCCCACCACGCCGAGGGTCACCGTGCGGCGCTGTTCGACGCCGTCCACGAGGACGCGTACCGAGGCGCCGGAGCCGCCGGTGCCGGCGGAACCGCTCGTGCCGCCGGTCACCGCTCCCGAGGGCACCTGGAGCGCGTTGTCCGCCTGGGCGACGATCACCGAGATGTTCGCGGTCTGGCCGGTGCGCAGCGTGGACACGTCGCCCTGGAGCGCGATGGTGGCGCCGTACTTGACCGAACCGGCCGACCCGCCGCTGTCCGGGAGCGGATTGACGCTCACCACCTTGGCGTTCAGCCGGATCGCGGAGTCGACGTTGAGGGTGACCGTGGCCGGCTGTCCCGCCTTGACCTTGGCCGCGTCGGCCTCCGAGAAGGACACCCGGCTCTCCATGCCGGTCGGGTTCGCGAGCACCACGAATCCGCTCGCCGTGCTGTTCGAGGACGCGGACGAGCCGCCCTGGCCGCCGGAACCGCCCGAGCCGGAAGAGCCGGAAGAGCCGGAAGAGCCGGTGGAGGCGCCGGTACCGCCCGAGCCGCCGGCGGAGACGCTGTCGCCGACCTTGCCCGACACCGAGGCCACCACGCCGTCGGAGGGGGCGATCAGGGTGCAGCCGTCCAGGACCCGTTGCGCGTCGGCGACCTTGTTGTTCGCCGTGACCAGGGCCGATTCGGCCTGGGTGACCGCCGCGGCGTCCACCGTCGTGCTCGGCGACGGGGTGGCCGTCGCGGTTTTGGTGACGGTGACGGTGACGGTCGGGTGCGGCTGGGCGACAGGGGTGGACGCGGACCCGGGCGGCGCCGTCGTGGGCGTGGCGGCGGGCACATCGCGGGAGGCGGTGCCGCCGCTGCGTACGGCCGTGTTCTCGATGCCGGAACTCTGGTTGCCACTGCCCTGGTTGCCGCTGCCACCGCCGTTGCTGCCGCCTCCGTTGCCGCCTCCGCTCTGGACCGGGGTGCCCGCGCGGGCCTTGGTCAGATTCGCCTGGGCCACGGTCACGGCCGACTTCGCCGCGTCCAGCGCCTCCCCGGCCTGGGCCGGATCGATCCGCGCCAGCACCTGGCCGGCGGTGACCCGGTCGCCCACCTTGACCGCGACCGCGGTGACCTTGCCCGCGGCGGTGAAGGCCACCCCCGTGTCGGAGGGCGAACTCAACGACCCGGACGCGGACACCGTGGCCATCACCGTGCCCTTGGTGACCTTGCCCGTACGCGCCCGGCCGGTGCGCGTCGATCCGCCCCCGTCGTCCACCGCCGCGTAGGCGAAGCCGGCGCCGGTGACCAACGCCGCGGCCAGGGTCAGATTGAGCAGGACCGACTTGCGTCGTAGTCGTACACGCCTCATGGCGGTCAAGACTGAACCGCACACGTACCGGAAGGCTGTCGGCCGTCTGGGAGTTGGCCGGCAACGCGACGGCGGATCGAGGCCGGAGGCCGGGCGCGTACCGGATGAAATCATTGCAATAACGACAAGTCTTCCGTGGGATTCGGCTCGGGCTCCCAGCGAACTCCCAGGCGGCGCGCGGCCAACCACCATCCCGCCGTGCTTGAGTCCGGGGCGGATGGGCGGTGCGTCGTCCGGCGGCCGATCCCGAGTCGCGTGGGAAGGACGTCATGACGAGGTACCCGGGTCGACCGGCATGGACCACGGCGGTAGTGCCGGTCGCCGCCTCGGCACTCGTGTTGCTGCTGGCCGGATGTGGGGGGAGCGGCGGCAGGAGCACGAGCGTCGCGGGTCCGTCGAGCGCGCCGAGCGCCGGTGCCGACGCCACGAAGGCGTACACCGACTGCCTGCGCGCGAACGGGGTCACGGTGCCGACCGGACGGCCGGGTGGGGGAGCCCGCCCGTCGGGTCGGCCCGATGGCACCGCCCGCCCATCCGATCGCCCGAGCCGCCCGGCCGGCGAACGCCCCTCGGGCTTCCCCGGCCGCCCACGCGCGACCGATCCCGCCCTGCGCAAGGCCGAGGAGACCTGCGCGACGCTGCGCCCCTCCCGCACACCGGGCGGCCGGGGCACCGCCGCCCCGAACGGCGGCCCGAACGACTCCGGCACCCGGGCGTTCGCGAGCTGCCTCCACGACCACCACGTCGACCTCCCCCCGGGTGGCCCGTCGGCCCTCGACCGCACGGACCCCGCGGTGGTCGAGGCCCTGAAGACCTGCGAGGCACTCCTGCCGACGACGAACCCGAGCCCGCCGGCCTCGTCGTAGCCGACGCCCGGGGGATCGAGGACACGCCGCGGCGCGGCGGGCGGCATGTGGTCGCGCGGCGGCGCGTTCCGCGTTCGGCCCGAATCCCGAACACCGCCGGGGGCGCGCCGCACCGTGCTCCGTATGGGTGAAGTCCGGGTCCGACGCGCCCGATCGGCTTTCGTCGGGGTCGCCGAAGCCGCGAGGTTGGTGATTTCGTCCCGCTTCCGGAAGGCGCCCCTGATGAACCGTCATCTCCGCGGCGGAGTCGGCGTGGTCGCCGCGCTCCTGTCCGCCTGCTCACTCGCCGCCGGCGCCCCCGTGGCCGCCGACGTCCGGCCCCCGCTGCCGCGGCCGAAGGCGTCCACCAACGCCGAGTTGCCGCCCTGGCCGGTGCCCGCCGACAGCGCGCGGCGCGGGGCCGACGCCGGACTGGCGCTGGACACGATGGAGGGCGCGAAGCAGCACTTCCACGTGCATCTGGACATCTTCGTCGGCCCGGAGCGCGTCGAGGTCGCCCCGAATCTGGGCATCGACCACACGTCCGGGCTGCTGGCCGACCTGCACACCCACGACAACAGCGGCGTACTGCACGTGGAGAGCCACGACGCGAACGCCCGCTTCGTCCTGGGCCAGTTGTTCGCGATGTGGAACGTCAGGTTCGACGACACCCACCTGGGCGCGCTCACCCCCGATGCCACGCACACCTATCGCACCTACCTCAACGGCGAGTCGGTGACCGGCGATCCGGCCCGGATCGAGCTGCGTCCGCACGACCAGATCTCGGTGATGTTCCAGGACGATCGGGTGCGGATCAAGCCGCCGGCCTCGTACGACTTCCCGATGGGCCTTTAGGGTCGCGCCCGTTCACGACAGTATGGGGTGGGTGTCGGGCCGTCACGACGAGACAGGGGTTGCCGCCATGACCGATCTGGAAACCGCGGCCCCGGCCTTCGTCGCCATGGCGCACTCGATCGTGTGGGCCTCGATCGCCACCGTGGACAGCGCCGGCCGCCCTCGCACCCGGATCCTGCACCCCTACTGGGTGTGGGAGCACGGTCGACTCACCGGTTGGGTGGTCACCGCGCCGACCGCGACCAAACGCGCGCACATCGCCCGCAACCCGTTCGTTTCCTGCAACTACTGGTCGCCCACGCACGACACGTGCGCCGCCGAGTGCCGCGCGGACCTGCTCTTCGACGAGGAGGTCCGCGAGCGGGTGTGGCACCTGTTCCGGGACACCCCGGAGCCGCTGGGCTACGACCCGGCCGGGGTGCCCGGGTGGGAGAAGCCCTCCTCGCCCGACTTCGCGGTGATGCGCCTGTCGCCGTGGCGGCTGCGGGTGTTTCCGGGCGCCGGGCTCAACGCCGGGCTCGGCGGCGCGGTGCTGACCTGGCAGGAACCCCGTCCGGAGCTGACCCCGCAGGGCGCGGGTTGACCCGACGCCACGGCGCGCCGCCCGATGGCACGGTGTGCCGGCTGAGCCTGTCACGTAATTCCTGAGACAAAGATGTCTCATCTGGGCTAGAGTTGATCCATGCCCACCGACAACGAGCAGGTGCTGCGCGCCGCCGTCACCCTGCTGCTCCGGCGCCCCGCCTCGTCCATGGACGAGATCGCCCGCGCGGCCGGGATCAGCCGGGCCACGCTGCACCGGATGTTCCCCGGCCGCCCGGCGCTGATCACCGCGCTCGGGGCGGAGGCCTCCGCCCGGATCGGGTGCGCGATCGACGCCGCCGACCTGAGCGCCGACGACGTACCGCGGGCGCTGCGCGACCTGGTCGAGCAGCTGATGCCCTGCGCCGACTACCTGGCGTTCCTGTACGGCGAGAGCTCGCTGGTCGGCGACCCGGACCTGGAGCGGGCCTGGGGCGTGATGGACGAGCAGGTGGCCGCCGTGGTCCGGCGCGGCCAGGAGAACGGCTCGATGCGGGTCGACCTCACCGCCCAGTGGGTCACCGAGGCGCTGTTCGCGTTCGTCGCCGCGGCTGGCTGGGCCGTGCACGAGGGCCGCCTCGCCGGCCGCGACGCGGCCCGCTCGGTCACCGAACTCCTGCTCGGCGGCGCCCGGCGTACCCCGGGCAACCCCGACTGACCCCCCGGGGCGACGCGACACCCGATCCGTCGCCCCACCCCTGGTTCCATCTCTTTTTTGGACTTTCGATCATGGCAGCTCCCACTTCCTCGATTCCCGCTCATACCGGCACCGGCGGCCCCGCCAAGGGCGCGCCGGGCCGCTGGATCGCGCTCGGCGTACTGACCCTGTCGGTGCTGCTCGTGGCGATCGACGCCACCGTGCTCGGCCTGGCCATCCCGTTCCTCAGCGAGGACCTGGAGCCGACCGGCACCCAGCTGTTGTGGATCGGCGACGTCTACTCCTTCGTCATCGCCGGTCTGCTGGTCACCGCCGGCACCCTCGGCGACCGGATCGGCCGCAAGAAGCTGCTGCTCTTCGGCTCGGCCGCGTTCGGCGCGCTGTCCGTGGCCGCCGCCTACGCGCCCAGCGCCGAGGCACTGATCGCCGCCCGGGTCGCGATGGGCGTCGCCGGCGCGTCGCTGATGCCCTCCACCCTGGCCCTGGTCCGCAACATCTTCCCCGACGCGCGCGAGCGCAGCTTCGCGATCGGCGTGTGGGGCGCGATGTCGATGGCCGGCGCCGCGTTCGGCCCGGTCGTCGGCGGCTTCCTGCTCGAACACTTCTGGTGGGGCTCGGTCTTCCTGATCAACCTGCCGGTGATGGCCGTACTGATCGCCGTCGGCGTCAAGATGCTCCCCGAGTCGCGCAACCCGAACCCGGGCCCGTGGGACATGCTCAGTGCCGCACTGTCCCTGGTCGGCATGATCGCGACCGTGTACGCGGTCAAGGAGGCCGCGACCCACGGCCTGCTGCGCCCCGACGTGTGGGCGGCACTGGCGATCGGGGTGACCGCGCTGGTGTGGTTCGGCCGCCGGCAGTTGTCGCTGCCGGTGCCGCTGCTCGACATGCGCCTGTTCCGCAACCGGGCGTTCTCCGGATCGGTACTGGCCGACCTGCTGACCGTGCTCGGCATGTCCGGGTTGATCTTCTTCCTGTCCCAGTTCCTCCAACTGGTCCAGGGGCGCAGCCCGTTGCAGGCGGGTCTGGCCGAGCTGCCGGCCACCGTCGGGGCGATCGTGTCGGGTCTGCTCGCGGGCGCGGCGGCCCGCCGGCTCACCCCGCGCGTGGTGGTGACGTCGGGCCTGACCGCGATAGGGCTGGCCCTGGGCGCGCTCACCGTGCTGGCCGAGGACACGCCGTACCTCTACCTGGGCGGCGTGCTGCTCCTGGTCGGTGTCGGCGCGGGCTTCTCGTTCACGGTCACCGCCGACCTGATCCTGGGCAGCGCGCCGAAGGAGAACGCGGGCGCGGCCTCCGCCGTCTCGGAGACCGCGTACGAACTGGGCGCGGCGCTGGGCATCGCGCTGCTCGGCTCGGTGGTCACCGGGATCTACCGGGGCCACCTGACGGTGCCCGAGGGGGTGTCCGGCCCGGCGGCCGACGGTGCGCGCGAGTCGCTCGCCGGCGCCGCCGAGGCGGCCGACACGGTGTCCGGGCAGGTCGCCGCCGACCTCACGCACTCGGCGAACGACGCGTTCCTGGAGGGACTGCGGATAGCGGCCGGCGCGGGCGCGGTGGTGCTGCTCGCCGCCGCCGTCGCGGCCTGGTTCATGCTGCGCGGCGCGCAGACCGCCGGGTCCGACGTGGAGCACTGACGGCCGGTCCGCCGGCGGGGGCGACCCCGCCGGCGAACCGGCCCGGCGCTCCCCCCGTCCACGAGCGCCGATCCCGGAAAACCGCCGCGACGACTCGCCCGGAGGATCCCCGGGAGCGTGCTCAGAGCGCCTTGGCGAAGCACATGCTGCTCGGGTAGTCCTTGTAGTAGCCGAACCCGGGTATGCGCTCGTATCCGGAGGACCGGTACAGCGCGATCGCCTCCGGCTGCTTGGACCCGGTCTCCAGGACCACCCGCAGCCGGCCCGCCGCGCGGGCGGTCTCCTCCAGGTGCGCGAGGATCACCCGGGACAGACCGCGCCCGCGGGCGTGCGGCACCACGTACATCCGCTTGAGTTCGGCGTCGCCGTCGCACAGGCTCGGGTCCTCCGGCGACGTGCCGCGAGCCCGCCAGCCCCCGCAGGCGATCGGGGCGCCGTTGTCGTACGCCACGCAGAACAGGCCCTCGGGCGGCAGGAATTCGGCCGGGTCCACCGCCGTCTCGTCGGGGTCGCCGTAGCGGTGCACGTATTCCTGCTGCACATCCGCCACCAGCTTGCGCACGTCGGGGTGGTCGTACCCCAGAGTCTTCATCTCCACGGCATGACGCTAGCCCGTGTGGGCGGCGCGATCGTCGGCGGGCCGGGCCCCGCGCCGGCCCGCCGACGCACGCGGACCTCAGACGTTCGGGCGGTAGCCGCCGAAGCTCCAGAGATTGCCCTCGGGATCGCGGACGGTGTAGCCGCGACCGCCGTAGTCCTGATCCTTCGGCTCGAGCACCACGGTCGCGCCCGCCGCCACCGCCCGCGCGCAGTGCGCGTCCACGTCGCCGTCGATCACGCCGTAGAGCGCCGAGCCGCCGACGGGCCACCGCAGCCGGTCGTCCCGTCCCTCCGGCGGGTTGCTGCCGAGCATCACCATGGCGTTGCCGAAGGTCAGTTCGGCATGTGCGACGGTGTCGCCGTCGCCCGGGACCACCATGACCGCGGTCATCCCGAACGCCTCCCGGAGAAAGGTGATCGCCGCCGTCGCGTCGTTGTAGCGCAGGGTCGGGACGAGGTCGGCGATCAGCGTGTTGTCGCTCATGGTGCGCTCCTTGCGGCCGGGTGTGGCGGCCTGTCGCGGTGGGTCCGGTGTGTGCCGGGCGGGTCGAGACCAGCTTCCGGCTGGTGACCCCTCGCGGTATTGGACAAACGGGAACGAGCCCCGCCGTGCCGCCGGTCAGCCCGCGAAACCGCCGGCGGGCAGCCGGGAGCCCAGGTAGGCCCCGGGGGTGCAGCCCGCGAGCACCTTGAAGTCGCGATTGAAGTGCGCCTGGTCGTAGTAGCCGGCCTCCGCCGCGACCTCCGCCCACGAGCGCGGCGCCCCGTCCAGCAGCGCGATCGCGTGCCGGAAGCGCAACACCCTTGCCATCGTCTTGGGCGGCAGGCCGACGGTCTCCCGGAAGCGGGCGCCGAGGTGGCGCCGACTCCATCCGGTCTCCCGGGCCAGCGATGTGACGTCGATCCGGCCCGCGCTCGCCGTCAGTAGGTCCCAGGAGCGGATCACCTCGGGCAGCGGCTCGGGGCCGATGTCCAGGCGCCGAAGCAGGATCTCGTCGAGGTGGGCGAAGCGGGTCGCCCAGTCGGGCGCGGACACCAGCCGGTCGACCAGCGCGTCGCCGTCCCATCCGGGCAGGTCGTCGAGGTGCACCACCCGGTCGGCGATCTCGGCCAGGGGCAGGCCGAGCAGCGTGTAGGCGCCGAGCGGGGTCAGGTCGAGTTGGATGCCGGCCTGTCGGCCGTCGTGCTCGACGATCGCGGGCCCGCCGTGCAGTCCGGCCACGAACGAGTGGGTGGTGCCCGGCGTGTCGAGGCCCGCGTGCGGGGAGTGGACCCGGATCGGCACGAAACCGATGATCACGGTGATCGAGCCGGTGGCCACCTCGCGGCGGCGCAGTGGCGCGTGGAGGCGCTCGTCGTAGCCGAGGCAGGAGTGGAGCAGCGGCGCGAGCGCGGGATGCGCGGGTGCCGACACGGTCTCCATGGACCCGAGCGCGGAGGTGTGTCGGGTCACGTGCAGAGTGTCCGTGGGGACCATGCTGTCCAGTCTCACACCCGGTGCCGACAAGGCGCCGACCACCGACCAGACGAAGCACCGACCAGGGAGTATCCGATGCGCATCGCGATCTCGGCCGACCAGATCAAGGGCTGCGGCCTGTACCTCGCCGACGAACTGCGCAAGCGTGGCCACGAAGTACTGCCGTACGGCGCCTTCGACCCGGCGCACACGCCCGAGTTCGCCGACGACTGGGCGCCGGTGAGCGCGGCCGCCGCGCGCGAGGTGGCGGCGGGGCGGGCCGATCAGGCGATCGTGTGTTGCTGGACGGGTACCGGGGCGTCGATCGCGGCGAACAAGGTGGACGGGATCCGGGCGGCGCTGTGCTCGGACGCGGAGACGGCGGCCGGCGCGCGGCGCTGGAACCACGCGAACGTGCTGGCGCTGAGCATGCGGCTGACCTCGGGGCCGGTGCTGATGGAGATCCTGGACGCGTGGTTCGCGACCGCGCCGAGCCGCGAGGTCGCGGACGTACTCAACGTGGAGCACGTGGCGGAGATCCGCCGCTGAGCGCGGGCCGGTCGGCGGCGGCGCGACCGAGGTAGTCGGGCAACTCGGCGAAGTGCCCGATCACCCCGATCGGGTCGGCCAGGCCCCGCGGGCGGCCGGTCGGCGCGACCAGCACCGCGCGCATCCCGTACACGTGCGGCGCGGTGGCGTCCTTGCTCGGGGTGTTGCCGACGAACATGATCTCCTCGCGCGGGACGCCGCAGGCGCGTTCGACCTCGGCGTAGAAGTCCGGGTGCGGCTTGCGCAGCCCGATCGCGCAGGAGAGCACGACGGCGTCGAAGCAGTCCTCGATGCCCGCCTCGGCCAGGGTCCGCCGGCGTACCGACTCGGGGCGCTGGGTGTCGCACGCGAGTACGCACACCAGGTCGCCGCGGGCCCGGATGCGCAGCAGCGCCTCGGCGGCCCGGCGGATCACCCGGGAGTCCGGGACCCGCTCGAAGACCGGTTCGAGGGCCGCCCCGGGGTCCGGGATCCGCGCCCCGCACAACCGCGCGGCCCAGTGGATCTCGGTGGCGAAGGAGGTGTGCGTGTCCCGGACCCGGTCGCCCTCGCGGGTGATCCGGTGCACGTGGTCGTAGGCGGCCACGAAGGCGTCCGGGACGCGCGTGTCCGGCAGTTCGCGCAGCACCTCCAGGACGACGCGGCCGTCGGGGTTGGGTCCGGGTACCGCCAGGGTGTCCCCGAAGTCGACGGCCAGCGCGCGTACGTTCATGCCCGGCCGGTCCCCGATCCGCGAGCGGCCTACACCGGCCTACCCCGCGGAGGCGTCGGCCGTGCGCGACGGGCCGGGCCCGGGGCGGTCCTCGGGCTCGGCCAGGGTGCGGCCGAGGTACCAGGCGAGCGCGCACAGCGCGATCAACGGGGTGAGCGCGATCCGCAGGGTGCTCGCCTCGGCGAGCGCGCCGATGGCGGGGGTGGCCACGCCGCCGATGCTGACCGCGAGGCCCAGGGTGACGCCGCTGGCGGTGCCGATGCGGTGCGGCAGGTAGTCCTGGCCGAGGGTGACGTGCAGCGAGAACGGGACGTAGAGGGCGATCGAGGTGGCGGCGGCGAAGAGGTACAGGGTCGGGCCCGGGATCAGCACCAGGCCGGCGGTGGCCGGCACGGACGCGGCGTAGGCGCGGCGCAGGGTGCGGGTACGGCCCCAGCGGGCGGCCAGCCGACCGCCGAGCACGGTCCCGACGGCGCCGCCGGCGAACAGGCAGAACAGCGCGATCGAGCCGGCCGTGTCGCCGCCGGCGAGGTGCCGTTCGGCGAACAGCGCGACGAAGGTGCTCAGGCCCACGAAGACGATGGACCGGCACACGATGACGGCGGTCAGCCGGGTGAAGGCGGGCCAGTCGTCCGGGCGGGTGGGGACGGAGGCGGCTCGGGTGGCGGCGGCGTAGCGGGCCAGTCGGCGGATCACGGAGGCGGTGACGGCGACCCCGGCGAGGGCCGGCAGCAGCAGCCACGGGGTCGCGTCGAGACCGCCGGCGGACAGGATCGGGGAGGCGATGATCGGGGCGAGGGCGAAGCCCACGTTGCCGCCGAGCGAGTACCAGCCCATCGCGACGTGACTGCCTCGGCAGGCCACCCGGGCCAGCCGCGCGGACTCGGGGTGGTAGGCGGCCACGCCCATCCCGGACAGCGCGATGGCCAGCCAGGTCAGCGGGTACGAGTCGGCCGGTCCGGCCAAGGCGATGCCCAGGCCCGCGCCGGTGGTGCTGAGCGGGATCAGCCACGGCATCGTCCAGCGGTCGGTGAGGGCGCCGAACAGCGGCTGCACGATCGAGGACAGCAGGGTCGCGGCCAGCACGATCCCGGAGGCCGCCACATAGCCGTAGTGCCGCTCGGCCACCAGGAACGGCACCAGGCAGGGCACGACCCCCTGGTAGAAGTCCACGGTCGCGTGCCCGACGGCCATCATCGGGATGGCCCGTCGGTCGGCGGCGGTGGGCGACGCGTCGGCGGTGGGGTCGGCGTCGGGAGTCGATCGAAGCTGTTCGGGGTGCCCGGTGGGCGGGGGATTGGTCACCCGTCGATCGTCGATTCCGACACCGTCGGCGGGCTTCCGATAATCTGCCAAGTGATGCCGATCTCCCGCCAACCCCTCGCCGAGCCGCCCACCGGCCTCAGCACGACCACCCGTCACCTGCCCGCCGGGGGCGGGGTGGCGCCGCACCGGCACGAGGTGCACCAGGTCGTCTACGCGGGTCGGGGCGTGTTGTCGGTGAGCACCGACGCGGGCACCTGGGTCGCGCCCGCCACCCGCGCGTTGTGGATCCCGGCCGGCACCCTGCACCGGCATCGCGCGCACGGGCGGACCGTGCTGCACGCGGTGGGCATCCCCGCCGGCGCCGACCCGCTGGACCCGGCCCGCCCCGCGGTGCTCGCCGTCGGCCCGCTGCTGCGCGAGCTGATCATCGCCTACAGCCGCCCCGACCTCGTGGGCACCGACGAGGGGCGGCGCATCCTCGCGGTCCTGCTGGACCAGCTCCGGCACAGCCCCCGGCAGGCGCTGCACCTGCCCACCGGCCGGGATCCGCGCCTGGTGGCGGTTTGCGCGCTGCTGCGGGCCGATCCCGCCGATCAGCGCACCCTGGCCGCCCTGGGCGCGGAGGTGGGGGCGGGCGAGCGCACGCTGACCCGGCTGTTCGCGGCCGAGGTGGGCATGACGTTCCCGCAGTGGCGTACCCAGGCGCGGCTGCACCACGCGCTGGTACTGCTCGCCGAGGACGTACCGGTGACCACCGTGGCGCACCGCTGCGGGTGGTCCTCGGCGAGCGCGTTCATCGACGTCTTCCGGCGCGCCTTCGGCCACACGCCGGGAGCGCACCGCGCGTCGGGCTGAGCCGCCGCCGCTCGCCGCCGCTCAGTTGCGAACACCCGGCAGACCGGCGACGAACGACGCGAACGCGGACGGGTTGCGGGTCTGGGTGAGCACCCGGCCGGGCCCGGTGAAGTCGAAGACCAGACCCTCGCCGGAGGTGACCGAGGCGATCGTGCGCCCGCGTGCGGCCCGCCGGGTGGTGAACGTGATGGTCGGCGCGTAGGCGACCACATGGCCGGTGTCGATCACGACCTGCTCGCCGGCCTCCAGGTCCAGCACGTCCAGCGCGCCGTAGCAGCCCATGATCACCTCGCCCTGCCCGGACGCGTGCACGAGGAACCCGCCCTCGCCGCCGACCAGGTTGCGCAGCCCGCCCCACCGGGTGTCGATGTGCACCCCGGCCGAGTTGGCCAGCCAGCTGGTCCGGGTGAGCAGGAACTCGGGCACCTCGGGGGTGAGCGTGACGTTGGCGATGTCGCCGGGCAGGGCGGTGGCCACGTCCACCCACCCGCCCCGCGCGGGCGCGGTGAACGTGGTCTGGAAGAACGACTCCCCGCCCAGCATGCTGCGCTTGAGGCCCCGGATGAGGCCGCCCTCGACCTTGGAGGAGATCTCCACGTCCGCGCTGTGCGCCATCATCGCGCCGGATTCGGCCCGCATCGCCTCGCCCGGATCGAGCAGGCAGCGCGCGGCGGCGAAGGCGGGACCGTGTCTGACTTCGACTCTCATCCCGCGAACGTGACACGCCCCGCCCCCGACCCCCGACCAAAGCAACCCGACCGGCCGACCGGCATCACCCGATCGGGTCGGCCCGGGGCGCGGTCACGCGGCTCTGGCGCCCAGCACGCTGCCGAGCAGGTCGTCCAGGCCGACGAGGCCCAGCAGGGTGCCGTCGGCGGCGTGGACCAGGGCCAGGGACGCGCGGCGTTCCTGGAGGGCGGCCACGGCGCGCTGGATCGGGGTGTCCACGGTGAGGGTGAGCACCGCGGTGGCCAGTTCGCCGGCGGTGTTCCCGGACGCCTGCGTGCGGGAGGTGAGCACCTTGCGGATGTGCACCACCCCGAACAGCGTGCCGTCCTCGCTCCGCACGAGCAGCCGATTGCGGCCGTTGCGGCGGGAGACCGCGGCGATCTCCTCCGGCCCCGCGTCGGCCGGCACCGAGTCGATCTCGGCGGTCGGCACGATCAGCCGGGCCAGTGGCTCGGTGTGCGTGCGCAGCGTGCCCGAGAGCACGTCGTGCGAGGCGTTGTCGATCAGGCCGAGCCGACGGGACTCGCCCACCAGGCGGCGCAGCCCCTCGGCGTCCTTGGGGTGCGACAACTCGTCCTTGGGGTCGATCCGGGCCAGCCGCAGGATCCCGTTGCTGACCCCGTTCATCGCGCGCAGCAGCGGTCGCACCACGCGGGTGTAGCCGCGGAACGACGGGGCGAGGACGAGCGCGACCTTCTCGGGGCCGGCGATCGCCCACGACTTGGGCGCCATCTCGCCGAGCACCATGTGCAGGATCACCACGACCACCAGCGCGATCGCGAACGACACCGCGTGCCCGGCCGCGGCCGGCATGCCGACGGCGTCGAAGAGCGGGTCGAGCATGGTGGCGATGGCCGGCTCGGACACGATGCCCAGGCCCAGCGAACACATGGTGATGCCCAACTGGGCACCGGCCAGCATCAGGGACAACTCCCGCACGCCCGCCAGCGCCGACTTGGCGCCGCGCTTGCGCTCGGCGGCCAGGGCCTCCAGACGGTGTCGCCGCGCGGCGACCATCGCGAACTCGGCGGCGACGAAGAACGCGTTGCCCACGAGCAGCGCGACCGTGACGGCCAGGGCCGGCCACAGGCCCAGCTCCATCGAGCCCAGGCCGCCGGCGGAGGCCAGGGACGGGGTCATGCGGTCACCTCTGTGGTGCGTGTCTCGTGTCCGGCGCGCCGATCGGCGCTCCATTCGGGAATGTCGCGGGGGAACGCGGGCTCGGAGGTCAGCACCCGGAGCCGGACCAGGGCGGGCACGTGCCGCTCGACCGCCAGCACCTCGATCTCGGTGTAGCGGATCGGCTCGTCGTCCTCCTCGGCCGAGCGCCCGGCGCGGACCTCGTCGGGGTCGGGGACCCGGATCCGGTCGCCCACCTCGGGCAGCCGACCCAGGTGCGCGATGACCAGACCGCCGAGGGTGTCGTACGGCCCGTCGGGCAACTCGGCGCCGACGATCCGCTCGGTCTCGTCCACGCGCAGTCCGGCGTCCAGGCGCCACCAGCCGTCCTCGGGCTCGGTGTCGACGGGGTCCTCGTCGTCGCTCTCGTCGGCGATCTCGCCGACCAGTTCCTCGGCCACGTCCTCGTAGGTGACGATCCCGGCGAGTCCGCCGTGCTCGTCCAGGACGACCGCGAACTCCTCGTTGGCGGCCCGCAGTTGTTCGAGCAGCGAGGCCAGCCCGGCGGTGTCGGGGACGAGCAGCGCGGGCCGGGCGATGGATCCGGCGGTGACGTGCGCGGCGTCCTCGGGGGCCACCTCGAGCAGGCAGGCCACGCCGACCACGCCCAGCACGTCGTCGACCCGCTCGCCGACCACCGGGTAGTGCGAGTGGCCGCGCTCGGCGACCAGTTCGATCAGCTCGGCGGCGGTGGTCTCGGCGCGGACCCGGACCACGTCCGGCCGCGGCACCATCACCTGGTCCACGGTCAGGTCGCCGAACGCGATCGCGCGGCGCAGGATCCCGGACAGACCGGGGTCGAGGTCGCCGTCACGGCCGGCCTCGTCGACGATGTGCGCCAGCTCCTCGGTGGTGGCCCCGCCGTGCAGCTCCTCGACCGGTTCGATGCCGATCGAGCGCACGATGCGGTTGGCCAGGGTGTCGAACAGTCGGATCAGCGGGCCGGCGACCTTGAGGTACACGATGGTGGGCCGGCCCAGCAGGACCGCGACGCGCTCCGGTTCGGCGATGCCCCAGTTCTTCGGGACCAGCTCGCCCAGCACCATCTGGATGGCGGTGGCGACCGCGAAGCCGAGGACGAGGGAGATCACCGGGACGGCGCCGTCGGGCACCGAGACCAGTTCGAGGAAGGGGGAGATCACGGCGGCCAGCGCGGGCTCGGCGATGAAACCGACCAGCAGGGCCGTCACGGTGATGCCCAACTGGGCACCCGACAACATGAACGACAGTCGCCCCATCACGGTCATCGCCCGGGCCGCGGCCTTGTCACCGGCCTCCGCGCGACGGCGCAACAGGCTCCGGTCGGCCGCCACGTAGGCGAATTCCTGGGCGACGAAGAAACCGGTACCGAGGGTCAGCACGACGATCGCGGCTATGCCCAGAGCCGCGGTCATGAGACCGCCTCCCGGACGTCGCGGCTTCGATCACAGTCTCGGGAGGGACCGGTACTAGGGGGGTCCGTCTCTTGGGCGGACACACACGCTCCTTGCTCAACGGGCGATTCAGGGTCAAACACTTACCACGCCGAACGTATCATCGCGCGCCCTTGTTCCCCGGGGCCGGGCGTTGATGCGGGCGAGAAGGGTCGGATTCGAACCAGTATCCAAAGATGCTTGGCTTTCCACCCCGCGTCATGACAATCTGTGCGTCCTCGAACACCGTGAGGTGATGAGGGCTCGTCCGGTGCGTGCGACGCACACATCGCGGCGGGTGAAGTAGCGAAAAACCGCGTCTCCTGCCACAGGCGTCGCGAAGTTCATCCGTACGGGGGAGCGACCCACGCCCTCCCGTCCGGAAGATTGGTATCGGGAACCCGCACCGCCGCAATGACGTTGACAACATCAGACGGGGGCAGCGTGTACGACAGCAGCCCTGATCCGGCCGACGCCGGCTCGCCCGAGGTGCCCGGATCGGACCTCTCAGCGCGCGAGAAGGAGACCATGCCTCGCACACTCGACGACTACGCCGTGTCGCTCGCCGCGTTGAAGGCCTACGACATCACCGGCGTTCGTCCACGCGACCTCCGCCGATTCCGCGACTTCGGCGAGCTGCCCGAAGGGGTGCCCGAGGCCGTCGTCCTCCGGGCCCAACGCATCGTGGAGGAGGAGCGGGACCGCCTGCTGCGCCTGACCACCGGCTCCTGACCGCCGGTTCCCGACCGCCGAGCGAGCCACGGCGAAGGCGTCGATCCCCGACGCGTCGCGGCCCGTCCGCACGGCACGGGTGAATCGCCACCGCGCCGTCCCGGGCCGAGCGGGTGCGACCACCGTGGCGTGATCGCCCGCTCGTGATGCCCTCGGCCGGGCCGGCGGTTCGTGCGGGTTCGCCTAGTTGGTTCCGTTGAGGTAGGCCAGAACCGCCAGGACACGACGGTTCGTTTCGTCCGACGTGTCGATCGACAGCTTGGCGAAGATGTTCGTGGTGTGCTTGCTCACCGCGCCCTCCGAGACGAACAGGCGGCCCGCGATGGCCGCGTTCGAGCATCCCTCCGCCATCAGCTCCAGGACCTCGCGCTCGCGCGGCGTCAGCTGGGCCAGCGGTTTGTCCCGCACGTTGCGGGCGAGCAGCTTCGAGATCACTTCGGGGTCCATCGCGGTACCTCCCGACGCGACCCGGCGGACCGCGTCCACGAACTCGTCGGTGTTGAACACGCGGTCCTTGAGCAGATACCCCACCGCGCCGGTGCCGTCCGCGAGCAGTTCGCGGGCGTAGAGCTGTTCGACGTACTGCGACAACACCAGGATCGGCAGTCCGGGGACCTGCCGGCGGGCCTCCAGGGCGGCCTGGAGGCCCTCGTCGGTGAAGGTCGGCGGGAGCCGGACGTCGACCACCGCGACGTCCGGCTTGTGCTGCACCAGGGCCCGGAGCAGTTCGGGCCCGTTGTCCACGGCCGCGACGATCTCGAAGCCGTGCGCCTGGAGCAGGCGGACCAGCCCGTCCCTCAGGAGGGCGAGGTCTTCCGCGAGGACAAGTCGCACGGCAGCTCCATGATCACAGTCGTCGGGCCGCCCACCGGGGAGTGCAGGGCGAGCGTCCCGTCGAATGTATCGAGTCTGCGCTGGATGCCGCGCAGCCCCGTGCCCTTCATCAGATCGGCGCCGCCGACGCCGTCGTCGGTGACCGAGATCCGCAACGTGCCGTCCGTGTACGTGAGATCGATCTCCACGTGCCGGCCGCCGGAGTGTTTGGCCGCGTTGGTCAGCACCTCGGTGACCGCGAAGTAGGCGGCGGACTCCAGCGGGAGTTCGGGCCGGCCCGGCAACGAGACGTTGACGTTGACGTCGAGCGGGCTCTCCAGGGCCACCGCGCGCACCGCGTCGGCCAGGCCCCGGTCGGACAACACCGGCGGGTGGATGCCCCGGACCAGGTCGCGCAGTTCGTGCAGCGCCTTCGCGGACGCCTCGCGGGTCTCGGCGAGCAACACGCGGGCCGCGTCGGGGTCGGTCTTCATCAGCGCCTCCGCGGCGCCCAGGTTCATCCCCATCGCGACCAGGCGGGCCTGCGCGCCGTCGTGCAGGTCACGCTCGATCCGGCGCAGTTCGGCCGCCGAGGCGTCCACCGCGTCGGTCCGGCTCTCGGTCAGGTGCTGGACCCGCAGCGCCAACTCGGCCTGCTTGGTGGGGGCGAGCAGGGACCGGTTCCACAGTCCGTTGACCCGGGCGAACCAGGGCGCGAGGGCGAGGCCGGCGGCCATCTGGACCAGGCCCCACGGCACCGCGAGGCCGGCCCGCTGCGAGCTGTCCACCTTGATGAACGTGTACCACTGCGCGTCGTCGACGTGCCGGTAGGCCACTTCCCACAGGAACGGCATCAGCACGCCGTGCAGGCCGTTGACGATCAGCAACATCGGGAAGCACGCGATCAGCAGGCTCGACGGCAGGTAGAGCAGCGCCCACAGCAGGTCCCGCCAGGTGGCCGCCTCGGTGATCATCCGCTTGGTGCGCGCCCACAGCCCGGTCACGCCGCCGCCCGTGGGCAGTCGACGGTAGGGGGTACCGATCGGGACGTGCGCCCAGGCGCCCATCGCGTTGCGGGTCAGGTTGGCGGTCGCGCGCAGCAGCAACATCAGGGGGAAGAAGAACAGCAGGCCGACGCCGATCGGCAGCAGCGCCATGAACACCACGCAGGTGATGAACAGCGCGAGGGCGGGGATCGAGAGGAAGACCAGAGCGAAGCCGCGCCAGGCGCACAGCAGCGCCCAGCCGAGCCGCCACCGGGTTGCCGGCGGGTCGGCTCTGTCTGGCGTGAGCGTGCTCATGGGGTCCTCCCGTGGATCTACCGTGACTGCGATGTCCTCTGTCATCAGTGTGTCGGGCGCCGACGGGGCAGGTCACGGGGGAGGCACCCCGAACCGGGGTGGGCCTGGGCCCACCCCGGAGCCGGGGTCAGCCGGCGATGTCCGACAACAATTCGGCGAGGTCCTTCGGGCGCGAGAACATCGGCCAGTGACCGGTCGGCAGGCTGTGCACCGTGCGCTGCTCGGCCGCGGCGAACTCGGCCATGAACGGGTGCCCGGCGGCGATCATGGCCTCGACCTGCTCGGCCGGGAACAGGCAGGTGATCAGGTGGGCCGGCACCCGCAGCCGGGCCGGGTCGGCGACCTGCTGCGGGCTCGCGGCCACGGCGTACGGCTGGGGCATCGCGCGGGCGCGCAGTTCGGCGAGGTCGGTGTCGGACAGGCCGTCGAGCATCACCGGGTCGGCGGCCGGGTCCCAGGGGTGGACGTAGCGACCGTCGCCGCGGGCGGCGACCTCGGCCTCGATCCGGGCCCGCTCCTCGGGCTCCTGGAGGTCGAGGAGCGAGATGCCCGCGGCCACCGGGCCGGCGTCCACGTAGACGATCCGGGCGATCCGCTCCGGGATCCGGTCCAGCGCCTCGTACGCGGCGAACGCGCCGCCCGAGTGGCCGGCCAGGACCACGTCGGTGAGGTCGCGCGTGGTGATCTCCTCGATCAGGGCGCGGGACTGCGCGGCCAGGTCGACGCCCGTCCCGTCGGTGCGGTCCGGCTCCAGGCCGGGCAGGGTGATCGCGACGACCTCGTGGCCGGCGGCCCGCAGCGGTTCGGCGACCCGGTCCCAGGCCCACGCGCCGAGCCAGTAGCCGGGCACGAGAACGATGTTCGCCATGGTGATGCTCCTCGATCTTGGTTCGGTGTTCGTCCTGCGATCAAGATCCTGTCGCGTGTACCTGACAGATCACGACAGGTTTGATTTCGGGAATGGCACACGCGGCGATGGTTCCCGGCGGCTCAGAGCCAGTTGCGGCGCTTGAAGATCAGGTACAGGACGACGCAGACCACGAGCATCAGGGCGATCGCGTACGGGTAGCCGTACGCCCAGTGCAGTTCGGGCATGTGGTCGAAGTTCATCCCGTACACGGTGCCGATCAGGGTCGGTGCGAACAGGATGGCCGCCCACGCGGAGATCTTCTTGACCTCCTCGTTCTGCGCGTTGCTGGCCGCGGTGAGCTGCTTCATCTCCTCGTTCTGGGCCTGGGTCACCACCACCGCGTTGACCCGCATGATGCCTTCGAGCAGTTGGCGGAAGCCGACCACGCGCTCCACGGCGATCGTCGCGTGGTCCTGGACGTCGCGCAGGTAGCGGCGCAGTTCCTCGTCCACGTGGTACTTGTCGAAGCCGGTGGACAGGTCGGCGAGCATGTGCAGCAGCGGGCGGGTCGCGCGCTGGAACTCGATCACCTCGCGGGAGAGTTCGTAGATGCGCCGGGAGACGTTCGGGGCGCCGAGGAAGGCCTCCGCCTCGATCTCGTCGATGTCGTTCTGCAGCCCGCCGACGACGGGCGCGTAGGCGTCCACGACGCTGTCCAGGATCGCGTAGAGCACCGCCTCGGGGCCCTGGCGCAGGAGTTCGGGCCGCTCCTCCGCCCAGCGGCGCACGGCCGACAGGTCGGGGGACTCGGAGTGCCGGACGGTGACCACGAAGTTGCGGCCGAGGAAGACGTGCAGCTCGCCGAAGTCGACCTCCTCGACGTCGTCGAGGTAGCGGGCGGCGCGCAGGACGACGAACAGCGTCTCGCCGTAGCGTTCGAGCTTGGGGCGCTGGTGGGCCACGATCGCGTCCTCGACGGCCAGCGCGTGCAGGTCGAACTCCTCGGCGGCGGAGAGGAGTTGGCTTTCGGAGGGGCGATACAGGCCGATCCAGGCCATGGCGCCCGGGCGGGCGTGCAGTTCGCGGTAGGTGTCGGCGAGGGTGGTCGGCGAGGCGACGCGTACCCCCTCCACGTAGATCGCCGTGTCGATCAGGCTGTGCTCGACGGGCGGGGGCTCGGGGGTGTCCGCCGCGCGGGGGTCCATCGAGCGCTCGGGCGGTTCGGGCGTGCCGTGCCTGCGGGCGCGGAAGGGTAGACGCCGATCGGACATGCGGGGCTCCGGGACACTGGGCGGCGACGAACACGGACACCACATCGGGCCGATCGTGCCGGGAGTCGCGGTCGGCCCTACTTTCGTATTGTCCATATTTCCGCGCAGATATCGCGTATGTATGCCATTCAGGGCATCGCCCGATGCGGGCCCGCGCCGATCCGTCGGGCTTCCGCCGGGTGGGCTTCGGCGCAAACCCGGCCGGGGCGGGGCGGATCGAGGCGTCCCGACCCGGCCGGAGTCGGGCTACGGCAGGACGAACGGCCCCCTGCCCATCTGCTGCCGCACGGTGACCACCGGCGGGTTGACCAGGCCGCGGCGCTGCCAGTTGGCGCCGTCCACGACCAGGGTGTGGCCGGAGACGAAGCGGGCGTAGGGCGAGGCGAGGAACGTCGCGGCCCAGCCGAGCTCGCGCAGCCGGCCGACCCGCATCGCGGGCTGGCACGGGTCCTTGTCGTGGGTGCCGGCGAGGTTGCCCTTGATGTCGGCGGTCATGTCCTCGTGCGGGAACAGGCCCGGGACCAGGCCGTTGACCTGGATCCCGTACGGGCCCCACTCCACGGCCAGTGTCTCGACCAGGTTCTTCACGCCCGCCTTGGCCGCGGCGCTGTGCGCGAAGCCGGGGCCGCCGGTCCAGGCGTAGGACGCGCCGATGTTGACGATCGAGCCGGGGGTGCCCGCCGCCAGGTGTCGGCGGGCGAACTCGCGCGCGCAGAAGTAGGTGCCGTTGAGGGTGATGTCGACGACCGTGCGCCAGGCGTTGGGCGACATCTCCTCGGCGGGGACCGGGAAGTTGGCCGCGGCGTTGTTGATCAGCACGTCGGGCGGTCCGAACGACTCGACCGCCGCGTCGAAGGCGGCGGCGATCCGCTCGGGCTCGCGGATGTCGCAGCTCACGGTGCGGATCTTCGCGCCGGTCTCGGCCAGCGTCTCGCGGGCCGCCGCCAGGTGTTCCTCCTTGCGACTGGCGACGACGAGGTTCGCGCCGAGGCGGGCGAATTCGAGGGCGATCGCCCGGCCCAGGCCGGTGCCGCCGCCGGTGACGAAGACGGTACGGCCCGCGTAGGTGCCCGCGGGCAGCGCGCTCGCGCCGAGGGCGGGCGGCTCGGGCAGGCCGATGATGCCGTCGGTCGTGCCGGTCGTCTCGGTCATGGGTCAGCTCCCCGTGTAGTGGGCGGGCCGCCGTTCGGCGCGCGCGGCGCGGAACTCGGCGTAGTCGTCCGACTTGTTGACGAAGGTCTGGGCGATCAACTCGTCGGCCATCGAGGCGCGCACGGCGGGTTCGGCGAGCCGGCCGAGCATCCGGCGGGCGGTCTTGATCGTCACGGCCGGCGCGGCGGCGATGCGCTCGGCCATCTCGCGCACGGTGGCGTCCAGCGCGTCGGCGGGCACCACGCGCGAGACGATGCCGTGCGCGTACGCCTCGGCGGCGTCCATCGGCCGCCCGGTCAGCACCAGGTCGGCCGCCACGCCGTGGCCGCAGATCTGGAACAGGCGGGCCACCCCGCCGGTGTCCGGGATCACCCCGTGGGTGGTCTCCGGGAGCATGAACCGGGCGCCCTCGGCGGCGACCCGGATGTCGCACAGCAGCGCACGCTGGAAGGACGCGCCGATCGACCAGCCCCGGCAGGCGACCAGTACCGGCGCGTCCAGGTCGAACAGCTGCTGGATGCCGCGATGGCCGCGCGTCATCAACTCGTGGTGCGTGTCCTCGACCCGGTGCCCGCCGATCGAGGACACGTCGCGGCCGGAGGAGAAGGACTTGCCCTCCCCGCGCCAGATCACCGCCCGGATCTCGGGACGTTGCCGCAGTTCGCCGAGGATCCGCCACAGCAGTGCGTCCATCTCGTCGTCGAACGCGTTGTGCCGGTCCGGGTTGTTGTTGGTGATCGTCGCGATCGGACCGTCGTAGTCGAGGAGCAGCTTGTCCGCCATGACACCCTGGGATATCCCAACGGTGCGCAGGAATCGAGAGGCGTGGGCCCGGGGGCCGCGCAAGCGGCCAAGATCACAGTCGGCCGCGCGGGGCGACGGCCGCGGCCGGTCGCCGGGGCCGTGTTCGGTCCGGGGGCGCGCCGGATCGGCGGCGGTGCCCGGTCAGGGGTTGCGCTGGGTCAGGCCGTAGAAGTTGCCCTCGTTGTCGCGGAAGGTGGCCCACCAACCCCATTCCTGCTGCGCGGGCTTGTCCGGGAAGTCGATGCCCCTCGCGCTCAGCTCGGTGTAGGCGCGTCGCAGGTCGTCGCAGGTGAACAGGACGTTGTTCAGGCTGCCGACCTTCTCCATGTCGAAGCGCTGGCTGAACAGGATCAGCGTGATGCCGTCGCCCGGGGCGCGAACCTCGATCCAGCGCGGGCTGCCGGCCTCGCCCATGGGGGTGTCGAGGACCTCCTCGAAGCCCATCTTCTCGACCCAGAATCGTTTGGCCGCGTCCTGGTCGCTGACGTTGAGCGAGACCTTTCCGACCTGCAATCCGACCTGCGACATGCGCACTCCCTCGGCTGGGGCCACCGGCCGTCGGCGGCCCGGCTACCGGTGTTCGACCGGCTCGCCGAACAGTGCCTCCTGACCGACCGTCGCAAACAGCTTTCCCGCCGCGTCGAACAGTCGACCGTGCGCCGTGCCGTGCGCGCCGTGCAGCGTGATGCCCTCCTGGTCGAACAACCACCATCGGTCGGCGCGGAACGGGCGGTGGAAGCGGATCGTGTGGTCCAGGCTGGCCCGCGGCATCCAGCGCCCGGCCAGGGTGTCCGCGTGCGGCAGCACCAGCGCGTCGAGGAAGGTCAGGTCGGTCGCGTAGGCGACGGCGCACGCGTGCAGCAGCGGGGCGTCCGGGAGTTCGCCGTCGGTGCGACACCACAGCGCGTTGTGCGGCGGGCGGGCGGCGAACGTCTCGTCCGCCCAGGTCGGCGGGTCGACGAAGCGCATGTCGATCGGGTTGTACCGGACCAGGCCCGGTCGACGCAGCGGACCGGGCAGCGTGTCCACGAGCCGCTCCAGGGTGGGCAGCGTGTCCGGGGCGGGCACGGCGGGGGCGCTCGGAGCGTGGTCGAAGGGGCTCTCGGGGCGGGTCACCCGGAAGGACGCGACCAGGTGTACGACGATCCTGTCGCCCTGGAGCACGTCGACCCGACGGTGGCTCAGCGTGCGTCCCTGGAGGGTCCGGGTGACCCGGTAGGTCAGCGGCAGCGTCGCGTCGGCGGGCCGCAGGAACGAGGTGTGCAGCGAATGCGGCACCCGGTCCGCGTCGACGGTGGCCCCGGCGGCGGCCAGGGCTTGGGCGACGAGCCAACCGCCGAACACCCGCAGCGCGTCCGGATCGGGACTTTTCCCCTCGAAAAGGTCGAACTTGAGTCCGCTGGGCTCAAGTTTTTCGGGATTGAGTGCGGAAGGCTCAACTTCGGTGCCCCCCGGTCCACTACGCTCGACCCCCTCGGGCCTGAGTCTGGTGGGCTCAACTTCTGCGACGAATCGGCTGACGGCGCTGCTCATGGCTGCAAGTAGAGCAATGACGGCCGCGACACCGACGACGAGGGGCGTGGTGAAGGCGTGGCGTGGAGTGGGGTAAAAGTGCTCCGGGACCGCAACGCGGGCCTGTATCTGAGCGGGGTGGTGATCTCCGGTTTCGGCAGCAGCGCGATGACCCTGGTCGCGGGGGTCTGGGCCAAGTCGCTGACCGGATCGGACAGCATCGCCGCACTGATGGCGCTCGGCGTGTTCGCGCCGACCCTGCTCGGCCCGGTGCTCGGCGCGCTCGCGGACCGATGGCCGGCCAAACGGCTGCTCGTGGTGGTCAACACGATGCTCGCCGTACTGCTCACCGCCACCCTCACCGTGCGTTCCGAGGCGCAGGTGTGGATCCTGTTCGCGGTGATGCTCGGCTACGGCTTCGGCTTCGTGCTGATCGACGCGGGGGAGTCGACCGCGCTCTCCGCGGCGGTGGCGCCGGGCATCCTGGGCGATCTGAACGGGCTGCGGCTCAGCGCCTCCGAGGGCATGAAACTGATCGCCCCGCTCGCGGGCGCGGGCCTGTTCGCGTGGTCGGGCGGACACACCGTCGCGCTGCTCGACGCGGGCACGTTCGTGCTCGCGGCGGGGGTGTTCACGCTGATGCGCTTCGAACAGCCGGTGCGGGAACGCACGGCGACCGGGTGGGTCGCGGAGACCTCGGAAGGGGTGCGCCACCTGTGGGCGCACCGTCCGCTGCGCCGCCTGGTGGTCGCCGGCGGGCTGGCGATGGTGGTGTCGGGGATCAGCGGCGGGGCGGTGTACGCCGTGGTCGACGAGGGGCTCGGCCGCTCGCCCGCGTTCGCCGGGGTCCTGTACATGGCCCAGGGCGCGGGTTCGGTGGCGGCCGGGCTGGCCGCGGGCGCGCTGATCCGGCGGCTGGGCGCGAAGGGGTTCGCGGTGCTCGGCCTGGTGCTGTTCGCGATCGGGGTGGGGCTGCGGGTGCTGCCGTGGTTGCCCGCGGTGGCTACCGGCAGTGTGCTGAACGGGTTCGGGCTGCCGGCGGTGCACGTGGCGGCGATGACCGTGTTGCAGCGGGAGACGCCGGCGCATCTGGTCGGCCGGGTCGCGGCGACGGCCGGGACGATCATGTTCGCGCCCACCGCGTTCGCCCTGCTCGGCGTGGCGGGTCTGCTGGTCGTGGTGGACTATCGGCTCATCCTGCTCGGGGCCGCGGCGCTCGGCGTGGTGGTCGCGCTGTACTGCGCGGCGGGGCGCGGGGAGACGGCGCCGGTGGAGGAGGCGACGCCGGCGAGCACCCCGGAGGATTCGCGGCATATGTGATGTACGCATGTCCTAGGTGTCGGGCTTTCCGCCACCTACGATGATCCGCATGTATGAAGCGGCGGAAATCCCGGCGGAGCTGATTGCCCTTCAGCGGGACCGCGACCACGCGGCCGAGGTGGTCACCACCTTCGCGCGCGAGAACCCGGGGCGGCTGGACGCCGAACTGACCCGGCAGTGGTCGGCGGCGGTGCGCGCGGAACGCAACGCCATACACGCGCTGCACGCGCATCCGATGATGGTGCTGGGGCCGAACCGGTTCAAGGTCATGCGCGCGCTGCGGGCCGCGGCCCGGCTGTCCTGACGACGGTCCGGGCCGGACAGGGGCAAGAGGGTGCCGGACCGGACCGTCGAACCTCGAAGGCTACGCGCCCGGTCCGACATCCAGGCGCCGTTCGAACCGCATCCGGTCCCGACCGGGCCCGTCCAGGTCCGCGACCGGTCCGTGCACGGCGAAGCCCATCGCCGTGTGGAAGCGGATCGAACCGGTGTTGCCCGGACTGGTGATCGCGCGCACCCGGACCCGCCCGGCCGCCCGCGCGAGCACGAGAAAACGCTCGTACAACTCGGCGCCCAGGCCCGATCGGCGCAGGTCCGGGCGGATGCCGACGAAGTGGATGTACGCCTCGTCCGCGTGCGCGGGCGAGAGCAGCCCGATCAGGAAGCCGCCGAGCCCGTCGGCGTCCTCGGCGACCAGGCTGGTGGTGTGGAAGTGGTCCAGGAACAGGCGGGGCAGCGCGGCGGTCATCGGCCGGCCCCACCAGTCGTCGACGACCGCGACGACGGCGTCGTAGTCGTCGGCGCGGGCGGTGCGGATCGTGGGTTCGGTCATGCGGTGGCGCTCCCGGGGCAGAAGGTCCGGCGGTAGTTCTGCGGCGTGGTGCCGCGTCGGCGGAGGAAGTGGTGGCGCAGGGTCGCCGCGCTGCCGAAACCGGAGCGCTCCGCGACCGCGTCGACGGACAGCGCGGTCTCCTCCAGCAATTCCTGGGCGAGCAGCACCCGTTGCGCGATGAGCCAGTCGTAGGGCGTGGTGCCGGTCTCCTGCTGGAATCGGCGGGCGAAGGTACGCGGGGACATCAGCGCGTGCTCGGCCATGCGCTCGACGGTCAGGTCCCGGGCCAGGCGCTCCGTCATCCAGGCGAGCGTGGCCTGGAGCGGGCTGCCGGTCGGCCCGGGCAGCGGGCGGGCGATGTATTGCGCCTGGCCGCCCTCGCGGTGCGGCGGTACGACCATGCGGCGGGCGATCGCGTTGGCGACCCGGCTGCCGTCCTCCAGCCGGACCAGGTGCAGGCAGGCGTCGATCCCGGCGGCGGTGCCCGCGCTGGTGATCACCCGGCGGTCCTCGACGTAGAGCACGTCCGGCTCGACCACGGCCCGGGGGAACAGCCGGGCCAGGCGGTCGGTGTACTTCCAGTGCGAGGTGCAGCGGCGGCCGTCGAGCAGCCCCGCCCGGGCCAGGGTGAACGCGCCGGTGCAGACGCTCATGATCCACGCGCCCCGGGCCTCGGCCGCCCGCAACGCGTCCAGGAGCACCGGGTCGGACGCCACCCGTTCGTCGTGCTCGACGCCCGCCGGGATGGCGATCAGGTCGGCGTCGGCGACCCGGTCGAGGCCGTGTTCGGCGTACAGGTCGTAGCCGGCCTTGGCGCGCACCCGACCGGGGGCGACCGCGCAGACGGCGAAGTCGTAGACCGGGCAGCCCTCCTCGCTTCGGTCGATGCCGAACACCTCGCACAGCACCCCGAGTTCGAAGGGGGCGACCCCGTCCTGGACGATCACGACCACGTTGCGCAGCATGCGTCCAGGATGCCGGCGCGGTGATCGTGAGGACAGGACGCGGATGGCAGGATGTTGCGGTAATCAGGCAGTCCGGCCACTCGATGCATGTGCAAGCAAATGGCATGCTCGGGGTATGACGGTTCTGGCGATTTTCCTGGTGATCACGGTGATTCTCGGTGTGCTGTCCGCCCTGGGGCGGTCGGCCGATACGCGCGACGGGGGCAAGTCCCCCTCGTGGCACCACTGATGCGGTCCGGCGTGGGGCCGGATACGCGAAACGCGCGCCCGGACGGGGGGACCCGGCCGGGCGCGCGTGGTGTTTCGGGAAGCGGATCGGTCGACGATCGACGGGGTATCGCCTATGGCGTATCGGTGGTCGACCGGCGGTCGGTCAGCTGCGGCGCTTGAGGGCGCGCCAGACGAAGTAGATGATGATCGCGAGCACGATGATGCCGATGATCGCGAAGATGAACTTCCCGGCCTTCTTGAAGAAGCTCTTCTTCTTCTTTTTCTTCGTCTTCTTGGCCGGGTGCGGCTGCGCGACCGAGGCCCGCTGGGTGGTGGTTCGAGCAGAGGTGTCCGCGACCGTGTGCACACCGGTCGACGCGCCGGTCGAGGTGAGCGAGGTCTGCGTCGAGGCGGACGAGACCTGACGCACCTGCGCCCGGTCGGGCGCGGCCTGCGCGGGCGCCGCGGTCAGGACCGCCGCGAACACGGCGAGCAGGATCGGACCGGCGAGACGCCGAAGAAAACGTTGAACCATCTGGACAAGCCCCCATTTCGAACCCCGCGGAACATGCGCCTCGCGGTGTCGCCCCGGCCCCGTGGTGGGCCGACAGCGGGACGAAGCTACCCGACACGCCAGTGTCCACGTGCAGAAAAGGGTCAAGATTTGGTTTGGACGCCCCCCATGCGACACGTGTCAACGCGGCTTCCGCTACGCTCACGCCTCATCAGGTTGTGGTGGCTCGGGCGCCGGTGAGGGGTGCCCGAGCCTCCCAATTTCCGATGTGCCGCGTTTGTGGGCGGATCAGCCCGAGACCACCGCGCGCAGGCTTTCCTTGAGTGAACCCATCGTGGCCAGGACGGCCGTCGGCTCGTAGCCGCAGTGCGCCATGCAGTTGTCGCAGCGCGGGTCCTTGCCCCGACCGTAGTTCTCCCACTCGGTGTCGGTGAGCAGTTCCTTGTAGCTCTGCACGTAGCCGTCGCCCATCAGGTAGCACGGCTGCTGCCAGCCGAGCAGCGAGTAGGACGGAATCGCCCACGGCGTGCACTCGAAATCGCGCTTGCCCTCGAGGAAGTCGAGGAACAGCGCGGAGTGGTTGAGCCGCCACTTCTTGCGGTTGCCGCCGGAGAAGGCCGCCTTGAACAACGCGCGGGTCTGCTCGACGCCGAGGAAGCGGTTCTGCACCGGCGCCTTCTCGTAGGCGTATCCGGGGGAGATCTGGATTCGGTCGACCTTGAGGTCGTCGTTGAGGAAGTCCAGCACGTCGACGATGGTCTCGGGGGAGTCCGTGTTGAAGAACGTGCTGTTCGTGTAGACCTGGAATCCGGCCGCCTTGGCCATCCTGATCGCGGCCACGGCCTCGTCGAAGACGCCGTCCTTGGCCACCGCCTGGTCGTGCTTCTCGCGCAGGCCGTCGATGTGCACCATCCACGCGAAGTTCTTGTTCGGCTTGAACTTGTGCAGGTGCTTGGGCAGCAGCACCGCGTTGGTGCAGATGATCACGAACTTCTTGCGCTTGAGCAGTTCCTCGACGATCAGGTCGATCTGCTTGTGCATCAGCGGTTCGCCGCCGGCCAGCGAGACCATCGGGGCGCCGCACTCCTCGACCGCCGCCACCGCCTGCTCCACCGACATGCGCTTGCGCAGCACGTCGTGCGGCTGCTGGATCTTGCCGCATCCGCCGCACTTGAGGTTGCACGCGAAGAGTGGCTCGACCTCCACGATCATCGCGAACTTGTCCACGCGCTTGATCTTCTGCTTGACCAGATGCGTGCCGATTTTCACAGCCAGGTTCAGCGGCAGGCCCATGACCGTCGCACCTCTCTATCCCCGTACCCGGGGGCGTCGGCGTCCGCTGAAACCGTGCTCGGCGTGGCGTCGTTGCCCGGGGGCGCCCGATGATGACAACATCTTCAACATACAGGCTGTACGTCACGTGGGGGTTGTATGGCGGTCACGCGTCGGGCACAACATGTCGCAGACACCCGTGCGGCCCTGTTGGCAGCCGCCCGCGAGTTGTTCGCGACCCGGGGCTACGCACAGACCGGTACCGAGGAGATCGTGGCGCAGGCCCGGGTGACCCGGGGTGCGCTCTATCACCACTTCAAGGACAAGGCCGACCTGTTCCGCGCCGTGATGGAGACCGTCGCGGCCGAGGCGGCCGAGGCGCTCGTCGCCCACGAGATGCGTCATGCCCAGGACCATCCGAGTGAACCTTGGGATCAGTTGCGACACGGTTTCCAGTCGTTCCTGGACGTATGTACGACCGGGGACTTCCAGCGGATCGTGCTGGTGGACGGCCCGGCGGTGCTGGGGCCCGGGTCGTGGGACGCGTTGGTGGACGAGCACGGGCACGGGTTGCTCGCGGCGTGGCTGCGGCAGGCGATGGACAACGGCGAGATCGACGAGTTGCCGGTGCCGCCGCTGGCTCGGCTGCTGGCCTCGTTGATCTCGGAGGCGAGCATGTACACCGCGCGTGCCGCCGATCCGGCGGTGGCGCGGCGCGAGGTGGGAGAGGTCATCGACCGGGTGCTGGCGGGGTTGCGGAAGAGCTGACCGCGGGCGGGTCCGTCGCGGCCGGGGCGGCGGAGTCGGTGAGGGTGCCGGGTCGGCGGTGGCCTGCGGGGCGGGTGGTCAGCGGGACAGGACGGCGGTCATGACGGCCTTGGCGATCGGGGCCGCCAGGCCGCCGCCGGTGATGTCGGCGCGGTCGGCCGCGCCGTCCTCCACGACGACCGCGACCGCGACGGCGGGCTTCGCGTCGGGGCTCGGCTTGGCGTACGCGATGAACCACGCGTAGGGCACGGCGCGGTTTTGCTCGCCGTGCTGGGCGGTACCGGTCTTGCCGCCGACGACCGCGCCGTCGATCCGGGCGTTGCCGCCGGTGCCGGTGGTGACCACGTCCTGCATCATGCGCTGGAGTCGGCGGGCCACCGACGGGGGGACGGCGCGGGCCAGGGTCTGTCGTTCGGTGCCCACTACGGTGCTGCCGTCGTCGCGGGTGAGCCGTTCGACCAGGTACGGGCGCATCACCTCGCCGTCGTTGGCGATGCCGGCGGCGACCATCGCCATCTGGAGCGGGGTGGCGCGGGTGTCGAACTGGCCGATCGAGGAAAGCGCGGTCTGCGGTCGGTCGGGGCTCTTGGGGAACACGCTCCGGGTGACCGCGACCGGGATCCGCAACTTCGGGTCGTCGAATCCGAACGCGGTGGCCTGACGACGCATCACCTCGGCGCCCATGTCCACCCCGAGCTTGGCGAAGACCGTGTTGCAGGACACCGTCAGCGCGTGGCGCAGCGAGGCGTTGCGGCAACCGTCGGCCTCGTTGCCGAGCAGGGTGTGGGTCTCCGGCAGCGGATAGGGGTCGGGGGTGGCGGTCGGCTCGTCGGGGTCGGCGACCGTGCCGGAGGCGAGCGCGGCGGCGGCGGTGACCACCTTGAACGTGGAGCCCGGGGGATAGGTCTCGCGCAGCGCGCGGTTGAGCATCGGCCGGTCGGGGTCGCCGTCGAGCGCGGCCCACGCGGCGCGGGCGGCCCGGTTCGCGCCGGCCACCGCGCCCGGGTCGTAGGACGGGGTGCTGACCAGGGCCAGGATCGCGCCGGTGGTGGGGTCGAGGGCGACCACCGCGCCCTTGTTGCCGGTGCTCGCCAGGCCGTTGAACGCGGCCTGTTGGGCCGCGGGCAGGATGGTGGTGGCCACGTTGCCGGCGGCGCTGCGCCTGCGGGTGACGGCGGTGATCACCGGCCAGGCGCCCAGGCGCGGATCGGTGCCCGCGAGGATGTCGTCCTCGACGCCCTCCAGGAGCGAGGTGCCGTAGAGCTGGGAGGCGTAGCCGGTGACCGGGGCGTAGAGCGGGCCGTCGGTGTAGCTGCGTCCGTAGGCCAGGTCGAAGGAATCGGCCGTGTGCGGCGATCCGGTGATCGGCGCGTCGGCCACCAGGATGTCGCCGCGCGGTTGCTGGTAACGGATGATCTGCGGACGGCGGTTGCCGCTCATGTGGTCGTAGGTGTCGGCCTTGTGGGCCTGGACCCAGGTCGCGTTGCCGAGCAGCGCGAGCAGCAGCAGCAGGCAGAATCCGGCGGCGCGTCGGGCGGTGACGATCACGCGCGCACCTCCTCGGGCAGCGGGACGGGTTCCTCGATCGGCGCGAGCGGGCGGCGGCCCCGGTCGCTGATCTTCATCAGCAGGGCGATCAGGGCCCAGTTGGTGACCACGGACGAGCCGCCCTGGGCGAGGAAGGGCATGGTCATGCCGGTCAGCGGGATCAGTGCGGTCACCCCGCCGGCGACCACGAACACCTGGATCGCCAGCACGGCGGACAGCCCGTAGGCCAGCAGCGAGCCGAACGCGTCCGGCGCGGTCAGCCCCGCCCGGAAGCCGCGGGCGACCAGGAGCGCGTAGAGCACCAACAGCGCGGCGATGCCGGTGAGTCCCAGCTCCTCGCCGACGGTGGCGAGGATGAAGTCGCTCTTTGCGGCGAACCCGACCAGGATCGAGTGGCCCAGGCCGAGGCCCGCGCCGAGCAGGCCGCCGGCGGCGAAACAGAACAGCGACTGGGCGAGTTGCCCCGGGCCCAGGCCCGCGTGGATGCTCGCGAACGGGTCCATCCAGTTCTGTACGCGGCTGTGGACGTGCGGTTCGGCGGAGCCGACCACGAACGCGCCGAGGGCGATCAGGATCAGGCCGACCAGGATCCAGCCGATCCGGGCGGTGGCCACGTAGAGCATCACCACGAACGCGCCGAAGTAGAGGACGGACGTGCCCAGATCGCGTTCCAGGACCAGGATGCCGACCGAGGTCAGCCACACGGCGAGCACCGGTCCCAGGTCGCGGCCGCGGGGCAGGTTCACGCCGCAGAACCGGCGCCCGATCATCATCAGCGTCTCGCGCGTGCCGGCGAGGTAGGACGCGAAGAAGACGACCAGGATGATCTTCGCGAACTCGCCGGGCTGCAACGAGAACGAGCCCAGCCGGATCCACACCTTCGCGCCGTTGATGGCGGGGAAGAAGACCGGGACGATCATCAGGAACAGCGCGACGGCGGCGGCGAGATAGGCGTACTTGCCGAGGGAGCGGTGATCGCGCACGGCGATCATCACGGCCGCGAACAGGATCACCCCGATGGCCGACCACATCAGTTGCGAGGACGCGGCCTGCACGTTCGGCGTCTCCAGGTCGAGTCGGTAGATCAACACCAGCCCCAGACCGTTGAGCAGGGCGGCGATCGGCAGCAGCACCGGATCGGCGTAGGGCGCGAAGAAGCGGACCAGGATGTGCGCGATCAGGACCAGCAGGCCCAGCCCCAGGCCGTATTTCGCGGTGTCCGGGGGAATCGAGCCGTGCCTGGCCAGGCCGACGTTCGCGTAGGCGAAGACCGGGACCAGGACCGCGAACACGAGCAACAGGAATTCGGTGTTGCGCCGCGTCGGCGGCAGGGGCTCGCCTGCCGCCGTCTCGCGCCGCCGCCATCTGGACATGCGCTCTGGAGTTCCCAGAAGTGACCGTGGGTAACCGGAGCGTAGCGGTGGTTACACGTCGCGCCGGCGGAACACCGTCAGCGCCGCGACCACCGCCGCGATCGCCCACAGCGCCATCACCGCGACGCCCGGCCACGGGGCCAACTCGTAGGCGTTGAACTCGCGCAGCCGCATGACGCGTTGACCGGCCTTGTCCGGCAGGAACCTGGCCACCTCGCGCACCCCGGGTATCGCGGTGAGCGCGGCCGTGCCGAGGAAGATCAACGGGATCAGCAGACCCATCGAGGCCATCGGCGTGCGCAGCACGAAGGTGACGCCCGCACAGATCACCGCGAGCAGCACCAGATAGACCACCTGACCGAACGCCGTGCGCCAGGTGGCCGCGGCGGTCAACGAGATGTCGCCGGCGGGCAGCAGCAACCGGGCCGTCAGGGTGCAGGTCAGACTCGAGACGATCGCCGTGACCAGGGCCACGGCGGTGATCACGGTCAGCTTGGCGACGGCGAAGAGCCGCCGGTCGGGCACCGCGGCCAGCGAGGCACGGATGGTGCCCGCGCCGTATTCGCCCGCCACCGCCAGCACCGCGAAGGCCACCAGGGCCAGTTGGCCGAAGTTGACGCCGTAGTGCACGAGGGTGAAGGCGTCGTATTCGGCACCGTCCTCGCGGCGTTGGCCCTCGGCGACGAACGCGTCGACCAGGGCGCCGACGCCGGCGATCGAGAGCACCGTGGCCAGGGGCAGCCAGCGGGTCGAGGGCACCGAGCGGAGCTTGATCCACTCGGCCTCCAGGGCCGCCGCGAAGCTCGTCCCGGGCACGCGCGTCGCCCCGGTCCGCCGCGTTGTCGTGGTCTCCTGCATTGCCGTGGTCATCACCGGCCACCTCCCGCGTATTGCTCGTGTCCGGCGGTCAGCCGGAGATAGACGTCTTCCAGGGACGGGCCGTCGCCGACGAAGTCGGTCAACCCGGTGTCGGCCAGCAGTCGCCCGCCGGCGATCACCACCAGGTGGTCGGCGGTCAGCGCCATCTCGCTCATCAGATGGCTGGACACGAACACCGTGCGGCCCTCGGCGGCCAGCGAGCGGATCAGCTCGCGGATCCACCGGATGCCCTCCGGATCCAGGCCGTTGACCGGCTCGTCGAAGATCAGCACGCCGGGGTCACCGAGCAGCGCGGCGGCGATGCCCAGGCGCTGACGCATCCCCAGCGAGTAGGTGCCGGCGCGGCGGTGGGCCGCGTCGGTCATCCCCACCTGCGCCAGCACCTCGTCGACCCGCGACCTCGGTATGCGGTTGGACCGGGCCAGGAAGAGCAGGTGGTCGTAGCCGCGTCGGCGCCGGTGTACCGCCCCCGCGTCCAGCAGGGCGCCCACGTGGCGCAGCGGGTCGGGCAGCTCGCCGTAGGCCCGGCCGTCGATGGTGATCCCGCCCGAGGTCGGGCGGTCCAGGCCCAGGGCGATCCGCATGGTCGTCGACTTGCCCGAGCCGTTGGGGCCGAGGAAGCCGGTCACGGTGCCGGCCGCGATCTCGACGTCGAGGTCGTCGACGGCGAGGACGTCGCCGTAGCGCTTCGTCAGGCTTCGGATGCGGATCATCTGTGGTGCTCCCCGGGCCGGTTCGGCCGAGTCGATGCGGAGGGTGTGGGCCCGAAGACCTCGTCGACACCCGGTGGTCGCCGCCCGGTTGCTGCGGTGCCTCAAGACTGCGATCCGGGGACCCCGGGCCGGATCCCCCAACCGTGGGGACGGTCTCCCCCGGGCGGGGGAGGTCGCCGCCGGGGCGACCCGCCAGGATGGCGGGGTGTTCCGCATCGTTTCGTCCCGCAGCTCGCCGCGCGCCCGGCTCCGTCGCCTCGCCCGGCCCCTGGTCACGGCCGCCACCTACACGCGTGGCTTCCACCTGTTCACGGGCCTGCTCCTGGGCGTCGCGACAGCCATGGTCTATCCCGGCCTGGAGGGCGACGGCGGGCTCGGCCACGGCGTCGCGCTGCTGGCCGTGCCCGTCCCGATCCTGACCGCGTTCGGGCTGATCGCCGAGGCGCGCCGGTTCGAGGGGTTCCAGGCCCGGCTGCTGCTGCGCCCCGGCGACGAGAGCGACATCGCGGTCACCCGATCGCAGACCTGGCCCGACCGCTGGCGCACGGCACTGTGGCTGGTGCTGCGGGTCGAACTGGGCTGGCTCGGGCTCGCGCCGGCGGCGTCCGCGATCTTCACCGCCGTGGCGATGATCGGGTCGCCCGCGACCGGTGACGGTCTGGCGTTCGACGGGGCGAGCTTCCCGGGCGGCGCCGCGCACTGGTGGCTGGTCCCGCTGGGCCTGGCCGTCATCGTCGCGGCGCTGGCCTACCTGGTCGGTGCGGGCCTGCTGCTCACCGTGCTGGCCAAGCGGCTGCTCGGGCCGTCCGCGAGCGAGAAGCTGGCCGCCCTCGAACGGCGTACCGAGCAACTGCTCGAACACAACCGGCTCGCGCGCGAACTGCACGACTCGATCGGCCACGCGTTGTCTGTGACCGTGCTGCAAGCGGGCGCGGCACGGCAACTGCTCGCCACCGACCCGGCCTTCGCCGACCGGGCACTGGACGCGATCGAGGTGACCGGGCGGCAGGCGCTGGAGGACCTGGAGCGCATGCTGCTGCTGTTGCGCGACGCGCCGGAGCCGGCCGCGCCCCGGCCGGGGCTGGCCGAGCTGAAGGTGCTCGCCGACACCACACGCGGCGCGGGCGCCTCGGTCGAGGTGCGGGTGCTGGGCTCGCTCGACGCGGTGCCGGCGGTGATCTCGCGCGAGGGCTACCGGATCGTGCAGGAATCGCTGACCAACGTGCTGCGGCACGCGGGTCCGGTACCGGTCGAGGTCACCGTGGCGGTGCACGACCACGAGGTCGAGCTGACCGTGCGCAACGGCACACCCTCGGCGGAGGCGGGGCGGCGGGGGACCGGCGGGGGCAGCGGCAGTGGGCTGCGGGGCATCCGCGAGCGGGCCGCGCTGCTCGGCGGCGAGGCCACCGCGGGGCCGCACGACGGCTACTGGCGGGTGCACGCCCGGCTGCCCCTACGGTGGGCGTCGTGACGATCCGGATTCTGCTGGTGGACGACAACGAACTGGTGCGGGCCGGCCTGCGGGCCGTCCTGGCCGCACAGCCCGACTTCGAGGTGGTCGGCGAGGCCGACGACGGCGCGGGGGTGCTCGCGCTGGTCCGGTCGCTGCGCCCGGACGTGGTCGCGATGGATGTGCGGATGCCCCGGGTGGACGGCATCCAGGCCACCCGCGACCTCCTCGCGCACCTCGATCAGCCGCCGAAGATCCTGATCATCACCACGTTCGAGAACGACGAATACGTCTACGAGGCGCTTCGGGTCGGCGCGCACGGCTTCCTGCTCAAGCGGGCCCGTCCGGCGGAGATCACCGGTGCGGTGCGGGCGCTGGCCACGGGGGATTCGCTGCTCTTCCCGGCGAAACTGCGCGCGTTGGCCGAGCGTTTCGGGAAGACCGTGCGCAGCGACGCGGTGGCCCGGGCCAAGCTGACCGATCGCGAGGCCGACGTGTTGCGGGCGATGGCCCGCGGATTGAACAACGCCGAGATCGCGGCGGAGCTGTACCTGGGCACCGAGACGGTCAAGAGCCATGTGAGCGCGCTGCTGGCCAAGTTGAGCGCGCGTGATCGCACCCAGGCGGTGATCGCGGCCTACGAGTCGGGGTTCGTCGCGCCGGGCTGACCCCGGGGAGGGGCCGTCGGGCAGCGGGTCGGGAAGTGGCCGATCGCGACTCGAGAGGCACCCGAGCCGATCGAAAAGCGCCCTACAATAGAGATTTTCGTACTATGTGTGACCCCTTTCGAGGGCGCTCGTTGGCCATCACGGCCCCGCACCCGGTCGCGGGAGCCGACCACGGCGCGGCGAGAGGGGACCCATCACATGCCAGGCGGTCACGAGAGCGCGTCGGAACCGGCGGCCGAGCCCGTCCGGGACCTCGGGAGCGACCCGGGCATCGGGGGTCGGGCGCGACGGGTCCGAGCGGAGCCGGCCGATCTGTGTCGGCGGCGGCTCGACGGGCGCGCGGTGCGCCGTACCGAGGCTTTGGTGGTCGGCCGCTACCCCGAACTGGTGCGGCTCGCCTACCTGATCCTGCCAACCGGCCTGGAGCGGCACCGCCGGGTGCTCACGGCCCATGCCCTGGTGCAGAACGCGCTGCCCGGTCGATGGCGCGACCTCCGGCGTCGGCCGGGCGCGGCGGGGATGGGCGACGCGGAACTCGTCCGGCTGCGGATCGTGCGCGGCGCGCTGCTGCGGTGTCGGTCCACCCGGCGGTGGGCGGCCCGGCCGGCGGCCCTGCCGCAGGTCTGGGGACTGCGCCTGTTCCCGCCGACCGGCGGCGCCGACGAGCCGGCGATCGAGCAGGCGCTGGGCCGACTGTCGGGGCCGGGGCGGGCCGCCTACGTGTTGCGGGTGCTCGAAGGTCTCGATCCGGCCGCAGTGGTCGAGCTGTTGTCGATCGCCGGCGTCGAGGACGTCGCGAGCGCGGAGGCCGAGGCCGACGCACTCGCGGCCGACCCGGTGGGACTCGCCGGCGGGCCCGGATCGGCGGCGGGCCGACTGCTGCACGCCGCCCTCTTCGACCCGTGCACGCTCCGGGCCACCCCGTCGGACCTGCTGCGCCGACGGCGCCGCAGGCGTACCGCGCCGGTCGCGATCGCGGTCGTGGCGGTGCTGGCGGCCCTCGTTCCGTACGCCGGCGACGCGACCGAGTCCGACACCCGGGTCGCACCCGCGACCGGGGTCGCACCCGCCACCCCGGTCGCGCCCGCCGCCCGGGTCGTGGTCGGGGCGCCCCGGGTGGTTCCGGCCGACGCCTGGACCACCACCACCCGGCTGGACTTCGACGTCTGGTCCACCCGGGGGCCGCGCGCCGGCGACCAGGCGTTGACCGGGCGCGCGGTCCGGGCCTGGGTCGAGCCCGAGGCCGGCACCGTCGTCGCGCTCGGCCCGGGCGCCGCCGCCGGCCCGCCGGGCGACCTGCCGCGCCTGCTGTACGCGGGCGACGTCGCGGGGGCCGCGGTGGTCCTGCTCACCGACGGCACGCGCCTGGCCCGCTACACCGAGGAGCAGGGTGGTCGCCGTCTCGACGTGGCCGCGGCCGACGACTCGGACGCCCGCTCGGCCTCGGCCGTGGTGTTGCACCGGGGTGTGGAGGGTGTGCGGATGTTGCTCGCGCCGTGGGTGGACGAGGCGGCGATCCGGGATCTGCGCCGACCCGACGACAGGAGCAGGCCGCTGCCGGTCACCGACGGAACGACCGCTCCGATGCCGGATCCCGGCACGGCGGCCGAGGGCTGTGCGACGGTGCCCGTGCTCGAACTGGTGTCCGGGCGCGCGGCCGACGGTCGGCCGTACCTGCTCGCGGACCTGGGTGAGATGTCCGCGACCCATCTCACCTACATGCCGCCGCCGGAGTTCGCGCACACCGGCCGGCCGGCGGAGGCGGCCTCGACCGAGCGCGCGCTGACCGTCTGGTCGCGTACGGCATGCGTGCTGGAGACGCTGCGCGGGCGGGGGCTGCGGCTGGTGGACAACTGGGAGTTCGCCCACTTCGACCTGCCGGAGGCGGCCGGGGACGGCATGTGGTCGTGCGTGCACGCGTTCGACCGTCGGGGTGGTGGCGACGTCGTGGTCCAGTTCCTGCCGCCCGGGGCCGGAGCGGACGGCGCGCAGACCGTCGAGCGGGTCGCCGACTCGCCCGCGTGCAGCCGCTCGGCCAACGACATCGTCGCCGGCACGTGGTGGCGCGCCCGATCCGGCACCTGGTACCTGGTCGCGGCCGGCAGCCGGGACGTGGTCAAGCTGACCGCCTCCGCCCCCCTCGCCGGCTCGGCGGACGCCCGCCGGCTGATCCTCAAGTCCCCCGGCGCCGCCCCGAATACCGCGGCCCGCCCCCAACTGGTGGCCACCCTCAAGTCCGGAAGCACCATCAAGCCCCTCACCTGATCCGGAGGCGACCGCCCCGACGCCCGACCGCCGTTCAATCCCGACCCACGTGCCGCTCCGGAACGGTGGTCGGCGGTCGGGGTTTCGGCTCGCGGGCGCGATTCCGGGGTTCGGGGGCTTGCGTAAAAGTGATATCACTTTGCTATGGTAGTGATGGCAAGCTGGTCGAGTGAGGAGTGGCGTTGTGAGTGATTTCGGGTCCGGGGCCGTCGTGGAGATGCCGGCGCCTCAGGTGCGGGAGCGGGTGGTGACCGGCGCGGCCGGGTTGCCCGCGTTGGTTGTCGGGGTGCTGTTCGTCGCCGGGGGGATCGTGGCGACCGTGGTCGGTGCGCTCCTGGACGACGGGCAGAAGGTGGCCGCGATCACGAGCGGGATCGTGATCATCGTCCTCGCGCTGTTCGGGCTGTGCGGGCTGACCACCGTCGCGCCCGGCGAGGCGCGGGTGCTTCAGCTGTTCGGGCACTACAAGGGCACGTTGCGCAAGGACGGGCTGCGATGGGTGAACCCGTTCACCGACCGCACCAAGGTCTCCACCCGGATCCGCAACCACGAGACGCAGACCGCCAAGGTCAACGACAACGACGGCAATCCGATCGAGATCGCCGCGGTCGTGGTCTGGCAGGTCGAGGACACCGCGCAGGCCAAGTTCGAGGTGGACGACTTCGAGGAGTTCGTCGCCATCCAGACCGAGACCGCCGTGCGGCACATCGCCAACAGCTACCCGTACGACGACCACGGCCAGGGCGGCATGTCCCTGCGCGACAACGCCGACGAGATCACCGGCAAGTTGTCCGCCGAGATCGGTGCCCGGGTCGCCTCGGCCGGGGTCAGCGTGGTCGAGTCGCGGATCACCCGGCTCGCCTACGCGCCGGAGATCGCCCAGGCGATGTTGCGTCGCCAGCAGGCGGGCGCCGTGGTCGCGGCCCGGCAGCGGATCGTCGAGGGCGCCGTGGGCATGGTCGAACTGGCGCTGAGCCGGCTCGAGGAAGGCGACCTGGTGGAACTCGACGACGACCGTCGGGCGGCCATGGTCAGCAACCTGCTCGTCGTCCTGTGCAGCGAACAGGCCACGCAGCCCGTGGTCAACACGGGTTCCCTCTACGCGTAGTCGGTCCCCGTGACCGAACGCAAGAAGATCCTGCTCCGACTGGACCCGGCCGTGCACGACGCGATCGCCAAGTGGGCGGCCGACGAACTGCGCAGCACCAACGCCCAGATCGAGTTCCTGCTGCGCCGTGCGCTGGGCGACGCGGGTCGGATGCCCGGCAATGCCGGACGACCGGCCCGACGGGGCCGACCACCCAAGCCGACTCCGACGGCGGCTGCGGCCCCCGATCCCGACGGCGACCCCGATCCCGACAGTGACCCCGGGACCGACTCCGGTTCCGACCCCGAGGTCGGTTCCGGCTCCGGGACCGATTTCGATGCCGAGCCCGGGGGAGGCGACGGTGGCGATCGAGGCGACCCTGGCGGTTCTGGTCGGCGTCGTGGCGGCAGCGGCGACGGTGGCGACCTCGAGGCCGCGCCGTGATGACGAACCCGAAGACGATGTGACGCCCTGGCGCCGAGGAGGTCGACGTGAACCCGTCCCTACCCCAACGAGTGTTCCTGCTCGCCTACAGTCCCGAGCGGCGGCGCCTGGTGAGCCGGACCCATCTGGGTGCGACGCTCCAGGCGGCGGCGCTGTACGAACTCCACGAACAGGGCCTGATCCACGACGAGGGCGGCAAGGTCCGGGTGACCGCGCACCGCAGGGGCGCCTCGCACCCGGGCGCGGCTCCCCGGTGTGAGCTGGCCGCCGACCTGCTGGCCAGGATCGGCGAGGCCGACCGGGCGCACCGCTGGCGCCACTGGGTCAAGAAGCGCGACCGGCAGGCCGTCGACCGGGTCGGCGCGGCGTTGGAGCGGGCGCGGGTGATCCGGTACGAGCGGCACCGGGTCCTCGGCCTCGTCCCGCGCCGACGGATCGTGCTGCGCCAGACGTTGCTGCGCGGCGCGGCGACGAAGGCGATGTGGGGCGCGCTCAAGGGTCGGGCGGCCGACGTGCCCGCCCCGGACGCGGCGCTGGCCGCACTCGCCTACCACGGCGAACTGCGCGTGGTGCTCGGCGGCCGGGAACGCCGGGCGGCGAAGGGTCGGATCGGCGAGTTGTCGGCCCGTCTCGGCCCGGTCCCCGACGCACTGCGTGTGGTGGTACGGGACGCGAAATCCGGGGCCGCCGGCTGAACCGGCTTGACGATGTCCGTAGTGTCGGAGAATGACCTCCCGCACCACCACCGGCGTGCCCTCGCGCGCGCGGCACGCCCTCGCCGACCGGTTGCTGCCGGGACCGCGGGGGCGTGCGGTGTCGTTGGTGTTGGCGAGCGCGTGTTCGATCCAGTTCGGCGCCGCGTTCGCCGCGCGGCTCTTCCCACAGGTGGGGCCGGCGGGTGCGGTCACGCTGCGCCTGGTCATCGCCGCCGCGCTGCTGCTCGCCTTCTCCCGGCCGCGGGTGCGCGGGCGTTCGCGGGGCGACTGGCTGGTGGTGGGCGGCCTGGGCGTGATGTTCGCGGGCATGAACATGTGCTTCTACGAGGCCATCGATCGGCTTCCGCTGGGCCCCGCGGTCACGCTGGAGTTCCTGGGCCCGCTCGGCCTGGCCGTGGTGTTGTCCCGCCGACTGCGCGACATGGTGTGGATCGTGCTCGCGGCCGGCGGCGTGCTGCTCCTGGGCGGCGGCGGATTCGGCGGCCTCGATCCGGTCGGGGTCGTGTTCATCCTGGCCGCGGCGGCCTGCTGGGCGGGCTACATCGTGGTCGCCTCGAAGATCTCCGCGCGCTTCGACGGCATCGAGGGCCTGGCCCTGGGCTTCGTGGTGGCCGCGGTGCTGGTGACGCCGCTGGGTGTGGCGACGGCCGGCTCCGCGCTGGTCGAGCCGAGGATGCTGGGGCTGGGCGCGTGTGTCGCGCTGCTGTCCTCGGCGCTGCCGTACAGCTTCGAGATGCTGGCGATGAAGCACCTGCCGCCGGCCACGTTCGGGCTGCTGGCCAGTCTGGAACCGGCGGTGGCCGGGGTGGCCGGCTTCCTGGTGCTGCACCAGTCGCTGGTGCTCGTGCAGATCGCGGGCATCGCGCTGGTGGTGGTCGCCAGTGCGGGCGTCACCCTCGCCCAGTCGCCGCGGGAGACCCGGCGGACTCGGGAGACCGCGCGGGCTCGGCGGACCCGGTCGACCGCGGGAACGTGCGATACACCCGGGCCCGGGCCCGATCCACGACCGACTCCCGATGCAGGTGCCACCCCCACTCCGGCCGCAATACCGGACGCTTGTGCGGAGTCACCACAACGAACGCCGTCGTGACCTCGGTCAGTGCGTAGGCCAGCGCCGGCAGCCGCGACTCGGCGAGCAGGTGCAGCGCATAACTGCACACCACGAGCGAATATGTGCGCCCGGCCAGCGCGCCCGCCGCGATCTGCTCGAACCGCAACGGTTCGGCCGGCCGCCCGGTCCGCTCCAGGTAGGCGTCGCCGGTGTACGGATCGACACCGGCCACCTCCCGCGCGCCCAGATCGCGCAGCGCCAGGGTGGCCTCGCCGCTGCCGCAGGCCAGGTCCAACACCGAGGCCGACAACCCGGGCTCGGCCGCGAACGGCCCGGTCAGCACCTCGGCCAGCACCGCCCGCACCCGCGGCTCGTGCGGGTTGCGGTACTCCGCCCCGTGGCGGACGTAGAAACCCTCGGCGCCCAGTTCCTCGTAGGCGGGCCGGATCTTGTCCATGCCGTCGATTCTCCCCCGGCCGCCATCCGTGCCGTCGGCCGCACCGGTGGTGAGCGGCGTCAGCGGCGCGGCGCGTACATGATCAGCGCCACGCCGACCAGGCAGACGCACGCGCCGGCCACGTCCCAGCGATCCGGGCGGAAGCCGTCCACGACCATGCCCCAGGCCAGCGAGCCCGCGACGAACACCCCGCCGTAGGCGGCCAGGATTCGACCGAAATCGGCGTCGGGCTGGAGGGTCGCGACGAACCCGTACACGCCCAGCGCGATCACCCCGAGGCCCGCCATCCACCACGGCCGGTGTTCGCGTACGGACTGCCAGACCAGCCACGCGCCGCCGATCTCGGCGAGCGCGGCGAGGGCGAACAGGACCATGGAGCGCGCGACGATCATGGACGTACCGTAGGGGCGCGGCGCGGCGCGGCCGAACACCCGGCGCACGCGCACCGGACCCGCCGGGCGGCCACGATCGTGGACGGCCGGTGAGAGCGGGGTCGGCGGCTCGGTAAACTCCCCGGTCGTGACGTCCCAGCCTGTGCGCAAGCCCCGCATTCCGAACGTTCTGGCCAACCGCTACGCCTCCCCGGCGCTGGCCACGCTGTGGTCCCCCGAGTACAAGGTGGTGCTCGAGCGCCGCCTGTGGCTCGCGGTGCTGCGTGCCCAGGCCGACCTGGGCATCGACGTGCCCGAGGGCGCGGTCGCCGACTACGAGCGGGTGGTGGAGCAGGTCGACCTGGCCTCGATCGCCGAGCGCGAGCGGGTCACCCGGCACGACGTCAAGGCCCGGATCGAGGAGTTCAACGCCCTCGCCGGCCACGAGCACGTGCACAAGGGCATGACCTCGCGCGATCTGACCGAGAACGTCGAGCAGTTGCAGATCCGCTCGTCGCTCGAACTGGTCCGCGACCGGGTGGTGGCGCTGCTGGTACGGCTGGCCGAGCTGTCCGCGCAACACGCCGAGCTGGTCATGGCCGGCCGCTCGCACAACGTCGCCGCGCAGGCGACCACGCTGGGCAAGCGGTTCGCGTCGGCGACCGACGAGCTGCTGGTGGCCTACCACCGCCTCGAGGACCTGATCGCCCGCTACCCGCTGCGTGGGATCAAGGGCCCGGTCGGCACCGCGCAGGACATGCTCGACCTGCTCGGCGGCGACGAGGACAGGCTGGCCGAGCTGGAGGGGCGGGTCGCGGCGCACCTGGGCTTCGAGCACGCGTTCGTCTCGGTCGGTCAGGTCTACCCGCGCTCGCTCGACTACGACGTGGTGACCGCGCTGGTCCAGCTGGCCGCCGCGCCGTCGTCGTTGGCCAAGACGATCCGGCTGATGGCCGGGCACGAGCTGGTCACCGAGGGCTTCCAGCCCGGCCAGGTCGGGTCGTCCGCGATGCCGCACAAGATGAACACGCGTTCGTGCGAGCGGGTCAACGGCTTCACGGTGATCCTGCGCGGCTACGCGTCGATGGTCGGCGAGTTGGCGGGCGACCAGTGGAACGAGGGCGACGTGTCCTGCTCGGTGGTGCGGCGGGTGGCGCTGCCGGACGCGTTCTTCGCGTTCGACGGGCTGGTCGAGACGTTCCTGACCGTGCTGGAGGAGTTCGGCGCGTTCCCGGCGGTGGTCGCGCGCGAACTCGACCGCTACCTGCCGTTCCTGGCCACGACCAAGGTGCTGATGGCCGCGATCCGCGGCGGGGTGGGGCGCGAGGCCGGGCACGAGGTGATCAAGGAGCACGCGGTCGCCTCGGCGCTGGCGCTGCGGGAGGGCGTCGAGCGCAACGAACTGCTCGACCGCCTGGCCGCCGACGAGCGGCTGCCGCTGGACCGCGCCGCGCTCGACACGCTGCTCGCCGACCGGCTCTCGTTCACCGGCGCCGCGGCGGCCCAGGTGGCCGAGGTGGTCCGCCGGGTGGAGGCGGTCGCGGAGAAGCACCCGGAGGCGGCGAAGTACCGCCCGGGCGCGATCCTCTAGGCGGAATCGGACCTGTCGCCGAACGGGCCGGGGCATGCGGGGCAATCCCCCGCATGCCCCGGCCCGTTCGGCGTCCGGCCTCCGGGGTTCTCGGGCCGCGCTCGTGTCGGCGGTCGAGCCGTGTCGATGCCGCGTCCCCGCTGTGGGGGTCGAGTCGCGTCGCACGGTGCCGGCCCCGTCGCGGCGAGGTGGCGGCCGGGCGGCGCCACCTCGCCTTCGGTCGCCCGTCGGGCAGGCGACCCGGGGCCGGGGATTGAAACGTGGTCTCGGCGGTCATGGTGGGGGGAGTCGTCGGGAGGAGTGGTGGGCGTGGGGTCGCTGTCGTTTCGTGAGGTGGCCGTCGTGTCCGGGGAGGTCGCGGAGGAGTCCGGGCGGACCGCGAAGGCGGAGCTGGTGGCCGGCTGCCTGCGGCGGGCGGATCCGGCCGAGGCGACCGTGGTGGTCGCCTATCTCGCGGGGACGCTCACCCAGCGGCAGATCGGTGTGGGGCCCGCCATGCTGCGTGCCGTGCCGCCGCCGGCCGCCGAGCCGTCGTTGACCCTCCTGGAGGTGGACGCCGCGCTGGCCGCGATCGGGGCCACCACCGGCACCGGCTCGCAGGCCGCCCGCCGGGCCGCGCTCGACGCGCTGTTCGCCCGCGCGACCGCGGTCGAACAACGCTTCCTGATCGGGCTGTTGGTCGGTGAGGTACGCCAGGGCGCACTGGACGGGGTGATGGCGGACGCGATCGCCCGCGCGGCCGAGGTCCCGGCCGCCGCGGTCCGGCGGGCGCTGATGTTGCGCGGTGCCGCCGGACCGGTGGCCGCCGCCGCGCTGCGCGGCGGCCGGGCCGCGCTCGACGCGCTCACCCTCGACGTCGGCCGCCCGGTGCGCCCGATGCTCGCCGCCGCCGCGCCGGACGTGGCCGGCGCGCTGGCCAGGCTGCGGGCCGAGGATCCGACCGCCGAGGTCGCGTTGGAGTGGAAGATCGACGGCATCCGGGCGCAGATCCACCGCGACGGCGATCGTGTCGCGGTGTTCACCCGCAGCCTGGACGACATCACCCCGCGCGTGCCCGAACTGGTGGAGGCGGTACGGGCGTTGCCGGTGCGTACCGCGGTGTTCGACGGCGAGGCGATCGCGCTGCGCCCGGACGCTCGGCCGCACCCGTTCCAGATCACCGCCTCCCGGACCGGGACCCGCGACGCCGGGAGGCTGCGGGCCGGGACGCCGCTGACGGTGTACCTGTTCGACGTGTTGCACGTGGACGGCGAGGACCTGATCGACCGCCCCGGCGCGGACCGCTGGGCCGCGCTCGCGAACCTGGCGCCGCCCGAACTCCTGGTGCCCCGGCTGGTCACCGGGGACGCGGCGGCGGCGGAGGCGTTCTTCGTCGACGCGGTCGGACGCGGGCACGAGGGGGTGGTGGTGAAGTCCCTGGACACCCCGTACACGGCGGGTCGGCGCGGCGCGGGCTGGGTCAAGGTCAAGCCGCGGCACACCCTCGACCTGGTGGTGCTGGCCGCCGAGTGGGGCCACGGCCGCCGGCGCGGCACGCTGAGCAATCTGCACCTGGGCGCGCGGGATCCGGGCGGGGACGGGTTCGTGATACTCGGCAAGACGTTCAAGGGGCTCACCGACGAACTGCTCGCGTGGCAGACCGAGCGGTTGCGGGAACTCGAGGTGCGCCGGGACGACTGGACCGTGTGGGTGCGACCCGAACTCGTCGTGGAGATCGCCTTCGACGGATTGCAGACCAGCACCCGGTATCCGGGCGGCCTCGCACTGCGCTTCGCGCGGGTGTTGCGCTACCGGGAGGACAAGACGGCCGCGGAGGCGGACGACATGGACACGGTCCGGGCGCTCGCGGCCCGGGAGTGAGGGGCCCACCGGGATCCGCTAGCCGCGCGGGCGGTAGAGGGCGTGCGCGTTGTCGTACAGGACGGCGGCGGCCAGGTCCGGCCCGACCGAGTCGGCGATCAGGTCGAGATCGGTGTCCCGGAACGGGCGGGGCGCGCGGGTCGAGGGCAGGTCGGTGCCGGCGAGCAGGGCCCGAGGGTCGACGGCGGCGACGGCGCGCAGCGTCGCGGCTACGTCCGCGTCGACCCGGCCGAAGCCGGTGGCCTTGACCCGGGCGCCGTGTTCGACCAGACGCAGCAGATGCGGCAGGCCCTCCCGGGACAGGCCGAGGTGGTCGATGCCCACCCTCGGCAGCGCGGTCAACACCGGCAGCAGGTCGGGCAGATCGCGGGCGTCGAGGTACAGCTCGGCATGCCACCCGGCGATCTCGTGGACCCGGCGGGCGAGTCGGTCCAGGTGCTCGAGCGTCGCCGAGCCGCCACGCCGGACGTTGAACCGGATCGCCCGCACGCCGGCCGCGTCCAGTTCGGTGATTTGCCGGTCGGACACCTCGGGCGGCAGTCGGGTCACCCCGACGAAGGCGGGGCCGAGTCGGGCCAGTGCGTCGAGGAGGTAGGTCTGGTCGAAGCCCTGGAAGGAGCCGGACACCACCGCGCCGCCGGTCACGCCGAGCGGGACGGCGCGGGCCAGGTAGTCGACCGCGGTGAAGGTCGGCGGCAGGTATCCGTGGTCGGCGACGAGCGGGAAACGCGGGTCGACGATGTGCAGGTGCGCGTCGAACACGCGACGAGCGGGCGATCCGGACACGGCGGGCCCTCCGTCGGCTGCGGGAACGCCGCATACCGTACCCGGGCGCCGGATGGATGCGCCGGGTTCGCCGAACGGAGAAGTTGTCGAATGCAACTAATTTCTTCTATGGTTGTGACAGGCAACGAAAATCGCCGCGGCGCGGGCGTACGACCGCCCGCGCACAGGAAGGAGCGAGCCGCCATGGCCACCAGGGAAGCCTGTCGGCACCTGCTCGCCGAGCTCGAAGGCATCGTCGGCGTACACCGCGGCCTCGCCAAGGCCGTCCCGCCCGGCAGTCTGCCGCCCGGCTCCGCGGTCCTGTTCGTCCTCGGCCGCAGCGCCGAACCGCTGCGCGCCGGACGTGTGGCCGAACTCCTCGACCTGGACATGTCGGTGGTCAGCCGACACCTCGCGCACCTGGTCGAACACGGCTGGGTGGCCCGCCGCCCGGACCCGCGCGACGGCCGGTCGGTGCTGCTCGGGCTCACCCCGGAGGGGCGCGCCGTGGTCGACCGCGCCACCGAGAGCCGGCTCGCGGTGATCGCCGAGCGGCTGGCCGACTGGCCGGACGAGGACGCCGAGCGACTGTCCGAACTCCTGGGCCGGTTGAAGGCGGGCTTCGGGGTGCAGGCGGGCTTCGGACACCGGGCCGAACCGGTGCCGACGGGCGTGCCACACTGACCCGCATGCCGAAGTCCGCCGCGGAACTGCGCGCGCATCTGGAGATCTTCTACGACGCGGTGCCCCGCCGGTTCACCCGCGCCGAGGCGATCGGCGCGCTGACGCTGTTCGTCCGGGAGGGCGAAGGGTGGCCCTACTATGCCCGACCCACGCTCGGCGGCCTCGCCGAGCCCACCGTCGCGGACGTGCGCGCGGTGCGGGCGCGGCAGAGAGAGTTGAAAGTGCCCGAGACGTTCGAATGGGTCCACGAGACCACCCCCGCGCTGCGGGCGGCCGCGATCGAGGCCGAACTGCATGTACACGAGCATCCGCTGATGGTGCTCGACCCGGACGAGCACCCGGTCGACCGCCCGGGCCTGCCGGACCTGGTGACACTGCGGCAGATCCGCGCGGACGCCACCGACCTGGCGATCGTGCACAGCGTCGCGGCGGTCGGCTTCGCCAACCCCGGGACCGCGCCCGGCTCCGACGGGCCGGCCGAGCGGGACACCGCCGCGCTGGGCCAGGATCCGAGCCTGCTGTCCTACCTCAACGAGCGGTTGCGCAGCGGCGAGACGGTGATGTTCGCGGCGTACAGCCCGGCCGGGCCGCTGTGTGTGGGCAGCTACCAGCACCTGCACGACACGACCGAGATCGTCGGCGTGGCCACCCTCCCGGCGGCCCGGCGCAGCGGCCTCGCGGCGGCGGTGACCTGGGAGTTGGCCCGGCACGCGCTGGCGGACGGGAGCGAGACGGTGTTCCTGAGCGCGGGGGACGAGGACGTCGCGCGGATATACGACCGGATCGGCTTCCGCTCGGTGGGGACGGCGCTGATCGCGGAGGCGCCGTGAGCCGCGGGGACGAGGCGGGGACGGACCGGGCGCGGGCGGCCGGGGCCGGCGCGGGCAAGGCGGGCGCGGGCAACGCGGGCGCGAGGACCGATGCCGCCGCGCCGATCGTGCTGCCGATCCCGCCCGGACGCAACCCCACCGCCGACGAGTTGGCCGCCGCACACGGTCGGAGCATCCCGGACGTGATCGCGCCGAACCTGCGGGTGTTGTTCTGCGGGATCAACCCCGGGCTCTGGTCGGGCGCCACCGGGCGGCACTTCGCCCGTCCCGGCAACCGGTTCTGGCCGGCCCTGTACGCCTCGGGGTTCACCCCGCGCCTGATCGAGCCCGCCGCGCAGCGCGAGTTGACCGCGCTCGGCCTCGGCATCACCAACGTGGTGGCCCGAACCACCGCGCGCGCCGACGAGTTGACGAAGGAGGAGTACCGGGCCGGCGGCCTGGCGCTCACCGCGAAGGTGCGTCGGTACCGACCGGCCTGGTTGGCGGTGCTGGGCATCGGCGCGTACCGGACCGGCTTCGGCCGCCCCAAGGCGGTGGTCGGCCGCCAGTCGGAGACGATCGACGACACCGGAATCTGGGTACTTCCCAACCCCAGCGGCCTGAACGCCCACTGGACGGCCGCGGCCCTCGCCGAAGCCTTCACCGACCTTCGCGCCGCGGCCTACCCGCGACCGGGAACGGCCGAGTAGAACGCCGAACCCGAGTCGGGCGCCTCGGCCGGCCGAGGCGTCGTGGTCTTCGACCCGCACGGGCCGTCGGGGCCGCTCGCCCCGTGCGGCGGCGACCCGTCGGCGACCCGGCGTCGGCGCGGGCGGCCCGACCCGGAGGTGGGCCGTCAATCGACCGAGTGGCATCACTCGGTTGGTGGTTACTTCGCGCCCACTCGTGCGGTTGGATCGGCATGAAGATCCTGCGGGCACCGTTCGGGCCGTGGCCCACCGAGACGTTCGAGACCCCCGTGTACGAGGCGCTGGTCGCCGAATGGCGCGACTCGGGCCGGGAGGTACCCCGGCCGACGGATCGACCGCAGGGCAGCCCGCCCCGGCACGCCCGCCCGCCCGGACCGAGCCCGCGCACGCGTCGCCCGTGAGCCGGCCGCGCGGCGCGGATCGGCACCGCCCGCGACACGATGTGCTTCTTGTCACGCGCCCCCCGACACGCCCGGCGAGGAAGGAATTCGCCGACCGATCGGCGCACCGGCCGACGCGCGATCCACCGTCGGTCCGGTCCGGTCCCGCCGCGCTCCCGCCGCCCCCGATCCCGCCTCGCGCGGCCCGCGCGGGCCCGGTGGGCCCGGACGTCCGCCGGGGGAGCGGGTGTTCGGCGCGCTCGACGCGCGTCGCATTGTTCGCCGGCCGTACCACCAGGGCACGTCTCCGGCGAACCGTGACACGCCGGGAATCAGGACGTGACACAACACCTGGGGGTGCGACGACCACCCCGCCACTACATATATGCTCTGCGACGCAGCTGGTTCGCCCGACCGAAAGTTTCCGGGAAGGCGAGGCAAGAGGGAATCCGGTGCGAGGCCGGAACTGCCCCCGCAGCGGTGAGCGGGAACGAAAGTCGTCATGGAGCGCCGGACGCCGAAGGGCGTACGGGAAGCGACGACCCTTAGGCACTCCGCGGACCACCGGGCACACGCCGTGCCCGGCGGTGCCCCGGCATGCCCGCGAGTCCGAATACCTGCCGGCTGCCCGCGCCTTCGGGCGTGGGGTCACCTGTACGTACGAGCTCGCGAGGAGAGAGCACGTGACCGTTGTGGACAGCGTGGGCGCGACCCGGATGCGGGTCGACGAGAGCCCCGAGGACCGCCTTGCCACCCTGGTGCGCACCCAGGCGCGCGATCTGCCGGAGGTCGATCCGGATCGGGTCGTCCGCCGGGTCGTCGCGGGTCTGAACGAGGGTGCGGACCGCGGCGCGGCGGCCGACCTGGCCGTGCGCACCGCCGCCGAGCTGATCGCGGAGGAGCCCGCCTACTCGCGGCTCGCCGCGCGCCTGCTGGCCGGCCGGATCGCCGACGAGGCCGCCGAGGCAGGCGTCACCTCCTTCAGCGCCGGCATCGCGCTCGGCCGGCGCGAGGGCGTCATCGGCGCGGAGACCGCGGCGTTCGTCGCCGCGCACGCCGCCGAGCTGGACGCCGCCGTCGACGCCGACGGCGACCGCCGCTTCGAGTACTTCGGTCTGCGCACCGTCTACGACCGCTACCTGCTGCGCCACCCCGTCTCGCGCAAGGTGGTCGAGACCCCGCAGCACTTCCTGCTGCGCGTGGCGTGCGGTCTGTCCAGGGAGCCGGGCGAGGCGATCGGCTTCTACCGGTTGATGTCCTCGCTGGCCTACCTGCCCAGCTCGCCGACGCTGTTCAACTCGGGCACCGTGCACACCCAGATGTCCTCGTGCTACCTGCTCGACTCGCCCAAGGACGAGCTGGAGTCGATCTACGACATGTACGGGCGGATCGCCCGGCTGTCGAAGTTCGCCGGCGGCATCGGCGTGGCCTGGTCGCGGGTGCGCTCGCGCGGCTCGCTGATCCGGGGCACCAACGGGCACTCCAACGGCATCGTGCCGTGGCTGAAGACCCTCGACTCGTCGGTGGCCGCGGTCAACCAGGGCGGCCGGCGCAAGGGCGCGGCCTGCGTGTACCTGGAGACCTGGCACCCCGACATCCTGGAGTTCCTCGAACTGCGGGAGAACACCGGCGAGGACGCGCGTCGCGCGCACAACCTCAACCTGGCCAACTGGGTGCCGGACCTGTTCATGCGCCGCGTCGAGGAGGACGGCGTCTGGTCGCTGTTCGACCCGAACGAGCTGCCCGAGCTGCCCGACCTGTGGGGCCCCGAGTTCGACAAGGTGTACGAAGCCGCCGAGCGGGACGGCCGGTTCGTCCGGCAGATGCCCGCGCGCGACCTGTACGCCCGGATGATGCGCACGCTCGCGCAGACCGGCAACGGCTGGATGACCTTCAAGGACGCCGCCAACCGGACCTGCAACCAGGCCGCCGAGCCGGGCAACGTGGTGCACCTGTCCAACCTGTGCACCGAGATCCTGGAGGTCACCAGCGACGGCGAGACCGCCGTGTGCAACCTCGGCTCGGTCAACCTCGGCGCGCACGTGGTCGCCGGCGAGGGCGTGGACTGGGACAAGCTGCGCGCCACGGTGCGCACCGCGGTGATCTTCCTCGACCGCGTGATCGACATCAACTACTACCCGACCGACCAGGCCGCCGCGTCCAACCCGCGCTGGCGCCCGGTGGGCCTGGGGCTGATGGGCCTGCAGGACGTGTTCTTCACGCTCGGCCTGCCGTTCGACTCGGCCGAGGCGCGCGAGTTGTCCACGCTGATCTCCGAGGAGATCTACCTCACCGCGCTCGAGACCTCCTCGGCGCTCGCCGAGGTACACGGCCCGCACCCGGCCTACGCCGAGACGCACGCCGCGCGCGGCCGGCTCCAGCCGGACCTGTGGGAGGGCGTGTACCCGACGCAGACCAAGCGCTGGGACGCGCTGCGCACCCGCGTGGCCGAGCACGGGCTGCGCAACTCGCTGCTCGTGGCGATCGCGCCGACCGCGACCATCGCCTCCATCGCGGGCGCCTACGAGTGCATCGAGCCGCAGGTGTCCAACCTGTTCAAGCGCGAGACGCTCTCCGGCGAGTTCCTGCAGATCAACGGCTACCTGGTGCGCGAGCTCAAGGCCCGCGGCCTGTGGACCCCCGAGGTGCGCGACCGGATCAAGCGCGCCGAGGGCTCGGTTCAGGGCATCGCCGAACTCCCGGACGACGTGCGGGAGTTGTACCGCACCGCTTGGGAACTGCCGCAGCGCGCGCTGATCGACCTGGCGGCGGCCCGCTCGCCGTACATCGACCAGTCGCAGTCGCTGAACCTGTTCATGGCCGACCCGACCATCGGCAAGCTTTCCTCGATGTACCGCTACGCGTGGTCCACCGGTTTGAAGACCACGTACTACCTGCGCTCGCGCCCCGCGACGCGCATCCAGCAGGCGACCGTGCCCGCGCAGGCGTCCGCCGCGCCGGTCGAGGAGATCTCCGACCTCGAGGTCATCGCCTGCTCGCTGGAGAACCCCGAAGCATGTGAGGCGTGCACGTGAGCCTGCTCGACCCCGGAATGAACCTCACGCTGCGCCCGATGCGGTACCCGGACTTCTACGAGAAGTACCGCGCGGCGATCCGCAACACCTGGACGGTCGAAGAGGTCGACCTGCACAGCGACCTCGCCGACCTGGACCGGCTCAGCCCGGCGGAGCGGCACCTCGTGCAGCGCCTGGTCGCGTTCTTCGCGACCGGCGACACGATCGTGGCGAACAACCTGGTGCTGAACCTGTACCGGCACATCAACTCGCCCGAAGGGCGGCTGTATCTGTCGCGGCAGCTCTTCGAAGAGGCCGTCCATGTGCAGTTCTACCTGACGCTGCTCGACACCTACATGCCCGACCACGAGGAGCGCGAGCAGGCGTTCGCCGCGGTCGAGCACATCCCGTCGATCCGGCGCAAGGCGGAGTTCTGCTTCCGTTGGATCGACTCGGCGATGGGCCTGGACCGGCTCGAATCGCGGGACGACCGGCGGCAGTTCCTGCTCAACCTGATCTGTTTCGCGGCGTGCATCGAGGGGCTGTTCTTCTACGGCGCCTTCGCCTACGTGTACTTCCTGCGCTCGCGCGGGCTGCTCAACGGCCTCGCCTCGGGGACCAACTGGGTCTTCCGCGACGAGTCCGCGCACATGGACTTCGCGTTCTCCGTGGTCGAGACGGTGCGGGCCGAGGAGCCCGACCTGTTCGACGACGAACTCGCCGAGGACGTACGGCGGATGCTGGCGGAGGCGGTGGACGCGGAGACGGCGTTCGCCGAGGACCTGCTCCAGGGCGGGGTGTCCGGGATGACCGTCGCCGACATGCGCTCCTACCTCGAGCACGTCGCCGACCGGCGGCTCGCCCAGCTGGGCATGGCGCCGGTGTACGGCTCGGCGAACCCGTTCGGCTTCATGGAACTCCAGGACGTCCAGGAGTTGTCGAACTTCTTCGAGCGGCGGGTGTCGGCCTACCAGGTCGCGGTCACCGGATCGGTCTCCTTCGACGAGGACTTCTGACCCGGGTCCGCGTGCCCGGGTACACCACCGCCGTGCCGTCCCGAATCCGGGGCGGCACGGCGGTTTCGTACGTTTTCGGGGCGGCCGGCCCGCGCGGGCTCACGCGCGTTCGGCGGCGCGACGGCGCAGGGCGGTCGCGGTCGCCTCGTCGGCGGGCAGGAACGCCTCGAGGTGGAGTTCGGACACGGTGACGTCGGTCGCCGTCGCGAACGAGGTGAGCGTGGTGAGCAGGCGCAACTCGACCCCGCTCGCCGTGTCCCACAGCCGCAGCGGTACCGCGAAGCCGAGGTGGTCGGGACCCGGTTCCGGGCTCGGGACGTAGCCGCGCAACTCCTCGATGAACGTGTCGAGCAGCGGATCGGGGCTGCGCAGCGCCCGGGCCCGCATGTTCTCCAGCACGTGATGGCCCCACGTGGCCAGGTTCTCCACGCGCGGCGCCATGCCCTGCGGATGCAGCATCAGCCGCAACATGTTCATCGGCTGCCCGAGCAGTTCCGGGGCCGCGCCGTCGGTGAGCACGTCGATCGCCGCGTTCGCCGCCACGATCTGCCCGTACGGACGCAACACCATCGCCGGATAGGGCAGATGGCCCTCGATCACCGCGCCCAGTGCCTCCTGGACCGGCCGCATCATCGGGGCGTCCCAGTCGGACTCGGGGAACACCGGCGCGAAGCCGGCGGTGTGCAACAGCGCGTTGCGCTCGCGCAGGGACAGTTCGAGGGATTCGGCGAGCCGGATGATCATGGTCCGGCCGGGCCGGGACCGACCGCTCTCGATGAAGCTCAGGTGCCGCTGGGAGGTTCCCGCGCGGGCGGCGAGCTCCAACTGGCTGAGCCGCCGTGCGAGACGCCGGCGTCGCAGTTCGGCGGGGAATTCCAGGCCGTGGGTGATCGTGCTCATGGGGCAGTTCTAGGCAGGTGCGAGCACCGCGGGCAATTCCCTTGCGGGAATTGTCCTGTCGGGCGGGTCGCTCGGAGGATCGTCACCACGGCCCGCCGAGCGGCGGGCCGGACACATCGGGTCGTCGCACCATCGTCGCCACGCGGAAGAGGCACCACCATGAAGAGCTACCACCTGCGGCCGGGCGCCGGCATCGACGGACTCACCGTGCGCGAACACGACGAGCCCGCGCCGGGTCCGGGTCGGGTGCTGGTCCGGGTCCGGGCCACCTCGATCAGCCTGCGCGAGCTGCTCGTCCTGGCCGGCGACTATCCGCTGCCCGTGCTGCCGGACGTCGTCCCGGGCTGCGCCGGGGTCGGCGAGGTGGTCGCGGTCGGCGCCGGGGTGACCCGGGTGGCGCCGGGGGACCGGGTCGCCGCCACCGTCTTCCCCGACTGGATCGACGGGCCGTTCGGCCTGGACCACGCGGCCCAGCTGGGCAGTTCGCGCGACGGCCTGTTCACCGAGTTCGCGCTCGCGGACGAGCGGGCGCTGGTGCACATCCCCGCGCACCTGTCCTTCACCGAGGCCGCCGCCCTCCCGCTGACCGCGGTGACGGCGTGGAACGCGCTGACCGGTGGCCGGGCGCCGGTGCCGGGGGAGACCGTGCTCACCCTCGGCACCGGGAACGTGTCGTTGTTCGCGGTGCGGTTCGCCAAGCGGTCCGGCGCCCGGGTGATCGCCACCACCTCCGGTCCGGACAAGGCGGAGCGACTGCGGGCGCTCGGGGCCGACGAGGTGGTCGACCACCGGCAGCACCTGCGGTGGGGTGAGGAGGTGCGGCGGCGTACCGGCGGGCGCGGGGTGGACCGGGTCGTCGACGTCGTGGGGGACCTGTCCCAGTCGCTCGCGGCGACCGCGCTCGGCGGCGAGATCGCCTTCGTCGGGCACTGGTTGGGCACGGACGCCCCTGGTCGCACGCCGTCCCCGACCGACTTCTTCAACGCGGGCGCGGTGCTGCGTCCGCTCGCGGTGGGCAGCCGGGCGGCGTTCGAGACGATGAACCGCGCGGTGGACGCGTGGCGGGTGCGGCCGACGATCCACCGCGAGTTCGGCTTCGACGAGATCCCGGAGGCGCTGCGCTACTACGGCAAGGGCGGCTTCGTGGGCAACGTGGTCGTCGACCACGGCTGATCGACGATCCGTCGGGTGGGGCCGGCCGGTGGGCGGGGACCGCGAGAGCGCGTGGCGACGCGGTGGTGTCGTACCGCTCCGAAACCCCGTTGGTCCGGGCAGCCGCCGCGCGCACAATGGCGCGCATGGCCATTTCCTTGCATCACATCGTCATCGACGCACACGATCTGCCGGGACTCGCGCGCTTCTGGGCCGAAGTGTTGGGCTGGCAGGTGCTGTCCGAGCGCGAGCGCGAGGTGGTGATCGGCACCGAGCCCGGAGCCCCCGTCGGCATCTGCTTCATGCCGGTGACGGACGTGAAGACGGTCAAGAACCGACTGCACCTCGATCTGACCCCCGGTGCCGGCCCCGGCGAGCGGGACGCGGAGATCGAGCGGGTGCTCGCGCTCGGTGCCCGCCGCGTCGACGTCGGACAGACCGGCACCGAGTCGTGGACGGTGCTCGCCGACCCGGAGGGCAACGAGTTCTGCGTGGTACGGGCGAAGGCGACGCTGATCGGTTGAGCGGTCGACCGGTCGGTGTCGCGGAGGGGGCCGCGAGGCGGTCGCCGGCCGGATGCGGAAGGGGTGACCGCCCGGGGCGTTCGCGAGCGGTGCGCGGGTGCGGACCGACGCGTTCGCCCCGGCTCGGCGGGTCAGGCCGAGGTGGTCGGGGGGTTGCCGGGGCCGCTGCCGCCGCGACGGCGGGTGAGTCGGTCGCGCAGGTGCCGCTTGCCCTGCTCGACCTGGCGCGGGTTGCGGCGGATGTACCCCTGGATCTTCTTCACGGTCTTCGACAGCGCGCTCATGTCGTGGTCCCTCCCTGATGCCCGGAAACGCGGGCGTCGGCGTCCCCGAGGGCGCCGATAACAGGTGTTTGCCCCGATCTGGACCGGGATACGCGGTTCGGCCGGGTCGAATCCCCCGGAACACCCCGGGAAAACGGCGGAATCGGCCCGCCGAGGCCCGCCGGAAGCAAGCGGGTAGCCTGCCGGTATGTCTCACGTCCTCTCCGTGAACCTGGCCCACCCGCGCGCCAACCCGGTGAAGGCCGGGATCGAACTGACCGGAATCGACAAGCGGCCGGTCGACCACGCGGTCGCCGTGCGACCGCCCGGGCCCAAGTACGGCGGTCACGGCAGCGGACTGGTCGGCGACGAGATCTACGACCGACAGAACCACGGCGGCAACGACCAGGCGGTATACGCCTATGCCCGGGAGAACCTGGACATGTGGGCGGCCGACCTGGGCCGCGAACTCGCCAACGGCAGCTTCGGCGAGAACCTGACCACGACCGACCTCGACGTGGAGGCGGCCCTGATCGGCGAGCGCTGGCGGGTGGGCGGCGCGACGGGTCCGCTGTTGGAGGTCTCCGTCCCGCGCATCCCGTGCTCGACCTTCGCACACTGGCTGGACGAGCGGCGCTGGGTCCGCCGATTCACCCAACGCGCCCTGCCCGGAACCTACTTGCGGGTGCTCGAACCGGGTGAGGTACGTGCCGGGGACCCGATCACGGTCGTGGCCCGGCCCGACCACGACCTCACGGTCGGGGTGTGCTTTCGGGCGCTGACCATCGAGCCCGACCTGCTGCCCCGGCTGATCGACGTCGAGGAACTGCCGGGCGAGGCACGCGAGGTGGCCCGGAAGCGCACCGGAGTGATCCCGGTGCAGTTCGTCTCCGACGGCGAGTGACCGCTAACGGCCGCCGACGAACGTCGGCGGGAAGCGGTCGTGCCAGGGCCGGACCTGTTCGAGCAGCGCGGCGACCCGAAGGAGGGTGTCCTCGCGGCCGAACGGGGCGACCAGTTGCACGCCGATCGGCAGGCCGTCGGCGCCGAGCCCAAGGGGCAGGCTGATCGCGGGCTGGCCGGTGACGTTGAAGAGCGCGGTGAACGGGCCGTAGGCGAAGATCGTCTCCAGCCATCCCCGGACCGAGTGCTTCGGGTCGTCGAAGTCCAATGTTCCGTGCGGCGCCGGGAGTTGCCCCAGGGTCGGGGTGATCAGCAGGTCGTGATCGGCGAAGAACGCCCCGACCGAACGGGACACCCGGTTGTGCGCGTCGAACGCGGCGATCAGGTCGAGCGCGGTCACCGCGTGGACGTCCTGCAGGATCCGCCGGGTGACCGCCTCCAGCTTGGCCGGATCCGGCGGGTGGGGCGCGCCGAGCAGCGGGGCGGCGACGAACGACACCACCTCCGGCACCATCCCGTCCAGCACGCTCTCCCAGTCGACCACCGGGCTCGCCTCGTCGACCCGATGACCGAGTTCGCCCAGCAGCCCGGCGACCGCCGTGGCCGCGCCCGCCGCTTCGGGGTCGACGGCGACGCCGGACCAGGCTCGGGTGGTCACGCCGATCCGCAACGGCGGTACGTCGGCGCCGGGTTCGGCGGCATAGGGCCGCAGCGGGGTGGGCGCGCCGTACTTGTCGCCCGGTGCCGGACCGGAAACCGCGTCGAGCAGGTGCGCGGTGTCGCGCACGGTACGGGTGAGCGCGAAGTTGTACGAGATCCCGAAGAACGACTCGCCCAGATCGGGGCCGCACGGGGTGCGCCCCCGGGTGGGCTTGAGCCCGACCAGGCCGCAGGCCGAGGCGGGGACGCGGATCGAGCCCGCGCCGTCGGTGGCGTGCGCGATCGGGACCGCTCCGGCGGCGACCAGGGCCGCCGCGCCGCCGCTGGAGCCGCCGGCGCCGCGCTCCGGGTTCCACGGGTTGCGGGTGATGCCGTACTTGACCGACTCGGTCGCGAAGCTGATCGCCATCTCCGGTGCGGTGGTCAGCCCGAGGGTGACGAGACCGGCGGCCCGGAAGCGGGTCATCAGCTCGCTGTCGTGCGGCATGACCACCCCGGGCACCGCGCGGCTGCCCAGGAAGAACGGGACACCGGCCGCGACGGGTCCGGAGTCCTTGATCAGGAACGGCACGCCGGCGAACGGCGCGTCCGGATCGGGGGAGCGGTCGAGGGCCGGCTCGAACACGGGCAGCGCGAGCCCGTTCAGCTCGGCGTTCGCGACCTCGATCGCCTCCCGGGCGGCCTGCTCGACCTCGGCCGCGGTGACCTCGCCGCTCCGGATCAGGTCACGCAGGCCGATCGCGTCGTACCGGGCGTACTCGTCGAGCCGCATACCGCTCCGCTCCTCGGGATGTCGACGCGTCAGGCCGTGGCGGGGTGGCTCCGGTCGGTGGCCAGCTTGACCGCGAGGCCGCCGAGCACGGTGCCCATGACGTAACGCTGGATGCGCAGCCAGGACGGCCGCTTGGTCAGGAAGATCGCGATCGAGCCGGCCGCGAGGACCAGGACGCCGTTCACCGTCAGACTGATCAGGATCTGGATGGTGCCGAGCACGAACCCCTGAAGCAGCACGTGCCCGGCCTTCGGGTCGACGAACTGCGGGATCAGCGAGAGGTACATGATCGCGGCCTTGGGGTTCAGCAGGTTGGTCAGCAGTCCCATGGTGAACAGCCGCCGGTTGGAGTCCGGGGCCAGATCCTGCGGGGAGAACGCCGAGACGCCACCGGGCCGCAGCGCCTGCCAGGCGAGCCAACCGAGGTAGGCGGCACCGGCCAGCTTGACCGCGACGTAGAGCTCCGGCACGACCAGGAACACCGCGGAGAGGCCGAGGTTGGCCATCGACATGTAGATCATGAACCCGAGCGCCACGCCGAGCAGCGACACCATGCCGGCGCGGCGGCCCTGGGTGATGCTGCGCGAGGTCACGTACATCATGTTGGGTCCGGGAGTGAGCACCATCCCCAGTGCCACGGCACTGACCCCGATTATCGCGCTTGTCTCGATCACACGTGCCCCCGCTGTCGCACCGCCGGCCGCCTGTCGCTTGCGGTTCGCAATTCTGTCGCCTTCAGGCTTTTCCCGGCAACCGGGTTGTCCCGTGGGCGCGGCTCACCCCCGAGCAAGCCCGAGCCGCCGGCGCCAGGCGGGGGAGATCCGGGGCCGGAGCAGGACGACCCCCTGCTGGGTGGCGAGCGCGATGTCGAAGTCGTCGAGGACGGTGGCGTCGTTGATCCAGGCAGGGAGGGACGTTTGCCAGACCGGCGTACCGCCGGGGAGATGGCAAAGGACGATGCCGTGTTCGTCCGCGAGCAGGACAAGGGCTTCGCCGTTGGGAGAGTTGCCGCTCCAGAGGAAGTTCCTGACGGATATGGGGAACGTGCCCGAGCGATCCGGGCGAGCAGAGGACCAGGTGCGAACGGGACTGGTCTCGTTGCCGGGGAGGTCGGGGAGCATCCACAGCAACAACGCGTCGGATGTAGGGAGGCGAACCCAACGCATGTAGTGGTGCTCCGAATCGCCCTTCACAGTCCTTGCCCACTCGTTTGGCAAGCCGCGATGGGTGGTCACGGGGTGCACGTGCCCGTCTAGCAGATCGAGTACGGCGCAATGACGGCGCCCTTCCACGCAGGCTATGTAGCGTGTTCCGGTTCGAGAGTGGTACGGCGCCATGTGTGTCACCGGAAATGGCATTCGGAAACGGACATCCGGGATGTCGTGACCGTGCGCCGCGTCGCGGACGAGGATTTCGGTTGCGATCGAAGAGTCGGAGATGTTCGGATTTTTGCGTCCTCGGACAATGAGCAGCAGAGCCTGCCCGGTCGCGGTGGCCACCGCAGTCGAGCCGCCCCAGATGTGGCTGGGGTCGTCGGCTCCCGGTAAGGGCAGGACTGTTTCCGAACCGTGGCTCGCCAGGGCGAGTTCGGTCGTGGCTCGTTCACGATCGACGGAGACCAAACGTGGGTGGGTGTGCGCATCGGACGGCGGGATCAGATGGAGCGTCGCGGTGTCGGACCGGTGTTGCGGAAAGGGAAATCGAGTGGTTTCGATCCGTCCGTCGAGGGTCAGGCGGTGCCACGCGGTACCGACCGAGAGATTCGCTGTCTTGGCGACGGTGAAGATGTTGAGCACACCGTCGTCGTCCTCATACCGAAATCCGTTACCCAGTTGGGGCAGGCCCGGGACCGCTTCGCCTGTCCATGAGCCGTTCGGATGCTCCAACAGGTCGGTATCCAGGGCGTGAACACCGTAACGGGATGCGACCAGCACCTTGTTCGGTCGCGCGGGCCACCTCAGCACCGTCCACGCTTCGGCCATGCGAGGCCGGGCATAACCGGCGTCCTCGGTGTGTACGCCCGCGATGGGCGCGTTGTCGGTAGTTGTTGGTGGCCACCAGTTCCACAGTCGCACCGTGCCGTCGGTACCGACCGCGAGGATGTTCAGGCCGTCGAGTGGGGACGACGAGAGCACACGCAGCGCACATACGGCGCTTTCGTGACCGAGTAGGGGCGCTCCCACCGGCATGCCGTCTGCGGCGTCGACGACATGCACGGCGCCCTTCCAGCCAGCCCGGACGACGAAACTGCGACCTGTGTTCCATGTGGTGGGGAACGATACGGGCTTCGGGTCGAGCGATGTGATGTGCAGGGGCCCGCCGGACAGTGGCAACGTGCACATGAGGTGTGGGTCGCCGATGAGATAAGCGGGTTCATCGTCGATCCGGACGAAGCCACCCCACCATTCGCGGAGTCCCAGGTGAAGTTGGAACGACACCGATCGGCCACCGACGTGGATCAGGGTCACTCCGCTTGCGATGTCGGCCGGTCCTTCCAACAGCGCCAGGAAAGTCTCGCCCGCCGAATTTCGGGCGATGTCGATATCGAGGAGCCTGATGACACCTTCGACGAGGATTTCGTAAGTGCCCGCCTGATCGCCCTCCAGCTTGTGCAGCGCGACGACTCCTGAGGCCGTGTGGAAGACGGCCAGTCCGAGGCCGGCACCCGGGGTGTGGATCAGGCGGCCCGCGATCGGGTGTGAGTCGTCGGGCGCGAGGTCTTCCACGTGTAGGACCACCCGCCCGGTGGTCGTCTCCAGAACATCCACGCCGTCCCATCCCGTGCAGGCCACAACGCATGTTCCGTCGTTCAGGACACCTGCGTCGAGAATGCGCTCGTATGGGGGATTGTGGGGGCATATTGTCGATGTTGCGTCGTCAACATCCCACATACGAATACACCCCTGGCCATCGAGCGTGATCGCCACGGGTCGCCCATGTGCGTCCACGAAGGCGGCAGCACTGCGTACAGGATTCGGATGCGGCAGGATCCCGCCCGCTGCCGGGTCGTCCGGGACCCAAACGTGTACGCAACTCGCGGCCGGTGGGAGCGCCAACACCAAGGAACGATCCCGTGACCGCACCTCCTCGATCCACCAGCCCATGTTGATCACGTTTACCGAGAACCCACCTGCGCTGTGGTGTCCGACAATCCGATGCGGGGTGACCGATCGGGCTTCCAACGACACCCGCTCAGTGGACGCGGACAACGCCAGGGCCCGGTCAGCGAACCTGTGTTCGCCGATCGCCCGAGCCACGAAGGCCAACTGCGCGGCGCGATCCGGGCCCCGGTTTCGCAGCACCTCGGCGCAGCGCTCGATCACCAGCGGCAGCATCGACGTGCCGACGCTGCGTCGTACCGCGCGCAGCAGGTCCGCGGTGCCCGCCGCCAGGACGAAGCCCGGGTCGGTGAGCAATTCGCCAATGGTGCCCGCTGCAGCCGAGTGGGTGGCCAGGTGGTAGCGGACGTAGGGGCGCGCCCTCGCCCAGTCCGGACTCGTGCCGTTGGGTAGGCGAGGCGTCAGACCCAGAAGCGTCGCAACGAAGCACGCCTGGATGTCCGCCAAATCCCGGGAGGCCAGTGCCCGTTCGCGCAGGTGGTCGGTCAACTCCTGGTGGTAGAGGCGGAAATAGCGGTGGCCGCCCACGTCGACCGAGGTGAGGTAGGAGCCTTCCTCGTCCACCAACTCGTCGATGTCGCGCTCGCATACCGTCGCGCCCGACAGCCGGGACGCCGCCTCCGTCCACACGCCCGCGCGCGGCAGGCCGTGACCCTCGGCGAAGGCCAGGGTCGTGAGCAGGGTCAGTGCCGTGGCGCGGCGCGCGGACGGCAGGCGCTCCAGGTAGGCCCGGAACGCGCCGTCGACGTCGGAGGGGAGTGTGTCGGCCCAGCCCGGCGCCGTCACGTCCACCGGCTCCTGCCGGACCAGCGCGCTCGCCGTCATCCGGGCGACGAGGAAGCAGCGTCCCGCCCGTCGGGCCACCGCCCGCGCGATGACGCGCGCCGTGTCCGGGGTGTCCGCGTACGGCGACCGCCCATCGGCCAGGATGCGCTCGACGTAGTCGGCGACGTTCGTGTCGTCCGCGTAGGCGTCGGCGTCCAGATCCACGATCGGGGCGTGCTTGCACCAGTCGCTCAGCAGTTCGCGCCGCGACCCCACCACCAACCGCACACACGGGACGTCGCCCAGTGGCCGCAGCAGTTCCCACGCGATCCGGCGCGCCTCGACGATGTCGTGGCCCGGGCCCGCCTCGTCCAGCGAGTCGACCACCACGCGATACGGCGCCTGCCGACCCGCCAGCGCCGCCAACAGCGCGTCCACACTCGACGCGCGCACGTCCGCCGCGCCGGCCAGGCGGCCGATCAGCGCGTCGATGGTCTGATGCCGGGCGTTGATCGACACGTCGATCGGCGGTGTGCCGCCGGAGGTGTCGCCTTCGAGCACGATCCGGCCGAGCAGCGCCGATTTGCCCGAGCCCGGCGCGCCGGTGACGGCCAGCGGCCCGCGTCCACCCGGGCCGGCCAGACGGGTGCGGACCACGTCGAGGGCATGCGCGCGGCCGGTGAAGTACGAGCCCGGGTCGTGCACGTGTTCCACTCCGCGCCCGCGCGGCTCGAAGTGGGCGGTCAGATCCCCGGCCTCACCCTCCGCCCGGCCGTCCGGACCGATCTCCGCCGCCGGGTCGAAGGCCGGGTTCGGGAAGAACGGGGGCTGGACCGACTGGTCGGTGACGGAGCATACGGCGCGTTGCGCGCGCCCGGCCGTGACGAAGGCCCGGTTGATGCGGTCGGTGAGCACGGCTGGGGACAACCGGCGCTGAGAGGGGCCGTCGCCCGTGGTGTACGCGCGGGCGAGTTCCCGGGTGAAGTGGCCTTTGTCCCAGGCACGTTCGCGACGCCGGGCGGAGGCGAGCACCCAGGTGCCCGATGCCGGATCCTCGCCGCCCCGGGCTTTCCCGAACGCGGCGGTCACCGCGCCGAGTTCGTCGGCGCCCAGACCTGCGTTGCACGCGTCGACGATGAACAACACGTCCCGGACCGGCGATTCGGCCAGGATCGCCGCCAGGTTGTCCAGGGAGAGCCAGGAGCGCGGATGCATCGCCGTGGATCCCGCGCAGGCCAACCGATAGGGCCCGGCGGTCGGCTGGTCGCCATGCCCCGCGTAGTAGACCACCACGACATCGCCCGCCGCCAACCCACCGCCCGCGCACCAGGCCGCCAGCGCGTACTCGAACCCGCCGGCGTCCGGGTCGTCCGACACGTCGGTCAACACCCGCTCGTAGCCCATCGTCGCGAACAGCGCCACGATCCGCGCGACATCCTCGTCCACGCCGTCCAGTTCGCCGAGTTCGCGATAGTGCCGCGTTCCGGCCGCGATCAGATATCGGCGCGGTCCGCTCACTCGCCCGACCCGGTGCCGCCCGCCGCCCACCGCAGCGCCTCGGCCCGCGCGTCGAACCGGTCCGACTCGTCCGCGCGCAACCCGGCCGCGATCGCCGTCCCCGTCTCCACCGCCGTCAGGTAGCGCGTCGCGTCGTGCATGTGGCTGCCGTTGTCGACCACCACGTCCGTCACCCGCTCACCGAAGGTGTGCCGCAACTCGCGTACCACGGCCACGACATCGCCCGAGTCGGCGATGTTGGTCCAGGCCCGCAGGCCCTGCGGCCACCACCCCATGCCCTCGATCGGGGCCGGTCGCAGCCGGTCGTGCACCAACGCGCGCATCCCCAGCGGCGAACCGAGGGTGACCAGCGTGTCCACCCGGTGCGAGGTGTTGCACAGCGTTTCGTAGGCCACCACCGACCCGAGCGAATGGGCCACCACCACCCGGGTCTTCGGGGTGATCCGCGCCGCGACCCGGGCCCGGGCCCGCGCCCGGACGTCCTCGTCGGTGAGATAGCGGACCATCTGCTTCAGATCGCCGATCAGCGCCCGATCCAGCACGCCGGTCAGGAAGCGCGCGCCGGTCAACGCGTCCAGGGCCGCGCGCACCGTCTTCAGCCGTACCGCCCGCGCGCCGACCGCGCCGGCCACACCGCGCGTACCGCCGGAGTCCGGACCCGGCACCCCCGGATCGACCCGCGCGGCCTCCGCCCACCACGCCATCAGCAGGTCGAACTCGTCGTCGTCCACCACGTCGGCCGCGTCGAAGGGCTCGTCCCCCGCCGACCGGGTCCCCGCCGGTCGGAACAGGTCGCCGTAGAAGGCGACCCCGACCTCCTCGGCCGTCGGCACCGGTCCGTCGGCCAAGCGGGTCCCGCCCCGCAGTTCGGGCACCACGTCACGAGCGAGCGAGTCCTCGCTCAGGTACTGCTTGCCGACGCCGTGGACGAATACGACCTTGGTCACGGACCCCTCCCCCTGATGTCTGCGGCAAGCCTAGGGCGTGCCTCGGCCGGCGGCACGGGGCCGGCGGTCCGAAAGCCGGGACTACGCTGGGCGGATGATCCGCACCGACCCTCCCGAGGAAGGCTTCGTCTTCGTACGCGAGGCGAGCCCCGGGCCGATGGCCGGCGCGGCCGTCGGGCGCCGGATCGCCAAGGCGGACTTCGAGCCGCCGTGCATCGTGGTCGACCGGGAGTTGTCGACCGTGATCGTCGCCGGGTGGCCGGGTCGGCTGTACCGGGTCGCGGTGCCCCCGCCCGAGACGGACGCCGAGCGCGCGGCGCTGACGGAGGCCAACGAGGCGCTGCGCCAACCCGCCGCGTACATCAGGGCGTTCACGGTGGACGTGCTCGCCGAACTGCCCGCGTCCGCGTTGTTCGGACCGCACGGCACGGCGGTGGTGGACGTCCTCGACGCGGCCCGCGCGCTCACCCCGAGGCTCGCCGCCCGGCTCGCCGCGGCCTCGATCCCGGGCGCCGCCGCCCGCTACGGCGCGGCCTGGAAGCACTGGCTCACCGGTGAGCCGAACGCCGTGCCCTACCTCGACCGCGACCACTGCGACACCCTCGCCGTCCCCGGCGCGGGCCCGGCCGATTCGCCGATCGGCAAGGGCTTCCTCGCGGTGTCCGCCGCGGTCCTGGCCGCCGCGCGCGAACGCGGCGGCCCGACGGCGTTCGAGACGGAATACGACGACGAGGACGGGACGAGCGAGGAGGTGATGGCCGAGCCGTGGTCGCACGCGTTGGACCCGCTGCTGCACGCCGCGATGGCGCTCGGCGCGCCACACCTGATGTCCGACGCCGACCGGGAGACGTTGACCGCCCCCTGGCGGGCGACCACCGCCGACCGCCGGGCCCGCTGACCCGCGCGACGCCGACCGCCCCGACCCGACCGCCCTACCCCTACCCCAACCGCGCCTCGACCGCCGCGACGAAGGCGTCCGCCTCCGGGGCCGGGCCCGGACCGAGGTTGAGGTGGGTGTCCGTGTTCCAGGCGCCGAGCACCGTGACGCGCGCGCGGGTGAACATGTCGAGGCTCTCCTCCAGGACGAAGTAGCGCGGTTCGCCGACCACATCCGGCCCCAGGAGCAGGGCGAAGTGCGCCTCCGGCGGATGCAGCGCGGGCGGGAAGCGCACCAGCAGGGCGGTCCCGGCGCCCAGCGGCACGTGCGACAGGGCCAGTCCGTCGGCGGGCAGTCGCTGCTCCTCGGGCAGCTCGCCGCCGACGCCGACCCACAGGTCCGCGGTCCGCGTGTTCAGTTCGTCGAGCGGCGCGGCGAGCAGCCCGGCGGCGTTGCGCAGCGCGATCGAGCGGAAGACCACGTGGGCGAATCGGTAGTGATGCGGTCGGGTGCTCATCCGTGGCCTTTCGGGTGGGTCGTCGAGGGTCGATCGTCGGGCCGGCCGGCGGGCGGAAAAAAACCCGTGGCCGGTTCGGCGTTCATCCGTCATCCTGTTCCGCGATGGGAATGATGGACAGCATGGCCGCCAAGGTGGCGCGCGGCGCCACCGTCGAGTTTCGCCCGCGCGGGACCTCCATGGCCCCGCTTATTCGCAGTCGCCAACTCGTGACCGTCGCGCCGGTGGACCCGGCCCGTCTCGCTCTCGGTGACATCGTCTTGGCCAGGGTCGCGGGAAAGATGTACCTGCACCTGGTCTCCGCGCTGGATGTCACCCGTTCGCGCGTGCAGATCAGCAACAATCGCGGCCGGACCAACGGCTGGACCTCGTACGCCCGCGTCTACGGGATCTGTGTGTCCGTGGACGGCGTACCGCGTCCGGGCGCGGGCCGCAAGATCCGCGAGTCGGTGCCCGCGGACGGGTGAGTGCCGCCGCACCGACCGGGGAGTCCGGCTCGTGGCGGAAGTCCTGAGGAGGAACCACTCCCGCCACGCGCCGGGCGGTACGACCGCCGGACGGCGATCCACCGCGCCCCGGGACCATCGGTCCCGATGAGCGACACGCGTGTCCCGCCCGTCCGGTTGCCCATGATTCGGGCCGGCCCGGTGGATTCGTTCGAGGCTCGGCCAGGTAGAGATGCAGCCATGAAGAAGCTGATCAATTCCGCCCGCGACGTCGTCCCCGAGATGTTGGAGGGACTGGCACTGGCCAACCCCGGCATCGCCCTGCTCGACGGCGCGAACGTCGCGTTGCGCGCGGACGCGCGGGCGTACGCGCAGAGCGGTCGGGTCGCGGTGATCTCCGGCGGCGGCGCCGGCCACGAGCCCGCGCACGCGGGATACGTCGGGCCCGGGATGTTGACCGCCGCCGTGTCGGGGGACGTGTTCACCTCGCCGGCCACCGACACGATCCTGGCCGCGATCCGCACCGTCGCCGGCCCGGCCGGGGTGCTGCTCGTGGTCAAGTCGTACACCGGCGACCGGCTCAACTTCGGCCTCGCCGCCGAGCTGGCCCGGGCCGAGGGGATCGCGGTCGAGGTGGTGGTGGTCGCCGACGACGTGGCGCTGGCCGCGGGGGAGGGCACCGCCGGTCGGCGCGGGATCGCCGGCACCGTGTTCGTGCACAAGGTCGCGGGAGCGGCGGCGGAGGCGGGCGCGACGCTGGCCGAGGTCCGGGCGGAGGCCGAGGCGGCGGCCCGCGCGATCGGCACGATGGGCGTCGCGCTCAGCCCGTGCACGGTGCCGGCCGCCGGGCAGCCCGGCTTCGAACTCGGCGAGGACGAGGTCGAGTTGGGCCTGGGCATCCACGGCGAGGCGGGGGTGCGCCGGGACAAGATCGCGCCCGCCGACACGTTCGTGGCCGAACTCCTGGACCGGATCGTGACGGAGAAGGGCCTCGGCGTCGGCGACCGGGTCGCGCTGCTGGTCAACAACCTCGGCGGCACCCCGACGATGGAACTGGACATCGTGCTGCGCGGCGCCGTGCGCGACCTGGCCGGCCGGGGTCTGGTCCTGGAACGGGCCTGGCGCGGCTCGTTCCTGACCGCCCTGGAGATGGCCGGCGTCTCGCTGTCCGTAGTCCGGGTCGACGACGCCCGGCTCGCCCGCCTCGACGCGGCGACCTCCGCGCCCGCGTGGCCGACGCCGGTGGTGGGCCGGGTGGGCCGGGTCACCGTGCTGCCGGCCGTCCCCGCTCCCGGCACCGCCGACGCCGGCACCGCGCTGACCGGGCCGACGCCGCTCACCCGGGCCGTCGAGGCGGCGTGCGCGGCGCTGACCGAGGCCGAGCCGCACCTGACCGAACTGGACCGGATCGTCGGCGACGGCGACCTGGGCATCAGCCTGGCGCGCGGCGCCGAGGCCATCCGGCGCGAGTTGCCCGGCTACGGCGGCGGTGACCCGGCCGCCGTGCTGCGCGGGCTCGCCGACACCGTACGGCGCGCGCTCGGCGGTACCTCCGGGCCGCTGTACTCGGTGCTCCTGCTGCGCGCGGCGGGCACGGTGGAGGCGGACCCGTCACCGCGCGGGTGGCGCGAGGCCATGGCCGCCGGCGCTCGGGCGATCGGCGAACTCGGCGGCGCCCGGGTCGGCGACCGCACCATGCTGGACGCCCTGGTACCCGCCGGTGAGGCCCTGGTCGGCGGCGCGAGCCTGGCCGAGGCGATCGACGCGGCCGCCGCCGGCACCGAGGAGACGGCGACCCACAGCGCCCGCCGAGGCCGCAGCAGCTACCTCGGCGACCGGGCGATCGGCACGGTCGACCCGGGCGCGGAGGCGGTGGTGATCTGGCTCCGCGCGGTCGCCGACGCCCTGGACGCGGAGGACGAGTAGGACACCACCGCCGCACGGGGTGCCGCGGCCCGAATCCGGCCGCGGCACCCCGTGTGGGCCCTAAGCGCCGTCCGCGTCGTCCGCGAGCGCTCGCAGGGTGTCGTACGCGACCTGGATGAAGGGCCCCCGATCCCCCGTCGCCCGGTTCACCAGCGCGGCGAGGCCGACCCCGGTCTGCGGGCTGAAGCCCACGAACGTGGTGAACCCGCGCGTCGCGCCGCCGTGGAAGATCAGATCGTGCCCCCGACGCACCCGCAGGTTCCACACCAGGCACAGCCGATCACCGCCGCCGGGACAGATCAGCCGAGGCCGCCGGACGTCCACCAACGCGCGGGCGAGCGAGGCGGGTCGCACACCGGACGGATCCAGGTGCGCGGCCAGGTACCGGGTCACGTCCGTCCCGCTGCTGCGCAGCGCCCCCGCGGCGGGCAGCCCCGGCATGTCCCACGGCGGCCGGGGCCGACCGCGCAGATACCCCGTCACCTGCGGCCCGTTCGGGTCGCACGTGGTCATCGTCAGCCCCAGCGGCACCCCGAGCCGGGCGACCACCAGGTCCGGATAGGGCATGCCGGCGGCGCGCGCGAGCGCGTGTCCGAGCAGCGCCACACCCAGGTTGGAGTACAGCACCCGGGTGCCCGGCCGCGCGTGCGGCCGGGTCCGGCCGAGCAGGGCGAACAGGCGCTGTTCGGTGTAGCCCGCGTACGGGTTCGAGTACCAGGCGGGCAACGCCGTGCGCAGCGTGCCGGCCGGCAGTCGGGGCAACCCGGAGGTGTGCGTGGCCAGATGCAGCAGGGTCACGTCCGAGGACCAGCGCGGCCGGGCGCCGGGCGGCAGGTAGGTGATCAGCGGATCGTCGAGGCGGGCCTCACCGCGCGCCACCGCGTCGGCCAGCAGCAGCGCCGTGAACGTCTTGGTCACCGAGCCCAGTTCGAACCGGGCGTCGGCGTCCACCGCGGGCCCTCGGCACACCACCGACGACTCGCCCGCCCGGACCGTGCCCACGACCAGCGCGCCGGCCGAGGGCACGGTCCGCAACAGCGGCGCCAACAACCGTGCGGACGACTCGCTCACGCGGGCACGGAGACCGTTGTGGTACCCAGGGAGCGCGCCAGCGTGATGGTGCCGGCCACGATCGCGACCACGGCGGTGTGCTCGTGGTCCTTGAACGCCTGCTTCGGGTCCTCGTCGATCGGGTCCGCGTCGCGCGGCAGCAGTCCGTCCTCGCGCTGCGCCGCCGCGAGCCGCTGCCAGCCCTGCGCGTCGCACACCGGCTCCGGCAGGCACGCGTCGACCGCCAACAATTCGCCCACCAGGTCGAATTGCGCGACCTCGGCCCAGATGTCCACCCAGACCGGCAGCCAGATCCGCAGATAGTCCCGGATGTCGGCGGGCAACAGTTCGGGATGCGCGCCCCAGTCGGTGACGTGGAACACCGTGTGGGTCATGCAGTACGCGGTCATCCAGTCGATCACCCACGGCTCGGGAGTCATGCCCAACCAGGTGTCGGCGGCGAGCGCGGCCCAGTCGAAGCGGCGGCTCACGCCGGCGACCCGGCTCGCGTTGGCCACCGCGAGCCGCCGGTTGGGCATCAGTTCGATCCCGTGCACCGAGCGCAGTTCGGCCAGGTGCTCCTGCAATCGGTCCATCTGTTCGTGCCGCAGGCCCGCCCGGGTGAAGTGCGCGTAGGTCTCCAGCGGGTCGGTGATCAGCGGATGCCGGACCTGGCGCTCGTAGAGGAAGTTCCCGGACTGGAACTGCCCCCAGGCGAAGTCGATCAGGTCGCGCGCGATGGCCAGGTCGCCCGGCCCGGCGACCCGCTCGCGCAACATGAGCGAGGTGGCCAACGCGGCCTCGCCGAGGGGTTTGTACGCGCCGTCGCGGTCGTTGAAGTCGACGACGGTGTGCGTGGGCAGGGTGCCGAAATCGGCGTTGTCGTGCAGCCAGCGCAGCGCCCGCGAGCCGATGGTGTGGGCAGTCTTGAGCACATCGGCGTTCATGAGCCCTCCAGCCCGGTCACGTGTTGGGCGATGCGGGTGTCGAGCACGGTACGGGTGCTGCCGCCGCCGAACACCCGGACGTGGCGCAACAGTGGCGCGAGGTCCAGCGGCACGGCGACGCCGTCGGCCGCCACCCACGCGATCCAGCGGGCGATCCGGGCGGCGGTGCGGTAGTCGCGGCGCAACATCGACCGGACCAGCCCCCGGGACAGGGCTTCGGCGCCCTCGCGCGCGGCGGCGTGGATCGGACCGTCCAGGCCGGGCAGGGCCAGGGAGGAGAGCTGGGCCATCCGCACCGACCAGGTCTGCCAGGACGTCGCGTCGGCGACCTGGGCACCGTCGCCGGGGGCCGGTACGTCCAGGGCCAGGCCGCAGCGGGTCAGCGTGCGCGCCGTCGCCCAGTCGCGCCAGGTGACGATCCACGCGGTGTCGGGCGAGGCGCCCACCGCGTCGGGCGGGAAAACGGCGAACGCCCTGGCGGCGGCCTCGGCCCGATCGCTCGGTACGGGGGTGCCGCGCAGGACGTGGGGGGCGAGTGCGTCCGAACCCAGGACCCGCAGGCCGGGCAAGTCGGCGTCGGGGTCGCGGGTTTGCGCCGCGTGCAGGTCGGCGACGGCGAATCCGGCGGGGACGACCGCGCCCCCGGCGTCCATGAGGACGCCGAGGGCCTGGCCTGCCACTCGCTCGACCGCCGCCGTGTAGTCCTCGTGTGGCGAGGTGCCGGCGAAGGGCATGGTGGTGATCAACTTTCCATCGAAATCGGTGCCGTCACGGACGATTGGTCCGAATCACCGTTCCTTCGGGGGCTTCGGCGACAGGAGCAGACCGGCGAGCAGCACACCCGCGCCGAAGTCTTCCGGCACGTAAAGCGGTGCATCGCTGATGGTCGTCTCCTCCTCGATCATGAGCGTCGCGACGGTACCGGCGTGAACCGGCGTGGACTGACGAACGTGTTGAGTAAGCATCGGGTGCTCCCTCGTCGTGACTTCAATCGCCGGGCTCGACGACGCCCCCGTGGCACGACCATAGGCACTTTTTGTCGAGCTTTGCACCATTTCGCAATTGGTGTCGACCGGCGTTCCTTGTGCGTGCGTGTGGTGCGCGCGGGCGCGTTCGGGGGGCGCGCGGGGGAGTGTTCGCCGATGGGTCGAATCCGGGGTCGGTCGGCGATTCGGGCCGGCGAATCGGCGTTCACCAGCGGTTATTCGGACGACTCAGGGTTCGACGCGGGCCAGTGCGCCGATTTCCTGGGCGACCCAGATCGCGCCGTCGGGGCCCTGGGTGAGGCCGTGCGGTTCGGCGGCGACTCCGGGCAAGTCGTACTCCGTCAGAGTGCCCTCCCGGGCGAGTCGGCCGACCCGGTTCGTGGCCCATTCGGTGAACCAGCAGTGGCCGGTCGCGTCCAGCGCCACCGCGTGCGGGCGAGACTCCCGGTCCGGCAGCGGGAATTCGGTGAACTCGCCGGACGCCGCGCGGCGACCGATCGCGCCCGCGCCGATCTCGGCGAACCACACGGAGCCGTCGGGGCCGGCCGTGATCCCGACCGGGGCCGCGCCCGGAGTGGGCAGCGGGTACACGGTCACCGCGCCGGTCGTGGTGATCCGACCGAGCGCGTTCGCCGCGTTGAGGGTGAACCACAGCGCGCCGTCGGCGCCGGTGGTGATCGCCGACGGGAACGCGGCCGGGACCGGCAGGTCGAACGTGGTGACCGCGCCGACCGGATCGATCCGGCCGATGCGGTTCGCGGCGGTCTCGGTGAACCAGAGAGCGCCGTCGGGGCCGCGGGTGATCCCGTACGGCCCGGAATCGGCGGTGGGCAGGTCGAAGTGGGTCACCGTGCCGGTCGGGTCGATCCGGCCGATGCGGTGGGCCCTGTACTCGGTGAACCACAGCGCGTCGTCGGGGCCCGCGACCAGCACGGTCGGGCCGCAGGACGGGTCGCCGAGATCGTGGATCGTGGTCTGCCCGGAGGCGGGGTCCAGTCGGCCGACGCGACCGGCGTGCACCAGGGTGAACCACAGTGCGCCGTCCGGGCCGACGGCGATCGAGTACGGGCCGGACTCGCGGTCGGCGACCGGGAATCCGGTGGTCGCGGTGGGGGTGGTCATCCGGGCCTTCTCTCGTTCGGGGCGACGCGGGCGGGTGTGGGTGGGCGAGTGTTTGTGGGTGAGTAAATGCAACAATGTTGCGTTAGAATGAGTATGGCGGACAGGGGATCGCTCATGCAATCGGGTTGCTTTCGGGGTGTCGGGTGAGTGGTGTGGGTGAGGCGCGGCCCGGGGGGCGCACCGCGCGGACCCGGGACGCGGTGCGGCGGGCGACGCTGGCCGAGTTGGCGGACAAGGGCTTCGACGGGCTGACCGTGGAGGCGGTCGCCGTGCGCTCGGGCGTGCACAAGACGACGGTGTACCGGCGCTGGCGCAACGCGGCCGGGCTGGCCGCCGACGCGCTCGACCTCGCGGCGGAGGAGCCGTGGCCGCTGCCCGACACCGGTGTGCTCCGGGACGATCTGCGGGCGATCACCGCGATGGTGGTGTCGGGTTTCGAGGACCCCGGGCGCGGGCCGATCGCACGGGCGCTCGTGGGGGCGGCAGTACGGGATCCGACCACGGGCGCGGCGCTGCACGGCTTTTTGGTCGGTCGGCTCGCCCAGGCCGAGGTGGTGGTACAACGGGCGGTCGGGCGCGGGGAGTTGCCGGTGGGCACCGATGCGGGCGAGGTGGTGCGCACGGCCGTCGGCGCGCTGTACTACCGGCTGTTCATCACGCGCGAGCCGGTCGACGCCGGACAGGCACGACGCGCGGCCGACGCGGCGGAGGCGGCGGCGCGCGCCGGGGTCTTCGTACGGGACGACCCGGCCGCCACGCCCGACGGCGCCACCTGATGTCGGTTCCGTCGGCCATGGTGCCGTGCCATGGACATGGACGACTTTTGGGCTCTGGTGGAGGCCGCTCGCGCCGCCGACGGGCCGTACGCGCCGGCGCTGGTCGACATACTCGCCGCGCACCCGCCGGAGCGGATCCTCGACTACGACGATCGCTTTCACGAGGCGCGCGACGCGCTCTACCGATGGGATCTGTGGGCCGCGGCCCACCTGATCGGGGGCGGCTGCTCCGACGACGCCTTCATGGACTTCCGTGCGGGACTGATCGCCCTGGGACGGGAGGCGTACGAGGACGCGTCGCGCGATCCGGACGGCCTGGCCGGGCTCCCCGTCGTGCTCGCCGAGGCGCGCGCCGGGGGCGACGAGGCGATCTTCGACGAGGACGCCAACTACTGCGCCATGGGGGCGTTCGAGCGACTGACCGGTGACGAGGAGGCGTTCGACCGGGCGTGGGCGCTGCGGCCCCCGACCCGCGCCGGCGGCGTCGGGCCGTATCCGGCGGGGGAGGACTTCGACTTCGACGACGACGCGGAGATGCGCCGACGCCTGCCGCGCCTGGCCGCGCTGTTCCGGGTCGGCGCCGAAGGCTGAGCGGCCGGGGTCGGGATCAGCAGAACTCGTCGAGCAGGCGGTAGAACCGCAACCGTCGTGGGTCGAGGGTGCCGTCGGGGTCGTAGCGGGCGAGGAAGCGGGCCGCGTGCTCGGCGGAGTACCGGCCGTGGTCGTCGTCGAGGAGGCTGCGGGTGAGCAGGGCCGGGTCGGCGTGCCGGTCGGTGCGACCCAGGCGGCCGAGGTCGATCAGGCCGGTCACCCGCGCGGTGTCCGGGTCGAGGAGCACATTGGGCGGGCAGTAGTCGCCGTGGCCGACCACGAGGTCCTCGGTGGGCGGGACGGTCGCGAGCAACTCGGCGAGGAGTTCGGGACCGGTGCGGCCCGCCCGTTCCTCGTCCAGGTCGTCGAGATCGACCAGGCCGGCCGCGATGGCCTGCTCGGCGGCCGGCACGGTGACCGCGAGTCCGCGGTCGAACGGGCAGTCGGCGACGGGCAGTCGGTGCAGGTCGCGGGCCAGGTCGGCGAGCGCGTCCACGACCGCGTCGCGCTGCTCGGCCGGCCACGCGTCGGCGGCCGAGCGGCCGGGCACGGCCCGGGTGAGCAGCCAACCGCCGGCGTCGTCCACGTCGTGGTCCAGGATCTCGGCGACCGGCAGCCCCTGTTTCGCCGCCCAGATGCCGCGGGCCACCTCGGCGGACACGTGGAAGCCGGAGTCCGGGTGCTCGTTGGCCGTGCCGATCTTGAGATACAGCTCCTCGCCGCCACGGCCGCGCAGCCGGTACACCCCCGCCCCGGACATGCCGTCGGTGACCGGTTCCCGGGTGTACGCCGCGAAGCGACGTCGAAGATCGTCCCTCATCCCGGCATCCTCACCCGAAAGGCGGGTCGCCCGCCGGCGGATTTTTCCGGGCGCGACGGTTCACAGCTCGAACCAGCCGGTGCGTACGTGCCAGTGCCGGCCGGCGCGCAGGTGGTCGCCGATCGCGCGTTGCAGGGACGTGTCCCGGGGCAGGGACGCCACGGGCAGGCCGGGATCGCCGAAGACGAAGCCGATCGGCGCGGTGTCCTCCGGGAGCGGTCCGGTCGGGTCGTGGTAGAGGTGGAAGCGGCGTTGGAAGCGGATGATGTTGGACTCGGGCGGCAGATAGTCGCGCAACTGCGGGTCGAGCAGCCACGAACCGCACACCGCGACCGCGTAGTGCTCCCCCGGGTAGTGACGCGGGAAGAACGCGCGGGCGAGGTCCAACGACTCGTCGCACGTCGCCGGGGACATCGGGCCGAGGAAATCCGGGATGTGCAGCTCCAGCGCGGGATCCTCGGGCCCGTGGTCGAGCCCGAGCGCCGTGGCGCTCGCCGCCGCCCGATCGCGCATCGTCGAACGCTGGAACTGGAACCGGCCGAGCTGGTACAGCTCGCCGCGGAAGTGGTAGCCGGGCCAATGCCGCGCGCTCAGCCCACCGGAGCCGTGCCCGCGCCGATGCAGCGCCATGTGCCGGCCCAGGTCGGCGAGAGTGCGGCGGGACACCTCGGGCGGGATGCCGAGTCCGTGGTGGTAGGCCAGTACGTGCGGACGCGCGGCGATGTACACGTACACGTGGAACCACCGGCCCGCCGCGCCCGTCCCGGCCGGCAGCGGCGGGACGGGGCGGCGCCGCGTCGGCGTGCCCATGTCGGCCACCAGCACCCGGACGGCCCGCTCGAACAACTCGCGCAGCACCGGATCGGCGAGCAGCGCGGACCGGGCGGACAGCAGTTCGTTGACGTCCTCGTGCGGGACGGACAGGTCCAGGAGCACCGCGGCGAGCCGGTCGCCGGCCGGCAGCTCGACTTCGATCCGGGTGTCGACCTCGGCCCCGGTCAACGCCGCGACCCAGGCCGCCGCCGGCTCGTCCGCGCGCAGCGGCGCCGCGACGTCCGGCACCGTCGTGGGCGTGGCGGGTGGTGGTTGCGGACGCGGGTGGCCCGGTTCCGCGCTCATCTCGGCCCGGCGGCCCCGTCGGCGGCCGATCACGCGACGGGGGCGCGCAGGTCGATCGAGTAGAAGTACTTGTCGTAGCGGCGCGCGCCGACCGCGACGAAGTCGTGCAGCCGGCCGTACTCGACGAAGCCGAGCGAGCGATACAGACGCAGCGCGCCGACGTTGTCGCCCCGGGCGTCGAGGGTGAGGATCTCGACCGCCGCGGCCCGCGCGTCGTCGAGCAACGCCCGGGTGAGCAGCCGGCCGATGCCGCGACCGTGCGCGGGCAGTGCCACCGCGAGCTTCTCCAGGTCGGCGTTGGGCCGATGGGTCGGCCGGGTGTAGCGCCGCCAGTAGCCGAACCCGAGCAGTTCCTCGCCCATGTACGCGAACCGCAGCGCGGCGTCGCCCGACCGCTGCGCCTCGGCGAGGCCGCCGAGCAGGTCGCGCACCTCGGCGAGGTCCGGCGGATTCACCCAGCCGAGTGCGGCGCCGTCGCGGATCAGCTCGGCCAGGATCGCCCGCAGCGGTTCGACCGCGGACGCGGCGGCCTCGGCTCCGCGCAGCACGACGGGTCGGGGGTCCGGGGCCGGGTCGGTGCGCGCGGCCTGGTTCGGGTTCGGGTTCGGCGTCACGCGGACAAGGCTATTGAGTCGGCGCCGAGTACGGGGAGCGGGCCCGGGCCGGGAATCCGGCAGACTGTTCCCGTGAGTGGAACCGTTTTGGTCCTCGGAGGCCGCAGTGAGATCGGGGTGGCGGTCGCGGAGCGGCTGATCGCCCGCGGGGCGCGAACCGTCGTGCTGGCGGCGCGGCGCAGTCACGACCTCGACGAGGAGGAGGCGCGGCTGCTCAAGGCCGGCGCCCGGCGGGTGGACCGGGTCGAGTTCGACGCGGACGACCTCGCCACGCATCGGCCGCTGTTGGACGAGGTGATCGCCCGGCACGGTGCCCTGGACGTCGTGGTCACCGCGTTCGGCATCCTGGGCGATCAGCGGCGGGCCGAGGTCGACGCGGCGCACGCGGTCGCGGTGGTGCACACCGACTACACCGCGCACGTGAGCGTGCTGACCCACCTCGCCGCCGTGTTGCGCGCGCAGGGGTACGGCCGGTTGGTGGTCTTCTCGTCGGTGGCCGGGGTCCGGGTGCGGCGCGCGAACTACGTGTACGGCTCGGCCAAGGCCGGTCTGGACGGCTTCGCGAGCGGTCTGGCCGACGCGCTCGCGGGCAGCGGGGTACGGCTGTTGCTGGTCCGGCCCGGGTTCGTGGTGGGTCGGATGACCCGGGGCATGTCGCCGGCGCCGCTGTCCAGCACGCCGGAGCAGGTGGCGGACGCGACCGTGCGGGCGCTGGTGCGGGGCCGGGGCGAGGTGTGGGTGCCGGGCACGCTGCGGCCGGTGTTCGCCGGGATGCGGGTGCTGCCTCGGGCGCTGTGGCGGCGGTTGCCGCGCTGAGCGGCGGGTGGCGCGTTGCGCGGGGGCGGAGCGTCGTGTCGGTGGGGTGTGGGGTCGGTGGGGCGGGGTCGGCGGGTCAGAACGGGAGCGAGTCGGTTTCGATCGTGGTCACGAAGTCGTCGAGGGCCTGGAAGATTTCCCACTCCGGGCGGCCCGAGGCGGCCGCGAGGAGCGTGATCAGGTCCTGTTCCAGGGCGGCCACCCGTTTTCCCTTCCAGACCTTGTCGGACAGGCTGACCAGGAGTTCGTCCGGATCGTTCGGGTTCCAGGCCGCGTGGGTGCGGGCGAAGCGGGCCCGGGACGGGGATACCCCCTGGGCGGTGAGCAGGTCGTAGCCGGCCTGCTCGTGACACGAACCCGGCCCGGACAACTCCTCCGGGTGCAGGGTCTTGCCGATGTCGTGGGTGGCGGCGCCGAACAGCACCGCGTCGCGGTCGAAGGCCAGGTCCGGGAAGGTCGCCGCGACCCAGTCGCACAGCCGGCACGCGACGTCGTGCACGATGCGCAGGTGTTCGACCAGGCGGGGGCAGGGGGTGAGTTGATCCAGCAGGGTGATCACTTCGGCGGGCAGCGGACGGAGCTTGGCGGAGGTCACCCGGACAGGGTAAGAGCCTTGCCGCGGGGTCAGGAAGCGGGGCCGTCCTGGGCCAGCGCCGGGCCGTCGCCGAGCACCGCGACCGGGTGCGCGGCCGGGTCCAGGACGCGCAGCAGCGACACCAGCGCCTCGGGGGGCAGGGTCACGCAGCCGTGGGTGGCGCCGCCGTGGTCGATGTGCAGCCAGATGTCGCCGCCGAACGCGTCGCCGCGCGGGCGGACCGGGTCCAGTGGCGAGGTCCCGGGCACCCGGTTGTAGTCGATCGCGATCACGTGGTCGAAGGTGCCGGCAAGGGGCTCGCCGGCGAAGCCGGTGTCGTCGATGGCGAAGTCGTCGGAGCGGTCGTAGGACAGCCGGGTGCCGGGATCGGGGCGCAGACCGCCGGCGTCGGTCAGGGTGTACACGCCGATCGGCGAGCGGAGGTCGCTCTCGTGGTGGTCGAACGTCCAGCCCTCCCGGCCGTTGTGCGCGGGCCACACGTCGCGGGCCCGCCAGCCGTCGGACTCGCGCGTCCAGAACGAGGCGGTGCCGGAGGCCGCGTTCCGGTCGTCGCCGACGACCAGCAGCAACTGGGCGGTCTCGGGCGGGATTTCCGCCGCGAGGCGGGCGCCGATGGCGGCGGGGAGGGCAACGCCGGTTCGGGCCGGGGCGGTCGGGGGCGTCGCGGCGGAATCCGGGGCGCCGGCGGCGGCGTTCCGCGCCGAGGGCGGGCCGGAGGGGGCCAGTGCGGCCGGGATGGTCAGGAAGAGCGAGCGGCGGGGGATGGTCATTCCTCCACGACTACCCCATTCGGGCGAGTCATTCGGGCAGCGCGGGCGGTGTGTTCGCGGGTGCCACTCGGTCGTGGTGTTCGGGGTCACTCGATGGTGGGCGTGGTGCGGGTGTGGTTGGGTTTTGGTGGTCGGGTCGGCCCGGCCGGCGTGGGTGGCCGGGTGACGCGGGTGCGCTGGTGTGGGCGTGGAAAGGGACGGTATGCGGGTCGGAGTGGTCGGGGTCGGGCGGATCGGGGGGTTTCACGCCCGGGCGTTGGGTGGGATCGCGGCGGTCGAGCGGGTCGTGGTCGCGGATGTGGATCGGGGACGGGCCGAGGAGTTCGCCCGGGCGGCCGGGGTCGCGGCGGTCGGGCTCGACGAGGTGTTCGCGGCGGTGGACGCCGTGGTGATCGCCGCGCCGACCTCGGCGCACGTCGAGTTGCTGCGGGCGGCGGCGGACGCGAGGTTGCCGATCCTGTGCGAGAAGCCGATCGCGCTCGACCCGATCGTCGCGCGCGAGGCGGTGGCGTACGTGGAGGCGCGCGGCGCCGGGCTGCAGGTGGGCTTCCAGCGCCGATTCGACCCGATGTACGTCGCGGCGCGGGCGGCGGTCGAGGCCGGCGGACTCGGCACGGTGACCCGGGTGCACGCGGTGAGCGTGGATCGCCGGCCGCCGCCGGCCGCGTTCGTGCCGACCTCGGGCGGTATCTATCGGGACACGCACATCCACGACTTCGACATCGTGCCGTGGGTGACGGGTGTGCCGATCGTCGAGGTGACCGCGATCGGGGCGAACCGCGGCGCGGCGGTGTTTCGGGAGCACGACGACGTCGACGTGTCGGCGGTGCTGTTCCGGCTCGCCGACGGCACGCTCGGTACCGCGCACGCGGGTCGGCGGCACGAGCCGGGCTACGACGTGCGGCTGGAGGTGGCCGGCACCGCCGGGACCCACGCGTGCGGCGGCGTCACCGAGGGCGACTTCCTGGCCCGCTTCGGCGACGCCTACCGCGCGGAACTGGCCGCGTTCGTGGCGATGGCCGCCGGTCGCGCCGCCAGCCCCTGTCCGGGCGCCGACGCGCTCGCGGCGCAGGCCGTGGCCGAGGCGTGTGTGGTGTCCCGGCGCGAGGGGCGCACGGTTCGGGTGGGGTAGGCCCCGGGTCGGGCGGGAGCCCCCGGGCGGGGGCCGAGGGCTCCGGCCGGGGCGTGGTTCAGGGCAGGGTCAGGATGTGCGGGCCGTCCTCGGTGATCGCGATGGTGTGTTCGATGTGCGCGGCGCGGGAGCCGTCGGCGGTGTGGAACGTCCAGCCGTCCCGGGCGGTGTAGCACGCGTCCTTGCCGCCGGCGAGCAACATCGGCTCCAGGGCCAGGGTCAGGCCGGCGCGCAGCGGCATGCCGCGTCCGGGACGGCCCTCGTTCTGTACGTGCGGGTCCTCGTGCATCGTGCGGCCGATGCCGTGGCCGCCCCAGTCGCGCGGCATGCCGTAGCCGGCCCCGCGGGCGACCGCGCCGATCGCGGCGGAGATGTCGCTCAGCCGGCCGCCGGGTACGGCCGCCGCGATGCCCGCTTCGAGTGCGCGCCGGGTGTCGGCGATCAGCGTCAGGTCCTGCGGGCGCGGCGTGCCGACGGTGAACGTGATCGCGGCGTCGCCGGTCCAACCGCGCAGGGTCGCACCGCAGTCGATGCTGACCAGGTCGCCGTCGCGCAGCCGGTAGTCGGTCGGGATGCCGTGCACCACGGCGTCGTTGACCGACGCGCAGATCACGCCCGGGAACGGTACGGGTGCGAACGACGGCCGGTAGCCCAGGAACGGGGACGTGGCCCCGGCCTCGCGCAGGATCGTGTGCGCGACCTCGTCCAGTTCCTTCAGTGACACGCCGATGGCGGCGGCCTTGCGGGTCGCCTCCAGGGCCTGTCCCACGACTCTCCCGGCCTCGCGCATCGCGGCGATTTCGGCTCGGGTCTTGATTTCGACCACGGGTCCCCTCCTCGACCAATTCTTATACCGGTATTAGTATCACGGTCATGGTGCGAACCCCACTGACCCCACTGGAACGAGCGCGCGGCCTGCAACTGGGCGCGCTCCTGCGCGGCGCGCGCGGCGAGCGCAGCATCGGCCACGTCGCCATCGCGGCCGGACTGTCGCCGGAGACGCTGCGCAAGATCGAGACCGGCCGGGCGCCGACCCCCGCGTTCTTCACGATCGCGGCACTGGCCCTGGAACTGGGACTGTCGCTGGACGAGGTCGCCGCGGTGTGCGCGCTCCCGGATCCGGACGCGCTTTCCGCCTAGGATCCGCTCACCGCGCTCGGCGGAGCAACGTTTCGATGTTCTGTACGAGCAGGTCGATCGTGAAGGCGAACTGTTCGTCGACCGAGTCCACCGGGGCCGCCGCGGCGATGCGGGTGGTGGTGGGCAGGTCGGCGGGCGGGTCCGTCGGGAGCCAGGCGGCGGGGGCGCCGTCCCAGGTCGGTGGGTCGAGGTCGGCCGGCGGCGCGTCGTGCCAGGCGTCGTTGAGCCGGACGAAGGCCGCGACGCGCAGGACCAGTTCGCGGAAGATCCGGTTCGCGGTCGCCGGATCCAGGCCGATGGCGACCAGGAAGGTCAGGATCGCCTCGTTGTTGCGCAGCGTGCGGGGGTGCACGGCGGCGGTCAGGTTCTCGTCGACGGCGATGGTCACCGCGCGCGGGTGCAGGCGGTACCACGCGCGCATCGCGGCACACAGCTCCCGTACGCCGTCGGCGGGGCGGGCCGGGTCCAGGGGCGGGACCCGCCAGTCGGACTGCCAGGCCAGCGCGGCCAGTTCGAGCACGGCGCGGCGGTCGGCGGCGTAGTTGTACAGCGCGCGCGGCGACACGCCCAGGTGCGCCGCGAGCGAGCGCATGGTCAACTCGGCCCCGCCGTCGCGCGCGACCAGTTCCAGCGCGGCGCGGCCGATGCCCTCGCGGGTGAGGGTGGGCCGCCCGCCGCGATGGGTGGGGCGCTTGCGGGTGGGTCCGGTGGACATGGGGCCAGAATAGGCGGCGGCGCTCGCCCGTCCCCGCGGGCTATTCCTGTTGCTCTCGCGCGTCGTCGACGGGGTGCAGATCGCGCTGTCGGACCAGGACCAGGGCGAGGGCGGCGGTGGTGAGGGCGAGGGCGGCCACGGTGTACATCACCGTCGAGGCGCCCGCCGCGTACGCGTGGTCGATCGCCGTCGATACCGCGTCGCCGTTTCGGGCCGGCGTCGCCTCGCGGATCCGGTCGGTGTCCCCGTTGCGCGCGGCGGCCACGATCTCGGCGCGGATCGGGTCCGGCACACCTGCCCGTGCGCCGAACTCCGCGTCGAATCGGGCCGAGAACGGCACGCCGAGTACCGCGATGCCCACCGCCGCGCCGATCGGGAACAGTCCGTTCGCGGTCCCGGAGGCCATTCCGGCGCGCTCGACGGGCACCGTGTTCACCGCGATCGACATCACCGGACTCGACGCGATGCCACCGCCGACGCCCCAGACGAAAAGACCCGGCAGCAGCGCGGGCCAGGACGCGTCGGGGCCGAACGCCAGACCCATCAGCAGCGCGCCCAGCGCGAGCCCGGCGAAGCCCGCCGCGATGACGTGCGCCGCCGCGAAGCGGCCCTGCAACCGGCCGGCGACCAGGCCCAGGCACAACTGCGGGACGAAGATCGGCAGCAGGAGCAGTCCGGACTCCAGCGGCGACAGGTCCAGCGCGCCCTGGAAGTAGAGCAGGAAGTACACGGACGAGCCGACCGTCACGAAGCGGGACAGGAACGAGATCGACAACGCGCCGACGAAGGTCGGGATCCGGAACAGGGTCAGGTCCAACATCGGCGCCGCCGCCCGCCGTTCGACCAGGACGAACCCGGTCAGCAGGAGTGCGACGCCGACGAAACCGCCCAGGGTCGCGGGGGCCGTCCAGCCCACCGCGTCGCCGCGCGTGACGGTCAGGTTCAGCAGCCCCCACATGAACACGAGCGCGACCGCGCCCGCCCGGTCGATCGGCCCGGCCGACGGCGCGGGCCGATCCCGGGGCAGCCTCGCCGCGGCCAGGGCGAACGCGACGATCCCGATCGGGACGTTGACCAGGAACATCCAACGCCAGTTCGCCACGTCCACGAGCAGACCGCCGAGCAGCGGGGCCACCGCCGCGCACGCGCCCAGGGTGGAACCCCACGTCGCGATGGCCATGTTGCGGCGTTGGCCCCGATACGCCTGGGCGATCAACGGCAGTCCGGTGGCGAGCAACATCGCCGCGCCGATGCCCTGGAGGCCGCGAAACCCGTCCAGGACCAGGATGTTCGGGGCCAGCCCACAGGCGAGCGAGGACAGCGTGAACAGGGCGATGCCGGCCAGGAACACCGGGCGCCGGCCGATCCGGTCGGACACGCTGCCGGCGGTCTGCAGGAACGCGCCGAAGGTCAGTGAGTAGGCCACGATCACCCATTGCAGGCCGGCCAGCGAGCCGTTGAGGTCGTCCTGGATGCGGGGCAGTCCGACCGAGACCATGGTGATGTCCACGACCAGGAGCACCGAGGCGACGGTGACCAGGATCAGCACCAGTCGCGAGTTTTCGTCGGAGTCGGTCGGACGCGTGGCGCCGGCGGCGGTATCCGCACGTGCGTTGTCGGCCATGCGGCCACCCCCGGGATCGTGGCGAAGTAAGGCTTGCCTAAGTCATCCTGTCGAGGCACGTCCTTGAAGTCAACATGTGTGAAGTTCAAGAGGGGCGGCCGTACCTGGCAGGCTTGTCGTCGGGCGGCGGCGCGCCGGTGAGCGCCGGTGAGCGAACCGTCGCCGAACAGGAGTGCGATTCGTGTCCGTGCCGAAGCCGAATGCCGAAACCCTCGCCTGGCTGCGGGAGATCGTCGGTGACCTGCCGGTCGAGCCCATGGGGGTCGGCGCCAACCGGCTCTACACGGTCGGCGATCTGGTCCTGCGGGTCTTCCACGACACGGAACGGCTGGCCCGGGACCCGTGGTACCGCCCCGAGCAGGAGGCCCGCACACTGCGTTTGCTCGCCGAAACCCCGGTTGCCGCACCGGAGTTGGTCGCGGCGCGCTTGGCGGGCGCGGAGCCGGCGCTGTTGACCACACGGGTGCCCGGCACGCCGGAGCCGCCGGCGGACCCGGCCGTCCTGCTGGACCGGGCGGCCGAGGTGTTGGCGGCGATCCACGCGGTCGACGCGAGCGGAGCGGACCCGGTGGAATACGCCACCTACTACGACCCGGCCGTCGACGGGGCGCGGACGGTACCGGCGTGGAGCACCCGGCCGCACGTGTGGCAGCGCATGTTCGCCGCGCTCGCCGAGGAACCGCCGCCGGCCGTACCCGGGTTCATCCACCGGGACTTCCACGCCGAGCAACTGCTGTGGCTGGGCGAGGAGATCGGCGGCGTGGTCGACTGGACCACCGGCTGTGTCGGTCCGCGCGGCGTGGACCTGGCCCGGATGCGGCTCAACCTGGCACTCACCCACGGCGTGGCCGTCGCGGAGGAGTTCCTGCCCGCGTACGCGAAGGCCTCCGGCCGCCCGGAGGAACACCATCCGTACTGGGACCTACTCGACGCGGGCGACGCGCTACTGGATTGGCCGGAGCCTCGAACAAACGACGAGATCGTCGAATGGCAACGCTTCGAGGCATGGGTCGGGCGGGCAGTCAGAACACTGACACGCACATGAGCGCACCGGGCTCGCGGTCCGACTCGGGCTTCGGCACGCCCGTTGCGGGCGGTTGCGCCGCAGCGGCGCCTGGACCGAGTCGGGCAGGCACACCCACCCGCCCCACCCGTTACCCCAGACGAACCCGCTGACGTTCGAAAGCACCGGCACACCCCCCCCGGCCAAAGCCAAGCAACTCCCCCACCACCCCACCCCGTAGCGCGTCAACACCCACGCCCCGGACCACCTCATGCCCCCCGTGGCGCGTCAGCGCCCCCGCCCCAGGCCGCCCACGCGATCGACGCGCGAAGCGCGGAGAGCGGCGGAGCCGCGAAGTGTGGGTCGGATGGCCCGGAGCGAAGCGGAGGGACAGCCGGCCCCGAGCGAGGGGCCGCTCTTTTCTCGGAGGAGCGAAGCGGGGGAGAGAAAAGAGTGGTCCCTCGCGAGCCGGCGCGGAGCGCCCAACAAAAAGCAACGCCGCCGACACGACTCCGCCTCCCTGCTTCGCTCGCGTTGCGTCTCGGCTTGCCTGCTTCGCTCGCGTTGCGTCTCGGCTTGCCTGCTTCGCTCGCGTTGCGTCTCGGCTTGCCTGCTTCGCTCGCGTTGCGTCTCGGCTTGCCTGCTTCGCTCGCGTTGCGTCTCGGCTTGCCTGCTTCGCTCGCGTTGCGTCTCGGCTTCCCTGCTTCGCTCGCGTTGCGACTCCGCTTCCCCGCCCCGCTCGCCATACCCCCCGCCTCCCCGCCCCGCTCGCCTCGCGACTCCGGTCCTCCCTCGGACCCACCTCGCGACTCCGGTCGTCCGCCCGGGCCTTCGCCCCTCCACCTCGCTCGCGTTGCGGTGCCGGCCTCCTCGACCCCCTCCCCGTGTGACCCCGGCTTCCAGCCGGTTCCCCGCCGCACCGGTTCCCCGCCGCACCGGTTCCTCCGCCGCACCGGGCCGCCGCCTCACGGTGGCGAGTCGCCTGGGAGTCAGGCCACCGGCTGCTTGGTGGGCCTGGGGGTTTGGGGTTCCCGAGGGGCCTCCTGCTGTTGGCTTGCCCTGGTGCGGTTCGGGAGGATCAGGGCGACCAGGATCGTGCCTGTCGCCAGGATGATTCCGCCGATCAGGCTGGTGTGGGCCACCGCCTGGGTGAAGGCGTGATCGGCGGCTTGGACCAGGGCCTGGGCCTGTTGGGGGCCGGCGACGTGGCCGACCTGTTCCGCTGCGGCCAGGGCGCCGCCGATCGAGTCCTGCGCCACGCTCATCGCCTCCGGCGGCAGCTTGCCGTCGACGGCCTTGGTCAGCTCCGACTCGTACGAGGTGGCCAGTACCGAGCCCAGGATCGCGATCCCGAGGGCGCCGCCGAGTTCCACCGCAGTGTCGTTGACGCCGCCTCCCGCGCCCAATTCGTTCTCCGGGAACGAGCCCATGATCGCCTCCGTGCAGGGCGACACGCTCAGCCCGATCGCAAGGCCGAGCAGGAGCAGCGGGGCGAGGAAGTCGGTGTAGCCGGAGCCGTCCGAGACCCGGGTCATCAGCAATACCCCGAGCGTGCCGAGGGCCATCCCGCCGGTCACCGTGACCCGCATGCCGAGCCGCGGGGTGAGCTGCCCGGTGGCGATCGCTCCCAGGCAGACCGCGCCGGCCAGCGGCAGCAGTCGTACGCCGGTCTCCAGCGGGGTGTAGCCGAGCACGAACTGGAGGTGCTGGGTGAGGAAGTAGATCGCGCCGAAGGTGCCCAGGAAGAACAGCAGTACGGCGAGCATCGACCCGGAGAAGACCCGCTCGCCGAACTTGCGCAGGTCGAAGATCGGGCGCGGGTGCCGCAGTTCCCAGCCGATGAACGAGCCAAGCCCCAGGACGAAGAGGACCAGCGCGGTCACCGGGCCCGCGCCCCAGCCGAAGTGCGGGCCCTCGATGATCGCGTACACCAGCGAGCCGAGCGTGACGATGGACAGCGCGCCCCCGACCAGGTCGAGCCGGCCGTAGTCGTGCGCCTTCGACGGCGGGACCACGAACAGCGCGGCGACCAGGGCGATCAGCGCGACGGGCACGTTGATCAGGAAGGTCGAACCCCACGCGTGGCGCTCCAGGAGCCAGCCGGCGATCAGCGGACCGAGTGCGATCGCCAGGCCCGAGGTCGCGGTCCACGCGGTGATCGCCTTGGCCCGTTCGCTGCGCGGGAAGGAGGCGACCAGCAGGGACAGGGTCGCGGGCATGATCACCGCGGCGCCCAGGCCCATCACCGCGCGGGCGATGATCACGCCGCTGGTCGAGTGCACCAGGGAACCGGCGACGGAGCCCGCGGCGAACACCACCAGGCCGGTGATGAGCGCGCCGCGGCGGCTGTACTTGTCGCCGACCGCGCCGAGCACGAGCATCAGCGCCGCGTACGGGACGGTGTAGGCGTCGATCACCCATTGCAGGTCGCGGCTGGACAGGCCCAGGTCGCGGGTCATGTCGGGGGCCGCCACGATCAGCGAGGTGTTGGCCATGACGATGATCAGCAGGCTCAGGCAGAGCACGCCCAGGGCCCACCAGCGGCGGGTGTACGGCCGGTCCATGCGATCGACCGGCGTGGTGGCGAAGACGGACATCGAACGCCTTTCGGGGCAGGCGGCCGGCGCAGCCGCAGTAATTGCACAACGATGTGCAACGTAGTTGATTGCACATGGCTGTGCAAATATTGGGGAACGAGTCGGGTGAATCGGGCTATTCGCTGCGCCGGAGCGGAGTGTCGGTGCCGACGGGCCCGATCTCTGGCAGGCTCCAGGTCACCCCAGGGAGGAACGCGCGATGGAGACGAAACCGGGTGCCGCACGGAGTCCGGCCGACGCCGCAGCGGTCGGTGCCGCGGCCGCGCCCGCGGCGGCCGCCGCCGTGAGTACGCCGCCGCGTCGGCGCAACGCGCAGTCGAACCGGGAGCGGATCCTGGCGGTGGCCCGTAGCGAACTGATCCGCGACGCCGACGCGTCGATGGACGACATCGCCCGCGCGGCGGGAGTGGTGCGGCGCACCGTGTACGGGCACTTCCCGAGCCGGGAGGCGCTGATCGCGGGACTCGCGGAGGAGGCGCGACGGGACATCCTCGCCGCGGTCGAGGGCGCGCGGCGTGCGGGCGACTCGCCCGAGGAGGCGGTGGCGCGGTTCGATCTCGCCGCGTGGGAGGGCGGGGAGCGCTATCGGCTGCTGATCAGCTTCGCCCAGCGCAACCTGGAGGACGGTGGGATCCCGGCCATGCTGGCGCCGGTCCGGGAGCGCTCGATCGAGCTGATCGCGGCCGGTCAGCGCAGCGGCGTATTCGCGGACCATCTGCCCGCTTCGGTGCTGGCGCTCGCGCTGGAGGGGATGTGCGTCGCGCTCCTCCAGGCGGCCGAGACGGACATCGTGGTAACCGCCGAGGACCAGGCGGTGGCGGCGTTGGTGGCACTCGGCGTACCGGCCTCCCGAGCGGTCGAGGTGGTCGCCCGAGTGGTCGCGACCGACCAGGCCTGACCCGAATCGACCGCCCGCACGGACCGCCCCTGGCGCGCCGCCCCGGATGTCGGCGACCGTGGCGGCGCGTGGCGTGCCGGTGGCCCGGGTGGTCGAGGCGGCCGCC
>NZ_BIFH01000028.1 GCF_003967355.1 Embleya hyalina | reverse complement strand
AAGACGCCTACCAGTCACTCCCCCGCCCGACGCCGAACCGCGCTGCCACGAGCAACGCCTCGCCTACCACTCCCGGTTCGTCACCGTGCGCACCCTGATGACCCCGGGCCACCACCAGGAGACCACCGCGCTGTTGCAGGTGAGTCGAGCATGCCACCTCGCCGAGGCCGCCCTGCGCGGCGGAACAGGAGCGGAGGGGTGAGTACCGGCGGCATACATCCCGCTCCCACCCGGAGCCGGCGCGAAGGAACTCGGAATCAGAAAGGATGGCATCGAGACGAATTATCCTCCGTCTAAGGGTTGTCCCGTAATTGATTTTCGGGCGTAACGGAGTGCGCCGCGGGTCGGGGCGGCTGCCGCCTACGCGGCTTGGAGGAGGTTGTGCAGGCGAGCGACGCCGAGCATGGCGTGGTGGACGCCGTCGCCCTTGAGGCGGCAGTCACGCAAGATCTTCCAGTTCTTCATTCTGGCGAAGACATGCTCGACGCGGGCACGGACCTGCTTGTGGGAGCGGTTGTGCTCCTTCTTCCAGTCGCATAGCTCTCCGCCGGCGGGGCGCCGGTGCGGGATCAGCAGGCCGGTGCCCGGGTAGCCGCCGTCGGCGATCGTGGTGGTCCTGCCGACGGCGGCCTTTGCCCCGGACTCGGCCCATGCCTTGCAGTCGTTGCGGTTGCCTGGCACGGGCCGCCCGACCGCGACGACCAGGCGCGTGTCGGCGTCGACGACGACCTGGTGGTTGGTGGAGTACCGGTGGTTCTTCGACTGCTGGGCGATGCCGTGGTCGCGGGTGGGCACCAGGGTGCCATCCACGATAAGCACGGAGTCTTTGCGGAACCGCTGCCGCTGCTTGAGTGCAAGCAGCGGGCCCGCGTGGTCGATGATTCGGTCGGCGGCGGACTTCGAAACCCCGAACAACGGGGCCAGTTGCCGCAGTGTCAGGTTGGTCCGCCAGTACGCGGCAACCAACAGAACCCTGTCCTCCAGTGGTAGCGACCATGGCCGCCCCGGACGCGGCGCGTCCACCCCCTCCCGACGCAGCGTCGTGATCAGCTTGCCGAACGAACGTGCGCTCAACCCCGTGAACGGACCCATCCAGGACGGCTCCGACGCTGTGATCACATGAGGCACCGAAAGATCATCGCACCTGGGATCGGCAGCTCCGCGATGCCACTGGCCTCAGAACTCCCACCAGAGGTCGATACTCCGGTGGACCCGCTCCCGCAGACAGCTTGAGTGCGCGTAGGCCTTCTGTCTCACGCCACCGCCTCGGGCCGGGTCCACTGCACCGAGCCTGAGTTCGGTCGCTGCCGCGTCCCGATCGAGATCGACGACCTGACAGCAGAAGCAACAGGTGGGGTGCTGGTCCAACGGGGCCCTCCCTCGCGTGCGAGACGGCGATAACCGCGCCGTCTCACAGACCCTACGTCGAACGCTGCCCGGTTACGGGACAACCCTAAGGTTCTCTGATATTTCCGCCCGCATCTCTTCATTCTTTTCAATGGCAAGAACCTCGGCGAGGACCTCATGAACTCGATCAACAGGATTCAGACCAACGAACAGCATGAGAGCATTATGACGGAGGTCGAATGGCTGAGTCGTGTCACGAAAGTCTTGCTCCACGATGTCCGGCAGCATCTCCCTCATGAGCTCTACACACGCCTGCCACAGGCTGGTAAATCCCATCGCGCGAAGATATGGCGGGGCACTGCCCGGAACATCGAACCCGAAGTAGAACTGCGCCATGATCTCATACAGCCATGGTCTTGAAATCAGACTGCGATCACCGAGCCGGGGACACAGGAGCTTCACAACCTCATAGGAAGAATCGAACAACGTACCTTGCCGAATGACATGGTTGTCGATCTTCCAATAAGCGATCTGCGCCTCGGCACCATCGCGGGCAAATATCAGACTTTCAAGGGCGGCCGGAATATCATCGGCGTTTCGAGTCGCAGTTCCGAGCTGCCGCCAGTCAACCATGCCCATCTCCAGAAAGAATATCTCCATCGAATCGGCCGCGCACCGCCTGGGTCGACGTATACGCCCGGCGGAAACTGATCAATATGGCAAGTCTCCTGGCAGTGAAAACAAATGGGCATCTGGGCATGCGACTCCGGACGACGAGCTTCCGCGAAGTGCATAAATCCGGGATCTGCACCGAGGTTCCGGCAGATCACTCATCGAGACCGTGACGGGGACCGCCGCCGGGCTCGAGGACGGCGCGAGCGTGGGCGACATCGTCGTCGGGGTCAAGGTGCGGCTCGGCAAACGGATCAACAACCAGCGGTGAGGCGAGGTAGCGGACGGGAGTGTTCGTATTCGGTGGATGCGAGGTTCGCGGGGAGATCGACCCGGTGGGCGTCACCAGGCGGTGATTTGGAGGATGTAGACGCGTTCGTGGCGAGGGACGACCTGGTAGACGAACATGCCGTTCGCGACCAGGGCCGTGCCGCCCTGGGGTGACATTCCCTCGTAGGTCTCGCCGTGGAGGTGGAGCGCCTGGGCGGCGCGGACGAGTTCGGCGGCCTTGTCCTCGATCTGGACGATCAGCGCCGGTGGAGCGTCGGCGGTCACGTACGGTTCGTCGGGTTCGTACTCCCACGCCCAGGTCACGCGGTTGCCTCGCGCGCCTCGGCGAGGACGGCGAGGAGTTCCGCCCGGGCGGCCTGCCAGGCGGGGTCGTGACGTTCGAGGGTTTGCAGGGTCTGTTCGGCCGCGTGGCGGCGGGAGAGGAGGTCGGGGCGGCGTTCGACCTCGACCTCGCCCGCCCACACCGTCAGCCAGCCCTGGATCGGGCCCAGGTGCGCGGTCTGGGCGGCGAGTTGGAAGGCCTCGTTCTTCTGGCGTTCCATCTCGGGAAGGCGGTGCGGGGCGACGCGGGCGAGGGCCACGCGCAGGGCGTCGGGAGTGCGCTCGGGGCGGGGCAGGCGTGCGCCGTTCGGCAGGGGTGCGGTCGGCTCGGTCATGCCGCGTCGTCCTCTCGCTGGGTGCGGGGTACGTGGCCGGTCGCGGTCAACGTGGTGGTCAAGTGTCCGTCGACGTAGCCGCCGAGGAGCAGTTCGCACAGGACGGGCATGGACTTCACACCCGCCGCCGCGCGACGGTGGTCGGCGCGTGACCACACCCGGTGGGACAGCGGGCCCGTGCGGCACCCCGTGCGAGGGGTGCCGTCGCGGGTGGGCCCGAGGGAGCGGCCCGCGGGCGGGGTCACCGTCACCCGGCCGTCGGCGTAGGCGTCCAGGAGGGCCTCGAGCACCGGCGTCAGATCCAGCGCGTCGTCGGCCGCGCGGGCGCGGGCCCGACGCCACACACCGGTATCCATCCACACCAGACGCTCACGCGCACCGTACTGTCGAGCGTCCACGGCCTCGCGGGGCACATGGGCGTGGCGGTCGGTGGTGTCCGGCATGGCGTCCTCTCCGATCTCATGCAGGCTCTTTCACCCGAGCATAATCCTAGATGTGCTGCATCGAGCCCGGCAAACGCCCGCGCGTCGGGACCGGAGGCGGCGGTGTGGACGGCTTCGGGTCTGACCGGCACAGACATGGTTCGAACCTTTGGACGGACGGGGTACGGGCAACCCGCCCGGGTGTTCCCAACGAAACCACGACGTCTTCGGCTAGAGGACGTCGGCGAGGACCACCGAGGTCGTGTGATCGTCGGCCTCCGTCAGGAGGGTGCCGCCCGGGGCCCACAGTGCGGCGCCACCGCAGCCCGTCCACGGGCCCGAGGGGCCCACGTGGTTGGCGAGGACGACGTACATGTTCGAGTCCTTGGCGATGCCCGGGTAAATCGTCGCCCGCTCGTGGACACCGTTGCCCGTGCCGTACAGCGAACTGGCCAGGTGTACCCGGCAGCCGTCCGCGGCCCCGCGCGCGGTGAGGTCCGGAAAGTGGTTGTCGAAACAGGTGCCGAGGGCGAAGCGGAGACCGCCGAGTTCGAAGCGACCGTCCCGATCACCCGCGACGAACACGCTCTGCTCGTTCTCGTAGAGGTGCTGCTTCAGGTATGTGGTGATCAACTCGCCGTCGGCGCGATGGACGAAGGTTCCGATGGCGGGCCGCGGTCCGCCGGTCGGGACGGCACCGTTGACGACGCAGGCAATCCCGACGGCCCGCAGCGGATCGAGACGGGCGTCGTCCGCCGTCACCCACAGGTGAGGGGCGTCGACCATCATGTCGAGCTCGTACCCGGTCAATGCGAACTCCGGGAACACGATCAACTCGGCACCCTGCTCGCGCGCTTGCACGGCGAGCGCGGCGAGTTGACGGATATTCACGGGTACATCCCCGGGAACGCAGGTCAGTTGGGCCGCGGCGATCTTCATGAGATCGAGCATGGCGCGGTGTCATCGTCCGGAGGAAGTCGTCCCGGGAATCCTCGGGTTCGGTCGGGCCGGCGTCGCTCTCGAAAGCACAGCCCCGTCCGGCTCACGCGGCAACGACGGTCGCGGTGGGCCGATCGATCGATCGGTCGGTCGGTCGATCGGCCGGGGAGCGGTGCTCCTCGACATTCGATACCCGGACCCTCGTCGGTTTGTCGCGTCGTGTGGGTCAGCCGTCCTGGCCGGCGTTGTCGACGGGGCGACGTCGATTGGCGAGCCTGTGCCGTCGACAACCGGCATGGTGTGGGTGCCGGGCCGGCTCGAAGGACGCCGGCTGTCGCTCCTGAGGACGAGTGCGGTCGTGGCCGATCGGCCCGAACGGGTGGCGGCGATCCGGTGGCGGCCGCACGTTCGGCGCTCCCCGCTCGGGCACCCGCCGGTGCCCGACATCGACGCGTGGGGAGCGCCGACGACGCCGCTCAATCGTCGTCTCGGCCGCCGACGGCCGGATTCGGTTTCGGGCCGGACGCGGCGAGAAGGCGTTCGACCTCCTCGTCGTCGACTCCTTCGACGTCGACGATGCCGTCCACGATCAGGTCCAGATGCGCGAACCGGCCGACGAGTTCGGCCAGTGCGGTCGACGGATCACCGTCGATGTCCTCCCGTTCGATCGTCAGCTCGCCGATGGTGAGCGACCGCAGTCGTGGGACCACCGAGGACTCGGCGAGGGTCGCGAGCACCTCGTACGGGGAGGCGTCGAACTCCGCCTCGCTCAGGTCGAGATGTTCGAGTGCGGGGTAGTCCGCGGCCCGCAGCTCGTCGAGTTGGTCGACCGGGCAAAGACATCCGAAGACGTCGGTTCCGATCTCGACCTCCAGCGACGTGACGCCGGGGGTATCGCCCAGTTCGAACAGCGCGCCGTCGGAGACGACCGGGCCCCGTACCCGCAACCGTCGCACCCCGTCGTGGCACACGGAGCCGAAGAGGAAGGCTCCCTCGAGTTCGAGGGTGCGCAGGGTGGGCAGCGCCCGCCACACGTCGGTCCGTACCAGCCCTGTGTGGTGGTGGTCCAGGGGATCGATCCGACCGCCGGTCGACGTCTTGCCGGGCGCGTACAGCAGCTCGAAGTCGTAGCCGAAGTGGAGGCGTTCCAATCGGGGGCGTATTCGGTTCGCGAGTGCGGCCGCGGCGTGTTCGGCGGAGTGGTGCCAGTCGGTGAGGTGCAGTTCGAGGTCGCGCAGACGGTGCGCGACCGGATGCGACAGCAGAGCGTCGATCAACACCCCCTCCCACCGCTCCGGGTCGGTCGGGTCGACGGTCGCGGTGTGCGGAAGGTCGACCGTGAGCCGGTCCACCAGGTCGCGGCGTTGTGAACGGGTGTCCTCGGCGAGGCGGAAGCACGCCTCGTCGACGAAACCGCGCGACCACGTGAACCGCCACGAACCGTCCGCCCGCAGACCGTCCAGGCCCAACTGCCGTTCCACGTCCGCGTAGGCCGCGGCCGGCAGGGCGGGGTCCGTGCCCTCCGTCGCGCAGCGGTGCTCCAGCCGGATCGCCTCGCCGCGTGGATCCCCCGCGTCGGTCAGCACGTCGGCGTAGGCGAGCCACGCCGCCCAGTGCCATGTCTGGGGAACGTCCGGGGCATCGAAAAGTCGCACTTCATTTCTCCCGATCGTGGCGGCGCCGTCCGAACGGACGCGGACGCGGGCGTCGGCGTCGACGGCGCTCCAGGGGTCGTCCGACACACGGCGTCGGGCTTCTCGGTGACCGGCGCATTCGCGGGGCCTCGCGAGCGTGGCCGAGTACGAACTCCTGCGCCGCGCCTTACGATCGCACGCACGGGACACCGAGAAATCCGACGCCATGTGTCGGACAGACTCTAAACGCGGCCGCCGACACGATGCCCGACCCCCGGTGCACGAGACCAACCTCCTCTTGACCAAGACAGCTTGACACCGACCCACAGATCACGGGATCGACGAATCAGGCGACGTATCAGGCACCCATATCGGGTCCTGATCGAACGGAAGAAATGCGGTGAAGCCGCCTCCGGGCCTCTCGGACAAGGCGCCTGACCGCCGCACCACGTGGGGCCGGGCCATCACCCGGGGTGCCGCGCAACACCGGCGCCACGCGCCGGCAACCGGCGATCGATCAGCCGATCCGCGCAGCCGGTCGGCCGACTTCGTGCCGACATCCCGCGAATCCGGTACCGGAGCTCGCGTCTTGATCGGTCGGTCGGCGCGTGGGTCGTAGTCGCGCGTCGAGACCTTCTCCGGCGTCTCCTCGTTACCGCCGGCAGTCGTCGCGCCGAGCCCTCCGACGGGCGCCGCGCCCCGGTGCGGTGCGGGTCGTGTCGTGTCGTGTCGGTCCACCGACGCCGACGGTCCGTGGCGCCCCCACCGATGCCGGGACGACTGGGGGCGCCCGGGCGACCTCCGCAGCGCCATACCTTCACGGGCCGCACCCCGACCGCCGCATCGGAGGGGTGTAACCGAACCGGCGGTTCGATACGTCAAGACTCTGCGAGGTCGCCGACGGAGCGGGGAGAAGGATGGGTTGGTTCCACAGGGAGCGCATCGGATTCGCCGAGTTCGCCGAGGCGAACCAGAGCGTGCTGCGCCGCACCGCCTACCTGCTCTGCGGCGATTGGCATCTGGCCGAGGACCTCGCGCAGACCGCGCTGGAGAAGGTCTACGTCGCTTGGCCGAAGCTCGAACGGCAGGAGTATCCGGAGGCCTACGCCAAGCGCGTCCTGGTCAACGCGTTCCTGGACGGGCGCCGCCGCCGAAGCAGCGGCGAGATGACGGGCATGGATGCCGACGCGCTGGCCCGCACTCCCGCCCCCGCCCATGGCGACCCCGAACTGCGGCTCACCCTCGTCGACGCGCTGCACACCCTCGAACCACGCGACCGCGCCCTGCTGGTGCTGCGGTACTGGGAGGACCTCAGCGTCGAGGAGACCGCGCGGCGGCTGGGCATGGGCGTGTCCGCGGTAAAGACCGGCGCGATGCGCGCGCTCGCCAGGCTGCGCGAGCGCGTGCCGGAGTTGACCCGCAAGGCCGCTGCCGAGGGGCGGCCGTGAGGAAACGGCCGCACGGCGAAACGGCCGGCGGCGGACACAACGACACACATGGGGGAATCGACGTCGTGGAAGGGCACGTAGTGGAGACCGAAGACCTGTTCCGCAGCGAACTGCGCGCCGAACTGCACGAATTGGCGATGCCTCCGGGCGCGGGGCTGGCTGCCCGGGCGGCCGAGGGCGGCCGCCGCCGGGCCCGGCGACGCGCCTTGGGGCAGACCGTCGGCGCGGCCCTGGCGGTGGGGGTGATCGCGGCGGGCGTGGTGGGCGCGGCACAGCTGGGGACGAGTCCCGCGGCCAAGACGGGGCCCGCGGCGGAACCGTCGCCACACCGGGCCGACGGACGGATCGGTGAAGTGAACCCCGAACTGCCGGCGCAACCGGTGGCACCGAATCCCCTCGCCGAGCAGCTCGGTCCGATCATCACGAGCCTGCTGCCCGAAGGGACGAAGCAGGTCACGACCAACACCGCCATCGACGGCGGTCTCTACGCGAAGGTGGTCTGGGACACCGGTCAGGGCGCGGTCGAGGTGACCTTCCACATGGTGGGCAAACGGTTCTTCGGATGCACCACGACCGACGGCAGACCCAAGCCCAAGGAGAACAACTTCGGCGGCTGCCGCAACGCACCGGACGGAACACTGCTCGGCACCTTCGAGAAGCCCTTTCCGGACAAGGGCATCGCGTGGAAGGGCGTCAACTACGTCACCGGGGAGACCATGGTCGAACTGAGCTACGGAAACGGCGAACTGTCGGACAACGGCAAGCCCACCCGCAGCACCTTGCCGCTGACCGACGAGCAGGCCCTGTCCATCCTGAGGAACCCGGCGTGGGCGCCGATCCTCGCCGCCTACGTGCCGCCGCCGCCCGCCGACCCCGCCACCCTGCCCACCCCGGGCCCGACGCGGCTCCCGATCGCCTCGTCCGGCCCGGCAGGGCGGCCCTGACCCGACCCGCACGCACCGCGGGGCGCCCCGCCGGTCCCGGCCGGGGCGCCCCGTGAACCGCCGCAGGCGACCTGCGAGCTCCGCACGTGCGTGCTTTGCCGCGCGTCACCGGGCGTGGGCCCGGTTCGCGACACGCTGCCGCCCGGTGGCGGCCGAGACACGTCCGATCCGGCCGTGTATCCGCTCAGGAGTGACACGCCTGGGACGTCGACATCCTGCCGGTTCCGACGTCGCGCAGGGAGTAGTCGGGCGCGGAGACGTAGACCCGTTGGTATGAGACGTCTTCCGCGCCGACCCGGTTGAGTGCGGTGACGCGAAACGGACGGCCGGCGTCGTCGATGACGGCCTGTTTGCGGACCCGGCCCAGCATGTAGGTGACGCGCAGGCGGAAGGCGACCTGATTGCGCGTGGTGGACGCCCTTGCGATGACGACCTGTTGCTCGTGCTTGTTCAGGGTGATGGTCTTCTCGTTGAAGAACGGCCGCCCCGGTTTCCCCACATCGGGCATCAATGTCTCGATCGTCCGGGCAATCGGGCGCGGGCTGTCCAGGTCGAAGCCCATCTGCATGGTCGGGGTGCCCGCCTCGGGCGGAATGCAGAAGAAGGTTCCCGACCACGGTGCCGTGCGTTCGACGATGTCGGGTTGTAGGTCGATGATGTTGACGTCGTGGCTGCCGTCGCCGGTCAGGGTGATGCCGATCGTGACGGAGTCCAGGGTGATCGCTCCCGCCTCGTCCATCACCCGCGCGACTTCCGGGTGGCCGAGGGAGAAGGGCTTTGTGATGGTCTCCCGCTACGCGGCCGTCGGACGGAATTCGTCGCGGCTCACGGCGCTCAGACCCTTGTCGTCCTGCGGCATGAACCGCGTGGAGACCGTGAAGTCCGGATCGGCCGCCGGCGAGGCGCCACCCCCGCCGGCCTTGCCCCCCGGCGAGGACCGGTTCCCGAGCCGATCGTGAATGCCGATACCGGCCGGCACCACGGCCAGGGCCAGGGCCACCCCGGCCGCGGCGAGGATCGGGCCGCGGCGCCGGCCCGTTCCGCCCGGTCGTGCGGGCGGGTGACGTGGCCGCGGTGGAGGTGACGGGGCCGAAGTGGGCTCGGGCACCGCCGGGTTCCCCGCTTCCGGCGCTGCGCTCCGCGTGTCGCTCGGGGCCGATGCCTCGGGAGCGTCGCCGGTCCTGCGGGCCCGCGCGGCGATCCAGCGTTCGTGGCATGCGCGAAGCAGCGCGGAGTCCCCGTTCATCGCCCGCACGATCGCCATGGCGTTGTCGTACGTGGGCAGGTTCGTACCGTTCAGCGCGGCCGAGATCGTCGAACGCGGAACCCGCGTACCGGACGCGGACTTGGTCGTGGCCTGTTCGATGGCGCGTACCGAGATGCCTTTGCCGTGTTCTCGATGGACTCTGCGCAGCCATGCGGCGAATTCCTTGGTCGCCCGGTCTGCGTCGTCGTTCACGATCGCGTCCCCCAGGGTGTCCGGATGTGTCCGGAGCCTAACGGCGCAAGGTTCGCGGTTGTCCGGGGTTTGCCGAAACCGTCCGGCCGACTCGATGTGGGCGGGCCCGGACGCGCTCACTGGAGGCATCCCACCCTTCCCCGGCGTCGCGTCGTACGCCGATGCCGCCGGGTCGACGGAAGGACCTCCATGACCCGACGAGTCCGCACGGCACCACCGCCTCCGGGGTATCCGTGTTCGGCGGCCGACCTGATCCGCTTCCTCGAGGGCCGCGGCTTCCGTCTGGTGCACGTGGCCACGCACTGCAAGCTCCGCGACGGCATCGGCCGGACGGTCGTTGTCCCCAACCACGCGCATCTGGCCAAAGGCACGTACTACCGCATAGTGAGCCAGGTCTCGCAATCGTCCTGACCCGCTCGCACGCGGGATCGCGGGCGGGTGCGCCGTTCGTGGTGTCCGGAGCGGGAGGCGTCGAGCCATCGGCACATGTCGGCGATGCGAAAGGGGTCTTCTCCGCGTCGACGAGTTCGGAGCGGTCGGCCGGCGATGCCACCGAAGAGACACGCTCCGTGAGGATCGCGCGAGCGGGGCAAATATGACCGTCGGTCTAAATCTGCCGCGCCAAATTCGGCCGAAGCGCCAAAGATGCCCGGGGCATCGGCTGGTCTACTGATCGGAATACAAAACGCACATGCCGCGAGGGCGCACCTTCGAGGACGTGGACACGCCGGTCGCCGGCGTGAGGGAGGCCCAGTATGTCGTGGAGAACCGCATCAGGTTGTCGTAGGTTTCACCCCCGAGTCTCTTTCTCCCGAGTCGCCACCGCGTCTCTGGCAGCGATAGCTCTTGCAGCATTCCTTACCAGCATGTTTACCACCTCCACCGCAGTTTCCGGTCATCGGTCCGGGACCGATGCGGTTGCGTCGGGACCCGGCGGCGCGGATACGCCGGGCGCGGGCGGAAAGCTCACCGTGGGGGCGGTGGGCGAGGTCGACACGCTCAATCCCTTGACATACATCCTGGCCAACTCGTACGCCCTCATACCGTACCTGTTCGAGGCGCTGACCTCGCCCTCTCACGATTCCCTCGCCGAACAGGGACCGGGGCTCGCCGAATCGTGGGATGTCGCGGCCGACGGCCTCACCGTCACCTACCACATGCGGCCCGGCCTCAAATGGAGCGACGGGAAACCGCTCACCTCGGCCGACGCGGCATATACGCTCGGCCGCGTGCTCGAGGGTGGCCCGGGGAACAGCACCTGGGGAAATTATCTCGACAACGTGAAATCCGTGGAAGCCCCGGATGACAGCACCGTCGAGCTGAGCCTCGGCGCGCCGAGCGCGACGCTGCCCAAAATGCCGATCCCCATACTCCCGAAGCACATCTTCGAGCATTATCCCGACGACAGGCTCGACCAGTATCCGCTCGGCCCGAAAAGCTTGGTGACATCCGGGCCCTACCGACTTCTCGAGGGAGGGTCGGGCAGTTCGCTGTACCGCTTCGAAGCGTGGCCCGGCAACTGGCGTGGGCTCAGTCCGGTCACCTACGTCGACTGGCGGTTCTTCAAGGCACAGGACACGATCATGCAGGCGATTCGAAAGGGGGAGATCGACTATACATCGAGCGTGAACGCACTGCAGGTTCGAAAGCTCAAGAGTCGGCAGCACATGGTCGCCAATCAGTTCCCACTCCTCGGCAACTTCGTCGAAGTGGGTTTCAATTCGGGCTCTGCCGACCCCAAGACAGGCGATCCGCTCGGTGATCCGAACCCTGCGGTTCTCGATCCGAAGTTCCGTTTCGCGTTGTCCACCGCCTTCGATCCGGCGGAGCTTTCCCACAAGGCGTTCAAAGGAGGGCTGTCACCGCTGCGGACGATCGTCCCCGACGGCTTCCCGGACTTCCAGTGGAAGCCGCCGGCAGACGGCACGACGTACGATCCGAAACTCGCCGCCAAGAGGCTCGACGAGGCCGGCTACAAGCTGAACGCCGACGGAAGGCGCACCCTTCCGAACGGCCGCTCGGTACCGCGGCTCCGGATCGCGGTCGACGCGTCGGACCAGTCGTCCCTTCTCGCCACTCGACTCGTCCGCGAGTGGATGCAGAACCTCGGATTCGACATCAAGATCGACGCGATGACGGCCGACAAGCTGACCGACGAAATCCTGAGCGGGAATTATGACATGTTCTGGTGGGGCTGGGGATTCAGTGACGACCCCGACGCGATGCTCGTCTACCTGACCTGCGACCAACGCTCGCTTCAGAGTGACAGCTGGTACTGCTCCAAGGAATACGACGATCTGTACACCGAACAGAAAAACGAACTGGACCACGACAAACGCGTCGAGATCGTCAAGAAGATGCAGCAGGTTCTGTACCGGGACGCTCCCTACATCGTGATGGGACAGCCGATGGCGCAGCAGGCGTATCGCAGCGATCGGTGGACGGGATGGACTTCCGCGTTTCAGCCCGGTGGTGACGTCATGGCCGACGTCACCAGTCTCTACAGCCTGAGGCCCACCGATGGTGCCGCTCAGGACGTGGGTGCGGACCGAACGGCGCGAACGGCCACAGTCGTCTACCGCAGCCTCGCAACGCTGATCGTGGTCTGGCTACTCGGGCGATTCGCGGTAGCGCGATGGCGCCGAGCGACAGCGGAGGAGCGGGAATGACGTCGCAAACGATCTCCACCACCACGCCCGTCGACGGGCCGGTCGGACCAGGCATTCCTCATCGACGTGCACGGCTCGCCGGCCGCTTCAGCCGCAGGTTCGTGCTCACGCAGTTCGCCGGTTCGGCTTTCGCGCTGATGTTCGTCATCGTCGTGAACTTCTTCCTGTTCCGGGTGATCAATCCCCATCCCGAACGGACCCTGGGACGAGGAAAGGCTCGTACCGCGGAGGACCTGGAGGAGATCCGGCACCGGCTGGGACTCGACGAATCGATGTGGGTGCAGTTCGGCAAATACCTGAAACAGGTCTTCACGGGAGACTTCGGCGTTTCCTTCCAGTACTCCAAACCGGTCCCCGAGCTCATCGGGGAGCGCGTCTGGCCGACCCTCCTCCTCGTCCTGCCGGCGACGGTTTTGTCGATCTGGCTCGGCAGCCGACTGGGCAGCCGTCAGGCGTGGAAGCACGGCGGGCGGTTCGACCGCTCGACATCGGTCTTCGCGACCGTCATGTACTCCATGCCGGAGTGGTGGCTCGGTCTGTTGCTGTTCATGGTGTTCGCCGCCAACCCCGTCTTCGGCGTCTTCCCCATCGGCGGGCTCCATTCGCCCGGAGTCGCGCCGATGAGCGTCGAGGGCGTCGCGGACACCATCTGGCACCTCGTCCTGCCGACGACGACACTGACGGTCACGTATCTCGCCGAGTACTCGATGATCATGCGGTCGTCGATGCTCGACGTGATGGGCGAGGACTACCTGCTCACCGGGCGCGCCAAGGGGCTCTCCGACCGGCAGGTCCTGCGCCGGCACGCCCTCCCGAACGCCCGGTTGCCCCTGACCACGCTCATCGCACTCAACCTGGCGTTCACCGTGGGTGGTGCGATCACCATCGAGACCGTCTTCTCCATCCCGGGGCTCGGACTGCTCACGAGCGAAGCCATGAGGATTCCCGATCTGCCGCTTCTGCAGGCGCTGTTCCTCGTTTTCTCCGCCGCGGTCGTGGTCGCCAACATGGTGGCGAACTTCATCTACGCACTCCAAGATCCGAGGGTGAAAGCATGACCACAGCACCCGCTCTCCCACGACGGTCGAGCGCGACAGCGCTCCGTTGGAAGCTCCGTCGCGAAGCCTGGGGTCGTACGTGGGCGAAGTTCCGCGCGAACCGGGCGGGCATGGTCGGACTCGCCGTGCTCCTGGTCTTCGCGGTCGTCGCGGTCTTCGCGCCGCTGCTGGCCGACTCCCATGCGTTGCGCGTGAGCTCCGCGTCGGGTCCGATCCTGGCACCGCCGAGCCGGGAGTATCCGCTCGGTACCGATGACAACGGACGTTCGGTGCTCACCCTTCTCATATTCGGGGCCCGCGTTCCGCTTCTGGTCGGCCTGATGGCCACGGTCATCTCGATGGTGATCGGCACCATCGTCGGCATGGCCTCGGGGATGTCGGACGGCTGGGCGGGCACCATCCTCTTCCGGTTCACCGAATGGTTCATCGTGATTCCGTTCCTGCCCCTCGCCCTCGTCCTGGCGACCCTGCTGGGCGGCTCCTTGCTCTCGATCATCGTGGTGATCGGCATCACCGGCTGGCCCGCGACGGCGCTGGTGATCCGGGCGCAGACGTTCTCGGTGCGCGAACGGCCGTTCATGGAACGAGCACGGGTGCTCGGCGCGGGGCCCTGGCACCTCATGTCGAAACATGTGTTCCCCAACGTGCTGCCGCTCGTGTTCGCGAACACGACACTCACGGTCGCCGGGTCGGTTCTTGCCGAGACCACGCTGTCCTTCCTCGGCTTCGGCGACCCGACAGCGGTTTCCTGGGGCACGATGCTCAACGCGGCGTTCGGCACCGGCGCCGTGTCGCTGGGGGCGTGGTGGGCGCTGCTCCCGCCCGGTATCTGCGTCATCGCGGTGGTACTCGCGTTCACGATGGCCGGCCAAGCGCTCGAGGACATCGTCAATCCGCGCCTCGAGGAGGGCCGATGACCCCACTGCTGAGGATCGAGGATCTTCGGGTCACGTACCGATCCAGCCGAGGAGACATCGACGCCGTGCGCGGCGTTTCCCTCTCCCTCGACCAAGGCCGCTCGCTTGGCATCGCCGGCGAATCGGGCTCGGGAAAGTCCACGGTCGCGAGCGCCGTGCTGCGGCTCCACCCCCGCAAGGCGGGCGTGGAGGGGCGGGTCGAGGTCTGCGGCAAGGACGTCAACTCGCTCACCTGGGGCGCGCTGCGCCGCATGCGCTGGTCGGATGCCGCGATCGTCTTTCAGGGAGCGATGAACTCGCTCAACCCCGTGCGGACGGTGGGCGAGCAGATCGCCGAACCCATTCTCGTCCACCGACCCGAGACGACGCGGCGCGCGTGCGATCTCCGCGTGGCCGAACTGCTCGACATGGTGGGCCTCGCGGCGGAGCACGCCCACAGCTACCCCCATCAGCTTTCGGGCGGACAGAAGCAACGCGTCATGATCGCCATGGCGCTCGCCTGCGACCCCAAGCTGCTGATCGCCGATGAGGCGACCACCGCGCTCGACGTGAAGGTGCAGGCCCAGATCCTGCGCCTGCTTCGAAACCTGGCGGTCGAGCTCGAACTCGGCCTGATGATGATCAGCCACGACCTCGCGGTCCTGTCGAGCGTGTGCGACGAGGTGGTCGTCATGCACGGCGGCCGCATCATCGAGCAGGCTCCCGGTCCGAGGGTGTTCGAGCAGGCGAGGCATCCCTATACGCGGGCTCTCGCAGGCGCGTTCCCCACGATCGGCGACCCGGCGTCGAGGTATCGGCCCCAGGGGCTCGCGGACGATCCGGTCACCGTCGTCGACGACGCGGCAGAGCGGGAATTCGCCGCGCAGTGCGCGTCCGTCGACGGCGAATGCCTCGTCCACAAGCCGGAGTTCGCCAGGTACGCGCACGGCCGGAAAACCGGCTGCCTGCGCGCCGAGGATCTGGGCATCGCCCGTACGGAATCGACGGTGGCCCGATGAACCGCATCGTGTTGAGCGCGACCGATCTCCATGTCACGTTCCCCTCGCTCCGCGGTCGCAGCGAGGTCCGTGCCGTCGACGGCGTGGACCTCGAGGTCCGGGACGGCGAGATCCTGGCGTTGGTCGGCGCGTCGGGCTCCGGAAAAACGACGCTGAGCAGAGCGCTGCTCGGCCTCGAACGTCCCACGAGCGGAGAGGTGACCGCTCTCGGCAAGCGGCTTCCCACCGGTGGCGCCGAACTTCGCCGCTACCGCCGCCGGGTCCAACTCGTCATGCAGGACCCGGCGGGTGCGCTCAACCCGAAGCACTCGGTCTACGAGTCGGTGGCCGAGGGCATTCGGCTGCACCGGCTCGTCGCCGAGCACAACGCCCGCGGCGAGGACGTCACCGAGGTCGATCTCGTCGCACGAGCACTCTCGAATGCCGGCCTGCGCCCGCCGGAGCAGTTCTTCCTGAGCTACCCTCACGAGCTTTCCGGCGGTCAGCGTCAACGCGTCCTCATCGCCGGTGCGCTCGCCGTCGAACCCGAGACCATCATCGCCGACGAGCCCGTCGCAAGCCTCGACGCGTCCCTCCGCGGCGAGATCCTCGGCCTCTTCCTCCGGTTGCGCGAACAGATGCGCCTGAGCGTCATGGTCGTCACGCACGATCTCGGCCTGGCCTGGAACATCGCCGATCGTGTCGCGGTGATGCAGTCCGGACGGCTGGTCGAGGTCGGCACGACCGAGGAAGTACTGCTGAACCCGCAACACCCCTACACGCGTGAGCTGCTGGCCGCGCTGCCGAGCGGACAGCACCGGACGGGCCACGAGCCGGCCATGAAGGAAAGTGAAGGATGAACCCGACCATCCACCACGACGGACCTCCTCGGGCCGGTGCGGACGACGAAGCACCGTACGCCGACGCGTTGCTTCGTCACGCCTCCCGAGGGCCGGTGTCGTTCATGGTGCCCGGCCACGGTGCCACCGGCGACGGTTTCGCCGCGGGGCAGGCGGAGTTCGCCGGGGAACGGGCGCTGGCCGTCGACGTCACACAGTTGCTCGACGGCATCGACCTCGGAAGAGACTCCCCGCGCGAGCGTGCCCATCGGATGGCCGCCGAGGCATGGGGCGCCCGGCGGACCTGGTTCCTCACGAACGGGTCCTCGCAGGGCAACCGGCTCGCGGCGCTCGCGGTGAGTCAGCTGGGTGACGGGATCGTCATCCAGCGCAGCGCGCACTCGAGTGTCGTGGACGGTGTCATCCTCGCCGGGTTGCGTCCGGCCTACGCCCTGCCCGGCGTGGACATACGCAACGGCATCGCCCACGGTGTCACTCCGGCGTCCGTCGCGAAGGCGATCGCCGACCATCCCGGGCCGGTGACAGCGGTCTACATCGTGAGCCCGAGCTATTTCGGGGCGGTCGCCGACGTACCGGCCATCGCCCGGTTGGCGCACGACGCGGGCGCCGCGCTCATCGTCGACTGCGCCTGGGGAGCCCACTTCGGGTTCCACCCGGACCTGCCCCTCTCCCCCGTGCGGCAGGGCGCCGACATCGTCGTCATGAGTACGCACAAGATGACGTCGTCCCTGCACCAGAGCGCGGTGCTGCACCTCGGCGACACCGATCTCGCCGACACGCTGGAGCCCGCTCTCGAACGGGCCTATCGCATGACGGCCTCCACGAGTGAGAGTTCACTGCTGATCGGATCGATCGACGTCGCCCGTCGCGACCTTCAACGGGGCGGACCGCAGGTCGACGACGCGCTGCGTGCCCTGGCGGCGGCACGTGAGCGCGTTCGGGCGGAGCAGGGAATCTCGTTGATCGAGGACACCTTCTTCTCCCACCCGGACATCGTCGACCATGATCCTTTGCGCATGCCGATCGACGTCAGCGGGATCTGCGCGGACGCGCACGCCCTTCGGCTCACGTTGGCGCGCGACTTCGGCATCTGGGTGGAGATGGCGACGCGCACGACCCTCGTCCCGCTCGTGGGGATCGGCAAACGAACCTCGTTCGACCGACTCGTCGACGCCGTCCTCCAAACCCGAGAAGACGCGGCGCCGCATGAGATCGGCGACCCGGCGGACCTGCCGTCGCCCGGGGCGGCACGGGTCTCTCCGCGCGACGCGTTCTACGCGCCGTCCGAGGTCGTCCCGCACACCGAGGCGGTGGGCCGGACCAGCGCCGACGCCCTTTCCGCGTATCCTCCGGGCATCCCCAATATCCTGCCCGGCGAGGAAATCACCCGGCCCGCCGTCGACTTCCTGATGCAGGTCGCCCGTTCACCGGGCGGGTACGTTCGAGGCGCCGTGCTTCCCGACGTGAGCCGCTTTCGCGTGATCGGGAAGCCGTAGCGACATCGGCTCTCGGAAATCGCACCGCGGCGCCTCTTCGGTCACCCCGCGTCAGGAGGCCCGGACTCCTGAATGCGTGCGCAGCTGCAACCAGACGCCCAGGCACGAATCGGCGTCCTCCAGGTCCACTCCCGTCAGTTCGGAGAAGCGGCGAAGCCGATACCGCAGCGTGTTGGGGTGGACCTGGAGCGCCTGCGCCGCCCGGCTCACCTCGAACCGTGCCTCGAACCACGCCGCCACACTGCCGGCGATCTCCCGGTTGCGGGCCGACGCGGTGAAGATCCGGGCGATCTCCGCATCACGCAGCCAGGGAGTCCGCGTCAGTTCGGCCGCGACGTGTCGCAGAATCACGTCCACCCGGACGTCGCGCAGGGTTGCGGTGGGCCGGTCCGAGCGGACGACGAGCGCCTCCAGCACGTCGTCCGCCTCGGCGCGCAGGTCCGTGAGCGGTCGCGTCGCGTCGTGGTCGACGGCCACCGCTCCGAACAGCCGCCGCACTCGGCCTCCCGGGATGCCGGTGATCGACTCGGCCAGGGAGGACGCGACAGAGCCGACGTTCTCGTCGGCGAGGAGGACGTAGACAACCCCTCCGGACACCGTGATCGAGGCGCCGGGGCGCAGCGCGGTGATCTGGCGTGCGACATTTTGTGCGGCGCGGGCCGTCGCCGAGGATTCGGACTGGTCCGCCGCCGCGCCCCCGAAGCCGAACGCGAGCAGCGCGCGGGGCACATCGTCCCGCAAACGCAGCCGCGTACGCGCGACATCCGCGTTGCCCGTTCCGTCGATGAGCGACCGCAGAGCGTCGCCGCGGAGTTCGTGATGGAGTTCGAGGGTGCCGCGCGCACGCAGCATGTGCAATGCCGCCAGCTGAGCGCCCTGCCGCAGAGCGGCCTCGTCACGAGCGCTGACGCCGTGCTCGCCCTCGATCGCCCAGATCGTGCCGAGCGGAAGGTCGCCGGCCCTGACGGCCATCGCCGCGCGCGCGAGTTCGTCGCCGTTGCGCTCGAACCTGACCACGCCGTCGGACCGCAGGATGCGCCCGTACCGTTCCCGATCTCCCGGATCGTGCGGGGCGCTGCGGTCGAGGATGCCTTCGCTGCGTACCGCGTCGATGCGCTGGCCCGGAACGCTCGAGTAGGCGACGACGCGCTGAGAGAGATCCTCGATCGACACCGAGCCGCCGATCGTCGCCGCGACCGCGTCGGCGATCACGTACAGCTCCTCGACACCGACAGCGGGTCCTCCATCGGACGGTGCCCAGTGCGATTCGATCACCGTGTCGAGCAGAGCGGCCAGCTCACGCCAGTTCAGCTCGCTCTCGAAGGACATCAGCGCGACCCCGGCCTCGGCCGCCGTGCGCAGGAGTGTCGGCGTCGCCGACGCACCCGCTCGCAGGAACACCGCACCGAACCCACGCTCGGCGGCTTCCCGCACCGACGCCTCGATCTGCGGCACGTCGCCGTGCCCCGCCAGGAGGAGGATGCCACCCGACACATCGGGTAGCGCCTCCCCCGGCCCCGCGATGACGGTACTGCGCACGAAAAGCGCGCCCGCGTCGGTCGACTCGACGAGAACGGTGACCTGCAGCGGCAGAACGCGCTGCAGGAGCTCCTCGAGGGAGCAGCCAGCTACTGGCCGATCGGACAAACTCATACGCGAATACTAGTCACATCGGCTACAGATTCGCCCCGGATCGAGTCCCTAGCCTGATCGTAAATCAGAAGGCGGGAACTCATATGACGACGTCGACCCTCGACGCATCAGACACAAATCCGAACGACGACGCGCGCGCATTGATTGAATTGTTCCCCGAGGGAACATATGTTGATGCCGAGGACGAACTGGTCGTGGGAGGTGTTCGGCTGACGGATATCGCGCAGCGGTTCGGCACCCCTGCCTACGTGCTCGACGAGACCGCGCTGATCCGCCAGGCGACATTGTTCCGCGAGGCACTGGCCGCCAGATGGCCGAACTCGCGCGTTGTCTTCGCATCGAAAGCATTTCCGGCGACAGCCGTCTATCGGACGCTCGCGGAAGCGGGACTCGGAGCGGATGTCGCGGGCGACGGCGAGCTTGTTCTCGCACTCGGCGCGGGGGTTGAACCCGACAGCATCGTGATGCACGGCAACGCGAAGTCGGTGGACGAACTCCGGGCCGCGGTCGACGCGGGAGTGGGGCTCATCGTCATCGATAACTTCGATGACATCGCAAAGCTGGAAGAGATCGTCACCGGCCGCCAGGACGTGCTGATCCGGGTGCTCCCCGATGTCGCCGCCGAAACACATGAGGCGCTGGCGACAGGAAAGCAGGGATCGAAGTTCGGTTTGCAGCGGGCGGACGCCCAACGGGCGATCACTCGCCTCCGTTCCAGTGAGCACCTGAATCTTCGCGGTCTGCACATGCACATCGGAAGCCAGATATGCGAAGTCGAACCCTATGTCGCGGCGGTGCGAGCGCTCGCCTCCTACGGCGAGTTCGACATCTACGATCTGGGCGGCGGTCTGGGTGTCCGCTATACATATGACGACGCCCCGCCGAGCGTCGAAGCATGGCTCGACGGCCTCATCGGCGCCGCCACGAAGTATCTGCCGCTCCACGCGCAGTTGCTGATCGAGCCGGGCCGCAGCGTCGTGGCGCGAAGCGGGCTGACGCTGTACCGGGTCGTCTCGGTGAAGGAGGGACGGCCGACGTTCGTCGCGGTCGACGGGGGTATGGGCGACAACCTCGAAGTCTCCCTGTACGGGCAGAGGTTCGAGGCGACCGTCGTGAACCGCGTCGGCGGCGGAGAGGCCGTGAACCTCGTCGGCAAGCACTGCGAATCCGGTGACCGGATCAGCACGGGCGTGGCGCTGCGCGAACCCCGGGTCGGCGACGTCGTGGCCGTGCCCGTGACGGGGGCGTACTGCCACACCATGTCGAACAACTACAACGGTGCCCGTCGGCCACCGGTGATCTTCGTCGGCGAGGGGCGGTCGCGTGCGGTGGTCCGCCGCGAGACCTACGAGGATCTGCGCCGCCGCGACCTCCTCGACCCCGAGGAAGGGGTGTGACGTGCCCGAGGTGACGAACGACCTCATCATCCGCGGCGGTACCGTCGTCGACGGTACCGGAGCGCCGCGCAGGACCGCCGACATCGCCGTTTCGCACGGTCGCGTCGTTCACGTCGGGGACATCGAGCCGGACGGGCGACGCGAGCTCGACGCGACCGGGCTCGTGGTCGCTCCGGGGTTCATCAACATCCTGAGCCACGCGTACGAGTCCCTGCAGCAGGATGCACGTGGCCTGTCGGACCTGTATCAGGGCGTCACCACGGAAGTCTTCGGAGAGGGATACTCGCTCGGCCCGATCATCGACCGCGCCGTCGAAATCGTCGATCCCACGCCCCGGGAGGACGGAGTCCGCACCGCCTTCCCGCGGTTGAACGACTTCCTGGAGAGCCTCGAGGCCGACGGCGTCGGACCGAACGTCGCGAGTTTCGTCGGCGCCCACAATCTCCGTGCGATCCGCGCCGGCGCGGACGAACGGCAACTCACCGACGACGAACTCCGATCGGTCTGCGGCATCCTCGACGAGGAACTCGCCGCCGGCGCACTCGGCGTCGGCTCGTCCCTCCTGTACGCCCCCGGCGTCTACGCCTCCACCGAGGAGCTGGCCGCGTACGCGACAGTGGCGAGCGCACACGACGCTCTCTACATCTCACACATCAGGGACGAGGCCGCGCATCTGGAGAAGTCCGTCCGCGAGGTGATCGACATCGCCCGGATGTCCGCCGGCCGGGCACACGTGTGGCACCTCAAGGCCTCCGGCCGTGACAACTGGCACCGGATGGCCGAAGCGATCCGCCTGATCGCGGACGCGCGCGAGGAAGGGATGCAGATCGGCGCCGATCTCTATCCCTACGAGGCAGGCGGTACGAGCCTGGCCGCGTCCATTCCTCCGTGGTACTTCGACGGCGGAGAGGAAGCCCTGGTGAAACGTATCGCCGACCCGGTTGTCAGGGCGCGGATCATCGCGGACATCCGGATGCCGGGCGACACGTGGGAGAACATCTATCTCGACGCGGGCGGCGCCGAGGGAGTCCTGCTCCAAGGCGGACGCGGCTCGAACGCCGAGGCTGCCGGAAAGACGCTGGCGCGGTTCAGTGCCCTCCGCGGCTACGACGATCCCCTCGAAGCGCTCCTGGACCTCGTGGCCGAGGACCCGCACAGGGAGGCCCTCTACTTCTGCATGTCGGAGGAGAACATCCGCCTCGGTCTGGAACAGCCGTGGGTGGGGGTGTGCTCCGACGCCGAAGCGGCCTCGACGGAGCCGCCGTTCTCGGACTCCCCGACACACCCGCGCGCCTACGGCTCCTTCGCGCGCGTCCTCGGTCCGTACGTGCGTGACGGCCTGCTGACGCTGGAGGAGGCCGTGCGTCGCATGACGAGCCTGCCGGCGGACACGCTGAGACTCGTCGGACGGGGCAGGGTCGAGGCCGGCGAATGGGCCGACCTCGCGATCTTCGATCCGGACGCGGTCCAGGATCACGCGACGTACTCCGAACCCCACCGCTACGCCACGGGAATGCGCCACGTGCTCGTCAACGGCCGCTTCGCACTGCGTGACGGGAACCCCACGGGCGCACTCGCGGGTCGGGCACTGCGGCGCGGCGTGCGCTGACGTACCCGAGGACGCCCCCGCACCATTCATCATCACTTCACGGAGAAGAACACCATGGCGATCACCGAGATCACCCTTGCTCCCGACTTCACCAAGGCCGTTCGCGGGGTGCTGGAGGACACCTCGTGGGCGGCCGGCCTCTCCCTGGCGATCACGGACCGGAACGGGGTTCTCGCCCGGACGTCCATCGGATTCGCCGACCTCGCCGCGGGGAGCCCCGTGCGGGACGACACGCTCTTCGAGATCGGTTCGATCTCCAAGGGTTTCACGGCGGCACTGATCCTTCAGGCACGTGACAGCGGGCTGCTCGACCTGGACGCGCCGGTGACCCGCTACCTGCCCTGGTTCGCGGTGAAGTCGAGGTTCGCGCCGATCACCGTCCGGCATCTGCTGAACCACACGGCGGGCATCGTCGGCGGCGCGGAGTACACGGGCGAGTCCGCGTTCGAGGTCTGGGCGCTCCGCGACACGGAGGCGACGACCCCACCGGGCACCTGGCACTACTACTCCAACACGGGGTACAAGGCGCTCGGCCTCGTTCTGCAGGCGGTCCACGGCCGGCCCTACGAGCAAGTACTCGCCGAGCACCTGCTCGCTCCGCTCGGCATGACCGGATCGCACGCGGCGATCACGCACGACACACGCCGCCGTCTCGCCGTCGGCTACGGTCCCTTCTACGACGACCGGGCGCCTCGGCGCGCCGATGGACTGGCACCGGCGCACTGGCTCGAGACGGCCACCGCCGACGGCAGCATCGCCTCCACGCCCTCGGAGATGACCGCGTGGATACGACTCCTGCTGGGGAACGGCAGCGGCCCGGGCGACGCCTCCGTCCTGCGGACCGAAAGCCTGCACGAGATGACCACGGACTGCGTCGAGGCCGAGGAACCGCCCTACACCTACGGGCTCGGCATGTACGTGTACCGGCGTGCGGGCCGCGAGTACGTCGCGCACACCGGAGGAATGGTCGGCTACAACGCCGCTCTCGTCTGCGACCGCGAACGGGGTCTCGGCGCCGTCGTCCTCGCGAACGGCAGCGGAGCCTGGTCGGACGTCGCCCACTTCGCGATCGATTGGGTCGACGCCGCGCTGTCCGGTCGGCCGTCGCCGGCGCTCGTGCTGCCCGAGTCCGCGATCGAGGAAGCGCCGCGGGAGCCGAGCGTCATCGAGGAGCCGCCCGCGAAATGGCAGTCCGTCGTCGGCCACTACCGCGGCTACAACCCGTGGCTTTCCAACATCCGGGTGCAGTGCAGCGGAGGCCGTCTCTGGGTCTGGCAGGGCGACTTCGCGAGCGACCTCGGCGAGCCGCTGGTTCCGCTGCCCGACGGCGGCTTCCGCATCGGTGAGGACGAGCGTTCACCGGAGCGGCTGGTTTTCGACGTCGTCCTCGACGGCAAGGCGACCCGGGCGACGCTGTCGGGGTACCCGCTGTACCGGACGTTCACCCCGTGACGTCCGTTCCGCGACACCGCCGGGGCGAGCGGTTCGTCGTCGGCCCATGTCCTCGGTGCTCCGCCCTCCGCGCTCGCCAAGCACCGGGACGACGTCGGAACCAGAGAAAGGTATGTCTCGGATGATTCCGGTCATCGACGGGCACAACGACCTCGCGTGGGCGCGTCGCGAACACCACGGATACGCCTCGGCGGGACTTGACCGGCACGTGCCGGAGCTGCACACCGATCTCCCACGGCTGACGGCCGGCGGCGTCGGCGGACAGTTCTGGTCGGTATGGGTCGATCCGGAACTCGTGGGCGCGGATCAGGTGACGGCGACGCTCGAGCAGATCGACTTCGTCCACCGTCTCGTCGACTCCTACCCCACTCGGCTGCGGTTCGCCCGGACGGCGGCGGATGTACGCGCCGCCTTCGACGAGGGGCGAATCGCCTCCCTGATCGGGGTCGAGGGCGGGGCGCAACTGGGTGGCTCGCTCGCCGTGCTGCGTCAGTACGCCCGGCTCGGGGCGCGCTATCTCACCCTCACCTGGTCACGGACCACGCACTGGGCGGACTCGGCGACGGACGACGCACGGCACGGAGGCCTCACCGACTTCGGGCGGGATGTCGTCAGGGAGATGAACCGGATCGGCGTCCTGGTCGATCTCGCCCACGTCTCCCCGGCGACGATGCGTGACGCGCTCGCCGTGAGCACGCGGCCCGTGATCGTGAGCCACTCGGGCGCCCGCCGGATCTGCGACCACCCCCGCAACGTCCCCGACGATGTTCTGGCCGATATCGGGGCCGCCGAGGGCGTCGTCATGGTCGCCTTCGTCCCGTCGTTCCTCACAGCCGACTGCCACGCGTGGGAACGGGCCGGTGAGCAGGGGGAGATGCCCCCGGTGGGCGTCGCCGACGCAGCCGATCACATCGAGCACGTGCGCGAGGTCGCGGGCGTGCACGCGGTGGGCATCGGTGCCGACTACGACGGAACCGACCGGATGCCGGAAGGTCTCGAAGACGTCTCGTGCTACCAGGAGCTTCTGCACGAGCTTCGCCGCCGCGGCTGGAGCGAACCCGACCTCGAGCGCCTCGCCCACGGCAACATCCTGCGCGTGCTGGAGGCCTCGGACGCGGATCACCTCTCCTTCCTCCACGGCGCCTCCGACGGCGGCGGGACGTGGACCGCGTGAACGACATGCACAGCACGTTGGCGCGGCCGGCCGTCTCCGAAAGGGACGCGGAGACCATCGCGCGGGACTGCTACGGCATCGAGGCGGTGGCGCGCGAGCTGGGCAGCAACCAGGACCGCAATTTCCTCCTGCGCGAACCCGACGGAACGCGCAGCGTGCTGCGGATCGACAACCCGGCCTTCGGGGACGACGCCCGCGATGCCCAGCACGCCGCGCTGGACGCCTATCGCGCCGCGGGTGTCCCCGTTCCGTTCGTCCTGGCCGGTTCGAACGGGGAGCTGACCCAGCGCGGTGGCGGCGGATACGCCGTCCGGCGCAGCGAGTTCGTGGACGGCGCACCGATGCTCGACGCGGGTTACCTCGCCCCCGTGGTGCTGCGGGAGTTCGGCGCTCTCGCGGCCTCGTCGGTGAACGCGCTCGCGAATCTCGCGCATCCGGGACTCGACCGCGAGCACATGTGGGTGATGGCGGTCGCGCATCGGGAAGTCGAGAGGTGTGCGCCCGCGATCCGCGATCGCGCGCTCCGTCGTCGCGTGACCGCCGCTGCCGACGAGGCCCGATCCGTCCTCGACGAAGTCGCGAGCGACCTGCCGGTCCAAGCGATCCACGGTGATCTCACCGACGACAACGTCATGGGGATACGCGGGGAGGACGGCCGTCTGCACCCGCGCGTCGTGCTCGATCTCGGTGATCTCGCCCATGGCTGGCGGGTCGCGGAGCTCGCGGTCACGGCGTCGTCGCTGCTGCATCACGAACCGGCGCGTCCGCTGCGCGTGCTCGACGCGGTCGAGGCGTTCCATTCCCGTGCGCCGCTGTCGCACGCCGAGGCACGAGCCCTGTGGCCGCTCGTCGTCCTGCGCGGCGCCATCCTCGTCGCCGGCGGATGGCGGCAACTGGAGATCGACGGCGACAACGCGTACGCACGCGACCGAATCCGCGTCGAGCAGGCGATCTTCGACGCGGCGACGTCCCTGCCGCTCGCCGAGGCCGTCGAGCACGTCACCGGGCGTCTTCGCCCCGCCGACCCGCTCGCGGTGCCGGATCGCCTCGGCGCGGACGCCCCCGAGCCCGACGCGAAACGCGCCCGGTCCTCGCCCGTGCGCTCCCTGCTGCCGGAGATCGACGGCGACGTTGTCGTGGTGGACGCCGGGGTGGAGAGCCGGTTGCTGGATGCCGGGCGGTGGCTCGACGCCGACGCGGAGGATCGCCTCGTGGCGCGAGCCCTCGCCGGTGGCTCCGCGGTCGCGGTGCTTCCGTTCGGCGTCTACCGCCTCACCCGCACGACGATCGACTCCCCAAACGCCGCGGCGACCTGGCCCATCGGCACGGAACTGCATGTCGCCCCAGGGCCCCGGCTCGCGGTGACGACTCCCGTCGAGGCCACCGTGTCCGCCGCGGGCGAGCACGGCGTCAGGCTCCGCCTCGGCGACGGTCGGTATCTCGACATCGACGGTTTTTCCGTCGATGTCGAAGTGAACAGCGTCCTTGCGCCGGGAACGCGCGTGGGCGTGCTCCCCTCCGCGTCGGAATCCCGCCGCCTCTGCGTCACCCTCGTTCGCGCCGACGCGGTCGAAGGCGCGTCGCCGCCCGTCGACGCGGTCAAGGAACCGGACACCGGGCGTTCGGGACTGGTCACGCCGGAGCGGGTACCGGCATGGTCGGCCCTCGCCCACGACCCGGCCGGTCTGCTCGGCCTCCCTTCGCGGGCCGAGCGGGACACGTCGGCCGACGAACAGCGACGCCGCGAGCAGATCCTCGCCGGCGCCCAGGAGCGCTACTACGAGCATCCGATGCAGATCCAACGCGGTTGGCGTCACCACCTCGTCGACACCACCGGCCGCGCCTACGTCGATCTCGTCAACAACGTGGCCGGCCTCGGGCACGGGCACCCGGGTGTCGCCGACGCCGTCGACCGGCAGATTCGCATCCTCAACACGAACTCGCGCTTTCTCTACCACGAGTTGGCCGAATACAGTGAGCGGCTTCTCGCGCTGCTTCCGCCGGATTCGCCGCTCGACACCGTCATGCTCGTGAACTCCGGATCCGAGGCCGTCGATCTCGCCCTGCGGCTCGTGCAAGCGGCGACCGGCCGCAAGACCGTCGTCGCACTCCGGGAGGCCTATCACGGCTGGACGACGGCCGGTGACGCGGTCACCACCAGCGCGTACGACAACCCGTACGCTCTCGATACACGCCCCGAGTGGGTTCACGTCGCGGACGTTCCCAACCGCTTCCGCGGTACCTACCGGGGCGCGGCGGAGGACCGGTCGGTCGGCGCTCGCTACGCCGCGGATCTCGGAGCCGATCTCGACCGGCTCGCCCGCCGTGGCCGCCCGGCGGCCGGATTCATCTGCGAATCGGTGCTCGGCAACGCCGGCGGAGTCCTGCTGCCGGAGGGATACCTCGCCGATGCCTACGCGCGGGTACGCGCGGCGGGCGGCCTGTGCATCGCCGATGAGGTCCAGGTCGGCTTCGGGCGCACGGGGTCGGGCTTCTGGGGATTCGAGCGGTCCGCGGTCATCCCGGACCTCATCGCCATCGCGAAGCCGATGGGCAACGGTTTCCCCATCGGCGGAGTCATCACCTCGCGGGCCGTGGCCGATGCCCTCACCTCCCAGGGGCAGTTCTTCTCCTCGACCGGTGGAAACCCGCTCTCGTGCCGCGTCGGGCTCGCGGTGCTCGACGCCATGGAGGCCGAGGGCACGCAACGGAACGCGCGGGAGATCGGTCGTCGCCTCGCGGCCGGTTTCCGGGCGCTCGCGGAACGGCACGGGATCATCGGGCCGATCCACGGCGAAGGTCTTTATCTCGGCGTGGAACTGGTCCGCGACCGGGACACCCTCGAACCGGCGGCGCAGGAAGCCGCGGCGATCTGCGAACGGCTGAGGGAACTCGGCGTGATCGTCCTGACCACGTCGGAACGATCGAACGTTCTGAAGGTCAAACCGCCCCTGTGCATCACGGCCGAGAGCGCCGACTACGCGGTCGCCGCTCTCGATCGTGTCCTCACCGAGGGATGGTGACGACACGTGCGATACACGACCACCTCACGCGGATCGCTCACCACGCGACCACTTCGGAGAACACGATGACATGGCGCATGCCGTCCGAGACCGCCCCCCATGCGCGCACATGGATGGCCTTCCCCCGTGAAGGCCGCAACCTGGGGGAAGGCGACACGTTCAAGCAGACGGGTTACGACTCCTGGACCACCGTCGCGCACACGATCGCCGACTTCGAACCGGTGACCATGGTCGTCGATCCGACCGAGCGGGAGCGCGCGAGGCGCATGCTGGGCGGACACATCGAGATCGTCGAGGCTCCTCTCGACGAGTTCTGGATGCGGGACTTCGGCCCGACGTTCGTCGTCGACGACGAACGTCCGGGCGTGCTCGGCGCCGTCGACTGGATCTTCAACGGCTGGGGCGACCCGGAGTGGTCCGAGTGGCGCCTGTCCGCCGACATCGCCCGCCGGGTGACCGATCTGGTCGGCGCCGAAGCCGTGCGATCCCTGCTGGTGAACGAGGGCGGCGGCATCCACGTCGACGGCGAGGGCACGGTGCTGGCGACGAAGACGGTCCAGCTCGATCCCCGACGCAACCCGTTCGCACACCGGGAGCACGTCGAGGCGGAGTTCATGCGCACGCTCGGGGCGACCAAGGTCATCTGGCTGGCCCGGGGGTTGACGCGCGACTACGAGCTGTTCGGAACGAAGGGCCACGTCGACATGGTCGCGACGATCCCCTCCCCCGGTGTGCTGCTGCTGCACACGCAGACCGATCCCGAACACCCCGACTTCGCCGTGACCCGCGACCTGCGCGCTCGGCTCTCGGAAGAGACGGACGCCGCCGGCCGCCGGTTCCGGATCATCGAACTCCCGGCGCCCGCGGCCATCCGCGACGAGGACGGTTTCGTGGACTACTCCTACGTCAACCACCTCGTGGTCAACGGAGGAATCGTTGCGTGCGGATTCGGCGACGACCGAGCGGACCGCGCCGCTCGTGAAATCCTCGAATCGGCCTATCCCGGACGGCGTGCCGTCACCGTCGATTCTCGGGCGATCTTCGCCCGCGGCGGGGGTATTCACTGCATCACCCAGCAGCAGCCCGCTCTCACCCCAGAGGAGGTCGCCCGATGACATTCGAGGTCTACGAGGCATCCATCGCAGAGCTGCGCCACGCCCTCGAATCCGGTACCGCGCGGTCCGTGGACCTCGTGAACGCGTACCTCGCACGCATCGCGGCGTACGACCGGCCGGAGAGCGCAACGGCTCTCAACGCCATGGTCGTCATCAATCCCGAAGCCCTCGACGAGGCCCGTGCGTCCGACGAGCGCCGGGCGCGACGTGAAGTCCGGGGGCCGCTGGACGGAATCCCCTACACGGCGAAGGACAGCTTCCTCGTCCGCGGTCTGACCGCGGCGTGCGGCAGCCCGGCCTTCGCCGACCTCGTCGCGCAGCGTGACGCGTACACGATCGAACGGCTGCGAGCCGGCGGAGCGATCTGTCTCGGCCTGACGAACATGCCGCCGATGGCCAACGGCGGCATGCAGCGAGGCGTGTACGGCCGCGCGGAAAGTCCCTACAGCGCCGACTGGTTGACGAGCGGATTCGGCTCGGGGTCGTCCAACGGGTCGGGAACCGCCACGGCCGCCTCGTTCGCGGCGTTCGGCCTGGCCGAAGAGACATGGTCGTCGGGCCGGACTCCCGCCTCGAACAACGCGTTGTGCGCGTACACGCCCTCTCGCGGTGTGATCTCGGTACGCGGCAACTGGCCGCTCGTGCCCACGATGGATGTCGTGGTCCCGCACACGCGCACCATGGCCGACATGCTCGAAGTGCTGGATGTGGTCGTCGGCGACGACCAGGACAGTCGCGGCGACTTCTGGCGAGCCCAGCCCTGGATCTCGCTTCCCGCCGCTTCCGATGTGCGCCCGAAGGCGTATCCGTCTCTCGCGCCCGCGGACGCGGTGGCCGCGAACCGCACGCTTTCCGGACTCCGCCTCGGCGTCCCGGCGATGTACATCAACGCCGACCCCGGCGCCGGCACGAACCCCGACGGAGGAATCGGCGGTCCCACGGGGCAGCGCATCGATACCCGCGCGTCGGTGGTCGAGTTGTGGAACGCGGCTCGCCGCGATCTCGAAGCGGCCGGAGCAGACGTGGTCGAGGTCGATTTCCCGGTCGTCTCGAACTACGAAGGCGACCGGCCCGGCGCTCCCTCGGTGAAGACCCGAGGACTCGTCGATCCCGCGTTCCTCATCCGGGAGATCGTCGATCTCTCGGCGTGGGCATGGGAAGACTTCCTCCGAGCCAATGGCGATCCCGCGCTGTCGACCCTCGCGGGCGTCGACGGCGCGACGATCTTTCCCCACCCGGTCGGCGCCCTGCCGGACCGCTACACCGGCTTCGACGACGACATCGCCGAGTATCCCCGACGGGTGCGCGAGCACGCGTACGCGGCGTTCACGGACATTCCCGAACTGGAAGCGGGTCTGCGGGGGTTGGAGGAGACCAGGCTCATCGACCTCGAAGCGTGGATGGACGAGTGGGAACTCGACGGGGTCGTCTTCCCGGCTGTCGCGGATGTCGGCCGCGCGAACATGGACGTCGACCCGGCATCGGCCGATCCGGGCTGGCGGAACGGGGTATGGGTGGCCAACGGCAACCTCGTCCCACGCCACCTCGGCATCCCCACGATCACCGTGCCCATGGGGACGATGCACGACATCGGAATGCCGGTCGGGCTCACATTCGCCGGACGCGCCTACGACGACACCATGCTCCTCGCGATCGCCGCCGCGTTCGAGGCGACGGGGGAAAGGCGTACGTCGCCGCCGCGCACGCCTCCGCTCGACCGAGGCTGAGCCCGCATCCCGACCGGGCCGGGAACGGGGACCTCGATGGTCCTCGTTCCCGCCGGTCGGGGGCCGTTTCCGCTTTCCCGACCATCCGTCGGACGGTCCGCTCGGGTGACGCCGCGAAGGCTGCCGGGCGGAATCGATCACGTGAAGGTGATGAGGTGAACGACCCTGTCCGCACCCCGGGTCCCGTTCCTTACCGTGCGGGCGACCTCATCCGTGACCCGGCTCCGTGCGGTTCCGCCGGTGAAAGCCCGAGGCTAGCGGCCGCGGGCCTGGCGGAAGGCGTTCCTGAGTTCGCCGACCAGCAGTTCGGGGTTCTCCCAGCCGGGGTAGTGTCCGCCGTGCTGCGGCTCGTTCCAGCTGATGAGGTTCCGGTAGCGGCGTTCCGCCCAGCGCCGTGCGACGGGGAACGGCTCGGCCGGGAACAGTGTGCAGGCCGTGGGTACGGTCACCGGCTGCGCGTTCTCCGCCTCCGCGCCGCGCGGGGTCCACCGGATCGCCTCCCAGTACCAGCGGGCGGTGGAGGCACCGGTGCCGGTGAACCAGTACAGGGCGATGTCGTCCACCTGCTGTGCCACACTGACGCCGCCACCCGCCTCGGGCCGCGTGTCCGCGAAGGCGACCAGCGCCTCGCCCAGCCACGCGGCGAGCCCGGCGGGAGAGTCGAGCAGGGAGTAGCCCAGGGTCTGGGGGAGCACACTCTGGACGAGCACATGGGCGGGGCCGGTCCGCAGGAACCGCTCACGTTTGGCGATCATGAGCTTCTCCGCCTCGTCGGCCGTTGCCGGGTCCTCGGGCAGCGGCGACGCGATCGGCATGGTCAGATGCAGGGCGGCGACCCGCTCGGGCGCCAGCCGAGCCAGCTCGGTGCTCACGAACGCGCCCCAGTCGCCGCCGTGCGCCCCGAAGCGCTCGTATCCGAGCCTGGTCATCAGCTCCGCCCAGGCACGTGCGGTACGGCCCGGGTTCCAGCCGGACTCCCCGGGCCGCTCGCTGAAACCGAAACCGGGCAGAGCCGGTACGACCACGTCGAAGGCGTCCGCGGCGGAACCGCCGTGCGCGACGGGGTCGGTCAGCGGCCCGATGATGCTCTCGAACTCCAGCACCGAGCCGGGCCAGCCGTGTGTCAGCACCAGCGGAAAGGCGTCGGGCTCGGGAGAACGCACGTGCCAGAACGCGATGTTCAGGCCGTCCAGCCGGGTGCGGAAGTGCGGTATCGCGTTCCAGCGCTCTTCCAGGGCTCGCCAGTCGTGCTTTCGCCAGGCGTCCAGCAGGCTCCCCAGGCGTTCCAGGCCGATGCCCTGCGTACCGTCCCGAACCGTCTCCGGTTCCGGAAGCCGCGCGCGGTCGAGGCGCTCCCGCAGGTCCTCCAGTTCGTGTTCGGAGACGTGAATCGGGAAGGGTTCGATCTCAGACATGATCCCGACGCTAAACCAAGGTCCGCCACACACACAACGCGACTGCGGTGACGGGGACTTCGTCGCGAGACCACGTCGATGCGCGGGTCGATGCGCGGACGCACGGCGAGCTTGCCGAAGCGCGTGGCGATCGCCCGGAACTGCTTCGGGCAGGTGAATGCGTCACGTGGTGGTCGTGCCCATCCCCCGCTCCCGGCGCGAGCCCGGGGACGGGACCGGGACATCAGTGGGTGAGCACGATCTTCCCCCGGGCATGGCCGGTCTCGCTCAATCGGTGGGCTTCGGCGGCGTTCTCCAGGGTGAAGGCGGCCGCGATCGGCACGGTGAAGCGGCCCTGGCGGGCGAGTGTCACGGCCGTGACGAGTCCTTCCAGCGCCTGCGGGTCCGCGGCGGGGCCCGCCGAGCGGGTCAGATGCACCCCGTACTCGGCGGCGTTCATGTCGGCGATGGTCACCACCCGGTCCGGGCCGCCGGCGAGATCCACCAGGTCGGGCAGCGAACCGGACCCGACGCAGTCCAAGGCGAGGTCCACTCCCTGGGCCGTCATGGCGCGGACCCGCTCGCCCAATCCGGGACCGTAGGTCGTCGGTTCCGCTCCCAGTCCGACGAGGAACTCGTGGTTGTGGGCACTGGCGGTACCGATGACGGTCGCGCCGCGGGCCACCGCGAGTTGGACGGCGACCGTGCCGACCCCGCCGGCCGCGCCCTCGATCAACAGGGTCGTGCCGGTGTCGACCTTCAACCGATCGAGCGCACGCGTGGCCGTCTCGACGTTCGCGGCGGCGCCGCCGGCCTGCTCCCAGCTCAGCGCGTCCGGCTTCGGTGCCCAAGCGGACAACACGGCGTACTCGGCGCCGGCTCCGCCGAGTTGCCCGGGGTCGGCGAGGTCGACGATGCCGAAGACCGCGTCGCCCGGCCGGACGTCGGTGACCCCGGCACCGACCTCGTCGACCACGCCCGCGGCGTCCACACCGGGCACGTGGGGCAGCCGTATCGGCATCACGTCGCGGAATAGCCCCGCGCGCAGTGCGCAGTCGTGGGGCGCGACACCGGACGCCCGTACGGCCACCCGGATCTGCCCCGGTCCCGCATGCGGTTCCGGCACGTCGGCGACCTCGAGGACGCTCGCGGGACCGTACTCGGCGAACATCAGTGCCCTCATGGGGCCGATGCTAGCCGGGCGTTCCGCTTCCCGTTCGACATCGCGCCCTCGCGCCCCGCGTCTTCGACATCGCGTCCTCGCGCCCCGCACCCCGCGTCTCGGACGACCGGCACTGCCCGGTCGTCAGGTCCCCGTCGGTGGGGCGCTCATCGCTGCCGTCAGGAACGTGATCGCCCAGTGCCGGGCCGCCTCCCCCGCCGCCGGGGACAGGCAGGCCGGGGAGCGCTGCTGGTGGACCTCGACGCGGTCCACGGCCGTCACGGCGAGGATCCCCCGCATCCGGAACCGCAGTTCCTCCGGGGAAAGGCCGGGCAGTGCGCGCCCGAAGGCCGCCAGGTAGCGCTCACGGACGGTGTCCTCGGCCGGTCCGGTCCAACTGCGCACCTCCTCGGCCGGGTCGCTGAGGATCGTCACGATCAGTCGGGATGTCCGGGCACTGCCCTCGTCACCGGCCGGCATCCCGTCGAACAGCGGCCCCGCGAATGCCTCCACCAGTTCGATGACCGCGGGGTCCGGAGTCCTGGCGAGCAGTCGGTCGAGCCCGGCGCACTGTGCCGCGTTGATGGGCTCGACCACGCGGCGGACGACCGCGCCCAGGAGTTCCGCCTTCGAGCCGAAGTGATACCCGACGGCGGCCAGGTTCGCGCCGGCGAGGTCGGTGATCGCGCGGACCGAGGTGCCGCGGTAACCGCGCTCGGCGAAGAGGTGTTCGGCCGCGTCGAGGATCTGCGTGCGGGTGTCACGTGGCGCCATGCCTGCGTACACTACAGACGCGTGATTCAAACGAACGTATGATTGAAACGAGCGTACGAAAAAGGTTGCCATGAAACTGCTCGTGTACGGCGCCGGAGTTCTCGGCAGCCTGTTCGCCGCCCGCCTGCACGAGGCCGGGCACGACGTCGCGCTCCTCGCCCGGGGCAAGCGCCTGGCCGCCCTGCGCCGACACGGCGTTCGGCTCGCCGAGGCGGACAGCCCGGTCGTCAGGCGGGTACCGGTGCCGGTGGTCGAGCACCCGGCCGGCGGGTACGACCTGATCGCGGTCTTCGTCCGCACCCATCAGGTGGACGCGGTGCTGGAGTCACTCGCCGGTCTCGAGGGCGACGTGCTGTTCCTGCACAACTGGGCGGCCGGCCCGGAGCCGCTGGGCGCGGTGATCGGCCACGACCGGGTGCTGCTCGGCTTCGGCACGGCAGGCGGCACGATGGACGGCGACGTGGTCCGCCATCGCGCGACCGACTTCATCACCCGCCGGGCCGCGATGCCGATCGGCGAACCCGACGGCCGGACCACCCCGCGACTCGAACGGCTCGTGCGGACGTTCCGCGGCACCGGGATCAACGCCAGGACCGAACCGAGGATGGATGCCTGGCTCAAGACGCACGCCGCGTTCGCGCTGCCTCTCGGGCAGGCGGCGTACACGGCGGGCGGCCCGGTGGCGCTGGCCGACGATCCGGACGCGGTCCGCGGCATGCTCCGCCTCATGCGGCACAACCTGGCCGCCATGCCGGCACCGCCGACCCCTCGCGGGTTCGCCGCGTTGCGGACCCTGCCGGAAGGACTGCTCGTACCCGCGCTGCGACGCTTCCTCCGAAGCCCGACAGCCGTACACAGCGGACTCGGCGACACCTCCCCCGCCACCGCGGCCGAACTCACCCGACTGGCCGAACAACTCCGCACCTACACCAAAACCCGGTAGCCCCCAAACAACCACACCTCCACGGCCGAATCACACGCGAGTGCTGCTTTACGCCGAGACCGAGCCGCCCGAAGCGGCCGCGACTCCACGACGCAGAACGGATCCTCACGGTTCCCGGGCGGGGAGCTTTTCAGTGGTGAAGTGCCGGCCAACGGAAGCATCCTGTATTCGCGAGAGCTCCGCGCACCACTACGACCGTATGCACGTATCCCATATTCCGGGTCGATGAGTGGAACGCTGAACTTCGAAGCGTGGCAGCCTCTTCCCATCTCGAGGCAACGCTTCCCGAAGGAGGCGAGGCATGCGCAAGAAGATGATCGGCATCGTCGTCGGGGCAGTCGTGGTGGCGGGTGGTACCGCGAACGCGGTTCCGACGACACCGTCCTTCACCACCGTGGCCAACGCATCCGGCAGCATCGACTGCCCGGACATTCACCGTGGCAGTCGGGGGGACTGTGTTCGGGAACTTCAACGAGAGCTCAACGCAACGGGTGCCGCTCTCGCCGTGGATGGCATCGCGGGTCCGCAGACCGTTCAGGCGGTCATCGATTTCCAGAAGCGGCATGCGCTCACGCCCGACGGCATCGTGGGACCGGCCACCAGGAAGGCGCTGATCGACGCTCTCTCGGTGGCGACACCGCGACTTCGGCAAGCCCACTACCCGCAGACGTTCAAACCGACCGCCGCCGCCGAGTGGGCCAGGGCGCACTCCCAAGACTTCACGGGTCTGGCCGCACCCTGCACCGAGTTCGTCTCACGGGCGATGCTCGCTGCCGGTATGCCTCCCGACGCGAAGTGGTACCCGCCGTCCGACGGAGTGGGTAGGTACGTCAGCGGATATTCGCGCAGTTGGGATCTCGCGGTCGACCTCAGGGAGTACCTGCTGTCCAACGGCTGGGTCGACAGCGTGGCGCTCGACGCCCGCAATCCTCGGCTCAACGCAAGTGTCGGCAGGCCCGGAGACATCGTCTTCTACTGGTGGAACGGTCGAGGCAACGATCAACACGTGCATGTCGCGATGGTCGTGGGAGTGGACAACGCCGGACTGCACGTCGCCGATCAAGGAGGAACCCACCTGGGAAACTCCGATCGGCTCTGGAACATCTCCTACGTTCATCAAGGCAATCCGCTCCTCGCATCCCACCCCGGAATGCAAGCGGTCTTGCTGCACTGGAAGTAGACGTCGTGCGTACGGCGCGACAGACCGCTTGACCCGACACGTCACCATCGCCCGATACCAGATCCGGCATCGACTGTGTCCCGGCGGGCTCTCGTCAACCCGCCGGGATACGAAACCGGCAAGACGCCACGCCCCTGGTTACCCCACACGGACGTCCTTGTCGTGTGCCGACCCGCCTACACCCATCGTTCAACCGTCGTCGGAGCGGGACGACCCGGGCTGTCAGGGGCGACGGGCTGACATACCCGCTCAACCTGTACCTGTTGGGGCTTGGGGGACCATCGCAGAGTTGTCCGTGAAAAGTACTACGACGGCTGTGTTCTGTGTATCGACCCACTCGGTCGGCACGCATAGGTTCGGACCGATCGCGGGCGGTGACCTCGTCCGGTGTCGGTGTGAGTCGACGCCGTCGAACCGACGCGCCCGTGCCCGCCGCCGACGAGGAAGGTCGACGTGGACATCGACGACACGGACATCGACGAGTCGTACAGCGAAGGACCGGAGGAAGCCGCATCGCGCGGCATCACTCGGAAGAACCTGTTGAAGGCCGCGCTCGTGGCGGCGCCGCTGCCGTTTCTGATCGGCGGCGTGCCCGCGCTGGCCCGCGCGGCCCGCGACTCGGGTGCCGACCTGGCGCCGACGCCGTTCTGCCACGACGGCGACCCGCCCACCATCGAGCAGACCGAGGGGCCGTACTTCAAGCCCAACTCGCCGCTGCGCACGGTGCTCGCGACGTCGAGCACCCCGGGTATCCCCCTCACCGTGACCGGCTTCGTCTTCGGCCGGCAGTGTCAGCCGCTCGCCAACGTGCTGTTGGACTTCTGGCAGGCGGACACCAACGGGGCCTACGACAACTCCGGATTCGCCTTCCGCGGTCACCAGTTCACCAACGCGCAGGGTGCGTACACGCTCACCACGATCGTGCCCGGTCTGTACCCGGGTCGCACCCGGCACCTGCACGTGAAGGTCCAGGCGCCGAACAAGCCGGTCCTCACCACCCAGACGTACTTCCCGAACGAGCCGCGCAACAACACCGACACGATCTTCGACCCCCGGCTGCTGATGACGGTTCGTCAGGTGGGCTCGGGGCGCGAGGCGTCCTTCGACTTCGTGCTGAACATCAACGGAACACCGCCCACGACCCCGCCCACCGGTCGCCCCTGGAAGGCCGGTACGAACTACGCCGTGGGCGACCAGGTCACCTACGGCGGCGCGACCTATCGCTGCCTCGTGGCCCACCTGTCCCGACCCGGCTGGGAGCCGCCGAACTACACGTTCCTGTGGCGGCGCGTCTGATCCCCGTCGGACCCGAACCCGGCCGGCCCCGGCCCATTTTCCGGGGTCGGCCGGTTCATCGCGGTCGCGCACCCGGGTCCTCCAGGGACCCGGTCGGGGGTCGGCGAAATGTGGTGGACCGGTGGGCGGTTGTCACCGATGATCCGCTGGTGACCAACTCCGATGACGCCGCCCTGCCCGTGTCCGCCACCACCGAGCGGCGGGTCCGCTGGGTCTCGTTGGCGGGCCGACCGCTGGCTTCCCTGGTGGCCGGAGACCTGGTCGAGGCGCGTGCTCGGTCGGGCTTGGACCTGCCCGGGTTCTTCGTGTCCGAACAAGCGCGTCGCCTGTGGCGGGACCGCTTCGACCAGGTGACCGCCGACCCCGCGAGCGCCCCGTGGGTGGCCCGGGCCGCGGTCTCCGAACCGGACGGCGCGGTGGTCGGCTACGCCGGCTACCACGGCCCGCCGAACGAGGACGGCATGGTCGAGATCGGCTACACGGTGGTGCCGGAGGCACGCCGTCGCGGCTACGCCAGGGCGATGCTGCGCTCCCTCCTCGTTCGCGCGGCCGAGGAGCCCGACGTGCACGTCGTCCGGGTCACCATCTCTCCCGACAACGCCGCGTCGCTCGCGACCATCCGGGGCTTCGGCTTCGTCGAGATGGGCGAGCACGTCGACGAGGAACTCGGCCTGGGGATCATCCACGAGGTGCCGGCCGGCCGCGTTCTCGGAATCTGACCGATCCACGTTTCGGGCACCCGCGCGACGCCGGGTCCTCGGCCCGCGCGCACCCCGCGGGTAGGTGCGGGGCCGATGTGCCCGCCCCGCATCGACGTAGCGGGCGATCCGGGGCGGTCCTCGTCTCGGGTGGTGGGGAGTTCGGGCGCCGTGTCAGGCGTGTAGTGCGGCGCCGAAGCGTTCGCGGAGTGCCCGGGTGGCACGGGCTCCGAAGCGGTTGTGTCGGAGTGCGAGTCCTTCGAGTCCGCTCAGGTGCGGTGATCGGGCCAGGGCGAGGGCGCCCTCGTCGCCGATCTCGTTGTCGTCGAGTACCAGCCGGCGCAGGGTGGCCGGCATCGGAGCGTGGGCCAGGGCAACCGCTCCGCGGTCGCCGATGCCGCAGTTGCCGAGTTCGAGGCGGCGCAGTCGCCGGAACGACGCCACCAGACCGGCCGTGCCGTCGGGGCCGAGGCGACCCCGGTCCAGCCGCAGTGTTTCCAGCGATGCGACGAACACCGACTCCGCGAGGGCGGGGCCGATTTCGGGTGGCAGTCTGTCGACATGGCCTCCGGACAGGTGGAGCGTCCGCAGAGCGCCCAGTCGCCGACCGCGCACCAGTGTGAGCATGGCGGCCCCGGTACTGTCGCCGTGGATCGCCATGGCGAGGCTCCGGAGGCCCGCTGCCGCAGGGGAGTTGACCAGCGCGTCGACGCCTTCCCGGGTGAAGGCGCCGCTCGTGAGGTCGAGCGCGGTGAAGCGGTTGGGCAACTCGCTCAGGCGGGTCAGCACTTCGTCGCCGAGCAGGTGGTTGTCGAGGGTGAGGCCGGTCAGGCGCGGCAGTGCCGGTAGGACCGTCACCAGGGCGCTGTCGAGGTCGTCGAACGTGCCGTGCCCGAGGTCGAGGCGCTCCAGATGTGGCGCGAAGACGGCGTCGGCCAGCCGCAGGAAGCCGGCGGAGGTGAATTCCTGCTCGTCGTGGCGCGAGGCGGACACGTCCAGTTCACGCAGGTGCGGGTAGCCGTGGCTGGTGAGCAGGGCGGTCAGACCGTCGTCGTCCAGGTTGGAATCCGGCAGCGCGAGACTTTCCAGCTGCCGCAGATACGGCGACCGGGCCAGCCGGGCCGCGGCGTCGCCGTCCAGGTAGGTGTCATAGGTGCGTATGCCGCGGTAGCGGCCGAGGGCGGGAAGCAGCGAGATCTCGGCGAGATGGTCGCTCGCGAACTGCAGCTCGAGGCGGTCGTCTTCGGGCGCGGCGCGGAAGAGGGCGTCATGGTGACGCAGGAACGTCTCCGCTTCCATGTCGGTGACCGAGCGCACGAATCCGCGTTCCGGGCCGCCGATGAGGACGTCCCGCACCTTCTCGGGCAGCGCGGCCGGGTACGCGGCCACGGCGGCGTCCTCGCCGTCCGCGTTGCCGCCGCACTGGGCGTGGATCAGCCGGGCGTGCTCGGGGTGGGAGACGGCCACCAGTTTCGCGTAGGCCAGCCGGAGGCCGTTGTCGGCGGGGCGTTCACGGATGGCGAGCAGCAGACGGGCGGCGGCCGGGTCGACGTGGTCCCGGTCCGGGGCGACGGCGTCGGCCTCGCTGTCGCGGCCGAGGGCCCTGAGCAGGACCGCTCGTGTGCGGTGCAGATCGGCGTCGTCGTCGAGGAGCAGGGCCGCGTCGATGACGTCCAGGGCGGCGTGCGGGTGCCCGAGGTGGAAGAGGTCGTGGGCGAGCCGGGCCAGGATCGGGCCCGCGGGCTCTCCCCACCGCAGCGCATGGATCACCTCGGTGAGTGACGATCGCGGAGTCAGCGGCGAGACGGGTACGCCCTCGTGCCAGTAGGGACCGTCGACCATCACGGCGGGCCAGGGCCGCTCGTCGCCGACGACCGTCGTCAGTGCCGCGGCGCCCTCCCGCGCGGCGAGCCGGATCCGGGCCAGCTGCGCGGGGCCGCCGTCCGGATCGTCGGCGTCGGCTTCGCCGAGCACGGTGCGCAACTCCACTGTGCTGTACGGCAGTTCGGCGGCGGCCGGAGTGGCCAGCAGATCGGCGTCGCCCCACAGGCGCCCGAGCCGGACCTCCCGTACGGGTGTGCCGTCGGCGGCGCGGACGTGCCACAGGCCCACCTCGACGGCGTCCTCGACCGGGCCGGAGCGGGTGACGCCGCGGCCGTCCGCCTCATCGGCCGTGCGGTGCCAGGTTCGGCGCCGCTCGATTTCGCGTCCGGACCCGGTGTCGTGGTCGGACTCGCGGCGCAGCAGTCCGTCTACGTCGTGGTAGCGCCAAGTGCCGTGCGGGGGGCGGTTGTCCGCACGGGGCGCCCGACGGTTCTCCCGCCACAGGACGCCACTGCGGTAGTAGCGCCGGTCGGTGCCGTCGAGGGTCCATTCGCTCTGGAGGGTGCCGTCGACCCACCAGTGCCGGGTTTCGAGCGTCTCCTCGCCCTTCTCGCCACGCCGCCGCATGAACAGCCAGGCGATGTCCCCCGAGCCCGGCAGTCGGCTCGCCGTGGGCGCCACTCCTTCGGGGCGCGGCGGCACGGGTTTGCCCGAACCGGGTCGGACCTCGACGCCGGCTCCGTCGAGATGGCGGGTGCCGATCAGGTCGCCGTCGACGTACACGCATTCGTAGACCCGTACCGACTCCACCGCGTCCAGCCACGGGCCGCCCGAGCCGTATCCCGACTCCGGCGACCGCGGCCCCGGGGTGCTCGGCCGGTGGAAACGCCGTACGCCGTCGACGCGGCCGTCCGTGTGCCGGCCCTCCTGCGACAGTTCGCCGCCGGGGTGGTCGTAGCGCCGGTACATGCCGTGCGGCCGGCCGGCCACGTGCGCGCACTCGCAGACGAAGCGGCCGGCCGCGTCCCAGTAGCGGACCGGGCCGGTGAGACGTCCGTGTTCGTCCTTGTCGCCGAGGATCCACTCCTGGTCCTCCTCCGACCACCACGCCTCGGGCGGCCTGGGATCGGTGCGCCTCGCGGTCATGCCTCGCCTCCCTCGGTTGGCGGCTTCGCGCCGTACTCCCCGGCAGGTTGCCCTCGTCGTCGGGGAGCCCGGGCCACCGGATGCCGTCCGGCGCCGGGGCCTCGCCCCCGGCGGCATCGTCGGCGTGCTGGATCTCCCGCGTGGCGAGCCCGCGCATCCGCCTTTCGAGCCAGGGGCGTTGCCCCTTTGGGGGCAAGAATTATCACCGACGGCCACGACACACGCCTCCGCCTCCACGGCGACGGAATCCGGGAAACGGCGGCGGCTGGGCCCACTGGAGCGTCCTCGGCAGCACCAGCCAACACCCCCCGCCACCGTCTACGAGTCCGGTACCGGCAGCGCCGAGGTCTTCGCCATCGCCGCCGACGGCACCATGGCCCACACCTACTCCATCGGCGGCGGCCCCTGGAGCGCCTGGTCCTCGCTCGGCGCCTGGAAGTTCAAGACCGCATAGCGCGGGCCGGCATCGCACGGTGCCCGCTTCGCCGGCTCGGTCCGTGCCTGGAACGGATACCGATCCCCGTCCGGGCAGGGACCGCGGCGCGCATCCCCCGGCTGCCGAGGCGGTGGACAACGACCCGCCCGGTGCGGGCCCTCCTCCTCCGTGCTCCGGCGGGCGTAGCGGTCGGTGCGATCACCGTCGCCCCGGGCGCGCAGCGGCTCCGGCGTGCCCGTGCCCTTCCTGGGGCGCCACCGCCCGCTTCGCCACCCTCCGCGCGCCCGCCGGCTCGGGCTCGGAAGCCTCAGGGGGCTCCGTGCTCCCGGGCCGACGCGATACCCGCCCGGACCGCTTCCAGGAGGGTTTCCAGGCCCTGTGCCTGCTGCCACTCCTCGGCCGAGAGGTGCCACGTGTGCTGCGACGCCGGGGCTTCGGGTGAGCCGACGACGATCTCTATGGTCCGCCTCCCCTTCCGGTCGGGGGGCGTGACGTGCAGGGCCATGTTCCGGATGTGGAAGCGCTTCGGATGGCTGCCGAAGATTTCCAGGACGCGGCCGTCGAACGTGTGGAACTCTCTGCCTGCCCTGGCCGTGATCTCGTCGGTCATGGGGTGACGCTACAGGTGGGGACGCACGGCCGTCAGGGGCCGGACGCGTCGTTGGAGGGGCCTGCCGGCCGTGGGGCGGCTCGGGGTTGGGAACGAAGGCCGCCACTCGGTGCCCGTCGGATCGCGCGATCGCGTCCCGGACGACGAGGAGCACCCGTATCCGCTCGGTTCGCGGGGGTGGGGGTAGCCCCCCGGTGGATACGGTCACGAGCCCCATCGTCGGTTGGTGCGTTGCCCGACAAGCTTGTTGCCGACGGGGAGCGGCCCCGAGGTCTACGACGCGGAGAAAATCGGGGGCTGGGATGAGGCGTGTACATCGGGTGTTGGTGACCGCGGCGACGGCTTTGGCGGTGGTCGCGGTGCCGTCCGCGGCGCAGGCCTCGCCCGCGAAGGCGGATCGCGGCGGGCTGCAGAAGGGGCTGGACGACATCGTCGCGAACGGCGCCGTGGGTGCGGTGATGGAGGTGGGCGGCAACGGCGGCGGCGTGTGGCGGGGCACCAGTGGTGTGGCCGAGCTGGGTACGTCGCGGGAGATGCCGGCGCACGGCCGGTTCCGGGCGGGCAGCATCACGAAGACGTTCGTCGCCACCGTCGTGCTGCAGCTTGTGGACAAGGGCCCGTTGCGCCTGGACGACACGGTCGAGAAGTGGCTGCCCGGCGTCGTCCCCGGAGGTGATCGGATCACCGTGCGGCAGCTCCTCAACCACACGAGCGGGGTACCCGACTACCGTGGGACGCTGCCGATGCCTCCGACGCCGGAGTTCGAGGCCGACCGGTTCCGGACCTGGTCCGCGACCGAGCTGATCCGGCGGGCGGTGGCCCAGCCGCCGACACCCGACGCGCCGGGAACCAAGTACGCGTACTCCAACACGGGTTACCTCCTGCTCGGCGAAATCATCCGGAAGGTGACCGGCCGGTCGTATGCCGTGGAGATCGAGCGCCGAATCATCGAACCGCTGCGGCTGCACGGCACTTCGCTGCCGGGGACGTCGTCGCGTATTCGTGGGCCGCACCCGCACGGGTACATACCGGTTCGGCAGGGCGACGAGACGCGACTCGTCGACTTCACGGAGATGAATCCGTCGCTGATGGGCGCGGGTGGCGAGATGATCTCCACGACGGGGGATCTCAACCGGTTCATGGCCGAACTGGTCGGTGGGCGCCTGCTGCCGCGTCACCTGCTCGACGAGATGAAGACGCCGGGTGTCGAGGGGAAGAGGTACGGGCTCGGGCTGCGCCGGCAGGACACCCCGTGCGGGGTCCGCGTGTACGGCAACGACGGCGATGCCCTGGCGTACCAGGCGTGGTCGTTCGCCACGGAGGACCGGCGCCGCCAGGTGACGATCGCGCTCACGCCCGACTTCCGTGGCGACCCCGACGATGCCGTGGAAGCCCTTTTGGACAAGGCGATCTGCGGCTGACCGTCACGACCGCTTCGGCGTCGGCTCCGGGCCACGGTCCTCCGGAAAATCGGGTGCGGAGCAGGCGCGGGGTTGCCACGATGCCGATCGGGTCGTGTGACGGGAGGGGTTTGCGATGTCGGACGGTTCGGAGCCGAAGTCGACGGGGTGCCTGGTCGTCTCGGGCATGCCGGGGGCCGGCAAGTCGACGGTCGCGCCGTTGGTGGCCGCCCGGTATCCGCGTGCCGCGCACATCAGCGGGGACGTGCTGTCGTACATGGTCGTCCAGGGGCGGGTCGGCTTCGCCGGGGAGCCGGCCGAGGAGTCCCGGCGCCAGTTGCGCCTGTGCGTGCGCAACATGTGCGCGCTTGCCGACAACTTCGCCGCCGACGACATCCTTCCGATCGTCGAATACCCGATCGACAGCCCGGAGTTGCTGGAGTTCATGGTCGGCCTGCTCCGGACCGCGCCGGTCATGTTCGTCGTCCTGGCCCCGCCCCTGGAGGTTTGCCGAGAGCGGAACGCGGCCCGTCCGGTGCGCGAGCGGGTCGACTTCGACTACGGCCCGCAGTACCGGGCGATGCGGGAGCGGTTGGGCGGCGTGGGTTGGTGGTTGGACAACTCGGACCGGACTCCGGTGGAGACCGCCGACCTGATCGCCGCCCACGCCCGCGATCGGGCTCGGGTAACGTCTCGAGCAGATCATCGAGTTCCGCGAACGGCAGGTGGCGTTTGATGCACACACCGGAGTCGACAGAAGCCCACATCGTGGATGCGAACAACGTCCTGGTTGCGCCTTCGGTGTTGCATGACAAGGACCCGATCAGGGATTTCTTCGGGCGCACGATCACCCCGGAGGAGCTTGCCTCCGGTTCACCCGACCTGGCGCGGAAGACCGTCTATCTGTGTGGCGACATATCCGGGATCAGCGGCCGTCGACTGCGCGCGGCTGCCCGGGTATTCGTGGTCCGGGAGCTGTCACACGGTTACCACGAGGGCGTCGACGAACCATGGACGCTCGTCGACGTCGGCCGGGTTCCCATCCGTGTGCACGGCGTCGGCGTGTACTACCGCCGCTTTTTCGAACCCGCCGCCGATCACTTCGGGCGGATCAGTGCGGAGCACCAGTTCCAGTCGCTGACGGAGTCCACCAAGCCCGGAACGGCCCACCGCAGCGGCATCTATCTCACGCCGGTCACTCGAAACGGCGACGAACTACACTTCCGCCTGCTCCGGTGCTCCACGAATCTCTCGGGGCCGACGGAGAGCTTTCGCTCGACCGACACGCGCATCGTCGAGGCTCTGAACCGCGAGGCCGACACCGTTTTTCGGAACCGGGCGCCGCTGAATCACGTTCTCGCTCAGATCTACCACAACACGCTTGCCACGGCCGAGCGCAAGCAGTCCAAGGCCAAGATCTCGGCTCACGCCGACAAGACCAAGGACATGCCCGTCAATGGCATCATGGCCTTCTGCACCTTCTATGACGGGCTCGACAGGCTGCGACCCCTGACCGAAGACGCCTTCGACCATGGTGTGAAGGGTGTCAGCGGGCTGACCAGGCTTCGCTTTCACCTCAAGGAGCCGATCGAAGCACGCAACGGGGTCGCACTGCCCTCGCAGTTCACCCTGACCCTCCATCCCGGCTCCGTGTTCTTCATGCCGCTGTCGACCAACCGCCTGTATACGCACGAGATCCGGCCCTCGACGTTGGACGCCGAGCTGCTCCCGACCCGCCTGGGATACGTGGTGCGGTGTTCGAGCGCCGAAGCCGTGCACAAGGATGGCCACACGTTCCTCAAGGTGGCCGAAGATTTGGTGCAGCTGGGGCCACCCACCCCGGACGGCATGAGCGAGCTGCGCAGGCTGTACGCCGAGGAGAACAGGACCTCGTCCTTCATCGATTACGGCGACGAGTTTGTTTTCAGTATGAACACGGGAGACTACGTTGCCCCTCGGGTCTAGAATCCCGGACGGGATCCTCTCGTGCGCTGTGCCAACCGAGGAGAATCTCTTTGCGGAGCTGTCCGCGTCGACTCGTTGGGAAGACGTGGGAAAAGGCAGGCAGGGTGCCGTGCTCACCAGGATCGACGAGGCGGGTGATGTCCCTCTCGTACGTACCACCACTCGGTACGGCAACCCGGCGCAGCGTTTTCGGGTGGTGCACGAACGACTGGCGCGGCAGGTTCGAGAACGTGCGGCGCTTTCGGCTGGTTTCAACAATGCTCTCATCGAGATCTATACGAACTCCTATACGACCATGGGCAGTCATTCCGATCAGGCCCTCGATCTGGCCGACGAGTCGTTCATCGCCGTCTTCTCCTGCTATCGATATCCCGAGGCGAGCCCGCCGAGGAAGTTGATTTTCGAATCAAAGGGGTCCGGCGGGGAGAAGTTCGAGATTCCTCTCGCCCACAACGGTATCGTCGCGTTTTCCGTGGACACGAATCGGCGATTCAAGCACAAAATTGTCTTGGACACGCCCGCCCGGGCGGCGGACAACCAATGGCTGGGTGTGACCTTTCGAACGTCGAAGAGCCTCGTTCGGTTTCGCGGCGGACACGCATACCTCCCGCACGGCGCGCGCCTCGTGTCGGCCGACGATGAGCAGAGGCACGAGTTCTACCGACTGCGGCGCCGCGAGAACAACGAGACGGACTTCACCTACCCCCTGCTGACGTACACCCTCAGCGAGAGCGATCTGATGCCGCCCGTCTGACCCTGAGGGCTGTCGTGGCGTGGAACCTTGCCGAAGGCGAGTTGACCTTCGAGTTGGATGAACGTCGACAATCGGGTCCATGGACGGCAGCACGGAACTACTCGGCATCAGCGCCTTCGCACGGCGGGTCGGTCTCACTCCGAGCGCCCTGCGTTTCTACGACGACTGCCGCGTTCTGCGGCCGGCGTGGGTCGACGGGGCGACGGGATACCGCTTCTACAGTCCTGCTCAGGAGGCCCGTGCCGGTCTCCTGCGCGGTCTGCGAGAAGCGGGACTGCCGCTGGCCGAGGTCACCGTGGTGCTTGACGGGCCCGAGCACGAGGGCCGAGAAGTGCTGGAGCGGCACTTGGAGAGGGTGCGCGACCGGACGCAGGCGGCCGAGGCCGCCATCGCCGTGGTTCTGCGTTCCCTCTCGAGCACCGACAGCACGACGGAGGCGCGAATCGGCGGCTTGGAGTTGGCCGGCGCCATACGCCAGGTGGTGCCGGCCGCGGCTTCCGACGTGGAACTCCCCGCGCTGGGTTGCGTCCTCATCGAGATCGATGACGGCGAGATACGTCTGGTGGCTACCGATCGCTATCGCCTGTCGATGCGCGTACTGAGGCCGACCGCGCTCGTCGGAGGGCCATGCCGCCTGCTGGTGCACGCGGCCGACCTGATCGAGTTCGGGCATTGGGCGATGCGAGTGCACGAGGTCACCATCCAGGTCGGACCGGACGGCGCCCGCGCGCGCGGTACGTCGGACTCCCGTGTCCTGGCGACGACCGATGACCTGTTCCCCGCCTACCGCGAGATGCTCTCGGCTCTCGCCCCGCCCGAATACCGCGTAATCGTGGATCGCCTGGCCCTGCGTGAGGTGGTCGACAGCCACGCGGACGCTGCACGCATCGCTCTGAGCCTCGCCGACGACGAGTTGATCGTCTCTCGCGCCGATCACTCCGGCTCCGTCTCCCTGCCCGCGATCTGCCGTGAAGACCTGCCCCGGCGAATCGGTTTCGACCCCGCCGTCCTGGGCCCCGCGCTGGAGGCCGGTGTCGGGCCCGACGTTCTGTTGGAAATCTCCGCCGTGGATCGGCCTGTCGTGGTGCGTTCCGCGGACCAGGGCAGCTTCACCACGCTGGTCATGCCCGTCGCGCTCGACACCTCCGGCTGATTTCCCCGGTACCGCATCCTCATCACCCCAGGAGAACCGTGAACGACCCCGAGAACATCGTCGTGCAACTGTGCGCGCAGGGTATGCAGGCCGAGACCGAAGGACGCGATGTCCGAGCACGGGACCTGTTCCTTCAAGCCTGGGAAGCGGCCGAGGACGACTACGAAGCCTGCATCGCCGCGCACTACCTCGCCCGGCACCAGCCGAACCCGGAGGAGACTCTGCGTTGGAACCAGGAGTGCCTGACCCGGGCCGACAGGGTCGGCGACGACCGTGTCCGCGGCTTCTACGCCTCACTTCACGGCAACATGGCCCGGGCCCACCGGGACCTCGGCCGAATCGAGCAGGCCCGCGAGCACTTCGAGTCCGCCGCCAGGCACATCGACGACGTGCCGGCCGGCCCCCATCGACAGTGGCTCCGCCACCGCATCGCCGCAGGACTGCGTGCCACCGCCCGGCCCGCACCACAGCAGCACGAAGACCCGGTCGGCGAACTCCTCACCACGCTCTGCGCACGCATGGACCTCGAAGCCCTGAGTCTGCTGCTGCCCCCGTACATGGGCAGCCTCGGCACACCCGACGACGAGGAACGCATCACCACCGCCCTGCGCATGCTCCACGCCGAGCGTCGCCTTCCCGACGAAGAGCAGGCCGCCCTCGGTCACGCGATCAGGATCCGGACGGCCGCGTGAGCGCCCCCGATCCTCGGTGACCCGCGCGACACGCACGCAGACCAGCGGCCGCCTTCCCGGGCGCCGACGAACCTTCGACGATCACGATGGGCCGCCGACCACGATGCCTTGATCGGTGTGGTCGGGCCGGGCGGCCTGCTCGATCTTCGCGCAGTGGGCCGCGCGGGCCTCCTCGTCGATCCGCTGCTCGTATTCGGGGCGCAACCCGGTCCGGCCGTCGAGGCCCTCGCGCAGGATATCGGCGTGCCCGGCATGCCGGATGGACTCGCCGAGGACATGAACCATGATGGCGAACAGGTTCGTGTGGGCATGGGCCTCCGGCCACCACGGCACGTGGCAGGAGGTGTCGAGGGCAAGCTCGTTGATCGTCGCGTCCGAGTGTTCCCACGTGCGCCGGTAGAACCCGACGATGTAATCGCGGGTCTCGCCCTCGGTCGCCCACAGATCGCTGCCGTCGGAGTCCTGCCACCGGGGCAGCGGTTCCGGGGAAGGACGGCCGAAGACCTCGCCGAAATATCTGGCTTCGACGGTGGCCACATGTTTGATCAGGCCGAGGAGGTTGGTCCCGGTTGCCGTCAAGGGTCGGCGGGCGTCGTATTCGGACAAGCCGTCGAGTTTCCAGAGCAGCGCCCGGCGGTCCCGCCGCAGTCTCCCGTGCAGGATGTCCTTCGCGAATTCATCGATCATGCGGCCTGAGCCTGTCATGGGCCGCTCGTGTCCGGTACCGCGATGTGGAAAACCCCGAACCCACCCTCGCCGCCTCGGATCTGCACGTGGTGATGTGCTGTGCGATGTGCACCGTTACCTGTACGCGGTGCTGAGCTGCGCCGTCAATGGGGGAGTCGAACCCCCGCGTTGCTCTTCACGCGCCAGGAGTGGGCCGGAAAACCGCCGTCCCTCGGTGTGTGCACGCCTCCGAAGCAACTACCTGCTCCACATCGTCCCGGGTCGCCGACCCGGTCAGTCCAGCAGATCGACTTCCCAGTTCGTACGCTGGATCCGCACATCGACCTCACGGATCTCCCGGGCCAACGCATCGGCCCGACCCCGCAGTTCCGCGACCGGAAGCGCGGAGAGCATCATCAACTCGGACCGAAGCTGCCGGCCGTACCCCCGCTCCCCTGTGCCCGCCGCCGCGTCCGCGGCCGCGGTGAGCACGGAGTGGCGCAGGCGCAGGACGTCCCGGCGCGCGAGGGCGTCCGTAAGGGTGCCGTCCGGGTCGATCTCCACGGTGGCATTGGTTCGGTTGATCCGACGGATCAACGTTTCGAGGGCGTCCAGGACCTCGTCGGCCTCGACCAACAGCCCGGCGGCGTCCTCGGCGGGCGTCTCCCCTTCCTGGTGCCGCGCACTTCCGACCACGCGCGCTCGCAGCTGCTCCACACGACGCTGCGCGTCCGCACGTTCTGCCAGTGCCTCGGCGAGTTTCACCGCCGCCACCTCCACTCCTCGGTGAGCTCGCACGAGTATAGGTGGAGGCCCGCTCATCCACGCCCGGCATTCGGTTCGAACTGCCGACGGTGATGTACGTGATGCGGGGAGGACCTGTTCCGCCGCCACGACTCATCGGTCACCGGGGGAGCGAATCTCCTCGCGCGAGAGTCGGCCTCGGTGTAGCTCGGTTGTTGTTCTGGTGGCCCTGTCCAGTGCTGCCGGGATGGGTGTGACGCCGAGGCCGGGGGCCGTGGGGACCGTCAGGTGGCCGTCCTGCAGGGTGAAGGGCTCTGTGATGTCGGTGGCGAAGTAGCGGTTCGAGGCCGAGACGTCTCCGGGGAGGGTGAAGTTCGGTAGTGCGGCCAGTGCCGCGTTGCCGGCTCGGCCCAGGCCGGTTTCGAGCATTCCGCCGCACCACACCGGGATGCCGGCGGCGGCGCAGAGGTCGTGGATGCGGCGGGCCTCCAGGTAGCCGCCGACGCGGCCGGGTTTGATGTTGACGATGTGGCAGGCGCCCAGCGCGATGGCGTCGGCGGCGGAGCGGGCCGAGACCACGGATTCGTCGAGGCAGATCGGGGTGCGCAGACCGCGTGCGAGGGCGGCGTGTCCGAGCAGGTCCTCCTCGTCGAGCGGTTGTTCGATCAGGAGGAGGTCGAAGGCGTCGAGGCGGGCGAGGTGTCGGGTGTCGGCACGGGTGTAGGCGGCGTTCGCGTCCACCTGTAGGAGGGTGTCGTCGCCGAAGCGTTCGCGGACGGCGCGGACCGGCACGATGTCCCAGCCGGGTTCGATCTTCAGTTTGATGCGTTGGTAGCCCTGCGCCAGGTAGGCCGCCACCGCGTCGATCAGTTCCGGTACGGAGTCCATGATGCCGACCGATACCCCGCTGGGGACGCGGTCCGCGACGGCGCCCAAGCCGGCCGCGAACGACAGGCCCTGGGACCGCAGTTCGGCGTCCAGGACCGCCATTTCGAGTGCGGCCTTCGCCATGCGATGCCCTTTGACCGCCGCGAGCAGCGGCCCCACCGTGTGGGCGGTCACGGTCTCGGCCGACAGCAGTCGGGGCACCAGGTGGCGCAGGAGGACGTCTTCGGCGCCCTCGACGTACTCCGAGGAATAGTCGGGGTCGGCCCCGGCGACGCACTCCCCCCATCCCTCGGCGTCCGGTGTGGACACCTGCACCACCAGCGCCGAGCGTTCGTATTCGGTGCCCAGGGACGTACGGAAGGGACTGACCAGCGGCAGCGAGATGCGTCGCAGGCGAACGCGCTCGATCCTCATCGTCCCTCGCCTCGGGTGAGTACGTAACCGCACGCCGCGCGGTCGAAGTCGACCAGCCGGGCGCCGTCGGCCAGCAGGGTGCCCAGGGATTCCCGCAGGGCCAGGCGCCAGTCACGGGCGACGGACGGCCGCCGAGTCCGGAGCAGGTCGATGTCGGGCGGTACGGCGACCAGGACCGTCTCCTCCCCCGCCCGCCGGGTCACCGGCCGGTCGCCGTCGATGTCGAGCACCGTTCGACGGGTCGACCCGACGGAAGCGGGAGCGGGCGCCGGTCCGCTGTCCTCGTCGCAGGCCGCCACGACCCTCTCGTCGCATAGGTCCCAGCGCAACATCAGCCGATCCGACTCGTCGGCGGCGTTGAGCCCGTCCGACAGGGGTCCGTAGTAGTCGGGCAGGTACGTGTCCGCCGTGCCGCCGAGTTTGTGGAGGTTGAAGTGGGCGTTGCGGGCGACGAGCGGGTCGAAGGTCCAGGTGATGTGATCGACGCCGTGTTCCAGGGCGTGCGCCCGCTGGTCCAGTTTGAGCGCGTAGCCGACGTCGCGTCCGCGGGCGGCGGCGTGGACGCCCGCGATGTGGCTGTGCATTCCGGGTCGGCCGGGCGGGCCCCACAGGCCGACGCACGCTCCGAGCAGCCGGTCGTCGCCGTCCGCCTCGTCGAACGCGCCCGCCACGTAACTCCCCGCGTCCGCCATCGCCTTGACGACGTCGCCGGCCAGCGGCGGGTGGTCCGGGTCGGTCCGCCACACCTCGCCGAGGAATCGGGCGCAGGCGTCACTGTCCGCCGTCGAATCCAACATCCGGATCCGCACGCCGGATTTCCTGCCGGCGCGCTGTGCGCTCGCTCGTGCCGTGGTTGCCGCAACACCGATGTCCATGACTCGCCATTATGCGCAACTAGCTTGCGTAGTAGGGGAATCGTGATCATCGTTAAGATCATCGTCGGGTGGATGCCAACTTCCGGTCACACCAATGATCCCTAACGCGACCTACGTTGGGGCCATGAACCTCGGTTGGCGGGGCCATCGGCATCCCGTCCTTCTCAGGCCCGATACTTCATTGGCGGACGCCGCCGTTCGCACGCTGACGGAAGTCGCCCGACGGCTGGGACGGGAACTGGCCCTCACCGCGACCACGATCGACCCGACCGCCGTCGCCATTCACACGCACGACGCGTCCGACGATACGGCCGGGCCGACCGTGCGGGTACGGATCGACCCGGCCGGTCGGCCGGCTGTGGAACTCCGATGTCCTCCCGGCGACGTGTGGGAGCGGGCCGCGGCGGCGGTCACCGAGATGCACGCCGAACTGCTGGGTACGGTGTTGGCCGATCCGGACCCGGGCCCGGACCTGCGTGAGGTCGCCGCGCTGTCCCCGGACACCGAGTCGGCGGTGCTCGGCCCGCTCGCGGGGGTACGGGTGGACCACGGCCCCTACCGCAGTGTCCCGGAACGGATTCTGGCCATCGGTCGGTCACTTCCCGATGCCGTGGCGGTGTACGCCGCCGACGGGACGCTGACCTACCGGCAGTTCGTCGCGCGGGCCGACGCGCTGGCCGCCCGGATCCGCGCCGCCGCACCGGGAACCGACGCATTGGTGCCCATCCTCGTCGCGGACGGCCTCGCCCTGCCCGTGTCGTGGGCCGCCGCGATGACGGCCGGGATCGGCTACGTACCGATCGACCCCCGTTGGCCCGCCGTGCGCATCGCGCACACCCTCGATCTGCTCGACGCGCCCGTGGTGTTGTGCACCGACCCGACCGCTGTGCCGGCCGCCCATCGAGACCGCGCGATCCGCGTCGAACTCGCGGATACCGAACCGCAGTTCACTCCCCCAGGCACGCCCGGACCGGCACCGCACGACGTCGTCTACGGGGTCTACACCTCCGGCACGACCGGAACACCCCAGTGCGCGGTCAACCTCCACGGCGGCCTCGCGAACCGACTCGCCTTCATGGACCGCTGGTTCGGTCCCCCGCCGGACCGCGAAGTGGTGCTGCAGAACACCCGGCACACCTTCGATTCGGCTTTCTGGCAGCTGTTCTGGCCGCTGACCACCGGCGGCGCGACCGTGGTTCCCACCGCCGGCGAACATCTCGACCTGCAGCACACCATCGAGCTCATCGACACCCACGCCGTGACCGTCACCGACTTCGTGCCGGCGGTGCTGGGCGCGCTGCTGACCCTGTTGGAGCGGCGTCCGGCGACGGTCGAACGGCTGCGCTCGTTGCGACACCTCGTGGTCGGTGGCGAGCAGATCAACCCGCAGGACGTGCAGGCTCTGCGGAAGATGTTGCCGGGGCTGCGCGTCAGCAACGCGTACGGGCCCTCGGAGGCGTCCATCGGGATGATCTTCCACGAGGTGACGACCGAGGACGGCGACGACATCCCGCTGGGACGGCCGATCGACAACTGCGTCGCCGTCGTCGTCGATGTCGACGGGCGGCCCCTGCCGCCCGGAGCGACCGGGGAGATCGTCATCGGCGGTGCCTGTGTGGGCGCCGGCTACCACGGCGAGCCGCATCGCACCGCGCAACGCTTCTTCGATTCCCTGACGTTCGGCCGGATGTACCGCACCGGTGACCTCGGGCACCTCGACGCCGATGGTCGTTTCCACTTCGCCGGACGCGTCGATCACCAGATCAAGGTCGGCGGGGTACGCGTCGAACCGGGCGAGATCGAGAACGTGGCCCTGGCCTGCAAGGGAGTTCGGCAGGCCGTCGCGCTGGTCACCGGGTCCGCCGAGAGCCGAGAGCGTGAGTTGTTGCTCGTCGTCACCGGAACGGCGGGCGAGGAGGCGGTGCTTGCCCATCTTCGGGCCAGGCTGCCGCGCGCCGGGATCCCACAACGCGTCGTGACCGTGGCGGAGATGCCCCTGACCGAGGCCGGGAAGATCGACCGGCGGCGCCTGGCCGTCCGGGTCGAACGGCCCGACTCGCCGCCCTCCGCCGTCGACGCCGATCCCGTGCTGACCATTCTCCGAACGGCCCTGCGACGACCGGACTTCACGGCCGACGACGACTTCTTCGCCGCGGGCGGAAACTCGCTGCGGGCGGTCGCCGTCGTGGTCGAGCTGAGCGACCGGTTCGGCACCGACATCGGCGTCCGGGACATGGTCGAGCATCCGACGGCGAGCGGCCTGCGTCGGCTGATCGCACGACGCGGGCACGAGCGTATACCGACCTCGGCCGACCTCGTCGCCGCCGACCTCGCCGACCTCGCCGACCTCGCGACGATCCCGGCACCTCGTCCCGCGCGACGAAGCCGGGCGGCGCGCACGGTGTTGCTCACCGGCGCGACGGGGTTCGTCGGTACCCGCCTACTGCACGAACTCCTCGAACACACCGACCTGACGGTGCTCTGCCTGACCCGCGGCGAAGACGATTCCCACGCGCGGCAGCGTCTCCTGGACGCCCTGTCCGCACAGGACCTGAGCCACGCCGGATACACCGGACGGATCACCGCGGTCGCCGGAGACCTGGCCCTCCCCGGCTTCGGGCTGACGAACACCCGCCTGCGCCGGCTCGCCGACGAGTGCGACCTGATCGTGCACGGCGGCGCCCTGGTCAACCTTCTGTACGACTACCGCATGCACCGCGAGCCGAACGTGCTGGGCACGGCGGAGCTGATCCGCCTCGCCCGGGACGCCGGCGGCATCCCCCTGCACTACATCTCGACGCTCGGCGTCCTGCACGACCACGCGCTGGCCGTCGGCCACCCGGTGCCCGAGGACGTGGACATCACCGCCGTGACCCCGCCGTCGAGCGGCTACAGCCTGTCGAAATGGGTGGCCGAGCGGCTCGTACACGCCGCCGACGACCTGCCCGTGACGGTGCTGCGCCTGGGCGAGGTGATGCCCGCCGTCGACGCCGCCGCCGTACCCAACCCGACCGCGCTCACCCATCTGCTGCTCACCGCCTTCGAGCGGCTGGGCGCGGTACCCCGCGCGACGATCCGGTCGGACTACAGCCCGCTGGACACGATCGCACGGGCCATCGTCGAAACGATCCTGGATCCGGCGATGCACGGGCGTGCCGCGCACCTGTTCAGCCCGGGCAGCGTGCACTTCGACGAACTGGCCGGCGCCCGCGCGGAGCGGGTTTCCTGCGCGCTCTTCCTGTCTCGGCTGCGCACCGCCGCGGCGGCCGGGGATCCCGAACTGGGCGCGCTGCTGGCCGTCTTCGAGCACCGCGCCGCCGGCCGCGGCGACGACGAGGCGGACCTCCGCGCAGTGCTCGAAGACCTTCTGCAGGACAACCCCGCCCTGTTCACCACATCGCACACCCGCCCGAAGGAGCCAGTCGGTGCATGACGAGGAGCGACCGATGGTCGTCAACGAGCAACAGACGCCGATGCGCCGGCGCACCATGGGACGGCTCGGCTGGAGGGTCGGCGAGGTCGGCTACGGCATGTGGGGAATCGGCGGCGGTCCGGGCGGATTCACCGGCTGGGACTACGACATCGCCCCGGACGCCCTCGATCTGGCCGTGGACATGGGCTGTACCTTCTTCGACACGGCCTGGGCCTACGGACGCGGCAAGTCCGAGGAACTGCTCGGCGAACTGCGCGAGCGCCGCCCCGACTCCGGGATCCGACTGGCCACCAAGGTTCCCCCGCTCAACCGCGAATGGCCCCCGCGCCCGCAGGACACCCTCGAGGACGTCTTCCCCCTCGATCACATCCTCGACTACACGCGACGCAGCCTGGACAACCTCGGCGTCGACAGGATCGACCTTCTCCAGCTCCACGTCTGGGAGGACCGCTGGGCCGCGGATCCCGCCTGGCAGAAGGCCGTCACGCTGCTCAAGGACCAGGATCTGATCGACGGGTTCGGCATCAGCGTCAACCGCTGGGAGCCGACGAACTGCTTCGCCGCGCTCGACACCGGGCTGGTCGACGCGATCCAGGTCATCTACAACGTCTTCGACCAGGCCCCCGAGGACGAGTTGTTCTCCCGCGCGATCGAGGAGGACATCGCGATCATCGCCCGGGTGCCCTTCGACGAGGGTTCGCTGACCGGGAACCTGAGCGCCGACACCGTGTTCCCGCCCGAGGACTGGCGGGCCGTCTACTTCGGACCGGAGAACCTGCCGCCCACCGTCGAACGTGTCGACGCGCTGCGCGGCCTCGTCCCCGCCGGCGAAACCCTGCCGGAACTGGCGCTGCGCTTCGCGCTGCACCACCCCGCCGTCTCCGTGGTCATCCCGGGCATGCGCCGCCCCGAGCACGTGCGCTCGAACCTGCGCGTGTCCGGATCGGCGCCGCTGCCGGCGGAGTTGCTGGAAGCCCTGCGCGCCCACCGCTGGGACCGGCAACCGACGCACTGGTCGATGTGAGCACCGAGGAGATCCGGGTGATCCGCACCCACGACATGTCGCCCGCCGGCGTCGACGGCGACGTCTGGTCGTCCCTGGCCGCGCAGGCCGCCCGGACGCCGCACGCGCCGGCACTGGCCGACGCGCACGGCGAACTGGACTACGCGACCCTGTTCGACCTGGTCGCCGAACTGGCGGACCGCCTGGCGGACGCGGGCGTACGACCGGGCGACCTCGTCGGGATCCGGCTGCCGCGCGGCCGGGACGCCATCGTGGCGATCCTGGCGGTGCTGCGCGCCGGGGCCGGGTACGTACCCCTCGACCCGGTCTATCCGGCGGCCCGCCTGGACCTGATGATCGAGGAGACCCGGCCGCGCGCGCTGATCACCACCGACGGTGTGCTGACGCTGGACGAGAGCGTGCGCCGACGGGATCCCGCGTACGTCATCTTCACCTCCGGTTCGACGGGTCGACCCAAGGGTGTCCTGGTCGGGCGTCGGCAACTCCGGGACTTCACGGCCGTGTTCGCCGATCGGTTCGGCTTCGCGGCGGGCGACCGGATTCTGCAGTTCGCGTCGTTGAGCTTCGATACCAGTGTCGAGGAGATCTTCTGCCCGCTGCTCCGGGGCGCCACCCTGGTCCTGCGCGACGACGACATGATCAGCGGGCCGGACCTGTTCTTCGAGCGTTGTGACGCGCTCGGGATCACCGTCCTGGACCTGCCGACCGCGTACTGGCACCAATTGGTCGAGGCACTGGATCGGGGCGAAACCAAGGTCCCGGCCGCCGTGCGGTGCGTGATCATCGGTGGCGAGACCGCGCGACCCGACGCGGTACGCCACTGGCAGGCCGCGGTGGGCGGCGCCGCGCGGCTGTTCAACACGTACGGCCCCACCGAGACCACCGTGGGCGCCACGGCCGCGGACGTGAGCGAGTGGTCGGGGGACGTGGTCCCGATCGGCCTCCCGCACCCGGGCGTGAACTGCCGGATCGGCGCCGACGACGAGCTGCTGATCGGCGGCATCGGCGTGGTCGACGGCTACCTGAACCGCCCCGAGTTGACCGCCGAGCGGTTCGTCACGACGCCGGGCCACGGCCGCGAATACCGCACCGGCGATCGTGTGCGTCGCTCCGCCGACGGGCAGTTGGAGTTCCTGGGGCGGCTCGACGACCAGGTGAAGATCCGGGGACACCGGGTGGAGCCGGCGGAGGTCGAGGCGACGCTGCGCACGCTCGACGACGTCACCGACGCGGTGGTCCTGGTCGACGAGCACACCGGCCGCGCCAAGCTGATCGGGCATGTCGTCACCGAGGCCACGACCGATCTGACGGCGGTACGGGCCGCGCTCGCCGCGTTGGTACCCGCCCATCTCGTCCCCGCCGCGCTGATCGGGCATCGCCGGTTTCCGCTGAATCCGCAGGGGAAGATCGACAAGGCGGCCCTCGCGGCGACGGTGCCCTCGCCGCGACAGGACGCTCCGGACGTCGCCGGCACGGCGGCCGAGCGGAGCGCGGGCGCGCTGATGGGCGAGATTCTCGGCGTCCCCGTGACGGGTGCGGCCGATGATTTCCTTGCCCTTGGTGGAGACTCCCTGGACGCCGTGCGGCTGATCGCGGCCCTGCGGTTGCGGCATGGGGCGGAGTTGACGCTCACCCGGTGGTACGCGGATCCGACCGTCGGCGCGCTCGCGGGGCTGATCGACGGTGCGAAGGGCGCGGCAGCCGAGCCTCCCGTCGCGACACTGGCCGAGGGGGTCGCGCACCGGCTGAGTCCGATGCAGCGCGACTACTGGATCGCCGAGCAGCTGTGTGCCGATCTGCCCGTGTACACGCTGGGAATTCGCTACCGCTGGGCAGAGCCGGTGGATGTCCCGGCATTGACCACCGCGCTCGCGGAACTGGCCCGCAGGCACCCGTTGTTGCGGGCACGCTTTCCCGACGACGGCACCGAGCCGAGCCTGGTCGTCACCCCCGCGGCGGAGATCCCGTTGACGCTGGGCGAGCCGGATCGGGCGGGCATCGACTTCCGGCACGGCCCGGTCGCACACGCCTTCCTGAACGGCGACATGCTCGTGGTGATCGTGCATCACCTCGCCTTCGACGGTTGGTCGGCGGGTGTGCTGGGGCAGGAACTCGCGGCCCTGTACCGGGCCGTGCGCGAAGGTGCGGATCCGATCACCGGCGCCGGGCTGCCGCCGGCCGCGCCCGCGCCCGATCTCGCCGCACGTGCCGCCGACGCGAAGGGCGACGCGGCACTCGTCTCGTACTGGCGGCAGCGGTTCGACGGCGCCGACCTCGACGCGGAACTGCCCACCGACCGCCCGCGCCCGGCCGCGCCCTCGTACGCCGCCGCCCGCATCAGCCGTCCCCTCGATCCCGACCTGCTGGACCGGCTGCGTACCTACGCCGGCGAACAGCGGGCGAGCCTGTTCATGGTGGTTTTGGCCGGGCTCCAGGTCGTGCTGCACCGGTACACCGGGCGCACCGACGTCACCGTGCTCGCACCGGTCGCCGGGCGGTCGACCGCCGAGTCGGCCTCGTTGATCGGGCCCGCGTTGAACGTGCTGCCGCTGCGCGGCGATGTGTCCGGCGATCCGTCGTTCGCCGAACTCGTCGCACGGGTACGGGACGCGGTTTTGCGCGACCTCGACCACGGGCGGCTCGCGCTGCCGGATCTGGTGGACGCGTTGGCGCGGCCCGGCGCGGCCAAGCGACTGAGCCCGGTGCTGCTGACCGTGCACAACACGCCGCCAACGAATGACGAACTCCTGTGTTACGCAGGCGAGTTGGCTCCGGCCGCGACCATGGTCGACCTCGCGATCGGGATCGACTTTCCCGCCGACGGCGCGGTGCTGAACGCGGACTATGCCGCCGAACTCTTCGACGGCGCACGCGTCGAGGCCGTCGTGGACCACTTGCTGACGCTGCTCGACGCGGCGATCGGTGAGACCGGGGGCGGCGCGGTGGGCGACGGGGCGCGCACGCCGGTCACCCGGCTGCCGATGCTCACCGACGACGAGCAGCGCCGCATCGTGGACGACTGGAACGACATCGTCGCCCCGATACCGGATGCCACCGCCGTACACCAGCTGTTCGAACGCCACGCCGCGGCCACGCCCGACGCGCCCGCGCTCACGGTCGGCGGCGACACCCTGGGCTACGGGGACCTGAACCGTCGGGCGAATCGGCTCGCTCGGAGACTGCGTCGGGAGGGGGTTCGGCCGGGCGACCGGGTGGCGATCAACCTGGATCGCGGCGTCGAACTCTTCACCGCGATGTGGGCGGTGCTCAAGTCGGGCGGCGCCTACGTGCCGTTGGATCCGGCGTACCCGAGCGACCGGCTGGAGTACATGCTGGCCGACAGCGGGGCGACGGTCGTGGTCGATCGGGACTACCTCGCCGAAGGGCTGCCCGAGGCGCTTCTCGAGGGGCTACCCGAGGACGACGGCGATCCACCCCTGTGCAACTCGGCCGACGATCCCGCCTATGTCATCTACACCTCGGGATCCACCGGCCGGCCCAAGGGAGTCGTGGTCACCCACGGCAACCTCGTGCACGCCGCCGGCATGTGGCGGCAGGCGTACCGGCTGCGGCCGGAGTGGACCTACCTGCAGGCGGCCAGCTTCTCCTTCGACATGTTCGTGGGCGAGACGCTCCGGGCCCATCTCAGCGGCGGTCGACTGGTGGTCGCCCCGCGCGAGACCCTGCTCGACCCGGCCGATCTCCACGCGCTGATGAAGTCCGAGCACGTCGCCTGCACCGAACTCGTACCCGCGGTGCTGCGCGCGCTCCTCGACCACACCGAACGCGGCGGGACGGACCTGTCGTTCGTCCGCCTGCTGATCGGCGGTGGCGAGAAGTGGCACGTCAAGGAGTACGCGCTGGCGAGACGCCTCGTCGGGCCGGGCAACCGCGTCGTCAATTCGTACGGCGTCACCGAGGCCACCGTCGACAACGTGCTCTTCGAGGGTTCGGTCGAACACCTCGCCGACGACGCGCCGTTGCCGATCGGACGGCCCTTCCCGAACAACCGGGTCTACGTCCTCGACGCGCACCGCCGCCCGGTTCCCGCGGGCGTGGTCGGCGAGTTGTATCTGGGTGGGCTCGGCGTCGTACCCGGCTACCACGACCGGCCCGAACTGACCGCCGAGCGATTCGTGTCGGATCCGTTCGTCGCCGCGCCCGGCGCCCGGATGTACCGCACCGGCGACTCGGCCCGGTTCCACCTCGACGGCACGGTCGACTTCCTCGGCAGGCTCGACGACCAGGTCAAGATCAACGGGTACCGGATCGAGCTCGGCGAGATCGAGGCCCGGCTCGGCACGCTGGAGCAGGTGGCGGCCTGCGCCGTGGCCGTGCACGCGTCGCCCGGCGGCATCGGTCGGCTCGTCGGCTACGTGGTGACCCGCGACGGGGTGGACGCCGACGAGGCCGCCTACCGCGAGACACTCGCCGCGGGTCTGCCCGCGCACATGGTTCCCACCCGGATCGTCACGCTGCCCGCGCTTCCGTCGACGCCGAACGGGAAACTGGACCGGCGCGCACTGCCCGCCCCGACCGGCGCCGGGCCCGAGTCCGCCGTGACGCTCGCGCGGACCGATACCGAGAAGCGGATCGCGGCGATCTGGGCGGAGGTTCTCGGGATTCCCGAACCCGGTATCGACGACGGCTTCTTCGACCTCGGCGGCGATTCCTTCTCGGCCCTGCGGGTCGTCCGGCGCGTCGAACCGGCGCCCAGTCTGGTCGAGTTCTACCGCTACGCCACCATCCGCCGCCTGGCCGCGCATCTCGACGCGCGGTCGGAGGCGGACCCGGCCGAACAGCGGCTGCTGCAACGGCTCACCGCCACGGACGCCGAACCGGCGACCGGCGGGCACACCGTCGTCGCGGTGCCCTACTCCGGGGGCAGCGCCGTCGCCTATCAGCCGCTCGCCGACGCGCTTCCGGCGAACTGGGCGCTGATGGCGGTGGAGTTGCCGGGCCACGACCGGTCCAGGCCGGACGAGGAGCTGGAGCCGATCGCCGTCGTCTCCGATCGCATCGTCGACGAAATGCGGGAGATCGAGGGCCCGGTCCTGCTGTACGGACACTGCCTCGGCGTCGCACTCACGGTGGAGGTGGCACGGCGCGCCGAGGCGGCGGGCGTAGTGCTGGCCGGGGTCGCGCTCGGGGCGGGATTCCCGACCGCCCGGCTGCCGGGACGGTTCTTCGACTGGATCTACCGGCACGTGCCGGTGGATCGTTTCACGTCCGATCGTGAATACCTGGCCTACCTCCGCGCGCGCGGCGGTTTCACCGACCTCGACGACGACGAGCAGGAGGCCTTCGTACTCCGCAACGTCCGGCACGACGCGCGCGACGCCGAGGAGTACTTCACGGCCGCGTACCGGCGGACGTACCGTCCGCTGCGGGCTCCGGTGATCACGGTCGTCGGCGCCCGGGACCGGGTCACCGAGCACTATCAGGAACGCCACCGGGAATGGCGGCACTTCACCGAGGGCGACCTGGGTCTGGTGGTGCTGCCGCGTGCGGGGCACTTCTTCCTCAAGAGCCATGCGGTACCGCTCGCGGAGGCTTTGGTGGCCGGGGTCGACTCCGGCGCGCGGCGGTCGACGGACTCGCCGAACACCGAGTCGACCGTGCGGCCGTCCACATCGCCGACCGTGCGGTTCCCCGCCGAGGTATCCGGCCCGACCGCGGGGACCGCGCCCGATCTGCGGAAGTTCGCGCTGGTCGCGCTGGGCCAACTCCTGTCGATGATGGGCAGCGGGCTGAGCACACTGGTGCTGAGCATCTGGGTGCTCGACCGCACCGGCTCGCTCACCTCCTTCGCGGTGGTGAGCGCGATCGGGCTGCTCCCCGGCATCCTCGTGGGGCCGGTCGCCGGGGCCGTCGCCGACCGGTGGGATCGCCGCAAGGTGATGCTGGCGAGCGACACCACCGCCGGGCTCTCGATGGCGGCCCTGGTCGTCCTGATGCACGGCGACGGCCTGTACCTGTGGCACGTCTACCTGGTGGTGTCGGTGACGTCGGTGGCCGGGGCGTTCCAACGACCGGCCTACCTCGCGGCGGTCGCGCAGCTCGTGCCCAAGCGCTACCTCGGCCACGCCGCCGGGATCGGGCAACTCGGCGTCGGCGTCGGGCTGGTGTTCTCACCCATGCTCGGTGCCGCGCTGATCGACCCGATCGGCATCGACGGCGTGCTCCTCGTCGACACGGGCACCTTCGCGATCGGGGCGCTCACACTGCTTCTCGTGCGCTTCCCGAACCTCATGTTCCGGGTACGCGAGGAGACCTTCGGCGCGGAGATCCGCAACGGCTGGCGCTACATCACCCGTCGGCCCGGCCTGCGCGCGGCACTTCGGTTCTTCGTCGTCGACCACGTCTTCTACACCCTGGGTTTCGCCGTCATCACGCCGATGTTGCTGGCCGAGCAGTCGGATTCGGTGTTGGGTCTGGCGCTGGGCGCCGGCGGTGTCGGCGGGATCGTCGGCAGCGTCCTGATGGGCCTGTGGGGCGGTACCGCCCGGCGCAGTCACGGCATGCTCATCGCGATGGGCATCGGCAGTTTCGCGATGATCCTGGTCGGGATCTCCACCGTCCCGGCCCTGATCGTCGCCGGGATGTTCCTCGTGGGGTTCGGCGAATCCCTCGCCGAAGGCCATTGGATCGCGATCGTGCAGAGCAAGGTCGGGTTCGAACTGCAGGGCCGTGTCCTTTCCCTGTTCATCACCCTGATGATGCTGACGATGCCGCTGGGCTACCTCGTGGTCGGGCCCCTGGCCGAACGGTTCGTCCAACCACTGCTCGAATCCGAGGGCCCGGGACGGGGCCTGGCCCTGCTGATCGTCCTGAGCGGTGTCCTGCAACTGGCCTGGGCCGTGCGCGGGTGGTTCGACGACCGGCTGCGGCTGATCGAGGACGAACTGCCCGACGCCATACCGCCCGCCGAGATCGGCACGCGCGACGACCTGCAGCGCGAAGCCGACGAACTGCTCTCCGCCCGCACCCGGTGAAGGAACACCCCCTTGTTGCCTCCGATTTCCGTCGCGCCGCCCACCGATCCGTACCTGACCCCCCTGATCGTCGCCGACGGCGTGCTGCCGGGCGTCCGCGTCCTCCTCAAGGACGAGTCCCGTTACGCCTCCGGCAGTCACAAGGAACCCGCCGCCCGCGCGGTCGTGGCGCGGGCCGTCGCCGAGGGACACGACCGGATCGTCGTGGGCTCGTGCGGCAGTTACGGGCGGGCGATGGCGACGGCGTGCGCGGCGGCGGGCCTGCGGTCGACCGTGGTGCTGCCCGCGGGATGGGGCGACGGGGGCGCCGCCGTCGCCAACGCCGGGGCGGACATCCGTTTCGTCCGCGGCGGTTACGAGGACGCCGTCGACGAATCCCATCGGCTGGCCGTCGAGTCGGGGGCACTGGACGGCAACGTCGACGGCCCCTGCACGGACGCGATCCTGGCGGGGCACGGACATGTCGTCCGGGTTCTGCACCGTGAACTGGGCGGCGCTCCGGCCGCTCTGTGGATCCCGGTCGGCAACGGTACGACGATCGTCGCCGCCCACCGCCAAGCCCGCCTCCTGGCCTGGCCGGTGGCCCTCCACGCCGTCGGCTCCCCCGGCAACAACCCGATCGTGACGAGTTGGCCGGGCCCGTACCGCACGCTGTCGAGCGACGAGGTGGTCACGACGGAACACAACGAGCCGCTGGTCAACCGGCACGCCCTGCACGGTCCCGAGGCCCTGACCGCGATAGCCGCCTCGGGCGGCGCGGCCCACGCCGCGAGCGACGACGCCCTGCTCGCCGCCCGGGCCGTACTGGCCCGCCACGGGGTACACCCCACCGCGGCGGGCGCGGCCGGCCTCGCCGGCCTGCTGGCCCACGCCGAGACCACCGAGGTCGCCGGAGACCAGATCGTCCTGGTAACCGGCCGCTGAGATCGCGCTGCGACCCGGGTGTCCCGTCCCTTCCGCCCCCGCCCCCGCCCCCGTGCAGTGGGGGCGGGGGCGGAACGGACGATGAGCGGTCAGGCGGCGACCAAGCCCGTCTTGTGGGCGTCGGTGTTGGGGAACTTGAAGTAGAAGTAGGCCCCGTTCTCGAAGTCCGTGCCCAGCACGGTCCACTTGCCGGTCTTGACCGTGACCTCGCCCTTGCAGACCTCCTTGCCCGGGTCCCGGTTCTTCAGGTAGCAGAGCCGAATCACGGTGTTCTGGTCCGGCTTGACCTGGATATCCGCGCAGCGGTTGGTCGTCACGTAGTAGCCGGACCCCGTGGGGGCGTACCCCCAGCCGGACGGCTTGTCGTACTTCCACGCACCACCGATACACGAGGTGGCGGCGGCGGAGGCACCCCCCGCCGACTCGGCCGACGCGGCGGACGCCGAGGAGGCCATGACGAGGGGCGTGCCGAGAAGGGTGACGGCGGCGGCCGTGGTGAACAACTTCCTGCGAACGGACATGACGTTCTCCCTTGTCGAGTCGATGATGTGACGCGTCCTCGGGACGCGGCGGGTCGGGCATGCCGTCCGTGTGAATTCGAGGTACCGGTTCCGGTGGCCACCGGACCGACATCCCCACGGTCGGCCGTGTGACGTCACGCAACCGATCCTAGAAATCCGCCCACCCGGGCACGTCAACCCGACGTTCGAACCCGTCCTCGAACCAACGCGGCAGCCACCCTCACCCCCACCGCACACCAGAGGTCGACCCACCTCGAACCAACGCGGTAGCCCCACTCGATCCGAGTACCCGGGCACGGGGTTTCGGCGGGTGGGCCGGCGGAGGGCAATCGGTGCCCTCTACGCGGTGAACGGCGCCGGCCCCGCCGCGGTCGCCGGGTCGAAGGCGTCCGCATGGGAACCGGACGTCTCGTACGGCGGATGTGGCGGGGCCGGGCTCAGGCGGGTCCGACAGCGGATCGCGCCTGATCGAAACCATGCTCCGTTACGACAGGTTGTGAAACGGAGCCGAACTTTCTACAGGCCCTGGGCTCAGAAGCTACCGGCGGGCACGGTCCAGACCATGTTGCCCGTGCGAGCGCAGGGTTCGATGTCGAGTCGGGTGCCGTTGGTCGCGTTGCCGTTGGGAACGTTGATGCAGAGGCTGGACGCGGGGTTGTACAGGCGATCGAAGTTGAGGCGACGCCACTCCTGGTTGGCACCGCCGGTGCAGTCCCGGATGGTCAGTTCGGTCCTGACGCCCAGGTCGCCGCCGTCGAGACATTTGGCCTTGGCCACGATGGTGCCGTTGGTGATGGTCCACTGTTGGGCCGCGGAGCCGGGGCTGCAGTCGTTGAGCCGTACAGGGGTGCCGTCGGTGGCTCCGGCGACGTCCATGCACTTGCCGCTGACCCAGTGCACGATCGGACCGGTGCCGGCGAGCGAGCCGGTCCCGCCCGTCGGAGTCGATCCGACCGCGGAGGCCGTTGCGCCGGAAAGTACCAGGGCCGCGAGGGAAGTCGCGCAAACCGCTGCCGTGGTGACGAACTTGCTGGCTTTGCTCATTTCCGCCTCTTGATGGTGGTTCGGTTCTCGGTACGGGCCGTCGTGGCGACCGAGGGCACACCGTGGGCGTTGTTCGAGTACGCGATGTGGTCCTGCCCGTCCGGCGCGAACCGGGCCCGACCAAGCCGCATTTCCCTCACCCACCGGCGGATGCCGGACACACGGAGCTTGCCTCCCACGGGTTCGTCGACGGCCTCTGGCACCGTAAGCGGATCCGAATCACCGTCACCAGAAGAGTTCAGGACAATCCCCACGCCACGGGAACCTCCCATATCACCGGAACATCGACACGATTCCTGCCCGTGCCCCTGCGGTGCGTGCGGTGGGCAGGTGTACTCGGGCTTCCCCCCGGGTCCACCGCACCCATGACGATCCCGCCAGCCGTCCGCTGCCTCGGCCCCGACGACGACCCGAGATCTCCTCCCTCCCGGTCGACGTCGCCCCCGCTCAGGCTTGGGTGACCCCCGCGTCGGCGGCGACCACGAGCCGGGCGTCGTGCTCGTCGCGGCAGTTCGTCCCGCGACCGGTCGTTCGCGGTGTCACGGTCAGGCGCGAGTCGCGGGTGGCGTCGGGTGACACCGTGCTCACCCGCACGGTGGCCTCCATCGGCTCCGCCGTCAGGTCCACGTCGAGGATCCTCCCGACCCGGGCGGAGCCGTCCCGGGCGGGCGGCAGGGTCACCCGGGGCTCCTGGCAGGATCCGGCCCGACACAACCGGATCCGGATGTCGGTGACCCGATCGGCCAGTTCGGGCGCGATGTCGATGGTCACGGGCACCCGCCAGTCGGCGGTACACACGGATTCGGAGGCGGACGTGCAGCCCCCGAGGACGATCGCCATGCCGAAGGCGACCACGGCTCGTAACGACGTGGAGTGCACCATTCCTACCTCTCATGTGACCTGGGCCGCACCGCGGCATCGTCGGGCCCGTTGATCCTGGCAGCGCGCGTCCGAGGTCGTCGCGCCGGGGCGGGTCGTCGGGGACGGTGGGTCGTCGGGGACGGTGGGTCGCGGGCTTCGAAAAAAGTTCGGTGGGAGTGGGAACCCCGCGGGGCCTCGGGCGTCTGGATGGCTGTCGCCGGATGGTGGCGGCCTCGGCTCCGAGTGTTCATGGCACGGGGATCCGGGTGGTTGATGGCCCTTGAGGAGAATGGTGACTATTCGTTCGCCGCGTGTTTCGGGTTCCGTGATCGGCTCCCCGCCGGGTGGTCGTCGGGGTCGGGTTCGGGTCGGTCCGGTGTTCGGGGCCGGGTTGCTGGCGGCGGCCATCGCTGTGGTGTCGGCGCAGGGGGTGGCCGTGGCCGACCAGGGCGCGGCGCGTGGGTCGGACGGGCGGGTTCCGCCGGCCGCCGCCCCGCCCACCGTCGCGCCGCCGGTGACCAGGGCGCCCGGCGCCGTGCCGCCCGGCTCTCCGCCCGGGGACGAGCGGTCGACCGTCGCCCCGACGCCGTCGAGGGCACCCTCGGGTGGGCGCACAGGTGTGCCGAGCGCCCCGTCGGCCGCCCCGGCGACGGTGCCGCCTCGGCTCGCGGAAACCGGGGGTGACGACAAGACCGCCTGGTACATCGGCGGGGCCGGCGGCCTGCTGCTGCTCGGTGGTGGGGCCGTGGTGGCCGGCAGGCGGCGCGGGCGGACCGTGGCCTGATCGGCGCGGGAACCGGTCGGTGCGCCGGGGATGTCGTTGTCCCCGGTACACCGGCCGGGCACCCGCCGCGGTGCCGAAAACGGCGCCGGTGGTTCATCGCTTCGCGTCCGAGGAGTTCACGGCCATCCAGGAATCCCACATCAGGGTCCGATACGACCCGACCCCGCCCCCTCGGGTGCCGCCCGCCGAGGCCACGTCGCCGCGGCGGCGGGCGTTCGGGCTGTTCCGGCGCCGGGCCCGGGAGGCGGGCGAGCCGCCGCCAACCATGACGCAGCTCTATCACGCGCATCGGATCCGGTTGGTTCGCCTGGCCACGTTGTTGGTGGACGACCAGGAGACGGCGGAGGACGTCGTCCAGGAGGCGTTCACCGCCGCGTTTCGACGGTACGGCGCGCGGCTGGGCGAGTTGGACGACCCGCCCGCGTATCTGCGGCGTTGTGTGGTCAACGGCGCGCGATCGGTGTTGCGCCGGCGGCGTACGGCCCGGGCCTGGGTGCCGCCGGTGCTGCCGCCGGCGGCCTCGCCCGAGGACGACGCGCTGCGCGCGGAGCGGGATCGGCGACTGCGGCAGGCGCTGAGGCAACTCACCCGGCGCCAGCGCGAGGTGCTGGTGTTGCGCTACTGGGAGAACCTGAGCGAGAGCGAGATCGCCGGCACGCTGGGCATACCGTCCGGCACCGTGAAATCCACCGCGAGTCGCGGGCTGACCGCGCTGCATCGGCTGCTGAGGGAGGAGGACACGTGAACCGACGCCGTGACCGTGGCGAACCCCTGCGCTCGGGGACGCCGGAGCACGCGGCTCTGGAGACGGAGTTGCGGGACTGGATGGGTCGACGGGCCGACGCGGTGACACCGGCGACGCTCCGTGCGCGCGAGGTACCGCTGCCGGCCGCGCCGGTGCGTCGGCTGCGTGTTCCGCTGCGGCCGGCGGCGCTGGTGGGGGCGATCGTGGTGGCCGCGGCGGGTTGGATGGTGTTCGGGTCGACCTCGACGCCGGACGGGCCGCGCCCGGTGACCGTACCGCCGGCCGTACCCGCGCCGCCCACCGGTGCGCCGGTCGAGAGTGCGCCGAGCACCGGCGCGCCGACCCCGTCCACGGCCGGCACGGCGCCGCCGAGAGCGACCGGGTCGGACTCCCCGACGGCCCCGGAGACGATCCCCGGGCCCGACTCGGGCGGACGCCGCACCGCTCCCCCGGAGAACCAACCCCCACGCACCGCACCGCCCTCCGTCCCCGCGGGCGGTCGGCGTACCGGCTGAACCGTGCGATCGGTGAACATGACGAGGTCGCCGGCTCCCGGACGGCGACCTCGCCCGTTCCGCGCGGTGCCGCCCGGCCGGGCGGCACCGCGCCGTCCGTCAGGCGAAGGCCGTCGTCCAGTCGACCGTGACACCGTGTACGTACGCCTCGGCCAGCGCGGCCAGGAACCGGCCCATCCCGCCGTCCTCGTTGCGGAGCGTGGCCAGCAACACGGCCGGGCGGCCCAGCGCTTCGGCGGTGTCCTGGATCCCGACCGAGAGCACCGGTTGCGCGCTGCACTCGACGAAGAGCGTGTGGCCGTCGGCGACCAACGTGCGGACCGCGTCGTCGAAGCGCACCGTTTGGCGCAGGTTGCGGTACCAGTACTCGGCGGTCAACTCGTCGGTCTCCACGCGCCGTCCGGTCACCGTCGAGTAGAACGGCACGTCGCCGCGGGCCGGTTCGATCCCGGCCGCCAGAGCGAGCAGCGTCTCGCGCAGATCCTCCACGTGCGGGGAGTGTGCCGCGAAGTCCACGCCGGGAACTCGCCAGCGCATCATCCGGGCCGCGGACAGCGCGGCGCCGAACTCCTTCATCGCCGCCACGTCGCCCGAGACCGTCATGGTCGCCGGGCCGTTCACCGCGGCGACCGCCAACACGCCGTCCCAGTCGGCCAGCATCGTCCGCACACGGTCGTTGGGGGCGAGTACGGTCAACATCTCGCCGCGGCCCCGAATCGCGGTCAGGGCCCGGCTGCGCAACGCCACGATCCGCGCCGCGTCCGCCAGGGACAACGCGCCGGCGATGTGCGCGGACACGATCTCGCCCTGGGAGTGGCCGACCGTCGCGGCCGGTCGCACCCCGAAGCGGCGCCACAGGCGGGCCAGCGACACCATCATCGAGAACAGCACGGGTTGTACGACGTCCACCCGGTCCAGCGGCGGGGTGTCCGGGGCGCCGCGCAGTACGTCCTCCAGAGACCAGTCCACGTGCGGCGCCAGTGCCTCGGCGCAGGCTCGGATCCCGCGGGCGAACTCGGGGCAGGTGTCCAGGAGTTCCACCGCCATGCCGACCCACTGGGTGCCCTGGCCGGGGAAGACGAACACCGGCCGGGAATCCGCCTGGGCCTGCCGGGTCGCCTGCCCGGTGAACACGTTCGCCGCGGCCCGTTCGTCGACGAGCGCCCGTATCCCGGCGACCAGTTCGCTGCGGTCGTCGCCCAGCACGACGGCCCGGTGCTCGTGGGTCGCGCCGGCCGCCACCAGGGATCGACCGACCTCGGCGACATCGGTGACGACGTCGCGTGCCGCGTCGGATTCCAGTCTGGACAGCAGGCGGGCGGCCTGGCCGCGCAGGCCCGCCGCGCTGCGCCCGGACAACACCCACGGCACGGTGCCGGCCGCGGCACCGATACGAACGTCTTGAATGGCCGGCTTGCTCACGAGCACTCCTCGTCGGTGCCGAACGGTGGACCGTGCGTGCTTCGCAAGATATCCGCGACGCCGCGTCTTCGGCCCATCGTGCGGTAATCGGGCCGTCCCGGCGCGATTACCGACGGATTACCGAACGTGCCCGAAATCGTGGAAGGCTGCCGAGCCCCAGCCGCGCCGGCTTTCCAGTACGGAGGCTATCCGTGTCGGGCAATCCGATATCGCAGGCGACTAATCCTGCGCAGACATCCGCGTACACATCCGCGCTCTCACTCGTGCACACATCCGCACGCTCCCTCGTGCACTCACCTGCGCACTCCCTCGCGCACACACCGAAGCACACTCCGAAGCCCATCGCGAAGCGCACCGCGACGCACGCGTCGGAGCAGACACCGGTGTGCCCGCCGACCGCATCCGCCCATTCCCGGTCCGGTCCCCCGCACTTCGGGAAAACGATTGTGTATCGACCGGTCGTCCGACTTCGACCCGCGACACCGACATGGTGACCCGGGAGACCGGCTCGAACACCGCCGGCCGGACGAACGAGTTCACGGATCCCGAACCCTCCCGACTGCCGTCGTTGACGGGACTGCGTTTCGTGGCGGCCCTGCTGGTCTTCACCACGCATGTCCTCTGGTACACACCCCAGTTGGTCCCGGGCGAGACCGGGAACCACCTCCGCGAGACGTTCGCCCTGGCGGGCTCGTACGGCGTCGGCTTCTTCTTCATCCTCAGCGGCTTCGTACTGACCTGGACCGCGAGTGCGGGCGACACGACCCGGTCGTTCTGGCGCCGCCGCATGGTCAAGATCGGCCCGATGCACCTGGTCACCTTCGGGCTGGCCGCCCTGCTCGTGCTGCACACGGATCGGCCGACCCGCATGGTCGACTGGTTCGGCGCCCTGAGCATGCAGCAGGCGTGGATTCCGGACATCCGGTCCGTATCGGCGGTCAACGGGGTCACCTGGTCGCTGTGTTGCGAGTTCTTCTTCTACCTCGCCTTCCCGCTCCTGTATCCCCTCCTGCGCCGCATCCGCGAGGCGTGGTTGTGGCCGGCGCTGGCCACCGTACTCGCGCTGATCGTGGGGGCGTTCCTGGTCGCCACCTTCGTGGTGAACGACCAACCGCGCCTCGCGGCCTTCGCCGTCTCCGGTGAAGTGTCGTTCGACCAGGTGTGGTTCGTGTACTTCTTCCCGCCCGTGCGCGCGCTCGAATTCGTCCTGGGCATCCTGCTGGCCCGGATCGTGGCCGCGGGGCGGTGGCCGAATATCGGCCTCGTGCCGGCGTTCGCGATCGCCGTCGCCGGCTATGTGCTCGTCCGCTACGAACCGTACCTGGCGGGCACCGCAGGGGTCGCGACGGTGTGGACCGCGCCCCTGATCGCCTCCGCCGCGGTCGCCGACCGCCGGCGCACCGCCTCGGTGTTCCGCAGGCCGACGATGATCCTCCTGGGCGAACTCTCCTTCGCCTTCTACATGGTCCACTGGATCGTCATCGGCGCGGCCGCCGACTGGATCGGGCCCACCCGTACGTTCTCCTCGACCACCGGCGCGCTGCTGATCGTCCCCCTGTTCCTGGCGGCGCTCGCGTGTTCCTTCGTCCTCTATCGCTTCGTGGAGATGCCGCTCGTGCGGCGCTTCGGGCGGCACCGGGCGAATTCCGTCAAGGCCGCCGGATTCTCCTCCCGAGTGACAACACCCCTGAGTACGGACGGCCTCGGCGTGACGAAATAGCAAACGCCCCGCCTTCCTTTCGATCCGAACAACCGTTGTTTCCCGGGTTCCGCGCGGTGCGGGACGGGTGGCGCCGGTAAGCACCGAGCACGCGAGATGCGAGGCCTGGCGGAGGCGGTGGCCTACCGTCTCCGCCCGTTCCCGGGCGGCGAATCACACGACAGCACGCAAGTCGACCGCTTGCGCCCACCGGTCGGTAATCTTGTCCCGAGCGTGCGGTTACCGGATGATTACCCCGTGCGAGTGAAACCGTGCCAGGCTGCCGACACCCAGTCGCGTCCGCTTTCCGGTACGGAGGCAACTCGTTGTCGGGCTATTCGATATCGCAGGCCACCATTCCTGCGCCACGGCAGATAACGTCCACCTATTCCCTGCTGCACCTACTTCAACCCGTCGACGATTCCGTACTCCACTTACCGGCGACGAACCCGCAGCTGATCGAGGAGGTCGTCGCCCGCGTCGGCTCGGGGGCGACCGGTTGGGCCATCGAGAACAGCCGGCTCTTACTGGCCGAGTTGGCCGAGGAACCCTTCGCCCGCTTCGATCGCAAGTCGTGCAGCGAAACCCGGTTGGTCGAGGCGATCGCACTGTGGGTCGTCCTGCGACTCAGCGGCGTCCGGGCCATAACCGGCCTGCTTTCCGCCGAACTCACCAACGCCATCCGGGAACGGATCGCGGACAACACGACCGTCGACCTCCTGCTCCGCTACGTCCGGGCCACCCACGCGAGCTTCACCCGTGAGTTGTTCGAGTTCCGCGAGACGATGATTCCCGCCGAGGACCAGCCGGCCATGATGCGCTCCATCTCGGCCGACCTGTTCGAGGGCATGGAGACGCTGTCGGCCTCGGTGACCGAGAAGTTCGCCGCCGAACGCAACCGCTGGTTCGCCGGATCCGTGGGCGAGCGCTTCGAATCGGTGTCCGCGATCCTCAAGGGCAAGCCGACCGACACCCGAAAGGCGCTGCACCAGCTGCGCTACGACCTGACCCTGCATCACGTCGCGCTGATCCTGTGGCAGGACGAGATCACCCCGGACAGCAGACGGGACCTGGAGACCACCGCGCTGCGCCTGCTCGACCAGGTGGGCTGTTCCTCGATGTTGCTGCTTCCGGCGGGCCCGGGACGCCTGTGGGCATGGGGTGGGCGCGCCACCGACCATCCGGGTGAACTGCGGCGCTCCGCCAAGCCGATGGACCTGCCCGCGCACGTGCACGTCGCCTCGGGGCTGCCCGGGGACGGCATCGCGGGCTTCCGGCGTTCGCACCAGCAGGCGATCACCGCCGAGCGGGTCGGCCGCATCACCGAACCCGGCCCGTCGAGGTTGTGCGACTACGGCGACCTCGAACTGGTCATCCTGCTCGGCAACGACGCCGAGGCCACCGCCGACTTCGTACGCCGCGAACTCGGACCGCTCGCCGCCGACAACCGCACCATGGCCGCGTTGCGCGAGACCGTGCGGTGCCTGCTGGACAACGAGCGTGGCGTGGCGACCACGGCCAAACACCTGCACATCGCGAAGAACACCGTGGTGTATCGGGTCAAGAAGGCGGAGCAGTTGCTCGGGCGGTCGTTGCGCGAGGACCACCTGCGCCTGCACTTCGCGCTGTATCTGGCGGAACGGCTCGGCTCGTCCGTACTGGCCAAACAGGGCCCCGCGGCGGGACTGGAGCACTCGATTCGGGCGGTGTCCTCATGAGCGGTGGTGGGCGCGAGATGAACGGCGGTCCGGAGATGAACGGCGGTCGCGGCATGAGCAAGGACGAGAAGCTGCTCGACTATCTCAAGTGGGTCACCACCGACCTGCACAAGGCCCGAAACCGGGTCGAGGAGTTGGAGTCGAGCCGGGCCGAACCCATCGCCGTCGTGGGCATGGGCTGCCGCTACCCCGGGGGCGTGTCCACGCCCGAGGAGTTGTGGCGCCTGGCCGCCGACGGCGTCGACGCGATCACGGGCTTCCCCACCGACCGGGACTGGGACGTCGAGGGCGGATACGACCCCGACCCCGACGCCATGGGCAAGTTCTACGCGCGGGAGGGCGGATTCCTCGACGACGTGAAGGGATTCGACGCGGCCTTCTTCGGCATCTCGCCGCGCGAGGCACTGGCGATGGACCCGCAGCAGCGACTGCTCCTGGAGACCGCCTGGGAGGCCGTGGAACGGGCCCGGATGGACCCGCGGTCGCTGCGCGGCAGCGACACCGGGGTGTTCGTCGGCGTGATGTACACCGGCTACGCCTCGACGGTCAGCGCGTCGGCGACCGGCATCGAGGGCTACGCGATGACCGGGATGTTGACCAGCGTCGCGTCCGGCCGGCTCTCCTACGTCCTGGGCCTGGAGGGGCCGACGGTCAGCATGGACACGGCCTGCTCGTCGTCCCTGGTGTCCATCCATCACGCCGTCGCCGCGCTGCGCAACGGCGAGTGCTCGCTGGCGCTCACCGGCGGCGCGATGGTGATCCCGGTGCCGGACGGCTTCGTGGAGTTCTCCCGGCAGCGCGGGCTGGCGCCGGACGGCCGCTGCAAGGCGTTCGCGGCGGCGGCGGACGGCACCGGGTTCTCCGAGGGCGTCGGGATGCTGGTGTTGGCCCGGTTGTCCGACGCGCGGCGGCGCGGGTTGCCGGTATTGGCGGTGATCCGGGGCAGTGCGGTGAACTCCGACGGCGCGTCCAACGGCCTGACCGCGCCGAGCGGTCCCGCGCAGCAGCGGGTGATCCGTCGGGCGCTGGCGAACGCCGGCCTCTCCCCCGCCGAGGTCGACGTCATCGACGCGCACGGCACGGGGACGATGCTCGGCGATCCGATCGAGGCCCAGGCGCTGCTGGCGACGTACGGGCAGTCGCGACCGGCCGGCGAGCCGCTGCTGTTGGGCTCGTTGAAGTCGAACATCGGACACACCCAGGCCGCCGCGGGGGTGGCCGGGGTGATCAAGATGGTCATGGCCATGCGCCACGGGGTGGTGCCCAAGACGCTGCACGTGGACGAGCCGACACCCGCGGTGGACTGGTCGTCCGGGGCGATCGAGCTGGTCACGGAGCAGCGCGCGTGGCCGTCGACCGGGCGGCCGAGGCGGGCCGCGGTCTCGTCGTTCGGGGTCAGCGGGACGAACGCGCATCTTGTCGTCGAGCAGGCGCCGGTCGACGACCCGGAGCCGGCGATGCCGGCCGGATCGGTGTTGCCGGTGGTTCCGGTGGTGGTGTCGGCGCGGTCGGCCGGGGCGTTGCGGGCGCAGGCGCGGCGGTTGGTGTCCGTGGTGGACGGCGCCGGCGGTGCGTCGTTGCCGGATGTGGGCTTGTCGGCGGCGGTGACGCGGTCGATGTTCGAGCACCGCGCGGTGGTGGTGGCCGGGGACCGGGACGAACTCGTCTCGGGGTTGCGGGCGTTGGCCGCGGGCGAGTCGGCGGCGGGGGTGGTGTCCGGGGCGGCGGGCGAGGGGCGTCTGGCGTTCCTGTTCACCGGTCAGGGTGCGCAACGTGTGGGCATGGGCCGGGAGTTGTATGACGGCTTTCCGGTGTTCGCGGCGGCGTTCGACGAGGTCTGTGGCCACTTCGACGCCGTGTTGCCCGGGATGCTGAAGGATGTCGTCTTCGGCGACAGTGAAGGGCTGGATCGGACCGGGTGGACGCAGCCGGCGTTGTTCGCGGTCGAGGTGGCGATGTTCCGGCTGCTGGAATCGTGGGGTGTACGGCCGGACTTCGTGACGGGGCACTCGATCGGGGAGTTGGCCGCCGCGCATGTCGCGGGTGTGCTGACCCTGGCCGACGCGTGCCGGGTCGTCGCCGCTCGCGGGCGGTTGATGCAGGCGTTGCCGGCCGGCGGGGCGATGGTCGCGGTGCGGGCCGCCGAGGCGGAGGTGCGCGAACTCCTGCGCGGGTACGAGGACCGGGCCGGGATCGCGGCGGTCAACGGGCCGACGTCGGTGGTGGTCTCCGGCGCCGAGGACGTCGTCCTCGCGGTCGCGGACGCCCTGCGGGAGCGCGGCCACACGACGAACCGGCTCACCGTCAGCCACGCCTTCCACTCCCCGGCGATGGTCCCGGTTCTCGACGAGTTCGCCGGTGTTCTGGACACGGTCGAACTGGGCGAGCCCGGCATTCCGATGGCGGCCGACGCGGCCGATGTGCGTTCGGCGCGGTACTGGGTCGACCACGTCCGCGAGCCGGTGCGCTTCGCGGAGCATGTCGCCCGCCTGCGGGAGCGGGGCGTCACGCGGTTCCTGGAGATCGGCCCGGACGCGGTCCTCACCGCCCTGGGCCCGGAGACCGCACCGGACGGGTTGTTCGTCGCCCTCCAACACCGCGACCGCCCCCAGGCCCGTACCGCGCTCACCGCGCTCGCCCGGCTGCACACCCACGGCCACACCGTCGACTGGCAACACCTGTTCGCGGGCACGACCGCCTCGCTCGTCGATCTTCCGACCTACCCCTTCGAGCACCGGCCGTACTGGCTGGACGGCACCTCCCCCGGCGGGCGCAGGACCACCGGACTGGGGCTGATCACGCCGGAGCACCCACTGCTGACGACCGCCATCGAACTCACGGGCGGTGCCGGGCTCGTGCTCACCGGTCGGCTCTCCCCGCACACCCATCCCTGGCTCGCCGACCACCGCGTGGACGACACCGTGACGCTGCCTCCGGCGGCCCTGGTCGAGTTGGCGGTCCGGGCCGGCGACGAGGTCGGCTGCCCCGGCATCGTCGACCTGACGATGCACGCTCCCCTGGCCGTCCCGGACAGCGGCGGGGTGCAGGTCCAGGTGACCCTGGGTCCGCCCGACGAGGACGGTTGTCGACCGATCACGATCGGCTCCCGGCCGGATCGGGGCGAGCCGGGCGCGGCGTGGCTCGTGCACGCCCGGGGGCTGCTCACCGAGCCGGCGCCGGCGCCGCTGATCTCCCTGGCCGCCTGGCCGCCGCCCGACGCGGTCCCGGTCGATCTCGACGACCTCTACCCGCGGCTCGACGGGAAGGGCCGCGCGTACGGGCCGGTGTTCCGGGGGCTGCGGGCCCTGTGGCGGCAGGGTGCGGATCTGTTCGCCGAGGTGCGGCTTCCCGACGACACGGACCCGGACACGTTCGGGATCCATCCGGCGCTGCTGGACGCGGCGCTGCACGCGTTGCTCGCCGTGGGGCAGGACACCGCCGAGCTGTCGTGGCGCGGGTTCGACCTGTACGCCGCCGGTCCGCGTGCGCTCAGGGTTCGGATCAGGCCCGGGGAGCGGGACGGGTTCCGGGTGTGGCTGGCCGACGAGGAGGGGGAACCGGTCGCCGAGGTGCGCGCGTTGCGGCGTCGGCGGGCTCCCGTCATCCGCCGGCACGACCGGGTGATGGCGAACTCCCTGTTCCACACCGCCTGGTCGCCGATCACCCTCCCCGACCCGGACGACCTCGACCCCACCGGCTGGGCGGTGCTCGGGGACTCCCCGCCCGTCCGGCGCGCGAGACACGTCGGGCGGGTCGCGGAGGCCGCCGGGGGCGTCCTCGTCGCGATGATCGACGAGCCGGCCGGGGCCGATCTCGCGGACGCGGCCCACCGGGCCACGTCGCGCGCGTTGGAACTGGTCCAGGAGAGCCTGGCGTTCGGCACCTCCCGTCTCGTGGTGGTCACGCGCAACGCGGTCGCCACGCACGAGTACGCGGACGTCGAACTCGGCTCGGCCCCGGTCTGGGGGCTGGTCAGGTCGGCCCAGGTCGAGAACCCGGGGCGGATCACGCTGATCGACGTCGACGACAGCCCGGCCAGCGCCGCGCGGCTGGGCGCCGCGATCGTGTCCGGGCACGAGCAGGTGGCCATCCGGGGCGGGCACGCGAGTACTCCCCGGCTGGCCAGGGTGTGCCCGGAGGCCGTGGCCGGGCCGGAGTTGAAGCCCGACGGCACCGTCCTCGTCACCGGCGGAACGGGCGCGCTGGGTGCGCTGTTCGCCCGCCATCTGGTCACCGAGTACGGCGTACGGAACCTGGTCCTGACCAGTCGACGCGGGCAGGACGCGCCCGGTGCGCGGGAGTTGCGGGACGAACTCGCCGCGCTCGGCGCCCGGGTCACCGTCGTCGCGGCCGACGTCACCGACCGGGACGCCGTGGACCGGGTGCTCGCCGCGATCCCCTCGGAGCACGCGCTGACCGGCATCGTGCACACCGCCGGTGTCATCGACGACGGCATCGTCACGGCGCTCACCCGCGAACGTGTCGCCCGCGTACTGCGGCCCAAGGTCGACGCCGCGCTGCATCTGCACGAGGCGACCCTCGACGACGACCTGGCCATGTTCGTGCTGTTCTCCTCCGTCGCCGGTGTGGTCGGGTCGCCGGGGCAGGCGAACTACTCGGCCGCCAACCAGTTCCTGGACGCGCTCGCGCAGCACCGTCGGGCCAACGGGCTGCCGGCCCATTCGCTCGCCTGGGCGGCATGGGCGCAGGAGCACGGCATGGCGTCGAGGCTGTCCGAGGTGGACCGGAGTCGGGCGACGCAGGCCGGGTTGCGGCCGATCGAACCGGCCGAGGGCCCCGACCTGTTCGACGCGGCGCTGGTGGCCGTGCACCCGACGACGGTGCCGATGCATCTCGACATCGCCCGGATCGAGCGGCAACCCGGCCCGGTCATGCCCGTGTTGCGCGGCCTGGTGCGCAAGTCGGCGCGGCGGGTGATCACCGCGGCGGCCCGGGACACCGGGCATCTCGCGGAACGTCTGGCCCCGCTGGACGACCCCGGTCGGCACGAACTCCTGCTCGATCTGGTCCGCGTCGCCGTGGCCGCGATCCTGGGCCATCGCGGCACCGACCACATCACCCCCGGTGTCGTCTTCACCGAGCTGGGCTTCGATTCGCTGACCGCGGTCGAGTTGCGCAACCGGCTGGAGGGCGAGACGGGGCTGCGCCTGCCGCCGACCCTGCTGTTCGACCACAACACCCCGGCGGCGCTGATCGATTACCTGCTCGCCGAACTCTCCAGCCGTGCCGACTCGCCGGCGCGCTCCGCCGTGGACTTCGCGGCGGAGGTGCGGCTGGCCGAGGACGTGGTCCCGGCCGCGGAGGTCGTGGACGTGGTCGCCGATCCCGGGCGGGTGTTCCTCACCGGGGCGACCGGGTTCGTCGGCGCCTTCCTGCTCCGGGACCTGATGCGCGAGACCGGGGCCACCGTGCACTGCCTGGTCCGGGGTGCCGACGAGGCGACCGCGCTGGAGCGGCTGCGGGCGAATCTGAGCTGGTACGGCATCTGGGACGAGATCGACCCGGACCGGCTGTCGGTGGTCACCGGCGACCTCGCCGAACCGCGCTTCGGGCTGGACGCCGAGCGGTACGAGCGGCTGGCCCGCGAGGTCGACGTGGTGTACCACGCGGGCGCGACGGTGAACTGGCTGCACCCGTACACGTCGTTGAAGGCCGCCAACGTGACCGGTACGGAGGAGGCGCTGCGGCTCGCGGCGCTGTACCGCACGGTGCCGCTGCACTACGTGTCCAGCACGGGCGTCTTCGCTCGGCCGGCACCCGGCGGCGCCGGTCTGACCCCGCAGGATCCCACCGGGCCGCCGGAGGAGTTGACCAACGGGTACCGGCAGAGCAAGTACGTCGCCGAGAAGGTGATCGCACTGGCCCGGGAACGCGGCCTGCCCGTGTCGATCTACCGCGCCGACGTGGTCTCGGGTGCGCGGACCAACGGCGCCTGCCAGACCCGCGACTTCGTCTGGTTGAGCCTGAAGGGCAGCCTCCAGGCCCGGGCGGTGCCGGTGGGGGCGAACGCGCTGTTCCCGATGGTGCCGGTGGACTACGTCGCGTCGGCTGTGCTGGCCCTGTCCCGCACGACCGGCGGGCGCACGTTCCACCTGTTCAATCCGGTGGCGATCGGCTTCGCCGACATGGTGGGGCGGTTGCGGGAGGCCGGGCATGTCCTGGACGAGGTGTCCTGGGACGAGTTCGTCGCCACTGTGCGTGCCGATCGGGACAACGCGCTGTTCCCGACGATCGACATCTTCCGGAGCTACATGACGGCGGGCGAGGAGCTGTACATGCGGATGGACGTGGAGGCGACGGAGGCCGCGTTGGCCGGTACCGGCATCGTCTGCCCGGAGATCGACGCGGAACTGTTCGGCAGGTACGCGGAGTTCTTCGCCGGGGTCGGGTACTTCCCGGTGCCGGCCCGGGTCGGGTAGGGCGTTCGGGCCGCCGGTCGCGGCACACGGCGAAGGGTCCGCCGGGGCATCGAAGCCCCGGCGGACCCTTGGTCGTTCGGTGCTACCGGCCGTCGAGGAACTGGAAGAGTTCCTCGTCCGTCGCGGCGGTGACGTCCAGCTTGGCGTCGGGGCGGTCCGCGGAGTCGCGGAGCGCGCGCAGTTTCAGGAGCAGGCCCTCGATACGATCGGCGATCTCGTCGCCGTCCGGGCCGGTCGCCGAGTCCATGGTGAGCGCCGATTCGACCCGGTCCAGCTCGGCCAGTACCGACCCCGTCGGCGCCTGGCCCCGGACCGCCGGCGTGCGGACCAGCTCGCGGGCCACCGCGGCGGCCGTGGGGTGGTCGAACACCAGCGTCTGGGCCAGCCGCAGGCCGGTCTCGGCGCCGAGCCGGTTGCGGAACTCGACGGCGGACACCGAGTCGACGCCGAGGTCGGAGAAGGCCCGGTCGGGGTCGACCTTGCGGCCCGCCGCGTACTGCAACACCTCGGCCATCCGGATGCACACCAGGTCGAGCAGCACCTCGTACCGGCCGTCCTCCGACAGGCCGGCCAGGCGCTCCGACATCGGAACCGGTCCCGTGCCGGCCGGTGCCCGGCGCGGCGTTCGGGCCACGGCCTCGCGCCCGGCCAGGCGGCGCAGCAGCGGCGGTACGTCCGCCTGGGCGCGTACCCGGGTCAGGTCGAGGGCGACCGGGACCAGCGTCGGCTCGTCCAGGCCCAGCGCGGCGTCCAGCAGCGCGACGCCCTCCGCCGAGGAGGACAGGGTCACCCCGAGCCGGGCCAGCCGGGCCAGGTCGACGTCGGTCAGCCGCTCGGTCATCGTGCTGCGCTCGGCCCACATGCCCCACGCCAGGGACATCGCGGGCAGCCCCCGGGCCCGGCGGTGTTGCGCGAGGGCGTCCAGGTAGGTGTTGCCCGCCGCGTAGTTCGCCTGGCCCGCCGGGCCGATCAGGCCGGACATCGAGGAGAACAGCACGAACGCGGACAGGTCGAGGTCGCGGGTCGCCTCGTGCAGGTTCCGGGCGGCGACGACCTTGGGGTCCAGTGCCGCGTCCAGGCGCCGCGGGGTGAGTTCGGTGAGGACGCCGTCGTCCAGGACGCCGGCCGCGTGCACGACCGCGGTCAGCGGGGCCTCGGCCGGGATGTCGGCCAGGACCCGGGACAGCGCGGCGCGGTCGGTCGTGTCGCAGGCGGCCACCACGACCTCGGCGCCCGCCCCGGTCAGTTCGGCCGCGAGTTCCGCGCTGCTCGGGGAGTCCGCGCCGGCGCGGCTGACCAGCAACAACCGCCGCACCCCGTGTGTGGCGACCAGATGTCGGGCGACGATCGTGCCGAGCGTGCCGGTGCCGCCGGTGACGAGCACCGTCCCGGACCCGAACGCGGGCACGGGCGCGGGCGCGGAGCCGGAGCCGGGGCCGATCTCGACCCGGACGAGTCTGGGGACCAGTACCCGGCCGGATCGCACGGCCAGTTGCGGCTCCTGCGGGATCAGCGCGGCCAGGGTGTCCCACGGCGCCGACTCGGGGCTCGTGTGCGTGTCCGCGTCGACGTCGACCAGGCCGAATCGGCCCGGGTTCTCGGTTTGCGCGGACCGTACGAGACCCCATACGCCCGCCTGGGCGAGCCCGTCGACCGGATCCTTCGCATCGGTGCCGACCGCTCCCTCCGTCACCGGGACGAGCGTCCCGGAGGCGTACCGCTCGTCGGCCAGCCACTCCTGCATGACCGCCAGCATCGTGCCGGTGACCTCACGGGCGTCCGGTCCGACCGGGCAGCGCAGGAACACCACGCCCGGGTCGGCGGGCACCTCCGCCAGCGCGGAGACGAGCGTCCACCGGTCGGGCCGGGTCGACTGTGCCGGCCGCGCCGGCGACCAGTCCACCCGGAACATCGACTCCGCGGGCGTGCCCCGGCCGGTGGTCGGCATCCGCCGAAAGCGCAGGGCCTCGACCGACGCCACCGGCGCGCCGGTCGGGTCGGCGAGCACGATCGAGACCGTGTCCGGGCCGGCCGGCGACATCCGCAGGCGCAGCGCGGACGCGCCGACCGCCGACAGGGACACGCCGGACCAGGCGAAGGGAAGTACGGCGCCGTCCACGTCGGCCAGGAAGGACCCGTACCAGACCGCGTGCAGCGCCGCGTCGAGCAGCGCCGGATGCAATCCGAATCGCGCCGCGTCCGCCGTCGACTCCGGCGGCGGGGCGATCTCGGCGAACACCTCGTCCTCGCGCCGCCACACCGCCGCGAGTCCCCGAAATGCCGGACCGTAGTCGTAGCCGCGTGCGGCGAGGTCCGCGTACACGTCGCCGATCGCGACCTCCTCCGCTCCCTCCGGCGGCCACTCGGCGGCCTCGAACACCGCCGGTTCGGCCCGTTCGACCAGCGAACCGGCGGCGTGCCGGACCCACTCGCCGCCGTCCTCGTGCCGGGCGTACACCGACACCGCACGCCGGCCCGCCTCGTCGGCGGCCTCGACCACGACCTGGACCCGGACCCCGCCCCGCTCGGCCAGGACCAGCGGGGTGTGCAGGGTCAGTTCGTCGAGCAGGTCGCAGTCGACCTCGCGGGCGGCGCGCAGTGCCATCTCCACGAACGCCGCGCCGGGTACGATCACCCGGCCGAGGACCGCGTGGTCGGCCAGCCAGGGGTGGGTCTGCGGGGACAGTCGGCCGGTCAGCACCGCCCCGCCGGTCTCCGGGCGGGCCAACACCGCGCCGAGCAGCGGGTGTTCGCCGTCGGACAGGCCGACCGCCCGCAGGTCGCCCGACGACGCGGAGGCGTGCATCCAGTAGCGGTCGTGCCGGAAGGCGTAGGTCGGCAGGGTCACGGTGCTCGCGCCGGTTCCGGCGAACACCCGGTGCCAGTCGACCTCCACGCCGTGCACGTGTGCCGTGGCCAGCGCGGTCAGCGCGGTGTGCGGTTCCGGGCGGTCCGCGCGCAGCACCGGCACCGCGAAAGGCGGCGCCTCGCGATCGGGGGATGTGGTGAGGCAGCCCTCGGCCATCGTGGTCACCGCGGCGTCCGGGCCGATGCCGAGGAAGCGGGTGACGCCGTCGTCCTGCAACCGGCGGATCGCGGCGGCGAACCGCACCGGCTCGCGGACCTGGCGCACCCAGTACTCCGGCGCGCACACCGTCTCCGCCGCCAACGGCTCGCCGGTGACGGTCGACACGATCGGCAACAGCGGTTCGTGGTAGACGACTTCCGCGAGCACCTTGCGATAGGACGCCAGCATCGGGTCCATCAGGGGCGAGTGGAACGCGTGACTGACCCGCAGGCGCCTGGTGCGGCGGCCGAGGGAGGTGAAGTGTTCGGCGAGGCGCAGTACGGCGTCCCACTCGCCGGAGACGACCACCGACTCGGGCCCGTTCACGGCGGCGATACCGGCCGGGCCGTCGGCCGATGCCGCCGCGACCTCGTCCTCCGTGGCCTGGATCGACACCATCGCGCCGCCCTCGGGCAGCCGTTCCATCAGCAGTCCGCGAGCCGCCACGACTCGGCAGGCGTGCTCCAGCGTCCACAGACCCGCGACGAAGGCCGCGGACAGTTCGCCGACGGAGTGCCCGGCCAGGACCTCCGGACGCACACCCCACGAGCCGAGCAGCCGGGTCAGCGCGACCTCGACCGCGAACAGCGCGGGTTGTGCCCAGCCGGTCCGGTCCAGCAACTCGGCCGCGTCCGCGCGCCCTTCGACGAGGAGTTCGCGCAGCGGACGGTCCAGCAGGCCGTCGAAACCGGCACACACCTCGTCCAGGGCCGTCGCGAAGGCCGGGAAGGCCGCGTACAACTCGCGGCCCATGCCAAGCCGTTGGGTGCCCTGACCGGCGAAGACGAACGCGGTGCGGCCGGGATGGGCGACGCCCCGCAGGACGCCGGGACCGGATCCGCCGACGGCGATCTCCCGCAGGCCGGCCCGCATGTCGTCGTGGTCCTCGGCCACGAGCGCGGCCCGATACTCGAACGCGGTCCGGGTGGTGGCCAGCGAGAAGCCGGCGTCGAGCGGATCGACGGCGTCGGCCGTGGACAGCAGTCGCGCGGCCTGGCGGGCGGGCGCGTCGGGGGTGGGGCCGGAGAGGATCAGCGGTATGAGCGGCAACCCGGTGCGGGCCGGGGGCGGCGCGGCCGGCTCGGGTTCCGGGGCCTGTTCCAGGATCAGGTGCGCGTTGGTGCCGCTGATCCCGAACGAGGACACCGCGGCCCGTCTGGGCGCGCCCGTCGCCGGCCACTCCCGACGCTCCGTCAGCAGCCGTACCGCGCCCGACGACCAGTCCACGTGTGAGGACGGGGTGTCCACGTGCAGCGTCCTCGGGAGCACGCCGTGGCGCAGGGCGAGCACCATCTTGATCACCCCGCCGATCCCGGCGGCGGCCTGGGTGTGGCCGATGTTGGACTTCAACGAGCCCAGCCACAGGGGGCGTTCGCGGTCGAGGCCGTAGGTGTCCAGGACGGCCTGGGCCTCGATCGGGTCGCCGAGGCCGGTGCCGGTGCCGTGTGCCTCGACCGCGTCCACGTCGCACGGCGCCAGGTCGGCGTCGTCGAGCGCCTGGCGGATCACCCGTTGCTGGGCCGGTCCGTTCGGGGCGGTCAGTCCGTTCGAGGCGCCGTCCTGGTTGACCGCGCTGCCGCGGAGCACGGCCAACACCGGGTGTCCGAGCCGCCGGGCGTCGGAGAGGCGTTCCACCAGAAGCATCCCGACGCCCTCGGCCCAGCCGGTGCCGTCGGCCGTGTCGGCGAACGACTTGCAGCGCCCGTCGGCGGCCAGTCCGCGGTGTCGGCTGAACGCGACGAGCATGCCCGGCGTGGACATCACGGTGGCACCGCCGGCCAGGGCCAGGGTGCACTCGCCGCGGCGCAACGAGCGCATCGCCAGGTGCAGGGCGACCAGGGACGACGAGCACGCGGTGTCGACGGTGACGGCGGGGCCCTCCAGGCCCAGGGTGTAGGCGATCCGTCCGGACGCGGCGCTGTTGGCGGTGCCGGTGAGCAGGTGTGCCTCCGCGCCGCCGACGGCCTGGTGCAGCCGCGGGCCGTAGTCCGGGGCCATCGCCCCGGCGAACACCCCGACTCCGGCGCCGCGCAGCGACGCGGGGCGGATCCCGGCGCGCTCCAGCGCCTCCCAGGAGGTTTCCAGGAGCAGCCGCTGCTGTGGGTCCATGGCCGTCGCCTCGCGGGGCGAGATGCCGAAGAACTCGGGGTCGAACTCGGTCGCGCCGCGCAGGAATCCGCCGCGTCGCGTGTAGGTGCGGCCGGGGGTGTCGGGGTTCGGGTCGTAGAGCGCTTCCAGGTCCCAGCCGCGGTCGGCGGGGAATTCGCCGATCGCGTCGCCGCCCGCGTCGAGGAGCCGCCACAGGTCCTCGGGGGAGCCGACGTCGCCGGGGAATCGGCAGGCCATGCCGACGACGGCGATCGGCTCGCGGGTCGCCTGTTCGGCGTCGCGCAGCCGCTGCTTGGTCTGCTGCAACTCGGCCGTGACCCGCTTGAGGTATTCCACCAATTTCTCTTCGTTGCTCACAAGCGCTCCGTTCGGGACGGGCCGAGTTGTCGGGGACGGGCCGAGTTCTCGGAAAAGACCGGGTTCTCAGGAAAGGCCGAGTTCGCCGTCGATGAGGTCGAACAGTTCGTCGAGCTCCAGCTCGGCCAACTCGGGTTCCGACACCGTGGGTTGCCGGAGTTGCCGGGGTCGCGCGGCTGGCTTCGCCGGGGCGAGTGCCGTGCCGAGGTGGCCGGCGAGGGCCGACGGGGTCGGGTAGTCGAAGACCAGCGTGGCGCGCAGGCGAAGCCCGGTGGCCGCGCCCAGTCGGTTGCGCAGGTCCACGGCCGTCAGCGAGTCGAACCCGAGTTCCTTGAAGGTGCGGTCGGGGGTGATCGTGCCGGGGGTGCCGTGGGCCAGCACGGTGGCGGTGTGTTCGCGGACCAGGCCGAGCAGGGCCTCGGCGCGGTCCGCGTCGGGCATTGCCGCCAGGCGGTCGGCCAGGGAGGCGACTTCGGCGGTCGTGCCGCCGGCCGCCTCCGTCCGCCGGACCCGTTCGCGGATCACGCCGCGCAGCAACGCCGGTACCGGGCCCTGCGCGTGGATCGCGGCCTGGTCGATCCGGGCCGGGACGAGCAGGGGGGCGCCGGTGGAGATCGCGCCGTCGAACAGGGCCAGGCCGTCGGCCGAGGTCAGCGGGGCCACGCCGGCGCGGCGCAGCCGGCTCAGGTCGGTGTCGGCGAGGCGGCCGGTCATCCCGCCGGGTTGTGCCCACAGTCCCCAGGCGAGCGAGAGGGCGGGCAGGCCGTGGGCGGCGCGGTGTTGGGCGAGGGTGTCCAGGAAGGTGTTGGCGGCCGCGTAGTTGGCCTGACCGGGCAGTCCGAGGATGCCGGCGACCGAGGAGAACAGCACGAACATGGACAGGTCGAGTTCTCGGGTCAGTTCGTGCAGGTTCAGCGCGGCGTCGACTTTCGGTCGCAGGACGCGTGCCAGTTGCTCGGGTCGCATGGCCTCGATCACGCTGTCGTCGAGCAGGCCGGCGGCGTGGACGACGCCGGTCAGCGGGTGTTCGGCGGGGATCGACGCCAACAGCGCGGCCAGCGCGTCCCGGTCGGCGATGTCACAGCCGACCACGGTGGCCGCGGCACCCGACTCGGCCAATTCGGCGACGAGTTCGGCGGTGCCGGGGGTGTTGGGTCCGCGTCGGCCGGCCAGCAGGAGGCGGGTCACGCCGTAGTGGGCGACCAGGTGGCGGGCGAACAGGGCACCGAGGGTGCCGGTGCCGCCGGTGATCAGTACGGTGCCCGCCGCGAGGTCGGGGCGCGGCGCGGATGTCCCGGTGACCCGGGCCAGCCTGGGGATCAGCGGGCGCCCCTCGCGCAGGGCCAGTTGCGGTTCCGCGCCGGCGAGGGCCAGGGGCAGGGCCGTGGTCGAGGCTTCGTGTCCGTCCAGGTCGACGACGACGAATCGGTCCGGGTGTTCGCGCTGCGCCGAGCGGACCATGCCCCACACGCCCGCGCCCGCCATCCCCGTCGCGGCCGCCTCGGTGGACTCCACGACCATCGCGTCGCGGGTGAGCAGGACCAGCCTCGACGCGGCGCACCGTTCGTCGGCGAGCCAGTCCTGGATCAGGCGCAGTGCGCGGCCGGCCACGGCGTGGGCGCCGGCCGCGGTGGGCTCGCCGGTCAGCGGGGCGAGCACCAGGTCCGGGACGGGCCCGGCGGCGGCCAGCGTGTCCAGGTCGGGGTGGATGGGCCCGCCGAGCCCCAGGTCGTCGGTGCCGATCAGCGCCCACGGACCGGTCGCGGGGGTGGCCTCCGGCGGACGGGCCTCGATCCAGTCCACGCGAAACAGCGCGTCGGCCGGTCCGGCGATCGGCATACCGGCCGGAATCGACCGCAGCGCCAGCGATTCCACCGAGGCCACCGGCGCTCCGGTGCCGTCGGCGAGCCGCAGCGTGACCGTGTCCGCGCCGTCGGGCCTGATCCATACCCGCAGCGCGGCCGCGCCGCCCGCGCGCAGTGACACGCCCTGCCAGGAGAACGGCAGGCGGGTGTCCGGGGCGTCGCCGACCGCGGCGTGCAGCGCGGCGTCCAGCAGCGCCGGGTGCAGCCCGAACCGGCCCGCGTCCGCCGCGATTCCCGGCGGCAGCGCGACCTCGGCGAAGATCTCCGTACCGCGTCGCCACCAGGCGCGCAGGCCCTGGAACGCCGGGCCGTAGTGGTAGCCCAGCTCGGTCCACCGCCCGTAGCCGCCGTCCCAGTCGACCGCGACCGCGCCGGGCGGCGGCCAGGCGGTCAGGTCGAACTCCTCGACCGGGCCGTGGTCGAGCGACCCGCTCGCGTGCCGGGTCCAGCCGCCGGAACCGTCGGCCGGGCGGGCGTGGACGGCCAGTGCCCGGCGTCCGGACCCGTCCGGCTCGTCGACCGTCACCCGAAGGTCCACCCCGCCGTGCGCCGGCAGCACCAGCGGAACCTCGCAGGTGAGTTCGACCAGGCGGTCGCACCCGACCTCGTCGCCCGCGCGGATCGCCAGTTCGACGAACGCGGTGCCGGGCACGAGGACCGTGTCGCCGAGGCCGTGGTCGAGCAGCCAGGGTTGGGCCCGGCGGGAGAGTTGTCCCGTGAGCAGGACACCGCCGGAGTCCGGCAGTTCGATCACGGCGCCGAGCAACGGGTGCCCGGCGGCGCCCAGTCCGGCCGCCGCGACGTCGGCCGCGTCGCCGTCGGGTGTGGGTTCGAGCCAGAAGCGGCGCCGCCGGAACACCGTGGTGGGCACGTCGATCCGCCGTGCGTCGGGGAAGACGGCCCGCCAGTCGGGGGCCGCTCCGCGTACGTACGCCTCGGCCAGCGAGGTCAGGAATCGCGCGATGCCGTCCTCGTCGCGGCGCAGCGAGCCGACGGCCATGGCGTGTTCCGCCACGTCCTCGATCGCCGCAGTGAGTACCGGGTGCGGGCTGACCTCGACGAACAGCGAGTGCCCGCGCTCGGCCAGGACGTCGACGGTCTCGGCGAAACGGACCTGTTCACGGAGGTTGCGGTACCAGTAGCCGGCGTCGAGGGCGGTGGTGTCCAGCGGGCCGGCGGTCACCGTCGAGTAGAAGGGGATCGTGGCCGGCCGCGGCGCGGTATCGGCCAAAACCTTGGCCAATTCGTCGGCGATCACGGCGACTTGCGCCGAATGTGACGCATAGTCCACCGGCAGTCTTTTGACCCGCACACCGGCGGCCTCGCATTCGGCGATCAACTCCTCCAGCGCGTCCACGTCACCGGAGACGACGACCGACCCCGGGCCGTTGACCACCGCCGTCGAGAGCCGGCCGGCGTGGCGGCGCAGGCGCTCGGCCACCGCGTCCTCGGACTGCGCGACCGAGACCATGCCGCCCGCGCCGGACAGCGCCAGGATGGCCCTGCTGCGCAACGCGACGACCCTGGCCGCGTCCGCGAGGTCCAGCGCGCCGGCGACGCACGCGGCGGCGATCTCGCCCTGTGAATGGCCCACCACGGCGGCGGGTTCGACCCCGTACGAGCGCCAGAGCGCGGCCAGCGACACCATCACCGCGAACAGCACGGGCTGGACCACGTCCACCCGCTCCAACGCGGCGGGGTCGCGCAACACGTCGAACAGGTCCCAGTCCACGTGCGGCGCGAGCGCCTCCGAGCAGGCCCGCATCGACCGGGCGAACACGGGAGCGTCGTCGAGGAGTTCGGTCGCCATGCCGATCCACTGCGAGCCCTGGCCGGGGAAGACGAACACCACGCCGCCCGACGCCCGCGCGCTGCCGCGCACGAGGGTCGGGGTGCCGGCTCGCGTCGCGAGCGAAGGCCGCGGTGGCGGGGCGACGACGGGGGTCGGCGTGTCCGCGCCGGTCGCGAGTGTGCTCAGGCCCCGGCGGCGCGCGGCCGGGTCGGCGGTGATCACGGCGGCGCGGTACGGCAGGCCGGATCGGGAGGTGGCCAGGGAGAAGCCGACATCCGCCGGGTTCGCGTCGGGATGGGCGTCCACGAAGGCCAGCAGCGCGTCGGCCTGAGCCGCCAGTGCGTCCTCGCTGCTCGCGGACAACACCCACGACACCACGGGCGCGCACGAGGCACCCGGCGCACCATGCGCGAGTCCCGACGCAGCGGGCTCCGGCCCACGGCACACGGGTCCCGACGCACCGGACCCGATTTCCGACCCACCACGCTCGCGCTCCGACGCACCGCTCCGAGGTTCCGGCCCACCGCGCTCGGGTCCCGACGCAGCGCACCCAGGTTCCGGCCCACCGCGCTCGGGCACCGACGCAACGCACCCGGACTCCGGCCCACCGCGCTCGGGCACCGACGCAACGCACCCGGACTCCGGCCCACCGCGCTCGGGCACCGACGCAACGCACCCGGACTCCGGCCCACCGCGCTCGGGCACCGACGCAACGCACCCGGACTCCGGCCCACCTCGCTCGGATCCCGACGCGCCACACCCAGGTTCCGGCCCACCGCGCTCGGGTCCCGACGCAGCGCACCCGGATTCCGGCCCGCCGGGCAGGGGTTCCGGCGCGTGTGCGCTTCGCGCGGACCGCGTACGTTCCGGCTCGGGCCCCGGGTCCGTTCCCGGCGCCGGATCGGCCTGTTCGATGATCACGTGGGCGTTGGTCCCGCTGATCCCGAACGACGACACCGCGGCTCGGCGTGGCCTTCCCGTCGACGGCCACTCGCGCGTCGCGGTCACCAGTTCCAGCCCGCCGCCGGCCCAGTCCACGTGCGGGCTCGGCTCGTCCGCGTGCAGCGTCCTCGGCACCACGCCGTGCCGCAGCGCCTGCACCGTCTTGATCACGCCGGCCACCCCGGCGGCGGCCTGGGCGTGGCCGATGTTGGACTTCAGCGAACCCAGGAGCAGCGGGCGGTCCGCGGTCCGGCCGCGCCCGTACGTGGCCGCGAGCGCGTCGGCCTCGATCGGGTCGCCGAGGGTCGTCCCGGTCCCGTGTGCCTCGACCACGTCGACGTCCGTCGTGGCCAACCCCGCCCCGGCCAGCGCCCGGCGGATCACCCGCTCCTGGGCGCGCCCGTTCGGCGCGGTGAGCCCGTTCGACGCACCGTCCTGATTGATCGCGCTGCCCCGGACCACGGCCAACACCCGGTGCCCGTCGCGCCGCGCGTCCGACAGCCGCTGCAGCACCACGATCCCGGCGCCCTCGGCCCACCCCGTCCCGTCCGCGCCGGCCGAGAACGCCTTGCACCGGCCGTCCTCGGCCAACCCGCGCTGCCGGCTGAACTCCACGAACATCCCGGGACCGGACATCACCGCGACCCCGCCGGCCAGGGCCAGCGAGCACTCCCCCGCCCGCAACGCCTGCGCCGCCAGGTGCAGCGCCACCAACGACGAGGAGCACGCGGTGTCCACGGTGACCGCGGGCCCCTGGAGGCCCAGCGTGTAGGCGATCCGGCCGGACGCGACGCTGATCGTGCTGCCGGTGAGCCGGTACCCGTCGGACTCGGCGTGCGCGGCGTGCAGTCGGGGGCCGTAGTCCTGCGCCATCGCCCCGACGAAGACGCCCACGGTTGTGCCGCGCCGGCCGACCGGATCGATGCCGGCCCGCTCCAGCGCCTCCCAGGACGTCTCCAGGAGCAGGCGCTGCTGCGGATCCATCGCCAGCGCCTCCCTCGGCGAGATGCCGAAGAACTCCGGGTCGAACAGGTCCGCGTCGTGCAGGAATCCGCCGCGCCGGGTGTGGGACGTGCCCGCCCGGTCCGGGTCGGCGTCGTGGAGTCGGTCGAGGTCCCAGCCCCGGTTGTCGGGGAACTCCGTGACGGCGTCGGTCCCTTCCGTCACCAGCCGCCACAGGTCCTCCGGCGACGCGACACCGCCGGGCAGCCGGCAGGCCATCCCGACGATGGCGATCGGCTCGTCCAGCACGGGCGCGGGGCCCGCGGTCTCGGCCGAAGGCTGTTCGTCCGCCGCCGATTGCCGCAAATGGTCCGCGAGTTCCGCCGCCGTCGGATACCCGAACAACAACCCCGCCGGCAGCACGAGCCCGGTCGCCGCGCCCAACCGGTCCCGCAGTTCCACGGACGACAGCGAGTCGACCCCGAGGTCCTTGAACGTGCTGTCCGGATCCACCGAGTCGCCGCCCGAATAGCCGAGCACGACCGCGACGATCGACCGCACCAGGCCGAGCATTTCCGGTCCGGCCGGGGTCACGGCCGCGACCCCGGTCGGACCGGTCACCGCAGGCTCCGCGTCGGGTACGACGGCCCGAACCGCGGACTCGGTGAGCCAGTGGCGCTCGCGCTGGAAGGCGTAGGTGGGCAGGGCCACCGTACGCGCGTCGCGCAGCGCGAACACGCGGGGCCAGTCAACTTGGACCCCGCGTACGTGCAGTTCGGCGAGCGAGGTGAGGAATCGCGCCGGCCCGCCCTCGCCCCGGCGCAGCGAGCCGGCGACCACCCCGGAGCCCGTCCCGCCCTGCTCCATCGTGTCCCGCAGCGCCGGCAGCAGCACCGGGTGCGGGCTGCATTCGACGAACACGCCGTGTCCGTCCCGGATCAGCGCCCCGGTCGCCCGCTCCAGTTCCACGGTCCTCCGCAGGTTGCGGTACCAGTACGCGGCGTCCAGTTCGGTCGTGTCGAGCACGTCGCCGGTCACCGTGGAGTAGAACGGCACCGACGAGGGCATCGGCCGGATCCCGTCGAGCACGCTGTGCAGCCGCTCCCGGATCCGCTCCACCTGCGCCGAATGGGACGCGTAGTCGACGGCGATCCGTCGGGTCTCCACGCCCTCCTCGGTCCACCGCGCGATCAGCGCGTCCAGCGCGTCGGGTTCGCCGGAGAGCACCACCGACGACGGGCCGTTCGCCGCCGCGATCGACACTGCGCCGTCGTACTCGGCGATCCGCTCGCGCACCGCCTCGGCCGACCGCAGCACCGACACCATCGCACCGGCGCCGGAGAGCTCGCACAGGGCCCGGCTGCGCAACGTCACCACCCGCGCGGCGTCGTCGAGCGAGAGCGCGCCCGCCACACACGCGGCGGCGATCTCGCCCTGACTGTGCCCGACGACGGCGGCCGGCTCGACCCCGCACGAGCGCCACAACCGGGCCAGCGACACCATCACCGCGAACAACGCGGGCTGGACCACGTCCACCCGTTCCAGCGCGGTCGGATCGCCCAGCACCTCGCGCAGCGACCAGTCGACGTGCGGCGCGAACGCCTGCTCGCAGTCCCGCATCGACGCGGCGAACTCCGGTACCGACTCGATGAGTTCGAGTGCCATCCCGACCCATTGCGCGCCCTGCCCGGGGAAGACGAACACGACCTTCCCGGTCGCCGCGGCCTGCCCCTCGACCACACCCGCGACGGCCGCGCCGGCGGCGAACTCGGACAGGCGGCGCCGCAGTTCCGCCGAATCGGCGCCGACCACCACCGCGCGGTGCCGGAAGGAGGTCCGGGTGGTGGCGAGCGAGCGGCCGATGTCCGCGGCGCGCGACACCACCTCGTCGGCGAGGAACGCGGACAACCGGTCGGCCTGACCCCGAAGCGCCGCGGCGGTACGGCCCGCGATCGGCCACGCCACCGCGCCCGCCTCCGCCGGCCGGCCGATGGCGAAGCCGATCCGCGAGAGGGGGAGCGGCGCTTCCGTCAGCACCAGATGGCAGTTGGTGCCACCCATCCCGAACGAGCTGACCCCCGCCACCAGCGGCCGGTCCGGCCGCGGCCACGGCGTGGTCGCGGTCTGCACCCGCAGGCCGAGGTCGTCGAGGGGGATCTCCGGGGGCGGCGCGACGAAGTGCAGGCTCGGCGGCAACATCCGGTGCCGGATGCTCAATGCCACCTTGAGCAGCCCGGCGATCCCGCCCGCACCCTCCAGGTGTCCGATGTTGGTCTTGACCGAACCCACCCGCAGCGGCGCGCCGGGCCGGCGGACCCGGCCGCCGAGTGCGGCGCCGAGCGCGGCGGCCTCGATCGGGTCGCCCACCTTCGTGCCGCTGCCGTGCAGTTCCACGTACTGCACGGCGCGCCGGGTGACGCCGGCCCGCCGATAGGCCCGGCGTACGACATCCTCCTGGGCGGAGCGGCTCGGCACGGTGAGGCCGGCGTGTGCGCCCTCGCCCGCGCCGTCGTTGTTCATCGCGCCGCCGGTGATGACGCAGTAGATGTCGTCGCCGTCGGCGAGCGCGGCGTTCAGCGGTTTGAGCACCACCGCGCCGCCGCCCTCGCCTCGGACGAAGCCGTTGGCGCGGGCGTCGAAGGTGTGGCACCGGCCGTCGGGGGACAGGCCGCCGAAGCGCGCCGCGCCGAGTGTGGTCTCGGCCAGGATGTTCAGGTTCACCCCGCCGGCGACGGCCGTGGTGCACTCGCCGCGACGCAGGCTCTCGCAGGCCAGATGTACGGCCACCAGCGAGGAGGACTGCGCGGTGTCCACGGCCAGGCTCGGGCCGCGCAGGCCCAGGTGGTGGGAGACCCGGTTGGCGATGATGGAGCGGCGGGTGCCGGTCATCGTGTGCCGGTCGATCCCGGCCGTGCCGAGCCGGTCCTGCAGCGCCGCGTAGTCGTCCCACATGACGCCGACGAACACCCCGGTGTCGCCGCCGGCCAGGCTCGCGGGCACGATCCGCGCGTCCTCCAGGGCCTCCCAGGCCAGTTCCAACATCAGCCGCTGCTGCGGGTCCATCGCCGCCGCCTCGCGCGGCGAGACGCCGAAGAAGGCGGCGTCGAACCGGTCGATGTCGGCCACGAACCCGCCGATGCGGTGTGGAGGTTCGGCACCGCGCAGGCGGTCCTCGGGAGCCTCCCGTATCGCGTCCGTCCCGTCCCGCAACAACCGCCAGAAAGCGCGGCCGTCGCCGGCCCCAGGCAACCGACAAGCCAACCCGACCACGGCGATCCGTCTCATATTCCCCAGTCAACGCCGTGTGCCCGCGGGACGGCTTGTTTCTCCGACCCAAAGTGCGCCGGGGAATCTGGTGAGCGAAACCAACAATCTCCCGGTCGGGAATTTCGGGCGAACCCCATTCCGAAAACAGCGTCGGTATTGCTCGGCGGCCACCGGACCCTCCCGGCCGCCGAGCAATACCGACGCATTCGATATCCGCCTCGATGGAAGCCGAATCCCTCGGCGGATCCCTCGGTGAATCCCTCGGTGAATCCCTCAGTAGAGGAGGGTGACCGCCGGGTGGATGTCCAGCGCCGCGCGGCTGTAGTCCTCCAGGATGATCGGCGCGTTGAGCGCGGTGTGCCGGCTCATCACCGAGATGTCCCGCCACAGCCGCTGGAGCGGGTTCGACAGCGCGAACGAGCTGCCGCCGACCACGTCGAGCATGCGCTCCACGGCCGCGCGCGACTTCTCCTGGGCGGAGCGCTGGTGCATGCGCAGCCGGGCCCGCTCGGCCCACGGCATCGGCGCGGTCTCCGGGATCCCGTCGAGCGAACGGCCGATCTCGCGCAGGTGCAACTCGGCGGTCTCCACCAGGTGGACGGCCTCGCCGAACCACATCTGCACCGACGGCGCGTCCACGGCCGCCGCGTAGTTCACGTAGGTGATCGGCCGCTTCTTGTCCAGCGCGCCCCGGGTGACCTCCAACGCGCCCCGTGCCGCGCCGACGATCGCGGCGAGCGACTGCGCGCTGCCCTGGATGAGCATGCTGTCCCGCTCGTCCTCGCCGACGAGGTCGGTGAGGCTGAACGCGGCGGCGTGCCGCTCCGGGAGGAACACGTCCTCGGCCACGACCGTATGCGTACCGGAGCCGCCCAGGCCGGCCGAGTGCCAGGTGCGCTCGATCCTCAGGTCGCTCATCGGCACGACGCCGCCGACCAGGTCCGCGGTCTGCTCGTCGCCGTCGTACACGTGCACGACGGGGATGTAGGCCCAGTCGGCGATCTCACAACCCGAGCTCCACGGGAAGGTGCCGGTGATCCGCCACCCGCCGTCGGTCTTCCACGCCTTGGTGGTGCTCAGGTGGGCCGTGGAGATCACGTACGCGTCGGGGTTGCCCTCGAACACGTCCGACAGTGCGGTCTCCGGCATCCCGTTGAGCGCGAACCGGGTGGAGGCAGTGTCGATGGACAGGTTCCAACCGGCCGAGCCGCACGCCCTGCCGACCTCGGCGACGATCGTCAGCAGGTCCGGCATGCGCAGGTCGTAACCGCCGAACCGGGTCGGCGTGGTGAGCCGGAACAGCCCGGCGTCGCGCAGCGCGACGACGACCTCCTCGGCGAGCCGGCGGTCCTCCTCCGTCTTCGCCGCGTGCTCGCGGATCAGCGGGGCGAGTTCGCGGGCACGGGTCACGAGTTCGGCCGGGTCGACCGAGGGCACGGCCGTCTCCTCCGCCCGCTCACTGGTCACAGCTGTCACGAAATCCTCCTGCGATCGGGGGTCGTCGGCCGGCCCGAGCCCCGATCGGGGCGGGCTCACGCACCGCGTCTCACGGTCGAGTCAATCCCCTGCGGCCGACCGATCCCAGCGCCCCGAAACCAAAAACCGATCGCCCCGCTGGTACTGGGAACCAGTACCGCAGGACGACCGGTTCACGGTCGCGCGAGGAACGAAATCGGTGCGGAGAATCGGTGCGACGATTCAGTGCGGCAAAGCGGTGCGACCAAACGGTGCGGCGAAAGCGATCAGGCGCCGACCGCCGTGGCCGGCTCCTCGATCTCCGGGTCGGCCTGCGCCGTCACGAAGCGGTCGAACAGCAGACCACAGACGATCGCCCCGCCGAGGAAGACCATCGCGCCCCAGAAGAAGGCGGTCGTGTAACTCTCCACGGACGCCTCCGCGGCCAGTTTCGCCGTCTTCTCCTTGCCCTCGACGAACGAGTCCGCCGCGGTGATCGCCAGCGTGCTCAGCAGCGCGGTACCGATCGAACCACCCACCTGCTGCACGGTGTTCACCAGTGCCGACGCGGCGCCCGCGTCCTGGGGTTCGACCCCGACCGTGGCCACCGCGGCGCCGAGCGAGACCACCAGGCCGAAGCCGATGCCGGCGATGAAGGACGGGGCGAGCACGCCGGCTGCGTACGAGCTGTCCGTGCTCAGCCGGCTGAGCCAGAACGAACCGACGGCGGCCAGGAGCAGACCCGCCGGGATCAGGATGCGCGCGCCGAGCTTGGGTTCGAGCACCGGCGGCACGGTGGTCGCGCCGATCGCGATGCCGAAGATCATCGGCAGGAACGCCAGTCCGCTCTCGATCGCGGTGAACTTCAGGATCAATTGCAGGTAGTAGGTCAGGAACAGGAACTGCACGAACAACCCGACACCGAGCAGGAACATCGCCAGGTAGGCGCTGCCCCGGTTGCGGTGCAGCACGATCCGGATCGGCAACAGCGGGGTACGCGAGCGCAGTTCGAACACGACGAACGCGACGAGCAGGATCCCGCTCCCGACCAGGTAGCCCCACACGTCGGCGCCGCCCCACTCCCCGTCGGCGGCGTTGGACAGACCGTAGGCGAGGCAGAACAGACCGACCGAGGCGGTCACCGTGCCGGGCAGGTCGAGCCGTTCCGGGCGCTGTGCGGCCTGCCGGTTCTGCATCGTCAGCAGCGCGCCGACGAACACGACCGCGGTCAGGATCACGTTGACGTACAGGCACCAGCGCCAGTCCAGCCAGTCGGTCAACGCGCCGCCCAGGATCAGGCCGAGCGCGAGCCCACCGCTGCCCAGCGCGCCGTAGACCCCGAACGCGGTGACCCGTTCCTTCGGATCCTTGAACACGGTCAGCAGAAAGGACAGTGCCGCCGGCGCCACGAGCGCGGCGAACGCCCCCTGCAACGCGCGCGCGGTCACCAGCATCGCGAAGCCGTTGGCCGCGCCGCCCAGCACCGACATCACGCCGAAGCCGACGATGGAGATCATCAGCGAGCGTTTGGCCCCCACGAGGTCGACCAGTCGGCCGCCGAGCAGGAGCAGGCTGCCGAAGGCGAGCGCGTAGGCCGTGACGACCCACTGGCGGTCCCCGTCGCCGAAGCCCAGATCCGCCTGCGCCGACGGCAGCGCGATGTTGACGACCGTCGTGTCCAGGAAGATCGTCATCTGGGCGAGACCGATCACCGCCAGGATCAACCAGCGGTTGGTGTAGTGGAGATCCGGCGTGCCCTCCGCCGCCACTTTCGACTCGGAATCTGCTGACTCTGACATTCCGCGTACCTTCTGTTGATCGGGCCGGACCATCGGCCGATGGTCCGGCGAGCCGTATCCTGCGGTTCTCAGGTGGTGACGGTCTCGAAGCCGTGTCGCCGCGCGAGGTCGACCATGGCCTGCACCCGCTCACCGGTGAGGGCGCCGGCGCCGCTCCGTCCGCCGTCGCTCGCGGGTCCGCCGTCGCCGGACAGCGCGAGCGTGACGGCCTCGGCCGCGCCCGCGAGCAACTCACCGGCGTTCGGTGCGATGCCCAGGGCACGCGGCACTTCGGCCCCGTCGGATACGGAGAGCACGCCGGCGCGTACGTATCGCACGTCGTCGCGGCCGGCCGCCGCGGCGCTTTCGGCACCGGTGCCGAAGAAGGACACGTCGCCGAGCACGGCGCCGTCCGCGAGGTGTTTCCCGTCGAGCACGGGGACCGGGCTCGAGTGTGCCGCGAAGACCACCCGGGCCCGGCGCACCGACAGCGGGTCGTCGGTGACCACGACGTACGGGTTCACGTCGTGCGCTTCGGCGAGGTGGGCGGCGATGGCCGCCCCGCTCGGTTCGTCGGCGGCGCGCCCCTCGGCCAGCCAGCCGGTGATCAGCGGCTCCGCGGACAGCGCCGCCGCCAGGCCCGTCGCCGCGTCGCCGGCGGCGATCCGCGCCCACGCCTCCTGGTAGATCCACTGCTCCGTGGCCCGGAGCCGATCGGCCGAGCCGGACCGGCCGCTGCCCACGAGCACGATCGCGGCGGCCTCGCGTGCGCTCAGTACGGCGAGCGCCGAGCCGATCCGGCCGCCGGCGCCGACGACCGCCACCGTCGAACCGGCGAACCCGCCCGACCGCTCCGTCGCGGCGTGCCGGACGGCGGCCAGCGCCGAGCCGACCGTGAGCGCGCTGCCCGGGGTCACCGTGATCCCGGGCACCCGCAGCGCGCGACCGTGACCGGCGACCGCGCCGAGGCCGAATCCGAGGCCGACGGTGTCGCAGCCGTCCGCCTTCGCCGCGCGCACCCGGCGGTCGAGGTCCAGGCCGATCAGGAAGGTCTGCCCGGAGACCTGGTACTCCCGCAACTGCCGCAGGGACACCAGCAGCGGGTAGACGGTGAGGTCCACCGACGTGCCCTGCGGCGAGTCGAACCGGATCGGCGCGAACGCCGGGAGGTCCTTGAGCAGTTCGGAGCGCCGGCAGTAGCCGAGCAGATGTTCGTCGTCCAGGTCGGCGAGCGAGGGGTCCGCCTCCCGCAGCAGGTCGGGCGTCAGCGGGTAGCCGATCAGCGCGACGCGGCGGTCGGCCGGCTCGGTCGGTGCGGCCGGCTCGGCCCGCACGGCCGAATCGGCGCGCCGCGGCCGGAAGTCCGCGCTTTCCACGCGCGGCGGCGGGCCGCCGGCGCCGGTCAGCGGGTGTACCAGGGGCAGCGCGTCCTGGTTGCGCAGGATCAGGCAGACCTGGGTGAGGCCGGTCCGCAGCCGATCGATCTCCTCGTCGCTGATGCAGATCGAGGGCTCGATCCGCAACATGGTCGGCACGCTGGCGGTGGGGCCGGTGCGGATGCGGTGGACCGCCTGGAGGTAGCTGCCCAACTGGAAGACGAGCAGACCGGCCTGGGCCTTGCCCCGGATGATCGGGGACGACGCGTTGCTCTGGTCGGCGAACTCCAGCCCGATCAGCAGCCCGCGTCCGCGTACGTCGGCCACCACGTCGGGGAATTCGGCGGCCAGTTCGCGCAGCATGCCCAGGATGCGCCCGCCGCGCTCGGCGGCCCGCGCGTACGCGGCGCCGTCGTCGGCTTCCAGGAGGTCGAGGGTGCGCAGCGCGATCGCCGTGGAGAAGCCGTCCTTGGCGAACGTGGAGCTGTGCACCAGCTCGAACTCGGGGCGGTAGCGCGACTGTCGCACGAGGATCGCGGAGGACTTGGCGATGCCGCCGCCGAGCGACTTGCCCAAGACGTAGTAGTCGCCGAGGAGTCCGATGTGGCTGCTCGCGAAGAACCGGCCCGTGCGCCCCATCCCGGTCTGGATCTCGTCGACCACGATCGGGCACTCGACCTCGTCGCAGATCCGCCGCACGCGGGCGCCGAACTCCTCGGTCAGCTCGTGGATTCCGCCCTCGCCCTGGATCGGCTCGACGATCAGTCCGGCGATCACCGGGAAGGCCCGCTCGACGAGGGTGACCCGGCCGTGCACCACCTCCACGTCGAGCACGGTGACCCGATGCTCGGCGACGGCCTTCTCGAACGCGGCCGCGTCGTTGGCCGGCACGAAGGTCACCGTCGAGCCGAGCGCCGCGAACGCCGCCCGGAACAGCGGGTTGTAGGTGAACTGGGTACTGCCCATCAGCTTTCCGTGGAAGGCCCGCTCCAGGGCGAAGAACACCGGTCCGGCGCCCGCGCGCGAGAGGTTGTGCGCGGCCATCGCGCCGAGCACTCCGGCGAACTCCTCGACGGTGGTGGGCACCGGCACCTCGCCGGGCAGCAACGACGTGTCGTCGGGTAGCGCCGCGCTTCCCTCGCGCACCGCGCGCAGCGCCACGTCGGCGTGCCACTCGATCTCCCGGACCAGGCTCTGCATCCGCAACACGCGGTCGAACTCGCAGTGTTTGACGGCCGCTTCGACCGCCTCCGCACCGCTGTTCGCGAAGCCGATCGAGTACGGCTCGGCGCCGGGGAATTCCCGGCCCAGGATGCCGTTGAGCACCGCGCCGACCTGGTCGGCGACCGGGTGCGCGGAGTGCTGGGAGTGCACCGGCCAACCGGTGTCCAGGAGTTCCTTCGCGTACGCCACGATCTCCGGATGGTTGTGCCCGAGCATCAGCGAGCCCCAACCCCCGATCAGGTCGAGCACGGGCACCTCGGTGCCGGTGTCGTCCAGGTAGTACAGCGAGTTCTGCTCCGCCCGGACGTACTGGACGTCCAGACCGAAGGTGCCGAGCATTCCGGTCAGCAGGGCCTCGGCGTAGCGGGTGGGTGCGTTCACCGTGTCTCCTTGTGGTCAGCGTTGGGGGTTGGCGGCGGAGCGGCCCAGCTCCCGGTCGATGAAGTCGAAGATCTCGTTCTCGGTCGCGGTCTCGATCGCGGTGGCCGGGTCGATCGCGTCGGCGTCGGGGGCGTGCGAACGGGCCTCGGTCCGGGCCTTGTTCCAGCGGGCGAGGATGGTGTTCAGTCGGGCGGCGATCTCGGTGTGACCGGAGTCCTCGTCGTCCGTCGGCTCGACCGGCACGGCCATCAACACCGCCTCCAGGCGGTCCAGTTCGGCCAGTGCCGCGCGGCGGTCCACTCCGTCGGTGACGGCGAGCCGGTCGAGGAGGTGGTCCACCAGTACGTCCGGTGAGGCGTAGTCGAAGACCAGCGTGGTGGGCAGCGACAGGCCGGTGCGCTCCCCCAGTCGGTTGCGGAACTGCACGGCGGACAACGAGTCGAAGCCGGAGTCCCGGAAGGACACCTCCCACCGCAACCGGTCCGGCGCCGCGTGGCCGAGTACGCCCGCCGCCTCGGTGCGCACCAGGTCCCGCAGGTACGCCTCGGCCTCGGCCCGGCTCATCGCGGCGAACCGGTCGGCCGGCTGCTCGGTGCCGGCCGTGCGGCGCTCGTCGCGCGGCACCAGGTGCCGCAACACCGCCGGGACCTGCGCACCGTCTCGGCGCAGCGCGGGAAGGTCGAGCGGGGCGGGCACGATCACGGTGTGCCCGTCGGCGAGCGCGGCGTCGAACAGCGCGCACGCCTCGTCCTCGGCGATCACCCGCAGGCCGGATTGCGCGCTCGCCACCATCCGGCCCCACGCCAGTGACACGGCGGGCAGTCCGGCGGCCCGGCGGCGGGTCGCCAGCGCGTCCAGGTAGGCGTTGGCCGAGGCGAAGTTGGCCTGGCCCGGGCTGCCGAGCATGCCGACCACCGAGGAGAACAGCACGAACAGCGCGGGCGGGGTGTCGGCGGTCAGCTCGTGCAGGTGCCGGGCGCCGTCCACCTTGGGCCGCGACACCGCCGCCACACGCGCCGGGGTCAGCGCGGTGAACACACCGTCGTCGAGCACGTTTTCGGTGTGCACGATCCCGGTCAGCGGGTGCTCGGCCGGGATGCCCGCGAGCATCGCGCGTACCGCGTCGCGGTCGGCCGGGTCGCAGGCGACCACCGTCGCCGAGGCGCCGAGCGCGGCCAGTTCGTCCCGCAGTCGTGTGGCGGGCGAGTCGGGGACGTTCGGGTCGGCGAGCACCAGGTGTTCCACGCCGTACGCGGTGACCAGGTGCCGGGCGAACAGCGCGCCCAGCGGCCCGCCGGCACCGGTGACCAGCACGGTGCCGCCCGCCACCGGTGTCGGCGGCACCACATCCGGCACCGGCGTCGACGGCACCAGTCGCGGGGCGAGCAACCGTCCGGCGCGCACCGCGAGTTGGGGCTCCCCGGTCTGGGCCACCACGAACAGCCGGTCGGTCGAGGCCGGGTCGTCGTCCAGGTCGACCAGCACGATTCGATCCGGGTGCTCCGCCTGGGCCGAGCGCAGCAGGCCCCACACCGCGGCACCGGCCGGGTCGGGTACGTCCTCCCCGGCCTCGACGGCCATCGCGCCCCGGGTCACCACGATCAGGCGGTTGTCCGGCAGGTTCTCCCGGGCCAGCCAGGACTGCGCCACGTCGAGCGCCCGGGCCACCGCTCGATCCACCTCGGCCGGTCCGTCGGCGGCGGGATCCTCCGGCGCCGACGGCTGCACCAGCAGTACGTCCCACGGGGTGAAGGCCGTCGCGGCCTCCTCGACGTCGCCGAATCGCAGCGGCGCCACCGCGGCCAGGCCGGCGGGGTCGTCGCCGAGCAGGGCGAGCAGGCTCTCCGGCTCGTCGTCCGCCGGCGCCGCGACCGGGGTCCAGCGCAGCTCGAACAGCGAGGCGGTGCCGGCGTCGGCGTCCTCGGCGGGTTCGGGCGCGGCCGGCCAATAGCGCTCGTGCCGGAACGGGTAGGTGGGCAGGGCGATACGGCGCGCCCCGGTGCCGGCGAACACGGCCGACCAGTCGACGGGGGCGCCGGCCACGAACAGTTCGCCGACCCCGTCGAGCACGGCGCGTACCTGCGGCCGGCCGTCCGGGAGCAGCGCCACCGAATGGCGGAACACCCGGTCGGGGCCGCCCGATTCGACGAGGCGGGTCACCCGCCGCTCGGCCATCCACCGCTCGGCGACCGCGGCGCCCTCGGTTCCGCTCGACCCCGGCGCGTCGTCGGCGGCCGGCGGCCTGCCGGTGCGCAACGACAGCACCGGGATGCGCGGCTCCCCGAAGGTCACCTCGGCCCGTTGTCCGTCGGCCAGCAAGCGGCGCACGTCGGGCGCCGAGAGCGCCCCGGCGACGTACGCCGCGGCAAGCTCGCCGACGCCGGTCCCGGCGACGCAGCCGAAGCTCACACCCCAGGACTCGACCAGGCGGAACAGCGCCACCTCGGCGGCGAATCGACCCTCCCCCGCCCCTTCACCCTCGACCTCGGCGAGCACGGCGTCGAACGCCCGGGCGTACACCGGCCACGTCTCGTACAAGGCCCGGTCCGGGCCGGGCGCGGGGCGGTCGGAGAACAGGTACGCGGTGCGCCCGTCCGCGGTGGCGGGCACCTCGCGCTCGGGCTCGGGCCCGCGCTCCGCCTCGCGCTCGGGCTCGGCGATCGCCCACAGCCCGGCCCGGGCCTCCGCGGCCTCCCCGACCACGAGCACCGCCCGGTACTCGAACCCGGACCGGGCCGCCAGCGAGAACCCGACGTCGAGCAGGCTCGGCGCGGCACCGGCGACGTCCGCTTCGTCCGTGGTGTACAACAGCGATGCCATGCGCTCGGCCAGCGCCCGCAGCGCCTGCGGCGACTTGGCCGACAACACCCACGGCACCGCCGGCAGGGACACCTCCGCCTCCGCCGGGACCGGCTCCTCGGGGGCCTGCTCCAGCACGACATGCGCGTTCGTCCCGCTCATCCCGAACGCCGACACCGCGGCCCGACGCGGCCCGTCCACCTCCGGCCACGGGCGGGCCTCGGTCAACAACCGCATCGCCCCGGACGACCAGTCCACCGCCGACGTCGGCTCGTCCACGTGCAGCGTCTTGGGCATCAGGCCGTCGCGCATGGCCAGGACCGCCTTGATCAACCCACCGGCACCGGCGGCGTGTTGGGTGTGCCCGATGTTGGATTTGACCGAACCCAGCCACAGGGGGCGATCCGCCGGCCGGTCCCGGCCGTAGGTGGCCAACAGGGCCTGTGCCTCGATCGGGTCGCCGAGTCTGGTGCCCGTCCCGTGCGCCTCCAGCAGGTCCACCTCGGCCCCGACGAGGCCCGCGTTGGCCAACGCCTGCCGGATCACCCGCTGTTGCGCCGGGCCGTTGGGGGCGGTCAGGCCGTTGGACGCGCCGTCGGAGTTCACCGCGCTGCCCCGGATCAGCGCGAGCACCGGGTGCCCGTGCCGGCGGGCGTCGGACAACCGTTCCAGTACGAACATGCCCACGCCCTCGGACCATCCGGTGCCGTCGGCGGCCTCGGCGAACGCCTTGGCCCGGCCGTCGGGGGACAACGTGCGCTGCCGGGAGAACTCGATGAAGCCGATGGGCTGCGCCATCACCGTCGCGCCGCCCGCCAGGGCCAGCGCACACTCGCCGCTGCGCACCGCGTTGGCGGCGAGGTGCACGGAAACCAACACCGACGAGCACGCCGTGTCGATGGACATCGTCGGGCCCTCGAGGCCGAGGACGTAGGAGATCCGGCCGGATCCGAAGGACGTCGTCGAGCCGGTCAGCCGATACCCCTCGACGCCCTCCTCGACCGTCCCGGCGCCCGCCTCGTACTGCTGTGCGGTCAGGCCGGTGTAGACGCCGGTAGCGCTGCCGCGCAACGACCGCGGGTCGATGCCGCCGCTCTCCAGGGCCTCCCAGGAGGTCTCCAGCAACAACCGCTGCTGCGGGTCCATCGCCAGCGCCTCGCGCGGCGAGATGCCGAAGAAGCCGGCGTCGAACCCGGCGGGGTCGTCGATGAATCCGCCGGCGCGCGGATAGAACGTGCCGGGTTTGTCCGGATCCGGATCCCACAACCGCGCGATGTCCCAACCCCGGTCATCCGGTATGTCCGCCATCGCGTCCACGCCGTCCACGACCAGCCGCCACAACTCCTCGGGCGTGTCGGCCCCGCCGGGGAAGCGGCACGCCATGCCCACGATCGCGATCGGCTCGTTCGCGCCGCCGGGCCCCGACACCGACGCGGCGACGGCCGTGGCCGAGGCGGGCAGGTCTCCGCTCAGCTCGGACAGCACGTGCTCCGCGAGCGTCGCGACCGTCGGATAGTCGAACACCACCCCGGGCGACAGTCGCAGTCCCGTGGTCGCGGACAGCCGGTTGCGCAACTCGACGGCGGTCAGCGAGTCGAAGCCCAGGTCGCGGAACGGCACGCTCTCGCCGACCCGTTCGCCCGCGCCGAACCCGAGCACCGCCGCAACCTCGGCCCGGACCAGGTCGACGACCTGCTCCTGCCGCTCCCGGCGCGGCAATGCGGCCAGCCGCTCGGCCAGGGCCCGTTGGTCGGCCGCGCCCGGCCGCACCACCCGGCGCGCCGAACGCCCGACCAGGCTCCGCAACATCGACGGGATCGGCGCCGACCCGGCCCGCAACACGCGCGGATCGAGTCGCGCGGGCAGGGTCACCGCACGGTTCGCCGCCAGGGCCCGGTCGAACAGCGCGTACCCGGCCTCCGGGGTGATCGCCCGCAGGCCGCTCCGTCGCACCTGGTCGGCGCCGCCGGCCCGCATACCGCCCTCGGTGGCCCACAGCCCCCAGCCCAGCGAGATCGCGGGCAGGTCGTGGGCCCGGCGGTGGTGCGCGAGCGCGTCGAGAAAGTGGTTGGCCGCCGAGTAGTTGGCCTGTCCGGCGTTGCCCAGCGTGCCGGCCAGCGAGGAGAACATCACGAACATCGTCAGCGGGTGCTCGCGGGTGAGCTCGTGCAGGTGCCACGCGGCGTCGACCTTGGGCCGAAGCACCGCGTCGACCCGCTCGGGGGTGAGGGCGGTGAGGATGCCGTCGTCGATCACGCCGGCGGTGTGCACGACACCGGTGAGCGGGTGTTCCGCGGGGATCGTGTCGAGGATCGCCGCGAGTACGGCCCGGTCGGCCACGTCACCGGCGGCGATCCGTACGGTGGCCCCGAGTTCGGTGAGTGTGGCGACCAACTCGGCGGCCCCCGGCGCGTCCTGCCCCCGGCGGCTGGTGAGGACCAGGTGCCGGACCCCGTACTCGGTGACCAGGTGCCGGGCGAACAACGCGCCCAGCGCGCCGGTCCCACCGGTCACCAGGACGGTGCCGTCGGGCGCGGGCACCGGCCGGGCCGCGTCCGCAGGCGCGGGCCGCGGCACCAGGCGGGGTACCGTCACCGCGCCGGCGCGGACCGCGGCCTCGTCGTGGCCGGCCGCCGACACGGCGGGCAGGAGCGCGAGCGAGGCCGGGTCGTCGTCGACGTCCACCAGCACGATCCGGTCGGGGTGTTCCGCCCGCGCGGACCGCAACAGGCCCCACACCGACGCACCCACCAGGTCCGGCGCGGCATCGGTCGCCACCGCACCACGGGTGACCACGACCAGGCGGCCGGACCGGTGTCCGTCGTCGGCCGACCATTCCCGGAGGAGGTCCACCACCCGGACCGTCGTGTCGTGCACCGACGCGACGACGTCGCCGCCGTCCGAGGGCGCGGTGTACGCGACGACCACCACGTCGGCACCGGCCGCCTCCCGCAACGTCGCGTGGCGGACGACGGGCAGCGCGTCCTCGATGCGGCGGTCGGGCCCACCGACCAGGACCCAGCTCCCGGTCGGCTCGGTCGGGGTCGGCTCGACCGGAACCCATTCCACCTCGAAGAGGGATCCGGACGTCTCGTCCCGCGTGGCCGACCGGTCGGTCGACACCGGGCGGGCCTCGACCGAGCGCACCTCGGCGACCGGTTGCCCGGCCTGGTCGGCGAGTTGTACCCGACAGGACGTCCCGTCGGTCGGATCGTCGATCAGGACCCGTACCCGCAGGGCGGTCGCGCCCGTCGCGTGGAGGCTGATCCCGTTCCACACGAACGGCAGCAAAAGCGTGAAGTCCGCACCCGCGTCGGCGATCGCGGCCACGACCCGTGGATGGATCGCCGCGTCGAACAGGGCGGGATGGATCCCGAACCGGGCCGTGTCGGCGTGTTCCGGCAGGGCGACCTCGGCGAAGAACTCGGCGCCGGCACCGCCGTCACGGCGCCACAGCGTGTGCAGCCCGCGGAACAGCGGGCCGTACACGTAGCCGTGCTCCGCGAGCCGGTCGTAGAACCCGTCCATCGGCACGGGTCGAGCCCCCGCCGGCGGCCATTCGCTCAGCTCGAAGTCCGGCTCGGGGGCGGTGGAGGCCAGCAGTCCGGTGGCGTGGCACGTCCATTCCTCGCCGGACGCGTCCTCGGGGCAGGAGTGGATCGCGAACGGCCGCTCCCCGCCGTCCCGCGCCTCGTGCACCACGAGCTGCACCCGCACCCCACCCGACTCGGGGAGGATCAGGGGCGCGGTGACCACCATCTCGGCCACGCCGGCGCAGCCGACCTCGTCCCCGGCCCGGATCGCCATGTCGAGCAACGCGGTGCCGGGCACCAACGCCCGCCCGCCGAGCTCGTGTTCGGCGACCCAGGGGTGCGTCCGTACGGACAGCCGCCCGGTGAACACCACCTCGTCGGCATCGGCGACCCGCACCACGGCTTCCAACATCGCGTGACCGGCGGCCACCTGCCCGGCCGAGACGACATCGCCCGACGACGACTCCGGCAGCCAGTAGTGGCGCTGTTGGAAGGGGTAGGTCGGGAGATCGACGAGCGAGGCGGTCGTGTCCGCGAACAGGTGTTGCCAGTCGACGGTGTGGCCGTGGGTGTGCAGCCGGGCGAGCGCGGTGAGCGCGGTACGGGCCTGGGGGCGGTCGCGGTGTTGGAGGGCGACGAACAACCCGTCCGGTGCGGTCTCCGGGCCCAGGGCGGTGAGGACCGCGTCCGGGCCGATCTCCAGGAACCGCGTGACGCCCCGCTCCCGCAGGCGGGCGACATGCTCCGCGAAGCGCACCGGCTCGCGGACGTGGTCGACCCAGTACCGCGCCGAACGCACATCGGCCGCGTCGGCCGCCATCGCAATCACCGGCTCGGCCAACACCACGCCGTCCAGGACCGTGGCGAACCCGTCCAGGACGGGATCCATCAGGGGTGAGTGGAAGGCGTGGCCGACGGTGAGCCGGTTCGTCGTGTGGCCGCGCTCCCGCAGGGCGTCCGCGACCGCGAGGACGACGTCCTCGGCGCCGGAGACCACCACCGACGTCGGCCCGTTGACCGCCGCGATCCCGGCCCGGTCCTCGTACCCGCGCAGGAGTTCGCGCACCTCCGCCTCGGCGGCCCGCACCGCGACCATCGCCCCGCCGGCCGGCAACGCCTGCATCAACCGGCCCCGCGCCGCCACGACCTCACACGCGTCGGCCGTATCGAGCACCCCGGCAACGTGCGCGGCGGCCAACTCGCCGATCGAATGCCCGGTCACGAAGTCGGGCCGGACGTCCCACGATTCCAGGAGCCGGAACATCGCGACCTCGACCGCGAACAACGCCGGCTGGGTCCACTCGGTCCGGTCCAACCCCGCACTGTCCCCGAACACGACGTCTCGCAACGACCCGGGCAACAGCGTGTCGAAATGCCCGCAGATCTCGTCGAACGCCGCCGCGAACACCGGAAAGGTCTTGTACAACTCCCGGCCCATGCCGGCACGTTGCGCACCCTGGCCGGTGAACAGGAATGCCGTGAGCCCTTCGGCGGCGACCCCGGACACCACCCCCGCCGCCGACTCACCAGCGGCCAACGCCCGCAAACCGTCCGCAAGTTCATCCGCGTCGGCCGCCAGCACCACGCCGCGGTGCTCGAACGTCGACCGCGACACCGCCGCCGACAACCCCACGTCCGCCGGCGACGCGCCGCTCGCGACCACCGGCAGAAGCCGCTCCGCCTGTGCCCGCAGCGCCCCGGCCGACCGCGCCGACACCACCACCGGAACCACCGGCAACGCCGACCCGGGCGCCGGCGGCGTCGACTCCGGCTCGCTCGCCGCCACCGGCTCTTCCACCGGGGCCTGTTCGAGAATCACGTGCGCGTTGGTCCCGCTGATCCCGAACGACGACACCGCCGACCGTCTCGGCCGGCCCGTCGCCGGCCACGGCCGGGACTCCGTCACCACCTCGACCGTCCCGGCGGACCAGTCCACCGCCGGTGTCGGCTCGTCCACGTGCAGCGTCCCCGGCACCACCCCGTCGCGCATGGCCATGACCATCTTGATCACCCCGGCCACGCCCGCCGCGGCCTGGGTGTGCCCGATGTTCGACTTCACCGAGCCCAGCAGCAACGCCTGTTCGTCGGAACCCGGCGTACGTGCCCGTCCGTACGTGGCCAGCAGCGCGTCCGCCTCGATCGGGTCTCCCAGCCGTGTTCCCGTGCCATGACCCTCCACCACATCCACTTCGGCCGGGGACAGACCGGCGTTGGCCAGTGCCTGCCGGATCACCCGCTGCTGGGACGGCCCGTTCGGCGCGGTCAGGCCGTTGGACGCACCGTCGGAGTTCACCGCGCTGCCCCGGACCAACGCCAATACCGGCAACCCGCGCCGCCGCGCGTCGGACAACCGGGCCAACACCAGCATCCCGACGCCCTCGGAGAACCCGGTGCCGTCCGCCGCCGCCGCGAACGCCTTGCAGCGGCCGTCCGGCGCCAGCCCGCGCTGCCGGGAGAACTCGACGAACACGCTCGGCCCGGACATCACGGTGGCGCCGCCCGCCAGCGCGATGTCGCACTCCCCGCTGCGCAGCGACTGCTCCGCCAGGTGCATCGACACCAGCGACGACGAGCACGCGGTGTCCAGCGTCACCGCCGGTCCCAACAGGCCGAGCACGTAGGCGATCCGGCCGGACGCGACGCTGGTGGTGCCGCCGGTGAGGACGAAGCCCTCCAGGTCGTCGGGCGTCTCCCCCGCGCGCGGCATGTACTCCTGCGGGATCACCCCGACGAAGACGCCGGTGGAGCTGCCCCGCATCGACGCCGGGTCGATGCGGGCGCTCTCCAGCGCCTCCCAGGAGGTTTCCAACAGCACCCGCTGCTGCGGGTCCATCGCCGCCGCCTCGCGCGGTGAGATCCCGAAGAACTCGGCATCGAACCGCCCCGCGCCGGCCAGGAAGCCGCCCCGGGTGAGGTAGGTGGTTCCGGGTGTGTCGGGGTCGGGGTCCGACAGCCGATCGAGATCCCACCCTCGGTCGCTCGGGAAATCCGTGAGGGCTTCCCCACCGCCACGGATCAGTTCCCACAGCTCCTCGGGCGCGTTGGCGGCACCGGGGAACCGGGCCGCCATGCCGACGATCGCGATCGGCTCCCGGGCGGCGGCCTCGGCGTCGCGCAGCTCCCGCTGGGCGCGCTGGAGGTCCGTCGTGACGCGCCTCAGATATTCGCGCAGCTTCTGCTCGTTGGACATCCCGGGCAGCCCCCTTCCGTGCGGACAGGCGAAGTCATGCGATGTCGAGTTCGCCGTCGATGAAGTCGAAGAGTTCGTCGTCGGAGGCGGCGGTGAAGTCCCGGTCCTCGCCGCCCGCGTCGGTCGGTGCGGCGAGTCGGCGCAGCACCTCCTGGAGCCCCTTGGCGAGCAGGTCGCGTTCCTCGTCGTCGAGATCCGCGACGGCGAGTCGATCGAGTCCGGTGACGACGGACCGCACCCCGGTCTCCTCGGCGGGCACGAGCAGTTCGTCCAGGAAGCCGGCCAGTTCGACCGGCGTCGGGTGGTCGAACACGACCGTCGGGGGCAGTCGCAGGCCCGTGCCGTTGCCCAATCGGTTGCGCAGTTCCACCGCCGTCAGCGAGTCGAACCCGAGTTCCTTGAACGCGCTGTCCGCGTCGACCGCGGCGGCCGTTTCGTGCCCGAGCACGAGGGCCGCGGACTCCCGGACCAGTTCCAGGAGTTCCCGGCGGCGTCGGCGTTCGGGCAGTTCGAGGAACCGGTCCGCCCGCGAGGTGTCGGTCGCCCGGGCCGCGACCCGGCGCCGGGTCGGGCCCGACGGGTCCAGTGCCGACAAGATGTCGGGCCGGGGGCGGCCGCTCCCGCGCAGGGCGGCCACGTCGATCGGCACGGCCACCGCGACCGGGCGGCGCAGGGCGAGGGCGGCGTCGAACAGGGCCGCGCCCTGCTCGTCGGTGATCGCGCCCAGTCCGATCCGGGCCAGGCGGTCCCGGTCCGTGTCGCTCATGTGTCCGGTCATCGCGCTTTCCCGAGCCCACAGGCCCCACGCGATCGACAGGCCCGGAAGGCCGAGCCCGCGCCGATGTTCCGCGAGACCGTCGAGGAAGGCGTTGGCCGCGGCGTATCCGCCCTGGCCCGCGTTGCCCAGCACGCCGGCGGCCGAGGAGAACAGCACGAACAGGGACAGGTCGTGATCCCGGGTCAGCTCGTGCAGATCCCATGCCGAGCGGGCCTTGGCCCGCAATACGGCGTCGAGGTCGTCGCGGGTCAGCGCCTCCAGGACGCCGTCGGAGAGCACCCCGGCGGCGTGTACCACCCCGGTCAGGCGATGCGTCGAACCGATCAGCTCGGCGAGGGCCTCGCGGTCGGTGACGTCGCACGCCACCACATCCACGTCGGCGCCCGCCGCGCGCAGGTCGTCGAGCAACGCGCCCGCGCCCTCGGCCGCCGGGCCGCGTCGGCTCGTCAACAGCAGTCGCCGCGCGCCGTGTTCGGCGACCAGATGCCGCGCGATCACCCCGCCGAGCACACCCGTCCCGCCGGTGATCAGCACCGTGCCGTCGGGGTCGAGCGGCGCGGGTATCGTCAGCACGATCTTGCCCACGTGTCGGGCCTGGCGCAGGTATCGGAACGCCTCCGGTGCCCGCTGGATCTCGAACGTGGTCAGCGGCATCGGTCGCAGCGCGCCCTCGTCGAACAGGACGCGGATCGCCTCCAGCATCTCGCCGAGGCGCTCGAAGCCGGCGTCCATCACGTCGAACGCCCGGTAGCGCACCCCGGGATGCGTCTTCGCGATCTCCTCGGGGTCGCGGATGTCGGTCTTGCCCATCTCCACGAAACGACCACCGGGCGACAGCAGGGTCAGCGACTCCTCGACGTGCTCGTGAGCCAACGCGTTGAGCACCACGTCCACGCCGCGTCCGCCGGTGGTCCGGCCGAACCGCTCGGCGTAGCCGAGGCTGCGCGAGTCGGCGAGGTGGTCGTCGTCGAAACCCCACGCGTGCAGCACGTCGCGTTTGCCGGCGCTCGCGGTGCCGAACACCGCGGCGCCCCAGTGCCGGGCCAGTTGTTGGGCGGCGAAGCCCACTCCGCCGGTCGCGGCGTGCAGCAGCAGCGATTCGCCGGATCGGAGCCCGGCCAGGTCCGCGAGGCCGTAGTAGGCGGTCAGATACACCACCGGGACCCCGGCGGCCTGGGCGAACGACAGGTGTTCGGGCATCGGTACGACCAGCCGGCGATCCGAGACGCTTTCCGTACCCAGACCGCCGGTGAACAGCCCCATCACCCGGTCCCCCGGGGCCAGTCCGGTGACGTCCGCACCGACCTCCAGGACCACTCCCGCGCCTTCGCCCAGCGAGGACCACTCGTCCCGCGCCACCATGCCCAGTTCGAGAAGCACGGCCTTGAAGTTCAGCCCGCCCGCCCGCAGCGCGACCCGCACCTCGCCGGCCGCCAACGGGCGCGTCACCTCGGGGCACGCGGCGAGCGACAGTCCGTCCAGGTCGCCGCGATGGGTCGGGGCCAGCCGCCACGGCCGATCGTGCGGCTCGGGCAGAGCGGGCGACGCCGACGCGCGGACCAGGCGCGGCACCGCGCCGGTCCCGGCGCGGAGCACCAGTTCGGGGTGGTCGACGGCCATCGCGGCGGGCAGCGCGCGCCCGGTGTGCGGGTGGTCGTCGACGTCGATGTGCCGCAGTCGGCCCGGGTGTTCGCTCCGGGCGGTGCGCAACAGGCCGGTCACCGCGCGGTGTGCGGGCTCGTCCGCCCGGGTGAGCACGACGAGCGGGACCTCGGCCGGGTCCGCATCGGCGAGCCAGTCCCGAACCACCTCCAGCGTCCGGGCGACGACGTCCTCGAGGTCGCCGGTCGGGCAGGTCCACAGCGCGGCCTGCGCGGAGGATGGCGGGTTCGGACGGTCGTGGCCGGTGGCCGAGAGGGTGAACCACGAGTGTTCGGCGGGTGGTTCGGGGAGGTCGATCGGGACGAGGTCGAGGCCGAAGAGCGCCGAGGTGTCCACCCGGGCCCGACCGAACGCGTCCGCGTCCACCGGACGCAGCGACAACCCGCCAACCGATGCCACGACTTGCCCCGCCTCGTCGGTGACGAGCAGGGCGATCGCATCCGATCCGGCCGGGGACAGGCTTACCCGGACGGTGCGCGCGGCGGTGGCGTACACGTGTACGTCGGTCCAGCCGAACGGGAGGCGCAGTTCGCCGGTATCGGCCAGGCCGGCCGCGTGCAGCGACGCGTCCAACAGGGCGGGGTGCAGCCCGAAGCCGGAGACGTCCACCTCGTCCGGCAGCGCGACCGAGGCGTGGATCACCTCGCCGTCGCGCCATGCCGCGCGCACGCCGCGAAAGGCCGGGCCGTAGGCGTAGCCGCGCTCGGCCAGGGTCTCGTAGAACCCGTCCAGCGGTACGGCCACCGCGCCCGGCGGCGGCCAGGAGGTCGACGCGCCGGGTGCCGGCGGCTCCTCGGCGGTCAGCACGCCCTGTGCGTGCCGGGTCCACTCGTCCCGCCCGCTCGGGCTGGTGTACACCGCCACCGGCCGACCCGCGTCGACCTCCGGGCCGATCAGCACCTGGAGATCGAGGTCGGCGTCGACGACCACCGGCGCCCGCATGGTCAGTTCGGCCAGATGCGCGCGACCGACCCGGTCGCCGGCCTGGAGGGCGAGTTCGACCATCGCCGCGCCGGGCAGCAGCACCGATTCGCCGATCCCGTGGTCGGCCAGCCACGGTTGCGCGGCAGGGGACAGCCGGCCGGTGAGGACGAGTGTCTCCGCGTCGGCGGTGCGCAGCGCCGCGCCGAGCATCGGGTGGTCGGCGCGGTGCAGACCGAGGGCGGTGATGTCGCCGATCGCGGCGGGCTCTTCGAGCCAGTAGCGCCGACGTTGGAAGGGATAGGTCGGCAACTCGACGTCGCACGGCGGCAATTGCCAGCCGATTTCGATGCCGTGTACGTACGCCCCGGCCAGTCCGGCGGCGAAGCGCGTCGACCCGCCCTCGTCCCGGCGCAGCGACTCCAGGACGACCGTGTCGGGGGTTTCCGCCTCCTCGATCGTCTCGCCGATCGCGGTGGTCAGCACCGGGTGTGCGCTGACCTCGACGAACACGCGGTGTCCCCGGTCGAGCAGCGCCCGGGTGCCGGCGGCGAAGCCGACGGTGTGCCGCAGGTTGCGGAACCAGTACTCGGCGTCCAGTTCCGGGCCGACCAGGATCTCGTTGGTGACCGTGGAATGGAACGGGACGCGGGTCGGGCGGGGTCGGATGCCGGCGAGCGTGCCGAGGATGTCGTCCCGCAGGGCCTCGACGTGCGCCGAGTGGGAGGCGTAGTCCACCGGGATGAGCCGTGCCCGGATCCCGTCGGCCTCGCAGGACTCGACGAGGTCGGTCAGGGCGGCGGGCGTGCCCGAGACGACCGTGCTGCCGGGTCCGTTGACGGCGGCGATCTCGACCGCGCCGGCGTAGCGCTCGATCCGGTGCGCGGTGTCGGCCCTCGGAAGGTGCACGGAGGCCATGCCGCCGGTACCGGCCAGGCGCACGATGGCCTTGCTGCGGGCGGTGACGACCGTGGCCGAGTCGGCCAGGGAGAGGGCGCCGGCGACGTATGCGGCGGCGATCTCGCCCTGGGAGTGGCCCAGTACCGCGTCGGGAGCGAGGCCGTGGCTCTCCCACAGCGCGGCGATCGAGATCATCACCGCCCACAGCGCCGGTTGCACCACGTCGACGCGGTCGAGGGGTCCGGCGAGCGCGTCGACGAGGTTCCAGTCGACGTGCGGTTCGAGGGCGTCGGCGCAGCGGTCCAGGCAGGCACGGAACACCGGGGATTCGCGGTACAGGTCGAGGGCCATTCCGGACCATTGCGAGCCCTGGCCGGGGAAGACGAACACGGTCTTCCCACGGGGGCGGGCGGTGCCGAGGAGGACGTCCGGGGACGGCCGACCCTCGGCGAGGGCACGCAGTCCCGCCGCCGGGTCGGTGCCGAGCACGGCCGCGCGGTGTGCCAGTCGTGGCGCGCGGCCGGCCAGGGCGGCGGCCACGGGGGCGGCCGGGTCGGCCGCCGTGAACTCGTGCAGTTGGCGCGCCCGGGCGGCGAGCGCCGGGGCCGAGGCGGCGGACAGCAGCAGCGGCACCGCGGGGTGCCCGGAGTCCGGTGCCGGCCCCGGTGTCGATACCGGCTCCGACTCCGGTTCCGAGCCCTGCTCCAACCCCGGCTCCACCCCCGGTTCCGACTCCGGCTCCGGCTCCGGCTCCGGCTCCGCCGGCGCCTCCTCGATGATCACGTGCGCATTGGTTCCGCTGATCCCGAACGCCGAGACCGCGGCCCGACGGGGCCGGCCCGTCTCGGGCCAGGCGCGTGCCTCGGTCAGCAGTTCGACCGCGCCCGACGCCCAGTCCACGGCGGGGGTCGGCTCGTCCACGTGCAGCGTCCTGGGCAGCAGGCCGTGTCGCAGCGCCTGCACCATCTTGATCACGCCGCCGACGCCCGCCGCGGCCTGGGTGTGGCCGATGTTGGATTTCAGCGAGCCCAGCCACAGCGGTCGGTCGTCGGGACGCTCCCGACCGTAGGTCGCCAGCAGGGCCTGTGCCTCGATCGGGTCGCCGAGTCGGGTGCCGGTGCCGTGTGCGTCCACCACGTCCACGTCGGCGGCGGTCAGGCCCGCGTCGGCCAGTGCCCGACGGATGACCCGCTGCTGGGACGGACCGTTCGGCGCGGTCAGGCCGTTGGAGGCGCCGTCGGAGTTGACCGCGCTGCCCCGGATCACCGCGTGCACGGGGTATCCCAGCCGCCGGGCGTCGGAGAGGCGGGCCAGGACCACCATGCCCACGCCCTCGGACCACCCGGTGCCGTCCGCCGTGGCCGCGAACGCCTTGCACCGGCCGTCCTCGGCCAGACCGCGCTGCCGGGAGAAGTCGACGAAGGTGTCCAGCGTCGCCATCACCGAGGCGCCGCCGACCAGTGCCAGCGAGCATTCGCCCTTGCGCAGCGACCGGCTCGCCAGGTGCATCGACACCAGCGACGACGAGCACGCCGTGTCGACGGTCAGGGCCGGACCCTCCAGGCCGAGCAGGTAGGCGATCCGGCCGGAGGCGACGCTGGCCGCGCTGCCGGTCCCGCCGAAGCCGTCGCCGCCCCGACCGGCCTCCTCCGCGCCGAGGCCGTACCGCTGTCCGCCGTGGCCCATCAGGCCGACGAACACCCCGGTGTCGCTGCCCCGGAGCGCCTGCGGGTCGGTCCCGGTGCGTTCCAGTGCCTCCCACGCGGTCTCCAGGAGCAGCCGCTGCTGCGGGTCCATCGCCAACGCCTCGCGCGGCGAGATCCCGAAGAAGTCGGCGTCGAAGTCGGCCGCGTCGTAGAGGAATCCCCCACCGCGTGCGTAGTAGCTGCCGGGCACGCCGGGGTCGGGGTCGTAGCGGCCGTCGACGTCCCAGCCGCGGTCGGTCGGGAACGCGGCGATCGCGTCCCGGCCCTCGGCCACCAACTCCCAGAGTCCGGCGGGTGATTCGACCCCGCCGGGGAAGCGGCAGGCCATGCCGACGATCGCGATCGGCTCGGCGGCGGCCTGCTCCAGTTCCCGCAACCGTTCGCGGGTGTCCTGGAGTTCGCCGACCGCCTGCTTGAGGTAGTTCCGTAGCCTGCCCTCGTTCTCCATGGTCTCGTCACTCCTCCGGCCGAGTACTCAACGGGGCCAGTGAACCCTGCGAGGACGGTGGGCAACCCGGTTCGAGAAACCCGGACCGGGCGGCGAATCTGGCTCCCCGGACCAAAGAGCGAGGGCGGCCCCGACCCGGGACGTGGCAGAGCCTGGGCGTGTCGCGCTCCTCCGGCGCCCGGGCGGGTGCCTCGGGTGTGACCGGCTCCAGGGTCATCCGGCTCGCGTGCCGACTGCCGTCGCCCCATCCCGGGCGGCGGCGGAACAGTTCCGGACGGGCGGCGGCGACCACCAGGAGCGGGGTCGGTTCCGGTTGGTCGAGCAGGCCCTCGACGACGGTCAGGACCGTGTTGTCGGCCGCCTGCAGGTCGTCGGCGAACACCACGAGCGGGCGGTACTCGGCGAGTTCGGCCACATTGGGGGTGGTCGCCGGCCCGTGCGGGTCGAGCCGGATCGTCGCGGCGTCGCGCACCCGTCTCTCGAACGCCGCGAGCAACCGCGACTTGCCGATCCCGGGCCCGCCGACGACCAGCACCAGGTGTGGCCGGGCCCGCCGGCGGACCCGTTCGAGCAGGCTGCTCAGTACGTCCAACTCGGGTTCGCGATCCATCACCGCGAGCATGATCGGCGAGTCCGGACAGCCTCCCCGGACGGTCCGTCGTGGGTGCGGTCCACCCTGGTGGTCGTAGCGGATCGCCGCGCCGGTCAGTCGGCTGGTGTGGTCGCACACCACGATCTCGGTGTCCTCGGCGAACTGAAGCAGGGACTCACAGTCGACGAGCAACGCACCGTTGACCGGCAGCGGTTCCAGGAATCGTTCGGCGGGACGCACCGGGAGCTCGCCCGTCGACACGGCCACCCGCAGGGCGGGTCGTTCGCCGTCGGGGACCTCGAAGCAGATGCGCCGGCGCAGGGAGACGGCGGCGTGCACGGCGCGTTCGGCGACCCGGTCGGTGTCGTCGTCCCGCGTGGTGTCGGGGCGGAACACCGCCAGGGTGACCGAGCCGGTCGAGCCGGCGACGACGCCGCCGAATCGTTCGACCTCCTCGCGTACCGTCGTCGCGGTGCGTTCCAGTGCCTCGCCGACGTCGACGACCCGGGGGCCGGTGCCGAAGTCGGCGCGGATCAGTACGGCGCTGACCCGGCTCCGGGCCCCGGCGGCGGGCGGCGCCACGGCCGGGGCGGTGCGGGCGAGCGGGTATTCGGGCTGTTCCGGCTCCGGTGTGGGCGCGGCGAGCACCACGGGTCGGGCCGGTGCGGCGGGCGCGGCGAGGGACGGGTCGTGCACCAGGATCGCGTGTTGCAACATCCGCAGTTCCCGGCCGGGTTCGAGGCCGAACTGCTCGGCGAGGCGCAGCCGGGCCCGGCGGTAGACCGCCAGCGCGTCGGCCTGGCGTCCGCTGCGGTACAGCGCCAGCATCAGCTGGTGGCATGCCCGCTCGCGCAGTGGCTCGGCCTCGACCATGGTCTCCAACCCGCCGAGCACGCCCTGGTGGTGCCCGTTGGCCAACTCGGCCTCGTAGTAGTCCTCCATCACGTCGAGGCGGGCGTTGTGCAGTGCGGTCAGCTCCGCCCAGGAGTGTCCGGCCTCGACCAGGTCGGCCAGGGCCGGTCCGCGCCACAGTGCCAGCACCTCGCGCAGGGTGTCCGCGGCGGCGGCGGGGCGGCCGACCGCCAGTTCCGCGCGGCCGGCCTGGGCGAGGCGGTGGAAGCGGAACATGTCGACCTGTTCGGGGTCGACCTGCAACTGGTATCCGTGCGAGCAGGTCAGCAGCGCGGGCGGGCGGGTGTCGCCGCGCGTGTGCTCGGCGAACATCACCCGCAGTCCGCGCACCGCGTTCTGCAGGATCTTGCGTGCGGTCGGCGGCGTCTCCTCGGTGTCCCACAGACCCTCGAGGAGTTTGCTGGTCGCCACCTCGCGGTTGGCGTTGAGCAGCAGCAGGCCGAGTGTCGCCCGCCGCCGGTCGCCGCCGAGCGCGATCGGTTTCTCGTCGTCCATCAGTTTCAACGGGCCCAGAACCATGAACTGCAAGAGATCCCCCGTAGATCGTTCGTGCTCTGCGTCAACCGTCGGATCGGTGCGCGGCTACGCCCATTCCGCCTCCCGACCGGCGGCCTGCGGGTCCGGGGCGGTGACCCGCATGGTCGTCGGGGGGTCCTGGCGGACCGGTTCCAGATGCAGGACCTCGGTTCCCTCGGTGGCCGGGAAGGAGGCCAGGCACGTGCAGTCCGCGTCGGCGAATCCCGCGAACCGGTAGGCCACTTCCATCATTCGGTTGCGCTCGGTACGGCGGAAGTCGGCGACCAGGTGCACCCGGGCCCGGGCGGCGGCGTCGGTGAGCCAGCGCAGCAGTACCGCGCCCGCGCCGAAGGAGACGACCCGGCAGGAGGTCGCCAGGAGTTTGATGTGCCACGTCCGCGGGGTCTTCTCGATCAGCATCACCCCGACCGCGCCGTGTGGCCCGAAGCGGTCGCTCATCGAGACCACCAGTACGTCGTGATCCTCGTCGCGGGCCAGTGCGCGCAGCGCCGCGTCCGAGTAGTGCACGCCGGTGGCGTTCATCTGGCTGGTGCGCAGGGTCAGTTCCTCGACCCGGGTGATCTCCTCGTCCCGGGCCTCGCCGATCCGCATCACCAGGTCGAGCGAGCGCAGGAACTCCTCGTCGGCGCCGCGGTATTGCTCCCGCTCCCGGTCCCGCTCGAATCCGGCCCGGTACATCATCCGGCGGCGACGCGCGTCGACGGTGACCACCGGCGGGCTGAACTCGGGCAGGTCGAGCAGCGCGGCGGCCTGCTCGGCCGGGTAGCACCGCACGTCGGGCAGGTGGTAGGCGACCTCGGCGCGCTCGGTCGGCAGGTCGTCGATGAACGCGATCGTCCCGGTGGCGAAGTTCAGCCGCTCGGCGATCCGGCGCACCGACTCCGACTTCGGGCCCCAGCCGATCTGGGGCAGCACGAAGTATTCGGCCAGGCCCAGTTGTTCGAGCCGCGCCCAGGCCTCGTCGTGGTCGTTGCGGCTGGAGACGGCCTGCAATACTCCACGCGCGTCGAGCTCCACCACGACCTTGCGGACGGCCTCGTCCACCTCGACGTCGCCGTCCTCGATCAGCGTGCCGCGCCACAGCGTGTTGTCGAGGTCCCAGATCAGGCACTTCACGACCGGTTGTGCTTCGGACATGTCCGCTCCCGTTTCGTGCGACCGTTCAGCCCGCCGCCGACGCCGCGTGCTCGGCGAGGATCAGCTGGCAGATCTCGTTGCTGCCTTCGATGACTTCCATCAACTTCGCGTCGCGGTAGGCGCGCTCGACCACGTGTCCGCTCGCCGCCCCCGCGGAGGCGAGCACCTGGAGCGCGGAGGCCGCGCCGCGGGCGGCATGGCCGGCCGCGACGTGCTTGGCCAGGACCGACGCGGGTACCTGCTCGGGTGATCCTTCGTCGCGGCTGCCGCTCGCCCGCTCGCAGGCGAACGTCGCGGTGCGTTCCGCGGCGTACAGCTCGGCCAGGTGCCGGGCGACGAGTTGGTGTTGGAGCAGGGGTTTGCCGAACTGCTCGCGGGCCGCCGCGTGTCGGGCGACGGCCGTCAGGCACGCGCGCAGGATGCCGACGCAGCCCCAGGCCACCGACAACCGGCCGTAGGTCAGCGCGATGGTGGTGAGCATGACGATCGGCTGACCGGCCACGGCGAGCAGGTGCTCCGCGGGCAGCCGTACGTGGTCGAGTTCCACCGTGGCGTGTCCGGCCGCCCGGCAGCCCATCGGGTGGGGCACCCGGGTCACCCGCACCCCGGGCGCCGTCGTCGGCACCACGGCGACCGCGCCGCCGCCCTCGTACCGGCCGAACACCACGATCCAGTCGGCGTAGTCGGCGACCGTGATCCACGTCTTGGTGCCGTGGACGACGATGTCGCCACCGTCGCGCCGGATCCCGGTGCTCATCGCGGCCAGGTCGCTGCCGGCGGCCGGCTCGCTGAACGCGACCGCGGCCAGTTCGCCGCCGGTGAGTCGGGCCAGGTGTTCCTCGCGCTGCGCCCGGTCCCCGAAGCGCCGAATCGTCCACGCGGCCATGCCCTGGGAGGTCATCACGCTGCGCAGCGAGCTGCACAGCGCGCCGGTGTGCGCGGTGAGTTCGCCGTTCTCGACACAGGACAGGCCGAGGCCGCCGAACCTCTGCTCGGTTTCGGCGCACAACACGCCCTTGGCGCCGAGTGCGCGCAGGACGGCGATCGGGATCTCGCCCGCCACGTCCCACCCGCTCGCGGCGTCGGCGACCGTCTCGGTCACCAGCGCGCTCAGGTGGTCAGGCATCGTCGCCCCCGCCGCGCAGCCGGATCACCAGCGCGCTCATCGAGCGCAGGGTGCGGAAGTTGTCCAGGGCGAGGTCGGGGCCCTCCACCGCGATGCCGAAGGTGCTCTCCACGAACACCACCAGTTCCATCGCGAAGAGCGAGGAGACCGCGCCCGAGGCGAACAGGTCCACCTCCCGCTCCCAGGTCGCCTTGGTCTTCGCCTCCAGGAATGCGCCGATGCGGTCCTCGATGGCGGCGACCGGGAGATCCGCGGTCGGGTCCGCCGGCTCGAACGTCGTCGAGTCCGCCGTCGAGCGTGTTGTCGATTCGGTCATGGGAGAGTCCCTTTCTCATCGCACCTTGTTCTTGCGGGCGAGCGTGATCCCGTCCGCCATGACGAGCATCGACAGTTCCACCCGGGCGTCGGCGAACAGCGCCGCGTTGAGTTCGCGGATGGCCCTGGTGTCCGGGTCGTCCGCCTCCGGGTCGGCGACCCGGCCGAAGTAGAGGGTGTTGTCGAGCACGATCAGGCCACCGGGCCGCAGGTGGGTGAGCGCGTCCTCGTAGTAACGCGCGTAGCCGGTCTTGTCGGCGTCGACGAACACCAGGTCGTAGGTCTCGGGGCCGTGCTCGGCGAGCAGGGCCGCCATGGTCCGCGTGCCGTCCCCGAGCCGCAGTTCGATCCGGTCGGAGACGCCGGCACGGTCCCAGTAGCGCCGGGCGATCCGGGTCCAGCGCTCGTTGATGTCGCAGGTGACGATGCGTCCGTCGGGCGGCAGCGCCCGGGCCATGCACAGCGTGCCGTATCCGGTGAACGTGCCGATCTCCAATACCCGGTGGGCGCCGGTCAACCCGACCAGCAGCGCCAGGAGTTGGCCCTCCTCGGGCATGGTGACCATGGCGTCGAGCATGGGCATGGACGCGGTCTCGGCGACCAGGTCGCGCAGGATGTCGTCGTCGCGCAGGGACACCGAGCGCACGTACGCGAGCAGGCGCTCGTCCAACTCCACCTGGCCGGCCATCACGACGCTCCGTACCGGTAGAAACCACGCCCGGTCTTGCGGCCGTGCTCGCCCTCGGCGACCTTGCGCAGGAGCAGTTCGCCGGGGCGGCAACCCTCGTCGCCCGTGCGCTCGTGCAGCACCCACAACGAGTCGACGAGGTTGTCGATGCCGATCAGGTCGGCCGTGCGCAGCGGGCCGGTCGGGTGCCCGAGGCAGCCCTCCATCAGCGCGTCGACGTCCTCGACGCTCGCCCGGCCCTCCTCGACGAGGTTCGCCGCGTCGTTGATCATGCGGTGCAGCAGCCGACTGGTGACGAAGCCGGGGCCGTCGCCGACCACGATGCCCCTGCGGTCCAGGGTCGACAGCAGGTCCCGTACGGCCGACATCGCCCGCTCGCCGGTGCGCGGTCCGCGCACGATCTCCAGCGTGCCGATCAGGTAGGGCGGATTCATGAAGTGGATGCCGACCAGGTCCTCGGGGGAGGGGACCTGGCCGGCGAGTTCGTCGACGGGGATCGACGAAGTGTTGGTGACGCGGAGCGTGCCGGGCGCGACCACGGCGGCGATCTCCTTGTGCACGTCGGCCTTGAGCCCGGCGAGTTCGGTGACGGCCTCGATCACCCAGGTCGCGTCCGCGGCCGCCGTCGCCGCGTCGGCGAGGCGCAGGTCGCCGATCGCCCCACCCGGGGAGAGCGCTCCCATCATCTGTGCGAGCCGGAGTTCGTGGCGTAACCGCGCGCGTGCGGTATCCAGTCGCGCCCGGTCCACGTCGACGAGTGTGACCGCCACTCCCCGCGCGACGGCGAGCGTGGCGATGCCGACGCCCATCACGCCGGCGCCGAATACCGCGAGCCGCGGCGCGCGCCCGTTCCCGGTCATCGGCCGACCACTTCCGACCGTGCCGTGACGGCGCGAGGTCCGGGCGACCCCCGACCGATGTCACGAACGACAGACCCGCTCATCATCACCCCAGCTTGTGCGTTGTGCGTGCGGAAGCATTTCCGGAGGAAGGTTGTCCGAAGTCGAGAAGGAAGCGCGCAGGCAAAAGCGCACGCCGAATACGGGCATGGATCGTCAGGTCGACCGAGTCGCGTCGCCGCGACGCCGACTGCGAGGCCGTTCTCTGCGATGACTGTTACGAAATCCGATTTCGGGACGACCGCTTCGCGATCGCATTGTTCTCACGGCTTACAAGTCTGTGCCGGAGGGCCGGCGGACTCCAGCCCGCGACCCGCTCATCAAGCTGCACTTCCACTTGATGAAGCTCTCCCTCCGCCACTCGACGAAGCCCACTCGCGGTGCGAACACGCAGGTCAGAGGGCTACACGTCCTCCGCGAGGTTGGCCTCCTTCACCAGGTAGCCGAACTGGAAGCGGCTTGTCGCACCGAACATCTGCATGACCTGACCGATGTGTTTGCGACACGTGCGCACCGACACACCCAGGCGTCGGGCGATGGCCTCGTCCTTGGCACCGGAGATCAACATCCTGACGATCTCCTTCTTCATGTCGTTGCTGATCAGGTCGGTTTCCGCACGCCCGGTGTCGAACTCCTTGGCCGTCGCCCAGACATGCTCGAAACACGAGTACAGGAAGTCGATCAGCGAACGTTCCTGCACCACCAGGGCACCGCCGTCCTCGCCGCTCGCCAGGATGTACGCGGCGGTGCGGTCGAAGATGAACATCGTGCCGAAGAGCGCCCCGGCCGTGCGTACCTCCACGCCGGATTCGACCAGCCTTCCCGCGTGTTCGCGGGTCGGTGTGTCGAATCGGGCGGCGTGCTGGTACAGGACGCGCATGGGCACGCCCGTGTCGGGCCGGTGGAAGTCCCGGGCCCGTGCCTCGACCAGATTCTCGGCCGGCCACTCGCTCCGGGGTTGCATGCAGACGATTTCGTCGGAACTGTTCGCCGCCGATTCGGACAACAACAGCCCGATCGTCTCGGGTACTTTCACGATGTCGAACGAATTCGTGTACTGGCTGCCGAACTTGCTCGACCGGAACAACAACGAGAGCCGGGCGAGGTCGTTGCGCAACTGCCCTGTCGCCTGTTTCCGTTGGAGCAGTTCCAGTTCGCTCCTGGTCAGGAGATTCGCGGATGCGATGCTCGGATCCGCGGGTACGAACCAGGCGTCCCGGTCGTGGGACGGTCGAATGAGCTGGAGTCCCAGGAGCGTGGCGACGATCGCCTCACTCGCGTCGGGGTCCGTGAGGCCGAATGCGTGGGCGACGTCGTCGACCGCGAATCCGTCCCGGCTCAGGCTCCATTCGTAGACTTCGAACAATCCGGCATCCGGTTCGGGAAACAAGGGCACTCCATGTGAACTATGTATTCCGTACGGACGACGGGGTCCGACCGTTGGTACCGGCCCCCGACCGGGGCGGGGCCCCGGTTGCCGCGAGCGGTTCCACCGTCTCATGGAACGTCCCGAACCTGCCCCGATGGAACACCAACGGCGCCGGCTCGTCGCGGTTCGCCCGTAGTGCGTTCACCCTGCCGACGATGATCACGTGATCACCGGAGGCATGCTCGACGTCGATGGTGCACGCCAACCAGGCGAGCGCGTCCGCCAGTTCCGGTCCGGCCGCTGCCTCGCTCCAGCGCACGTCGGCGAAGCGATCGATGTCCTTGACCGAGAACTGCCGGCACAACCGTCCCTGGTCACTGCCGAGGACGTTGACGCAGAACGTGCCGCTGCGTCGAAGATCGATCAGTGTCGACGACTCGTTGCCCACGCAGAACATCACCAGCGGGGGCGTCAACGACACCGACATGAAGGAATTGCACGCCATGCCGACGGGCCCACCGAACGGTCCGGTGGTGGTGATCACCGTGACGCCGGTCGGCAGATGTCCGAGTGTGCGTCGGAATTCCGTCGTGTCGAACGGGACAACCATCACCGAACTCCTCGATTGGCCACTCCTCGAAGCATAATGAGCGGCCGGAACGCGGCGTTGGCCCGAGCCACCAAGACCTCCGGCCGGCTTTGGCCCCCGGCGCAGTTGCCGGCCGGCCCCCGGAGCTTTTCGTCTCGATGCGAACGCACGCGTCGGCGACTTCGAGCCCCGCCCGCGACAACGCCTCGCGTCCCGGTCCGGCCGCGCCATCGCTCATCTCGACTTCCCGACGGCCGAACCGACCGGTCGTCTTGACAGTTGTACCCGTCCCGCCCACCTTGTGACCGACCGGCCGGTCATGAAGGCGACAGTCGTTGTTTTCCCGCCTGTTTCGAGAGGACGTGGAGCACATCATGTACCTACGACGCACGTTACGCGGCAGGTTCACCACACTGGTGGGCGTGCTCGGGCTCACCGCCGCGGCGTTGTTCGCGGCCCCGGCCGCGGCCCGCGCCGACGACACCGCTCCGGTCGAACTGCCGCGCCTGGTCACGGGCGACCCGGTCGGTCACGCGGGGATGTTGCAGACCGAGGTGAACTGGTGGAACCTGGCGCGGATCGCCGAGTACGGCCTCAATGCCGACGGCGCCGACGCGTTTCCGCCGCCGGGCGGCTGGGACGACCTCGCCAGGCCGTGGGCCGGGCAGGGCACGGTGTCCCGGACCACCGGCAAGTTGCTGATGGTGTACCGCAATTCCTTCGACCCCGGCCAGTACGTACCGTCCGCGTGCTCGGCGAACGTGATCACCGCCGCCAACAGGAGCACCATCGTCACCGCGGGCCACTGCTTCAAGGTGACGGCCAACCTGCGGGGCGCGCTCGGCGACGACGTCGTGGTCAACGCGGTGTTCATCCCGGGCTTCAACGGCGCGAACGTGCCCCGCTTCACCGGCACCGACGACTCCACCGCGCCCCCGCCCGGCACCGACGTCGCCCCGTACGGCGTCTGGGGTGTCACGCGCGCCTGGATCACCCCCACCTGGGACGGTGACAGCACCTTCCGGTCCGGCGGCGACGTCGCCATGGCCACCGTCGAACGCCCCGGCGACCCCACCCCGATCCAACAGGTCACCGGCGGCCAGGACATCGCGTTCGGCGTGGCCGCGAACCCGCTGGCGCTGCATCAGTTCGGCTATCCGACCGACAACAATCGCAACTGGTACTGGTCGAGGAACAGCGACGGCAGTACCGCCGCCGACTTCGGCGTCGCCCCCTCACTGCGACGCGGATTCGACGGCCGGACCCTGATGTACGCGCGCGGCGACACCATCGGCGACTCGACCGTCGGTTTGGCCCACGACATGGCCTCGGCGATGTCGCCCGGCTCCAGCGGCGGTCCCTGGCTGATGAACTTCGACCCGGCCACCGGTACCGGCACCCAGATCGCGGTCACCTCGCGCTTCACCGACTCCACCGGCACCTCCCCCTGGTGGGACGCGGCCTGGGCGATCGTCCACTGCGGCACCCCCAACTGGGCGTACGGCCCGTACCTGATGTCCAACGGCTTCGGCGACCTGACCCGGGCGATGTACGACGTCGCGCGGAACGCGACCGTCTGACCCGCGCCCCGAACCGGGCGTGCCCCCGACCGCGGGCCGGGGGCACGTCGGGTTCGGGTACCGGACAGGGCTCGCGTCGGGGTCGGCCGGCCGGCCCGCAGCGCCCTCGGCGAGGGCCGGACGTTCACGATCCGACTGCCGCGAGAGCGCGGCTCGGTCGGATCGGCGGGCGGGGTCGGCGAATCGGCGGACCGGCCCGGCCCGTTGGGGTCGTGCGCGGGCGGGCCTCGGGGATCTGCTGTGAGCGGATCCGCTCAGGGCAGATCCGGTCGTCGCCGGCCGGCCCGAGGGCTCAGGGTGGAGACATGAGCGATGACCCGAAGAGTTCCATCCTCCTCGAACACACCCGACGCGACCTGTACACGCAGCGCGTGCTGCTGCTCGACGGACCGTTGGACGACGACAACGGCACGCTGCTCACCACGCAGTTGCTGACCCTGGCGGCAGAGGACCCGAAGGCCGACATCGCGCTGTGGATCCACTCGCCCGGCGGCTCGGTGCCGGCGATGCTCGCGATCCGCGACGTCATGCGGGTGATCCCCTGCGACGTATCCACGCTGGTACTCGGAATCGCGTACAGCGCGGGCCAGTTCCTGCTCTCGGCGGGCACGCGCGGCAAGCGCCGGGCGCTCCCGCACGCCCGGGTGCTGATGCACCAGGGCTCCGCGGGCATCGGCGGGACGGCCGTGGACATCGAGTTGCAGGCCAACGACCTGCGGCACACCCGCGACACGGTGCTCGGCCTGATCGCCGAGGACACCGGACAGCCGGCCGAGCGCATCTTCGAGGACTCGCTCCACGACCGCTGGTACACCGCGCGCGAAGCGCTCGACTACGGCTTCGTCGACGCGATCGTGGCGGACTTCGCCGAGATCGCGCCGCGCGGCCCGCGCCGCCTCACCACCAACGCCGGCTTCCAGGGGGCCCTGGCATGAGCACCTACGCCATTCCGAACGTGATCACCCGCGACTCGCGCGGCGAACGCATCATGGACGTGTACTCGCATCTGCTCGCGGAGCGTGTCGTCTACCTCGGCACCGCGATCGACGCGGGCGTGGCCAACGCGCTCGTGGCGCAGTTGTTGTTCCTGGAGGCGGACAACCACGACCGCGAGATCCAGTTCTACATCAACTGCGAGGGCGGCGACCCCAGCGCGATGTTGGCGGTGTACGACACGATGCGGTACGTGCGTTCCGAGATCGCCACCACGTGTGTCGGCCAGGCGGTCGCGGTCGGCGCGGTGCTGCTCGCCGCCGGCGCGCCGGGCAAGCGCGCCGCGCTGCCGCACGCACGGGTCGTGCTCCACCAGCCCGCCGCGCAGGGTCGCGGCGCGATCCCCGATCTGATCCTGCAGGCCGACGAAGTGGTGCGCGTGCGCGCGGACATCGAGCGGATCCTGTCCCGGCACACCGGCAACAGCACGGCCACCCTACGCGCGGACACCGACCACGATCGGGTGTTCACCGCCGAGGGCGCGAAGGAGTACGGCCTGATCGACATGGTGCTGGAGGAGCGGTGACGCGCTGACGCCGATGTGCCCGGCCCGGCGCGCCCCGCCCGCTCCGTGACGACGTGCGGTCAGGCCGCCAGGCCGAAGGCGGCGCGGCACACCGGGGCGGAACGGCCCGTCGGGCGGGCGCGCGTCAGGATGTCGGCGACGGCGATCGTCAGGTCGCCGAGGGTCACGTCCAGCGCGCCGCCGAGGGCCGCGATCATCTCGCTCGACGGCTCCTTGATGCCACGCTCCACCTCGGAGAGGTATTGCGGCGACAGACCGGCCCGGCCGGCCGTCTCGGCGAGGGTTTCGCCGCGTTCGTGGCGCAACGATCGCAGGTGTTCGCCGAGCACGTGTCTCCACAGCGGCTCGCGGTCCGGCACGGGGGCCGGGCGGCGAGGCGCGGCCGTGGGCGCGGCAGGCACGGGCGCGACGGGCGTGGGCGCCGGCGCGAGGCGCGCCTTGTCGTCGGTGCGGGGCGAAAGCGGTGGAGCGGTCTCGGCCATGGTTCATCGTAGGCCGCGACGCCGCGCCGTTTCCGCGTTGTCCGCCGCGGGCGAAATCGGCGAGCCGCGCCGGGGCGTTCGCCGGTCGGTCCCCGGCGCGCCGCTCGCGGGTGTACCGGCCGTCGATTTATCTCAACGCTCATTTAATTGACGTTCACCGAGTTTCATGGTTTTCTCTTAGCGCTAAGACAACACCAGGCGCTCAGAGGGAGCCCGTCATGACCACCACCCACACCGACCCGCACCGTGACTCGGCCACCACCCCGACGGTTTCGCTCAAGCGTTGGCTCGCCGTGATCGCCCTCGCGGTCGGCACGTTCTCCGTGGTGACCGTCGAACAACTCCCGGTCGGCCTGCTGACCTCCGTCGGCGGATCGCTCGGGGTGTCCGAGGGTCTGGCCGGCCTCATGGTCACCGTCCCGGGCCTGGTCGCCGCCGCGACCGCGCCGATACTTCCCGTCCTGATCGGCAGGCTCGACCGCCGGTTGGTCCTGCTCGCCCTGATCACCCTGATGGTCGTGGCCACCCTCGGCTCGGCGTTCGCCCCCAACTTCGCCGTCCTGCTGGTCACCCGGTTCCTGGTCGGCATCGGCATCGGCGGGTTCTGGGCCCTCGCGGCCGGCCTCGCCGTCCGCCTCGTGCCCGAGGCGCACATCCCCCGCGCCGTGGCGATCACCTTCGGCGGCGCCACCGCCGCCAACGTCCTCGGCGTGCCCGCCGGAACACTGATCGGCAACCTCGCCACCTGGCGCGTGGCCTTCCTGTCCGTCGCCGCGCTCGGCCTGCTCGTGATCACCGCGCTGGTCTTCCTGGTCCCGCCGATCCCGGCCGGCGAACCGGTCCGACTGCGCGCCCTGCCCGCCCAGTTCCGCAACCCGGCCGTGCGTACCGGCGTCCTGGCCACCTTCCTCCTGGTCAGCGGCCACTTCGCCGCCTTCACCTTCGTCGGTCCCGTCCTCGAGGACGTCTCCGGGCTGGACAAGGGCATGGTCGGCCCCCTGCTGCTCGGCTTCGGCATCGCCGGCATCGCGGGCAACTTCCTCGCCGGCACCGCCGCGGCCCGCAACCTGCGCGGCACGATCGTGGCGATCAGCGCGGTACTGGCCGGTGTCCTGGCCCTGTTCCCGCTCCTGGGCACCACCCGAATCAGCGGCGCGGCGATGCTCCTGCTGTGGGGCCTGGCCTTCGGCGGTGTGCCGGTGAGCGTACAGACCTGGATCCTGCGCTCCTCGGCCGCCGAGGACACCGAGGCCGCGACCGCCCTCAACACCTCGATGTTCAACCTGGCCATCGCCCTCGGCGCCCTGCTCGGCGGCATCGTGGTCGACGCCATCTCCCCCACCGGCATCCTGCTCTCCGGCGCCGTCCTGACCGCGCTGACCTCCCTGGCCATGTGGCGCACGAGGCGCGACTGAACGCCCGGGAGGGCGGGCGTCGCACGGGGTCGGACCAAGGCGCAAGGGCCCCGCGAAGGCGGCGGCCGGATGGATAACACGAGGGTTAATGGTGGTTGCGTGATCGGCCGTTGTTCGGGGGCGGCGCACCCGCGAATCTTGAGGTGTCGGAAGGAACGGCCCGGCGGACCACCGCGAAAGCCACCGTCCCGACACCCGACACCGCCTCGCCACAAGGGAGTTCACCATGGCCGCCATCGACCACACCCTCGCCGCCGGCTCGACCGCCACGGCCCGCACCCGCACCACCGTCGGCCGCTGGCTCACCGCCGGCGCCGTCGCCAACACCCTCATGGCCGGCACCTACGTCGCCTTCTCCACCGCCGTGATGCCCTGGCTCGGCACCAAGGACGACGCCGACTTCGTGACCACCATGCGGGACATCAACACCGGCATCGAGAACCCCCTGTTCTTCGCCGTCTTCACCGCCGCCATGGCCGCCCCCGCCGTCGCCGCCTGGAAACTCCGCCGACTCGGCGGCGGCACCGCCATGAAGTGGGCCCTCGCCGCCCTCGCCCTCTACACCACCACCGTCCTGACCACCTCCGGCATCAACGTCCCCCTCAACCAGATGCTCGCCCACGCCGGCACCACCGACCCCACCACAACCCGCACCGACTTCGAAACCACCTGGAACATCTGGAACGGCATCCGCGCCGCCCTCTCCACCGCCGCCACCCTCGCCATGATCAAGGCCGTACGCCTGCACCGCCGCTCGGCATGACGCCCGAACCGCTCCGTGGGGTGCGGGTGTGGGGAATGACCTTGGGGGTTCCGGTGATCGGGTCCCGGGCGATGTCGCAGGGAAGGGCGAAGACGTCGTGAACACGTTCGGCGGTCAGGACCGCGTCGGGCGAACCCTCGGCGACGATGCGGCCGGACTTCATCACGATCAGGTTCGAGGCGAAGCGGGCGGCCTGGTCGAGGTCGTGCAGGACGGCCGCGATCGTGCGGCCCTCGCGGTTCAACTCCGCGCACAGCTCCAGGAGTTCGTACTGATGCGCGATGTCCAGGAAGGTGGTCGGCTCGTCGAGCAGGATCACCGGGGTCTGCTGGGCGAGCACCATCGCGATCCACGCACGTTGCCGCTGCCCGCCGGACAGATCGCCCACCGGGGTCTCCGCCAGGTCGGCGAGGCCGGTGCGGTCGAGGGCGAAGGCGATCGCGCGATCGTCGTCCGGGGACCATTGCCGCAGCAGGGTGTGGTGCGGGTGCCGGCCACGCCGGACCAGGCCGCGCACCGTGATGCCCTCGGGGGCGATCGGACTCTGCGGCAACAGCGCCACCTTCCGGGCGAACTCCCGTCCCCGGTAGGCGTGTACGTCCCGACCGGCGAGGTTGATCGTGCCGCCGACGGGACGCAGCACCCGGGCGAACGACTTGAGCAGCGTGGACTTCCCGCAGCCGTTGGGGCCCACGATCACGGTGAGGCCCCCGTCGGGGAGGTCGAGGTCGACGCCCTCGACGACGGGGCTCCGACCGTACGACAGGGTCACGTCGCGGGCGCTGAGCCCGACGGGCGCGGGGGCCGGTTCGGCGGTCACAGTCGACCACTCCTCCACTCGCGGGTCAGCAGGAATCCGAGGTAGGCCCCGCCGAAGGCGAGGGTGTAGATGCCGACGGGAAGCGGTTCGACGTACGGCAGTTGTTGGGCGGCCAGGTCGGCGACGGTCAGCAGCAGCATCCCGACCAGGGTGGAGAGCACCAGGTGCGGGCCGGATCCGCGGGTCGACCGACGGGCGATCTGCGGCGCGGTGAGCGCGATGAAGGCGACCGGGCCGGCCACGGTGACCGCGCCCGCGGACAGCACGATGGCCAGGACCACCCCACAGGTTCGGGCCCGACCGGGGTTGCCGCCGAGCGAGCGGGCCACCTCGTCGCCCATCTCGCCGAGATCCAGGTGCCGGGACAGCACCACGGCCGGGACGGCCACCACCAGCAGGACCAGGCCGATGGTCGCGGCGTCGGCCCAGGATCGGGCCGCGACGCTGCCGTTGACGTACGCGCTCAGCGCACTGGCCTTGTCCCGCTCGACGACGTAGACCACGTATTGGGTGATCGCGGTACCGATCGCGGCCACCCCGATCCCGGCGACGACCAGCCGCCCCGGATCGCGAAAGCCGGTGCCGGTGGCCAGGTGCACCACGCCCATCGCGCCGGTCGCGCCGAGGAGCGCGCCGAGCCACACGGGTGCGCCGCCGGGCATGGCCAGCGCGAAGATCGCCGCACCCGCGCCCGCGCCGCTCGCGAGCCCGATCACATCCGGACTGGCCAGCGGATTGCGGGTGGCCGTCTGGAACAGCGCGCCCGACAGCCCGAACGCGGCTCCCGCACCCAGGCAGACCACGAGCCGCGGCCCGCGCAGCCGGTTCAGGACGAACTTCTCCTTGCCCTCCGCACCGCCGAGGATCGCCGGCAGCAGGTCGCCGGGCGCGATCCCGAGCCGCCCCAGGGTCAGCGTGGCGACGGCCGCCGCGACGGTCAGGACGAGCACGACGATCGCCGCGAGCACGGTGACCCCGCGCACGGGCAGCGCGACCAGGTTCCCGATCCGCAGGTAGCCGCGCGGCCGACGCACCCGCACGGACGTGCCCGCACCGCCTTCGGGTTCGACCTCGACCGTGCTCATGTCGCCACCCGCATCCGCCGTACCGCGATCAGGAGCGCCGGCGCGCCCACGAAGGCCGTGACCACGCCGACCATCAACTCCTGGGGGCGGAGCAGGACCCGTCCCACCACGTCGGCGAGGAGCAGCAGGGCCGGTCCGAGCAGGGCCGAGAAGGCGATCTGTCGCCGGAAGTCGGTGCCGACCATCGCTCGCACGATGTGCGGGACGCCCAGGCCGACGAAGGCGATCGGGCCCACGGCCGCGGTCGCCGCGGCGCTCGCGACGGTGGCCGCGGCCAGACCGCTCGCACGCAGTACGGCCGGGTTGGTGCCGAGCGCGGTGGCCGATTCGTCGCCCAGGGCAAGGGCGTTGAGCCCGGGGCCGAGCAACAGCGCGGCGGCCAGCCCGAGTCCGGCGAGCGGCGACACCGACCAGAACACGTCCCACCCGCGTCCGCCCAGCGCGCCCACGACCCAGTAGCGGTAGCTGTCGAACACCTTGGGCTTGCTGAGCGCGACCGCCTGGATGTACGCGCCGAGCACCGCGGACAACACGGCGCCGGCCAGTACGAGGCGCACGGTGCCACCGCCCGCACCGCCCCCGCCCAGGATGTGCACGAACCCGCCGGCGAGCAGCGCACCGGGCAGCGCCCACCACAGGGCCGCCCAACCGCCGGTCGCGCCGGCGAAGGCGGTGCCGGTCACGATGCCGGCCGCCGCACCCGCGTTGATGCCCAGAAGTCCCGGGTCGGCCAGTGGATTTCGGGTGACGCCCTGCATCAGGGTGCCGGCGACCGCCAGACTCGCGCCGGCGAGTACGCCGAGCGCGGTCCGGGGGTAGCGGCTCTCCACCACCGTGGTCAGGTACGGGTCACCGTGACCGGTGAGCACGTCGACCACGTCCCCGAAGGACGTCGTCCTGCTGCCGAACATCACGCTCGCGAAGAGCGCGACGAGCAGCAGGACCAGGCACCCGATCAGGAGGACGGTGGTCCGCAACACGACGCCGGTGGCCGCGACCGGGCCGGCGTCGGCCGTCGCGGTGTCGATTCCGGAGTCGCCGTCGGGGACTTCGCTGTCGGCTTTCATGCGCGTCGGTTCGGTCGGGGCTACTTGCCGGCCTTGGCGACCGCCGCGTCGATCTGCGGGAGGTAGCGCTGGATGCTCCACGGCACGGTGAGCGGGTTGATCATCGACGACGCGGTGACGAACGGATTGTCGTTGCTCGCCACGACGGCGCCGCGCTTGACCGCCGGTATCGACGCGTAGAGCGGCTGGGCCTCGATCTCCCGGCGCGTCTTGTCGTCGGTGTAGAAGGTGAAGACGACGTCGCTGGCGGCGAGTTTGTCGGCGTTCTCCAGACCGATGACCGCCGAGTCGGTGCCGTCGGTCTCCGGGAAGGTGTTCACGACCGGGTCGACCTTGAGCCCGAGCGAGGAGACCACGGAGACCCGCTGCTCTCCCGGCTTGAAGACGCCGAGCGTGCCGGGGCCGGTCGTGTAGATATAGGAGAAGGTGACGTTCTTGTAGTTCGGCCGGGTCGCCGACGCGTCCGCCAACTGCTGCCTGATCCTGGCCGTCGCCTCCTTGGCCTTGTCCGGCTGACCGAGCGCCCTGCCGACGATGTCGATCTGCTGGTCCCAGTCGGTGCTCCAGGCCTTGTCCGGATACGCGACCGTGGGGGCGATGTCCTTCAGCAGGTCGTACTGCTTCTGTGTGATGCCGGACCAGGGCGCGAGGATGACGTCCGGATCGAGCGCGGCGACGGCCTCGATGTCGAGTTCCTCGCCGCCCTTGAACTGCTTCGGCAGCTTGCCGCCGGACTTGGTGACCGCCTCGTGGATCCACGGCAGATAGCCGGACCCGTCGCTGCCCCACGCGTAGCTCTCGATGCCGACGGGGATCCGCCCCAGCGCGATCGAGGTCTCCGCCGAGCCCTGCCCCAGCGTCACGACCCGCTCGGGTTTCCTGGTGATCGTGGCCGTGCCCAGGGCACTTTTGATGCTGACCGGGAAGGCACCGGGGACGTCGGCGGCGGGCGCACCCGCGGGGCCGGCGGGACGGTCGGCCCCGGCGGACTTGTCGTCCTTGTCGTCCTTCGATCCACAGGCACCCAGCACGAGCGCCATGACAACCGCCGCGACGGGCGCCGCGAATCGGCGGCGAACCCCGCCCTCGAACCGGAGAGACATCGATGACCTCTTTCTTGCCGACCGTACAGTCGGTAACGAATCAACCACGAACCGTCACCAAAGGAGAGCGGTGTAGTACCGCCCGAAAACATCGTGCTTGTTAGGACAGCCTAAGCTAACCTCCCGGCCGCCCTTTATGCACCCTCCCCCCCGAGGCCCGCACCCCGATCGCGGCCCCCCGTGATCCGTAGGCTGGATACCGTGAAGACTCCGCTGCTGCACGAGCGTTTCCCCACGCACGACCCCGATTGGCCGTTCTTCCGTCACCTCCCGCTCGGCGAGCGGCCGACCCCGGTCGGTCGGCTCTCCGGGCTCGCGGACGGCGCGGCCGAGGTGTGGATCAAGGACGAGAGCGGGTTCGGCGATCTCTGGGGCGGCAACAAGGTCCGCAAGTTGGAGTGGGTGATCGCCGCGGCGCTGGGGCGGCGGTCGCCGACCATCCTCACCTTCGGGGCGCTCGGCACCAACCACGGGTTGGCGACGGCGCGGTTCGCCCGCGCACACGGGATCCACGTCGCCCTCGCCCTGGTGGACCAGCCGCTCGACGAGCATGTACTCCTGCGGTCGGAGCAGCTCGAGGCTTCCGGGGCGACGATCCACCGCACGCGCACCAAGGCGCGCACCCACCTCCTGGCGCCGTGGCTGATCCTGCGTCACGGGCGGTTCGTCGGCGGGCGGTTCAGGCCGGCGTACGTCCTGCCGACCGGCGGCTCGTCACCGGTCGGGATGCTCGGGTACGTCGAGTGCGGCCTGGAGATCGCCGCACAGGTCGACGCGGGCGAACTGCCCGAGCCGTCGCATGTCGTGCTCCCGGTCGGCAGCGGAGGTACGGCCGCCGGGCTCGCCCTCGGCCTGCGCCTGGCCGGCCTGCGCACCCGCGTGACGGGAATCGTGGTGAACGACCGACTGCCCCTGGATGCCCGGCGGATCGCCGAGATGGCGAACAGGACCGCGCGGCTGCTGCGCAGACGGACCGGCGACATCAGGGTCACGGACCTGCGTCCCGAGGACGTGACGACGACCCGCGACTGGCTGGGCGCGGGATACGGGCATCCGACACCGGAGGCGGAACGAATCATCCGTGACAGCCGCACGATCGGCGGCCCGGAGCTCGAACCGGTCTACACCGCGAAGGCGTTGGCGGCCCTGCGCGACATGAACGCACGCGGCGATCTCGGCGACGGGGCGGTGCTGTACCTGCACACGCACGGGCCGCGCTGATCCTCCGCCGGCGCGGTGCCGGGTCGTTCGGGGCGGCCGGGCCGGTGTCAGCCGGTGGCGGACGGTGTCGGCGCGGGTACCGTCGACGCCGCCGCGTGGCAGGCGCCGAACCCCTCGGCTCGGGTGCGGATCCGGCCGGCGCCGACGCGGATCGCCGTCTCGGTCGCGTCGCTTACCGCCGACACCCCGGCCGCCGCCGCGACCGCGCCGGATTCGTCGCACACCACCCGCAGCCGCGGCCGGGCCGAGGGCGGGAACGCCCGCCGCAGGCAGTCGCACAACTCGGCGAGGATCAACCGGGCCAGCGGGGTGGTCTCCCGCGGATCCGCGGTCACCATGACCACGGTCACCGCCGCGCCGGGCGGCGTGGCGCGTATCGACTGCTCGGCGGCGGCGAGTCGATGCAGACCCAGGATCGCCACCACGCCGTCGTCGAGCAGATCGGCCGGCGCGGCCCGAACCAGGTCGAACGCCGCCGGCGGCACCCAACGTTCGTCCATCCGATGCGCGGGCGCGACCACGGCCGGCGGCGACCACCAGTCGTCGAGCCGCAGTCCGGCCAACCGCTCGCAGGCCGTGACGATATCGAACGGCTCCACGAACCCCGGTGCCAAGGCGGCCATTTGGCTCGCGCCGTGCAGCGCCGTGAGCACCGTCTCCGCCAACCGCACGCGCCGGGCCGGCGGTGCCCCGGGCACCGTCTCGGGCGGGTCCAGGCTCTCCAGCGCGAGCGCCACCAACAGCGCTTCCAGGTTCATCAGTTGGTGATACGGCAGGCGCATGCGCTCATCGGCCAGGACCTCGGGGATCAGGTCCGAGCCGAGCCGGGCGAGGTCGTGCGGATCGGTGTCGGCGTGCGGCAGCCGGGCCACCCAGGCCCCGGCGAGCGCGCCCAACGCCTCACGCATGGTCGTGCCCGGCGGCGCCGACGCGAACTCGGCCGGGCGTTCCGCGAGTTCGGCCAGGACCGCCAGGTAGAGCGCACGTTTGCCGGGGAAGTTGGAGTAGACGGCGCCTCGGGTGAGCGCGGCGCGTTCGGCGATGGCGTCGATTCGGGCGGCCCGGAAGCCGAATTCGGCGAACTCGGCGCGAGCGGCGGCCAATACCTTGTCCCGCGTGCGCTGTTGCGTCTCCGCCCTGCTCAGCCGGGCCATCGCTCTCCCTGTCCGGACGCCCCCGCCCGAGCGCACCGCCGTTCCCCGACGGTCAAAGTACCGTACTATCCGGATGGTGAGACCATCTGTTGCGACCACTTGACGTGCGCCGGCCGGGTCCGAACACCGGCACGGCGCACATTCGGCCGCGCGCCGGAGGGGACGGGTCCGAGGTCATGGCACGCATCGGCGACGGTGAATTCTTGATGAAGTGCTCCTTCTGCGCGAAGACCCGAAAGCAGGTGCGAAAACTCGTCGCCGGACCCGCCGGCCTGTACATCTGCGACGAATGTGTGGGCCTGTGCAACGAGTTGATCGACGAGGAGCCGGTCCCGGTCCCGGACCACGACGCGCCCCGGAGCGGCGACCTGCCGGTCCCGGCCGAGATCCACCGCTTCCTCGGTCGATACGTGATCGGACAGGAGGCCGCCAAGCGCACGTTGGCGGTCGCCGTCTACAACCACTACAAGCGGGTCCGGGCCGCCGACCACCGGGCCGGCGCGGTCGAGGTGGCCAAGTCCAACGTCCTCCTGCTCGGGCCCACCGGTTGCGGCAAGACCTACCTCGCCCAGACCCTGGCGAAGTTACTCGACGTGCCGTTCGCCATCGCCGACGCGACCACCCTCACCGAGGCCGGCTACGTCGGCGAGGACGTCGAGAACATCCTGCTCAAACTGCTGCGCGCGGCCGACTACGACGTCCCGCGCGCCGAGACCGGCATCGTCTACATCGACGAGATCGACAAGATCGCCCGCAAGGGCGAGAACGCCTCGATCACCCGCGACGTCTCCGGTGAGGGTGTGCAGCAGGCATTGCTGAAGATCCTGGAGGGCACCGTCGCCGCGGTGCCGCCCCAGGGCGGGCGCAAGCACCCCAACCAGGAGTTCATCCACATCGACACGACGAACGTACTGTTCGTCGTGGCCGGCGCGTTCGCCGGACTGGAGCGCATCATCGACGAACGGGTGGGCAGACGCGGCATGGGCTTCGCCGCCGAACCGCCCACCCGACCCACCCGGTCCGCCGTCCCGGAGGGCGACGTGTTCGCCGGCGTCATGCCGGCCGACCTGATCGGGTTCGGCCTCATCCCCGAGTTCGTCGGCCGACTGCCGATCGTCGCGCGGGTGACGAGCCTGGACCGGAGCGCCCTGCTGCGCACGCTCACCGAGCCGAGCAACGCGCTGGTGAAGCAGTATCGGAAGTTGTTCCTGATGGACGACGTCGAACTGGAGTTCAGTCGCGCGGCGCTGGAGGCCATCGTCGACCGGACCATCGTGCGCGGCACCGGCGCCCGGGGACTGCGGGCGATCATGGAGCTCGTCCTGCGTCCGATCATGTACGACATCCCCGGCCGCACGGATGTGGCCAAGGTCGTGATCAACGAGCGCACGGTGACCGAGGGCGTCGAGCCGATCGTGATCCTGCGGCGACCTCCGCACGAGAAGTCCGCGTAGCGGGGGTACGTCGCACCGCACGCCGACCCGGTGGACACGCCGCCCGACGACGCCGACCCGGCCGCCGGCTCCCGACGCGAACCCGGCCGCCGTCCGAGTGCTCAGCCGTGCGTGTGCCGACGCTCGTGTTCCGCCCGCCAGGCGTCCGTGGCCACGCCGGACATCACGATCATCACGATGTCCTCGGCCAGCGTGTCGGTGATCGGGAGGTGGCCGAACAGCGCCCGGTAGTAGGTGGTGGAGGCCAGCAGGTCCAGGAGCAGGTCCAGATCCGTGTCCGGCCTGATGTCGCCGCGCGCGATCCCCCGCCGCAGCGCCTCGGTCGTGGTGGCGCGGCGCGGATCGAACAGTCGGGCGAAGAACGTCTCGGCCAGCGCCGGATCGGCGGCCAGGTCCGCGACGAGGGCCGGCCACACCCGCCGTGTGCCCGGTCCGGCGAAGGCCGTGGTGAGGGTGGCGATCCCGACGATCAGATCGCAGTGCGTGCATCCCGTGTCGGGCGTGGGAGCCTCGCCCATCGCGGTCACCAGGGCGTCGATCACCAGGTGCCGGCGGGACGGCCAGCGGCGGCGGATCGCCGGTTTGGTGGTGCCCGCCCGCACCGCGACGCCTTCGAGGGTGAAGTCGGCGTAGCCGCCCTCTTCGAGCAATCGCATGGTGGCCGCGAGGACCGCCTCGTCGATGCGGTGGTCGCGGGGACGACCGCGACCGGTCGTGATCGGTCGGACATCGGAGGTGGCCATGGTCACGAGTATAGATCGGGTCTAATATCGTTCTGTTCCGGAACGGAACATAAATAGGAATCGACCCGGGAGCCGACCTTGGCAGCCGAACGGCAACGCGAACTCGAACCGCACCCCCACCCGGACCCGGACCCGCGCCAGGACCCCGCCCCGGACCCCGCGGATCTCGACGGGAAGCGCGCCCCCGAACCCCCCGGCGAGGCCGGCCCTCCCCCGAGGCCCCCGGGTCGTGCCGGGGTCTGGGACCGGGACCACCGCGCGTTGTCCCTGGGCCTGCTGATCTCGGTGGGTCTGGTCGCCTTCGAGGCGATGGGCGTCGTCGCGATCATGCCCCGCATCGCCCGCCGCCTCGACGGTCTGGATTCGTACGGCTGGGGCCTGTCCGCGTTGATGCTGGCCGGTGTGCTCGGCGCGGTCGTCGCGGGCGGGGCGGGCGACCGGCTCGGCCCCCGGCGCCCTCTGGCGGCGGCCCTCGCGCTCCTCGCCGCAGGCTGCGTACTGGCCGGGGTCGCGCCCACCTGGTGGGTCTTCGTCGTCGGTCGATTCGTCCAGGGCCTGGGCGTCGGCGCCGTGATGGGCCTGGCGTACCTGGTGATCGGCCTGGTCTACCCGGACCACCTGCGGGCCCGCATGGTCGCGCTGACCTCCTCCGCCTGGACCCTGCCCGCGCTGGTCGGCCCCGTCGTGGCCGGTGCGCTGGCCGATCGGCTCTCGTGGCGCGCGCTGTTCCTGCTGCTGCCGATTCCGGTCGTACTCGCGGCCGTGCTCGCCCTGCCCGCGCTGCACGGGTTGGGCGGATCCGGGAGCGAACCGGCGAAGACCGCGGGCGGGGCCGGCGACGCGGCGCGGGGGCGCGGACTGCGGCGGCTGCCCGATCTCACCCTGAGCCTGGCGCTCGCGGCCGGGACCGGGGTGATGATCGCGGCGTTCGAGTTCACGGCGTTGATCCCGGTGATCGTGCTCGCGGTACCGGGCGCGGTCGTCGCCGTGCTCGCCTATCGGGCCCTGACCCCGCCGGGCACCATCCGTGCCGGGCGCGGGCTGCCGGCGGGCGTGGCCATGCGCTGGCTGCTGGCGGGGGCCTACTTCGGCGCCGACACCTTCCTGCCGCTCGGGCTGACCGAGTTGCGCGGACTGGGCACCATCGAGGCCGGCCTGGGACTGTCGGCGGGCGCGCTGACCTGGGTCGCCGGATCGGCCCTGCAAGCCCGCTGGGACGACCGGCACGGTGCCCGGCTGCGCCCGACCCACGCCGTGCTCGGCAGCATCGTGTTGTGCGGGGGCATCGCGCTGTTGGCCGGCGCCGTCCTGGTGGACACGATCCCGCCGCTGGTGGCCGTACTGGGCTGGGCGATCGGCGGGTTCGGCATGGGCGTGGCGTACAACGCTTCGTCGGCCGCCGTGCTCGCCCAGGCGCCGGCGGACCAACAGGGCCGCACCGGTGCGGCGTTGCAGCTGTCCCAGACGTTCGCCGTCGCCGTGCTCAGCGGCCTCGGCGGCGGCGCGGTCGCCCTCGCCCACGCGCACGGCGCGGGCCTGGGTACCGCCCTCGGCGTCACGTTCGGGCTCACCGCCCTGCTCGCGCTGATCGCCGTCCCGACGGCGCTGCGGATCCGGACGCCGGCGGACCGCGCCGCGCGTTGAGCGTCCGGACCGCCGGCGGGCGGCGGTTCGGCGCCGAGCGTGCCCGCTCACGCTCGGCGCCGAACCGGGCCCTCGAAGGGGTGACGGTCAGCGCGCCGGCAGGTCGAAGTTCCAGCCCTTGGCCTTGAATTCGGGGATCAGCCGGTCCACCGCGTCCACGGTCTGCTGCCGGTCGCCGCCCGCGTCGTGGAGGGTGACCACCCCGGTCGGGGTGATGCCGTCCCGCAGTCGCTGGAGCAGCACGTCGGTGCCGGGCAGTTCCCAGTCGCCGGGCATCAGGGTCCAACTCAGCGGACGCAGGCCGAGGTTCGCGGCGACGGCCGGCGACTGGCCCCAGTTGCCGTACGGCGCCCGGAAGTACGGGATCTCCACACCGGGTACGGCGGCGCGGATTTGGGCGTCGGTCTGCTTGATGTCGGCCTCGATCTCGGCCGGGGAGACCGCGGTGAGGTCGCGGTGGCGGTAGGTGTGGTTGCACAGGGTGTGGCCGTCGGCGACGATCGCGCGCACCTGCGCCTGCTGCCACTCGACCTGCTCGCCGACCAGGCAGAACACCGCCTTGACCTGGTGCTTCCTCAGCACCTGGAGCAGTTGGGGGGTGTACTGCGGGCTGGGCCCGTCGTCGAAGGTGAGCGCCACCTGGTTGCCGGGGTGGGCGGTCGTGGTGACCAGGGCCGGGCTCACCGGCCCGGCGGCGGGGGCCGCCGTGGCGGCCGGGGAGCCGATCCAGGCCGTGGCCACGCACACGAGTAACGCGGTGAGGATCGCCAGGCGGCGACGGCGTGCTCGGGGGTGACCGGTGTGAAGGCTACGCATCGCGGGTCGTTCCTTTCGGTGGAGCGTGGATCGTCGTGCAGTGACGTTTTTTCCGGCCGGGATATCACCGCGGCGGAATGGGGAAGCCGCACGGGAGCGGAATTGACGGAATGAACCGTCCGTGAACGGAATCCATCCGGAACACGCACACGGCAGAGCCTTTCGGTTCCGACACCGACGGCCCGGATCCAGCGTAGCTGTATGTGTTCGATCTCTGACTGTGCGGTATTCCACCTGCTCACGGACTTGACCAGCCGATCACACATCGCTCATAATCGTGCACGACCGAACATTCATCGACCGTATCGATCACCAAGAGAAACGTTTCCTCGATATTTCTCCAAGAAATCAAAAAGCGAAATACCCCCGAAAAGACGAAACGGCGCCCCCTCCGAAGAGAGCGCGCCGAATACGCTGACGACCGATCAGATTCCGAAGGGGCCGGCGTAGTGGACGGTCCCGCCGGGCAGCGGCTCGTCGGCGTCCAGCGTCAGCGCCATCAGGGCGTCGTCCGGGACCTCGACGGTCAGGCCGATGCCGTACGCCGACGCGCGGGTGAAACCGAACCTCGGGTAGTACTCCGGGTGCCCCAGGACGACCACGTGCCGCTCGCCCGACTCCTTCGCCGCCGCGAGCGCCGCACGCACGACCGCCGACCCGGCGCCGGTCTTGTGGTGTTCGGGCAACACCGCCACCGGCGCCAGGCACAGCGCCGGCCGGTCGTCGATGTGGCAGCGGGTGAGCAGCGCGTGCGCCACCGGCCGGTCGTCGTCGGCGACGGCGACCACGGACAGGCCCGGGATCCAGGCCGGGTCGCTCCGCAGCGCGTCCACGAGGTCGGCTTCGGCGGGTGACCCGAACGCGGCCCGCACGATGGCGCGGACCGCGGGAATGTCGGCGTCGGTCTCGACGCGTGTGCTCCAGGTGATGCTCATGACGAACAGCGAATCACACGCGCCGCGCCGAAGACCTTCCGGGACGGGCGGCCGCCCCCCACCGTCGCGGCCGCCCGTCCCCTCATCCCCTGCTGGTGATCCGGTTGCTCAGCCCGTTGTCGCTGATCTGCGGCACGCTGCCGTCCGGCTTCACGCCGTACATCACCAGGTGGTTCGTGCCGGAGACGGTGATCCTGTCGAACCAGGCCACCTCGATGCTGTCGCCATCGCCGCCCGTCACGGTCAGGCTCTTGCAGAAGCCGGTGAGCGTGAGGGCGATCGTGGTGCCCTCGATCCGCACGTCACGGCCGGTGCAGTCGGTGGTCGGCTTCGCGCCGCTGCCGGAGATCACGATCGTGTCGTTCCCCTTCGGCGTGATCGGCGCGGCCGGCGTCGAGGGGTCGGCCTTGCCGGTCTTCGGCGCCACCGGCGTGGTCGGCGTGCTCGGCGTGGTCGAGGCGCTCGGCCGCTCGCTCGCCGAGGTCGGCGCCGGCGTACCGGTGCTCTGGGCGGTGGTGGCGGGCGCGGCCTTGTCCTTCTTCTCCACGCCCGCCTCGCAGGCGGTGGCGCCGACGACGACACCGGCGGTCAGCACGATCGCGGGCAGCACAGTACGAATACGCATCCGAGTTCTCTCCCCCATGTGGAAAGGCCGGTTCCGAGGGCCGGTTCGGCCTGTGCCCACCACGTTAGGGAACGGCTGTCGCAGCGGTGTGGCAGCCGTCCACCAGGTCTGCGACACGGATGCCCGGTTCCGACACACCCTCACGACGTGGGCAGCCGAAGGCGCACCACGGTGCCCGACTCGGGCAGGCTGCGCAGTTCGGTACGACCGCCGTGGCGCAGCACGACGGCCTGTACCAGGGCCAGCCCCAGGCCGCTGCCCGGGGTGCCGCGCGCGTCGCTGCCTCGGACCAACTCCTCCCACACGGTGGGCAGTTCGTCGGCGCGAATGCCGCGTCCGGTGTCCGCGACCTCGACCACCACGTAGCCGTCCTCCTCGAACGCGCGCAGTTCGATCGCGCAGCCCGGGTCGCTGTACTTGACCGCGTTGCCGACCAGGTTCTCCAACGCCAGTTCGAGCAGGTCGGGGTCGCCGGCCAGGGTCGGCAGCGGCCACGGCACACGCGGCACCGAGACGGTGATCCGCCGGTCGGCGCCGCCGGGCAGGTCGCGGCCGGTCTCGCCGGCGGCGTCGAGCAGTACGGCCACGTCCACCGCCAGCCGCTCCAGCGGGCGGGATTCGATGTCGGCGAGCTTGCGCAGATCGCCGGTGATCCGGGCGAGCCGGGCGACCTGCTCCCCCACGCCGGCGAGCGGACCGTCGGGACCCGTGTCCCCGTCGGCGGCGAGATTCGCCAGGCCCAGGCGCATCGCGGTGAGCGGATTCTTCAGCTCGTGGTCCAACCGGCGCAGGAAGCGGTGGTGTTCGGCCGCCGCCGCGGCGCGGGCGCGCGCCGCGGCCTCGGCGACCCGCCGGCGCGCCACGACGACGGCCGCGGTGGCGCCGGCGGCGAGCAGACCGAGCACCGCCACCCCCAGGGCGGGGGCGAAGCGCACGTAGACGCGCAGGTCGTCGGCGAAGACGGCGGCGGCCGTCACGGCGGCCGGGTAGGCCACCGCCGCCGCGCCGAGCAGGACGATCCGGCGGCGGCGGCTCACTCGGCCGCCTCGACACGCGCGACGAACCGGTATCCCTCGCCGGTGACCGTCTCGATCCAGCGCGGCGCCGCGGTGTCGTCGCCGAGCACCCGTCGCAGTTCCGCCACCCGGTTGTCCACCGCCCGCGTCGTGCTGGCCGATTCCCACCCCCACAGCACCTCCATCAGCCTTTCGCGGGAGAGCAGTTCGTCGGGATGGGTGACCAGGTAGTCCAGCAGCGCGCCGGCTTTGGGGGTGAGCGTCAACTCCCGCTCGCCCAGCCAGGCCCGGCGGGCGGTCCGGTCCACCCGCAATTCGCCGGCCCGGAGCGTGCGCGCGCCGGCGAGGGGTGGCAGGCCGCGGCCGGAGCGGCGCAACAACGCCCGCATGCGGGCCACCAGTTCGTACGGATCGAACGGTTTGTTGAGGTAGTCGTCGGCCCCTTCCTCCAGGGCCATGGCACGCTCGGTGGACTCGCCGACCTGGGTCAGCAGGATGACCGGGATCCACGCGCCGGAGCGCCGGATGCGGCGCAACACCTCACGCCCGTCGAGGAGCGGCATCAGCACGTCCAGGACGATGACGTCCGGGGCCGGTGCGGCGCCGGCGGCGGTGAGCGCCGCCGCGCCGTCGTGCACGATCCGGACGTCGAATCCGGAGCGTTCCAACAGCGGCCCCAGTTGCGCGGTGATGGCGACGTCGTCGTCGGCCAGCAGCACCGCGGGCCGCTTCGTCTCGTCCACTGTCACCGTGCCCACCCCCGTGTCCGGGACGAGGATAGGGGACGCGGTGGCACGTGCGACGGGATTCCGGTGGTCGTGGGCCACGCACGCCGGGGCGGCGGCCGACGCGGTTCAGGAGCGGCGCAGCACGGTGTAGGCGAGGCCGACGAGCATGCCGCCGACGACACAGACGGCGATCCCGACCCGGGTGTCGATCAGGAAGCCGACCACGATGGCGACGGCGTAGATCATCGGGACGGCGGCACGGACGTTGCGGGTCATGGCGATCCCTCAGTGGCGCGCGGGCTCGACGGCCTCGGCGGGGGTGGCGACGGCGGTGGTCGTGCAGTCGTGGATCGGGCGTCCGCTGCCGTGCCAGACCGACAGGGCGTAGGGGCTGAACGGGTAATGGGTGCGAAACGCCGGGACGGTGACGGTGCCGCGGACCACGCCCGCTCCGAGGTCGTCGGCGCTCCCCTCGCCGGCCGCCTCGGGCACGTCGCCGTATTCGCGCAGGATCGCCCACAGCGCGGCGGGCACCGCGAACTCGTGTGTCTCGGCCACCTGGTGGATGCCGGCCCGGAAGACCGAGGCGGCGGCGAGGTCGAGTTCGATCACCGCGTCCAGGTCGGCCCGGTCGGGCAGCGCGGCGGCGCCCAGGTGTTCGTACAGCACGTCGACGGCGGCGTGCGCGTGCCGGCGGGCACGCTCGGGGGTGCGCACCATCCGGTGCAGGATCGCCTGGTAGTGCACCTCCTCGTGGATCGGCTCGGTGCCCAGTTCGGCGTACAGCGCCTCGCGCGGGAAACGGTCCGGCTCGCGCCACGAGCGGGTGTAGTCGGCGTACCAGAAGGCGGCGATGGGGTCCGGGCCGCCCGCGCGCAGGTGTTCGCCGAGCGTGGCGACCAGGTCGACGGTCCGGGCGCCGGCGGCCCGGGCCAGCACCCGCAGCGTGCAGCGGAGCAGGCATTTGTGGAACAGCGTGAGCGGGATGCGCAGTTCCATGCCGCGCAGCCAGTCGGCGAAGTCCATCCGGGAGTGGCCGGTGACCACGTCGGCGATCAGGTCGGTGTTGCCGGGATCGCACGGCATGCGGCGGGTGATCAGCGCGTGCTCGTCGCGGAAGCGCGCGTGGGTGTAGTCGGTGTTGTTCAGCAGCAGGAGCGGATACACCACCGGCGACCCGCCGGAGGCGACCGCCTCCTCGACGCCGTCCAGGTGAGTGGCCAGTGATTCGCCGGGCATGCCCCAGATCAGATCGGTGTAGGTGGGGATCCCGCGATCGCGGAACTGCCGTTGCATGCGCCGGTAGTTGTCCACCCGGATGTTGGTCCGGTTGGCGAGCCGCAACACCTCGGCGTCGAAGGACTGCGCCGACAGCGTGATCGCGCCGGTCAGGCCGGCGCGGTGCAGGATCGAGGCGATCTCGACCACGCGACCGTTGGTGTTCTTGGCCCAGTTGGTCATCACGAGCAGCCGTTTGCGCCGGCTCGCGCACAACTCGACCAGGAGCCGGGCGATCTCGGTGTCGCGCGGCAGGATGCCGAAGTTGGCGTCGGCGATGAACAGTTGGGTGCCGTTGCCGGCGTGTGCGACGATCCGTTCCAGTTCGGCCCGGATGCGATCCAGGGAGTACTGACGCACCTTGGAGTTGGTGGCGCCGCCCCAGTAGCAGAACGCGCAGGAGTACGGGCAGCCGCGGTTGGTCTCGTAGACGATCATGCGCGAGGCGGCCAGGTCCTCGTCCGACCACACCTCGGGGTCGAGCAGCGGCGACGGCAGCGCGTCCAGGTCGGTCACCCGCGGCGCTTCGGCGGTGTCGACCGGCGCGCCGTCGGGGCCGCGCAGGCTGATCCCGGGCACCTCGGCCAGCGCGGCCCGCAGCGCGGGGTCGGTGAGCGCGGCGTCGGGGTGCGCGACGAAGTGGCGCAGCAGGTCCCGGAAGCGCAACTCCCCTTCGCCGTGCACCAGTACGTCCACCCACGGCGCCTCGGCGAACAGCGCGCGCTGCTGGTGGGTGACGTCGTTGCCGCCGACCACGACCCGACAGCGCGGCCAGCGTTCCCGGACCCGGCGGGCCAGTTCCAGGGTGCGTGCCCGGTTCCAGAAGTAGACGGTGAAGGCGATCACGAGCGGGTCGTCGAGCCGGTCCAGGACCGCGTGCGCGACGCGGTCCCGATCGGCGGCGCCGCGCTGGAGGTGTACGTGCTTGTGGAAGGTCACCGCGGCGGCCAGCTCCGGGTCCGCCCGGGCCGCCGCGTGCAGTTGGCCGAGCACGGCGCTGTAGCGCACCCCCGGCATCACGGTCAGCTCGACCAGGTGGACCTCACGGCGGCGGGCCGGTGCGGCGGGCGACGACATCCGGGGTCCTCTCTGCGGCGTGGTGGACGGGGGTTCGCCGAGGCGCGCGGGGCGGGGGTTCGCGGACCGGGTCGGGGCTCAGCCGGCCGCGACCGACAGGGCGTAGTCGCCGTAGGCGATCAGCTGCACGCCGGTACCCGGTGCCGAGGCGGGTGGGATGTGGCTGAGCGAGACGATGAGGCGGGTGACCACGTACTGCGCCGCCCGGGTCCCCTCGGGGCTGCCGGCCAGCGCGGCCTCACGGCTGCCCGCGTCCAGAGGCACACCGTCCTTGCCGCCCGAGGAGGTCATCGTGTCCCGGACCTGGACGGCGGTGAAGGCGAGCACGCCGCCGTCGCGGGTGCGCAGCAGATACGTCGGGTATCGGGGTCCGTCGGGCACGATGGCGCGCTCCAGGATGCCGCCCTTGGCGCGCAGGGCCTGGACGCCGGCGGTCCACCCGCCGGTGAGTTGTCCGGTGAGCGTCTTGGTGGGCGACAGCGGCACCTTGGGGTCGCGCTTGCCCTGGGCGTAGTCCTGGTAGGCGCGGCCGAGGGCGGCGGGGTCGGCGAGCAGTCCGGCGCCGTCGGTGACCGCGGGAGCACCGCCGGCGGCGTCCTGGTCCAGGTCCGGGATCTCCGAACGGTCGGTGACGAACGGGTAGTAGGCGACCTTCCACGACGCGCCGTCGTGCTCCTGGACGAACAGCAGGTATTTGGGCGACGGGGAGACCGTGTCGGATTGCAGCAGTTGGGTGATCGCCACGAAGAACTTCGGATACCCGCTCTGGCGCGGGAAGACGAAGCGCGGATGCACGTATCCCGTCGTCGGCACCGCAACCGCCTGGGTCTTGGCCACCTGGAGGCCCGCCTTGCTGCCGGTGGAGGCGGGCGGCATCTCGATCGCGTCGACCCCGGCCGGGTCCAGGCCGGTGTTGATCCGCGTGTTGGCCGCGGAATACTCCTGGAGCAGGCGGGTGGCCTGTTCCACCCCCACCGGGGGCGCGTCGGCCCGGGGCGCCGCGGGCTTGGGGTCGGCGGTGCCCTCCCCGCATCCGGCCAGTGCGGCGCCGGCCACGAGCAGGGCGCAGGCGAGCGTGGCCGCCCGGCGGCGAACGGCCGAAGTCGCCCGGCGGCGGGGGCCGACGGGCGGGTGGGTCACGCGTGCCCCGAAGGGGTGCGGTGCGCGCGCGTCCGGCGCGGTCGGTCCGGGCATGGGTCTCCACCTCGGGTCAGTGGCCGGTCGAATTCCGGGGCGAGTTCCGGGGCGACGGCACGCCCCGGGCCGGTCCGTGGGGCGGCTCCGGTGTCGCGGGAGGACGGGGGCCTCCCGCGCACCGGGGCCGTCGGGCCGGGTCGATCAGGTGCTGGTGCAGCACGGTGAGCAGGAGCAGCTGTACGCGTCGCCACCCGCCACCGAGTCGAGATCAGCCTCGGACAGCTCGCGCGTCTCCAGCAACGGCGAGTCCAGGACCCACAGTTCGTATCGACCGGTCTTCATGCCCTCGGCCCAGGCGTGCACCTGCGCCTCGAGGTCGGGTTCCCCTCCGGCCTCACGCGTGATGCGCACCGTGGCCCCTGCGGGCAGTTCGAAGCCCATCTCCGCGAGGGCGGCTCGCGGGTCCGATTCCAACCGGGCCGCGTACTCGTCGTCCGACCACGCCGCGGTCAACACCTTGGCGTAGAAACTGACGAACGCGGCCCTTTCCCTGGGCTCCATGAGCCGTCCTCTCCCTGCGCCGTGCCGCGGCGCGCCGTCAGGTGCAGCAGCAGCACGGGGAACAGCAGCAGCAGTACGTGGTGTCGTCGCGCGTCTCGATGGTGCCGCCGGCGACCGATTCGAGGTCGGCCTCGGACAGTTCGCGCAGCTCGATCTGCGGCGAGTTGGGCACGCGCAGCTCGTACGTGCCGGACACGGTGCCGGCCTCCCACAGGGTGACCTGGCCGTCGAGGTCGGGCTCGCCCTCGACGTTGCGGATGATGCGCACCGAGGCGCCGGCGGGCAGTTCGAGGCCGTGTTCGGCGAGCGCGGCACGCGGGTCGTTCTCCAGCCGGCTCGCGAACTCGTCGTCCGACCAGGCGGCGGTGAGCACCTTCGTGTAGGACCTGACGAACGCGGCCCTGTCCCTGGGCTCCATCTGAGTCTCCCTCGTTGGTCCGACTTCGGGATCTGCAGCGAATTCCGCCCGTTCGGCCTCGGATTCACCTCGGATTCGAGGCACGTTCGGATCGGGTCCGGATCGGTTCGGCTGCAATACCGGAAGCATGCGGAGCACGCCGAGGAACCGTCAATGCCCGAATCCATAATTGCCGGATCCCATGATTTCGGCATCCCTCCCCCAAGCCCTGCGCCCCACCTCCCGTACCCCAACACCGCCTGCCGGCAGGACAATCGGGGTACCCCCCAACGTTAGGCGGGTACCTCCGATAGAACTCACGCGGGCACCCCCCTGGCTCAATACGAACACACCGGAGAAACAGCGGAATTTCGCCGGAACGACCTTGTCCCGACGCCCGGGGCGCCGCTAACAATTACCGGGCGACGGCCGCAGGGCACCGCCGCCGGAAAAGCTGCCGGAAATTCGACTACGCCGGGAGAGAATTCGTGGACCTGCCTCGACTCAAGGCACATCTCGTCCCTCGCCCCTTCGGTACGGATCGGGTCTTCCTCCTGTGCGAGGAGGGCCACTACCTCGTCCAGGGCAAGGCGGTCGCGGCCGTGTTGCCGTATCTCGACGGCACGCACACCATCGCCGAGATCACCGAGAAGCTCGCCGAGCGCTTCACGATGGGCGAAGTGGTGTTCGCGATCTCGAAGTTCCAGCGCTTCGGCCACCTCGTGGACGGCGCGGCGAGCGACGACCGGGCCGGGGCCGCGGCCTGGGAGAGCCTGGGCCTGGACGCCGTCGAGGCCGCCCATCGGCTGCGGGGGGCTCGGATCGAGGTGGCCGCGCTCGGCACCGTGGACGCCGCCGCCGTGGTGGCCGCGCTGCGCGAGATCGGCGCGGCGGTGACCCCGGTGACCTCGGCCGAGACCGGCGCGGCGCCCGCCGACGGCGGACACCGGCCGGACCTGACGGTGGTGCTCGCCGACGACTACCTCGACCCGCGACTGGCCGCGATGGACGCCCGGTTGCGGGCCGCCGGGCTGCCCTGGCTGCTCGCCAAGCCGACCGGGGCGGATGTGTGGACCGGCCCCTACCTGGTCCCCGGGCGCACCGGCTGCTGGCACTGTCTGGCCCACCGCCTGGCGGGCAACCAGCAGGTGGAGACCTTCCTGCGGCGGCGCCCGGACGGCACCGTCGACGAGGAGCCGATCCGCACCTCCCTGGCCGCCACCGCCTGGTCGGTGGGCCTGTCCGCGCACCTGGTCGCCGCCGCCGCGGCCGAACTCCTGGCGGCGGACGGGCGTTCCGGCTACGAGGGGGTGCTGGTCTCGCTGCACGTACCCAGCCGGCGGCTGGAGCAACACCGGTTGATCCGGCAGCCGCAGTGCCCCGCCTGCGGCGATCCCGCGCTGCTCCTGGACCGTGACCCCCGGGTCGAACTCGTGGACCAGGCGGTGCGGTTCGACGACGAGGGCGGCCACCGTACGATGCGCCCCGACGACACGTTCAAGCGGCTGGAGAAGCACATCAGCCGACTGCTCGGCGCGGTCAGCGCGCTGCGCCTGCTCAACGACGTGGACAACGGCGTCACCTTCAGCTACTCGGCCAGCCACAACTTCGCCGTGCCCGGGCCCAACATCGGCATGTTGCGCCGCAACCTGCGCGGCCAGAGCGGCGGCAAGGGCCGCAGCGACGTCCAGGCCCGGGTCAGCGGCGTGTGCGAGGCGATCGAGCGCTATTCGGGGGTGTGGCGCGGCGACCGCCGGACCGAGCCGGGTTCGTTCGAGGAGTTGGGCGCCGACCTGGCCGTGCACCCGTACGACCTGCTGCTCTACTCCGAGACCCAGTACGAGACGCGCGAGGAGTGGAACCGCGAGTCGGCCGGGCGCCTGCACATCGTGCCGGAACGATTCGACGAGAAGCACCGGCTGAACTGGACCCGGGCCTGGTCGCTCACCGACGACCGGCCCCGCCTGGTGCCGGCCGGCTACTCCTGGTTCGGCCACCCCGACCTGAACGAGCACTTCTACTGCTTCAGCGACGGCAACGGCAACGCCTCCGGGAACACCCTCGAAGAGGCGGTCATGCAGGGCCTGTTCGAGAGTTGCGAGCGGGACGCGGTCGGCCTGTGGTGGTACAACCGGGCGCTGCGCCCGGGCTTCGACCTGGACTCGCTGCACGAGCCGTATGTGGACAGCCTGCGCGACTTCTACGCCGGGATGCAGCGCACCCTGGAGGTCGTCGACATCACCACCGACCTGGGCGTGCCCACGTTCGCCGCGGTCTCCCGGCGCACCGACCACCCGGTGGAGGACATCCTTCTCGGCTTCGGCGCCCACCTGGACGTGCGGATCGCGGTGTTGCGCGCGCTCACCGAGGTGAACCAGTTCCTGCCCGCGGTGATCAACCGCAACCCCGACGGCACCACCGCCTACTGGGAGGACGACCCGCACACCCTGGCCTGGCTGCACACCGCCACCGCCGAGCGGGAGCCGTGGGCGCTGCCCGCGCGGCATCTGCCGCGGACCACGCTGGAGGGCTACGGCATCCTGCACAGCGGCGACATCGCGCGCGACATCCGCGACACGGTGGAGCGGTTGCGCGCGGTCGACCTCGAGGTGATCGTGCTCGACCAGACCCTGCCCGATCTGGACCTGAACGTGGCCAAGGTGATGGTGCCCGGACTGCGGCACTTCTGGCGCAGGTTGGGCCCGGGGCGGATGTACGACACACCCGTACGGCTGGGCTGGCTGGCCGAGCCGGTGCCCGAGGCCGACCTCAACCCGTACAGCGTCTTCTTCTGAGCGCGTCCCGTGCCGTGGCCCGGGTCCGATCCGACCGTCGGCGCCCTCGATGCGCCCGGTCGGCTCGGCCGGGCCGGCCCCGCTCCGCCCGGGCCGCTCCCGCCGCGCAACCGATCCGGCCCGGCTCGACCTGCCCCGGAGGTTCCATGACCAGCCTCGGTATCCCGCCGAACGCGGCCGGCGCCGCGACGACGGTGCCGGTGGAACGCATCGCCCTGCATCCGAGCGCGCGGGCGAGCACCAACGCCGCCGGCGCCACCCTGCTCTTCCTCGGGCCGCGCGGAATGTCCCTGGGCGTGTTGACCCCGGGCGTCGCGGCGGCCGTCGCGCTGCTCGCCGACCGCCCGAGCAGCGAGGACGACCTGCACCGGGCCGTGCTCGACCGCGACGGCGAGGGCGCCCTGCTGAAACTGCCCGCGCTGCTCCAGCGGTTGCGCGCCGGCGGGTGGCTGGGCACCACCCTGGAGGTGGCTGGCCGGCCCGTCCTCGCGCTGCGTCCGCTCGCCCCACCGGCCCCGCTCGCCCGCGGCGCGACCGCGCCCGATCCGGCGACCCGGCGGTTGTCCCGCTTCGCGGTGCTCCGCCGCGAGGGCGAACACATCGTCCTGGAGTCGCCGTTGGCCCCGGTCGCCGCCGACCTGCTCGATCCGACCCTGGCCGCACTGGTGGCCGCGCTGCCCCGCCACGACGCCGGCGCGCTGCCGCCCGGTGACGCGCGCGCCCTCGAACTGCTGTCCCGCTACGGCCTGTTGGTCGATCCCGAGCAGGAGGACGCCGATCCGGACCGGGCCAGGTGGTCGCCGCACGAGTTGTGGTTCCACGGGCGCACCCGGGCCGGCCGGCACGACCTGCCCTACGGCGGCACCTACTGGCGGGCCGCCGCCGAACCCGCGCTGCCGGTGGTCCGCCCGGCGTTCGACGGACCGACCGTCGACCTGCCCCGCCCCGACCCGGACACCGTACGCCGAACCGATCCGCCGCTGACCGAGGTGCTGGAGGGCCGCCGTTCGGTGCGCGCGCACGACGACACGAGGCCGCTGACCCTCGCGCAGCTCGGCGAGTTCCTGTACCGCACGGCACGCAACCGCGCCGTCCTGCACGAGGACCGCCAGGAGGTCGGCGACCGGCCCTACCCGTCGGGCGGGCGCTGTCACGAACTGGAGCTGTATCCGCTGGTGAACAACGTGGTCGGGGTGCCTCCCGGCCTGTACCACTACGACCCTCGGGACCATCGCCTCGAACACGTCGCCGACCCCGGCCCGGCGGTCGGCCGGTTGTCCGAGATCGCCCGCGCCACCGCGCTGATGAGCACGCCGCCGCAGGTCGTGCTGCTGGTGAGCGCGCGTTTCGGGCGGGTGATGTGGAAGTACCAGACGATGGGCTACGCGCTCGTCCTCAAACACGTCGGGGTGCTCTACCAGACGATGTATCTGGTCGCGACCGCGATGGGCCTGGGCGCGTGCGGGCTCGGCGGCGGCGACTCCGACCTGTTCGCCCTCGCCACCGGCAACCGATGGGAACGCGAGGGAACCGTCGGCGAGTTCCTGCTCGGCACGGTCGGCCCGGAGCCGAACACCGCCGTGCCGGGCGGGCCCGGAGGGGGACGGCCATGAACTTCCGTCGCGAGGCCCTGGAGGGACTGAAGGCCCCCGAGGAACTCGACGCGCCCATCCGCCTGGTCCGCACCCGCGCCTGGGCGCTGCTGATCGCCCTGGCCCTGCTCCTCGGCGCCACCGCCGCGTGGTCGGCGGGCGGCACCCTGCCGCGCAAGGTCGAGGTGCCGGGCATCCTCACCCATCCGCTCGGCGTCTCGCGGGTGCAGAGCCCGCAGACCGGCCTGGTGTCCAACCTGTTCGTCGACTCGGCCACGCTGGTGCCCAAGGGCACCCCGGTACTCTCCGTGGTCGACGCACAGGGCGCCACCCAGATCGTCCGGGCGCCGTTCGCCGGTCGGGTGATCGGCCTGCTCGTCTCCAGCGGCCAATACATCTCCGTCGGCACCACCTTCATGACCGTCGAGCGCACCGACGCCAACGACGACCGGCTCCTGGCCACGCTGTTCGTGTCCCCGCGCAGCGCGGGCATGTTGCGCCCGGGCACCCAGGTGGACGTCTCCGTGCAGTCCGCGCCCTCCCAGGCGTTCGGACTGCTGCGCGGCCGGATCACCGCGATCGACCAGTTCCCGTACACCGCCCAGCAGGTGGCCGACTTCCTCGGCGGCGACCAACAGGCCGCGGCCCGGCTGTTGTCCGCCGGCGGCGCGGTCCGGGTCACCGTGGACCTGGAGACCGACCCGCGCACGCTCAGCGGCTACCGCTGGACCAACAAGTCGGGCCCGCCGTTCCGGATCGACTCGCAGACCCCCGTCACCGGCTTCGCCCGCCTGCCCGGCGAGCGCCCGCTCGATTGGCTGCTTCCCGGATGACCACCACCGGTTCGCCACCGCCCGCCGAGGCACCGCCCGCCCTGCCCGAGCGCGGTCGCCGCCGCGAGTCCGTCGAGCGCCGGATGTCGGTACGCACGCCCACGGTCATCCAGTTGGAGGGGGTCGAGTGCGGCGCCGCCGCGCTGGCCATGGTGCTCGCCCACCACGGCCGATTCGTCCCGCTGGAGGAGTTGCGACACGCGTGCGGGGTCTCCCGGGACGGCGCCAAGGCGGCGAACCTGCTGCGCGCCGCGCGCTCGTACGGACTCATCGCGCGCGGCATGCAGATGGAGACCGCGGCACTGGCCCGGACCCGGCCGCCGGCCATCCTGTTCTGGAAGTTCAACCACTTCGTCGTCTACGAGGGCATGACGCGCCGGCTCGGTCGGCCGACGGTGCGGCTCAACGACCCCGCGCAGGGCCGCCGGTCGGTCACCACCGAGGAGTTCGACGTCGCGTTCACCGGCATCGTGCTCACCTTCGAGCCGGGCCCGGAGTTCCGGCGCGGCGGACACCCGCCCCGGCTGCTCGCCGACCTGCGCGCGCGCTATCGCAGCAGCGGCGGCGCGCTGCTGCTCGCCCTCCTGGCCAGCCTGCTGCTGATCCTGCCCGGCCTGGCCGCGCCCGCGTTCACGCGGGTGTTCATCGACCGGGTGCTCACCGGCCGGGACCACTCGTTCCTGCCCGCGCTGCTCGCGTCCATGGGTCTGGCGGCGGCGGTCACCATCGCGCTGACCATGCTGCAACAGACCCATCTGCTGCGGGTCGAGTCCGCGTCCTCGATCCGCAGCTCGGTCCGCGTGGTACGCCATCTGCTGCGGCTGCCCGTGGTGTTCTTCACCCAGCGCAACCCGGCCGAGATCAGCAAGCGGGTCTCCGCCAACAACACCATCGCGCAGATCCTGTCCCGCGACGTGGCCACCACGGTGGTCAGCATGCTGCTCGTGGTGGTCTACGCGGGCCTGCTGTGGACCTACGACGCGCAGTTGACCCTGGTCGGGGTCGGCGTGGCGATGCTCAACATCGTGGTGCTCAAACTGGTCTCGCGCATGCGCACCGACACCGTGGCCCGGCTGCGCGCGGACCGCTCGGGTCTGGTGTCGGCGTCGTTCAACGGCCTCCAGTTGATCGAGACGCTGAAGGCCTCCGGCGCCGAGGGCGACTACTTCAAGCGCTGGGCCGGATTCCAGGCCCGGGTGGTCTCCGGACAGCAGGCGCTGGGCGCGCCCACGTCGATCCTGGCCGTGGTGCCGCCGCTGCTCGCCGCCGTGGACAGCGGTCTGCTGTTGTGGATCGGGGGCCTGCGGGCGATCGACGGGCACATGTCGATCGGCCTGCTGGTGGCCTTCCAGACCCTGGTCAACTCGTTCAGCCGACCCGTGGCCCAACTGACCAACCTGGGGCCGAGGTTGCAGGACGTGACCGCGGACCTCAACCGGCTCAAGGACATCGAGAAGTTCCCGCCCGCGCCCGAGTTCCTCGACGACGAGCGGGAGCACCGCGCCGGGTCCGACGCCGAGGCCCCGGCCACGGTGCTCGCCGGCCGGGTCGAGTTGTCCCATGTCACCTTCGGCTACAGCCCGTTGGGCAAACCGCTCCTCGACGACTTCTCGCTGCGGGTGGGCCCCGGCCGGCGGGTCGCCCTGGTCGGCGGTTCGGGCAGCGGCAAGTCGACGGTGAGCCGGTTGATCGCCGGGCTGTACGAACCGTGGAGCGGCGAGCTGCTGTTCGACGGCCGGCCGCGCCGGGACCATCCGCGCGACGTGATGGGCACCGCGGTGGCGTTCGTGGACCAGGACATCTTCCTGTTCGAGGGCACCGTGCGGGACAACGTCACGCTGTGGGACGACTCGATCCCGGACGAGACGGTGGTCGCCGCGTTGCGCGACGCCGCCGTGTACGACGTGGTCGCGGCCCGACCGGGCACCATCCACAGCGCGGTCGCCGAGAGCGGCAAGAACTTCTCCGGCGGCCAGCGCCAGCGCCTGGAGATCGCCCGCGCCCTGGTCCGCAACCCCAGCGTGCTGGTCCTGGACGAGGCGACCAGCGCACTCGACGCGCAGACCGAGGCCACCATCGACGACAACCTGCGCCGACGCGGCTGCGCCTGCGTGATCATCGCGCACCGGTTGTCCACGGTGCGCGACAGCGACGAGATCGTGGTGCTCGAACAGGGCCGGGTCGCCCAGCGCGGCGACCACCACACCCTCGCGGGCGTCCCCGGCCCGTACGCCGAATTGATCCGCGACCTGTAGCCCCGCGCGCCGCGCGCCCGCCACCGCTGCCCCCACGGAGCCGTCCCCACGGAGAACGAGGAGGAAGGATGACCGAGCCCACGCAGGGCTTCGAGCCCGCCGAGCCGCCCGACGACGCGCCGCCGGACCTGCACGCGCTCGGTGCCGCGCTCGGCCCCGAACTCGCCGGGGCCTGCGCACTCGACGGCGCCCGCCAGGTCTGGTTCGTCACCGCCGGCATGGTGGACGTGTTCGCCACCACCCGGGAGGAGGGCGGGCGCTGGCAGTTCCTGTGCCGGGTGGGGGCCGGGACGGTGCTGTGCGGGGCGCCGGCCGGCGGTACCGCGATGTTGGGCAAACCGCTGCCCGGCGGGACGGTGCGGGCCGCGCCGCTGGCCGACGTCCTGGCCGCCGCCGCGGTCGACGCGGCCTTCGCGGGCCGCTTCGCGGCGGGCCTGGACCGGGGCCTGGGCGCGCTGGCCGACGCGGTCCGGATGGGCCTGCCACCGCGTACGTTCACCGCCCTGGAGGCGGGCGAGGGCGCCGAGTTGTCCGCCGGCGGCTCGGCCCGCTCGGTCGCGGGCACGCTGTGGGTGCGCGTGTTGTCCGGGTCGGTGGCCATCGGCGGGCCGGACGAGGCCGACGGGGACGCCCCCGCCGACGACGTCCCCGAGGCGGGCGCCACGGTCGGCTTCGGCGGCCGGCTGGCGATCGGCGCGGCCGACTGGCTGTACTCGGCCGGCGGCGCGCTCGTGCACGTCGTCCGCACCCTGGACGTCCTCACGGAGGCTCCGTTCGCCCACGACCTGGCCCACCACCAGCACACCCTGATGCGGCGCGTGGACGAACGCCTGCGCGGCCGGCGCGGCAACGCCTGCCGGGAACTGGACGCGCGCCGCGAGGTCGACGCCGACGCGCTGCGCCGTTCCTCGCGCGCCCTCGGCGCGGTCCTGGACCCCTACCGGCCGGTGCACCGGGTCGGCCTGGACGTGGCCGACCAGGACGACTATCTCGCGGTGGCCCGGGTGGTCGGACAGGCGAGCGGGGTGACGATCACCCGGGGCGGCACCTCGGAGGCCGCCGACGCCCGGCTGGACCCGCTGGAGCGGATCGCCGTCTCGTCCGGCTTCCGGGTGCGCGACGTGGCGCTCACGGGTCGCTGGTGGCGTACCGACTCCGGCCCGCTGGTCGGACACACCCGCATGGCGGACGCGGACCCGGACACCCGCCGCCCGGTGGCCCTGATGTGGCGGCGTCGGCGCTATCACGTGCTCGATCCCACCGGCACCGACTGGACACCCGTCGACCGCGCCCGAGCGGCCCGCCTGGAACACCGGGCGACCATGTTCTATCCGGCCCTGCCCGAGCGCCCCGGCGGTGCCCGCACCCTGCTGCGCTTCGGTCTGCGCGGCAGCCTGGGCGACGTACTCGTGCTGTTCGCCTGCGGTCTGGGCGCCGCGCTGCTCGGGCTGGCGGTACCGGTGTTGACCGGGAAGGTGCTCGGCGTGTTCGTCCCGCAGGGCGACCGGGTCCTGGTCACCCAGATGTGCGTGGTGCTGCTGGCTTCCGCGCTTCTGGCGGCGGTGCTGTCCGCGGTGCAGAACCTCTCGCTGCTGCGGGTCGAGGGGCGGTTCGAGGCGATCGCCCAGGCCGCCGTCTGGGACCGGCTGTTGCGCCTGTCCACCGGGTTCTTCGCGTCCGTCTCCTCCGGATCGCTGAGCAGCGCCGCGCTGGGCATCAGCGCGCTGCGCGAGATCCTCAGCGGGGTCACCGCGCTGTTCGTGCCGGCGTGTCTGATCTTCCTGGTCAACCTGGGCCTGCTGTTCTTCTACAGTGTGCCGCTGGCGCTGCTCGCCCTGCTGCTCGCCGCCCTGGGCGGCGCGGTGTGCGCGGTCGCCGGTCTGCGCCAGATGCGTCGCCAGCGCGAACTGATGGCCGAGGAACACGAGTTGTCCGGCCGGATGTTCCAACTGCTGACCGGACTGCCCAAGTTGCGGGTGGCGGCGGCCGAGGACCGGGCCTTCGCGTTCTGGGCGATGGGCTTCGCCCGCAGCCGGGTGTTGTCGGTGCGCACCCGTCGGTTGCAGAACACGGTCACGGTGTTCAACTCGGGCTATCTGCTGCTGTGCACGCTGCTCCTGTTCGCGATGGTCTCCGGCCCCGCCGACGGGGAGTTGGACGTCGGCGGGTTCCTGTCGTTCAGCGTGGCCTACGCCCTGATGCTCGGCTCGATGCTCCAGATGACCGCGAGCATCACCATGATGGCCGCCGCGGTACCGCTGTTCGAGGGGGTGCGGCCGGTGCTCGCCGAGTTGCCCGAGGTGCTGGAGTCCAAACAACCGCCGGGCGACCTGTACGGCGGCATCGAGGTCAGCCGGCTGTCGTTCCGCTACGCGCCGGACGCCCCGCCGGTGCTCGACGACGTGAACCTGCGGGCCCGGCCCGGGGAGTTCGTCGCCATCGTCGGGCCCACCGGCTGCGGCAAGTCCACCCTCCTGCGCCTGCTGATCGGCTTCGAGCAGCCGACCACCGGCTCGGTGCTCTACGACGGCCAGGACCTCGCCTCGCTGGACGTGGCGGCGGTGCGCCGGCAGTTCGGCGTGGTGTTGCAGAACGGGCAACTGTTCGCCGGCAGCGTGCTGCACAACATCTGCGGACTGCGCAACTACACCCTGGACGAGGCCTGGGAGGCGGCCGAGATGGCCGGTCTGGACCAGGACCTGGGCCGGATGCCGATGGGCATGCACACCGTGCTCTCCGACGGCGCGGTGACCCTGTCGGCCGGCCAGCGGCAACGGCTGATGATCGCCCGGGCGCTGATCGGCCGGCCGCGCATCCTGTTCTTCGACGAGGCGACCAGCGCGCTGGACAACCGCACCCAGGAGGTGGTCACCCAGAGCACCCGACGGCTGAACGCCACCCGGATCATCATCGCGCACCGGTTGTCCACCGTGATGCAGGCCGATCGCATCGTGGTGCTCGACGCCGGACGGGTCGTCCAGTCCGGGCCGCCGGACCAGTTGCTGGCCGACGAGGACGGCCTGTTCCACCAACTGGTCCAGCGTCAGATGACGTAGGGCCCCGTCGGCCGCAGCACCCACCGCCCGCGAGTTCGGCCACCACCGCACCCAGGAGGCTCCCGTGCCCGGATCGCCCGTCCACTCCGGTCCCCCCGGATCGCCCGTCCATTCCCGTCCGCCCGGCCCCGCCGACGACCTCGGCCTGGCCGACATCCGGGTCGACCCGCTCGCCTTCCTCACCACGCTCGCCGCCGAGTTCGGCGACCTGTGCAGCCATCGCACGCGCGGCGAGGTGGTGTGGTTCGTCAATCGCCCCGACCTGGTCCGGCACATCCTCAAGGACAACTACACGGCGTGGACGAAGGCCGGCACCCCGGACGACTTCATGCTCACCCCGCTGCTCGGGAAGGGCCTGCTGACCAGCGACGGCCCCGCCTGGGAGCGGCAACGCCGGTTGTGCGCGCCGGCGTTCCGGCCGCGACGGGTCGAGGAGTTCGACACGCTGATGACCGACGCGGCCGTCGACCTGGCCGCCGCGTGGGAGCGGGCCGCCGACGAGGGGCGGACCATTCGGGTCGACCACGACTTCACCGCGCTCACCCTGCGGATCGTCGCGGACGCGCTGCTCGGCGCCGATCTGGCGGCGGCGGGCCGGGGGTTCGGCCGTGCGGTCGACGACATCAACCGCTTCATCGGCCACTTCGACGGCGAGCCCGGCACGCCGACCGACGCGGACGCGGACCCGGCCCTGCTTCGCCGGCGGTACACCGCCGCGCAGACCTTCCTGGCCCGCGTCGTCGGCATGCTCGTCGCCGCCCGGCGCTACACCGGCCCGCCCACGGATCGGCCCGCCGACCTGCTCGACGCGATGCTCGGCGCCCGGGACGCGCACGGGGACGCGCTCGGCGATCGCGAACTGCACGACCAGGTGCTGACCATGGTAATGGCCGGGCACGAGACCACGGCCAAGGCGCTGAGTTGGACCGTGCACCTGCTCGACCGCCATCCCGAGACCGCGGCGGCGGTCCGCGCCGAGTTGGCCGAGGTGCTGGCCGGCCGACCGCCCCGGGCCGCGGACCTGCCCCGTCTGGACCTGACCCGGCGCTGCGTGGAGGAGGCGATCCGGCTGTATCCGCCGGTGTGGCTGATCTCCCGGCGGGCCGCGGCGGACGACGTGCTCGACGGCCGCCACGTGCCCGAGGGCACCCTCGTGTGCATCAGCCCGTGGACCCTGCACCGGCACCCGGCGATATGGGAGGAGCCCGAACGCTTCCGGCCCGAGCGCTTCACCGCGACCGCCCGGGCGGCCCGGCCCGCGCACGCCTACGTGCCGTTCGGCGGCGGGCCCCGGGTGTGCATCGGCCAGTCGTTCGCCCTGACCGAGGCGGTCCTGGTGCTGGCCACGGTGTTGCAGCGGCTGGAGTTGCGCGGTGTGCCCGGGCATCCGGTGGTGCCCGAGGCGCTGGTGACCCTGCGGCCCAGGGACGGCCTGCTGATGACCGCGCACCGGCCCGCCGCCGGGGGGCGGCCGTGATCGGCCCGACCCGCCCCGGGGGCAGCTATCGGCCGCAGGCCGAACTCGGCGGGGTGCCGGCCGAGGTGCGCCGGTTGGCGATCCAGGCCGAGCTGAGCTGGGCACACGAGTGGCGGGTGCTGCGGGACACGGCGCCCACGGTCGCCGGCGCGGTGCTGGACGCCGGTTGCGGAACCGGGGCGGTCACCCGCCGGCTGCGCGCCGAACTGGCCGATCCGCGGACCCGGTTGGTGGGTCTGGACGCGGACGAGCGGCTGCTCGCGGTGGCCCGGACCGAGGCGCCGACGGCGGGGATCGACTACGTGGCCGGCGATCTGACCGAACCACCGCTGCCGGCGGGCTCGTTCGACCTGGTGCTGGCCCGCTACGTGTTCCAGCACCTGACCGACCCGGTGGCCGCCGCCCGGGCGCTGGCCGCGCTGCTGCGGCCCGGCGGCGTGCTGGCCGTGATCGACGTGGACGCCGGGCTGTGGGGTTGCGCGGACCCGGACCTGTCGGCCCTGTCCGCCGACGCCTACCGCGCCCTCGGTACGGCCCAGGCGGCCGACGGCGGGGATCGCCTCGTGGCTCGCCGGCTGCCCCGGATCCTGCGCCGCGCGGGCCTGACCGGGATCACCGTACGCCCGTTCGCCTACACCAGCGACGAGGTCGGCGGCCCGGCCGCGCTCGCCCCGCAGTTGTCCCCCGAGCGTCTGCTTCCGCTGGTCGAGCGCGGCGCCCTGGGCCTGGGGACGTACGCACGGGCGATGGCGGCGTGGGAACGCTTCGTCGCCGCCGACGGCTTCACCCTGCTCCTCGGCTTCGCGGTGGTCGGCCGAGTACCCACGACATAGGGAGAGTTCGGCACTCCCGGACCACGGTGGCGCGCGATGTCGACGCGCGTCACCGTCACTGAGTCGACGCCAGTCTCGTGGACAGCGCGGTACGGCCCGAGATACCCAACTTCCGGTAGACGTGGGTCAGATGCACCTCCACCGTGCCGCGCGTGACGCACAACGACTCGGCGATCGCCCGGTTGGTGTGCCCGGCCGCGGCCAGTTCCGCGATCTGCCGCTCCGAGGGGGTCAGCGAGCCGGGGCCGGACAGGCTGGTCCGGCGCAGCCGGCCGCCGCAGGCGAGCAGGTCCTTGTGCGCCCGCTCGACCAGCAGATCCCAGCCGCACTCCTGGGCCAGCCCCATGCCTCGCCGCAACGCCAGGCGGGCCGCCGCCGGTTGACCGGCCAGCGCGTACACCCGGCCCGACTCGACCAGGGACTCGGCCAGTTGGAGCCGGGCGCCGGAGTGCTCCAGGATCGCCACCGACTCCTCCAGGAGCCGGATGGCGCCGCGTGGACCCTCGATCCGCGCCCGGTTGCGCAGCGCCTCGCCGATCGGGGCGGGCGCACCCCAGCGGCGGGCGATCTCCAGGCCCTCCTCGAACAGCGGCGCCGCCTCGGCCCGCCGATCCAGGTCCACCAGGGCCGCCCCGGCCCCGCCGCGCCAGTCGCTCAGCGCCGGGTTGACGATGCCCAGTTCGGTCAGTCGTCGGCCGCATTCGAGGTGGTCGGCCAGAGCCCCGCGCGGGTCCCCGGCCGCGTGCCTACATCGGGCCCGCACACCCAGCGCGGTGGCCCGTGCCCGCGGCACGCCCAGGGCCCCGCGCAACATCGTGGTCGCCGCGTCGTACTGCCCCAACACCACCCGGATGCGCGCCAGTTGCACCCTGGTCAGCTGGGTGAGCGCGGACAGTTCGGGGCCGCGCGCGAGCCGGCCGGCGATGCGCGCCTCGGCCAGCGCCTCGGCCAGGTCGCCCGCGCGCAGCGCGATGTCCGCGCACAGGCAGTGCGCGACGACGGCGGGCAGCCCGATCCGCGAGTGGGCCGGGCCGATCGGGATCGCCGCGGTCAGGCCGCCCGCCCACACCCGGGCCTCGTCCAGCCGGCCGGCCCAGGCCAGCACCACCACGCTGCGCAGCAGGAGCAGCGCCGACGCGCCGCCCCGGGGCGGTTCGCCCGCCAGCGCACGCTCGATCAGGTCCAGCGCGATGGCGCTGGGCTCGGCCCGGCACGCGCTGTCCGACGCGAACGCGGCCAGCAGTTCGCGCTCGCCCGCGGTGACGCCCGTGACCTCGGCTGCGGCGCGGTCGAGGCCGGACCGGGCCGCCCGGTCGCATCGGGCCTCGGCGCCGGCGGCCGGTCCGCCCAGGTGCGCGATGGCCCGCAGCCGCAGCCGCACGTCCGGGTCGGGGCAGTCCCGCTCGGCGAGTTCGCCGAGCCGTGCCGCCGCGTCCCGGGCGGGCCGCATCACCGCCTCCACGCTGTCCCCCTGGCGCAGCACGTGCGCGTGGCACAACTCCAGGACCGCCTCGGCCCGTTCGCCGGGATCGGTGAGCAGCCGCAGCGCCTCCTCCAGGTGCCGTGCGGCCGCCTCGGGCGCGGTGGGCACCTCGGCGCGGCCCAGCAACACGAGCAGGCGCGCCCGGTGTTCGGCGGCCGGGTCGTCGCGCAGCGCACGCCGGGCGTATTCGGCGCAGCGCAGCGTCGCGCCCGCCTCCAGCGCGGCCCGGCCCGCCTCGTAGAGCACCGCCCCCGCCCACGCGTGGTCGTCCACGTGCAACGTGTCGATCCGCAACAGGTGTTCGGCGACGCGCGTCGGCGGCGCGCCGTAGTCGCCGAGTCGGCGGGCGGCCCGCACATGCCGATCGCGCAGCAGCGTCTCGGGGATCGTGTCGTGCACGGCGTCGCGAAGTTCGGGGGTGCGGAACGACAACCGGCCGCCGGAGGGTGTGTCGCGCAGCACGCCGACCCGGACGAGTTCGGCCAGTGGCCCGTCCAGCCGGTCCGGCCCGGTGCCCAGCAGGTCGGCCACGATGTCCAGGTCGGCGCCGTCGCCGAACAGCGCGGTGGTCTGCGCCAACGCCCGGACCCGCTCGGGTTGTCGGGCCAGGCGTGCGGTCACCGCGGCCGCCTCGATCCGGGCGGCGATCCGACGGATGTGGTCGGCCCGGGTCTGTCGGGGCCGCCCGTCGAGGTGGACGCCGGAGCGGGTCGGGCCCAGTTCCGGCGGCAGTCCGGCCTGGAGTTGGGTGTCGATCAACCGGGCCAGATACGCCGGCACCCCGCCGGTGACGTGGTGGCACAGGCGTACGAACGGGTCGTCGGGGACCCGGCCGGCGTAGGCGCGTTGCACCAACTCCCGTGCGCTGTGCACGGACAGCGGGCGCAGCGTGCTCTCGTGGCAGGCGGCCTGCGCGCCGATGTCGTCGAGGGCGTCGCGTGCGGGCAGGTCGTCGTCCACGCGCACGCCGAGCACCACGAGCAGCGGCAGTCGGGTCAACCGGCGCACCAGGTGCGCGAACCACCGCAGCGAGGCGTCGTCCATCCACTGCGCGTGGTCGACGACGATCACCCGGGGGCAGCGCCGGACGGCGGTCAGCAGCACCTCGTACAACTCGTCGAACAGCGGCCGCCCGTGGTCCTCGGGCACGGCGTGCGGAAGCGCGCGGCGCAGTTCGTCGAACCGGTCGTCCCCGGCCGGCTGCGCCGCGTCGCCGAGCCCGGCGAGCAACTGGCGCAGCGCGGCGAAGGGTTCGCGGGCGTCGCGGTGCTGGCAGGAGACCAGCACGGGAGCGGCGCCCGCGCGGCGTTGGCGCTCGGTGAACTCGACGAGCAGTTCGCGGCACCACATCCCCGACGCGGTACGGATGATCACGGCGCGTCCGCCGGCTCCGGTCCGTGAGGCGCGTGCGTGCGCCAGCAGATCGGAAAGTTCGGATACCCGCTCCGGTTCCACTGAAGCGACCCCTTCCCCCCAGCGCGGCCCGCACCGCGACACCCTGCGGGGAGACCGGGCAGCCCGATTGTCGTCGGGAACGCCGCCGACGGCTCCCCGCGGGGCCGCAGCGGTAGGACACGTACGTTCTCGACCACCGTCCCGCCCGGGGCCGGCCGTGCGCTCGCGGTTCCGTTCGCACCGTGTGGGCCCCCCGGTCCAACGCGGTGCGCGGCGGCCCGAAATCGGGACGTAGGGCACGCCGATCGGCTCTGTCTCCAGCAGCGGGTTCCTTGTTACGCCATTGCGGCGGCGTGCCACAAGACCCGATCTCCAACTCTACGCAAGGATCTTGTGACCGTCCGTTGAACGGATTTCAACACGATCCGACACGGCGCGAAACCCGCCGATTCGGGCCGGAATCGCCCCTTGACGCCGGGAATCGAGGCCACTCGGTTTCGGCGATTCCCGTGACTGCGCCCGCCATCGGTTCCATGATGCGAATGCACCTGGTTTTGCATGAATGGCGGAGCCGTCCGAGGTCGCGCCGCAGGGGGCAGTGATCGGACGGAAGCGGGAGGGTGACGACGATGCGTGCCGGCAACGGGGATGCGGCGGACTCGCTCGGGTCGGTGACCTGGGTGAAGAGCAGTGCGAGTACGGCCGAGGGCAACTGTGTGGAAGTGGCGCTGCTGCCCGGCGGCGCGATCGCGGTCCGCGACTCGCAACGGGCGCGGGGACCGGCCCTGGTCTACTCCCGGGCGAGCCTGGCCGGCTTCGTCGCGGACTCCGGACTCCGGGGGTGTGCCGAGCCGATCGGCTGACCCGGACCGCATCGCGGTGGCCCAATCGACGGACACGCGGGATCCCGGCTCGGGATAATGGCGGGCGTCCGTCTGCCCCTTGGAGTTCCCATGTCCGCCGAACACCCGGCCCGCGCGCCGTCGATCGCACCCGTGGTGTCCCTCACCCAGCAGACCAGTCCGGCCGCGGCCGTCAAGGTGCTCGGCGCGACACTGCGCAAGTTGCGGCTGGACAACGGCCGGGGGCTGAAGGACGCGGCCGAGGCGATCCGGGCGTCGATGTCCAAGATCAGCCGACTGGAGCGCGGCGAGAGCCCGCCGCGCCCCCGGGACGTCTTCGACCTGGTCCGCTACTACGGGGTCCGGGACGAGGAATCCCTCTCCGAGATAGAGGAGTTGCTGAAGAAGGCGCTGGAGCGGGCCTGGTGGAGCCACTACAGCGACGTGATGCCGGGCTGGCTGACCCGGTTGATCGGGATGGAGGACTCGGCCACCAAGATCGACACCTACGAGGTGCACGTGGTGCCGGGCCTGCTCCAGGTGCCCGAGTACATCCGCGCCGTGGTGCGCTCGGGCCTGCCCCGCGCCGCGCCCGAGGAGGTCGAGCGCCGCATCGAACTTCGGGTTCAGCGGCAGGCGTTGCTCACGGACGAGCATCGCCCGGATCTGACCGCGCTGTTGGACGAGGGCATCCTGCGCCGACCCGTCGGGGGTCCGTCGGTGATGGCCGCGCAGATGCGGCACCTGTTGGCCGAGTCGGCGCGGGAGCGGATCAACATCCGCGTGGTGCGCTTCGATCGGGCCGCAGGTGTCGCCCCGCCGTCGCCGATGACCTATCTCCGCTTCGCCTCGGGCGGGCCGAGCGAGATGATCTACCTGGAGCAGGCGAACAGCGCGACCTACCTGAGCAGGCGCGCGGACATCGACGCCTATCGGGAGATCCTGCTCCGCCTGTGGGCGGTGGCCGAGAATCGGGCCTCCAGCGAACGTATGTTGCGCGACGCCGAACGCCACTTCACCGCGGCCGCCGAGGACTGACGCCGGGTCGTGCCCCGCCCGGACGCCCGGGTCAGCGCACCCGGGCCAGGCCGCCGTACTCGATCCACTCGTCGGTCTGTTGGCGCGCGGCGACCTGCGAGTCCGGGCGCCACGTGGACACCTCCACCAGCCCGGGTTCGAGCACGCTCAACCCGGTGAAGTAGTCGTCCACCTGGGCACGATCGCGTACCCGACCCCAGTTGCCGCCGGTGGCCCGGGCCATGAAGTCGCTCACCCCGTCCCGGATCGCCGGGTCCTCGCTGACCAGTTGGCAGATCACCATGAAGCTGCCCGGGGGCAGTCGGTCGGCGACCCGGCGGATCATCTCCCCGGGCCCGGCGGACTCGGGCAGGCAGTGCAGGACCGAGACGAACAGCGCCGCGACCGGTTCGTCGAGCCGGATCAGCCGCTCGACCTCGGGGCGCCCGAAGATGCCCTCGGTATCGGTCATGTCGGCCTGGACGACGGCGGTGTTCTCGTTCTCCTCCAGCAACATCCGGCCGTGGGCCAGCACGATGGGGTCGTTGTCGACGTAGACCACCCGGGACGCGGGGTCCACACGCTGCGCCACCTGATGCACGTTGTCCCGGGTGGGCAGCCCGGATCCGTGGTCCAGGAACTGCCGTACGCCGTACTCGGCGGCCAGCACCCGCACCACCCGGCGTAGGAACGCCCGGTTGTTCAGCGCCAGTTCGCGCGTGCTGGGCACGATCTCGAGCAGTTCCTCGCAGGCCTCGCGATCGGCGGGGTAGTTGTCGGTGCCGCCGAGATACCAGTCGTACATCCGTGCCGCACTCGGTGTGTCCACGTCGATCTCGGGCATCGGCCCATTCGCGTTCCCCATCGCGCCCCCTCGTGCGTCCGCGCTCGCCGGGACCCACCGCGGTCTCCCGGTCGCCGCCCGTGCGCGCACCATGCTAGATGCGTGACGTACGTCGGGGCAGGCACTCCGGCCGGGAAGTCGGTGGTCCGGGCGAGGCGCGAAACGGCACGGTGGGGCGAGAAGCGGGTCGCGCGGCACGGGTTGCGCACGACCCGCACGCCCTCATCCGCCGCCCGGGCCGTCGGGACCGCGGGGGTGGATCGGGGCGTCTCGGCCGTCCGGGCGCCGCACGGCGTCGGGACGGCGTTCGGGGGTCCTGACCACGGCGGCGGGCAGGCCGCGCTCGGCCGGGACCGATCGAGCGGCCGGCTCGGGCGGATCGGTGCCCATGAGGTCGGCCGCGGCGGTCGCGGTCATGCCGAGCCGGCGGTGCGGCGCCACCGCGCCCGCCCGCGCCCACGGCAGGGCGTCGTACGGGGTGCCCCGGGCGGGGGGTAGGGCGGTGGCGACCCGACCCGGGATGTGCCGGGCCCCGGCGGTCGGATCGGGCCCGCGCGGCACGTCGGCCCGGGTACCGACGAGGTCGGCCACGGCCGACCGCACGGCCGGCCCACCCCGCACGGGATCGACCACCCGCAACCGGGCGGACCGCGCCCACCGCGCCCGATCCGGCGGACGGAACGCGGTGAGGTCGATCGGCGCCGCGGACACCCCGCCGGAACCGACCGGCTCGCCATCGGCCCGATCCGACTCCGACTCGACGGCCGCCGGCGCCACCGGGCACCGCACGGCGGACACCGACGCCTCCGCACACGTCCCGACGGCCGTACGCGCCGTCGCACCCGGGTCAGCCGACATCGCCGTCGCCGGTGTGCGTCCCGGTCACCGGGCGCGGCCGCGACCCGGACCCCGGCAGGGCGGCGAATGGCAGTCCTCCCGCGGGGAATCCGGCGTCGCCGAAGCGGATCAGCACGCCGTAGTGCACCTGTTTCCACAACCGCCGGATCACGTCCGGATGCGCCCCCAGTCGCTCCACCAGCAGTTCGGCGCCGGCCCGGTCCGGGATCAACTCGCCGGCCAGGACCCGCTCGACGGTGCCGGGGCGCAACGGCCCGCCGCCGACCCGATCCGGCGCGGGACGCCCGGCGGCCAGCCACAGGCCGCGCACCATCGCGATGAACAACGCGGCCAGATCCGGCAGTTCCCGCCGGATGCCGTGGTCGACCCCGCGCGAGCACTCCCACAGGGCACGCAACTCCGCCGCCTCGCCGCCCAGTTTCCCGGCCAGCGTCTCCACCACCGGCCAGGACGCGAACACCTCCCCGGCCAGGATCCGGGCCAGGAACTCCTCGCTGATCCCGGCCTGCCAGGCCAGGTCGGCGACGGTGACCCCGGCGGTACGGCGCAGTTCGCGCAACGCCGCCGCCAGCCGCTCGCCGGCGTGCTGGGACGCCGACAGGTCCGCGTCCCCGCGCGCGTCCTCGCCCGGATGCGACCGGGCCCCCAGACGCGCGGCCAACTGCGCGGACCACTCCGGGCGCGGCCGCATCGTCGTGCCGGGCGGGACCTCGCCCACCACCGCGCGATATCGCTGGGTCTCGCCGCTCAGCCGGTCCGCGTAGGCCAGCCGGACACGCAGCGGCTCGCGCGTACGTTCGGCCTCCTCCAGCGCACAGGCGACCCGGCGCAGAATCGCCACGATGCCCGCTTCCAGCCCCCGGAGGTCGGCGGCCGGCGGCGCCTCCCGCTCCCGCGCCGTACGCGCCCGCCGCCGGCAACCGGGATCGCAGTAGCGCCGCTTGCGGTCGCCCGTGTCGCGTCGCGCGAAGCGTCGACCGCACGCGGCGCACGTGGTGATGCCCCTGCGGGCGTTCATCCCGTGTCTCTCCCTCCGGTCCCGGGCGTGGCCCCGGCACCGTCCCCGGTTCGCGCGCGCCTCACGGCCGAGACCGAGGTGCCCGACCGGAGCCGGCCGGCCGCCGCCCCCGCATGCCGAGTGCCTTCCCCGAACGGAAAGCGGGAAATACCGTTCTCGGGAATCGCCGGAGATCGTCCGAAAGTTCTCCGGCGGATAAGTCGACCACCATGTTCGGTTCCTTGATCGTTGTTCCCTCGCGACCCCGGGCGACGACCGTCGATCCGGATCGTTCGACGCTCCGGAAGCTACCCCCAGAGTTTCCGAAACGCCAAGGAAACCCGAGAAATGCAAATGCACGGCCGGTCGCCCCGACGCCTCGAAGTCGCCCTCGGACGCCGTCGGATCCGCCGACAACGATCCCACGGCGCACAAAGAAGCGCAGGTCACATGGCACAAACCGGCCATGGGCAGGGGCGACTCGATCGGAAGACGTCACCGCGGAGGAACGTCCCGATTTCTCCGATCGACCGCGTCGAAACCCACCCGGAGCACGAATCCACCCCTGCGAGTGACATCCATGCAATTGCATATGCAAAGGAGCCGGGCCCCGACCCCGCCCATAAATCACCCCGCACGAATCCTCCCCCGCCCCGCACCGATGCCCGCACAATCCACCATCGAGCGCGGATACCGGCCGACTTTCCACGGACACGCACGACACGTACGGCACGCACGACATGCAGGACATACACGGCGCGCAGGACGTGCACGGCACGCGCCGCATCCGCGACACGCCCGCCGACACGCCCGACACCGCACCGAACCGAGCGGTCGGTGCCTGGCACAATGGTTCGCGAACGGGTTCGAAGGCGCTCGTGCGCGCAGCCATTCGTTCGGGACACACCGGGTGAACGGCGGACAGGAAAAGGAACCACCGCCGTGAGCGAGAACCGACCGTCCGAGGGCCAGCCGATCTCGGGGCCCGACGTCGCGCACAACGCCCGGGTCTGGAATCACTGGCTGGGCGGCAAGGACAACTACCCGATCGACCGCAAGGTCGGCGACCACGTCACGAGCATGTTCCCGAGCATCGGCGAAGTCGCCCGGGCGGACCGGGAGTTCCTGGGTCGCGCGGTGCGCTTCCTGGCCGGCGAGGCCGGGATGGACCAGTTCCTCGACATCGGCACCGGGCTGCCCACCGCCGACAACACGCACGAGGTCGCCCAGCGGGTGAACCCCGCCTCGCGGATCGTCTACGTGGACAACGACCCGCTGGTCCTGGCGCACGCCCGCGCGCTGCTCACCAGCACCCCCGAGGGCGCCACCGACTACATCCACGCCGACGCGCACCACCCCGACGCCATCGTCCGGGACGCGAAGGCGACGCTGGACTTCGACCGCCCGGTCGCGGTGATGTTGCTCGGCAGCCTCAACTTCATCCTCGACACCGACATCGCCGTGGACATCGTCGGCCGACTGATGGCCGCCGTACCGTCGGGCAGCCACCTGGTGATCACCCACCCGACCACCGAACTCGGCGGCGAGGGCAACGTCGACGCCATGCGGTTCTGGAACGAGAACGCCACCCCGCCGATCACCGCCCGCAGCCTCGCCGAGTTCACCCGCTTCTTCGCCGGCCTGGACCTGCTCGACCCGGGCATCGTCTCCTGCGCCCGCTGGCGAGCCACCCCCGTCGACGGCGAACTCCCGTCGATCGTCCCGCAGTTCGGCGCGGTCGCCCGCAAGCCCTGACCCCATCGCGCACAGACGCCGAAGCCGCCCGGACCTGCGGCTTCCGAACCACCACGGCGGCGTCGGGCCCGAAGTCTCCGGGCCCGACGCCGCCGCGCGTTCGGCCGTACCGTCCGCCGCTTCGTCCGTTACTCCGTGCGCAGCCCGTCCGGGCGCATCATCCGCCACAGCGGCGGCAGACTCAGCGCCGTGACCAACAGCACCACGCCCGCGCCGATCCCGGTCATCGACGCCAGGCCGGTCCAGTCCACGCCGAACGGACGTTGCACCATGCCGAGCAGCGCCGCGCCCAACGCCACCCCGGTGCCCGCCGCGAGGAACAGGCCGAGCACCACCGGGATCGCCGTCTGATACAGGATCGACCAGCTCAACGTGCTGCGCCGGGTGCCGAACGCGACCAGAACCGACAACAACTTCCGCCGTTCGCGCAGCTGTTCCAGCATGGTCACCAGCAGACTCGCGCCGATCATCAGCAGCACCACCGTCGAGCCGATGAACAGCGCGGTACGGACGTTCGCGAACCGTCGGGATTCCCGGGTCTCGTTCAGCGTGTACACCTGCGCCAACGGATCCACCCGGGCCATGGCGTTGCGCGCCAGGTCGATCGCGTCCGGCACCGCCGGGTCGAGCGCCACGGTCATCGAGTACGGCAGCTGCCGGGTCACGGCGGCCGGCACCGCGCCGGGAGTCGCCAACACCCCGTCGGGGGCGATCCCGCTCCCGTCCGCCCGCCCCGGGACGGTGCGCGCGGCCTTGGGGATCAGCCACGGCGTGGGCGCGGCCGACGTACGCGGGCCCTGGCCCGGATCGATGACCACGTTCTTGCCGGGCGCCGGCTGCATGCCTCCGACGGAATTCGACGTGCGCGGGTCGACGATGAACGTGTCCCCGTCCGCGCACCCCTCGATCCGGGCCAGCTCGCGCAGCGTGTCGCACGTCCCGATCGTCAGCGACGCGCCCGGACCGGAATCCTCGCCCGGCTCGGCGATGCGGGTGCCGGATCGCCCGAAGACGCTGCGCACCCCCTTCGTCTCCCGGATCTGCCCGGCGATCCGCGCGATCCCCTCGGTGCCCACCTGTGCGTCGGAGCTCACCGCGAGTTGCGCACGCGTCGTATCCGCGCCGGTCTCCTTGGTGTAGTCGTTCTCGATCCCCAGGAAGAGCATCTGGAGCGCGATCGCCCCCGCCACCGCGACCGCGATGCCGTTGACCGCCCGGGCCGCCGACGTACTGCCGAGTTGGAGGCGCCGGACCGCCAGTTGCCACGGCACCCGGCCGGCGCCGAGTCGAGCCACCACCGCCTCCACGAGCCAGGGCAACATCGCGGTGACACCGAGCAGGAGCAACACCACGCCGAGCACGACCTGTCCCCGGTTGAACTGCCCGCTCTCCGATCCCTGGCGGATCAGCGGGTACAGCGCGACCATCCCCGCGACCGGCAGCAGCAGGCGCCACCACACCCGGCGCCGAGGGGGCGTGCCGGCACGGACCACGCCCAGCGGTTCGATCACCACCGCACGCAGCGCGAAGAGCGTCACCGCGACCGCCGCGAACGGCACCGCCAGCGCCACGAGCACCGCGAGCGGCACACTCGGGTCCAGATCGGCGGGGAAGATGCTCAGGTCGAACGCGGATGCCACACCGGTCAGTTGGCGCCCGATCAGAAAGAACCCGAGCCCGAACAGCAAGCCGAACAGTGATCCCGCGAGCGCCTCCCCCGCCGCGATCCATCGGGTCGTCCGCGCGTCGGCGCCGACCAGCCGCAACGCCGCGAGCCGCCGGTCCCGCCGCTCGCCGCCGAACCGCACCGCCGTGGCGATCAGCACCGCGACCGGCATCAGCAGCACCACGAACATCACCACGACCAGCAACACCAGCCGGGGATCCATCGGGTCGGCGGGAAACGGGCTGCCGAACGCGGTGATCCGCAGTACCGAACTCCATCTGTCGCCGGTGGTCACGGTGTCGTTCCCGGCGTAGAAGGCCAGTTCGTCCGGGCCGATCAGGCCCTTGTCACCGATCGTGCCGACCGTGCGGTAGGGGAGCCGTTCCCGGAGCAGCCGCCCCCGGCTCGAGTCGAGCAGGTCGGCCAGCGCGGGCGAGACGACCATCTCGCCCGGCAGGGGGATCTTGGCCAACCCCGGCGGGATCGGCGCCTTCGGGGCTTCCGCCCGCAGGAGCCGACCGCGGATCTCGTCGCCCTTGTAGGTGGTGTCGGCGTGCGCGATCAGCAGCGTGTGGTCGCCGGCCTGCGCCGCCTGCCCGCGCTGTTCGTTGCGATCGCGGCCCCGCTCGTCCCGCGCGGACAGCGCGCCCGGAATCGCGGTGGTCAGCAGCAGCAGCGCCACCCCGAGGCCCACGCCGATCGCGGTCAACAGCGTGCGGATCCAGCCTTCCCGGCCGCCGGTGACCGCGAATCCGGCACCCATCCTGAGATCACGGAGCACGTTCACGCGGCGCGCGCCATGTCCCGGGACCGGCCGTCGCGGACGACGATCTCCCGGTCGGAGTAGGCGGCGATCCGCGCCTCGTGGGTGACCAGGACGATCGCGGCGTCGGTGGATCGGGCCGCCCCGATCAGCAGTTGCATCACGCGTTCGCCGTTGAGCGAGTCCAGCGCACCGGTCGGCTCGTCCGCGAAGACCACCCGGGGACGGATCACCAGCGCGCGGGCCACCGCGATGCGCTGGCCCTGGCCGCCGGAGATCTCGCCGGGCCGCTTGCGCGCGAGGTCGGCCACCTCCAGGCGCTCCATCCACTCCAGCCCCCGGGCCTCGGCCTCCTTGCGCTTGACCGCGTTCAGCCGCAGCGGCAGCGCGACGTTCTCCAGGCAGGTCAGTTCGGGTACGAGTTGGCCGAACTGGAAGACGAAGCCGAAGTCGCTGCGGCGCAGCGCGCTGCGCCCGCCGTCCGACATGGCGGTCAGGTCGCGGCCGTCGTAGCGGATGGTGCCGGAGTCGGGGCGCACGATGCCGGCCAGGCAGTGCAGCAGGGTCGACTTGCCCGATCCGGACGGGCCCATGATGGCCACCACCTCGCCCGACCGGATGGTGAACTCCGCGCCGGCGAGGGCGGGCGTCGATCCGTAGGTCTTGTGCAGGTCGTGGCCGCTGAGCAGGGAGTCGGTCACTTGCGGATCTCCAGGGTGAGTTCGCCGAGCCGGGCGGCGGTGAGTTCGAGCCAGCGCAGGTCCGCCTCGAGGTGGAACAGCGCGTGGTCGCAGATCAGTCGGTCACCGAGATCGCCGTCGATCTTGCGCCGGGTCAACTCGCGCATCATGGTCAGGTGCTCGGCACGCTGGGTGTCGAGGATGTCCGCGGCGTCCCGGCCGGTCAGCAGCGCGAGGACGACCTTGGTGTAGAGCGTCGACTGGAGATAGGGCTCCGGCGTCTCCGGCCGGCCGAGCCACTGTTCGACGTCGGTGACACCGGCGTCGGTGATCGCGTAGCGCTTGCGCTCGGGACCACCGCCCGATTCGAGCCCGTCTATCTCGACGAGGCCGTTCTTCAACAGCCGCGACATGGTCGAGTAGACCTGGCCGTAGGCGAGAGCACGGTCGCGTCCGAAGCGCTCGTCGAAGCTGCGCTTGAGGTCGTAGCCGTGGCAGGGTCCGGACTCCAGGAGCCCGAGCAGGGTGTGGCCGATTGACATGACCAGCACTATACGCACCAGGTATACCTCGTGTGTATAGCGGGGTGCCGAGGGCCCGTCACCGCGTGCGGTGACGGGCCCGGGAGGGGAAAGGAGGCGCTAGAGGCCCAGGTCCTTGGCGACCGCGCTCGCGCGGGTGAACACCGAGCGCGGCTGGGCGCCGTCGCAGTACTTGTTGCCCGACGACACGATGCCGATCAGTTTGCCGCCGGCCACGAGCGGCCCGCCCGAGTCGCCCCGGCAGATACTGGTTCCGGGGTTGGCGGCCGGGGGCAGGCCGCACACCTTGGTGGCCGTGGTGTCCCCGGGGAAGGTGTACGGCTCGCAGGACGCCACCGGCGACAACACCAGCGTGGTCCGCTGCTGCCGCGTGGTGGGCACTCCGCCGTCGCGCTTGCCCCAGCCGTAGACGGTCGCGGACTTGCCGAGGGTGTACAGCGCGCCGTCCTCGGCGCCGGCGATCGGCAGCGTCGGGTCCGCGAGCGACCGGTCCAGCGTCAGCACGGCGGCGTCGTAGGTGAGCGTGCCCTGGGCGAACTTCGAGTGCACGCGCGCGCCGGTCACCTTCCTGGTGCGACCGCCGGGCGCGGTCAACTCGACCTTGCCGGCGACCACGGTGATGCCGGTCGGGTCGTCCACCGCCGTCGCGCAGTGCGCCGCGGTGAGCACCTTGGTCGGGGCCACCAGCGTTCCGCCGCACAGCAGTTCGCCGTCGGCGGTGTACAGCGCGACGGTGTACGGCGCGGCTCCGGCCGGCGCGTCGGTACCGTTGCGCACCGCCGAGGCGGACGGCGCGCAGAGTCCGACGGCGGCCAGGGCGACGACCGCCGCGCCGAACACCTTCGCCGCGCCGGGCCGGCGGGTGTCCGACGTGTGCCGAGTACGAGTCATGTCCCGGGTATCCCCTTCGATCGCACGCCCGCACGACGGGGGTTCCCGCCGCACGACGACGCTCCTACCCCTGGGACGCGCACCGCCGGCACCCGGATGCGTCCGCGCGGGATTCATCACCCGAACGAGTGCCGGCTCAGTCCTCGTCGACGTAGCGGGCCGGTCGGGTGTTCACCAGCTTGACGATGTGGAAGCCGTACTGGGCCGGAACCAGGTCGCTCACCTGTCCGGGGCGCAGCGCCACCAGGGCCTCGGCGAACGCGTCGGCGTAGTCGTCCTCCTGCCCCCAGCCCAGGTCGCCGCCCTTGGCCGCGGACAGCGGGTCCTTCGAGCGTTTGCGCGCGAGTTCGCCGAATCGGCCGGGATCCCGGGCCAGTTCGTCGAGGATGGCGCGCCCCTCGCTCTCCGTCTCCACCGCGATGTGCAGGACGTGGTATTCCAGTGCGTCGGACAAGGTCGCTCCCGGGTCGTCGCCACCCGGCGCGCCCGGGCCGAGCGCGGTCACCGAGTTGTCGATCAGGTGGATGATACGGCCGCCGCGCGAGCACCCCGGGGAGGCGCCGGCAGTGGCGCGCTCGGCGGCTACTCCGCCGTCGCGTCGACGAAGGCGGCCAGCGACGCCTGGTCCCAGGCCAGCCGGCCCGCCGCCAGATCGTCCGATACCGCGTCGACCCAGCGCAGTTCCGCGTCGGTCATCGCGCGCAGGTATTCGTCCTCCAGCAACACCACCCGCGGCAGCTTCATCGACGCCGTCCGCGCCGCCTCCGCGTCCAGATCGGCGAGTCCGGCGACCAGCGCCTCCCGACGTCGGGTCAACAACTCGTGTGCCGTCTTCGGGGTGACCAGTGCCAGGAAGGACAGCGCCGCCGGGAATTCGGGGAACTCGTTGCGTGGTGTGGCCACCATCTCCGCCATCCAGGCGTGGCACGCGGCGCGCCCCGCCTCGGTGATCTCGTAGACGGTCCGCTCCGGGTACTGCTGATCGCGCTCGGTCTCACGCACCACGATCAACCCGGCCTCGCGCAGCCGATTGATCGTCTTGTACAGCGACGCGCGCTGGCCCACGTTGACGACCTTGTCCTTGCCCCACTGCTTGATCCGCTGCTGAATCGCATACGGGTGCATCGGGTCCCGGTAGAGCAGGCCCAGCAGCGCCAGAGCCAGCGGTGACCTGCGGAAAGTCGTCGTCATGCAGCCAACCCTACTGGAGTCCCGGCAACTAGCCACAGCAGAACTAGTTGCCAGAATACTAGTAGCCATGCAACTATCGATTCATCGAAGCCGCCCGCCCATCCCGAGGAGCCTGCCGATGACCACCACCCCGGTCCGCATCCACGCCGACCACACCACCACCAAGCACCTGGGCCACTGGACCACCGCGACCACCTTCGAGGTCCGCGAACGGCGGGCCGCCACCGTGCTCGACCTGCGCTCACCGCGGATCGAGGAGGGCGACATCGAGATCCGGGTCGATCTGGACCACGCGACGCTCAAGCTCCTGGTCCCCGACGACGCGGTGATCGAGCAGAGCGGGCTGCGCTGGATCGGTCGCGGCCGGGTCGGGGACTGCGCCGCGCCGGCCGCCGCCGAGGGCCGGGTGATCCGCCTCGTCGGTGCGATCGACCACGGCGAGATCCGGATCCACCGCAGCGGCGTCGCGGTGTGGTCCGCGATGTTCAGCCGCGAGTTCGTCGAGGACGTGCGACGCGCCCGCCGCGACGGCACCACGCCCACCGTGGCCGACCCCGCGCACACCCCCTGACCACCACCGCCGGCCACCCGCAATCACCGACATCGGCGCGAGCCGGCCCCCGCCCCGCGCCGCCCTCACCTCGGAGCAATGACATGAACCGCGTCAGGACCGCGATGATCATCGGCGGCGGCATCGCCGGACCGGTGACGGCATGCGCGCTGCGCAGGGCCGGCATCGAGGCCACCGTGTACGAGGCGTATACCGACATCGCGACCCGCGACGCGTCGGGCGGCGCGCTGAGCATCGCGCCCAACGGGCTCGACGCACTGCGGGTGATCGACGCCGAGGAGGCGGTGTGCGCGATCGGTCAGCCGACCTCCGACATGGTCTTCGAGAACGGTCGCGGACGGCGCCTCGGCGGCGCCCCCGGCCTGCCCGGCCTGCCCCCGAGCCGCACCGTGCTGCGCGCCGACCTGCACCGGGTGTTGCGCGAGCACGCCCTCGACCACGACATCCGCACCGAACACGGCCGCCGGCTCGTCGGGATGCGAGAGGAACCCGACGGCGTCACCGCCGAGTTCGCCGACGGGAGCACCGCGACCGCCGACATCCTGATCGGCGCGGACGGCATCCGCTCCACGGTCCGCGCGCTGATCGATCCCGCCGCGCCCGGCCCGGAATACGTCGGCCTGCTCGGCTTCGGCGTCGGCGCCTACCTGCCGGGCGACGGCGACCCCCGGACCGCCCCCGACACCATGCACTTCGCCTTCGGCAAGCGCGCCTTCTTCGGTTATTGGACCCGGACCGACGGCAGCGTGGCCCTGTTCAGCAATCTGCCGCACGCGCCGATGACCACGGCCGAGGCCCGGGCGATCTCCGCCGAGCGCTGGCTCGGCCTGCTGCGCGAGGCGCACGCGGGCGACGTACCCGCCGAGGCGGTGCTGCGCGCGGCCTCCGCCGACGACCTCATGGTCGCCGGTCCGCTCGAACTGATGCCACCGCTGCCGCACTGGTACCGCGATCGACTGGTCCTGGTCGGCGACTCCGCGCACGCCCCCTCCGCCAGTTCCGGCCAGGGCGCCTCGCTCGCGATGGAGAGCGGCGTACAACTCGCCCGCTGCCTGCGCGACCTCCCCGACCCGACCGCCGCGTTCGCCGCGTACGAGGCGATGCGCCGGCCCCGGGTCGAGAAGATCGCCGCCGCTGCCGCCAAGACCAACAACAGCAAGGCCGCGGGGCCGCTCGCCAAGGCCGTCATGGCCCTGCTGATGCCGGTCATGACCCGCACCGTACTGACCCCGGAGCGGATGTTCGGCGAGGCGCAGCGCCACCACATCGACTGGTCCGCGCCGGTCGCCGCCTGACCGTCCGGCCCCGCCCACCGAAACCCGTCGATCACCCCGCCTTTGCGGGGTGATCGACGGGTTTCATGCGTTCCGACCCGTCTCGCGCACCGCCCGCCCAACAACTTGAACGTGTTCAAAAACAGGTCTAGAGTCACCGGCGTCGGCCAGTTTGAACACGTTCAAAAAGGAGCCGGTCCATGGACATGACCGTCCTGACCTATGCCATCTACCTGGTCATCAGCATCGCGCTCACCGTGTGGGTGGCGCGCACGCTGAGCCGCAACGGACAGATCTTCCTGCAGGACGTCCTGCGCGGTCGCGAAGAACTCGCGGCCGCCGTCAACCACCTCCTGGTGGTCGGCTTCTACCTCGTCAACCTCGGCTTCGTCGCGCTCTACCTCAAGGTCGGCGACACCGTCGACGACGCACGCGGCTCGGTCGAGGCGCTGTCCGTCAAGCTCGGCACCGTGTCGCTGGTCCTGGGCGGGCTGCACCTGCTCAACGTCTACGTGCTGAGCCGGATCCGGCAGCGCGGCCTGGACGAGGCGACCGACGCGCCCCAGCGGGCCCGGAAGTTGTCCGGCCGGGCCTACGGTCCGCCGATCGCGCCCCAGGGCACCACCCACCCGGCTCCCGGGGTCTGATCCCGATGACCATCTCCCAGGGGAACGCCGCGCCGGGCCGATCGGAGGGTACGGCCCGGCGCGGCACCCCCGCCCCGCCGCCCCCGGTCCGCCGGATCACCATCCTCTTCGACCCCGACTGCCCGCTGTGCACCGCGCTGTCCGGCTGGATCGCCCGGCAGCCGACCCTGATCGCGGTCGACCTGGTGCCGGCCGGCTCGCCGCGGGCCCGCAACCGCTATCCCGACCTGGACCACGCCGCCACCCTGCGCGAACTCACCGTGGTCGGCGGCTCGGGCGAGGTGTGGTTCGGCGCCGCCGCGTGGGTCACCGTGTTGTGGGCGCTGCGCGCGTACCGCGGCCTGTCCTTCCGGCTCGGCACGCCAATCGGGATGCCGATGGCCCGGGCCGCCGTCCTGGGCGCGGCCCGGATCCGCTCGGCCACCCACCGGGGCCCTCTGCCGCCCGACCCGAACGGCGACCCCTACCGGGAACCCTGGACGGTCGTCGAGTGTGACGATGCCTGCGAGCTCGCCCACTAACCTTGCCTCTCGTGGAGCACGTGGCAGGCACCGACGCAGCGAACCCGACCGACGGCGGCGACAGGCCGGACCCGGGCGGGCGCCCCGGCAAGAGCGAGCAGACGCGGTCCCTGATCCTGGAGACCGCGCTGCGGCTCTTCCGCGAACGCGGCTACGACAAGACGACCATGCGGGCCATCGCCCAGGAGTCCGGCGTCTCGGTCGGCAACGCCTACTACTACTTCGGCTCCAAAGAGCACCTGATCCACGGCTTCTACGACCGCCTCACCCACGAGCACATCACCCGCTGCCGGCAGGAGTTGCGCGGTGTCCGCGACTTCGGCGACCGGCTCCAGGTCGTGCTGTCGGTGTGGCTGGAGGTGGCCGAGCCCTATCACGCGTTCGCGGTCCAGTTCTTCCGCAACGCCGCCGACCCGGAGAGCCCGCTCAGCCCGTTCTCCGCGGAGTCCTACCCGATCCGCGAACAGGTCACCGCGTTGTTCGCCGACGTGCTGCGCGGCTCCTCGCTCCGCATCGACGACGAACTCGCGGAACTGCTGCCGGAGTTGTTGTGGCTGCACCTGATGGGCATCGTGCTCTTCTGGGTGTACGACCGATCCCCCGAGCGCGCCAAGTCCCGTGCCTTCGTGGCCCGCACCACCCCGATGGTGGAACGCGTGATCACCCTGTCCCGCTACAAGGTCTTCCGCCCCCTGGTGCGCGACGCCGAACGCCTCATCCGCGACTACATCGTCCCGGAGGGCGCCACGCCCCCCGACCCACCCGAACAGCGCGGATAGTCCACCGCATGCGATCGGGAGGCGTGGCCCGGCGCGGCCGATCACCGGCCGTGGTCGCGCTGTTGCTGGTACTGCTCGGAGGCATCGGGTTCGACGTCGACGACGGCACCCCGCCCGGCGACCATTCCGACACGATCCGGCCGGCTTCACCGCCGGGCGCGCCGCTGGAGCGGCTGTGGTCGTCGGCCGCCCGCCCGCCGCCCGCGCCGGGCGCGGACGTCGTGTACCCGGAGAGCGCGGGTTGGATCTGGGAACGAACCCTGGTGATGGGGGCGGTCGGCTCGGGGGTGACGGCGTACGACCTGCGCACCGGTGACGCGGCGCGGCTGCCGGTGCCGACGGTCGGCGCGACCATGTGCGCGATGAGTTCCGGGATCGCCGGCACGGTCGGTGTCGTGTTGTGGTCGTCCCCGGGGCCGCACGGGACCTGCGACCTGCTCACCGCGTACGACCTGCGCACCCGCGCCGAGGCATGGACCCGGCGGGTGCCCGCGCTGCCCCGATGGGCGGCCGTCGGCACACCGATCGTGCTCGCCGACGGTGTGGTGGCGATGGGGGCGGCGGCCGACGCGGACACGGGGACGGGGGCACGGCGGTCGACGGTCGCGGCGTACGACCTCGCCGACGGCTCCGCGCGCTGGTCCTACGCGGTGCCGGCGCACGACGCGGGCAGCGGGTCCGATCGGACCTGGGTCCAGTCGCTCGCCTCGGGGCCGAGCGGCCTGCTGGTCGGCTCCTCCGCGTCGTCCGGGCGGGAGGAGTCGTCCTACGCCGCACGCCTGGACCCGCGCACCGGGGCCGTGCGCTGGAGCCGTCGGGTGATGGGCGGCGGGACCGGCGACGGCGGCCTCTTCACGATCGTCTCGGCGGATCCGCCCGTGCTGATCGCGCACATGCGGACCTCGGAGGAGGGCGCGCCGCGCATCCTGGTCCTGGACGACCTCGGCCGCATCACCCGCCGGATCCCCCCGGAGGGCCCGTGGGGGTCGCTCGCGCTGCCGTACCGGGCCGGCGACGACCGCGGCCCACGATCCTCCGGCATGCGCGTGGCCGACGGCGTCCTGTACGCACCGGCCCGAGCCGGCGCGTACACCGAGCGGGACCGGCACCTGCCGGTGCGGATGGTGGCCCTGGACCTGGACACCGGCAGGGCCCGGTGGGTCGGCGACAGCCCCGGGTCGGACCGGATGTTCGACGTGATGCTGATGGCCGGGATCGACGAGGACTACGTCTACACCGTCGTCGGCGACTCCGGCCACGACGCCTCCGGAGCCGGACACCCCCGCCCGGGGCCGCACGGCTTCACCCTCGAACGACGCGACCGCCATCGAGCGGGGCGCGTGCAAACCATCGGATCCGCCCCCCGGGCCGACCCCGGGACCATCCAGCCCTCCACGCTGGTCGAGCGCCGCGGCGACGTCGTCGTGTTGATCCCCCGTGCCCACGACGCGGGCCCGCCGGCGGTCTACGGTGCGCCGCCGATCGATCCGCCGCCTCCCGGGTGATCTCTTGTCACTCCATCATGGCCATGATAGCTATGACGGGTCGTCAGTTCGCACGGAAGTGGGCAACATGCGGGGTTTCGAGGTTGTCGTGGTCGGGGCCGGGTCGGCCGGGTGTGTGATCGCCGCGCGGTTGTCGGAGCGTCACGACGTGCTCCTGCTCGAAGCCGGACCCGCCGCGCTGCCCGAGGAGTTGCGGCGGCTGTCCCGCCCGATCCGGGCGCCCTACGACTGGGGCGACACGGTCGTCTCCGGCGATCGGGACCTGCGGTACGCGCGCGGCCGGGTGGTCGGCGGCTCGTCCGCCACCAACGGCGCGGTGGCCATGCGCCCCGAACCCGAGGACTTCGACACCTGGCCCGAGGGGTGGTCCTGGACCGACATGCTGCCGTGCCTGAACCGGATCGAGCACGATCTCGACTTCGGCGACCGGCCCTACCACGGCACCGACGGGCCGATCCCGATCATCCGACACCCGCGCGCCGACTGGGCCCCGCTCCAGGCCGCGTTCGCCGCCGGTTGCGCGGCGGTCGGCATCCCGGACTGCGCCGACCACAACGCGCCCACCGGCACCGGCGTCGGCCCGATCCCGATGAACCGCCGGGACCGCACCCGGGTCTCCAACGCCGCCGCCTACCTGGCCGGCGCGGCCGACCGGGTCACCGTACGCGCCGACACGCACGTCGCGCGCGTGCTGGTCGAACACGGCCGTGCGGTCGGCGTCGAACTCGCCGACGGCGCCATCGTGCCCGCCGGGCGGGTGATCCTCGCGGCCGGCGTGGTGCAGTCCCCGCTCCTGCTCGTCCGCTCCGGGCTCGCCGCCGCGAACCCGCACGTGGGCCGGCATCTGACCGACCACCCGGTGGTCCCCTTCGCCGCCCGGGTCGACCCCGACGCGGTCCCGGCCGACGCGCCCACCCTCCAGGTGATCGCCAAGGCGACCGCCCACCACCGCCACGACCTCCAACTGACCCCCGTCGCCCGGCGCGACCCGGACGGCACATGCGAGCTGGACATCAGCGTGAGCCTGCAACTCCCCGCCGGCGCCGGCACGGTGACCCCCACCTCCTCCGATCCCGACGCGCCCGCCCGGATCGACTGGCCGTTCCCGGCCCACCCCGACAACCTGGCCCGGCTGCGCGAGGGCCGCCGGCTCGCCGCCCGCATCGCGCGCGAGAGCGGGATCCTCCTCGACAACGGCGAGGCCGACCACGCGGCCGCGCTCGGTGACGCCGAGTCCGACGAACTGATCCGGCGCACCCACTACGCCTTCTACCACGGCGTCGGCACCTGCCGGATGGCCGAGGACCCGGCCGCCGGGGTGGTCGACCCGACCGGGGCGGTATTCGGGACGCGCGGATTGCATATCGTGGACGCGTCCGTGATCCCGACCGTGCCGCGTACCAACACCCACCTGCTGGTGACCGCGCTCGCGGAACGGTGGTGCGATCTGGATACCGCGTGATCGTTCGACCTAGGAGTTCCCTTGTCCGGTGTCCCGCTGTTCCCGCCCACCGACCCGCACCTGGCCGCGCAGGTCGGCTTCGTCCTGGAGATCGACCGACTCAAGGGCGTGGTGCGGCGCAACCTGATCGCGGACGCCTCCCGACGCGAGAACACCGCCGAGCACTCGTGGCACCTGGCCATGCTGGCCGGCACGCTGGCCGAGCACGCCGCGACCGATGTCGACGTGGCCCGGGTGACCCGGATGTTGTTGATCCACGACCTGGTCGAGATCGACGCGGGCGACACCTTCTACTACGACAGCGTCGCCGAGGTCGACCAGGCCGAGCGCGAGCAGCGCGGCGCGGACCGCATATTCGGCCTGCTTCCGGCTGCACAGGGCAGCGAACTCCGGGCGCTGTGGGAGGAGTTCGAGGCCCGCGAAACGCCCGACGCGCGCTTCGCGAAGGCGATCGACCGTTTCCAGCCGTGCCTGCTCAACTTCCACACCGAGGGCGGCACCTGGCGCGAGTACGACCTCACCCGCACCGAGGTGCTGGCCAAGCAGGGCGGCACGATCGAGGACGGTTCCCCGTCGTTGTGGGCGTACACCCTGGAACTGATCGACGAGGCGGTGCGGCGCGGCTACCTCAAGCCCTGACCGACGGGCCTTGCGACGGGGTTGCGACGGGCTTGCGACGGGTCTCGACCGATGGGCCCCGACCCGCGAGCCCGACCCACGAGCCCGGCCGACCGTTCCACCGGCACCGGGATACGCTGCCGAACATGACCAGTGACGCATCCTTCACCACACACGTCACCCAACGTCTCGCCGCGCTGCCCGGTGTGGCCGCCGTGGCGCTCGGCGGATCGCGCGCCCAGGGTCGGCACCGACCCGACAGCGACTGGGACTTCGCGGTCTACTACCGCGACGGCTTCACCCCCGACGCGATCCGGGGGCTGGGCTGGCCGGGCGAGGTGTCGGAGTTCGGCGCCTGGGGCGGCGGGGTCTTCAACGGTGGCGCCCGGCTCACCGTGGAGGACCGGGCGATCGACCTCCACTATCGCGAACTCGCGGACGTGGAACGGAGGTTGGCCGAGGCACGGGAGGGTCGCTTCGAGGTCGAGCGGTTGATGTTCCACCTCGCCGGTGTGCCCACCTACCTCGTGGTCGCCGAACTCGCGGTCAACCGGGTGCTGTTCGGCGACCTGCCGCGCCCGTCCTACCCGGCGGCGCTGCGCCGCGCCGCACACGCCCGGTGGAGCGACGACGCGCGCCTGACCCTCGCCTACGCGGACCGGGCGCACGCCGCACACGGGCATGTCACCGACGTCGCGGGGGCGATCGGCCGTGCGGCCTGCGAGGCGGCACACGCGGTGTCGGCCGGTCGCGGCGAGTGGGTGACCAACGAGAAGACCCTGCTCGACCGGGCGGGCCTGCGTGACGTCGACGAGATCGCCGGCCGGCTCACCGCGTCCACCCTGTCCGGCGCGATCGCCGACACGCGCGCGCTGCTGGACGGGGCCCTGACGGCGAGCCGCCCGAACTGACGTGGCACCGTGACGATGTAGTACTGGGTCACTTATCATTCTCGGGCGGTACTTCCGCGTCGCTCGCCCCGTCGCCGGCCATCCGCCGCATCAGGTCGGCGGCGAGGCGCAACACCTGCCGCTCGGTTTCGGTGAGCGATTCCATCGCCCCGGCCAGCCACGCGTCCCGCTCCGCCGCGTCGCGCACCAGCGCCGCACGGCCGGCCGGGGTCAGCGTGAGCACCGACTGTCGCCCGTCCCGGGCGTCCCTGGCCCGGGTGAGCAGACCGTCCCGGGCCAACTCCGCGAAGACCCGGGTGAGCGACTGGGGTTGCTGATGCTCGGCGGCGGCCAGTTCGCCCGGCGTACACGGCCCGTGGCGCAGCAGCCGGCCCAACACCACCACCTTGTTGCTGCTCAGCGCGTCGGCCGACCGACTCGCCCGCATACGCCCGGCGACCGCGGTGATCCCGCGCCGGATCTCGGCCACATCGCCCGACTCGGCCCGCCCGTCGGGCCGCCCGTCGACCTGCCCGGCGGCCGTCGACGGCGGCATGCTCGTTCCCGCTCCGGTCATATTGCCAAGCTATCACTTACCATTTACTAAGCTTACGCTTACTATTTCCGTCATGGAATCGCCTCGCGCGACCACCGTCGCGATGGTTTCGGTACTCGCCGCCTACGGCTCGGCCCTCCTCCTGCAACGTGCCGCCCACCTGCACGCCGACATCGTCGTCGCGACCGTGGTGATCGCGCTGACCCTGGCCCGCGCCCAACGCGACGCCGACCCGCTCGACCGCGCGCTCGCCGGCCTCGTCCTGCCCCCGGTCGCCATGCTCGCCGCCGAGATCGGCGCCCTGATCCCGCGCCATCCCGCCGTCGGCGGCACCCTGTTCACACTCGCCATGGCGACCACCGTCGAACTGCGCCGCTTCGCCCCCCGCGTCGCCGCCGCCGGAAACGTCGCCGCGCTGCCCCTGGTGGCGAGCCTGATCCTGCCCGCCGTCGGCACCCGTCCCCCCGACCACACGCACACCCTGTGGGTCGGCCTGAGCACACTGGTCACCGCCGTCTGGGTCGGCGCGGTGCACCAGGTCGTCGCCTCTCCCCGTCCCGGACCACGCCCGACCGGAGCCCCCGCCCCCACCGGCCCACGGCGCCGCCTCGCCCCGAGCACGCGCATGGCGCTGCAGACCGGTCTCGCCCTCGGCGCCGCCTTCACCCTCGGCCACCGCTTCTGGCCCACACACTGGTCCTGGGCCGTGCTCACCACCTACCTCGTCTGCGCCGGCACCCGCGGCCGCGGCGACGCGCTGCACCGGGGCGTACTGCGCACCGCCGGCGCCGCGGCCGGCACCCTCCTCGCCACCGTGCTCGGCGGCACGTTCGCCGCACACGACGCCGGCGCCGTACCGGTCATGTTCGCCCTGCTCGCCCTCGGCTCCTGGCTGCGCACGATCGACTACGCCTACTGGGCCGCCTGCGTGACCGCCGTACTGTCCCTGCTCTACGGCTACTTCGGGCAACCCGCTCCGGACCTCCTGGTCGATCGCCTGGCCGCGATCCTGCTCGGGGCCGCGCTCGGCGTGGCCGCCGCCTGGCTGATCCTGCCGATCCGCACCGTGGACATCCTGCGCCGCCGGGTCGCCGACGCCCTGGCCGCGCTCACCCCGATCCTCGCCGGCCCACCGGGCATATCGGGCACACCGCCGCCCTCCGACCACCCGGTGCACCGTTTCGACGCCGCCGTCGCCGCGCTGCACCCGCTCGAACCGGCCCTGCGGGCCCACCACCGCCTGGTCCGCCGACGCCGTCCGGGCCCGCATCCCGTCCAGGCGATCGACGCGGTACGCGCCTGCGTGGGACCGGCCCACCGCCTCGCCGAGGCCGCCCCCGGACACACCCCGACGGCCGAGGCCAGGACCGCCGTGGCGGCCAACGTCGGCGCCGTGCGCCGCGCGATCGGCCGTCGCCCCGGCACGCCGTACCGCCCGCTGCCCACCACCCGCGGAACCCCGGGAAACCCGCTCGCCGACCTCGACGCCGCGCTCGCCTGCCTCGCCACGATCTTCCGCCCCGCCGCGCCCCGGCCGGCGAACAAGCACCCGGACGAGGCCGAACGAGCGCCGGGATAGGGTCGCCGCATGGACTCCGTGGCGGTGGACTGGGACGACGCGCACTGGCTCAACCCGCCGGCCGGCGTCGAGCGCGACGAGGACGCGCTGGTGGTCACCCCGGTGTCGGGCGCCGACTTCTGGCGGCAGACGTCCTACGGCTTCACCCGCGACACCGGCAGTGCGCTGCTCACCGACCTGCCGCCGGGCACGGCGGTGGAGGTCACGTTCGAGGCGGACTTCGACACGCTCTACGACCAGGCCGGGGTGTTCGTCCGGGTGGACGAGCAAACCTGGGTCAAGGCGGGCGTCGAGGTCACCGACGGCGCGCTGCACGTCGGAGCCGTGGTCACCCGCGGTGTCTCCGACTGGTCGATCGCCCCGGTGCCCGAGTGGGCGGGCGGGCCGATCACCGTCCGGGTCAGCCGGGCCGGCGACGCGCTCACCATCCGGGCGCGACACGCCGACGAGCCCTGGCGGACCATCCGACTCGCCCCGCTGTCCCCGGACGCCTCGGCCGGTGCCGGGCCGTTCTGCTGCTCACCGGAGCGCGCGGGCCTGCGGGTGCGTTTCACCCGGTTCGTCCTCGGCCCCGCCGACGCGGGCCTGCACGAAAGCCCCTGAGACAAGCGCTCCCGAAACAGGCATGCCCGCGACAGGCACCCCGAAGCCGGCAAGGCGACCGCTCAGGCGCCGCCCGCCGGTGGAATGCTCACGCCGTATTCCCGCGCCTCGTGCAGCGCGTCCTCCAACTCGTCGAGCGCCGGCGGCAGGGCGTTCGTGTCGTGCGCGTCACTCGCCTCCGCCAGCACGGACCGGGCCCGGATCACCCGCTCGCGTACCGCCCGGACGACCTCGGCCTGGTCGATGGCCGACTTCTCGTCGTATCCAGCCGTCATCACTTCCTCATTTCCCGCAGCCCCTCGCGAGTACCCGTACACCCATTGGTGTTCCGACCTGAAGCGGGTTTCAACCGGCATGGGGGCGTACAGGCGTGAGAAGTCCGTCAGGAAGTGTTTGGGGAGGCGTCCACCTCGACGAACGTGCGCCCGGTCTCGCGGGCGCCCGCCCGGCCGCCGGTCAGGTCGGTCAGCCGCGCCACGAAGCGGTCCCGGTCCGGCTCCGGGACGCAGACGTCGATCGCCACCTCGGCGCCGTAGCGGATGTCGCGCACCTCGTGGCCGAGCCCGCGCAGGTCGTTCTCCAGCCGCCCGGCGTGCGCGTGGTCGACGTCCACCGTCAGCACCAGCATCGGGCGCAACTCGACCACACCGACCGCGTCCACCGCCTCGGTCACCGCCGATCCGTAGGCGCGGATCAGGCCGCCGGCGCCGAGCATGATGCCGCCGAAGTACCGGGTCACCACCGCGACGGTCTCGGTCAGCTCGCGGCGCCGCAACACCTGGAGCATCGGCGCGCCGGCCGTTCCCGACGGTTCGCCGTCGTCGTACGCCTTCTCCTGCCCGCCCGCGATCCAGGCCGAGCAGTTGTGCCGCGCGGACGCGTGCAGCGCCCGGCGGCGGGCCAGGAAGTCCTGCGCCTGCGTGTCGTCGGACACCCGGGCAAGGGCGCACACGAAACGGGAACGCCGGACCTCGATCTCGACCTCACCTTCGGACTTGATCGTGAGCAGCGGCATGACCGGGGCCTTCGGTACGGGATCGGCGGACGCCCCCAAGGTAGGGCCCGACGGCGCCCGGCCCGGGCCGGGGCTCACCGTGCGCGGCTACGCCGGTACGATCTGCCGCCTCGAGGCGGCCACGAACGCGCGCAGCAGGGTGGTCTCCTCCCCGCGCCGCCAGGTGAGCGTCACCGCCGACTCGGTCAGCCCGGTCACCGGCAGGAAGGCCACGTCGGGGCGGCCGTTGTACCCGGCGAACTGGGCGCAGAACAGCAGCACGCCGTGGTCGCCCGCGATCAGCGACAGCACCTCCTGGAGGGTGCCGGCGCCCGGTCCGCGCGGGATCGGCCGCCCACCCGGGGTCACCGTCGGCGACTGGAGCTCACGCCAGGGCGCGGGCGCGGGTCCGGCGATCTCCACGAACACGCAGTCGGCCAACTCCTCCGCGTCCACGTGCGCGCGCCGCGCGAACGCGTGCCGCGTCGAGACGCCGAGCACCAGCGGGTCGGCGGCGATCACCGGGCCGGTGCGCAGTGTGGGATCGCCCACCGGCAAGGTGACGAACGCGGCGTCGATCTCGCCGCGCAGCACCGGGCCGAACGGATCCGACAGCGGCATCTCGACCAGGTCGGCGCGTGCCTGCGGATGCCGGGCACGGAAGTCGCCGACCAGGTCGAGGAGGGTGCCGTACGGGGTGCCGACGAAGCCGATCCGCAGCACGCCCTCGATGCCCCGGGCGCGGGCCTTGGCCCGGTCGACCGCGCCGGTGAGGGTCGTGAAGGCGGGTCGTACCTCGGCCAGGAACAGCTCCCCCTGGGGGGTGAGTCGGACCCGGCGACTGCTGCGCTCGAACAGTCGTGCGCCGATCCGGTCCTCCAGTTGCCGCAGCAGTTGGCTGACCCGGGCCTGCGAGGTGTAGAGCCTTGCGGCGGTACGGGTGAAGTGCAGCTCCTCGCTCAGCACGACGAAGCACTCCAGCTCCCGAAACTCCACACTCATCCCGTTTCCCCTCCCGCGCTCGACCCCGGGCACCGAGCCCGAGCGGGCCGTCTCCCACGTGGCGACCTGCGAGCATAAGCCGCCCCTATGCTCGCATGCGATCTTCGCCGTTGTTCGGGATCGGGGCCGTGCCCAGGGTGGAGGGCATGTCCAACCCCGTCGTCGACACCGACGCACCCCTGCCCACTCCCGCCGAACCCGCCCCCATCGATCCGCCGCCCGAGAGCGCGTCGTTGCGGTCCTGGCTCGCCGTGGCCGCGATCGCCGTCGGCACCTTCGCGGTGGTCAGCACCGAGATGTTGCCCGTCGGCCTGCTCACCCCGATCTCGCACGGCCTGCACGTCTCCGACGGCGCCACGGGCCTGGCCATGACCCTGGCCGCCGTGGCCGCCGGATTCGCCGCCCCGACGGTGTTGGTCGCCGCCGGGCGGGTGGATCGGCGGATCGTGCTCGCCGCGATGATGATCGTGCTGTTCGCCGCCAACACGATCGCCGCCCTCGCGCAGAACTTCGCCACGCTGCTGGTGGCGCGCGTCCTGGTGGGCGTCAGCATCGGCGGCTTCTGGGCGATCGGCGCGAGCCTGCCGGTGCGACTGGTGCCGGCCGGTTCGGTCGGTCGGGCCTCGGCGGTGATCTTCGGCGGCGTGTCGGTGGCCTCGGTGGTCGGCGTGCCGGTGGGCACGATGATCGGCGAGTGGGCCGGCTGGCGGGTCGCCTTCGCCGCGATGGCCGGGCTCAGCGCCGCCGTACTGGTCGCCCTGCTCGTCCTGCTCCCGCCGCTGCCCGCCGAACGGGCGGTGCGGCCGCGCGACATCCCGGCGCTGCTGCGGCGCGGCGGGGTCGTGGCCGGTGCGGCGGCGCTGGTCCTGGTGATCGCCGGGCACTTCGGCGCGTACACCTACGTACGACCGGTCCTGGAGGAGGCGGGCGGCCTGGGCCCGGGGCCGATCGGCGCGCTGCTGCTGGGCTACGGCGTGGCCGGGGTGGTCGGGAACGTACTGGCCGGGGCATACGCGGCCCGCCCGCCGCACCGCACGCTCGCGTTGGCCGCCGGGCTGCTCGCCGCGGCGGTCGTGGTGCTCGCGGTGTCGGGGACGTGGACCCCCGGGACCGCGGCGGCGATGCTCGTGTGGGGGTTGGCGTACGGTGCGGTCCCGGTCGCCTTGCAGGGGTGGATGTCGCGGGTGGCGCCGGACGCGCCCGAGGCGGGCTCGGCGGTCTTCGTCACCGGGTTCCAAGTGGCCATCTCGCTGGGTTCGCTGCTCGGCGGGGTCGCGGTGGACGCGGTGGCCACGTCGAGCGTGTTGTGGTTCGGCGCCGTCCCGGCGGCGGCGACCACGCTGCTCGCGCTGGTGTGGGGCCGGCGTGCCGGGCGCTGAGCCGAGCCCGCCGGGCGTCGGGCCGTCTCGGCGACACGTCCGATTCGTTCAAGACCACGATCGCCGCGGCCGGCTAGCGTGCGGGCATGACTTCTCCCACTCCCCGCTTCCACTTCATCGGGCTCGTGGTCGCCGACATGGCCGCCTCGCTCGCGTTCTACCGGGCCCTGGGCCTGGCCGTCCCGGCCGACGCCGACGCCGAGCCGCACGTCGAAGTGACGCTGCCCGACGGCCCGTTGCTGGTTCTCGACACGATCGCGACGGTCCGCTCGTTCGCCCCGGACTGGACCCCGCCCACGGGCGGCCACCGGGCCTCGCTGGCCTTCGCGTTCGCCGACCCGGCGGAGGTCGACGCGAAGTACGCCGAGCTGGTCGCCGCCGGGTTCACCGGATACCGGGCGCCGTGGGACGCGTTCTGGGGACAGCGCTACGCCGTACTGCACGACCCGGACGGCAACGGCGTGGACCTGCTCGCACCGCGGACCGCGTAGCCGGCGCGGGGCCGCGCGCTCAGCCCAGCAGGGTGCGCAGCGGCACGCCCGCCAGTGCCTTGACGTCGCGGGCGAAGTGGGCCTGGTCGGCGTAGCCGGTGCCCGCCGCGACCCGGGCCGGCGGCATCCCGCCGCGGGCCAGGTCGAGCGCCCGTTCCAGGCGCAACACCCGGGCCAGCGTCTTGGGCCCGTAGCCGAAGGCGGCCAGCGAGCGGCGGTGCAGTTGGCGCTCGCTCAGTCGCACGCCGGCGGCGACCGTCGCGACGTCGGCGCCGGCCCGCAACCCGTCGACCACGGTGCCGGCGAAGCGGGCCGCCTCGGGGTCGCGGTCGCGCAGCCGCGCGGCGGCCAGTTCCTCCAGGAAGGCCGCCGGGTCGGGGGCGGCGGCGGCGCGTTCGCTCAGGATCCGCACGTCGCGCTCGCCCCACACGTCGGCCAGCGGGATCCGCCGGTCGCGCAGCGCGTCGGCGGGCGTCCCGAGCAGCGCCGGCCCGACCCCGGGGGCGCAGCGCACCGCCGCGTAGCGCGCCCCGACCCGGTCCTCCACGACGTGCGCCGACGTGTCGGGACCGGCCACGACCAGCTCGTCGCCGGACCAGATCAGGTCGATGCAGCCGTCCGGGAGCACCCGCGCGGATCCGTCCGCCTCGACGGTTCGGGTCCAGACGATCAGCGGAGCCAGGCGGGAACGACGTTCGACGTACACGACCCCATTATCCCCGCGCCGCCGGAGGTACCGTTGAGCCGTCAAGCGGGCACGGCCTGAACAGGGCAGGGGTTACTCATGGACAACGAACGACGGTCCGACCTCGAACGACAGCCGGACGGCGAAGCACGACCCGACACCGGACAACGACCCGACGCCGAGCGAGGCGACGACCACCCGCGACCGCCGGCCGCGGCGGGCACGGCGGCCGATCCGGACGCCGACCAGGCCGCCCGCGCCGCGCGTTGGGGGCACCTGCCCGAGCGGGTGGCATCGGCCGACCTGGTCGAGGAGAAGCCGGCCGACCCACCCAACGACCCCGACTTCGGCCGCGACCCGGACCGCGACTGGCTCCTGCGTTACACGCCCTGACCGGCGAAGCGCCGCGCCGAGCGATCGGGCACTACCCCGCCGCCCGGCGCGCCGCCGGCGCCGTCGGCCGCAGCGACGCGTATTCCAGCGGCGCCGACGGGTCGATCGAGACGTCGAGGGGGGCCGGGGCGGCGCCGGCGCGGATCAGCAGGTCGCCGACGGCGGCGATCATCGCGCCGTTGTCGGTACACAGGCGCGGCGGCGGTACCCGCAGTGCGATGCCCGCCGCCGCGCAACGCTCCGCCGCGAGCGAGCGCACCCGGGAGTTGGCCGCGACGCCGCCGACCACGACCAGGGTGCGTACGTCGTGGGCGCGGCAGGCCGCGACCGCCTTGCGGGTCAGCACGTCGGCCACCGCCTCCTGGAGCGCGGCGGCGCCGTCCGCGACCGGGAGTTCGGCGCCCTGCGCGCGCACGCGTTCGGCCCAGCGGGCGGCGGCGGACTTCAGGCCGGAGAAGGAGAACGCGTACGGGTCGTCGCGCGGGCCGGTCAGTCCGCGGGGGAAGGCCACGGAGTCGGGGTCGCCGTCGCGCGCCGCCCGGTCGATGGCCGGGCCGCCCGGGTAGGGCAGGCCGAACACCCGGGCCACCTTGTCGAAGCACTCCCCCGCCGCGTCGTCGAGGGTGTCGCCGAGGTGCACGATCGGGTCGCGGGCGAGGTCGCGCACCAGGAGCAGCGAGGTGTGTCCGCCGGAGACGATCAGCACCACGCTCGGGTCGGGCAGCGGCCCGTGTTCGAGGGTGTCGGCGGCGACGTGTCCGGCCAGGTGGTGCACCCCGTACAGGGGCACGTCCAGGGCGAGCGCGAAGCCCTTGGCGGCGGCCACGCCGACCTGGAGCGCGGTGGCCAGGCCCGGCCCCGTGGTCACCGCCACCGCGCCGATGTCGCCGCGCCGCAGGCCCGCCGACTCCAGGGCGGCCCGAACCGTCGGGGTCACCGCGTGCACGTGCGCGCGGGCCGCGATCTCCGGCACCACGCCGCCGAAGCGCACGTGTTCGGCGATGCTCGTGGACACGGCGTGGCCGAGCAGTCGGCCGTCGCGGACCAGGCCGACCCCGGTCTCGTCGCAGGACGATTCGATGCCGAGGACGATGGGTGATGCGCTCATGCGCCGAGCCTAGTTGCCCCACCGAGGTAATTGCACATCACACGCAACACGCCTGCGGCGGCGGCCCGGGCCACTCCGCGATCGCCGGCGAATCCTTGACATCACCTGTCAGGGACCCCTCCATACCGTGGCGGCATGAACTACGACGACATCGTGATCACCGGCGCCCGGGAACACAACCTCAGGAACGTCTCGCTCCGCATCCCCAAGAATCGGATCGTGGTGTTCACCGGAGTCTCCGGATCGGGCAAGTCGTCGATCGTGTTCGACACCATCGCCATCGAATCACAGCGGCAACTCGCCGCGACGTTCCCGGCGTTCATCCGCAACCGGCTGCCCAAACACGAGCGGCCCCGGGCCGATTCGATCGAGCACCTGTCCACGGCGATCGTCGTCGATCAGCGCCCGATCGGCGGCAACTCGCGGTCGACGGTGGGCACCATGACCGACATCCATCCGCTGCTCCGGGTGTTGTTCTCCCGGCACGGCACCCCGTCGGCGGGGCCGGCCAACCACTATTCGTTCAACGCGCCCGGCGGCATGTGTCCGACCTGCGAGGGGCTGGGCCGGACCGTACGGCTGGACCTGGACGCGCTGATCGACCCGTCCCGGTCGATCCGGGAGGGCGCGATCCGCCACCCGGGGTTCCCCGTCGGCGGCTGGCAGTGGCAGCTGTACTCGCACCACGGCCTGTACCCCACCGACGTACCCGTGCGCGAGTTCACCGACGAGCAGTGGCGGTTGTTCCTGCACGGCACCGGAGCCAAGGTGGAGATCGTCAACAGCAACGGCCGGCACCACATCGACTACGAGGGTCTGGTCGACCGGTTCAATCGGCTCTATCTCAAGCGGGACACCTCGGCGCTGGCCGAGAAGAGTCGCGAGACACTGGCCCGGTTCGTCACCGAAGGGCCGTGCCCGGACTGCGCGGGAGCCAGGTTGAACGCGGCGGCGCGGGCGTCGCTGATCGAGGGGCGCTCGTTGCCCGACTACGCGGCGATGGAGATCGCCGACCTGGTGCCGGTGCTCACGGGGCTGAGCGATCCGGTCGCGCGTCGGGTGGCCCGGCCGGCCGCCGTCGCGTTGGAGCGGATCGTCGCGATCGGGCTCGGCTACCTGCATCTGGACCGGCCCACCTCGACGGTGTCCGGCGGGGAGGGGCAGCGGCTGAAGATGGTGCGCCACCTCGGGTCGAGCCTGACCGGGATGACGTACATCTTCGACGAGCCGAGCGTGGGCCTGCATCCGCGCGACGTGGTCCGGCTGTGCGACCTGCTCACCCGGTTGCGGGACAAGGGCAACACCGTGCTCGTGGTCGAACACGACCCGGACGTGATCGCGATCGCGGACCACGTCGTCGACGTCGGCCCGGGCGCGGGCGTCCACGGCGGCACCGTGGTGTTCGAGGGCCCGTTCGCCGACCTGCGCACGGCCGACACACCGACGGGGCGGGCGCTGCGCCGGCCCGCCGCGCTCAAGCCGATCGTGCGCACCGCGACCGGCGCGCTGCCCATCCGCGGCGCGAACCTGCACAACCTGCGCGACGTCGACGCGGACATCCCCACCGGCGTGCTCACCGTGGTCACCGGCGTCGCGGGTTCCGGCAAGAGCACGCTGATCTCGGACGTCCTGGTCGCCGCGCATCCGGAGGCGGTGGTGGTGGACCAGTCCGGCGTGGGTACCACCTCGCGCTCGACGCCGATCACCTATGTGGGTGTCCTCGACCGGCTGCGCCGGTTGTTCGCCAAGGCCAACGACGTGGACGCGGGATGGTTCACCTTCAACTCGACCGGCGCGTGCCCCGAGTGCGAGGGGCGCGGCGTGGTCCGCACCGACATGGCGTTCATGGACCCGGTGACCACCCGCTGCGAGGTGTGCGAGGGACGCCGGTTCCGCAACGAGGTGTTGGCGTACACCCTGCGCGGCAAGTCGATCGTGGACGTGCTGGCGCTGACCGCGGACGAGGCGGTGCACTGGTTCACCGAACCGGAGTTGCGCGCCCGGGTGAGCACGCTGGTCGAGGTCGGCCTCGGCTATCTGACCCTGGGGCAGCCGCTGTCCTCGTTGTCCGGGGGCGAGGCGCAGCGACTCAAGCTGGCGAGCGAGCTGCACAAGACGGGCAGTGTGTACATCCTCGACGAGCCGACCACCGGCCTGCACATGGCCGACGTGGACACCCTGGTCGGGCTGCTCGACCGGCTCGTGGACGCGGGCAACACGGTGGTGGTGGTCGAGCACAACCTGGACGTGATCCGGCGCGCCGACCATGTGCTCGACCTGGGTCCGGGCGGCGGCAAGCACGGCGGCACGGTCGTGTTCGAGGGCACCCCGGCCGAGTTGGTCGAGGCGGAGCACTCGGCGACGGGCGAGTTCCTGCGGGCCGCGTCGGCTTCGGCCGAGCGGGCACGGGTGGGCTGACCCGCCCACCGGGGCCGCGGGCGGCCGGGGTCGCGGGTCGCCGGAGTCGCGGGGGTCGTGGGCCGCCGGGGCCGGCGTCGGGGCGACACGATAGGCATGTCGGATGGCAAACACGACTGTCGACCCCCGTGACCAGTGGTTCTCCTCCGCGCTGGGCGGCCTCGTCACCGGCTCGGGTATGTGGTACCACGGGATCCTGGCGGGTTTCACCCGGGTCGGCGGCTACCTCGGCGGCACCTGGACACCGTCCGCCGAGTCCGACGGGCCGGGTCGCGTCGGCGACGGGTCCTGGCCGGCGCTGATCGGCCGGATCGAGGCGGTCGCGCTGCGCGCGGCGGCACCGTCGACCGGGCCCGAGCGGCGCGAGGCGCTGCTCGCGCTGCTCGAGGTGTGGGCGGACACGGTGTTCGCCGACCCGACGGTACGGATCCGCACGGGCAACGCGCGCGCCGACGCGACGGCGGTGCGCGACGAGCGGGGGGCCACCATCGCGACCTCGTGGCCCCGGGACGGCCGCTGCGACGTGCTCCAGGTGTGGACCGGGGACGCCGCGCCGCCCGAGTTCGGAGGGCCGGTGGAGTGGGTCGACGCGCCGCGCGGCTGGGGGGACGCGGGGCAGTTGCGCCGGTTGGTCGAGACGGTGCGCGCCCGCGGGCCGATGCCGTGGGTGGCCGAAGCGGGCGCCCGGCTGGCCGAGGCGACCGGGGTGTCCCGCGCGGCGTCCGCGCTGCTGCTGACCGGCAACGCCGGGGGCATCAACACCCTGCCCCGGATGGAGCCGGACCAGCGCCGGGAGTTGGGCCTGGGCCCGGCCGAACTCGAAGCCGGCTTCGACGAGTTGCGCCGCCTCACCGAGACCGACCGACTGGAGGTGTGCGCGGGCACGCTCCCGGACGATCCGGCCGAACTGTGGGAGCCGACCGGCGCCGACGCGCTCGCCGAGCGCGTCGGCGCCGCGTGGGTGGCCCGGTTCGGGCGCACGATCCCGGTTCCGGAGGAGACGCTGGCGGTACTGGCCGAACTCGACCACGCCACCCTGCACACCCCGGCCGCGCAGATCTGTGGCGCGTTCCTGGCCCCGGCCGATCACCCGCTGAGCGGCGTGGACCACGACCCCTGGCTGGCCGAGGGCCTCGGCGGGGTGTACTGCACCAGCGAGGGACAGGGGGTGCGCTGGTTCGAGGAGTTCCTGAAGTCGCTCTCCGGCGCACTGCCCGTGGTCTACGCCGAGTTGCCCGCCGGGGACCCGGTCCGGGCCGGACTGCCCGCCCTGCTGGCCGAGTTGCGCGCCCGGTTCGACCACCCGGGCCTGCTCCTCGACGCCGGCTACACGGCGCGGATGCGCGACTCCGCCGACCGACTGCGCGCGTTGTTCGGCGATCGTCCCTACGTCGGCCCGATCCCGCTCACCACGGCGACCTTCGACGACGGCCTGACCATCGCCTCGATCGCCGAGCCCACCGAGCGCCACCCCGACCCGAGCACCCGTCTGTACTTCCGGCCCGCGTACTACGCCGACGACGAACGTTCGGCGCTGCTGCGCGAGGTGGCCTCCGGCGGGGCGTACACGCGAGACGTGGTCGACCTGATCCGGGGCGACTGGAGCAGGCGGGTGGCGGAGCGCATCACGAGCGACGCGCTGCCGCCGGGCGGATACGAGTGCGACCCGGCCGTCGCCGCGCCCGAGACGGTGGCCCGGGTCGCCAAGGCGCTGTCGGTGGACACCGACGCGGCGGCCCTGTACCTGCAACTCCTCGCCCTCGAACGCCCGAGCGATCGCCGGGTGCGCCGCTGGAACGGCTGGAACACCGCACGCCACAAGCGGGCCGCCGCCGCGCTGGAGACGGCCGGCGTCGTGGTCGCGGACAAGCGCGCCCGAGCCGGGCGCGGTGTCTTCCTGCCGGGCGACTGGGCCAGGGCGACGCACAAGTCGCTGTGGCCGATGGAGGTGTGGAAGGCGAGGCTGCTCGGCGTGCGCGTGATCGGCGACCGGGTCTGGGACCACCACACGTGGCACCTGACCCTGCCCGAGTTGTTCGCCCACGCCTGGGACGTCGTCGAGCGAGGCGACGGCCCGGCCTGACCGGGCCGCGCCGACCGCCGACCGCCGACCGCGAGGGAACTCGGTACGCTGTACGAAACCACTCCGCATGCCGTACGGTACGCCATACGGAGTTTTCGGCGAAGGGCGTACGAGTGGCACGGGAACGGGGTGGGCGCGCGGATCCCGCGCGTACGCTCGCACTGTTGTGGCGTACGGGCGAGGGGCCCACCCGGGGGCCGAAGCAGGGGCTGACCGTGGATCGTGTCGTGCACGCCGCGATCGAACTCGCCGACGCCGACGGGCTCGACGCGTTGTCGATGCGCGCCGTCGCCGAACGCCTCGGCGTCGGCACCATGTCGCTCTACACCTACGTGCCGGGCAAGGCGGAGCTGCTGCACGTCATGTTCGACACCGTGCTGGGCGAGTCCGCCCTGCCCGATCCGACCGGGATCGGCTGGCGCGCGGCGCTCGAACAGCGCGCCCGATCCGACCGGGAACTGGCCCGCCGTCATCCCTGGGTGGTGCGCCTGTGGGGCCCCGGGCTGCTGCTGATGGGCCCGCGGCTCACCGCCCGGGCCGAGGCGGGGCTGCGCACGGTCGCCGATCTCGGGCTGTCCGACGCCGAGATGGCGCACGTCGTCGACCTCGTCGACGGCTACGTGCGAGGCGTCGCCCAGGTCACCGTGGACGTCGGTCGAGACACGCTCGCCGGCGGCGCCGGCTACGACGACTGGTGGGCGGAGAGCACCCCCTACCTGGAGCAACTGATCCGGCCCACCCGCTTTCCCACCCTCACCCGGGTCTGGGAGGCCGGCGTCTACGACCAGGCCCCCGACGCGGGCTTCGAGCTCGGCCTGCGCCTGGTCCTGGACGGCATCGAGAACCTGATCCGCTCGCGGCGATCCGCCGCCGCGCCCCCGGCACCCCAGGAGTAACGGACATCGCCACCCACACCCCGCATCCCCCGCTCGATCCGACCCGCCACGCGGCCACCTTCGCGCCCGCCGATCCGCCACGCGCCGGCACCGTCGCGTTCTGGCCGCACGCGGACGGCCCGGACACGATCACGGTGCTCGACGCCGACGGGGTGGCCCACACCCATCCCGCCGTACGACTGCCCGTCACCGACGCGATCCGGGTGCTCTCCCGGGCCCGACGCGCCCCCGGCGCGCATCCGGCCGCCGCGTTCTGGGGCGCGGCCACCGTGCTCGCCCTGCAACTGGTGGCGCGCGGGCGCATGTTGCCCGGGATCTCCGCCGCCGACCACGACGCGTGGCGGGCCGGTCCGCTGGACGCCGCCGACGTCGAGCGGGTGCGGGCGCTGGCCGACGCGATGCCCGGCGAGGCGCGGGCCATCCCGACCGACGGCGGCACCCTGCTCCCGGCGGCGACCCCGCTGGTCCGGGCCTTCCTGGACGCGGTCGCCGACACCATGCCGCGCACCGCCGCCGGGCCGCACGCGGGCGACGGCGCGTTCGCCGCGCCCGCCGCGCGGAAGTTGCCCGCGCTGCGCCCCTGGTCGGACCGGGTGGCCGCCGGGCACGACCGGGGTGTGCGCGTCTCGTTGCGGCTGGAGAGCAACGACGTCGAGCGCGCGCCGTTCGTGGCGATCGTCCAGGCGCACTCGCTCGCCGACCCGACCGCCGTGGTCGACGCCGACACGTTGTGGACCGGCACCGACCCGCGCTTCGGCGAGCGGGCCCGGCCCGACGTGCTGGTCGCGCTGCGCCGGGCGGCCCGGATCTGGCCCGCCCTGGAGCCGCTGCTCACCGCGAGCGTCCCGGACCGCGTGGTGGTCGCCGACGACGACCTGGGCACCCTGCTCGGCGCCGCGACCGCCCGTCTCGCCGCCGCCGGCGTCGAGGTGCACTGGCCCCGCGACCTCGTCCGCGACCTCACCGCCCGGGCCGTGATCGGCGCCCACGACCACGCGCCCCGGGACCTGCGCGCCTTCCTCGGCGGCGACACCCCGCTCGGCTTCGACTGGCAACTCGCGCTCGGCGGCGCCACGTTGACCGCCGCCGAACTGGACGCGCTGGCCGAGTCGCACCGCCCGGTGGTGCGCCTGCGCGACCGCTGGGTACTGGTCGATCCCGCCCTGATGGCCAAGGCCCGCAATCGTTCGATCAAGCCGCTCACCCCGATCGAGGCCCTGACCGGCGCGCTGACCGGCGGCATCGAGGTGGCCGGCAAGCGCGTCGAGGTGGGCACGTCGGCGTGGCTGGACGAGTTGCGCGCGCGGATCGCCGACCCGGACGGCGGCGGCGAGCCGATCGGCGCGCCCGCCGCGCTCGCCGCGACGCTGCGCGACTACCAGCTGCGCGGGCTGCGCTGGCTGGACCGGATGACCTCGCTGGGCCTGGGCGGTTGCCTCGCCGACGACATGGGTCTGGGCAAGACGATCACGCTGATCGCGCTGCACCTGCACCGCGCGGCCGACGCCGAGGACCCGGCCGGCGCCGCACCGACCCTGGTGGTCTGCCCGGCGTCGCTGCTCGGCAACTGGGAGCGGGAGATCACCCGTTTCGCGCCGGGCACACCGGTGCGCCGCTTCCACGGCGGCGCCCGCAGCCTCGACGACCTCACCACCGGGTTCGTCCTCACCACCTACGGCACGATGCGCCTGGACGCGGCCCGCCTGGCCGCCGTGCCGTGGGGCCTGGTGGTCGCCGACGAGGCGCAACACGTCAAGAACCACACCTCCGCCACCGCCAAGGCACTGCGCCGCATCCCGGCGCGGGCCAGGATCGCGCTCACCGGCACGCCTGTGGAGAACCGGCTGACCGAGCTGTGGGCGATCCTGGACTGGACCACCCCGGGCCTGCTCGGCACCGCGAGCGTGTTCCGCCGGCGCTGGACCAAGCCGATCGAGGCGGACCGCGACGGGCCCACCGCCGAGCGACTGGCCAGGCTGGTCGCGCCGTTCCTGCTCCGCCGCCGCAAGTCCGACCCGGGCATCGCGCCCGAACTGCCCGCCAAGACCGAGACCGACCAGCCGGTCCCGCTCACCCGCGAGCAGGTCGGCCTGTACGAGGCGGCCGTGCGCGAGGCGCTGGCCGAACTCGACGCCGCCGGCTCCGACATGGCCCGGCGCGGGCGCATCGTCAAGCTGCTCACCGGCCTCAAGCAGATCTGCAACCACCCGGCGCAATATCTGAAGGAACCCGAGCCCCGCCTCGCGGGTCGCTCCGGCAAGCTCGAACTGCTCGACGAGTTGCTGGACACCATCCTGGCCGAGGACGGCTCGGTGCTGGTGTTCACCCAGTACGTGAGCATGGCCCGACTGCTGCGCACCCACCTGACCGCGCGCGGCATCGGCAACCAACTCCTGCACGGCGGCACCTCGGTGGCCCGCCGCGACGCGCTGGTCGCGCGTTTCCAGGAGGGCGCGGTCCCGGTCTTCCTGCTCTCGCTCAAGGCCGCAGGCACCGGGCTCAACCTCACCCGCGCCGACCACGTGGTGCACTACGACCGCTGGTGGAACCCCGCGGTGGAGGAGCAGGCCACCGACCGGGCGTACCGGATCGGGCAGACCCGACCCGTGCAGGTGCACCGCTTCATCGCCGAGGGCACCATCGAGGACCGGATCGCCGAGATGTTGCGGGACAAACGCGCGCTGGCCGACTCCGTGCTCGCCCACGGCGAGACCGCGCTGACCGAACTCTCCGACACCGAACTCGCCGACCTGGTCGAGCTGAGGAGTGCCCGATGACCGCCGCCGCGTCGGCCCGCGCCTTCCCCGCCTTCGCCCCGCGCACCGCCCAGCGGGTCACGGGCCGGACCTGGTGGGGCCGCGCCTGGACGGAAGCCCTCGAACACGCCGCGCTGGACGGCCGGCCGCTGCGCAAGGGTCGGGCGTACGCCGCCGCCGGCCGGGTCGGGCCGATCACGATCGCACCGGGCCGGATCACCGCGCGCGTGTCCGACGCCGACGGCACGTCGTACCGCACCGAGGTGCGGATCGAGCCACTGGACGACGCGCGCTGGGAGCGCCTGCTCGACCAGGTGGCCGCCGAGGCGGGGCACCTGGCCGCGCTCCTGGAACGGGAGTTGCCGCGCGAACTGGTGGCCGCCGCCGCGGACGCGGACGTGTCCCTGCTGCCGGGCATGGACGAGCTGGATCACGAATGCGACTGCCCCGACTGGGAGTTGCCGTGTCTACACGGCGCCGCTCTGGGCTACCAGACGGCCTGGTTGCTGGACGCGGACCCGTTCGTGTTGTTGCTGATGCGCGGCCGGGACGAGCCGGCCGTGCTGGAGCGGTCGCGCGCGTGGCGGCCACGTCCCACCGCGCCGCCGGGGGACGCGGTCGGGGTCGACGCGCGTGCGGCGTACCGTGCGGTCGACGCCCTGCCGGCCGACCCGCCGCCGGTGCACGAACCCGCCGCGCCACTGCGCGTCGCCCCCGCCCCGGGCATCCCGGCCGGCGAGCTGGAACGCCTGGCCGCGGCGGCGGCGCTGCGGGCCCGGGAACTGCTCGCGGAGCGGGACGAGACCACCATCCACAATCCGCCGGCGGGGGAGGAGGAGATAATCCGATGATCGTGCGCGGGCTCCGGCTCTAGGATGATCGGCGCAGTGTCGCCGACCGGACAGAGATGAATCGAACATGCACACGACACCGGCCTCCCCTCGTCAGGTCCTGATCTTCGACGCCGACGACACGCTGTGGGAGAACAACATCCTGTTCGAGCGAGTCATCGAGAACTACCTCGACTGGGTCGCCCATCCCACCCTGGACCGGACCCAGATCCGGGCGATCCTCAACGACGTGGAGGCCGCGAACGCGATCACCCACGGCTACGGCAGCAAGATGTTCCTGCGCAGCCTGGGCGAAACGCTGGAGCGGCTGTACGCACGCTCCGCGACCGAGGCGGAGTTGCGGCACATCGACACGTTGGCGGTCGCGCTCCTGGAGGACCGGATGGAACTGGTGCCCGGCGTGGTGGAGACGCTCACCACGCTCGGCGCCCGGCACGACCTGATGTTGCTCACCAAGGGCGACACCGAGGAGCAGCAGCGCAAGATCGACGCCTCCGCGCTGGCCCCCCATTTCCGCAGCACGCACATCGTGCCGGAGAAGGGCGTCGACACGTACGTCGACCTGATGCGCGCCCACGAGCTGGCGCCGGAAACCACGTGGATGATCGGCAACTCCCCCAAGTCGGACATCCTGCCGGCGCGCGGCGCGGGCCTGGGCGCGGTGTTCATCCCGAACGCGCACACCTGGGTCCTGGAGCAGAGCGAGCTGGATCCGCACGACGAACGGGTACTGACGCTGACCGCGTTCCCCGACCTGCTCCGGCACTTCTGATGGCCGCCGACCGGGCCGCGGACCGGCCCGCCGGGCCCTCGGTGTCCTGCGTCTTCGTCTGCCACGACGGCGCCGGGCGGGTGCTGCTGGCCCGTCGGGCGGCCGCCGCCCGGGACGAGCCCGGCACGTGGGACACCGGTGCCGGCGCGCTGGAGTGGGGCGAGACGTTCGAGGAGGCGGTCACGCGCGAGGTGCGCGAGGAGTACGGCACCGAGCCGCTGTCGATCGAGCCCCTCGGCGCCCGCAACGTCCTGCGCGGCGACCCGATCGCGTCGCACTGGGTCGCGGTCGTCTTCGCGGTCCGCGTCGACCCGGAGCGGGCGACCATCGGCGAACCCAACAAGTTCGACGCCCTGGGCTGGTTCACCCCCGAAGCCCCGCCCGCACCGCTGCACTCGCAGTGTCCGGCCACGCTCGACCTCTTCCGCACCCACTCCCCCTCGGCGCGCCGACCGCCCGACTCCGACGCATGACCCCGGTCGACCGCCTGCCGCTCTTCATACGACACGTGTCAATGCGCGCCGGTTGACCGAAAAGCGGTCGATATTCAGTGAATGAGCCAATCATGCGGATCTCGATGCCATCGATCGATCCGCCTGTGTACGTTCGTGCTCGGCCGGGGGACGTACCGCGTCACCTCGGCCGAGCAAGGCTCTTCACTGGAGGGCGGGCGTGTGCGATCGGACCTCGGGCACGGAACAGCGGTCGAGGTCCGGGACGGGACACGACCCGCCGGGGAAAGAGGGGAAGCCTCATGGCGGACATCGATCTCGGACTTGCCTCGGACTGGGAAGAGGGCGACACCCACGGCCGCGTCAAGCTGCGGCAGAACCAGGTCTACCCGACCTCGCCCAAGAAGGACGTGCTGATCAGCTCGCCGGTGAGCATCGAGCTGTCGGTGAACACGAACCACTCCACCTCCCAGGAGGCGGACAAGATCTACTTCACGACGTACCACGGCTCCACGAAGAAGATCATCGCGGTCCTCGACTCCGAGGGAAACCTGCACATCCGCGGCAAGGTGATCACGGACCAGACGAACCTGTCGTACTGACGGGTGACGCGGGTCGACCTCCCCGTGCCGGCGACGCCACACACGACACGCGACGCGGCACACCGGCACCTCATCGACATCGGCGGTAGCGCCGTGGGTGAGCCCCGGGGAGCGTGAACGGCACCAGGGCGCCCGAGCGCGCGCGAACGATGGTGGGGGTGGAGGCAAGGGCCCGCCACCGCTCCCACCGTCGTTCCCGACCGGCCGAGGTCCCGCGGGGTCGCCTGGGTCAGGCGGGCTCGGCCGCGCGGGCGTGGAGGCGGAAGCGCTCCAGGGCCGGGCCGACCCGGGCGGCGAGGATGCCGGCGGCGGTCGCCTTCGACAGCAGCGGGGCCACGCCGGGCACCGCCGGCAGCACGAACGAGGCGGGGATCGCGACGGTACGGGCCGCGCCCAGTACGCGGCAGCGCTCCAGGGCCCGGCCCAGGTCCGGGTCGCCGCCGAGCAGCGCGACCTCGACGATCCGGTGGGTGCCGTACTGCCACACCAGCCGGGCCAGTCGGTACAGTTCCGCGTCCTCGTCCGGGCGCCCCGCCGGCGCGGTGACCAGGATGGCGGCTCGCACGGGCACCCGTGCCGCCGCCGCGCGCAACCACCCGATCAACTGCCCGGCGGCGCCGAACGGCCGGCCGAGCACCACCCGCGAGCGCTCCGCCGCCGGCAGCGCACGCAGGGTCCGCGTGGTCTCCGCGAGCAGCCCGGCGTCCCGGCCCAGGGTCATCGGCACCACGCACACCCGGTCCGCCCCGCCGCCCAGCAGCGCGGACACCGCCCGGTGCGTCTGCCTCCCGGCGGCCACCGAGGTCACCTCGGGGCCGAGCAGTCCCGGCAGCGCCGCGCCGTGCGCGCTCTCGTGCCCGCCGACCGCCACCACCGCCACCCGCTCCGCCACGACTCAACCGCCGTTCGGGGCACGATCGGACCCGGGCCGGCCGGCTGCCTCGCGGGGTTCGGGGTTCATCGTGGATTCCTTTCTCGGATGGCGGCGCCCGGGCTGCCGGATGGCGGCGCCTCGGACGTCGGCGCGCGTGCGGGCGCGCCGGGTCGCGGGCTCCGGACACCGCCGGACCCGGCCCTTCCGCGCACCCGTCGAGGGCGTACACGGCACCCACCGGGAGCCCGCGGACGCCCGATGGACGGTTGTCTCGTCCCGGTTATCCGCCGAACCGACGCACCAACCCCGGCCATCGGAGTGAAATCCGACCATCCGCCGATCCGCTCGTCATCCGACCACACGACACCGCGAGCACGATCCGGATCAACCCGCCGGATCGGGGCGGTCCGCGAGTTCGTCGACGACGAGGTCGCCGGTCGGCAGGTGCGGCAGGCGGTACACCGCGTGGCCCACCAGGTGGGTGGCCACCGGGACCGTGGTCAGTTGGAAGAACGCCACCATCACCAGCATCCCGACGTCGATCCCGCTGCGCAGCCGCAGGCCGAGGCCGAGGGTGACCAGGAGCAGCCCGAGCACCTGCGGCTTGGCCACGGTGTGCATCCGCGACAGGGTGTCCGGGAAGCGCGACAGGCCCACTCCCGCGACGAAGGCGAGCGCGCAGCCCGCGAGCAGGCAGCCCACCGCCGCGCCGTCGGCGAACTCACCCGCGCGCACGTCGGCTCCCCTCACGGGCGGAGAAGCGCACGATCGACACCGAGCCCAGGAAGCCGACCAGGGCGAGCGCGAGCAGCACCGGAACGGTGGTGGTGTGCCGGTTCAGCGTGGCCTCGGCGGCGATCGCGGCCAACATCACCGCGAGCAGCATGTCCACCGCCACCGCCCGGTCCAGTGTGGACGGCCCGCGCACCAGCCGGATCAGCGCCATCAGCGCGGCCGAGCCGAGCAGTACGATCACGGCGCCGCCGACGAGTGGATTCATGGTTGCTCCCCGGGAGTTCGAGCGGACAGGGACGGATCCTCCAGGCCGGCACGGTCCGCGCGGGTCCCGAACGCGCCGACCACGCGGGCCGCCAACCGCACCACCGCACGGCGGGCCGCCGCCACCGCCGCCGGTGTGTCGGCGCCGAGCGCGTGGATGAACAGCGTGGTCGGCCGACCCCGACCGATCTCGATCACGATGCTGCCGGGCAGCACGTTCAGGGCCAGCACGGTGAGTGTGAGCAACAGGTCGGATCGGGGCGCCAGTTCCACCGCGAGAACCGAGTTGCGCGGCAACTTCCCCGGCCACGACGCCTGCCACGCGACGCGCAGCGAGGACACCACCAGGTCGAGCGCGAAGCGCAGCACGAAGCGCGCCAGCCCCCAGGGACGGAAGGCGAGCCGATCCCGCGCCGGCGACAACGGCAGCAGGACGAGCATGAGCACCGCGGACACGATCCCGGTGAGCACGTTGGCCACGGTCAAAGTGCCCCACAGCGCCACCCATACGGCGGTCAGCCACCCCACGAGCAACGGCGACACGCGCCGGCGGCGGCGCACCGCGTCGAGTCGGGTGGCGTTCATCGGCCTCCGCTGCGGTGCACGCCGCCGGGCAGCGGGACGGCGTCGACATAGGCGGCGCGGCCCACCAGTTCGACCCCCGTACGATCGGCCAGCGCGACCAGCGGGCCGGCCCACACGGTGAAGGCCAGCGCCACCGCGACCAGCGCGCAGGTCGCCAGCGTCATCGCGCGCGGCAGCACGCTGGTGGTCGCCGCGACGTCGCGCCCGCTCAGGCTCGCGCCCGAGGAGTAGGCGGTCGCCCCCGAGTGGTCGGCCGTGCCGCCGAACACCTGCCCCCACACCCGGGCCATCGCGTACAGCGTGAGCAGGCTGGTGGCCACCGCCGCGCCGATCAGCACGTACGAGGTGACCGTGCCGAACTCCGCGCCCGCCCGCAACAGCAGCCATTTGCCCAGGAATCCGGACAGCGGTGGGATCCCGCCCAGGTTCATCGCGGGCACGAAGAACAACACCGCGAGCACCGGCGACAGCCGGGCGAGACCGCCGAGCCGGCCCAGGTCGGTGCTTCCGCCACGCCGCTCGATCAGCCCGGCGACCAGGAACAGCGAGGTCTGCACGGTGATGTGGTGGACCGCGTAGAACACCGCCCCGGCCAGGCCCGCGGCACTGGCGAGGGCGATCCCGAACACCATGTAGCCGATGTGGCTGATCAGCGTGAACGACAACAACCGGTTCAGGTCGCTCTGCACGATCGCGCCCAGGATGCCGACGATCATCGTCGCCGCGGCGACCACGAGCAGCAGTTCGCGCATCCGCCCGTCCGGGAACAGCAGCGTCTGCACCCGGATGATCGCGTACACCCCGACCTTGGTCAGCAGCCCGGCGAACACCGCGGTGACCGGCGCGGGCGCGGTCGGGTACGCGTCGGGCAACCATGCGGACAGCGGGAACACCGCCGCCTTGACCCCGAATCCGATCAGCAGCATCGATTCCAGGATCAGCAGCACCCCGGGGTCCACCTCGGGCAACCGCACCGCGAGCTGGGCCAGATTCACCGTGCCGGTGGCCGCGTACACCATCGCGATCGCGGCCAGGAACACCAGCGAGGACAGCAGGCCCACCACCACGTAGCCGGCGCCCGCGCGCACCCGTGCGGCGGTGCCGCCGACGGTCAACAACACGTAGCTGGCCGCGAGCAGCACCTCGAAACCCACGTACAGGTTGAACAGGTCGCCCGCCAGGAACGCGTCGGCCACGCCGGCGACCAGGATCAGGTAGGTGGGGTGGAACACCGACAGCGGCGTGGCCTCGTCCGCGTCCGCGCGTCCCTGGCCGATCGAGTAGACCAGCACGCCCAGGGTGACCACGCAGGAGACCACCAGCATCAGCGCGGAGAGCCGGTCCGCCACCAGCACGATGCCGGTCGGCGCGGGCCAGCCCGCCATCCGCGCCACCACCGGACCGTCCCGGTCGGCCGACACGAGCAGCGCGACGGCCACGCCGAGTACGGCGGTCAACACGGCGACGCTGATCACCCGCTGGCCCCGGGGCAACCGGCCGCCGATGGCCAGCTTGAGGCCCGCGCCGAACAGCGGCAGCAGCACCGGCAGCGGAACCAGGTGATTCATCGGGGCGGCTCGTTCCCGGCGTGGTCGCCGCCCCGCCCCGCTCCGAACGCCGTCGAGCCGTTGCCGGAGCCGATCGCGGTCGAGCCGTGGCCGGAGCCGATCGCCGTCGAACCATGGCCGGACCCGATCGCCGTCGAACCGTGGCCGGAGCCGATCGCCGTCGAGCCGTGGCCGGCCCCGATCGTGCTCGTGCCGCGCGGAAACTCGGTGTCCGGCACCGCGTCCACCACGCCGTCCGCCCGTGCCACCGCCGCCCGCTCGGCCCGCGCCTGCCGGTTCAACTCGCGCCGCGCGGCCCGGAAGCGGCTGCGCAGCTCGTCCTGCTGGACCCGATGTTCGGACTTGATCCCGCGCAACCGCAGACGCAGCTCGGCGCGCCGCTCGCGCGCGATCCGCTGCTCCTCCGGCTGCCCGCCGTGCCCGCGCTCGTCCACGCCGAGCCGCCGGCACTCGGCCGCGTAGTTGGCCCGCGCCTCGATCGCGAGCCTGCGCACCACCTCCCGCCTGGCCGTGGTCTGCTCGCGCAACTCGCGCCGCAGCCGCCGGTGTTCGGCCCGCAGGTCGCCGCGTTCGGCGCGGCGCACCACGCGCAGGTCCTCGGCGTCGTCCTGGATCTCGTCGGTCCCGGTCAACTCCCAGTGCCGGTGCACCATCGACAACACGAACGCCGTCACCGCGAGGGTGATCACGATCGCGGTCAGCACCATCGCCTGGGGCAGCGGGTCGTTCATCCGGCCCGGGAGCGTGACGCCGAGCACCGGCGCGCCGCCCGCGCGGCCACCGCCGGAGAGCACGATCAGGTTGGCTCCGTTGCCGATCAGCACCACGCCGAGGAGCACGCGCGTGAGGCTGCGTTCGAGGATCAGGTACACCCCGACGCCCACCAGGACGGCCGCGGTGAGTACCAGGATCAGGGTGGGGCTCTTCATACGATCACCGTCCGTTCGGCGTCGGGGTCGCGGGTTTGTTCGATGCGTCGGTCCAGCTCCGCGCCCAACGCGCTCAGCACGTCCTGCACGAGGCCGACCACGAGGAGGTAGACGCCGATGTCGAAGAACACCGACGTCGCGATGTGCACACCGCCGAACACCGGCAGATCGGCGTCGAGCACGGTGCTGCGCAGCGGCGCGCCGCCGACGATCAGGCCGACCAGGGCGGCGCCGGCGGAGACCACCAGGCCGGTGCCCAGCAGCCGCCCGGCGGGCAGCGGCGCGGCTTCGGCCAGTTCGTACCGGCCGCCCGCGAGGTAGCGCACCAGGAGCGCGAGTCCGGCGGTGATCCCGCCCGCGAAGCCGCCGCCCGGCGTGGAGTGGCCGCTGAACAGGAAGTAGAGGGAGAGCACGAGTACGGTCGGGAAGGCCACCCGGGCCACCACCTCGAACAGCACCGTGCGCCGCCCGGGGGCGAGCGTGCGGGCGGCGACGAGTCGGCCGTCCGGCTCGGGGGCCGGCTCGCGTTCGTGCCCCGGATGCGCGTCGTCCCCGTCGGCGGGCAGCGGCGGCGCGTCGGGCGCGCGGTCGGCGAGTCGGGGCAACTCCCGGGTCCGGCGCACGAAGATCAGGCTGGTCACCCCGATCGCGGCGACCGCGAGCACCGCGATCTCGCCCATCGTGTCCCAGGCCCGGATGTCCACGAGCAGCACGCTGACGATCTCCTTGCCCCCGGCCTCCTCGGCCGCGGCGGCGAACACGTCGGATACCGGGGGCCGGGTCCGCGCGGCGTACGCCGACACCGCGACGCTCCCGAGCACGCCGCCGGTCAGCACCGCGATCACGATGTGCACGGCGCGGCGCACGGGTCGGGTGGTGTCGCGGAAGCGGCTCGGCAGTCGGCGCAGCACCAGCAGGAACACCACCAGGCTGACCGTCTCCACCAGGGCCTGGGTGAGCGCGAGGTCGGGGGCGCCCTGGAGGACGAACAACGTCGCGCAGCCGTAGCCGGTGACACCGACCAGCAGCACGGTGGGCAGCCTGTGTCGGGTGCCGGCGGCGATCAGCGCGGCGGCCACGACCAGGAGCGCGACCACGACCTGGGCGGCGGAGTCCCACCAGCGCGGCGTGTCCGGGAAGGGCAGCGGGAGCCGGCCGAGCGCGGCGGCGGCGGTGATCGCGATCAGGCTGAGCAGGATCACCCCGACGTACACCGGCATCGAGCCGCGCTGGGTGGTGCCGGTCAGCTGCAACGCGCCCCGATCGACCCCGCGCACCAGCAGGTCGTACAGCCGTGAGGGCTCGATCCGCGCGGTGGCCAGTTGTACCCGCACCACCGGTTCGCGGGCCAGGAACAGCACGATGCCCAGGCAGACCGCGGCGGTGGACAGGTTCAGCGCGATGCCCGGGCCGTGCCACAGGGCCAGGTGGTAGTCGGTGCCGTCGGCCGGGAACAGGTCGGCGTACGAGGAGATCCAGTGGTCGAGCGAGGGCGCGGCCAGGCCGAGCCCGAGACAGCTCGCGCCGAGCAGCAGGGCCGGGGCGAGGAGCAGTCCGCCCAGGGGCGCGCACGTGGTGGTGGGCACGCCGGGCTTGCGGGCGAAGGCGCCCCACACGAAGCGCAGGCTGTAGCCGGCGGTCAGCGCCGATCCGGCGACCAGGGCACCGAGCACGACGGTGTCGGCCCGGCCCCGGTGCAGGAACGCCTCGTACACCGCCTCCTTGGCGACGAACCCGGCCATCGGCGGCAGTCCGGCCATGGACATCGCCGCGACCACCGCGACCAGGCAGGTGACCGGCATGGCGCGGGCCAGGCCGGAGAGTCGGCGCAGGTCGCGGGTACCGGCGCCGTGGTCGATGATGCCGACCACGAGGAACAGGGTGGCCTTGAACAGGGCGTGCGCGACCAGCATCGCGATGCCGGCGAGCGCGGCGTCCCGGGTGCCGGCGCCGGTGACCACGGTGAGCAGGCCGAGTTGGCTGACCGTGCCGTAGGCGAGGACCCGTTTCAGGTCGTTCTCGCGCAGCGCGCGCCACCCGGCCAGGAGCAGCGCGGCGCAGCCGGTGATCAGGACGATCGGCCGCCAGGGCGAGAGTTCGGCGAAACCCGGGGCGAACCGGGCGATCAGGTACACGCCGGCCTTGACCATCGCGGCGGCGTGCAGGTAGGCGCTGACCGGGGTGGGCGCCACCATCGCGGCGGGCAGCCAGGATCCGAACGGCACGATCGCCGACTTGGCCAGCGCGCCGACCAGGATCAGTACGATCGAGGCGGTCACGAGCGTGCCGCCGGGCGGGTCGGCCAGGATCTCGGAGAGCCGGTAGGTCCCGGCCCGTTCGCCGAGCAGGATCAGCCCGACCAGCATCGCCAGGCCGCCGAAGGTGGTGATGGTCAGCGCCTGCATCGCGGCCCGGCGCGAGCCCCGGTGCTCGCTGCGATGGCCGATCAGCAGGTAGGAGAAGACCGTGGTCAACTCCCAGAACACGTACAGCAGGATCAGGTCGTCGGTGGTGACCAGCCCGATCATCGCGCCGGCGAAGGCGACCAGGACCCCGGCGAACGCGCCGAGCCCGGGCTCGTCGTCGTCGAAGTAGCGCGCGCAGTAGACCAGGACGAGTACACCCACGCCCGCCGCGAGGAACACCATCAGCAGCGCCAGGGCATCGCACCGGAAGGCCAGATCGACGCCGTACTGCGGAATCCACGCGCGCGACTCGACCACGGCGTGGCCGTCGAACACCGACCCGGCCCGGGAGAGCGCCCAGCCGGTGGTGGCGACCGGCAGCGCGGCGAGCACCACGAAGGCGTTGCGCCCGAGGCGGCGGACCAGCCACGGAGCGATCGCCGCGACCACGAAGTACGAGGCCACCGAGAGGATCATGGCGCTACGTTATGACGCGATCACCACAAATCATCTCAAATCGGACAAATGTCTCCCGATTTTCCACCCGCTCCGACGAGCGCCCGCGCTCACCCGAGAACGGAGCGCACCGCCTCGGGGCTGCGTCCCACCACCGCGTGACCGTCGTCGGCCGTGATGATCGGCCGCTGGATCAACACCGGATGCGCCGCCAGCGCCGCGACCCAACGCGCACGATCCCCGGCCTCCCGCCCCCAGTCGGCGATGCCGAGCTCCGCGGCGACCGCCTCCCCGAGGCGGGTGAAGTCCCACGGCTCCAGCCCCAAGCGCCCGAGCACCGCCTCGATCCCCGCCCCGGACGGCGGCTCCTCCAGGTACCGCCGCACGGTGTAGGAGGCACCTTCCGCGTCCAACAGATCCACGGCGGCCCGACACTTCGAGCACGCGGGATTGAGCCAAACCTCCACGCCGAACCCCTCCCGACCCAACCGACAAGACCCGCCATTCAACCCCACCCCAACCCACGCGAGCGACCCGGCGCCACCACAAGGCCAACCAGCCCAGCCGACGCCGAGACCACCCAACCCGGCCGGCCCATGAGGCGAACCAGCCCGGCCGGCGCTTGAGGCAACCAGCCCCGCCGGCGTTTGAGGCGAACCAGCCCCGCCGGCGCTTGAGGCGAAACAGCCCGGCCGGCGCTTGAGGCCAACCAGCCCCGCCGGCGCATGAGGCGAAACAGCCCCGCCGGCGCATGAGGCGAAGGTGATCGGCCCGGCCGGCGGCCCCGGCCAAGGCCGCCCGGCTGCGCGCCGACTTCGGCTACGACGTCGCGCTCGACTACCGGGCCGGTGCGATCGCCGAGCAGTTGGCCCAGGCCGCGCCCGAGGGCATCGACGTCTACCTGGACCACGTCGGCGGCGACCATCTCGAGGCGGCGATCGGCAACGTGAAGGTCGGCGCCCGGCTCGCGCTGATCGGCGCGATCAGCGGCTACAACGCGACCGAGCCGGTGCCCGGCCCGAGCGCACGACGGCGACATCCCGGCCGCCGCCGAGGCGGTGATCGCCGAACTCGCCCCGACCACCGTCTGATTCATCCGGTCCACCCGATCGACCCGACTCCCCACGACACAACGCCGGCCGGGCCACCCGTGGCCCGGCCGGCGTTCCCCCGTTCACGCGACGATCAGTCGCGCAGCCCCATCGTGTCCGCCGGGTTCCCGCGCAGCGCGACCCGCGCCGGCACCACCGTCGACAACAGCGCCAACACCGCCGCCACGACCACCACGGTCGCGTAGGTCAACGGCGGCGCGTACGGCGACGCGCTCTTGGTCATGCCCATGCTGTACGCGGTCAGCGTCGCGTAGGCGACCAGCGAGCCCAGTCCGGTGGCGAGCAACACCACCGCCCCGGTCTCCCAGCGCAACATCCGCATCACCTGTCGGCGCGTGGTGCCCACCAGGCGCAGCAGCGCGAACTCGCGCCGCCGGGCCGAGGTGGCCATCACCAGCGTGTTCACCACGGCGATCCCGGTGAACGCGATGATCAGCCCCATCGCGACATAGTTGACCTGGGCCTGGGTGCCGGCCTGGTCCCGCCGGGCCTGCTCGACCTCGCCGCGGTCGAGCACCCGGACCCCGGGGAAGTCGGCGATCGCGTGCCGCAGCGGCTCCCGGGACAACGCGGGTGTCCCGGAGATCAGCACCGCCGCGGCGGCCGGCCGGTCCACGTGCGCCGCCGTCACCGCGTACGGCAGGGTCAGGTCGCCGAAGCCGAGGCCGCGTTCGTAGACCGCGACCACCTCGAGCGTGACCACCACGCCGTCGCCCATGGTGACCTCGAGGTCTTCGCCGACCCCGACCCCCTTGGTCCTGGCGGCCAGGTCGCTCACCGCGATCGTCGTGTCGGTCATCGCCGCCAACGAGCCGGACCTCGTCTTCAAGTCGAGCGTGCGCTCCAGGCCCTCGGGCGTGACGCCCTGGGCGGGGAACTTGTCCTGACCGGCCCGCACGAGCGTGTGCAGCACCTCGGTGACCGCCTCGACCCCGGGCACCGCGCGCGCCGCCTCGGCCGCCCGGCCGGGTACCCCGGGGCCGGCGGCCAGCGTGTAGGACGCCAACGTGCCGGACTTCGCCTGCTCCTGCGCGGCGTGGCTCGCGGTGGTCTGGGTGAACAGGATCGTGGAGGCCATCGCCACCGCCAGGCTCAGCGGGGTGACCACGGCGGCCACCCGCTCGGCCGCGGCCCGGGCGTTGCGCGCGGCCAGGAATCCGCTCACCGGCGACAGGCGCCCGACCACCGCGCCGAACACGGCGGTCGCCGCGCGGGCCACGATCGGACCGAGCAGCGCGATCGCGACGGCGGCCAGGATCACCGTGAGGAAGGTGACGGGGGTGGACTTGGGCTCGGTGTCCAGCCCGCTGAGCACCAGCAGCAGCACGGCGTAGCCGGCCGCCGCGATCAGCCCCCCGATCAGTCGCCCGACGCCCACCCGGGGCCGTTCGATCGCCGCGTCGGCCAGGGCCTCGGTGGGTCGCACCCGCGCCGCGCGCCGGACCGACACCCGGGCCGCGGTCCAGGCCGCGACCAGGGTCAGCAACGCCGCGCCGATCGGCGGGAACGGGCCGAGCCGCAATTCCAGCGTGTCCGGCATCGCGCCGAACGCGACGAACCGCCCGTGCAGCCAACGGGCCAGGCCGAGTCCGGCGAACGCGCCGAGCGCGCCCGCGAGCAGACCGACCACCAGCGCCTCGCGACCCACCATGCGCCGGATCTGCCGGGGCGTCGCGCCGATCGCGCGCAGCAGCGCGATCTCCCGCCGACGCTGCTGGACGGACAACGCGAACGTGCCCACCACGACCAGGACGGCCACCAGGAGCGAGGTACCGCCGAGCGCGCCGCCGAGGCTGATCAGGGTGACCCGGGCCTTGGCCGCCGCCGGGAACTCCGCGGGGCCGCGATCGGTACCGGTCCGTACCTGCGCCCCGGTCCCCGCGAGGGCCGTCCTCGCGGCCTTGCGCACGGCGCCCGGGTCCGCGCCGGGGGCGGGGAACAGGCCCACCGCCGCGACCTGTCCGGGGTGTCCGGCCAGCCGCCGGGCGTCCTCTGCGCCGAAGAACACGGTGGCCTGCCGGGCCAGCGCGTCCCGACCGGGCGGCGTCGCGACGCCCACCACTCGATAGGTGCCGGGGGCCTGTCCGGCCTGCACGGTGACCGTGCCGCCGACCTCGACCCGGGCCCGCCGGGCCAGGTCCGCGTCCAGCACGATCTCGCCGGCCGCCGCCGGGGCGCGACCCGCGCGCAGCCCGAACGGGGTCAGCCGGGCCGACTCCCACGCGTGCCCCCACGCGTTGTCGTCGGTGTCCAGGGCCCGGCCGCCGGCGGTGAGCACGTGGGCGGAGAAGGTCAGTTCGGGCACCACCTCCACGCCGGGGATCGTGCGCAGCCGGTCCACGGCGGCGCCGTCCAGCCAGGCGTGCTCGGTCAGCGGCTTGGATTTGACCTTGGTCTTGCCCTTCTTGTGCTTGGTCCAGTGCAGGTTCTGGTCGGCGGTGACCACGGTGTCGGTGGCGGCGTAGCGTTCGATGCGGATGTCGCCGCGCAGGCCGGTCTCCAGGAGCGCGCCACACGCGGTGACCAGGGCGGCGGCGCAGATCAGCGCGACGAACGCGCCGACGAAGCCGCCTTTTCGGGCGCGCAGCGTACGCAGGGCGAGGAAGAGCATCAGGCGGCCCACGCGCCCAGGTGGGTCATCCGGTCCGCGATCCGCTCGGCGCTCGCTCCGGCGAGCCGGTCGGTGATCCGGCCGTCGGCGAGGAACAGCACCTCGTCGGCGTAGGAGGCGGCGACCGGGTCGTGGGTGACCATCACCACGGTCTGCCCCATCGTGTCCACGGTGTCGCGGAGCAGGACCAGCACCTCCTTGGCGGTGACCGTGTCCAGCGCGCCGGTGGGTTCGTCGGCGAAGACCACCTCGGGCCGGGTGACCAGCGCGCGGGCGATCGCGACGCGCTGCTGCTGGCCGCCGGACAACTCGGCCGGGCGGTGTTCGGTGCGCCCGGTCAGGCCCACCCGCCGGACGATCTCGGCGAGCCACTCGCGGTCCGCCTTGCGGCCGGCCAGGCGCAGCGGCAGCGTGATGTTCTCCAGCACGGTCAGCGAGGGCATCAGGTTGAACGCCTGGAAGACGAAGCCGATACGTTCGCGGCGCAGTTCGGTCAGGCCGGTCTCGTTCAGTCCGGACAGGTCGGTCTCGCCGAGCCGCACGGTGCCGCTGGTCGGCCGGTCCAGCCCGGCCGCACATTGCAGGAACGTGCTCTTCCCGGAGCCCGAGGGGCCCATGACCGCGGTGAAGCTGCCGCGATGGATGCCGACGGTGACGTCGCTCAGCGCGGTGACGGCCGCGGTGCCCTTGCCGTGCACGCGTCCGACTCCGATCAGGGACACGGCTTCGGGTATCTGCTGGTGGGAACTCATGGTGCGGCGTCGCCCTTGTCTCGGGTGTCGGGGATCGTGGTGGTGCGCGTGCCGCCGGTGCCGCCCGCGCGGGAATGAGGACACGGCCCGGACCGCGCCGGGCGGGCCGGTACGCGGTGGGTCGCCGGGGGTGTCGCGGACGCGCCCGGTCGCTCAGGACTCGGCCGCCCCCGGCTCGTCGGTCCCGGGCAGGTTCGTTCCCGCCCCGGTCACCGGGGACCGGTACGTGAAGAGGCGGGTCTGTACCGCCCGTGCCCCGTCGGGCAGCGGGCCGGTGCGCTTGTATCGGTTCAGGAGGGCGATGTACTCCTCGAAGAACTCGCCCAGTTCGGCCGGGGTGACGTGGATGATGCCGCGGGAGTAGGGCATGTCCGTCTCGTCCTCGGCCTCGGGTGCGGTGTTCGCGTCGAGGAAATCCTGGAGGTCGGCGGCGAAGACCAGGCGGGTCATCTCGTCGACCACCGGGCGGACCTCGGCGCTCTGCTCGCCGCGCGGCGGGAACCGCAGGTCCCGACGCACGGCGCGCCACCACCGCTCCCGGCCGTGCGCCTCGTGGTCGTCGAAGTCCTCCACGAAGCCGTGCCGGGCCAGTTCCCGGAGGTGGTAGCTGGTCGCGCCGGTGTTCAGGCCCAGGGAGCGGGCCAGCGTGGCGGAGGTGGCCGGACCCTCCACCTCCAGATGTCGCAGGATCCGTTGCCGCCGGGGATGGGCGAGTGCCTTCAGCGCTTCGAGTTCGGTGACCTCGCGGCGTTCCGGCGTCGCTCCCATGTGTGCACACTAATCTGTGCACACGAAATTGTGCAACGGTTTCGGGTGGCCCCGCGCCATCCGGACGACACCGCGTTTTTCGGCTGCCCCGGTACCCGGGGCGGGCGGTTCAGGTCGCCGGTTCCAGCAGCGCGAGCAGCCTGGTCACCGTGTTCCAGTTGCGCACGGTCGCCCCGTCGCCCAGCCGACGGGACAGGATCGGCGTCAGCCGCGCCTTCCCGAGGCCGTCCGGGAAGTACATGTACAACTCGCGCCCGCCGGCGCTGAACTCCTCCGGCGCGTAGTCGGCCGGATCGACTCCGGCCAGCACCGCCGGGTCGAACGGCGCGCGCAGGAACGCCACCGCGAGCTTCGCCGGATCGCGCACCTCCAGCGGATTGGCCGCCACCACCGCCCGCCACTCCGCGTCGTCGCGCACCATCACGTCCACCGCGAAACCGAACTCGGCCGCCAGACCCGCCTCGATCGTCGTCACGAGTTCGTCGGTCGGCCGCTCGGCGGCCGCGAAGACCGCGTTCCCGCTCTGCAGCAGCGTGCGGACCTCGGTGAAGCCGAGTCCCGTCAGCACCCGGCGCAGATCCGCCATCGGCACCCTGCGGTGTCCGCCCACGTTGATCCCGCGCAACAGCGCCACGTACCTCGTCACCACACGCCTCCCTCGAACCCGGTGCCGCCGACCGGCGACCCGTCGCCGGGCACCATGATCGAACCGCGCGCCGGGCGCGCCGGCAAGCGCTCAGTCGGGCCAGCGCTCCAGCGCCGCGTGCAGCGCCCGCACGGCCCGCTCGAAGGACTCCCCCGGCGGGCGCACGTGGCCGAACCCGCCATTGGCCTCCAGGACCGCGAAACCGTGGAAGGTGCTGCGCAACAGCCGCCCCGCGTCGGTCAGATCCGGTTCCTCCAGGCCGTAGGCGCGCAACATCGCGTAGGTGTAGTCGACGTTGCGCCGGTGGCCGTCGGAGCAGGCGAGCAGGGCCGGATCGATCCGCGCCTGGGTGGCCGCGTAGCGACCGGGGTGTTCCAGGGCGAAGTCGCGGTACGCCCGGGCGAACGCCGTCAGCGCGTCGCGTCCGGCCCGGCCGGCCACCGCCGCGCCGATGCGATCGGCCAGTTCGGCGGCGGCCAGCAGGGCGACCCCCACCCGCAGCTCCTGGAGGTTGCGCACATGGGAGTACAGGCTCGCGTCCTTCACTCCGAAGCCGCGCGCCAGCGCGGTCAGGGTGATGTTCTCGAAGCCGACCTCGTCCGCCAGATCCGCGGCGGCCCGGGTCACCCGTTCCGCCGTCAGCCCCTTGCGCGCCACCCGCCACCTCCGTCGAGGCGCCGGCCACCGCGCCCTCCGCGTTTCCTAGTCCCTCTAGGTAGTTGCCTAGACTACACAGGCACTGTTAGTTTCCGCCGCATGAACCCACTGACCGAGCAGGACATCCGCACGTCGTTCGTCAACTGTTCCAAGGGCGAGGCGCAACGCCTGCCGATGCCCCGTGACCTGGCCGAACGCCCATGGGCCGAGCTGGACTTCCTGGGCTGGGGCGATCCCGGCGCACCGGATCGCACCTATCTGGTGACCGAGCGCGCCGGCGACCTCGTCGGCGTCACCCTGCGCTTCCCCGCCCAGCGGCGCGGCTACCTGCACCGCAGCATGTGCTCGTTGTGTCTGACCACACACCCGGGCAGCGGCGTCTCGCTGATGACCGCGCGCCGCACCGGCCGAGCGGGCCGCGACGGGAACTCGGTCGGCGTGTACATGTGCACCGACCTGGCCTGCTCGCTCTACGTCCGAGGCTTGAAGAAGCCGGCCCCCGGCGGCCGGTTCGAGGAATCGCTGACCATGGCCGAGCAGATCGAGCGCACGAAGGACAACCTGTCCGCGTTCTTGGCCAAGGTCCTGGAATAAGCCGCGCGGCACCCGGGCTTGACCTCTCGTCCGCGTCGGTCGCGCGAGCGTCCGACGGCGGAGGGCGGCACACCTCCCTCCGCCCGACGGCACGAAAGGGACGATGGATGATTCTGGTAACGGGGGCAACCGGCAACGTCGGCCGCCACGTGGTGGCCGAACTGCTCGCCGCGGGAGTCGGGGTACGGGCGCTGGTCCGGCGTCCCGATACCGCCGACCTGCCGCCCGGCGTCGAGGTGGTCGCCGGCGATCTGGCCGATCCGGCCGGCCTCGCCGCGGCGCTGAGCGGGGTCGAATCGGTGTTCCTGGTCTGGCCCTTCCTCACCGCCGAGGGTGCGCCCGAGGTGCTGGCGGCGGTCACCGAGCACACCGACCGGGTCGTCTACCTCTCCTCGTCGCGGGTGCGCGACGCGCTCGCCGGGCGGGACGACCCGATCGGCGCCCTGCATGCCGATCTGGAGCGCACGATCACCGGGTCCGGTGCGACGTGGACCTTCCTGCGCGCCGAGACGATCGCGAGCAACACGCTGGGCTGGGCGGGCCAGATCCGCGAGACGGGCGTCGTGCACGGGCCCGACCTGCCCGCCAAGCCGGTGGTGCACCCGGGGGACATCGCCGCGGTGGCGGTCCGGGTGCTGACCGAGGACGGCCACGCGGGCGCCGGCTACGTACTGACCGGCCCGGACGTACTCACGCGGGCCGACCAGGTGGCCCTGATCGGCGCGGCGATCGGCCGTCCGCTGCGGTTCGAGCCGGTCCCGCCGGCCGTCGCCCGGGCCCGGATGCTCGCCGACGGTCGCCCGCCCGCACTGGTGGACGCGCTGTTGGCGGGCGCCGACGCCCCGCCGCAGCCGGCCGTGCCCACCACCACGGTGCGGGACCTCACCGGCACCCCGCCGCGCGACTTCCGGGACTGGGCGAAGGAACACGCCGCCGACTTCACCTGAGCCCCTCCGGGCGCCCGCCCGCCCCGTCGCGGGCGCGCTAGCCTCACCGCCATGATCGACATCGACACGCACGTCCGCATCGCCCGCCCCTCCCTCGATCTCGCCGCCGCCGAGCGGTTCCACGTCGAGGGGTTGGGCCTGAGCGTGCTGTGGCGCACCACCGAGCGGGTCGCCGGCGAGCACGACCTGGTGATGGTCGGACTGCCCGGGGGCGGCTGGCACTTCGAACTCACCCGGGACCCGGAGAACCCGCTGACGCCGACGCCGACCGTCGACGACCTGTTCGTGCTCTACCTGGGCGGCCCGATCGACCCCGAGCTGGTCGACCGGCTGATCGCGACGGGCGGCACCCGCGTCGCCGCGCACAACCCCTACTGGGACAGGTTCGGCGTCACCGTCACCGACCCGGACGGCTACCCGCTGGTGCTGTGCACCCGCGGCTGGAACGCGTGAGCGGCGGTCGGCTCAGACCGATCCGGCGCCGATCCCGGTGGACGCCTCCAGCGGGCGGCCACCGGCGAGGGCCCGGCCGAGCGGGTAGGCCAGCGCGTTCGGCGGGAGCGCGCCCGGGCGCCCGCTGAGCAGCACCTCGATGCCGCCCGGCGTCGCCCCCGCGTGCTCGCTCAGGCCGAGCCGGCGCAACGTCTGCCGCGCGACCGCCTCGGCGCTGTCGTACAGCAGCACCTCGGCGGGCAGCGCGGCGGCGATCCGCTCGGCGACCAGCGGGTAGTGCGTACAGCCCAGGACCACGCCCGCGCAGTGGGCGGGCGTGCGGCGCGCCGCGTCGGCGAGGGCCACCTCGATGGCCGGCTCATCTGCCCGGTCGATCGCCTCGGCCAGGCCCGGACAGGCGATCCGGACCACGGTGTGCCCGGCGGCGAACTCCTCGATCAGCCGGGCCTGATAGGCACTCGCGGTGGTCGCCGCGGTGGCCCACACCGCGAACGGCGCGCCGGCCGCCGCGGCCGGCTTGATCGCGGGCACCGTGCCCACCACCGGCACGGCGGGCTCGTGCCGGGCACGCAGCGTGTCGAGCGCGGTGACGGTGGCCGTGTTGCACGGCACCACCATGCCGTCGACACCGCGCGCGACGGCCAGTTCACCGGCGGCCAGCACCCGTGCGGTGATCACCGCCTCGCTCCGGTCGCCCCAGGGCATGTGATCGGGGTCCATGCACAACAACAGGTCCAGATCGGGCCGCAACCGCCGCAACCACCCGGCTGTCGGCAGCAACCCCGTCCCCGAATCGATCAACGCCACACGCATGCGCTCCAACCTAGCCTCCCGTGCCCGCCGACGCCCACGAGGGGCGCATCCGTGGGCGTGGTGTGCGCCGTCCTCAGAGGCCGGGGGGTTCGGGGCGCACCAGACCGCTCTGGTAGGCGATGACGACGAGTTGGGCGCGATCGCGGGCGCCGAGTTTGGTCATGGCGCGTTGGATGTGGGTGCGGACGGTCAGCACGCTCAGGACCAGCTCCGCGGCGATCCGGTCGTTGGACTTGCCGTGCGCCGCCAGGATCGTGACCTCCTGTTCGCGCGGTGTCAGGTCGGCGAGGCGTTCGACCGGGGCCAGGGGCGGTCCGGCGGCGGGCGTGGTGAGGAAGCGGGAGATCAGCGCCCGGGTGGCGCCCGGGGACAGCAGCGCCTCGCCCCCGGCGACGGTTCGGATGCCGTCGAGGAGCGCGTCCGTGGTGACGTACTTGCCGAGGAAACCGCTGGCACCGACGCGCAGCGCCCGGGCGACGTATTCCTCGGTCTCGAACATGGTCAGGATCAGCACGCGGGTGCCGGCGAGGTCGGGATCCTCGCAGATCGCGGCGGTGGCGGCGAGGCCGTCGGTACCGGGCATGCGGATGTCCATCAGGACGACGTCGGGCCGGTGGGCACGGGCCGCCGCCACCGCCTGCCCGCCGTCGGCGGCCTCGCCGACCACCTCCATGTCGGCGCAGGAGTCGATCAGGAGCCGGAAGGTGCCGCGCAGCAGGGCCTGGTCGTCGGCGAGCAGGACACGGATGGTCAACGGGTTTCCTCGTGTCGTCGTCCCGCCGGGGCGTCCGCCGGGGTGCGGGGCTGGAAGGGGAGGGCGGCCGCGACTTCGAAGCCGCCCTCGGGTCGGGGACCGGCGCGCAGGTCGCCGCCGACGGAGTGGGCGCGTTCGCGCATCCCCATCAGTCCGTATCCGCCACCGGGCACCGGCGGCACGGCCCCGCCGTCGGTCGTGCCGTCGTTGGTGACGGTGATCAGCAGGCGCGCCTCGTCGTAGCGGAGCCGGACCCGGGCCACGTGGTCGGACGCGTGTTTCGTGGCGTTGGTCAGGGCCTCCTGGATGATCCGGTAGGCGGTCAGGTCCACGCCCGGGGACAGCGGTCGGGCCTGTCCTTCGGTGTCGACGGTGACCGTCAGGCCGGCCGACGCGCAGGCCGCGACCAGCGTCGGGAGGCGGTCCAGGCCCGGGGCGGGCTCCAGCGGATCGGCCTCCGGATCGGCGGTGCGGCGCAACACACCCACCGTGGCGCGCAGTTCCAGGAGCGCGGCGGTGGTGGTGCCGACCAGGTCGGTCAGGATCTGCCGGGTCTGCTCCGGGTGTGTGTCGGCGAGGTGGGCGGCGGTACCGGCCTGGGCGTGGGCGACGGCCATGTGGTGGGCCACGGCGTCGTGGAGTTCGCGGGCGATGCGCATACGTTCCTCGGCGACACGCAGCCGGGCCTCCTCCTCGCGGGTGCGCTCGGCGTGCGCGGCGCGGGCCTGGACGGACTCGACGTAGGCGCGCCGCAACCGGCTCCAACTGCCCAGGGACACCGGCAGCAGCAGCCACAGGACCGTGCCCACGGTCCGCAGCGTGAAGTCGTCGCCGATCGGCGCGCCGGCCAGCGAGGTGGCCAGGAGCACGGTCATGGTCGCCGAGCCGTAGACGCCGACGGTCCGCGAATCGGTGAGCGCGGCGAGCCAGTACAGGGCGGTCATCACGGGGGCCAGCAGCAGGGGGCTGGGCAGGTAGCCCAGCGCGGTCAGCACGGCGGCCGAGGCGGCGGTGACCACGAGGGCGGCTCGCGGCCGGCTGCGGGAGGCCATCACGGCCACCCCGGACAGGACCAGGATCCAGGCGGGCCACAGGGCGTGCGGGGGCGCGGACTCGGAGGTGCTGATCCGGGCCCCGAAGACCGTGCAGACGCCGGACGCCACCGCCGTGACCACGTCCGCGACCCGGGCGTGGCGTTCCGCGTACCGTTCGAGGTTGCCGGTCATCGTGCTCTCCGTGAGGGGGCGTGCCGAGGTCCATGGTCGCCGATGACGGCGCGAGCGGGCGCCGCGGACCGCCCGAGACGACGTACTCGGGCGGAATCCGCGGCGAAAGGCGTCACACGTGTGCCCGGACCGGCCCGTCCGGGTCGGGGCGCCGGTCGTGCGAGCGCGCGTGGCCGAGTGCCGCGCCTTCCACGTCGACGCGGGGCAGGACGCGCCCCAGCCACGTCGGCAACCACCAGGCCCGGTCGCCGAGCAGGGCCAACACCGCGGGCACGATCGCCATCCGGACCACGAAGGCGTCGAAGAGCACCGCGGCGGCCAGGCCGAACCCGAGCATCTTGATCAGCGACCCGTCCTCCCCGATGAATCCGGAGAAGACCGCGACCATGATCAACGCGGCGGCCGTCACCACCCGGGAGCTGTGCCGGAACCCGGACACGACGGCTTGGTGGGCGCCCTCCCCGTGGGTGTACGCCTCCCGCATCCGCGAGACCAGGAACACCTCGTAGTCCATGGCCAGTCCGAAGACGATGCCCATCATGAAGATCGGCATCAGGCTCATGATCGGCCCCGTCTGCTCCACGCCGAACAGGTCCGCCGCGTGTCCCTTCTGGAAGACCAGCACCAGTACACCCAGCGCCGCCAGCACCGACAGCACGAAGCCCAGGGCCGCCTTCACCGGCACCAGCACGGATCGGAAGACCACGAGCAGCAGGACCACCGCCAGGCCGCCCACCACCGCGAGATACGGCACCAGCGCGGCCTGCACCTTGGCCGCGACGTCGATGTTCAGCGCGGTCGTTCCGGTGACCTCGAACGTCGCCGACGCCTGTCGTTCCACGTCCGCGCGGTTGCGGCGGATCGTCTCCACCAGGTCCTTGGTCTTCTCGTCCGTGGGGCTGGTCGACGGGGTGGCCCGGAAGACCGCCGTGTCGCCGGCCTCGTTGAAGCGGGCCGGCGCGACCGACACGATGCCGTCGGTACGGCCGATCCGGTCGCCGACGGCGCGCACCGCGGCCTGCGGGTCGGCCGCGCCCTTCGCATCCACGACGATGGTCAGCGGGCCGTTGAAGCCCGGGCCGAAGCCCTCGGCGAGCGCGTCGTAGGCACGCCGCTCGGTGGTGGCGGTGGACTTGGCCTCGTCGCCCGGCATGCCGAGTCGCAGCGACACCATCGGCACGGCGAGCGCGACCAGGGCCACCACGCCGAGCACCAGCACCGCCACGGGACGACGCAGCACGAAACGCGCCCAGCGGGTACCGAGGTTGTCCCGCCCGGCGGCCGGGCCGCCCCGCGCGCGGCCCTTGCGCACCCGGCGGGCGAGCACCGCGTTCGGCCAGAAACCGAGCAGCGCGGGCACCACGGTCAACGCGACCAGCACGGCGACCGCGACGGCTCCGGCGGCGGCCAGGCCCATTTTCGTCAGCGTCGGAATCCCGACCACCGACAGGCCGGCCAGCGCGATGATCACGGTGACCCCGGCGAACACGACCGCCGATCCGGCGGTACCCACCGCCACCCCGGCCGCCTCGTGCGGCGCCCGGCCGCGCCCGCGCTCCTCCCGATAGCGGGAGACCACGAACAGCGCGTAGTCGATGCCCACCGCCAGGCCCAGCATCATCCCGAGGGTGAGCGTGTCCGAGGACAAACCCAGAGGGCCCGCGAGGAGCAGGATCCCGAACAGGCTCACGGCGATCCCCACGATCGCGGTCAGCAGCGGCAGGCCCGCGGCGGCCAACGACCCGAAGGTGAACAGCAGCACGACCGCGGCCGCCGAGAGGCCGACCAGTTCCGCGCTCCCGTCGGGTCCGCCGCCGTCGTCCATCGCCGACCCGCCGGTCTCCACCGTCAGGCCCGCCGAACGCGCCTGCTCCGCCGCCTTGTTCACCGCCGCGCGGCCGGCGTCGGTGACGTCGTTGGACTCCACCTTGTAGGTGACCGTCGCATACGCGGTCGCACCGTCCTTGCTCACCGCCTTCGACGCGAACGGGTCCGCGACACCGGCCACCTGCGGACCCTCGCCCAGCGATTTCACCGCGCGCTCGACGGCCTCGCGCAGGTTGCCCTCGGTCACCTTGCGTCCGTCCGGGGCAACGAAGACGATCCGGGCGGTGGCGCCGTCGGCCGCGGTTCCGGGAAAACGCTCCTCCATGAGATCGAACGCCTTTTGCGACTCGATCCCCGGCATCGAGAACTCCTCGTCCGAGGGCCCCGACGCCTGCGCGGCGCCCACCGCGACCACGACCAGCACCCCCAGCCACACCAAGAGCACCCGACCGCGCCGCCGAAAGCCCGCGAGGCCGAGCCGATACAGAAAAGTCGCCACGTCAGGGTCTCCATATCCACGAGCGATGACCCTTCGAGGTTCGTTCGGGAAGACCCCTCCCGTCGTCATGCCGCTACGGACACCGCGACCTACCGAAACCGCACGACGGCCTACCGGGATCGCAGTAGTCGCCCAGGTCGGCGGCCCCTTCGGCCCACCCGGAACACCGGCCCGCGCGGGGAGAACGGCGGCCGGGCGCAACACGTCGCAGCGCCCGTCGGTGATCACCGGGATCGGCCCGTCGGCGGGGAAGTCGGCGGCGCCCTCCCGAAGACGGATCCCCGGTTGCGGGACCGTGCCGCCGCGCCCGCGCACGGCACGCCGGTCGATGTCCTCGACCGACAGGTAGCCGGCGTCGCCGTACACCACCCGTGCGGCCGGTACGTCCCGGGCACTCGCGCAGGAGGCGATCGCGCCCGGGGCCTTGCGGTGTCCAACGATCCGGAGCCGTCCAGGACCACACCGAACGCACACAGCCGGTCGACGTCCTGCGGCCGCACCCGCCCGGGCCGGGGATGTCGGGGGCGGCGGCCTGGCGGCGGCCCGCCCGGGCGTAGGTGCGCACGGTCTCGGACCGGCGTACGTGTTCGTCGAACCGGTGGGCCGGCCGCACGTCCCAGGCCGGTGGCGGCTGTGCCGGCGTGCGGATCCCCTCGACCGGCCGGCGGGCAACAGGCCGCGCCCGACGTCGTGGTGGGCGAGACCGGCGGTCGGCGCGCGCCGATGGAAGGCGTCCGGGTCGACCGAGCAGACCCGGGGCCCTGGCCGCGCGGGCAACGGTCCGGGGGCTGCGCCGCCCGGACCGCCGCATCGCCGCAGCCGGTAGCGGCCCTCGCATGATGCCGCCGCGACAACAGGCCGCGCCCGGCGTCGTGGTGGGCGAGACCGGCGATCGGCGCGCGCCGATGGAAGGCGTCCGGGTCGACCGAGCAGACCCGGGGCCCTGGCCGCGCGGGCAGCGGCCCGGGGGTGGTGCGCCGCCTGGAGCGCCGCATCGCCGCGGCCGGTAGCGGCCCTCGCGTGATGCCGCCGCGAGACCGGGCCTGTCGTGCTATTTTTCGCGCCCCACACGCCCGCTCACACCGACCGCGAGGGAGGCCCGGACCGGGCCGGCGAGGCCCGTCCCCGGAGGGCATGCCGAGGCTCGGCCGAACTCTGCCGCGCACACAGCCCGGAGGCACGGTGAACCCGAACCGCATCGACAACTACCTGGCCCTGCTCGGCGTCCCTCGCCCGCCGTCCCCGGATCCGGAGACGTTGGCCGAATTGCAGTGGCGGCATCTGCTGACCGTCCCGTTCGAGAATCTGGACATCCACATGGGTCGCCCGCTCTCGCTCGACGAGGACGCGCTGCTCGCGAAGATCCTGGATCGGCGGCGCGGCGGCCTGTGCTACGAACTCTGCGGTGCGTTCGCCGTGTTGCTGCGCGAACTCGGCTACCGCGTCACGCTGTCGTCCGCGTACACCTACGACGGCTCGGGGTGCGTGGGGATCCCGTTCGACCACCTCGCGCTGCGCGTCGACCTGGAGCATCCGTGGCTGGTCGACGTCGGCTTCGGGCGGTTCACCCACCGCCCGATACGGCTGGACCTGCGGACGGACCAGGTGGACCCCGGCGGGGTGTTCCGGATCGTCGACGGCGAGCACGGCGAGGTCGACGTCCTGCACGACGGCAAGCGCGCGTACCGCCTGGAACCCCGCCCACGCGTGTCGGGCGACTTCGTCACCGGGTGCTGGTGGCACCAGACCGCGCCGACGTCGCGCTTCACCCACTCCCCGGTGTGCTCGCTCGCGCTCCCGGACGGGCGGATCACCATCTCCGACCGCACCCTGATCCGGACCACCGGCACCGACCGCCACGAGGAGCGACTCGTCGACGACGCCGCGCTCCTGGCCGCCTACCGCGAGTACTTCGGGATCACCCTGGACCGCGTTCCGGGTCGGCCGACGAATGCGTCGATCCCCGTCGACGCCCCCTGACCGCAGGTCGGTCGCGCGCTCCGCCGGGGGCGCGGTCGACCCGTCGCTGTGATCGGCGCCACAGGAAATTCCGGGGGCTCACCCGTTGGATCGCCGCCCGCTCGACTCGTCTGGTCACCAGTGGGTTCGGCCGCCGCACCCGCGCGCCGAGCCACCCGCCGGTCTCCCCGACCCCGAGCCCCCGTTCGCCCGATTTCCTTCGCGCTCCTCCTCCGTCGGGGCGCCGACGGTGAGGTCAGCCATGCCCGAAACGTGTTGTGAACCGGTTGTTCGGCCGGTCGTGCGAGCGATGTCCGCGGGCGTCTCCGCGCCGGCCGCGCCCCGCCGACGGCGCCTCTCCGCGCCCACCCGCCGGGGGCTGCTCCTCGTGGCGTGCGTCGTCCTGGCCGCGTACACCGGGATCCGGGCGCCGAGCGCGTGGACCGCGACGTTGCGTCGATCTCGCTCCAGGACGGCTTCCACCGGCGGTTCGTGGTCGGCACGGTGCCGCATCCGGTCGCGGAGGCGACGGACTACCCGTACGCGCTGTTCGCCGGCACGTCGTTTCTGATCCTGGCCGCGCTGCTCGCGGTCGTGGTGGTCGCGGCGGCGCGCACCCGGCTGCCGGCCCGGCGGGCCCTGGTGGCCGGGTGGCTGGTGCTGCCCACCGGCGGCTATCTCTTCCACGAGGTCGGCTACTTCGAACAGCTGCTGTTCCTGGCCCTGTTCGGCGCGTGGTGGCTGCTCGCCCGAGGTCGTACGGTCGCCGCCGCGCTGCTGATGGCGGTCGCGGTGTGCGTGCACGAGATCGCGATGCCGACCGTGATCCCGCTGTTCACCCTGCCGGTGGTGGACCGGCTGCCGATCCGCCGGGCGGCGGCCGTGCTCGCGCCGTCCGTGGTGGTCGGCGGCGTCGTGCTGCTCGTGTCGCCCGCCTCGGACGGGGCGGTGCCCGGTCTGCGGGCTCGGCTGCGCGAGGGCGGATTCCCGGCCCGGGCCGACGTGTTCGAGATCTTCGGCCGGACCCAGGCGGAGAGTCTGCGGATGTACGAGCCGTTCGAGGTGTTGTGGTTCCTGGTCCCGCTCGCGGTGCTCCTCGCCGCGGCGCCGGCCCCGGCGTTCGCCGGGGGCACGGTGGTGGGGCCGCGCCGGCTGCCGGCGATCGCGGCGGCCATCGCACCGCCGGCGGCCGCGTTCGCCGGATGGGACACCCACCGCTGGGCGTTCCTGCTCCTGGCCAACACGGCCGTGGTGGCGTGGTGGTGGCTGGGAAAGGAGCGGCCCGACGCGACCTCGTCCCGGACGCGCACACGCCATCGGGTGCTGGTGGCCGCGGCACTGGTGTGTGTACACGTACCACTGGCCTACTTCGACGGCTTCGCCCCTCGCGAGCTCACCGGCCCGGGAATCCGCACCTTCGTCGACGACACGACCTCCGGCGACCTGCTGCGCACACCGACCCGATAGCGCCGAACCCGGGCCGGACCCCGACCGATCGACGCCCGAACACCTTCGGCACCACCTCGGCGACCCGGGCGCGGCACGACTCGCCCGGCGATCGGTGCCCGCGGGTGTCCGGCATCGCGTGGATCGCCTCGGCACACCGCGCCCGGCACCCGCCGCCCGGCGGTCAGTGCCCGTGGGTGGCCAGCGTCGCGAGGACCGCCTCGGCCACGTGGTCGCCGTCGGGGGTCGCCGGCAGGTTCAGCGGATCGGTCCAGAGCGCCGCGGCCGGCTCCACCACGCCGTACACGTGCGGGAACAGCGCGCCGCCGCGCGAGGGTTCCCAGCGCAGCGCCGCGCCCAGGGCGGCCGGATCCAGCGCCACCAGGACCAGATCGTCGCGGCCGGCGAAGTGCCGCCGGGCGGTCTCGGCCACCTGCGCGCCCGTGGACAGGTGCACGTAGCCGTCCACCAGGTCGATCCCGGACCCCGCGAACCGACCGGCCCGCACCGCCTCGGCCCACTCGTCGGCGCCGACCAGCTTGTAGACGATCTCCTCGCTCATGCCCCGACCCTAACCCCGTGCCGCCGACGACCCGGGCGGCCGGTCCCCCGGCACCGGCGAGCGCGCGCGGCGACCGCGGCGCGGGTCACCGGTCCCGTGCGCCGCCGGGAACGCTCGCCGATCGTGGATTACCGCGGCCCTTCGTCGACGTTGTGTCCCTCACACGCAGCACACGGCAGACGACGGACCCGGCCAACCACGGCGACGGGTGCCCAGAACTCGGGAGACGCACCTGATGACCACCGACCCCCGCACCGACCCCCCGGGGCGGAACGCGGGCCCGCTCCTCGAACGCGAGGCCGAGCTGCACGCCCCCTTCCTCGAGGAGGCCGCCGCGCGACTGCGCGATCTGGCGCTGTACGGCGACCGCACGCTGACCCGGGTGGACCGGATCCTCGATCTGGGCGGCGGCCCCGGGGTCGCGTCCTGCCTGCTGGCCCGCTACTTCCCCAACGCCGACGTGGTCGCCGTCGCGCCGAACCCCGCCCTGCTGGCCCGCGCCGGCGCCCGCGCGCACCGGGAGGGACTGGGTCACCGGGTGCACACCCGGCACGTCGAACTGCCCGCCGACCTGGACACCCTGGACAGCGCCGACCTGATCTGGGCGGGCGACGTCGTCCACCACCTCGGCGACCAGCAGGCCGCGCTGGACGCCCTGGCCCGGGTGCTTCGTCCCGGCGGGATGATCGCGATCGCCGAACGCGGCCTGTCCACCCGCTTCCTGCCCCGCGACATCGGCATCGGCCGCCCCGGTCTCCAGGCCCGGCTCGACGCCGCCCACGAGGACTGGTTCGCCGAGTTGCGCGCGAACCTGCCCGGCGCCCGGGCGGCGGTCGAGGACCGGCCGGCCATGCTGGCCCGCGCGGGCCTGGTCCCGACCGGCACCCACTCGTTCCTGATCGACCTGCCCTCACCGCTGGACGCCCTGCCGCGCGAGCACCTGTACGCCGAACTCACGCACCGCCGCGCCCTGTTGGCCGACCGCCTGGACGCGGAGGACCTGGCCACCCTCGACACCCTGCTCGATCCCGACACGGACACCGGCATCCTGTGGCGCCCGGACGCCTTCTACCTGGCCGCGACCACGATCCACACCGCCCGCGCCTGCCCCCGCCGCTGAGCCGACGACCGAGCGCCGGGGTCAGCGCGCGTCGACCGGCGCGTCGACCGGGGGCACGTCGGCGATCGGCGCGTCGGCGAGCGCCGAACCCGCCTCCCCCGCCCCGGCGTCGGCCACCGGCACCCCGCGCAGGAAGCGCACGCAGTAGCCCGCCCCGACCACCATGACCACCGCCGCGCCGATCGCCGCGGCGTTCATCCCGTCGCAGAACGCGTCCCTGGCCGTGTCCAGCAGGGTCCGCCCCGCGTCCCCCGACAGCCGGGCCGCGGTCGCCTGCGCCCCGCCCAGGGTCTCCCGCGCCGGCCCCGCGGGACCGGTGTCGGCCATCGCCCGGTGGTAGACCGCGTCGCCGATCGTGCCGAGCAGCGCCATGCCCAGCGCGCCGCCGAGTTCGCTGCCCGACTCCAGCACGGCGGAGGCGGAGGCGGCCCGGTCGGCGGGCGCGACGCCCATCGCCATCTCGGTCACCTGCGTCATCACCGCGACCACGCCGGCCGCGTACACCGCCGCGCCGCCGAGCAGCAGTGCGAGCGACGAGTGCGGCCGGGCGGTGGCCAGCACCGCGAACCCGCCGATGGCGACCGTGAATCCGCCGGCCATCACCCAGGCCCGATCGATCCGCCGGGCCAGCACGGTGGCCACGGGCGTGGCCACCGCGACCGCCAGCGACGGCACCAGGCTCCACAGCGCGGCGCGCAGCGGGCTCATCCCGAGCACCGACTGGAGGTATTGCGTGGTGAAGATGGCGAATCCGACGATCGCGAACATCGACATCACATTGGCGAGCACCGCCCCGCCGAACGCCCGCATCCGCAACAGTTCCAGGTCCAACAGCGGATGCTCGGCGGTGAGTTGACGCCGTACGAAGAGCGCGCCGACGATCAGCCCGAAGCCGATGCTCGCGATCGGCGACGTCTGTGCCCCGGACCGGGCGATCTCCTTGATCCCGTACACCACCGGCAGCAGCGTGCCGAGCGAGAGCACCGCGCCGATCAGGTCGAACGACCCGTGTGCGACGCCGCGGTGACGCGGGACGAAGACCGGGACCAGGATCAGCAGGACCGCCATCGCCGGCACGTTGATCAGGAAGATCGAACCCCACCAGAAGTGTTCGACGAGCACCCCGGACAGGATCGGCCCGAGGGAGATGCCGCCGGTCATCACTGCGGTCCAGATCGCGATCGCCGTCCCGCGCTGCCGGGGGTCGACGAACATGGTGCGGATCAGCGCCAGCGTGGACGGCATCAGCGCCGCCCCGCCCACCCCGAGCAGGGCCCGTGCGGCGATCAGCGTCCGCGCGTCGTGTGCGTACGCCGCGAGCAGCGACGCCCCGGCGAACAGCGCCGCCCCCACCAGGAGCAGCCGACGCCGACCGATCCGGTCGCCGAGCGCGCCCATCACGATCAGCAGGCCGGAGAGCACGAACCCGTACATGTCCAGGATCCACAACTGCTGCGTGCCGGTGGGCTCCAGCGCCCGGCCGATGAACGGCACCGCGAAGTAGAGCACCGACACGTCCATGCTCACCAGCAGCAGCGGCACCAGCAGGACGGCCAGTCCGACCCATTCCCGCCGCCCCGCCGACGGCGCCGCCCCCGGCTTTCCGGTCGTCTCGTCGATCACCACTGGAATCCCCCGTTGTTCGCACGGTCCCGCCGCACTACGTCCGTACGGCGTACGCTTCATCGCGTACAGAGTAAACACACCGTACGCCGTGCAGCAACAGCCCCATATTCAGCGAGAATAAAGGCTTCACCAAGTAGTGCACCAGAACTAGTGCACCAGCCCGTTGGCGAGGGTGCCCTATAGTGCACTGACCAGGACAGGGAGTACCGACAGCCCCGGGAGGCCCCGATGCCCCGCGACGCCACGCCCTCGATCCGGATCGCCGACGAGTTGCGTCGACGGATCGAGACGGGCGAGCTGCGTCCCGGCGATCGGGTGCCCTCCACCCGGGCGATCACCGCGGAGTGGGGGGTGGCCATGGCCACCGCCACCAAGGCGCTGACCGTGCTGCGCGAGGCGGGACTGGTCCGGGCGGTACGCGGAGTCGGCACCGTGGTCGCCGACCGCCCCGACGCCCCGCGCGCCCGGGTCCGGGCGATCGCCGTCCCGCCCACACACCCGCCGCGCACCGACGCCGAACTCACCCGGGAGCGGGTGGTCGCGGCCGCGATCGCCATCGCCGACGAACGCGGCCTGGCGGCGGTGTCGATGCGGCAGATCGCCGCCGAGGTGGGGGTGGCTCCGATGAGCCTGTATCGGCACGTGCCCGGCAAGGAGGACCTGCTCACCGCGATGGCCGACAGCGTGTTCGCCGGGGCGCCGCTCCCCGTCGGGGAAAACATCGGCTGGCGGGCCCGCCTGGAGACCTCGTGTCGGATGCAGTGGGCGATGTACCGCCGCCATCCGTGGCTGGCCCAGGTCATGTCGATGACCCGCCCGCTGCCGACGGTGCGCGGCATGCGGCATGTGGAGTGGGCGATGGGCGAGTTCGAGGGACTGCCGACGGGCGTGATGATCCACATCGCGGTGACGATGCTCAACTACGTACGCGGCACCGCGATCAATCTCGCCGGCGAATCCGAGGCCGAACGCGCCACGGGCGTGTCCAGCGAGGAATGGATGCAGGCCCAGGACGAGACCCTGGACCTGATCCTGGCCGGCGGCGAATTCCCGATGTACTCCGCCGCGTTGACCGACCCCGACCTGGAACTGGACCTCGAATCGTTGTTCACCTTCGGGCTGGACCGCCTCCTCGACGGCATCGCCGGCCTGATCCCCGGGGGCGGGTGAGCGCGCCGCGCCGGGACGGCGGGCGCGCCCGCGCTCACCCGCGCGGCAGCGTCACCAGGCTCAGGAAGAACTCGTCGATCCCGCGCACCGCCTCCAGGAACGACTCCAACTCGACCGGCTTGGTCACGAACGCGTTGGCGTGCAGGTCGTAGCTGCGCCGCACGTCGTCCGGCGCGGCCGAGGTGGACAGCACCACCACCGGGATCGTCCGCCACCGCTCGTCGGCCTTCATCGCCGACAACACCTCGCGGCCGTCCATCCTCGGCATGTTCAGATCCAGGATCACCAGATCCGGCCGCGCGTGCGTACGCAGCCACTCCAGCGCCTCCATGCCGTCCGCGACCCGACACAGGGTGTGCCCTCGCTCCCGGTCCAGCAACGCCTCCTCGATCATCAACGCGTCGCCCGGATCGTCCTCCACCAGCAACACCGTCAGCGTTCGTGTCATCGCGGTCTGGCTCATCGCACCACCTTCGGATCACGGCCCACGGCCGACCCTCGACCGGACCGACACCCATCCATCGAACTCGGCGCGCACGCACCACCGACCCGCCTCCGAAGGCTAACGCCTCCGGTCCACCGATACGGAGAGCACACCGGCACCGCCCGTCCCGGTCCTTGACGCATATCACGCGATGGCCCATCGTGGGGCGTCGGTCACACTCGGCAACCGGGCGGATGCGCGAACCGGTGCTCGGCGAACCAGGGGGGAACCGCCATGCGGATGAACACGGTCGAGAAGATGGTCGTGGCCAGTCCGCTGCGCCGGGGCCCGCAGATCTGGTACGAGACCCCCCTGCTGCTGCGCCTGGGCGGCCGGCTCGACCCGGGCGCACACGCGCTGGAGATCGGCTGCGGCACCGGCCGGGGCATCGAGCTGATCCTGAACCGCTTCGGCGCCGCGCGGGTGGACGGCGTCGACATCGACCCCGACTCGCTCGCCCGGGCCCGGCGGCGCTGGCACGGCAACAGCCGGGTCGCCATCGTCCAGGGTTCGGCCACCGACCTGCGCGCCGCCGTCGACGCGGCGGACGCGAGCTACGACGCGGTGTTCGACTTCGCGATCGTGCACCACATCCCGGACTGGCGCGCCTGCCTGGCGGAGGTGGGCCGGGTGTTGCGCCCGGGCGGGCGGTTCTACTTCTCCGAGATGACCGCCCGCGCACTGGCCCGCCCCACCCTGGCCCTCCTGTTCGACCACCCCACCGAGGACCGCTTCGACGCCCGCGACTTCCTCACCGAACTCCCCCGACACGGTTTGCACGTCATCGGCAGCAAGTCCCTCCTGGGTGACTACTTCTTCGGAGTGGCCCAACGCCGCCACCCGGAGTCGCCGGGCCGAGGGGCGTGACCGGGCCGGCCCGACCGACACACGACCGCGACCCGCACTAGGCTCGCGAGGCGATGCTCAACACACACCCCACTTTCGAGACCTTCGTCGCGGTAGGCGACTCCTTCACCGAAGGAATGTCCGACCCGGACGCCCACGGCAACTATCGAGGCTGGGCCGACCTGCTCGCGGACCGGCTGGCCGTCGACACGCCGACGCTGCGCTACGCCAACCTGGCCGTGCGCGGGAAGCTGATCCGGCAGATCGCGGACGAGCAGGTCGACACCGCCGTCACCCTCGACGGCGCGCTGATCAGCCTCGCCGGCGGCCTCAACGACGTGCTGCGTCCGCGCTGCGACGTCGGCGCGGTCTGCGCGGTATTCGAACAGGCCGCGGCCAAGCTCGCCGGCGGCGGCGGACACCTGGTGCTGTTCCGCAGCACCGACCCCACCCGCCGACTGCGCTCCTCCGCCCGGCTGATGCCCCGGATCGAACGCCTGGTCGAGTTCGTGGACACCGTCGGCGCCCGCCACGACGCCACCGTGGTCGACCTGTTCACCGCGCGCGTCTTCGACGATCCCCGGATGTGGGCGGACGACCGGCTGCACCTGTCCACCGAGGGACACCGCCGCGTCGCCGAGGCCACCGCGCGGGCGCTCGGCCTGCCCGGCGACGACGACTGGCGCGCGCCGCTGCCCCCCGCCGCGCCACGCACCTGGGGCGACCGCAGACGCGCGGACGCGCGCTGGGCCCGCACCCACCTCGGCCCCTGGCTGGCCCGCCGCGCCACCGGCCGCTCCTCCGGTGACGGCCGCGCGCCCAAGCGCGCCGAACTCACTCGGTGGCGATAGCGCGACCCGGCGAGGATCATTCCGGCCCTGGGCGACCGACGGCGCGCGAGTCAGGTTAGGGTTACCTAACAAAGACACGCCGAGTCGCACAGTGCAGGCGAGGAGAACCCCCATGGCGGACAGCCCGGTACGCAAGCCCCGCAAGCTGATCGAACTCCAGGTGCGCACCACCGAACAGGTCGGCCCGCACCTCATCCGGATCGTCGCCGGTGGCGAGGGCCACCGGAACTTCACCGACAACGGCTACACCGACGCCTACGTCAAGGTGCTTTTCCCGCTGCCGGGCGTGACCTACCCGGAGCCGTTCGACATGGAGGTCATCCGGGCCGAACTCCCGCGCGAGGACTGGCCGCGCACCCGTACCTACACGGTGCGCGCGAACAACCCGGCGGCCGGCGAACTGACCATCGAATTCGTGCACCACGGCGACGAGGGCCTGGCCGGCCCCTGGGCGGCGCGCGCCAAGCCGGGCGACACGCTGCGCCTGCTCGGCCCCGGCGGCGCCTACGCGCCCGACCCCGAGGCGGACTGGCACCTGTTCGTCGGCGACGAGAGCGCCTACCCGGCGATCGCCGCGTCGATGGAGCGGCTGCCCGCCGCCGCCCGGGCGATCGCGCTCCTCGAGGTGGGCACCGCGGCCGAGGCGCCGACCGGCCTCCTGCCCGCGACCCATCCCGACCTGGACCTCGACCTCACCTGGATCACCCGCGACGCCGGCCCCGGCCTGCTCGACGCGCTGCGCGCGCTGGAGTTCCCGACCGGCCGGGTGCACGCGTTCGTGCACGGCGAGGCCGGCGTGGTCAAGGAACTGCGCCGACACCTGGTCGACGAGCGCGGCGTCGACCGCACCGACATCTCCTTCTCCGGCTACTGGCGCAAGGGCCGCGACGAGGACGGCTTCCAGGCGGACAAGGCCGCCGAAAAGGCGGCCGAACGCGCCACCGAACAGCGCGCCTGAACCCGTCCCGACCATCGGCGGTCCGGGATCCGCACCCGCCCCCGGACCGCCGCCGCGCCCCGACCACACCCGGATCGAACTCCCGGACCACCAACGCCCAGACAAAACCCGGCCCGCCCTCGGGGCGCACGCGCTCGGGCGAACTCCCGGGCCGGCCGGGTGAAACCGTGCGTGGGGCACTACCGCGGGCGATCGGGCCGGCACAGGGTGGTGCCCATGAGACGTCCACCACATCCCGTCGGATCCCTCGTCGCCCTCGCGACCGCCCTCACCCTCACCGCGGCCGTCGCCCCCGTGGCCCACGCCGAGGACGCCCGGCCCACCCCCGGCGCGGCCGGCATCGGCGATCCGCTGTTCCCGCTGAGCGGCAACGGCGGCTACCGCGCCGACCACTACACGCTCGCCTTCGACTGGCAGGCGCCCGGCGCCGCGTTCCCGGCCGTCACCACCATCGAGGCCACCGCCACCCAGGCGCTGTCCCGGTTCGACCTCGACTTCGCGGGCAACACCCTCGGCCGGGTCACCGTCGACGGCCGCCCCGCCGAAACCCGCCGCGACGGCGACGAGTTGGTGATCACCCCGGCCCGGCCACTGCGCAAGGGCCGCTCGTTCACCGTCCGGGTCGAGTACACCGCCGACCCCACCCAGCAGCGCCACCGCGACGACGCCATCGAGACGTTCGGCTGGATCCCCACCCCCGACGGCACGGTGATCTACCCGCAGCCCGACGGCGCCAAGATGATCTTCCCGAGCAACGACCACCCGAGCCTGCGCACCCGCACCACGGTCGAGATCACCGCGGCCGACGACCTCACCGCGCTGTCCAACGGCACCCTCGTCGACAAGCGCCCCGCCGCCCCCGGCCGCACCCGCTGGACCTACGACAGCCGGCAACCGGTGGCCGGCCAGCTCTTCCAGCTCGCCGTCGGCAAGTACACCCTGATCGACGGCGAAGCCGCCGACGGCACCCGGCTGCGCGACGCGATCCCGCCGGACCTGGTCGACCGGGTCGAGCAGTACCGCTCGCTGACCCCGCGACACCTGGCCTGGGTGACGGACAGGCTCGGCCCGTACCCGTTCGACGGCTACGGCCTGCTCGTCGCGCACACCGATCTCGGCGTCGCCCTGGAGACCCAGGGGTTGTCCCTGCTCCCGAAGGCGGACCTGCTCGGCGACAAGGTCAACGCCGAACGCAACATGGTGCACGAGCTGGTGCACCAGTGGACCGGCGACAGCGTGGCCATCGAACGCTGGTCCGACCTGTGGCTGAGCGAGGGCCACGCCCGCTACTACGAGCGCGTCTACAGCGAGGAGAACGGCGGCGCCAACCTGGAGGCGCTGATGCGCGAGGCGTACCGGCAACACGACATCTGGCGCCGGGACGCCGGCGCGCCGGCCGAGCCCACCGAGCCGAACCTGTTCAAGCGCATGCGCTACGACGGCTCGGCACTGGTCTTCTACGCGCTGCGCACCGAGGTCGGCGCGGACACCTTCGCCCGGATCGAACGGGCCTGGACCACCCGATTCCGGGGCCGCGCCGCAGGCACCGCCGACTACGTGAAGCTGGCCTCCCAGGTCGCCCACCGCGACCTCGCCCCGTTCCTGACCCCGTGGTTGTACGGCGCCAAGACCCCGCCGATGCCGGGCCACCCGGACTGGACCGTCGACCCGGCCTGACCGCCCGATCCCGACATCCCGGGCACGGCGGCCGACAATCGCCGCGCCCGGGCCGGTTCGGCGTGCTCCCGCGCGAAACAGCGCCGGTAAAGCCGCTTTGCCGACCGCCCCTCCCGTGATAGAAACTGGAACGAACGTCCCACTTTATTTTCTATCGACGGGAACTCCCGTGCGTAACCCCTACCGAGACATCTTCACCGCGCCCGGCGCCAAGGGATTCTCGGCGGCCGGCTTCATCGCCCGCATGCCCATCTCGATGACCGGCATCGGCATCGTCACCATGCTCTCCGAACTGCGCGGCGAATACGGTCTGGCCGGCGCCGTGGCGGCCACCTTCGCACTGGCCACCGCGCTGATCGCGCCGCAGGTGTCGCGGATCGTGGACCGCTACGGGCAGGGCCGAATACTTCCCCCGGCCACCGCCGTCAGCGTGTTCGCGATGGGCGCCCTCCTGCTGTGCGCCCGCTACGACGCCCCCGCGTGGACCCTGTTCGTCTGCGCGGTGCCGGCCGGCTGCATGCCCAGCATGGGGGCCATGGTCCGCGCCCGCTGGCTGGTCCTGTACCGCGGCTCGGCGCACCTGCACACCGCGTTCTCGTTCGAGTCCGTGGTCGACGAACTGTGCTTCATCCTGGGCCCGATCATCGCCGTCCAGCTCTCGGTGTCCGCGTTCCCCGAGGCGGGACCGCTGGCCGCGATCGTCTTCTTCGCCATCGGCGTACTGCTGTTCACCGTGCAGCGCGGCACCGAGCCCCCACCCCACCCGCGCGCCGCCGGCCCGACCAGGTCGGTCATGCGGATCCGGGGTCTGCAGGTGCTCGTGGTGACCCTGATCGCGATCGGCGCCATCTTCGGCACCGTCGACGTGGTCACCATCGCCTTCGCCGAGGAGCACGGCCAACGCAGCAACGCGAGCTTCGTACTGGCCACCTACGCGGCCGGCTCCTGCGTCGCCGGGATCGCGTTCGGCGCGTTCAAGTTCGCCGCCCCGCTGCCCCGGATGTTGCTGATCAGCGTGGGCTGCACCGCCGTCACCATCCTGCCGCTGCTGCTCGTGGGCAACCTGCCCGCGCTCGCGGCGACCGTGTTCGTCGCGGGCATGTCCATCTCGCCCACCATGATCCTCACGGTCAGCCTGGTCGAGCGCCTGGTGCCGCCCGCGCGGCTGACCGAGGGCATGACCTGGACCACCACCGGCATCGGCATCGGCGTGGCCACCGGCTCCTCGCTGTCCGGTCTGGTCGTGGACCACTTCGGCGCCCGGGCCGGCTTCGGCGTCGCGGTCGGCGCGGCCCTCGTGGCCGTCGCGATGGCGCTCGGTGGATACCGTGTGTTGCGGCGGACCGCCCCGCGCGTGGTCGGCACGACCGTCGCGCACGGCGGCTCGCTGCCCCAGGCCGCACCCGTACGAGAAGGTGAGTCCCACTGACCGAGGAAGCCGTCGACGGCCGGCGGGCCAAGGGCGAACGCCGGCGCCGCGCGCTGATCGAGGCCACCCTGCGGGTCGTCGAGCGGGACGGCGCCGCGGGGGTCAGCCACCGCTCCGTCTCGCGTGAGGCGGGCCTGCCCACCAGCGCGTCCACGTACTACTTCGCCGGCGTCGACGACCTGCTCACCGCCGCGCTCACCACCTGCATGACCGAGGACGCGGCGCACATCCGGGGGCTCGTCGACACCCCCGGCGACCCCCGGCGCGCGCTGGCCGAGCATCTCCGGCACATCTGCACCGCCCCCGGCCGACTGGTCGCCGAGTACGAGTTGTTCCTGCTCGCCGCCCGCCGCCCCGAGTTGCGCGAGTCGACCGACCACTGGACGGCCGCCGTCACCGACTTCGCGCTGCGCTTCAGCGGCGATCCGGTCCGGGTCCGGGTCTTCGTCGGCGCCCTGGACGGGCTGCTCATCCAGGCCCTGCTCACCGACGCGCCGCCGAGTACCGACGAGTGGGAGGCGATGATCCGCGACCTGCTGCCGGGCCCCTGCCTGACGCCCGCCTGAGCCTCACCCGACCGGCCCGCGGTGTGGTCGCCGGCTCCCCCGCCCGCCGGATGGGCCAGAATCGGATCATGTCCCGACGCACCTCGCGGCCCCGACCGGACGCCGTCACCGCCGCCTCGCCCTGCCCCTGCGGCCTGTCCGCGACCTATGGCGAGTGCTGCGGCGCCCGCCACGCCGGTTCCCCCGCGCCCACCGCCGAGTCGCTGATGCGCTCGCGCTACAGCGCCTTCGTCGTCGGCGACGAGCCGTACCTGCTGCGCAGCTGGCACCCGGACACCCGGCCGGACCGGGTCGGCCTCGACGACCGCACCCGCTGGCTGGGCCTGGAGGTGCACGGGAGCACCGACGGCGGTTCGTTCCACCAGGAGGGCACGGTCGAGTTCACCGCGACCTACCTCGAACGGGGACAGCGGGGCGCGGTGCGCGAGCACAGCCGCTTCGTCCGGCACGAGGGCGCGTGGGTGTACGTCGGCCCGCTGCCTCCGTCGGCGTAGGGCAGGCCCCGACCGGCTCGGGCTCGGGCCGATTTCGGCCCCGGCCGGTTCAGACTCCGACGAGGCGGCTTTCGACCCGGACCGCCCGGTCCAGGTCGCGCAGCCGCTCGGTCAGGTCCTCGCCCGCCTCGTGCAGCGCGTCCAGCGTCATCGGCGCCAGGCGCTCGAACAGGAACAGCGCCTCGGTGGTGTGCTCGGTGATCCGAGTGCGCACGCACTGCCGCCAGTTCCACCGACGGCACGTGACGCCCTCGTCGTCGCGCCAGACCACCTCGCCGGGCGCGGGATGGTCGATCGCCGGCTCCCCCGCCTCCACGACCTCGAACGGCTCGTTGCCCTCGGCCCGGATCAGCCGGGCCGCGCCGCGGTAGCGGGCCAGGTCCTCGCCGCCGACCGGGAGCACGTGGCGCACCGAGACCGCGTTGTACAGGTCGACCACGCGGTTGACCTCGGGCGGCCCGCCGCGGCGCATCAGCGCCTCCACCGAGCAGCGGGTGCGTTGCGGCTTGGCGCCGAAGGCCCGGTACGCCTCCCGCCACGCGGCCACGTTCGGGTGCTCCTCGGGCGGGCCGGCGGGCAGCGCCAGGGCCGCCTCGGCCAGTGCCGCCCGCGACCCGTCGTCGCTCGGGCCGCCGGGCAGACCGGTGGCCACCAGGGCGAGCACCACCGCGTCGGGGCGCAGCGCGTGGACGGCGGGGTCGATGGTGATGGACGCGAGCACGTTCGGGTTCTCCTCGGAAGACGGCGACTTGCGGCCGGGCCTCGGACGACGGCGACCACGACCACGACCACGACCACGACCGAGCCATGGTCCACTACAGTAGACCGCATGGAGCAGAATAATGACCAGTCGGCCGATCCCGGTCAACCGGCGGTCAGCCGGGCGATCGCGGCCAACGTGCGCGCCGCGCGCACCGCGCGCGGGTGGTCCCTGGAGGCGCTGGCGGCCCGCGGCGGCCTGAGCAAGGGCGCGCTCGTGGGCGTCGAACAGGGCCGGGGCAACCCGGGCGTGCTCACCCTGGCCCGGATCGCCGACGCGCTCGGCCTGCCGCTCACCGGTCTGGTCGACGGGGCACCCGCGCCGCTCGTCGAGGTGCTGCCGGCGGCGGGCGGGACCCGGTTGTGGCGGGGCGAACACGGCGGCCACGGCGACCTGTTGATCGGCAGCGATCCGCCCGTGTCGGCCGAGCTGTGGCGCTGGACCCTGGCCCCGGGCGACGCGCACGTCAGCGCGCCGCACGGCGCGGGCGTCCGCGAACTGCTCACCGTCCTGGCCGGCGTACTCACCCTGGACGTGGCGGGCACCCGCGTCGACGTGCCCGCCGACGCCTGCGCCCGCTTCGCCGCCGACCGCCCGCACACCTACCGCAACGACGGCACGAGCGCCGTGCGCTTCGTCGGCGTCGTCCTGCTGCCCGGCCGCCCCGATCCGGCTACATCTCCGACTCGCCCCACCGGGTGACCGTGAGTTCGTCGCCCACCGCCACCTTGCCGGGGCGCAGCACGGCGAACTTGCCGCCGAAGGCCACCCCGCCCTGCGGAGCGCGACGGTATCCGGCGAAGGTGCGCAGCGGTTCCGGGCCGGCCTTGGCCCCCGTCCGCTGGTCGACCAGGGTGACCGCGCACCGGATCGCGAGCTTGGCGTAGCCCAGTTCGGCCTCGCCGATCGTGAATCGGCGGATCCGGTCCTCGGTGTGCGGTTCGGCCCAACCGTCCACCACGACGTTCGGCCGGAAGCGGCTCATCGGCAGCGGCGCCTCCCCGCGCTCGGCCAGGCGCGCGTGCAGCAGCGCGAGCGAGGCGCGGGAGAGCACGTGCAGGGGCGAGCTGTCCGCGTAGCCGCAGGTGCCCGGTATCGCGCCGTCGGTCACCCGGTCGTGCTCCGGCGGCACCCGGACCAGCCGGCTCGGCACGCCGAGCGCGTCCGACAACCACGCGGCGGGCGCGTCGCCCTGGTCGATGCCCCGATAGGGATTGCCGAACAGGTCCACGTCCCGGCGCGGGCCGTCGGTGTCCACCTCGATCTCCACCGGGTCGGCGTCCGGGCGACGCAGGATCAGCCGGGTACCGTCGGCGTCGATCTCCGGTCGGATCGACGCCAGGCGCGGATCCCGTCGCTGGGTGCGGAAGACGCCGTCCGGATCGGTCACCATGAAGACCCGGTCGTGGGCGAGTCCGGCGGGGGTGAGCGAGGCCCGCTCCACCGGGATGCCGGCGCAACCCTTGACGGGGTAGTGAATCAGTTCGACCACGGAGACCATCGCCCGAGCCTATCGACGGCCGGCGGCCCCCGGGGCGGGGGTGGCCGGCGGCCGGGGACGTGCGGCGACGCGCCGCGACGGCCGCGCGGGCGCGGCACGGCGAGGCACGGCACGGCACGGCACGGCACGGCGAGACGCGTGTCCGCACGCGCCGCGACACGTGCGCCGAGCGGCCGCGGGACCCTTGTTACCGACGCGTAGCACTGCTTGACTAACGGACATGTCGACGCACGAGGTCACCAATCAGGTCCCGGCTCCGACCGCGCGGGAGGCCGCCGCCGACCCGGCCCTGTTCGAGGCCCTGCACCGCGAGCGGGCGGGCTGGGCCGAGGCCGAGGTCCGCGAACTCGGCCTGCGTGCGTGGGACGAACCGGCGCAGGAGTGGGGCCGGTTGGCCAACGAGCACGAGCCGATCCTGCGCAGCCACGACCGCACCGGACACCGGATCGACGAGGTCGAGTTCCATCCGGCCTGGCACGAGTTGATGACCGTCGCGATCGAGCACGGCCTGCACGCGAGCCCGTGGCGCGAGGACCGGGTCGGCACGCACGTCGCGCGCGCGGCGAAGCTGTACGCGTGGGGTCAGGTCGAGGCGGGCCACATGTGCCCGCTGTCGATGACCTACGCGTCGGTGCCGGTGCTCCGGGTCGAGCCGGAACTGGCCGAGCGCTACGAGCCGTTGCTGGCGGCGCGGACGTACGACTTCGGGTTGCGCGAGCCGACCGGCAAGCGCGGGCTGCTGGCCGGCATGTCGATGACCGAGAAGCAGGGCGGCTCCGACGTACGGACCAACACCACGCTGGCGGCTCCGACGGCGGACGGGTCGTACCGGCTGACCGGGCACAAGTGGTTCACCTCCGCGCCGATGTCCGACCTGTTCCTGACCCTGGCCCGGACCCCCGGCGGGTTGTCCTGCTTCCTGGTCCCGCGGGTGCTCCCGGACGGCACGCGCAACACGTTCCGGCTGATGCGGCTCAAGGACAAGCTCGGCAACCGGTCGAACGCGTCGGCCGAGATCGAGTACGAGGGCGCGTACGCCCGCCTCGTCGGCGCCGAGGGCGAGGGGGTGCGGACCATCGTCACCATGGTCAACGCCACCCGGCTCGACTGCGTGATCGGCGCGGCCGTCGGGATGCGGGTCGGCGCGGTCCGCGCGGCGCACCACGCGGCGCACCGGTGGGCGTTCGGCGCGGCGCTGATCCACCAACCGCTGATGCGCAACGTGCTGGCCGACCTGGTGATCGAGTCGGAGGCGGCGACCACCGTGGCGATGCGGCTCGCGGGCGCGGCCGACCGGGCGCTGCGCGGGGATCCGGCCGAGGCGGCGTTTCGCCGGATCGCGGTCGCGGTGTCGAAGTACTGGGTGTGCAAGCGCGGTCCGATGCACGCGGCCGAGGCGTTGGAGTGCCTGGGCGGCAACGGCTACGTCGAGGAGTCGGGGCTGCCGCGGCTGTACCGGGAGGCGCCGCTGGTGTCCGTCTGGGAGGGCTCCGGCAATGTCGCCGCGCTCGACGCGTTGCGTGCGATGGCCCGCGAACCGGCGTGCGTGGACGCGTACTTCGCCGAGGTCGACGCGGTGGCCGGGGCGGATCGCCGGCTCGACGCGGCGGCCGCGGCGCTGCGCAAGGAACTGGCCGATCCGAGCGAGGCGGAGTTCCGGGCCCGGCGGATCGTCGAGTCGATGGCGGTGCTGCTCCAGGGCGCGCTGCTGGTGCGGTACGCGAGCCCGGCGGCCGACGCGTTCTGCGCGACGCGGTTGGCCCGCGAGGGCGGCCACGCCTTCGGCACACTGCCTGTCGGCACCGACACGGCGCCACTACTGGCCCGGGTCCCCGGCGCGTAGTCGACGGGAACCGGAACGGGACGGGGGCAGGGACGGGAGCAAGGACGGGGACGGGGGCCGGAACGCACGCCCTATGCTCCCGATCATGATCAACTCTGTCGGACTTGTCATCTTCGACTGCGACGGCGTCCTCGTGGACAGCGAACCGATCGCCATCCGGGTGCACGTGGCGCTCGGCGCCGAGCACGGCTGGCCGCTGACCCCCGCCGACGTGATCGAGCGGTTCGTCGGCCGCTCGTCGGCGGCGATCGCCGAGCAGATCGCCGAGCGGGTGGGGTCGGACGTGGCCGCCGAGTGGACCCGGGGCTTCGAGGCGCGGCACCGGGACGAGGTGGACGCGGGCCTGAGTCCGGTCGAGGGCATCGAGTACGCCGTGGACACCCTCGCCGACCTGGGCCTGCCCACGTGCGTGGCCTCCAGCGGCAGCCACGACAAGATGGCCCACACCCTCGGCCGAACCGGCCTCCACGACCGCTTCGCGGGCCGGATATTCAGCGCGACCGAGGTCGCCCACGGCAAGCCCGCCCCCGACGTCTTCCTCCACGCGGCCGCCCGAATGGGCGTCCCCCCGGAACACTGCGTCGTGGTCGAGGACAGCCTCAACGGCCTGCGGGCCGCCCGCGCGGCGGGCATGCGCTCATTCGCCTACGCGGGCGACCTGATCCCCCCACATCTACTGGAGGGCCCGACCACCACGGTCTTCAAGTCGATGCGAGACCTACCGACCCTGATCACCGACACCCCCTGACCCGGCCCCGGCACCGAGCCGGGCCCGGGTAGTCCACCTCACCGGCCGAACCACCGACACGCCACGCGCCGCCACGGTCGCCGACGTCC
>NZ_BIFH01000027.1 GCF_003967355.1 Embleya hyalina | reverse complement strand
GACACGACCCCCGCTCCCCGAATCGCTCACGCCACGAGGCCGACGCCGCTCTACTCGCCTTCCCCCCGAACCGAGCGGGCTTCCGTCGAACCGCCGCCGCCCAGGTCACCACAGTGGGCCCTACCGAGGGTGGGCGTAGGCTCGGCTGCGGACAACCATCACGATTCTGCGGCCGAGTGGGTCGCGCACCTTGGAGTACGCATGCCCTCGCCGCGCTTCGACCGGAGTCACACCGATGATCTGATCGCGTTCATCGGCGCCAGCCCCTCCCCCTATCACGCGGCCGCGAACGTGGCCGAGCGGCTGGAGGCGGCGGGCTTTCGGCGGCTCGAGGAGACGGCCGCGTGGGACGGTGAGGCGGGCGGGCGCTACGTGCTGCGCGGGGGCGCGATCGTGGCCTGGTACGTGCCGGAGGGCGCGGAGAGCACGCGCGGCTTCCGGATCGTCGGCGCGCACACCGACTCGCCGACGCTGCGGGTCAAGCCGCTGCCCGACACCGGCGCGGCCGGCTGGCGGCAGATCGCCGTGGAGGTGTACGGCGGCCCGCTGCTGAACTCCTGGCTGGACCGCGACCTCGGCCTGTCCGGCCGGATCGTGCTGCGCGACGGCGGCGAGCGCCTGGTCTTCGTCGACCGCCCGCTGCTGCGGGTGCCGCAGTTGGCGATCCACCTGGACCGCTCGGTCAACGAGGCCGGCCTGCAACTGGACAAGCAGCAGCACATGACCCCGATCTGGGGGCTCGGCCCGGTCGACGAGGGCGCGCTGATCCGGTTCGTGGCCGAGGAGGCCGGGGTGCCCGCCGGCGACGTCACCGGGTGGGACCTGATGGTCCACGACGTCCAGAAGCCGAGCTACCTCGGCCGCGATCGCGAACTGCTCGCCGCGCCGCGCCTGGACAACCTGCTGTCCGTACACGCGGGTCTGGTCGCGCTGCTCGCCGCCGCGCACGACAAGGCGGCGCACATCCCGGTGCTGGGCGCGTTCGACCACGAGGAGACCGGCAGCGAGTCCACCACCGGCGCGGGCGGGCCGCTCCTGGAGACGGTGCTGACCCGGATCGTGAGCGCGCGCGGCGGGTCGCTCGACGACCGGGCCCGGGCGTTCGCCGACTCGTTCCACCTCTCCAGCGACGTCGGGCACGCGGTACACCCGAACTACGTCGGCCGGCACGAGCCGGGCCACCTCCCCGTGCCCAACGGCGGCCCGATCCTGAAGGTCAACGTCAACCAGCGCTACGCCACCGACGGGCGCGGCCGGGCGGTGTGGACCACCGCGTGCGAGCGCGCGGGGGTGCCGGCGCAGATCTTCGTCGGGATCAACTCCATCCCCTGCGGCACCACGATCGGCCCGATCACCGCGGCCCGCCTGGGCATCGAGACGGTCGACGTCGGCGCGGCGTGCCTGTCGATGCACTCCTCGCGCGAACTCTGCGGCGCCGACGACCCGTTCCTGCTCGCCTCGGCCGCCGCGGCGTTCCTGGAGGGCTGAGCCCGAGCGCCCGGGGAACGGTCGCGGGCCGCGCGTCGCGGTCGGCGACCGTCCTCCGGGCTCGGGACTACGTGTGCGGGAGGCGGAATTTGCGGACCCGGTGGGCCGAGGATTCGACCACGGTCAGGTACAGGTCCTCGTCCAGGTCGGCCACCACCGCCACCGCGGCCGGCTCCTCCAGGCCGGTGAGCAGGGTCGACACGAACCCGTCCGCGGGGTCGTAGCGCCGTACCGCGCCGTTGTAGGTGTCCGCGACCACCACCGAGCCGTCCGGCAACGTGTCCACGCCCAGCGGGTGTTGGAACAACGCGTGCTCGGCCGGGCCGTCGCGCAGGCCGAAGTCGAACAGGCCGCGCCCGACCACCGTCTCGATCCCGCCGTCCACGAGCCGGCGCAGCGCCGAACTCTCCGCGTCCACCAGCCACAACGTATGGCCGTCGGGGGAGACCGCCAGGCCCGAGGGCTGGGCGAGGCAGGCGGTGTCCACCGGACCGTCCTCCATGCCCTCGTCGGTGGTGCCGGCCAGCACCCCGACGCCCTCGCCCACCGGGTCGAACTCCCAGAGCTGGTGGACCCCGGCCATCGCGACGATGATCCGGCCGCCGAACCACGCCACGTCCCACGGGCTGGAGAGGTCGATCGTGCGGGCCGCGCCGTGGTCCTCCGCGCCGCTGCGGCGCTGCCGGCCGGTGCCCGCGACGGTACGGATCGACCCGGTGGCCAGCGAGACGCCGCGCAGCGCGTGGTTGGCGGTGTCGGCGACCACCACGTCGTAGCGCACGTGTGCGGCCACCTCGGGCGGCAGCAGCGCCATGCCGTGCGGCTCGGCCAGCATCGCGTGCCGAGGGCCGCCGTCGAGCAGCCCGCGCCGCCCGGTCCCGATCCGGCGCAACACCGTGCGCCCGTCGTCGGAGAGTTCGGCCAGCGAGTGGTGGCCGGTGTCGGCGACCAGGAGCGCCCCCGACGGCAGCCGGAGCACCTGGCCCGGGAAGCGCAGGTCGGTGCGCGGGATCTCGGGCCGGTCCACCTCCTCGGCGGACCGGCGCAGCGTGCCCTTGCCGTCGTGCTCGGCGACCAGGTCGGCGATCAGCGTCTCGATCTCGCCCGCGTGGCCCTCGCCGGACAGTTGCGCGACCACGTAGCCCTCGGGATCGACGACCACCAGGGTCGGCCACGCGTGCACCGCGTACTGCTTCCAGGTGCTCAGCTCCGGGTCGTCCAGGACCGGGTGGCACACCTCGTGCCGCTGTACCGCGCACACCACCGTGCCGTGTTCCGCCTCGTGCTCGAACTTGGGCGAGTGCACGCCGATCACGGTCAGCACGTCGCGGTGGCGCTCCTCCAGGCCGCGCAACTCGGCCAGCACGTGGTGGCAGTTCACGCAGGCGGAGGTCCAGAAGTCCAGCAGCACGATCCGCCCGCGCAGTCCGGCCAGCGTCGGGCCCGGACCGGCGGTGTTGATCCAGCCGCCGGAACCGGACAACTCGGGGGCCCGGACCCTGGCTCGACGCGCGGTGCTGCTCATGATTCGAAGTGAACCATCCACCTCGGCCGCGAGCCGCCGGCCCGCGCGTGTACGGGCCGCACCCCACCCAACCGGGTGTATCCGTACCGCCGCACGCCGGCGCGCCGAAGACGACTGAACGCCGGCATATCGGGCAGTCTGCCGACAAGGTGAGGCGACCGTGGAGGCACCAGTGTTCGGGGACGAGTACGACGACGGCACCCAGCTCTACCCGGGGATTCCGCCCGGCCGCTATCTCGTGCGGGAGAAGATGTTCGCGATCGGCGACGACTTCTGGGTCACCACCGAGGAGGGGGAGAAGGTCTATCTGGTCGACGGCAAGGCTTTGACCCTGCACGACCGGCTGGAGCTCAAGGATTCCGCCGGCACGGTGTTGGCGACCGTGAAGAAGAAGATCGTCAGCATCCATCATTCGATGAAGGTGCAGGACGCGACCGGCGAGACGGTCGCCACGGTGCGCAAGAAGATGTTCACCCCGCTGCACGAGGCGTTCACGGTGGAACTCGCGGTCGGGACCGAACTCACGGTGCGCGGCGACATGTTCCACCACGAGTACGGGATCTCCGGGCCGAACGGGCCGGTCGCCCAGATCACCCGCAAGTGGCTGCGGGTGCGGGACACCTACGGCATCGACATCGCGCCCGGCTGGGATCACGCGTTGATCATCGCGATCGCGGTGTGCGTGGACCGGTTGAGCGAGGACGAGGACTGAGCCCGCGCGGAACCCGCCGACCCGCCGAGGGTTCGGCGGGTTCGGCATAGAACCGCCCGCCCCCACACGTCTGTTCGGGTGAAAGGGGGCACGGTTGAGATCCCAACGGGAAGAAGACGAGTTCCGCGTCTTCGTCGAGGCCCGGCGGACGGCTCTGGTGCGCACCGCGTACCTGCTGTGCGGCGATCGCGACGAGGCCGAGGACCTGGCCCAGGCCACGCTGACCAAGGCGTATACGTCCTGGGCCCGGGTGTTCGCGGCGCAGAGCCCCGACGCCTACGTGCGGCGGATCATGGTGAACACCCATCTGTCCCGGGTCCGGGTCCGCCGGGTGACGCACTTCCTCACCGACCGGCTGCCGGATCGGGCCGGGCCCGACTCGACGGGCGCGGTGGCCGAACGCAGCGTGCTGATGGCCGCGTTGGGCCGGTTGCCGGCGGGTCGGCGGGCGGCGGTGGTGTTGCGCTACTGGGAGGACCGCCCGGAGTCCGAGGTCGCGCAGATCCTCGGTTGTGCGGTCGGTACGGTGCGAAGCCAGACGTTCAAGGGACTCGCCCAACTTCGCAAGGATCCTCAACTCGCCGAGCTGATCCCATATCAGACGGAGACCCCCTCGACTTCGGATACGGAGGTGCGGCCATGGCCGACGACGGCACCGCACTGAGGGAGGCGTTCATGGCGGAGATCGAGGCGGCGCGGTTGACCCCGCCGACGGCCGACGCGGCGATCCGCGGCTCGCGCAAGCGCCGTTGGCGCGGGCTCACGTTCGGCGCGGCGACGGTGACCGCGCTGGTGTCGGCCGGCGGCGGCGCGGTGATCGCGGGGGGTGTGCTGGACGAGAACGGCAACTCCACCGACATCGTCTCCGTCGACGCGGGCACCCGGCCGCCCGGCGCGGGCCCCGACATCGTGGGCGCGGGTGTGGTGGCCGGGAAGCCGTGGAAGTTCCGGGCCTGGACGGAGGGCCCCGAGCGCATCTGCTTCGAGGATGTCGAGCGGCAGGTCTTCGGTTTCTCGAAGGCGTGCGACACCATCCCGGGGCGGACCGCGCGGGACAAGGCGAACGATCGGAACCGGTTCGGGGGCGGCGGCGGCCTCGGCCCCGTCGAGGGCGAGAAGGACCTGTACGCGGCGGCGTTCCAGGCCGAGGTCTCCCCCGACGTGGCCTACCTGAAGGTCACCTGGAAGGGAGCCAAGGAGCCGTTGGTGATCCACCCCGTGCAGATCGACCCCGACACGCGTGCCTACGTCCTGGTGGTGACCGCGCGCGGGGCGAACCCCGCGTACACGCTCAAGGCGTACGACGCGGCGGGCAGGGAGGTCGAGAACACGCACCTGTGAGCCGGCCCGCGACACCGGGTCGCGGGCACGGCCGCGGGAGCCGACTCAGAACACCCGGTTCTGCAGGACCGGGAAGTCCTCGCGGGTCTTGGCGACCAGCGCGGGGTCGATCTCGGCGGTCAGCACGGTCTGTTCGGTCCCCGCCTCGGCGACGATCTCGCCCCACGGGTCGATCACCATGCTGTGCCCGCCCATCGCCTGACCGCCCTGCTCGCCGGTGACGTTGCAGGCGAGCACGAACATCTGGTTCTCGATCGCGCGGGCGCGGGACAACACGCGCCAGTGCTCGACCCGCCGCGCCGGCCACGCGGCGGGCAGCACCAGCACCTCCGCGCCCGCGTCCAGGATGCGTCGGAACAACTCCGGGAAGCGCAGGTCGTAGCACGTCGCCAGGCCCACCTCGGCCCACGGCATGCGGACCTGCGCGGTCTCGGTGCCGCGCGAGATCAGCGCGGCCTCGCCGCCGGTGAAGCCGAAGCGGTGGATCTTGCGGTAGGTGCCGCGCAGCGTGCCGTCGGGGTCGAAGACCAGCGACGTGTTGTAGAGGTTGTCGTCGGCGCCGCGCTCGATGATGCTGCCGGCGTGCAGCCACACGCCGGCGTCGCGGGCCGCGCGGGCCATGCTCTGGGCGACCGGGCCGCGCACCCCCTCGGCGTCCGATTCCCAGCCGTCGTAGACCCAACCCGTGTGCAACCACAGTTCGGGCAGCACCACCAGGTGGTCGCCGCGTCGGCCGCGGACCAGGGCGGACACCTCGGCCAGGCGGTCGCGAGCGGGCACCGCCGGGTCGACGTCGAGTTGTACGAGCGAAACGCGCACTTTCCCCTCACCTACACCGCTTGCTTCCCGCGAACGGGCTGACCGCAGGATCTTTGGCAGCGTAACGTGCCTGCCAGGATCCCGGACCACGTCAAAGCAACGGTCGCTCCCCTCCATTCGACCGGTGACGCAGCGACGAGAGGTAGTACGTGACCATCGACCTGAAAACGCACGTCGACGCCTGGGAGCACTCGGTGCGCTCCCTCAAAGATCTGGTCTCCACCCTGACCGAGGGCCGGTGGAGCAGCCCGACCGAGTGCCCGGGCTGGTCGGTCCGGGACGTGGTGTCCCACGTGATCGGCATCGAGCTGGAACTGCTCGGCGATCCGCGGCCGATCCACACGCTGCCGCGCGATCTACGACATGTGCACGACGAGTTCAGCCGCTACACCGAGATACCGGTGGACGTGCGGCGCTGTCACACCTCGCCGGAGATGACCGGCGAGTTGGAGTACGTGATCCTGCGGCGGCGCCGGATGCTCGACGAGTGCGACCGGGCGCCGGACGACGAAGTGCGCGGCATCATGGGCCGCAGCGTTCCGTACCGCTTCCTGCTCACCCAGCGGGTGTTCGACGTGTGGGTGCACGAGCAGGACGTGCGGCGCGCGATCGGGGAGCCCGGCAATCTGGACTCGCCCGCCGCGCTGATCACCCGCGACTTCCTGCTGGCCGGGCTGGCCCGGGTGGTGGCCAAGGACGCCAAGGCGCCGGCGGGCGCGTCCGTGGTGTTCGACGTGACCGGGCCGGTGGAGTTCATGCGCACGGTCACCGTGGACGAGAACGGCCGGGGCCGGCTCGACGGGCGGGTCCCGCTGGGGCCGCTGGTGTCGATCGGCACCGACTGGGAGACGTTCGTGCGGTTGATGTGCGGTCGGGTCGCGCCGAACCGGGCCGAGGTGCGGATCGAGGGCGACCCCGACCTCGCGCGGCGCATCGTGGGCAGCATGGCCGTCACGCCCTGAGCCGTCGCCCGCGCGCGAGGGTGTCCCGAGTGCGGTGGGGCGATCGGGCACGGCCTCAGCCCGCGTCGGGCACACTTTCGCGCTCGGGCGTGCGCCGGGCCACCACGCACACCGGTTCGGGCCGCCGTTCGCGGCCCGCGACCTTGCGGGCGTAGCGCAGCACCTGCACGACGCCCAGGAGCAGCGGCACGGCCTGCACCGCCATCGCCACGCGGTACGCGGCCAGGCCGTGCTCGCCGCCGCCGGGCTCGACCAGGTCCAGGACCAGGCCGATGGCGAACAGGCACAGGGTGGCCGCGGCGAATCCGCCGACGTTGACGATGCCGGAGACGGTGCCCAGGCGCTGCGGCGGATTGCCCGCCCGGGCGAACTCCATGCCGACCAGGGACAACGCGCCGCCGGGTCCGATCACCAGGGCCAGCAGGACCAGGAGCCACAGCGGCGAGGGTTCGCTCGGGATCAGGACCGCCGCCCACGCCACGACGGCGAGCACGGGCTGTCCCACGCACAACACGAGCCGGCTGCCCGGCCGTCGGGTCACCAGCGGACCGACCACCAGGCACGCGAGCATGTTGATCACGATCGCGACGGTGAGCAGCGCGCTCGCGGCGCCCTTGGACAGGCCCTGGCCCTCGACCAGGAACGGGAAGCCCCAGAGCATCAGGAACACCTGCGGCAGGCAGCCGCACGCCCAGTGCGCCCACAGGCCGAGCCGGGTGCCGGGCTCCGCCCACGCGGCGCGGACCTGGGACCACATGCCGGGACCGCCCGCCGGGCGGGTGCGCACCGGGGCACCGGGGTTGTCGCGCAGCACGAACAGGAGCACCACCAGGACCACTACGCCGACCCCGGCCGAGACGGCGAAGGTGCGGCTCCAGCCGAACGCGTGCAGCGCCCCGGCGAGCGGGGTGGCGCCGGCCAGGTTGCCGGCCATCCCGAGCAGCGCGGTCAACTGGGTCAGCACCGCGACCCGGTTCGGCGGGAACCACACCGCCACCACGCGCAGCACGCTCACGAAGGTCATCGCGTCGCCCATGCCGACCAGGACCCGGGCGAGCACCGCGCCCGTGAAACCGTGCGCGAAGGCGAACGTGAACTGTCCCGCCGTCATCAGCACCAGACCGCACCCGAGCACCCGCTTGGCGCCGAACCGGTCGGTGAGCGCGCCGACGGGTATCTGCAGGCCCGCGTAGACGAGCAGTTGCAACATCGGGAAGAGGGAGAGCTGCGACGCGGAGACGTGGAACCGTTCCTGGGCCTCGATCCCGGCGACCCCGAGGCTGCTGCGATGGAACACCGCGACGACGTACACCGAGGCCGCCACCGCCCACATGATCCAGGCGATTCGGCCGCCGAGCCGGGTGGGCGCTGGGTCCGCAGTTGGCTTCACAGTACACACACATTATCGGACGCCCTCGGACATACGTCCGGCCGGGCCCCGAACAGGGCCCGGCCGGACGAAGTGCGCGACCCGCGGATCAGCCGCGCGCGAACAACAGCTTCGGCCGCTCCAGCATCTGCGCCACGTCGGCCAGCACGCGCGAGCCCAACTCGCCGTCCACCATGCGGTGGTCGAACGACAACGACAGCGTGGTCACCTGCCGGGGCTTGACCTTGCCCTTGTGCACCCACGGCTGCTCACGGATCGCGCCCACCGCCAGGATCGCGGCCTCGCCCGGGTTGAGGATCGGTGTGCCGCCGTCCACCCCGAACACGCCCACGTTGGTGATGGTGACCGTGCCGCGGGCCAGGTCGGCGGGCGAGGTGCGGCCCTCCCTCGCGGTGGCCACCAACTCGGTGAGCGCGCCGGCGAGCGCGGTCAGGCTCTTGCCGCCCGCGTCCTTGATGTTCGGCACGATCAGACCGCGCGGGGTGGCCGCGGCGATACCCAGGTTGACCCGGTCCCGGACCACGATCTCCTGGTTCGCCTCGTCCCAGGAGGCGTTGATCTCCGGGTGCCGGGCGACCGCCACCAGCAGCGCCCGGGCGACCAGGAGCAGCGGGCCGACCTTGGTGTCCGCGAAGTCGGGCAGCTCGCGCAGCTTGCGCACGAGTTTGACGGTGCGGGTCACGTCCACCGTCACCCACTCGGTGACGTGCGGTGCGGAGAACGCGCTGGCCACCATCGCCTGCGCGGTCGCCTTGCGCACCCCCTTGACCGGGATCCGCCGCTCGCCGGCGATCGTCTCGCCCGGCCCCGTCGCCTGGAAGGCCTGCGCCGCGGGTGCCGGCGCCGGGCGGGCGGCGGCGTGCACGTCCTCGCGGGTGACGGTGCCGCCGGGGCCCGAGGGCCGCACCGACGCGAGGTCCACGCCCAGGTCCCGGGCCAGCTTGCGGACCGGCGGCTTGGCGAGGGCGAGGGGGCCGCCGGCCGGGGCGGGGCGGGCCGCTCCGTTCGTCGGCGCCGCGGCGTCGGCCCTGCGGGGCCGCCGTTTGCCGCTGCTGGTGCGTACGCCGTAGCCCACGAGCACCGCGGTGCGGGTCTCCTTGCCCGCCTCCTTGCCCGCCTCCTTGGTGGGAGCCGCCTCGGCGACCGGCTCGGCGACCGGCTCCGGGACGAGGTCGGCCGCGAGGGCCTGCTCCCGCACCGGCTCGGCCGCGGCGGTGCCCGCGGGCGCGACCGCGATGATCGGCGCGCCGACCGCGACCGTGTCGCCCTCGGCGGCCAGCAGTTCGGTCACCACCCCGTCGTACGGGCACGGCAGCTCGACCAGCGCCTTCGCCGTCTCCACCTCGACCATCACCTGGCCGTCGTGCACCTCGTCGCCGACCTTGACGTGCCAGACGACGATGTCGGCCTCCTCCAGGCCCTCGCCGACGTCGGGCATCAGGAACTTCTTCACCTCGGACACGGGGTTCCTCACCAGGCCAGGGAGCGGTCGACGGCATCGAGCACACGGTCGAGGTCGGGGAGGTACTCCTCCTCGACCCGGGACGGCGGGTACGGCGTGTGATAGCCGCCGACCCGCAACACCGGTGCCTGAAGGTGGTAGAAGCAGCGCTCGGTGATGGTCGCGGCGACCTCCGCGCCGATGCCCAGGAACGACGGCGCCTCGTGTACGACCACCAGGTGTCCGGTGCGCTCGACCGACTTCTCGATCGTGTCGAAGTCCAGCGGGGACACCGAACGCAGGTCGATCACCTCCAGCTCGCGCCCCTCCTCGGCGGCCGCGGCGGCGGCCTCCAGACAGGTGGCCACCATCGGTCCGTAGGCGACCACGGTGCACGCGTCGCCGGAGCGCACCACGCGGGAGTCGTACAGCGGTCCCGGGGTCGCGGCGGTGTCCACCTCGGCCTTGGTCCAGTAGCGCCGCTTGGGCTCCAGGAAGATCACCGGGTCGTCGGAGGCGATCGCCTGCTGGATCATCCAGTAGGCGTCCACCGGGTTCGAGCACGACACCACGCGCAGGCCCGCGGTGTGCGCGAAGTACGCCTCGGGCGACTCGCTGTGGTGTTCGACCGCACCGATGCCGCCGCCGAAGGGGATGCGGATCACGATCGGCAGCCGCACGTAGCCCAGGGAGCGGGCGTGCATCTTGGCGAGCTGGGTGACGATCTGGTCGTAGGCGGGGAAGACGAAACCGTCGAACTGGATCTCCACGACCGGCCGGTAGCCCGCGAGGGCGAGGCCGATCGCGGTACCGACGATGCCGGACTCGGCGAGCGGGGTGTCCACCACCCGGTCCTCGCCGAAGTCCTTCTGCAGGCCGTCGGTGACCCGGAAGACACCGCCGAGCTTGCCGATGTCCTCGCCCATGATCAAAACCTTGGGGTCGCTCTCCAGGGACCTGCGCAGTCCCGTGTTGAGCGCCTGCACCATCGACATCTGACGGGTCGTGCCCGTCGACTGTGCGGGAGCCATCAGTGCCCGTCCTCCCCGGCGTCGACGAAGGACGCGTGATAAGCCTCGAACTCGGCCCGTTCCCGTTCCACGAGCGGGTGCGGCTCGGCATAGACATTCGCGAACATGGAGGCCGGATCCGGGTCCGGCATGGTGCGCACGCCATTGCGGACGCGCTTGCCCAATTCCTCGCTCTCCGCCTCCAGATCGGCGAAGAACCCGGGGTCGCCGATGCCCTGCTTGTGCAGGAACGCCTTGAGGCGTTCGATCGGGTCCTTGAGCTTCCACTCCTCGAGTTCCGCGCTCAACCGATAGCGGGTCGGGTCGTCGGAGGTGGTGTGCGCGCCCATGCGGTAGGTGAACGCCTCGATCAGCATCGGGCCCTCGCCGCGCCGGGCCCGGTCCAGGGCCGCCCTGGTCACCGCCAGGCACGCGAGCACGTCGTTTCCGTCGACCCGAACTCCGGGAAAGCCGAATCCGGCGGCGCGCCGATACAGCGGCACCTTCATCTGGCGTTCGGTGGGTTCGGAGATCGCCCACTGATTGTTCTGGCAGAAGAACACCACGGGGGCGTTGAACACGGCCGCGAAGGTGAATGCCTCGTTCACGTCGCCCTGGCTGGAGGCACCGTCGCCGAAATAGGTGACGACCGCGGTATCGGTTCCGTCACGCTGCACGCCCATCGCGTATCCGACGCCGTGCAGACTCTGCGCGCCGATGACGATCGTGTAGAGATGGAAATTGTTCTCGCGCGGATCCCAACCGCCGTTGTTGACGCCGCGGAACATCCCCAGCAGATTCAGCGGGTCGACACCGCGACACCATGCGACGCCGTGCTCACGGTACGTGGGAAACACATAGTCGTTCGAACGCAGCGCGCGCCCCGAACCGATCTGCGCCGCCTCCTGGCCGAGCAGCGAGGCCCACAGGCCCAACTCGCCCTGCCGCTGGAGCGCGGTGGCCTCGGCGTCGAAGCGGCGCACCAGCACCAGGTCGCGGTACAGCGCAAGGTATTCGTCGTCCGAGAGGTCGACCGCGTAATCCGGATGCTCGACCCGCTCGCCCTCAGGGGTGAGCAACTGGATCAGTTCGGGACCGGCTCCGGAATCGGGCGGAAACAATGTCCCGTCCGTACTGTCCACTGCCACGTTCTCTCCTCCGTCTGTCCGGTCCGCGGGGTCGCCGTGGACCGGGTCCGGATCGCCGGGCCCGGTTCCGCGCGGGGTGTGCGCGGCTACCTTGATGTGCAGACACGGCGATTGGTGGCTGTACTTCCTAGGATTTCCTAGGAATTCCCGAGTGAATCCGGGAGGCGCCTGCGCACAGGCATGCGGTTCGGAAACCGCACACCGCAACGTTACCCATCGGTCCGGCCGGGACGTAGTGGCGACCGGCCCGAACGTGGCGGCCCCCTTTGTGGCTCTTCGACAAATAGCCGGCGTGTCGGACACGAACCGCCCATGCGGCGGCATCACAGAGCGACCGCCGAGTGCGCGTGGGAACCTGTACAAGTGACTGATCAGGGAAGCATTCGGGTATTTCTCCTCGATGATCACGAAGTGGTACGCCGGGGCGTCCACGAGTTGTTGTCGATCGAGGCGGACATCGACGTGGTCGGCGAGGCCGGCACCGCCGCCGAGGCGCTGGTGCGCATCCCGGCGACCCGGCCGCAGGTCGCGGTGCTCGACGTCCGACTGCCGGACGGCAGCGGGGTCGAGGTGTGCCGCGAGATCCGCTCGCAACTGCCCGACGTGCGCTGTCTGATGCTCACCTCGTTCTCCGACGACGAGGCGCTGTTCGACGCGATCATGGCGGGCGCGTCCGGCTACGTGCTCAAGGACATCCGCGGCTCGGACCTGGTCGGCGCGGTCCGCGACGTGGCCGCCGGCAGGTCCCTGCTCGACCCGGCGGCCACCGCCCGGGTGCTGGAGCGGCTGCGCGGCGGCCATCGCGGCGACGAACGTCTGGCCGCGCTCAGCGACCAGGAGCGCCGGATCCTGGACCTGATCGGCGAGGGCATGACCAACCGCCAGATCGGCGCCGAGATGCACCTGGCCGAGAAGACGGTCAAGAACTACGTCTCCAGCCTCCTGGCCAAACTCGGCATGGAACGCCGCACCCAGGCAGCCGCGTACGTGGCCCGCCAAAAGGCCGAGAAGCACCGGTAGACGACGGTAACGCTCCGTCCCCGCCACACGCTCGTCCGTCGCCTTGCCCAGAATATTAGTCAGTGCTAATATCGAGGCGTGGGTGGACCATACGAACTGCGCTTTTTTGCCGATGTATTGGACTGGATCCAGAGGCTGGCGAAGGAGGATCCGGAAAGTCACCTACACGTGATCGCCGCGCTCGAGCGACTTCAGGAGATCGGCCCCGCTCTCCGTCGGCCGACGGTGGGAGCAGTCGAGAAGAGCCGCTACCGGAACATGCGGGAACTGCGCCCGAGGAGTGGTGGGACAGTCAGCATCCGACTGCTCTTCGTCTTCGACCCGGCCCGTCGAGCCGTCTTCCTCGTCTCCGGGAACAAGGCGACCGGTGGGCGCTGGGCGGCTTGGTATCCCAAGGCGTTCAGGGAGGCGGACGACAAATACGCCGCCTATCTCGAAGCACTCGAGCAAGAGAAGCCGGACCACCGGCGAAAGGAAGGCAACAGATGAAGCTCGGTGGCATGGCCGATCTGACGGCCGACATCACTCCGGAACAGCGCGAGCGAATCGACGCGATCAAGACGGACATGGTCGACGCCGAGCGCGGACACGAGCTCGCCGCACTCCGCAAGTCCCAGGGGTTTACTCAGGCACAGGTAGCCGCCGCGATGGGTGTCACTCAGGGGCGGATCAGCCAGATCGAACGTGGCGCGGCCCGACTCGACACGACAACGATGGCAACGTATTTGAATGCCATCGGTGGTGAGTTGACGATACTGGCCACGGTCGGGAAGTTGTCCGTACGGCTGTAGGGACCAACCCGAGCACGACTCGAAGTGCCCGGGTCGGTCCGGTGTGCGGGTTGGTCAGTTTTTCGAGGGCTCGGCGAGGACTTCGGGGGCGGGGGAGTCGTCGAGTTCGACCTCGATGCGCACCGAGTCGTTCGGGAGGGTGTCGGGCTTCGGGGTGGTGCCGTTGGTGTGGGTCAGGAGTTGGCGGGCGATGCCGAGGCCGGTGCCGCCCATGGTGAGGGCCTTGGCGAAGAGGTCGCCCAGGCCGTCGCCGCCGTTGAGCAGGACCATGTGGTCGACGTTGCCGAACGCCTCGGCGCCAGCGCGGACGATCTCCGGCCAGTTCTCGGCGAGTTGTTGGGCCACGACCGCCTCCTGGTTCTCCGCCAGGGCCGCGGCGCGGGCCGCGATGGCCGCCGCCTCGGCGAGGCCCTTGGCCTTGGCCGCCTCGGCCTGCGCCTTGCCCGTGGCCAGCGTGGCCTCGGCGGCGGCCAGACCGCGCACCTTGGTCGCCTCCGCGTCGGCGATCGCGGCCAACTCGGTCTCGCGGGCGTTCGCCTCGGCCGCCGAGATCCGCGCGTCGCGCTCGGCCTGGGCCCGGGTGCGGATCTCGTACGCCTTCGCGTCGGCCGGCTTGCGTACGTCCGCCTGGAGCTGTTGCTCGCGCCGCATGGCCTCCAACTCGGCGACCCGGGTCTCCTGGACCACCACCTCCTGCTTGGCCGCGGCGTCGGCCAGCGGACCCGCCTGCGCCGAGCGCGCGGTGGCCTCGTCCCGCTCCGCCTGGTAGCCGGCCTGCTGGATCTCGCTGTCCCGGGTGGCCTGGGCCATCCGCGCCTTGGCCTCCTGCTCGGCCTCGGTGGCCTTGCGGGTGGCCAGCGCCTCGGCGATCCGGGCGTCGCGGACCACCGCCGCGGTGTGCGGCGCGGCCATGTTCTTGATGTAGCCCGTCGGGTCCTCGATCTCCTGGATCTGCAGGCTGTCCACGATCAGCCCGAGCTTTTCCATGTCCGACCCCGACGCCGCGCGCACGTGCGCGGTGAGCTTCTCCCGGTCCCGGATCATGTCCTCGACGGTCAGCCCGCCGACGATCGAGCGCAGGTGACCGGCCAGCACCTTGCGGACCCGGGACTCCATCTGCTTCTGCTGGTCCAGGAAGCGCCTGGCCGCGTTGGCGATCGAGACGTAGTCGTCGCCGATCTTGAAGATGACCACGCTCTGCACCCGCAGCGGGATGCCCTGCGTGGTCACGCATTCGACGCTGAGCTCGGCCTCGTTCAGGTCGAGCGAGAGCTTGCGCACGGCCTGCACGAACGGCAGGACGAGCGTGCCGCGCCCGGTGACGATCCGAAACCCCATGCCCTCGCCGAGCCCCTCGGTGTGATGCCGGGAACCGGAGATGACCAGGGCCTCGTTGGGCTCGGCGACACGCCACATGAGCTTGAAGACCACGACCAGGACGATGAGCAGACCGAGCACGATGAGCACGGTGTAGAGCACGGAGCATTCCCCCTTCGGCCTGACTCGGAGTGTCCTCGCCGGGCGGAAAGCCGCCAAGAGGGAGCTCCCCAGGGGCGGTTGCCGCCCGTTGCGAAGCGAGGCCGCGCCGATCCGCGGCTCAGCCGAAGGCCGACGCCACGTACACCGTGCGCGGCGGCAGATACTCCACGATCACCACCAACTCCCCCACGGCGTGCTCCTCTCCGGGCAGCGCGGAGTACGCGAGGAACGCCTCCACCCCACCGCGTACCTCGATCATGACCTCGCCCACCAGACCGGGACCGATTCCCCCGGTGACCTTGCCGCGTTTGCCGACCATGTCGCCCATTGTGTGGCCCGATCGCCCGACCGGGTGCCGCCGGCGCGATCCGGCCCGCCCGCCCGAGTGGGGTGGGCGGGCGGACCGGTGCCGGCGAGGTCAGCCCAGGAGCGTGGTGCCCTCGTCCGAGCCCTCGCGCAGGCGCGAGCGCATGAACGGCAGGATGCCGCGGTGCAGGATCGCCCGGCGCCATTCCTCGCGCGCCAGGTACACCTCGACCTCCCCGGTCGGCCGCGCCCGGTTGCGCGCGGCCACCGCGAGCATGGCGAGCCCCCCGATCGCCGCCGCCCCGAGCGAGATGCCGATCGCCGCGATCGAGGCGAGTTGCATCGTGTGCTGCATGCCGGGATCGTCCATCGTGAGCGGCAACAGCACGTAGCCCACGATCAGGAAGACGACCGCCGAGATGCCGGCCACGATCACCGCCATCGCCGTGGCGAGGGCGAACCAACCGAAGCTCTCGCCGGCCTCGATCATCGAGGCGCCGAAGTCCGGTCGGATGCCCGACTCGAAACGCTGCTCCGTACGTTCGTACCGGTCGTATTCGTCGCGCGCCGTCTCGGCGATCGACGGGGTCGCGTCCAACGTGGCCGTCCGCAGTTGCTCGACGTTCAGGTTGGGTACCGCCGCGAGACCGGAGAGGGTTTCCTCCAGGTGCAGTGCGTCGTCGACGAACTGCTCGTACTGGCGGCGGTGCTCGTCACTTCCAAACCAGTGTTGCATCGGATCCCCCGAATGAGGCCGCGCGGGCGTTTCCCGCGTCCGCCGGGCCCGTCAGGGGACCCGTGCAAGCTGTCGGTGGATCAACGACCCGCAAAAGCACCTGACGGTGTCGAGGCGGATACCTATTGATGATAGGGTGCACCCCCGCCTTTTGGGCAGGGAGTTCCCTATGACCGTCATTCGTCCCCGGGATCGGCGGCGAGTTCGCCGAGGTCGTAGACCCGACCCTGCGTCTCCTCCAACGCGCTGGGCAGCACGCCCGATTCGGGGGCGGTCAGCGGCAACCGCGCGACCAGGCAGGGGCCGCCGAGGTAGATCCCGCCGTCCAGGTTGACCACCTGACCGTCCGCGTACACGCGCGGTCCGGCGATCGTCGAGGGGTCCTCGCCCGTCTGGTACGGGATCGGGGTGTGACCGTGCACGATCCGCCGCCCGCCCAGTTCGCTGAGCAGATCGGCCGCCGCGTACGGGCCGACCTCGCCCATGAACGCGCCGCGCCGGGTCAGGTTGCGGAACAGGTCCCACCACGAGAGCGGGTCCGGCTCGCGCAGTATGTCCGCGACGGCGCCGTCCACCTCCTCGATGGTGTCGCCGTATTCGAGGTAGGCGTTGCTGTCGGAGTGGATCAGCAGGTGCCCGTCGACCACCGCGGCCACCGGCTGTCCGGCCAGCCAGTCGGCCTGTGCTTCGGTGAAGCGCTCCAGGTCGGACTGCATGCCGCCGTTGCGCAGCCAGATCTCGCGGAAGGTGGTCGAGCCGCCCGCGACCGGCACCGGGTGATCGCCGAAGCGGAACACGCCCAGGAGCAGGATCTCGTGGTTGCCGAGCAACATCCGGGTGCTGCCGCCGGCCTCGGCCGACTCGCGGGCCAGCGACATGGCCAGTTCGACCACGCCGATGCCGTCGGGGCCGCGGTCGGTGAAGTCGCCGAGGAACCACAGGCGCGAGCGTCCGCCGCTCCAGTGCGCGTCCTCGTCGATCAGGTCCCGGGCGCGCAGGGCGGCCTTGAGCTCCTCCAGATGACCGTGGACGTCGCCGACCACGTACAGCGGGGCGTCCTGCTCCGCCGCGGCGCCCATCGGGGCCGGTGTAGCCGAGACGTTGCTCACCAGAAGGGTCCTTTCTTCAGATCGGCACCACCGTACGGCGGCGGTTCCGACACCCGTCGTGAACCAAGACGCACGACAGCCGGGTTCGGCTGCGGCTCACCCGGTCCGATTCGGATGATTCCTGGACCGTATCTCTCGTGCGGGCACGGTGGAACGGACCACGCTCAATTGTGCGTGGACCCGCGACCGTCCGACCCGGCGCCCCCACCCCCGGGTGCGACCGGGTACCGGGCCGCGGTTCGGGGCGAACACACCGGTCAGCGGCGCGTGGAGGAATCCCGGACGGAGAGCCGGGTGGGCACGGTGCGCTGGGCGGGCAGCAGCGGCCCCGCCCCGGCGTCCTCGATCACCCCGACGAGCAGTTCCACCGCCCAGGCGCCGGCCAGGGCCGGTTGCAGGCTCAGCGAGGTCACCGACGGGTCGGCCCCCTCGCCGCAGCAGGCCAGGAGCAGGTCGTCGGGCACCCTCAGGGCGCGCTCGCGGGCCGCGTCCAACAGCTCGGGCGCGCAGCCCTCGTGCAGGCCGAACACCGCGTCGGGCCCCCGGTCGAGCAGGCGGGCGGCGGCGGCCCGGCCCGCGCCGGGGGTGCGGGCCTCGTACTCCTCGGTGATCGCCGGCACACCCCGGTCCGCGCACCACGCCCGATAGCCCGCGACGCCCTTGTCGGCGCCGGGTCCGTCGGCGGCGGCGAGCAGGCCGATCCGCTCGGCGCCCGCGTCGGCGAGGTGGTCGAGCACCGAACGCACGGCCGCCACGTGGTCGTTGTCCACCCAGCCGTAGACCGGGGTGGAGCCGGGGTGGCCGCCGCTGACCACGGGCACACCCCGGCGCAGCAGCTCGTGCACGAGCGGATCGTCGTCGGCGGGGTCGACGACGATGGTGCCGTCGAGCGCGACGTTGCCCCAGACGTCGTGCGGCGAGGACGCGGGCAGCACGACGAGCGCGTAGCCCAGGTCGAGCGCGGTCGCGGTGGCCGAGCGCACCAGCTCGGCGAACCAGGCGAACTCGGTGAGCGCGAACGGCTCGGTCGAGCGCATGGTCGTGGTCAGCCCGAGCAACCCCGACCGGCCGGTGCGCAGGGTGCGCGCGGCGGCCGACGGGCGGTAGCCAAGCCGGTCGGCGACCTCGCGCACGTGCACACGGGTCGTGTCGGGCAGTCTGCCCTTGCCGTTGAGCGCGTCGGAGACGGTCGTGATCGACACCCCGGCGGCCGCTGCGACGTCCCGGATGCCCACCCGGATCCGCCGCCCCACGCGCGGTACATCTGGCGCTGTCATCGTCACGACACTAGGGCGAATGGGCGGCCCTGGCCGGGTTCATGTCATTGCTTTACGAAGAAACGTATCGCCCCATACCTGCCGCTGAACGTTCGGCGCCGGGCGCCCTCCGTCCGGGAATCCCGTCCGGGGCCGGCGGATCATAGAGTGAGACGACCGGGACGTGCGCCCAGGCACCCCGACCAGTATGCGAGGAGGACGGGCGTGACCGAGCACAACGCCCCAGGCACCGACGACGGCACCACCCCCCGGTTCCGGGCCGCCCTGGCGGCGGTGCCCGCCTACAAGGCGGGTCGACCGCCCGCGGTGGCCGAGGGCATACCGGCGTACAAGCTCTCGTCCAACGAGAACCCGTACCCGCCGCTGCCCAGCGTGCACAAGGTGGTGGCCGACGCGGTCGGCGAGATCAATCGCTACCCGGACCCGGCGAACGCGGAGCTGGCCGAGACGCTCGCCGAGCGGTTCGGGGTGCCCGCGTCGCACATCGTGGTGGGCAACGGTTCGGTGACCGTGGCCCAGCAGTTGGTCAACGCGACCGCCGGCGAGGGCGACGAGGTCGTCTTCGCGTGGCGCTCGTTCGAGGCGTACCCGATGCTCGTGCTGCTCGCCGGGGCGACGCCGGTGATGGTCCCGCTGCTCGCCGACGAGAGCCACGACCTGGACGCGATGGCCGCGGCGATCACCGAGCGGACCCGGCTGGTCTTCGTGTGCAACCCGAACAACCCGACCGGCACGGTGATCCACCGCGCCGAGTTGGAGCGGTTCCTGGACCGGGTGCCGCGCCACGTGGTGGTCGTGCTGGACGAGGCGTACCGCGAGTTCATCCGGGACGAGCGGGTGCCGGACGGGGTCGAGCTGTACCGCGAGCGGCCGAACGTGGTGGTGCTGCGCACGTTCTCCAAGGCCTACGGGCTGGCCGGCCTGCGGGTGGGCTTCGCCATCGCGCACGAGGCGGCGGCCGACGAGCTGCGCAAGACCGGGATGCCGTTCGCGGTGAACCGGCTCGCCCAGGTGGCGGCGATCGCCTCGGTCGGCGCCGAGGCCGAACTCCTGGAGCGGGTCGAGGCGTTGGTCCGGGAGCGGACCCGGGTGCTGGAGACGCTGATCGGCCAGGGCTGGACGGTGTTCGACTCGCAGGCCAACTTCGTCTGGCTGCGGCTCGGCGAGCGCACCGGCGAATTCGCCGCGATGTGCGAGGCGGCCGGGGTCACGGTGCGCCCGTTCGAGGGCGAGGGTTGCCGGATCACGATCGGCGAGACCGAGGCCAACACGATCTTCCTGGAGCAGGCGGCGCGTTTCATGGAGAAGTAGCGCCCGAGAGCCGAAATGAGCCCCTTCGGGCACCCCCCTCCAGGGTGCCCGAGGGGGCTCGCTAGTGTTTGTGAACGGATGCACAAGCTCGACTTTGTGAACCCATTCACAAAGTCGTGCCTGTCGAACCTGCGCATCCATCCCGGTTCATCCGGGTTCGTCCGGCGGAGTGTCGGGCGAGGGGCGCGGGGCGGCGTGTGCATCGTGAACCAAACGTGCCTCGCGCGCTCGCGGGCGGGGCGCGACCGGCGATCAGGAGGAATGAGGGGCCCATGGACCTCGCCGTCGAAACACTCGACGTAGCCCGGTGGCAGTTCGGCATCACGACCGTCTACCACTTCCTCTTCGTGCCCTTGACGATGGGTTTGTCCATCCTCGTCGCCTGTCTGCAGACCGCGTGGGTGCGCACCGGCAGGGAGCACTACCTCCGGGCCACCAAGTTCTGGGGCAAGCTCTTCCTGATCAACTTCGCGCTCGGCCTGGTGACCGGCATCGTGCAGGAGTTCCAGTTCGGGATGAACTGGTCCGACTACTCGCGTTTCGTCGGCGACATCTTCGGCGCCCCGCTGGCGATCGAGGCGCTGGTCGCGTTCTTCCTGGAGTCGACCTTCCTGGGGTTGTGGATCTTCGGCTGGGACCGCCTGCCGAAGAGGATCCATCTGGCCACCATCTGGGCCGCCGCGATCGGCACGATCCTGTCGGCCTACTTCATCCTCGCCGCCAACTCGTGGATGCAGCACCCGGTCGGCTACCGGATCAACCCGGAGACCGGACGCGCCGAGCTGACCGACTTCGTGGCGGTGCTCACCAACAACACCGCGATCGCCGCGTTCCTGCACATCCTCCCGGCCGCGTTCCTGGTCGCCGGCGGCTTCCTGATCGGGATCAGCTGCTGGCACCTGCGCAAGCGCAACGAGGTCGCGGTCTTTCGCCCCTCGCTCCGGCTCGGCCTGTGGGTCTCGGTGCTCGCCGGCGTCGGCCTCGCGCTCACCGGCGACATGCAGGGCAAGCTGATGTACGACCAGCAGCCGATGAAGATGGCCTCGGCCGAGGCGCTGTGGGAGACCTCCAAGCCGGCGCCGTTCTCGATCTTTTCCTACGGCGACGTGCAAAAGGGTCACAACAAGGTCGCGATAGAGGTCCCGGGCGCGCTGTCCTTCCTGGCCAAGAACGACTTCAACGCCGAGTTGCCGGGGATCAACGACCTCCAGGAGCAGTCGGTGGTCAAGTACGGCCCCGGCGACTACCGGCCCAACATCTTCGTCACCTACTGGTCGTTCCGGCTGATGATCGGCGTGGGCATGGTCACCGCGGGCATCGGCCTGGTCGGGCTGTGGCTGACCCGGCGCAAGCGGGAGCTGCCGAGCAACCCGTGGGTGTACCGCGTCGGCCTGTGGACCATCGCGTTCCCGTTCGCGGCCAACTCGTTCGGCTGGATCTTCACCGAGATGGGCCGCCAGCCGTGGCTGGTGTTCGGGGTGCTCAAGACCGAGGCGGGAGTGTCGCCGAGCGTGTCCACGGGTGAGGTGCTCACCTCGCTGATCGTGTTCACCCTGCTCTACGGCGCGCTCGCGGTGGTCGAACTCGGCCTGATCCGGCGCTACGTCAAGGCCGGCCCCGAACCGATCAAGCCGACCGCGGACAAGCACCCCGACGATCCGTCGGGCGGGGGCGAGGACGCCGACCGGCCGCTCGCCTTCGCGTACTAGGGGAGAGGGAGAGGGTCATGGGACTCAACGAATTCTGGTTCCTGCTGATCGCCGTGCTCTGGGTCGGCTACTTCTTCCTCGAGGGCTTCGACTTCGGCGTCGGCATCCTGACGAAGGTGCTGGCCCGGAACGAGACCGAGCGCCGGGTGCTGATCAACACCATCGGTCCGGTCTGGGACGGCAACGAGGTGTGGCTGATCACCGCGGGCGGGGCGACCTTCGCGGCGTTCCCCGAGTGGTACGCGACCCTGTTCAGCGGCTTCTACCTGCCGCTGCTGCTGATCCTGGTGGCGCTGATCCTGCGCGGGGTGGCGTTCGAGTACCGGGCCAAGCGCGACGAGGACCGCTGGAAGCGCGGCTGGGAGCAGGCGATCTTCTGGGGCTCGCTGGTGCCGGCGTTCCTGTGGGGCGTGGCGTTCGCGAACATCACGCGCGGGGTGAAGATCGACGGGAACAAGGAGTACGTCGGCGACCTGTTCGACCTGCTCAACCCGTACGCCCTGCTCGGCGGCGTGGTCACCACGGTGCTGTTCACCTTCCACGGCGCGGTGTTCGTCGCGCTCAAGACCGACGGCGACATCCGGGGCCGGGCGCGCGCGCTGGCCGGACGCCTCGGCCTGGTCACCGCGGTGCTCGCGGCGGCGTTCCTGATCTGGACCCAGGCCGAGCACGGCAACGGCCGTACCCTGGTCGCGCTGATCGTCGCGGTCGCGGCCCTGGTCGGCGCGTTGGCGATGAACCGGATCGGGCGCGAGGGCTGGGCGTTCGCGATGTCGGGCGTGACGGTGATCGCGGCGGTGGCGATGTTGTTCCTGTCGCTGTTCCCGAACGTGATGCCCTCGAGCCTGGACTCGGCGTGGGACCTGACCATCCACAACGCGTCCTCGACGCCGTACACGCTGAAGATCATGACCTGGGTCGCCGCCTTCATGACCCCGATCGTGCTCTGCTACCAGGCGTGGACGTACTGGGTGTTCCGCAGGCGGATCAGCACCAAGAGCATCCCGACCAAGCCGGCGTTCGGGGCGGCGGCGGCCGATCTGGTGGGGAAGTAGGGGTTCGGCGCAGGGGCCGGCGGCCCGATGGGTCCGCCGGCCCCGGTGCGGCGACGCAACGACGTAGCGAAGAGAGCCGATCGTGAAGCCTGTCGACCCGCGCCTGCTGACCCACGCCCGGGCCACCCGCGGCTTTCTGGCCCTGACGGTGGTGTTGGGCACAGCGGGCGCGGGCCTCGTGCTCGTCCAGGCGGCACTGCTCGCCCGGGTGATCGTGGCGGCCTTCGAGGAGGGCGCCGGGGTCGGCGACCTGTGGCCGGAGCTGGGCCTGCTGGCCGGCGTGATCGCGGCCCGCTCGGCGATCTCCTGGCTCACCGAGGTGGTCGCGCACCGGACCTCGGCCGCGGTGAAGTCGCAGTTGCGCGCGCGCCTGCTCGCGCACGTGGTCCGGCTCGGTCCGGCCTGGCTGAACCGGGAGCGGTCGGGTGAGCTGACCACGCTCGCCATCCGGGGCGTGGACGCGCTCGACGGCTACTTCGCGCGGTATCTGCCGCAGCTGGTGCTGTCCGTCACGGTGCCGGTGGCGGTGCTCGCGCGAGTGGTGTTCGGCGACTGGATCTCGGCCGTCACGATCGTGGTCACCCTTCCGCTGATCCCGCTGTTCATGGCGTTGATCGGGATGGCCACGCAGAAGTACATGGACCGGCAGTGGAGCGTGCTGAACCGGCTGGCCGGGCACTTCCTGGACGTGGTCGCCGGGCTGCCGACGCTGAAGGTGTTCGGGCGGGCCAGGGCCCAGGCCGCGTCGATCCGGACGATCACCGACGACTACCGCCGGGCCACCCTCAAGACCCTGCGGATCGCGTTCCTGTCCTCCTTCGCCCTGGAGCTGCTCGCCACCATCTCGGTCGCGCTCGTCGCGGTCGGCGTGGGCCTGCGCCTCGTCGACGGGGACCTGGGTCTGGAGACCGCGCTCGTGGTGCTGATCCTGGCGCCCGAGGCGTATCTGCCGCTGCGTCAGGTCGGCGCCGAGTATCACGCGAGCGTCGAGGGAGTCAGCGCCGCGGAACGGGTGTTCGAGGTGCTGGAGACCGCGCCGGACGCTCCCGCCGGGACCGCGCCGGTGCCGGATCCGCGCTCGGCCGACCTGGTGCTGCACGGGGTGACGGTGCGGCGCGAGGGACGCGCGGACGCCGCGCCGGCGGACGTGGACCTGACCGTGCGGCCCGGCGAGACGGTGGCGCTGACCGGTCCGAGCGGGTGCGGCAAATCCACCCTGCTCGCGGTGCTGCTCGGCTTCGTGCGGCCGACGTCGGGTCGGGTCACCGTCGGCGGGGTGGACCTGGCCGATCTCGATCCGCGGGCGTGGCGGGCGCACATCGCGTGGGTGCCGCAGCGGCCCTACCTGTTCGCGGGCACGATCGGGGCGAACGTACGACTGGCCCGGCCGGACGCGGACGACGCCGAGGTGGACCGGGCGCTGGCCGACGCGGGGGCGGCCGACTTCGTGGCCCGCGCGGGGGGCCTCGACGCGCCGCTGGGCGAGGACGGGGCGGGCCTGTCCGCCGGGCAGCGGCAACGCCTCGCGCTGGCCCGGGCGTTCCTGGCCGACCGCCCGATCCTGCTGCTCGACGAGCCGACCTCGAACCTGGACGGGGACAGCGAGGCGACCGTCGTCGAGGCGGTCGGCCGGTTGGCGGTGGGCCGCACGGTGATCCTGGTGGCGCACCGACCCGCGCTGTTGCCGTTGGCGGATCGGGTGGTGACGGTGGGGGGCGCGTCGGCGGGGGGCTCGGTCGCCGGGGCTGCGCCGATCGGGGCGCACGCGGCGGTCGGGGCCCGGGCCCGGGTGGACACGATGCGCGCGGCGGAGGCGGCGGGTGACGTCGCGGCGGTGTCGGCGGAGGTGGCCGCGGAGGCGGTGGGCTCGGCCGGCTCGCCGACTTCGTCGGGGGCCTCGGGCTCGGGCGGCGCGTCCGCCGTACCGCCCGCGCCGGGCTCGCCGGCTCCCGCGCCGGCCGGTCCCGGGCGGCGGCTGCTCGCGCTGGCCCGGCCGTTGCGGGGGCGGCTCGCGCTGGCGGTGGTGTGCGGGGCGCTCGCGCTCGGTAGTTCGGTCGGGCTCATGGCCACCTCGGCGTGGTTGATTTCGCGGGCGTCCGAACACCCGCCGGTTCTGACGCTGATGGTCGCGGTGACCGGGGTCCGGGCCTTCGGCGTCTCGCGTGCGGTGTTCCGGTACGCCGAGCGGCTGATCGGGCACGACGCGGCGTTTCGGATCCTGGCCCGGCTGCGGGTTCGGGTGTACGAGCGGCTGGAGCGGTTGGCGCCGACGGGGCTGCCCGCCTTCCGTCGCGGGGACCTGCTGTCCCGGTTGGTCGCCGACGTGGACGCGGTGCAGGACTTCTTCCTGCGGGCGCTGTTGCCCGCCTGTGTGGCGGCGGTGGTCGGCGCGGGAGCGGTACTCACCGTCGCCCTGGTGCTGCCGGAGGCCGGCGCGGTGCTGCTGGTGGGCCTGCTCGCCGCCGGTGTGCTGGTGCCGTGGACGGCCGCCCGGGTCGCCCGGCGGGCCGAGCGCCGGGTCGCGGCCGTCCGGGGTGAGCTCTCCGCCGCCGTGGTCGACCTGCTGCGCGGCACCCCCGAGTTGATCGCCGCCGGCCGCGCCCCCGCCCGACTCGCCGAGGTGGCCGAGGTGGACGCCCGGTTGCGGGCGACCGAGGCGGGCCAGGCCCGGGGCGCGGGCGTCGGCGCGGGCCTGGCCGCGCTGGTGGCCGGCGCGACCGTGTGGGCCTCGGCCCTGGTCGGCGTCGCCGCGGTGCACGCCGACCGGCTGGACGGCGTGCTGCTCGCGCTGGTGGTGCTCACCCCGTTGGCCGCGTTCGAGGCCACCGTCGTGCTGCCCGCCGCGGGCCGGCACCTGGAGGCGTCCCGACGGGCCGCGGCCCGGGTGTTCGAGGTGCTGGACGCCCCGGAGCCGGTGCGCGAGCCGGCCGCGCCGGTCGTGCTGCCCGCCGCGCCGCGGCCGTTGCGGGTGCGCGACCTGTCCGCCCGCTGGACCCCCGACGGCCCGCCGGCCCTGGTCGGGGTCGACCTCGACCTGACGCCCGGCAAGCGGCTCGCGGTGGTCGGGCCGAGCGGGTCGGGCAAGACCACGCTGGCCAATGTGCTGCTGCGCTTCCTGGAGCCGGCGGCGGGCACGGTGACGTTGGGCGGTGTACCGCTCGGCGAGGCGGCCGGGGACGACGTGCGCCGGGTGATCGGGTTGTGCGCGCAGGACGCGCACGTCTTCGACAGTTCGCTGCGGGAGAACCTGCGGCTGGCCCGGCCGGACTGCGACGAGGAGGCGATGCGGGCGGCGCTGGCCCGGGCCCGGCTCCTCGACTGGGTCGACGGCCTGCCCGAGGGGTTGGACACGATGGTCGGCGAACACGGCGCCCGGCTCTCCGGCGGGCAGCGGCAACGGCTCGCGCTCGCCCGCGCGCTGCTCGCCGACTTCGAGATCCTGCTCCTGGACGAGCCGGCCGAACACCTCGACCTGCCCACGGCCGACGCGCTGACCGCCGACCTGCTCGACGCCACCCGGGGCCGGACCACCCTCCTGGTGACCCACCGCCTCACCGGTCTGGACGCGGTCGACGAGATTGTGGTCCTGGCCCAGGGGCGTATCCGCCAACGCGGCACGTGGGCGGAACTGAGCACCGCTCCCGGGGAGTTCCGCACGCTCCTGGAACGCGAGCACGCGGCGGCGCCGGTCGCGGCGGGCGCCTGAGCGGGATGCGCCACCCGGGCGTCCCGGGCCGGCGCGGGAGGGGTCGGCCGCGGATCTGCACGCGTGTCCGTGCGGTTTGACACCTTTCAGGACGATTCACACCCGTACGCTTTACCCATGGCGAACGGCGGCGACAGCGCGGAGGAACCCGAGCGGACCGAGCGCCCCGACCCGCCCGAGCGCCCCGACCGGACCGACGACACCCGCGAGACCCACCGATCCCCCGCGTCGGCCCCGCTCACCCTGGACGACGTCGTCGCCGAGGTGGTCGAACGGCTCGGCCCGGCCGCGGCCACCCGGGACCGGCTCCAGGGCCTGCTCGAAGCGGTGATCGCGGTCGGCGCCGACCTGGACCTGCACACCACGCTGCGCCGGATCGTCGAGGCCGCGGCCGACCTGGCCGACGCCCGCTACGCCGCGCTCGGCGTGATCGGCGGCGACAACAACCTGTCCGACTTCATCACCGTCGGCATCGACCCGGCCGAGCGCGAGCGAATCGGCGAACTCCCGCACGGCCGGGGCATCCTGGGCCTGCTGATCGACCGTCCCGAGCCGCTGCTCCTCGACGATCTGACCCGGCACCCGGCCTCCTACGGCTTCCCGCCGAACCATCCGGCGATGCACTCGTTCCTGGGCGTGCCGATCCGGGTGCGCAACGAGGTGTTCGGCAATCTGTACCTGACCGAGAAGCGCGGACGACCCGACTTCGGCATCGAGGACCAGCAGGTGGTCCGGGCACTCGCGGCGGCGGCCGGCGTCGCGATCGAGAACGCGCGCCTGTTCGAGAGCGCGGCCCGTCGGGAGAAGTGGATCATGGGTTCGGCGGACGTCACCACGGCGCTGCTGACCGCGCAGGACCCGGACGAGGCGCTGGTCGTGGTGGCGGAGCGGGCGCGCGGTCTGGCCGAGGCGGACTTCGCCGCGATGTACCTGCCCCAGCCCGACGGCTCCTACCTGGTCGAGGTCACCTCCGGCGAGGATCTGGCGGGCCTCGGCGGCACGGTGATCGAGAAGGGCACCCCGCTCGCGGAGGCGATCAACGCGGGCCGCAGCATCTTCATCGAGGACATGAGCACCGACCCGAACGTGATGGTGGCCAAGTCGCGCTGCTTCGGTCCGGGCCTGTTCGTGCCGCTGATCGCGAGCGATCGCATCCTCGGCGCGCTGGAGTTGGACAAGCGCGTCGGCGCGGTGCCGTTCAACGCGACCGAGCGCTCGATGGCGCAGGCGTTCGGCGGCCAGGCCGCGATCGCGCTGATGCTGGCGGGCGCGCAGCGTGACCGGGAACGGCTGGCGGTGTTCGAGGATCGCGACCGGATCGCCCGGGACCTGCACGACCTGGTCATCCAGCGGCTGTTCGCGACGGGGATGATGCTCCAGGGCGCGGCCCGGCTGGCCAAGGTGCCGGGCGTGATCACCCGGGTCGATCAGGCCGTGGACGAACTCGACGCGACCATCCGCGAGGTGCGCAGCACGATCTTCGCGCTGCGGAATCCGCCGCGCGAAGGGGCGACCGGGGTCCGGGGGCGGGTGTTGCGCGAGGCGAGCGCGGCGGCACCCGCGCTCGGCTTCGATCCGACGGTCACCTTCGTCGGACCGGTCGACTCGACCGTGCCGGACGAGGTCGCCGAGCAGCTTCTCGCCGCACTGCGCGAGATCCTGTCCAACGTGTCCCGCCACGCGCACGCGTCGCGCGTCGAGGTGAGCCTGGTGGTGGCCGGCGGCTCCGTCGCCCTGGCGGTCACCGACGACGGCGTGGGCATCGCGCCGGGCGGACGGCGCAGCGGGCTGGCCAATCTGGCGGGCCGGGCCGAGGAGTTGGGCGGCCGGGCGGACTTCGGCCCGGGGCCGGAGGGGCTCGGGACGACGGTGACCTGGTCGGCGCCGATCTGAAGCCTGTCCGGCGGGTTTCGCGGGAACCCTTGACGGACTACAGGCATGCATTTAAGTTAGAGGCTATAACGAAGGTTACTAAGGATCACAAGGCCGGGAGATGTCATGACCATCAGCGCGATCGGGACCGAGACCACGACCACGTCCGGGTCCGCCCCCCGAGCCCAGGCCGCCGCCGAGACCACGACCGAGATCGTGCTCCCGGGCGTCGTCGACCCCTCGGGTCTGCAGGTGCGCGAGCGCCCGGTGGCCGAGCCGGGTCCCGGGGAGGTGCTTCTGGTGGTCGAGGCGTCGGGGGTGTCCTTCGCCGAGCAGCAGATGCGCCGGGGCAAGTACTACGACCAGCCGCCCTTCCCGTTCGTGCCCGGCTACGACCTGGTCGGCACGGTGTCGCGGGTGGGCTCCCGGGTGAACGCCTCGCTCGTCGGCCGCCGCTTCGCCGCGCTGACCAAGGTCGGCGGCTGGTCGAGCCGGATCGTGCTCCCGGTCGCCGACCTGGTCGAGGTGCCCGAGGAGATCGACCCGGCCGAGGCGGAGACGGTGGTGGTCAACGGGATCACCGCCTGGCAGATGTTGCACCGCGTGGCGAAGGTGCGCCGGGGACAAACGATCCTGGTACACGGCGCCAACGGCGGCGTGGGCTCGACCCTGGTCCAGTTGGCCACGCACGCGGGCATCCGGGTGATCGGCACCGCGTCCCCGCGCCGGCACGACGCGGTACGCGCGCTCGGCGCCATACCGCTCGACTACCGCGCGCCCGATCTGCCGTCCCTGGTGCGCGAGTCGGCCCCCGACGGCGTCGACGCGGTGTTCGACCACGTGGGTGGGGACGGCATCGTCGACTCGTTCCGACTGCTCGCCCGGGGCGGCACGCTGGTCTCCTACGGAACGGCGGCCACCAAGGACGAGCCCGGCTCGTCCCGCCTGCCCGTGCTCCGGCTGATCGCCCGCCTGCTGTGGTGGAACCTGCTGCCCAACGGCCGGCGCACCCACTTCTACAACATCTGGGCCGGCAAGCGCCGCCCGGCCGCCTTCCGAGCCCGCCTGCGCGCCGACCTGACCGAGGTCCTCGCCCTGCTCGCCGAGGGCGCCATCACCCCCCAGGTGGCCGCCCGCATCCCGCTGACTCGGGCCGCGGAGGCGATGGCGCTGGCCGAGTCGGGCACGATCACCGGCAAGGTCGTCCTGATCCCGGACCCCCGCTGATCGCGCAGCCCCGCCCCGCCACTCCTCCGCAAGCGGCAGGTCGGGTTCGGTCCTTCGACCGAAGACCGGGAGATCGGCGGCACCGATGCTTCCGGCCTGACGACGGCCCGGGATCCGGGCCGTCGCCGTCCCGCCTCATGCCGGGTACGGAGTCGTCTCCCGCGCCGACCGGAGCGCGTGCGCCCACCAGGACAACTGGTCGAGCAGGACCTTGGCGTAGCCCGGGGCCTCGGGGTCGATCGGGCGGTCGTCCCGCCACGTGAGGAAGTAGTTCGGGAACGCCAGGCCGTCGCGGATGGTCACCGCGTGCAGCTCCGTCAGCACGTTCTCCAGGTGCAGCGCCGCGTGCCGGCCACCCGCCGCGCCGCCGTAGCTGACGAACGCCACGGGCTTGGCCGTCCACTGGGTGAAGTGCCAGTCGATGGCGGCCTTCAACGACGCGGGATAGCTGTGGTTGTACTCCGGTGTGACCAGCACGATCGCGTCGGCGCTCGTGAGGGCCGACGTCAACGGCGCCATCCCGGCCGGACGGGGGTACTCGTCGGCGGTGGCCTTGGGCGATACCGCGGGCAGCGCCAACGGGATGTCGATCTCGGCCAGATCGACGACCTCCACCTCGAATCCGCCGTGGGCACTCGTCTGTTCGGTGAACCACGACGTCACGACCGGGCCGAATCGGCCTTCGCGAACACTTCCGACAATGATCAGCAGCTTGGGCTTGTTCTCCATGTCCACCACGATCCGGCCGTGCCGCGGGGGCAACCAGACCGCGCTCAGGCCGGCCCCCGGGGAGCCACGCTGAGCCCTCCACCGGCGGCGATCGGCGGCCTATGCTCGCGGCATGAGTACGCCGTTGGGGGATTTCATCCGAACCAAACGCGACAGCGTGCAACCGGAATCACTGGGCTTGCCCGAGCGCGGTCGACGCAGGTCGCCGGGACTGCGGCGGCTGGATCTCGCCGCGCGGGCCGGCATCAGCGTCGAATACCTGACCCGCATCGAACAGGGCCGGGACCGCAACCCCTCGGTGTCGATCGTGAACGCGCTCGCCGACGCGCTCAGCCTCGACCCCGCGGAACGTGTGCACCTGCGCTACCTCGCGAAGATCTCCGGCGGCGAATGCACGGCCCATCCCCGGCCCGCGCCGACGTCGCCGGCCCGGGAGGTGCGCCCGACCATTCGGGAGACCCTTCGCCTCCTGGAACCGGGCATCGCCGCGGTGAGCAACCGGCTGGGCTACGTGCTCGCCCACACCCCCGGCTACGCGTCGGTCATGGGCGCGAGCGGACTGCTCGACGCCGACGCCCCGAACCTCACCCGCTACGTGTTCACCGACCCCGCCGCCCGGACCTTCTTCGTCGACTGGGACGTCATCGCGGACGAGCAGGCCTTCGACCTCTGGCTCGCCCCCTCGGCCGAGGGCTCCCAGTGGATCACCAGCGAACTCGGGCCCCTCGCCGGACCCGACTTCACCAAACGCCTGAACCGACACGTGGTGCCCGCACGCGGCGTACTCCGCCTCGATCACCCCTCGGGCCGGCGACTCGACTTCAACCGGGAGACGCTCGAACTCGCCTGCGACGACCAACAATTGGTCGTCTTCCTACCGGCGGACGAGGCGACGGCGACGAGCCTGGAGCAACTGCGCCGGCCGGGCACCGGCCGACTCCGGGCGATCTCCTAGCCCGGACTCGGCCACCGTCCGCCGGCGGGGCCGCGGATCCCGCCGAAACCGGGGAACCGGGATCCGCGGCCCCTCGCCGCGACTCAGTCGGCCAGCGGCAGGTACACCCGGTTGCCCGAGGCGGCGAACTCCGCCGACTTGGCGCGCATGCCCGCCTCGGCCTCGGCTTCGACCGCCACGACCGCCGCGCCGTCGCCGTGTTCCGCGCGGATGTCGTGCGAGATCCGCATCGAGCAGAACTTCGGCCCGCACATCGAGCAGAAGTGGGCGGTCTTCGCCGGCTCGGCCGGCAGGGTCGCGTCGTGATAGGCCCGCGCCGTGTCCGGGTCCATCGCCAGGTCGAACTGGTCCTGCCAGCGGAACTCGAACCGGGCGTCGGAGAGCGCGTCGTCCCACGCCTGCGCGCCCGGGTGGCCCTTGGCCAGGTCGGCCGCGTGCGCGGCGATCCGGTACGCGATCACGCCCGCCTTGACGTCGTCCCGATCCGGCAGGCCCAGGTGCTCCTTCGGCGTCACGTAGCAGAGCATCGCGGTGCCCCACATGCCGATCATCGCCGCGCCGATCGCGGAGGTGATGTGGTCGTAGCCGGGCGCCACGTCCGTGGTCAGCGGGCCCAGGGTGTAGAACGGCGCCTCGTCGCAGATGCGCTGCTGGAGGTCGACGTTCTCCTTGATCTTGTGCATCGGCACGTGACCGGGGCCCTCGATCATCACCTGCACGTCCATCGACCGAGAGATCCGGCCCAGTTCGCCCAGCGTCTCCAACTCGGCGAACTGCGCCGCGTCGTTGGCGTCGGCGATCGAGCCCGGACGCAGGCCGTCACCGAGCGAGTAGGTCACGTCGTACGCGCGCAGGATCTCGGTCAGCTCGGCGAAGTGCGTGTACAGGAAGTTCTCCCGGTGGTGCGCCAGACACCACGCGGCCATGATCGAGCCGCCGCGCGAGACGATCCCGGTCTTGCGCCGCGCGGTCAGCGGCACATAGCGCAGCAGCACGCCGGCGTGCACCGTCATGTAGTCGACGCCCTGCTCGCACTGCTCGATCACGGTGTCCCGGTACAGCTCCCAGGTCAGTTCCTCGGGCTTGCCGTTCACCTTCTCCAGTGCCTGGTACAGCGGCACCGTGCCGATCGGGACCGGCGAGTTGCGCACGATCCACTCGCGCGTGGTGTGGATGTCCTTGCCGGTGGACAGGTCCATCACGGTGTCCGCGCCCCAGCGGATCGCCCACACCAGCTTGTCGGTCTCCTCCTCGATCGAGGAGGTCACCGCCGAGTTGCCGATGTTCGCGTTGACCTTGACCAGGAAGTTCTTCCCGATCGCCATCGGCTCGATCTCGGGGTGGTTGATGTTCGCGGGCAACACCGCCCGCCCGGCGGCGATCTCCTCCCGCACCACCTCGGGGGTCAGGCCCTCGCGGACGGCCACGAACTCCATCTCCGGGGTGATCAGCCCGCGCCGGGCGTAGCCGAGTTGGGTCACCGCCTCGGATCCCGCGGCCCGCCGGGGTCGCACCCCCGCGCCGGGCACCGCGAGCCCGGCCGGGGTGAGGTCGGCGATCCGGCCGTCGTAGCGCTCGGTGTCGCCGCGCTCGTCGATCCACGCCTCGCGCAACGCGGGCAGACCGCGCCGCACGTCCACCTCGAAGGCGGGATCGGTGTACGGGCCGGACGTGTCGTACAGGCGGACCGTCTCGCCGTTGGTCAGGTGCACCGTGCGCACCGGGACGCGCAGGTCCTCGCGCGATCCGGCGACATAGCCGCGGTGGTGGGCGGGGGAAATCGGACCGCTGGTGACCGTCTGCGCGGCGGCGTTGCCGGCAGCGGACAGCGAAGTGTGGTGCGAGGTCATGGAAAGGCTCCCTACGCCGGCATTACCCGGTCAGGTTCTGCGGTCGGCGCGGCCTCAGCGCCCTCTCAGCCCGGTGCCCCGAGCTCCCGTGTATCTCCGTGTGGTGCGCCCCCACCCTGGCACACCGCCGACCGCACGACCAGCGCCGGGTTCACTCCAGCGGATCGCGCGGTCCCCGACCGGCCACCGCCGTACGCGCGAGCACGACCATGCCGATCACCACGAACAACCCCACGACACCCTTGACGAGGACCATCAGGAAGGCCGAGAACAGCCAGATCAGCAACCAGCACAGCAGCACCAGCGCCACCACCGCAACGCCGATGCGCGCCCACCGCGGCCATGTCTCCATCGTCCAACCCCCAAGTCACGCGAACCCACGCGAGACGTGCACGCCAGGGGAGCACATTCCCCGGGAGGACACGCCCTACCCGGGAAGCCCGGTTCCGCTCCGCGCGACGCCGGCCCGACGCGCTCGACCGCGCTGCGCCGTACCCCGTGCTCAGACCGGCCAGCGCTCGCCTCGCCACGCGGCGTCCCAGAACATCCACTCGTAGCGCGCGGTGGTCGCGAAGTGTTCCAGCATCCGGGCCCGTTCGCCCGCCGACAGGTCCTCGCCGATCCGGTCCACCAGATCGAGGACCGCGCGCACCGTCTCCTGGAACTCCTCGGCGCCGTACGTGGCGATCCACCGCCCGTACAGCTCGTCGGGCGAACCCTTGGCGAGCAGCGCGTCACCCACCCGGGCGTAGATCCAGTAGCAGGGCAGCACCGCGGCCACACCCTCGGCGAACGAGCCGTTGTGCACCGTGGCCATCAGGTAGCTGACGTACGCGCGGGTGCCGGGCAGCACCGGCTCGGTCGCCGTCGCGTCGGCCACCGAGCTGCCGAAGTCGACCATGAAGCCCTCGTGCAGCGACCGCTCCGCCGCGATCGCCCCGGCCGCGTCCCGCGCGAACTGTACGGTCGTCGCCTCGTCCGGCGCCTTGGCCGCGCACACCGCGAGCGCCCTGGCGTAGTCGCGCAGGTAGTGCGAGTCCTGCACGACGTAGTACCGGAACGCCTCGCGCGGCAGTGTGCCGTCGGTGAGCCCGTGGATGAAGGGGTGGTCGAGGATCGCCGCGTAGACGTCCTCGATCGACGCCCAGAGTTCGTCGCGCAGTGCCATCGGATGTACTCCCCATCGTCGGATCCCGAGATGCGATTGTCGTACACCGCCGACCACGGGTCGCCGCCCGCCCGCTCACCCCTCCGGCGGCGAGAAGAACACCAGCACACGCAGCGGTTCGGTGATCCGGTGGAAGTGGTGCGGCACGTTCGCCGGCACGTACACCACGCTGCCGCGTGCGACCGCGGTCGACTCGTCGCCCACGGTCAGCGTGGCCCGACCGCTGATCACCACGTACGCCTCGTCCTGCCCGTGCGGCTTCTGGGTGTCAATCTCGCCCGGCTCCAGGGCGTACAGGCCCATCGAGAAGTTCCGCTCGCGCAGGAACCGCAGATACGCGCCCTGCTCGAAGGCGCGTTCCGCGTCCAGGTCGTCGAGGCGGAAGACCTTCATGTGACCAACTCCTTACCGACACGAACAGACTTTCTGCCCGGGCACGAGCGGGAGAGGCCCGCCGGGTGCCAGCATCAAGATATGAAAAGCCTGCTCATCAAACTTGTCGCCAACGCACTCGCCATCTGGTTCGCCGGCTGGTTCGTGTCCGGAATCGATCTCGCCGACGGTGCCTCGGCCGGCACCAGGGCCAAGACGATCATTTTCGTCGCGCTCATCTTCGGCATAGTCAACGCGATTATCAAACCGATCGTGAAGCTGCTCTCCCTACCGCTGTTCGTGCTCACCCTCGGCCTGATCACCTTCGTGATCAACGCGCTGATGTTGTGGCTCACCGAGGCGATCTCCAACAAGCTCGATCTCGACTTCCACATCGACGGCTTCGGGGCGGCCCTGCTCGGCGCCCTGGTGATCGGCCTGGTCAGCTGGTTCCTGAGCATGATCCTGGACCGCGACTGACGACCGCCCGCCACGATGGCTCGGCACGAGGTTTCACGTGAAACAGGCAGCGAGGGAGTCGTGATGACCGACGAATGGGGCGACGGGACACGCGCGGTCCGCGTGGGCGGCCCCGGCCACGCCCCGGGCGACCCCTTCCTGCCCGGACCGGTGTTCGCCGGCACCTACCACCTGCCCGGCGAACCGGCCGGGCCCTACCAGTACGGGCGCTACGCCAACCCCACCTGGACCGGCCTGGAGACCGCGATCGGCGCGTTGGAGGGCGCCGCCGACACGGTGACGTTCGCGTCCGGGATGGCCGCGGTCTCGGCCGTCCTGCTCGGCCTCACCGGGCCGGGCGACGTGCTCGTGCTGCCCTCCGACGGCTACCCCGCCACCCGCACGGTCGGCGCGCACCTGGCCGAACGCGGGGTGGAGGTGCGCACCGTGCCGACCGCCGGGGACGAGCTGGAACGGGCCCTGCCCGGCGCCCGGCTGGTGTGGCTGGAGACCCCGAGCAATCCGGGTCTGGACGTGTGCGACATCCGCCGAATCGCGGAACTCGCGCATGCCCGGGGCGCCCTGGTGGCGGTGGACAACACGCTGGCCACGCCGCTGGGCCAACTCCCGCTCGCGCTGGGTGCGGACATCTCGGCGGCGAGCGGCACGAAGGCGCTGACCGGGCACAGCGACGTGCTGCTCGGCTACGTCGCCTGCGCGAGCGCCGAACTCGCCGACCGGGTCCGGTCCTGGCGCTCGCTCACCGGAGCGGTGCCCGGGCCGATGGAGGCCTGGTTGGCGCATCGCTCGTTGTCCACCCTCCAGTTGCGGGTGGATCGACAGGGGGCCAACGCGCTGGCCGTGGCCGAGGCGCTGCTCGGTCGCCCCGAGGTCGCCGACGTCCGGCACCCCGCACTGAAGGGCGATCCGTCCTACGATGTGGCCACCCGTGTGATGCGGCGGTTCGGCTGCGTGGTGGGCTTCACGCTCGCCGACGCGGACACCGCTCGTCGCTTCCTGGGCGCCCTCGAACTGGTCGCCGACGCCACCAGTTTCGGCGGCGTGCACAGCATGGCCGAGCGACGTGCGCGCTGGGCCGGGAACGATGTCGCGGAGGGGTTCGTCAGATTCTCGGCGGGCTGCGAGGACACCGCGGATCTCGTCGCCGACGTGCTGCGCGCCCTGGACGCCGCCTCCCCGGGCTGACCTGCGACTTCGGGCAAGATCACGTGATGTCCCCGGCTCTCGGGAGTGGTCGGGGGACACGAGACGGGGGACCCGTGGACCTGACGCTGTTGCGCACTTTCCTGGCCGTGCACCGCGCGGGCTCCTTCACCCGGGCCTCCGCGTCGCTCGGACTGTCGCAACCGGCGATAACCGCGCAGATCCGTACCCTGGAAAAGCAGGTGGGCAAGCAGTTGTTCGAACGGCTGCCGCGCGGGGTGGCGCCCACCGGACCCGCCGACGAACTGGCCCGCCGACTCGCCCCGCACCTGGACGCGATCGAGGAGATCGCCGCCCGCGAGTTGCGCGGCACCGACCCGATGCGCCGCACGGTGCACCTGGGCGGCCCCACCGAACTGACCGCGCTGCGCGTGTTGCCGTCGCTGGCCGACCTGGTCCGGCGCGGCCTGCGGTTACGGGTGACCCTGGGTCCCGGCGACACGCTGTTGGCCGGGCTCGCCGCGGCCCGGCACGACCTGGTCATCTCCGACGTGCGCCCGCGTGCCCGGGGGATCGTCGGTACACCGCTCACCGACGAGGAGTACGTCCTGGTCGGCGCGCCGAGCTGGGCCTCACGGCTGCCGCAGAGCCGGATCCGGGCGCAGGGCCCGGCCGCCCTGGAGGGGGTGCCGCTGGTCGGCGAGGCCGAGGAGCAGCCGCTGATCCGGCGCTACTGGTCCACCGTGTTCGACGCCAAGCCGACCGCGCCCGCCGCGGTGACGGTGCCCGACCTGCGCGCCGTCCTGGAGTGTGTGCGCGCCGGGCACGGCATCGCGGTGCTGCCGCGCTACCTGTGCGCCGAGGCGCTGGACCGGCGCGCGGTGGTCGCCCTCCTGGAGCCCGAACTGCCGCCGTTGCACACGGTGTTCCTCGCGGTGCGCGAGGGCACGCTGAGTCAACCGCACATCGCGCATCTGCACGGCGAGCTGATCGCGCGCGCCGCGCGCTGGGCATGATCCCTTCGCGTGGGGTGAGACAGGCATAAACCGGCCGCTCCGTCGGAAAGCAAGTCTCAGACGGGGGGCAACGCCTGGCGAGAAAGCAGAGGCACGACGATGCGTTCAGTGGTGAAGCGGACGGCACGCGCGATCCTCCTCGACGAGGAGGATCGGATGGTGCTGATCAAACGCACGAAGCCGGGCAGTCCCCCGTACTGGATCACCCCCGGCGGCGGCGTCGAGCCCGAGGACACCACGGTCACCGAGGCGCTGCGGCGCGAGGTGTTCGAGGAGTTGGGCGGCAAGATCGGCCGACCGGTGCCCGCGTTCGTGGACACCGTGCCCGAGCCCGGCGGGGTCAAGATCCAGCACTTCTTCGCGTGCCGGCTCGAATCCATGGACCCCGCGCTGCGGCACGGGCCCGAGGTGGACGAGCCGAACGGCGAGTACGACATCGTGCGCGTGCCGTTCACGCCGTCCGGGCTGGCCTCGGTCGGGCTGGTGCCGGCCAGCCTCGCGGCCTATCTGCGGGCCAACGTCGAGGGCATCCACACCCTGCTCGCGGGCGATCTGGGCTGACGTGCGCCGGGACGCGGGAAGTCAGCCGCGTCCCGGTCGAACCATCCCCGACTCGTAGGCGATCACCACGAGTTGCGCCCGATCGCGCGCGCCGAGCTTGACCATCGCCCGGCTGACGTGGGTCTTGGCGGTCAGCGGCGAGACGAACAGGTGCTCCGCGATCTCGTCGTTGCTCATCCCGGCCGCGACCAGCGACAACACCTCGCGCTCGCGGTCGGTCAGCGCCTCCAGTCGGTCCGGGGCGGCCACCTTGGGCTCGGGCTGGGACAGGAAGCGGGCCACCAGGGCGCGGGTGGCGCCCGGCGAGAGCAGCGCGTCGCCCGACGCGACGGTCTTGATCGCCTTGAGCAGGTCCTCGGGATCGGTGTCCTTGACCAGGAACCCGCTGGCCCCGGCCCGCAGCGCCTCGAACACGTACTCGTCGACCTCGAACGTGGTCAGCACCAGCACCCGCACCCCCGCGAGATCGTCGTCGCGCACGATCCGCCGGGTCGCCTCCAGACCGTCCATGCCGGGCATCCGGATGTCCATCAGCACCACGTCCGGGGTGGTCTCCCGGGCCAGCGCCAGCGCCTCGGTGCCGTTCGCCGCCTCGCCGACCACCACCAGCTCGGGGTCGCTGCCGACCAGCACCTTGAAGCCCGAGCGCACCAGCAGCTGGTCGTCCGCGATCAGCACGCGCACCGTCATGAGGACCCTCCTTCGCGGCGCGCCGGCGGCGCGCCCTTGTGGTGCGGCAGCACCGCGTGTACCGAAAACCCGCCGTTGGGGCCGGGGCCCACCGCGAGCGAGCCGCCCACGGCGACCGCCCGTTCCCGCATGCCGAGCAGACCGTGGCCGGTGCCGTCGGCGCCGCCCGTGCGCCCCGGCTCGGGGGTGCCGCGACCGTCGTCGAGCACGTCGACCTCGACCGCGTGTTCCCCGTAGACCACCCGCACGATCGCGGTGGCCCCGTCGCCGGCGTGCTTCATCGCGTTGGTCAGCGACTCCTGGACGATCCGGTACAAGGCCAGGCCGACCGGCGCGGACGGGGTCCGGTCCCGGCCGGACTCCTCGAGCAGCACCGGCAGCCCCGCGTTGCGGTAGGACGCCACCAGCGATTCCACGTCGTCCACCCCGGGGGTCGGCTCGGTGGGCAGGTCGTTGTCGCCGTCCTGGCGCAGCACGCCCAGCGTGGTGCGCAGTTCGGCCAGCGCGTCGCGGCTGGCCACCTTGATGTGTACCAGCGCCTCCCTGGCCTGCGGTACGTCGCGATCGATGACGTGCGCGGCCACGCCCGCCTGGATGTTGATCATCGCGATGCTGTGCGCGACCACGTCGTGCAGCTCGCGGGCGATCCGCATGCGCTCGGCGGTGACCCGGCGCCGGGCCTCGTCCTCGCGCTCCTGCTCGGCGCGGGCGAGGCGGGCCTGTACCTCCGCCCAGTACGCCCGCTTCGCGCGGACCGCCTCGCCGATCGCGACCGGGAGATACATCCAGATCCCGGAGAGGTACTTCTCCGGGGACAGGAACCCGTCGGGGGTCAGCCCTATCCGCATGGCGGTGTGCAGCAGGGCCACGCCCGAGGCGATCAGTACCGAGCGGCGCAGCTGACCGCGGGCGGCCACGGTGTACAGCGCCACCATGGTCGGCATCAGGATCGGCCCGTCGAGGCCGTCGGCGGCCAGATAGAAGATCTGGCCCGCCTCGGTGAGCACCAGCACGGTCAGCGGCCAGCGCAGCCGGCCCAGGAGCACCAGGCAGGTGAGCGCGCCGATGGCCAGGTTGAACGCGTCCGGGCTGCCGGTGGTGTCCTGGCGCCGGGTCGACCCGATCGCGCCGCCGATCACGCACAGCAGCACCACCGCGACCAGCAGCAGCTCGCCCAGCCACGGCCGACAGCTCAGTCGCCGGGCGAAGGACTTGGGCAGCGGCAGGAACCAGGGCTCGACCGACTCGACCGCCTTGGTGGTGCCGGTGCCGGTGCCGGCCCCGGACGCGGACGCGGGAAGACCCCGCACGGCAACTCGCGCGGGGCCTTCCGCGACCATCTGCTCTCCTCGGTCCTACCGGGTCATCGGTCCCCGGCGAACACCGGCTTCCTGTCCTCGTCGCCCCGGCCGACCGGCCCGGTCGCCCGGTCGCCGTGTCCCGGCCACCAGGCGGCGTGCCCGATCAGGGCGGTCACCGAAGGCACCAGGAACATCGACATCACGAACGCCGAGATGCAGATCCCGACCGAGACCGCGAAGCCCATCTGGGTCATCATGTCGATGCCCGCCATCATGAGCGACGCGAACGTTCCTGCCAGGATGACACCCGCGGCGGCAATCGAGGGACCCGCGTGCTCGACGGCCAGTGCGGCGGCCTGCCTCGGCTCGTGTCCCTCCTTCGCCTCCTCCCGCAATCGGGCGACCATCAGGATGTTGTAGTCGGTGCCGATGGCGACCACGAACATGTAGATCATCACCGGCAGCATGAACATCACGCCGGAGTTGCCGGCCAGCGTCTGGAAGACGAGGACCGTCGCGCCGATCGTCGAGACGAAGCCCAGGACCACCGCCAGCATCAGGTACCACGGGGCCACCACGCTGCGCAGCAGCAGGCCGAGCACCAGCGCGATCAGCAGACCGGCGACCGGGAAGATCACCGACAGGTCGCGGTTGGTGGCCTTGCGGATGTCGGTGAAGGCCGCGGTCTGGCCGCCCACCATCGCCTTGGTGCCCTCCGGCTGGTGGGCGTGCGCGAAGTCGCGCAGCGGGGCGATGGTGTCCAGCGCCTTGTTCGCGAACGGGCTCTCCTTGAGCACGATGGCGATCTCGGCGGACATCCCGTCGCCGCTGACCTTGACGTGCGAACCCCCGGCGTCCTCGCCGGCCTCGTTCAGGTCGCCGACCCCCGCGACGTCCTTGAACGACAGGGCGAAACGCTCCGCCGCACCCTTGTCGATCGGCTTGCCGTCGGTGCTCTTGAGGTAGATCTGCGTCGGGTTGAGCGTGCCCGCCGCGAAGTCGAGCTGCATGTCCTTCATCGACTTGGCCGACTCGGTGTCCCCGGGCAGCTGACCGAGCTGGTCGTAGTCGGCCTTGAAGTTCAGCGCGCCGGCGGCGAAGGCCACCATGACCACGCCGGCGACCAGGGCCACCGCGACCGGCTTGCGCCCGACCAGGCCGCCGATCCGGTGGAAGGCGGTGCCCTTGGGCTGGTGCTGCCAGGTCTTGGACGGCCAGAACACCTTCGGGCCGATCAGCGACACCACGGCGGGCACCAGCGTCAACGCGGCGATCGCCATCACGATCACCGCGATGGCCAGACCCGGGCCCATCGACTTGAACGAGCCGAACGTGGCGAGCAACATCGCGCCGAAGGCGATCACCACGGCGCCGGCGGCCGAGGCGATGGCCTCGCCCACCCGCTCGACGGAGACGATCATCGCCTCCTTCCTGTCGTCGCCCGCGCGCAGTCGTTCCCGGTAGCGGAAGAGCAGGAAGAGGATGTAGTCGGTGCCGATGCCGAACAGCACCACGATCAGGATCGTGTTCAGCGACTGGTCCACCTGCAGGCCGGTGGCCTTGCCGACGATGGCGATCACGGGCGAGGCGACCATCGACACCAGCGCGACCATGATCACCGGCAGCAGGGCCGCGATCGGACTGCGGTAGATCGCCAGGAGCAGCACGATGATCAGCACGATCGTGACGATGCCGACGATCGCCTCGGCCTTCTTGAAGGCGTCCTCGTTGTCGACGTTGATCGCCACGCTGCCGGTGAAGCCGAGTTTGAGGTCGGTCTTGTCGACCATCGGCTTCGCCTTGTCGCGAAGCTTCTTCAGCGCCTCGTTGACGAACTTGTCCTGCTGTTCGCCCTTGATGTAGGCGGTGCCCAGGGCGATCCGGTCCTTGGCGGCGCCCGCCTCGACCTTGCTCACATGCTCGACGCCGGCCGCGCCCAGGCTGCCGGTGATCTCCTTGACCCTGGTCTTGTCGGCCTCGGTCAGGTTCTTGCCGTCGGCGCGCTTGAAGACCAGCAGCGCGGTCTGCTCGGTGGACTGCGGGAACGCCTTCTCGGCGAGCTTCTGCGCCTGTACGGACTCGTACTTGCCGGGCAGGAAGCTCGACTGGTCCTGGTTGGTCAGGTCGCTCAGCTTCGGCGCGAACATGACGAGGGCGATCGCGGCTATCAACCAGGCCGCGATCACCTTCCAGGGGTTGTGGACGACGAGCCTGCCGAGTCGTCCGAACATTGATCTCTCCTCGGTCGCGTGGGCGATCCCACGGTGTGACCGGCCCCCGAGGACGCCTTGTGATTCGATTCACAAGGCGTGCCGATCGCCGCACGAACCGAGAGAACGCTGGTGGTGTCAGCTTCGACGGTAGGCAGCGACGCCGGACGCTTCAAACGAAATCGGGCCCCGGAGCCCAAGTTCCGCCCCGGGGACTACAGGGGCGCACCGCCCTCGCAGACGCCGGCACGCCCGCCTACTCCAGCGGGAGTAGACACATCTCGTGCCGGGGGATGAACGTCCCCACGGTCGGGTCGGCGCGAAGACCAAGCACGGACCCATCGCACACCAAGCGCGACCGGACACGATCACTTCCATGCGGCGGGCCCCGAACAGACCCCGTGCCCCGGGACCCGCCGCGGGGGAAGCGAGCGGTTCGCGGCCTTCCGGGGGAGGGAGACCGCGGACCGCCGCCTCCCCGGGTACACCCGCCGCCCGTCGAGGGCCCGGCCACGCACGCCGCCGCACGCCGGAGCGGAGGGCGTCCCGGCGGGCGGCGGCTGTCGAAGGGGCGGGTTCGCGCTCGGAGGCTACGCGGCGGCGGGGTACACGACCGGCATCACGCTCGGCTTCGGCGCGGACACCGGGCCGAGCAGGCTCCGGGTCCACCGCGCGTGCGCCCGCAGCAGTGCCGGGCCGGACAGGAAGCCGACGACCAGCGCCGCCGCGCCGAGCGGCACCGCGTACAGCGCGTCGGTCGCGTCCCGGACGTGGATGAAGCCGTACCAGAGCGAGCCGCCGGCATCGTCGATCGGCTCCCGGATGAACGGCATCACCAGGCCCTCGACGCCGAACACGACCAGCGCGAGCGGCAGGATCGCGAGCAGCGTGCCGATCACCGGGTTCAACAGCGTCCACAGCAGGTCCCGCCAGGTGGCCGGGTCGGCCAACAGCGCCATGTCGCGCCGCCACCATCCGACGATGCCCCGGCCGGCCAGCACGGCGCGGTACGGCTGCTCGATCCCGACACCCGACCAGCGCCCGGCCTGCCCGCGGGCCTGCCGGGCGAGCAGCCGGGTGGCGTGGACCGCCGGCGGCAGCAGGAGCAGGCCCACCCCGGTGGGGATCACCGCGATCGCCGTCGCGGTCACCGTGAACAGCGCGAGCTGCGGCACCGCCTGCGACACCATCGCCAACCCGCGCAGCGGTGCCGCTGCCCTCGCACCCGGCGTCCCCGTGCCGTCCATGATCGCGATGTCCTCTCGCCGCCCGTCCCCGCGCGGCCCCTTCGGCCCCGCATCCACGAGTCTGGTTCCGCGCGACCTCGGAAACACTGCGCCGAACCCCCGACCCGGGGTGGGCCCAGACCCACCCGGCCGACGCGACCCGCTCGTCCCCGGTGGCGGACCGATCGCCCGACCCCGACCGAGCGGGGCGGCCAGGCAGAAATCCAACAGATCGGAATACCGGTATCTAGAATCCACAGTCATGGAACTCAGGCAGCTCGAATACTTCGTCGCGGTCGCCGAGGAACGCAACTTCACCCGGGCGGCGGAGCGGGTGCACATCAGCCAGTCGGGGGTCAGCGCACAGATCCGACAGCTGGAACGGGAGTTGGGCGCCGAGTTGTTCGAGCGCTCGGCGCGCGGCGTCACGCTCAGCGTCGCGGGCAAGGCCGCACTCGAATACGCCCGCGCCGCACTGGCCGCCGCCGAGTCGGTGGGTCAGGCGGTCGGCGAGGTGACCGACCTGATCCGGGGCCGGGTCACCGTCGGCATGGTCATCGGCTGCACCATCACCCCGCTGTTCGACGCACTGGCCGCCTTCCACCGGGCGCATCCCGGGGTGGAGATCGCGCTCCAGGAGAACAACTCCGACTCCCTCACCCACGACGTCCGCACCGGGGCCACCGACCTGGCCCTGATCGGAGTCGCCGACTCCACGCCCGAGGACCTGGAGGCGATGACGATCATCAACGAACGCCTCGTCGCGATCTTCCCGCCCGACCACCCGCTGGCGGCCCGCTCCCGGATCACCCTGTCCGACCTGACCGCGCACCCGATCACCTGCATGCCCCCGGGCACCGGCCTGCGCACCGTCCTCGACCGGGCCTGCGCGGCCCGCGACCTGCACCCCAGGATCGCGCTGGAGGCCAGTGCGGCCGACGCGATCGCCGACCTCGCCGCCCGCGGCCTGGCGGTCGGCGTGCTCAGCCAATCCATGGCCGCCCGCTACGCCGACCGCCTGCTCGCCCGCACCATCACCGACGTACGAATCCCGGCCCTGCTGGCCCTGGTCTGGAAGCACACCCACAACCCGGCCGTCCGGGAACTCCTCACCCACACCCGCAGGGCCTTCGGCCCAACGCCGTGACCGGCCCGGATCTCAGCTCTGGGCCATGTCCACGAAGCGCGAGTAGTGCCCCTGGAACGCCACGGTGATCGTGGCCGTCGGACCGTTGCGGTGCTTGGCCACGATCAGGTCCGCCTCCCCGGCCCGAGGCGACTCCTTCTCGTACGCGTCCTCCCGATGCAACAGGATGACCATGTCGGCGTCCTGTTCGATCGAACCACTTTCACGAAGGTCCGACACCATCGGCTTCTTGTCGGTGCGCTGCTCGGGGCCACGGTTGAGCTGGGACATCGCGACCACGGGGACCTCGAGCTCCTTGGCCAGGAGCTTGAGGTTTCGCGACATCTCGGAGACCTCCTGCTGGCGGTTCTCGGCCCGGCGCGAGCCGCCCGACTGCATCAGCTGGAGGTAGTCGATGATCACCAGACGCAGGTCGTGCTTCTGCTTGAGCCGGCGGCACTTGGCCCGGATCTCCATCATCGACAGGTTCGGCGAGTCGTCGATGTACATCGGCGCGGCGGTGACCTCGCCCATCTTGCGCGACAGGCGGGTCCAGTCGTCGTCGGTCATGCTCCCCGACCGCATGTGATGCAACGCGACCCGCGCCTCCGCCGACAACAGACGCATCATGATCTCGTTGCGCCCCATCTCCAGCGAGAAGATCACACTGGAGAGTCCGTTCCTGATCGAACAGGCGCGCGCGATGTCCAATCCGAGCGTCGACTTGCCCATGGCGGGGCGGGCGGCGATGACGATCATCTGGCCGGCATGGAGGCCGTTGGTGAGGGAGTCCAGGTCGGTGAAGCCGGTGGGGATGCCGGACATCTGGCCGCCGCGGGAGCCGATCGCCTCGATCTCGTCGAGGGCGCCCTCCATGATGTCGGCCAGCGGGGCGTAGTCCTCGGTGGTGCGCTGCTCGGTGACCTTGTAGACCTCGGCCTGGGCGTTGTTGACGATGTCGTCGACCTCGCCGTCGGCCGCGTATCCCATCTGCACGATCCGGGTGCCCGCCTCGACCAGGCGGCGCAGCACCGCCTGTTCGCGCACGATCCGCGCGTAGTACTCGGCGTTGGCCGCGGTCGGCACCGACGAGATCAGGGTGTGCAGGTACGGGGCACCGCCCACCCGGCCGATCTCGGTGCGCTTGGTCAACTCGGCGGCGACGGTGACCGCGTCGGCCGGTTCGCCCCGCGCGTACAGGTCCAGGATCGCGTTGTAGACGAGTTCGTGGGCGGGCCGGTAGAAGTCGACCGGCTTGAGGTTCTCCACGACGTCGGCGATCGCGTCCTTGGACAACATCATGCCGCCGAGGACCGACTGTTCGGCCGCGATGTCCTGCGGCGGGGTCCGCTCGAATCCTTCGCGCGCCGGTTCGGGTCGGGCCTCTTCGAACTCGGAGACGCTCATGCCCGGGGTCTCCTTTCGACGAGGCTCGCGCGAGATCGCACCGCAATCACCGTGTCCTTCATACGCCACACGGCCGACAGAATCGCCGCACGACGCGGCATGCGGCCCTTCACCGTACGGGTGGACCCCGGACCGGCCAAGGCGGTCATACACAGGGCCTGTGGATAACTGTGGACAACCTGTGGAGAGGGACGGGTCCAGCTGTGTACAAGCTGTGCGCAGTCGGCCGCCAACGCTTCGCAATCATGTCCACAAACGGGCTCTGACCTGCAATTTCTCTATCCACCGGCTGTGTATGTGAAAAACTGTTGGGCGAATCATGCGGCTATCGCCCCACGTGTGCACCCGCGTACGCCCCGCGCTCGCCGGTAACGACCAGAACGGCATTGTGCCCCTTACCTGTGGATGACTACCGTGGACGGGTGCCGTCCACCCCCTCCTCGCCGACGAACCCTCCGGCGACCGATCCACAGCCGCTCGTGCCGGCACCCGACAGCGCGCCCACCCCCGCCCCCCGGCCCCGCGCGCACGACCGCGACATCCTGCGGCTGGCCGTCCCGGCGTTCTTCGCCCTCGTCGCCGAGCCGCTGTTCGTGCTCGTCGACTCGGCGATCGTCGGCCGCCTTGGCACCCCGCAGCTGGCCGGACTCGGCGTCGCGGGCGCGATGCTGACCACCCTGGTCAACCTGTGCGTGTTCCTCGCCTACGCGACCACCGCCGCCGTCGCCCGGCTGCTCGGCGCCGGCGACCCGCGTGCCGCGATCCGCCAGGGCCTGGACGGCGTCTGGCTCGCCGCGCTGCTCGGCCTCGCGCTGACGGTGGTCGGCCTGGTCACCGCCCCGTGGATCGTCGCCGCCTTCGGCGCCTCCGACAGCGCGACCCCGCACGCGGTGACCTACCTGCGGATCGGCTCGCTCGGCGTGCCGGCGATGCTGATCGTGCTGGCCGCCACCGGCGTGCTGCGCGGCCTCCAGGACACCCGCACCCCGCTCCTGGTGGCCGTTCTCGGCTTCACCGCCAACCTGCTGCTCAACCTCGGCTTCGTGTACGGCCTGCACTGGGGGATCGCCGGATCCGCGTGGGGCACGGTGATCGCCCAGACCGGCATGGCCGCGGTCTACCTCGTCACCGTCGTGCGCGGCGCCCGTCGGCACGGCGCCTCGCTGCGCCCCGACCTCGCCGGCATCCGCGCGTCCGCCGGCGCCGGCGCACCGCTGTTCGTGCGCACCGTGAGCCTGCGCGCGATCCTGATCGGCGCCACCGTCGCGGCGACCCGGATGGGCGACACCTCGATCGCCACCCACCAGGTCGCCTGGCAGGTGTGGACCTTCCTCGCCTTCGCCCTCGACGCCCTCGCGATCGCCGCCCAGGCCATCGTCGGCCGGGCCCTGGGCGCGGGCGACGCGACCGGCGCCCGCGCCGCCACCCGCCGGATGCTGGTGTGGGGGGTGTGGACGGGGGCGCTGTTCGCGATCGTGGTGATCGCCGCGCGTCCGCTGTACATCCCGCTGTTCACGGCCGACCCGGCGGTGCGCCACCTGCTGGCCGGCACGCTGCTCGCGGTCGCGGCGCTCCAGCCGGTGGCCGCCGCGGTGTTCGTCCTGGACGGGGTGCTGATCGGCGCGGGCGACGGGCGCTATCTGGCGCTCACCATGCCCCTCGTGCTGGCCGCGTTCGGCGCGGTCCTGGGCACGGTGCTCGCCCTCGGCGGCGGCCTGATCGCGATGTGGTGGTGGGCGATCGGCACCTTCATGCTCGCCCGCGTGATCCTGCTCGGCCATCGGGTCCGCGCCGACGCGTGGCTGGTGACCGGCCGCCGCTGAGCGCGCCGATCCACGAAGGCGATCCCGCCGTCCCGCCGGTTCGACCGACGGGACGGCCTCGCCTCACGCTCCGACGACCTCGTAGCCCGCCTCGACGACGGCCGCGCGCACCGCGTCGGGGTCCACCGGCTGCGCCGAGGTCACGGTGACCAGACCCGAGGCCAGTTCGACCGCGACGTCGGTCACGCCCGCCACCTCGGAGACCTCCTCGGTGACGGAGGACACGCAGTGACCGCAGGTCATCCCGCTGACGGTGAAGGTGGCGGTGCTCATGACGGTGATCCTTTCCTCGACGCGGAGACCATCGTCGGCTCCACGATCACGAAGTTATACCCCTAGGGGGTATCAAGGCAAGCCGACGCCACCACTCTCGCCGGGCGATGTCACGACCCGCCCGAACCTGCCCGCCCCCGCCCGCTCAGTCCGTCAACCGCCCCGACCGCACCGGCTCGCCCACCGGCCGCCCCACCCGGAACACCGCCAACGGCACCGCCCCCACCAGACCCGCCACCTCCTCGGCCGTCCGCGCGCAGTCGATCAGCTGACTGAGCGGATGCGTCGCGTAGCCGTGCCGGGCCAGGGTCAGCCAACACCGGAACAACCCCCGCCCCGACTCCAGCAGCTCGGCCGGATCCCCGGGCGCGGCCGGCGCCGTCACCACCAGCACACTCCCGTCGTAGCGCAACACCCCCCGCGAGGACGCCGCCAGCACCCGCGCCAACCCGACCGGCCGCAACACCCGATACGCCCCCGGCCGCAACACCGCGTGCAGCGCCCGCGCCTCCACCCCGGACAACGCCAACGCCCGCCCGGTCAACCCGTCCCGCGCCGGCGCCCGCCCCGCCCGCAACCGCAACCACCGGCGCAACTCGCCGACCAGCGCCGGATCCGCGAACATCCAGCGATCCGCCTCGTCGAGCAGCGGCGCCAGCGTCCGGGTCCCGCCCCGCCACAGACCCGCCGACCCGGCGAACGCTCCCGCCGCCTCCGCGAACACCGCGTCCGGCAACACCCCCGGCTCGTACGCCCCCCGCGCACTGCGCCGCCCGGTCAACTCCGCCGCCGTGAACGACGTGCGATAACACTCGTCCGCCCGGACGAACCGGGCCACCACCCCGCGCCCCCGCTCCGGCGTCCCCGCGTACTCCACCCGCAACGGCACCCCCAGCGCCGCCGAGGCGATCGAGAACGCCTCCACGAACGCCCCCAGCCCCAGGAACAGGTCCCGCCGCCCGGGATCGCCGACCGGCAACGCCCGCGCCGGATCCCAGGACAGCGCGTAGCCCAGGGCTCCACTCGGCGCCACCGTCCACGGCTGGGTGTTGTGCGCGCTCGGCGCCCGCCCGGCCAGCCGGAGCAGATCCGCGAGTTCGGTGCTCATCGGGCGCTCCCGACCGGCTTCGCGTAGAAGGTGTGCCCGTGCAGCTCCCGCCCGCCGATCCGGCGATACTGCGCCGCCGACGCCCCGTTGTCGTCCTCGACCCACGTGCTGCGCAACGTGTCGTAGCCGCCCGCGCGCAGCGCCCGATACTGCTCCCGCGCGAGCAGGGTGAGATAACCGCGCCCCTGGGCCCCGGGCACCGTGCCCTTGATGATCAACACCGCCTCCCGGCGATACCGCCCCCGCGTCGCCAGCAGCCGCACCCGGTTGCCCGGGTGCAGATCGCCGCGGATCCGGATCAGGAACTCCGAGATGTCCGGCACCGCGAGGGTGAACGCGACCGGTTCGCCGGCCCGCTCCAGCCACAACAGCAGCGACTCGTCCAGCAGATACGCCAACCCATCGGTCTGCGCCCGCAGTTCGTCCAGGGTGATCGGCGTGTAGTAGCCCAGCTGCGCGAAGCTCGCGTTCAACATCGTGTGCAGGATCGGCAGTTGCTCGGCCAACCGACGCCGCGATCCGCGCCGGATCACCAGTTGCTCGGCGGCGATCCGCGCGTCGTCGAACACGTACGTCGCCGCCGGATCGTCCACCCGCTCGGTCAACCCCGGACAGATCCACGTCGACGCCGAGAACCTCCGGGCGAATCCGGCCCGTTCGTAGGTCTCCGGATACCGCGCCGGATTCCACGCCGAGTCCACGAAGCCGCGCTCGGTGAACCCCGACGTGATCACCCCGCCGGTCTGGTTCGGCAACAGCGCCACCGGCCCGAACAGGCTGTCCGCCCCCGCCCGCGCGGCGCGCTCCTCGATCAGCTCGACCAGCCGGGCGAACACCGCCGGGTCCTCGGCGAACTCGGTGAGCCCGAACAGCTGATGCCGCCCGCCCAGCTTGGCGTCGAACCGCGCCTCGGTGTGCGTACAGGTGCGCCCCACCACCCGCCCGGCCCGATCACGCACCAGATACAGCTCGATCCCCGCCCGCGCCCACCGCCGCACCTGATCGCGCGGCACCGGCACATAGCGCTCCCTCGGGTGCAGCCGCATCGGCAACGCGCAGAAGTCGCGCAGCGCGCGCCGGGACCCGACCCGCTCCACGGTGAGCGTCACGACCTCTTCGCCTTCCGGTGCACCGGCGGGCCGCTCTCCTCGCGGCCGATCGGGGTGAACTCCTCGATGTGCGCCATCTCGCGCCCCTCGGCCCGCCACTCGCCGTTGCTGTACCCGCCGGGCTGCGCGTCGAAGATCCGGATGAACCCCGCCGTGCCGTTGCGCTCGCCCCGGTCGGTCATCCAGCACATCAGATCGCGGTGCGCGCTCGTGCGGGCGAACCGCATCAGCGCCTCGCGGTCGGCGAACACCGCGATGGTGCCCAGCGTGAACGGCCCCTGTAGATAGACCTTGTGCCAGCGGTAGCCGTCCATGCGCTTCATCGTGCGCACCATCCGCAACCACGGCCGGGCCAGCGAGAGCAGCGAACGCGGACCGCTGTAGTGCGTGGCCCCGATGAACATCGCCTCGCCTCGCGCCTGCGGCGGCGCCGCCGAGAAATCGGTGGTCCTCATCGCTGCTTCCCTTCCACGGATTCCACGGTTTCCCCGGGTTCGACGAGATAGACGTTCTTGATCCGGGTGGTGCCGCGCAGGAACGGCCCGGTCCGGAAGTCGTGCACCAGCACCCGTACATCGGCCGCCGTCGGATCCTCCGCGAGCGACTGCGCGAAGTCCCGGCTGACCCGGGCCAGGTGCCGCACCACGCCCTCCCGGCACACCAGGGCGAGCCTTTCCCGATCCGCCTCGTCCAGCGAGGCCCCGTCGCGCAGTTGCAGGTTGACCACCGGACGGCTCTCCAGGTCGGCGTACTCGTCGACGGTCAGGCAGAACCCCTCCAGGTGCGCCGCCATCGGGTTGTCCCGGTAGAGCCCGTACTCGACGTCCTGCGGATAGATGTTCGCGCCCATGTAGGAGATCGTGCTGTCCTTGCGACCGAACAGCAGCAGCAGCGGCAGCCGCATGCCCTCCACTCGCGCCGCGCGCTCCCAGTCGGCCCACGCCTCGCGGTCCGGCCGGATCATCTCCTCGACCTCCGGGAAGGTCAGCAACCGGCCCTCGTCGCCGATGTTGTAGCGCACCTTCGGACTCATCACCGCGGTCGAGTTGATCGTGCAGATCACCTCGTCCTCGGCGTTGGTCTCCAGGTAGGTCTCCAGCGGGTTGTACTGGAACACCATCGGCACCCGGCCCTCGTCCGGCCCCAGCATCCGGGTGCGCAGCCGCTCGTCGGTCAGCAGCCGCTTGCGCAGCCACACCGTCGCGTCGCTCTCGCCGGCCATCCCTATCGTCAGGTCGGAGGCACCGTAGCCGGAGCGCACCTTGACGAAGCGCTCCTCCAGGTAGTCGCGCAGCGCCTCGGTCATGCCCTCGCCGCCGACGAAGCCGTACATCCGGTGCCGGGTCCAGTCGAAGCCGTCCGCGTCCAGCCGGTCGCGCAGGTGCTTGAGGAACGGCGGGTACGCGGTGACCAGGTAGGTGAAGCGCGGCCCGAAGTGGCGCAGCGTGTCCACGATCTTGTCGATGTCGGGGCCGGTGTTCTTCACCATCGCCACCCGCGCCATCGCGATGCCGGTGTTGGTGCCGGTCGCCCACGCGCCCATCGAGTAGGCGTTGATCACGAACAGCTTGCGCCGGGGAAAGACCATCGACGTGTAGCCGGCCACGTTGCGGTGCACCGACTTGAGTTCGCGGCGCGAGCGCAGCCAGTTGTGCGGCGTCCCGGAGGAGCCCGACGACTCGTCCACCACCGTCCCGGCCACCTCCAGGGCGCCCAACCAGCAGCGGCTGTCCTCGGGATACGCCTTGACGTAGTTCTCCTTGGACGTCTCCGGATACGAAGCGAGGTCGAACCAGCGGAAGCGCCACCGGTGTCGGCGCAGGAAGTCGCGGTAGGCGGGCACGTCGAGCGCGGCGAACTGGCAGGTCATCCACGCGTGTCGGCGGGCGAACCGCTGCATCCACGGCCGATAGTGGGTGGCGGTCCAGCGCCACACCACCGGATGGACCCGGTAGAGCTGATACAGCCCGGTCAGCGCGAAGCTGACCACGCGCAGCAACCACTGTCGGATGAATCTGGCCATGACCGCCCGCCCCTTTGCCCGGCCGGTCCGCCCGGCGTGTGCTCCCAGACTGGGCCTCGGGGGGTGGGCGGGACATGAGTACCACTACTCATTCGGTACTCGGAAAACGCCGAACGGCCCGATCCCGCAAGGGGGTCGGGCCGTTCGGGTGATTCGGGTCAGGCGGGCACGACGTCGAGGTCGAGCGCGGCCGACACCTCCTGGTGGAGGCGAACCGTGATGCGGTGCGACCCGACGGTCTTGATCGGAGTACCGATCTCGACGCGCCGCTTGTCGATGTCCGGACCGCCGGCGGCCTTGATGGCCGCCACGACGTCCGCGACGGTGACCGAGCCGAACAGGCGGCCCGTGTCGCCGGCGCGCGTCTGGAGCGTCACCTTGAGACCCGCGAGCCGACCCTTGACCTCGGTGGCCTGGTCGAGCGTGCGGATCTCGCGAACCTTGCGGGCGCGACGGATGGCCGCCACGTCCTTCTCCCCGCCGCGGCTCCAGCGGATCGCGTAGCCGCGCGGGATGAGGTAGTTGCGGCCGTAGCCGTCCTTGACCTCGATGATGTCGCCGGGCTCACCGAGACCGGTCACCTCGTGGGTGAGGATGAGCTTCATGACAAGATCACCCTTTCTCAGCGAGCAGTGCTGGTGTACGGCAGCAGCGCCATCTCGCGGCTGTTCTTGACGGCCACGGCGACGTCACGCTGGTGCTGCGTGCAGTTACCGGTCACGCGACGAGCGCGGATCTTGCCACGGTCGGAAATGAACTTCCGCAGCAGGTTGGTGTCCTTGTAGTCCACATAGGAGATCTTCTCCTTGCAGAACACGCAGACCTTCTTCTTAGGCTTGCGCGCAGGCGCCTTCGCCATTGTGCTCTCCAGATCGTTTCAGAAGTCTTCAGCTCGGGTCGCGACCCGCCCCTTGTGCCGTCTCCGGCCTAGAAGGGGGGTTCGTCCGAGTAGCCGCCCGGCGGGGGACCCCAGCCCCCCGCGCCGCCGCCGCCCTGCTGCTGACCGCCCCCTGCGGGAGTGGCCCACGGGTCGTCGGCGGGTGCGCCACCGCCCTGCTGGGGACGACCGCCGTAGCCGCCGCCTCCCTGCTGACCGCCGCCCTGCTGACCGCCGTAGCCGCCACCCTGCTGACCGCCGCCGTAGCCACCCTGGCCGCCGCCTCCGCGGCTCGCCTTGGTGACCTTGGCGGTCGCCCACTTCAGGGTCGGGCCGATCTCGTCGACCTCGAGCTCCACGACGGTGCGCTTCTCGCCCTCTTTGGTCTCGTAGGACCGCTGCTTCAGCCGGCCCTGGACGATGACGCCCGTGCCGCGCTGGAGGGATTCCGCCACGTTCTCGGCCAGCTGCTTCCAGGCCGAACAGCGGAGGAACAGCGCTTCGCCGTCCTTCCACTCGTTCGTCTGACGGTCGAACGTGCGCGGCGTGGACGCCACGGTGAAGTTCGCGACGGCGGCACCGCTGGGCGTGAAGCGCAGTTCCGGGTCGGCAGTCAGGTTCCCGACAACAGTGATGATGGTCTCGCCTGCCATGCTGACCCCTTCGCTGATTTCAGCGCAGTGCTGCGTTTCGTCGTGCGGTGCGGTTGGTGGTGCGCGAGCTCGGACTAGCGCTGGTCGGGACGCAGGACCTTGGTCCGCAGCACCGACTCGTTGAGGTTCATCTGACGGTCGAGTTCCTTGACGGTCGCGGGCTCCGCGGCCAGGTCCACGACGGCGTAGATGCCCTCGGACTTCTTCTTGATCTCGTACGAGAGCCGACGACGGCCCCACGTGTCGATCTTCTCGACCTTGCCACCGTCGTTGCGGATGACATTGAGGAACTGCTCGAGCAGCGGCGTGACCGCGCGCTCTTCGAGGTCCGCGTCGAGGATGACCATGAGTTCGTAGCTACGCATGTGAACACCCACCTCCTGTGGACTGGATCGGCCACGGGATCTCCGTGGCAGGAGGGCTTGCGTAATCGCCGCCACGCCAAGGCGGCCCCTCGAACAAAGCGCTCGGGGGTGCCGAGAGTGCAGCGGACGGTACAGCGTACCCGGACCGGCAGACAGTCTCGAAATCCGAGCATGACGCCGGTCACGCCAGGGGATGGATATATGGACAAATTGGTCCGTCCCGCAGTCACTCACCGGAGGTGTGTGATGGCACATACGATCCGCCGCACAGCGTCCGCCGCGCCCGCGGCGCCCGCCGGGGCGCACCGGCCCCGGCTGACCCTCAACTCCGACGGCCGTGCCCATCCGCGCGAGAACGCGCTGGTCGCCGCCGTCGTGCTGTTCGCGCTGGTGGCCGGCATCTGCGCGTTCTTCAAGGACATGCACATCCTGGGCGCGTGGACCGCGCTGGCCGGTGTCGTGACCGGGCTGATCAGCCAGATGTTCTCGGCGACCACCGAGGAGCGGGCGGTCACCGTGCTCGCGCTCGGCGTCAGTGCCGTCGCACTGTTCATGAACATGTTCCACGGCGGCCTGTACTGACCTGCCACGCCGACGCCCGAAGCGGCCCGCCGGACCGGGATCCGGCGGGCCGCTCGCGGTTTGCGATCCCGTCGCGCACCGCCGATCCGGGCGCCCGCTTCGCCGGTGAAGGTCCGCATCGCCCCCGTACCGTCCCGCCTGCGACGCCCGACACGATCCATGGCGCCCGCAGGCGCAGTAACCTCTGTCACGGCCGAACCGATATCGAGGAGCTCTTACATGTCTTTGCGCCTGAGGACGCTCACCGCCGAGGAGCACCTGGCCTTCATCAAGGGCAGGCCCTCCGTGAGCTTTCTTCAGTGCCCCTCCTGGGGTGCGGTGAAGAGTGAGTGGCGATCCGAGAGCATCGGTTGGATCGACGAGTCGGGCGCCGTCGTGGGCGCGGCACTCGTGTTGTACCGGCAGTTGCCGAAGATAAAGCGCTACCTCGCCTACATGCCCGAGGGTCCGGTCATCGACTGGTTCGACGGCGACCTGCGGCGATGGCTCGACCCGATGCTCGCGCACCTGAAGAGCCGGGGCTCGTTCTCGGTCAAGATGGGCCCGCCCGTGGTGATCGCCCGCTGGGAGGCGGAGACGATCAAGAAGGCGATCGCGGCCAAGTCGGCGAACCGGCTGCGCGACCTGACCCCCGACTGGACCGACGAGCGCGGCTCCGAGTTGGAGCGGCAACTGCGCGGCCTGGGCTGGCAGCAGGACGCCTCGGGCGGGGCCGGCTTCGGCGACGTGCAGCCGCGCTACGTCTTCCAGGTGCCGCTGGTCCGACGCAGCCTCGACGACGTGCACGCGGGCTTCAACCAGCTGTGGCGGCGCAACATCAAGAAGGCCACGAAGGCCGGCGTCGACGTGGTCCAGGGCGGCTACGACGACCTGCCGGTGTTCCACGAGGTCTACAAGGTCACCGCCGTGCGCGACCACTTCACCCCGCGCCCGCTGGCCTACTTCCAGGGCATGTGGAAGGCGCTCAACGCCGAGGACCCCGAGCGCATGCGGCTGTACCTGGCCAAGCACGAGGGGGAGGTGCTCGCCTCCACCACGATGGTCACCGTGGGCGACCACGTCTGGTACTCGTACGGCGCGTCCGCCAACCACAAGCGCGAGGTCCGGCCCTCGAACGCGATCCAGTGGCGGATGTTGCGGGACGCGTACGCGCTCGGCGCCTCGGCCTACGACCTGCGCGGCATCAGTGACACCCTGGACGAGAACGACCACCTCTTCGGGCTGATCCAGTTCAAGCTCGGCACCGGCGGCCAGGCCGTCGAATACCTCGGCGAGTGGGACTTCCCGCTCAACAAGATGCTGCACAAGGCACTCGACATGTACATGTCACGCCGCTGACGCGCGGCCGGCGACACCCCGAGTCGCCGGCCGCGCGTGATCACCGCGACGCGGTCCACGTCGCGTGCTCCGCCTTCGCCTCGCGTCCCCCAAGGCACGCCCCACACCCGGAAGGCCCCGAAACGCCCATGTCGCTCACGCTCTACGTCGATGCCGCCCGGTGGCGCAAGCACCAGGACGAGGTCCGCGACACGTTCCCCGGCCTGGTGCCGGTGATGAAGGGCAACGGGTACGGGTTCACCAATCCGAGGCTGGCCGAGGAGGCCACCCGGATGTGCGTGGACACCGTGGCCGTGGGGACCACCTACGAGGCCGCGCTGGTCAAGGACCACTTCGACGGCAAGGTCCTGGTGCTCACGCCGTATCTGCGCGGCGAGGAGGCGGTACCGCTGCCGGATCGCACCATCCGCACGGTCTCCTCCGTGCAGGCCGCCCGGGACCTGGTGGGCTGCCGGATCGTGGTCGCGTGCATGACGACGATGAAGCGCGACGGGGTCACCGAGGAGGAGTTGGTCAAGCTCCGCACCGGGATGGACGACGTCCGGCTGGAGGGGTTCTCGCTGCACCTGCCGCTGGACCACCCGGACGGCTACGACCCGGTCGTCGAGGTGGTGGGCTGGGTGGAGCGGCTGCGCGCGGCGCGCCTGCCGGTGCGGACGATGTACGTCAGCCACCTGACCGCGGCCGAGTTGGGGGTGCTGCGCGAGCGGTACCCGGACACCGAGTTCCGGCCGCGGATCGGCACCGACCTGTGGCTGGGCGACCACGACGCGCTGGCCAGTCGGGGCACGGTGCTCGACGTGGTGCGGATCGCGCGCGGCGAGCGGTTCGGCTACCGCCAGCGCAAGGCGCCGAGCGACGGGCACCTGGTCGTGGTCAGCGGCGGCACCGCGCAGGGGGTCGGCCTGGAGGCGCCCAAGACGGTGCGCGGGGTGATGCCGAGGGCCAAGGGCGTCGCGCGCGCCGGGCTGGCCACCGTCAACCGCTCGTTGTCGCCGTTCACCTGGGCGGGCAAGCAGCGCTGGTTCGCCGAGCCGCCGCACATGCAGGTCAGCCTGCTGTTCCTGGCCAACGACGTGGCCCCGCCCAAGCCCGGCGACGAGCTGGAGGCGGCGCTGCGGCACACCACGACGCACTTCGACCGGATCGCGATCCGCTGACCCGGCAGGACCCGAAGGACCCGACCGGCCGAACGGCCTCGGGGCGGCGATCCCACCGCCGCCCCGAGGCCGTTCGCCGTCTCGCCGTCGCTCAGTGGCCCGCCCGCGCCGGGATCGCGCCGGGCACGAACACGTCGGGCGCCCGATCCAGCACGCCGCCCGAGGGGTCGTCGCCGCCGTCGGCGCGCACCGGGTCCCGCTCCGGGCGCAGGATGTCGCGCACCACCACCATGCAGATGTACGCGGTGCCGAGCAGGTGCAGCAGGATCACCACGTGGTACGCGTTCTGCGACAGGCCCTTGCCGGAGAACGAGGCGATGTACATCCACACGCCCAGGAAGTAGGTCACCTCGCAGGCCTGCCAGATCAGGAAGTCCCGCCAGCGCGGTCGGGCCAGCACCACCAGCGGGATCAGCCACAACACGTACTGCGGCGAGTAGACCTTGTTGGTCAGGATGAACGCGGCCACGATCAGGAACGCCACCTGGGCGAAGCGCGGTCGGCGCGGCGCGAACATCACCAGCGCGGCGATCGCGAGGCAGCACAGCACCAGGCTCAGCGTGACGTAGGTGTTCAGATCCTCCAGGGTCTTGCCGTCGCGTTGCTGGATGATCAACCAGATCGATCCGTAGTCGGCGGGTCGGTCCTGGCTGAACGTGTAGAACAGCTTCCAGCCCTCGCGGATGTGCAACCCGCCGTCGAAGTCGAGCATCACCGGCAGGTTGACCACCAGCCAGGACACCAGCGCGGCGGCGGCCGTCCTGGCGAACGCGACCAGCCGTCCCGAGCGCAGGCACAGCAGGAACAGCGGCGCGAGCAGCAGCACGGGATACAGCTTCGCCGCGGTCGCCAGGCCGATCATCACGCCGGCGACCACCACGTTGCGCCGCGCCCACGACCACATGGCCACCGCGGTCAGCGCGACCGCGACCAGGTCCCAGTTGATCAACCCGTTCAGCGCCAGCGCCGGCGCGCACGCCACCATCGCGGCGTCCCAGGGCCGGCGCCCCGACGTGCCCTTGACCGCGATCACGGTGACCACCGCGCAGGCCATCATGATCAACGCGTTGATCATCACGAACCACAGCTGTTCGTCCCGGAGATCACCGTCGGTGAGATCCCCGGCGGCCCGGGCCAGGGTGCCCGCGAAGGCCATCACCCCGCCGGTGATCACCGGATACTCCAGGAACTTCATGTCCTTGTCGCCGGTCTCCTGGAAGTACGGGATCTTCCCGTCCGCGAGACCACGATTGACGTACAGGTGCGGCATGTCGCTGTAGCAGGCGTGCGAGTACTGCGTGCTGCCGGCGAACCAACCGCCGTCGTAGCAGGGCTTCTTCTGCACGATCCCGAGCGCGAAGCAGGCCACCGCGAGCAGGACGAGCACCCGCACGGGGCTCCACCAGCGGTTGCCCCCGAACCGGATCCGGCGCCCGGCCGGCCCACCGACGACCTCGCTGCCCGCCCGGACCACCGGATCGTCGAGGCTCGGCAGGACGGGTTCGGTCGATGTCGGCGTCATGGCGCCCATCCTCTCGCGCTCCACGAGGAGCCGGCCCTCGCCGGCCGGATAAAACGACAACGCGTGCCCCACCGCCATTGCGATGGGGCACGCGTAAGGCTAGGGCCTGTCCGGCGGATCCTGGTGGATCAGGTCCTGTCCGGTGGCCTAGCCGCTGCCGGCTCGGCCGCCGATGATGAAGCCGTTGGCGCCGCCCCGGCTGCCGTTCGGGCCACCGCCCGGCCCGCCGGGCCCGCCGGTTTCGGTGTTCGTCGGTCTGCCGGTGTTCGTCGGTTTGCCGGTGTTCCCGCCGCCTCCCGGGTCACCGCTGCTGCCGTGCGAGCCGCCACCGGGGGCGGTCGACGTCTGCGGCGGCGTGGTCGGCGGTGCGCTGGTCGTCGGCGGCGGGGTGGTGGGCGCCTTCGTGGTCGGCGGCGCGGTCGTCGGCGGGAGGGTCACCCGGTCCCGGTCCTCGAACTTCTCGCCCGGCACCGCGAAGTCGGCGGTGGGCATCCCCTGCATCGCGCCCTTCATGTACGCGGTCCACACCAGCGTGGGGATGTCACCACCGTGCACGGCGTCGCGACCGCCCAGGCCCTTGAGCGACAGGCGGGCGTGCGTGTTCGGGTCCTCCCGGAACAGCGCCACCGAGGTGGCCAGGTTGGGCGTGTAGCCCACGAACCACGCGGAGTTGTTGCCGTCGGTGGTACCGGTCTTGCCGGCCACGGGCCGAGCCAGCGCCTTGGCCGCGCGGCCGGTGCCGTCGTTCAGCGGCGGGTTGTCCACGACCCGCTGCATGACCTGGTTGACCGTGTCCGCGACGTTCTTGTCGAAGAGTTGCTTCGGCTCGCGCTTGGGCAGTTCGACCTTCGAGCCGTCGTGGGTGACTTCCTTGACGAAGTACGGATCGGCGTGCAGACCGCGTGCCGCGAACGTGGCGTAGGCCTCGGCCATGTCCAGCGCGCTCGGCGGCGCGACACCGAGCGCCATCGTCGGCGTCGGCTCGAACGAGCCGAGGTCCGGCGGCAGACCGGCGTCGATCGCGGCCTTCTTCACCTTCTCCGGCCCGACGTCGGCGGCCAGTTGGAGGAAGACGGTGTTGACCGACTTCTCCATGGCTCTGGTGATCGGGATCGGACCGTAGTCGACGTCGCCCTCGTTGGGCGCCCGATAGTCCTCGTTGGTCTTCTCGTCCCTCTTGAACGTCTGACCGTTCTGCAGCTTGATCGGGATCTTGCTGTCACCGTTGTAGATGCTGTCCGGGCCGATGGGTTTGCCGTCCTTGCCGCCGCCGTCGCGCAACGCCGCCGCGAGGACGAAGAGCTTGAACGTCGAACCCGCCTGGATGTCCCGCCGGACCGCGTCGTTGTACTCCTGCTGGATGAAGTCCGGACCGCCGTACAGGGCGACCACCGCCCCGTCCCCGGGGACCACCGAGGCCAGCCCGGTGCGGATGTAGCGGTCCGCCTCGATCTTGTCCGGTTTCAGCTCGGAGGTCAGCTGGTCCTTGACCGCCGCGACCGCCGCGTCCTGCTTCGGCTTCTCGAACGTGGTGACGATCTTGTAGCCGCCCCGGGCCAGATTCGCCTCGGGGATCACGTTGTTGGCCTTGAGGTACTGGTCGGTCACCTTCATCAGGTACCCGGCCTGCCCGGCCTTGTTCGCGGCCGGCTTGGGCTTGATCGGCATCGGGAACTGGAGCGCGTCGCGTTCCGCCTTGGGCAGCCAGCCCTCCTTGACCATGCCGTCCAGCGCGTACGCCCAGCGGCCCTTGACCTTCTCCAGCTGGCCCGGGAACTCGATCACGTCGTAGATGCCCGGCGCGTTGAGCAGGGTGGCCAGGTAGGCGCCCTCGGCCACGTTCAGGTCGCCGACGTTCTTGTTGTAGTAGGCCTGCGCGGCGGCCTGGATGCCGTAGGCGTTGCGGCCGTAGAAGGCGGTGTTGAGGTAGCCGACCAGGATGTCGTCCTTGCGCATCTGCCGGTCGACCTTCAGCGCGATGAAGATCTCGCTGAACTTGCGCTTGAAGGTGCGCTCCTGGGTCAGGTAGGTGTTCTTGACGTACTGCTGGGTGATCGTCGATCCACCCTGCGTGTCGCCGCCCTTGACCATGGTGACCCCGGCCCGCAGCAGACCCTTCGGCGAGACGCCGGAGTCGCTGTAGAACGAGCGGTTCTCCGCCGCGATCACGGCCTTCTGCACGTGCTTGGGGATCTGGTCCACCGTCACGTTCTGCCGGTTGACCTGCCCGGTGCGGCCGATCTCGGTGACGCCGTCGGCGTAGTAGTAGATGTTCGACTGATAGGTCGTGTTCGCGTTCGGGTCGGGCACCTTGACCATCGCGTACGCCAGGGCCGCGAGCCCCATCAGCGACGCGAGGAAGAACAGGATCATCGCCAGGATCTGCTTGATGGACGGCAACCAGCGACGAATGCCGGTCTTGCCGAACCTCGGGTAGTCGATGAACCGCTTCTTCCGGGGCGGACCGGCCTCGGATCGGGAACGGCCGCCGGCCGCCCCGCCGTTGGCGGCCCGCCGGCCACCGGCGCGGGCGGCCGCTCGGGCCTCCACGCGCGAAAGCGGGCGTTCCTCGTCGCCCTCTCCGGGCCCGTCGGGCAACGACGAGCCGCCGGGTGGCGTTCCGCCGCCCCCGGACCCTCCCGCGCCCCCCGAATGCGAGCCACCGCGCCCCTCGGGACGCGGCTGCGGTGATCTACGGCGATGTTCACTCATGCGTTCGCTACTCCTCGGCCGTACGACGCGGAGGTCGGACGCACGGGTCGTGGCTCTCCGCTCCCCAGGACGCGAGCGCGCGGGAAGCGGTTCCGCAGGAAGCGGGGCTTGAGGTACCACACGGCGGAACAGACTACGCGGATCCGCTTTCGCGACCTCACTGTGACCTGCCTGTGACCCGAGTCACCGGCGGCCGCCTTGCCACCACACGGCAAGGAGACCTATCGTCTCGATGTATCGGTTCGATACATCGGGCCGGTACATCGAGCCGGGGGCGCAGGAGCCCCGGCCGGACGAAGGTCGGCTGTGACCGTATCCCACGGTCGCGTCCGTGCCCATGTCCGGCCCGGTCCGCAGTGGATGGAGGAAGGCGATGAGCAGGCGCGGTGGCGTCCTCGAATTCGCGATCCTCGGTCTGCTGCACGACTCCCCCATGCACGGCTACGAGTTGCGCAAGCGGCTCAACACCGTGCTCGGTTCGTTCCGTGCCATCGCCTACGGCACCCTCTATCCGTGCCTGAAGTCCCTGCTGGAACGGGGTCTGCTCGCGGAGGAGGTTCCGGAGGTGACGGCACTCGCCGGCAGCAAGCGGTCCCGGATCGTCTACCAGCTGACGGCACAGGGCAAGGAGCACTTCCAAGAACTGCTGTCCGAGTCCGGGCCCTCGGCCTGGGAGGACGAGAACTTCGGCGTGCACTTCGCCTTCTTCGGTCGAACCGACCACGAGGTGCGCATGCGTATCCTCGAGGGTCGGCGCAGCCGGCTCGAGGAGCGCCTCGACCGGGTGCGCGGGTCGCTGACCCGGACACGGGAGAAGCTCGACGGTTACACCCTCGAGTTGCAGCGACACGGCTTGGAGTCGGTCGAGCGCGAAGTGCGCTGGCTGAACGAGCTCATCACCGCCGAGCGGCACGCCGGAGCGACTCCGGACGCCGCCGGCCCCGAAACCCCGGTCGACCCGTCGAAGGACGCCGACCGGCTTCGGACCCCCACCCAGGACGTGGCCTCGGACCCGTCCGCATCCAACAACTGAGGTCGCCGGTTCGTGGCGGCTTCGTCGAGATCACAGGGAGCAACCGGAATGGGTTCGGTTCGCGTAGCCATCGTCGGCGTGGGCAACTGCGCCGCTTCGCTGGTGCAGGGCGTCGAGTACTACAAGGACGCCGACCCGAACAGCCGCGTCCCCGGCCTGATGCACGTGCAGTTCGGCGAGTATCACGTGCGTGACGTCGAGTTCGTGGCCGCTTTCGATGTGGACGCCAAGAAGGTCGGCTTCGACCTCTCCGACGCCATCGGTGCCAGCGAGAACAACACGATCAAGATCTGCGACGTGCCGCCGTCGGGCGTCACCGTGCAGCGTGGGCACACCCTGGACGGTCTCGGCAAGTACTACCGCGAGACCATCGAGGAGTCGACCGACGCCCCCGTCGACGTGGTCAAGGTCCTCAAGGACCAGGCCGTCGACGTCCTCGTCTGCTACCTCCCGGTGGGCTCCGAGGACGCGGCGAAGTTCTACGCCCAGTGCGCCATCGACGCCAAGGTCGCGTTCGTCAACGCCCTCCCGGTCTTCATCGCCGGCACCAAGGAGTGGGCGGACAAGTTCACCGAGGCGGGCGTGCCGATCGTCGGCGACGACATCAAGTCGCAGGTGGGCGCCACCATCACGCACCGCGTGATGGCGAAGCTCTTCGAGGACCGCGGTGTCCTGCTCGAGCGCACCATGCAGCTGAACGTCGGCGGCAACATGGACTTCAAGAACATGTTGGAGCGCGACCGCCTGGAGTCGAAGAAGATCTCCAAGACGCAGTCGGTCACCTCGCAGGTGGACCGCGACCTCGGCTCGGACAACGTGCACATCGGCCCGTCGGACTACGTCGCGTGGCTCGACGACCGCAAGTGGGCGTACGTGCGCCTCGAGGGTCGCGCCTTCGGCGACGTGCCGCTGAACCTGGAGTACAAGCTCGAGGTCTGGGACTCGCCGAACTCGGCCGGCGTCATCATCGACGCCGTGCGCGCCGCGAAGATCGCCAAGGACCGCGGCATCGGTGGCCCGATCCTGTCGGCTTCCTCCTACTTCATGAAGTCGCCGCCGGTGCAGTACTTCGACGACGAGGCCCGCAACGCCGTCGAGTCCTTCATCAAGGGCGACATCGAGCGCTGACCCGCTCCGCTCGACCCGCACCCCCGCGGTGCGTCCGAGTGACCGAAGGCCCGGCTCCCCTCCAGGAGCCGGGCCTTCGGCGTATCCGCGCGCGGCGGTGCCCGTTTCGGGTGCGGCGCCCGCCGCCGGCTACGGTGGGCGCCGTGGCCCTCATCCGTGATCTGCGCTCGTTGCTGAAGCTGCGCGACTTCCGTCGGCTCTTCGCCACCCGGCTGACCTCGCAGCTGTCCGACGGCGCCTTCCAGGTCGCGATCGCGGGGCAGGCGTTCTTCTCGCCGGAGAAGCAGACCTCGGCCGCGGCGATCGCGACCGCGTTCGCCGTGCTGCTGCTGCCGTATTCGCTGGTGGGGCCGTTCACCGGGGTGCTGCTCGACCGGTGGCGGCGGCGGCAGGTCCTGGTGCGGTGCAATCTGCTGCGCGCGGTGCTGGTGGCGGTGACGGCCGCGCTGGTGCTGATCGGGGTACCCGATCCGGTCTTCTACGCGGCGGCCCTGGTGGTGCTGTCGGTGAACCGGTTCGTGCTCGCCGGGTTGTCCGCGTCGCTGCCGCGCGTGGTGCCAGCCGAGCGACTGGTGACGGCGAACTCGGTGTCACCCACGGCCGGCACGGTGGCGGCGGCGGTCGGCGGCGGGGCCGCGGTGCTCGTGCACGCGTTCCTGGCCGAGGGCTCGGGGGCCACCGCGCTGGTGATCGTGGTGTCGGGCCTGCTCTACCTGGGCTCGGCGGCGGTCGCCGCGACGATGCCGACCGATCTGCTCGGGCCCGATCCCGACCGGGTGTTGCCGGATGTGCGCGAGGCGCTGCGCTCGGTGGCCAGGGGGCTGCGCGAGGGGGCGGTGCACGTGTGGCGCCGCCGGGCGCCCGCGCACGCGTTGGCCGCGATCACCGCGATGCGGTTCTGCTACGGCGTGCTGACCGTGATGACGGTGCTGCTGTGCCGCAACACGTTCAACGATCCGAGCGACACCGACGGCGGTCTCGCGACCTTCGGGATCACGGTGAGCGTGTCCGCGCTCGGCTTCTTCGTGGCGGCCGTGATCACGCCGGGGGTCACCGCGCGAATCGGCGTCCCGGCCTGGATCGGCGCGTGCGCGCTGGCCGGGGCGGTGTGCCAGACGGCGCTCGGGCTGCCGTTCCTGTTCGCGCCGATGGTGGTGGGCGCCTTCCTGCTCGGGGTGACCTCGCAGGGCGCCAAGATCGGGGTGGACACGATCGTGCAGACCACCGTCGACGACGCGTACCGGGGTCGGGTGTTCTCCGTCTACGACGTGCTCTTCAACGTCGCGTTCGTCGGCGCCGCCGCGGTCGCCGCGCTCGGGCTACCCGACGACGGTCGCTCCCCGGCGGTGCTGCTCGGGGTCGCGGGGGTGTATGCGCTGACCGGAGTCCTGTACGGCCTGGCGTCACGCCGCCACCCTCCGGTGATCATCGAGGGCTCTCCGACGGGCAACGGCCGGCCGTGATGCCCCTTTCATAACCGGGCGAGGCATTTGATCCACCGCGCATCTCCAAGAAATTACCCGTGGGTAGTGCAATGACGAGGCCGAAGTTCTAATCTGCACATCCAGCGATTTTCGGCACCTGTGGAGATACTCCATGTCCAACGACGCCGGTCCGGGTGAAAACAATCCTTTGCCGTACAGACCGGCATGGACCGAGAACACTCCGCCGCACGGGCACGACCTCGCCGCCCGCGAGCCGGCCGCCCCGCACGTCCCGCCGGCCCGCCGGCCGCGGGTCGACGGGCGCGCGAGCCGGCGGGCGGCGGAGCGTCCGCGGCGCGGCCGTGCGGTGCTGATCGCGACCCTGGCCGTGCTGCTGATCGGCGGCGGGACGGCGGCCGGGGGCTGGTGGTACGTGCACAAGGACGACGGCGACGGGGTCCGCGTCCACGAGGGCGACTGCCTGCGCGACAAGACGAGCATCGACGCGGACCCGGTCCCGTGCGAGGACCCGCGGGCCCGCTTCATCGTGGTCGAACGGGTCCAGGGCACAACGAACACCGACGTCTGCGATTCGCTGCCGGGCGACCCGATCCCGCTGGTCTCGGATTCCGCGAAAGACCGCTTCGTGCTGTGTCTCGCGGCACGAAAGTAATCCGCGACACCCACGAATAGCGTTTTTTGCCCGTTATTCCGCTCACATTCGACCGGTGTAAGGGGAATCCCCGCTGCGCGTTGTCCGGCCGGACCCCTAGTGTTCCGGACTGTCTCACCAGTCCCCTGCAACGGAGATCGCCCCCATGTCCAATCCCTTCCCGCCCGACCCCAACGGCCCGCAGCAGCCGAACCAGGGCTGGAACCAGCAGCCCGGTCAGCCGCAGCCGCAGGGCGGGTGGCAGCAGCAGCCGGGCCAGCCGCAGCAGGGTTGGGGGCAGCAGCCCGGTCAGCCGGGCGGATACCCGCCCGCCGGCCAGCCGGGCTTCTACGGCGGCCCGCCGCCGCCCCCGCCGCGCAAGAGCAAGCTCAAGAAGATCCTGATCCCGATCGGTGTGCTCATCGTGCTGGGCATCGTCGCCGCGGTCGCGCTCAACGCGTTCAAGAAGGACGACGCCACCAGCGCCAAGGCGGGTGACTGCCTCGAACGCATCGAGGGCGGCATCGGCAAGTCCAAGATGCCGAAGATCGCCAAGTGCGACTCGCCCGACGCCAAGTGGAAGGTCCTCAAGAAGGTCGACGGCAGCTCGGACAAGAGCAAGTGCGAGGGTCTCCCGGACAGCTCGGGCTACTTCGCGACCTTCTACTGGACCGGCTCCAAGAAGGGCGTGGTCTGCATGGCCTTCACCTCGAAGACGACGCTGTCCGACGTCAAGGCGCTGGACCCGATCTCGACGATGAGCGCCACCGAGGCGGACTTCCAGGCCACCAAGAAGGAACTCGAGGAAAAGGGCGCCAAGTTCGAGTAGGCGCCCCGGACCCGTACGACACCGAAGCCCGCCGGCTGTCCCACCGGCGGGCTTCGTGCGTGCTCAGGCTGGCGTGTTCGCCGTCCACCACTCGCGCAGCGCGGCGACGGCCGTCTCGTGGTCCATCGGGCCGTTTTCGAGGCGCAGCTCCAGCATGTGCCGGTAGGCCCTGCCCACCAGCGGGCCCGGCGGCACCTCCAGGAGCTTCATGATCTCGTTGCCGTCCAGGTCCGGGCGGATCGAGTCCAGCTCCTCCTGCTCGGCGAGCTGCGCGATCCGCTCCTCCAGCGAGTCGTAGGCCCGGGCCAGCGTGGCCGCCTTGCGCTTGTTGCGCGTGGTGCAGTCCGAGCGGGTCAGCTTGTGCAGCCGATCGAGCAGCGGGCCCGCGTCGCGCACGTAGCGGCGCACCGCCGAGTCGGTCCACTCGCCCGTGCCGTAGCCGTGGAAGCGCAGGTGCAGCTCGACCAGGCGGGTGATGTCGTCGGTGACGTCCTTCGGATACTTCAACGCCTTGAGCCGCTTGCGGGACATGTGCGCGCCGACCATCTCGTGATGGTGGAACGAGACCCGGCCGTCCGCCTCGAAGCGCCGGGTGCGCGGCTTGCCGATGTCGTGAAGGAGCGCGGCGAGGCGCAGCACCAGGTCCGGCTCGCCCGGCGGCTCCAGCGCCATCGCCTGTTCGAGCACGATCAGCGTGTGCTCGTACACGTCCTTGTGCCGGTGGTGCTCGTCCACCTCCAGGCGCAACGTCGGAAGCTCGGGCAGCACGTGCTCGGCCAGGCCGGTGGTGACCAGCAGCTCCAGGCCCTTGCGCGGGTGGTCGGACACGATCAGCTTGTTCAGCTCGTCGCGGACCCGCTCGGCGGAGACGATCTCGATCCGCTCGGCCATGTCCGTCATCGCCGCGACCACCTCGGGCGCGACCTCGAAGTCGAGCTGCGCGGCGAAGCGCGCGGCCCGCATCATCCGCAGCGGATCGTCGCCGAAGGACGCCTCGGGCGTACCCGGGGTGCGCAACACGCGCGCGGCCAGGTCGGCCAACCCGCCGTGCGGGTCCACGAACGTGATCCCCGGCAGCGCGACCGCCATCGCGTTGACCGTGAAGTCGCGCCGGACCAGGTCGTCCTCGATCGAGTCGCCGTAGGAGACCTCCGGCTTGCGCGAGGTGCGGTCGTACGCCTCGGAGCGGTAGGTGGTGATCTCGATCTGGTAGTCGGGCGAACCGGCGAGCCGCTTGCGGCAGCCGACCGTGCCGAACGCGATGCCCACGTCCCACACCGCGTCCGCCCAGGGGCGCACGATCGCCAGCACCTGTTCGGGGCGCGCGTCGGTGGTGAAGTCGAGGTCGTTGCCCAACCGGCCGAGCAGCGCGTCCCGCACCGAGCCGCCGACCAGCGCGAGCGTGTGCCCGGCCGCTTCGAAGCGGCGGGCGAGGTCGTCGGCGACGGGGGCGACGCGCAACAGTTCGGTGACGGCGCGGCGCTGGACGGCGCTCAGCTCGCCGCCGGCCGGCGAGTCGTCCGGGAGGGGTGTGTTCTTGGCGTTCGGCACGGGAGACAAGGTTACGGGTCGAGGCCGCGGCTCTCGCGCGCATTATGCCGGGGCCGCCCTCGCGCGCGGTCGGCGTGCCGGCGTGATCATGGCGTGATGGCGTGGCGCATGTCGCACTAAGCTTGGCGGATGCCTTCCGAGACCACGCCGCCGCGCCGTCGGCTGCAGGTGGTCGAGGAGACCTCGGCGGGCGGTCTGGTGATCGATCGGCTCACGTTGCGCGCGGCGTTGATCGCCCGCCGGGACCGACGCGGCCGGCTGCTGTGGTCGCTGCCCAAGGGGCACATCGAGGACGGCGAGAGCGTGGTGGACGCCGCGCTGCGCGAGGTCGAGGAGGAGACCGGCATCGTGGGTCGGGTGCTGGCTCCGCTCGGCGTGATCGACTATTGGTTCACCGCGCCGGACCGGCGGGTGCACAAGACCGTCCACCACTACCTCATGGAGGCGGCGGGCGGGGATCTGTCGGACGACGACATCGAGGTCGAAGCGGTGGCTTGGGTTCCGCTCGGCGCGCTCACCGCGCGCCTCGCCTACCCCGACGAACGACGGTTGGCGACACTCGCCCCGGAGCTGTTGGCGGACAGCGCGTGAGCCATCGCCGGATCCGCTCCGAGACCGGGATACCGCCGCGACGCGGCCGAGTGGCCGGTGTGCTGCTGTCGGCCCTGCTGCTCGCCGTCACGCTGCTCGGGGCGCTGCCGCCGACCGTCGTACGCGCCGCCGACGGCGACGGGGTGCAAATCCTGATCACCAAGATGACCCCGATCGCCAAGCCCGGCGGCACCATCACCATCGAGGGCCAGGTCCTGGGCAACGGCTCCAAGCCGCTCGACGCGGTGGAGCTGGCGGTGCGGATGCGCACCTCGGAACCGCTCTTCCGCAGCGGCATCTCCTCGCCCGAGGAGGGCCAGTCGAACGGCTCCCTGGTGCGCGAGGTCAAGCCGGTGACCGTGAGTGTGCCGCCCTCGGGACCGGGCCGGCCGTGGTCGTTCGGCATTCGCGCCGACGCGCTCAACCTGGGCGAGGCCGGCGCGTACCCGCTCGCGATCGAGGCGCGGGTCGGCGGCCGGGTCGTCGGCTCCACCCGCACCTTCCTGCCGTGGGTCGGCAAGAACGGCCTGAAGAACGTACCGAAACTGCGGGTCGGCATGGTCTGGCCGCTGGTCGACCGGCCGCACCGCGACGGCACCACGCTGGGCGACGAGGGCCAGACGCCGGTGTTTCGCGACGACGAGCTGGCCGCGCTGTTCGCCCCGGGCGGGCGGTTGTACGAACTGATGGCCATCGGCGGCGGGATGAAGGTCGACTGGGCGATCGACCCCGAACTGCTCGACTCCGCCGCCGAGATGGCCGGCGGCTACCGGGTCGCGCCGCCCGGCAGCCTGGAGCCGGGCAAGCCGAGGAAGACCAAGGACGGCAAGCCGCCGCCCGAGGAGGACACGGCCAAGGCGACGCCGAACCAGATCTCGAACACCCTGGCCGGCGGCGGCGGCCAGACCGCCGCGGGATGGCTGGACCGGCTCAAGGGCGCCATCGGCCCCCAGCCCGTGATCGGCCTCCCGTACGGCGACACCGACATCGCCGCCGTGGCGCACTCGCTCGACGCCAGCAAGGCGGACCTGCGCCCGCAGCTGGCCGAGGCCCAGCTCGAATCCGCCGCCGTCTTCCAGCGCGTCCTGGGCAGGCCCGCGCGCGCCGACGTCGCCTGGCCCGTCTCCGGCGCGCTGGACCCGTCGATCGTCTCGTTGGCCGGCGGCAGCGGGGCCGGCACGGTGATCACCGCCGGCGCGAGCCTGCCGCCGACCAAGGACCTCAACGTCACACCGCTGGCCACCGCGTCCCTGCCGGGCGCCGACAAGGGCACCGCGCTGGTCACCGACCCGGACATCGACACGCTGCTGGCCGCGGACACCAGGGCGCCGGGCCAGGCGGTGCTGACCACCCAGCAGTTGCTCGCCGAGTTCCTGACCATCGTGCTGCAGGAGCCCACGCTCAAGCCCACCCGCAGCGTGCTGATCGCCCCGCCGCGGCTGATGGACACCGCGCTGGCGGGCGTGCTGCGCGACGTGATGGCCGCGTCGGCCGAGTGGGCGCAACCGACCGGCCTGACCGAGTTGGCCGCCGAGCCCGCCCCGTTGCCCGCACGCAAGGCGGCCGCCTACCCCAAGAACGTCCGCGCCTCCGAGCCGAGCGCGCAATACCTGGCGGAGACCGACAACCTGGCCGGGTCGATGCAGACCTTCGCCTCGATCCTGACCCGGCCCGAGCGGGTGACCGGCCCGTTCAACCCCGCGCTCCTGCGCATGTTGTCCACCGCGTGGCGCGGCGACACGCAGGGGGCGGACCGCTACCGGCTGGGCGTGACCCGGGGACTGCGCGAGCTGGAATCGCTCGTCTACATCATCCGCAGAACCGGGGTGACCCTGTCCGGCGACGAGGGCAACATCCCGGTCACCGTCGTGAACAACCTCCAGCAGCCGATCAACGTGCGGGTGGTCGTCACCTCGCACCAGCCCAACCGGCTCAAGCTGGGCGACCCGGCCACCGTGACGGTGCCCGACGGCCGCCGGCTGGAGGTGCCGATCTCGGCGAAATCGGCCGCGAACGGCAAGGTCATGGTCGACGTGGCGCTGCTCACCCCGGACGGGCGGGCGGTGAATCCGGCGCAGTCGTTCTTCGTGAACACCACCACGATCGACGCGCTGACCCGCTGGATCATCGGCGGCCTCGCCTTCCTGCTCGCGGTCTTCTCGCTTCGCGCGTTCCTGCGCAAGCGCCGGGAGGCGGCCCTTGCCCGGGACGCGCACGGCGAGGATGGTGAGGACGACGTCGACCCGCCGGCGGAATCCGATCCCCCGGACGACGCCGCCGGGGACCGGATCCGGCCGATATCGGGGTGGTCGCCGGCGCGTGCGACGCACCCGCACGCCGGCGGGAACCGACCGCCCGATCCGGCCGACCCGCACGGACACACACCGTTGGGATCCACGACCGACCGCCCCGAATGAGAAAGTGGGCACCGGACACTCAACCTGACCGAGAAGACGAGGGCCCGCCCGCATGAGCGACCGGAGCGACGAACGTCAGCCGTACACCGGCGGCTCCGCCGAGCCGGACGACGGCGCGCACGACGATCCCTACCGGGGTCGGCCGCCCGCCGACCCATACCTGCAGCAGTACGTCGATCCGTACGGGCAGCCGGCCGATCCCTACGCCGCGCAGCCGCCCGATCCGTACGCGCGCCCCGGGGAGCAGGGCTATCCCGACCCCAACGCGCACCCGGGATACGGCGAGCCCGAGTACCCGCAGCAGGGCTATTCGAGCCAGGGCGGCTACGGCGCGGGCCCCGAACCGGCCTACGGGGATCCCTACGGCGCGCAGTCGGGCGGCGGCTACGACCCGTACGGGCAGCAGCAGCAACAGCAGCAGCCCGCACAGGACGGCGGGGCGTGGTTCCGGGACGAGTTGAGCGACCCGCCCGGCAACGACCCGTACGTGGGCGTGGACGAGATCTTCACCCCCGAACCGGCGCCGCCGTACGACCCTTCCCGGCAGTACGACCCCTCGCGGCACTACGACCCGTCCGGCGCGCCGCAGCAGTACGGCGACAACGGCGGATACGGCTCCGGCGACCCGTACCTGCAGCAGCCGCAGGCGCAGAACTACGCGCAGCAACCGCAGCAGCCACAGCCGCAGCAGCACCAGCAGCAGCAGTCGTACCAACAGCAGTCGTACGTCCCGCAGCAGCCGAGCCCGCAGCAGGGCCAGGGCGGCTGGGGCGACTACGACCGCCCCGGCGGCTGGCTGATGGACCAGACGCTGACCGGCATCAACCTCGGCCTCGCCGGCGACATCGCGGGCATGCCCTCGTACACCGAGGCGTACCAGCGCTACGAGACCCAGCACCGGGCCGAGGCCGCCGCCGCGTCGATGTCGGCGAGCGCCGTCCTCGACGCCCCGCCGGTACCGGTGAATCCGTCCACGTCGCCCGTCTATCGGATGCCCGGCTCGGGTGCCGAGGAGCGCATGGCCGGCATCCCGGTCGGCGGCGGCGGCAGGAAGGGCAGCAAGCTCGGCGGGATAATGCGGTCCTCCGCCGTGATGGCGGCGGGCACGATCGTGTCCCGGATGACCGGCTTCGTGCGCAACCTGGTCGCCGCGGCGGCGCTGGGCACCGCGATCCTGGCGAACACCTACAACGTCGCCAACACGATGCCGACGCTGTTGTACATCCTGGTCGGCGGCGGCGCGCTGAACGCGGTGTTCGTACCGCAACTGGTGCGGGCCATGCGCCAGGACGACGACGGCGGCGAAGCGTACGCGAACCGCCTGCTCACGCTGGTGATGACGGTGCTGGCGGGGTTGGTGATGCTGGCCTGGTTCGGCGCGCCGCTGCTGATCCGGGCGTTCGCGAACTCGCTGGCCAAACATCATCAGGACTACGAGCTCGCGATCACCTTCGCGCGCTACTGCCTGCCGATCATCTTCTTCATGGGTCTGCACGTGCTGTTCGGGCAGATCCTCAACGCGCGCGAGCGCTACGGCCCGATGATGTGGACCCCGGTCCTGAACAACATCGTCATCATCGCGACGTTCGGCCTGTACATCTGGGTGGCCGGCACCCAGAAGAACACCGGGCAGAACTCGGACACCATCACCCCGGACGAGATCCGGCTGCTGGGTCTGGGCACGCTGCTCGGCATGGTCGTGCAGTCGATGGCGATGATCCCGTACCTCAAGTCGGCCCGGTTCCGCTTCCGGCCGCGCTTCGACTGGCGCGGCTCGGGGATGGGCAAGGCGCTCGGGCTGGCCAAGTGGACGTTCCTGTTCGTGCTGGCCAACCAGGCCGGCTACCTGGTGGTGACCCAGCTCGCCACCGCGATCGACGTCGACGCACGGGACCAGAACATCCAGTTCGGCGTCGGCTTCACCGCCTACAGCAGCGCGCTGTTGATCTGGCAGCTGCCCCAGGCGGTGATCACCGTGTCGGTGATGACCGCGATGTTGCCCCGGATGAGTCGCGCCGCCGCCGACGGCGACGAGGCCAGCGTGCGCGGCGACATCTCTTCCGGGTTGCGCCTGTCGGCGGTGGCGATGATCCCGTGCGCGGTGATCTTCGTGGCCCTCGGCCGGGACATCGGCGGCTTCATCTTCGCGCCCACCGGCGAGCAGAGCGCGCACTGGATCGGCTACATGCTGATGGCGCTCGGCCTGGGCCTGATCCCGTACTCGGCGCAGTACGTGCTGCTGCGCGGGTTCTACGTGTACGAGGACACCCGAACACCGTTCCTGAACACCGTGTGGATCGCGGGCGCCCAGGCGGCCTTCGCGGGCCTGGCCTATGTCGCGCTGCCCACCAAGTGGGCCGGTGTCGGCATCGCGGGCGGCTACAGCCTCGCCTACCTCGTCGGCGTGCTGCTGGCCGCGCAACGGCTGAAGAAGCGGCTCGGCGACCTGGACGGCCGCCGGGTGACCCGGACCTACACCCGGTTGCTGATCGCCGCCGGGATCGGCGGCGCCGCGGCGTTCTTCGTGGCCCGGTTGTGCACCGGCCACTTCGGCTCGGCCATGGGCGGCTCGGCGATCGCGGTGGGCGCCGGGATCGTGACCATGTTCGTGGTGTTCTTCATCGCGGCGAACCGCATGCGCGTCGAGGAGATGAGCGCGATGACCGGGATGATCAAGGGCCGACTCGGCCGCTGAGCGGCTCGCGCGGACGACCGTACGACCCCGCCCGCCGGATTCCCACCGGGAATTCGGCGGGCGGAACGGTGTGGGATGCACCACCATGGGGCGAGTGAGGGTGTGACCCTCGGCGAAACGGGGGTAATGCTCCCGATACGCCGGTCTCGGATTCCTTTTCGGATCTTGCGAGGAGGCAACCCGAGACGGGGTCCGGGAGTCTCAAGACATGTAGAGGTCGTCCCTGACCAACGGCCCGAGAAGCCTCACCTCTACGATGAGTGTGCCGACGAGGAGGATGAGGCCGAGGTGACGGACCGAACCGCAGGATCCGTCGACCTAGCGACGGGTGAGGCAAACCCCGTACCGACAAAGGCTTCTGACACATCGTTGGACAAACGTGTCGGTTCGGACGAGAAGACCTCCGGAACCACCACCACGGTTTTGCCCATCGGTTCCGAGCCCGAACCCGATGCCGGCTCCGAACCCGGGGCGCCTTCCGCTTCCCCGTCCGACGAAGAGGCGGCGGCCGAGACCGCCGAGCCGACCGCGACCGCGGGAAGCGCCGAAGCGGCGGTCGAACCGGTCGTGCGGAAGCCGACGGCCGACGGCGACGGCGGCAAGGGCGACACGGACGCCGACGCCGCGCCGGCCGAGCCCGCACCGGCCCCGGAGCCCCCGGCCCCCCGGGTCAGCCGAGGCACCCGACTCGCCGAGCGCTACCGGCTCGAGCACCGCCTGTCCCAGAACGGCCGCAGCGAGACCTGGCGCGCGGTGGACGAGAAGTTGCGGCGCGCGGTGGGCGTACACATCGTCCCCGCCGGCGGTGAACACGGTCGGGCGGTGATCGCAGCCGCCCGCGCCGCCGCGCTGATGGGCGACCCCCGCTTCGTCCAGGTCCTCGACTGCGCCGAACAGGACGGCCTGATCTATGTGGTGAAGGAGTGGCTGCCCGACGCCGACAACCTCACCAAGGTCTTCGAGAGCGCCCCGCTGCCGCCGCACGAGGTCTACGAACTCACCCGCGCGCTCGCCCAGGCGATGTCCGTCGCACACCGCGCCGGCCTGTCGCACCTGCGGCTCACGCCGGAGAACGTGCTGCGCATGCACACCGGCCAGTACAAGATCGTCGGCCTGGCGGTCGAGGCGGCGCTGTACGGGCACGACACCACCGACGCGGCCCGCGACGACACGCACGCGGTCGGCCGGCTGATGTACGCCGCGCTGACCCGACGCTGGGTCGAGGGCACCGAATACGGTTTGCAGGCCGCGCCGTTCACCGGCGGCAGGCTGTGCGCGCCCGGCCAGATCCGGGCCGGCGTGGACGACACGCTCGCCGCCCTGGCGATGCGCGCGCTCGGCCACGAGGTCAAGCACGAACCGGTGTTCGAGACACCGGGGGAGTTGTCCGCGGCGATCACCGCCATCCCGGAGATGCACCCGCCGGAGCAGAACGCCATCGTCGGCGGCCCGGAGCCGGACGAATACCCGATCTACACCCCGACGCCGAACCGGACGGTCTACGCCTCGGCGGGCTACTCCGGCGGCGGCCCGACCGGCCCGGCCCGACCGCCGGTCACCCCGCCGCCGCCGCTGGGCGGCCGGTTCGGCGCCGCGGTCAAGGGCGCGGTCGCGGTCCTGGTGGTGCTCGCCATCGTGCTGGTGACGTGGCAGGTGGCCAGCCACGTGGGCGACGGCGAGAAGAAGGAACCACCGCTGAAGACGCAGGACGTGCAGTCGCCGACCGCGCCGCCGAGCACGGTCCCCCCGAAGCCGAGCACCACGCGCCCGAAGAACGGCAAGGAGATCTCCATCGGCGGCGGTACACCGATCTCGCCGCAGGATGTGTACAAGACCTACGACGAGAACCCGTCGACCTACTGGCGCACGAACTACATGGTCGACGGCCCGGAGATCACGTTCAGCCGCAAGGGCTACGGCATCGTCTACGACCTCGGCGCGGTCCACGAACTGCGCGACGCGCAGATCACCCTCGGCTCGGGTGGGGCGTACACCAACATCAAGCTGATGGCGGCGCCCGACGCGAAGACCATGCCGACCTCCGAGGACGCCTTCAAGACCACGGTCGGCGAGGGCACCAACAAGGGCACCGACCTGAGGATCGAGGCGACCGGCAAACCGGTACGGGCACAGTTCGTCCTCCTGGTCATGACCGCGATGCCCAAGGTCGACTCGAACATCGGCGACTACCAGATCTACAACGCCGGATATCAGAACGCGTGGCGCGAGGTCACGTTCTCCACGCTGCCCTGAGCCCGGATCCACCACGCCGACCCCGGACCGATCCCGAGCCCGATACCGATGTCACGAACGAGGCGATCCCCTCTGCGTCCCACGCGGGCCCCATGCCAGGATGACCCCGGGCCCAGGGGAGGTAGGCGGTGAGCACCGAGCGCAACGGATCGGCGTACGCGGACGTCACCGACGCCGATCTGCTCGCCCGACACGGCCACGGCGACCCCGACGCGTTCGGCGAAGTCGTACGCCGGCACCGCGATCGGCTGTGGGCGGTGGCCCTGCGCACCCTGGGGGACCGCGAGGAAGCCGCTGACGCCCTCCAGGACGCCCTGGTTTCCGCCTACCGAGCTGCGGGACGGTTCGAGGGCCGCGCGGCCGTCACGACGTGGCTGCACCGGATCGTGGTCAACGCCTGCCTGGACCGGGCCCGCCGCCGCGCCGCCCGGCCGGCCGTACCGCTGCCCGAGGATCTGGACCAGCGGCTGCCCGCGCCCGCGCAGGAGGATCCGGCGGTCCGGGGCGAGACCCGCGAGGCGCTGCTCGCCGCGTTGGCCACCCTCCCCGCCGAACAGCGTGCCGCGCTCGTCCTGGTGGACATGGAGGGTTATCCCGTCGACGAGGCGGCCAGGATCCTCGACGTCGCGTCCGGCACCATCAAGAGTCGCTGCGCCCGCGGTCGGGCCAAGCTCCTGCCCCTGGTGCGGCACCTGCGCGAGAGCGGGCCACCGGGCCCGGCCGGGTCACCGGGGAACCCCTCGGCCGGACAATCCGTCCCATCGACGGACGACCGCCCACGAGCCGGCGGTCCGACCCCGGACACGGGCGGCACGAGCATGGAGGGAGGTGGCACACGATGAACGAACACATCGACGTCGAGGTGCTGTCCGACCTCGTCGAGGGACTGCTCACCGCGGCCGAGGCGGCCGCGCTCGACGCCCACCTCGCCGAGTGCGCCGAGTGCCGCGACACCCGCGACGCGCTCGCGGAGGTGCGCGAACTGCTCGGCGGACAACCGCCCGAGCCGATGCCCGCCGACGTGATCGCCCGGATCGACGACGCGCTGGCCCTGGCCGCGCTGCCGCCGCCGCGCCCCGCCGAGCCGCCCACGCCGAAGCCGCTGCCGCTGCCGCTGCCCGTGCCGGTGTCGGTCGTGACCCCGCCGCCCGAGCCGGGCGCGCCGCCGGCCGAGCACGTCGTCGTCCCGCTCGACCGGGCCCGCCGTCGGCGGCGCGGTCCGCTGCTCCTGCTCGCCGCGGCCGCGGCCGCGGTGGCCCTGGGCGTCACGATCGTGGTCGGCACCGGCGACGACGGCGACTCGGACCACCGGTCGAGCGCGGTCCGGAGCAACGCCGACGCGTCCGCGCCCAAGGCCGCCGCCCCGCCCGGCAAGTCGGGCGAGCGCCCCGGGGCGAACGCGGAGGAGCACACCCCGCAGACCCCGCTGTCGGCGTCCACCGCCGCGCCGACGGTGTACACCGTCGGCGGACTGACCGACCAGGTCTCGCTGCTGCTGCGTCGCGCCGACCGCGCGCCGCGCGAGCTGCCCGCGTGCGTGGCCGCCGCGGTCGGTCCCGACGCGCCGCGGGCGCTGGCCGCCGACGCCGGCAGCTATACCGGCAAGCCCGCGTGGGTGGTGGTCCTGCCCGGTCCGAACACCGACCGGGTCCGCGTGTACATCGTGGACGCGTCGTGCGCCCCGCGCTCCACCACCGACACCTCGGCGAGCCCGCCGCCCGCCGTACCCCCCTCGACCGGGTTCGCCGGCTCGCTCCTGCTGAGCACCGAGGTACCGAGAAGGTGATCCCCGGCACGCCGCACCCGCGGCGTTGTGACCCGGGAATGGTGCGCGCCTAGGATCCGTTGTCGAACGAGACACCGCATCTCTCGGGGCGCGGGTTTCGCAGACCCGCACAGCCGACGCCGACCACCGGCACGAGGCTCGACAAGGAACCAGGGAAGGCTCAGCGTGAGCGACGTCCGCAACGTGATCATCATCGGATCCGGTCCGACCGGGTACACGGCCGCCGTCTACGCAGCACGCGCGGACCTGAAGCCGCTGGTCTTCGAGGGCGCCGTCACCGCGGGCGGGGCGCTGATGAACACCACCGAGGTCGAGAACTTCCCCGGCTGGCCGGACGGCATCATGGGTCCGGACCTGATGGACAACATGCGCAAGCAGGCCGAGCGCTTCGGCGCCGAGCTGGTTCCGGACGACATCGTCGCCGTCGACCTCGCGGGCGACGTCAAGACGGTCACCGACAGCGCGGGCACCGTGCACAAGGCGCGCGCGGTGATCCTGGCGACCGGGTCGGCCTACCGCAAGCTCTCCCTCCCCAACGAGGACGCGCTGTCCGGCCGCGGGGTGTCCTGGTGCGCCACCTGCGACGGCTTCTTCTTCCGCGACCAGGACATCGCGGTGGTCGGCGGCGGCGACTCGGCGATCGAGGAGGCCACGTTCCTGTCCCGCTTCGCCCGCTCGGTGACGGTGATCCACCGCCGCGACGAGCTGCGCGCGAGCAAGGCGATGCAGCATCGGGCGTTCGCGAACGAGAAGATCTCGTTCGCCTGGAACAGCGAGGTCGCCGAGATCCGGGGCGACGGCAAGCTCAGCGGCGTCGGGTTGCGCGACACCGTCACCGGCGAGCTGCGCGACCTGGCGGTCACCGGCCTGTTCATCGCGGTCGGCCACGACCCGCGCACCGAGCTGGTGCGCGGCCAGATCGACCTGGACGACGAGGGCTACATCAAGGTCGACGCGCCGACCACGCGGACCAACCTCACCGGCGTCTTCGCCGCGGGCGACGTCGTGGACCACACCTACCGCCAGGCGATCACCGCGGCCGGCACCGGCTGCGCGGCCGCCCTCGACGCGGAGCACTACCTCGCCTCGCTCGCCGACGGCGCGAGCGCCTGACCCGTACCCCGTCGTCCGTCCTTCGTTCGTCCCACCCCCAGCACACCGAGGAGCAACCCATGGCCGGGGCCACCCACACAGTCACCGACAAGACCTTCGACACCGACGTCCTGATGAGCGACAAGCCCGTGCTCGTCGACTTCTGGGCGGAGTGGTGCGGCCCCTGCCGCCAGATCGCCCCGGCGCTCGAGCAGATCGCGGCGGAGAACGGCGACAAGCTCGCCGTGGCGAAGCTGAACATCGACGAGAACCCGGAGATCACCACCCGCTACGGCGTGCTGTCGATCCCGACCCTGCACGTGTTCCAGGGCGGCGAGATCGTCAAGACGATCGTCGGCGCCAAGCCGAAGGCGGCTCTCCTGCGGGAGCTCGACGGGCTCATCTGAGTCCGATCACATCGGCCGTGCGCGAGGGGCGCTTCCCGGAACCGGGGAGCGCCCCTCGCGCGTGTCAGGGCGTACCGGCCGACGGCGACGACCGGGCCGTGCGCCACGGGCCGCGCACCGCCGCACCGCGCGCCCGACCCGCCGCGGCGCGCGGTGCGGAATCGAGGCCCCCGGACCCCCGCTCCGGTACGGGAACGACCGGATGCGCGCGTACGATCGAGTGTTGCGTCAAAACTCGGGAGGACTTCTTTCCATGACCATGCAGCGGCGGTACCGACGCGGTGACACCGGCCCCGCAGTGGCCGAGATCAGGTCCAAACTGGTGCTGCTCGGCCTCCTGCCCGCCGGTGCCCCCAGGCCGACCGACACCGGCGGTCCGGACGGCCTCGGCGGCTACGCGGACGCGGTGTTCGACCACTCCGTGGACCTCGCCGTCCGGCACTTCCAGCAGCAGCGCGCGATGACCGTGGACGGCGTCGTCGGCCCGGAGACCTACCGTCACCTCGACGAGGCACGGTGGCGCCTCGGCGACCGCATGTTGTCCTACTCGGCCGGCCACCCCACCGTCGGGGACGATGTGGCCACCCTCCAGCAGCGGTTGCTCGACATGGGCTTCGACTGCGGCCGGGTGGACGGCATCCTGGGCCCGGCCACCGAACGCGCCCTGCGCGAATTCCAACGCAACTACGGACTCGGCGCGGACGGTACGTGCGGACCGGCCACGTTCCGAGCCCTCGACCGGCTCGCGCGCACGGTCGTCGGCGGCCAACCGCACGCGATGCGCGAGTCCGAACTGCTGCACCGCTCCGGCCCGTCGCTGGCCGGCAAGACCGTGGTGATCGACCCGGGCCACGGCGGCGCGGACTTCGGTGTGGTCGCACACGGCCTGACCGAGGCCGAGGTGATGTGGGACCTGGCCCGGCGCCTGGAGGGCCGCCTGTCCGCCCTGGGCGTGCGCGCCTACCTCACCCGGGGGCCGGCCGAGGACGGCATCGGCGAGGAGGAGCGGGCGGCCTTCGCCAACGCCACCGACGCCGACCTCGTGATATCCCTGCACGCGGACCGCAACGACAGCCCGCGTGCCGCCGGGGTCTCGTGCTACTACTACGGCAGCGGCAGCGACCGGTACGGGCGACGCTCGCCCACCGGGGAGCACTTCGCGAGCCTGGTCCAGCGCGAACTCGTGGCGCGTACCGGCATGGTGGACGGCCGCACCCACGGCAAGGCGTGGACACTGCTGCGGCGCACCCGGATGCCCGCCGTGCGCATCGAGATGGGCTACCTCACCAACGTGGACGACGCGGCCCGGCTGGCCTCCTCGGAATTCCGCGACCACGCCGCCGAATCGGTCGTCGTGGCCCTCCAGCGGCTCTACCTGCCGCCGGACGAGGACGTGCCCACGGGGATGCTGCGGCTGCCCGTCTTCACCTGACCGTCCGCGCCGGAGCGGGCGGCGGACGATCACCACACACCGGATCGATCCCTTCCCCGGCCTGCTCCCGCGCTCCCATCGATCGCGACTACCCGCCCGGCCGCGCCCGGGCGGACCGTTCCGCCGGAGTGTCCCGATCCACCGGCCACCGTGAGCCCCGCGGCAGCGCATGGACCGGGATCGCGGGACCCGCGGGCGCCCACGGCGGCGGGCCGGGCACCCTGGGCCGCCGCGAGCCACCGAGCAGGCCGCCGACGAAGCCGCCGACGACGCCCACGCCCAGACCCGCCAGGATCCAGCGCTTCGACCTCATCGTCCCTCCAGGGGTGAGGACAGGTTTCACGTGAAACATCGGCATGCCGCGATCTCCGGCGGCGGCGCGTTTCACGTGAAACACAAGCAAGGAAGGGGCCCGCGGTCAACGACCGCGGGCCCCTTCCCACGTTTCTTTGCCGACCCGCTACGGGTCCATGGCGACGCCGCCTACGGAACGAGCACCGAAGTCTCCGCGTCGTCCGCGTCGTTCGCGGTGGTCGACGTCGCCTCGACTCCCGCCTCGACTCCCGCCTCCTCCGCCGACGCCGTGACACCGGACGCCGCCGCGCCGCGAGCCCGCCCGGCCTGGCCCGGCACCTCCCGCTCGGCGAGCTGCTTGGCGAACTGATCGCCCTCGCCGGGCGCCATCGAGGCGAGAATGCGCTCCAGGTCCTCGACCGAGGCGAACTCGACGACGATCTTGCCCTTCTTCGGACCGAGCACCACCTTCACCTCGGTCTCGAACCGGTCCTTCAGCCGATCCGCGAGATGGTTCAGCGCGGGTGCCACGATCGCACCCGGACGCGGCTTCTGCGGCTTCGGCTTCGCCACCGGCTCCTGGTTGTTGATCGTGCGCGCGATCTCTTCGACCGTACGCACCGTCATGCCCTCGGCGATGATCCGCTTCGACAGCTTGATCAGCTCGTCGGGCCGATCCAGCAGGGCGAGCAACGCACGCGCGTGCCCGGCGAGCAACGTGCCCGCCGCGACCCTCGTGCGCACCTCCATCGGCAGCCGCAACAACCGCATCGTGTTGCTCAGATGCGGACGCGAGCGACCGATACGATCCGCGAGCTCCTCCTGCTTGCACTGGAACTCCTCCAGCAACTGCTGGTAGGCCAACGCCTCTTCGAGCGGGTTCAGCTCGGCGCGGTGCAGGTTCTCCAGGAGCGCGTCGAGCAGCAGCTTGTCGTCGTTGGTCACCCGCACGATCGCCGGGATGCGGGTCAACCCGGCGATGCGGGAGGCCCGCAACCGACGCTCGCCCATCACCAGTTCGTAGCTGCCCTCGTTGGTCGAACGCACCACGACCGGCTGGAGGACGCCCACCTCCCGGATCGACTGCACCAGTTCGGCCAGCGCGTCCTCGTCGAACACCTCGCGCGGCTGCCGCGGATTCGGCTCGATCAGATCGACGAGCAGTTCGGCGTACAGCGCCGCCGGCGGAGCCGGCTCGGTCTTCGGCGCATCCTGCAACGGCACCGACGTCGGCGACAGGGCCGACTCGTCCGTCGCTATCTCCGCCATCTTCCGCAAGGTCGCCGCGGCGGAGGAGGACGGCTTCAACGGCCGGGCCGGGATGAGCGATTCGAGCCCCTTGCCCAATCCCCTGCGTTGTCCGCTCATACTTCCTCCTTCGCCTTCGCCACACCGCGCAGCGCCATCTCCCGAGCCGCTTCAAGATACGACAACGCCCCGGTGGACCCCGGGTCGTAGGTCATCACGGTCTGCCCGTAGCTGGGCGCCTCGGAGATGCGGACCGAACGCGGGATCGCGGTGGGCAACACCTCGTCCGGGAAGTGGTCGCGCACCTCCTGCGCCACCTGCGAGGCCAACCGGGTCCGGGCGTCGTACATCGTCAGCAAAATCGTCGAGACGCCGAGGTTCGGGTTCAGGTGTGCGCGGACCAGTTCCACGTTGCGCAACAACTGGCCCAGCCCCTCCAGCGCGTAGTACTCGCACTGGATCGGGATGACCACCTCGGCGCCCGCGACGAGCGCGTTCACCGTCAACAGACCGAGCGAGGGCGGGCAGTCGATCAGGATGTAGTCCAGCGGCTGCTCGTAGGCGGCGATCGCACGTTGCAGCCGACTCTCCCGGGCGACCAGCGAGACGAGTTCGATCTCGGCCCCGGCGAGGTCGATCGTGGCCGGGGCACAGAACAGTCCCTCGACGTCGCGCACCGGCTGCACGACCTCGGCCAGGTCGCGGCCCTCGACCAGCACCTCGTAGATCGACGGCGTGCCGGCGTGATGGTCCACCCCGAGCGCGGTGGAGGCGTTGCCCTGGGGGTCGAGGTCTATCACCAGCACACGCGCGCCGTGCATCGCCAGCGCGGCCGCGAGGTTCACGGTCGACGTGGTCTTGCCGACGCCGCCCTTCTGGTTCGCGACCACCATGACGCGGGTGCGCTCGGGGCGGGGCAATCCCTCCGAAGCGCGCCCCATCGTCTCCACGGCCTGTCTGGCCGCTCGGGCGATCGGGGTGTCTTCGATACCGGGCGCCTCTGTTTCACGTGAAACGTCGACGGCGGCACCCACACGGGGCGCCGGCATCGAGGCTGTCGGATACTCGGACGGCAACGGTCCACTCTCCTCTCCTGCCGCGGCGACATGGGAACTCGGGCCGACGGAATGACCACGCACTGCGGCGGCACCCTCAGAGGGTGTCACGTTCCGGCGCGCCTCAGGTGAGTAGAAGCGTTTCCACGGAAGACGTTTCACGTGAAACACGATCCCGGGTGCGGTCGGGGGACGGCGTTCACGACACACCCCGAGCGGGCAGGAACGGCGTTTCAGCCGTCCGGCCCAACCCGTGGGCGAGTTCGCCTACCTGGCGGGGCGTCGCCGGGCCGGCTTGGCGGTTCGGCGCGCCTTGGCCGCTTTCGACTCCTTGGGCGCGACGGTGCCGATCCGTACCCGGACGACGGTGGTCAGCGGATCCACGATCCCGGCACCCGCGTGCGCGACCGCCCACGACACCGCGCCGAGCTTGCGCAGATCCGCCTCCGACTCCAGCAGTTCGTCGGCGGCCGAGTCGCCCTTGAGCGCCAACATCTCGCCGCCGGAGGCGAGCAGCGGCAGCCCCCATCCGGCGAGCTTGGCCAACGGCGCCACCGCGCGCGCGGTGACCACGTCGGCCCAGGTACGCCCGCGCACCTCCTCGGCGCGACCCCGCAGCACCCGTACGTTGTCCAGGCCCAGCTCGTCGACCACCTCGTCGAGGAACGTGGTGCGCCGCAGCAGCGGCTCGACGAGGGTGATCCGCAGGTCCGGACGCACCAGGGCGAGCGGAATTCCGGGCAGGCCACCGCCCGAACCGACGTCGTGCACGATCGCGTTCTCCGCGATCAATTCGGCGACCACCCCGCAGTTGAGCAGGTGCCGCTCCCAGAGCCGGCCGACCTCACGCGGCCCGACCATGCCGCGGCGTACGCCGGGGCCGGCCAGCATGTCGGCGTAGCGGATCGCGCGGTCGAGGTTGGCCCCGAAGAGCCGCGCTGCCGCTTCCGGAGCCTCGGGCGCGCGTTCGTCCGCCGGCGGGTCGGGGGTCGTGTCGTCCTGACGTTTCACGTGGAACATCATCCCAAGAACGGCGCCGGCCCCACCTGTGGTGCAGGTGGGGCCGGCGCGACGGTTGGCGGAAACGGATCCGTGGATCCGATCAGGCGGGCAGGACGACGACGCAGCGATTGGGCTCCTCGCCCTCCGACTCGCTGCGCAGTCCGGCCTCCGCGACGGTGTCGTGCACGACCTTGCGCTCGAACGGGGTCATCGGTTCGAGCTTGAGCGAGGTACCCGCGGCCTTGACCCGTTCCACCGCTTCACCGGCGATCCGTGCCAGGTTCGCCCGCTTGGCGGCACGGAACCCGTCCACGTCGAGCATCAGCCGGCTGCGCTCGCCGGTCTCCCGGTGCACCGCGAGTCGGGTCAGCTCCTGAAGGGCCTCCAGGACCTCACCGTCACGACCGACGAGACGCTTGAGGTCGGCGCCGGAGGATTCGCTCTCCTCGCCCGCGATCACCGAGACCGACGCGCGCCCGCCCTCGACGTCCATGTCGATGTCGCCGTCGAGGTCGGCGATGTCGAGCAGGGCCTCCAGGTAGTCCGCGGCGATCTCACCCTCCTGTTCCAGACGGCTGATCTCCTCCGCGGTGAGCGTGATCCGACGCGACGCGGCGGGTGAGTCGACGGCGGGGGTCGTGCCTTCCGTCACAGGGGAACTCCTTTGTGGACGAGTGAGCGAGTCGTGGGGGTGGGCGGCGGCCGGCCCGTCGAGGGCGGTCACTTCTTCCTCGGGTGCTTCCGGCCCTGAGGCTGCCTGCGCGGGCCGGCGTTGCGCGCACCGGAGTGCGGCGTCCGCGCGGTCGAGCCCTTGACCGCGCCGTTCGACCTGGCGGGTGTACCCGAGCCGTTGCGCGTCGCGGTGTCGGCGTCGGTGGTCTCCTCGGCGTCGGCACCGGCCGCCTCCGCCTCGTCCCGGGCCCGAGCCTTGCGCTGCGACTTGGTCAGTCGGGTGGGCTGCTGGCGCCGGGCGGCCTGGGCCTTGATCTCGGCCTGCTGGGCGTCGTACTCGGCCTGGTCCATCAGCTTGCCGTCGGGCAACAGCACCTTGCCCTGCTTGCGCGCCTTCTCCGCCAGCTTCTCCTGCCGCACCTTGAACGCCGGGCTGCCGGGAGTGGGGTTGCGGTTGATCACGAACAGCTGCTGGCCCATCGTCCACACGTTGGTGGTGAGCCAGTAGACGAGCACACCGACGGGGAAGTTGATGCCGAAGACCGCGAACATGATCGGGAACGCGTACATCATCAGCTTCTGCTGCTTCGCGAACGGGTTGCCCACGAGCGAAGCGGGGTCGGTGTTCTTCGTCATCAGCTGGCGCTGGGTGAAGAACTGCGACGCCGACATCAGGATGATCATCACGACCGTGACGATCCGCACGGTGGTGAGGTCGGCCCCGAGGCTTTCGATCTTGGCCGCCGAGTCGGTGAACTTGGCGGCGATCGGCGCGCCGAAGATGTGCGCCTGCTGGGCGCTGTTCACCAGGTCGCGGTCGATCACGCCGACCGTCTTGTTCTGCGAGACCCGCTGGAGCACGTGGAACAGGGCGAAGAAGAACGGCGACTGGACCAGGATCGGAAGGCAGCTCGAGAGCGGGTTGGTGCCCGTCTCCTTGTAGAGCTTCATCATTTCCTGGGACTGACGCTCACGGTCGTCCTTGTACCGCTTCTGGATCTCCTTGATCCGCGGCTGCAGCGCCTGGAGTCCACGGGTCGCCTTGATCTGCTTCACGAAGAGCGGGATCAGGCAGATCCGGATGACGACCACGAGGCAGACGATGGACAGCCCCCACGACCAGCCGCTGTTCTTGCCGAAGATCGGGCTGAACAACGAGTGGAATTGGACGATGATCCACGAGACGGCGGTATATAGGGGGTTAAGAATCCCCACGGTCAAGCTCCTCGGGCGGTGGTGTTCGCACCGGGCGCGGGCTCGGTACGGCCGGTGCTGGACGTCTGCTGCCGCTCCTGCGGCTCCGACTCCGAGCGCGACTTCCGCTCGGGAAGTCGCCACGGTCGGCGTGTGCGCGGCGGCACAGGATCGACACCGCCAGAGTTCCAGGGGTTGCAGCGCAGGATGCGCCACACGGTGAGGTAGGTGCCCTTGACGGCACCGTGCACGGACATCGCCTCATACCCATAATGCGAGCACGACGGGTGGAAGCGACACACCGGCCCCAGCATCGGGCTGATCGTCCACTGATAGACCCGAATGAACCCCATGAACAGGTACTTCACGCCGTCGCTCCCGGCTTGGCCGCGGGCCCATCCGCTCGAACCGCGACGGGGCGCCCGGCCCGGCCCAGGAGCCGGTCGAACGCTGCGTCCAGATCCCGTGCCAGGTCGGAATGGTCCGCCTGGGCTGCGGGTGGCAATGCCCGTACCACGACCAGGCTACCTGCCGGGAGCAGGGCCATCCGATCGCGTATGAGGTGGCGTAGCCGACGCTTGACGACGTTACGGACAACAGCGGGGCCGACGGCCTTGCTCACGACGAAACCCGCACGCGGTGGTGGAGCGTGCTCCACTTCCGCGTGCGGGTCCTCTGCCACAGATTGGCGCAGGGTGTCCGGCTCGGACGGCTGCGCGGTCGCCGGGGTGTGCGTGGGCGCGCCGAGTCCACTCGTCTCCTGGCGATGCAGGTGGACGACCAGGCTCGGACGGCCGGCTCGACGCCCGCGGCGAACCGCGATCGCGAAGTCCTCGCGCCGCCTCAGCCGGTTATCGGCAGGCAGCACGGAGAGATCCGCGAACTCAGGCGGAAAGCTCCGCGCGGCCCTTGCGGCGACGGGCAGCAAGGATGGCGCGACCGGCACGGGTGCGCATGCGCAGCCGGAACCCGTGGGTCTTCGCCCGGCGACGGTTGTTCGGCTGGAAGGTGCGCTTGCTCACTCGGGGGCTCCAGGATTTGAATCGTGGGCCGGCAGAAAAGACCGCCGGCCACCACCGTACGTCCGCATCGACATGATCTCGGACATGCGGCAGCGGTCGTCAGACAACTAGACCGGCCCACGGTACGTACCAACAGGCGACGGGGTCAAATGGGGGATCCGGGGCACGTCGCCCACCTGCGGAAACGCCCTGTCGGGCAGGCTGTACACAGGCTGTGGACAACGGCTTGAGCAGGTGGATGGCCGCCACTACCGTGAACTGGTGGAGTCGGACCGGAGCGCTCGCTCCCGGGGTCCGGGACACTGGGAGCCCTCCCGAGACCTGCGTCGATGCAATGAAAGAGCGTGCACTGTGGCTGACATCACCAGCGACCTCGCCGCAGTCTGGGCACGGTTCCTGGAACGACTGGCCACCGACGACTCGGTCACGGCCAAGGACAAGGGATGGCTCCAGCGCACCCAGCCGCTGACCCTCTTCTCCGACACCGCGCTGCTCGCGGTGCCGAACGAGTTCGCGAAGGAAGTGCTGGAGACCCGGCTCCGCCAGGTGGTGACGGACGCGCTGAGCCACGGTTTCGGGCGGCCGATCCGCTTCGCGGTCAGCGTCGAGCCGGGGGCGGGCGAGCCGGAGCAGGTGCCCGAGCGGCACGACCGCTCGCCCCGACACGACGACTACAACCCCGGTCCGTACGGACGGCCCGCCTACGGCGACCGCTACGGCCGCGACGGCTACCCCCAGGAGCCCTACCCGCAGGAGCCGTACGGCCAGCAGCCGTATCGCCCGGACCGCGACCCGTACGCCGAGCCGCAGTACCAGCAGGACTACCCGCACGAGCGCTACGCGCCCGGACCGTATCGGGATCAGCGTGATCCCCGGGACGCGCGTGATCCCCGCGAGTCCCGTGAGCAGCGTGACCCCCGGGAGTCGCGCGAGGGCAGGGACGGTCGGGATCCGCGCGATCGGGACCACCGGGACACCCGCGATCCGCGCGATTCCCGTGATCAATACGGATATGGCGGCGGGCAGGGCGGCTCGTCCGATCACCCGGGAATTCCGCCGTCCGACGGGACCCTCTTCGCCGATCGCGAGGACCTCTTCGGGACACCCGGCTTTTCCACACCCTCCGTCCACAGCTTTGTGGATAATTCGACACATCAATCCGGCGACAGAGAGCCGATTCCCGGCGCTCCGCAGCCGCCGCAGCAGTCGCCGCCCCACCAGCCGCCGTCGGCCCCGCCGGCCGACGTGCCGGGGAATCGGCCGCTGCGGCTGGCCCGGCCGGGCACCGGTCGCGAGCACGGCGTGGTCGAGCACGAGCCCGCCGCGCGACTGAACCCCAAGTACCTGTTCGAGACCTTCGTCATCGGCTCCAGCAACCGGTTCGCGCACGCGGCCGCGGTGGCCGTGGCCGAGGCGCCCGCGAAGGCGTACAACCCGCTGTTCATCTACGGCGAGTCGGGGCTGGGCAAGACCCACCTGCTGCACGCGATCGGGCACTACGCGAAGAGCCTGTATCCGGGCACCCGGGTGCGCTACGTGAGCTCGGAGGAGTTCACCAACGAGTTCATCAACTCGATCCGCGACGGCAAGGCCGACGGCTTTCGCCGACGTTATCGAGATGTCGACGTCCTGCTGGTGGACGACATCCAATTCCTGGAGACCAAGGAGCAGACCCAGGAGGAGTTCTTCCACACCTTCAATACGCTCCACAACGCGAACAAACAGATCGTCATCTCGTCGGACCGGCCGCCCAAGCAGCTGGTGACCCTGGAGGATCGACTGCGCAATCGTTTCGAGTGGGGGCTGTTGACCGACGTCCAGCCGCCCGAATTGGAGACGCGGATCGCGATCCTGCGCAAGAAGGCGATCCAGGAGGGGTTGAACGCGCCGCCGGACGTGCTGGAGTACATCGCCAGCAAGATCTCCCGGAACATCCGCGAGCTGGAGGGCGCGCTGATCCGGGTGACCGCGTTCGCGAGCCTGAACCGGCAGCCGGTGGACCTGCAGCTGACCGAGATCGTGCTCAAGGACCTGATTCCGGACAGCGCGGGGCCCGAGATCACGGCGACCACGATCATGGCGCACACCGCGGCCTACTTCGGGTTGTCCGTCGAGGACCTGTGCGGCACCTCGCGCAGCCGGGTGCTGGTGACCGCGCGCCAGATCGCCATGTATCTGTGCCGCGAGCTGACCGATCTGTCGCTGCCGAAGATCGGCGCCCAGTTCGGCGGGCGCGACCACACCACGGTGATGCACGCCGACCGCAAGATCCGCTCGCTGATGGCCGAGCGGCGGTCGATCTACAACCAGGTGACCGAGTTGACGAACCGGATCAAGAGCTGATTCGAGTCCCGATCACCCGCTCGGGCCGGCCGGCGTTCCCTTTTCGGGGCGCCGGCCTTCTTGTGTGTGGTGTGACCTTCATCTCATCGGCTCCGACGGAGGTGAGTTATCCACCGATCGGCGCCGAGTCGGGCATCCACACCATGGGGACGAGCTGTTTACCGTCGAGTTCCCCACAATGGCTGCGGGAACCTGGGGAAAACGCCGGCGAGCCGGCAGGTCAGGTTCCTGTGGTGATGTGGAGCGGAGTCCTCCACAGACTGTGGATAACTTTCCCGCGACGCACCGTCCATCGTCGTGTTGTCCGGTTGTCCACGTCCCGTCCACCGGAATTCGCGGCTTGTCCCCAGGTTGTCCACGGATCTGTCCACAGTCGGGCCGGTTTCACCCCTTACGGTGAATCCCGAGCCGAATGGCGTCCGCAGGGGGTGGGGACAAGTGGCCCCCGACCTGGGGATTGATTGGGGACAACCGGGGGTACGGCTGGGGACGACCTGTGGAGCCAATTCGGGCATCCACAGACACAGGGGGTTTATCCACGGGTCCACCCACACCCCGAAGTGGATAAAAAAGCGGCTCTGACCTGCGCATATACCGGTTATCCACGGTATCCACACCCCCTACTACTACGACCACGCGTAGTTCAAGAGCGATCCACGGAAAACGGTCGGGGCGGGCCGAATCTGTGGACTGCGGGTTTGCCGGGGGCTGCGCGGGCTGTCGGCGCGGTGCGTCAGACTGTGTCCCGGTGGTAGGCCCCGACGGCCCGACACCGACGCCGAAACGAACGGCGACCAAACGACAGACGGCCGGCAACGGCAGGAGGCGGTGAACCGGTGAAGTTCCGGGTCGAGCGTGACGTTCTCGCTGATGCGGTGGCGTGGACCGCGCGGAGTCTCCCGGCGCGGCCGGCGGTTCCCGTCCTCGCCGGATTGCTCCTGGAGGCGGCGGACCAGCGGCTGACGCTGTCCAGCTTCGACTACGAGGTCTCCGCCCGCGGCGGCGTCGAGGCCGAGGTGGACGAGCCGGGCCGGGTGCTGGTGTCCGGGCGACTGCTCGCCGACATCTCCAAGAGCCTGCCGAACCGCCCCGTCGAGGTGTCCACCGACGGGGCCAAGGTGACCGTGGTCTGCGGCAGCGCCCGCTTCACGTTGCCCACTCTCCCGGTGGAGGACTACCCGGCGCTGCCGGAGATGCCCACCGCCGCGGGCGCCGTCGAGGGCGACGTCTTCGCCGCCGCCGTGGCCCAGGTGGCCATCGCCGCCGGCCGCGACGACACGCTGCCGATGCTGACCGGCGTCCGGGTCGAGATCGAGGGCGACCTGGTCACCCTGGCCGCGACCGACCGATACCGGCTCGCGGTCCGCCAGTTCCACTGGAAGCCCGAGGCCGACGGCCTCTCCTCGGCGGTGGCCCTGGTGCCCGCCAAGACGCTCAACGACACCGCCAAGTCGCTGACCCAGGGCGACAGCGTGCAGATCGCGCTGTCCGGGGACAAGATCGGCGAGGGCATGATCGGCTTCGAGGGTTCGGGCCGGCGCACCACCACCCGCCTGCTCGAAGGCGAATTCCCCAAGTACCGCGCGTTGTTCCCGGAGCAGTCGGAGACGGTCGCCACCGTCGAGACCGCGCCGTTCGTGGACGCGGTCAAGCGCGTGTCCCTGGTCGCCGAGCGCAACACCCCGGTGCGGCTGTCCTTCTCGGACGGCCGACTCGTGCTCGAAGCCGGCTCCGGCGACGAGGCGCAGGCCTCCGAGGCGATCGAGGCGGGCCTGGAGGGCGAGGAGATCTCGATCGCCTTCAACCCGACCTTCCTGCTCGAAGGGCTCAGCGCGATCAACTCCCCGGTCGCCCAGATCTCCTTCACCACGTCCACGAAGCCCGCCGTGATGACCGGCAAGCCCGACGTGGAGGCCGAGGCCACCGACGAGTACCGCTACCTGATCATGCCGGTGCGGCTCTCCGGCTGATCCGGACGGCGTCGAACCGGCCCGGGGCACAACCGGGTTCGACCGACGCGCCGGTGCATACCCCGCGGCCGCACGGGCAACCGCTACCCGCGTACCGTCGACGCGGTGAAAGCCCCCGCCCCTACGAGGGCGCCGGGGGCGCGGAAGCGGCCTCGGCGGTGCCCACCCGGCATCGCAGCAGCGAACGAAGGATTTCAGGATGCAGCTCGGACTCGTCGGCCTCGGCAAGATGGGTGGCAACATGCGCGAGCGGTTGCGCCGCGCGGGCCACACGGTGGTGGGCTACGACCGCAACCCCGACGTGGCGGACGTCCACAGCCTCAAGGAACTCGTGGACACGCTCGCCGAGCCGCGCGTGGTGTGGGTGATGGTGCCGGCGGGGGCGCCGACCCAGGCCACCATCGACGAACTGGGCGAACTGCTGTCCCCGGGCGATGTGGTCGTCGACGGCGGCAACTCGCGCTGGACGGACGACATCAAGCACGCCGAGGCGCTGGCCGGGAAGAACGTCGGCTTCGTCGACTGCGGCGTCTCCGGCGGTGTGTGGGGCCGGGACAACGGCTACGCGCTGATGTGCGGCGGCGACGCGGCCGACATCGCCAAGGTGCGGCCGATCTTCGACGCGCTCAAGCCCGAGGGTCCGGCCGGCTTCGTGCACGCGGGCAAGGTCGGCGCCGGGCACTTCGCCAAGATGGTGCACAACGGCATCGAATACGCGCTGATGCAGGCCTACGCCGAGGGCTGGGAACTGCTCGAGGCCGCCGACGTGGTCACCGACGTGCGCGAGGTCTTCCGCAGCTGGCAGGAGGGCACGGTCATCCGTTCCTGGCTGCTCGACCTGGCCGTGCGCGCGATGGACGACGACGAGCACCTGGAGGGCCTGCGCGGCTACGCCGAGGACTCCGGCGAGGGCCGCTGGACGGTCGAGGCGGCGATCGACCACGCCGTACCGCTGCCCGCGATCACCGCGTCGCTGTTCGCCCGGTTCGCCTCGCGTCAGGACGACTCCCCGCAGATGAAGATGGTCGCCGCGCTGCGCAACCAGTTCGGTGGGCACGCGGTCACCGCCGCGTCGACGCACAAGGGCGCCGACGCCCCCGGCGCCGACGTCACGCCGCCGAAGGAGGCCGACGCGGGCTGACCGGCAGCCCGCCCGCCCATGCATGTAGCGCACCTGTCACTCGTCGACTACCGGTCGTACGCCCGGGTCGAGGTCCCCCTCGAACCGGGCGTGACCGCGTTCGTGGGGCCCAACGGCCAGGGCAAGACCAACCTGGTCGAGGCGATCGGCTACCTGGCCACGCTCGGCAGCCACCGGGTCGCCTCCGACGCGCCCCTGGTCCGGCTCGGCGCCGAGCGGGCCTATGTCCGCGCGAGCATCGTCCGCGAGGACGGCCGCAGCGCGCTGGCCGAGTTGGAGATCAACCCCGGCAAGGCCAACCGGGCCCGGATCAACCGCTCGGCCGCCACCCGGCCGCGCGATCTGCTCGGCCTGCTGCGCACCGTGCTGTTCGCGCCGGAGGACCTGGCCCTGGTCAAGGGCGACCCGGGGGAACGCCGGCGGTTCCTGGACGAGTTGCTGACCGCGCGCACTCCTCGGTTGCTGGGGGTGCGGCAGGACTACGACCGGGTGCTCAAGCAGCGCAACACGCTCCTTCGCACCGCGGCGCTGGCCCGTCGGGCGGGCGGCGGTCGCAGCGGGGCGCTGAGCACGCTCGACGTGTGGGACGAGCATCTGGCCGCGACCGGCGCCGAGTTGACCGCGGCCCGGCTCGACCTGGTCGCCGCGCTGCAACCCCTGGTGGACAAGGCGTACGACGCGTTGTCCACAGGCGGTGGACCGATCGTGCTCGACTACCGCAGTTCGATGTCGGAGGACCCGCTGCCCTCGGATCGGGCGGGGATCCACGCGGTGCTCACCGCCGCGATCGCCGCCGGTCGGGCGGCGGAGGTCGAGCGCGGACAGACCCTGGTGGGCCCGCATCGGGACGATCTCGTCCTGCGGCTGGGTCCGTTGCCCGCCAAGGGCTACGCCAGCCACGGCGAGTCCTGGTCGTACGCGCTGGCGCTGCGGCTGGGCTCCTACGAACTGCTGCGCGCGGACGGGGGCGAGCCGGTCCTGGTGCTCGACGACGTCTTCGCCGAGTTGGACGTCACCCGTCGGGCGCGGCTGGCCGAGATGGTCGCGCACGGCGAGCAGGTGCTGGTCACGGCCGCGGTGGCCGAGGACGTGCCGCCCGCGCTCGTGGGCGCGCGCTACGACGTCGCCGCCGGTGAGGTACGGAGGGTCGAGGGTGAGTGACGAGGGCCACATCCCGCCCGCCTCGGGCGACGCCGGCGCGGCCGAGCCGACGCGCGGCATCGACCTGGCCCGCGCCGCGCTGACCCAGGCCCGGGCCCAGGCGCGCACCCGGCACGACCACCGGCAGGACCAGGACCGGGCCCGGCGTGGCTTGAAACGCAGCGGTTCCGGACCGGACGACCGCGACCCCCAGCCGCTGCGACAGATCATGGGGCGCCTGGTCAGCGAGCGCGGCTGGCAGACCCCGGCGGCGGTGCACGGCGTACTCCAGCGCTGGCCGGAAATCGTCGGCCCGGCGCTGGCGGCCAACTGCCGTCCGGAACGTTTCGAGGACGGCGAACTCGTGGTGCGGGCCGAATCCGACAACTACGCCACCCACGTGCGCTGGCTCGCGCCGAAACTGCTCGCCCGGCTCAACCAGGAGCTGGGCGACGGCACCGTCACCTACATCCGCGTCCTCGGTCCGGCCCAGGAGCGCCGCCGGGGCCAGTGGCGCGCCCAGCCGTAGGCGGTTTCCGGCCACGGCCACGCGGCTTGCACCGCTCCGGGCGGGTGCGCCGACCGGCGGCGACCGCGTCGGCGGGGGCGATGTGTCCGGTGTCATACCGGTCTGACACGCTGTCACCATCCGAGTCGCCCGCGCCGCGTGGACAGGCATGAGAGCGATTCGGGACCCCGGGGCAAGTGGGGGGACATGCGACAGGGCACATCAGGGCGCCACACGCGAACACAGGGCCCTTGGGAACCCATCTTTGTGTCGCCCCGACCGGTAGACTGAACCAGCAATACCGCTCATGCGGATCCTGTTTCGACTTCCGCGGCTCCGTGCCCGGGGGCGCGTCGGGCCGGCTGCCTGCCCTTCGACGCACCCTGCCGTTCCTGCTCCCGGGCAGGGAGCCGTGCTGTGCCAGAAAGGGCGCTTCGTGGCCGATTCCGGCAACCCCAAGGAGAATGACGTGGCCGGCTCGCCGGAAACCTCTGCCGCGAGCAACGGGCAGTCCTACGGCGCGAGCGACATCCAGGTCCTGGAGGGCCTCGACGCGGTCCGCAAGCGCCCGGGCATGTACATCGGTTCCACCGGTGAGCGCGGTCTGCACCACCTCGTCTACGAGGTCGTGGACAACTCGGTCGACGAGGCGCTGGCGGGGCACGCGACGCACATCGAGGCGACGATCCTCGCCGACGGCGGCGTGCGCGTGGTGGACAACGGCCGCGGTATCCCGGTCGACATGCACCCGGTGGAGAAGAAGCCCGCGGTCGAGGTCGTCCTGACCATCCTGCACGCGGGTGGCAAGTTCGGCGGCGGCGGCTACTCGGTCTCCGGCGGTCTGCACGGCGTCGGCGTCTCCGTGGTCAACGCGCTGTCCTCGCGTCTCGCGGTGGACATCCGCCGTGACGGCTACCGCTGGACGCAGGACTACAAGCTGGGCACCCCCACCGCGCCGCTGGAGCGGCACGAGGCGGCCGCCGAGACGGGCACCACGGTCACCTTCTGGGCCGACCCGGACATCTTCGAGACCACGGTCTACTCGTTCGAGACGCTCTCCCGGCGCTTCCAGGAGATGGCCTTCCTCAACAAGGGCCTGACCATCTCGCTCCGGGACGAGCGCCCGGACCACGTGGACGAGAAGGGCGAGCAGCTCGCGGTCACGTACCACTACGAGGGCGGCATCGCCGACTTCGTGCGCTACCTCAACTCGCGCAAGGGCGAGCTGGTCCACCCCTCGGTGATCGACATCGAGGCCGAGGACAAGTCGCGCACCATCTCGGTGGAAGTCGCGATGCAGTGGAACTCGCAGTACACCGAGGGTGTGCACAGCTTCGCGAACACGATCCACACGCATGGCGGCGGCACCCACGAAGAGGGCTTCCGGTCCGCGCTGACCGCGCTGATCAACCGCTACGCGCGGGAGAAGAAGCTGCTCAAGGAGAAGGACGAGAACCTCGCCGGCGAGGACATCCGCGAGGGGCTGACCGCGATCATCTCGGTCAAGCTCGGCGACCCCCAGTTCGAGGGCCAGACCAAGGACAAGCTGGGCAACACCGAGGCGAAGACGTTCGTCCAGCGGGTGGTGCACGAGCACCTCACCGACTGGCTCGACCGCAACCCGAGCGAGGCCGCGGACATCATCCGCAAGGGCATCCAGGCGGCCACCGCGCGGATGGCGGCGCGCAAGGCGCGCGACCTGACCCGGCGCAAGGGTCTGCTGGAGACCGCCTCGCTGCCGGGCAAGCTCAGCGACTGCCAGAGCAACGACCCGTCCAAGTGCGAGATCTTCATCGTCGAGGGCGACTCGGCCGGCGGCTCGGCCAAGTCCGGCCGCGACCCGATGTACCAGGCGATCCTGCCGATCCGCGGCAAGATCCTGAACGTCGAGAAGGCCCGGATCGACAAGATCCTGCAGAACACCGAGGTCCAGGCGCTCATCTCGGCCTTCGGCACCGGTGTGCACGAGGACTTCGACATCGAGAAGCTCCGCTATCACAAGATCATCCTGATGGCGGACGCCGACGTCGACGGTCAGCACATCAACACCCTGCTGCTGACCTTCCTGTTCCGCTTCATGCGCCCGCTGGTCGAGGCCGGCCACGTGTACCTCTCCCGGCCGCCGCTGTACAAGATCAAGTGGAGCCGGGACGACTTCGAGTACGCCTACTCCGACCGCGAGCGCGACGCGCTGCTCGAACTCGGCCGGCAGGCGGGCAAGCGGGCCAAGGACGACTCGATCCAGCGCTTCAAGGGCCTCGGCGAGATGAACGCCGAGGAGCTTCGGGTGACCACGATGGACATCGACCACCGCGTCCTGGGTCAGGTCACCCTCGACGACGCGGCCCAGGCCGACGAACTGTTCTCGGTGCTCATGGGTGAGGACGTCGAGGCCCGTCGCTCGTTCATCCAGCGCAACGCCAAGGACGTCAGGTTCCTGGACATCTGACCGGCCGGGGCATCCGCCTGCCGGCGGATATCCACATCCGAGTCGGCCCCACGTCACAGCTCGAAAGGACATTGACCAGCAATGGCCGATGAGAACACCCCGGCGCCCGAAGGCGACCAGGAGGACGCGGTGAACAGCACCGGCGGCCTGCGGATCGAGCCGGTCGGGCTCGAGACCGAGATGCAACGCAGCTACCTCGACTACGCGATGAGCGTGATCGTCTCGCGTGCCCTGCCCGACGTGCGCGACGGCCTCAAGCCGGTGCACCGACGCGTGCTCTACGCGATGTACGACGGCGGCTACCGGCCCGAGAAGGGCTTCTACAAGTGCGCCCGCGTCGTCGGCGACGTCATGGGTACGTACCACCCGCACGGCGACACCTCCATCTACGACGCGCTGGTGCGCCTGGCCCAGCCGTGGTCGATGCGCATGCCGCTGGTGGACAGCAACGGCAACTTCGGCTCGCCGGGCAACGACCCGGCCGCGGCCATGCGGTACACCGAGTGCAAGCTCAAGTGGCTGTCCATGGAGATGCTCCGGGACATCGACGAGGAGACCGTCGATCTCCAGGACAACTACGACGGCCGCAACCAGGAGCCGACGGTCCTGCCGGCCCGGTTCCCGAACCTGCTGGTCAACGGGTCCGCCGGGATCGCGGTCGGCATGGCGACCAACATCCCGCCGCACAACCTGCGCGAGGTCGCGTCGGGCGCGCAGTGGTTCCTGCAGAACCCGGACGTGTCCGCGGAGGAGTTGCAGGACGCCCTGATCGAGCGGATCAAGGGCCCGGACTTCCCCAGCGGCGCGCTGGTCGTCGGCCGGCGCGGCATCGAGGACGCGTACCGCACCGGGCGCGGCTCGATCACGATGCGCGCGGTGGTCGAGGTCGAGGAGATCCAGAACCGGCAGTGCCTGGTGGTCACCGAACTGCCGTACCAGGTCAACCCGGACAACCTCGCGCAGAAGATCGCCGACCTGGTCAAGGACGGCAAGATCGGCGGCATCGCCGACGTGCGCGACGAGACCTCCTCGCGCACCGGGCAGCGCCTGGTGATCGTGCTCAAGCGCGACGCGGTGGCCAAGGTCGTGCTGAACAACCTGTACAAGCACACCCAGCTCCAGGACACCTTCGGCGCGAACATGCTCGCGCTGGTGGACGGCGTGCCGCGCACGCTCTCGATCGACCTGTTCATCCGCAACTGGGTGGACCACCAGATCGAGGTGATCATCCGGCGGACCCGCTTCCGGCTGCGCAAGGCGGAGGAGCGCGCACACATCCTGCGCGGTCTGCTCAAGGCCCTCGACGCGATCGAGGAGGTCATCGCGCTGATCCGGGCCTCGAACACGGTGGACGAGGCGCGTACCGGCCTGATCGGGCTCCTGGAGATCGACGAGATCCAGGCCAACGCGATCCTGGAGATGCAGCTGCGTCGCCTGGCCGCGCTGGAGCACCAGAAGATCACCGCCGAGCACGACGAGCTGATGGCGAAGATCACCGACTACCAGGCGATCCTGGCCTCGCCGGAGCGGCAGCGGCAGATCATCAGCGAGGAACTGGCCGCGATCGTCGAGAAGTTCGGCGACGACCGGCGCAGCCAGCTGGTGCCCTTCGACGGCGACATGTCCATCGAGGACCTGATCGCCGAAGAGGACATCGTCATCACCATCACCCGGGGCGGCTACGTCAAGCGCACCCGGACCGACCTGTACCGCTCGCAAAAGCGCGGCGGCAAGGGTGTGCGCGGGGCGCATCTGAAGCAGGACGACATCGTCGACCACTTCTTCGTGACCACCACGCACCACTGGATCCTGTTCTTCACGAACAAGGGCCGGGTGTATCGGGCGAAGGCGTACGAACTGCCGGACACCGGTCGTGAGGCGCGTGGGCAACACGTGGCCAACCTGCTGGCGTTCCAGCCCGACGAGAAGATCGCCCAGGTGCTCGACCTGCGCGACTACGAGGTCGCGCCGTATCTGGTGCTCGCGACCAAGGCCGGTCTGGTGAAGAAGACCGCGCTCAAGGAGTACGACACCAACCGCTCGGCCGGCGTGATCGCGATCAACCTGCGCTCGGACGAGGCCGGTGACGACGACGAGGTGATCGGCGCCGAGCTGGTCTCCGCGGACGACGACCTGCTCCTGGTCAGCAAGAAGGCGCAGTCGATCCGGTTCACCGCCACGGACGAGTCGTTGCGGCCGATGGGTCGCGCGACGTCCGGGGTGAAGGGGATGAGCTTCCGCGAAGGCGACGAACTGTTGTCGATGAACGTGGTGCGCGAGGGCACGTTCGTGTTCACCGCCACCGATGGTGGCTTCGCGAAGCGAACCAGTGTGGACGAGTATCGCGTCCAGGGTCGTGGGGGGCTCGGCATCAAGGCCGCCAAGATCGTCGAGGACCGCGGGTCACTCGTCGGGGCGCTCGTGGTGGACGACACGGATGAAATCCTGGCCATCACCCTCGGCGGCGGAGTGATCCGTACCCGCGCCGCGGGTGTCCGGCACACCGGACGTGACACGATGGGTGTGCAGCTGATCAACCTGGGTAAGGGCGACGCCGTTGTCGGCATCGCACGTAACGCCGAACCTGAGCCCGAGGCCGAGATCGACCCTGAGGTCGATGGGGCCGAAGCCGGTGCGGCCGATGGCACGCACGAGCCGACCTCCACCATCGCAGGGGAGGTCGCGCCCGGCGGGCAGGAAGGGTGACGCGTGAGCACAGACCGGAAGTCGGCCGGCGGGAGAGGCGAGCGCGCCGACCGGGGTCGAACCGGCGGGCGCGCTGACAGCACGGGTCGCGGCGAGGCGGCGCCGCCGGACGCGGTGCCGCCGAGGCCGGCCGGTCCACCCCCCGCGCACGGGGCCGGGCCCTCCCGGGACGCGGCGGCGCATCCGCCGCGTCCCGCCGGGCCGACCCCGTTCGCGTCCCCCTTCCCTCCCGCGGCCGCGGCGAGCGAGGGCACGGAGCGGCCGCCGGCCGCGGTCAACGGCAGGCCGGCCGCGGCCCGTCCGACGGCGGGCGGCACGATCACCACGCCGCGCCCGATCCGGGGCACCCCGGCGGCCGCCCACCAGCCGGGGCGGCCCGCGGCGCAGCAGGGTGGGCGGCCCGACTCGGGCCCGGAGCCGCAGCCGCGGCCGAGCGCGCGCACCAGGCGGGCCCGACTGCGGGCGGCGCGGGTGGATCCGTGGTCGGTGATGAAGGTCGGTTTCCTGCTGTCCCTGGCACTGGGCGTGGTGCTGATGGTGGCGGTGACCGTGTTGTGGCTGGTGCTGGACGGCCTCGGCGTATTCGCCTCGGTCGGCGACACGGTGAAGGAGGCGACCCAGTCGGAGAACAACTCCGGCTTCGACCTCCAGCACTTCCTGTCCCTGAAGAACACGCTCTTCTTCAGCGGCATCGTGGCCATCGTCGACGTCATCCTGGTGACCGCACTGGCCACACTCGGCGCCTTCCTCTACAACCTCACCGCATCCTTCACCGGAGGCATCGAGGTCACCCTGGCGGAGGAGGACTAAGGATTTTGGTGGCGGGCAAGCGGTGCGGTACGCTCTCTGAGCACGCACGCGGGCCTATAGCTCAGACGGTTAGAGCGCTTCCCTGATAAGGAAGAGGCCACAGGTTCAAGTCCTGTTAGGCCCACTCTCATAAGTGCAGATCAAGGGCCCTTCCCCATTCATCGGGGAAGGGCCCTTGATCATGTGTGGGGAAATAGTGGGGAATCCGGATCAGGCCGCCCGGTTCTCCTCCAGGTCGGCGATTACCGGCCCCAGGTGCGGGAGCAGGCCGACGAGCGTTTCGCGTTCGTTCGCGTCGAGCGCCAGCAGTGAGGCATCCCAGCGAGCCTCAAGGACGTCGGATACCCGCTGCTCCATTTCCGGCGTCACGTGTTCATAGACCCGTGCGATACCCGGCATCTTGTGGCCGAGGCGAGCCCGCCGGGCGACTTCCGGCACATCATCGTCTGCGAGCCACGTCGACTGCGTGTGTCGCCCTTCGTGGAACGTGAACCACCGAAGGATCGGCGGTTGGTGAGCCGGTGAATCGGGATCGTCCGCATCGACGCCGTCCCAGGCCGGGCGCCAGAAGCGTTCGCGAAAGTGGCCCCGGTACAGCCCGCCGCCCTCCGGTGCGGTGAAGCTGAACTCATGGTCGTGGCTGTCGAGCAGCAGTTCATAGAGCACGGCCATGCTCGGTGGCAGCGTCACCCATCGTTCCGAGGAAGCGGTCTTGCCCCGTCCGGTGCGCTTGCGCCGAGGCCGCCGGGAACTCGACAGGAGGTCGGTTGTCTCCTGAACGCTTTGACCGTCCTTGACCAGCTTGCCGCCCACCTCCTTGAGGGGGCGGTGGAGAGCGATCGCACCTGTATCTGGGTTGTACTCCTCCGCCGTCTGCCCGACCAGTTCACCCCAACGGGCGCCGGTGTACAGGTCGAGGAGGCACAACACGAAGCCACTCAGGCCGGTTGTCTCATGCAGGCGCATGGCCGCCCGCAGGCCCTGTACAGGCGTCGCGACGTACTTCTCTGTCTCGTAGCCGCCGGACGTGACACGGATGCCGGAGCATGGACTGGCGGGGATTACTCGGGCCCGTACAGCGGCGGTCATGACTGTGGAGAACAACGCGAAGTACGACGCCACCGAGGATTCGGCGTGATCTTCGCACAACTCTGAGACCCACTTCTCGATCTCAAGATGGCTGTTGAAGATGGCGATCATGGGCCACGCCGCCCAGGTCGGCAGGATCTGCCGATCGAGGTGGCTGCGGTACTTGGCCACAGTGGAGGGGGCCAGGCGCGGGCACACCGCCTTGAACCAGTCCTCAGCGAACTCTCCGAAGGGTCTTTCGGCCAGGCGAGGATCCGTCCACGTGTTGTGTCGGATGCGCGATTCTTCGTCCTGCGCAGCGGACAGGGCGAGCTTCCGTGTGGAGAAGGAAGGGGTGGACCCGCGCGTGCCGTCCGGGCGCATGTATCGGCCGCGCCAGACTCCACGGGTGCTTTCTGCGTGTGCCATGTTCGTTTCCCCCGTGAGTCAGGCAGCAGTGGCGAGCCGGGCGCGCGCGTGTCGCGAGACCGGCTGTTGACGCGTGATGCGCAGGATGTCTGTGATGTCGTCGGCGGCGAACCGGTAATGCTTGCCGAGTCGGTGGTGTGGGATCAGGCCCGCACTGGCCATGTCCCGGAGGGTGCGGGCAGGGATCCTGAATCGATCGCTCAGTTCGTCGGCGGTCAGGAGAGCGCCCACGGGTGCAGTGGCAGCAGAGGTGATCAGGGCGGACAGAATTCGCGTCAGGTCTTCGACACGGGCCGTCAGTTCGTCAGTGCTCAAGCCGCACGCTCCGCGGCGAGTTCCTCTTTTGCCGTCCGGCGATTGAGGTCGAGGTCTCGGCGGACGCCGGCGGCCAAGAGCGCCTCTCCGGGCGTGTGTCCGGACCCGGCGAAGGCCCAGTGGCCTACGACGAGCGTGGAGCCGTCACAGGGGTTTGGGAGGCCGTGAAGGGCGCGGACTTGTTCGGCGCGCCAGTCGGTGCGGACGGAGCGGAGCGCCCCGAGCGTGGTCGAGTACCGGCGGGACTTCGTGGAGAAGTGTCCGGCGAATCCCAGCATGTGCGCCCACTTGCGAAGGTTCAGTCCGGCGAGGTCGACCAGGCCGCCGAGGTCCCAGCAGGCCCGGATCATCCGGCGTGCATGCGGGTCGATGTCGAGAGTCTCGATCGGCCGCGCGAGGCCCGAACCGTCGCAGCTGTGACACGGAGGGGCCCCGCGGAGCAGCGACCCGACACCCGAGCACCGGCGGCAGCAGAGTGAACGGTCCACGGTCCCGGCGACCTCAGCGCCTTTGGTGGCGTACTTGGCTACATAGCCGGCCACGGCTCGATCGGTGAGTTCGCCGGAGCCGAGTTCCGAGATGGGGCGGATGTCGAGCTGTTCGCCCCAGCGATATTCACGGGGGCCGACGGCTTCGAAGGACGACCGCAGTCGGGTGCCGCATGCAGCGTCACGGACGGCTTCGGCAAGCACGTCAGCCGTCGCCCACGATGGGGGTTCGGTCACGACCGCCGGGTCTTGGCCGCTCAAGGGGCCGTCCAAGCGAATCACGGCGTGGAAGTGGATCGAGCCACGCCGCTGGTACTCGGCGACTTTGGCGAAGGACACCCGCACGACATGAGGGAGTTCGCGCTGAGTCAGGCCCCCGAGTGCGGCGAGGCGACGACGCACCAGAGTCGTGAACCGGGCCCAGAGTTTGCCAGAGTGGGCATTCCAGAGGACCGCGCTCACGTAGTCGTACGTGCCGGGGTTGAGAGGCGTCCCGAGCGCAGGGTCGTCATCGGGATGGTGCTTGCCGCATCGGCAGGCGAGCAACTTGCCCGCAGGGGTCTTGGCCCGGTTGTGAACGGCACCGAACGAGGGTGCCGTCAGGGTGACGAACGCCCTGCTGTGGGAGCGAACCGATTCCGGAACCGACTTGCCGCCTGTCAGCCCGGCGCGGATCAGCTGGAAGGTGTCCGCGCGGTAGGTCTCCGAGCACGACGGGCAGCGCGTTGCTCGGCGGTTTCCACAAGCCACCAAGAGGCTTCCGGTTGGCTGTTCGTAGGTCGAGAACCGGTGGAGCGTTGCCCCCGACTCGTTATCCACAGTTGTGGACTCACCTGTGAGTCGGATCGGGTGAGCGCATCCGCCGGTCCGCTTGACTTGGGCCAGCCAGGCAGGGAACGAGGCGGAGCCGGCCCGTGAAAGCAGCGTGTGTCGTGTGGCATCGAGGGGGCCGCCAACGGGGTGTGGCGCTGTCATCGGTGGGTCTGTCCTTCCTGAGCGAAGACGGGCCGGGCGCGTCGACCTGGACGTGGGACGCGCCCGACCGGAAAGAGGCATGGGGCGGGTAGGGACTTGGCGTGAAGTGGTCACACCGGCCGCAAGGAGAAGGTCAGCCGGTAGAGCGGCCGACAGTTTCGACGTCGCCGAGTCGTGCTTGCACGGCGAGGACCAGGGCCATCGGAAGGCCGAGTTTCTGTTTCAGAGTGGCTGTGTCGATCGGGTCACCGGTGCGTGCGTGATGATCTTGAGCCAGTCGCCGCGCAGCTTGGACGAGCGCCGGAGGAGGTTCGAGACCATTGGTCGGACGCGACTCCACAGGTTTCGGATCTTGGGTGACCGTCGACGGAGCGGCAGGCAGATTGGGAGTCTCTTCCCGAGGCGACTCATCGGGCAGCACCGGGGCGGGTGCCGGTTCGTCATTCGCCTGGAGTTTGACCGGGGCCACGTGTCCCGGTGTGAAGTCGACCGGCCGCTCTGTGTGGAAGTGGCGCAGGAACTGTGGTCCGACCTTGCCCCAGCCCAGCAGCAGCACGGGGGCCACGGCGTCCACCGCAGCCTTGCCGTACAGACCGAGCATCAGCGGGTCGGCGACGTTCAGTGCCAGCGTCAGGAAGCCACACAGATGCATGAGTCGCGTGGCATCAGTGAGTTCGGACTCAGGAACGCCACGAAGAGACAGGTAGCGAAGGCCGACGAGCAGGCCGACGACGGATAGGTCGACCATCGGCGCAACGAGTGGCGCGATCGAGGCGGGGATGCCCAGGCGCAGAGCCAGGGCCCAGACGTTGCCGAAGGAGAAGACGAAGGCCAGCACGGCGATGAGGACCATGACGGCGGTAACGGTGCGCCGTGTGAAGACGTCGTCTCCCGAGGCAGTGTGACTGCGGTCGGGCACGGAGGGCACTCCTCCCACCGCTTACGCGGCAGCGTCAAAGGGCATTGAGGGTGCGGACTCCGGCAGCTCACGTATCTGAAGGCCCGCAGCACACATCGCGTCGTTGATCCGCCAACAGTCCTCAGTCGAGAGGTAGACCGAGCGCATTCGTGAAGGCGTCCTCATGTCACCCAGCGAGGCGATGGAGACACCCGGGGGCATGCTCCGATCGGCTGCCGTGACGTCGAGGTCGCGGCCATCCGGGAAGAGGTGGAGGAAGTCTTCAGTCGTGTCCACGCGATGGCAGATACGGGAGGACAGGTTGGTGCGGATGGCGGTAGTCAGGACATCCGCCGACGGCTTCTGTGCGAGCAACCACAGCCGCACGCCGTACTTCGCGCCCTGGGAAGCGATGGCGCTCAGTTCGGCCTCGAACGCCTCACGCTTCTTCTTGTCGGGATGACGGGTGTAGTTCGCCACCTCGTCGATCACCAGGAGAATCAGGGGCATCTCTTCCGAGAAGGTCTCGATCCGGTCCGTGCGACCGGCCCAGAAGGTGCCAGCTCGCCGTTCCATCTCCGCACGGATCTCGCGAAGGATCTCGATCGGCTCGTCTGGTTGAACCGAGCTGCTGACTGTGTGGGCGGTACGCCACCAGGGAGCCGCCGCGGCAAGGTTCGGATCGATGACCACCATCCGCACGTCGCGCATCAGTGAGGCTGCGGCCAAGAGCGTGTTCGTGGTGATCGACTTCCCCGAGCGAGTCACCCCGGCGATGAGTCCATGGGCAGACCGGCGAAGGTTCAGCCGGACCGGTTCACCGTCTTCCGTGAAGCCGAGGAAGATCGGGTCTTCGGAGGTCAGCTCCCCGGGCTGAAAGCAGAGGTCACCTCCCGACGTCATGAGGACCGAGTCGGTGTGCGTGTCGAGCGGTTCGTTCCGGAATCCGCGAACGAGAACGAGCCCCGGCTTCGGCTGCGAGATCTTGACGCGCGGGAAGCCCCACGCGTCCCTCAAGGACTCTTCGGCCGACCGCCAAGCCGTCAGACCCACCTTCGGCAGGGTGTTGGCCGTGACTGTGACGCCGAATCGGTCGGGTCGAGTCTTGAGGGTCGGAATCAGCGTCTTCGGAACGGGAGCGAACCCGTCCGGCGTCCGTAACGCGGCGAGTCGTCCCGGGGCTTGGAGGGCAAACAACCCTGCCATCGGTGCGAAGCGTCTCCACCGGCGACGTATGCGGTATGCCTGCCGAATGCTGGCCCGTGTGTCGCGGTCAGCGCGGGCATAGCGGGTCACTTTGGAGCCGCCGTAGACGGCTGCCAGACCGGCGATGGCTTCGGGAACCATGCCGACGAGATCGGGAGATCCCACAGGATCAGCCCCTTCCAGTGAGCCAGGCGAAGGGCTGGATGTCCTGCGCCCGGTTGAACGTCTCGATGGCCGCCCCGCCGGAGGCGCCCGGGTAGACCCGGGCGCCATCCAGGGAAGCGAGCATGCGCGAGGCATGGTGGATACAGCCGCGCACCTCACGACCATGCGAATCGACTACGCGCACGAGATCGGAAGCGCCGTCACATTCGCTTGAGTCGTCCGGGTGCGCAGCCAGGCATCGCGCTCGGCCGGACATGTAGTCAGGCCGCCTTCAGCGCCACGGCGGAGGCACGAAAGGCCACTCCGTGCCGCATCTGGCCGCCCATGTTGTTCTCCCAGGGCAGCGCAACCAGGCCCGTGAGGACCAGCGGCGAACCGGCGGTCAGCCCGTTCGGGAGGCCCGGCTCAGGAACCGTGACCTTCACGACGTCCGCCGCACCGTTCGCGATGAAGACGATGCCGACCGTGTAGAGCGTCGCTCCGGTGTCGCGGTCGGTGGAGACCTCACCGGTCTTCAGGTCCTTCAGCTTGACCTGCGGTTCGGTGGCGCACATGAGCATCGCGGCCGAGGTGTCAACGGGGATGGAACGCATGGTAAAGCCTCTCTGCTGGGGTATCTGTCGTACCCGGCTGACCCAACATTACTAACTCTTCTAGAAGAGTCAACCTGTATGTGTGCTCTGGATATTTAGAAGTCTTGGAAGAGATGAGGCGTATATGGCGCTACGCTCAGAACATGCGCACGCCAGCGGACGACCCGCGCCCGCCCTACCTTCAGGCTGCCGACGATCTTGAAGCAAAGATCCTGTCGGGCGACCTCAAGGCAGGTGACCAGCTGCCGTCCGGCACCCAGCTCCAGCAGGAGTACGGGATCTCGAACGGCACGGTTCAGAGCGCGCTCAAGCGGCTCAAGGACAAGGGCTTCGTCTACTCAGTGCAGGGGCGTGGAAACTTCGTCCGCGACCGGGCCGCCGAAGCCGCAGACGACGAGGCGCGGAGCGCTTCACAACCGTCCAGCCCGGAGTTCGCAGCCATCATGCGGCAGCTTGAGTCCCTGGGTGACGGCATGCAGGCTCTTGCGGATCGCGTGACTCAGCTTGAGAGCCAGGCCGGACAAGGTCAGCAAGCCGGTTGATCCTCTGCCCTAAGTCGGCATGCATGGCAGCGAGTTCTTCGAGCTTGGCCGCCACGATGCGCATTTCAGCGGGTGTCACTGTGCCCCCAAGGCATCAAGAAGACCAGCGGCGGCCCCCGATCGGACCGCCGCCGTGTACGAGCCGGCTGACTGACTAGGCGAGACCCATGCGCGTGGCCAGACTGCGCACTTCCCGCGACTTCGTGTGCTTCCCACTCGTGCGAAGGTCGTCGACCAGGTTCCGAACTTGCGGACGGTTGCGCACGTGCTGGGGCGCGATCCGGTCGGCTTGCAGGAGTGACTCCACCGCCTTGTCCTCTTGGCGGTTCATGAAGAAGCCCGCAGCAGAGCAGACCCAGTAGTGCGACTGACGTTCTGCCGATGCGATGGTGCCGATGGCGACTTCGTCAGCCGACGTCACGGCGTCCCGCGGCCGACCGAGTTCGGTGGCGATCTCCACGGCGTGAATGGTGACGTTGACCTGATTGAACTGCGTCTGGAAGACGTTGCCGTCCGACGGCACCAGCGCAGCGACCCGGGCCGCTTCTGTGAGGTGTGCGTCAGCTTCCGGCTTCGACCACAAGCGGGAGTACGCCACCGCGGCCCGGAGGTGCATCGCGCCCCACAGGGAAAGGATGGTCGGATCGCCGCCGCCCACGATGGGGTCGAGAGCATCGAGCGCTGTGATTGCAGTCGCCTTGGCATCGTCGATGGACGCGCCATGGAGCCAGACGCCGCACATGTCCCAGGTCGCAGCAGCCACAAGTTCGGGCGATCCGACCCGCTGTGCGGCGGTCAACTCGCGCTGTACGGCCGTCCACCCGAGGTCATGGTGTCCGAGCAGGTTGGCTGTCACCCGTGCCATGTGGCAGGTCCGCAGCATGAGAGCTTCGAGGCGATCGACCTCGGTTCCCGAAGCGGCCCCGATGGAGACGATCAGGCTCTCGATCAAACCGGGAAGAACCTCCCCCAGCGCGGTGAACTTGGCGTCTTGGCGGAGCCGTTCGGCGAACTGAACTTCGGCTGCCAGCTCGTCATGTGACCGAGGGGGGCGGGAGCCGACCAGCGACGACCCACCGGGCAGCGTCGCGTGATGCAGCATCCGACGAAGCGCCGGGATGCCCCCGTGGCCGGAGTCGAGTTCTTCGGTCTCGTGGCGGTAGGGCTGCCCCGTCAACTCGACTACCTCAACGCCGAGGACGTTCGCCAGCTTGGCGAGGACGCTCATCCGGTCGACAGGCACACGCCCGTTCTCAACCTTCGACACCCAGCTGACCGAGCGTCCAGCCTCAGTCGCTAACGTCGCCTGGTCCCAACCCTTGCGGTGCCGTGCCCGCGCGATCCGTTGCCCCGTTGTCTCCACGGTGGCCCCCTTCCGTAGTGATCACGAGACTACGAGTCGTCATCCGGCCCACTGGCAAAAAAACTGCTGGTCGACGCACGGCACAGTCCCAACGCCAGTATTGCGGGTGGGCTTGTCCGTCTTTGCCGCTGGTCTGTTGGCGTAAAAATCATCGAGAAATCTGAAGCTCAGGTTCTGGCAGCAAGCGCCGTGCGTTCAAACTTTCTCTACGTGTTCAAGGCGGCCCCGCACGCGGGGCCGCGCGGTTCTTGGCCGCCGGCGCGGCCCCCGCCTCCGCCTCCGGCCCAGCGGGAGCCGCGCCGGCGGCCAAGAACCGCGAAACCACGACGAGGACCAGGAGCACGGCCTGGTGGTGAAGCAGACTTCCGCAGGACAGGTTCGCAGCTGCGCTGCGAGTCGCCTGGGGGGCGACCCGTGGCCTTCGGCCACGCCGGGGGCGCGCTCGTTGCGTAGGACTTGCGTTGGCCTGGCCGAGGTTTGGCCCCGCGGCTTCGTAGGACCCCATTTGATACTCGGGTTGCGTGACCCGCGCGCCGAAACCCCGGTGTGCCACCCCGGGCCCCGGCACACCGGGGCCCGGGGCCGTGGGTCGCCTTCCGTAGGGGGCCCAAGTCGGGTGGGACGTCGGCCTTCAGGCTGCGGAGTTCGAGGGACTCGCCCTTTGCGAAGCCCCGTCACCCTGCATACACGTAGATGACGGGGCGTCAGCCGTGGGATGGATCAGTCTGCGAGTTCGTACGGGTAGCCAATGGTCAACATCGATGGCAGGCACACTTCCCCGAACTCGATGATCCCTGCTTCGTCGGACCACCTGTATCCCAGGCCGAGGATGGACGCACCAATGGGGACCCCCAGGTGTGAAGCCTCGCGCGCATCCGCCGTTCGCGCGTGCATGTCGTCACGGCCGTGCGTGATCTTCCGGCCAGTGGCGGTAAGGACCTTGTCCGTCAGCCCAGCTGCCTTGCCAACAGCCGTACTGACGAGATCCGGCACCAAGCCCAGGAACTCGACCGGATGCCACGTCACGGTCAGGGCAGTTCGCGTCTTACCGCGACCGATCACGGATTCGCGCCGAACGATTTGATCTCCGTGATCGAGCTGGAACATCTCTCGTATGTAGTTCGGCGGTACCACCAGGCCAGCGGCCGTTACGACGATGGTCTCTCCGTCCATCAACGCCGACTTCGTACGGTGCACCCGGGTGAGTCGGTCACTCGCCGACGCCGAGGAGTACGGAGCATCCGCTACGTATGTTCCCCGTGGGGATGTGTACAGGACCTTTTCAACCACCAGGTTGCCAAGGGCCCGACTCACGGTTGCGGTGGTTGTTCCCCAAGAGTCAGCAAGTGCCTTGTTACTGGGCAACTTGGTGCCGGGGGTTATCTCGCCGGACAGGACCTGAGCCCGGTAGTGGTCTGCGATCGCTGTCCATCTGACGTTGCTAGGCATGCCACGCTCTCTCGTTTGGGCGAGCAAACTAGTTCACTCGCAGGGTAACTCAAATCTTCCCAAGACCGTTCAGTGCGAACTAGACCACACGCTAGCGTCATCTAAGTCACTCAAGTTCGCGGAGGCGCAGCATGGTTGAGCCCAGTCACGGCCGTTCGCCGGGTGGCGGATTCAACGAGTTGCCGCAGTCTTCGCGTAGCGAAATGACCCTCTCGATCCGTCGCATCGATCAGGACGGCACACGGGAACTCATCGCGCACACAAGGGTTTTCGGGTCAGCGTCGGCCCCGTGGCCGTGGGGCGACGGAGCGCCCAGGAACGAGCCGCCGTGTGCGTGCTCGGCGAACTGCCGCTACCTGCATACCGATTACTGAATTGCCCCTGGTGTCGTCCCCGGCCCGAGCCCCCGACACCAGGGCACCCGACTCCGGCGTGCCGTGTCGGTACACCCCGCGATACGGCACGCCGGACACCAGCCGATTAGGAGGACGGGCGCATGAGCCGTGGCGAATCACTGTTGACCCCGCGAGAGATTGCCCAACGGGCCGTCATCGTGCGGCGGGCACGTCGTTGGTATCTCGCTCGCGCGGACGCGTGGTTCCCTGCTCCCCGCCGAGGAACCCCGTCGTGACGCGCCCCGACTTCGTGGTGACCGCAACCGGCGATGTTGTGCCGGTGATCGAGGCACGCACCCTGCCGCCCCGTGAGGAACTTCGCCGCGCGCCCGAGCGGATCAAGGTTGGCGATTGGGTCGCCCCGCGCCCCGGGTTCGGCCACGACGCCTACCTCGCCGGGCGGGTCGAGCGAGCCGAGAATTCACCCGGGCTCGACAACGACCAGGTGGTCATTGTGCTTCCGCCGGGCGGCATGCCGTACATGCTGAAGGGTTCCGAGTTGTACCGGGCCAAGCCGCCGAGCTGACCCTCACCCTTGCTCGCGCGATGCAGATTCGCGGCCCGCAGGATCGCGCCGTCTGGGCGGAGTTGATCCAGTGAACCAGCTTCAACGCCAGGGCACTTTCGGGTGCGGTGAAGCTCTTCCGCGCGGACCAGGGGCAGACATGCAAGCACCTGGGGGCCGTCGCCTAACGGCCCCCAGGCATAGCCGATCAGCGATTCCTGAGCAGGAGCTGACCAAGCAATGACAGAGCTTATTGCCCGCTTACTCGGATGGGTTCTCGGACGTCCCGCCCCGTCGACGGCGACCGGCATGCATCGTGCTCGCCCCACAAGCAGCCCGAGCCGACCCCGCCCAGCCGGACCGAGCACGCCCAGGCCCACGCGGAAGGCCAGTGGTGTGACTTGGCGCGACTTCATCCCGCCGACGTCCGAGGACGTTGCTGCCCGCGAGCCGGCTGTGATCGCCGCACCTGGCCCTGTGTCCTCCGTGCTGGCTGAGCCCGAGTTCGAGCCCGGTTATGTGCTCGTACGTCCGTTCGTGACTCGGCTTTGGGAGGAGCGAGCCCGGAAGCAGGCCAAGGAGGATGCCTACTGGGTCCGCCGCGGCGAACAGATGGAGCGGGAAGCCGCCGAGCGAGAGCAGCGGGAAGCCGTGCGACGGCACGAGGGAGTTGTACGGCGAGAGCGCCGAGACGCAGCGGAAGCCGGCCGCGCCGGATGCGATCGACCCTTCACCATCACATCCCGAGGGACCGCCTTCGTATGACGCTGCCTCAACCTGCACGCAAGCGTTTCTGCCATCGCTGCTCGGAGATGCGGGATGACGTCGAAGTCGTACGCCGCGTGGTCACCGCGAGCGGACCCGGGTGGAGCGAGTACGCGTGCAGACGATGCTTCGATCGGACCGGGCCAAGCACGCCCGTGGGAGCCGAGGTGCCCCCGTTGAGTCGAGCCTGCGAAGCCGATCTTGTTCCCATGTATGTGGGGTGATTTAGGGGTGAGGAACGGACGGGAAGGCGCCGGAACCCGTCGCAACCCGGGGCAACGGTCCTTGTGACGCAAGGGTCCTCTGCGTCTGCCCAGGTCAGAGGGGTGCCCGAGCATCCCTGATAAGGAAGAGGCCACAGGTTCAAGTCCTGTTAGGCCCACTCTCGTACATGCAGGTCAAGGGCCCTTTCCCGTACGCCGGGGAAGGGCCCTTGATCAACTTAGGGGCCATTTAGGGGTGAGCCGAATCAGGCCGCCCGCCCTTCCAGGAGTTCGGCAATGACCGCCTCCAGGTGCGGAAACCAGGTTATGAGCCGGGCGCGTTCATCGTGGTTGAGAGCGTCCAGTACTTGCCGTTCCATCTCCGGCGTCACGTGCTTTCGTAGACCCGCGCGATGTCCGGCATCCTGTGGCCGAGCCGAGCCCGCCGAGCGACCTCCCGAATCTTGGCTTCCGCAAGCCACGTCGACTGCGTGTCCCGCCCTTCGTGGAACGTGAACCACCACGATCCGGTCCGAGTGTGGGAGATCGTCGCGTTGGAGGTCGACGGCATCGCCTCCGAGCCCTTCGAGTTCGGGATCTGCCGTGGCCGTGATCCTGTTCGTGATCGCCTGGATCCTGCCTCGCACCCGCGCGAACCGAGGGGTTCGCATGACGACGGCCGGTGGAGGGCTCGGTGTGCGCTTCTTCCGCTGGTGCTCGGGGTGCTGTTGGGCTTCCGGAGACAGAGCCCACCCGTCGGGCCGGTAATGCCGTGCGTTCAAACTTTCTCTACGTGTTTGGACGGGCTTCATCGGTTCGGAGAGCCTTCGATCGCCTCGAAGATGTCGCAGTCTGTTTCCCGCTGCCAGTCCGGTAGGTCCGCCCAGTCGGCGACGTAGCCCGGCTTGGGGTCCTCGAAGTGCTTGAACATCTGCGCCGTCCAACAGGTGGCGACGAAGCGCCCCTTCTGCTCGCGAGTCAACCGTGCCGCATGTCCCGTGCTCAGCTCCAGGAACTGTCGAACCTGTTGGTACACGGCGCCGGCGGCCTTGCGCTCCCACTCGGGGGTGTCGTCCCAGGGCGTGACGTAGCCAGGCTTGGGTTCGCCCGGGAAGTGCTTGTGTACGCCGGCGATCCACGTTTCGCGGAACAGCCTTGCCCCGTCGTGATCCGACATGTCCACCCTCTCCTCACGCCGTGTTTCAGTGTGATGATCTCGGCTCTCGGATCTGCGAACGATCATCTTGAACAACTTTGGGCCGAGTTGATCGCCCGACTGTTGCCGGGGTGTCGGTGTGGCCGGTGGATTGTCGGGTTTGGCGGCCGAGGTAGGCGGACCATGCGTCGGGTCCGCGGCGCAGTTGCGCCTCGGGGTCGTCGTCTCGGAGTCGGGTCAGGTGGCGCCGTGCGGCCGAGAGCGCTCCGCCGGGGCCGGGTACGAGTTCTCGAAGGGCGACGATCGAAGGGCCGACTCGGCGCGCGTCGTCCCCGTCGGTGATGCGGAGCCACGCCGCGTGGGCGCAGTCGGTGGGGCCCAGGACGGTCGCGTGGTCGTTGGGCAGGGCCCGCATGCGTCGTCGGGCGACGTCGCGGTACAGCTCGCAGGCCTGAAGGTAGCGGCCGGCCATCGCCGATGCCCAGGCGTGGACTTCCCGAGCGGCCCATGAGTCGGGGTGCTCGATCCCCAGAGTCGTTGCCAGGCGGTTGTCCAGCTCTCGGGCCACGAGGACGGCGACTGTGTGGTCACCCGCTTCGCTCGCCGTCCGAATCCGGGTGAGATCACCCGTGTACGCCGCCGGGTCGGACGGTTGCAGGCGCGTCTGTGCGAGCGGCCCGGCAGTCCTGACGTCGGAGGGGGCGAGCGCGGCCGGCGCCGCCCCCGGGTGGACGTTCCCCAGCCGCAACCCGGGTACATCCGGTACGAGTTCCACGGTGTCGACCGCCAGACCGGCCCGCTCCACCACCGCACGGTGGATGTCGGACGGATGCACCTCGGCGGGCACCCGAGGTATGCCCCGCGGCAGTACCGCGGACAACGCGCGGGTGAAGGGGCTGGTGCCGTCCGCCGACCTGGCCGGCGGGTTGATCACGCCCCACACCGGCAGGCCGCTCGTCAGTGGCGCCGGGGTGCCGTCCCGAAGTCGGGCCCAACTCTGCGCGTCGGTGGCGAAGTCCGCGATGACCAGTGTTTCGCTGCGAGGCCGCGAACGAAGCGCGTTCACCAGCCACTCCCACGGCAGCCCGTCATAGCGCACGCTGCGCGGCGTGGAGTCCCGCAGCCCGAGATGCGGAGCGCCGGTGCGATCGAACATCAGCAGACCCGAGACGTACACGACCACGGGCCCCGGGGTTCGTGCCGCGGCCTTGATGCGGCTCAGTACCGCGTGGGGGTTGACCGCGTCGTCTATCTGAACGACGTCGACACCCGAGGCGCCGGGGGCAAAGCACGCCGGGGGTACCTCGGTCATCGCGCCCAGGTTGGCGCCGGTGCCGCGCAACTGTCGACGGGACGCACGACCCCGCGCGCTCTCGATCAACAAGAGGTGGCCCCGTACGGCAAGGGTCATCTTCACCCTCCGTTGCTGAGATCGAAAGGAGAGTGAAGCTATCAAGCGCTGTCGTCGTTTGGGTAGGGACGGCGAGTCGCCGGGCCGTATCCACAGGTCCGCCGATGGGGGGTGGGTTCGATCCTACGGCTCCGGGCGGCAGCGTTGTCGGTGCCGAACCGTGACGGCGTCCTCGCGGCGCCCCGTGCCTTCCCGGTGTCCGCCCCGCGCTCAGCGGCGCAGGGCCGCCGGCTTCGCGTCGCCCTGTTTCGGGTCCGTCGTGGTGAGTTCGCCCCAATAGATCATGCGGTTCTTGGAGGTGAATTCCGGATCGCACGTGGTCAGGGTGATCAGGCTGCGCCCGGCGGGCCCGCCCAGGTCCGGGGGGCGGGAGGTGAGGACCGAGCCGTTGGAGGGCTTGGTGATGAACGGGCCCTTGACGATCGTGTACGTGAACCACTGGGACTTGGTCTCCACCACGACCTTGTCGCCCGCCCGCAGGTTGTTCAGGTGGCGGAACGGCTCGCCGTGCCCGTTGCGGTGGCCGGCGAGGCCGAAGTTGCCGGCGCCGCCGGGGCCGACGTAGGGCGGGTACGTGTAGTGGCCGACGCCCTTCGAGAGCGAGGCCAGGCTCGACCCCTCGATGATCGGCTGGTACCAGTCCGAGCCGAGCCTGGGGATCCACAGGATGGCCAGCGTCTCGCCGCGGATGGTGTGCGAACCCACCACCTTCTGGCCGTCCTTGCCGCCGTCCACGCTGACGTCGGTGGGACCGTCCAGGACGTCGGTGGGTTGCTGCGCGGCGGGTGGTTCGGCGGTGCCCTGGCGGGCCCAGTCCTTGCGCAGCTGTTCCACCTCGTTGCGGGCCTCGGCCCGGGCCTCGAAGTTGGTCCAGTAGAGCTGGTGCACACACAGCAGCAGGCCGACCAGGCCCAGGGTCAGGAGGAGTTCCGCCCCGACGCGAATCGTTTTGCGTACAGCGCCCATGGGTCGACAGCTTGGCACAGACAAGAAGTTCGGTCAGGACCCGGAGACCGGAATGTGATGCGCCGTCACTTCGCCCCGGACAGCAGCGCGTCCGGTTTGCCCTGGGAACGCGGCCGCTCCTCCTCCAGGTGGCCCCAGACGATCAACCGATACGTCGAGGCGCCGTCCGGCGTGCACGTGGTCAGCGTGATGTAGCGGCCGGGCTTCGTGTACGGCCCCTTGTCGGGGATCGGATCGATCACCTGGATGTGCGACGGCGAGGTCTGCGGCAGGTCCGCGTCGACGGTGTACGTGAAGTACGTGGTCGCGGTCTCCACGACCACCTTGTCGCCGGGCTTGAGCTTGTTGATGTAGCGGAACGGCTCGCCGTGCCCGTTGCGGTGCGCGGCCACCGCGAAGTTGCCCTGGGCGTCCCAAGGCATCGCCGTCTTCGGGTCGTTGTAGTGGCCCACCAGGCCGTTGTTGAGCACCTTGCCCCGGTCGGTGCCCTCCGCGATCGCCTGCTTCTCCATCCCGATCCGGGGGATGTACAGCAGCGCGAATCCCTTGTTCGGGGCGACGTACTGGCCGGGGTTGCGCGGGTCGACCACCTGGCCGGGCGTGTTGTTCCAGCTCTGCTGTATGTCGTGCGCCTCGTTCCTGGCCTTCTCCGCCGCCACGATGTTCGTCCACCAGGTCAGGTACACCACGTACAGGACGAGCAGTACGCCCACCGTCATCGCGAGTTCGCCCACCAGGCGGGCGCCTGCGGTCAGTATCCGCGCGCCCGTCGACGGCTTGGCCGCCCGCCGCCGGGCGGCCCGTCCGGCACCCTCGGCCGGCCCCGGGCGCGCGGGTGGAGGGGAGCCGCCCCGGCCGGCCTTCCTCCGCTGCGCCCTGCGTCGCTCCGCCCGCCCGCCGGGTACGACCGCGCCGCCGCCCGGCGACGGCGGAACGGCCTCCGGAGCGGGCGCGTACGCCGGGTCGAGCACCGGATCGGCGCCCACCACCCCCGCGTCGGCCCGAAACCACGCGTCCATCGCGTCGGACGCCTCCACGGCGCCCGCCGCCCCCACCCTGTCCGGCGCACCCGCCGAGGCCCGCGCCCCCGGCAGCGCCCGAGGCGCCTCCACCATCGCCGCCGGCGGCATGTGGACCGCCGTCTCCTCGATCGACTCGGCCCGCTGGCGTTGCGCGGCCCGCCGACGGGCCGCGCGCCCGCCCGGAATCGGGTCCGAAACGGCCGGAAGGGCCGCTGTGGGCGGTGCGGTGAAGCCGGGGTCGACCAGGTCCCGCGCATAGTCCTCGGGCGCGTACGGGACCGGCTCACCCGCTCCGTGCCGGCCGCCCCCACCCGAGGCGTGGGAACCGCCCCCACCCGGCCGATACGAGCCGCCCTCACCCGGCCCATACGGCCCGGCCTCGCCCGCCCCGTACCCGCTGTCGGGTATCGACCCCTCCGTCAGGCCGGGAGCGGCGTGCGCCCGACGACGGGTGCCAGACCCGCCGACCGGTCCGGCGCCGTCGGGTCCCCGCAACTCACCAGCCAGTTCGCCAGCATCCGGTGGCCGTACTCCGTCAGCACCGACTCCGGGTGGAACTGCACGCCTTCGACCGGTCGGTCGCGGTGCCGCAGGCCCATGATCACGCCGGTCCCGGTCCATGCGGTCACCTCCAGTTCGGCCGGAATCGTGTCCGGATCCACCGCGAGCGAGTGATAGCGCGTCGCGGTGAACGGCGACGGCAGGCCGGCGAAGACGCCCGCCCCCTCATGCACCACAGGGCTGGTCTTGCCGTGGAGAAGCTCGGGCGCGCGGCCAACGGTAGCGCCGTGCGCCGCCGCGATGGACTGCATCCCCAGGCACACCCCGAAGACCGGTACCCGGCCGCCCTCGCGGCGCACCATCTCCATACAGATCCCGGCGCCCTCGGGTGTACCGGGGCCCGGGGACAGCAGCACGCCGTCGAATTCCTCGGCCTCCTCGACCGTCACCGCGTCGTTGCGCCGCACCTCGCAGGTCGCGCCGAGTTGGTAGAGGTACTGCACGAGGTTGAAGACGAAGCTGTCGTAGTTGTCCACGACGAGAATGCGCGCGCTCATCCCGGCAGCCCCCCCGGCAGTGACGAGGGCGAAGTCGCCGAGGTCGCACCGGCCGGACGCGGCGCGCCGCCGGGTCCGGTGGTGTTCGTCACGTTGTCCTGATCGACCGTCACATCGCTGAACGGCAGCAGGGGTTCGGCCCACGGGAAGACCCACGTGAACAGCGCGTACACGATGGCCAGCACCAGGACCAGGGAGAGCAGGAGCTTCACCCACACGTTCCCCGGCAGGGTGCGCCAGATCCAGCCGTACATCAGGCCCAGGCCCTCTCTCGCTCGCCGCCCGCGCGGCCCGACTCGCTCATCCCCGCCCCGCTCATCCCTGCAACGCCGCCGGCCGACCGGACGACAGCGGAGTGCGCGACTCCAGGTGACCCCAGACGATCAACCGGTGCGTGCTGCCGAACTCGGGTTCGCAGGTGGTCAGGGTGATGTATTTCCCGGGCGCCGTATAGGCCTTCGCCGGCACCGGGTCGAGCACGTGCACATCCTCGGGAACGGTCTTCAGGACCGCTTTGTCCCCGGGAAGGCTGACCGGCTTGTCGATCGAGTAGACGAACCACTCGGTGATGCCCTCGATCACGACCTTGTCGCCCACCTGCAGCTTGGGCACGTTCAGGAACGGGTCGCCGTACGTCTTGCGGTGCCCGGCGATGGCGAAGTTGCCGTCCTGACCCGCCTGCGCGCTGCCCTTGTACCAACCCAGGCCCTTTTGCAGCTCCTTGGGCGTGACCCCGGGCCGGATCGTCTTGTACCAGCCGTCACCGAAACGGGGGATGTACATGGTCCCGAACGGCTCACCGTCCTCGTAGGGGGCCTGCGCCGCGGGTGCCTGCGCGACCGGCACGTCCTTGGGCACGGTCGCCCCGATCCGCTTGCGCGCCTCGTCGAGCTTGTGCATCTCGTCGGCCCGCGCACGATCGGCCAGCACGCCGGTCCAGTAGAGCTGATAGACGACGAACAGCAGGATGACGACGCCCAGTGTGATGAAGACCTCCCCGAGGCCTCGCATCGTGGTCCGCAACACTGTCGTCAGACTCCCCTCGGTTCACCGCTGCCGATCACGTCCCGGAGACTTTCGCATACTCCAGGCCCAGCGGGCCCGTATACCCCGGCGCATCGATGCGCTTGCGGTCCTCGACCTTCCACCCGAGGCCGAACGCCTCGACGTAGTCGGTGTAGTTGGACACGCTCTTGCTCTGATCCAGGGCGCGCCGCAGGGCGCCGATGTCGCCGACCGCCGAGATCACGTACGGGGGCGAGTACACCCGGCCGTGCAGGATCAGCGTGTTGCCGACGCAGCGCACCGCGGACGTGGCCACGATCCGCTGGTCCATGATCTGGATCGCCCGCGCGCCGCCGTTCCACAGCGCGTTGACCACACCCTGGATGTCCTGCTGGTGCACCACGAGGTCGTCGGCGGTGGGCTCGCGCACCCCGGGTACGCGCGACTTGGCGTCCGGCGGGGCGTCGGTCAGGGTGACCGTCAGGCCCTCGCCGGAGACCGGGGTGACCCCGGCCGGGTCCGCGACGGCGTCGATGCGACCGCGCGCCTGGGGGTCGTTGGCCTGCTCCTGGACCAGCCCGTCCACGTCCCGCTGCAGCTTGGACAGGTCCTGCTGGGCACTCTCGTTGCGCCGACCCTGGTCCCGGATCACGTCGGAGAGTTTGAGCATCTGCGCGTCGCTGCGCAGATTGGTGCCGTGCGAGGTGTCGGCGCTGATCCAGAAGAGCAGACCGGCCAGGGCGAACACCACAAGTGCGGACAATCGGGGTACGATCGCACGCCAGGACATCCCGGACGGCCGCATGGCGAAGATACGCACGTCGCCGTACCCTCCTTCCGGACCTGACAGCGACTACGCTAACCGACACATCACCGGATCGTGTCGCGTGTGCTGCGCACCCACTCGTCCGGCTACATCGACAGGAGAGACTCTCGTGCCGAAGTCCCGGATCCGTAAGAAGGACGACTTCACCCCGCCGCCCATCAAGAAGACGACCATAAAGCTGGACTCGCGCCGCTGGGTGGCGCCGTTCATGCTGGCTCTCTTCGCGATCGGCCTGCTGTGGATCGTGGTCTTCTACGTGACCGACATGCGCTTCCCGATCGAGTCCCTGAAGAACTGGAACATCGTCGTCGGCTTCGGCTTCATCGCCGCCGGCTTCGGCGTGTCCACTCAGTGGAAGTAGCGCATACGCGCAGCTCAGCGAGTTTTCCCAGGGAGACTCCACAGAGTTATCCACAGTGGGGATAACTGGGCGGATCCTGTGGATAACCCGTTACTGTCCAACGACCGGCCGGGATGTGGGTAACGGCTCGCATCCCGGATTCATCACTCCGGGTCATTGGTAGGATTCATGGAGTGACCGTGTTCGGTCCTCGGATCCCGGGCCGCCCGCCCGTCGCCCTCCCGCCTCAGAGGATCTGCGCGGTCCGGATCAGCACGATCGCCACGACGACCGCCAGCACCGCGAGCAGGCTGCCCACCTGGATCAGGGTCCGCTGCCGCGCCGGCGCGTAGACCAACCCGATGGCGGCGAGGGTGCCCGCGACCAATCCCCCGAGGTGTGCGCGCCAGTCGATCGTGCTCATGTTGAGGAACGTGATCATCAGGTTCAGCGCCAGCAGGATGATCAGCGGCTTCAGGTCGTAGTTCATCCGCCGGCCGAGCACGATCATCGCGCCGAACAGCCCGAACAACGCGCCCGAGGCGCCCAGCGAGCCCTGGTTCGGTTCGGCGATCAGATACGACAGCGCGCTGCCGCCCAGGCCCGCGACCAGGTAGAGGGCGATGAACCGGCTCCGGCCCAGCGCCGCCTCCAGCGGCGGCCCCAGCATCCACAGGCCGAGCATGTTCAACCCGATGTGCCAGAACTGCTGGTGCAGGAACGTCGCGGTGAGCAGGCGGTACCACTGGCCCTCGGCGACACCCTGCCACTCGCCGCCCATGAAGAAGCGGCCGACCAGTATCCACCGGTCCACGAACGTGTTGCCGAGCACCTGGACCAGCACGAAGACGGCGAGGTTGAGCCCGATCAGCGACTTGGTCACGATCGCGGTCGCGGTGGTGGGCGCGACCCGGCCACCCGCCACGGTGCGCGCCTCGCGGACCTGGCGACTGCCCTGCCGGACACAGTCCGGACACTGGAAGCCGACGGACGCGCTCACCATGCAATCGCCGCAGACGGGCCGCTCGCAGCGCGTACAGCGAATGTTCGACTCCCGATCGGGATGCCGGTAACACACGGGCGGACCGGCCGGGCCGGTCGCACTCGGCTGCTGCTCGTCGGGGCTCATGCTCACCTTCAGGCACGCGCCGCGGGCCGGGACCCGAGGGCCCCGGCCCGTGCGCTCGGGGTTCAGGACGAGACGGTCTCGACCTCGACCGAGTTGATCACGACGTCGGAGGCCGGACGGTCGCGCATGTCGGTCTGGGTACCGGCGATCGCGTCGACGACCTTGCGGCTCTCCCCGTCGGCGACCTCACCGAAGATGGTGTGCTTGTTGTTCAGGTGCGGCGTGGCACCCACGGTGATGAAGAACTGCGAACCGTTGGTGCCCGGTCCGGCGTTGGCCATCGCCAGCAGGTACGGCTTGGAGAACGCCAGGTCCGGGTGGAACTCGTCGGCGAAGCGGTAGCCCGGGCCACCGGTGCCGGTGCCCAGCGGGTCACCGCCCTGGATCATGAAGCCGGAGATGACGCGGTGGAACACGGTGCCGTCGTAGAGGCGGTCGGTGGTCTTCTGCCCCTTGGCCGGGTGGACCCACTCGCGCTGCCCCTGCGACAGCTCCACGAAGTTCGCGACCGTCTTCGGTGCGTGGTTCGGGAACAACCGGATGCGGATGTCCCCGTGGTTGGTCTTGATGGTGGCGAAAAGTTCCTCGGCCACTGATGTGCCTTCCCTACGGTTACACGGACGGTCTTCTTGAATCCTCGAAATCCTCGCATGCCGCGGGCGGCTCCTGCCACGAGACCACCGCGGTCATCGTTCCACCGTACGGATCCCGCGCCGATACGCGGCGCATGATCCCGGGATCGTCGGGAACAGATAGCGGATGAACCCGGCGAGGAGGAGGATGTCGTGACCCGCATGGATCCGGTTCGCGAGGCGACCGGCAGGACCAGGGACCGGCTTGCCCCACACGCCGCGTACGCCAAGGAGGCCGCGATCCACTACGCGGGCGCGGCCCGTGAGCGAGCGGTCGAGACCACCCGCGAGAAGGTGGTCCCCGCGCTGGTGAACGCCAAGGACACGGCCGCGCCGCACGTCGAGCACGCCATGGAGACGGCCCGCCACCGGGTCCGCCACGACGTGGTTCCGCGCGTACACTCGGCGGTCGACCAGGCCCGGGGCGCCGCCGAACCCGTCCGCGACGAGGCCCTGCTGCGAGCCGGCGCCGCGCTGTCCGTCCTCAAGGGCGAGATCAGCGCCGATGACGTCGCCCGGGCCGGCCGGGCCAAGCGGCGTCGGGCCCGCGGGCGCAGGTTCCTGGTGATCACGCTCGTCGCGGGTGGCGGCTGCGTGGCCTTCTCGTGGTGGCGCCGCCGCAACGCCCGGCCGGAGTGGCTGACCGACGAGCCCGACGAGGCCCCGCAGGGTTCCGCCACCACCCCGCGCACCACCGCGTCCCTCGACGACGAGGCCAAGCTCGCCGAGGACGAGTTCCGCTCGGCCGCCCCGAAGCGGGACGCCGACTGACCGGCCCGAACACACGGACGAAGGGCCCGGCATCGTGCCGGGCCCTTCGTCGTATCGCGACTCGTGGATCCTGTGTGGAGCCTAGGGGAGTCGAACCCCTGACATCTGCCTTGCAAAGGCAGCGCTCTACCAGCTGAGCTAAGGCCCCTCGGTACCGAACCAGGTTAGCGGCAACCGGGCCGCGGTTTCACGACACCTCACCCGGGGAATTGCGACGTTTCACGTGAAACGTCGCAATTCCCCGAGCGGGTTCAAGCCTGCGCGGGGTCTCCCGCACGATCTGTTCAGCGAGTGCCGGTACCCGCCGGAACCGCGTCCGTCGCCTCGGTCCACAGATCCTGCTCGGCGCGATCCGCCTGAATCTGCCGGTAGACCAACAGGCCGGCTACAGCAGCCAAAGCCACCAGGATCAGCTTCTTCATCAGCGTGGCCTCTCCGTCCTGCGAGTGACGTTCGTGCACCTGTCCGCGTGCCGTGGGCGCCGCGGTCGGGTCGGGCTCGACAATAACAGGTGGACCGAGGCACCGACCAATACCGAAAGTCGTGGTCCGAGCGCCGGTCGTCGACCCCCGGCGAAGCCGGTCCGCGCAGGTCGCCGGCCGTTTCGCGGCCCCGAACCGCCCCCGCGTACCGGGGAGTCGGGCGCGACCCGCCCCCGGGCTCAGGCACCCGACCGCACATGCATGTCGATCCCGCTCGTCCCGGGCCCCTCGACGCCCGGCAGCAGTCGCATCTCACGGTCGTAGTCGCCGCCGTCGAGCGAGCGGAAGGCCACCGGCTCGTCGGTGAACAGCGCGTCCAGCCGTCGGCCGTACTCCTGCCTCGCCGCCTCGAACCGCTCCGGCGAGACGTCGTTCGAGCCGAACACCGCGAACGGCTCCAGCGGGGCCAGGCCGGCGAACCAGAACAACCCGTGCTGGAGCGGGAAGAGCAGTTCCGCCAACCGCCCGTGGATGCCCCGGTCGGAGAACGCGGTCTCCCGGGCGCCGGCCGTCACCGACAACAACGCCCGCCGCCCGGCCAACGCGCCCTCGCTGTACGGGGGCGGGACCTCCGGGCCGTAGGCGAATCCGGCGGTGAACACCCTGTCGATCCAGCCCTTGAGAATCGCCGGTGCGGAGAACCACCACATCGGGAACTGCAGGACGATCGCGTCCGCCCAGAGCACCTTCTCCTGCTCGGCGGCGATCTCCGGGGCCAGCCGCTCGGCCAGCGTGGCCCGCTGCGACTCGGCCATCACCCGGAGGCGGTGGTCCGCGACGTGCTCCGGGAAGTCGTCGCCGTCCACCACCGCCTTCCACTTCATCGCGTACAGGTCGGACACCCGCACGTGGTGTCCCGCCGCCCGCAATCGCTCGACCGCGAACTCGGTCAGCGCGCCGTTGAGCGAACGCGGCTCGGGATGGGCGGCGACGACGAGGACCTTTCGCGACGACGGCGACGGCGACGGTGTGGGCCGGGTGGACCGCGGTGTGGTGGGGTTCATGGAGCCAACGCTCCTCCGGGCGCGAACGGGTAGCCAGGACCCGGTTCGACCGGCGGAACCACGTTCCTGGTACCGCGAGGACCACACAGACCCGGCACCCGGCCGGTGCCGCGCATACTTGACCGCATGAACGGGGTGGAGCAGGGCGAGCGTACGACCGGCACCGAGCGGCATACCGGGGCAAAGGCCGTGCCCGCGGCGCACACCGACCACGACGTCGAGGGCGTCGGCGACGTCCGGCGCGCGCTGGGCGGCTTCCTGCGGGCCCGCCGAGGCCGAGTCGAACCCGAGCACGTCGGGCTCGTCGGCGGTCGGCGACGCCGGGTCCGCGGCCTGCGCCGCGAGGAGTTGGCCCAACTCGCCGGGATCAGCGTCGACTACTACGTACGCCTCGAACAGGGTCGGGCCACCCAGCCCTCCCCCGAGGTGCTCGACGCCCTCGCCCGCGCGCTCGGCCTCGACGCCGCCGAACATCGACACCTGATCACGCTGGCCGGCACCCGCCGCGTCCCCGCGCCGACGGCCCGGGTCAGCCCGCTGATCCAGCAGATCCTGGACTCGCTGACCCGGCTCCCGGCCTTCGCCACGAACCACCGCCTGGACACGGTGGCCTGGAACGACCTGGGCGCCGAACTCGTCGGCGGCCTGGCCGACCCGAGCCGCCGCGACCGCAACAACGCCAGGTTCCTCTTCCTCGACCCCGCCTCCCGCCTCGTGTTCCCCGAGTGGGAGGAACGGGCCGAGGACGCGGTGGGCCAGCTGCGGGTCTCGGCCGGGCGCTACCCCGACGACGCGGAGCTGGCCGGGCTGATCACCGAACTCTCCACCCACAGTGCCGAGTTCCGGCGGATCTGGGCCACCGGCAAGGTGTTGGTCTGCGGCGCCGGCCACAAGAGCGTGCACCACCCGGCGGTCGGCCCGATGCACCTGGACTACGAGACCCTGCGCGTCCCCACCCCGACGGGCGACACCGCCCTGGAGATCCACGTCTTCCGCGCCCGCCCGCACACCCCGTCCGCGCTCGCCCTGTCCCACCTGGCCACACTCGTCACCCGGGCGGCCACCCCCGACCCCACCCCCGCCGAGGCGACCGAGGATCTCCGGACGTAGCCCCCGCCCATACCCCGGCCCGGCCGCCGGGGCGTCGGGTGGAAAAGGCCGAGGCCCCGGGAGCCTTGGCTCTCGGGGCCTCGATCCGGTGGTGCCTTCGGGTCAGTTCGGCCAGTTGCCGTGGCCGCCCCTCAGGTCGCCGCCCATCAGCGGGTTGGTGCCGCTGTTGCCGCCCTGGTTGTTGCCACCGGGCGGGGGCGGGCTGCTGGAGCCCGTGCTGCCGCCCGGGGTGCCCGTGGTCGGAGGGGCCGTGGTGGCCGGGGTCGGGCCCTTGGAGACGGTCAGGTTGATGGTGCCGCCCTCGTTGATCTTCGAGCCCGCGGTCTCGCTCTGCTTGAACACCTGGCCGGCCGGCTTCTCCGTCGTGTACTGGTCGGAGGACTTGGTGACCTTGAACCCGAGGTTCTCCAGCTTGGCCTTGGCGTCGTCGTAGCTGAGGCCGATCACCTGCGGCACCTGCACCTGCGTCTTGCCGGTGAAGATGTTGAGGGTGACCTTGTCGCCCTCGTTCAGCTCGGCACCCGCGTCGGGGCTGGTCGAGCAGACGGTGTCCCGGGTGCAGTTGGTCAGCGTCTGGCTGCGCACGGGGTCGGCCAGCAGACCGGCGTCCTTCAGCTTCTTGGTCGCCTCTTCCTCGGTGGCGCCCTTGAGACCCGTGGGGACGGTGGTCTTCTTCGGGCCGCCGAAGGCCCAGACCTGGATGGTGTCGCCCTTCTTGGCGCTCCCCCCGGCCGCCGGGGTCTGCTTGCAGATGGTGCCCTTGGCCCCGGAGGCGCCCTGGGGGCACTGCGCCGGGTCGTCGTTCATGTGGAGCTTGAACCCGGCGTTGTCCACCGCCTTGGTGGCTTCCTCCTGGGTCTTGCCGGTGAGGGTCGGCACACTGGCCGACTTGTCCTCGCCGTCGCCCATCAGGGTCTTGCCGATGAAGAAGGCGGCGACCAGGACCGCGATGCACGCCAGTGCCAGCAGGATCCAGGCGCCGCCCCGGGACTTCCTCGGCTCGTCCCGCCGGCGGTCGTTGTCGTCGAGTTCGTACTGCCCGGTGGCCGGGCCCTGACCGTGCGCCGGGATGACCTGGGTCGCCCCGCCCGCGGTCGGCGGCAGGTACTGCGTCGCCGGGTCGGCCCCCATCGGCGCGGCCATCACGCTCGGCGCGCCCACCGGCAGGCCGTGCAGCGCCCGCTCGATGTCGGCGCGCATCTCGTCGGCGCTCTGGTACCGGTTGTCCGGGTTCTTCGCCAGCGACTTGAGCACGATCGAGTCGATGGTCGGCGAGACCTCGGGGTCGAACGTGCTCGGCGGCAGCGGATCCTCGCGGACGTGCTGATAGGCCACCGCGACCGGGGAGTCGCCGATGAACGGCGGGCGTTCGGTCAGCAGCTCGTAGAGCAGGCAGCCGGTGGAGTACAGGTCGGTCCGGGCGTCCACGGTCTCGCCGCGGGCCTGCTCCGGGGACAGGTACTGCGCGGTGCCGATCACGGCCGCGGTCTGCGTCATGGTCATGCCGTTGTCGGCCATGGACCGCGCGATGCCGAAGTCCATCACCTTGACCGTGCCCTGCCGCGTCAGCATGACGTTGGCGGGCTTGATGTCGCGGTGGATGATCCCGTTGCGGTGGCTGTACTCCAGCGCCTGGAGCACGCCGGCGGTCATCTCCAGCGCCCGCTCCGGCAGCAGCCGGCGGCCGGAGTGCAACAGCTCGCGCAGCGTCGAGCCGTCCACGTACTCCATCACGATGTACGGGATCGAGATCCCGTCGATGTAGTCCTCGCCGGTGTCGTAGACCGCGACGATCGCCGGGTGGTTCAACGAGGCGGCCGACTGCGCCTCGCGGCGGAACCGGGCCTGGAACGTTGGGTCACGGGCGAGATCGGCGCGCAGTGTCTTGACCGCCACACTGCGTCCCAGACGAATGTCACGGCCCATGTACACCTCGGCCATGCCACCACGGCCGAGGACCGCGCCGATCTCGTACCGGTCGCCGAGGCGACGCGGCTCTTCCATAACTTCCAGCCCTTCCCTTACCGGTCCACGGCCTTCGGTCTTCGGCCGGCCGGTACCGCGGTGATTGCCCCAACGGTCCGGCACGTTCTCCGACACGGTACCGGTGCGGCGGCTCGGCGAGCCGTCACACCCGAGCCACGAGGGCACGTCGATATCTGATTGCAGTAGTGCTCGGAGTGACTATCGGGGTGATCGTGTGCCATGGCTCACTTCTTGACCACGGCTTCCATGATTGCCTTGGCGATGGGCCCGGCGAGGCCGCTGCCGCTGATCTCGTTGCGCTCGGCGTCGCTGTCCTCCACCACGACCGCTACGGCGACCTTCTTGCCGTCGGCACCCTTGGCGTAGGAGACGAACCAGGCGTAGGGGTTCTTGTTGTTGTTCTCGCCGTGCTGTGCGGTGCCGGTCTTGCCGCCGACGGTGACCCCGGGAATCTGGGCGCTCTTGCCGGTGCCGTTGTCCACCACGCCCTTCATCATGTCCTGGAGCATCTGTGCGACCTCGGGGGTGATGGCCTCACCGGCCACCTGCGGCTGGGTCTTCTCGAGCACCGAGAGGTTCTGCGCCCGCAACTCGTCGACGACGTAGGGCTTCATCACCTTGCCGTTGTTCGCGATGCCCGCGACGACCATGGCCATCTGCAGGGGCGTCGCGGCCACGCTGTCCTGGCCGATCGACGAGCGCATCAGCTGGCCCTGGTCCAATCCGGTGGGGAACACGCTCATCGCCGCCCGGCTCGGGATGTCCAGCGGGTTTTGGCTGCCCTTACCGAAGTTGTTGAAGCCGAAGGCGTCGGCCTGCGCCTTCACCTTCTCCTGGGTGACCTGCTGACCGACGCTGGCGAACACCGTGTTGCAGGACAGCTCCAGGGCCTTCTGGAGCGAAGCGCCCGCGCATTCCGCGGGGTGCGAGTCGGGCAGGAATTGGTTGGAGTTCGGGTAGAAGAGCTTGCCACCGCTCAGCGGGACGGTCGGCACGGTGTCGGGCTTGAACTGGCCCGTGGACAGCGCTGCCGCAGCGGTGATCAGCTTGAAGGTCGAGCCGGGGGCGTAGGTGTAGCGCAGCGCCCGGTTGTCCATCGGCATCTTCGGATCGAAGTTCGTGTCCGGAGTCTTGCGCTTCTTGTTCGTGTCCAGGGTGAGCCCGTCGTACGCCTTCGCGACCGCGTTGCGGTCGTTCTGGGCCAGCACGTTCGGGTCGTAGGACGGCGTGCTGACCATCGCCAGCACCTTGCCGGTGTCCGGGTCGATCGCGACCGCCGCGCCGGTCTTGTCCTTGAGGCCGTTGTACGCGGCCTCCTGCGCCTTGGCGTTGATCGTCAGCGCGACGTTGCCGCCCCGGGTGCCCTTGTTGGTCACCGTGTCCAGCACCTTGCGCACGAACAGCCGGCTGTCCTTGCCGCTGAGGATGTCGTCGTCGATGCTCTCCAGCAGGTTCTTGCCGACGAACGGCGAGATGAAGCCGGTGACCGGCGCGTACATCGGGCCGAACTCGTACTTGCGCAGGAACTCGTACTGCTTGTCGTCGGTCTTGACCGAGCTGGTGATCGGCTTGCCCTCGACGAGGAAGTCGCCGCGCGGGTGCGAGTACTTCTCGTAGATCGCCCGCTTGTTGTGGCTGTTGTTCGCGTAGTCGTCGGCCTTGACGACCTGGACCCAGTTGGCCCGCAGCATCAGTGCCGCGACCAGGATCAGACAGAAGACGGAGACCCGCCTCAACGGCTTGTTCACGGTGTTTCCCTCCCCTGGACGTGCGGTGCGGCGGTCACGGGTTCGGCCCGCCGGAGCCGCCCTGGCCCGGTGGGCCGAACGGGGCTCCGCCGCCGGGGTTCGGCGGGGGTACGAATGGTCTGGGCGGCGTCCCGGAGCCGCCCGGAGGCGGGCCGCCGGGGGCGCTCGGCACCCCGCCCGCCACGGTCAGCGCCTCGGGATCGGGAGCGGACGAACCGTCGGCGGGCGTCGCGCTCGGCTGCGGCGGGGTGGTGCCCCCGGCCGGGGTGCCGTCGCGGCCCGAGGCGTGCGAGCCACGCCGGGGAGCCACTTGCGCGCCCGGGTCGAAGGTCCCGGCGGGCGGCGCGGGTCGGCGGGCGGTGTCGCTGATCCGGATCAGGATCGCCACCAGCGCCCAGTTGGTGATCACGGACGAGCCGCCCTGGGCCAGGAAGGGCATCGTCATACCGGTCAGCGGGATCAGGCCGGTGACCCCGCCCGCGACCACGAAGACCTGGAGCGCGATGGTGACCGACAGGCCGGCGGCGAGCAGTTTGCCGAACGGGTCGCGCGCGGCCAGCGAGGTACGCAGACCACGCTCGATCAGCAGCGCGTACACCATGAAGATGGCCATCATCCCGGCCAGGCCCAACTCCTCGCCGACCGTGGTCAGGATGAAGTCGCTGCGTGCGGCGAAGCCGATCTCGGTCGGGTGCCCCTGGTTGAGGCCGGTGCCGAGCAGGCCGCCGGTCCCGTAGCCGAACAGGGCCTGGGCCAGCTGCTCGGACTGCACCGACCCGCTGCCGTTGTAGGCGGCCAGCGGATCCAGCCAGGCCGCCACGCGGTCGTGCACGTGCGGTTCGAGCGTGCCGACCACGACCGCGCCGCCGATGGCCATGAACAGACCGAACAGCAGCCAACTCGTGCGCTCGGTGGCCACGTAGAGCATGACCACGAACAGGCCGAAGAACAGCAGCGAGGTGCCGAGGTCGCGCTCGAACACCAGGATCAGGATGCTCAGCAGCCAGACCACCACGATCGGGCCCATGTCCCGACCGCGCGGGAAGTACAGCCCCATCACCTTGCGACTGGCCAGCGCGAGCGCGTCGCGCTTGGCCATCAGGTAACCCGCGAAGAAGATCGTCAGCACGATCTTGGTGAACTCGCCGGGCTGGAAGTTGAACGGGCCGAGCCGGATCCAGATCTTCGCGCCGTACATGTCGCCCGGGAACGGGATCGGCGACACGAGCAGGACCAGCGCGAGCGCCATGAACGTGTACGTGTAGCGCTGGAGCAGCCGGTGGTCCTTCAGGAGCACCACGATGCCCACGAACAGCCCGATGCCGATCGCCGAGTACATCAGCTGCGAACCGGCCGCCGCGGTGCCGTGCCTGCCGCCCAGGCCGATGCCCTTGACGATGTCCAGGTCGAGCCGATTGATGAACATCAGGCCCATGCCGTTGAGGAACGTGGCCAACGGCAGCAGCAGCGGGTCGGCGTACGGCGCGAATTTGCGGACCAGCAGGTGCGCGATACCCGCGAAGACGCCGAGGCCGAAGCCGTACTTGATCAGGCTGCCCATGGGCAGTGACCCGTCCCCCGCCAGTCCCACGTTGGCGTAGGCCAGCATCGGCACCAGGACCGCGAATCCGAGCATCATCAACTCGGTGTTGCGGCGATTCGGTGCGGCTTGGGGGGTGATCGTCGTGTTGCTCACGGCGTTCCCCTCAGTTCGTTCCGGCGGTTCCGGCCGGTCGCGGATAACACTGCTTGGCCAGCTCGGTCTCTTCGGCGCTCAGCCCCGCCGCGGGTGCCTCCGGTGTCGCCGCCGGTGGTGTCGTACTCGGTGGTGCCGAACTCGCCGGGGCACTCGGGCTCGTGGTCGTGCCGCCCTTGCCCCGACCGCCCGGCTCGGTGGGCGGCGCGGTCGAACTCCGGTTGCTGCGCGAGGCCGTGGTCGAGGTGTGCTTGGCGGCCGGCAGGTTGGTCTGCAGCGCCACCGGGAGACCCTGGACCTGCTGGGGGAACGCGTCCACGCTGCCCGCCGGCTGGGCGCCGGGGTTGCCGGGACTCTCGGTCTTCTTGGTGTCCTGCGCCGAGTACGACCTGCGACACACGTCGGCCTGCCGCTTGAGCCGGTCGATGGTGTGCCGTGCGTCGCTCAGGCTGGTCGCGTCGAGCGTGCTGTTGACCGCGTCCCGGTTGGGCTGGCCGATCAGGGACAGCTTCACCTCGTCGTAACTCTGGTACGTGCTGGCGAGGTTGATGCCCAGGATCTTCGAGTCGATGCCCCGGTAGATCGCTACGTGGTCTCCTTTGTCGGCCACGAAGTATTGCGTCTGGGTCCAGTAGTAGGCGCCGCCGAGCGCCGCCACCAGCACCGCGACGCCGCCCCAGATGGGCAGCGTCTTGCGCAGGGTGGACTTCGGCTTGGGCTTGCGCCGGCTGCCCGGCTCGGAGACCAGGGCCTCGGTCTCGTACTCGCCGGCGGTCAACTCCCGGGCCCGGGAGGCCGGGGTGTTCGGCAGCGTCGTGGTGTCGTCCACCACGGCCGCGACCGCCCCCACCACGATCGGGCTGTCGGAGGGCTGGTCGGAGGGATCGACCACGTCCGCGACGATGCAGGTGATGTTGTCCGGGCCGCCGCCGCGCAGCGCGAGCTGGATCAGCTCCTGGACCGCGTCGTTCGGATTGCCGTAGGTGAGGAGGGTGGTCTCCATCGTCTCCCGGCTGACCACCCCCGACAGGCCGTCGCTGCAGATCAGGTACCGATCACCGGGCCGGGCCTCGCGCACCGACAGGTCCGGCTCGACGTGGCCGCGCCCGTCCAGCGCGCGCATCAGCAGCGAGCGCTGCGGATGGTGGTCGGCCTCCTCCTCGGTGATCCGACCCTCGTCGACCAGGCGCTGCACCCAGGTGTGGTCCTGGGTGATCTGCTCCAGGGCGCCGTCGCGCAGGAGGTAGGCGCGGGAGTCGCCGATGTGGGCGAGGCCGAGTCGGCTCCCCGTCCACAACAGCGCGGTCAACGTGGTCCCCATGCCCTCGAGCTGGGGATCGTCGTCGACCATCACACGCAGTCGGTCGTTGGCGCGATCGACCGCCGAACGCAGCGCGTCGAGCAGGTCGGCCCCGGGCACGTCCTCGTCGAGTTCGACGATGGTGGACAGGACTTCGGAGCTGGCGACTTCGCCCGCTGCCTGCCCGCCCATGCCGTCGGCGACCGCGAGCAGGCGAGGACCGGCATACCCGGAGTCCTCGTTGCCTTCTCGGATCATGCCCTTGTGGGATCCGGCGGCGAAGCGGAGAGAGAGGCTCATTCAGGCTACCTGCGCAGCTCGATAACGGTCTTGCCGATGCGGATCGGCGCACCGAGCGGCACGGGGGTCGGACCGGTCAGGCGCGTACGGTCCAGGTAGGTACCGTTCGTCGACCCGAGGTCTTCGACCACCCAGCTGCCGTCGGGCGCAGGGTAGATGCGGGCGTGCCGACTCGACGCGTAGTCGTCGTCCAGCACGATGGTCGAGTCGTGTGCCCGGCCGATGGTGATCTGCTGATCCGTCAGATTTATCGTCGTGCCGGTCAGCGAGCCTTCGGTGATCACCAGCTTGCTCGGGCTGTTGTTGCGTTGGCCGCGGCGGGGCCGGGCCTGCTGCCGCTGCGGAGGCGGGGCCGGCTGCGCCTGCGGAGGCGGAGTGGCACCTCCTCCGGCTGCGGCCGGCGCGGCGGTTCTGCGCCGCGTGGGTCGTTGAGTCACGCGTGTGCCGAAGAGGTCGCTACGGATCACCTGTACGGCGACGATCACGAACAACCACAGCACAGCGAGGAAACCCAACCGCATAACGGTGAGGGTCAGCTCAGACATGCGCCCGTTGTCACCCCTCGGCTTGGCGGAACACGACAGTGGTGCTGCCGAGCACGATGCGCGATCCGTCCCGCAGGCCGGCACGTTGGCAGTGCTGGCCGTCGACGACGATCCCATTGGTCGAACCGAGGTCCGTGATCGACGCCGGGGCGCCTACGCGGATCTCGGCGTGGTGCCGCGAAACGCTCGGATCGTCGACGCGAACTTCCACATCGGTGCTGCGGCCCAACTTCACGACCGGGGCGGTGAGCTCGTGACGCACCCCGTTGACCTCCAGCCAGGTACGCAGCCGTGGTGCCGGCGGCGGAGTCTGACCGTAGCCGGCCTGCTCTCCCGGCTGTGGCCGGGGCGGCGTTCCCGGGGTCCCGGGCGGGCCGAAGGGAGGCGGTGCGGGCACCCCGGGCGGGGGTGGCCCGCCGGGTCGACCGTATCCATAACCCTGCGGTGGCTGCTCGGGTTGCGGCCCCCCGCCCGGGAAGGGCGATGCCTGCGGGGGCTGCTGCTGATCCAGATGGGACTGGCTGCCCGCGAGTGCCTGACTGCGCACCCGGTACAGACCGGTGTCCAGATCGTCGGCATGTTCGAAGTGGACCTCGACGGGGCCGATGAACGAGTAGCGCTGCTGTTGCGCGTAGTCGCGCACCACGGTCGCCAGCTCACCGCCGAGTTGCTGCACGTACGGGCTCAGGCGCTCATAGTCGTGTTGTCCGAGCTCGACGACGAAGTCGTTCGGGACCATGGTGCGGTCTCGGTTCCAGATCGTCGCGTTGTTGTCGCACTCGCGCTTGAGCGCGCTGGCGATCTCGACGGGCTGGACATCCGACTTGAACGCCTTGGCGAAGGCGCCGTTGACCAGGCCCTCGAGCCGTTGCTCGAACTTCTTCAGGGGACCCACGGGCACCTCCTTCCGTACGCGATCGGCCGGTCCGGTCCTACAGTCTGCTCACTGATCGTATCCACGCGTGGGAAACGGGCGCGGTTCCCTACCGTGGCCACTGTAAGGAGTGTTGGCTTTCACAGGGATTCCTACACCCTGTCGACCCCTCGGTGGCTCGCTTGCAGTAGTTGTGCCGCGACCGTGTGCGTGGACCGGGTCGAAGCCCGTTCACCGTACGGTGCAGGGCAAGCATGCCGGAGAGGCGGGGGTCGTGGGGATCCCGGTACGGAAAGATGAACCGTTGGTTGCTCTGGGTGGCCATACGGGTGCTCATGGTGTGAGCCATGGGGGCCGCGGGTAAGGATTCGTAATGGGCCTCGGGCCCGTGCTAATCTTTGATTGCTCGCGCGGGTGGCGGAATAGGCAGACGCGCTGGATTCAGGTTCCAGTGCCCGAAAGGGCGTGGGGGTTCAACTCCCCCCTCGCGCACCGAGCAAAGGCCCCAGGTCATCGACCTGGGGCCTTTTCGTATGCCGGGCCGTGTGTCTGCATGGCCGGTCGTGGGCTGCGTCCGGGGAGGATCGGTACATGTCGGGGACTTCGATGGGGCGGGAATTCATCGTTCCGGGTTTTCGGGACAGGTCGGATGTCGCGTCCAAGGCGCTGGGCAAGGGCCTGCGCGAGCGGGTGTCGCGGTCCGCGCACGCGGCGTTCGAGCCGGCGGTGGATCGGCCGGACGTGGTGGAGAGCGTCGAGCGCTCCAACGCCGGGCGGCTCGAACACCTGGTGCCGTTGCGGATCGGGCGGATGGCGGCCTCGCCGTTCGCGTTCCTGCGCGGGGCGGCCGGCCTGATGGCGGCGGATCTGGCGGCGGAGCCGGTGACGGGGCTGACCGCACAGATCTGCGGTGACGCGCACGCGGCGAACTTCGGGGTGTTCGGCACGGCCGAGGGTCGGCTCGTGATGGACCTCAACGACTTCGACGAGACCGTGCAGGGACCGTGGGAGTGGGACCTCAAGCGGCTGGTGGCCTCGCTCGTGGTGGCGGGTCGGGTCGGTGGGCTGGACGCGGACGCGTGCCACGCGGCCGCCTACGACGCCGCCGCGTCCTATCGCAAGACGATGGCGCTGCTCGCCGGGATGCCCGTGCTCCAGGCCTGGAACGCGATCGCCGACGACTCGCTGGTGGCGCACGCGGACGCGGACGAGTTGTCCGGGCTGCTGGCGCAGGTCACCGCGAAAGCGCGGCGCAACACCAGCGCGCGGTTCGCGGCCAAGTCGACCGCGCGGCGCTCCGACGGCACCTGGCACTTCGTCCCCGATCCGCCGGTGCTCACCGCGGTGGACGACGACCTCGCCCGCGCGGTGGCGGGCGGCCTGGAGAGCTACGTGGACACCCTCTCCACCGAGCGGCGGCCGCTGTTGGCCCGGTTCGCGGTCGAGGACGTGGCGTTCCGGGTGGTCGGTACCGGCAGCGTCGGCACCCGGGCCTATGTGGTGCTGCTCCTGGGCAACGGCGACGAGCCGCTGGTGCTGCAGGTGAAGGAGGCCCGTCCGTCGGCGCTGGCGCCGTATCTGCCGCCCACCCGGGTCGAGCACGAGGGGCGTCGGGTGGTGGTCGGGCAGAAGTGGATGCAGGCCGGCACCGACGCGCTGCTCGGCTGGACCTCGATCGACGGGCGCGACTTCATGGTGCGGCGGTTCCGCAATATGAAGGGCAGCATCGACGCGACGCTGCTGGCCGCGCACGAGATAGACGACTACGCGCGGATGACCGGCGCGCTGCTGGCCCGGGCGCACAGCCACTCGGTGGACCCGCAGGTGTTGGCCGGCTACTGCGGGAAGAACGACCGGCTGGAGGACGCGTTCGCGCGGTTCGCGGTGCGGTACGCGGATCGCACGGAGGCCGACCACGAGCAGCTGCTCGCCGCCGTGCGGTCGGGACGGCTGCCGGCCGAGACCGGGGTCTGACTCGGGGGTCGGGGGCTGCCCGGGCCGATTGCCTCGTCGCGACGGGACGACCGCCGGCCCGACCGGGGTGAAGCACGGGGCGCGGGACGGCTCGGGGGCGATTCCCTCGTGCGCGTTGCCGCGCACGAGGGCTTCGTGTCGTGGACCGGGCCGGCGGGGTGTTCCGGCGCGGTCGCCGATCCCGGTCGCGCCTTCGGGGCGGCGGGGGACGGGGTGTGCGGGCGGCGGGGGCATGGGGTGTGCCGGCCGCCGCGTGTGCGGGGTGCCCGGGGGAGGGCGGGCCCCGACCGTGCCTTCCTTCGAGGAGAGCGCGCCGGAAGGACGGCACGTTCGTGGGCATGCCGGATGAAGGGTGGACCCTTCATCCGGCCGTGCGCACTATGACTGCTTCATCGACGCGATGGACGCTCGCGTGAACTCGATGAGGTGCTTGCGCCGGTTCGCCCGGGCCTCCTCGGACTCCGAGTCGGCCCCGAGCAGTACCCGCGACATCTGCGGCATCGTCTGCTGCCAGGCGGCGACGCCGATGAGCGAGTAGAGCAGCTGGGCGACGTCGGGCGAGGGCTTCACGCCGAGGTGATCGGCGAACTCCTGAAGTTTCGCGGCGTAGCTCGTGACTCGCCGCTCCTCGTCCGGGACCGGGTCGTGCCCGTAGTACAACGCCTCCCACACCAGCAGCCGGAGCAATTCCGGGCGGGCGCAGTAGAAGTCGTACACCTGGGCGATGTACTCGGCCGGGTCGTCGTTGGGCATCGTGACGACCGTGTTGAGCTCCTGGAGCGACTCCGTCAGCACGTGCTGGAAGAGCTGCTCCTTGTTGCCGAAGTACGCGTAGATGCGCTCCTTGTTCACCCCGGCGCGCAGGGCGATGCGGTCGACGCGGGCGCCGGCGATGCCGTGCTCGGCGAACTCCGCGCGGGCGGCGTCGAGAAGTTTGGCTCGGGTGCGTGCGGTGTCGGGCGGCATGGCTGGATCTTATCCCCTCTAGCCAACTGCTTTGTTGGATCGACTGGCCAGGGACGGCCTGACCATGCTGCCCTACCACATAGGCTGCTGGGGGGTGTTGCGAGTGATTTGATCTTCAAAGTCCGGCAGACGCGCCCGCCGGCCGGTGTCGCGCGGGAACAGAACAGCACACAAGGGACGTGATGGACGAGGTCAGCGCGCCGACCCCCTGGTCGGACCCCGAAATCGCCGAGTTGGAGCGACAGGTCGCCGCCGAGGAGACCGCGTTGCTCGACGACGAAGTGGATGTGACGACCCTTCAGGTCGAGCTGGACAACCTGGCGATCGTGCATCACCGCCGGCTCGGTCCGCTCTACGAGCGGCTGGACGAGTTGGACGCCTTGATCGCGGAGGCGATCGCGGCGCACACCGGCGATCCCGCCGATATCCGGCGCGCGGTCGAATTGCGTGGTGTGGTCACGGACATGCCGGACTTGGACTCGCTTTTGGGTGCCCTCGACGGGGCGCCCGGCGCGGAGGGCGGTTCGGCCGAGGAATCGATGCCGGTGCCGGAGGTGCACCGGGTCAGCCCCGGTGCCGAGGCGCGCAAGCTGTTTCGCGAGCTGGCCCGCCGGGCGCACCCGGACCTGGTCCAGGACGCGGAGGAGAAGCAGCGCCGGGGTGCCTTCATCGCCCGGGTGAACGCCGCGTACGCGCGCGGCGACGTGACCGAGCTGCTGGCGCTGGGTACGGAATGGGCCACGTCCCCGGAGGGCGCGAGCGGTCCGGGCACCGAGGGCCGGGGGCAGTGGTTGCGCAGCCGGCTGGCCTGGCTCACCCATCGCCGCACCGAGCTGGCCGGGCTGCGCGAGGAGCTGATGGCGGGTGCGATGGGGCAACTGCTCCAGCTCGCCCCCCAGGACCCGGACGGCCTGCTCGAACATCTGGCCGACCAGCTCCTGCACGACATCGCGGAGAAGGAGAAGGTGCTCGGCACGCTGGTGCCGTGATCGGCCGCGTGGCCGGTGCCCGGGCCGTCCCCGCCCGCGCGTGTGTCGGGGGCGACGAGCGGGTGGTTCGCCCGTTCGGGGCACCCGTGCGCGGCGCCGATGACCGACAATGTGCGATGAGCGCGGCCGGACGGGTTCCGGACGCCTGACCTCCGGAGATCCGATGCACCTGTCGCCCCCGCCGGCCGTGGCCGCCGCCGCGGTTCCCGACGACGCCTTCGTACTGGACGTACGGGAGGCGCACGAGTGGGACGCCGGTCACGTGGCCGGCGCCCGGCACATCCCGATGAACACGCTGATCGACCGGATCGACGAGGTGCCGCACGACACCCGGGTGTACGTGATGTGCCGGGTGGGCGGCAGGTCCGCGCAGGTCACCCACTATCTGGGCCAACAGGGCTGGGACGCGATCAACGTGGACGGCGGGATGCTCGCCTGGGAGGCCGCGGGGCGGCCGATGGTGAGCGAGACCGAGGCGGCTCCGGCGGTGGTCTGAGGCCCGCCGCGCCGCCCCCTTTGCTCGGGACCGTCGTGCGGGCTCAGGGCCGCCGTTCCGCGATGAACACCGCGGTCGCCTCGGCGGTCACCTCCCCGTCGGCGCGGATCTCACCGGTCGCGAAGCTCTTGCGTCCTTCGCGGCCGGTCCAGCGCCCGGTCAGCTCCAGCGGTACGTCGTAGGGCGTCGCCCGGCGGTAGCGGATGTCGAGGCCGGCGGTCAGCCCGGGCGCCCCGGCCGCGGCCGCGGCCACCCCGAGGAGCTGGTCCAGGATCACCGCCACGATGCCGCCGTGCGCGCGGGCGGGCGGGCCGCCGTGTGCCGCGGTCAGCGTGCATCGGGCGTGGATCTCCACCGACGCGGGCTCCGCCGTCGGGTCGGGCCTGGGGGTGGGCTCGGCGAACACCAGCCGGGGCGCCTGTGGGTTGAGCCGTCCCGAGCCCATCTGGGTCAGGTGCTCCAGCCGGCCGTCCGGGTACCGGATCAGCGAGACCGCCTGCGGACGGCGGGCCGCGCCGAGCAGCGCGGTCAGCTCGGCGATCCGCCCGGCCGCGTCCGCGCGTACCGCCGCGTCCACGTCGGTCCACACCACCGCCTCGACCAGATCCCGCACCCGGTCCGCGAGGTCGAGCGCCTCCGGGGTCACGCTCTCCGGCCCGGGCAGGGTGCCGGCCATCAGTTCGGCGAGGGCGGTGGCCGAGGCCGGCGGCAGCGGCCTGGTGTTCGAGTTCATGCCCGTCCCTTCGTGACACTTTGCTGGAACCTGCCGAGAATGCCCATCCTCCGCGACGCGGTTCTTGATCTTGCCAAGAATGCGGGCCAAGAATATGACGGTGCATCAGATCTAACGGTCTATCAGATCCGGCGCGGCCGGATCGCGGTGAGGGAGTGCGGCATGGTGACGATCGCGGAACTCGTACATCGCCAATGGGGCGACGAACGGACCGGACTGCACTTCGAGGACCTGACCTGGACGCACGACCGGATCGCCCGCGACGCCGCCGCCCGGGCCGCGCTGCTCGCCGACCTGCTGCCGCGCGGGGTCGAGCCGCACGTGGGGGTCCTGCTCGACAACGTGCCCGAATTCCCGCTCTGGTTGTCCGCCGCGGCCGTGGCGGGCGCCACCCTCGTGGGAGTGAACTCGACGCGCCGCGGCGCGGAACTGGCCCGCGACATCACCCACGCCGAGTGCGCCGTCCTGGTCACCGAGCGGGCGCACCTGCCGCTGCTCGACGGATTGGACCTGGGCATCCCGGCGGAGCGGATCCTGGTGGTCGACGACCCCGGCTACGCCGAGCTGCTGCGGCCGTACGCGGACGCCGCGCTGCCCACCTCGACCGTCGAGCCGTCGGATCGGCTGCTGATCGTGTTCACCTCCGGCTCCACCGGCGCGCCCAAGGGCGTGATCTGTTCGCAGGGCCGGTTGGCCGGCGCGGGCACCGCGCTGACCGCGCAGTTCGGCTTCGGCCCAAACGACGTCAACTACGTGTGCATGCCGATGTTCCACGGCAACGCGCTGATGGCGAACTGGGCGCCGGCGCTGCGCGCGGGTGGCGCGGTCGCGTTGCGCCGCCGGTTCTCCGCGTCGGCGTTCCTGCCGGACATCCGCCGCTACGGCGCGTCCTACTTCACCTACGTCGGGCGCGCGATCTCGTATCTGCTGGCCACCCCCGAGCGACCCGACGACCGGGACAACCCGCTGCGGGCCGGGTTCGGCACCGAGGCGGGCGCGGTGGACATGGCGCGCTTCGAGGCGCGCTTCGGATGCCCGCTGACCGAGGGGTACGGCTCCTCGGAGGGCGGGATGAGCGTCAACCGGCGGCCCGGGACGCCCCCGGGCGCGGTCGGGCCGTGTCCGGAGCACGCCGCGGTGCTGGATCCGGCGACCGGCGAGGAGTGCGCGCGGGCCGAGTTCGACGCGGCGGGTCGGCTGGTCAACGGGGACGCCGCGATCGGCGAGCTGGTCAACACCGGGCGCAGCGGGTTCGAGGGCTACTGGCGCAACGAGCAGGCGTCGGCGGCCCGGTCCCGGGATGGCCGCTACTGGACGGGCGACCACTTCTACCGGGACGCGGCCGGCTATCTCTACTTCGCCGCGCGGGCGGACGACAAGCTGCGGGTGGACGGGGAGAACCTCGCGGTGGCCACGATCGAGGGCATCCTCGCCCGGCACGCGCCGTTCGAGGTGGTGGTCGTGTACGGGGTGCCGGACCCGGTGACCGGGGACCTGGTGATGGCGGCGGCGCAGGTGCGCGAAGGGGCCGCCTTCGACCCCGAGGAGTTCGCCGCGTTCATCGCCGAACAGCCGGACCTGGGCACCAAGATGGCGCCGACGTTCGTGCGGGTGGTGGACACGGTGCCGACCACCGCGACCAACAAGGTGCACAAGGTCGGACTGCGCCGCGAGGGATTCCGGACGGCGGGCGAGGTGTGGTGGCGTCCCGGGCGCGAGGGGGCGTACCGCCCGCTCGACGACGCCGGGCGGGAAGAGCTGATCGGACGCTACCGCGCGCACGACCGGGAGCATGTGCTGGACCTGTGAGTCGAGGTCGCGGAACCCGTGGGGAACGGGTGGTCGGCGGTGGTTTCGGTACGCCCCGCCGACCGGACCCGGTAGCGTGCCGGGCGCACGGGTCCGGATCGGACCCATCGACCACGGGAGAGGCATGCAGTCGCCTGACGACGCGGTGCCCGGGCAACCGGTGGATCGGTCGAAGCCGGAAGTCGAGTCCGGGGCGGCGGCGGTGGGCACCGCGACCGGCGGACCGACGACGGATTCGGGTCCGGCACCCGGCACACCATCGCCCGCCGTCCGCATCCCGGAACAGGCGGGGGAGCGTTCCCCCGTCGACGTGCCGACCGACACGGCGGTGCCCGCCGAGGAGCGCCGGTCGATCGCGGTGCGCTCGGTCACGGCGGTGTTCGCCGTCCTCGCGATCCTGGTGACCCTCGTACACGTCTTCTTCGTGTTCCTGCACGTGGCGCCGAGCAACGCGCTGACCAAGGAGTACCAGAAGGAGACCGGAACCTGGGTCTACCCCTACTTCGAGCAGAACTGGGCGCTGTTCGCGCCCAATCCGATGTCGGAGAACTTCCGCGTGCAGGCACAGTCGCGGGTGCGCGGTCCGGACGGCGGGGTCGTCGAGTCGGACTGGTCCGACCTGACCCTGGACGACCTGAACCACATCCGGGGAAATCCGTATCCGAGCAAGGCCGACCAGAACATGATCCGGCGCGCCTGGTCCAGCTACTCCGACAGCCACGACGCCAAGGACGAGTCGGCGATCGGCAGTCGCGGCCCGCTGACCCAGCGCTACCTGCGCCGGATCGTGGTGCACCGGTTCCAGGACGCGGGCCTGAACCGCTCGCTGGAGTCCATCCGGATCCGGGTCGCGACCACGGCGATCGGCAAGCCCGACGCGAGCCCCGCGCCGACGACCTCGTACCGCACGCTCGGTTGGTGGGAGACGAAGCCCGATGACTTCCGGTGAGGCGCAGTCGCCCGGCGCGGCGAGCCCGTTCCGCCGCGTGGAGGACGCCGTCGGCCGCGCGCTGGTCGGGGCCTTGGACGCGATCAGTACGCGCACCTTCGCGGTGCACCAGGCGGCGCTGCTGCGGATCGGCTACGGCCTGGTGTTCCTGGTCAGCCTGCTCCGCGAGTACCTCAACCGCCGGGAGATCTGGGGTGATCGGTCGGCCTGGTCGCCGGACATGGCCCGGGAGTTGCTGAACGGCATCGAGGGCGTGAGCCTGCTGCTCGAAAGCGACTCGCGCTGGTGGTTCGAGGGCGTCTACCTGGCCGCCATCGTGGTCAGCGCGCTGTTCGTGCTCGGCTGGCACACCCGGGCGACGAGCATCCTGTTCGCCGTCATGGTGGTGTCCTTCAACAGCCGCTCCATCCTGATGACCGACGGCGGCGACACCGTCCTGCTGCTGATGTCGATCTACCTCGCCTTCGCCGCCTGCGGACGGGTGTGGTCGCTCGACGCCCGCCGGGCCCGCCGCACCGGGGTGCGCCCCGGTACCGGTCCCGGGCACGAGGTCGGGGTGCTCGTCGGGCTGATCGCCATGGTCGTGCTGGGCACCACCTGCCGGGGCGACTCGTGGGCCGTGCACCCCGAGTTCTCCTTCGCGTTCGTGTGCCGATGGATCTGGCTCCCCGGGATCCTCGTCGTCTTCGGCGCGCTGTGGCGACTGCCGCGCGAGGTGGAGCAGGTACGGGCCGGCCTGGTCACCGCGATCCACAACTGCGCGCTGTTCGTGATCGCCGCCGAGGTGTGCTTCATCTACGGCGCGGCCGGCCTCTACAAGGTGCAGGGCTCGTACTGGCAGGACGGCACGGCGATGCACTACGTGCTGAACCTGGAGTACTTCGCGCCGTGGCCCGGAGTCAGCCACACGCTCGCCGCGAACACCGAGATGGGCGTGCTGATTTCCTACCTCACGGTGTTCATCCAGGTCGGCTTCGTCTTCATGCTGTTCGCGAAGCGGGTCAAGTACGTCGCGATCGTGATCCTGCTCGGCATGCACTTCGGCATCGCCGTCCTGCTCGGCCTGCCCGCGTTCTCCGCGTCGATGTCGGTGGGCGACGCGCTGTTCCTGCCCACCGCGTTCCTGATCTGGACCCGCTCGCGGGTGATCGGGCGGCTCACGGCCCGGTTGCGCCGCGGGCCCGCCGCGCCGGCGCGGGCGCCGGCCGATCCCCGGCCGCCGGCCGTGCCGCCCGCGTCCGACGGGCCGGCGGGGTTGTCGCCGACCGCGAGTCGGGCCTGACCGAGGCAGCCGCGCCCCGCCCCGATCCGCGCCACGCCGGTCGGGGCGGGGGCGAGTCGCGTTCTAGGCTGCTGCCATGGACCCCCACGACGTCGATGCCCGGGTGCGCCGGCTGGCCGCGACGCCCGGGACGGTGCTGCTCGACGGCTTCCACGCGGTCAAGCACGCACTGCGGTTCGGCGCGGAGGTTTCCCTGGTGGTGACCACGGATCGGGCCGCGGTCCGCGCGCTCGCCGACGAACTCGCGGCCGACGTGGGCGAACACCTGGACGAGACGGCGATCGAGGTGCCGGAACCCCTGCTGCGCGAACTGGTCCCGCGCGGCAGTCCCACCGGGGTGCTCGCGTTCGCCCGGCGTCCCGAACCGGCGCCTTCGGGCGAGCGCACCGCGCCCGTGGTGCTCCTGGAGAACCCGCGCAACCTGGGCAACGTCGGGGCGGTGATCCGGCTGGCCGCCGGATTCGGCGCCGCCGCCGTGCTGACCACCGGCGACCTCGACCCGTGGCATCCGCACGTGATCCGGGGCAGCGCGGGGCTGCACTTCGCCACCGAGGTCGCCCGGGTCGGTCTCGACGAACTGCCCGACGGGCCGCTGTTCGTGCTCGACCCCGAGGGCGACGACCTGCGGGCGACCGGGATCCCCGACGACGCGGTCCTCGCCTTCGGCACCGAACGACACGGCGTCTCCGCGGTGTTGCGCGGGCGGGCCGACCGACGTGTGGCCATCCCGATGCGGCCGAAGGTCTCCAGCTACAACCTGGCCACCAGTGTCGGGATGACCCTCTTCCGCTGGTCCTGCACCTCCGCGAACGCGCCGGCATGAGCGGCCACGACGCCATCGTGCTCGCCGGCGGCGCGGCCCGGCGGCTGGCCGGCGCGGACAAGCCGGGCCTGCTCGTGGCCGGTGTCCCGCTGCTCGACCGGGTGCTCGCCGCGGCGGCCGGCGCCGAGCGCACCATCGTGGTGGGCCCGCGCCGACCGACCCGCCGCGAGGTGGTGTGGGTGCGCGAGGACCCGCCCGGCGGCGGCCCGGTGGCCGCGCTCGCCGCCGCGCTGCCCGCCGTGCGGGCCGACACGGTCGTCCTGCTCGCGGCCGATCTGCCGTTCCTGTCGGCCGCGTTGCTCGACCGCCTGGTGGCCGCGCTGGGCCCCGACCGGGAGCCGGACGCGCCGGCCGGCGTGGTCGCGGTGGACGCCGACGGGCGCGACCAGTACCTGCTCGCCGCCTACCGCACCGCCGAGCTTCGCGCCGCGCTGGCCGGCCTGGGCGAGCCCGCCGGGGCGGCGCTGCGCCGGGTGGTCGGCCCGCTGGCGACGCGCCGGATCCAGGCCGGTCCCGACGCCGCCTTCGACTGCGACACCTGGGCGGATGTGCGCGACGCGCGAGCACGGTCGGGGAGGATGGACACAGCCCCGAAGAGGAGAGACATGACTGGCCTGGACGAGTGGACCGAAGCGGTCAAGCAGGAACTGGGCATCGAGTTGGACGTGGACATCGCGGCGCTGCTCGACATGACCCGGGTGGCGGCGCACAACGTGCAGCGACCCGCCGCGCCGCTCACCTCCTTCCTGGTCGGTTACGCCGCGGCCATGCGCGGCGGCGGCGCCGACGCGGTGGCCGAGGCGTTGCGGCAGGCGCGCGAACTCGCCGAGCGCCGGGGCCCCGACGCCGAACCGGACGCCTGATGGTCCCTCGGGAGAGCCGGACCGTGCCGCGCCCCGAACCGCATGCGCCGGTGCCGTCGGCGCTCGGCTGGCCGGAGGCCCGGGCCACCGCCCGCGCGGCCGGGCGACCGCTGCCCGCGGTCTCGCGCACCCTGCACCACGCGCGCGATCACGTGCTGGCCCGGCCCATCGTCGCGCTCACCGATCTGCCCTCCTTCGACACCTCCGCCATGGACGGCTGGGCGGTCGCCGGTCCCGGGCCGTGGCGGGTGCGCGGCCGGTTGCTCGCGGGCGACTCGGGCGGCGAGATCGGGGTGATGCGCGACGGGGACGCGGTGGAGATCGCCACCGGCGCGCGGGTGCCGCACGGGGCCACCGCCGTGCTGCGCAGCGAGCAGAGCCGGGTCGAGGGCCGCACGCTCTTCGCCGACGCGCACATCCAGCAGGGCACCGACATCCGCGCGTGCGGGCAGGAGTGCCGACGCGGCGACGAACTGCTGCCGGCGGGTACCACGGTCACCCCCGGGGTGACCGGCCTGGCCGCCGCGTCGGGCTACGACGAACTGGTCGTGGTGGACCGGCCGCGGGTGGAACTGCTGGTGCTCGGCGACGAGTTGCTGGACTCCGGGCTGCCTCGGGAGGGTCGGATCCGGGACGCGCTGGGCCCGCTGATCACGCCGTGGTTGCGCACCCTGGGCGCCGATCTGCTGCGGGTGCGCCGGGTCGGGGACAACCCGGACACGCTGCGCGCCCACGTGAGCGGGTCGCGGGCCGACGTGGTGATCACCACCGGCGGTACCGCCGACGGTCCGCGCGACCACGTGCACAGGCTGCTCGCCGAGCTGGCCGCGGACGTCCTCGTGGACGGTGTCGCGGTCCGCCCCGGGCATCCGATGTTGCTCGCCCACCTGCCCGGTGAACGCCCCGGCGCCGGGCGGTATCTGGTCGGCCTGCCGGGCAATCCGCTGGCGGCGGTCGCCGGCATGCTCACCCTCGCGGTGCCGCTGCTGCGCCGGTTGTCCGGGCGCCCCGAACCGCGCCCGCGCCGGATCCGGGCCGGCGCCGACATCGCCGGCCACCCGCACGACACCCGCCTGGTGCCGATGCGCGGGGACCGGCCGCTGGCCTTCGCCGGACCGGCGATGTTGCGCGGACTCGCGGTCGCCGACCGGATCGCGGTGGTCCCGCCGGGCGGGGTGCGCGTGGGCGATCCGGTCGAGGTGCTGGCGGCGCCCCGGTGAGGACGGTGCGTGTTCCCGACGACCGACCGGCCGATCGGCGCGGGCCGCGCGGCGCGCTGACCCGGCCGCTGCCGACGCTGCGCAAGCGACCCGAGGGACCGGCGGGCCTGGCCGGTCAGGCGGGCGCGACCGTACACATCCCCAAGGACCGACCCGGGCCGCTGATGCAGGTGTTGCGCCGATTCGGGATGGCGCTGCTGGTGTTGACGTTGACGATCCTGGTCGTCTACGTCGACCGCGACGGCTATCGCGACACGGTGGACGAGCACGTCTCGCTGCTCGACGCGGTCTACTACGCGACGGTCACCCTCTCCACCACCGGCTACGGCGACATCACCCCCGCGAGCGACAGCGCCCGGCTGGTGAACGTGGTGCTGATCACCCCGCTGCGGGTGCTCTTCCTGATCATCCTGGTCGGCACCACCCTCGAGGTGCTCACCGAGCGCACCCGGGAGCAGTTGCGGCTCAACCGTTGGAGGTCCACGTTGCGCGACCACACCGTCCTGGTCGGCTACGGCACGACGGGGTACAGCGCGGTACACACGCTGATGGCACAGGGCGTCTCGCGCGAGAACATCGTCGTGGTCGACTCCGACCCCGAGGCGGTCGCCGAGGCGAGCGACGACGACGGGCTCGTGGTGGTCTCCGGCGACGCGACCCGGGCGGAGGTGCTGCGCCGGGCCGAGGTCGAGCGGGCGCGGAACATCATCGTGTCGGTCAACCGGGACGACACCGCGGCCCTGGTCACGCTCACCGCACGGCAGTTGAACCGGCGCGCGTGGATCGTGGTCGCCGTGCGCGAGGACGAGAACGCGCCGCTGATCCGGCAGAGCGGCGCCGATTCGGTGGTCACCACCGCCAGCGCCGCGGGCCGGCTGCTCGGGGTCTCCATGCTCAGCCCGAACGTGGGCGAGGTGATGGAGGACCTGATGCACTACGGCGAGGGCATGGACCTGGTCGAGCGGCCGCTCGAGAAGCACGAGACGGGCAGGTCGCCGGGCGAGTGCGGCGATCTGGTGGTGGCCGTGGTGCGCGGACACCGCACGCTGCGGCACGACGATCCGGAGGCGGCGGTGCTCGGCGCGGGTGACCGACTCGTGGTGATCAAGACCCATAAGCCCCGCCCCAAGCCGGGTGACTCATAGGCTGGAGGCATGTACGCCATCACGATTGCCGAGCCGGGCGGACCCGAGGTACTGACCTGGGGCGAGGTCCCGGACGAGAAACCCGAACCCGGCGAGGTTCTGGTGGAGGTGGCCGCCACGGCGGTCAATCGGGCCGACCTGATGCAGCGACAGGGGTTCTACCGGCCGCCGCCGGGCGCCTCCGAATATCCCGGTCTGGAGGCGTCGGGCCGGATCGTCGAGGTGGGTGCGGGCGTGTCCGGCTGGGCCGTCGGTGACGAGGTCTGCGCGCTGCTCGCGGGCGGCGGCTACGCCGAGCGGGTGCGGGTGCCCACCGGCCAACTGCTCCCGGTACCGGAGGGGGTGGACCTGATCTCGGCGGCGGCGCTGCCCGAGGTGGTCTGTACGGTCTGGTCGAACGTGTTCATGGTGGCCCACCTGCGCAAGGGCGAGAACTTCCTGGCGCACGGCGGATCCAGTGGCATCGGCACGATGGCGATCCAACTGGCCAAGGTGGCCGGTGCGCGGATCCTGACCACCGCCGGATCGGCCGCCAAGCTGGAGCGCTGCCGCGAGTTGGGCGCCGACGTGACCATCGACTACCGCGACGAGGATTTCGTGGCCCGGGTCGCGGAGGCCACCGACGGAGCGGGGGTCGACGTGATCCTGGACAACATGGGCGCGAAGTACCTCGACCGCAACGTGGACGCGCTCGCGGTGAACGGGCGACTCGTGGTGATCGGGCTCCAGGGCGGCACCCGGGGCGAGTTGGACCTCAACAAGTTGCTGATGAAGCGGGCCGCGGTGGCCGCGACCTCGCTGCGGGCCCGGCCGGTCGCGGAGAAGTCGGCGATCGTGGCGGCGGTGCGCGAGCACGTGTGGCCGCTGGTGGCGGCCGGGCGGGTCGTGCCGATCGTGGACCGGGTGATGCCGGTGGCCGAGGCGGCCGACGCGCACCGCGTGCTCGAGGAGAGCGGACACATCGGCAAGGTCGTGTTGCGGGTGCGCTGACGGGAGCTTGCGGGGGTGGGCCGACCTGCCGCCGGACGAATGAAAATCGGATGACCGGATCGATGCGGCGTATGTCGCTGGATGGGTCTTTTGTCGATTTTCCTTAATCTGACGACATGCCTACCCCCGGCGGCTTCGCGCGTCGACTGGCTGCCGGGTGTGTGTTCGCGGCGGTCCACGTCCTCCCCGGTTTCGGCGTGCTCGCGAGCGCGGCGCCCGTACCCCCGCCCGCCCCGGTCGACGGGTCGGCGTCGGCGGGGGAACGGGCCGCCGACGACGCGGGATCGACCGCGGGCCCACGCGGTCGTGCGCCCGCCGCACCGGGGTTGCGGCCCGATCCGCCGGTGCCGCCGCGGGAACAGGTGGTGCCCACCACGCCGGCCGAACCCGCGCCGATCACCGACGCGCCCACCCGACAGCAGTGGGACCGGCTGCTCGACCGGCTGGCCCGACACGGTGCCCGACCGGTGACCGACGAGTCGGGGCAGGCGGTGCTCGACGTCGAGCGGGAACTCCTGCTCACCGGGGGGACCGAGGGTCTGGACGCGCTCCGATCCTGGGGGGCGGAGATCACCGAGGACGATCGACCCGGGGTGTACGCCGTGCGCTCCGGCGGGCGAGTCGTCGCGCGGTATCTGGTGGAGACCGGGCCGAACACCTCGACCGACGCCTCCGCTCCTGCCACCCCTCCGGCCTTCGATGCGCCGCCCACCCTGCCCAGAACCGGCCCATCCGTTGTGAATTTGACTCTGATCGCCCTCGGAGGAGCCGGTATCGTCTGCGCCGGTGGACTGCTCGTCCGGTGTTCCCCTGCGCCGCGACGACGCTGAGCGGCGGGACGGGCGTCGGTCCCGCCGGGCAGACTGTGTGTCTGGCGCATCACGGATGAAGGGTGCAGGCTCGTCGAGGATGCGGATCGGGATACGGGGTTACCTTCCGGCAACGTCCGTCCGATGGTGGGGCGAGGAGGCGTGATGTGGTCGATCCGCGGGTTTCACCGGCGGATTCCGGTGGGACCGACGATCATCGCGTTGGCCCTCATCACGCTGCTCGTAGTCACCAACGTCTGGGGCACCGGCCCCGGGGTCCGGGCCCGGCACGACGGGGCCGCGCCGAGTCCGGCCGACATTCCGCCGCAACTGCCCGCCCAGGACCAGAGCGTCGAGGCCACCCCCGCGCCGACCGGCGGCATCACATCCGCGCCCGCCGGGCAGCCGAGCGCCGGCGGTCAGCCGGTCCCGGTGCCCACGGTGACGGTGACCGAGACGGTGACCCCGCGAGCCGCGCAGGACGGCGGCTCCGGCAACCGGTCGGGGACCGGCGCCACTTCGCCCCCGGTCGGCGAGCCCACCACCGGCGGATCGGGCGGCATCCCCACCACCGGCGGCGGCGATCCGGGCAGCCCGCCCCCGCTGGGCCAGCGCTTTCGGGTGACCGACCTGCGGATCGTCTCGGACCGGGCGAACGGCTCCTACGTGTGGTGCAACGGGCGCGAACAGATACCGCTGATCGGGACCGTGCTCGTGGACGGGGTCGGTCCGGGCGACGTGGTCTATCAGTGGGTCTACGACAAGGCGCGGGTGTTCCCGCCGGACATCCTGCACTTCATCGGCTCGGGGCCGCGCCAGCTGACCCTGTCCTTTCCCTGGCCGATCCCGTCGCAACTGCTCGGCGAGGTCAGCGGCGTGGTGCAACTGCTGATCCTGCAGCCGGTGGCCAATGCCCAGACCGAGCGCTACACGTTCGACTTCCGCTGCCGGGGCCCGTTCTCCGACGACTGACCCCGCGCCGGCGCCCGGCGATCGGGGACCCGTCGCGGTTCCCTCCCTCCCCCTCCCACTGTTCCCGCCTGCTCCGGCGGGTGTCGGTCTTGCGTGATGAGTATACCGGGTATACATATACTCGGTATGTCCATCAAACACGGCCTGCTCGCACTGCTCGATCAGGGCCCCCGGTACGGCTATCAACTCCGGAGCGAATTCGAGTCCCGGACCGGATCCACCTGGCCGCTGAACGTCGGTCAGGTCTACACCACGCTCGGCCGGCTGGATCGTGACGGCCTGGTCGCGCCCGACGGCGAGGACGACGAGGGGCACGTCTTCTACCGGATCACCGAACCGGGCCGCGCCGAATTGCGCGCCTGGTTCGACGCGCCGGTCTCGCGCACCAACCCGCCCCGCGACGAACTCGCGATCAAGCTCGCGATGGCGGTCGCCGTGCCCGGGATCGACATCGGCACGGTGGTCCAGGGCCAACGCGCCCACACGCTGCGCGCGCTCCAGGACTACACCCGGCTCAAGACGCGCGCGGCCGAGGACGACATGGCGTGGCAACTCGTCCTGGAATCGCTGATCTTCCACGCGGAGGCCGAGGTGCGCTGGCTCGACCACTGCGAGACGCGCCTGGCCCGCCGGGCCGCCGAGCGCGCGCCGGCCCCGGCGGTCGAGCAGCCCGTGCCACCGCGCAGGCGCGGAGCGCGCCGATGAGCGGCGCCGAGCACACGGACCCGGGGGCCGGGCCGATACCGGTCCTCGAACTGCGGTCGGTGGGCCGGATCCACGGCCGGGGCGAGGTCCGGGTGGAGGCCCTGGCCGAGGTGAACCTGAGCGTCGTACCGGGCGAGATGTTGGCCGTGATGGGGCCCAGCGGGTCGGGCAAGTCGACGCTGCTGATGCTCGCCGGCGGACTGGACACGCCCACCGGCGGCGAGGTCCTGGTCGAGGGGCAGCCGCTCGGCACGCTCAACCGGCGCCGGATGGCCGCGCTGCGCCGACGCCGCATCGGCTACGTCTTCCAGGACCTCAACCTGGTCCCGGCGCTGACCGCGGTGGAGAACGTCGCGCTGCCGCTCGAACTCGACGGCGCCTCGATCCGCCGGGCCCGGCAGGCCGCGCAGGCGGCACTGACCGAGGTCGGCCTCGAACACTTCGGCGACCGCTTCCCCGACGACATGTCCGGCGGCCAGCAACAACGTGTGGCGATCGCCCGGGCGTTGGTGGGCGAGCGCCGGCTGGTGCTGGCCGACGAGCCGACCGGCGCGCTCGACTCGACCACCGGCGAGGCGGTGTTGCGGGTGTTGCGCGCGCGAAGCGACGCGGGCGCGGCGGTGGTCCTGGTGACCCACGAGGCCCGGCACGCGGCCTGGGCGGACCGGATCGTGTTCCTGCGCGACGGCCGCCTGGTGGACGACACCGGATCCGCGGCCTCCGCCGAGTCGTTGCTCTCCCGGGGCGGTGCGCGATGAGCGTCGGCTCGTGGCGGGCCTGCCTGCGGATCGCCCGGCGGGACGCACTGCGGGCCAAGGGGCGCAGCGCCCTGATCGTCGCGATGATCGCGATCCCCGTCCTGGGGATGAGCGCGGCCGACGTGACCTGGCGCAGCGCGCAACTCGACCCCGACGAACTGATCTCGCGCACGCTCGGGCAGGCGGACGCGCGGGTACGCGACACCGCGCGGGAGCACGGCGCGCTGATCCCCGGGCAACTCCCCACCCCGATTCGTCAGGACCCCGAGGGCAACGACTGGCAGACCGTCCCCCTCGAGGCGGCGTCGCCCCCCTCCGGTTCCCCGCCCTCCGGCGCGGGATCGGGGGGCGCGGCGTCGACCGGTACACCCGCGGCGGACCCGGTCTCGGTGATACCGGGGATCACCGAGACCCTGACCGACCGCAGCGCCTACGCGACGGTGTCCACCGCGTACGGTCGCGGCGGCGTGTCGGTGCACGAGTTCGACTACACCAAGCCGCTGGCGAAGGGCATGGTCATCCAGCGTGGGGGACGGGCCCCGGTCGCCCGGGACGAGGTGGTCGTCACCCGACGACTGGCCCGCTCGGCCGGCTACCGGGTCGGTGGACAACTGACCGAGTCGTCCACCGGACGCGCCTACCGGATCGTCGGCACCGTCGACCTGCCGCAGGACCTGCGGGCGATCACGGTGTTCGCCCTGCCGGGCGCCCTGATCGACGCACTGCCCTCGGGCTCGCCGGCGTCCGGGTCCATCGAGCCGGAGACCGCCACGCTGATCCGGGTTTCCGGCGGCCTGCCGTGGAACCGGGTCCTGGAGGCCAACCGGCACGGACTCCTGGTCAGGTCCGCCGCGGTGTTGCGGCATCCGCCGGCCCGGTCGGAGCTGTCGTCGTGGACCCCGCGACAGTGGGCCGACTCGCACGCGCTCCGGCTCGGCGGCATCGGGGTGGGGCTCGGGCTGCTGGAGATGATCCTGCTGGCGGGCCCGGCCTTCGCCGTGGGCGCCCGCCGCAGGCGGCGCGAACTCGGGCTGATCGGCGTGGCGGGGGGCAGCCGTCGGCACATCGGCGGGGTGGTCCTCGGCGGCGGGCTGGTGCTCGGCGCGGTCGGCGCGCTGCTCGGCACCTCGCTCGGCCTGGCGGTCGCGGCCCTGACCCGGTCGTGGTTCGCCGAGCGCACCGGGCGACTCCTCGGCCACTACGACGTGCGCCCGCTCGAACTGCTCGGCATCGGCGGGGTCGGGGTCGCGATCGGTGTGCTCGCCGCGCTGATCCCGGCCTGGCTCGCGGCCCGCGAGGACGTCGCCGCGTCGTTGACCGGCCGCCGCGGGGTTCGGCGCGGCTCGCGCCTGTTGCCGATCGCCGGGACGACCGGTGTCGCGCTGGGCGCCGCGATCGCGATGTACGGCGCGGACCGGGCGGACGAGACGATCATCGTCGTCGGCGTCGTGGTGGCCGAACTCGGCCTGGTCGCGTGTTGCCCGGCGCTGATCGGGCTGACCGCGCGGCTCGGCCGATTCCTGCCGCTGAGCGCCCGGCTGGCGCTGCGCGACGCGGCCCGCAGCCGACCGCGCAGCGCGCCCGCGATGGCCGCGGTGATGGCGGCGGTGGCGGGTTCGGTGGCGGTCGCGGTGGTGTGGACGAGCCAGACCGCCGACGAACGCCACGCGTACCGCCCCAACGCCCTGACGAACCACGTCCTGGTCGGCGTCCACGACCGCGACACGTTTCCCGGCAGACCCGCCGGTGCGCCGGTGACCGCCGGTCAGATGGAGGCGGTGCGCAGCGCGGTGGAGCGGACCCTGCCCCGCGCGAAGGGCGGCTCGCTCGGCTCGCTGACCGGGCCGTGTACCCCGGATCGTTCCGAGTGCGCCGGTTACCGGGTGCGGAAGCTGCCCCGGTTCCGGTGTCCGATCGAGGACGGCGGCGACCCGGCGCGATGGCACGCCGATCCCCGATGCGTGTTCTCCTCGCCGGGCAACGGCTTCTTCCGGTCGGTGGTGGGCGACGCCGACACGCTGCGCAAGCTCACCGGCGCGGACGACCCGCGGGCGGCCGAGGTGTTGGCCCGGGGCGGCATCGTGCTGTTCGAGGACGGCTACATCGGCCCGGACGGCACGGCCGAGGTGACCGCGTACCGCAACGGCGCCGGCGCGGGCGGGATGTCGGCCATGGAGAAGCCGGACCCGGCGCGGCCCGTGGTGCGGCTGCCCGCGGTGACGGTACGGGCGCCGTTCGGCCTGGGCGGCGGCATCTTCGCCTCGCCGGCCGCGGCGGCCACGCTCGGCGCGACCCCCGAACCGGTCGGTGCGGTCTACGACGCCGGGCGCTCGCCCTCGGACGCGCAGAAGCAGCGCCTGGAGGAGAGCCTGGCCCGGATCTCCGACCGCACCTTCCTGTTCGTCGAGCGCGGATTCCAGGGCAGGGACGACGTGCGCCTGCTGCTGCTCGCGGTGTTCGCGCTGGTGATCACCATCGGCGCGTCGGGGGTGGCCACCGGCCTCGCCCTCGCCGACGGGCGCCGGGACCTGGCCACGCTCGGGGCGGTGGGCGCACCACCGGGTGTGCGGCGTCGGTTGTCCGCGTTCCAGAGCGGGGTGATCGCCTTCCTGGGCACCGTGCTCGGCCTGGTCGTCGGGGTGCTCGCGGGAGTGGTCGTGCGTCGGGGCCAACGCGCGGCCCTGTGGGACACGCTGCCCCCCGCCATCCAGGCCCGGCTGCACGCTCCCACGGTGGTGGTCCCGTGGTCGCGGCTCGCGCTCGCGCTCGTCGTGCTGCCACTGCTCGCGGGCCTGCTCGCGGCGCTTTTGACCCGATCGCGCGCGGTGCTGCGCGGGAGGACGGCATAACTCTCCGGCGCTCCTAGGATGAGATGCATGGATACGCCGAACAGCGAAGCGAATGGTGAGAACCCGCAGGTGGTGATCGTCGGGCCGGATGGCATGGCGCTCGGCGGCGGCCTCGGTGAAGAGGGCGGTGAACTCGCGGTGACCGACATGGTCGAACAGCCCGCGAAGGTCATGCGCATCGGAAGCATGATCAAGCAACTCCTCGAGGAGGTGCGCGCGGCTCCCCTCGACGAGGCGAGCCGGGTGCGCCTGAAGGAGATCCACGCCAGCTCGATCAAGGAACTGGAGAAGGGGCTCGCCCCGGAACTGGTCGAGGAGCTGGAGCGCCTGTCGCTTCCGTTCACCCACGACTCGGTGCCCAGCGAGTCCGAGCTGCGGATCGCGCAGGCACAATTGGTGGGATGGCTCGAAGGGCTGTTCCACGGCATCCAGACCGCGCTGTTCGCCCAGCAGATGGCGGCGCGCGCGCAGCTGGAGACGATGCGTCGGGCGCTGCCGCCCGGCGTGGGACCCGGGGGACAGGGCGAGCCGCCGCACACCCAGTCGGGCCCGTATCTGTAGCCTCCGGCCCCGTCCGGAGTCCTCGGGATCGTCCGGACGACGGGTCCGGACCCCCGCCGTCGCGGGGCGGACCGGGGCGGCGCCTGCCCGGCGCCGCCCCGGTGCGCTCGCGTCGGGTCTCTGACAGGCTGTCGGCGGTACGACGGGAGCGCTGTTCGGTAGGTCGACTCGCGGGGCCGTCGTGCCCGAGTCGTGAAGCGTGGAGGGCGGCCTGACGGTGACCGTTTCGGGGGACCCGGCTCGGGCGAGCGGGCGCGTCTTCGGTGGCGGGCGGTATCGCACCGGACGGCGGATCGGCGGCGGCGGGATGGCCGTGGTGCACGAGGCGCACGACCTGATGCTCGACCGGCTCGTCGCGGTCAAACGGCTGCGCAGCGACCTGGCCGAGGACACCGTCGCGCGTTCGCGCTTCGCCCGAGAGGCCGAGCACGCGGCCGCGCTCGACCATCCCACCATCGTGCGCGTGTTCGACACCGGTGCCGATCCCGGCGAGGACGGGGTCCTGGTGCCGTGGATCGTGATGGAGCTGGTGCGCGGGATCACCCTGCGCGACCTGCTGGAGGCGCACGGCCCGGTGCCCTGGCCGCGTGCGCTCGCGATCACCGCCAAGGTGCTCGACGCGCTGGAGTACAGCCACGATCGCGGCCTGGTGCATCGCGACATCAAGCCGGTCAACGTGATGATCACCCCGGACGGCGCGGTCAAGGTGATGGACTTCGGCATCGCCCGCGCCCTGTTCGTCACCGACGGCGCGCTGACCGACCCCGGTCGGATCATGGGCACCCCGCAGTACTTCTCGCCCGAGCAGGCGTTCGGGCATCCCGCCTCCACCCGCAGCGACCTGTACTCGGTGGGCTGTCTGCTGCACGAATTGCTTGTCGGCGTGCCCCCGTTCGACGGCGGTACCGCGGTGCACATCGCGTACCGGCACATGCGCGAGGACCCGACCCCGCCGTCGGCGTACCGCCCCGACCTGCCCGGCGCGGTCGACGACCTGGTGCTGCACGCGCTGCGCAAGGACCCGCACCTGCGCTTCGACACCGCCGGGCGGATGCGCGAGTCGGTGCGGCGGATCCTGCCGGAGAACGTCTGGGACTCGGTCCTGTACGGCGCGGGCGGGCCACCGCCGGCCGGGCCGGTGCCCGTGCCGGAGCCGATGGCGCACCGCCCCGGCCGCCCGCCGACCGGTGGTCCGCCGTGGGCGCGGGTGTTGTCCGGCTTCGGGCCGCGGGCCCGTTCGGCGGGCGCGCACAGCGCACCGGGCGGGCACGGTCGCCGGGCCGGCGCCGGTGCCGCGTTCGCGGCGACGGTGGTCGGCGTACTGGCCGTGCTCGCGTCCATCCTGATGTTGCGCTGAACCCGGGGCCGCGCCGACCGGGTCGCCCGAGGCCGGGGTCGGTCCGGCCCGCGGAAGCCCTCGGCCGGGAATCCGGAATCCCGTTACCATGGCCTCTCCGCACCGGAGTACCGCCGATCCCGGTATCGTTTCGGGACTTGACGCGAGGATGCACCACATTTCATCAGCACATGGGCGCGGGCCCCAGCCCCGACGCCACGTGAGGGGACTGTCGAGGATGATCGCCGAGTCCCCGGTCACAACCCCGACGCCCGACACGGCGTGCCTTTGTGGCCGGCCGATCGTTGGAACCGTCGTGCTCCCCCGCTCCCGTGGTGTTTTCCGCTCCCCCCTGCTCGCGGCGGACCGCATCGCCACAGTTCGGCGGCCCCGAGCGGGTCGCCCCGACGCGCAGGGCGAGGAGCGATGACCGCGCCGAAGGGACCGGACGACCGCGAGGCGTCCGGCACACAGGTGAAGACGGTCGGATCCGGCCGCTACGAACTCGGTCGCCAACTCGGTCGAGGCGGCATGGCCGAGGTGCTGATGGCCCACGACGTGCGGCTCGGCCGTACGGTCGCGGTCAAGACGCTGCGCCCGGACCTGGCCCAGGACCCGGTCGCCCGCTCGCGGTTCGGTCGCGAGGCGCAAAACGCCGCGTCGCTGAACCACCCCGCGATCGTGTCCGTCTACGACACCGGTGAGGACCGGGTCGGCGACGAGTTGGTGCCGTTCATCGTGATGGAGTGCGTCGAGGGTCGCACCGTCCGGGAACTGCTCGGCGAAGGCAACCCGATACCGCTGGAACAGGCGCTGCGGGTCACCGAGGGGATCCTGGAGGCGCTGGAGTACAGCCACCGCCACGGCATCATCCACCGCGACATCAAGCCCGCGAACGTGATCATCACCAACTCGGGCGCGGTCAAGGTGATGGACTTCGGGATCGCCCGCGCGATGCACAGCGCGGCGACCACGATGACCCAGACCGGCATGGTGATGGGCACGCCGCAATACCTGTCGCCGGAGCAGGCCCTGGGCCGGACCGTCGACGCGCGCAGCGACCTGTACTCCAGCGGTTGCCTGCTCTACGAACTGCTGGCGCTGCGTCCGCCGTTCAACGGGGACACCCCGCTGTCCGTGGTCTACCAGCACGTGCAGGACGATCCGCGCCCGCCGTCGATGATGGATCCGCGCGTGCCGCCGCACCTGGACGCGATCGCGTTGAAGGCGTTGGCCAAGAATCCCGACGATCGTTACCAGACGGCCGACGAGATGCGGATGGACATCCGTCGCGCGCTGGCCGGTCAGCAGGTGTCGGTGGCGGTTCCGCCGCGGGTGCCGACCCAGCAGGGTCAGCGGCCCGAGTTCGGCTCGTGGAGCCAGGTGGCCCCCGGGGCGACGGCGGTGTCGCCGCAGACCGGATCGCCCGAGGCCACCGCGGCGATGCCGCCGTTGGCGGGCCGGCCGCCCGGCGGGCGGCAACCGGGCGCCAACGACGGCGGCACCGGGCAACTGCCGACCGTGGCGCCCGCCTCGGAGCGGCCCAAGCGCAAGGTGCCGATGTACCTGGTGGCCGCGCTCGCGGTGGTGCTGATCGCGGTCGGCGCGGTGTTCCTGGTCAAGGGTATGCCGGGCGGCGACGACAGCCCGTCGAAGACGGACGAGAAGCAGGGCGGCCAGACCTCCGGTGGCGAGGGCGCGCAACCGGCGGCGTCGGTCGGCGCCACCGCGGACACCAACAACAAGTCGTCCGCGAGCCCGCCGCCGAGCAGCCCGCAGCAGACCTGGCGGACCACCTCGACGCCGTCGAACACGTGGCGGGATACGGGCGGGACGTCGTCGGGACAGTCGCACGCGCCGAGTTCGCCGCCGCCGACCAAGCCGTCGGAGACCAGCCAGATGACCACGCCGCCTCCGACGAAGCCCGGCGACAGCACCAAGGGCGGTTCCTCCGGTGGCGGGTCGCCGCCGGCGACCGGTACCGCCAACTGACGTCCGAACCCCCGGAACCCGCGCGGATCACGATCGGTGACCCGCGCGGGTTCTCGTCTTCCGTCAGGGGCGCCGCTCAGCCCAGGAAGGCTTCCAGCACCTCGTCGTAGGCCATCGTCCACCACACGATCAGCGCGGCGGAGGCGGGAAACAACGGGGCGCAGCGCGGGTCGTGTTCGAGGTAGTGCCGGGTGAGCATCCAGAAGTCGTTCAGCCGCTCCCACCACAACCGGTGCACGGCGGCGGCGAGTTGGGTCGGCCCCGGATCCAGGATCGCCCGGTATCCGGCGACGAAGCCGCGCACCCGGTCGAGGTCGAGCGTGCCCGAGATGCGGTCGGTGAAGAAGATCAGCGCGGCCCGGACCAGTTCCTCGGTGTCGGGCAGTGCGGCGAGCCGGTCCCAGTCGATGATCGCCACCGGGTCGTTGCCCTGGTAGAGCACGTTGAGCGGGTGGAAGTCGCCGTGTACGTAGCCCGTACGCGGCGCGTCGTGGTCGCGCGGTCGCCGGTGCGCGTGCCGCAGCAGCAGCGCGCGCCGCTCGATCAGGCGCAGTTCGGCGAGTCGGTCGAAGGAGTCGCCCTCGGGTCGGGCCCGGACCCTGGTGAGCAGGCGCTCGATGGTGGCCAGGGATTCGCGCGGGTCGGCGGTCGGGACCAGGAGCGGCTGTTGGACGGGGGGCAGCAGGCGCGGCAGCGTGACATGCACGCCGCCGAGCAGCGCGCCCACCCGCACACACCCCCGGGCGTCGAGTTCGGCGCCGCGCCGATGGATGCCGTCCACCCAGGGATACAGGGCGAACCAGCGGCCGCGCGAGGACAGTACGGTGCGCCCGCGCCGGTCGGTCACCGGTGCGATCGCGGGTATGCCGCAGGCGGCGAGCCGCTGCGTGGTCCGGTGCTGGAACCGGATCGTGTCGGGTCGTTGGTCCAGATAGTGCTTGAGAAACCAGCGTCCCCTGGTGGTGACGACCTCGTAGCCTCGGTTGAGCAGGCCCTCGGCGATGGGCCGGAACGAGAGAGCCTGGCCGACCCGATAGCGGTCGATCGTCACAGCCAGTGGGGACCCTGGCCGGGAGGGGGAGTACACGGCGTCAATCTATGTCACGGAAAGCAATCACGTAACTACTCTGTGCAACCTTCACGCGTAAGCGTGTTTTTGGCGTCACGCGTTCGTGGAGCCGGTTGGTCCGTACACCGAAACCGGCCGCCATGCCGCCCCCTCAGCCGAACAACTTTTCCAACACCTCGGCCACGCCGTCGTCCTGATTGCTCCCGGTATGCCGGGTCACCGCCGCCAGGACGTCGGGATGTGCGTTGGCGACCGCGTACGCCTGCCCGGCCCAGGCGAGCAGCGGCAGGTCGTTGGGCATGTCGCCGAACGCCACCACGTCCTCGGTGCGGATACCGCGCTGCGCGCAGAACCAGGCCAGCGTACTGGCCTTGCTGATACCGAGGGCACTGATCTCCACGAGAGCGATCGAGGAAGAATGGGTGAACTCCGCGTACGCCCCCGCCCGGTCGCGGGCCAGCGCGAGGAACACGTCGGGGTCGAGGCTGTGGTGTCGGGCGAGCAGCTTGAGCACCGGGCCGGTCAGCAGTTCCTCGACCGGGCCCACCGCGTGCACGATCGACACGTCGCGTTCGAGCGTGGGATAGGTCGGCTCGTGCATGAAGCCGGTCTCGGTCTCCACCGCGAAGGTGACGTCGGGCACCGCCTCGCGCAACAGCCGGCTGACCTTGCGCGCGGCGGTGACGTCCATCGTGTGGGTGCCCACCACTCGCTCGCCGCGCAGGTCGTAGACCACCGCGCCGTTGCCGCAGATGGCCAGCCCGCGGTGGCCGGTGACCTCCGCGACGCGCTTCATCCAGCGAGGCGGTCGGCCGGTGACGAAGACCACCTCCGCGCCCGAGGACTCGACCAGCTCCAGGGCGGCGAGCGTGCGTGCGGAGATGGACCCGTCGTCGCGCACGATGGTGCCGTCGAGGTCGGTGGCCACTAGGCGTGGGCGATTCGTGATGGTCACGGGTACATCCTCGCTCGGAAACGTTTCCTCCGGCGCGCCGGTCCCCATCCGATCGGGGCGGGAACCGCCCCGCGGCACGTCGGCGCCCACGACCCGGGCCGCCCACGAGATCGACGCGCCGGACGAGGGTGACCAAGCGGAACGGTCCGAACGAAAACCCCGACCCCGAGCGAGGGGTCGCTCTCTCATCGGAGGAGTGGGCGGGCGGTGGGCACGAAAGCCCCTCAGCCCACCCGCACATGCCCGGGCCGCGAAGCCCCCACCCCGCACGCCACCGCACAGGCGCACAGCACCAGCATCACCACGATCGGCACCGTCCACCCCCCGGTGACCTGACGCAGCGCCCCGGCGGCCAACGGCCCGAACGCGGCCACCACGTAGCCGACCGCCTGGGCCATCCCGGACAGCTGCGCCGCCGTGTTCGGATCGGGCGAGCGCAACACGATCAGGGTCAGCGCCAGCGACACCGCACCCCCCTGCCCGAGGCCCAGCAGCACCGCCCAGAGCCACGCCCCGCCCGTCGGCGCGAGCATCAGCCCCACGTACCCGGCCGCGACCAGCCCGACCGAGCCGACCACCAGCGCACTCTGGTTGCGCATCCGGCCGGCGATGATCGACCCCACGAGCGAGGACGGGATCTGGACAAAGGTGTTGAACGCGAAGATCGCCGCAGCGGTGCCCTTGCTCATCCCGTGGTCGGTGAGGATCGTCGGCATCCAGGCCAGCAGTACATAGAACAGCAGCGACTGCAGACCCATGAAGCCCGTCACCAGCCAGGCCAGCGGCGACTTCCACAACCCCGCCACGTGCGGCATCGCGGCCGCCTCGGCCCCACGCCGGCGCCGGACGTGCGGCAGCCAGACCGCCACCGCCGCCACGGCGAGCAGTGCCCAGCAGCCCATGGCCGGTTGCCAGCCGTGTCCGATCGCGTTCTCCAGCGGCACGGTCGCGCCCGCCGAGACGGCGGCGCCGAGCACCATGGCCGCGCTGTAGACCCCGATCATCACCGCCGCCCGATCCGGGAACTCGCGCTTGACCACGCCCGGCATCAGCACGTTCAGCACCGCGATCCCGCCCCCCACGAGCGCGCCGCCCGCGAACAGCGCGCCCAACTCGGGCACCATCCGCAGCAGGATCCCGGCGCCCACCACGACGAGCGCGCCGAGCAGTACGAGTTCGGTGCCGAACCGCCGCGCCGCGACCGGCGCGAGCGGCGAGATCAGGCCCAGGAACAGCACGGGTATCGCGGTGATCAGGCTGCCCGTGGTCGCGGACAGGTGGAACACGTCGCGCAGTTCGCCCACCAGCGGCGACACGCTGGACAGTCCGGCCCGCATGTTCAGCGCGATCAACACGATGCCCGCGAGCAACAGCGCGCCGCCGCCGGCCTTCGCGGTGGTCTTGGCGTTCGGGGACATCCGCAGGTCGGTCGTGCTCATGCGTCGTGCTCCATCGGATGGTGCTCGGTCGGATGGTCGTGCGCGGCACGGTCGTGCAGCAGGGTGTCCAGGGCCACCACGGCGGGCTCGAGGATGTCCCGTACGGCCCGCTCGGCCGCGTCCGGATCGCCCGCCTCGATCGCGTCGGCCAGGGCCACGTGCAGCGCGTGCGACGCGTCCGGCAGGGTGCCGTCGCCCACCACCGTGCGGATGGCGCGCCACAGCGAGTCGCTGAACCAGCGGTACGTGGCCACCATCGCCGAGTTGTGCGACGCGAGCGCGATCGCGGTGTGGAAGGCCACGTCCTGCTCGACCAGGTCGTCCAACTCGCCCTCGGCCACCTCGCCGCGGTCGAAGTCGTGCGGCTCCGGGGTGTCCGCGCTGCCGTCGGCCGCGCCGCGCCTGGCCAGGGCGCGGCGAATCCGGTCCAGGTCGTCGAGGTCGCGCCGCTGGGCGGCGAGCCGGGCGGCCTCCACGTCCAGCGCCCGGCGCATCTCGAAGATGTCCCGCAGGTCCGCGTGCTCGATCCGGCGGACCAGGTCGCCGGGGTCGGTGAGGGAGCGCACATAGGTCCCGTCGCCCTGGCGGGACTCCAGCATCCCCGCGTGCACCAGCACCCGGATCGCCTCGCGCACCGTGTTCCGGCCGACCCGCAGCCGCTCGGCGATCACGCTCTCGCTGGGGATGCGCGCCCCCACCGGCCAGGTCCCGGCGGTGAGTTGGGCGCGGAGCTGGTCGATCGCGTCGTCGACGAGCGAACGTCTGCCGGCGGCCTGGAGCGACATGGACCCTCCTGGATTTGTGGGATTGCCCAGTCATCCTACAAGTACCTGCACATCACACGCGATGCCGAGGTGGGGGCCGATCCCGGCCCCCCACCCTCAGACCCGGTCGCGGTCCCGGCGCGGCGCCAGGAACACCGCCGCGAGCAGGGCGCCGAGCAGGACCAGGGCCGAGTCGACGAGGATCGCGACGGCGACCCCGGACAACACCGCGTCGGGCCCGGTGTCGCCGAGCGAGCTCATCCGCGCGGTGGCGATCGCGCTCATGATCGGGATGCCCATCGTGATGCCGACCTGCTGGGTCATCGTGGCCAGGCCGGTGGCCAGGCCCTGTTCGGCGTCCGGCAGGCCGGAGGTGGCGGTGATCATGAAGCCGACGATCATCAGCATGTTGCCCACCCCACCGACGAAGGTGGCCGCGAGCAGCAGCCAGATCCAGCCGCCGGAGCTGCCGAGCGCGACCAGCGACAGGGTGGCCAGGGCCTGGACCACGCCGCCCGCGACGATCGTGGTGCGGGTGCCGAAGCGGCCCACCACCCGGCCGCCGAGGGTGCCGCCGAGCACGGTGCCGATGCCCAGGACACCGAAGGCGAGTCCGGTGGCCAGCGGCGAGTAGCCCAGGACCTCCTGCAGGTAGAGCGTGAGCAGGAAGACCAGCGAGGTCTCGGTGACGAAGGCGATCAGGCCGGTGATGTTCCCCCACAGCACGGTGCGGCGCTTCATGATGCCGACCGGGACCAGCGGCGAGGCGGAGCGCTGCTCGATGAACCAGAACGCGACCAGGAGCACCGCGCCGGCGACCAGCGCGCCGAGCGTGGTGGGCTCTCCCCAGCCCTCGGCACCCGCCTGGGTGAGGCCGAACACCAGGGCCAGCAGTCCGCCGGTGACCGCGATCGCGCCGGGCACGTCGAGCCGGGGCCGCCCGCTCGGCCGCGAGTCGGTGATCGCCGAGGGCGCGAGGATCAGCACCAGCGCGGCGACGGGCACGTTGACGAAGAAGGCCCAGCGCCAGGACAGCAGATCGGTGAGCAGCCCGCCGAGCACCGCGCCGGCGGTGAAGCCGGCCGACATCAGCGCACCGTTGAGACCCAGTGCCCGATCCCGCTGTGGCCCCTCCTTGAACGCGGTGGTCAGCAGCGACAGGCCGGCGGGGGTCACCGCGGCGGTGGCCAGTCCCTGGAGCACCCGGGCGATCAGCAACATCTCGGGGGACGTGGCGAAGCCGCCGAGGGCGGAGGAGGCGCCGAGCAGGGCCATGCCGCCCAGGAACAGGCGCTTGCGGCCGAACAGGTCGGCCACCCGACCGAACAGCAGGGTGAAGCCGGCGGCGGTCAGCGCGAACGCGGTGGCCACCCACTGGAGGTTGTTCAGCGAGAAGCCCAGGCCCTCGCCGACCACCGGCAGCGCGACGTTCAGGATCGAGAAGTCCACCGCGATCATGAACTGGGCGCCGAGCAGCAGGGTCAGCACCAGCTTCTGCTGCCCGGTCATCCGGGCGCCGGTCGAGCCGGCCGCGTCGGTCGGCTCGACCGGCTCGGCAGGTGAGACGGGTGGGGCCTCGACGGGCCTGGTGCGGTGATCGAGCGTGGACATGTGCGCCTCCCGAGCGGATCCAGGGTATTAACGGGTCTGCTTTCCCGTTAAGATGCTCAGAAGGTAGCACGATGGATCGACTTAATGGAACAGGAGTCCCGTTATGATGTCGGAAGGCACCGTCCGCCCCGGTGGACGCACCGCCCGGGTGCGCGAGGCGGTCCTGCGCGCGGCCGGGGACCTGCTCGCCGAGCGGGGCTTCGCCGGGCTGGACCTGGCCGAGGTGGCACAGCGCGCCGAGGTCGGCAAGACCACCGTGTACCGGCGCTGGGGCAGCGCCACGGGCCTGGTCGCGGACCTGCTGGTGGAAATGGCCGACAGCTCGGTGTCGCGCACCGAGACCGGCTCGCTGCTCGGCGACCTGCGGACCAACGCACACCTGGTCCGCCGCACGCTGGTGGACGAGCGCCAGGGCGCGCTGTTCAAGGCGGTGATCGCGGCGGCGACCTGCGACGCGCGGACCGCGGCGGCGCTGCACGCCTTCTACGCCACGCGGGTGGGCGAGTGGGCGCCCTGCGTGACGGCCGCGATCGAACGCGGCGAGGCACCGGTGGGCACCGATCCGCACGAGGTGATCAGGGCGGTGTCGGCGCCGCTGTACTACCGACTCCTGGCCAGTGGCGACCCGCTCGACGAGGCGAGCGCGGAGCGTGCGGCGGCGGCGGCCGAGGCGGCCACCCGGGCGGGGGCGTTCGTGCGGTAGCGGTGGGCCGGGCCGAGGGGTCGCCCCGGCGGGGCACGTATGGTCGACGGATGCGTTTGAGCACTGTGATCCTCCCGATCCACCGTTGGACCGAGGGCCGAAAGATCTGGCTGCGGGCCGAAGACCTGGGCTTCCACGCCGCGTACACCTACGACCACCTGTCCTGGCGCAGCTTCCGGGAGCACACCTGGTTCGGCGCGGTCCCCACCCTCACCGCCGCCGCGGCGATCACCGAGCGGATGCGCCTGGGCACGATGGTCACCTCGCCGAACTTCCGCCACCCGGTGACCCTCGCCAAGGACCTCGCGGCCGTCGACGACATCTCCGGCGGCCGGTTGATCGCGGGAGTCGGCGCGGGCGGCAACGGCTTCGACGCCACCGCCCTGGGCGGGCAGCCGTGGACCCCGAGGGAGCGCGCGGATCGGCTCGCCGAGTTCGTCCCGTTGCTGGACCGGCTGCTCTCCGAGCCGGCCGTGACCTCCCGGGGCGCCTACTACACCGCCGAGGACGTGCGGATGATCCCGGGCGGCCGGCAGCGGCCCCGGGTGCCCATGTACATCGCGGCCACCGGGCCGCGCGGGATGCGCCTGGCCGCCCGGCACGGCCAGGGGTGGATCACGTACGGGGACACCCGCGACCCCAAGGGGGTGCCGGCGGAGGTCTGCCCGAAGGTGATCGCCGACCAACTGGCCCGGCTGTCCGACATCTGCGCGAGCGAGGGCCGCAAGCCGGAGGAGCTGGAGCGGGTCCTCCTCCAGGGTTCGACCCTGGAGCGACCGCTCGACTCGATGGACGCGTTCGTCGACTACGCGGGCCGCTATCGAGAGCTGGGCATCACCGAACTGGCCATCCACTGGCCGGTCCCCGACTCGATCTTCGCCGCCGACCTGTCACTGTTCGAGCGCATCGCCCGAGAGGGCCTGCGCCAACTCGACCGACTCGCGTGAGGGGGAAGGCCGCTCAGGGGGTGGGGAACAGGCGTTCCAGGACCACCGCTACGCCGTCGTCCGTGTTGGACAGGGTGACCTCGTCCGCGATGGCGAGCAGTTCGGCGTGGGCGTTGGCCATGGCCACCCCGTGGGCCGCCCAGCGGAACATGGTGACGTCGTTGGGCATGTCGCCGAACGCGATGGTGTCCGCGGCCTTGGCCCCGAGCCTGCGCGCCGCCAGGGACAGGCCGACCGCCTTGCTCAGGCCCACCGGCAACGCCTCGACGATGCCGGTGCCGGCGTGCGTGACATCGACCAGACCGGCGCAGATCTTCCGGGCGCACGCGGTCAACCGGTCGTCGTCGTAGTCCGGGTGGTACAGGTAGAGCTTGAGGATCGGCTCGGACCACAACTCCTCCCGGTCCGCCACGGTGTGCACCGGCAGCGGGGATTCGTAGCGGTAGCCGTCCTCGATCACTACCCGACCGGCCAGACCGTCGCGGCTGACCGCGAACCGCACCCCGCCCAGTTCGGCGGTGAGTCGCTCCACGGCCAGCCGGGCCAGTTGCCGGTCCAGGGTGACCGAGGTCAACAGCCGGTCCTCGCCCGCGTGATAGACCTGCGCGCCCTGCCCGCACACGGCGAGCCCCCGGTAGCCGAGCGCGTCGAACACCGGACGGGTCCACCCCACGGCGCGACCCGTCACTATCACGTGCCGCGCACCGGCCTCGGCGACCCGGACGAGCGCCGCGCGATTGCGCGCCGAGACCGTGTGGTCCTCGCGCAGGAGCGTGCCGTCCAGGTCGGTCGCGATCAGGGTGAAGGTCACGCCTGCACCGGTTCGAGGACCTCACGACCGCCGAGGAAGGGCCGCAGCGCCTCGGGGACGACCACCGAGCCGTCCTCGCGCTGGTGGTTCTCCAGGATCGCCACGATGGTGCGGGGCACCGCGCACAGCGTGCCGTTGAGCGTGGCGAGCGGGCGGGTGCCCTGCTCGTCGCGCATCCGCACCTGGAGCCGGCGGGCCTGGAACTCGGTGCAGTTCGAGGTGGACGTGACCTCGCGGTACTTGCCCTGGGTCGGGATCCACGCCTCGATGTCGAACTTGCGCGCGGCGGAGGCGCCGAGGTCGCCCGACGCGACGTCGATCACCCGGTAGGGGAGTTCGAGCCGGTTCAGGAACTCCTTCTCCCACGCGAGCAGGCGGCGGTGCTCCGCCTCGGCCTCCTCCGGCGCGACGAAGGAGAACATCTCCACCTTGTCGAACTGGTGCACCCGGATGATGCCGCGCGTGTCCTTGCCGTACGTCCCGGCCTCGCGGCGGAAGCACGGCGAGAAACCGGCGTAGCGCAGCGGCAGTTCGGCGGCCGGGATGATCTCGTCCATGTGGTACGCCGCGAGCGGTACCTCGGCGGTGCCCACGAGGTAGTAGTCGTCGGCCTCCAGGTGGAACACGTTCTCCGCGGCCTGGCCGAGGAACCCGGTGCCCTCCATCGCCGCCGGACGCACCAGCGCGGGCGTCAGCATCGGCGTGAAACCGGCCTCGGTCGCCTGCGCGACGGCCATGTTGACCAGCGCCAGTTCGAGCAGCGCGCCGACGCCGGTGAGGTAGTAGAAGCGCGAGCCGGACACCTTCGCGGCCCGCTCGACGTCGATCGCCTTGAGCATGCGCCCGAGTTCGACGTGGTCGCGCGGCTCGAAGCCCTCGACCGCGAAGTCGCGCCGGGCGCCGATCTCCTCGATCGTGACGAAGTCCTCCTCGCCGCCGACCGGTGCGTCGGGGTCGATCAGGTTGGCCAGCGACTTGAGCAGCCGGTCGGTCTCCGCCTTGGCCTCGGCCTGCTCGGCGTCGGCCGCCTTGACCTCCGCGGCCAGCGTCTGGGCCCGGGTCAGCAACTCCTGCCGCTCGTCGCCCTTCGCCTTGGAGACCTGCTTGCCCATCGACTTCTGCTCGTTGCGCAGCGCGTCGAACCGGGAGCCGGACGAGCGGCGGAGCTCGTCCGCGGCGAGCAGCGCGTCGACGATGGTCTCGTCCTCGCCGCGGGCACGCTGCGAAGCGCGGACACGGTCGGGATCCTCACGGAGCAGTCGCAGGTCGATCACGGGCAAAGCCTACCGGGGCCCCGCCAACGGATTTCGCGACCGCGGCGTACCGGCACGATTTCGGGCGTCCGTGTGCGACTTCGGCCGCGGAAGCGAACGCGCGGGACCGGATTCGGGTTATGAATGAACAATGACCTCCTCCCCAGGCTGGGTCGGCAGGCGCCTCGACCCCGACCGGCGTTTCGGGCTCAGGATGACCCTGGCCGCGCTCGCCCTGCTCGTCGGCGCGTTGCCGTTCGGGGTGCTCGCGGCACTGGTGGAGACCAAGTGGTCGCCGCTGCTCGACCTCGACCGGGACGTCGCGACCGACCTCAACGACTGGGTCCGGGCGCACCCCGCCTGGCAGCACACGCTGCTGTTCCTGACCGACTGGGTCTGGGATCCCAACGTGTACCGGGTGCTGGTCGCGATCATGTGCGGGTGGTTGTGGTGGCGCGGCGCGCGACGGCTCGTGGTGTGGGCCGTGACGAGCATGCTCGTCGCCGGGCTGCTCGGCGCGCTGCTCAAGTTCGTCTTCACCCGGGCCCGGCCCGACCTGCCGCATCCGGTGCACCACTCCGACGGCTGGTCCTTCCCGTCCGGGCACGCGCTGACCGGCGTGGTCGGCCCCGGCGTGCTGCTGTTGGCGCTGCTGCCGCTGATCCCCCGGGTGTACCGGCCGTTCGCGTGGGTGCTCGCGATCGGCTCGGCGGTGGGCGTCGCGTTCACCCGGGTCGCGCTCGGCGTGCACTACGTGACGGACGTGGTGGGCGGCTGGGTGCTCGGCCTGGTCGTGCTCGCGGTGACCTCCGCGGTGTTCGAGTGGTGGCGCCGCGACGCCGGACTGCGCCCGGTGGACGCCACCGACGAGGGCCTGGAGCCGGAGCTCGACGGCGACGATCCGGACCCGGAGATTGCGCACATTCGCCCCGGAACCGACCGTGACTCCCCGCACGGGCGGAACTGAACGATCCGTCGCCGGGTAAGAATGTCGGTCATGCTGACCGAAGCAGGACGGTTCCTGCGCCGTATCGTCCTGCCTCTCGCCATATTGACGTTCGTCATGGTGGGTCTCGGTCTGCTCGTCACCAGGACGCTCGACGGCGTGTGGCCGTTCACCACCGAGGACGACCTGGAGCGCACCCTCGCCGAGCACCGCTCGGGGACCTGGAACGACGTCACCCACGCGTTCTCCACGCTGGCCGACACCCGTGTGATCATCGCCACCACGCTGGTCGCGGTGGTGCTGATCCGGATCGTCGGCCGTTCCTGGCGCGGCCCGCTGTTCCTGGCCGGCGCGGTGGCCGGGCAGGCCCTGGTGTTCTGGCTCGTACAACTCTTCGTCTCGCGCGATCGCCCGGGCGTCCCGCGTCTGGAGCACGCCGCCGCGACGTCGAGCTTCCCGTCCGGGCACACCGGCGCCGCGTTCGCGCTCTACGGCGGCTTGGCCGTGCTGTTGGCGAGCCGGTTGCGCCCGCGCGCGGCGGTGGTGTCGGTCTGGGCGCTGCTCGGCGCGATTCCGCTGGCGGTGGCCGGGAGCCGGATGTACCGGGGCATGCACCACCCGAGCGACGTGCTGACGTCGCTGCTCTACGCGGGCGTCGTGCTGGTCGTGATGAACCGTGCGCTGCTGTCGCCGAAGTCGATCTGGGGGTACTGGGGACGTCGTGCCCGGCGTGAGGCGCCGACGGGGGCCGACGGCGGGCGGCCGCGGGCGGCCCTGGTGGTCAATCCGATCAAGCTGGACATCGCCGAATCACGCACCCGGATCGACCGGATCATGCACGACACGGGCTGGGCCGAGCCGCTGTGGCTGGAGACCACGGTGCTCGATCCGGGAGCCGGGGTGACCGCGAAGGCGCTGGCCGAGGGCGTGGACCTGGTGATCGCGGCCGGCGGCGACGGCACCATCCGCGAGTGCGCGGGCGCGCTGGCCGGTACGGACACCCCGCTCGCGGTGATCCCGGCCGGCACCGGGAACCTGCTCGCCCGCAACCTCGGCCTGCCGATCGACATCGCCGACGCGCTGCATGTGGCCATGCACGGGCGCGATCGACGGATCGACCTGGGCATGGTGGAGGCGAACGGGGACGCGGACGGGGACGCGGACGCCGGGCCGGGCACGGCCGAATCCCGCTGCTTCACCGCGATGGCCGGCATCGGCCTGGACGCGGCGATGGTCGCGGACGCGCCGGACGCGCTCAAGAAGAAGGTCGGCTGGCCCGCCTACGTGGTCTCCGGCGCCCGGCACCTGCGCGACCGGCGGATGCGGGTGACGCTGACCGTGGACGACGGCGAGCCGATCCGCCGGCGGGCCCGGATGGTCCTGGTGGGCAACGTCGGCGCGCTCCAGGCCGGCATGCAACTGCTGCCGGGGGCCGCGCCGGACGACGGGCTGCTCGACGTCGTGGTGTTCGCGCCGTACGGGATGACCGGCTGGGCGCACGCCACGGTCCGGGTGATAGGCCGGCGGCGCGACCAGGAACCGGCCGTGGTGCCGGTCAAGCAGCAACGGCTGCGCCCGATCGAGCACTTCACCGGTCGTACGGTGCTGATCGAGACCGATCGCCCCGAGCCGCGCGAGGTGGACGGCGACCCGATCGGTCCCGGCACCCGGCTGGCGGTCCGGGTCCGGCCCGGGGCGCTGACGGTGCGCGTCCCCTGAGCCGGCCCCGGCGGGTGGTCGGGTCAGATCTCGCCGCCGCCGCGAGCACGCGCGAGCCATTCGGCGGCGTTCGCGAACTCGGCGTCGGAGGTGCCGCGGCGCAGTTGCGGACGGACCCGGTCGGCGCGCGGGTAGGAGCCGAGGAAGCGCACGGCGGCGCACACCCGGCGCAGCCCCATCAGGGCCTCGCCCACCCGGGCGTCGGCGACGTGGCCCTCGGCGTCCATCGAGAAGAAGTAGTGGCCGAGGCCGTCCCCGGTGGGGCGCGACTCGATCCGGGTCAGGTTGACGCCGCGGACCGCGAACTCCTGGAGTATTTCCAGGAGCGCGCCCGGGTGGTCGTCGACGATGTAGGCGACCACCGTGGTGCGGTCCGCGCCGGTGGGCACGGTGGGCCGGTCCGGGCGCTCGACCAGGACGAACCGGGTGACCGCGCCCTCGACGTCGTGGATGTCGGTGACCAGCGGCACCAGACCGTACGGGCCGGCCGCGAACTCGCCGGCCAGGGCCGCGTCGTAGCGGCCGTCCTGGACCAGGCGCGCGGCGTCGGCGTTGGACGCGGAGGAGAACCAGTGCGCGTCGGGCAGGTTGGCCGCGAGCCAGTTGCGCACCTGCGGTTGGGCGTGCGAGTGGCTGGAAATGGTCTTGATGTCGTCCAGGGTCGTGCCGGGACGCACGAGCAGCGCGAAGGCGATCGGCAGCAGGATCTCGGCGGTGATCACCAGCGGCGCGCCGGTGGCCAACTCGTCCAGCGTGATGGACACCGCGCCCTCGACCGAGTTCTCCAGCGCGACCACGGCACCGTCGGCGTCGCCCCTGCGCACCGCGTCCAGGGCGACCGGCACCGACTCCATCGGCGTGGCCTCGGCGTGCTCCGCTCCGGGCAGCATGCGCAGGGCGGCCTCGGTAAAGGTGCCCGAGGGGCCGAGATAGGTCCAGCGGGGCGCGGCTGCGGGGGCGTGGGCGGGTGCGTCGGACATGTCGTCACTGTACTGAGCCGGGCGGTGTGCTCGTCGTGCGTTCCGTGGTGTGGACGCGGGGTGCGCGGCGGGGTGGGGGCGGGGACGCGAGGTGGACGTGGTGTGGACGTCAAGGGGATGTGACGGAGACGTGATGGGGACACTCGCACTGCGCGGTACCGCCGAGGGGGTGAGGCTGGGCCTGTGGAAAACGCCTCGACATTGTTGCCGGTGACACCGGCCCTGGGGGTTGTCGCCGTGGTGCTCCTGGCCGCCGCGACGGCGGTGGCCGCACTGGCGCGGCTCGGCCACGGGCGGGCGGTGGTGCTGTCCGGGGCGCGGGCGACGGTGCAGTTGCTGGCGGTGTCGTTCGTCATCACACACGTGGTGAACCGGCTCGGGTTCGCGGCGCTGTTCGTGGTGACGATGTACACCGTCGCGGCGCTGACCGCGGCCGGGCGGGTGACCGCGACGCGCCGGTTGTTCTGGCCGGCGGTGCCGATCGTGGCGGCGACGGGGCCGACCCTGGTGCTGCTGTGGGCGAGCGGACTGGTGCCGGCGAAGGGCATCGTGCTGATCCCGGTCGCGGGGATCCTGATCGGCGGCGCGATGACCGCGACGGTGCTGGCGGGACGCCGGGCGCTGGAGGAGTTGACACAGCGTCATGGCGAGGTGGAAGCCGCTCTGACCTTGGGTTTCACCGATCGGGACGCGGCGATGGAGATCTGTCGGCCGGCCGCTTCGGGGGCGCTCATCCCGGCCCTGGACCAGACCAGGACGGTGGGGTTGGTGACGCTGCCGGGGGCCTTCGTGGGGATGCTGCTCGGCGGTGCGACGCCGTTGCAGGCGGGGGCGGTGCAGCTGTTCGTATTGGTCGCGCTGCTTCAGGTCCAGGCGGTCGCGGTGGCCTTGACGATCGAGTTGGCGGCGCGGGGGCGGCTGGTACGGGCGGCCTCGGGTCAGGGGGACGGGGGCGGCTCGGGCACGTAGCGGTAGGTCTGCCCGCGCACCGCCGAGCGCATGGTCGAGTCGCTCACGCCGTACTCGCGGGCGAGCCGATAGACCGACACCCCGTCCCGGGCCCGACGCCGGCAGGTGGCCACGGCCTCGGGGGTGAGGCGGCGTCGATCGCCGGGTGTGGGGAAATCCACGGGCCTGTGGATAACCCTGTGGAAATCGCTGTGGAGAACCTGGGGATCGCTGTGGGTTTCCGAGGTGGGAGGGGTCGTGTCACGAGTGTCTGTGGACAACGGGGCGGCCGACTCGAACCCGGCGGTGAGACGGGCCACGGCCATGGTGTTGATCTCGACGGCCTTGGTGAGGTCTCCGGTGCGCTCGGCGAGATCGGCGATCGAGCCGATGGCGCGGGAGAGGAGGGCATCCATGTTTTCGCTGGCGGCGGGCGTGTAGCGGCCGGTGCGGCGGATGGTGGGGAGGACGTCGCGGGTCACCCAGCGGCGGAAGGGCCTGGCTTCGGGCTTGTTGCTGCGCAGGATCAGCGTGTAGAGGCCGGACTCGCTGACGAAGGTCATGTTCGGGTTGCCGCCGGGATCGGAGGTTCCGTAAGGATTGCTTACGGAACCTCTCTGAGCTGCGGTTTTCTCAACACGGAGGCTGGTCTTTTCGTCTTGGTCGAGGTTTGCCACCGCCATCCGCGAGTTGGTGTGGTTCAGTGCCGCACACACGTCGATGGCACAGAACCATGGGTCACCGTCGATCACGGCGACGCGTACCTGGCTCTCCGGTCCGTAGGCGAAAACCTCGATGATGTTCTCGTGGCTCATGCCGGCTCCCTCGGCTCTGGTGATGTGCTGTTTGTCCTGATCAATTCCGTACGGATTTGCTGCGGTATTCGTCTGACCTGCAGTTTCGAGGACTTTGTGCGTCGCCGCGCTGTGCCCGCACGGTTGCCTTCGTCCTTGCTCGGTCGATTCACCCGTGTCCCCCGAACGGCTGATTGCGTTCGCCCATACGTATGAACGAGCAGGGCGTGGTTCGGTCACGCGTTGGTTGGCGGGTTTGTTCGCTCTCCGGGGATTCGCGGGATCCGGCGGTCCGATGAGGGCCTCCCGTGGCTATCGTTTGATCTCGGTGCGTAACCAGGCGACCACGGGGAGGGGTCTTGGCTGGTGGCGGGGGTGGTTCGATGCGGATCCAAGTGGAGACCGGGGCGTTGCGGCAGGGGGCGGGGGTGGCTCGTGACGTCGCGGACGGGTTGCGGCGGGCGGCCGGTGGGCCCGGTGGGGTGGTTGCCGGATGTCCGGGGTTGGCGATCGTGGCGGCGGTCGAGGCGGTGACGGCCGCGTGGGTGGCGCATGTGCGGGCGCTTGCCGACGGGTATGCCGGGATGGGCGACCTTCTCGTGGCCAACGCCGACGCGCATGATCGGGCCGATCGGGCGGCGGCCGGGGTGTTCGCCGAGGGCGGGCGCCGATGGTGACGGTGTCCGGCCTGCGGGACGCCGCCTTGGGCGGGCTGGATCGGGTGGTGGCCGAGTGGGCCGAACTGGCCGCCGGGTTGGACGCGTTGGCCGGGCGGGCGACGACCGGTGTGGCCGGCCCGTTGCGCGCCTCGCAGTGGACGGGCGCGGATGCCGACGCGGCGGCGCGGGCGGTGGCCGAACGGGGTGAGCGGGTCGCGGTGGCGGCGCAGGAGGCGCGGTGTGTGCTGACCGTCCTGGACACGGCCGCCGAGCGGCTTCGGGCCGCCCAGCGCGACCTGCGGGTCGGCCTGACCGAGGCGGCGAGCGGCGGGTTCACCACGTCCGAGGACGGGCGGGTCGCGCCGGCCGACCCGGGCCAGGGGGCCGACGCGGCGGCCGTCGAGCGGCGCCTGGCCGAGCCGGTTCGGCGGGCGGCCGAGATCGACGACCGTTGTGCGCGGGCGCTGGCCCGGTTGTATCCGACCCCGGCGGCCGACTGGGCGGACACCGCCGCCGACCGGGTGGCCGTGACGGCGTTGGCGGGGTTGCGCCCCGGCGCCGTCCCGAAGGGCGATCCGGCCGCGGCGGCCCGCTGGTGGGCGGGGCTGAGCATGACGGACCGGGCGCGGTATCAGGCCGCGTACCCGGCGCTGCTCGGTGCGACGGACGGGCTGCCCACGGAGGTGCGGGACCGGGCCAACCGGGTCGCGTTGGCCGAGGCGAAGGCCGCTCTGACCGCCGAACTCGCGACGGCCCGGGCCGAGCGGGACGCGGCGGGTCGGGTCGACGACGCCCGGCGGCGATTTCGGGTCACCGAACTCAAGGGCCGCCTGGCCGCGATCGGGTCTCTTGAGGCCGTGCTCGGCTCCGCCGCCGACCTGTTCCTGATGGGTTTCGACGCCCGGGACGACGGCCGGGCGATCGTGGCCATCGGCAACCCCGACCGGGCCGCCCACACCGCTGTGTACGTCCCGGGCACCGGCGCGCGCCTGGCGCACATCGGCTCGGACGTCGCCCGGATGCGCGGCCTGTGGCAGGCGGCCGGTCGGCTGACCGACCCCGGCGAGGTCTCGGCGATCACGTGGGTCGGCTACGACGCGCCGGACACCCTGGTCCACGCGATGACCACGTCGTACGCGGACACCGCCGCGCCCGCCCTCGCGACGTTCCTGCGCGGCGTCGGGGTGGCCCAGGGGATCGAGACGAACCGGCATCTGACGGTGATCGGCCACAGCTACGGCTCGGTCGTGCTCGGGCAGGCCGCACAGCGCGACGAAGGGCTGTTCGCCAGGGACGTGATCGTCGTCGGCAGTCCCGGGATGCACGTGACCCGTGCCGCGGATCTCGACCTCGATCCGCGGCACGTCTGGGTGGGGGCCGCGCACGACGACATGGTCGTCGCCCTCGGCTCCGGAGCGCACGCCCCCGCCGTGGACGGCGGGAGCGGCAGGCCCCGGCGGGTCACCCCGGACGATGCGGGGTTCGGCGCCAACCGCTTCACGACCGACGGCGCCGAGGGGCACAGCGAATACTGGTCCACCCGCCGGCCGACCGCCCTGGACAACCAGGCCGCGATCGTCGTCGGGAACTACGCGGCCGTCCGACTCCTGTGGGGAGTGCGTCCGTGACGGGTCAGGGCGTCACCGGCGGCCGAGCCGGCCGAAGGCGGAAGGTCGCCCAGAAGAGCACGGACAGCACGGCCGCCCCGGCGAAGAGATACATCGAGCGCAACCACATGGTCCGGGTCGTGCCGCCGGCGACGCCCGTGGGGTCGAGCAGGGTCAGCGTGAACAGGAACAGCGCCGCGACGTAGATCGCCGCCCAGGCCCAGCGGTTCCACCGCCACAGCGCGTGACCGTCCATGAAGCGCATCGGCAGCAGGCCGAAGACCAGGCCGACCACCGAGGCCACGAAGCACTGGGTGAGCAGGTCCTCCGCGAGGACCCACCCGAAGGGGGCGCCGTCGGAGTCGTTCAGGACGTGGGTGACCGGGATGCGCCACACCCACGAGACCACCGCGAGGCCGGCCAGCGACCACGAGCCGAGGGCGATCGCGCGGCCCTCGTCGGCCGGCGACATTCGGCGCAGGCCCGCCGAGGTGAAGGCCAGGAACAGGCCGTACACATAGCCCGGCGCCAGGCCGAGCAGTCGGGACGCCGCCGCGAGGAGCACCGCGACGACCAGCGCCCCCGGCACCAGATGCGGCAGGGCGCGGACACGCGAGATCCGGCGTCGATACGCCTCGGCCGGGCCCTCGTACACCAGCACCCCGAGCGGCACCGCCGCCACCAGCGCCAGGGCCAGCGCACCGGTCCCGGCGTTCCAGCCCGTGCCGGGTTCCACCGCCACGCACGTGGCCGCCGAGAGCACGATGAAGGCCAGCACCTGCAACTCGGGCACCCGGGGCTGCGATCGTGGTCGGGCCGCCCCCGGCCGCAGTCGGCGTCGGATCCGCAGCCGGTTCTCCGCCCACGTGCGGTTGAACAACTCCGCGGAGAAGCCCAGCACCGGCAGCGCCGCCAGCGCGGTCGCGCCCGCCACGACCACCGGCCGGGGCTCGTCGAACAGATCGGCCGGACTCGGCAGGTTCACCGCCGCCTCCGAACGGTCCCCGACCGGCTCCGCGTCCTTCGTCGCGGCCACCACCGCGAGTTGCACCGACACGTCGCCGTCGTACCCCGCTCCGCCCGCACACGCGACCGTCAACGCGCCCGCCCCGTCCGCCAGTCCGCTCGGCACCACGACCTCGCCCGCGAACCGCCCGTCGGCCGCCACCGGCACCCGCCCGAACTCGTTCGTGCCGTGCCGCACGGTCAACACCCCGGCCCCGCCGTCGATCGGCCGTCCGCATCCGACGAACCCGCTGCCCTCGACCCGCAGCGGCCGACCCGCCGTCGCCTGCGCGGGTGTCACGGTCAACTTCGGTTCGGGAACCTGGAATTCGGTCCGCAGCGTGACCCCGTTGTCCGGCATTCCGGGGCCCTGGGCGAAGCAGCTCACGGTGATCGGCCGCGGTCCGCGCGTCGGGCCCTCGGGCACGATGAAGCGATACGACTCGCCGGCCGGGTTCGCGATGCTGAGCTTGGCGAGGAAGTGCCCGTCCCACGTCACCTCGGCGTCGTCGCTCGCGTTCGCCTGTCCACAGCGCAGGTTGGTCCACAGCGTGACCTCGGTGCCCGGCAGCCCCGTGGCGGGCTCCACGAGGATGCGCCGGGTGCGCAGATCGGCCGGCGGGCTCGCGGTCCCCTCCCTGCGGAATTCGTTGATCTCGATCGGCGTCTGCGCGAGGTTCTTCTCCTGTCCCGGGCAGCGCACCACGATCCGGTTCACCGCCTGGACGATCTGCCCCGTCGCCCCGTTCGAGCTGTAGATCGGAGCGGGCACGGCATGCCGGAAGGCGATCGAGTTCCCGTGCGCCGGGTCGACCGGGAGTCCCGCAGCGAGCAGGTCGTCGTATTCGCCCGAACTGCCGCCGTTCACCGAGGCGAGGTACACGTCCACCGTGTTCGAGGGGCAGCCGGTCAGCCCGGAACCGCGGATCGTCACCACATCCCCCGGTCGCACCGCCCCGGTCGGCCCGCTCACCGAGGGCCCGTCGGCCGCCGACGCCGCCGATCCGCCCACCCCGATCGGCGCGAGCGTCAGCGCGATCGCCCCGATTCCCCATCCGACCGCCACCCGGAGCGCGGTTCGCCGCCGCGCCGGTGTCTCGTCCATGATCCCCGCCGTCCCCGACCCCCGTGGCCGAGCACCGATGATGACGCCGGCGGGCCCGGGCCACAACCGTTCCTGGCAGTGGCCACCCTCCCGGGTCAGGTCCGGCGCTCGACGAACGCCTCGAGGCCGTCCAGAAGCAGTCCCAGGCCGAACTCGAACTCGCCCTCGCCGTCCGCGGTGAAGCTGTCCTGGGACAGCGCGGCCAACTCCGGGTAGTCCCCGCTCGTCATGGCCGCGCTCAGGATCGGGGCCTGGGCCGCCCAGAACTGCTCGTCGCTCACCCCGGTGCGCTGCGCCGCGTGTTTGGCGTTGAAGTGGGTGCGGGCCATGCCGCTGACGTAGCCGCCGTCGATGATCGTCAGGACGGTCATCTTCTCCCGGTCGCTCAGCGCCGCGTCGCCGATCGCGGCGAGGGTGAGTTCCAGGGCCCGGAGCGAGTTCGGGCCGAGTACCGGCCGCGCCTGGTCGACGTTGAGCAGCCACGGATGCCGGTTGTACATCTGCCAGATCCCGCGCGCGACCCGCTCCAGCGCGCCGCGCCAGCCGAGTCCGGGCGGGAACTCGCTCTCACAGGGGCTGTTGACCTTGTCGACCATCAGGTCGAGCAGTTCGGCCTTGCCGGGCACGTAGCGGTAGAGCGACATCGTGCCCGCGCCGACCTCGGCGGCGACCCGCCGCATGGAAAGCGCGTCCAGCCCCTCGGCGTCGGCGACGGCGATGCCCGCCCCGACGATCCGATCCAGGGTCAGCGCCGGCTTGGGGCCTCGGGTCGGCTTCCGGTCCAGGCCCCACATCAGTTCGAGACTGCGGGCGAGGTCGCCGCTGCCGGTGTGGTCGGTGCTCGTCATGGTGCCCCCATCGTAGGAGCCCCCGCCCGCACCGGCCCGAAGCGGCGTACGGGCTCGCGGGTCACCGGCGGATTTAAAACTGGGTACTGTGTACGCGAGTCGGGTACGGTGTACTCGATTCAAGGAGGGTGATGGAAACGACGAGTCACGCGGTCCTCGCCGAGGGCCTGACGAAGCGGTACGGCGCCACGTGCGCCCTCGACGATTTCGACCTCACCGTGGCCCCGGGCACGGTTCAGGGGCTGCTCGGCCCCAACGGCGCCGGCAAGACCACGGCGGTGCGGATCCTGTCCACCCTGCTGCGCCCGGACGGCGGTCGTGCGCTGGTCGCCGGGCACGACGTGGCCAAGGACCCCAGGCGGGTGCGCCGGCACATCGGCCTGGTCGGCCAGAACGCGGCGTTGGACGAGGCGGTGACCGGGCGGCGCAACCTGATCCTGTTCGGCCGCCTGTTCCACCTGGACAAGCGCCGCGCCGCCCGCCGCGCGGACGAACTGCTCGAACGTTTCGACCTGGTCGAGGCCGCCGATCGGGGTGTCAGGCAGTACAGCGGCGGCATGCGCCGACGGCTCGACCTGGCCGCGAGCATGATCCTCGCGCCGACCGTGCTCTTCCTCGACGAACCGACCACCGGGCTCGACCCGCGCGCCCGCAACGAGGTCTGGGAGGCGGTGCGTTCGCTGCTCGCGGGCGGTACCGCCGTGCTGCTGACCACGCAGTACCTGGACGAGGCGGACAAACTCGCGGACCGCGTCGCGGTGCTGGACCGGGGACGCAAGATCGCCGACGACACCCCGGATCGGCTCAAGCGCGAACTGGGCGGCGACCGGATCGAGGTCGTGGTCCGCGAGGCCGCGCACCTGCAGCCCGCGCTGCGGGTGCTGGCCCTGGTCACCGAGGCCGGCGGCGAGCCGCTGGTCGACGCCGAGGAGCGGCGGGTGACCGCTCCGGTGGAGGACCGGGTCGCGGCGCTGACCCACGTCGCGCGGGTCTGCCGGGAGGAGGGCATCGCGATCGAGGACATCGGCGTACGCCGACCGACCCTGGACGAGGTCTTCCTGCGCCTGACCGGGCACCGGGCACACGAGGGCGACCCGGATCCGACCACGCCCGCGCGGCCCGATCCATCGGCGGATCCGGGTGGTCGGGGCGACCCATCCGCCCCACCCGATCCGTCCGCGCCGTCCGGGAAGGAGGTGGCGCACCGGTGAGCGCCGCGACCGTACCCGCCGAGGCCCCCGAGCGTCGGCTCTACTGGGCGATCGCGGACTGTCTGACCGTGGTCCGCAACGAACTCGTCCACATCGCCCGCCAACCGAGCATGCTCGCCTGGCAGTTGGGCTTTCCGATCGTGTCCGTGCTGCTGTTCGTGTACGTCTTCGGCAGCGCCATGGACGTGGGCGCGAGCGTCGACTACAAGGACTACGCGCTGCCGGGGATGTTCGCGATGACCATGGCGCAGGGGTTCATGAACACCGCGACCATCGTCGCCTTCACCCGGCAACTCGGCGTGATGGACCGCTATCGCTCGATGCCGATGGCCCCCTCGGCGGTGGTCAGTGGACGCGGGGTGGCCGACGTGCTCGGGGCGAGCCTCGACCTCGCGGTCCTGGCGTCGATCGCGCTCGTGGTCGGGTGGCGGCCGCACGGCGGTGTGCCGCGGATCCTGGCCGCGTTCGCGCTGCTCCTGCTCCTGCGTTTCGCGCTGACCTGGGTCGGGGTGTACCTGGGACTGCTGGTGCCGAACGCGGAGGCGGCGGGCAACCTGTTCGCGGTGGCTCTGCCGTTCGGCATCGTCTCCAGCGTCTTCACCCCGCCGTCGATGATGCCGCAGTGGCTGGGCACCGTGGCGATGTGGAATCCGGTCTCGTCCACCGCGAACGCGATCCGGGACCTGTTCGGCGATCCGGCTCCGCACGGCGGCAGTTGGATCGAGACGCACGCGCTGCCGATGGCGATGGTCTGGCCGCTGGTGATCACCGCGATCTTCCTCCCCCTCGCGGTACGGCGGTTCCAGGCGCTGGGGCGCTGAGTCGAGCGATCCATTACGAAACAATCTGTCGGTTTACCTATCTTGTTACGCTGATCGCATGACCACCGAGCCCCTTGCCCCCACCGTCCTGGATGTGACCGGCATGGTCGTGCACGCCGGGCACGTGCTGAACACCCGGCTGGCGGCGGCCCTCGCGGTGATCGACGTCTCGCCGCGCAACTACTGCGTGCTCGTGCACGCCGTCGATCGCGACCTGACCCAGGCCCAGGTCGCCGAGCTGTCCGACCTGGACAAGACCACGATGGTGGTCACGATGGACGAGTTGGAGCGGGCCGGGCTGGCCGAGCGGCGACCCGCGCCGAGCGACCGCCGGGCGCGGATCGTCGTGGTGACCGACGCCGGCCGCGACCTGATCCGGGCCGGGCGCGGGATCGTCGACGGCGTGCACGACGAGGTGCTGGGCACGCTGCCCGAGGACGAACGCGCGGTGTTCCTGTCCGCGCTGTCGCGCCTGGTCGGCGGCGTGCTCGCGAAGCCGGTCGAGTCCGAGGTGAACGTACGCCGGGCCAGGACGCCCAAGCGTTAGCCCGACCGGTCGCGCCGGGGCCCCCGCGGCGAGCGACGGCGGGGGCCCCGGGCGCATGTCGGCTCAGAGTGCCGCGACCCGATGCGCCTCCGCCTCCGCGTAGGCCAGCTTCGCCGCCGCGATCTCGTCGATGTGGCTCTCGGACCAGGTGCGGATCTCCGCCATCAGGCCGCTCACACTGATCCCGAGTTCGGTGAGCGAGTATTCGACCTGCGGCGGCACCGTGGGATGGACCGTCCGGCGGACCAGGCCGTGCCGTTCCAGGTCCCGCAGGGTCTGGGTGAGCATCTTCTTGGTGATCCCGCCGAGCCGCCGGCGCAGCTCCGCGTAGCGCAGGGTCTGCGGGTGGAGGGCCCCGACCACCAGCGCGACCCACTTGTTCGCGATCAGGTCGAGTACGGCGCGGGAGGCGCAGTCGCCGAGATAGACGTCGGCGCCTCCGAAGGGGCGCAGGTCGGGAGGGGTATGCATAAGGTACCCAGGTACCAGGAAGGTGCCTTCTTCACAATGGTGACCGCCACGTCGATGCTTGCCGCATGACGACGAACACGATGAACACGACGGCGAGGATGCGCAAGGTACACCAGGACACGCTCGGCGGACCCGAGGTCCTGCGCGTGATCGAGACCGGGATACCCGCGCCCGGACCCGGCGAGGTACTGGTCGAAGTGCGCGCCGCGGGGGTCAACCCCATCGATACCAAGATCCGGGCCGGCGGAATGTGGCTGGTGCCGCCGTTCACGCTCGGCTGGGACGTATCGGGCGTGGTCGCCGCGGTCGGCGCCGACGTCTCGCGTCTCGCGGTCGGCGACGAGGTGTACGGCATCCCCGACTTCCCGCATCTCGCCGGTGGCTACGCGGAGTTCGTGGTGGCCTCGGAGCGGTCGTTCGCGCCGAAGCCGAGCACCCTCGACCACGCGCACGCCGCGGCCCTGCCGCTGTCCGGCTCGATCGCCTGGCAGGCCCTGGTCGAGGTCGCGCGGGTGGGTCCGGGTCAGCGGGTGTTGATCCACGCGGCGGCGGGCGGCGTCGGGCACCTGGCGGTACAGATCGCCAAGTCGCGCGGCGCGTACGTGATCGGCACCGCGAGCGCGGCCAAGCACGCCCTGCTGGGCGAGCTGGGCGCGGACGAGGTCGTGGACTACACCACCGTCGACTTCGGTGCGGTCGTGCGCGACGTCGACGTGGTCCTGGATCTGATCGGCGGCGAGTACGAGGACCGCTCGCCGGCCACGATGCGGCCCGGCGGCATCCTGCTCAACATCACCGATCCGCCCGCGGCCGACGCCACCGCGGCCAAGGCCGAGGCGGCCGGCGTCCGGGGCATCACGGTCGACCTGGACCCGAACCCCGCGCGGCTGGCCCTGTTGGCCGAGCTCGCGGAGGCGGGCGGGCTGCGTACGATCGTCGCCGAGACCTTCCCGCTGGACGAGGTGGTCAAGGCGCACGAGACGGCCGAGGCGGGCCGCACCACCGGCAAGATCGTGCTGATCCCCTGAGGCCGACCCGCGCCCGCACGGCGCATCCCGGCGGTGCCGCGGTCGGACCACCCGGCCGCGGCGCCGCGAGCCGCGGCGGGCCGCGCACCGAACGGGCTCGCGGCGGCTATTCGGAGATCTCGATCGTGCCCGCCATGCCGCTGCCCACGTGATACATGCAGTTGAAGGTGTACGAACCCGCCTTGCCGAAGCTCAGCTTGATGTCCTGCGACGTGCCGCCCTCCGACGGCGCGACCGGCGCACCGCCGGGCAGGATCATCTGATGCGGGGTGATCCCGGTGTCCGCGAGGGTGATCACCAGCGGCCCGGTCCGGGCCCGGATCACCGACGGCGAGAAGCGCAGTTTGTCGTCCACCCGCAGGACGATCCGCTGCACACCGTCGGCGCCCAGCGCCGCGACGCCCTCGGACGCGGCGGCGGTCGCCTCGGCCTCGCTCATGTAGGAGCCCGGCCCGCCCTCCGCGCCCCAACTCCCGCAGCCGGTGAGCAGGAACGGCAGGGCGAGCGCCCCGACCCACCATCGACGCCGGTTCGGCATCGGCCCCACGAGTCTCGGCATCAGCCCTCCAACAGGGATTGACCGACGTATCCGCCGGGGGCGCACCCCGGCGGCACCACGAACAGCGCACCGGCCTCGTGTCGCAGGAACGGGGACAGCGCGTCGCCTCGGGCCAGTTTGCGCTGGATCGGTACGAAGCCGTCGTCCGGGTCGTGCTGCCACGCGACGAACAGCAGCCCCGCGTCCGGCGCGCCGTCGGTGCCGAAGCCGTCGTGGTAGGAGTAGCCGCGGCGGAGCATCGTCGCGCCCCGGTTGAACTCCGGCGCCGCGACGCGCATGTGGGCGTTGGCGGTGATCACCAACTCGCCGTCGGGACCACGCTTGCCGAAGTCCGCCGCGCTGTGCTCGCCGCCGCCGGTCAGCGGCGCGCCGGTGTCCTTGCTCCGGCCGATCACCCGCTCCTGATGGGCCTTGTCGATGCCGTCCCAGGCGTCCAGCAACATCCGGATCCGGCGGAAGACCACGTAGGAGCCGCCGATCAGCCAGCTCTGCTCGGCCCCGGCGGCGCCTACGAAGACCTTCTCGTCGAACTTCGGGTCGGACTGCTTGGGGTTGTTGCTGCCGTCGATCTGCCCCATCAGGTTCCGGTGCGTCATCGGCTTGGCGGTGGCGCCGGGCGAGCGGGCGAAGCCGTTCATCTGCCAGCGGATCCGGGCCACGCCCTTGGCCAGCTTCTGCAACGCGCGGACCGCGCCGAAGCCGACCAGGCCGTCGTCCGCGCACACCTGGACGAACAGGTCGCCGTCGCCGCGGGCCGGATCCAACGCGTCGTCGGGGAACGGCGGCAGCGGCTTGAGCGCCGAGGGCCGCCGGGCGGCCAGCCCCAGCTTGTCGAACAGGCTCGCGCCGAACCCGAAGGTGACGGTCAACGAGCAGGGCCCGGCGTCGGCCGCGACCTGGTCGTCGCCCGGCGCCGACCGCCCTGCGGTGAGCCGCGCGGCGGTGTCCGACCAGCGCCGCATCAGCGCGGCGACCGCGGCCCGGTCCGCGCCCGGCTCCAGGTCCCACGCCAAGAAGACCGCCTTGGCCTGGGCCGGGGTGGTGATGCCGGCCTGATGTTTCCCGTGAAACGGCACCACGGTGGCCCCGAGCCGGGTCATGGCCGGGCCGCCGTCCTCGCCGGACTCGCCCGCGAACGCCACCGCGCCGCCGGTCGCGCCGACCACCAGGCCGCCCGCGCCGGCCACGCTCGCGACACCGACGAAACGACGCCGCGAGACGTCGGCGCCGGTGCCCGCCCGGTCGGCGGACGGGTCCGCCGAGTCGGGCGACCCGCTCGCTCGGTCGGCGGACTCGCTCGTTCGATTTCGGGGGCTGCTCATCACGTCGTCCCTCACAGGTTCCACCACGTCTTCCACCGCGTCGTGCGCACCGACCGGCGCGTCGGACACGTTCGTCGGCGCCACGCCCGACTCGACCACCACGCCCGACTCGGCCGGGGTCCCCGCGCCCGCCGGCAGCGCCCGGCGCGATCCACGCCGCACCACCACGACCAGGGCCAGTGCCGTGCCGAGCCCGGCGCCGAGGACCAGCACGGTCAGCGCGCGATCGAGCCCGATGCCGCCCACGAACGGCGACGACGAGCGCCACAACACCGGCAGGTCGTACCCGGCCACCCGCAACGCCAGCACGCCGAGCGCCGGCGCGGCCAACCACGCCCCGCCCGTCCGGCGCCGGACCAGCAGCACCGCGCCCGCGAACGCCACCGCGCTCGACAACAGTTGCAGCAGGTTGCCGCCGAGGAAGGCGGCCGCCCACGCGCCCGCCCCGCCCGCCCGAGCCCCCGCGACCAGGGCCAGGTGCAGCACGCTCGCCGCCGCGACCACCCCCGCGAGCAGGCCGTAGCCGAGCAGGGCCCGGCGCCGGACCGGCGGCAGCCACACCGCCGCGAACACCAGCGCCGCGAGCCCGATCGAGCCGACGACGCCCGGCCACGGACTCGGCCCCGGCACCCAGCGCAACTCGCCGGTCGCGGCCACCTCGCGCTCGCCGATCCGCATCGGCACGGTCCAGGTCTGGACCTTCTGCGCCCGGTCCGGATCGGCCATCACCCGTGGTGGCAACCGCTGTTGCACGATCCAGTGCACCCGCTGGTCGTACCAGCGCGCGACCGGCTCGGCGGCGATCCGGTGCCACTGCGGCGCGCCGGTCGGTTGCAGGTTCGACTTCTCGTCGACCGAGCCCCACCGCTCGCTGCTGAGCTGCACGGCCGGGGACTGGCGGTTCTCGAACACCCCGTCGGGGCCGATCCGCAGGAACGGCTCGCTCATGTAGCCGAGCACGATCACGTCCTGCGGACCGGTGTTGCGCACCTGCATGCGCGCGCCGTTCTCGATCACCCGCACCGTCAGGCCCGGCGCGAGATCGCCCGGCGAGGTCATCACGGTGTGGAAGTTGCTCGGTCCCTGGCCGGACAACTCCTGGGCCATCGCACTGCCGGCCGGCGCCAGGCACGACAACACCCCGACGCACAGCAGCAGGATCCGGCGTACGTGCCTCACCTGACCTCCACGGGCACCGTCACGGTGATCCGGTCGACATCGGAGGTACGGATCGCGAACGACAACTCCCAGCGACCGGCCATCGGCATGGACAGATCGCCCAGCCAGTGCCCGGGACCGCCTCGGCGCACCTGGACGTCGGCGCCGTCGATGCCCTTGCCCGGCAGCGCCATCGACACGGTCAACTCCTCGACCTCGCGGATCTGCCCGATCGGGTCGGCGAGGTAGATGTGCAACTCGTTGGGGCCGACTCGGGCCGGGTCGACGGTGATGTCGAGCCTGCCCTTGCCCGTCGCGCCGCCGGCGTCGAACGGGACGCTGCGGCTGACCGGTCCCGCCGCCTCCACCTGCTTGCGCTCGTGCGCGGTGCGGCCCGGCTCGGTGTCGGTGAGCACCGTGGTGACCCCGAGCACCGCGATGGCCAGCGCGGCCTCGATCGCCACCGACTTGCGCAACACCGCCCACTTCGGGCCGCCCGCCGCGCCCTTGCCGATCGGGGACCGGCCGGCCGTCGCCTCGATCCGCCGCATCAGCCAGCGCCGGGACACCCAGGCACCGGCCAGCATCAGCAGCACCAGGTCGACCTTGAACACCAGAAGCAGGCCGAACGTGGTGTCGAACAGCGCGGCGAACGAACCCACCTGTCGCCAGGCCGCGTACAGCCCGGTGGCCACGAGCGCGCACACCGACGCGAACGCGGTCCGGGAGAAGACCCGTACCGAGGGCACGTCGAGCCCGGTGCCCGGCGCCGGATCACCCGGCCGCACCACCAGGGTGACCACCATCGCCAACCCGCCCAGCCAGGTGGACATCGCCAGCAGGTGTACGACGGCCGTGGCCATCGCGAGCTCCACCTGACGACCCACCGACGCGTGGTCGGCGATCGGCCAGGTGATCGCGATCGCGGTGCACAACACCGCCCAGCCGCCGACGACGATCCGCCGGGTGCGCACGGAGGCGTACGCGAGCGAGGCGATCAGCCAGCCGAGCAGCGCGCCGGCGGCGCCCAGGAGCAACACCCGCGCCGCGATCGCCTTGCCCAGCTTGGTGTCCAGGGTGGCGCGCAACACGTCCGCGTCGAACGCCGAGGACAGGCCCAGACCGGACGCGTTCGGGCCGTGCAGCATCAACACCGCGAGCGAGGACAGCAGCAGCCCGCCCCACGCGCCGGACACGAGCAGCCAGACCCGGAAACGACTCATCGCGGCGGGCCGGGCGATCAGCAGGAACAACACCGCGCCGCCGAGCACCGCGAAGGACAGGTACGCGACCCCGGTCGCGGCCCGCTCCAGCACGTCGGTCGCGGTGGAGCCGTCGTCGGTCAGATCGCCGACGTTCACCCCACCCGAGGCCTGGCCGATGTTGAAGGTGAACGCGCCGGAGATCGGGTGCGAGTCGGCCGACACCGCGCGCCAGGCCACGGTGAAGGTGCCGGTGGGCAGGCCGCCCCGGAGCGGGGTGACCACGGTGGTGTCGCCGTCGGGGCCGTGCTTGGTCTGGTTGTTGTCCACCCGGGTGCCGCTCGGGTCGAACACCTTGACCCCGCCGAGCCCGATCTCCACGCCCTCGCTGAACCTCAGCGTGACCGAGGCGGGCGCGGCGGTCAGGGTCGACCCGGACGCCGGGTTGGACGACTCCAGGACGGCGTGCGCCGACGCGGCCCCGGCGCCGCCGAACACGAGCGCGGCGAGCAGCACGGGCAGCGCGAGCGCCCACGCGAGCACCCGCCGGCCGCCCCCGGCGCGCACCGGGGACGGAGCCGACGCCGGGACCGGCCGCCCGGCCGGGTCAGTGGCCCGCATGACCCGTGTGGTCTTCCGCGGGCGTGCCCGTCGCCGGAGCGGGCGGCGCGGCGGGCGTACCGGTCCCGGATGCGCCCGGCGCGGACGCACCCGGGGCCGGCGCGTCGCCGGGCCGTTCGGTCACCCCGAGCACCGGCACCTGCACGGTGACCGGTCCGGTGTGTTGGAACGTGAGCGTGAGCGGCACGGTGTCGCCCTTCTTCACGGACTTGTTCGGATTCATGAACATGATGTGGTTGCCGCCGCGGGCCAGGACACCCTTGCCGTGCGCGGGCACGTCCAGGCCCGGCACGTGCTGCATCGAGTTCCCGCTGGTCCGGTGCAGCATCACCTCGCCGGAGAGCGGGCTGGCCACCGAGAGCAGGCGGTCGGCCGTGTCGCCGTCGTTCTGCACGATCAGGTAGCCCGCCGCGACGTCCCCCGAGGAGGGTTGCGGGATGTAGGGGTCGACGATGCGCAGCCGGGGCGCGTCCTGGGCGGCACCCGCGGCGGTCTTCCTGTCGTCCGCCTTCGACGACGAGGAGGAGCCGGAGTCGGCGCAGGCCACCAGCACGCCGCCGATCCCGAGCGCCAGCACACCGCCGACCGTGAGTGGGACGGCCTTGCGGGGGAGGGGGAAGAGCTTCACTTCTTGGTGTCCTCGGGGTGGATCAGCAGGGGCAGGTCGTGCGCGAAGTCGTCGGACGAGTTGCCGTTCGGCGTGCCGTCCGGGGTCAGCCCGCTGCTCGCGCTGTACATGACCGGGCCCTGGTTGTCCGGGCCGAACGCGATCACCTGGGTGCCGTGGGTGCTGACGACCTTGCCGTCGGGACCGGTGGTCGCCGGGTCGATGGAGACGCCGACCTGGCGGGCCGCGGCCTGGATCCTGTCGAACGGGCCGGTCAGCCCGACGAACGACTTGTCCAGCGAGTCGAGCCATTCGCGCAGGGCCGCCTGGGTGTCCCGCTCCGGGTCGGTGGTCACGAACACCACGTCCACCGTGGCCCGGTCCTGCGGGGGCAACTTGCCGAGCGCGCGCACGATGTCGCCCATCACGGTGGGGCACGCGTCGGGGCAGTGCGTGTAGCCGAAGTAGAGCAGGGTGGTGCGCCCGGCCGTCTTGGCCCGGAAGTCGTACGGCTGTCCCGAGGTGTCGGTCAGCGTGAGTTCGGGCTTGGTCCACGGCGGGTCGACCGCGATGCCCTTGTACTTGGACTTGCTCTCGCGCACCTTCACCGGGGCGCCGCCGTCGCTCTTGCCGGAGTCGCCGCAGCCCGTGGCGAGCAGCAGCCCGGCCGCGGCCAGGGCGGCGAGGCGAAGACCGGTGCGGCGGCCCCGGCCGAGGGACTTGCTTGCGTTGCTCATCGTTCTCCAGGTCGTTGCTGCCGGGGGCTCGTGCCCGACGCGTCCGGCGTCGGCGCGGGCCCGGTGGCCCGGGTCGCGGGCACGGAGCACATCCGTGCGGGGCGACCCGGGCCGGGACGTTCGCGCCGCGGACCGCGGTGGCGACCGCAGTCCGCGGCGGGACCGCGAGGATCAGGCCGAGCCGGGGCGCCGCGACGCGCGCAGGACGGCGAACAGACCGGCACCCAGGCCGAGAACGCCGACCACGATGCCGACCACGCCGAGGGTGCGCGCGGTGGAGTCGTCACTCTTGTCGTCGGCGACCGCGGCGACGCTCGCCTTGCCGTCGGCGGGCTTGGTCGCCGCGGCCGCGGCGGGGGCCGAGGGTGCCGAGGCTCCGGCCTTGGGGGTGAGCTTCAGCACCGGCGCGGGGTACTGCGGCTCCTTGCCGTCGGCGCCCGCCAGGTCGATCCAGCGCACCACCTCGCCGCTGTCGTAGGTCTGCACCGCCTTGAACACCAGCTTGTCGGTGTCGGTGGGCAGCTTGCCCATGGACACCTCGAAGTCCTCGAACGTGCCCGGGTTGACCCGGGTGCCGGCGTCGGCGGTCCAGGTGATCTTGGAGACCACCTCGGTGAGCGGCTTGCCGTGGTTGTCGATCGGGGTGGTCAGCTTGGTCTTCTCGACCTCGGCCTTCCAACCGGGCATCGCCCGGGTCTGCACCGAGGTGAGCGGCTTGTCGGCGGGCAGGGTGACCTCGAGCTTGGTGGTCCCCGCGTCGTCGCGCTCGTTGGGGACCCGGAAGGCGACCTTGGCGTACGAGCCCTGGTCGGCGGTGCCCGGCTGCACGGTTACGTGCGCGGCGGCGGAACCCGCGAACAGCAGCACGCCGGCGCCGGCCGAGGCGGCGATCACGGACAGGCGGCGACGCGTGGTGGACATGGTCATGGGATGTCTGCTCCATGGATGATCCCGGCCGCAGGCGCACGAGGGCACCCCGCGGTACGGGTGGGGACGACGGGAAGGCGGACGCGCGCCACCGCCGATCCGGCACCCGATGGGGCGGGATCAGCAGGCGAGCGCGTACTCCACCGGCGGCCCGCGCCGGGTCACCGCGTGCCGGAGCAGGGTCTGATCCGTGGCCGGGTCCGCCGCCGCACCGGTGCGCCGGGCACGGCCCGGGGTCGCGGCGACCGGGACGACCGGGCCGAACAGCACCGCGAGCACCACCCGCAGCGGCGCCGAGGCCAGTGCGATCAGGGCGAACAGCGCGGCCTCGCCGCGCCGCAACCACCAGCCGGTGAGCAGGGCCGCGACCAGGTGCGCGCACAACATGCCGGTGCCGCCGTCGAGCAACATCGGCCCGGAGCCGGACATGTGGTGGTGTCCGCCGGCCGATTCGCCCGTGAGCAGCGTCGGATCCACCCGGGTGCTGCGCGCGATCGCCTCGGGGGTCCAGCCGGCCGGCAGCAGGATGTGTCCGGTCGAGTCCCGGGGCCCGCACAGGAGCCGGTCGAGCAGACCGCTCGACGTCGCGCCGTTCGCGCCGGCCGTTCCGGCGGCCGCCCAGGCGAAGAGGGTGTGCAGCGCGAGTTGGCCCATCGCGAGCAGCGCGGTGATCGAGCCGAACGAGCGTTGTCGGCCCGCACCGGCGAAGGCCGACACGAACACCACGCCGAAGCCGGCGACCGGCGCCCACAGGGGCAGCGGCTCGGTCGACATCCACGCGTGACCGCATGCCGCGAGCGCGGCGCAGACCGCCGAGAACACGGCGGCGCGCACAGCGCGGAAAGGTACGGACACGGCCTGCATGACGCCCCATCGTCTCATCGCGCGGCGCGCCATCGACCCCGGGGCCGAAAATTTCCGATGCGCCCCGGTGGGCGGCCGAGACCGGGCCCGACGGCCCGCGAGATCCGCGCGATGCGGCCGAACGAATCGTCTTTACAGCGTATTGACGACCGATCGAGCGAGGCGCGCATACCGGGACCGACCGGCGGCAATAAAACCAGGTGTGCCCGGCCCGTCGGTTCGACGGGTCGGATTCGGCCGCAGTTCCGGAGATGTCGAAAGGCCGCTCATGGACATGAGGTGGACTGTCCACCTGCCACGGGATACGGCGAGCGTGCCGATGGCGCGCAGACTTCTTGTCGGCGCGATGGAAACGGCGGGGGTGGATCGCGAGATCGCGATGGAGATCGGCCTCGCCCTGTCCGAGGCCTGCGCGAATGTCGTGGAGCACGCCAGGGGCGGACCGTATTCGGAATACCAGATCCGGGCCGGTATCACCGGTGACTGCTGCCGGGTCGAGATCATCGACGGCGGCCCGGGGTTCCCGGTGGAGCGCCTGCGCGGCCTGTCGGCGATGGCCGGCCCGGGCGCGGAGAACGGGCGCGGTCTGATGCTGATCCGGGCGATGACCGATCACGTGCAACTGAGCAACCATCCCCGGCGCGGTGCGGTGCTGCGCTTCGAGAAGACGCTGCGCTGGCGCAAGGACGCGCTGGTCCCGGTCTCCTGAGCGGACGCCGGTGCGGCCGCAACGAGTGGGCGTGGCGGGCCCGTTCGGGCCCGGGGCTACGATCGGGGCAGTGAACCGGGCCGAGGTGAGGGAACTGCTCGACCGCGTGGCCGCCGGGGAGGCGGGCGTGGACGAGGCGCTCGACGACCTCGTGCGGGCGCCGACGGCGGGTTTCGCCGATCTCGGCTTCGCCCGGGTGGACACCCACCGGGAACTGCGCACCGGAGACCCCGAGGTGGTCTTCGCGGCCGGGAAGACCCCGGAGCAGACCGTCGCGCTGTTCCACCGGCTGCGGGCGACGAGCCGGCGTCCGGCGTTCGCGACGCGCGCGTCGGCCGCGGTGGTCGACGCGGTGCACGCGGCGTTTCCCGGCGAGGCGTACACCGACGACAGCGGCACGTGCGTCGCGGTGGGCGAACCACCCGCCACGCGCGGCCTGGTCCGGGTGGTCTCGGCGGGCACCTCCGACGTGGCGGTCGCGGGCGAGGCCGCGTTCACCGCGCGGCTGTTCGGCGCCGAGGTGGAGCGGATCGAGGACGTGGGCGTGGCCGGCCTCCACCGGCTGCTCGCGGTACACGCCGAACTCGACGCCGCGGACTGCCTGGTGGTGGTCGCGGGCATGGAGGGCGCGCTGCCGAGCGTGGTGGCGGGCCTGGTCTCGGTGCCGGTGCTCGCGGTGCCCACCAGCGTGGGCTACGGCGCCTCCTTCGGCGGACTCGCCGCGCTGCTCGCGATGCTCAATTCGTGCGCCCCGGGAGTCGCGGTGTGCAATATCGACAACGGATTCGGCGCGGGCGTGTTCGCCGCCCGGGTCGCGCGCGCCGCCGGTCCGAAGCGAAGCGGCGCGACGCCGTAGTCGGTATCCGAATATTCGGCGGGACCGCGAATTTCGGACGCACCGCCAACTGCGCAGCGAAATGCGCAGCCAAGGGCAAGAAACCGGTCGCTTTCGGTCGTTTCGCCGTTTTTCCGGCAGGACCTCCCGACGGCTGCGAAAGTGGCCGCGACGGGAGGTGTCCGCTTGGCCATCGCATGGTTTCAGTGCCAGGCCGGTGCGAGCGGCGACATGCTGCTCGGGGCCCTGATCGACGCCGGCGCCCCGCTGGAGGCCGTCCAGCAAGCCGTCGACGCGGTGGGCGTCGAACCGATCCTGATCACCGCCGAGCGCACCGATCGACACGGGATCGCGGCCACCCGCGCCCGGGTCAAGACGGTGCACAGCCACGTGCACCGCACGTGGCACGACGTGCGGGTCCTGCTCGACGGCGCCGATCTGCCGGAACCCGTGCACGAGCGCGCGCACGACGTGTTCGACCGGCTCGCGCGCGCCGAGGCCCGGGCACACCGGTGCCTGCCGGAGGAGGTGCACTTCCACGAGGTCGGCGCGCTCGACGCGATCGCCGACGTGGTCGGTACGTGCACGGCGCTGCACGCGCTCGGGATCGAGGAGGCGGTCGGCTCGCCGGTCGCGCTCGGCAACGGCAGCGTGCGGGCGGCGCACGGTGTGCTCCCGGTCCCGGTGCCGGCCGTCCTGGAGTTGATGCGGATGGCCGCGGCCCCGGTCTACGCGGGCCCGGCCCCGTACGAGATGTGCACGCCCACCGGGGCCGCCCTGCTCACCTCGGTCTGCCGGTCCTGGGGGCCGCTGCCGGCGCTGCGGATCACCGCCGACGGGACCGGCGCGGGCAGTCGGCGGGTCGAGGAGGTGCCGAACATCCTGCGGGTCGTGCTCGGCGAGCGCCACGCGCTCGACCGGGAGCGGCCGGCCGGCGAGGACGTGTTGATCGAGACCAACGTGGACGACCTCGACCCGCGGCTGTGGCCGGCGGTGCTCGCCAAACTGCTCGCGATCGGCGCCGGCGACGCGTGGCTGGTGCCGATCCTGATGAAGAAGGGTCGGCCCGCGCACACCCTGTGCGTGCTGGTCCCGGCGGATCGGGTGGACGTGGCGCTGCACACGGTGTTCGTGGAGACCTCGACGATAGGCGCGCGGATCGTGCCGGTGGCGAAGCGGGCCCTGGATCGCGAGTTCGGCACGGTCCGGGTGGAGGGCCTGCCCGTGCGGGTCAAGACCGCGATGTTCGAGGGTCGTGTGGTCAACGCCCAGCCGGAATACGAGGACGTGGCCGCCGCGGCGGCCACGCTCGGCCGCCCGGTCAAGGTGGTGATGGGCGCGGCGACCGCGGCGGCGTACGCGGCCGGTCTGCTGCCCTGAACGTGGCGGCGTACGGCGACGCATAGCCTGGGGCGACCATTCGTCCCCGTGTAGGCCGCGTACGTCGAGGAGCAGGCACCCGTGATCGCTCGTCCCTTCCGGTTGCTCGCCGTGCTCGCGGCGCTGATCGCGCTCGCGGCGCCGCCCGCGAGGGCGGATGCCGCGCCGGCCCGCGCGGCCGGCGCCGACCATGTCGTCCTGCTCGGGATCCCGGGGCTGAGCTGGGCCGACATCGACGGCCGGGACACCCCGGCGCTGGTCGCGCTGGCCGGTCGTTCGACCTCGGCCGCGATGTCGGTACGGACCGTGCATCCGCGCGCGTGTCCGGTCGACGGGTGGCTCACCACCGGCGCCGGGGCACGCTCGACGGACAACCGGACCGGCGCGAAGAGCGCCGAGCCGTGTGCCGAGCCGCTGCCGCCGACGCTCGCCCCGGACGGGTCGGCGACCGTGCCGAACATGCGCGCGATCGTGAAGCGCAACGACTCGTTCGGCTACAACCCCCGGTTCGGGCAACTCGCCGCCTCGGTCGCCGAGCACGGCGGGGCGGTCACCGCGGTCGGCCCCGGCGCGGCCTACGCGAGCGCGGACGCGACCGGTCGGGTGCGCGCCGACTACCGGCCGGACCCGGCCGCGGTGGACACCGCGCTGATCGAGCGCTCCGCACTGACCCTGGTCGACCTCGGCGGCCTGACCGGCCCCGGTGCCGCGCGTGCCGACCGGCTGCGGGCGGTGGACGCCCAGGTGGCCCGGATCGCCGCCCTGCTGCCGCCGCGCACCCAGCTCGTGGTGGCCGGTCTCGCCGACGACACCGGCACCCCGCACCTGCGCGCGCTGCTCGTGTCGGGCCCCGGCACCTCGGCGGGTCGTTCCTTCGACTCCGGCCGGCTGACCGCGACCTCGACCCGCGACGACGGCATGGTCCAGCTCACCGACCTGGCCCCGAGCCTGCTCGCGCCGCTGGGCGTCGACGCGCCGAGCGAATTGGTCGGCGCGGTGTACACGCGCGTCCCCGGATCCTCCGGGCAGGGCGCGATCGACGAGTTGAGGCTGTTCGACGTGGGCGCGCAGGCGTCCCGCACGGTGCGCGAGGTCTGGTACTTCTTCACCTGGATCACCCTGCTGCCGCTGGTCTGCGCGGCCGTGGCGCTGTGGCTCGCCGTCCGGTTCGGCCGCCGGGGGCGCACCCGGGCGCGCGCCGCGGTGATACGCGCCGCGACCGGGATCGGGGTGTTCTTCGGCGCCATCCCCGGCGGGTCCTTCCTGGTCGGTCTGGTGCCGTGGGAGAAGAGCGGCGACCCGGCGTGGGCGCTGCTCGGGCTCACCGTGGCGTTCGCCGCCGTGCTGACCGCCGGCGCGCTGCTCGGCCCGTGGCGCCGGCACCCGTACGGACCGGCCGGTGCGGTCGCCGCGGCCACCGCGGTGATCCTGGCGGGCGACGTGATACTCGGCTCACCGCTCCAGATGAACACCCTGTTCGGGCTGTCCCCGCTGGTCGCGGGCCGGTTCTACGGCTTCGGCAACGTCGCCTGGACGATCTTCGCGATGGCCGTGGTGCTCGCCGTCGCGTGGCCCACGGCACACCTGCTCGCGGCGGGTCGGCGGCGGGCGGCCGTCGTGGTGCTCTCGGTGGTCGGGGCGGTGGCCGTCCTGGCCGACGGATGGCCCGCGTTCGGCAGCGACTTCGGCGGTGTGCTCGCGCTGATCCCGGGCCTGGCGGTGCTCGGCCTGCTGCTCACCGGGACCCGGATCTCCTGGGGGAAGGTCGGCCTGGTCGCGCTCGGCGCGGTCGTGGTGATCGGCGTCATCGCGGTGCTGGACTGGCTGCGCCCGGCGGCGAGCCGCTCGCACCTGGGCCGATTCGTCCAGGAGGTCCTCGACGGCGCCGCCGGCGACACGCTCCACCGCAAGGTGATGGGCAACCTGCACTCGTTCACCACACCGTTCACGCTGCTGATCCCGGTGGCGTTCGTGCTGCTCGTGCTCGCCGTGCGCGATCCGCTCAAGTGGCGCGCGCCGGCCCTGGAGCGCGCCTTCGCGGCGGTGCCGTGGCTGCGTTCGACGCTGATCGCGTGCTGGGTGACCGCGGTGGTCGGCTACGCGGTGAACGACTCCGGCATCCAGATCCCGGCGGTCGCGCTCACGATCGCGGCACCGCTGGCGATCGCGGTGATCGCGGCCGTGGAGGCCCGCCCGCGCGTCGACTGACCAGCACCACCGCGACCAGGATCGCCGCGCCCGCCCACGGTCCGACGGTGCCGCGCACGGTGCGCTGGAGGGTGTCCACCACGTCGGGCAGCGGGACCACCCGCCCCGGGACGTAGGCGCACACCAGGAGCGTGGTGCGGGCCAGGAGCAGTCCGTCCAGCGCGGACGGGGCCAGCAGCACCAGCGGCGCCCACGCCGCCACGTCGTACCAGGGCAGGCTGTACGGGGTGGTCAGCAGCCAGGCCAGGGACAACAGCGCGGCCGCGGCGGCGCTGTCGCGCAGGACCCGGTCCATCGCCGCAGGCCGGGCCCGGGCGGCGGTCCGGGCCAGCAGCCATACCACCAGCGCGCCCAGCGCCCAGCCGAGCAGCCCGATCAACGAGCGCGCCGTGTCGTGACCGAAGGCGGACTCCATCGGCTTCAGCACCAGCCGCAGCGGGACCGCGAGCGAGACCAGCTTCGTGTTCTCCCGCATCTGGTCGAACGCGCCGAGCCCGACCGGCAGATAGGTCGCCACCCCCACCGCGAGCGCCGAGCCGAGCAGCGCGGCGAGCGCGCGCGGACGCCCGCGCAGGCCCCACGCGAGGGCGAGGACGTACAACCCGAGCGACGCCTTCGCCGCGCAGGCGAGACCGACCAGGACACCCGCGAGCACGGGCGAGCGGCGCACCGCGAGCAGCGCGCCCACCGCGAACACCAGCGCGAACGCGTCCACGTGGCCGGCGTTGACCGCGACGAACAGCAGCAGCGGATTGAGCGACCACAGGATCGCCACCCGGGCCCGGGCCGCGCGATCCGGGCCGGCCGCCCGCTGGAGCAGCAGCCCGGTCAGCACGAACGCCGCCGCGCCGAGCAGGGTCAGCACCAGCACGATCGTGTGCACGGAGGAGCCGCCGATCCGGGCGGCGAGCCACTGCTCCGCCGTGGCCACCGGCCCGTACACCGACGGCACGTCCGTCCACGGCGCCTCGACCGCGCGGCCGACCGGATCGCCGTCGCGCGCCAGCGTCGCGGCGGTGTCCCGATACGGGTCGCCCCCGCCGGCCGCGAGTCGCCCGTAGGCGGCGTAGACCAGGTGGTCGGCCGACCCCATCGGCGGCACGCACACCACCGCGAGCGCGGCCACCGCCCCGCCGACGGTGAGCCGACCCGGATCCGGCGCCCAGCCGCGCCCGAGTTCGCGCAGCGCCAGGCCCAGACCGAGCGCGCCGAGCAGGGCCGACGCGAGCAGCAGCCCGGTGACGGTACCGGCGGCGGGACGGGCGGTGAACCGATACGGCGGCAACCACGACGGCCCGCCCGGCAGCGGCGGCTGGGCGGCGGAGGGCCCGAGCAGCCCGGTCAGCACGAGCAGGCCGACCGCGAGCGCACACAGGCCGAGCGCGATACACCCAAACGGGTGTTCCACGTGAAACATCGACGGCCGACGTGCCCGGGTGCGCTCTGCGGTCACCGGTTCAGCCACGCCCGCGGATCGCCCCGGGCAGGGCCCCGGCCGCACCCCGCGCGGCCAGCGCGCGGGCCACGTGCGCGTACTGCCGGGCCCGATGGCGCTGCGCGGCGAAGTCGGTGCCGGTGACCCGGTGGTGCAACTCGACCTCGACCTCCTCGACCGCGAACCCCTTGCGCACCAGGTCGATGGTCAGCCCCGTCTCCACGCCGAACCCGTCGGCGAGCGGCAGCGCCGCCTCGAACGCGTCGCGGGTCAGACAGCGCTGCCCGGACAGCGGCTGGGTCGCGGCGAACCCGCTGGCCCGGGCGATCCCGTCCCGGGCGGCGCGCACCACGAACCCGTGCCCGCCGCCGGCCCGCGCCTGCGGCGGCAACACCGCGATGGTCATCGCCGCCTTCCCGGCCCGCACTGGCTCGACCAGCGCCGCCGCGGCGGCGGCCGTACCCTCCAGGTCCGCGTCCAGGAACAGCAGGTGACGCGGCTGCTCCCGGTCCTCGCGCAGGTCGATCGCGGCGACCACGGCGGCGCCGGTCTCCATCGCGCCGGCCTTGCCGCGATTGCGGCCGTGCCGGGCGATCACCGCGCCGGCCGCCCGGGCGAGCCCGGCCGTGTCGTCCGTGGACCCGTCGTCCACCACCACCACGAGATCCACGCCCACGATCGAGCGTGCCGCGTCGACCGTGGCGGTGATCCGCCGTGCCTCGTCGTATGCCGGGATCACCACGGCCGTGTCGCCGGTCGGTGTGCCGGTCGTGTGCTCCGCCATGGCGTGATCCTACGAGTCGCTCGCCATTGATCCGGATGGCGCGGGTTCCACCCGTACTGCCCAACGCCGCGGCGCGGCGGCGTGAAGGTCCGAGGGGATGGGGGTACAACGGAAGGGAGCCACATCGCGGGTATGCTCCAGGAGATCCTGTGATCGCGGTCTCGTGACATCTGCGGAACCTCCGAGGGCCGGCCGTTCGTCGTCCTCGGTGAGGAGTGCTGGAACAGGCGCGGTGTCGATTCGGACGCGGTGCCGGCGCAGGCAGAGACCAACTGACCCAACCGCAGCGCAACCGCAGCAACGGATGGCACAACGGTCCGCTCGGGAGCCCCCATCTCCCGCCTCGGGGCCGATTCGCGAGGGCAACACCCGTACCGGGCGCCGTAATTCGCCACCCCTGCGCCACCTCGCGCCATGTGCCGCCAAGCGGCCTCGTCATGGTCGGCTGCGGAGTACCTGAGTATCACGCATAGTGCTTCCACGTTCACGGAAAGGAACGAGCGCATGCTGCGCGAGATCCTCGGAAGACGACGGAGGGAACGCACCGCACTGATGTCGGCCGTGCTGACGTGTGCGAGATGGCGCTGGCCCGTGGTTCCCGGCGTCGGATACGACCGCTGGTCGGGCGTGTGTCGATGTGGTGCGACCGATTGCCGCGTGCCGGGCGCCCATCCGGGTGAACCTCCCCTGCTCGCGGCCACCTGTGACGAACGTATGGCGCGTTGGTGGTGGCAGCAGTCACCGGACGCGTCGGTGATCCTGGCGACGGGTGGGCGGGTGGCGGCGTTGAGCGTGCCGTCGGAAGCCGGAGCCCGCTCGCTCGATCAACTCGCCCGGCTCGGTGTGCGTACCGGACCGGTCGTCGCCGCGCCGGGCCGCTACGCGTTCCTGGTCGAACCCTACGAGTTGGGCGAACTGGGCGACCTGCTGGACCGATACGGGCTCGATCGGTACGGCACGGTGCCCTCCACCCTGCGCTTCCACGGCGACGGCGGCTATCTCGCGCTGCCGCCGTCGCGGGTGCAGGGCGGCCAGTTGCGCTGGGCCCGACCACCGGCGCCGTCGGGTGATCCGACGGCGGGCGGGCCGTGGTTGCCCGCCGTGGCGGACCTGGTCCGCACCCTGGTGGACACCTGCCAACACGCCGAGCCCAGAGCCTGATCCGGACCGCCCGACCCGCACAACACGACCTGCACAGCCCGATCCGTACAGCCCGATCCCGGGCGCGAAGAGGGAGCGCCGTCACGCGGTGGAGTGATCGTTGTGGCGTAACCGCAACATGTGGTGATCGCTGCACGTCGTGGCGGCGCGATAGGCTCGGCGCGCCGATCATTCCGGCCCCGTTCCGCACCGAAGTCCCGCTCGTCGGGCCGGATGTGGAAGGGGGCTTCGCGCGCTAGGAGACACCATGCAGCGCCCACGCACCGGTCACGTCCGCACCGTGGCCCTGGGCGCGGTCGTGGGCCTGTGCCTCGTCGTCCCGCTCGCCGCCGCGTCCGCGGATTCGGTGGGCCCGGACAAGGGCCGCCACACCGCCGACTCGGGACCGAGTACCCGCCCGAGCGCGAACAAGGCCGCCGACTTCGGCAACGGTGTCGCCGAGGGCGACCGTTCCGGCTCGGCCGGACTGCTCGAACTGCTCGGTGGCAAGCCCGCCGCGAAGTCCGGGACACCCGCGGCCACTTCGCTGGCCGCCGGCACGGAGAGCGTGTGCGGCAAGGCGATCGACGGCCCCAAGGGCGTGCGCGCGCAGACCTGTGTCGAGCGCGACGGCTCGGAGGCATGGGGCCGGGTCTACTACCGAAACCCCACGCCCGAGCCGCTGTTGCTGGTGATGAGCGTGCTCCAGCCCGGCGGCACCACGCTGCGGGTGACCTGCGCGGTCGAGGCCAAGGACACCGAGGGCCGCTGCGACGGCCCGCGCGTGCGCACGGCCAAGAGCCTCGACGGCTGGTCCGCGGTGGCCGAGTTGGCCTCCAAGGACGGCCTGACCAAGCTGCTCCGTTCGGGGTCGGCGACCGCTCAGCGCTGAGCCCGCGGGATCGCGAAACGTGGTTCGGCGCCACGCCGAATGCGACCCGGACCGCAGCCGACGAATGCGAAGAATTCACTGCGGAACGGTGCAGGAATTCCCAGTCGGTCGATGCGGAAAGAGCGCGGCGCGAAAGCGGGAAAAGACCCGGAAAATCGAAAGGCCCGGCCGCTGAAGACGGGGGATGCATCAGCGACCGAGCTGCTTCAAAGGTAACAACAAGCCGGCGGATCTCCAATCCGGGGGCCTCGTCGGCCGGTCGTGACCGAGCCCGCACGCCCGTTCGCCGGGCGTGCGGGCGACTTTCGGACCGGCGCCGACGCGGGCGCCCCGGCCGGACCCGGTCCGCTATCGACCGGCCGGCACCATCTCCTCGCGCGGGTCCTCGGCGCCGCCCGGCGAGCCGCCGACGGGCCGCTCGGGCGGGTCCACCGCCACATGCGGCAATACGCGGTCGAGCCATCCGGGCAACCACCAGTTGGCGCGGCCGAGGAGGTGCATCAGGGCGGGGACGAGCAACATGCGCAGGATGAACGCGTCCAGTGCGACCGCGCCCGCCAGGCCGAGCCCGGCCATCATCGCGCCGCGGTCGCCGCTGAGCACGAACGAGGAGAACACGAAGATCATGATGAGCGCGGCCGAGTTGATCACCCGCCCGGTGCCGGCCTGACCCACACGCACCGCCCGGGCGTTGTCGCCGGTGTGCAGCCACTCCTCGTGCATCCGGCTGACCAGGAAGACCTGGTAGTCCATCGAGAGCCCGAACAGCAGCGGCAGCATGATGACCGGCAGGAAGGAGATGATCGGCCCCTCCTTGCCCAGCCCGAGCAGGTCCATCCCCCAGCCCCACTGGAAGATCGCGACCAGCAGGCCGAACGACGCGCACGCGGCGATCAGGTTCATCAGCGCGCCGGTCAGCGGTACCAGCAGACTGCGGAAGGCGATCAGCATCAGCAGCGCGCCCAGCCCCACGATCAGGGCGATGAACCCCGGCATGCGGTCGCCGACCACGGCGGCGAAGTCCTTCTGCAACGCGGTCTCGCCGCCGATGTGCACCTTCAGCGTGCTGCCCTCGGCGGCGGTGGGCACGGTGCGGTCGCGCAGGGTGTCGATCAGCTTGTCGGTGGCCTCGGCCTGCGGCGAGGTGGACGGTACGACCTGGATGGCCCGGGTCTCGGCGGCGAGGCCGCCGGCGTCGGCGGGCACCGGCGCCTCGACCACGCGCACCACGCCGGGGGTGCGGCGGACATCGGCGATCAGCGTGTCCAGCGCCTGCCGGTCCTGCGGACCGTGCAGCTCGGCGACCATCAGCAGCGGGCCGTTGAAGCCCGGGCCGAAGCCCTCGGCGAGCATGTCGTAGGCCTTGCGCACGGTCTGGGAAGTGGGCTGATTGCCCTGGTCGTTGGCGCCGAGCCGGAGTGACAGGGCCGGGATCGCCAGCAGCCCCATGACCACCAGCGCGACCAGTCCCAGGGTGCGGGGGCGACGCTGCACCAGGCGCGCCCAGCGCGCGGCGGCGCGCCCGACCTCCTCGCTCGGCAGGGCACCGCCGGCCGCGGACCGCTCGGCCAACTGCCGACGTTCCCGGCGGCTGAGCACACGCGGGCCGAGCAGGCCGAGCAGCGCGGGCAGCAGGGTGGAGGAGGCGAGCACGGTGAGCACCACGACGAGCGTGGTGCTGATCGCGATGCCGTCGAACAGGGTGATGTCGACGGTGAACAGCGCGAGCAGCGCGATGCACACCGTGCCGCCGGCGAACACCACGGCCCGGCCGGAGGTGTCCAGCGCCCGTATCGCGGCCTTCTCGGGGGTGAGCCCGGCCTTGAGGCCGTTGCGATGCCGGGTCACGATGAACAGGGCGTAGTCGATGCCCACGCCGAGCCCGATCAGGCTGCCGAGCAGTGTCGCGGTCTCGGGGATGTCGGTGACGTGGCTGAGCAGGATCACCGACGCGATCCCGGTACCGACCGCGAACACCCCGCTGATCAGCGGGAGCAGCATCGCGAACAGGGAACCGAAGGCGAGGAAGAGGATGACGCCCGCCGCGACCACACCCACGGTCTCGGCGAGTCCGGCCGGCGGTTCCTGGGCGGCCTCGATCGCGGGCCCGCCGAGTTCGACGCGCAGTCCGGGCGCCCGAGCCGCCTCGGCGCGATCGATCAGGTCCTTGAGATTCCCGGTCTCCAGCTCGAACTGCTGCTTGACGAAGGTGACCTGGGCGAACGCGATCCGGCCGTCCTTGCTCACCTGGGCGGCACCCTCCGCGTCGTACGGCCCGACCACGCGGCCGACGTCGGGCATCCGCGCGATGTCGGCGAGCAGCGCGGTCATCCGGTCGCGGACCGCGGCGTCGTGCACGCTGCCCCGTTCGGTTTGCCACACCACGTTGTCCACATCGCCGGACGCGTCGGGAAAGGCCTTCTGCAGGCGCTCGTACGCGGTCGACGACTCGGTCCCGGGGATCTTGAACACGTTGGAGTACGCGCTGCCCGCGGCCGCGCTCGCCGCGACCGTTCCGAACAGCGCGGCCGCCCACAGCAGCAGCACCGTCCACCGATGTTTGAGACACCATCGCGCCCAGGCCGCCATAGTCGATTCCTTCCTCGTGCGGGCCTCGCGGCCCGGTCGTGCGTCCTGGGGCCAGACTGGTCGGGCGCGGTGGGTCGCCCGGCCGGCGCACGATCGACTCACAGGAAGCTCTCAAGCTGTCCCATGGGGTTCCGCAAACTTCCCCCGGATACTGGGCACATGAGCAGCAGTCAGCCGCGCGCGGGCGCCACGGTCCTGGTCGTCGAGGACGAGCCGAGCATCGCCGACGTCCTGGCGATCACCCTGCGGTTCCACGGGTTCGAGGTGGTCACGGCCGACGGTGTGCACGCGGCTCTGGCGGCGGCCCGTACGGCGCGGCCCGACGTCGTGCTCCTCGACATCTCGCTCCCCGACGGCGACGGACGCCAGGTGTGCCGCGTGCTGCGCGCCGAACGACCGGAGATCGCGGTCGTGTTCCTCACCGCCCGGGACTCGCCCGCCGACGTGGTCAAGGGGCTCACCCTCGGCGGCGACGACTACATCACCAAGCCGTTCAACGTCGACGAACTGGTCGCCCGTACACGTGCGGTGCTGCGGCGCACCCGGCCGACGCCGGACGAGAGCACGCCGCCGCCCCCGCCGCCGCCCGTACTGCGGCACGGCGACCTGGAGTTGGACGAGGCGACGTACACCGCGCGCCGGGGCGGTCGCGGCGTGGAGCTGACCCCGACCGAGTTCGCGCTGCTGCGCCACCTGATCCGGCACGGCGACCGGATCGTGCCGAAGGAGCAACTGCTGCGCGAGGTGTGGCGGTACGAGCACGTGGTGGAGTCGACGGTGGTGGAGACGTACATCTCCTATCTGCGCCGCAAGCTCGATCCGCTCGTGCCGGACGGGCCGCCGCTGATCACCACGCGGCGGGGTGTGGGGTACGGGCTGCGCCGGACGGCGGATCGCGGGGCATGAGCGGCGGGCGCGGGGAGCGGGGTGACGCGGGCACGTCGGGCGGGCCGGGCGGGTCGGGCGGGCGACCGCGCGGGCGATTTCGGCGCCGCGAGGGGAAGCGCCGGAAGGAGAGCTGCAACGAGCTCGTGCCGCCGGGTTCGCGGGGGCGGGGGTTCCTGCGCCGGGCCCGGCAGCGCCCGCACATCGTCGCCATGCGGGCGCACCTGGCGCTGAGCAGCATCGCGGTGCTCGCGATCGGACTGGCGCTGCTGATCTGGTTCAGCATGATGGGCATTCGGCACTACCTGGAGTCCCGCGTCGACGAGGACCTGATCGCGGGCCGGACCGGCATCGAGCGGACCGGTATCAACACCGCGCAGTTGTCGCTGCTGTCCTCGACCGCGAGCCTGCGTGAGGCGCTGATGTCGGCCGGTCTCGACGGCAAGACCTTCGCGGTGGTGGACGGGCGGGGCACGGCCCTGGCGGTCGGCGTCCGGGGACCCGACTCCCTGCAGCGGGCCCTGGCGGCCGTGGTCCGGAATCCGGGCGACCCGGCGTGGCACGACCGACCGCGCGCCATCTCGCTCGCGGGCGAGCACTACCGGGTCGTCTCGGCACGCCTCGGCGACGGCAACCACATCCTGCTCGCCCACTCGACCGAGGACGTCGACCGCGTGGTGGACAAGGTGGTGCACTTCGAACTGTTGGCCGGAGGCGCCCTGTTGGTGCTGCTCGGCGCATTCATGTACTTCGGTGCCCGGTGGCGGCTGCGACCCCTGGAGGACATGGTCGAGACGGCGTCGGGCATCGCCGAGGGCGGCCCGGACCGGCCCGACCTGTCCGCGCGTGTGGGTACGCGCAAACGTTCGTTCAGCGAGGTCGAGCAGCTGCGGACCGCGTTGAACGCGATGTTGCAGCAGGTCGAGTCGGCGTTCGAGATCCGCGAGCACGCGGCGTCGCATCTCAAGCGGTTCGTGGCCGACGCGTCGCACGAGCTGCGTACGCCGCTGGCGGCGATCCGCGGTTACCTGCAGCTGTACGAGAAGGGCATGTTGGCGTCGGAGGAGGAACGCACCCGGGCGCTGGGCCGGATGGCGGCCGAGGCGGAGCGCATGGCCCGGCTGGTCGACGAACTGCTGGCGCTGGCCCGGCTGGACCAGCGTCCGCGGTTGTTGTCGCGGCCGATCGACCTGGTGTGCGTGGTGCGCGACGCGGTCGCCGACCTGAGCGCGCAGCAGCCGGACCGGCCGGTGCACGTGGACACACCCGACGCGTGTGTGGCGCTGGCCGACGAGACGACGCTGCGCCAGATCGTCGGCAATCTGCTGGCCAACGTGCGCACGCATACGCCGGTGTCCGCGGCCGTGCACGTGTCGGTGTCCGAGGGCGAGGGGAGGGGCGACCGCCGGGAGCGGCGGGTCGTGTTGCGGGTGCGCGACGAGGGGCCGGGGATGCGACCGCAGGATGCCGAGCGCATCTTCGACCGCTTCTTCCGGGCCGCGCGGGAGCACGGTGCGAACGGCCCGGCGGGCGCCGGTTCGGCCACCGGCAGTGGGCTGGGCATGGCCATCGTGTGGGCGGGCGTGGCCGCCAACCGGGGCGAGGTGCGGATCGAGACCGAGCCGGGGGCGGGCCTGACGGTCGTGGTCGAGCTGCCGGCGGCGGTCGTGGAGGCACGCTCGGAGGACGGCGCGTCGTCTTCCGGGACGAAGACGGAGGCCGTCGGGGCGAAGGCGGAGGCCGTCGGGGTGAAGGGCGAGGGCTCCGGGGCGAAGGGCGCGGTCGCGGGCTCGCCGTCGCTGGTGCCCCGAGTCGCGGAATCCGGCTAGGGCGCGGTTTGGGCCGGCCGCCCGTCCGGTGTTCGGTCGGCGCGGCAGGCGCGGATCACGCGAGCACCCGGATCGGGGTCGATCCGGGTGCTCGCGTACGGGTCGGTTCGGTTCAGTTCAGGGTGATCTGGCGGTTCAGCAGGCCGTTGCGGGCGCTGCGCTGACGCGGCGTCAGCGGGCTGGTGTCCGCCATCGCCGCGGCCAGACGTTCGCCGAACTCGCGCGCCGGCTTCTCCACGTCCTCGGCGGACATCGATGTCGGCAGGTCCCACACCGGGACGAGCAGCCCGTGCGCGCGGAACGAGCCGACGAAGCGGGTGCCCTCGCCCAGACTCGACTCGCCGGCCGCGTGCAGTCGGGCGATCGCGTCGAGCAGTTCCTCCTCCGCGTGCGGCATCACCCAGCGCAGGTGGTTCTTCTCGGTGGTCCCGCACCAGTACGCGGCGTCGACCGAGGTCAGCCGTACGGTCGGCATCGCCGCGGCGTTCGCCCGCTCCAGCGACGCGCTCACCTCGGCGTTCATCGCGGTCGGGTCGTCCACCCAGAAGTCGAAGCCCTCGTGGACGGTGATCTCCAGCGGGTGGGACGGGTCGAGCAGGTCCTGGAGGCGGTCGCCGGACTCGGGCAGCGGGCCGGGGGCCACCGACGTGCCGTCCTCCTGCGCGAGCGCCCGCTCCAACGCGTGTGCCAGGTCCCGGGAGACGTCGCCCGAACTGGTGTGCGTCTGCAGGCCGACCAGGATGGTGCCGTCGGCGCGACGCAGCGCGGGCCAGGCCATCGGCAGCACGGTCGCCAGCGTGACGGTCTGCTCGGCGTGCTCGCCGGTGAGCCGGAGCCGCGCGGTCGCGGCCGGGACCAGTTCGCGCAGCGCGATCCAGTCGCACTCGTTCGGCAGTCCCTGGAAGGGACGCAGAACGAGCGTCTCGGCGGCGGAGGCCGCCTCGCGCCCGTGACACGCCTTGTACCGGCGGCCCGAGTTGCACGGGCAGGGTTCGCGACCGCCGACGGCCGGGACGGATCCCGTGGCGGCTGCGGTCTGGGTCTTGTTGCCGGTGTGGCCCTTCAGCGCGGCCTTCTTGCCCATGCTGCGGTCTCTCCGCCTCGGTGTCGGGGGGATGGTGGTCGACGACTCACCGGGTCCGAGGGTACTGAGTTCCGCGGGCATGGGGTGACGCTCGAACACGCGGCCGAGGGCGAGCGTGCGGTCTCCGTGCCTCGGTGTCGGGGCGGGTCAGTCGAGCGGGTCCACCGCGTCCAGGTCGAATTCGTCCCACAGCCGGTCGGCGGCGCGCGACTCGATCGGGACCAGTGCCCAGACGGTGACCTCGTCGGGGGTGCCGCGCACGCCCCAGTCGGCGGCGAGGGTGCCGATGATCGACAATCCTCGACCGCCGTGCGCGCTCAGGGACGGACTGGCCTGGCGCGGGCGGGTCGAACTGCCGCCGTCGGTGACCTCGATGGCGAGGAGGCCGTCGGGGCGCACCCACCACGCGGCGCGGACGTTGCCGGAGGGCAGCGCGCGGGCGTGCCGCAGCGCGTTGCTCAACAATTCGGAGAGGATCAGCACCGCGTCGTCCACGACGCCCCGGGCGATGCCGCGGTCGTCGAGGTCGGTGGCGAGACGGTGCCGAGCCGCGGACACCCCGACCGGAGCGTGCGGTACCAACACCGCCGCGGAATCGGGCACCCCACGGGCCACGACCATTGCCACCCCCGGCCTCCTTCGTGCACACGCCTGCCTCGCGCACATGTCTCGCGCGTCGGGCTTGAGATGCCCGATGCCGACGGACGGGAAACGGGGGCGCGCCACGCGCTCCGACTCGTGCAGGGGCGTGTAGGGGTATGCGATCCCGCCAAGACGGATATAACGGCGCGAAAGGCTACCAGCGTACGCCCCCCAATAGGGTCTAACCGGACACCTGGGCCAAGACCTGTCGTGGCCGATTCGTGATGATCGCGTCCACGCCGAGCCGCAGGCACAATTCGACGTCCTCGGGGGTGTCCACGGTCCACACGTGCACCCGGTGCCCGGCCCGGTGCAGGCGGGCGACGTAGCGCGGATGGGCCCGGACGATGTCGATGCTGGGGCCGGCGATCCGCACGTCGCGGGGCAGCGTGCCGTCGCGGAAGAGCAGCGGGACGTGCTCCATCAGGAACACGGTGGGCAGCGAGGGCGCCATCAGCCGCATCCGGCGCAGGGACAGCTGGGAAAAGCTCATCACCCGGATCAGCGACGGGTCCTCGTCGGCCGGTTCGGCCAGGCCGAAGCGCTCCAGCAGGTCGACGAGCCGGCGCTCGACCAGGCCCGCGTACCGGGTGGGGTGTTTGGTCTCGATCGCCAGGCGCACCGTGCGCGGCGCGTCGACCACGAGTTCGAGCAGGCGTTCCAGGGTGAGCACGGAGGTGCGGTCCCAGTCGGGTGCCTCCGGCTCGTCCGGGTGTTCGCGTTCGACGCCGGATTCCCCGCCGGATTCCTTCCAGGAGCCGAAGTCGAGCGCGGACAACTCCGCGAGTTCCAGCGTCGAGACGATGCCGCGGCCGTTGGAGGTGCGGTCGACCTTGCGGTCGTGCACGCAGACCAGGTGGCCGTCGGCGGTCAGTCGCACATCGCATTCGAGTGCGTCGGCGCCGTCCTCGATGGCCTGGAGATAGGCCGCGAGCGTGTGCTCGGGGACGATGTCGGAAGCGCCTCGGTGGGCGACGACCTGCACGTTGGCGCGCAGTGGGCGCGCTCCGGTGGTGGACACGCCACAATCGTGCCATCCCGAGGTGGGCGTGGGCCGCGGGTCGGCTCCCGCCGGACCGGGGATCGGCTTTCGCCGCGCCGACGGCGGTGGAATTTCCGCCGATTTTCGCGCCGTTTCCGTTCCGGTACGGGCGGTCCGACCTGCGTGGATAACCCCGGGATAAGGGGCGCGGGCGGCCCGGGCCTTCGGCGCTTACGGTGTTCAGACAGCGCGTCGGGAAGGCTGTGACCAACAACTATTCCGAAGTGTGTGGGAGGAAGACCGTGAGTGACGATCGCGACGTGACCGGCGAAGTCGGTTCACCGGTGCCGGGGGAGGCCCACGGATCGTCTCCCGCCACACCGCAGCCGGCTCGCCCGGAGGGGCTTTCCGACGTGTCGGCGGAGCCGGAGTTCCGGGCCGAGGTGCCGGCCAAGCCGGCGCAGGCGCCCACCGTGGGGCAGCCGCAGGGCGAGGCGGTGCCGCCGACGCCGGTCGGGCCGCCGACCGCGCAGCTGCCGCCGACGGGTGAGCCGGGCGCCGAGGTGCCGGCGGCGTTCGCGGCCGGGTCGGGTGCGGGAGGTGCGGGGGCTCCGCCGTTCGGGACGGGCGGTGCCTATCCCGGCTACCCGGGCTACCCGGGCTTCGGTGCGCCGCCCAAGCCGAAGCGCCGCCCCTCGGGGATCCTGGTCGCGGCCGTGGTGGCCGCGCTGCTCGCCGGCGGGGTCGGCGGCGGCGTGGGCGCGTGGATCGTGGACCGCGACGACAAGCCGGCCTCGGCCGGCGTCAGCCCGTCCTCGTCGCCGGTGGACCCGGCCTCGCTGAACCGCTCGCCCACGAGCGTGGCGGGCATCGCCAAGCAGGCGGTCCCCAGCACGGTGACGATCAAGACCAAGGGCAAGGTGTCCGGGCAGGGCACCGAGACCGGCACCGGGGCCGGCTTCGTCTACGACAAGCAGGGCCACATCCTCACCAACAACCACGTGGTGTCGCTGGCCGCCGCCGGAGGCGAGCTGTCGGTGACCTTCTCCGACGGCACCACCAAGCCGGCCAAGATCGTCGGCCGCGCCGAGGGCTACGACCTCGCCGTGATCAAGGTCGACGACATGCCGGCGAGCGTGCAGCCGCTGCCGCTCGGCGACAACGACAAGGTCGCGGTCGGCGACCCGGTGATCGCGATCGGCGCGCCGTTCACCCTCTCCAACACGGTGACCACGGGCATCGTGAGCGCCAAGGACCGCCCGGTGGCCTCGGGGGACCAGCAGAAGGTCTCCTACATGAACGCGATCCAGACCGACGCGGCGATCAACCCCGGCAACTCCGGCGGCCCGCTGCTGAACGCGGCCGGCGAGGTGATCGGGATCAACTCGGCGATCCGCTCGACCGGTGGCGGCGGCCAGTCGCCGTTCGGCCAGCAGCAGGAGTCGGGCAGCATCGGCCTCGGCTTCGCCATCCCGATCAACCAGGCCCGGTGGGTCGCCGACACCCTGATCCAGGGCAACAAGCCGGTCTACGCCCAGATGGGCATCCTGCCCGACTCGCGCTACACCGGCACCGGCGCGCAGATCGTCGCCCAGAGCCCCAACGGCCAGGACCCGGTCACCGCCAACGGCCCCGCGGCCAAGGCGGGCCTGAAGCCCGGCGACGTGATCACGAGGCTCAACAACCGCGCGATCGGCTCCTACGAGGACCTGTTCAGCGAGATCTGGAGCCACCGCCCGGGCGACAAGGTCAAGGTCACCTACCAGCGCGACGGCAAGGAGGCCACCACCGAGGTCACCCTGGGCCAACGCGTCGGCGACAACTGACCCCCACCCCGACCTCCGCCGCCCGAACAACGTCGCCCCGGAATCCCCGATGATCCCAGGCATCGCTCATGAGAGACTGATGCCGCCCACACCCCGACGGGGTCGCGGCACTGGAGGACTCGCCTAGTGGCCGATGGCGGCAGTCTTGAAAACTGCTAACAGGGGTGACTCTGTTCGTGGGTTCGAATCCCACGTCCTCCGCAGGAAGCAGGAGAACAGCGGAAACCCGCAGGTCGGCGGCACCTGATCGAGGCAAATCGATCAGATGCCGCCGACCTTTGCGTTTGTCGCTGTGAGCCCGCCGACGACGAGGGCGGAACGTGGGCAGCCGGCCCGTCGCGGACGTGCCGCTCACCCTCGCCGGGTGCGCCGGTTCTTCTCGGTACCGGTGTCGGTGCGATCGCGGCACGGCCTGCTGAGGGGAGGGTTACGGGACTCGGCAGCGGCCGGGGTCGAAGCCGGCGGCTCGTCGGCGGCCCCGGGCGCGTCGGTGGTGAGTGCGGCGGCGGCCGGCGCCGGCTCGGGGGATTCGGCCGGGAAGGTCGTGCGCGGGTTCGCGGATGTGGCGGAGCACCACCTCGAATACCGCGTCGCCCGTGAACAGGGGCTCGCCGGTCGGCAGTTCGTAACAGACCGCGCCGATCGCGTACCGGTCGAACGCGGGCACCGCCCCGTGGCCCCGGACCTGTTCGGGGGCGATGTAGCGGGCCGTGCCGAGCACCGGGTGCGACGCGGTGAGCCTGGTGCCCGCCGTCGTGGAGTGGGCGATCCCGAAGTCGGTGACGGTCACCCGGTCGTCGGCGCCGATCATCGGGTTCGACGGCTTGACGTCGTGGGGCACGATGTCGCGCCGGTGGGCCGCGTGCGGTGCGTCCAGGGCCGGCGCGACGATGTCGAGCGCCGGGTCGGCGGGCATGGTCGCGCCGGTGGCGGCCGACACCGCGTCCGGCGGCATGCCTTCGACGAGTTTCATCACGATGTAGGCGACGCGCGGCTCCGATTCGCTCTTGCCGTAGTCGTGTACGTCGACGAGGCCCGGGTGGTCGAGTGCCGCCAGGACCTTGGCCTCATGCCGGAACCGCTCGGCGAACTTGGCGTCCTCGAGCAGCGCGGGCAGCAGGATTTCGACCGCGACCCGCCGTTCCGGCACGCCGTCGTAGGGGCGCCACGGCTTGCCCATGGCGCCACCGCCAGTCGCTCGGCCGGTGTGTGGCGGTCGCCCGGGACCGTGATTGAGTTCCGCGCGTCGGCGACGCGCGATTCGGCGGGGTGTTTCTCCGGGGTCGGGGGGCCGGAAGTGCCTTCGGGGGGCGATCGTTTCAGCGCATCGTGGCGCCGGGGTCGTGTGGGTTGCCTCGGCCGGCTTCGGGATCATGGGTCCGGTCCCGTCGCCGACGGCACGCGGTCGCATCCGGGCCGGGGCAGGCCCGGGTTCGGGCGGACTGAACGGGGAAGTACGCATGATCGATCCGTTGCTACCCGACGACCCTCGCGACGTCGCGGGATACGTGCTGCGCGGCAGGCTCGGGCAGGGCGGCATGGGCAGCGTCTACCTGTCGCACACCCGCGGCGGGCAACCGGTCGCGCTCAAGGTGGTCCGGCCCGATCTGGCCCGGGACGCCGAGTTCCGCAGGCGGTTCGAGCGGGAGGTACAGGCCGCGCGGCGCGTGCACGGGCCGTACACGGCGCCGGTCCTGGACAGCGATACCGACGGCCCGTTGCCCTGGCTCGCCGGCGCGTATGTCGCGGGCCCGCCGCTGTCCGAGGCCGTTCGGGTACACGGGCCGCTGCCCGTCGAGTCGGCGCTGTTGCTGGTCGCCGGGGTGGCGGAGGCGCTCGAGGCGGTACACGCGGCCGGCGTGATCCACCGCGATCTCAAGCCGTCCAACGTGCTGTTGGCCGCCGACGGGCCGCGCGTGATCGACTTCGGCATCGCCCGGGCGGCGGACACCACCGCGCTCACCGGCTCCGACGTGATGGTCGGCACCCCCGCGTACATGTCGCCGGAGCAGGTACTGGGCAAGCCGGTGGGGTTCGCGAGCGACGTGTTCTCGCTCGCGTTGGTCGGGCACTATGCCGCGACCGGGGACCACCCCTTCGGGCAGGGCCACGCACAGGCGTTGATGTACCGGATCGTCGGCGAGGCCCCGGACCTGAGCGCGAGCCCGGCGGTGCTGCGCGACCTGTTCGCGGCGTGCCTCGCGAAGGAGCCCGCCGACCGGCCCTCGCTCGCGGACGTGATCGAGGGTTGCCGGCGCGGTGCCGACGTGACCGTCCTCGTGCGGGGCGCGAACTGGCTGCCGGCGGGCGTCGTCCGGGAGATCGCCGAGCGCGAGGCGGCCCCGTCGCACCGCGCCGTGGACCGGGTCTCGGCCGGCCCGGCGATCCCACCGCCGCCCATGCCGGCCGGGCGGCCGTGGGCCCCGCCGAAGCCCTCGACCGGGCCGTCGACCTCGCCGCCGCCACTGGTGGGCCCGCCCTCGGTGGGCCCGGGGCCGTACGCCGCCGGTGTCGGCCCGGTCGCCCCGACGCCGGGACCCGTCGGCTTCGCCGGCCCGCCGCCTCCGCCCCTGTTCCCGCCGGCCCACCCCCTCCCCGTCGGCGGCACCCGACGCCCGTGGGCCCGCGTCGCGATGGCTGCGGGCGCGGCGGTGGCCGTGGTCGTGGCTGCCGTCCTGATCGTCCCGCCGTTGCTGGACGGGGACGGTGGCAAGGACTCCGGATCGGCCGACGGCTCCGGCGCCGACCCCGCCACCGGTCTGAGGCAGACCCGCGCGAAGGTCCCCATGGTGATCGAGGCCCCCACGATTCCCACGGCCTCGTTCCTCGACGACGACGTCTGCAAGGAAGGCTTCGCCACGCGGATCGACCTGGAGAAGCTCTCGGTCACGACCCGCCTGCCGGACGCCGAGGATCGGGAGTTGCTGCCGACGACCACGCTCAAGTACGTGGCGTGCCATACCGAATCGGGTACCGACGCCGACCGTTCGATCACGGCCGAGCTGCGGTTCCTGGATCCCCGAGCCGTCGCGGGCTTCGTCGGCCGGCCCGACGCGACCGCCGCGGAATGCCGTATCGCCGCCCGCACCGCGGCGTTGCCGGCGTCGGTGCCGCTGACCGTGCTCAATTCGAGTGCCGCGTCGGCCAACGTGGGGATCTGCGTCGAGACCGGTCGGCAGACCCTGGTGCTGGTGTGGCTCACCGGAGTCCGGGACGCCGAGGCCGGACACGGCCTGCGCACCTTCACCGCCGTCGCCACCCAGTGGAAGCCCGGATCCTGACGGAGCCCGGAGCCCGGAGCCCGGAGCCCGCGCCTCGCCCCGATCCGTACCCAAGCGGCGCGGGTGCTCGGCGTTCCGCGCCGGGGCGCGCCGGATCCCGGTGGAGCGCGGCGGAGCACGCGCGGAGCACACGTATATATAGGGGTGCTCCGGCGCGACTTTCGGCGCGAGGGAATCCGCTTTCCCGACGGCCCGGATCGTGATAACACCGGCCCTTTCCCAGGGCCCCGGCTTCCGGAAGGATGTCTTCCGTGCCGGTGTCCTTCGAAAGGGGCGCAAATAGCCCCTCGGACGGGTGAAAGTGGCGCGGGTCACAACTTTCGATGTGGCCTGGATCGCATTCGGCATACTTTTCCGGCCGGTGGCGGCCCGCTCTCGCAGCGTACATATGCCCAGGTTGGAAAGGGTGTCCCGGTCTGCTGCCGGCCGGTTATACCCGCTGTGCCGACCGACTGCCATGGTGGGATTTGTGATGCCGCTCACGCCACACGTGTAAGTCGGACATAAAGGTGTTTAAGGCTCCGTCGAAATACCGGCGCCGGGGCGCCCGGTCGCGTGATCGACCGGTCGCATGCGGTAATAATTCGACACTGTGTCACGAGACGAACGCGTAGCGTGTAGAGCTGGTGGTCAAAACGGGCAAAAGGTTCCCAGGTTTGCGGCCCGGTAAACGCGAATCCGGCCCGGAAGAGGCTCCCGAGCGGTGCTCTCGGCATTTCCGGTACCTATCCTGACCTGCGTAAATGCAAGAGCGGGTTGATAAGGGCCGGATCACCTGTTTATGGTCCTGGCGATGTGCAAATCGCACCTCCTGGGTTCCCGCCAGCACGGCATGGCGGAACTCGCGGTCTGGGAGGGCCGCGGGGTTGCGGCATCGGACATCACGTCTTGGGCGTGAACGTTCGGTTCCGGGCGGGGGTGATCCGCGAGGATCGCGCCGGTCCATCCGCCCCAGGGGAATTCCGAGAGGAATGTATGTCTCTCCGCAACGCTTTCGGTCGCACCAACACGCACCGCGGCATGGGCCGTACCCAGCGCCGCCTGCGCACCGCGACCATCGTCGGCGTCGTCGCCGCCACCCCGCTCGTCGGGCTCGCGACCGCGACCTCGGCCGGCGCTGCCACGACGTCCACCTGGGACAAGGTCGCCGAGTGCGAGAGCGGTGGCAACTGGTCCATCAACACCGGCAACGGCTACTACGGCGGCCTGCAGTTCACGCAGAGCACGTGGCGCGCCAACGGCGGTACGGGCAGCCCGCAGGGTGCCTCGAAGGCCGAGCAGATCCGGGTCGCCGAGAACGTGCTCAAGTCCCAGGGCCCGGGCGCCTGGCCGGTGTGCTCGAAGAAGGCCGGTCTGACCCGCGGTGGCGGCAGCCCGTCCGACTCGGGCAGCACCACCTCCTCGAAGAAGGCGTCGACTCCGAAGAGCACGACGGCGAAGACCACGCCGAAGAAGGCCGCCGTCGCGCCGCAGAGCGAGACGCCGAAGAAGTCCGCTCCGGTGACCAAGTCGGAGCCGACGACCGCCAAGGTCGAGACCACCACCACGGCGACCGAGGGCACCTACGTCGTCAAGACCGGTGACACCCTCAGCGCGATCGCCGCGGCGAACAACGTGGGCGGTGGCTGGCAGTCGCTGTACGCCAAGAACCAGGGCGTGGTCGGCACCAACCCCGACCTGATCCTGCCGGGCCAGAAGCTGGTCCTGCGCTAGAACCACCCGGGGCCGGGTGCCCCGAACGGTTCGGCGTACGCCGTGTGTCGATCGCGACGCGGTGCACGGCGGTCGAGTGAAGAGCGCGAAGACGGTCGGGGCGGCCGCATCTCCCGTGTGTACACCGGGAGATGCGGCCGCCTCCGGTCGTTGTGGGAAGACGGTCGCCCGCGGCCGTCGTGGGGCGGATGTTTCCGGTTCGGTCACCACGGCACGGGCGGCACCACGGCGTGCCGTGGAGGGGACGGAACGTCGCGAGGGCCTCGGACCCGTCTTGGACAGGGCCCGGTGGTCCGTCGGTCGGCCCGGGCGGCACCCTCAGGTGCGGCCCGGGCCGCGCTGCGTCGCGGCCGCCTCGGCGGCGCACAGCGACTCCAGGCGGCGGGCGATCGAGGCCGCGCGCTCGACCAGCAGCCGCGCACGCTCGTGGTCGGCGTCGCTCCACTCGCCGGGGTCCGCGCGATGGCCGCCCGGATGATGACCGTTGTTGCCCATAACCGCTTGGTTCCCACCGGATGGGGAAATTCATTCACGATGTGCCGGCCGATTACTCGTGATGCCGATCACGTACACCCCCGAGGCGGTGCGCACACCTCTGCGGGAGGCCGCCCGTTCGGGCCACACTGGCGACCATGACGACTCTGATCGCCGGGGCGAACATCCCGGTTCCCGCGGGTCCGTTGACCCTGGTGATCCGCCGTGCGGCGGACGCGCCGAGTGTGGACGCCTCGGCGCTGCTGCTCGGCTCGCGCGGCAAGGTGCGTACGGACGCGGACTTCGTGTTCTACAACCAGCCGACCGGCGCGGACGGCGCCGTGCGCCACGTCGGTTCGAACGCCGAGGGCGAGAGTGTTCGGGTCGATCCCGGCGCCCTGCCCGCCGATGTGGAGCGGGTGGTGCTGGCCGCCTCCGTGCACGAGGGCACGTTCGCCGGGGTGGGCGGGCTGACGCTGGTGGCCCTGGATGCCGCGGGCGCGGTCGCCGCGACCTTCGAGGTGCGGGCGGGCGGCGCCGAGACGGTGATGGTGCTCGGCGAGTTGTACCGGCGGCAGGGGGCGTGGAAGTTGCGCGCGATCGGTCAGGGGTACGACAGCGGGCTCGCCGGGCTCGCGAGCGACTACGGCGTGGACGTGGGCGAGGAGGACGAGGCCGCGGGGGTCGGGGCGCCGATCGAGCCCGGGGCCGGGGTGCCCGTCGGGACGTTGCCGGTGGTGCCGGCGGGCGGCCCGCCGTTGGGTGTCACGCCCGGGTGGGCGCCGCCGCCGTACAGCGACGAGCCGACCATGCGGCTGCCCGCGCCCTCGGAGGACCCGCAACTGGCCGGACTGCCGCCGGAGGTGGGCGCGCGGATCTCGCTGCGCAAGGAGGCGGTGCGGATCTGCCTGGAGAAGAAGGGCCTGCACGGGGCGCGGGCCCGGGTGGCGATCGTGCTCGACCGCTCCGGCTCGATGCGCGCGCAGTACGCCGGGGGCGCGGTGGGGCGCCTGGTGGAGCGCATGGCACCGATCGCGGCCCGGCTCGACGACGACGGCGAACTGGACGCGTGGATCTTCGCCGACGAGTACGCGCCGCTCGACCCGGTGCGGATTCCGGAACTGCCGCGCTGGATCGCGGACAACGTCTACATCGACGGTGGTGGCCGCCGCCCGCAGTCGCCGCCGCTGCCGGACGGATCGCAGCGCTCGCCGGACCTGTTGGCCGGGGTGTACGGCGGCAACAACGAGCCGGCGGTGATCGAGGACATCATCGCGCGCTACCGGCGCGAGCCGGGCGCGCCTGTGCTGGTGTTGTTCTTCTCGGACGGCGGGGTCAACCGGAGCAAGCAGATCCAGCGGCTGCTGACGGATGCCGCCGGGCTGCCGATCTTCTGGCAGTTCGTCGGCCTCGGTCGGTCCAACTACGGGATCCTGGAGCGGATCGACACGATGCCGGGGCGGCTGGTGGACAACGCCGGGTTCTTCCAGGTGGACGACATCGATCGGATCTCCGACGTCGAGTTGTACGAGCGCATCCTCTCCGAGTTCCCGCAGTGGTTGACCGCGGCGCGAACGGCGGGCGTGGTGCGCTGAGTCGGGGCGCGGGCGGGTTCGCCTACGCCGGGAGCCGCGCGGTGCCGGGTGCTGCCGTGTGGCTGCCGTGCCTTTGCCATGCGCCGTGTGCCCGACGTGATTGGGGGCTGACGCGACGTCACCGGGGCGGTCACAATGAGACATTGCGCCGTCCTTTCACACCACGTCGTCGGGCAGTCGAGGCACGCGGAGGGATTCCATGGTGGTATCGGGCGAATTCGCCGACTGGGCCACAGAATTGACGATGCGTCATATACCGGTGACGGTACGGCGGGCGACGGGTCGGCGGATCCTGAAGGCGATCGCGGGCGGGGTCGGCGCGGCCCGGGTGGGCGTCGTCGACCCGGCCGTGCACGTCGCGGTCGGCATCGGCGGCCCGCCCGAGGCGGAACTGATCGGCCATGCCGCCGGCCGGCTCGCGGCGCCCGCCGCCGCACTCGCGAACGGGATGTTGATCGGCGCGGCGGGACCGGAGCCCGCCGATCCCCCGGCCGGCGCGATGGCCGTGGTGCTGCCGGTGGCGCTCGCGGTGGGCCAGGAGGTCAAGGCGCGCGGCGACGAGGTGTTGGTGGCGGTGGTCGCCGGGCACGAGATGGCGTGCCGGCTGGCCGACCGGGACGGCTCGCCCTCGATCGGGATGCTCGGCGCGGCGCTGGCGGCGGCCCGGCTGATGACGCTCGACCGCCGTCGGATCCGGGACGCGGTGGGCATCGCGGGGGAGTTCGCGGGCGGCCCGCTCGGCCGAGGCGGCACCGTCGGGGTGGCCGAGGGGGTCGCGGCCGGCAACGCGGTGATCGCCGCCCGCCTGGCCGCCTCCGGCGCGAGCGGCCCGGTCGGTGGCATCGACGAGCTGTGCCGGGCCCGACGGCTGCGTCCGGAGGCGGTACTCGACGGCCTGGGCGGTCTCGCCGGCCGCTGGGTCTGCGAGCCGCACCCGGCGGCCGAGGTGACGGATTACCAATTCGATCTGGAAACCTGCGAACTCCTCGGCGGCCGGCGCCGCGACGCCAGGGCTCTGGTCGCCGAAATCCGCGCCCTGGCCTTCGCCCCGTCCCTCGACTCGATCCTGTCCCTGACGGTAAAGGTCGCGGCGGGCACGTGACAATCGGCGCACCCCTTCGGAGCCATTGATCCGACGACCCGATCGGCAACCCCCGGCGCACGGGGAAGATATGGATTTCCCGAACGATTCGCGGACCACACGCGGGCTCACCGAGGGCCGGCGTCGCACCCAAATCCCGTATGAGGCAAGGCTGTACATCCAGGCCACCACGGCCCGAACGACTCGTCCGAGAAACCCGCATACGCCCTTGGCCGGAAATCGGATGGCCGATGTGTTCCGGCCCGAGTGGGGCGGTCAATCATTTTCACGAGTTTTCTTCACCACGACCGATCAAGGTGCGCGCTGTCCTACTCTCGGCTGATCCTCGGTCGTCCGAGGATATGGATATCGAGCGAGCACATCGATGGGACTGGTGTAAATGAACGGTACATTCCGTCAATTGTGGAGCCACCCGATGATCGCGAGCGTCCGGAGCCGGTTCGCCGCGTTACTCGGAGCGGTCGCGTTGCTCGCGGCCGTCGTCCTGACCGGTACGGCGACGGGTACGGCCGCCGCCGCGACGCAGACGTCGTCGTCCGCCGTGCGCGAGGGAGGGTGGTCCTGTTCGGGGGCGCCCGTGCCGGCCGGGTACGTCATCACCGCGTACGACCGCACCGGCTGCGACGGCCGGGGATCCTGGTACCAGCAGCCTGCCGGCGATGGGCTCTGGACCTGCTCGGGCTCACCCATCGTGACGGGGTACGTGATCACGCAGTACGACCGCAACGGGTGCAGTGGCATCGGCGCCTGGTACCACCAGCTTGCCCGTAACGGGCTCTGGACCTGTTCGGGTTCACCGGTCGTGTCCGGCTATGTGATCACGCAGTACGACCGCAACGGGTGCAGCGGTATCGGCGCCTGGTACCACCAGCTGGTCAGCAACGGCATCTGGACCTGCTCGGGTTCACCGGTCGTGTCCGGCTACGTGATCACGCAGTACGACCGCAACGGGTGCAGCGGCATCGGCGCCTGGTACCACCAGCTGGTCAGCAACGGCATCTGGACCTGCCCGGGTTCGCCCATCCCGCCCGGCTACCGCAGCACCACCTACGACGCGACGGGCTGCAACGGCATCGGCGCCTGGTACACGGTCCGCGCGTAACACCCTCGCCGGCGCCTCATCCGCCCGGCCCGGGCGGATGAGGCGCCGGCGCGTCACCAATCGCAGCCCCAGTCGATGCGGCGCAGGGGGTTGCCGATGTCGTGGCGGGTGACGCGGTGGGTGTTCTCCAGGCCGCGCAGGTGGAGGAGTCGGCGGTCGTCGAGCAGTCGGGCACGCTCGGGTGAGACGTCGCCGACGATGAACCACGACGTCGGCCCGTGCTTCGGGGTGAACCACCCACACTCGTGATGTGCCCAACCTTCGGTGAGCGATGCGACCACGGCGAGGCCCCGACCGGATTCGAGCCGCCGGTGGGGCAAGTGGGTGAGCCCGACCTCACGAAACACCACGGCCAGCACGGGCCGCCCCTCGTCGGTGGCACCCGTGACGTCCAGGACATAAGACGTCGCCTCGGCCGCACCAAGCGCCGCGCTCACCAACTCGGTGACCATCAACCCGACATCGCCCCGCCGCTCGCCGTCGACCCCGATCCCGTCCCCCACTTCCCACACGAGTCGCCGCGCGGCCCCCGCCGCCTCCACAACGGCCGGAAGCGACCGCGAAACGGTGATGAGCACCGGCCCCGGCACAGACGTGCCCGGTGTCGTGACGTGTCCGAATGATGTGAAGGGCCGGTTCACGACGAGTCCTTGTCCGGCGCCTTGTTCGTCGAGGCGCGGCACGGGCAGTGGCGGAGGGTCGGTGCGGGGTCGGATCTCGGTCATGGGTCGTCCACCTGGCGATTCGAGTCGAGTGGTGAGTCGGGTCGAAGCCGGCATCGACATCGAAACCGATGCGGCCATGCGACAACGAAACCGTTTTCCACCACCTCGTGTGCAGGGCCACTAAAGGGGCCGGTCGGCGGACAAGGGGCCAGAAAAGGGGCCAGACTCGGACCGTGGAGAACCAGAGCTTCGGCAATCTGCTTGCGAGCCTGCGTTTGCACGCGGGCCTGACTCAGACCGAACTGGCCGAGGCCCTGAACCAGCTCGCCGGCACCTACGCCCTGACGCGGTGTGAAATCGGGCGCTACGAACAGGACAGACGCATCCCTTCACAGTGGTTGCCCCTGATCGCCGACGTGTTGGGAGCGGATCGGACCGAGCTGGAGCGTGCCGCGAAGTTTGCCCGCAGTCGCCGACGACTTGCCCGAACAGGGCCTGTGCGTGCGTCGACCGTCAGTCCTACGCTCGAACGACAGAGTGCGGCGGACGAGGGCGGACACGTGGATCGACGATCGTTTCTGGCGTTGAGTGGTGCCGCGGCCGCAGGTATGACTCTGTCGGGAGCATCGGACGATGTCGCTCCCGTGGAGGTGATGCATCGCCTCGTCGCGCAGTTCCGGTCGGCGGACCAACAGCGAGGCGGCGCCGGAATCTATCGTGACGGCGCCCGTAGCCTCGCCGAGGCATTCCGCTGGTTGAACCGCAGCCGAAGCCCCGAACTGAAGCGGGCTTCCGCCGGACTCGCACTCTCCGTCGGGTGGCTGGCGCATGACGCGACGCGGTACGCCGATGCGAGAGCCTGCTACAGCGAAGCTCAATCGATTGCTCGCGCCCTCGATGACTTGGACCTCGAAGTCCATGCCCTGTGCAACCTGTCGGCGCTGGCCGTGATCAGTGGTCGGCCGCGCGAAGGACTTCGCTTGGCCGAAGCCGCTCAGCACATTGCCCGGCCCATCGCGACGCCGTGGCTCATGTCCTTGCTGACGCTCCGCGAAGCGGGTGCGTGGGCAGCCCTGGGGAATGCGCATGAGACCGACGCCGCGCTCACGACTGCGCACCGCCACTTCGAGTGTGGGCGCGGCGAACGTGATCCGGTGTGGATTGCGTTCTTCGGATCGGGCGAGATCGCCGCACGTGAAGCGCAGTGCCGGCTTCACCTCGGTCAGCACGGGACCGCGGGCGTATTGTCGACGCGCGCCGCACATCTCACCGGCAACGGGTTCGTTCGGGACCGTGCCATTCACCTGACCCGTGCTGCGCGGGCATGGCACGCGGCTGGGGATCGAGACGCTGCGGCCGAACAGGTCGACGCAGTCCTACCGTTGCTCGACAACGTTGCGTCTGCTCGTCTGGCCTCTCGTCTCCAGGACCTCGTCACCACGACCTCGTACGCGGAGCGGGATGAGATCCGGTCGTACCTTGCCCGGCACGCGCTCGAACCGACGACTTCGCTGTGATTGGGAGGCAGACACCATGACGAGTCGATTCGCGCTTCGCCCCGGTGGGGTCGCCGAGGTGACAGCGATGCACGGTCTGCTGGTCGAGGTCTACACCGACGCCTACGCGCACCGCGTTGCCACGGGCAACCCCTTCGCCTCGCCCGGTTCGTTCGCCGAGCGGCTGGAACGCCATCGGGCCCGGCCGGGGTTCTCCTGGGTCGGGGCGTGGTCCGACGGCGAACTCGTCGGCTACTCCTACGGCCAACGACCGGATCCGCGCTACTGGTTCGGCGACGAGCTCGCGGACGAACACGAACCCCTCACCGAAATGCGGCTCTTCGTCACCAATGAGTTGATGGTGCGTCAGGCATGGCGGGACCAGGGCATCGGTCGGCTCCTCCACGACGCGCTGATCGACGCCCGGGAAGCCGTGACGCACCTGGGTCTCTACGTCCGGCCCGACAACGAACCTGCGGTGCACCTATACACACGACTCGGTTACGAACGCATCGGGACGCGGCAGCTCGCCTACGAGGGCGCACCCCTGTTCGACGTCATGCTGCGCGCGGTTTCGAAGGGCTCCTGAAGCAAGGTTGCGATGTAGCTCACGTGCCGGCGCCGGTGCCTCGCGTAGGGCCGGAAACGCAAAACAGGTCAGTCCCTGATTCAGGGACTGACCTGTGCTTTCTTGCAATCTTGTGCGCTCGGCAGGATTCGAACCTGCAACCTTCTGATCCGTAGTCAGATGCTCTATCCGTTGAGCTACGAGCGCTTGGTCGGCTTGACCGAGGTCAACAATACATGGTCCCCCGCGTGGGGTGAAATCCATTGTCCGGTGGTGGTGCGAACCCGGGCAATCAGTGAGCAATGGGGTTCGTTTGGTGGGGGATCGGCCGCCGAACGGGTGAGGGGGCGGGGAGGGTCGGTGGTCGGGGGAGGTGCGGCGGGGTGGCGCGGCGCGCGCGGGTGTGGGCCGGTTGTGTTCGCTGCCGGCTGAATTGGGCCTTTCGGGCATGTGGGCGGACGGGGGGTATGGCGGGTGTGATCGTCCGGAGGGAAGTCGCGGTGATGTCCGCTGTGATGGCGGGTGTGCGCGGGTCCGGGCGAGGGCTTCGGATATGAGCCCTATATCGGACATCGTGGCCCGAGTCGTGACCCGGGGTCGTCGCACGGTCACGGAAAGGTCACGACGATGGACGCGAAACAGCCCGCCTGGTGGGACCAGGCGGGCTGTTCGTCGAGCGGAGGCTCCGGGATTTGAACCCGGGATGGGGATGAACCCAAACCGCATTAGCAGTGCGGCGCCATAGACCGGACTAGGCGAAGCCTCCATCGGTGTTTGCCGACGAGGAACAGATTACTAGGCTCGTCAACGTGACTGCAAAAACAATGGGATAGTCGGTCGTGACATGCCCCGGCGGCGACGGGCAAGATGGCCGTCGCGCAGTCCGAGGACCGGAGGAGGTACGCGCTTCGTGAGCAGCAGGCCATCCCGAGGCGCTGCTCGCCTCGCCGCCATACTCGACGCCCTGCCGGACGCCCTCCTGCTGGTGAATCGCAACGGCACCGTCGTCAACGCGAACGCCATGGCACTGGAAGTCCTCGAGGCGCCGGGCACTCCCGTGGTGGGTCGCGGTCTCCTCGACCTGCTCCCGTCGTTCGACCACCGGCGCATCCCGGGGTCGGTACGGGCCACCAACGACACCCGCGACACCCGGACCAAGCCGACCCGGATGTCCGCGCACCGCACCGACGGCGGGGTCTTCCCGGTCGAGGTGACCAGTGCCAACCTGCCGGCCGGATACGACGACGAGTTGCTGATGATCGTCGTGCGCGACCTCACCGGCAAGGTCGACGTCGAGGCCGAACTCGCGCGCCAGCAACGGCAGACCGAGATGATCCTGCGCGCGGCCTGCGAGGGCATCATCGGCATCGACGCCGAGGGCGACATCGTGCTGGCCAACCCGGCCGCCGCCCGGATCCTCCGCCACCGGGCCAGCGACCTCGGCGGCCGGAACGTGCACGAACTGCTCATGCACGCCCGCGCCGACGGCACCCCGCTGCCCGCCGGGGAGTGCCCGCCGCTGGTGACCCTGGGCAACGGCCGCCGGCAGCGGCTGCGCGACCAGGTGTTGTGGCGCGGCGACGAGGGCTTCGTGACGGTGGACATGATCACCGCGCCGATCCTGCTCGGCGGCGCCGTGGTCGGCGCCGTGATGACCTTCAGCGACACCGCCCGCGAGAAGTCGCTCGGTGAACGTCGGGCCCAGCTGGCCGAGTTGGTGGACACGGAGATACTGGGCCGACTCGAGGCGGTACGCGGTCGGCTGAAGAAGGTGGCCGACGGCGGAGCCGGCGAGGTCGGTCACGGCGCCCGCCGGATGGTGCGTCAGGTCGCGGGCGAGTTGGAAAGCCTGGAGGAACTCGCGAGGGAGGTGCTCGCCCATCAGGCGGCCGACCTCGACCCGACCCCGGCGCCGGACGACGCGGATACCCCGGCCGAACCCGAGCGGGTGCCGACCACGGTGGACGACCTGGTCGACCGTGCCATGGAGACGGTGACCTATCTCGCCCGCGGCGCGGGCGTGGAGTTCGCGGTCAACGCGTCCCCGGTCGGCGTACGGGTGGACGTCGACGCGATGACCCGCGCCCTCGGCCACCTGCTCGCGGACGTGGTCGCGGCCGGCCCCGAGGGCTCCACCGTCGTGGTCGCGGCGGCCCAGCGCGGCGCCCTCGCCCGGATCGAGGTACGCGGCCCCGAGAGCCGCAACAGCACCGTCCGCGTGCCGCTCGCCCGCGCCGTGGTCGAGGCGCACGGCGGCACGGTCGAGTCGCACACCGTGGCCGGCCGGGGCAGCACGTACGTCGTCGAACTGCCCGCCGACGAGGAGGCCGCCGAGCTGGTGGTCAGCTCCGGCGAACACCGCGCGGCCAAGGGCCGCCGCGCCCGCCAGTCGGGCCGCCCGGACCCGAGCGCCGACAAGGCCGGCAAGAGCGATAAGACGGAAGAGACGGGCAAGGCGGACAAGGACGAGCAGGGCGCGGCCGACAAGGCGGACGGCGACGAGGCGGCGCAGGCGGGCAAGGCCGCCGACGGCGCCCCGAAGCAGGCCGACGAACCCGACGGCGCCACGCCCGACGCGGACGAATCACCCGACTCCGCCGACTCCGACCCCGACTCCGCGACCGCGTCGACCCCGGCGAAGCAGTCGGCCCCGGCGAACACCGACCGCCCCGCCGGGTCCAAGCGTCGAATCGGCTCGGCCGTCGCCCCCCGCAAGCCCGCGACCCCCATCGCACCGGCCGCCGCCGACCGCGACCGCGATCCCGCCGACGCCGCCCCCGAGGACCGCCCCGCGCCCGGCGCCGGCGTCGAACTCGCCGTCCGCGGCCGAGGCGCCCAGCCCGCACGGGCCCGCCTGGAGCCGGTCGGCTCGTCCACCCCGCCCGTACCCGCGCCCCCGCCGCCCGGCTCGGTCGCCCCCGCGCCGCAGGGCCCGTTCGCCCTGCCGGCCGGCACCGTCGCGCCGGTGCCCCTGGTGCCCGCGAGCGGCGGCTCCGACGAGGGCCGGCACGAGCGGCCCGACACCGACGAATACGACGAGGCCGAGGAGGCCGCGCGCAACAACAGCGGCGCGTTCGAGGCGGTCTACCCGCCCCGTTCCCGCCGCGGCCGCGCCGCCCGCGAGTTGCCCGAGGCCGCGGAAAACCCCGCCGGAGCGTCCGGTTCGCACCGCGGCGCCGCGCACCCGGACCCGTCCGCCACCCCGGGTCGGCAACCCGCGACCCCGGTGCCCCCCGCCGCCCCCGCTCCCGCCGCCGGCGGCCGGCTCAACGGCACGCACACCCCCCAGGGCGCCCAGGCCCGCCGCCGCCTGTCCACGCCGCCCGCGCCGATCCCGGCGCAGAACCGCGCGGCCGACGGGCGCACCACCAGCGTGCAGGACCGCCCCGGCCGCCCGGCCGCCGCCGACATGCCGACCGAGGTGTTGCCGCCGATCCCGGCCGCGCCGGACCAGCCGATCCCGTTCCAGGGCCGCCGGCCCGGATTCCCGGCCGGCCCGCCCGGTGACGCCGAGGCGATGTCCGGCGCGGACCTGCCGACCATGGTCAGCCCGGCGCCCGACGGACAACCGCGCCGCCTCCTGGTCTGGCCCGAACCGGACACCGCGACCGCGGGCGCGCTGACCGCGCGCGGCTGGAGTCCGCTCCTGGTGCGCTCGCGCGAGGAGGTCGACGCGAGCGTCCCCGTGCAGCCGGCCGCGTTGTTCGTGGACCCGCTCACCGGCCCGATCACCCGTACCGCGCTCCAGTCGCTGCGCACCGCCGCGACCGCCGCGCAGATCCCGGTCCTGGTCACCGCCGGCCTGATGCAGGCCACCCGCGACGCCGCGTTCGGCGCCGACCCGGCCGTACTGCTGCGCTCGCTCGCACCCGCGGACAGCGCCGGACACGCCTCGCGGGTGCTGCTCGTCGAGGCCAACCCGGACATCGCGGCGGCGTTCACCGCGTCGCTGGAGCGGCGCGGGATGGACGTGGTGCACGCGGCCTCGGAGAGCGAGGCGGTGTCCAAGGCGTCCAGCGTCGAGCCCAACCTCGTGGTGCTCGACCTGATGCTGGTGCGCCGGCGCCGGATGGGCGTCGTCGACTGGCTGCGCAACAACACGCGGCTGCACTCGACGCCGATCGTCGTCTACACCACGCTCGACCTCGTCGAACACGACCTGCACCGGCTCCAGACCGGCGAGACCGTGCTGTTCCTGGCCGAGCGCTCGACCCGCGAGGACGTACAACAGCGCATCGTCGACCTGCTCGGCAAGATCGCCTCACCCAAGTAGGGGACGACCCCGAGCACCCCGTCCGCCCCGATCGGGCGAACCGGCCCGCCCGCTTACCCGCACCGCCGCCCGGGCACCCCGGCCCGGCAGCGCGGAATCGTGCACGTCCGCACCCGGATCGCCGGCACCCGCGGTCCGCACGGCACCCGCCTTATCCGCACCGACCCGCAACGCCTCACCATGCCGCCGGCCCCCGCGCGTGCAGTCGGCGACTCATCTCACCGACGGTCAGCCCCAGTTCGGTGCCGAGGTCGATCGCCTGCGGGTGATCGTGGTGTTCGCGCATCCACCAACACATGACCTGCACGATAGGCCCGGCGGACTCCGGATGTCCGATGATCGCGGTGCGGGCACACAGCGGCCGGGCCGGCCCGTCCCGGCCGATGTGGAACCAGTAGCCGTCCCGGAAGCCGAGTACGGGGTGGCCCAACGCGTCCGGCAGCACGACGTCGTACGGCGGGTGCGGTTCGGGTCGGACCTCCAACGGGTACACGAGGTGCTCTCCAGGGGGCGTCGAGGGCTCGCCGGTCCCCCTCCGGAAGAGCGGAAAAACGGGAGTTACGGAACGCTCGCGGCGTTCCGTCGAAAACGATGTGCCAACCGGAGCAACCGGGACACCGTCGCATTCTTCCGCCCGGCTAGCCCGATCGGCCGATCGCCACGCCTGGTTCACCCGTACGGGCGCATGGCGGATCGCGACGGGCGCGTGAGTCGGCGCGTGTTCCGGCGTCGGTCCGGAAACCGAGCCTCCCCGTCCGGAAACCGAAACGCGCCGCTCAAAGGGCTGACAACGACCCGATCGGCGAGAAAGAATCCCCTACACCTCGACCGGTCCCCGTCCGGCGAACGCAGGGAGGCTCCACTGTGCTGAGCACGATGCAGGACGTGCCGTTGACGATCGCTCGCATCATGCGACACGGCACCACGGTGCACGGCGGCTCGGAGGTGGTGACCTGGACCGGCGGCGCGCCGCGCCGGACCACCTACGCCGAGGTCGGCCGACGATCCGCGCAACTGGCGCACGCACTGCGCGAACTCGGCGTCACCGGCGACGAGCGGGTCGCCACCTTCCTGTGGAACAACCAGGAGCACCTGGAGTGCTACCTGGCGGTCCCGTCGATGGGCGCGGTGCTGCACACGCTCAACCTGCGGCTGCCACCCGAGCAGCTGGTCTACATCGCGAACCACGCCGACGACCGGGTCCTGATCCTGGACGGCTCGCTGGCCGCGCTCGCCGCCCCGCTGCTGCCCATGCTGACCACGGTCGAACACGTGGTGGTCACCGGCGCGGACACCGACCTGACCCCGCTCGCCGAGTGCGGCAAGCCGGTGCACCGCTACGACGACCTGCTCGCGGGCCGGCCGACCGAGTTCGACTGGGCCGAGGACATCGACGAGCGCCAGGGCGCCGCGATGTGTTACACCTCCGGCACCACCGGCAACCCCAAGGGCGTCGTCTACAGCCACCGGTCGACCTACCTGCACAGCATGCAGGTGTGCACGATGGAGGGCTTCGGCCTGGGCCCCGGGGACCTGCTGCTGCCGGTCGTACCGATGTTCCACGTCAACGCGTGGGGCCTGCCGTACGCCGCGATGTTGTGCGGTGCGTCGATCCTGATGCCGGACCGTTTCCTTCAGCCGGGGCCGCTGGCCACGATGATCGCGGCGGAGAAGCCGACGTTCGCCGCCGCGGTGCCGACCATCTGGACCGGGCTGCTCGACTACCTCGACGTGCACAAGACCGACGTGTCCTCGCTCGAGGAGGTCGTGGTCGGCGGTTCGGCCTGCCCGCCCGGCCTGATGCACGCCTTCGAGGAGCGGCACGGGGTCCGGATCATCCACGCGTGGGGGATGACCGAGACCTCGCCGCTGGGCTCGGTGGCCCGCCCGCCGGCCGGGCTGACCGGCGACGAGGCGTTCCCGTACCGGATCTCGCAGGGGCGCCTGCCCGCGTCGGTGCAGGCCCGCCTGGTCGGCCCGGACGGCACGGAGATGCCGTTCGACGGCGAGTCGGTGGGCGAACTGCTGGTGCGCGGACCGTGGATCGCGGGCGCGTACATCGGCGACGAGGGCTCGGCGGACGCCAGTGGCGGCGGCCGGTTCAAGGACGGCTGGCTGTACACCGGCGACGTCGGCACGATCACCGCCGACGGCTTCCTGCGGCTGACCGACCGGGCCAAGGACGTGATCAAGTCGGGCGGCGAGTGGATCTCGTCGGTCGAGTTGGAGAACACGCTGATGGGCCACGCGGACGTGGTCGAGGCGGCCGTGGTGGGCGTGCCCGACGACAAGTGGGGCGAACGCCCGCTGGCGACGGTGGTGTTGCGCGAGGGCGCGGAGACCACCGTCGAGCAGTTGCGCGACTACCTCGCGGGACAGGTGGCCCGCTGGCAGGTGCCCGAGCGGTGGAGCCTGATCGCCGCCGTACCGAAGACGAGCGTCGGCAAGTTCGACAAGAAGGTGATCCGCCGGCAGTACGCGGAGGGCACGCTGGAGGTCAGCGAGGTCGACCGAGGCTGACCCGGGGCACCCGCCGGCCGACGGGTCCCCGGCACCCGCCGGCCGCGGGTCCCGGACACCCGTCGGCCGGGCCCACCCGGCCCGGCCGACGGTCCCGGGGTGCTCAGAACGCCCCGACCGGCCCGTCCACCGCGTTGCGGTCGATGGACAGGGTCCGGCCGCCATACGTCTCGGTGACGTTGCCGCTGTACTGGTGCACCCGGTTTCCGTGCCAGTACCCGTCGGGCAGCGCGCCGTCGCCGCTGGTCACCGCCTTGTCGTCCCAGCGGGCGTACCAGATCGCGTCCGGGACCGAGCGGCTGCCGACCGCCTGGACCAGGTCGGCGACCCCGGAGTCCAGGCTGCTGTAGTAGCCGGCCACGAAGCCGCGCTCGCGGACCCGGTCGGACCACGCCGAGACGAAGTCGAGCACCGCGGCGCGGCACGCGGCGTCGGTGTTGTCGTACGCCTCCATGTCGAACCAGACCGCGCTGCCCCGCCGGAACCCGAGCGCGGTGCTGCGGTCCACCATGTCGTCCGCCTCCGCGACACCCTGCCGCGCGGCCTGCGCCGGATCGATCCGACCCGGCTTGCGCGCCTGCGAGCACGGCGCCTGCGAGCCGACCTGGATGGGCAGGAAGTCCCAGCCCTGGCGATGCACGGCGGTAACCCAGTCGCGGGTCAGCCGGGTGCTCTTGCAGGCCCGGTTGTCGCCCGCGACATAGATGCCGACCACCTTGTACGGCGACTCGCGCCAGGCCTGCATGGTCTCCACGGTGGGTGTCTCGCAGGTGTCGAAACCCGGGCCGGAGACGAAGAATGACCGTCCCGACCGTGCGGTGGCCCCCTCGGCGAGCCCGGCGGGGAGCAGGCCGAGTACGGCGACGAGTAACACGGTCGAGGCGATCCGACGAGTGAGCAGAGCGCGCACGAGACCTCCTGGCCTGGCGGGAACGGACTCCCACCACGCTGGGCACGGCCGACGGCGAAACCGGCGGACCGCCCGGACGACACGCCGAAGCGTCACCCGGGCGGCCCAGTGGGGGCAGGTCGTCGCCCGCTACTCCACGCCCAGCACCAGTCCTGACGTCGGCACCCCGGTACCCGCGGTCACCAGCACGTTGTGCACGTTCTCGACCTGGTTGACCGAGCTGCCCCGGATCTGCCGGACCCCCTCGGCGATGCCGTTCATCCCGTGCAGGTACGCCTCGCCCAACTGCCCGCCGTGCGTGTTCGTCGGCAGCTTGCCGCCCAGCTCCAGGCCGCCGTTCGCGACGAACGCCGGTGCCTCGCCGCGCCCGCAGAAGCCGAACTCCTCCAGCTGCATCAGCACGAACGGGGTGAAGTGGTCGTAGAGCACCGCGGTCTGGATGTCGTCGGGGGTGAGCCCGGACGTCTGCCACAACTGCTTGGCGACCACGCCCATCTCGGCCAGCCCGGTCATCCCGTCCCGGTAGAAGCTGGTCATCTGGTCCTGGAGGCGGCCCGCGCCCTGCGCCGCGGCGTTGATGACGGCGGGCTTGTGCCTCAGATCCCTGGCCCGCTCGGCGCTCACCACCACGATCGCCTGCGCGCCGTCGGTCTCCTGGCAGCAGTCGAGCAGGCGCATCGGCTCGACGATCCACCGCGAGCTCTGGTGATCCTCGAGAGTGATCGGCTTGCCGTAGAAGTACGCCTTCGGGTTGTTCGCCGCGTGCTTGCGGTCGGCCACCGCGACGTGGCCGAACGCCTCGGTGGTCGCGCCGTACACGTGCAGGTAGCGCTGCGCGAACATGGCCACCCACGAGGCCGGGGTGAGCAGGCCGTGCGGCATGTTCCAGCCCAGGCCCACCCCCTCGACCGTGGGGTCGCGCTGGAGCACGCCGGAGCCGAAGCGGCGGCCGGAGCGCTCGTTGAACGCGCGGTAGCAGACCACCACGTCGGCGACACCCGTGGCGACCGCCATCGCGGCCTGGGCGACGGTGGCGCAGGCCGCGCCGCCGCCGTAGTGGATCCGGCTGAAGAAGGTCAGGTCGCCGATCCCGGCCGCGGCGGCGACCGCGATCTCGGGGTTGGTGTCCATGGTGAAGCTGACCAGGCCGTCCACCTCGGACGGGGCGATCCCGGCGTCGGCGAGGGCCGCGCCCACCGCCTCGACGGCCAGGCGCAGTTCGCTGCGGCCGGACTCCTTGGAGAACTCGGTCGCGCCGATCCCGGCGATGGCGGCCTTCCCGCGCAGGTTGTCGGCATGCTCGAGGCTCACGCGTCGGCTCCTTCCGGCAGCTTCACCGTGACCGTGCCGGTGACGTGGTTGCCGAGCTTGTTGGCGCCGACGACCGCGATCTCCACGAGCGGGGTGCCGTCCTCGGCGGTGGGCTTGGCGGTCACCGTGCCGGTCAGGGTCATGGTGTCGCCGGGGTAGTTCGGGGCGCCGAGCCGGATCGCGACCTTGCGCAACTCGGTCTCGGGACCCGCCCAGTCGGTGATGTAGCGCCCGACCAGGCCGTTGCTGGTCAGGATGTTCATGAAGATGTCCGGCGAGCCCTTGTCCGCGGCCAGTTGCGGATCGTGGTGCACGTCCTGGAAGTCGCGGGTGGCCAGGGCCGTCGCGACGATCAGCGTGCGGGTCAACGGAAGGACCAGCGGCGGCAGTTCGTCGCCGACGGACACCTCCGCGTGGGTCAGGCTCGCCGGGTTCGCGGTGGTCATCGGTTGCCTCCCTGGGCGGGCACGTGGGCGAGCAGGTCGCCGAGCGCGGCGAGGTGCTGGATGCCGCTGCCCAGGGTCACGTCGATCTGACGGCCCCACAGGAAGTGGCGGTGGATCGGATGGTCGATGTCGGAGCCGGTGCCGCCGTGCAGGTGCTGGCACGCGTGCACCACCCGCTTGCCCGCCTCGGAGGCGTACCAGCGGGCCACCAGCGCCTGTTCCGTGGCCGCCTCGCCGCGGTCCATGCGCCACGCGGCCTCGAGCGTGGTGACCCGGATGGCCTCGGTGTCCATGTACGCCTCGGCGGCGCGCAACATCACGCCCTGCTTGGTGGCCAGCGGCTTGCCGAACTGCTCGCGGGTGTTCACGTGTTCGACCGTGCGGGCCAGGCCGCGCTCGCACACGCCCACCTGCTGCGCGGCCAGCGCGACCCGCGCGCGGTCCACGATCCAGGCGGCGATCTCCGCGCCCGCCTCGGCGTCGCCGAGCAGCGTGGCCGGCGCGTCGGTCAGCGTCAGGTTGCCCGACGCCCACGGCGCGGTGGTCGGCGCGGCCTCGATCGCCACGCCCGCCGCGTCGGCGTCCACCGTGAACACCGCGAGCGCACCGTCCAGCGACGCGGTGACCAGGACCCGGTGGGCCACGGTCAGCCACGGCACCGCCCGCTTCGCGCCGTCGAGCCGAAAACCCGCCCCGTCGCGGCGGGCGGTCGTCCTCGGCACGGCCGGCAGCGCCGCGCCGACCTCGGCGAGCGCACCGGCCACGATCCGCGAACCGTCCAGCAGGCCGGGCAGTTCGCGCTCGACCGCCGCCGACGTACCGAACCGCAGCAGCGGCAGCAGCCCGTAGACGACCGTGTCCAAGAGCGGGATCTGCGCGGTGAACCGACCCTGCTGCTCCAGCAGCAGCGCGAGCCCGACCAGGCCCAGGTCGCCGCCGCCGTGCTCCTCCGGGATCAGCGCGCCGACCAGGCCCGCCTCGGCGACCCGGCCCCACAGCTCCGCGTCCAGGTCCGCGCCGGACTGGGCGAGCTTCTTCAGCCGCTCGTCGGTGGACTGGTCGGCGAGGATGCGCTCGGCCAGCGCGACCAGGTCCCGCTGGTCCTCGGTGAGGTTGAAGTCCATCAGTTCTCCCCGACCACTCGGAACGCGGGCACGGTCAACTCGGCGTCGTGGGTCACGAACTCGACCTGCACCCGCTGTCCGATCCGCACCTCGTCGTGCGTCACGCCCAGCACGTTGCCGAGCATCCGGACACCCTCGTCGAGTTCGATCAGGCCGACCGCGTAGGGCATGTCGAACGCCGGGAACTTCGGGTAGTGCATGGTGACGTGCGAGTAGACGACGCCCGCGCCGGCCGACTCGACGCTCTCCCACTCCAGCGACGCGCAGTGGTTGCATCCGGGCGCGAACGGGAAGCGCGGGGTGGCGCAGGCCGTGCACTTCTGGAACAGCAGCTTTCCCTCGGCCACGCCGTCCCAGTAGGCCCGGTTGTCCCTGTTGACCACCTTGCGCGGGCGCAGCGCACGCTCCGCCGGCGCGGCCTTCGGCTTCTTCCGGTGCGGTGTGTAGCGCAGGATCCGGAAGCGGTGCGTGCCGATCAGTTCGCGGCCGGCCTCGCCCTCGACGTAGATGTTGACCAGCGTGGTGATGAAGTGGCCGACGCCGAGACCCGTGGTCTTCTCCTCGGACACCGTCTCGATCAGCTGGTCGTACTGCACCACCTCGCCCAGCCGCAGCGGCCGGATGTACTCCTGCTCGCAGTTCGTCGCCACGACCGAGCCGAAGCCGTTGTCGGTGAAGTGTTTGTACAACTCGCCGGTGACCGTGTTGACCGCCAGGCCCGCGTCCATCCCGCGCATGATCCACACCTGGAGCATGGTCGCGGGCGCGACCACCTCGCCGAAGTGGGTCGCCGCGGCGGCCTCGGGATCGGTGTAGACCGGGTTCGTGTCGCCCATGGCCTCGGCCCAGTGCCGGATCATCGGCCCGTTGACCGGATCGAGCGCGACTATGCCCGACTGGTCGTGCACACCCTCGTACTTCTTGACGACCGCGAGGAAGGCGGCCTTGTCCCGGCTGGTGGTGTCCGTCATCTCGTCCTTCACCGCTTCACTCGCGTCATGCCAAGGCGGACCATGGCGACGATCTCCCGCTGGACCTCGCTGACGCCGCCGCCGAAGGTGTTGATCTGGGCGCGGCGGTTCATCGCCTCCAGGAGTCCGTCGCCGAACGCGCCGGGCGATCTCGGTCGCAGCGTCGCGTCGGGGCCGACGATCTCCATCAGGTTGCGATACACCTCGATGGCACCTTCGGTGCCGAAGAACTTCACGCCCGACGCGTCACCGGGGTTGAGCGTGTTGTTGCCGACGTCGTGCACCAGGCGCCAGCTGAACATGCGTACGGCGGACAGGCGCGCGTAGGTCTCGGCCAGCTTGAGCCGCACCCACGGCTGGTCGATCACCTTGACGCCGGGTTCCACCTCGGTCTCGCGCGCCCACGCCAGCACCTCGGCGAAGAAGTCCTCGGCCTGCATGCCGAGCGCGGCGAGCGCGACCCGCTCGTGGTTGAGCTGGTTGGTGAGCAGCTTCCAGCCCGAGTTCTCCTCGAACACCAGGTTGTCGTAGGGCACCCGGATGTCGTCGTAGTACGTCGCCGTGGTGGTCATCCCGCCGACGGTGACGATCGGGGTCCAGGAGAAGCCCGGGTCGGTGGTCGGCACCAGGATCATCGTGATGCCCTTGTGCTTGGGGGCGTCCACGTCGGTGCGGCAGGCGAGCCAGATCCAGTCCGCGCCCTGGGCGGTCGAGGTGAAGATCTTCTGCCCGTTGATCACCCACTCGTCGCCGTCGCGCACCGCGCGGGTGCGCAGCGAGGCCAGGTCGGTGCCGGCCGAGGGTTCGCTGTAGCCGATCGCGAAGATGATCTCGCCGGACAGGATGCGCGGCAGGTAGTAGCTCTTCTGCGCCTCGGTGCCGAACTTCATCAGGGTCGGGCCGACGGTGTTGAGGGTGACCATCGACACGGGCGCGCCGGCGCGATACGCCTCGTCGAAGAAGATGAACTGCATCTCCGGGCCCTTGCCCTGCCCGCCGTACTCGGTCGGCCACCCGATGCCGAGCCAGCCGTCGGAGCCCAGTCGTCGGCGCACCCGCCGGGTGGTCGGACCGCCTGCCTCGCCCTCGCGGTCGAGGTCCGCGCGGACGTCGGGGGTGATCAGCCGGGTGAAATAGTCCCGCAGCTCTGCCCGCAGAGCGTCCTGCGCCGGGGTCGGGGCGAGATGCACGTCACTGCTCCTTCACGTGCGTGGATCGCGTGGTCGCGACGCGGGTCGACGCCCGCCGGGCACGGAAGGGTCGCGGTCGGGTCTGCCCCGCGCTGCACATCGATACGGACCGGGAACGCGTGTCACCCGGCACGTCGAATCTCTCCGACTCGGGATCGCTTGTCAATATCAAGCATTTTTTCGATGCCGGCCGGCGCGCGGAAAACGGGTGGATCGGGCCCGGGCGGGGCCGCCACACTTGCGGGCATGGACGTACCCCATCGGCAGATACGCGCGCTGTGGAGCGAGGACACGATCACCGTGTACCAGGCGTACAAGCCGCAGATCGCCGACGCGGCCGTCCGGGACGGGCGATTTCCGGACACCTGGAGCCGGGAGCGGATGACCTGGGTCAAGCCCAGCTTCACCTGGATGATGTACCGCAGCGGGTGGGCCGGGAAGCCGCGCCAGGAGCGGGTGCTCGCCCTGGAGATCGACCGCGCGGGTTTCGAGGCGGCGCTGGCGGGGGCGTGCCTGAGCCACTACGAGCCCCGCACCCACCCCGACCGCGACGCCTGGGGCCGGCGGCTGCACGCGACCGCGGTGCGGATCCAGTGGGATCCCGAACGCGACCTGGATCTGCGGCCGTTGGCGCATCGTTCGTTGCAGCTCGGGCTGGCCGGGTGGGCGACGCGCGCCTACGCCGACGAGTGGACGCGCCGGATCACCGACGTGACCGCGCTCGCGCATCGGGTGCGCGACCTGGTCCGCGTCGGTGATCACGACGCCGCTCGGGCGTTGTTGCCGGTCGAGACGGTGTATCCGCTGCCGGCGGAGCTGGTGCCGGTGATCGGGGCCTCGCCGGTGGGCTGACGACGCCGCGTCGCCGGCACTTCGCGGCCCGGGGCGGCGGGCGGCTCAGTGCACGGTCAGCCCGCCGTCGATGCTGACGATCTGTCCGGTCATGAAGCTGCCCGCGTCGGACGCGAGCAGCAGGGCCAGGCCGGTCATCTCCTCCGGCGCGGCGATCCGGTTCAGCGGTGCCGCGCCGCGCATCCGGGCCATCGTCTCCGGGCCGGTCTTGCGGACCATGTCGGTCTCCACCGCGCCCGGGGCCATCGCGTTGACCCGGATGCCGTGCTCGGCCAACTCGCCCGCCATGGTGCGGGTGAACGCGACGAGGCCGGCCTTGCCCGCGGCGTACAGGCCCTTGCCCTCGGCGCGGGTGAACACGGCCGCGCTGACCACGTTGACCACCGACCCGCGCCCGGACGCGATCAGGTGCGGCAGCGCGTACTGGACCAGGAACACCGGTCCGCGCAGATTGACCGAGAACGACTTGTCCCACGCCTGCGGGGTGATCGCGCCGAGGGGCTGGGCGAGTTCGTTGGCCGCGTTGTTGACCACGATGTCGATGCCGCCGAAGTGCGCGACGGTCGTGTCCACCAGGGCGGCCAACCGCTCCAGTTCCCCGCAGTGTGTGGCCACCGCGAGCGCCCGGCCGCCGGCGTCGGTGATCTCCTTCGCCACCGCCTCGCAGGCGTCCGCCTTGCGGCTGGCGATCACCACCGAGGCGCCCGCCGCGGCATAGGCGTGCGCGATGGCCCGCCCGATCCCCCGACTGCCCCCCGTGACGATCGCCACCCGACCGCTCAGGTCGAACATCGCGTTCGCGTCCCGTACTTCGCTCGTTTCGCCGCTCATCGGCCACCCGTCCCGTCCGCCACCTCGGTGGCTCGTCCTCCGTGCGTGCCCGTCGATGCGACACGTGTGTGCAGATTTGTATTGCACAGTCAACTACTTCGGGGCAAGGTGTCGGGCGAATCGACGACCGGCGGAAGGCACGCACATGACGGGGCTGATCGACGCGCGACGGACCTGGGAACTCGCCGAGAAACGACTGGCCGAGGAGAGTGATCCGCGCCGCCGCGCGATCCTGACCACGTTGGTCGCGCACATGCACGCCGAGCACGAGGGCGATCTCGACGCGCTGATGGCGACCGTCGCGCCGAACGCGTGTTACCACCAGTGGGGCGCGTCACCTGTGGACAGGGCCCCCAAGAGTCACGCCGAGGTCCGCGAGTTCTATCGTGCCGTGGTCGAGAACGACTGCGGCCGACTCGCCCACCACATCGACCGGTTGACGGTGGATCGCGACACCGTGGTCACCGAGGGGATCCTGCGGATCGCCTACCCGGGCCGGATCCTGGTCGGGATGGGTCGGTCCGTGCCGGACGTCGACGCGTTCTACCTGTACGAGAGCCGCATGGCGATCGTGTGGGCCTTCGACGAGCAGGCGCTCGTGGTGTGCGAGGACAGCTACTCCACCGGCGACGGGTTCGCCGAGATGCGCAGGCTCGGGCCGGACGAGGTGCCCGCGCGGATGGGCGTCTGACGGCGTGTCACCGGGGCCGGCGGCGGCGCCCCGGCCCACCATGGGACTCCCGCGCGGCGGGGTGCGGTCCCGTCGCGGTCCTGTCGTTGTCCACAGGAGCCGCGCGGCATCCCCCACATGTTTCCACAGCCTGTGGATAACTTATGCACAGATGGGATCCCGATCTGTCGGTGGGCTGGCGGATCGGTGATCGCTCGTGTCCACAGGCCTTGGCAGGAATACATTCATGGTTGGCATTTCCGCCACTCACCCCGGCTCCGCCGCACCGGTCAGGATCGGAGGCGAGCCGGAGGCCCCCCGCTCACCTCCCGACCGCAGGTGCGTTCCGGGGTGAGGACGCCGATCGGCTCGCTCCCTCCATCGAGCACGGGGTCGTTGGAGGAGAGCGCTCCACAGGGGATGGGTTCGCGAACACACACCGTCGCGGACCGAGGTGCGGCCGTTCCCCGCATCTCCGCGCCGGCCGCGGCCGAGACCGTGATCCACCCCCGGATCGCGGGTCGCACCGGGCCGGCGCGCACACCCTCCGCACCTTCGTGAGGGATAGGTTGCCGCCATGCGTCGCGTGGGGATCGTGCTGTTCGACCCGGTTCGAGTGTTCGAGTACGCGGTGGCCTTCGAGGTCTGGGGCGTCGACCGTACCGACCGGGGTGTGCCGCCCTTCGAGGTGCGCGTGTGCGGGCCGGGCCGAGCGGGGGTCCGGCTGGGCGCGGGAGTGGTCTGCGTCCCCGATCACGACCTCGACGGCCTGGCCGACTGCGACCTCGTCGTCGTCCCGGGCAACGAACACCGGACCGCGCCGCGCCGCGAGGAATTCCCCGAGGACGTCCTGGCCGTCCTGCGCGCCGCGCACGCCCGCGGCGCCACCATCGCCTCGCTGTGTTCGGGCGCCTTCGTCCTGGCCGCCGCCGGCCTCCTCGACGGGCGACGGGCGACGGCGCACTGGATGGACACCGAGGAGCTGGCCCGACGCCACCCGGAGGTCGCGGTGGACGCCAACGTGCTGTTCGTCGGCGACGGTTCGATCTGGACCTCGGCCGGCTCCGCGGCCGGCATCGACCTGTGCCTGCACCTGGTCCGCCTCGACCACGGCGCGGCCGCCGCCGCCGAGATCGCCCGCACGATGGTGACCGCGCCGTTTCGCTCCGGCGGCCAGGCCCAGTTCATCGACAACCCGGTGCCGGCCGCCCCCGCCGACCCGGGCGACGCGCTCGACCGGCTGCGCGGGCGGGTGCTCGACGACCTGGGCCACCCCTGGACGGTGACCGAACTCGCCGCGTTGGCCGGGATGTCCGAACGCAGCTTCGCCCGCCACTTCGTCCGCGGCACCGGTACCTCGCCGCTGCAATGGTTGTGCACCCAGCGGGTCCTGGCCGCCCAGCGCCTCCTGGAGATCGGCGACCTCTCGATCGCCGCCATCGCCCGCCACTGCGGCTTCGGCTCCCCCCTGACCCTGCGCCAACACTTCACCCGCCGACTCGGCGTGGCCCCCAGGGACTACCGCGCCGGCTTCCGCGGCGTCGGGCCCGCCCGACACGGGTAGCCGGACGAACCGCGGCGACGACCGCTCCGCCGATCGACGCCGGCGCCACCCGGGCCGAATGGCTGAAAGGCCGTTCGAGCGCCCCGTGTCGGGGCACCCCTCCCTTCTCGGACCGTGTTTTTCCAGGGAGGCCGGATTTGCCCGCCAGTCATGTCGCACCCGGGTCGCGCTCGGGCGTGCTGCGGACGAAGCCCGTGGACGCCATCCTCGCGGAGAGCGGCGGCGGCGAGGGGGAGGAGGGCGGCCTGCGGCGCTCCATGGGGCTGCTCGAACTGACCTTCTTCAGCGTCGGCGCGACCCTGGGCACCGGGATCTTCGTGATCCTGGCCGAGGCGGTGCCCAAGGCCGGCCCGGCGGTGGTGATCTCGTTCGTGCTCGCCGCGATCACCGCCCTGTTCTCGGCGCTGTCCTACGCCGAACTGGCCGGGACCATCCCGGTGTCCGGCTCGTCCTACTCCTACGCGTACGCCACGCTCGGCGAGGGCATCGCGTGGGTGTGCGGGTGGTGCCTGCTCCTGGAGTACGGCGTGTCCATCTCCGCCGTCGCGGTCGGCTGGGGGCAGTACGTCAACGAACTGCTCGACTCCGCCTTCGGGGTGAGCCTGCCCGACGCGATCAGCCAACCCCCCGGCGACGGCGGCACGTTCAACGTGCCCGCGGTCATCGTCGTGCTGCTCGCGGTGATCCTGCTGGTGCGCGGGGTGTCGGAGAGCGCCGTGGCCAACACGATCATGGTCTTCATCAAGCTGCTCACCCTGGCGTTCTTCTGCGCCATCGCGTTCACCGCGTTCGAGCACGGCAACCTGACCCCGTTCGCGCCGCTGGGCGCGGCCGGGATCAGCGCCGGCGCGTCCCAGGTGTTCTTCTCCTACATCGGCTTCGACGCCGCCTCCACCGCCGGCGAGGAGGCCAAGAACCCGCGCCGGGACCTGCCGCTCGCGATCCTGATCTCGCTCGCCATCGTCACCGTCGTCTACGTCGCGGTCGCCCTCGCCGCGCTCGGTGCCATGCCCTGGGAGGAGTTCAAGGGCAGCGAGGCGACCCTGGCGCAGATCGTCACCGACGTCACCGGCGGCTCGTGGGCGTCGACCATCCTGTCCGCCGGGGCGATCATCTCGATCGCCAGCGTCGTGCTCACCGTGCTGTACGGACAGACCCGGATCCTGTTCGCGATGGCGCGCGACGGCCTGATCCCGCCGATCTTCGCCAAGGTCGACAGCCGCACCCAGAGCCCGGTGGCCAACACGCTGATCACCGGCGCGTGGGTGGCCCTGCTGGCCGCCCTGGTCCCGCTCGGCCAACTCACCGAGGCGACCAGCATCGGCACCCTGTTCGCCTTCACCCTGGTCAACATCGGGGTGATCGTGCTCCGCCGCACCCGCCCCGACCTGCCGCGCGGCTTCACCTCGCCGTTCTTCCCGATCACCCCGCTCCTGGGCGTGGGCTTTTGCATCTACCTGATGGCCCGGCTCTCCGGGACCACCTGGCAGGTCTTCCTGGTCTGGATGGCGGCCGGCGTGGCGATCTACTTCCTGTACGGCTACCGCCACTCGCGCTGGCGCGCCGAAGCCGGCGCCGAGGCGGACCGGTGAGCGCGGACATGCGGATCGTGGTGGGCTGTCGGCCCGAACCGCGCGGACAGGACGCGCTCGCGCTGGGCGCGCTGCTCGCCCGCCAGGCGGGTGCCCGCGTGGTGCTCGCGCACATCCGCCCGCCCGCCCAGCCCGGCGCCGGGGTCGGCGCGGTGGACGCGGAGTGGCGCGCGTTCCTGCGCGAGCAGACCGATCGGCTGCTCGACGACGCGGAGCGGCAACTGCGGGAGCGGGACCCGGACCTGCCGGTGGAGCGCGCGATCGGCGACAACCGGGGCAGCGGCCGGGGACTGGCCCGGATCGCCGAGGAGCACGACGCCGCGCTCGTGGTGATCGGTCCGGCACCGGGCGGCCGGGCCGGGCGGGTCGCGCTCGGCAGCACCGCCGACCAACTCCTGCACGGCTCGCCGGTGCCGGTGGTGCTGGCGCCGCGCGGCTTCGCCGAACATCCGCCGCCGCGCGTCGCCCGCTGCACGATCGCCTACCAGCGCGCCGCGCAGTCGGCCCAGGTCGCGGCCTGCGGCGTCGCGTTCGCCCGGCTCCTGGACGCCGACGCGCGGCTGCTCACACTGGTGTTGCGACCGGTCCGGCTCTACTCGGGCAGGCAGCACCAGGCGGCCGAGCAGCAGGTGATGCGCTCCGTGCGCGAGCAGGCCCGGCAGGACCTCGCGGCGGCGATCGCCGACCTCGACGGGGTGGTCGACGGCGAGACGGTCGAGGGCGACGACGTACGTGCCGCGCTCGACGCCGTCACCTGGGCCGACGACCTGCTGATCTGCGCGTCCGGCACGGTCGGTCCGGTCAAGCGGGTGTTCGTCGGCGACGTCTCGCACAAGATCGTCCGCAACGCCCGCACCCCCGTCATGGTCCTCCCGCGCGGCGTCCGGGCCGACGCCTGGAGGACATCCGCCCCGTCCGCGCCCTGACCCACCGCCGGCCGTCCCGGCCGGCGGGTGTACCCCGCTCCGCGCCTCAGCCCGCCGACACCGCGGATCCGCTCGACACCGCCGGAATCACCAGCCCGACCGGCTCCACCGCCGCCGGTTCGGCCGCCGTCGTCGGCGCCCAGCGCTCCGGCGCCGCCGACACCTCGCGCCACCACGGCTCCACCTCGGCCCCGTCCACCAGGGCCGGTTCGAACAGCGCGCCGGGCCGAGGGATCACCAGACCGGTGCCCAGCGCCCGAGCCGCCGCCACCGACCGCTCGGCCGGCTCCTCCCACGCGTGCGGCGCCAGATCGAACGTGCCCCAGTGGATGGGCAACATCAGCCCGCCGCCCAGATCCGCGTGCGCCCGCACCGCGCCCTCCGGGTGCAGGTGCACCTCGGGCCACGCCTCCGCGTACGCCCCGGCCTGGATCATGGTCAGGTCGAACGGCCCGTGCTCGCGGCCGATGTCGGCGAAACCCGGGAAGTAGCCGCTGTCCCCGCTGTGGAACACCCGGTGGCGGGGCCCGGCGACCACCCACGACGCCCACAACACGGTGCCGAGCACCCGCGCGCCGCGATTGCAGTAGTGCCGCGCGGGCGTCGCGGTGAAGGTGAGCCCGGCGACCTCGCCCGACTCGTGCCAGTCCAACTCGGTGATCCGGTCCTCGGCGACGCCCCATCGCTCCAGATGCGCGCCGATGCCCAACGGCACCACGAACAGCACCCGCTCACGCCGGGCCAGCGCCACGATGGTGGCCAGATCCAGATGGTCGTAGTGGTCGTGCGAGACGACCACGACGTCGGGGTCGGGCAGATCGGCGAAGCGCACCGGCACCGCGTGCAGCCGGGCCGGGCCGAACGCCGCCGACGGCGAACATCGGGTGCTCCACACCGGGTCGAACAGGACGCGCACACCGTCCATCTCCACGAACACGGTCGCGTGCCCGAGCCAGGACGCCCGCAGCCCGGTCGCCGGCGCCTTCGCGAAGTCCGCCGCCGACGCGGTGACCAGGGGAATCGCCCCCGCCGGTCGACGCAGTCCGGACGCGGCCCGCTGCGCGCGCATCATCTTGCCGAGCGCGCCCGGACTGCCACGGCGCGTCGGCACGGGATTTCGGAACGAGCCGTCGCGGAAGTGCGGCGATCTGCGGACCCGCTCCAGGCGCTTGCCGGCGGGTCTGGCGCCGAACGCCACGGGAGCCAATGACGTGAAGACGTGCCCGGCCACATGGACTCCTCGGGCAAGCGGGGTCTTCGGCCGACCGTACTGGGGTCGAACCGGCGACCGGTGATCGGGACGAGTGGAGATTAACCCCGCGCCCGACGCTGAAACGTCGTCCACGGGGAGGGGCCGCGGCCCCGGTGATCCTCCCGGCGGAGTAGGGGTCGGGAGTACGTCGGGGCACTTTGCCCGACAACGAAACCGTCGGTCCCGAGATGCGCCGGCCGGGTGAACGGGCCCACCCGGCCGGGGGAATGGACGCCGCGCCCGGGCAACCGCCCGGCCGCCCCCATGCTGTCGGCCGACGTGAGTAGTGTTCGAGTCGTCGCCACCGGGGATGACGGGGCATCAGCCCCCTTGCAACGGCACGGTTTTCCCGCCCCGTCGTGGATGTTCGGCATCCCCCAACCACTCAGCGGAGCCAGGAGTCGTCATGCCCGAGACCCGTACCTACCTTGAGCTGTCCGAGGAAGGCGACGGCGCGCACAAGTACTACGAAGTGGTCGTCGACGGCTGCGACGTCACGGTCACGTACGGGCGGATCGGGGCCAAGGGCCAGACCGGGACGACCACCCACGCGACGCCGCAAAAGGCCGAGGCGGACGGCAAGAAGAAGGTCGCCGCGAAGCTGCGCAAGGGCTACGAGCCGGCCGTCCAGGGAGTGCGCAAGCCCAGGGCGATCACCCGCCGCGAGATCGTCTCCCGGCCCAGCACGGCCCGCAACTCGGCACCGGTGTTGTGGCGCTACCGCACCGGCTCCTCCGCGTTCGGCATCTTCGTCGACTCCGAGCGGGTCCTGGTCGGCAACCAGCGCGGCGACGTCTGGTTCCTCGACCACGCCGGCGAGGTCACCGGCCGCTACCAACTGCCCGACGGCGTCAAGTGCATCGTCGCGGACGACTCGTGGATCTACGCCGGGTGCGACAACGGCAACGTGTACGACGTCGGCGGCAAGGCCCCGCGCGTGGCCTACGAGATCACCGACAACATCGACATCTACTGGCTGGACATCCACGACGGCGTGCTCGGCGTGTCCGACTCCAACGGCGGCTGCACCACGATCGACCACGAGGACGAGTCGCTCTGGGCGGCGGCCACCAACGGCACCGGCGCATGGATGGTGCGCTGCGACGAGAACGCGATCTACCACGGACACAGCGCCGGGGTGCAGGCGTTCGCGGCCGGCGACGGCAAGGAGTTGTGGACCACCAGGACCAAGGGCGGGGTGCTCTTCGGCTGGCAGGAGCGCGACGACGTGTACGCGGGCACCAGCGGCAACAAGGTGCACCGGATCGCCAAGTCCGACGGCGCCATCCGCACCACCTACGACTGCGACGCGTCGGTGTTCTCCTGCGCCACCGCCGAGAACGGGAAGTACGTCTTCGCCGGGGACAGCTCCTCGACGGTGTACTGCTTCACCGAGGACGGCAAGCGGCTGTGGAAGCTGGGCACCACGTGCGGCTCGGCCTTCTCCATGCAGTACCACGACGAGAAGTTGTACATCGTCACCACCGACGGCTCGCTGGCCTGCATCGACGTGAGCGAGGCGGCGATCGCGGCGGCCCAGGGCGGCACCGTGCCGCAGGTGCGCGACGTCAAGGTGGCCGCGATGGAGGCCGTGGTGCCGACCACCGAGGTCGCCACCACCACCGAGGCCGGCACCGGCGTGGTGGTCGAGTGCGTCGACCAGGGCAACGGCCGGCTGCGGGTGCACGTGGTCACCGCGGGCTACGAGAGCGGCTGGAACGTGCAGTTCCCGAAGAACGTGCGGGTCGCGGGCGCGCGCTACGTGGTGGACGCGGTCAGCCCGGCCGACCGCGGCGGGTTCTACCGGGTGCGCGGCGAGATCCGCCGCCTGGTCTGAGCCGACCCGGACGACCCCGAGGGCCCGGACCACACCGAAGAGCCGAACGACCGAAGGGCGGCACCCCCGCGAGGGTGCCGCCCTTCGGCGTGGTCGGCGTGGCCGAACCGGGTGATCAGGGCCGCTTGTGCTCGGCCGGCTCGCGCTGCTCGGCCGTCCAGCCGTCCAGCGGCGGCGTCGCGTCGGCGGCCTTGCGCTTGGTCATCGAGGCCACCCGCTGCTCGTGCCGGGCGCCGAACAGCTGCGGCAGCGTCGGCGTGGTCAGGAAGCCCTCGGCCCGGGCGCTCGCGATGCCGATCCGCGGCAGCTCGCTCGCCTTGCGGAAGCAGATGTAGCGCGGCTCCCAGATCGGGCGGTACTTCTCGTTGGCCCGGTACAGCGACTCGATCTGCCACCAGCGGGAGAAGAACACCAGGACCGCGCGCCACAGTCGCAGCACCGGCCCGGCGCCGAGCTTGTTGCCGCGCTCGAACACCGAGCGGAACATCGCGAAGTTGAGCGAGATGCGCTCGATGTCGATCGGCGGGGACGCCTCGGCGGGAGCCTCGGCCGCCGGCTCGGCCGGCTTGCCCTTCCCCTTGTTGCCCTTGGCGGGCTTCGCGTTCGCCGCGGCGTACGCCTTGGCGCCCTCTATGACGTCGAGCACCATGAACTCGATCAGCCCGTTGTCCGACTCGCGGTCGCGGCGCATCAGGTCGAGCGAGACGCCCTTGGCGCCCCACGGCACGAAGCTGAGCACCGCGCGCAGCCGTCCCTCGTCGTCCATGCATTCGACCATCAGGCAGCGCCCGTCGTCGGGGTCGCCGAGTCGGCCGAGCGCCATCGAGAAGCCGCGTTCGGTCTGCCCGTCCCGCCAGTGGTCGGCGAGGTCGAGCAGTTCGCGCATCTCCCCCTCGGGGATGTCCTCGTGGCGGCGCACCCGGGTGGTGTACCCGGCGCGCTTGACCCGGTTGTACGCCTGCCGGACACCGCGCATCGCGCGGCCCTCCAGGCTGAACTCGGACACCTCGACGATGGCCTCGTCGCCCAGCTCCAACGCGTCCAGACCGTGCCGGGCGAAGATCGTGCCGGCCTCCTCGCTGGCCCCCATCACGGCCGGCACCCAGGCGCGGTCCTCGGCCTCGGCGAGCCAGCGGTCGATCGCGCCGGGCCACGCCTCGGGGTCGCCGATCGGGTCGCCGGAGGCGAGCGAGACGCCGCCCACGACCCGGTAGGCGACCGCCGCCTTGCCGCTCGGCGACCACATCACCGCCTTGTCCCGGCGCAGCGCGAAGTAGCCGAGCGAGTCCCGCTCGCCCTGCTTGTCGAGCAGCTCGCGCAGCAGCACCTCGTCGTCGGGGGTGAGCAGTTCGCGACCCTTGGGCGCGCGGAAGAGCACGTAGAGCACCAGCAGGAACAACATCACGCCGGCCACGTTGATCACGATGTCGACCCAGCGCGGCACCGAGACGCTGCCCAGGTCGCTGTCCGGGGCGAGGGTGAAGATGCGCAACACCGCGTACAGGATCCGGTCGCCCATGCTGGAGTCGGCGATCCGGTCGGTGGCGTTGACCAGCGTCGAGCCCAGGACCACACCGACCACCGCGCCGCCGGCCAGCACCAGACCGGCCTTGAGCACGTTGCCCCGGTCGCCCTTGGCGCCGAACTCGGCGAAGCTCAACAGCAGCGCGACGCAGATCACGAACGTGAGGATCGTGGAGAACCAGTTGAACGGGTGTTGCCGCAGGTCGTCGAACCACAGCGCCCAGATGTAGACCGCGGTGGACGGGACGAGCAGGATCGCCGTGAACGCCCAGGCGGCCCGCTTGCGGCGGGCGAGCATGATGGCCAGGAACGCGGCCAGCGCGGCCGACGTGAAACCGGACGTGACCAGGAACGGCGTGTAGTACTCACCCGTGTCGTGGTGTCGCACCCGGTCGCGCAGCGGCACCGAGACGGCCGACACGAAGTCGAGTGCCGCCACGATCCGCAGGTACCAGATCAGCACCCCCGCCGAGATCCCGCGCACGCGCTCGGCAGCCGGGGTGCCGGTGCCGTTCTTGTTGTGGCCGTTCGCGGCGGCCCGCGTCGTGGCAGACACCGTGCTCCTCGATTGTGGGGTGGTGGAAGAGTCCCGTGTCCCTATGTCCACAATTGCGACTCTTCGTAACGCTCGCAGAACAGCGTAGACACCCACGAAGTAATTTGGATGCGCACGATGGCCCTTTGGTACGTCATCCCACGGAGGGATACCCGATCGTTTGCTAATCCCAATGGTGGACAAGCGCGCTTCGGACATACGGCGGGGCCGGTGCGGCATCAATGGACACGCCGCACCGGCCCCGCCGGTTTCACCGGGCTCTCGACCGAATGAGAACCGGTTCGATCAACCCCCGATCGGGAGTCCGCCGAGGGAGGGCACGGCGGGCAGGGACGGCGCCGCGGGGACGCCGCCGGCGGCGAGCTGACCGGCCGCGGGGGCGGCCTGGCCGACCGTCTGGCTGGCGGCGGGAGCGGCCGCCGCGGCGCCGTCGCCGACCGTCCTGTTCGCGTTCGACGCGGTGGTACCGGCCGTCTGACCTGCGGTCTTCGAGGCCGCGGGGACAGTCTTGGACGCCGTTCCACCGGCCGCGTTGCCCGCGCCCTCGGAGGCCGCGGGGAGCTTGTCGGCGAGGCCGCCGACGTCCGGCTGGGTCAGCGCGCCGAGGCCACCGGTGGGCAGTTCCGCCGCGTGCGCGGCGGACGCGCCCAGGATCGGCGCGGCGCCGGCGGCGATCAGCAGGGCGGCCCGGGCTACGCGGCGCGAGATGTGCGTCATGGTGCTCCTCGTGGTGTCACGGTGAGGTCGGGCCCCTCCGGCGCCGACCACACTGACTACCGCTCGAAGCACGATCGGGATGCGGGCGCTGTTGGCAAAGTGTTGGCAATGAGCAGGCGTATCATCACTATTTGCGACTGACCGGCTGTATGTCTGGATCATCCCGCGAATCGGAATCATCCGGCTTTGACTCCGACGAACGAGTGATCACATCCGACTCACCGGCCCCAACCGTCACCGGTGTGCTAATCGCGTCGGCGACCCCGACCCCCGGTCCGATCCCCGCCGCGACGGCGACCGGCTCGGCGACGGGCGCGGCGACCGGGTCGACCGAGAAGGCGGAGCGGCCGGTCAGCAGGTACTGGACCACGAAGCCCAGGGTGACCACCGCGGCGCCGCCGACGGCGTCCATGATCCAGTGGTTGGCGGTGCCCATCACGACGATCGTGGTGGACAGCGGGTAGAGCAGACCCAGCCAGCGCCAGCCCTTCGGCGCGATGGCCAGGATCATCAACCCGCACCACAACGACCAGCCCACGTGCAGCGAGGGCATCGCCGCGTACTGGTTGGAGATCTTGGTCAGCGCGCCGAAGTCCGGATTGTTCAGGTCCTGCACACCGTGCACGGTGTCGATGTAGTCGTAGCCCGGCATCAGTCGCGGCGGCGCGAGCGGGTAGAGCCAGAACCCGACCAGGCCGGTGAGGGTGGCCACGCTCAGCACGGTGCGCGCCGAGCGATAGGCGGCGGGCTTGCGCACGTACAGGATGGCCAGGATGGTCAGCGGCACGATGAAGTGGAACGTCTCGTAGAAGAAGTTCATGCTGCTCTGCAGCCAGCCGATCCCGGCCACGAAGTGGTTCAGGCCGCGCTCGACGTCGACGTGCAGGAACTTCTCCAGGTCGATGATCTGCTGCCCGTGCTCCTCGGCCACCTGCCGCTGGTCCGGCACCGACGCCCGGATGAACGAGTAGACCTGGTAGCCGACCCGGATCATCAGCAGTTCGAGCAGCAGGTTCGGCCGGGACAGCGGACGCCAGCCGAACGGCAGCGCCGGGATCCAGGCGAACCGGCCCTTTTCCGCGACGCCCTGCGGCACCGCCCGCGGGCTCCACTCGGCCGACGCCTTGGTGATGAACGGCACCGCGCACGCCGAGGCGATCGCGAGCAGCAGCGGCCCGTTGTCGGCGATCGTGCGAACGGCGGCCAGCTTGCCCCAGACCAGCGTCTTGCTGTCGAAGGTCATGATCATGAAGACCGCGACCGGCCACACCATGCGGTCCGTCTGCCGGGCGCCGAGCCGGGCGACCGCGACGAGCAGGATCCACAACTGCTGGTGCTGCCAGGAGACGGGGGAGACCGCGACCATCACACAGCCGGCCAGCGCGGCACCGAGCAGCGCCTGTCCGTCCTTGGCGTAGGCCACCGCGCGCGGCACGCCGAACCACAACACGGCGGCGGACAGCAGCACCACGAGCGCGATCTCCAGCGGCCCGGACAGGCCGACGCGCAGCAGCAGTCCGTGCAGCGACTGGTTGGACAGCGCGTCGGCGTCGCCGCCCAGGCCCGCGCCGGCGACGTGGTGCACCCAGTACGTGAAGGAGTCGTGCGGCATGGTGACCCAGGCCACCGCGGTACAGCCGAGGAAGGTGGCCGTCGCGTTCGCGGCCGCGCGCTGCTTGCCGGTCAGCCACAGATAGACGGCGAACAACAACATGGCCGGATGCAGCGCGGCGGCGACACCCATCGCGATCGAGGCGACCCGGCCCGGGGCGGCTCTGAGCATCGCGGGCAGCGCGAGCAGGACCGGGAGCAGGCTGAGTTGGCCGAGCGACAGGTTTCCGCGCACCGGCAGGGACACCACGAGCAGGGTGATGATCAGCGGCGTCGCGAGCAGCCGGGCGCGGCGGGTGCGCAGGCCGGGCACCGCCTGTGCGACCACCACCGCGATCGCGGCCACGATGAGCAGGGTGGCCACCGTCCAGGCGACGCCCAGCGTGTTCTCCGCGGCCCGGGTGAGCGGGCGCAGCACCCAGCCGGCGAAGGGTGTGCCCCCGAAGGTGGTGCCGCGCGCGTCGGCGTCGTAGAGCGAGCCCGGCAGGTGCAGCACGCCATCGGGACCGAGCCACGCGTCCAGGTCCGGCAGCCTGCGGTCCTCGGGTCGGTCGAGTACTTCGTTGGCCTGTCGGACGGCGACGCATGCGGCGAGCAGCCACAGACCCACCAGGGCCAGGGAGAGCCTGGTCCTCCGTATGTCCAGCAGCCGGCGAACGCCTGCCCTCACCATGTACGGCTTCTCCCGTTTTCCTGGAATTTCTGCGTTTCCCGGGCTTGGTCCGGATTCGTCGCCCGGTGACCCCCGATTCATGGCGGGGCCATCCGGTTGCCGGCTTCCGGACACCTTGTCACCGCCCGACCGCGACCGAAAGCGGAGGGCCCCTCGCGGGACCCACGCCGTACGCTCGGGGACGGCATGGAACACATTGCCGAATCGACGAGGGGCGAGAGACAACCATGGTGCCGCAGGACGCGTCGACCCGAACGCAGGAGTCCCCCGACGCGGTGGTCGCCGTCGGCTTCCGGCAGGCCGGACCGGCGGATATCCCTGCCCTGCTCGAACTGGTCGAATCCGCCTACCGCGGCGAGACGAGCCGCGCGGGCTGGACCACCGAGGCCGAACTCCTGGAGGGGCAGCGCACCGACGCGGACGGCGTCGCGGCGGTGGTCGAGGGCGTGGACAGTGTGATGTGGATCGCCGAGCGGGACGGCGTATTGCTCGGCTGCTGCCAGTTGGAGCGGCATCCGGACTCGGTCGTGTACTTCGGCATGTTCGCCGTGCGACCCGGTCGCCAGGGCGGCGGTCTGGGCCGAGCGCTGCTCGCCGAGGCCGAGCGGGTCGCGGTGCGGCGGTGGGACGCCAAGCGCATGCGGATGACCGTCATCCGCCAGCGCGAGGAGTTGATCGCCTGGTACGAGCGGCGCGGCTTCGCCCGTACCGGCGTGCGCACCCCGTTCCCGTACGGCAACGAGCGGTTCGGCAGGCCGCTGCGCGACGACCTGGAGTTCGAGGAGCTGACCAAGGACCTGTGAGCCGCGCCCGGGACGTGGCCGGCGGTCGGCGCGGTGCGCTCGTCCGGCGGCCCGCGCATCGGTGGTGGTCGGAGCGGGGATCCCCCTCGAATCGATGCTCACTTTGCCCGGACTTCGGCGGACCCGCTCCGGCACGTCCGGATCGTGACAGCATGGATGTTCGGGGACAGTTCGCCCCCGGCACCGGTCGCCTTGGGGGTCGAAGCCCGTGTCGCACCACGAACCGCCGCCGTATCCGCAGCAGCCGCACCGACCGCCGCCGACGCAGGGCGGCGGTCGCCGCGGCAACCCGTTGATCATGCTGGTGATCGCGCTCGTGCTGGTGGCGGGCGTGGTGACCGCAGTCATCCTGATCGGCCGCGGGGACGGCGACGACGACAACCCGAAGAAGACCCCCTCGACCCAGGGACCCAAGCAGCCGGGCCTGCCCTCGGGGGTGTTGCCGAGCGGGCTGTTGCCCTCGGACATCGACATCCCCACCGGCCTGCTGCCGGACCTGCCGTAGGCCGGGTCCGGCGGATCGACGGGCCGTTCTCGGCACGGCCTCGGTCGCGACGGCCCGACCGCCCGGTGTGGTGCGGGCGTTGCGACAGCCGGGTGATTCCGCGGCCCGCCCCCGGTCGGGTCCCCGGATCGGCGCGCGGGCTGCCTACAGTCGGCTGACATGGCCAAGCTGATCATCCGATCGTCCGTGGTTCTCCTGCTGGCCGGTGTGCTGGGCGCCGGGCTCGTCGTGGGTCCGGCCGCACCCGCCGAGGCGGTCTCGGACGACGTCTGGGATCGGCTCGCCGAGTGCGAGAGCAGCGGCCGCTGGAACCTCGATTCCGGCAACGGCTACTACGGCGGACTCCAGATCCTGCCGAGCACGTGGGACGAGGCCGGCGGACAGGAGTACGCCGACCGGCCGGACCGGGCCACCCGCGAGGAACAGATCGCCGTCGCCGAGCGGATCCTGAGCGTGCAGGGCTGGGAGGCCTGGCCGCAGTGTGCCCGCCAGATCGGCGTGCTCGGCTCGCGGTACACGGTCAAGGAGGGCGACACGTTGTCCTCGATCGCGCGCGACCTCGGCGTGATCGGCGGCTGGCAGGCGCTCTACGCGGCGAACCTGGACGTGATCGGCCCGGATCCGGACCGCCTGGTGCCGGGTACGGTCCTGAACGTGCCGAAGGCCGCTCGCAGGAGCGGCCCTCGATTGATCGGGATCACGAAGTGATCGGTGCTCACGACTGGGATCGAACCAGTGACTTCCTCGGTGTGAACGAGGCGCTCTCCCGCTGAGCTACGCGAGCGTGCGTAGTTGCGTGCCCATCTTAACCAGTAGCGGCGCCGGGGTTAACCGGCCCCGGGTGAGTGGGTCGCCCCCTCCCCGTGACGGGGCGGCCCGCTCGTACTCACCGCCGAGTGGCGGAGACTCCAGGGTGCGGCCTTCGGCGGGGTCGATTCAACCGGTTTTCCCCGCCCGGTCCGACCGCGCAGCGCCACCAGCAGACCGGACAGGCCGAACACCAGGGTGGTCAGTGGCGCCGGTTGCCGCAGCAGCCCGATCAGGTTCGGATTCGCCGGGAGCCCGGACCGATGGACCGCCGCCAGGCACAACACGGCACCGGCCACCGCACAGAGCGCGCAGGCGACGAGCGGGGTCGGAATCCGGTGCCTGCGGTCGGTCTGTCGAGCTGTCACGGTGAACTCCCGGACGGGCTTGGCGCGTTTCCTCCAGCCTGGCCGGACGGCCGCCGCGCGGCCAGGTAGGTGCCTGGCCGATCGGGGGTGGGGCCAGCCCCACCCCGTGCCGGGTCCCGTCGAAACCGCCACCGTGTCGGTGCCGTGTGCCTATCCTGGCTGCCCGTGATCGCCGACCGGAGGCGCCCCGCTTCATGAAGCTGTTGCACGCCGCCGACCTGCACATCGACAGCCCGCTCCGCGGCCTCTCCGGCTACGAGGGCGCGCCCGCGGCACAGATCCGCGGCGCGGCGCGGCGGGCCGTGGTCAACCTCGTCGACCTGGCGCTCGCCGAGGCGGTCGACGCGGTGCTGCTCGCCGGCGACATCTATGACGGCGACTGGAAGGACTACCACACGGGGTTGTTCTTCGGCGTGCAGATGCGCCGCCTGGAGGAGGCGGGCATCCGCGTCCTGCTGGTCGCGGGCAACCACGACGCCGACAGTCGGATCACCCGGGAGTTGCGGCTGCCGGCCAACGTGCACCGCTTCTCCACCGCGCGCCCCGAGACGGTCGCCTTCGAGGACCTGGGGTTGGCCGTGCACGGTCAGGGCTTCGCGGTCCGGGACGTGACCGACAACCTCGCGCTCGCCTATCCCGCGCCGCGCGGGGGGATGTTCAACGTCGGCCTGCTGCACACCGCGCTGACCGGCGCCGAGGGGCACGCCACCTACGCGCCGTGCAGCGTCGGGGATCTGGTCTCACGCGGCTACGACTACTGGGCGCTCGGCCACGTGCACGCGCGCGAGGTGGTGCACGCGCGCGAGCCGTGGATCGTCTTCCCGGGCAACATCCAGGGCCGGCACGCGCGCGAGACCGGACCCAAGGGCGCGACGCTGATCACCGTCGACGACCACGGCCGGGCCGCCGTCGAGCACCGCGACCTGGATGTGGTGCGCTGGGCCCGCCTCGACGTCGACGCCTCGGCCGCCGGCGGGGTCGACGACGTGCTCGACCTGGTCCGGCGTGCCCTGGCCGAGCAGCGCGGCGCGGCCGGCGACCGCCTCCTCGCCGGCCGGGTGCGGATCACCGGTGCCACCGACGCGCACGAGGCGCTGTGGCGCGACGAGCGCCGATTCGTCTTCGAGACCCGGGCGCTGGCCGCCGAGTTCTCCGGGGTGTGGCTGGAGAAGATCCGCCTGGAGACCCGGCACGCCGACCTGGCCGACGCCGGGTTCGAGGTGCCGACGCTGGTGGCGGACCTGGCCCGGACGGCCAAGGCGCTGCGCGCCGACCCGACCGCGCTGGAGCAACTGGTCCGGACCGTGCCCGGGATGCGCACACTCGACCCGAAGGTCGCCGAGGAGGGCATAGCGCCCGCCGACGCGGCCTGGCGCGCCGACATCTTCGATCAGGCCGTGGAACTGCTCACGGCGCTGGTCACCGGGACCGACGGGGAGCACGCGTGAGGATCGACCGGCTCGACCTGATCGCGTTCGGCTGCTTCACCGACCGCCACATCGAACTCGGCGCCCCGGGTGTGCACGTGATCAGCGGCCCGAACGAGGCCGGCAAGTCCACCGTGCGACACGCCCTGGACCAACTGCTCTACGGGATGGACCGACAGACCTCGTACGACTTCGTACACGCGATGCGCGACCTCAGGCTCGGCGCGCTGGTGCGGGACGAGCACGGGCGGGTGCTCGACGTGGTGCGGCACAAGCGCGACCGGGACCCGCTCACCCGCGCCGACGGCTCGGTCCTCGCCGAGGCCGAGCTGACCCGGTTGCTGGCGGGCGTGGGCCGCGACGACTTCCGGCAGGTGTTCGCGCTCGACCACGCCGGGTTGCGCGCGGGCGGGGCCGAACTGCTGCGCGGCGAGGGCGACGTGGGCCGGGCCCTGTTCGAATCGCGCTCGTCGGCCCGGCTCGGCGAGGTGCTGACCCGCCTCGAGGAACGTGCCGCGCAGTTGTACAAGATCCGCGGCAAGAACCAGCGGATCAACGCGGGCCTGGTCGAACTCGGCCGGCTGCGCAAGCGGGTGCAGGACGACGGCCTGGCCCCCGCGGTCTTCGGCGAGGCGGTCGAGGAGAGCCGGCGCGCCGAGGAGGAACGCGACAGGCTGGGCCGCGAGCGCAGCGACGCGCGGGTCCGGTTCGAGCGCCTCGACCGGGTCCGCCAGGCGCTGCCGGTGCTGGCCAAGCGGGCCGAGCTGGACGCCGCGCTGGCCGAGACGAGTGCGGGCGGACCGCCGGTGGGCGCCGACGTGGCGGCGACGCTGGCCGCGCTCGACGCGCGGACCGCGGAGACGGCGGCCGAACGCGCGCGGCTCGAGCGGGAGTCGGCCCGGGCCCGGGCCGAGTGGGCCGAACCGGGGGCGGATCGCGACCTGTTGGCGGCCGGCGCCGCCGTGGACGCGCTGCACGCCGACGTCGCGGCGATTCGCGACGCGGTCGAACAGGCCGACCACGCCGACGCCGAGGCCACCGAGGCCCGGGGCGTGGCCGCCGAACTGCTGGCCCGGGTGCGCCCGGACCGCGCCCTCGACGACCCGACCGCCTACGAGCTGCCCGCGGGAGTGGCCGCGCGGGTCACCGCGCTGCGCGACGACCTGACGGTGTGCGAGGCCCGACGCGCGGGCGCCGTCGAGCAGGTCGCGCACCGCCGGGCCCGGCTCGACGCGGCCCGTGCGGCCGGTGCGGCGATTCCCGAGCCCGCCGACCCGGCCGTGCTGCGCGCGCTGCTGCGATCGGTGCCGGGCGATCCGGTCGAGGACATCGCGCGCGACGAGCGTCGGCTGGCCGAACTCGACCACGAGGCTGCCGATCTGCGGGGCCGACACGGTCTCGCCGACCTGGACGTGCGTGCCCCCGATCACCCCGCGCGGCTGCGGCTGCCCGGGCGCGAATGGGTCGCCGATCGACTGGGTCGGCTGCTGCGGGTCCGGGCCGAACTGGACGAGACGGCGGCGGCCGAGCGCGCGCTGGTGAGCGAGCACGACGGGCGCCGCCGCGAACTGGCGGTGTCGTCCCTGGCCGATCCGCCGCCGACGCCCGCCGACTGGGCGGCGGTCCGGGCCGAGCGCGACCGGCTGTGGACGCTGATCCGCGCGAGCCCGGCGCCGGCCGACGACCGGATCGACGCCTACGAGCGGGCGGTGGCGGCGGCGGACGAGATCGCCGAACACATCGCGCGACGGGCCGAGGAGGCGGTACGACGCGGCCGCCTGGAGGCCGACCTCGCCCACGACGAGCGCACGCTGGCCCGGCTGGCCGAGCAACGGGCCGCGGCGACCGGGAGGGCGGGCGAACTCGCGGCGGACTGGGCCCGCGCGTGGGCGCCGAGCGGCCTGCCCGCCCCCGATCCGCACGACGCCGTCGCCGTCCTGGACGCGATCGGCGAGCTGGCCCGGGTCGAGGTCGAGGCCCGGGGCGTGCGCGAGCGACTGGCCGCCGGCCGGGCCCGGGTCGCCGCGCTGGTGGCCGATTTCCGGACCGCGCTGGCCGAGTCCGGCGCGCCCACCGGGACGAGCACGCTGCCCGCGTTGATCGCCCAGGCCGACGCGCGCCGCGACACGCTGGCCGACGCGGTGCGCGAGCGCGAGGCGGTGGTGGCGGCGGTGCGCGAGGCCGAGGCCGAACTGACCGAGGCGGTCACCGAGTCGGAGCGGGCCGAGGGCGAGCGGGCGGCCTGGGAGCGGCGGCGGCACGAACTGGCGCGCGAGCTGGACCTGCCCGAGGGCGGGCCGGACACGATCGCCGCCGCGGTGGCCACGCTGGCCGAGGTGGCGGCGGCGGTCGGGCGGGCCGCCGAGGCGGACCGACGGCGGATCCGCGCGGCCGACCGGGTGGCCGGATTCGGCGCCCGCACGGCCGAGGCGTTCCTCGCGTGCGGGCGTTCGGCGCCGAGCGAGCCCACCGGCCGACCCGCCTTCGCGGCGGTCCTCGACCTGCACCGCGAGCTCACCGCGGCGCGCGGCGTGGAGGCGGCCCGCACCGGCCTCGCCGAGCGCATCGCGGACCTGGAACGGGCGTTGCGCGCCGGCCGCGACGCCGCGGCCCACACCGAGGCCGAACTCGCCGCGCTGGTCGCCGCGTCCGGTGCCGCCGACCTCGGCGACCTGCGCGCCGCGGTGGAACGGTCGGCCCGGGTGCGCGACCTCGAAGCCGCGCTGGCCGACCACCGCGCGCTGCTGTCGCCCGAGGTCGAACAGGAGGCCGCGCGCTACGCCCCCGACGAACTCGACGTGGAGATCGAGGACGCCGCGCGCCGCGTCGAGGAGGCCGACGCCGCCTACGCGGCGGCCGGCGAGACGCTGGGCCGACGCCGGCAGAGCATGCTCGACCTGGAGCGCGAGTCGGTGGCCGCGGCGCGGGCGCAGGAGGAGGTGGCCGGCACGGTCGCCGCGATCGCAGAGGACACCGAGGAGTTCGTCCGGCTGCGGCTGGCCCGCGAGGTGCTGCTCCGGTGCATGGAGGACTACCGCAAGGAGAACCAGGCCCCGGTCCTGGCCCGGGCGGAGGAGGTCTTCGCCGCGCTCACGGGGGGCCGCTTCGACCGGCTCCTGGTGGAGACCGAGGGGCGCAAGGGCGCGCCGGTGTTGCGCGCGCGGCGCGCGGGCGGCGCCGGGCACGCCGGGTCGGGGGCCGGCGTGCTCGGGGTGGACGAGATGAGCGAGGGCACCCGCGATCAGCTCTACCTGGCGCTGCGGCTGGCCTCGCTCGACGCCTACGCCGACGCCGGGCGGGCGATGCCGATCGTGCTCGACGACGTGGCGATGACCTTCGACGACGGCCGCACCCGGGCGATGCTCTCGGTGCTGGACGCGATGGCCGACCGGTTCCAGGTGGTGGTCTTCACGCACCACCCGCACCTGGGCCGGCTGGCCGTGGACACGCTCGCGCCGGGCCGGGCCCACGTGCACGAACTGCCGGTCCACGTCCCGCCGTCCCGGGCGGGCGTACCCGGGGATTGACCCGGCGGCGCGGAGGTCGACGCGGGCCGGCGGCGGCTCAGGCGGTCATCGCGAGCCGGAAACGTACACACTTGCCGCCGGGCTCGGGCACCGATTCCCAGCCGTCGGACAACGATTCGACCAGTATCAGGCCGCGGCCCGTGGTGTCGTCGTCGGCGGCCTCGATCACCCGGGGTGTACGGGCGTCCGTGTCGTGCACCTCGATCCACACACAGGCGGCGCCGTCCGGCGCGCGATCTCGGCGGACCACGACGCTGAACGGGCGTCCGAGTCCCGCGTGCCGCACGGCGTTGGTCGCCAGTTCGGAGGCGAGAAGTACGGCGATGTCGGACAGGGAGTCGAGGTCCCAGACCCGCAGCGCCACGCGGACGTGTTCCCGCACGGCGGACACGCACGCGGGCATCGCCGGCAGCGTGATGGTCGGGCTGACCTCGTCCGCTTCGTCCGCCACTTCCGGATCGGCCAGGGTGGTCATGCGGCTACCTCCTGTTGCGCGGGCTGCGATTGCCCCCGCAAGCGGCCCCGCCCCGTTCCGTCGCTTTAAGTGATCTTGTAAGCGCGTAAAGTGAGGGTGCTCGGTAGGATGCTCCACGAAACCCGGCGGTGCAACTCTCGCCGCCACTTCGGTGTCCGCGTGTACACGGTTCACCCGATCGGGCGATGTCCCTGACCCTCACGTGGAGGTCGGCTCCCACCTGGGGGAGGGGTTCGAGTCGCCCGGCGGCGGAACCTCGACAAGTCAGGGGTGACGGGCCGATGGCGACCTGGTCGCAGGAAACCCACGCACCGACGTGGCGACGGAGCTCCTACAGCAGCGTGCAGGGAAACTGCGTCGAAGTGGTGAACCGTCGGCCCAGCGAGGTGGTGGTGCGCGACTCCAAGCAACGGGCCTGCGCGGTCCTACGGTTCACCGATCGCGAATGGACCCACCTGTTGGTTGCCCTTGTCGCACACCGGATTTGACGATCAGTCAGGTCCGACTCCGGGAAGATCGTCGGTGAGCACCGGGGATCGGCTCCAGCGGAAGACGTGAGCCAGTACGGGTTCCACGATCGCCCCGGGTATCTCGCCGTCGAACCAGCGATCCACATGCGCCCAGTGATACGGGTTCAGCAGATACTCGCCGGTCAACCCCTCGATCGTGGCGTACTCCTGTTCCCACGCGTGTGTCCACGCGGTGTCGCCCCCGACGGGGTCCACCCGGGACAGCGCCCAGGAGCGGATGGTCCCGATGTGCTCCGGCATCGCGATCAGATCCGACTCGAACTCCGCGAGCACGTCGGCGGGGGTGCCCGCGCGCACGGTCAGCAACAGGGTGCGTTTGATCCGCGGACCGGTCAGCGGCACGAACCCGGCGCGCACCGGCAGCAGGGCGATCGCGTCGGCGGACGCGGGCAGTTCGGGCCGGCCGTCGGCGCGCAGATCCCACGACCAGCCGAGCCCGCCGACGCTGCCGGGCAGATCCGGCCCCGCCGAGAGACCCGGAGCCGCGAGTACCGAGGATCCGGGAGCGGGCGGCCCCTCCGCCCGGACCACCCACCGCCTCACGCGGACACCCCCGAACCGGCCTCGGCCGGTTGCAGCGCCCGCCGCTGCCGCTCCAACGCGTAACCGTCGGTGGCCGCCCAGAACGCCGCCACCTCGGGATCGGCCGCCGCGGCCCCGCGCATCGCGTAGAACGCGCGGATCCCCGGCAGGATCCACAGGATGTGCACGGTGGTCGCGTCCCGACCCGCGGGCGAGCGCCAGACCCGCTCCAGGCGCATCCCGCGCCGTTGCGCGCCCGGCAGGTAACGATCATGGAACTGGCCCAGCCACCAGGCGACCTGATCGTTCGTCAGGGTCACGTGGTCGAGGATGCTCACGGTCTCCGAGGCGGGCGACGCGGGGGTGTTCACAGCTTGTCCGCGACGGTCTCGCGGTAGTGCGCGATCCGCTCGCGCAACACCCGCAGCCCCCGCGGCCCGGCCAGTTCGGCCGGGTTGGGGGCGAACACCAGGCGGCTCGCCCCCGCGTCGGTGAACCGGCGCACCCAGGTCGGGTCGTACTGGAGATCGCGATCACACGAGCCGGGCCACGCGGTGATCTCCACCGCGCCCGGGGTCCGACCGGCCGCGGCCGTGCTCGCGCGCAGCGACTCGGCGCGCACCTCGAACTCGTCGGGGGCGATCGTGTACGGGAACCAACCGTCGCCGATCCGGCCCGCCCGGCGCACCGCCGGCTCGCTGTTGCCCCCGAGCACCACCGGTACCGCGCCGCGTTCCGGACGCGGCAGACAGTGCACCCGCTCGAACGTGGTGAACCTGCCGCGGAACGTGGCGGGCGCGTCGGCCCACAGCGCGCGCATCGCGCCCACGCACTCCTCGAGCCGGGCGCCGCGCTCGGAGTACGCCGCACCGACCGCGGCGTACTCCTCCTTCTGCCAGCCGATGCCCAGACCGAGCGACAACCGGCCGTCCGAGTGCCGATCGATGGTGGCGGCCCGCTTGGCCAACACCACCGGACTGTGCAGCGGCGCGACCACCATCGCGGTGCCGAAACGCAGGGTGCGCGAGGCGCCCGCGAGGAAGGCGATGGTCTCCAGCGGGTCGGGCATCGGCACCACACCCGCCGCGCTCGGCGTGCGTCCGGAATCCGAGTACGGGTACAGGGGCTCGTAGTCCTCGGCGACCACGACGTGTTCGACGGTCCACACGGACTCCACGCCGCACTCCTCCAGCGTGCCCGCGAAGTCGCGCAGGAAGCCGCCGGAGGTGATCAGACCGTCCGCGAAGGGCGCCATCACGCCCAGCTTGATCGTCATTCTGACGCCCTTTCAGATCCCGTGCCCGCACCCTGCCCCGGTGGGCGTGCAAGCGCAAGGCCCGACCGACGGTGTCGTTGGACACGCGGTCGAGGGGGTCGTCCGGGCGGTACGCGCGTGGCCCGCCGCCGGCCGCGCGCGCCCACCGTCGGGGTGCGGGCGCACGCGGTGGCCGCGGGCGGGTCGGCCGGAGCCGGGGACGGGCGGGAGGCGACCTACGCGAGTTCGACCAGCTCGTCGTGGCGGTACAGCGGGCGCAGGCCGTCCGCGAAACGCACCGAATACCACTGATACGGGGACAGCGGCGGGCGGTGCGCGTCCGCGAACACCTCGCAGACCTCGCCGATGTGCCCGGTGCTCAGCCCCACCTGCACCCGCACCCGGGTGCCGACCTCGAATCCCTGCCAACGGGTCGCCCCGCCCCCGCGAACCTGCTCCCGGTCTCTCGTGGTCGTGTCGCCCATGACGGGCACCGCCCTTCTGCCGATGGGTAGTTCCTCAACTGTCGAGACAGCTCCCCTACCCGATATCGGCCCCGGCGGTCGCCCGCTTGACCGGAGGACTCCGTTCGCGCGCGGACTTCACCCGGAAGGAGCGCCCGAGTGGCGCGGCGGAGCCGGCAGGCTTCCGATGTGGACGTCTTGTTGTGGATCACCGCGGTCTCCGGTCTCGCCTGGGTCTATCTGACGCTGTTTCACGGCTGGTTCTGGCGCACCGACGTGCGTCTGGCGCGGCCCGCCGCGCCGCCCTCGGGCAGCGGGACGGTGGCGGTGATCGTGCCCGCGCGCGACGAGGCCGCGGTGCTCGGGGAGAGTCTGCCCACGCTGCTCGCGCAGGACTTCCCCGGCCGGGCGGAGGTGGTGCTGGTCGACGACGGCAGTACCGACACGACCGCCGAGGTGGCCCGCCGACTGGGGGCCGACGCCCGGGTGCCGCTGACCGTGACCTCGCCCGGGGAGCCCCCCTCGGGCTGGACCGGCAAGCTGTGGGCGCTGCGGCACGGCGTGGAGTCGGTCGGCGAGGTGGACTGGATCCTGTTCACCGACGCGGACATCGCGCACGCGCCCGATTCGCTGGCCCGGCTGGTCGGCGAGGCCGAGCGGGACCGGCTCGACCTGCTGTCGGTGATGGCCCGGCTGCGCACGCACACCCGGTGGGAGAAGTTGATCGTGCCGGCCTTCGTGTACTTCTTCGGCAAGCTCTTCCCGTTCCGCCGGGTGAACCGGCCGAAGTCCCGCGTGGCGGCCGCCGCCGGCGGATGTGTGCTGGTGCGGCGCACCTCGCTCGAGCGGGCCGGCGGGGTGGCGGCGATCCGGGACGCGGTGATCGACGACGTGTCGCTCGGCACCGCGCTCAAGCGCTCCGGCGGCCGGATCCGGCTGGTGCTCGCGGACGGCCCGGCGCGGCACGTGGACAGCGTGCGGCCCTATCCGGGGCTGGCCGACCTGTGGAACATGGTCGCGCGCAGCGCGTTCGCCCAGCTCCGGCACTCCTGGCTGCTGCTCGCCGGCACCGTGGTGGGCCTGGCGCTGGTCTATCTGGCCGCGCCGGTCGCGCTGGTCGCCGGGCTCGTCGGCGGCGATGTTCCGCTCGCGCTGCTCGGGCTCGCGGTGTGGGCGCTGATGACCGCGACCTATGTACCGATGGCGCGCTATTACGGACGGCCCGCGGCGGAGGCGGTGTTGTTGCCGGCGGCGGCCACGCTCTACCTGGGGATGACCGTGCACTCGGCGGTGCGGCACGCGCGTGGGCGCGGTGCGGCGTGGAAGGGTCGAACGTACCCGGCGCCGGCCGAATAGGCTCCCTTCGTGCCCAGACCGGACTCCACAGCCCGTCCCTATCGCGACGGCGTTCCCGAACACGGCCGCGTGCCCAAGTCGCACACGGTGAAGATGCGTCTGCTCCAACTCATGGACGAGTTGGGCGAGGACGCCCTGCTGCCCTCCGAACGCGAACTCGCCGCCGACTACGGCGTCGCCCGCTCCACGCTGCGCGCGGCGATCGGCGAGTTGGTGATGGAGGGCCGACTGCGCTCGGCGCGCGGACGCGGCACCTACGTCGCGCCGCCGAAGCTGATGCAGCCGGTGAGCATGGGCAGCTACACCGAGGCGGTGCGCTCGATGGGGCTCACCCCCAGCCGACGTGTGGTCACCCTCGAACACCATGTCGCCAAGCCCGACCTGGCCGAACGGCTGCGGATCCGGGCCGGCGACCTGACCGTGCACGTGGAGCGGGTGCTGCTCGCCGACGACGAGCCGATCGGCCTGGAGAGCACCTACCTGCCGCTGGACCGGTTCCCCACGATCCTGGACGTGCTGCGCCCGGAGGGTTCGCTGTACAGGTGCCTGCAGGACGATCTGGGCGTGGTCTTCGCGGAGATGCACGAGACGGTGGAGACCGTCCTGGCCGCGCCGCGCGAGGCGCTGCTCCTGGAGACCAACCCGGCGCTGCCGATGTTGCTGGTCATGCGCACCTCCTACGACCCGCAGGGGGTGCCCATCGAGCGGGTGCGGGCGCTGTTTCGTGGTGATCGGATGGGATTCGCGACGCGTATGCGGGCCTGATCGACCGACTTTGATAACGACGAGGTAACAGGTTCGGACCTTAACGGACTGTTCACCCGGACGACATACCGCCTCCGTGTGCTCGGCATCGGCCACTCCCAAGCTGGTCGCATTCGCCCCCGAGAACACGGAGGAAGCCGGTGCGAGTCATTGTCGTCGGAGGTGGCGTGCTGGGCACCATGCACGCCTGGCAGGCCATCGAGCGAGGCCACGAGGTCGTGCAGATCGAGCGCGAGCGCGAGGCGCGCGGTGCTTCGGTGCGCAACTTCGGCCTGGTGTGGATCGGTGGCCGGGCCGGCGGCGACGAACTGGACACCGCGCTGCGGGCCCGCGAGTTGTGGGAGCGCATCGGCGCGGACGTGCCCGGCATCGGTTTTCGCCCCAACGGCTCGCTCACCGTATGCCGCGGCGCCGAGGAGGTAGCGGTCGCCGAGGCGGCGCTCGCCCTGCCCGACGCCGCCGAACGCGGCCTGAAGCTGCTCACCCCGGAGGAGGCGCGCGGCCACAACCCGGCCCTGCGCGGTGCCTTCGACGCCGCGCTGTGGTGCGAGCGCGACGGCGCGGTCGAGTCCCGCGTCGCGCTGCCCGCGCTGCGCGAGCGGATGGCCGGCTCCGGCCGGTACACCTGGCTGCCCGGCCGCGAGGTGCGCGACCTGCTTCCCGCCGGCACCGGGGTGCGCGACGACCACGGGCAGACGCACGAGGGCGACCTGGTGGTGCTGTGCACCGGCGCGTGGCTGAGCGGGCTGGTCCGCGAGCTGGCCCCCGCACTGCCGGTGCGCCGAGTGCGCCTGCAGATGATGCAGACCGACCCGCTCGACGAGGCGCTGACCACCTCGGTCGCCGACGGCGACAGCTTCCGCTACTACCCGGCCTACGCCGGCACCGCGCTGGAGGCGCTGCGCGCCGCCCACCCGCAGGCACCGGTGCCCACCGAGCACCGCATGCAGCTGCTGATGGTCCAGCGCCTCGACGGCGGGCTGACCATCGGCGACACCCACGAGTACGACGAGCCGTTCACCTTCGACGTCGACTCCGCGCCCTACACGCACCTGGTCGAGGTGGCCGAGGCGCTGCTCGGCCGCCCGCTGCCGGCCGTGCGCCGCCGCTGGGCCGGGGTGTACGCGCAGACCGTCGACACCACCCGCGTCGTGCACCGCGAGCAGGTCGCCCCCGGCACCTGGCTGGTGACCGGCCCCGGCGGGCGCGGGATGACCTGCTCGCCCGCGATCGCGGAACGCACCGCCGACACCGTCGGCCTGTGACCCGGCCGCCCCTTCCTGCCCCACTCGTCGTCGAAAGCCCCCCGGAGCACCACTCATGACGAACTATCAGCTCGCCGTCCTGGACATGGCCGGCACCACCGTCGCGGACGACGGCCTCGTGGTCGAGGCGTTTACCCGGGCGATCGGCGCGGTCGGCGTCGAGCCCGGCACGGCCGACTTCGAGCGCAAGCTCGGCTACGTCCACGACACCATGGGCGAAAGCAAGATCACCGTCTTCCGGGCCCTGCTCGACGGCGACGAGGAGCGCGCACAGGCGGCCAACCTCGCGTTCGAGAGCGCCTACGCCGACCTGGTCGCCGAGGGCCGCTGCGCGCCGATCGAGGGCGCGGAGGACACCATCCGCGCCCTGCGCGCCGCCGGCGTCAAGGTCGCGCTGACCACCGGCTTCGGCCGCCCCACCCAGGACGCGATCCTCGGCGCGCTCGGCTGGGCCGACCTCGCCGACCTCACCCTGTGCCCGGCCGAGGCCGGGCGCGGCCGACCCCACCCCGACCTGGTGCTCACCGCGGTGCTGCGCCTGGGCGTGGACGACCTGCGGGCGGTCGCCGTGGTCGGCGACACCGCGTTCGACGTACTCACCGGACTGCGCTCCGGTGCCTCCATCGCCGCCGGTGTGCTCACCGGCGCGCACGACCGCGCCGCGCTCGAAGCGGCCGGCGCAACCCACGTACTCGGCTCCATCTGCGAACTTCCCGCCCTGCTCCAGGGCTGATTCGACGTCTCGAAAGGGCGATTCCCCATGCGACGCATCCTCGGCCTCACCGCCGCCGCCACCGTGGTCGTGCTCGGCGCGAGCGCCTGCGGCGGGACCGGCGGGAGCGGCTCGGACGACACCAAGCCGGCCGCCAACGCCGCCCCCGGCGGCGCGCCCGCCAAGGGCTCCGGCAGCGTCACCGTCTACTCGGTGGACGGCCTCGCCGACTGGTACACCAAGCGTTTCGCGGACTTCGAGAAGAAGACCGGGATCAAGGTCAACCTGGTCGAGTCCGGCTCCGGCGAGGTGGTCACGCGCATGGAGAAGGAGAAGGGCAACCCCCAGGCCGACGTGGCGATCACGCTGCCGCCGTTCATCCAGCGCGCCGCCCAGGCCGACCTGCTCACCGCATACGCCCCGGCCGGCTCCGACAAGGTGCCCGCCACCGGCAAGGACGCCCAGGGCCGGTTCACCGCCGTGGTGAACAACTACGCGTCCTGGATCTACAACCCGGACACGGCCAAGCCCGCGCCGACCAAGTGGGCCGAGCTCACCGACGGCCGGTTCAAGTCCAAGCTCCAGTACTCCACGCCCGGCCAGGCCGGCGACGGCACCGCCGTACTGATCCAGCTCCAGCACCTGTACGGCAAGCAGGGCGCGCTCGACTACCTCAAGCGGCTCGAATCCAACAACGTCGGCCCGTCCTCGTCCACCGGCAAGCTCCAGCCCAAGGTCGGCAAGGGCGAACTCAGCGTGGCCAACGGCGACTTGCAGATGAACCTGGCGTCGATCCACAACGACAAGTCCAACTTCAAGGTCTGGTTCCCGGCCGACGACGCGGGCAAGCCCTCGACGTTCGCGCTGCCCTACTTCATGGGCCTGTCCTCGGGCGCCCCGCACGCCGACAACGGCCGCAAGCTGATGGACTACCTGCTCTCCACCGAGGCGCAGACCTCGGTCTCCGCCGACGCGCTCGGCCTGCCGGTCCGCGAGGACGTCAAGCCGACCGACGCGAACGCCGCCGAGATCACCAAGGCCCTGGAGGGCGTGGAGATCTGGGCGCCGGAGTGGGACACCGTCCTCAAGGACCTGGACGCCGACCTGGCCGCCTACAACAAGGCCGTCGGTCGCTGAACCGCCGGCGCACACGTCCGGAATCAACCGCGGACAGGGAGGGAACCCGCATGACCGCACCAGCCATCGAGCGCACCGCGTCCGCCGTCGCGAGTGCCGCGCCGACCGAATCGGCGATCGGCATCCAGGATCTGACGGTCCGTTACGGATCCGTCACGGCCCTGGAGGGGCTGACCCTGGAGGTCGCCCGAGGCGAGACGGTGGCCCTGCTCGGGCCCTCGGGCTCGGGCAAGTCCACCGCGCTCAAGGCGGTCGCGGGTTTCCTCCGGCCCGCCGAGGGCCGGATCACCCTGGCCGGCCGCGACGTCACGTACGAGCCGCCGAACAAGCGCGGCATCGGCGTCGTGGTGCAGAACTACGCGCTGTTCCCGCACATGCGGGTCGCCGACAACGTGGCGTTCGGCCTCCGGGCCCGCCGGGTGCCGCGCGCCGAGGTGGGCCGCCGGGTCACCGAGGCGCTGGACATGGTGGGGATGGCCGGCTACGCCCGGCGCTATCCCCGCGAGTTGTCCGGTGGACAGCAACAACGTGTGGCGATCGCACGGGCGTTGGCCATCCGGCCGCCCGTACTGCTGCTCGACGAGCCGCTGTCCGCGCTCGACGCCACGCTGCGCGCCGACCTGCTCGGCGAACTGCAGCGGCTGCGCGGCGAGTTGCCCGACGTGGCGATCATGTACGTGACGCACGATCAGACCGAGGCGCTGGCGCTCGCCGACCGGATCGCGGTGATGCGGGACGCGCGCCTCGTCGACCTCGACGCGACGGATCGGTTGTACCGCCGGCCGCCGAGCGAGTTCACGGCGTCCTTCCTGGGCGCGGCCAACCTGCTCGACGCGCGGGTGCTGGCGGACTGCACGGCCGGGGACGACGCGGTGCGGGTCGCGGTGGGCGGGCTGACCGTCGCCGCCGACCCGACCGGGGCGTTCGCCGAGGGCACCCGGGCGTTGCTCGTGGCGCGTCCGCACACGCTGGGGGTGGCCGAGGTCGACCGCGCGGACACGCTGCCCGCGCGGCTGGTCGCCACCCAGTGGCGGGGCGCGGACTACCGGCTGACCTGCGTGTTGGAGGGCGACGTCGAGCGGGAGATCCGGATCGACGTCACCGATCTGGCCGCGGTGCCCGCGCTCGGCGAGCGGCTGGGCGTCGCGCTGCCCGCCGAGCCGTGTGTGCTGGTTCCGGCGGGAGCGGGCGGATGACCGCGACCCTGACCGAGCCGCCGATCGCGACGAAGCCGACCTCGGCCCCGGTCCGCGAGCGGCGGGGCCGCGGCGGCGCGACCCGTGCGTTGTGGGTGCTCCCGCCGCTCGTGCTCGCCGCCGGGTTCTTCCTCTATCCGCTCGCGCTCGTCGTCAAGCAGTCCTTCGTCGACAAGAACGAGAACGTCGGCCTCGACGTGTGGCGCGACGTACTGAACTCGCCCTCGTTCGGCGACGCGCTGTGGAACACGGTCAAGATCGCCGTGTTGTCCACGCTCGGCTGCCTGGTGGTGGGCTTCTTCCTGGCCCTGGTGTTGTCCTTCGTGCCCTTCCCCGGCTCGCGCGCGGTGAGCAGGATCGTGGACACCGTGCTGGCCTTCCCGTCCTTCCTGATCGCGTTGGCCTTCACCTTCCTGTACGGCACGGCGGGCGTGGTCAACGCGGCGGCGGACAAGCTCGGCCTGGGCGAGCCGCTGGTCGGCTTCCTGTACTCGCCGTGGTGCGTGGTGCTGGCCGAGATCACCTTCTACACCCCGTTCGTGATGCGCCCGCTGCTCGCGGCCTTCGCGCTGGTGCCCCGGGAACGCCTCGACGTCGCGGCCTCGCTCGGCGCGGGCCCGCTGCGAGTGATCCGGCAGGTGCTGCTGCCCGAGGCCTGGCCCGCGCTCGCGGCCGGCGGCAGCCTGACCCTGCTGCTCACCCTCAACGAGTTCGGGATCGTGCTGTTCATCGGCGCCAAGGACGTCACCACGCTGCCGATGCTGGTGCACGCCAAGGGCGCGGTCACCTTCGACTACCCGGGCGCGTGTGTGGTCGCGGTGGTCGAGGTCGCGCTGTCGCTGACGCTCTACACCGTGTACCGATTCGTCTTCTCCCGGACAGGAGCCGGCCGTGCTGGTCTGGTCGCGTAGCGGACGCGCCCTCGTCTGGGCGCTGTTCGCACTCGTCTTCGCCCCCCTGGTGCTCGCCCCGCTGGCGATCCTGGGCATCGCCGCCTTCGCCGGCGACTGGAACAGCGTGCTGCCGGCGTCCTGGACGAGCGAGAACATCCGCGAGGCCACCGCGGGCACCAACTACGACAGCCTCGTGGTGAGCATCGAGACCGCGCTGGGCGCCTCGCTGATCGCGATCGTGGTCGGCACGTGGGCGGCGATCGCCGCGCGCGGCGCACCGCGCTTCGTACGCCGGCTCACCGACGCGGTGTTCCACCTGCCCGTCGCGGTGCCCTCGGTGGTGGTCGGCCTCGGCATGCTGGTGGCCTTCAGCGACGGTCCGATCCTGCTCAACGGCACGAAGTGGATCGTCATCGCGGCACACGCGGTGCTCGTGGTGACCTTCGCCTACTCGACGGTCTCGGCGGGCCTGGATCGCACCGACGCGGCCTTCGCCGAAGTCGCCGCCTCGCTCGGGGCGAGCCCGGCCCGGGTGTTGTTGCGGGTGCGACTGCCGATGTTGCTGCCCTCGATCACCGCGGCGGCCAGCCTGGCGATCGCCCTGTCCATGGGCGAGGTGGGCGCGACGATCATGGTCTACCCGGCCGAGTGGCGCACGCTGCCGGTGTCGATCTTCACCCTCACCGACCGGGGCAAGGTGCTCCTGGGCTCCGCGGTCACCGTGGTGCTGCTGGTCGCGACCCTGGTCGTGCTCATGGTCGTCGGCCTGCTGAAGGGCCGTGTGGAGGAGCGCCGGCGGCGACGGTAGCGGGCCCGGGCCGGCCCCCGCTCAGTTCTTGCCGAACGTACGCGCGGGCGGAGCCGGCGACGCGACCGCCGTGGCGTCGTGGACCACGGCCGCGCCGCCGGTGAGGTCGGCCAACGCGGGACCGTGCTCGACCCGACCGGGAAACGGGTCGGCGGCGGTACGCCGGGCCAGCTCGGCGATCGGCAGTTCGCCGTGCGAGGCGACCAGCACGACATTGCCGAATCGCCGCCCGCGCAACACCGCCGGGTCGGCGACGAGCAGCAGGTTCGGGAACACCGACCGGATCGTCGCCACCTGCGTGCGGACGAAGGAAAGCCGCCCGCCGTCGGCCAGATTCACCGCGTACACCCCGCCGGGGGCCAGCGTCCGGGCCACCTCGCCGACGAACTCGGCCGAGGTCAGGTGCGCGGGCACCCGCGAGTCGGCGAACACGTCCACCACGGCCAGGTCGAACGCGGCGTCCGGCGCCCGGGCGGCCACCTCGCGGGCGTCACCGGTCCGCACCCGGATCTGCCAGGTGCGATCCCACGGCAACGCGCGCCGGACGAATTCGACGAGTTCCCCGTCCAACTCCACCACCTGCTGCCGCGAACGCGGCCGGGTGGCGGCCACGTAGCGGGGCAGGGTCAGCCCGCCGCCGCCGAGGTGGAGGACCCGCAGCGGCTTGCCGGCGTCCGCGATCAGGTCGACCAGATGGCCGAGCCGGCGGACGTACTCGAACTCCAGCCACGTCGGGTCGTCCAGATCCACGTGCGACTGCGGCGAACCGTGCAGCCGCAGCGTCCAGGCCCCGGCCCGATCCGGATCGGGTTCGAGCTCGACACTGCCGGACCCCACCTCGGCCCGGACCGGCTCGGGCGCGCGACCGCGTCGACGCTGCTTGTCTGCCATCGGTCCAGTATCGAGCCGCCGCGTTCGAGATCTAAACGTTACCGATGAGCTTCAGTCGAGGGCTCTCCGCGGGCGGCAGCGCCTGCCACGAGCAGCTCTCCGCGGCGAAGAAGCACTGCGACCGACCGACGACGTCGCCGGCGTCGACCGGCTCGTAGGCCCCGGGCCCGTCGACCGGATCGAAGTCCAGATAGAACAGATCGCCGTAGGTCTCGTCGGTGAATCGTGAGAGCACCGGGTCGAAATAGAGCATTCCGGAGAAACCCTTGCCGTGTTCGACTCGGTAGTCCCGAAGTCCCGTAAGAGTGAACTCCACGGGAATCCACGGCCAGCCGTGTTCGCGATCCCTGGCATCGACCAGGACACGTGCGGTGGCGCCGTTCGGACTGAACGGATCCTCGATGTGGACACGGGTGACACACCCGTTCCCGAAGTCGAACAAGCCCAGGAGGTCGCCCAGGCTGTCCGGGGTGAGCAGCGACATGGGGCCCTCCGGTCGGTGGCGGTGCGATGTGGTCCTTGCACCCATCATCGCGACTGGTGCGCCGCCACCGTACGGAAGTATCGAGCCGATCGTGATCGCGCTCAGACCCGGTGGGCCAGGCGCTCCAGCAGCGCGGCGGCCCCGAGGTAGACGAGAACGGCCAGACCGCAGTTCACCGTGACCCGGACCTTGGGGTTGTCGGGGGTGAAGAAGTCCTTCGCCCAGCGGGTGAGCCAGTCCGACCAGTCGGCGATCGTGTCCACCGCGTCGTTGGCGGGATTGGCCTCGAAGACGAACAGAACGATGTGCAGGACGATGATGACCACGATCACTGTGACCACGGCGCGGATGACGGTCACGATCGGGTTCGCTCGTCGTGCTCGGGAGGTCACCATGCCGGGAGTCTGCTCGCGTTCGAACACCCGAAACGGAGCCTGTGCACGCCGGTTTGCGGTCGGGACCGGGCCCCGGTAAGGTCCTCCAAGTTGCCCGACAGGGAGACCTGAGACAGACGCGAGCCTAGGTGCCTGCGCTGGCTGGTCCCGGGGCGGCGAATCCGATCATTCGAACGAAGTGTGCTGCGCCCTGCGCATCACACGCGTAGTTCCGTGTTCGGGTGCCCCCGCAGATCGCCGGAACGCGAATTTGTCACCGATTAGACGGTGGGAAATGCGATCCGCTAATGTTCGGGGGTCGCGGAAAGCAGTCGGGAAGAACAAATTTCCGAAGCCGAAGCGGTGAGCGAAGCGGGTCGGAAGACCTGCTAGGCTCGAAGGGCCGGAAGCCGAAGGAACGCGAGTTTCGAAGGCCGAAAGCAACGGACG
>NZ_BIFH01000026.1 GCF_003967355.1 Embleya hyalina | reverse complement strand
CGGGAACGCAGGCCCGGCGAACCCGACCCGACCGCCCACCCCGCCCGCCGCTGCAGGTCGCTCTTCAGTGAGCAACGCACCCGTCTCGTCGGGAGCTTCGCGTCTCGGAGCCCCGCATGCCGGCGGCGGCCCGCCCCACGACCCGGACCGGCCCCGCACCCAGCCGGCCCGCAACCACACGCGCAACGCGCGCCGAGAGCACCCGGCCCACCCGGGAACGCACGACCGGCGAGCCCGACTTGACCGCCCTCCCCGTCCGCCGCTGCCGGCCGCTTTTCGGTGAGCAATGCACCCGTCTCGTCGGGAGCTTCGCGTCTCGGAGCCCCGCATGCCGGCGGCGGCCCGCCCCACGACCCGGGCCGGCCCCGATCCGGTTCGGGTTCGAGATCGGTGTGGCTGTCCTCGGGACAGATCATGGTCGGTCTGCTTGACTGTGCCGCGTAATTCTTGGTGGGGGCTTGGGCTGGGAGTCGGCATGGGTGCGTTGGATGGCGTCAAGGTGGTCGAGTTGGCCGGGATCGGGCCCGGGCCGTTCGTCGGGATGATGTTGGCGGACGCCGGTGCCGGGGTCGTTCGGGTCGACCGGCCCGGCGGCGCCTCGATGCCCTCGATGGCGGTCGGGCGTGGCCGGCTCGGTACGGTCGAGGCCGATCTGAAGGACCCCGCCGCGCGCGACGCCGTGCTGCGGTTGATCGCCGGCGCCGATGTGCTGGTCGAGGGCTTTCGGCCCGGGGTGGCCGAACGGCTCGGCCTCGGACCGGACATCTGCCTCGCGGACAACCCCGGGCTCGTCTACGCCCGGATGACCGGCTGGGGTCAGGACGGCCCGCTCGCACCGCGCGCCGGACACGACATCAACTACATCTCGATCTCCGGCGTGCTGCACTCCTTCGCCCGCGCCGGAGAGCGCCCGGTGCCGCCGCTGAACCTGGTCGGCGACTACGGCGGCGGCGCGATGTTCTGCGCGTTCGGCATCCTCGCCGCGCTGCTCTCCGCCCGAACCACCGGGCGCGGCCAGGTCGTCGACGCCGCGATGACCGACGGCTCGGCGACGTTGAGCACCTTCATCCACGGCATGCGCGGCATGGGCGGTTGGGCCGGCGAGCCCGGCGCGAACCTGCTCGACACGGGTGCGCCGTTCTACGACGTGTACACCACCTCCGACGACCGCTACCTCGCCGTCGGTGCGATCGAACCGCAGTTCTACGCCCAGTTCCTGGCCGGCCTCGGCCTCGCCGACGAGGACCTGCCCGGACAGATGGACCGCGCCGGCTGGCCGCTCCTGCGCAAGCGCTTCGCCGAGGTGATCGCCGGCCGCACGCGGGACGAGTGGGCCGCGATCTTCGAGCCCGTCGACGCCTGCGCGACGCCCGTGTTGACCTGGGACGAGGCGGCCGAACACCCGCACAACCGGGCCCGATCCACCTTCGTGCGCCCCGACGGCACACTCCAGCCGGCCGCCGCGCCCCGGCTCTCCGCGACCCCCTCGGTCGCCCGGGACGCCACTGGCCGCGTCGACGCGGCGCTCCTGGAGGGCTGGGGGCTGACCCCCGAGCAGGCCGCCGCGCTCGCCCCGAAGGGCTGACCCTGCCGGGCGGTTCGCCGTCACCCGGACGGACGGACGTACCCGGCATCGGCCTCGGCGCCGGCCCGGCATCGAACCGCGCCCACCCGGCAACGCACGCCCGCGCAACCGCACATCGTGGCACGCGCATCCCGAACGCGTCCGGCAATCCGCCACAAATGTTTCACCGAGTAGTGAAATCTCTACGATCGGTCGTCATGGACACCACCGCGCTCACCGACACCACCCTCCCGCGCGCCCGCGCGAACACGCCCCCGGCCGACCACATCGCGCGGCTGCTCGGCGAGACCGCCCCCGTACGGCAACGGGTGCTCCGGCACACGGTCTACCGCGACCTCACCGACCTCGCCGCGATCCGGGTGTTCATGGAGCATCACGTCTTCGCCGTCTGGGACTTCATGTCCCTGCTCAAGAGCCTGCAGCGGCGGCTCACCTGCGTCGAGGTGCCCTGGGTGCCGCGCGGCGACGCGGAGATCCGGCGGATGGTCAACGAGATCGTGCTCGGTGAGGAGAGCGACACCACCTCGCTCGGCCCGCTCAGCCACTTCGAGCTCTACCTCGCCGCGATGGACGGTGCCGGCGCCGACACCCGCCCGGCGCGCCGCTTCCTCGGCTTGATCGCCGACGGCGTCCCCGTGCCCGAGGCGGTCGGCGCGTGCGGCGCCCCCGCCGGCGCCGCCGCGTTCGTGTGCCGCACCTGGCAGGTGGTCGCCCACGCCCCGCTGCACTGCGTCGCCGCGTCCTTCGCGCTCGGCCGCGAAGAGCTCATCCCGCGCATGTTCGACCACCTCACCACGCTCGACGACCTGCACGACGGCCGGCTCGAGGTGTTCCGCGAATACCTCGCCCGGCACATCGAGGTGGACGGCGACGAGCACGGCCCGATGGCGCTGCGCCTGCTCGCCCAGCTGTGCGCCGCGGGCCCCGACCCGGCCCGCGCCTGGCGCGAGAGCGCGGGCACCGTCACGGTGTCGCTGCGCGCCCGCGCCGATCTGTGGGACGCGGTGCGCGACGCGGTCGCGGCGGGACGCGCCACCGGGCACTGAACGCGCGTCGGGGCTGCCGGACGCCCGGTGATATGTCATATGTTTGGGTGCGTGACCCACGACCCGAACCTTTACCCCACCGACCGCCTCGGCCGCGCTCAAAAGGCAGCCGCCGACGCGGGACTCGACGCCCTGCTCGTCTCGCCCGGCGCCGACCTGCGCTACCTCACCGGCTACGAGGCGCTTCCACTGGAGCGCCTCACCTGCCTGGTGGTGCCCGTCGCCGCCGAGCCCTTCCTCGTCGTCCCCGGCCTGGAGCGACCCGCCGCTCTGGCATCACCCGCGGGCGCGCTCGGGATCGACGTGCTCGGCTGGGCCGAGACGGACGACCCGTACGCGCTGATCGCGAACCGACTGCCCGCGCAGGTCGCCCGGGTCGGCCTGGACAACCACATGTGGGCGGAAAAGGTACTCGCCTTCCGCACCGCGCTGCCCACCGCCGAACAGAGCCTGGCGGGCGATGTGTTGCGCGAGTTGCGGATGCGCAAGTCGGCCGCCGAGGTCGAGGCGCTGCGTCGGGCCGGCGCGGCGATCGACCGGGTGCACGCGCGCGTGGGCGAGTGGTTGCGGGCCGGTCGTACCGAGCGTGAGGTGGGCGCGGACATCGCCGAGGCGATCATCGCCGAGGGGCACATCCGGGTGGACTTCGTGATCGTCGGCTCCGGCCCCAACGCCGCGAGCCCGCACCACGAGTTGTCCGATCGGGTGATCGAGACGGGCGACGTGGTCGTGGTCGACATCGGCGGCACCACCGAGGACGGTTACTGCTCGGACGAGACCCGGACGTACGCCGTCGGCGAGCCGCCGGCCGAGTTCCGCGCCTACTACGACGTCCTGGAGCGCGCCCAGGCCGCCCAACTCGCGGCCGTGCGCCCCGGGTTGACCTGCGAGGAACTGGACGCGGTGGGCCGCGACATCATCACCGAGGCCGGCTACGGCGACTACTTCATCCACCGCACGGGCCACGGCATCGGGCTGGAGAGCCACGAGCACCCGTACATCGTCCAGGGCAACAAGCTGCCCCTGGAACCGGGCATGGCCTTCTCGATCGAGCCCGGGATCTACATCCCCGACACGCACGGGGCGCGGATCGAGGACATCGTGATCTGCGGGGAGAACGGCGGCGACCCGATGAACGTGCGGCCGCACGGGCTGACGGTGCTCTAGGCTCCGCCGAGACTTCGGGATCGCCCGGGGCCACGGGTTCCGCCGGCGGCTCCGGGTTCTTCCGACGGGCTTTCGAAGCCCTGGGACTTTTCCGAGGCGGGCCGGTCCACCCGGCCCACCGTCCCCGGACCCTCGGCCGCTCGGGCACGGCGGCCCGGGGTCCGGGGACGGACGCCGGGGACGGGGCGGTCGGATTCGGGGCGCGCACTCGCGTCGCGGCCCTGTCGCCTCGACCGGCCTCCGGCCCGGCCGACGCGCACGGCGAGCCCACCACGCGGGACGCGGATGCGGGACGCGTCGGTGGCGGGTGGGCGCGCGGCGTCGCCGTACGATCGTGCGCAACGGCCGGGGGGCGAACCCCACCCGGTCCGCCGCCGGCCACCCGCCGGGTCCGGCCACCCCCGGACCGCACGGAAGGACGTCCCCATGGCTGTCCCGCGCACGCTGCCCACCGACGAGTCCCGTGCCCTGCTCGACCTCACCCGGGACCTCACCGCCCGGGAGATCGCGCCGCGCGCCGCCCCCGACGAGGCCGACGGACGTTTCCCCCGCGAGGTGTTCGCCACCCTCGGCGCCGCCGGACTGCTGTCGCTGCCCTATGCGGAGGAGTACGGCGGCGGCGCGCAACCCTACGAGGTCTACCTCCAGGTCCTGGAGGAACTGGCCGCCGGCTGGCTGGCGGTCGGCCTCGGCGTGTCGGTGCACACGCTGGCCTGCCATCCGCTCGCCACGTTCGGCACGCCCGAGCAGCGGGCCGCGCACCTGCCCGCGATGCTGGGCGGCGAACTGCTCGGCGCCTACTGCCTGTCGGAGCCGCACTCCGGCTCCGACGCGGCGGCGCTGAGCACGAAGGCGGCGGCCGACGCCGACGGGTACACGCTCACCGGGACCAAGGCGTGGATCACCCACGGCGGGGTCGCCGACTTCTACACCGTCCTGGCCCGTACCTCGCCCGAAGGCGCGCGCGGGATCAGCGCGTTCCTGGTCGACGCGCGCACCCCGGGACTGGCCGCCGCCGCGCCGGAGCACAAGATGGGCATGCGCTCCTCGCCCACCGCGCAGATCCACCTGGACGGCGCCCGGGTCGCGGCCGAGCGGCGGATCGGCGCGGAGGGCCAGGGATTCTCCATCGCGCTCGCCGCCCTCGACTGCGGCCGACTCGGCATCGCCGCGTGCGCCACCGGTGTCGCCCAGGCCGCGTTGGACGTGGCGGCCGACTACGCGCAGGACCGCACCCAGTTCGGCGGGCCGATCGCCGACAAGCAGGGCATCCGGTTCATGCTCGCCGACATGGCCACCGCGATCGAGGCGGGCCGCGCGCTGTACCTGGCCGCCGCCCGCCTGCGCGACGCGGGGCTGCCGTTCGGCCGACAGGCGGCGATGGCCAAGCTCTTCTGTACGGACACGGCGATGCGGGTGACCGTCGACGCGGTACAGATCCTCGGCGGCTACGGCTACACCACCGACTTCCCGGCCGAGCGGTACATGCGCGAGGCCAAGTGCCTGCAGATCGTCGAGGGCACGAACCAGATCCAACGCATGGTCATCGCCCGGGACTTGTTGCGGAAGGGATGAGCGCGGCCCGGCGATCGCCCCCTCCGGCCGGGTGATCGAGGCGGGCGGGTCGGCGCGCGGCGCGGGCGGCGCGACGTTCGGCACGCTCGGGTCGACCGGGTCCACGACGGTCGCGGCCGGGACGACGACGGAGGCGGCCGGCCGGGCGGGGTGATCCGGGCATGGTTGGTTTGCGCCTTTCGGGATCGGGTCGCGGGGGTCGGGTACGGTGGCGGGATCCGGGGGGTCGCGCTTCGTATCCGAAGCCGAACGGGTCGAGGCGAGGAGGCCGCGGAGATGACGACGGAGCACGCCGCGGGGTCCGGGCCGGGGGCCGGGTCGAGGCCCGACGCCGGGCTCAGCACCGACGAGGCGATTCGGGCGATGTTGCTGCTGATGCCGCGCGTGGCCGCCCGGCTCAAGCGCACCCGGATCCCCGAGCGGCTGCGGTCGATGAACCTGGCGCCGCGACACCTGTCGCTGCTGGCGTACCTGCTCTTCGACGGCCCGATGCCGGTCAATCGGCTGGCCGCGCGCCTCGAGGTGGCGCCGACCACGGTGAGCCTGATGGTCAGCGACCTGGGCCGCCAGGGGGTGCTGGAACGACGTACGGATCCCGCCGATCGCCGGCGGTCCATCGTGGCGATCACCGACGACCCGCAGACCCGGACGGCGATCGAGAACTGGCTCGCGAACGGCGCCGACGCCTGGCGCCGGGCCTTCGACCCGCTGTCGCCGGCCGATCGGGCGATGTTCGTGCGGACGATCGGGGCCTATGAGAACGGGGCCGCGCGCGAGGACGACTGAGGGGCGCCGGGTGAGCGTTCCGTCTCGGGCGGTCAGCCCCGGAGCGCCGGGAGCAGGTGGGCCTCCTCGTAGGCGAAGTGCTCCTCCAGGCCGGCCGACACCGCCTCGAACTCTGCGCGCAGACGGGCCGGTTCGGTGTCCGGTCCCCGGTCCGGCCCGGCGGCGCGTTCCAGGAGCGCCGCGAAGGCGGCCAACGCCCGTTCCACGACCGCGTGTTCCGCGCGCAGGCGGGTGATCGCCGGGACCAGCTCGGGGTATTCGCGTTCGAAGGCGGAGAAGGCGCCGTCCTCGCGGATGTGGTGCATCTGGAGGTGTCGGCAGAAGGTCAGGCAGTGGCGGCGCAGTCGGCCGGCGAGGTCGTCGGTGCCGGTGTCCGTGTCGGCGTCGTTGTCGGGTGCGTCCGGCTCCGGTCCGCCGGCGAGGGCGTGTTCGAACCGGGCCCGGACCCGGTCGATCTCGGCCCGCAGGTCCTCGTGGTGACGGATCAACTGCTCCGCGATCAGCCGCGCGCGGGCCGGGTCCCCGGTCAGGTCGAGCGGATGGAGGGCGACCACGGGGATGGTTCGGGTGGTCGCCGCCGCGTAGTCGCGGAAGGCCGGGTTCCGTGCGCACTGGAGGTCCCACTGGTGATCGCGCTCGTCGCCGGCGAGCGGGACGGCCCGGGCGGCGAACGGCTTCACGCGGCCCTCGTCGGTGCCGATCTCCATGGTCACCTGGGGGCTGGCGACCAGGTTGAGGTACCAGTGCGGGTCGCGCGGGCCACCCGCGTTGGAGGCGAAGACCAGCCACCGGTCGCCGTCCCGCGCGGCGACGACGGGGGTGGTCCACGGCCTGCCGGTGTGTCGGCCCGCGGTGGTGATCAGGACCAGGGTGACGCCCTCGAACATGCCGCCGACGCGGCCGTTGTGGGCCCGGAACTCGGCGATGATCGATGCGTTCGGGTCGGCGTGGGTGGCGGTTTCGGGCATGGGTGTCTCCGGGATCGGCGCAGACTTCGTAAGTAGCTTTGCTTTGAAAGCAAATCTATTTTCAGGCTAGTGACGCCTCGGAAGCGCTGTCAACGTCGCGTGGGCGCGCGCATGCCACGGCCGCCGGACGACGGTGTTCTACGTCCGGCGGAGGTGGTGGGTGGTGGGTGGGTGCCCGTACCCGGGTCGGCCGCGTGCCCGGGTGGGTCAGGCCGTGTGCGAGAAGGGTTGCGCGCGCCAGTCCAGGCCCGGGGGCAGCGTCCGGATCGGGGGCTCGGGGAGGGCCGGGAGCGGTCCGGCGGGGCGGTCGGCCGGGGTGGCGACGGTCGTGCCCGAGCCCGGGCAGGGGCGGACGCTGAACGGGTCCCGCACGCTCGGGCACACCACGTGGTCCGGGACCGTCGCGCCGTCGGCGACCGGGTCCAGGACCAGTACGACGCCGCACTCCGGGCACGCGCGCCGCACGCTCGGGGCGGCGGGGGTCTCCGAGGACCGGTCGGGGTGGTTCGTGTCGTCGAAGTCCTCGACGAGGTCCCGCTGCACCGTTCCGGCGCATGGGTCGACGGCGATGCTCATGGGCTCCCCTGTCGCCACGGCGCCGAGGCGACGGCGCGCTCCGCCGACGATAGTCCGCCCGACCGGAACGTTGCAGTACTGATCCGGGGTGGATTCCCGCGCCGGGACAATCGACCCCGCCGCGCCCGGACCGACCGGCGGCCCGGGCCCCAACTGCCGCTGTCGCCCGCCGCGTTGATCGTGCCCGCGGGCACACCGTCCGGGTCACGTCGCGACCGGGCACCGCGGGCTCGGCGCGACGTCCCGGTTCACTCGGGCACGGTGGTCGGTATCGGCGCGGCGTCGATCGCGCGGCGCAGTTGTTCCAGGCGGTAGGGGAGGGGTTCCCAGCCGGGGCGGCCGACCATGTCCACGTTCAGGCGGACCACCGTGCGGGTGTACGCCCGGGCCAGGCCGCGCGGCATCAGCGGCATTCCGGCGGGCCGGGGCCGGGAGTTGCCGTCCTCGTCGGGGATGCCCGAGTGGTTGCCGCGGACCGACACCCACACGGCGGCCACCTCGCCGCGCAGCGGCCACACCAGGTCGTCGCGTACGTCCAGCCAGCGGCGCAGCGCCGCGCGGGTCGGGCCGGACAGCGGCAGTACCTCGGTGACGGCCGGATTGACGGTGCGGGCCTGCGGGTGTCGCACGATCGTGACGGTGCGCTCGTCCGCTCCCAGGTCGGCCAGCCGCATCGCGCACAGCTCGCCCGCCCGTGCGCCGGTGTCCAGGACCACCCCGATCAGCGCGAACAGTCGAATCCGGCCCGCGTCCGCGCCCGCCCGGTCGGCGTGCTCGCCGAGCCAGTTCAGGAGGAGCGAGCGCTGCCGGGCGCCCACCGGGGTCTTGAGTTCGGGCATGGCCGGCCGCTCCGGCAGCTCCACCGGCACCGATCCGGCCCGGGCCAGGATCTCCAGGCAGTCCATCCGCACGCGCATGCTCGCCGTGGTGGAGATGCCGGCGCCGGCGACCGCGCGGGTGCGCAGCCGGCCGCACCGGGCCAGCTCCAGATAGCGCCGCGTCGGCTCGGCGGACAGCAGCGCCGCGAGCGAGGCACGGGCCTCGGCCGGGAAGCCCTCCTGTACCAGTGCGCGGCGCAACTCACCCACCACCCAGCGCAGTTGCCGGGCGCGCGCGGCCGAGGTGTCGGCCCGCGCGGTGACGCGCAGCAGGGCCCGGTCGAGCTGATCGAGCGCGGGGGCGCGGTCCTCGGTGGCCATGTCCGCACTGTAGCCGGCGGCACCGACGAACCGGCCGTGTCGACCGCCGCCGGACGGGGGAGTCGCGGCGCGGGGGCGCGCTCGGCGGCGGCGCGCCGACACCGGATCGTGCGCGGGACCGCTCCCGGACCGCGCGCGGGATCGCGCCCGGGATCACTCCCGGATCGCGCCGGATCCCGCCCGGACCGCACCGGGGCCGCACTTCCCACCTCCGATGCCATAGGTTCCTCATGTGGAGGACCTGGACCGACAGATCGTCAAACTGCTGCTGCAGGACGGGCGGATGAGCTACACCGACCTGGGCAAGGCCACCGGCCTGTCCACCTCGGCCGCCCATCAGCGCGTACGCCGACTCGAACAACGCGGCATCATCCGCGGCTACGCCGCCGTGGTCGACACCGAGGCCATCGGCCTGCCGCTGACCGCGTTCATCTCGGTCAAACCCATCGACCCCAGCGCCCCCGACGACGCCCCGGAACGGCTGGCGGACCTCGAGGAACTGGAGGCGTGCCACAGCGTGGCCGGCGACGAGAGCTACATCCTCAAGGTCCGCGTCCCGACCCCGGGCGACCTGGAGACGCTCCTGGCCCGAATCCGCCTCCAGGCAGGCGTGTCGACCCGCACCACGGTGGTCCTGTCCACCCCGTACGAGGCCCGCGCACCCCGCTTCTGAGCCGACCCCGGACCGGCGGCGGGCGGTTCGGGATGGGCCCGGGCGCGGTTCGTGGCGAGCCCGCGCCGCTCGAAGGGGTGACCTCCGGCTCGGCGTTGCCCCGGGGCGGGCCACACTGGGGGCATGACCACGCTCCTCCTGCGCAACGGCGCCGTGCACAGTCCGGCCGATCCCTTCGCGACCGCCATGGTCGTCGAGAACGACACCATCGCCTGGATCGGCGCCGAGGGGGCGGCCGCGGCCCACGTCGACGCCGTCGACGCGGTGCTCGACCTCGGCGGCGCGCTGGTCACCCCGGCGTTCGTCGACGCGCACGTGCACGCCACCGCGACCGGCCTCGCCGCGACCGGCCTCGACCTGACCGGCGCCCCGTCGTTGGCCCACGCGCTGACCGCGTTGGAGGAGTACACGAAGGCGCGCGGGCTGTACGGGCCGGGCCGCGCCGTGCTCGGGCACGGCTGGGACGACACCGGCTGGCCCGAGGGCCGCCCGCCCACGCCCGCCGAGTTGGACCGGGCCGCCGGCGGCGCGACCGTGTACCTGTCCCGGACCGACGTGCACTCCGCCGCCTGCTCGCCCGCGCTGCTCGCGCTGGTCCCGGGCGAGCACGGCGACACACCGCTCGCCGGCGCCGCGCACCACGTCGCGAGGGCCGCCGCCTACGCCGCGCTGACCCCGGCCGACCGGCTGGCCGCGCAGCGGGTCACGCGGGAGCGGGCCGCCGCCCTGGGGATCGGGACGCTGCACGAGTGCGGTGGGCCGGAGATCGCCGGGGAGGCCGATTTCCGCGCGCTGGCCGGGCTGGCCGCCGAGGAGGCCGGCCCCGACGTCGTCGGCTACTGGGGCGCGCTCGCGCACGACGCCGACCACGCCCGCGCGCTGCGTGCCGATCTGGGCGCGCACGGGCTCGGCGGCGACCTGTTCGTCGACGGCTCGCTCGGCTCGCACACCGCGTGCCTGCGCACGCCCTACGCCGACGACCCCGGCACCGGGCTGACCCATCTGGACGCCGAGCAGGTGGCCACGCACCTCGCCGCATGCACCCGGGCCGGGATCCAGGCCGGCTTCCACGCCATCGGCGACGCCGCGATCGGCTCGATCCTCGCCGCCGCGCGCGATCTGATCGGCGGACCGCACGCGGCCGCGTTCCGGGCCCTGCGACACCGGGTCGAACACGCCGAACTCCTCGACGCCGACGCGGTGAAGGGCTTCGCCGAACTCGGCCTGACCGCGTCCGTACAGCCCGCCTTCGACGCCGCGTGGGGCGGCCCGGACGGCATGTACGCGCGCCGCCTCGGCGCCGAACGCGCCGCGCTGATGAACCCGTTGGCCGCGCTCGGCGCCGCCGGCGTCCCGCTCGCGTTCGGGTCCGACGCGCCGGTGACCCCGCTCGACCCGTGGGGCACGATCCGCGCCGCCGCCTTCCACCACACGCCCGGGCAACGGATCAGCGTGCGCGCCGCGTTCGCCGCACACACGCGCGGCGGCCACCGGGCCGCGGGACGCGACGACGCGGGTGTGCTCGTCCCCGGCGCGCCCGCCACCTACGCGGTGTGGGACACCACCGAACTGGTCGTCCAGGCCCCCGACACCCGGCTCTCCGGCTGGTCCACCGACCCGCGCTCGGGCACCCCGGGCCTGCCCGACCTGGATCCCGAGCTGCCGCTGCCGCGCTGTCTGCGCACCGCCGTACGAGGCACCACGGTGTACGCGGCCGAGGGAGCGCTCGACCCGGCGTGAGCGAACACCGGCGCGACCGGGGTCAGCCGGCCGGCGTCGGCGCCGGGGTCCCCGAGGACCCCGGCGTCCGCTCGGCCGGCTCGGCCGAGCCGGATCCGCCCGCCGCGACCGCCCGATCCGTCGTGCGCTCCGGCACGGTCAGCAGCGGCAGGAAGACCTGCACCAGCGGGCCGATCGTGAGCGCGTACAAGACCGTGCCCAACCCGACCGAGCCGCCCAGCACGAAGCCCACCGCCAGGACCGCGACCTCGATGCTCGTCCGGATCAGCCGCACCGAGCGCCCGGTCCGCCGCACCATCCCCGTCATCAGGCCGTCGCGCGGCCCCGGCCCGAGCCGGGCACCGATGTACGCGCCGCCGGCCACCGCGTTCAGCACCACACCCGAGACCAGGAAGGCCACGCGCCAGGCCCACGCGTCGGGGGAGGGCAACCACCGCAGCGAGGCGTCCACCGCGAGGCCGATCACCACCACGTTGCTCACCGTGCCGAGCCCCGGACGCTGCCGCATCGGCAACCACAGCAGCAGGACGGCGGCGCCGACCACGATCGTCACCACGCCGAAGCTCCACCCGGTGCGCTCGGCGAGACCCTGATGGAACACGTCCCACGGATCCAGGCCCAACTCGGCCCGGATCATCAACGCCATGCTGAACCCGTACAGCGTGAGCCCCGCGTACAACTGGACCAAACGACGGACCCACGACCAAGCCACCGTGCACCTCTGTTCCGCGCCCGACTGCCAAAAAAGAGCCAACGGTGAAAGAATCGCGGACACCGGATCACGGATCCATAGCCAATTCGACAGGAGTGGACTGATGAGCGCGCCTCACCTGACCGTCAGCAGCACCCGCCTCGCCGACCTCCTGCACCCCTGGACCACCGCGACCCAGTCCGCCGCGCGTTCCGGCCCGGCGTACCGCACGCTCGCCGACCGCATCCGCGCCCTGCTCCTGGACGGTCGGATCCCGCTGACCGCGCGCCTGCCCGCCGAACGCGGCCTCGCCGACCGCCTCGGGATCAGCCGGACCACCGTCGCCGCCGCGTACGAGCTGCTGCGCACCGACGGCTACCTGACCAGCCGCCGCGGCTCCGGCAGCTGGACCACCCTGCCCGGGACGCACACCGAGATCCCCACCCGCGGCCTCAGCCCCAGCACCACCACCGGCGTGATCGACCTCGGCGTGGCGGCCCTGCCCGGCCCCGGCCGGGCGCTGCACCAGGCGGTCGCCGACGCCACCGACTCGCTGCCCACCTACACCACCGGCCACGGCTACCTCCCCGGCGGCCTGCCGGTGCTGCGCGACACGCTCGCCCAGCGCTACACCCGCCGCGGCGTGCCCACCACGCCCGACCAGATCCTGGTCACGCCCGGCGCGCTCGCCGCGGTGACCCTGGTGCTGCGTACGCTGGCCGGGCCCGGCGACCGGGTCGCGGTCGAATCGCCCACCTACGCCAATGTGTTGGACGCGATCCGCCAGGCCGGGAACCGTCCGGTCCCGGTGCCGATGACGGACACCGGCTGGGATGTGGAGACCTGGCGCGACACGCTGCGCACCGCGGCACCGCGACTGGCCTACCTGATCCCGGACTACCAGAACCCCACCGGCCACCTCGCCGACCCCGGGATCCGGCGCACGCTGGCGGATCTGGCCCGCAACACCGGCACCACGCTGATCATCGACGAGACCTGCCACGACCTGGCCCTGGACCTCGACCCGGCGGACCGGCCGCTGCCGATGGCCGCGTTCGACCGGACCAACAACGTGATCACCATCGGGTCCACCTCGAAGACGTTCTGGGGCGGCCTGCGGATCGGCTGGATCCGGGCCACCCCGGACCTGGTCCGGCGCATCGCGGCCACCCGTGCGTCCTTCGACGTCGGCGCCCCGGTGCTGGACCAGCTGGTCACCCACCACCTGATCACCGACCACGAGGACGCCATCCTGGAGACGCGCCTGCCCGCGCTGCGCGCCGCCCGGGGGGCGCTGGCCGACGCGCTGACCGAGCACCTGCCCGACTGGACCTTCTCGATGCCCCTGGGCGGCCTGTCGTTGTGGGTGCGCACCGACGGCACGTCCAGTCTGACCCTGGCCGAAACCGCCGCCCGACACGGCGTACGGGTGGCCGCGGGAACCCACTTCGGCACCGACGGCACCTTCGAACACCACGTGCGCCTGCCCTACGCCCACGACCCGGCCACCCTGACCGAGGCGATCCGCCGCCTGTCCGCCGCGGTGGCCGAAACCGAACGCACCCGCCCCACCACCTACGCGGGCTTCTCGGGCGCGGCCGTCATGGCCTGAGGTCCTCCGGCCGGGAAGCGCGGATTCCACACCCCGCGACTTGTCCACAGCCCCCCGTCGGCCGCCGGCGTCCTCGGCGATCCCCGCCACAGTGGCCTCGTACGGAACATCCGGTTCCGCGTCCCGGGAGGGGTCATGCGAGACGTGATGGCGGCGCTGGTCGGCGCGGTGGGCTCGGTGGCGGCGGCCCTGGCAGCGGGCCACGCCCGACGCGGCCCCGCGAGCCGCGGTGGCGTACGCCGCCGACGTCGCCCCCCTCGCCCCGCCCCGCGCCGTGCCCACGCCCGCCGCCACCCTCGCCCGCGCCGCCGCCCGCGCCGCCCCGCGCCCGCCTCGCGAAGCCGAGCGCGCTGAGGCCCGGAGACCTCCCTCCTCCGGACCGGGCCGACCCCCGGCCCACGGCACGCGCCGACGGATCCGACCGACCACCGACGGGCGAGCCCACCGAGCGCGCGTACCGCCGACCTCGGCGGCCACGTCCCCGAACACGACATCGAACACGCTCGCCGCATCGAGGCCGCCGCGTCCGCCGATGGGGCGGTCCCGATCGACCGAGGATTCGGGCGGCCGTGCGATCCACGGCGGCCGGCGGTCGGATCGGCGACCGCCTCACATCAGTTCCGCCGCCACCACCGCGCCCAACTCCGTGCAGGCGGCCAGGGTTTCGCGGTCGAGTGGGCCCGTCACCTCCACCGGCGGACGGACCCGGTGCCACTGGAGGCCCGTCGCGGCGGCTTCGACGGAGCGGACGGCGCCGGTGGTGTCGTTGTTGCCGTGGACGTAGAAGCCGTACGGCCGGCGGGTCGTTTCGTGTTGGCACACGTAATAGACCGTGTCGAAGAAGTGCTTCAACGCGCCCGACATGTAGCCCAGGTTCGCGGGTGTGCCGAGCAGGTAGCCGTCCGCCTCCAGGACCTCGACCGGCGAGCAGGTGAGGGCGGCTCGGACCCGTACCTCCACCCCCTCGATCTCCGGGTCGCGGGCGCCCGCGAGGGTCGCCTCCAGCATTTCGGCGAGCGTGGGCGAGGGCGTGTGGTGCACCACGAGCAGGATGGCCATGGTCACACGCTGCCAGAAGCGGGCCGCGTCGGCGGGCATGCCCCGTGATGCGCGCCGCGAGCCGCCGCATCCCCGCGCCCGGCGGTTCCGCGGGTCCTCCATACGGGTGGTTCATCGAGGAAATGATGGTGATTCCACCCGTTTGATGCTTTGACACGTACGCACCTTTTGTCACGATAAGAGCACTTTAGGTAATACGTCGATAGGCCAACCGGCCGGCATCTCGGGGAGAAACCACCCACATGCGCCTCACCCCCTTGCGGCAACGACTACTGCCCTACCCCCGCGGGAAGTCCCCCGCCGACCCGGCCCCCGAGACCGCCGGTCACACCCCCGCGCCCGCTCCCACCCCCGCCGCCCCGCCCGTTCCCGCGCCCGCCGCCGCACCCGCGGCGCCCACCCTCGTCTCCGCCGTCCGCCGCACGCTCGCCCCGGCGGTCCAGGCCACGAACGCGCAGTCCCGCGCGTTCCACACCGTCTACGCGATCGCCACGCTCCCGCTGGTGATCGCGTTGCACCTCGCCCTCTGGGCGTTGTCCACCCCCGGTCGCCTCGGCGTCACCGTTCTGGTCCTCTACGGGATCGCCCGGACCGGGATCCTCACCCCACCCCCCACGCACTGAGTGCACCGCCCGAAGGAGTCCCCATGGTTCTGTCCATCTCCGGCGTCCTGTTGCTCGGCGTCATCGCCTACATCCTGTTCCGCAAGGACGGATTGCGAATCCCGCACGCCCTCGTCTGCGCCCTCTTCGGCTTCTACCTGGCCGGCAGCTCGATCGCCCCCCACATCACCGCGAGCAGCAACAGCATCGCCAACCTCCTCAGCGGCCTCACCTTCTGAACCGCCGTCCCGCCGCCCCGTCCCGCCGCCGCGCCCGCACCCTCGGCGCCCCGCCTCGGCGTACCGGCGAAGTCCTCGCACAGGCGTTGCCTTCGAGTGCCTCACCGGTGCGCCGAGGCGAACGCGGCGGGCGGTCCGCTCCCCGAATGTCACGCACAGGCCCCGGATCGTCCCCCGAACCGGGGCCTCCCGCCTACCCGCACCAACCCCCCACGGAGACCGCATGCCCCCCGGCCCCAAATCCCTCGCCACCATCGCCCAGCGCGCCAAGGACGGCATCGGCAACACCCGCTCGCGCGCCACGCGGATCCAACAGCACACGCGCGACACCTTCTCGCCCGTGCTCACCCTCGGCCGCGGCCTGAACCGGCAACTCGCCTGGGCCCGGGCCTGGTGGAAGAACGCCTCCGCGGACAAGCGCAAGGCCGGGGCCGCGGCCGTCGCCGGCGCGGTGCTGGCCCTCTACTTCCTGCCGTACGCCCCACTGATCGCCCTGCTGCTGATCCTGGCCGCCGCCGCCTGGTTGGGCCGCGCGGAGAAGCCTCCCGCTCCCGAGCCCGGACCCGACCCCATCGAACTGCGGCTCCAGGCCGTCTACAACGGCCTCGTGCCCCACCTCGCCGACGACCACGACCCGGCCAGGCTCTTCCACCCGGGCGGCGCGTACCGCGACGCCTTCCGCGACTGGGAACTCGACGGCGACCGGATCACCCGCCTCGAACTCACCTACAGCCCCTACTTCACCGACGACGACCCCGGCGCCCGCGCCCGGATCGAGCGGGTGCTCCAGGCCAAGATCGGCCGGGGCCGCGAGTACTTCCACGACTGGGACACCGAGAACAACCGCCTCACCGTCGCCGCGCTGCCCCCGCTGCCCGCCGCCGTCCCGGCCCAGCAGTTCGTCACCGCGCCGTCCGAGATCCTGCTCGGCATCACCGACGCGGACAGCACCAACCGCCGCACCCCGATCCGGGTCGACGGGGCCACCCACCAACTCCCGCCGGTCATCTGGCGCACCGGCAACCGCAGCACCGACCCGCACCTGCTCGCCGTCGCCGCCCCCGGCGCGGGCAAGTCGAACCTGCTGCGCACCATCGCCCTCCAGGCCGCCCGCGACGGCGACATCGTGGTGATCGACGGCAGCGGCTCCGGCGACTACGCCTGCCTGGCCGGGCGCCGCAACATCCTGCGGATCGAGACCGGATACCACGGCGCCCTGGAGACGCTGACCTGGCTGCGGCACGAGACGGAGCGCCGGATCGCCGCCGTCACCCACGCCAAACAACACGGCACGCCGGTCCCGGACAACGCCCGCCGTCCGCTGTGGGTGATCCTGGACGAGATCACCGAACTCAGCGACCTCGCCGCCGGCCAGGGCACCACCGACCCCCAGGAACTGCTCGACCTGCCGCTGCGCCTGGGCCGCGCCACCCACATCGGCGTGATCACCAGCACCCGCCCCACCCACCTGGACCGGCTGCGCCCCGCGCTGATCGCCGACACGCACACGCGCGTCGTCCTCGGCCCGCTCGACCCCGAGACCGTCCGGACCGTCCTGGGCACCGGCCCCGGCGTCTCCGGCGGCGAGGATATGCCGCCCGGGCGCGGCTACGTACGGATCGGCAACGGCCCCGTGGTGCGCATCCAGATCCCGCACACCCCGGACCCGCTCGAAGAGGACACCCCCGAAGCCGAACGCCGGCGCCTGCTCGCGCTGCTGCCGCACCACACCGACGCGCTCACCGTCGAGGACCCCACGATCTCGCTCGCCAAGGAGCGCCGGCGCGAGCCCGAACCGACCGCCTGACCGCACGGCGCGCCCCCGCCGCCCGCCCCCGCGACGCGCCCGCCGTGCCCGCCGCTCCGCCCCGAGCGCCGCGCGGCCCCTGCCCCGGACACCGCGCCGCCGCACTCCTCGAAGGCCCTCCGAGCCACCACGCTCGGAGGGCCTCGACGTGTACCCGGTCTCCGCCCGGCACGCCACCAAATACACAAAACACACCACTTCACCCGCACCGGCGCGCCATGATGGGTGCCCCGTACCCCCACGGAGGACGTGGACGCCCAGTGTTCGACCTCGCCAACTTCACCGTCAGCGACATGGTGGTGTGCAGTTCCGAACTGCGCCGGGTCACCGCCGATTCGGCCACCACCGAGGACGCCGCCCGCGCGATCGTGCAGCACCTGCGCACCACCTTTCGCGACCCGGACACCGGACGGCCCCAACTCGTCCTCACCCGCCTGTTCCAGACCATGCCCTGGCGCAACCTGACCCCGGACCTGGAACAGCGCGCCCTGCGTCGGCAACCCGACCTCGTCCCGCACCCCGACCTGCGCTGCCTCACCCTCCTCGCCACCACCGGCGACCACCCCGACTGGCGCGACCGCACCCGCTCGCGCCAGCACCAGGTGGTCGCCTTCCCCAGCGCCCAGGCGGTCCGCCGGGCGCCGATGATCAGCGCCATGCTGACCCAACTCGGGGTCACCGCCGAGGAGATCGTGGCCGGGCCGCTGAGCGGGGACACCGAGTGGGACCGGCACGACATCACCCACATCCCCGACGCGCTGGCCGGCAGTGCCGTCCCGGACAAGGAGTTCATCCGGAGCCACGGCATAAAATCCGTGATCGGCTACGCCGGCAAGCTCCCCGACGGCGAACTGTTCACCGTGCTGATGTTCACCCGCGTGTACATCCCGGCCCGGATCGCCGAACTCTTCCGCACCGTCGCCGTCTCCACCCGGTTGGCCCTGCTCCCGCTCAACACCGCGCCCCTGTTCGCCGGCGGCCCGGGCCGGCACACCCCCGTCAAGCACCTCGCCGCCGCCCGCGTGGACGCGCTCGAACAACTCCTGGCCGCCCACGAGGGCACCTCCGCGCAGGCGGCCCTGGTCGCCGCCGACGCCCGCGACCGGGTGCGCTCGCAGCAGGAACAACTGGCCTACAAGCAGCGCCGACTCGACCAGGAGACCCGGATCGTCGAGACGCTCTACCGCGTCGGCCAAAAGCTCACCCGCGAACTCAACCTCGAACGCCTGGTCCAGGCCGCCACCGACGCCGCCACCTCGGTGATCGCCGCCGAGCACGGCATCTTCCGCTACGTCGACTACGACACCGGCGGCGTCGCCGACACCCGCTACGCGGTCACCAGCCCCGACCCCACCCTGATCGACCGCCTCCCGCGCCCGCGCCCCGCCCTCGCCGCGCGCACCCGCCCGCAGACCACCGTCGTGCCGCCGAGCACCGTGCGCCGCGGCGACCTCACCGAGGACCCGGGCGCCGCCGGACTGCTGCCCTACCGGGTCAGCGTCGCCGGCGAGCCCCCGGTCCGCAGCCTGCTGACCATCCCGGTGACCACCGCCACCGGCGAGGACCTGGGGGCGTTCTCCTTCTGCCACACCCGGGCCGACGTGTTCACCGAACGCGACGAACAACTCGCCCTCGGCATCGCCGCCCAGGCTGCCACCGCGATCGAGAACGCCCGGTTGTTCCGCAGCGTCCGCGACACCGCCGTGGAACTCCAGCGCAGCCTGCTCCCGCAGGTCCCGCCCGACCTGGACGAGTTGGACATCGCCTTCCGCTACCTGCCCGGGGCCAAGGGCCAGCAGGTCGGCGGCGACTGGTTCGACGTGATCCCGCTGTCCGCCGGGCGGATCGCCCTGGTGGTCGGCGACGTGATGGGCCGGGGCCTGCGGGCCGCCGCCGTGATGGGCCAACTGCGCGCCGCGGTCCGGGCGTACGCGGTCATGGACCTGCCGCCGGCGCAGGTGATGCGGCACCTGAACCGGCTGGTGACCGGGCTCGGCGGCGAGGACCAGATCATCACCTGCGTCTACGCGGTCTACGATCCCGGCGACGCCACCGTGCACTGGTCCAACGCCGGACACCTGCCGCCCGCGCTGATCGGCGCCGACGGCAAGGTCGAACTCCTGGAGGACGACCTCGGCGTCCCGCTCGGCCTGGACGGCACCACCTTCGAGGACGCGATGGTCGGCTTCGACGCCGGCGACCAACTGCTGATGTACACCGACGGCCTGGTCGAATCACACGACGCCTCGCTGACCGACCGGCTCCAGGAACTCACCGAGCACATCGACGGCACCACCGGCGGCACCTGCACCGTCGCCGACGTGGCCGACCTGCTGGCCAAGACCATGCTCACCGGCCAGGAGCCCGACGACGTCGCGCTGCTGCTCGTGCGCGCCCGGCACAACGTCGAGCGCACCGCCGGGCTCGACCTGCCGCCCACCCCGCGCTCGGCCCGCGAGGCCCGCGACTTCGTGCGCGCCACGCTGGCCCGCTGGGACCTGGCCGACCACAGCGACGCCGCCTGTTCGGTGGTCACCGAACTCGTCTCCAACGCCGCCGAACACGCCCGCACGCCCATGGAGTTGCGGCTGCGCCACCATCCGGGCCGGCTGATCGTCGAGGTGGTCGACCACGACGGGCGGCTGCCCAAGGAGATCGCCTCGCCCGGCCACGACGAGCGGCATCGCGGGTTGTGCATCGTGGCCGGTCTCAGTACCGACTGGGGGGTGCGGCCCACCGACACCGGGAAGATCGTCTGGGCGGAAATCCGCGAGCGGTGACACTCGGTGGGGGTTTCGCCGCGTGGCGGTACCCGGCGCCGATGGCTCGTTTTCGGGGCGATTCCGGTTGATCAGACGAGTTTTATGTCACTTTCCCCCGGCGATGTGATGAATCATCCGTTTTCGGGTAGCTACCCACCGTCACGGACCCCGAGCCGTCCCCGTCGACCCCTCGGTCGGGAATCTTCGGGGCCCGTCACGCGTTCTGCAATCGGACGAGACAGCAAGACCTGTCGATGTGGGTTACCAGCCAGGAGGCACGATTCATGAGTGAGCGAGCTCTCCGCGGCACACGCCTTGGCGCCACCAGCTACGAGACCGATCGCGGTATCGATCTGGCGCCGCGTCGCACCGTGGAATACGAATGCCCCCGAGGGCACCGCTTCGAGATGCCGTTCTCCGTCGAGGCGGAGATCCCGTCGACGTGGGAGTGCCGCAGCTGCGGCGCCGTGGCGCAGTTGGTGGACGGCGCGCCGCCCGAGGAGAAGAAGAACAAGGCGACACGCACGCACTGGGACATGCTCATGGAGCGGCGGACCAGGGAAGAGCTGGAAGAGGTGCTCGCCGAGCGCCTCGCCGTACTGCGGTCGGGTGGCATCAACCTCCACCACGATCCGCGCGACAACCGCAAGAGCGCCTGAGCGATCCCCGCGCGAGCCCGCTCCGGGCCCGTGCGGATCCCGTCGACAGGTGGCACCGACGCCCGGGGCGCCGACGACCTTCACGGTCGTGGCGCCCCGGGCGTCGTGCTGGGCACGGTCGACGGCCGGCCGGAGCACCCTCAGGGCAGCGGGCGCGGCGGCGGCGGAGGTGGTTCGTCGTCCCGCCGCGGGTCCGGGTCGATCACCTCGCCCTGGATGATCTTGCCGTCGGGGCGATGGATCCGGGCCTCCCGGGTCATGCCGCTCAACCGGGTGCTGCCCGCCACCTTCGCCGCCACCACGGTGCCGATCAGCCGGCGCACCAGCGGCCGGGTGAACGGCAGTACGCACAGCAGCCCCAGCGCGTCGCTGATGAAGCCCGGGATGATCAGCAGCACGCCGCCCAGGATGACCACACCCGCGTCGGCGGCGGCCTTGGTCGCCTCCTTGCCCTGGGCCGCGATCACGGCCGGGTCGGACCCGCCCTCGCGCTGCGCCCGTTCGCCCAGCGCGCGCAGCCGGTTCAGCACCCGGCGGCCCTCGTACCGGATCACCAGCGAGCCCACCGCGATGCCGGCCAGGATCAGCAGGAAGGTCTCGCCCGCGCCGATGGCGCCGCCCACCAGGGTGATCACATAGATCTCGGCCAGCGGCAGGGCGACGATCGGCAGGAGCTTGACCGCTCGGCGCAGCGGGGTACTCACGAGATCACGTCCTCGGCGGGGTGGCGCCGGTGGTGGCGCCGGAGGTACCGGCGGTGTCGGCGTCGGTCGCGACGGGGGCGGCCGGCACGCGGGCGGCGTCCGGGGCCCGATCGGCGACCTTGCTCGGGGCGAGTGCCGGGGTCGGCTCGTCCGCGTACTTGCCGACCCGACGGCCGACGCCCCACGCGGTGACCCGCCACAGCGCCTCGGCGACGATGGTGTTGCTCATCTTGCTGTTGCCGCGTTCGCGCTCGATGAAGGTGATCGGCACCTCGAGCACGCGGTAGCCCTTGCGGATCGCGCGCCAGGCCAGGTCGACCTGGAAGCAGTAGCCCTGGGAGGCGACTTCGTCCAGACCGATGCCCAGCAGGGTGTCCCGGCGAAACGCCCGGAAGCCGCCCGTGACGTCGTGGATGTCGACGCCGAGCATCAGCCGCGAGTAGGTGCTGCCGCCCCGGGAGATGAGCTTGCGGTGGCCCGGCCAGTTGACCGCGCCGCCGCCGGGTACCCAGCGCGAGCCGAGCACCAGGTCCGCGTCCCGGACCGCTTCGAGCAGTCGGGGCAGTTGCTCGGGCTGGTGCGACCCGTCGGCGTCCATCTCCACCAGGACGTCGTAACCGCGATCGATGCCCCAGCGGAAGCCGGCGATGTAGGCGGCGCCCAACCCCTCCTTGCCCGCGCGGTGCATGACCTGGACGTGCGGGTCGTGCTCGGCGAGGGTGTCGGCGATGTCGCCCGTGCCGTCGGGGCTGTTGTCGTCGGCGATGAGCACGTCGACGTCGGGCACCGCGGCGCGCAGGCGCGCAACGATCGGCTCGATGTTCTCCGATTCGTTGTAGGTGGGGATGATGACGAGCACCTTGCCGAGATCGGCGAAGCTGGTCTGCTCGCGGTCGGTCACATCATCTCCTTGATGGCGTTGGCTTCGATGGCGTTGTCGATGGTGTGGGCTCCGGGTCCGGCATCGGCGCGGGCACGGTGTCCGACGATAGTCAGGATCGCCTCGGGAGCCGAACCGAGCCGGACGGCGCGGGTGCGCCCGGCAGGCGGCGCGGCGGCGGGAACCGGGGTACGCGGGCGGAACGCGCGGGTGCGGCCGACCGCGTGGCCGGCGCGGGGCGCCGCGTCGCGGTCGAACTGCGGCACCGTGTGGCCCCCTCGCCGGGTCGTCGTGGATCGCTGCGGTCGCGCTCGACACGGTGGTGCGCCGGGCGGGTGATGCAGTGACGGTACAACGGACGAGCCGGCCATTCGGTTTCGCCCTGCGGACGGACCCGTGGCTCGTTCGCCGATCGGGTGGATGGCAGCGGGAACCCGGTCGCCCTTCGGGCCGGCCCCGGACCGGCTGGCTGTCGGTCGCGGTGGTCGTTGTCTACTGGGCGACCGGGCTCTGCCGCGGTCTCACCTTCCGGCGTGGGGTGTGCTCGCGTCCGGCGGGGCGACTGCACGGGTGCCGCTCTGCCGTTCGTGGCCGCGTGGGGCGGCCTCCCGGGCGCGTGTCACGTCGGTTCCGGACCTGGCGCCCGGTGGCTGTGCCACCTGTGGCCCGGAGGCGTGCGCGTGCTCGGGGAGGGTGTTCTCCTGCCGGTCGTCCTGCGGTGGACCGGGTCGAACGTACTGGGCGATGCGGGCGCGGTGTCAACAATGCACTGACCTGGGCAAACGTGGTATCGGTGCAGGTCAGACCCCGGGGTGGTGCGGTACGGGTGTGGGTGGTGTGCGCCCGCCGGGTGGCGCAATCGTTCCCCCAATGGGTCGCGTCGCACCATTTCGCCCCCGCCGGCGACACCGCTTCGACGCGTCGGGCGCGGCATCCGTGCTCGTCCCGGGCTTCGGCGTGTCGTACCCGCCGGCCGTACGGGGTGCTGTAGGAGTTGTACACGTACGAGGCCCCGGCACGCGAGCGGCCTCCCTCCGTCGCCACACCGACGAGGAGTTTTCGAACGCGTCGGCATCGAGCCGCGGTCGCCCGGTCGGCCGATCGCCCGACACCACGGCACGAGCGCGCGCGGCGGCGCGCGGCGGACTGCGAGGCTGTGGGCAACTCTCGCACGGGACCCGGCTGTTGTGGGTCGGGTGCGTGCCGCGACGGTGGGTGGTCGAGGAGTGGCGTGGGGTGACACGATCGGGGGTCATGGACTATCGCGAATGTGTGCACGTGGTCGAGGACTATCACCGCGTGCGGGGGAACGGACGGCACTTTCCGGAGCTGTTGGCGGCGTTGGGGCATCCGGAGCGGGCGCTGCGCGGGATGCAGGTGGTGGGCACCAACGGCAAGGGGTCCACGTGCGCGTTCGTGGTCGCGGCGTTGACCGGGATGGGGCTGCGGGTGGGGAGCATGCCGAGTCCGCATCTGCAGGAGCCGCGCGAGCGGATCCGGGTCGGCGGGGTGCCGGTGTCGGAGGAGGAGTACGCGGCCGCCTGTACGGAGGCGGTGGACGCGATGCGGGCGACCGGACTGGCCTACAACGCCTCGTCGTTGCACGCGGCCGCGGCGGCGGCGCACTTTCGGCGGGCGGGGGTCGAACTGGTCGCGGCCGAGGCCAACATCGGCGGGCAGCGGACGGTGGTGCGCAAATTCGGCCTCGACGTGAAGGTGCTCACCGGGGTCGGCCTGGACCACACCGAGCGGCTGGGCGGGAGCGAGGCGGAGATCGCCCGGGCCAAGGTCGGCGCGGCCGTGGACGGGGATCACGTGCTGCTCGGTCGCCTGTCCGCCGAGGCGGCCGCGGCGGCCGAGGAGGTGTTGGCCGGGCTCGCGGGGCCGACCGTGTGGCGGCTGGGGCGGGAGATCCTGGTCGAGGCGCGGGACGGCGGTCCGGGCGGCACGAAGCTCCTCGACGTACGGACACCCCTGGGCGTGCGTCGCGACCTGGTGTGCACGTTGCCGGGCGCGCACCAGCACGACAACCTCGCCCTCGCGGTGGCCGGCGTGGACGCGCTCGTGCAGCGGGGCCATGTGCCCGCGTACCCCGACGAGCGGTTGCGGGCGGGGCTGGCCACGACCCGCTGGCCCGGCCGGCTCGAACTGGTCGCGTCGGCGCGCGTGGGGCGGTGGTCGGGGCGGGTGTTGCTGGACGGGGCGACGAACGTCCAGGGGCTGGCCACCGTCGCGCCGGAGATCGCCCGGCACGCGCGGGCCGCGGATCGGGTGCCGCCGGTGGTCGTCTTCGGCGTCATGCGGGAGAAGCCCGCGGCGCGGATGTTGGCCGCGCTGCCCGTCGACTGGCCCGTGGTGATGACCCGGAGCGGGTCCGGCGACGCGGCCGACCCGGCGGCGCTGTTCGCGCTGCGCGTGGCGGCCGGGGCGACGCGCTCCGACTGCGTCGAGCCGGACGTGACGGCGGCGCTGGGCCGCGCCGGGAAACTGGCCGGGGAGGGCGGCCTGGTGGTGGTCCTGGGCTCGCACAAACTGGTCGGCGAGGCCCGCACCGCGCTGGGTCTGGCCCCCTCCTGAACCGCTGTGTCCGGCGACGGTCCGGCCCGGTTCCGGATCGCTCAGTGGGGGCGGGCCCAGGGCGGGGGGTCCGTCCGCGCGGTGTGCAGGGCCGCCGGCGTGGGGCGTTCGACCGTGTCGGGCACGGTGTCCAGGGGGACGGACAGGGCCCTGGCCCAGGTGCGGCGCCAGTTGAGGCGGCGTTGGGTGCGGGCGGCCTCGCGGCGCGCGCGGGCGGCCGCGCGGCGGGCGATCTCGGCACGGGCCAGGGCCAGGCTGCGCAACCACAGCGGGCGGGTGTGCAGCAGTTCCTCGACGTACGCGGTCGTCCACTTGTTGCTGCGCGGGCGCAGTTCCACGACCACCTCCACCGGCAGCGCGAACAGTTCGGCGACCGCGTCGTCGGCGAGCTGCTCGATCACCGCCTCGGCCGCGCGACACACCGCCTCGGCGCGCCGCTGCTGGGCGTGCCACTCCCGGTCCAACCAGCGGGTGACCGCTGCGGAGGCGTGTTCGAGCTCGCGGTCGGCGTGCAGTTCGAGCAGCCAGCGCGGGGGGTCGGTGGCCAGTCGGTGCAGCAGGTCGGCGCTGATGTGGTGGTCGATCGAGGGGACCCGGTGCGCGATGTCCTCCGCGGGCACGCCGAGCGTGACCCAGACCCGGTGCGGTCGGGCGAGGGTGCGCAGGGCGGCGATCGCGCGCGGGGTGGCGGTGGTGAGCAGGTCCGCGATTTCGTCCGGTTTGTAGCGGCACTGGTCGGCGATCTCGGCGATGTCGCGCACGCGCGGGTCGGCCATGAAGCGGCGCAGCCGGGCGGGCGCGGTGCCGTTCAGCCGGGCCAGCGCGCACGCGAAGGCGATCACGTCGGCCGGGTCGGCCTGCCCGTCGGGGGCCAGCGTGGCCAGGTAGCGGCGTGCGTTGCGCGCCCGCTCGCGGTTGTGGGCGCGGGTGGCGGCGGCCTTGGCGGCGGCCAGCGAGCGGGACACGGTACGGGCCGCCTCGCGCAGTTCGCGGTCGGCGGCGATGTGCGGGTGCAGCGTGTCCACGTCGGCCGTGCGGTAGTAGCGCACCTCCAGGTCGCGGCCGTAGCGCGAGACCCGCACCCGGTCGACGACCGGCAGGCCGGCGGCCCGGGCGACCCGGCGGAAGCGCTCGCGGCTGATGCCGAGGCGGTGCGCGGCCTCGGTGGCGGTCAGCGGTTCCTCGCGTTGCAGGGCGGTGAGGAAGGGGCCCGGGTCGGCGGCGGCGCGGGCGACGGCGTCCGCGTCGAAGGTGCCGTCCTGGTGTTGGGCGAGCAGTCCTGTTCGGGCGGCGAGGCGGACCTGGCGGGGGACGAGCCCCAGCGCCTTGCCGACGCGCGCCGCACCGATGCCTCCTCGGGTCACGACCGGCCCCTTCCGTACGGGTGACACCGAACGGGGCGACGATAGAACGGCTGCGGGGCGCGGGGGAGGTCAAAGGGCGAAATCCGCCCGATCGTGCGGGGAAGCGACGTGGCAGGTTACGGCAAATGGGGGATCATGGGCGACTTCGGCGGCCTTCGTGCGTCGACCCGAAGTCGGGTTCACCGTCGGCCTCGGCGGCGGCCGACCGCGCCCTCGTGCCGGGCGTCGGCCGTGGTGGCCGGTGCGTGTCGAGGCGGAGTTCGAAGCAGGACAGCGGCGCGTGGGCGGTGTACTCCCGGTACGGCGGGATGGGCCGGTAGCCGAGGGCTTCGTAGAGGGCGATCGCGCCGGTGCGCTGCGGGAGGCAGTCCAGGACGCAGCGATCGGCGCCGACGGCGCGGGCGTGTGCGTGCAGGCGGGTCATCAGCGCACGGGCCGTGCCGTGGCCCCGGGCGTGCGGGAGCACGTACAGGCGCTTGACCTCCGCCGTCCCCGGGTCGAGCAGATGTACGCCGACGCCGCCCGCGGGCCGGCCGGCCAGGTGCGCGGTGAAGTAGGCGCCGGGGTGCGCGTAGTAGTCGGCCGGGTCGTCGTGATCGGTGCGGCACCACTCGGGCAGCAGGTCGGGGGACGCCCAGCCGGCGTGGCCGACCTCCTCGGCGGTCGCGTTGTAGTACGCGAAGAGCAGGTCGCGGGTGTGCGTGAGGTCGGTGTCGATGGTCGGGCCCGGGGTGATTGTCATGGCATGTGACTGTAGGGGCGGGTGGGCTCGGCGCCGGGCGAGGGTGGTTCGCCGCGGGCGCGAGTGACCGGGTGGGCGCGGGTGTCGGGCCGGGGCGCGGCCGATCAGTGGAACCTGGACGTGTCGCGGGTCGGCGGCGGCGAATGTCCCGGTTTGTGAATTTACCGTGTCATACATGCGCATTGTCATCGCGGGTGGACACGGAAAGATCGCCCTTCGGCTGGAGCGCCTGCTCGCCGATCGCGGACACACGGTGGTCGGGTTCATTCGCAACCCCGATCACGCGAACGACCTGGTCGCGGCCGGTGCCGAGCCCGTCGTGTGCGATCTGGAGCGGGCCTCGGTCGAGGAGGTCGCCGAGCACCTGGCGGGCGCGGACGCGGTGGTGTTCGCGGCCGGCGCGGGCCCGGGCAGCACCCGTGAGCGCACCATGACCGTCGACTACGGCGGCGCGGTCCTGCTGGCGGACGCGGCCGAGGACGCGGGTGTGCGGCGCTACGTGATCGTCTCGTCGATGGGCGCCTCGACCGCGCCGCCGGCCGACACCGACCCGGACTTCGCGCTCTACCTGACGGCCAAGGGCGAGGCCGACGAGGACCTGCGCTCGCGCGGCGCGCTGGACCTGACCATCCTGCGCCCGGGCCGGCTCACCGACGACCCGGGAACCGGACTGATCGCGCTGTCCGAACGCGAGGGCGGCGGCGCCATCCGCCGGGACGACGTGGCGGCGATCCTGGCCGAACTGATCGCCGAGCCCGGGACTATCGGCCGCACCCTGGAGGTGGTCGGCGGTGACGTGCCGGTCGCCGAGGCGGTCAAGTACGCGGGGGCCGGGCCTCGTTCGTGAGGTCGAGCGCCATCAGCACGTCGTCGACATAGCGCCCGGCGAGCAGGAACTCCCCCTCCAGGACGCCCTCGATCCGATAGCCGCAGGCCGCGTACAGGGCGCGCGCGGACGCGTTGCCGCCGAGCACCCGCAGGGTGATTCGGCGGCCACCGCGCCGGCGCGCCTCGGCCTCGGCCGCGGTCAGCAGCAGTCGGCCGATCCGGCGGCCCTGGTGGTCGGGGTGCACCGCGAGGCCGTTGATGATCTGTACGTGGCCGGAGGCCGGGCACAGGGTGGAGCGTTCGAGTTGTAGATAGCCGACGACGAGGTCGTCCTCGTGGGCGACGAGGGTGTCGCGCACGTGGTCGGCGTCGCGGAAGAAGATCTTGTCGACCGCCCAGCGGGGGGCGGGGGTGACGTCGGGGGACCACGTGAGGTGGTCTATCTCGGCGAGACTGGTCCCGTCCGCCTCGACGGCGGGGCGGACCTGGACGCGGGTTTCCTCCGATGTGCGCGACATCCGATCATCGTCCCATCCACGACCGCGCGCCGGGCAGGTCGGCCGGTGGACGATCTTGGCTACGGCTTCGTGTGCGCCGCGTCCGCGCCGCGCGTGCGCCCTAGACTCACGCGCATGACTTCGCCCGGGACGCCCGAGGATCTGGATCGACTCACGGCGGGCAAATACGTCCTGCTGACCACGTTTCGCCGGGACGGGCGGGCGGTGGGCACACCGGTGTGGGTTTTTCGCGACGGCGATGCGCTCGGGGTGTGGACGGCGCGGGAGTCCGGGAAGGTGAAGCGGATTCGTAACAGCGGGCGGGTCACGGTTGCCGAGTGTGATGCGCGTGGGCGGGTGCGGGGGGAGGCGGTGCCGGGGGTCGCGTCGGTGTTGGACGCGGCCGGGACGGAGCGGTATCGGGGGCTGATCCGGCGCAAGTTCGGGGTGGTGGGGTGGGTGACGCTGCTCGGGAGCCGGGTGCGGCGGGGGGTTGCGGGGACGGTGGGTGTGCGAGTTGTGCTCGGGGAGCGCGGGTAGTCGTGCGCACGAGCCTGGCGGCGCGCGGCTTGGCCTCAAGCGCCGGCCGGGCTGTTTGGCCTCAAGCGCCGGCCGGGCTGATCTGGCCTCAAACGCCGGCCGGGCTGTTTGGCCTCAAGCGCCGGCCAGGCTGAGTGGCCTCAAACGCCGGCCGGGCTGTTTGGCCTCAAGCGCCGGCCAGGCTGAGTGGCCTCAAACGCCGGCCGGGCTATTTGGCCTCAAGCGCCAGCCGGGCTGCTTGGCCTCGAACGCCGGCCAGGCTGAGTGGCCTCAAACGCCGGCCGGGCTATTTGGCCTCAAGCGCCGGCCGGGCTGCTTGGCCTCGAACGCCGGCCGGGCTGTGTGGGCTCGGGTGCTGGGTGGGCTGGGCTGGGCTCAGGTGTTGGTTGGGCTGCTTGGGTTGTGTGTCGGGTGGGGGGTTGGTTTGGTTATTGCAGGGTGAGTTTGAAGCCTACGTGGGAGTCTGTGAAGCCCAGGGTGCGGTAGAAGCGGTGGGCGTTTTCCCGGGTGTTGTTGGAGGTTAGTTGGATCAGGGTGGCGCCTCGTTCTCGGGCGCGTTGGATGGTCCAGTGCATCAAGGTCGTGCCGAGGCCGTTGCCGCGTTCGGTGCTTCGGATGCGGACCGCCTCCACCAGGGCCCTGGTCGTGCCGCGTTGGGACAGGCCCGGGACGATGGTGAGTTGGAGGGTGCCGATCACCTTCGGGGTGCCGGTTTCCGGGTCCGGGCGGGTCATCACCACCACTTCCTGGTTCGGGTCGGCCGACAGGCGGTCGAAGGCGGCCAGGTAGGGGGTCATGTCCTCCTGCGAGTCCCGTCCCGCACCCAGGGTGTCGTCCACCAGCAGGCCGACTATGGCGACGAGGTCGTCGCGGTTCGCCGGCCGGATTTGGATGTCGTTCATGGTGCCCAACGTAGACGGCGACGGTCGGAGGCCGTCTCTCCGGTCCCCGCGCGGGACCGGATGACTTTTGTCAGGTCCATACCGCCAGGGGAGTAGGCGGGAATTCGGCCGCGCGCAGGATCCGTTGACACCATTGAAGGCGGATGCTTGTCAGGCCACATGGCAAGCGGCCTAACGGGGAGGTTCCACGTGGATGCCGTGCACGAGTGGGTGGACCGGCTGGGAGATCTCCCGCCGCTATACGCCTATGTCGTGATCGCACTGGTCGCCATCATCGAGACGGGTCTGCTGCTCGGCGTCTTCGCCCCCGCGGAACCGGTGCTCCTGCTCGGTGGACTGCTCACCTCGACCGGACACCTGGCGCTGGTGCCGGTACTGATCATCGCGACCTCGGCCGCGCTCGCCGGGGACACTCTCGGTTACCTCTCCGGCAGACATCGCAGCGAACGTATACGAACCGGGCGCCTCGGGCGCAGGGTGGGCGAGCATCGGTGGGAACGGGCGGAGGAGATGTTCACCCGCGGGCGGGGCGCGGGCGGGGTGACGGTGATGCTGGGTCGTTGGGTGGCCTTCGCCCGTACGCTGCTGCCGCGCCTGGCCGGGGCGGCGGGGATGCCCTATCGACGGTTCGCCCCGTGGAACGCGGTCGGCATCCTGGTGTGGGTGCCGGGCTCGATCATGCTGGGCCGGCTCGCGGGCAGCGCGTACCCCTCGGCGGCGAGCGTGCCCGGTTGGATAGGGGCCGCGATCGTGGCGATCGGGATCGTCGCCGGAACCGTCACCCTCATTCGGCGCCGGCGGCGGCGCAACGCCGAGGAGGACGGTTCCTCGGCGTTCGCGGACCCCACCGCCGACGCCGCGACGGGTGACGCGCGCCGCGACTTCGCGGGGGCCACGTCGGCGACCCGGGAGGACAGCGCCGCCTGATCGGCCGGCGGGCATACGCGACACGAACGCGGGGGCGGGGTCGTGGACCCGGCCCCCTTCGCCGTGCCCGGGCCCCGGCCGGGGCGGCGGTTCAGTCGCGCAGCGCCGCGTCGCCGTGCTTGGCCACGTGCTCGTCGAGCGCCGCCAGGGCCCTGGTGACCTCCTCGTGCGAGCCGCCGCCGCGCTGCTCCTTCCAGTACGCGGCGCCCAACTTCTTCAGCAGTGCCGACGCGTCCCTGCCGACCTGGACCTCTTCGACCTTCTGCTTGCCGGTGTTCATCGTGTCCTCGGCCATCTTCCTGGCCTTGTCGAGGAAGCCGCTCATGGCGCCGTTCTCCGTTTCGTTCCGGCCCCGAGATCACAGTCGTGCGGAGTCCCCTCGATATTCGATCAACGAACGGCGCGCGACCGAGGATCCCGAAGCCGAGTGCACCGGTTCGGCCGGGCATTTCACCCGTTCGGCGCCGCCGGGCCCGCTCCGTCACACTGGCGATCATGCGCGCGAGTCGGTTGTTGACCATCCTGCTGACCCTGCAGAACAGGGGGCTCGTCACCGCGACCGAGTTGGCCGAGCAGTTGGAGGTGTCCGTCCGGACCGTCTATCGGGACGTGGAGGCACTGGCGGCGGCCGGGGTGCCGGTTCATGCCGAGCGCGGGCCGGCGGGCGGCTATCGGCTTCTGGAGGGCTTTCGGACCCGGATCAACGGGCTGACCAACGACGAGGCCGACGCACTGTCCCTGGCCGGGTTGCCGGGCCCGGCGGCGGAGCTGGGTCTGGGCGCGGTGGTCGCCTCCGCGCAGCTCAAGGTCCGGTCCGGGCTGCCCGCCGAACTGCGCGAGCGCGTCGAGCGGGCCCGACCGCGCTTCCACCTGGACGCGCCGGGGTGGCACCGGGAGGCGGACCGCTCGCCGGAGCTGTCCCGGATCGCGGGCGCGGTGTGGACCGACCGGCGGATCCGGGTGCACTACCGGCGCTGGGCCGGCGAGGTCACGCGCGAGCTGGAACCGTACGGCCTCGTGCTCAAGGCGGGGCAGTGGTACCTGGTGGCGCGCACCGTCGGGGCGGGGGAGCGTCGCGACCGCACGTATCGGGTGGTGCGGATCGAGGAGTTGCACGTGCTCGACGAGGTGTTCGAGCGTGATCCGGACTTCGACCTGGCGGCCTACTGGGCGGACTCGTCGCGGGGGTTCGCCGAGCGGTTGCGCCCGATCGACGCCGAGGTGCTGTTGACCGAGGGCGCACGCCGGCTGGTGCGGCCCATGTTCGGCGCGCACGTCGCCGACGTCGTGGAGGAAAGCGCGGGGGAGCCGCTGCCCGACGGTCGGGTGCGGGTCCGGCTCCCGATCGAGACGATCGAGGTGGGGACGGCCGAACTGCTGCGACTGGGGCCGGAGGCGGAGGTCCTGGGCCCGCCCGAGCTGCGCGCCGCGATCGCCGCCACCGCACGCGCGACGGCGGCGCGGTACGGGTAGGCACCCGCGCCGCGCCGCCGAGGCCCCGGATCGGCCGACCGCTACGCCCCCGCCCGCCGGAACAGCCGTACCGCCGCCGGAACCGACACCGCGGTCAGGCCCAGCGCCGCCAGCGCCCCCGTGCCGACCGTCCCCCCGTAGTCCCCGACGAACGCCGAGCGCACCGCCAGGACCACGTACCGAAGCGGGTTGGCCCGGGACAGCCCGTCCAGCCAGTCCGGGGCCAGCGACATCGGCAGCAGGATCCCGGACAGCAGCATCAACGGCAGGTTGACCGAGTTCACCACCGGGGCGAACTCCTGCGGGCTGTCCACGCGCATCGCCAACGCGTAGGACAGCGACGCGATCGACGCGGTCATCAGCGCGACGAAGCCGAATCCGACCAGCATCCCGAGGATCGGCGCGCGCAGCCCGAAGGCCACCCCGACCAGGACCAGCAGCAGCGACTGGACCAGCAGTTGCACGATGTCCTTGAGCACCCGCCCGAGCAGCAGCGCCACGCGGCTCACCGGGGTCACCCGCATCCGCTCCAGGATGCCCTGCTGCTTTTCGATCAGAATGCCGAAACCGGCGAACGCGGCGCTGAACAGCCCGAGTTGCACCAGCAGGCCGGGGACGAGGGTCTGCCAGGAGTCGCCCTTCCCGCCGAGCGGGACCTCGCGCAGGAGCGGCCCGAACAGGACCAGGAACAGCAGGGGTTGGAGCAGCCCGAACACCAACCCGACCCGGGCGGCCAGGGTCTGGCGCAGGTAGCGACCGAAGATCAGCAGGGTGTCGGCCAGGAGCGCGGCCGACGCGGACGGGGTGTTCGGGCCGGGAGTGGCTGGCGCGGCCGGGGCGGACGCCGTGGAAGGCGCGGATGGCGTGGACATGGTCACCTCGGCCGGTCAGACGGCGATCGGAGTCTCGGCGGGCGCGGGGACGCGCCGGCCGGTGATGGCGATGAAGGCGTCCTGGAGCGAGGCGTCGGGGGAGCCGGCGTACTCGGTCTTGAGCGCGTGTGCGGTGCCCTCGGCGACGACCCGGCCGTGGTCGACGACCACGAGGCGGTCGGCGAGCGCGTCCGCCTCGTCGAGGTAGTGCGTGGTCAGGAAGACCGTGGTGCCCCAGTCGTCGCGGATCCGCCGGACCAGGGCCCACAGGTCGACCCGGCTGCCCGGGTCCAGGCCGGTGGTCGGCTCGTCCAGGAACAGCACCTCGGGGCGGTGGAGCAGGCCCATCGCGATGTCGAGCCGGCGGCGCTGGCCGCCGGAGAGCGCGGCGCACGGGCGGTCCAGCAGGTCGGCCAGGTCCAGTTCCGCGGCCAGTTCGGCGGTGCGCGCCCGGGCGGCGGCCCGGTCGAGGCGGTACAGCCGGGCCTGGGTGGTGAGTTCCTCGCGCACGGACACGCCGGGGTCGACGCCGCCGGACTGGGCGACGTAGCCGATCCGTCGACGCACCCCCGCCGGATCGCGCAGCAGGTCGTGACCGGCCACCGCGGCGCTGCCGCCGGTGGGGGCGAGCAGCGTGGTGAGCATGCGCAGCGTGGTGGTCTTGCCGGCGCCGTTGGGCCCGAGGAAACCCAGGATCTCGCCCGCGGGGACGGTCAGGTCGATGCCGCGGACGGCCTCGACCGTGCCGCGCTTGGTGTGGAAGGTCCGGGCGAGCCCGGAGGTGTGGATGACCGGTGTCATGGGACCACCGAAACATAGTCGCTTAAATTTTGCAACGACACCAAAATTTGGATGACCCCAAGTTGACTACAATGGCGACATGACGGAGATCGCACCCGCCGAGGGTCTGCGCGAGCGCAAGAAGCGCCGCACTCGGACGCACATCTCGGACATCGCGACGGGGATGTTCATGGAACGCGGGTTCGACGCGGTCACCATCGCGCAGATCGCCGAACTGGCCGAGGTCTCGGTGAACACCGTCTACAACTACTTCCCGAACAAGGAGGACCTGTTCTTCGACCGCGAGTCGGAGCTGGTGGACCGCCTGTCCCACATCGTGCGCGAGCGCGCGGTGGGCGAGTCGGCGACGCGCGCGGTGCTGGCGGTGTTGCGCCGCGACGTGGAGGAGCGGTCGCCGTACGTCGGTCTGGTCCCGGGCTACGAGCGCTGGGCGCGGGTGATGCTGGAATCGCCGGCGCTGGTGGGCCGGTTGTGGCGGATGCAGCAGGCCGGCGCCGACGCGCTGGCGCGGACCCTCGCCGAGGAGGCGGGGGTGGCGCCCACCGACCCGGTGCCGGAGTTGATCGCCGGCCAACTCGCCGGAATCCAGCAGGCCGTCTACCGGGGGATCGGCCGCCGCCTGGCCGACGGCGTCGATCGGGACGAGACGGCCGATCGCGCGTTGGCGCAACTGGACGCGGTCGAAACGTTGTTGAGCGCCGAGGTGCTGGGCTACGCGGTCCGCGGGTCGGAGTGAGCCGGCCCCGGCGCTCGCGCGGGGGTGTGCCGGCGGTGGGGTCGGGGAGGAGCATGACATCGGCCGCGGCGGCGCGTTCGATCCGCGATGATCTGCGTGGTCGGCGTCGCCGGCTCGGTCGATGGATCAGGAGTCGACCGATGATCGGCCGCCACCGGCCGGACCACAGGAGAACCGTGTGACCTCACCAAATGCTTCCGATCGACGCGGACCGCTGGTGTACGTGGGCTCGTACACCCCCGACATGGACGGGCACGGCACCGGCATCACCGTGTGCCGGCAGGACCCGCAGAGCGGACTGCTCGGTACGCCGTCCGCGGCCATTCCCGCGATCTCGCCGTCGTATCTGACCCGGCACCCCTCGGGCCGCTTCCTGTACGCGGTCAGCGAGCGGGCCGGCGAGGGCGCGGTCGGCGCGTACTCGGTGCAGGACGAACGGCTCGTGCCGCTGGGCGAGGTCTCCACGCGCGGCGCCGGACCGTGTCATCTGGCGGCCGACCCCACGGGGCGGTTCGTGGTGGTGGCCAACTACGGCGGCGGCAGTGTGACCGTGCACCCGATCGCCGACGACGGCACGCTCGGCGAGGCCGCCACGCACGTACGGCTGACCGGATCCGGGCCGGTGGCGGACCGGCAGGCGGCCTCGCACGCGCACCAGGTGACGTTCGCCGCCGGCGGCGGGTGGCTGGTGGTGTGCGACCTGGGCTCGGACACCGTGTACCACCTGAACTTCGACGCCGAGGCGGGGACCATCGCCGAGGGGCCGAAGGTGACCCTGCCGCCGGGGACCGGGCCGCGGCACATCGCGTACGGGCCGAAGGACCTGGCCTGGCTGGCGGGGGAGTTGAACACGACGGTCACCCCGCTGCGCGGTGATCCGCGTACGGGGGCGCTGACCGTGGCGGGCAAGCCGTTCGTGTTGTCCGGCGGCGAGGGCGCGCCGTCGGGGATCGTGGCCTCGGCGGACGGGCGCTTCGTGTACGCGGCCAACCGGGGGCCGGACACGATCTCGGTGCTCGCCGTCGACGGCGCGGAGTTGTCCCTGGTCGAGGAGATCCCGACGGGCGGGGCCTGGCCGCGTGATCTGGCCCTGGTCGGCGACGTGTTGTACGTGGCGAACCAGCGCGGCGACACGATCACCGGATTCCGCTGCGACCCGGGCTCCGGCCGGCTCGCCGCCCTCGGCGTCGCGCTCGCGACCGGAAGCCCGACCAGCGTGCTCGCGTAGCCGCTCCCGGGCCCGCCTGCCCGCCGGACGGGTCGCCCCGATCCGTCCGGCGTCGGGCCGGACGCGCCTCGCTTCAGTGCCGTGCCCGGTCGTGGGCGGGCGCGCCGAGCAGCGCACGGCCCGCGGTGGTGACCTCGGTGTGGACGCCCTGACGGTCGGTGCCGCACGGACAGCGCGAGAGCAGGCCGTGCCCGCCCCGACCTTCGTCCCGGTCGCCGCGGGCATCGCCCGCCCGGTACCCGAACAGACCCCGCCCGGGGTGCGTCCACGGCACGAACTCGCACGGCTACGCCTCGGCGCACCGGCCCCGGCGCTGCCGGCCGGGGTGTCGGAACGGCGTACGCCCACCCGTTCGCGCATGGTCGCCGGACACCTTCCCGGTGTGGCCGAGGCCGCCGGCGGGCAGAGCGGGCAGGGTGACTCCGGCGTGCCGGAGTCGGCGACCCCTCGGCCCGTCCGGCTTCCCGGCCGGCCCCGAGCCCTCCCGTCCCCCACCACGAAGGACCGTCCCCATCATGAGTTCCACGCCCGTACCCGACGTCACCCTCAACAACGGCGTCACCATCCCGCAGCTCGGCTTCGGGGTCTTCCAGGTCGGCGACGACGAGGCCACCGCCGCCGTGACCACCGCCATCGAGGTGGGTTATCGCAGCATCGACACCGCCGCGATCTACGGCAACGAGGCGGGTGTGGGCCGGGCCCTGGCCGCGTCCTCCGTCCCGCGCGGGGAACTGTTCGTCACCACCAAGTTGTGGAACACCGAGCAGGGATACGACTCGACCCTGGCCGCGTTCGACGAGAGCGCGCGGCTGCTCGGCCTGGACTACGTGGACATGTACCTGATCCACTGGCCGGCGGCGAGTCGGGACCGCTACCTGGACACCTGGCGCGCGTTCGAGAAGCTGCTCGCGGACGGCCGGGTGCGCACGATCGGGGTGTCCAACTTCCAACCCGAACACCTGACCCGACTGCTCGAACACACCGCCGTGGTGCCCTCGGTCAACCAGGTCGAACTGCACCCCTACCTCCAGCAGGGCCGGGTCCGCGCCTTCGACCGGGCCCACGCGATCGCGACGGAGGCGTGGAGCCCGCTGGGCAAGGGCGGCGCGCTGCTGGCGGACCCGGTGATCACCGAGGCGGCCCGCGCGCACGGCCGATCTCCCGCCCAGGTGGTGCTGCGCTGGCACCTGCACCTGGGGAACATCGTCATCCCCAAGTCGGTCACGCCGGCGCGGATCCGGGAGAACTTCGAGGTGTTCGACTTCGACCTGGACGCGGCCGAACTGGACGCGATCGGCCGGCTCGACCGGGGCGAGCGGCTCGGCCCGGACCCGGACGAGGTCGACTGAGCCGACGGTCAGCGGCGGAGCGGCTCGACCAGCGCCGGATGCGCGGGATGGTCGTAGCGCACGGTCAGGTCCGCCTCGGTCGTGGGCACGATCTCCTCGGCGTACCGGGTCAGCGCCTCGATGGTCCAGGCGTCCTCGGCGGGGGTGCGCCGGCGCAGCGCCCCCGGGGACAACCACAGATGCACCGTCAGCTCCAGCGGCAGGCCCTTGCCGAGCAGCAACGGCCCGTCCAGGAGCAGTACTCCGCCCTCGGGCAGCACGGTGTAGTCGGCGCGGGTGGCCCGGTCCCGGGCCGCGTCCCACAGGCTCGGCAACACCCGCCCGGTGCCGTCGGCCGCCAGCGGTTCCAACACCTCGCGGCGCAGCCCGGCGTCGTCCAGCCAGCCCCACAGGTACGACTCGGCGTCGGTGTGCCCGTACTCCAGGCGCACCGACGCGGGCCGCAGGAAGTCGCGGGCCCGCACCCGCAGCACCGGATGTCCGCGCAGGCGCAGCGGCGCCACCAACGCGTCGGCGAGCGCGCCCGGTTCGGCGGCGTCCGCGCCGTCCACGGCCACCCGGGTCCACGGCCGGTCGGCGGCGCGTCGGGCGATCGCCTCGACCAGTTCGTCCACGAGGGCGGTCGGGGTGATCGGTCGCACGCTCACCATCGGCGCGCCGGGCGGGGTGCGTTCGGTGCGGTCATGGGGCCATTGTCGACCGCGCCGAGCGAGCGGGTGCGCCCGACCCGGGTCGCGGCGTGGTGACACGCGCGGTTCGGGCCGAGGGCGACCGTACGGGACGCGGGCGTGGGCGGCTCCGCCGCCGTCAGAAGGTGGGCATGGGCGGCATCCGCGGCGCCGGGACCACCGGTGCGGGTACCTCCACGAAGCCGCCGGAGATGCCCTGGTGCACGCCCACCACGGCCGGACGCAGGTCGTGGAGCACGTCGTCCTCGCCGATCATGCCGATCATGCCGACCTGGACGGTCTCGCTCGTGATGGTGTCCGCGTGGCCGTCGGCGAGCGCGGGGGCGGCCGGGGTCAGGGCGAGCAGGGCGCCGACCGTCGCGGCGGTGAGCAGCGGGGTGATGCGCATGGGGGCTCCGATCATTGAGTGGTTCGCCGGTGCCGCACGGCGTGTGCCATGCGGTGCGTGCGGCACCAGCGAACGCAATCGGCTGCGCCGAGTGGGGGAATCTCACCCGTTCGAGGGCGTGTCGCCTTGCCCGGCGCGACCGGTCAGTGCTCCGGCGCGATCAACTCGGCCGCGAGTGTGCCGGCGGCCAGCGCGCGGGTGTCGCCGGAGCGGGCGAACACGTCCACCGCGGTGTCCACGAGCTTGATCACGTGCTCGTCGCCGTGTGCGAGGGCACGCCGTCCGGCCTCGACGGGATCGGGCGCGGGAGCGGGTGTCCCGGTCGCGTCCTCGCGGCCCGAGTAGACCGCGAAGACCGCGCTGCTGGTGGCCCAGGCCGTGGTGTACGAGGGGATCCACTGCTCGCGCGGCAGCGCCGGCAACACCCGCAGCACCGCGCTCGGGGCGGTCACCGCGTGCACGTTCATCACCCCGCTGCCGTGTCCGCGGCGCAGGTAGCGCAGGGTCGCCGCGTGCACGGTGTCGGCGAGCAGCGCCTGTGCCTGCTCGGGGGTCGTGGCCTCGCGCACCGACAGGGTCGGGGCCAGCCACGCGTCCCACCCGGCGAGGAAGTCCAGGCGGCGGCTGATGTGGTCCTTCTCGTCGATCGGCAGGGGCGGGACCGCGTCCAGTGCCTCGAACGGCGTCCGGCCCCCCGCGAGCCGCGGCAGTTCGGGCAGGGCCTGGTTGCTCGACGCGAAGTAGGCCATCGCGTGGGCGAACTCGGCGAGGCGGACCGGGCTCTCGCCGAGGTCCAGCAGGGCGCGGACCGCGTGTCCGACCCGGATCACCCCGTGGGTGGCGCCGCCGGGCAGCCCCGGGAGCAGCCTGGGCCACCACAGCGCGAGCACCTCGCGCCACGGCCGCTCGGCGATCTCGTCGGTGAACAGGGCGATCCAGTCACCGTCCCGGGCGCGGTCGCCCAGCGCCTCGCGCCACGCGTCGCGGGCGATGCGCTCGGTGGGTCGCAGAACCGGTTCGAGCCGGCGGGTGTAGGAGTCGAGCCAAGCGGGCACGGCTTCCCACTGGCCCGCGTGCACGAGGGCTTCGACGGCCATCGGACCGTGATTGGACAGCTTGTCGTCGAATTCGGAGCCGGTGCGGTGCAGACGTGCGAATGCTTCGTCCAAGGCTTCGGCGGCTTGTTGTCGCATCGTTCGTTTCCTTCGTGTGCCGAGTGTGGACCGGGGACTTCCGGTTAGGACAGTTAAGTCTTGCCTAACTTGCCGGTATTCCCGCGGGAAGCATAGGGTCGACTCTGTCACCGCAACCACTGCGCAGGAGGAACTCCCGTGGCCGACACGGTCTACACGCTCCCCGACCTGACCTACGACTACGCCGCCCTGGAGCCGCACATCAGCGGCGCCATCATGGAGCTGCACCACGACAAGCACCACGCGGCGTACGTGGCCGGTGCCAACACCGCCCTCGAGCAGCTCGCCGACGCCCGTGACAAGGAGGCCTACGGCACCATCTCCAAGCTGGAGAAGGACCTGGCCTTCCACGTGTCGGGCCACGTGCTGCACAGCCTGTTCTGGACCAACCTGGGCCCGACCGGCAACGGCGAGCCCACCGGCGACCTGGCCGAGCAGATCGGCGTCGACTTCGGCGGCTTCGAGCAGTTCCGCGCGCACATGACGCAGACCGCGATGACCGTGCAGGGGTCGGGCTGGTCCGTCGCCGCGTGGGAGCCGCTGTCCCAGCGCATCGTGGTCACCCAGGTCTACGACCACCAGGGCAACATCCCGCAGGGCACCGTGCCGCTCCTCGCGATCGACGCGTGGGAGCACGCGTTCTACCTCCAGTACAAGAACGTCAAGGCGGACTTCTTCAAGGCCGTGTGGAACGTCTTCAACTGGGACGACGTCGCCACGCGCCTCTCGGCCGCCAAGGGCGCCTGAGGAACGACGTCCGGTCCGGGGCCGCGCGGGGGCTTCCCGTGCGGCCCCGTCCGGTGGGGGTGACACGCACTCGGGGTACTCGGGACGAACGAGGGAGGCGAGCGGGGTGAGCGAGCAGGACGCGTTCGCACTGTTGCCCGAGACCCGGCGTGAGATATTGCGGCGCCTCAAGGGCGCGGGCGAACTGCGCGCGGAGGAGTTGGCCGAGGCGGTCGGGATGACCGCGAGCGGCATGCGCCAGCAGTTGGCCGGACTGGTCGCGGAGGGGTATGTGACCCACCGGCAGGCCCGATTGGGGCCGGGCCGGCCGAAGCACGTGTACCGGCTGACCACGGCCGGCGAGAACCTGTTCCCCCGGCGTTACGGCGACCTGGTCGGGGACCTCCTGGAGACCGCGCAGACCGAGGAACCCGGCTTCGTGGACCGCCTGTTCGACCGACGCCGGGAGCGGCGCCTGGAGCGTGCCCGGACCCGGACCACCGCGCCCGACCTCGCCGATCGGGTGGCCGCGATCGCCGCCATCCTCGACGAGGACGGCTACCTGGCCGCCGCGCGGCCCCTGGCGGACGGCGGCGGTTGGCTGATCGTCGAGCAGAACTGCGCGATCTTCGACGTGGCGATCCGGTGCGGCACCGCGTGCTCGTCGGAACTGGAGTTCCTGCGCGAGGCGTTGCCCGACACCGAGGTGCGGCGGGTGAGCCACATGGTGGCCGGCGCGCCGCACTGCGCGTACGAGATCCGACCCCGGGGCACCCGGCCCGAGACGGGGTCGACGGAGGCCGACGCGGGGTTGTCGGGCGCCGACTAGGACGGGCCCCGGTTCAGGAGTGTGTGCGTTCGGCCCGGGTGTCGGCGCGGCTCCATTCCACGACGCGTTCGCGGAGGGCGGGCTTGCTGATCTTGCCGGTGCCGGTGACCGGCAGCGCGTCGGTGAACACCACCCGGCGCGGGACCTTGAAGCCGGCCAGGTGCGCGCGGCACAGCGTGACCAACTCGTCCGGGTCGAGGGTGTGTCCGGCGGTCGGGACCACCACGGCGACCACCCGCTCGCCCCACCGGGTGTCGGGTTCGCCGACCACCGCGACCTCGCGTACGCCGGGGTGTTCGCGCAGGACCGCCTCCACCTCGCGGGCGCTGACGTTCTCGCCGCCGGTGATGATCACGTCCTTCTTGCGGTCCAGGACGTAGAGATAGCCCTCGGCGTCGAGTCGGCCCAGGTCGCCCGTGCGGAACCAGCCCGCCGCGAACTCGCCCGTGTCCACCTGCCAGTAGCCGTCCGCGACCTGTTCGGACCGGACCGAGATCTCGCCGGCGGCGCCGGTGGGCAGCGGCTGGCCCGCGTCGTCGACGATCCGGATCTCCACTCCCGGGCCGGGGCGCCCGGCGGCGGAGTACAGGTGCGGGCGGTCGGTCGCGGCGTCGCGGTGGTCGGCGGCGTTCAGGAACACCGCGTTGCCTGACAACTCGGTCATTCCGTACCCCTGCCCGAGGCCGCAGCCGAGCAGCCCGTCGACCCGGCGGATCAGCTCGGGGGTGATCGGCGAGGCACCGTAGCTGATCGAGCGGACGCGCTCGCGCAACCCGTCGCCCTCCCGCACGTGGTCGAGGAGCGCGTCGATCATGGTCGGCGCCAGGGACAGGCTGGTCACTCCGAACTCGCGGACCACGGACGCCAGTTCGGCCGGCAGATAGCGGCGCAGCACGACCACCGGGCGGCGTGCCAGATGGTGTGCCGACACCTGGTAGCCGGCCACGTGCGCGAGCGGGAAGGGGGTCAGCACGACGGTGTCCGGGTCGACCGGGCGGCAGGCCAGCGAGGCGCGCATGGCCGCGGTCAGGCTGCGGTGGGTGAGCCGGACGCCCTTGGGCGGGCCGGTGGTGCCGGAGGTGAACAGCAGCCAGGTCAGGGCGGATTCGTCGGTGGCGGGGTCGAAGGCGGTGTCCGCCCCGGGGTCGGCGGCGCTCCACCCGGCGTCGGTGTGCTCGCCGGTGACGGCCGCGCCCAGTTCCAGGCTCGGGCCGCCCGGCCAGGCGAGCGTGCCGAGCAGGTCGGCGTCGCCGAGGAGCAGTTCCGCCCCGGAGCGGGCGAGTTGGTCGGCCCATTCGCGCGGGTGCAGCCGGGGGTTGAGCGGGACCAGGACGCGTCCGGCCCACGGGACGCCGTAGTAGGCGGCGACGTACTCGGCCCGATTGTGCGCGAGGATCCCGACCCGGGCGCCCGGCGAGGTGCGCTTCGCCACGGTGGTGGCCAGGGCTCGGGAGCGGGCGGCCAATTCGGCGAAGGTCCAGGAGGTCGTGGCCGGGTCGGCGGGCCCGGGGGACGGGTCGGCGACCGCGCCGGGCCGTGTGGTGCGGAACGGGTGTCCGGGGACGATCAGCGCGGTGCGGTCGGGTACCTCCCGAGCCGCGGCGACCAGGATCTCGTGCAGCAGCATGGGGCCTCCGACCTTCTCGCCCGGACGCTACCGCAGGTGGGCGGCGGGGTTTTCGAGGGGGGAGCCCGCCGTCGGTCGCCCCGGGCGGGTGCGGCTTCGGACCTTCGGGGGCAGGCCGGGGTTTCGGCTGTCGGGAGCCGGGGCGGTGGGGGAGGATCGTCGGGGCCGGCCGTGAACGGGCGGTCGTCGTCGATCCGGAGGGCATGCTCGATGAGTACTGTGAACCAGGCCGCCAACGCCGATCGTTACGCGGAATTCCTGGCCCTGCATCGGGCCGGGGCGCCACTGGTGTTGCCGAACGCGTGGGACCACGCCTCGGCGGCGGCGCTGGTCGAGCGCGGGTTCCCGGCGATCGGGACGACGAGCCTCGGCGTCGCGATCGCGGCGGGCAAGCCGGACGGGGTCGGCGGCACGCGCGAGGAGACGTTGCGCCTGGGGGTCGGGATCGCGCGGCTGCCGGTGCCGGTCAGCGTCGACGTCGAGGGCGGCTTCGCCGAGCGTCCGCAGGACGTCGCGGCGTTGGGCGCCGAACTGGCGCGGGCCGGGGTGGCGGGGATCAACCTCGAGGACGGGCGGGCCGACGGGACGCTGACCGACGCGGACCACCACGTCGCGGTGATCGCCGCGATCAAGGAGGCCGCGCCGACGCTGTTCGTCAACGCGCGCACGGACACGTACTGGGCGGGCGGGCCGAGCGCCTCGCTCGACGAGACGGTGCGGCGGATCCGGGCTTATCGGGCGGCGGGAGCCGACGGGGTGTTCGTACCCGGTGTTCAGGACGAGGCGGTGATCGAGACGCTGGTGGGTGCCACCGACGCGCCGCTGAACATCCTGTACAGCCCCACCGGCCTGTCCCGGGCCCACCTCGCGCGGCTCGGCGTGCGGCGGATCAGCACGGGGTCGCTGCTGTTCCGGGTCGCGGTGCGGAGCGCGGTGGACCTCGCCTGGGCGGTCGCGCACGACGGGGAGGCGACGGCGGGCGAAGTGCCGACGTACGCGCAGGCGCAGGCGATGTCGGAGGTCTACTGGGCGGACTGAGGCCGGGTCGCGTGGCCGGCGGGCCCATCCCCGGCCGCGGACCTATCCCTGGGCGGTGGGGCGAACGACGATGTCGCCCACATCGACCCCGTCCGGCTGTTCGACGGCGAAGGCGATGGCCCGGGCCACCGCGTCCGGCGAAAGACCGATCTCCATCATCTTCTCGATGCCGTCCTTCACGGCCGGGTCCATACGTTCGGCGAAATCCGTGCGGACGGCGCCGGGCGAGACGACGGTCACCCGCAGACTGTCGCCGGCCTCCTGGCGCAGGCCCTCGGAGAGGGTGCGCACGGCGTTCTTCGTGGCGGCGTACACCGACTGGAGGGGCACGATGCGCAGTCCGGCGGTGGACACGGTGTTGACGAAGTGCCCGAAGCCCTGCTCCCGGAAGACGGGAAGGGCCGCGGCGATCCCGTACAGGACGCCTTTGAGGTTGACGTCGATCATTTCCTCCCAGTCCTCGACGCGCAGGTCGTCCAGAGGGGAGAGCAAGCCGACCCCGGCATTGCCGACGAGGACGTCCAGCCTGCCGTGGCGATCACGGGCCAGTTCGACCAGGCCGGAGAGGTCCGCGCGACGTGTCACGTCCGTGCGGGTCCAGGCGGCATCACCGCCGGCCCGCACGATGCGCGCGGCCAGTGCCTCCAGGCGTTCCGTGCGGCGTGCCCCGAGGACGACCTTCGCGCCGCGCTCGGCGAGGAGCAGCGCGGTCGCTTCGCCGATGCCGCTGCCGGCGCCCGTGATCGCGACGACTTTTCCTTGGATTCCCGACATGACGGACGAGTCCTTTCGGAGAGGGAGTGGGGGCGGGCCATGCCCTAGAGTGAAAGTGGAGGCTCCGCCACTTTGCCCAGACTAAGTGGCGGCGCCTCCGGTCAGCAACCTGCAGAGCCGAGGAGAGCCGCCGATGGGCCGAGAAGCAGGACGTCCGCTGAGAGCCGACGCGCAGCGGAACCGGGACAAGATCCTGGCCGCCGCGGTACGGGTGTTCACCGAGGAGGGACTGGACGCGCACTTCGAGCGCGTCGCCAGGGAGGCCGGCGTGGGAACCGGCACCCTCTACCGCAACTTCCCCACCCGGGAGGCGCTGATCGAGGCGGCGTACCGCAACGAGGTGGCCCGGCTGTGCGACGCCGTCCCCGGCCTCCTCGCGACGATGTCGCCGCCCGAGGCACTGCGCGCCTGGACGCGCCGCTTCATCGACTACGCCACCGCCAAATTCGGCATGGCCGAGGCCCTGCGTGCCGTCGTCGACGCGGGAACCAACCCCTACGCCGACAGTCGCGAGCTGATTCAGGCCGCCCTCTCCGCCCTCATGGACGCCAATACCGCCGCCGGGACGATCCGGACCGACATCGGTCCGACCGACATGTTCGCCGCCCTCGCCGGGATCGCGCTCACCTCGGCCCGGCCCGAGCAGCGAGAGCAGGCCGAACGCCTCCTCGACCTCGTCCTGGACGGCCTGAGGCCGGTGCCGCCGCGGCTCCCCGAGAGCTGACGGCGCCGTCGAACGGGCCGCGACGCGGAGGGCGGGGCGGTGGGCGGCATACTGCTGGGCGGTGGGGCCGGGACGGCCTCGCCGGATCCGGCCGGCTCGATCGTGAAAGACCTGATCTCGATGACGTTGCACGTTCCGCCGACCATCACCGCGGAGTTCCGGGACTTCTGGCGGGAACGACACCTGTGCCTGCTGGTCACCCACCGCCCCGACGGCACACCGCACCAGGTGCCCGTCGGCGCCACGTACGACGACGTGTCCGGGATCGCCCGGGTCATCTCGCACGGTGCGAGCAAGAAGGTCCGCAACGTGCTCGCGGCGGCTCCGGGTGCCCGCGTCTCGCTCTCCCAGGTCGCCGGGCGGCGCTGGTCCACGCTGGAGGGGATCGCGACGGTCGACCGCGATCCGGAGGCCGTCGCCGAGGCGGTGCGGCGCTACACCGAGCGCTACCGCGAGCCGAGGGTGAATCCGGAGCGGGTGGTGATCGAGATCGCGGTGACTCGGCGGATGGGGACGGTGTAGGGGCGGGGCCGCGCTCGACCGCCGTGGGGTTGTCGGGCCGTCGAGGCGTAGCCTGCCGGGAGAGTGCGGGCACACCGACGCGAACGGGGACGGACCGATGACCCAGGTTGCCGTGGTCACCTTCGACGGCTTCAACGAACTGGACAGCTTCGTGGCGGCGGCCATCGTCAACCGCTGTCGCCGGGACGGTCTGACGGCGTACATCACCACGCCCACACCGACCGTCACCTCGATGAACGGCGTGGAGATCACCGGACAACGCGCGTTCGACTTCATCCCCGAGGCCGACGTGGTGTTGATCGGCAGCGGCATCAGGACCCGCGACGTGGTCGCCGACGACACGCTGCTCGCGAGCCTGCCGCTCGACCCCGGCCGGCAACTCGTCGGCTCCCAGTGCTCCGGCGCCCTGGTCCTGGCCCGACTCGGCCTGCTGACCGACCTGCCCGCCTGTACCGACGCCACCTCCCGGCCGTGGGTCGAGGCGGCCGGTGTCGAGGTCCTCGACGCCCCCTTCCACACGTCCGGCCCGATCGCCACCGCCGGCGGCTGCATGGCCTCGCAGTACCTGGCCGCCTGGACGATCACCCGAACCCTGGGCGAGGCGGCGGCCCGGGCGGCGATCGACTACGTGGCCCCGGTCGGCGAGAAGCAATCCACCGTGGAGCACGTGTTCCGGGTCCTGCGCGCGGGCGAGCGGGTGGCGACGGGCTGACCGGGGCCCGGCGGCCGACGTCGAAGTCGTGCCGGTTCGGGCCGGGGCGGGTTTGCCGGCCCGGCGCCGCGGCTACACGGCGATTCCCGACGCCCGCAGGCGCGCCTCGACCCCCGCCCATGTCGGCTCCACCGGTTCCGGCCGGTGGGTGCCGACGTCGAGGTCCTTGAAGCCGCTGGACGTGGCCACGCACACCACCGGGCCGTCGATCGGCCCGTGCGCGCGCAGGCCCGCCAGGCCCGCCGCGGCCGAGGTCTCCACCCAGATGCCCTGGCGGCTCAACTCCGTGCGGGCCGCCGCCAGTCGGTCGTCGGTCAGGAGCAGGGCCCGTCGTTCGTCGTGCTCCAGGGCGAGGACGCCCCGGTAGCCGCCGACGGGGCAGTCGATCGCGTACGCGGTGGTCCGGCCGACCGGGACGCGTGCGGCCGGCAGGCCCGCGCGCACCGCCGCGGCCAGGGGCCCGCCGGCGGCCGGCTCGCAGGAGAACAGCCGGGGTGTGCGGTCGGTCAGGCCGAGGCGGCGCAGTTCGGCGAAGCCCTTCCACACCCCGAACAGCAGCTCGCCGTATCCGGTCGGGACGAACACCGCCGCCGGGACGCCGAGTTCGGCGTGGATCTCGTACGCGATGGTCTTGTAGCCCTCGGGGCCGAAGGCGTGGCCGGTGTGCGTGGCGGTGAGGTTGCTCAGCGGATGGAAGCCGAGCCGGTCGACGATCTCGCGCATCAGCCCCCACCGCGCCTCGGCCGGTACGGGCAGCACGGTCGCGCCGTACGCCTCCAGGAACGAGTACACCGCCGGCGGCGCGTCCGAGGACGCCAACACCACCGCCGGCAGCCCGGCCCGGGCCGCGAAGGCGGCGGCCGACGCGCCGTGGTTGCCGGAGGAGGACACCACGACGCCGGGCGCGCCCACCGCGAGCGCGGCGGAGACGGTACAGCGGTTGATCCGGTCCTTGTGACTCCAGGTGGGGTTGCGCGACTCGTCCTTGACGTACACCCCGTCGCCGAACTCGATCAGCGGTGTGTCGCCCTCGCCCAGACCCGGCCCGAGCAGGGGCGGCAGCAGCGGCGCCCAGCGGGCCGAACCGGTGCGCGGCCGACCCGGCGCGAACAGTTCCGGCTCGACCCGGTCGTAGGCGTAGTCCACCTCGACCGGATAGGCGACCTCGTCGGTGCTGGTTACCGGACACCCGGACACCAGCGGCGGCCACAGCGGAAACTCGACACTCGGATCGCCCAGCGAACGCTGCACCGTGGCCAGCGATTCACCCGGGCCGGACGGGTTCGACCGGGGCGAGGAGTCTTCGGAGATCATGACGGTCGAGCCTGACGCCGCGGCTCCGCCGCCGGGCGACTCGCCTGTTGCTCCGGGCGGTTCGGCGAGCGCACCGCGTGCCAGTCGTGGGTGTCGGTCAGGTTGGCGTCGGCCTGGCGCGCGGCCTCGGCCGGATCACGCTCGCGCAGCGCGCGGAGCAGGTCCTCGTGGCCGGCGGGTGCCGCGCCCTGGTAGCCCGGGTCGGTCCAGGAGTCGGCGACCGAGGCCCGCACCGGGCCGGACAGGTTGCGGTACAGCTCGGCCAGCAGCGGATTGTGCGCCGCGTCGGCGACGCCCAGGTGGAACTCCCAGTCGGCGGTGATCCACGCGTCGAAGTCGCGCGCGTCCCACGCCGCCCGGCGCCGGCGCAGCGCGTCGTCGAGCACGGCCAGGTCGCCCTCCTCGGCCCGGATCGCCGCGAGCCGGGCGGCTTGGAGGTCGAGCGCCTGGCGGACTTCCAGGACCGGGCCGATGTCGCTGCCGCCGTAGAGGCGTTCGACCGCGCCGGAGAGTTCGCTGACCGCGCGGACGTACGTGCCGTCGCCCTGGCGCACGTCGAGCAGGCCCGCGTGGGCGAGCGCGCGCACCGCCTCGCGCAGCGTGCCCCGGGCCACCTGAAGCTGTGTCATCAGTTCGGGCTCGGGCGGGATGCGGTCGCCGACCGGCCAGTCGCCGGAGGTGATCCGCTCGCGCAGCCGGGCGATCACCTCGGCGGACAGCGCCGGCCGGCGCACGGATTCGAGGCTGCTCATCGCGCGCGGGCTCCTGACCTGGGACGTCGGCGGCGGCCTGGGCGGCCGCCCTGCGGGCGACGACGGGAGTTCGAGGACGGGTCGTCGACGACCGGCTTGCGACGATCGGCTTGCGACCGGAATTCGACGACAGGCCCCGAAACCGTCGCGGGACCTCAGGATACCTCCGCACACGTCCGATGATCGGATGTCACCTGGACAGGATTCATCAGACGTCTTACCTTTGACCCATGACTTCCGCCGCCCCCACCCCCACCTCGCTCGCGGCGCCGACCGCCGATCCGGTCGCCCGTCGGCGCGCCGCGTGGTTGGCCGGTGTGGGCATCGTGCTGATCGCGTTCAACCTGCGGCTCGGCATCAGCAGCGCGGCGGCGCTCCTGGAGGCGCTGCGCGACACGCTGGGTTTCGGCGCGGTGACCGCGTCGCTGCTGCCCACCCTGCCGACCCTGTGCTTCGCCGCCGCCGGGCTGACCGCCTCGCCGCTGGCCCGCCGGTTCGGCACCGAGCGCGCGGTCCTGGTGGCGCTGGTGGCGCTCGCCGCCGGGCTGGGGCTGCGGATGGTGCCGGCCACCTGGGCGCTGCTGACCGGCACCGTCGTGGGCATGTCGGGGCTGGCCGTGGGCAATGTGCTGCTGCCCGCCCTGCTGCGCGGGCACTTCCCGCACCGCGTGTCGGTGCTGACCGGGGTGTACACCACGGTGATGGCGCTGGGCGCGACGCTGGCCGCGGCGGTGGCGGTGCCCGTGGCCGACGGGTTCGACTCGCCCTCGCTGGGCCTGGCCGTGTGGGCGATCCCGGCGGTGGCGGCGCTGCTCGTGTGGTCCCTGGTCCGGGCCCCGCACGCGGCGGCCGGCGGCACCGGCGCCGCGGGGCACGTGTCGCCGTGGGCGATGGCGCACACCCGCCTGGGCCGCCTGGTCACCGCCTACTTCGCGCTTCAGGCGTTGAACTGCTACGCGCTGGTGGGGTGGTTGCCCACCCTGCTGTCGGACCGGGGGATGAGCCACGGCGGCGCGGGCGCGATGCTGGCGATCACCCAGGGCGCGGGTATCCCGGCCACGTTCGCGCTGCTCGCGTTCGTGCGGGCCACCGGGCGGCTGCGGCCGGCGTTCGTCCTGGTCTCGGTGAGCATGCTGATCGGCTTCACCGGCCTGCTGATCGCGCCGGTCGCGGCGCCGGTGGTGTGGGCGGTGGCGGTCGGGGTGGGCTTCTGCTCGTTCCCGCTGGTGCTCTCGGTGATCGGGGGCAGTGGCGCCGGCGCCGCCGAGACGACCGCGCTGTCCACGCTGGCCCAGTCGCTCGGCTACGGGGTCGCCGCGACCGGCCCGTTCGCGCTCGGCCTGATGCACGGCGCCACCGGCGGCTGGACGGTGCCGATGGCGGCCCTCGTGGTCACCGCCGTCGGCCAACTCCTGGTCGGCCTGGTGCTGTCCGGCGGCCGGGGCGCGGCCGGCGCCGCCGAACCCGAAGCCGCGCCGGCACCCGCCCGGCGGTCCGGCGCCTGACCCACCGGCGCCGGACCGCCCACCGCGCTAGAGGACTTCCGCCGCCGGCTGGGCGAACTGCGAGGCGTACAGCCGGGCATAGGCGCCATCCGAGGCCAACAGCGCCTCGTGTGTGCCCTGTTCGACGATCGAGCCCGACTCCATCACCAGGATCACGTCCGCGTCGCGGATCGTGGACAACCGGTGCGCGATCACGAAGCTGGTCCGGCCCCGGCGCAGCGAGTTCATCGCCTTCTGGATCAGCACCTCGGTGCGGGTGTCCACCGAGCTGGTCGCCTCGTCGAGCACCAGGATCTGCGGCTCGGTCAGGAACGCCCGAGCGATGGTGAGCAGTTGCTTCTCGCCGGCGCTGAGGTTGCCGGCCTCGTCGTCGAGCACGGTGTCGTATCCGTCGGGCAGGGTGCGCACGAAGCGGTCGGCGTGGGTGGCCCGGGCCGCCGCGACGATGCGCTCGCGCGAGACGTCGCCGACGCCGTACGCGATGTTGTCCGCGATCGTGCCGCCGATCAGCCACGTGTCCTGGAGCACCATCCCGATCGGCGCGCGCAGGTCCTCGCGGGTCGTCGTGGCGATGTCCACGCCGTCCACGGTGATCCGTCCCTCGGTGACCTCGTAGAACCGCATCAGCAGGTTTACCAGCGTGGTCTTGCCCGCGCCGGTCGGCCCGACGATGGCCACCGTCTGGCCCGGGTGCACCTCCAGGTCCAGGTTCTCGATCAGCGGCTTGGTCGGCTCGTAGCGGAAGGAGACCCCCTCGAAGGCGACGTGACCGGTCACCTTCTCCAGGCGTACGGCCGGCTCCGGGTCCGGGGACTGCTCCTTGGCGTCGAGCAGCGCGAACACCCGCTCCGCCGAGGCCACTCCGGACTGGAGCAGGTTGGACATCGCGGCAACCTGGGTGACGGGTCCGTTGAACTCGTACGAGTACTGGATGAACGCCTGGATGTCGCCGAGCGTCATCGCGCCCGAGGACACCCGCAGCCCGCCGATCACCGCGACCAGCACGTAGTTGAGGTTGCCCACGAAGGACATCGCCGGCTGGATCAGGCCGGAGATGAACTGGGCCTTGAAACCGGCCGTGTACAGCGCCTCGTTGTGCTTGTTGAAGACCTCGGCGGACTCCTTCTGCCGACCGAACACCTTGACCAGCGCGTGACCGGTGTACATCTCCTCGATGTGCGCGTTGAGCTTGCCGGTGCTCGACCACTGTTTGACGAACTGCGGCTGGGCGCGCTTGCCGATCACCACGGTGACCAGGATCGAGGTGGGCACGCTGATCAGCGCGACCAGCGCGAGCAGCGGGGAGATCCAGAACATCATCACCAGCACGCCGACGATGGTCAGCAGCGAGCGCACGATCTGGCCCATCGCCTGCTGGAGGGTCTGCGCGATGTTGTCGATGTCGTTGGTGGTGCGCGAGAGCACCTCGCCCCGGGGCTGCTTGTCGAAGTAGTTCAGCGGCAGCCGGGACAGCTTGGTCTCGGCCTGCTCGCGCAGCCGGTAGGTGGTGCGCTGCACGATGGTCGCGGTCAGTCGGCCCTGGACGAAGGCGAACAGCACCGAGCCGGCCACCACCGCGAAGGTGACGAGCAGGATGTCGCGGACGTGGTCGTAGTCGATGCCCCCGCCGCCGCCCACGCCGGTGAAGATCGCGTCGGTGGCCTTGCCGAGCAGTCGCGGGGTGAGCACCGCCAGGCCGACGCCCGCGATGCCACAGAACAGCAGTGCGTACAGCCGGGCGCGCTCGGGGGCCATCATGCGCAGCAGTCGCCGACTGCTGGCCTTGAAGTGCATCGACTTCTCGACGGGCGGGCCGCCGATCATCCGCGTCATCGGCCCACCGCCGGCCTGCGGTCCGGGGCGGCGGGCGGGGACGGCGGCCTCGGTGTCGGTCTCGGTTTCGCCCGGGCCGGTGCCCTCGTCGGTGGTGGTCACGCCGCCTCCTCCTCGGTGAGCTGGGACAGCACGATCTCGCGGTAGGTGTCGTTGTCGGCCATCAACTCGGTGTGGGTGCCGGTGCCGACGACACGGCCCTCGTCCAGCACCACGATCCGGTCCGCGTGCCGGATGGTGGCCACCCGCTGGGCCACGATCACCACGGTGGCCTCGGCGGTTTCCGCGAGCAGCGCCGCGCGCAACGCCGCGTCGGTGGCGTAGTCGAGCGCGGAGAACGAGTCGTCGAACAGGTAGATCTCCGGTTTGACCACCAACAGCCGGGCGATCGCCAGGCGCTGCCGCTGGCCGCCGGAGACGTTGCCGCCGCCCTGGGCGATCGGCGCGTGCAACCGCTCGGGCAGGGCCTCGACGAAGTCGCGGGCCTGGGCGATCTCCAGGGCCCGCCACAACTCCTCGTCGGTGGCGTCCGGATTGCCGTAGCGCAGGTTGGAGGCGACGGTGCCGGAGAACAGGTACGGCTTCTGCGGGACCAGGCCCACCGTGCGCGACAGCAGCCCGGCTTCGATCTCGCGGGTGTCCACGCCGCCGATCAGCACCGAGCCGCCGGTCACGTCGAGCAGGCGCGGAATCAGGCCGAGCAGGGTGGTCTTGCCCGCGCCGGTGCTGCCGATCACCGCGGTGGTCTCGCCGGGCCGGGCGATCAGGTCGATGCCGCGCAGTACCGGTTCCTCCGCGCCCGGGTAGCAAAAGCTCACGTCGCGCAGTTCGAGCCGGCCGTGCGCGTGCAGCGCGGTCACCGGTGCCTTCGACACGGTCAGGCTGGTCTCGGTGTCCAGGACCTCGGTGATCCGGTCGGCGCACACCGCCGCGCGCGGGATCATCATGGTCATGAAGGTGGCCATCATGACCGAGGTCAGGATCTGCATCAGGTAGCTGAGGAAGGCGACCAGCGCGCCGATGTCCATCGACCCGTCGCCGATTCGGTGTCCGCCGATCCACACGATGACGATCGCCGAGGTCTCCCACACCAGCAGGACCGACGGATACATGAACGCCATCAGCCGGCCGACGGACAGCGACACGTCGCGAATGTCCGCGTTGGCGTCCGCGTAGCGGGCCTGTTCGTGGCCGTCGCGGCCGAACGCGCGGATCACCCGGATCCCGGTGATCTGCTCGCGCATGATCCGGTTCACGTTGTCGATCCGGCCCTGCAGCGTGCGAAACAGCGGCGGCATCGCCCGTACGATCCAACCCACGGCCAGGATCAGCACCGGCACGATCAGCAGGAACAGCAGGGACATCGGGACGTCCTGGTTGACCGCCATCAGGATGCCGCCGAAGCACATGATCGGCGCGGACACCATCAGGGTCAGCGTCAACAGCGCCAGCATCTGGACCTGTTGCACGTCGTTGGTGGTGCGGGTGATCAACGACGGGGCGCCGAAGCGGCCGACCTCGCGCGCGGAGAAGGTCTGCACCCGGTCGAACACGGCGGAGCGGATGTCGCGGCCGACGCCCATGGCGATGCGGGCACCGAAGTACACGGCTATCGCGGCGCAGACGATCTGGACCAGGGTGACGCCGATCATCGCGCCGCCGACGCGCAGGATGTAGCCGGTGTCGCCCTCGACCACGCCGTGGTTGATCAGGTCGGCGTTGAGGGTCGGCAGATACAGGGTGGCGAGGGTCTGGATCAGTTGCAGGAGTACCACCAGGCCGATCGGCTTGGCGTAGGGGCGCAGATGTGCGCGCAGCAGTCGGATCAGCACGATGTCCTCTTCGGGTCGGAGGAGCGCGGCCGACAGGAGGCGCCGGTGGGGAGCGGCCTCGGGCGGGGGTTCGTGCGGAGCGCCGGTCCGGGGTACGGGTCGGGCGCTCGTCGTCGGGGCGGGTCCTGGTCCCGACGGTAGTGCCCGTGGCCGGGACGGTCGATCGTATTGCGCGCGACGGCCGGGTGGTGGTGCGGGTGGACGTCGGTGGACGGCGGGCTGTGCATGGCGGATCTCCCCGTGAGTGGTCCAAGATGCCGGACGCGGGCCGGCGACGGTGCCCAGGCGACACGTCGAAACCGTGGAGACTTCGGTTCGAACCGTAGGACTTCAAGTCGACTTGAAGTCAAGGCGCGGGCGACCGGGATGCGTCGATGCCCTGGGGCCGTCGCCGGCCCTTGTGCACCGTACACAGCAAAGCGGCCCGCCCACCCCGGGGGTGGACGGGCCGCTTTCCGCGTTCGCTGCGGGCGTACGTCAGTGGATCGAGACGTGCGTGTCCTCGACGTGGAACGCGGCGAGCTTGCCGCCGTGGTGACCGCAGCCGTTCGCGATGAGTACGCCGGAGACGGTGGTGTGGTCGACCTCGACGCCGCTTTCGTGGGCCTGGGCGGTCCCGGCGCCGGCGAAGGCGAACAGAGCGGCGCCGGCGACGGCGACCAGGGTGGTACGGATACGCATGGTCATCTCCCAAGGAGTGTGCGTGAGTAGGGCGAGCTGCCAATATCCTAAAAAATGCACATCATGTGATATTTAGGCTGTTTGGCGCGCGTCCGTCGCCGGCCGCGACCCGTTCGGCCGCCGTCACTGGTCCACGAGGGTGAGCCAGTGCTCGTATCGCTCGTCCCTTCCGGTGACCGCCGCGGTGTACGCCGCTCGGAGCTTGCGGGTGATCGGACCGCTGCCCACCTCGCGGTCGTCCAGCGACGCCACCGGGATCACGCCGGCGGCGGTGCCGGTGACGAACACCTCCTCGGCGGTGTACAGATCGGTCCGCAGCAGGTTCCGCACCCGCACCTCGATGCCCAGGTCGCGGGCGAGGGTGAGCACGGTGTCCTGGGTGATCCCGCGCAGCGCGCCGGCGCTCGGCGGCGGAGTGCAGAGCACGCCCTCGCGGATCGCGAACACGTTGGCCGCGCTGCACTCGCCGACGTACCCGTCCGCGTTCAACAGCAGCGCGTCGTCGTAACCGGCGCGCAGCGCGGCGGTCTTGGCCAGCGCCGAGTTGAGGTAGCCGGCCGTGGCCTTGGCCGCCGGCGGCATCGCGTTGGGGTCGTTGCGCCGCCACGAACTCGTGGCGAGCCGGATGCCGCGCTCGGCGCCGTCGCCGAGGTAGGTGTGCCACTCCCAGCCCGCGATGCTCACCTCGACCGGCAGTCCGGGGTGAAAGCCCGGTCCCATCTCGCCGTAGCCCAGGTGCGCGAGGTGGCGCAGGTAGCACTCGTCGTGCCCGTTGGCCGCGATCAGTTCCAGCGTCGCGGCACGCAGTGCGGCCGAGTCGTAGGGCGGTTCGAAGCCCAGGATGTGCGCGCTCTCCCGGAACCGGCGCAGGTGGTCGTCCAGGCGGAACACGGCGGGGCCGCGCGGGGTGGCGTGCGCGCGGGTGCCTTCGAGCACGCCCGTGCCGTAGTGCAGGCCGTTGCTGAGTACGTGCACCTTGGCGTCGGCCCACGGCACGAGCGCGCCGTTCATCCAGATCCGGTCCGCTTCGATCAGTGCCATCGCTGCTCCCACCGTGGTCGCTCGACTCGACTCGGGTCGACTCGATGCGGTTCGATTCGCTGCCCGAGAAAGTGGATCATTGGCGAGTGTGTCGATGTGCCACTTGCCAAGTGGCACATTAGTCGCATCGATATTGGTCCACTAGGGGGTGTTCACGGATCGGACGGGCCGGCGCCGATTCGATCCTGGGCAGGCCGAAGAAGCGCCGGGGGTACGGGCGTTCGTGGCCCGTGCGGCGCCGGAGGGGCGGGGGTGGGTCAGGCCTTCTTCGGGGTCTCGCGCCAGGCGGCTTCGAGGAGGTCCACCGCCTGGGACAGGACCGGTTCGGGCCAGGCGTAGCCGAGGCGGATGCGGTCGCCGGCGGTGTGCGGTGCGGGGGCGAAGACCGCGCCGGGGGAGACCGCGACGCCGTGGCGCAGGGCGGTGGCGACGAAGTCCTCGCCGTCCACGCCGGGCAGTCGGGCCCACAGGGACAGGCCGCCGCGCGGCGTCGTCCACTCCCAGTCGGGCAGGCGCTCGGCGAGTTCGGCGGTGAAGTGGTCGCGGCGCCGGGTCAGATCGGCGAACCACGCGCCGACCCGGGCCGGGCGGCCCGGGTCGCGCAGCAGGTGGATCGCCAGCTGTTGGTCCAGGGTCGAGGTGGCCAGGTCGGTGCGTTGTTTGGCCTCCACGAGGAGCGAGCGCACGCCCGGGGGCGCGGCGATCCAGCCCAGGCGCAGGCCGCCCCACGTGGTCTTGGACAACGAGCCCAGGCAGACCGTACGGTCCGACACGTGCTCGACCGCCGAGGCCACCGGCCCGTCGGCCAGGCTCGCGAGCGTGCGGTCCTCGACCAGGAGCCCGCCCTCCTCGGCGGCGACCCGGGCGATCGCCTTCGCCCGTCGGGCCGAGACCACCGCGCCGGTCGGGTTGTGCACCGGCAGCGAGAACACGTAGGCGGGCCGGTACCGGCGGATCGCCGCGCGCAGCGCCTCCGGGTCGAAGCCGTGGCGGTCGCCCGGGACCGGGATCGCCTCGGCGCCGAAGCGGTACACCGCCGCGAGCATCCCGGGATACGTGGTCGGCTCGACCAGGACCCGGTCGCCGGGTACGAGCAGCGCGTCGGCGATCAAATGGATCGCCTGCTGCGCCCCGGAGGTCACCACGACGTCGTCGGCGCTGAAGCCGGCGGGCAACTCGTGCGCCGCGATCAGCTCGCGCAGCCGCGGGTCTCCGGTCGGCCCGTAGCCGTCCGGGGGACGGGAGTCGAGCAGGTCCTCGACCCGCAGCGCGGTGTGCGGCAGGAGCGAGGTGTCGGGGACGGCGGCCTTGGCCAGGTCGACGACGATGGTGCCCTCGCGCAGCCAGCGGGCGAAGGTCGGCCGGCCGCCGGCGCGCACGTAGGACCCGCTGCCGTGGCGGCGCTCGACCAGGCCGATCCGGTGCAGCGAGAGATAGGCGGTCGCGACGGTGCCCCGGCTGAACCCGAGGGCGTCGGCGAGCGCGCGCTCGGACGGCAGGCGGGTCTCGGCCAGCAACTCGCCGCCCTCGACCAGGTCGCGCAGCGCGTCGGACAACCGTTCACCACGGGACCGGCGCTCGTTGCGTCGAGGGCGCCCCATCCGCTCCCCGAGCACCACGGCGAACTGCTCGACGTCCACGACCACTACTCCCTCTGCACCCGGGCCTCACGGCCTCGATGGTTGCACGGCCGCGGGTGGATTCTCGTGCACGGGAGGCCCGGCACACCGGAGCCCGCACGTTCGACGCGCACGCCGATCGGACCGAGTCGTCGGCCGACGCTGTCCCGCGCCGGTGTCGGAGCGGTGGGCGCGTTCGGCGACGTTCTGCCGGGGCAGGGGGTGGGTGTCGCGGAAGAAGGCGCCCGTGGGGACCGAGTCGGGGAGGGTGGCGGCCCGGACGATGCCCTTCGCGCCGGCTTCGATCGGGCGGCCGCCCGGGCAGCCCATGTCGATGGGGGTGCCGCCACCCATGTCGGTCGGGGACGCGGCCGCGCTGCTCACGTCGACGATGCGCGGGTGCGCCGAGCGGCGCAGCGGGGGCAGGAACGCCTGTGTCGTGCGCCACGGCCCGTACGGATTGGTGTCGGTCGCCTTGGCCACCACGTCCGGGTGGGCGGTGACGGCGCGTTGCCGGGTGTCGTAGGTGATCTCCGTGCTGTCGACCAGCGCGTCGAGTACGCCGAAACGCCGCTCGACCTCGGCGGCGGCGCGCCGCACGCCGACCGCGTCGGTCACGTCCAGGAGCAGGGGAAGGGCGGCCGGGCTCGCCGCGCGCAGTTCGCGCGCGGCGGTCTCGGCGGCGTCCTCGGAGCGCGCGCCGACCGGCACGGTGCAGGCCCAGTCGGCGGGCCGCCTCGTGGCCGATGCCGCGATTGGCTCCGGTGACGAGCGAGATCGGGGACGCGACGAAGTCGGTCGGGAATCCGGCGGCGGACTCGGTCGCCGCGTTCAACCGGCCGAGCGCGTGCTCGGGCAACACCACGTTCGCGGCGCCGAGGTTGTCGCGCGGTTGCTCGACCGAGCGGGCGCCGATGATCGGGTGTACGGCGCGCGACTTCGCCCGGGTCCGGGCGATCGCCACCCGCGCGGCGGTCACGCCGATTGCCCGCGGCCCGGGCCGTCGACGTGAACTACGCGACCGGATCCGGCACAGCCGACGGCTGCCACTCCCGCCTGAGCAACCCGAACACCCACGAGTCGGATACCTCGCCGTTCACGACGCAGTCCTCCCGCAGCGTGCCTTCCCGCACGAATCCCATCTTTTCCAGGACCCGGGCGGATGCCACGTTGCGCGTATCGGTCTCGGCCTGAACCCGATTCAGGTCCAGCGTCTCGAACGCCCACCGCAGCACGGCGTGCGCGGCCTCCGTCGCGAAGCCGTGTCCCCACATCGCATCGCCGAGACAGTAGCCCAACGACGCGCTGCGACAGTCCTCGTCCCATGCGGTCAGACCGCACCAGCCGACGAAGGCCCCATCGGAGGCACGGTCGATGGCCACGCGGGCCCCGGTGCCGTCGTCCGCCATCGTCCGGCACATCCCGACGAACCGCTCGGCGCGGGCCCGTTCGGTCCACGGCGGGGAGTCCCAGTAGCGCATCACGTAGGTGCTGCTGTGCAGCGCGAAGAGGGAGTCCGTGTCGGCGTCGGTGAAGGGGCGCAGCCGCAGGCGAGCGGTACGCAGTACGGGGGTGGCCAGAGTCATGCGCACCATCTTGCGTCCTCACGGGGCGCACGGACACCGAATATCCGGTCCCGGCACGGCTCTTCGTACGACCGAGCGTGTGGTGCGCGTGGTGGGTTTCGTCCTCGGTGCCGGATCAGGGGCGGGACAGGTCCTCGTACAGGCGGTACAGCCTGTGCGTTGTGTTCGTTTGATCCTGTTCGGACAGTGTCGACCAGGCCTGGGTGAGCAGGGTGCGGGCCTGCCGGCCGGGCCATGGGGTGGGTAGGAGTTCCGGGGGCAGGAGGGGGTCCGGTTCGATCGCACGGCTGAATTCGACGCCCAACTCGACGCCGATGGTGAGTAGTTCGACGTCGGTGAAGTCGTTGCCCGATTGCAGGCGGGCCAAGCGGGGGCGGACGATTTCGAGCAACCGGGCGTAGCGTCCGGCGATTTCGTCCAGTGGCCACAACTTGGCGGCCAGGGACCGTGGTTGGTCGATCGCGCCGATGCGCAGGTCTCGGCTGGTGAGCTGGGTGACCGCGTCGGACACGCCGAGGCGGTGTGCCTCGGCCGAGATCAGCTCGGTCCAGTCGTTGGCGCCCGCGTACAGCCCGCCGTGCAGTGCCGCGCCGCCCAGCCACACGATCGTGTCGCGCAGCGCGTCGCGTGCCGATCGTGCGGACTCCGGGATCGCGAACGCGACCAGCCGCCACGCGCCGTCCCACGGCGCCTCGCCCCGATCCTGGCGAAACGCGTGCCGCACGAACTCGACGTTGGGTTCGAGTGTGCGTCGGGCATCCTCGGTCGCCCTGAGCACCGCCTTGCGTCCGCGTCCCTCGTGGGTGAAGCGGCCCTCGGCGACCAGGCGCTTGACGCACAGTCGCACCTGCTGGTCGGACATGCCGAGCGCGCCCGCGACGGTGTACAGCTCCCCGGTGTCGACGCTGCCGTCGCCGTGTACGAGCGCGTGTACGAGGGTGCGGGTGGGGATTTCGACGCGGCCCGTGTCCGGCGTTCCTGGCATGTTCCGAGCATACGAGCGCCGCACCCGTGCCCTCGCACTCACCCGAGCCCGCCCGGACGCGCGGGCTCGACCCGGCGGACCATCGTGGTCACCGCGCCGAAGCCCATCAGCGCGCGCAGAAAGGGAGTTCGCTGGGTCGAGGTCGCCACGAAGCCGTGCCGCTCGTAGAGCGCCCGGGCCCGAGGGTTGACGTCGATCACATCGAGCCGGATCCGCCGACAGCCGAGCTCGCGAGCCACGGCGGCGACCTCGTCGAGGAGCAGGCCGCCGACGCCCGTGCCGCGCTGCGCCGCGTCGACGCAGATGCCGTCCATCACCAACTCCCCATGCCCGGGCCGACGTTCGAACAGGGCGAGGACGGCGAGCCGGGGCAGCGCGCGGATTCCGCCGTAGGCACGGAGCACGTCGCCGGCGGTTCCGCCGGTCAGGCCGCGGCCACCGTGGGTGTAGCCGGCCAGGCCGACCAGTTCGCCGTTCCGGGTCGCGACCACGGCGCGGTCCGGGTGCAGGTGTTCGGCCAGGAACGCGATCCCGGCCTCGGCGGGGCCCAGGCCGGCGCCCAACTTGCGACCGAACGCCTCCCAGTACAGCTCGGCCGCGCGCCGCCGTGTGCCGTCCGGCAGGCCGCGGCCGATCGCCGGTGGGCCGGGGTGCGGCCGGTGCGGGCCGGGGGGCTTCGGGCCGTCGTGTGGGTGTGGTGTCCGTTCCTGGTCCATTGCCGCCTCCGGGCCGGTGGGTGGCGCCCGACGGGCGAGTGGGGCTGTGGCCGGGCCATCCGAGGCCAGTATATGCAGAAGTGAAAACGTTCGTTTGCGTCACGAGCGTTTGTGATTTGATAGATTCGGTATCGCAGACGTTGTTCGAAGGGAGATGACGACATGGGGATCCGCGGGTTCGTTCGACGCCATCGGGTGCTGACCATCTGCGCGGCGATCCTCGCCCTGCTGCTCACGGTGGGACTGGGCGCGGTGGTGTACGCGGACCGGGCCAACACCTACGACCTGAGGGAGGAGCGGATCGTGTTCCACGACGGCGCGCAGCGACTGGACGGCGTGCTGGCCAAACCCACGCACGGACGTGGTCCGTACGGCCTGGTGCTCCTCGTACACGGCGACGGGGCCCGGAACGCCACCAACGACGGCTTCTATCGGCCGCAGATGGAGGCGTACGCGCGGGCCGGCTACGCGACGCTGTCCTGGAACAAGCCGGGCGTGTCCGGGTCACCGGGCAACTGGCTCGACCAGAGCATGGAGGACCGGGCCCGGGAGACCGAGGCGGCGATCGCCTGGAGCCGGTCCCGGCCGGACGTGGATCATGCGCGGGTCGGCCTGTGGGGTGCCAGTCAGGCGGGCTGGGTGCTGCCGAAGGTGGCGGCGCGCACGCCCGACGTGAAGTTCGTGATCGCCGTGTCGCCGGCGATCAACTGGCTGCGGCAGGGCCGGTTCAACCTGCTCGCCGAGTTGCGCGCGGAGCACGCGTCGCAGGCCCGGATCGACACCGAGGTCCGGCGCAGCGACGAGACTCGGCGGCTGATCGAGCGGGGTGCGGGGCACCAGGAGTACCGCGCCGCGCTGGGCTCGGCGGCGACCATGTCGGCGGACCGGTGGAACTTCGTGCGCAAGAACGCCGGAGCCGACGCGAGCGCGGACCTGGCCGGGGTGCGGGTTCCGGTGCTGCTGATGCTCGGGGGGCACGACGTGAACGTGGACGTGGCCGAGACCGAGGCGGAGTATCGCAAACTGCTCGCCGGGCGGGCCGAACTGACGGTACGTCACTACCCGGACGCGGCGCACTCGATGGTCGACGCGGACATCGAGGGCTCGGAGACGAAGACCTTCCTCACCGCGGTCTTCGCACCGCGCGACCTGTTCGTCGACGGCTATCTGGCCGACCAGCGGCGCTTCCTGGCCGGACGCTGAACGGGCCGCCGAGCCGAGCGTGGGTATGGGCCGGCCGGTGATCGGCTCGTGTTCCGGCCGCGCTCGAGGCCCCGTTTTTCGCGGGCTCAGCCCACCGGGGCCGGGACGGCGCCCAGGGCCGTCGCCACCTCTGCCAGCTGGGGGTCGGTGGCGGCCTTTTCCAGGGCCGTGGTCAGGGCCTGGGCGTAGGTTCGGCCCGCCTCGGTCAGACGGGCGCGGCCGTCGTCCGTGATCACCGTGTACACCCCTCGGCGGTCCTTGGGACACAGGTCGCGTCGGGTGAGGCCGTCGGTCTCCAGCCGGACCGCGAGGCGGCTGACCGAACTCTGGTTGAGCCCGATCGAGTCGGCCAACTCCTGCATCCGCAACTCGCCGTCGGGCGCGACCGCGAGTCGGGACAGCGCGCGGTACTCGGACAGGCCGATGCCGTGTCGTCGCTGAAGTGTCCGACCGAGGTCGTGCTCGACGCGCGCGTGCAGCACGACGACCTGCTCCCAGAGCCTCGCGTCCATGACCCCGTCCCTTCTCCGGCCCCGTCGATCCCGTGTCCGGCCGTCGGTGGGCCGAGCGTGGATCGATTCGCTGTTGACAGCAGATTACATGCAGTGCCAGATTATGCATGCGCAAGCAAATCATGCATGTGCATGCAGATTCTTTTGACCTTGGAGCATGCGATGACCGTCACCACCGCCCACGACGACGCCGCCACCGACACCGTCCGCGCCCGGATCGAGCGCGTCGCGACCACCCCCGACTGGTACGAGCCGTACCGCATCTCCCAGGCCGTCCGCGCCGGCGGCCTGATCTTCGTATCCGGGCAGGCCGGGTTCGACGAGGGCGGAGGCACCGTCGACGGCGGCTTCCTCGCCCAGGGGCGGCAGGCCTTCCGCAACGTGGAGCGGGTGCTCGCCGAGGCCGGGGCGACCTTCGCCGACGTGGTCAAGGTCGGCATCTACGTCCGGAACATGGCGGAGAACCTGGACGAGGTGATCCGGCTGCGCGAGGAGTTCCTGTCCCTGCCGTACCCGGCGGACACCCTCGTCGAGGTCTCCTCCCTGGCCCGGCCCGACTGGCTGATCGAGGTGGAGGTCACCGCGCTGGACCGCTGAGTCCGCGAAACCGTCACCACCGGGCCACCCGACCACGATCACCACAGGAATGGATACCGCGTTGACTTCCCCGACCCGCACCGCCAACCCGCTGCTGACCCGCTATCGCCACGGCCGCCTGGATCTGCCCAACCGGATCGCGATGGCCCCGATGACCCGAGGCCGCGCCGACGACGCCACCGGCGTGCCGAGCGCTTTCGCCGCCACCTACTACCGACAGCGCGCCGGCGCCGGGCTGTTGATCACCGAGGGCATCTCGGTGCACCCGCTCGGCAAGGCCGGACCGGGCATTCCGGCGCTGCGTACGGACGAACAGGCGGCCCGGTGGCGCGAGGTCACCACCGCCGTGCACGACGCGGGTGGGCGGATCTTCGCCCAGCTGTGGCATGTGGGCCGGATGACCCATCCGGTGACCCTGGACGGCGAGACGCCCACCGCGCCGTCGGCGGTGCGGATCACCGAAGCGCCGATCCACACCCGCGACGGCCTGCTCCCGCACGTCACCCCGCGTGCGCTGACCGTCGCCGAAATCGCCGAGGTGGTCGCTGCGTTCGCCCGCGCCGCACGTCGCGCGATCGAGGCCGGGTTCGACGGCGTCGAGATCCACGGCGCCAACGGGTACCTGTTCCAGCAGTTCCTGGCCGAGAACAGCAACCTGCGCACCGACCGCTACGGCGGTTCGCGGGAGAACCGGCTGCGTTTCGTGTTCGAGGTGGTGGGGGCGGTGGTGGCGGAGATCGGCGCGGACCGGGTGGGGCTGCGGATCTCGCCGGACAACCCGGAGAACCAACTCGTGGAGCCGGACGCGCGCGGCACCTACCGCGCGCTGGTCGACACGCTGGATCCGATCGGCCTGGCCTACCTGCACGTCCTCGAACGTGGTGCCTACGCGGCGCTCGCCGACCTGCGGCCGCGCTGGTCCGGCATGTTGATCGCGAACCACAACGGCCCGACCCCGGTCGACCCGGCCATCGGCGAGCGTCTGATCGCCGACGGCCTCGCCGACGTGGTGGCGTTCGGGCGGTTGTTCATCACCAACCCCGACCTGCCGGAGCGGATCGCCCGGGGGCTGCCGCCGGCCCCGCCGCCGGTGGCGGATGTGTACGGCGGCGGTGCGCGCGGCTACGTGGACTATCCGGCGATCACCGTCCCGGAGCGGGTCTAGGGTCGGGGTCGGTCGCGGGTCGGGTCGGTCGCGGACCGGGTCGGGCCCGCAACGGCGCACGGCCCACGGGCAATGCGCGAATCGACGGCGGATCGTGGTGCGGCACGCGGGTGTTCGTGCGGTACGGACCCCGTACCGCACGAACCGCCGTCGGATGGTCGGAAGTTACGCCGCCGCGCCGATCGGGCGGTCGGTGTCGGTGAGCACGGCGCGCAGGGACTCGGGGGTCAGGACGCCGACGGCTCGGCCCTCCGGGTCGGTCACCGCCCATACCCGCAGGCCGCGGGCGCGCATCGTGGCCAGCGCCTCGGCGGCGGGTGTCGTGGGCCGGGCGAAGGGGCCGCGTTCGTGGGTGATGTTCCGGATCGGCGTACGCGCGGTGTACCAGGAACGGTTCTGGTACGGCGCGAGTTGCGCGCGGCGCACGATGCCCAGGCAGCGGCCGTCCTCGGCGTGCAGGATCGTGTGGTCGGCGTCGGCCGCGTGGACGAGGTCGATCGCCTTGTCGACCATGGTGTTCGCGTCGATCCGCACCTCGGCGGGTCGCATGGCGTCGGCGACCGTGGGCGTGCCGGGGGCGGTGGGGGGATGGTGGGGGAGGTTGGTCATCGGGTACGCACCTGGTTTCGAGTCGTCCGGTGGGACCGGAGTCGGGCGGCGGGGCACCCGGGCCCGTGTCGTCGCAGGCCGCGCGAAGGCGCGCGGGGCCGAAGAGGCGGCGAGGTCACGGGACTCGATGCGGGCGGCCGGGCCCGCGCCGGGTGATGGCGCTGTGCGCTGGTCGGCGGACGCAAGGCGGGCCGCACGGACAGCCGGTGCACTCGCCTTCGGACCCGCCGGCACGGCCGGCGTCGTCGCCCACCGAGGACGGCGTCGACAAGGAAGCCGACGTACGGAATGTCTTCGGTACGGCCACCTTACCGTCATTTCGACGGGAGGCCGACATGGCGTCGGTACATATCGTCATGAACCGGCTTTATTTGCCGCCGTGTTCGGGATGGCGAACAGAGAGAATCGGCGCGATCGGGCCGGTGGCCGGTGGCGTTCGCCACCGGCCCGTCGTGTCACCGGGATCGCCGGATCACCAGGTGTAGATCGGCTTCCCGTTGCGGTCCTTGGCCTCGGTGTAGACCTTCATGCACGCACTTTCGTCGGCACCGTTCAACGCGGCCGAATCCTTGGGGAGTTCGCCCGCCGGCGGCGGTGGCGGCGGGGTGGACGGAGGCGCCGAGGTCGGGTTGCCCTTGCCGCCCTTGAAGGTGGCCTCCGAACCCCAGTCGGTGCCGATCTGGACCGTGATGTGCGTCGCGTTCGACTGCGCGGACAGGGCGCTCGCCGGCAGGCCGAGCGAGTCCGCGACGGCCTGGGCCTGGTCCTTGGCGTCGGCCGGGTGGATCACCGTACTGGTCTGCCGCTTGAGCGGGGTCGAGTCCCGGACGGCCTTGGTGAAGCCCTGGGCGATCAGCCGGTCGGTGACCAGGCCCGGCAGGCTCGTCCTGGTCGTGCCGTTGACCACCGTGACCCGGACGGCGGCCTTGTCCAGGGGCGGGGCGGGCGGCGGCTCGGGCGTGGTCGGCGGGTTGGTCTCGGTGCCGGGCGGCGGGCCGTTCTTGTCGAAGGCCACGTCGGAACGCACCATCTTGAACAGGGTTTCCGCGGACGCGGCCGGGACCAGATGCTCGTTCGGCGCCTGCGGGTCCGGCACGTTCGGCATCGTCGTCATGGTGATCCGGTTGGTGTTCACCTTGTTCAGCGTGGTCGCGAGCGAGGTCAGCTTCGGGATGCCGTTGAGCCCGTCGTCCACGGTCAGCGCCTTGGTGGCCGCCTCGGCGACCTTGAACAGCTTGATCGGGTTGGTGATCGTGCTGTTGGACTTGAGCGTGCGCACCATCGAGTTGAGGTACATGTGCTGCGCGTGCGTGCGGCCCACGTCGCCGCCGTCCTCGAAGGCGTGCCGGGTACGCAGCCACTTCAGCGCGTCCTCGCCCTGGATGTTGTGCTTGCCGGCGGTCAACTTCAGGTGCGAGCCGATCTCGTGCCGCACACCGTCGCGGTACTCGATCTGCTCGTCCTGGATGTTGGACTGCACGCACACCTCGACCCCGCCGACCGCGTCGGCCATCGAGACCACGCCGGAGAAGGTCACCATCATGAAGTGGTCGATGTGGATCTTGGTGAGCAACTGCCAGGCCCCGACCACACAACCGGGCCCGCCGCGGCCCAGCGCCTCGTTGATCGTGGTGTTGATCGGGTTGAACTTCTGCTTGGTCTTCGGGTCGACGCAGGTCGGGACCTGGACCCGGGTGTCGCGCGGGATGCTGATCACCGACGCGTTGCTCCGGTCCGCGGACACGTGCAGCAACATCTGCACGTCCGCGCGCGGCGGTCCGCCGTCGCACGCGCCGCCGAGCTTGCAGTCGGTCGGGTTGTCGCGGCCGTCCGAGCCGAGCATCAGGATGTTCATCGGGGTGCGCCCGAACGCGTCGGGGCCCTCCTTGGGCACGTCCACATCGCTGATGTTGAGCTTGCTGTGCTTTATGTTGCCGTTCAGCTTCTGGTAGATCACGAAGCCGGTGATCCCGATCGCGACCAGCGCCAACGACAACACCATCGCGGTGATCTTGAGCTTGCGGAAGCGGCGCGGCTTGCCGTGGCCGGTGGGCTTGGCCTTGCGTCCGGAGCGGGCGCGGCCCCGGCCGTCGGCACGTCGGGGAGGCGGTACGCCCGCGCCGGTGTCGTCGGCTCCGGCCGCCTCGGGGCCGCCCTCGACCGCGGAATCGGTGGGCACGACCGGGTCGGGGGGCGCGGACTCGGGAGTACGCCGGCGGCGCCCGCCGTGCTCCGGAACGGAATTCAAAACAACCCCCGAGAATGCTGTCGTCGGACCGACGTCGCGTTGCGGCGGACTGGCTCGACACCGTATCGGGCGGCCGGAACGGACCGTACATGTACCGGTCGCGGATCATCGTGCCGGCGGCCTTCGGGAAGACGGACGGTCCCGGGCGCGGGACGGTTGCAGCGCGCATCGTCCAAGATGCCGGGGGTTCGGTCCGGGCGCCGGGCGCACGGGCCCGGCCGAACGAGGGACGGCGCCGCCCTCGGGGGGAGGGGGCGACGCCGTCGTATTCGGGTCGGTGAACGAGATCACCTCTCGGCGGGTGGCACACCGCGATTCCAGCCGAACGGTAACTCGCGGCGGCAATGATTGGGCCCGGGGACACCCGCTCACCGACTGCTCCGTACAACGAGCGAGCCGCCGGGGTCATTCCCGGCGATTTCGGCGCGTATTCGGCGGCGGTGTCGAAGCCCTATGCGACGGCGGGGTCGCGTCGGCCGCCGTCCGGTCCGGCCGGGCGGCGCTCCAGGCCGGCCAGCAGCAGGTCGAGGCCCGCCCGGAACTCGTCGGACGGTGAGCTCTCGGCCGCCGCGCCGGCGATCTCGATCAGGTACGGGAAGCGGTCGGCGGGCAGCGCCCGAGCCCGGTCCGTGATGGACCGCACGTCCTCGTCGGGTGCGATCGAGAGCGGGCCGGCGAGTTCGGCCTGGGCGAAGCCGGTGACGAAGCCGGTCACGGTGCGGAAGGCGTACAGCAGCTCGACACCGCGGCGACCGCTTCGGGCCAGGGCACGCAGCAGGGCCTCGCCGTGTACGAGGGTCGCCTCGTCGGTGATCCGGCGGGTGAGGATCAGCGGGATCACGTCCGGGTGGGCGCGTACGGCGCGCCAGTTCGCCTCGGCCAGCCGGCGGACCTCGCTCCGCCAGTCGTCCGCCTCGGCGCCGGGTTCGGTCGCGGGGAGCGCGTCCGCCAGGACGGCCTCGACGAGCAGCCCCTCCAGGCCCTCGCGCCCGTCCACGTAGTTGTAGATGGTCATCGCCCCGGTGCCGAGCGTCGCCGCGAGGCTGCGCATGGTCAGCGCGGCGAGGCCGTGCGCGTCGACCAGGGTCAGGGCCGCGGCGCGCAGTTGTTCGCGGCTGAACTTTCGGGGCGCGGGCATGGTGCTCCTCCTTGACGTACGTACGGCGTACGTGTTCGACTGAGGCTGTTCACGTACAGAGTACGTCAACGCGTCGCCGGTGTCTCCCGGCGTGCTTTTCCCTGTGGCAAGGAGTTTCGATGACGTATGTCGACCTGTTCGAACCCGCGGTGCGATCGGCCGAAGCCGGTGGCCGGATCGAGGTCGGGGAGCGCCGGCCGGCCGGGGGCGCGGTGGAGTGGCGGGTGGCCGTCCTCCGGGTGGAGATCGATGCCGACCCGCGCGCCGACGGGGTCGGGGTGCGGGGATGACCGGGGCGAGGGGTGGGACGACGACCGGGGTGACCGGGACGACCGGGACGATCGCGGCTTCGGTCGGCGCGGGCCGGGCGCTGCCGAGCACCCGGCTGTTGCTGCTGGTCGTGTTGACCGTGCAGTTCACCGTCGCGTTGGACATGTCGGTGGTCAATGTGGCGTTGCCGGACATCCGGGACGACCTCGGCTTCGGCGTCGACGGGCTGCCGTGGGTGGTCAACGCGTATGCGCTGAGTTTCGGCGGGTTGTTGATGCTGGGTGGGCGCGTCGGTGACCTGGTGGGTCGGCGGCGCACGCTGATCGGCGGCCTCGCCGTGTTCGGCCTGGCCGGGCTGGCGGGCGGCTTCGTCTCCTCGCCGGCGGCGCTGATCGCGGCCCGCGCGGTACAGGGGGTCGGGGCCGCGGCGCTGGCGCCGGTGGCGTTCGCGCTGATCACGGTGACCTTCCCGGCCGGGCCGGCCCGTTCCCGGGCGCTCGGCCTGTGGGGTGCGACGGCGGCGGCCGGGGGTGCGTGCGGGGTGCTGATCGGTGGGCTGCTGACCGAGTCGGTGGGGTGGCGGGCGGTGATGTTGATCAATGTGCCGATCGTGGCCTTCGCGCTGCTCGCCGCCCGGCGGCTGCCCGGCGACCGGCCCGCGCGGGGTGCCGGCGGCGGGCTCGATCCGGCGGGTGCGCTGCTGGTCACCGCCGGGGCGACCACGCTGGTCCTCGGTGTGGTGCGGGCCGAACGGCAGGGCTGGGGATCGATGGTCACGATCGGCACGCTCACCGCCGCGGTGGTCTTGCTCGTTGCCTTCGTCCTGGTCGAACTGCGGGTGGCCACACCGCTGTTGCGGATGGGACTGCTGAGCCGTCGGCCGGTGGTCGGCGCGAACCTGTTCATGATGTTGTTGTTCTCCGGGCAGTTCGCCGCGTTCTACTTCACCTCGCTGTATCTCCAGCAGGTGCTCGGCTACGGTCCGGCCGCCGCCGGGGTGGCGTTCCTGCCCTTCTCGCTCGGGGTGTTGATCGGCTCGGTGCTGGCCACCAAGGTGGTGGCCCGGGTCGGGCTCGGGCGGTTGCTCGCGCTGGGCGGGGTGCTGGTGGGGGTCGGCTTCGGGTGGTTCGGGCTGGCCTTCGACGCGGACGGTACGTTCCTGCGCTCGATCCTGGGGCCGTCGCTGGTCGCGAGCATCGGCGCGGGCCTGTGCTTCGTTCCGCTGGGTACCGCCGCCACCTCCGGCGTGGCCGCGCACGAGGCGGGCATGGCCGGCGGGTTGATCAACAGCTCGCGCCAGATCGGTGGTTCGATCGGCCTGGCCGCGCTGGTCACCCTGGCCGCGTCGGTGACCGGACCCGAAGAAGGGGCGTCGAAGCGCGAACTCGCCCACGGCTACGCGGTATCGCTCGGTGCGGCGGGTGGATTGTTGCTGGTCGCCGCGGTCGTCGCGGTGCTGCTGGTGCCGACGAAGTCGACGGTGACGTAGGGGAGTTCGCGCGTCGGGTGCGGTTGTCGCGGCGCGCCGTCCCGCCGCGTCGTGTGAAAAGACCCGTTGGTGGGTGTGCGGCACCGTCGGGCGCGGGCAGGATTGACGGCGTGTGGCAGGTCCCGTACCTGCCGGTGACCGGGGCGTCCGTGGGTCGAACGGCGGCGCGGGCGGGCGGAGTCGACTGCGAAGGGGGCGGCGATGGGTGTGTTCGGGCGGGTGTGTCGGCGGGTGGGGACGGTGGTGGTCGCGGCCGGGGTCGTGGTGCCGTTGGGGGTGGTGGTCGCCGCGCCGGCGAGTGCGGGGCCCACGGCCTGTACCTCGCGAACCGGGCCGTATCAGCGGCAGGTCGAGGCGGCGCTCGGACTGCCGGTGGACGGACGGGAGTCCGCGGCCGACTGCCGGGCCATCCGGACGTACCAGGCCGACAACGGCATTCGCCCGGCGGCCGGTTACGCCGGTCCGGTCACCTACGCGGCGCTGAAGCGGCGGGCCGCCGGCGGCGAGGGCGGGTGTCCGACCGATGTCGGGCGGATCGCGTGTGTGGACCTCGGCCGGCAGGTCAGTTGGATCCAGGACGGCGCGAAGCGGGTGTACGGGCCGGTGCAGATCCGTTCGGGGCGGGCCGACTTCGCCACCCGCACCGGGTTGCACAAGATCTACTACCGGGTGCCGAACCACTGGTCGACGCTCTACGACGTGGCGATGCCGTACAGCCAGTTCTTCGACGGCGGCATCGCCTTCCACGCGATCGACGGCTCGGTCACCTCGCCGCCCGGCTCGCACGGCTGCGTCAACATGCGGCCGGCCGACGCGAAGGCCTACTGGGACCTGCTGCACACCGGTGACGAGGTGTACGTGTACGGCCGCAAGTCCGGTACCTGATCGACGAGTCGTGCCTTCCCCGAGTGCGGGCGGGGAAGGCGGCGGCGGTCAGACCGCGCGCAGCGCGCCCGGGTGGCGGCCGGTGAGGTGGTCGAGCGCGGCGGAGGTGGGTTCGTCGCAGGGGAGGTAGACGACCAGCGTCTGGTCGACGTCGGCGAGGTCCAGGATCTCGCGTTCCAGGCGCAGTTCGCCCGCCTCCGGGTGGGCCAGTCGTTCCACGCCGACCCGGCGCGGCGGGGTGGCCGGCGCGGCCAGTCGGCGGCTGAACACGGTGCCGGCGGTGATCGCGAGGCCGTCCAGGAAGTCCTGGACGTAGGGATCGGCGAACGCGGCGGCCGTGCGCAGGATCGCGGCGTGTTCGTCGGCTATCCGCTCCCAGTCGGGGTAGGCCGTGCGGGCTCGGGGATCGGTGAACACGTAGCGCGCCAGGTTGGGTTGGTCCGGGTCGAGAATGCCGAGGGGGCGGGCCAGCCGCTCGTAGCCGTTGGTGAACGCCAGCACGTTGCCGAGCCGGTCGACCAGCAGCGCGGGGGCCGGTTCGAGCCGGTCGAGCAGCGCGCGTACGGTGGGCCGGATCGCGCGTGCGGGCGGTTCGACCGCCGCGTAGGAGAACGCGTTGCCGGTGGCGGCCCTGGCGAGCAGCCGCACGTGGACCCGCTCCTCCGAGGTCAACCGGAGCGCGTCGGCGAGCGCCGCGAGTACCTGGCCGGAGGGGCGTCGGTCGCGCCCCTGCTCCAACCGCGTCAGGTATTCCACGCTGACCCCCGCCAGGCCCGCCAACTCGGACCGCCGCAACCCCGGGTCACGGCGCCGGGGCCCGTCGGGCAGCCCGACTTCGGCGGGGGTGACCGCCGCGCGACGGTCACGGAGGAAGCCACCAAGCTCGTTCTCACTCACGGCCCGAAGTCTAAGGCGCGCCGACACGGGGGCGGTTGCCGCCGGTTGCCGGTGGCTCGCGCTGGTGGGGCGGGGGTGCGCGATGGGTTGCGTGGGGCGGGCCGCGAGGTGGGTGGCGGGTCTCGGGACGCCGGGGCGTGAGGTCGGGAGCGGTGGGCCGGCGTCGCGGGGTGAGCGGGGCGGGGTCGGGGCGTCGGGGTCGTGAGTGGGGTGCCGGGGGCGTGAGTTCGGGGGCGGTGTGCCGGCGGGCGTCGCGTCTCGATCGGTTGCGGTCCCGGTGCGGGGGCCGGTTGGGGTCGGTGATGAGGCGCCGTCGGTGTGTGGGGCTTCGAGGCCGGGGCTTTCCGGCGGGGGGTGGGTGTGTTGCTCGGCGAGAAGCGGGGGCGATGGCCGGCGGGGAAGGGGGTCGGTCGAGTCCGCGGGGGCTTTCCCGAGTGGGTCGGGCTTTCCGGCGAGGGGCGTGTCTCGACCGGTTGTGGTGCCGGGGGCCGGTTGGGGTCGGTGGTGGGTTGCCGTTGGTGTGTGGGGCTTCGAGGCTGGGGCTTTCCTGCGGGGTGGGTGTGTTGCTTGGCGAGAAGTGGGGGGGCGATGGCGGGCGGGAGGGGGGGGTTGGTCGCGTCTGCGGGGCTTTCCCGAGGGGGCGGGCGTTTTCGGCGAGGGGCTTGTCTTGGTTGGTTGTGGTGCCGGTGTGGGGTTGCGGTGAGTTGGTCGGGGCGTGGAGTCGTGGGTGGGGGTGTGGGTGGCCTCGGTGGGGGTGGTTTGGGCGGTGCCGGGACCGGTGGGCGGTGTTGTCGCCGGCCCCTCGTGGGGGGCTTTCCGGGGGGCTGTGACGTCATGTGGCGTCAAGGTGTGCTGATGTCGAGCTTGCCATGACGTCACTGTGGCGTCATGATGACGTCATGGACCTCACGCCGTATGTCGACAAGCTCTGCCGTGAACTGGCGGTTGCCGCCGAGGCGAACGGCGCGGAGGCACGGGCGCTTGCCGAGCGGTTGATCGGGCCGCTCGAATCGGCGACCAGGCTCGCGCTGCTGAGCGCGCTGTCCGCCGCCGCCGACGAGATCAGCCGCGACCTCGCGCCGGGGTCGGTCGACATGCGATTGCGCGGGCTCGACCCGGACTTCGTGGTGTCGCCGGCGGTCGCCCGCTCGTTCGAGGAGGCCGGCGGCGGTGCCTTCGACGACGAGCCGGACGAGCGACCCGGGCCGCCGCCCGCCGCGTCCGCGCCGGAGCCCGAGGAGGGCGGCACGGCACGGATCACGCTGCGGCTCGCCGAGCACATCAAGCCTCGGATCGAGCAGGCCGCCGGTCGGGCGGGTCTGTCCGTCAACGCCTGGCTGGTTCGTACGGTGACCGCCGCGCTCGACCCCGCCGAGGAGCGCGGGCGCGAACGGCGCGGCACCTCGCGCAGCAGGCAGCGGTACACCGGCTGGGTGCGGTGACCCGATGCCCGGCCGGCGAACCCGCACCGGCACGCGGCACCCGACGGCGGACACGATCGGGCCGCGGCCGGACGCCGGCGCGACTGCCGCGAGACACGCGCCCGATCGGCCCGCGCCGCACGCGTGCCCCGCGGGCGGCGGGTGCGTGCACGACGGAGTACGCCCGGTACGACCTTCAACTCCCAGGACGGGATGTCATGCCTGCTTTCGATACCCCCAAGCCGATCTTCGCCACCGTCGATCTGGTCGTCGGCAGCCTTCGGATCAGCGCGAGCGACCGCGTCGACACGGTCGTCGAGGTACGCCCCACCGACCCGTCGCACACCGCGTCCGTACAGGCCGCCGAGCAGACGTCGGTCACCTGTACCTCGGGGCGACTGTCGGTGCGCGTGCCGAGGAACAAGAGCCGTTCGTTCTTCGGACGCAGTGCCTCGGTGGACGTGACGATCGAGTTGCCCACCGGCTCCCGGATCGAGGGCCAGGCCGCCGCGGCGGACATCCACGTCGAGGGGCGGGTCGGCGAGACCCGGCTCTCGGTCGCCTCGGGCGACATCCGACTGGATCGCACCGGCGCGCTGCGGCTGAACTCCACCGCCGGTGACGTCTCCGTGGCGCACTCGGTGGGCCACACCGACATCAGCGCGGCGGCGGGCGAGATCCGGGTCGGCAAGATCGACGGCACGGCGGTGGTCCGCAACACCGCCGGCGGCATCTCGCTCGGCGCGGTCAGCGGCGACCTGCGCCTGAACAGCACGCTCGGCGACATCACCGTGGACCGGGCGCTGACCACCGTCGGCGCCAAGACCGTGTCCGGCAGCGTGCGGATCGGTGAGGTGGTGCACGGCGCGATCCGGCTGGAGACCGCGTCCGGCGAACTGGAGGTGGGGATCCGCGAGGGTACCGCCGCCTGGCTCGACCTGAACTCGATGGCCGGCAAGGTGCATACCTCGTTGGCCTCGGTCGACGGCCCGGCGCCGACCGACGACACGGTCGACGTGCGTGCCCGCACGCTGTCGGGCGACATCGTGATCCGTCGGTCCTGACGTCCGAAGCACGCAGCGGAGAGGACAGCTCATGTGGGCCGCACCCGAAGTGTCCGGCGGCGTCTGGCCGTTACCGCATCCGGTGCCGATGCCCCTGCTGTGCGCGGTACTGATCCTCGCGGCCCTCGCGCCGTTGGAACGGTGGCGCCGGCAGCGGGAGATCGCGCGGCGTCGCGCCGATCGACTCGCCGGTCGGGAGGTCGCGCCGGTCGCCGCCCGCGCCGTGCCATGTGGCGCCATGCGGTCGGCCGCGCCATCCGGTACTCGATCTGCGACACGCGTAATCGGGCAAATGTCGGAATCATCGACAATTCCGACGGAATATGGGGGCGAATCGCGGCGACCGGCCGCTTCGAACCCGCAGGGAGAACCCATGCCCGTGACCGCCGACCTCGACAAGCTGCTCGACAAGGCCTACGAGAACAAGACGCTCAGCGAGGTCCTGGCCGCGCCGGTCGCCGGACTGGCCGGGATCACCGACGCGCACGCCGAGCACCTGGCGTCGCTGAAGATCACCACCATCGGCGACCTGGGCCGCAACAAGTACTTCCGCTGGGCCGCGTCGCTCGCCGACCTCCAGGACAGCGGCGCCAAGTAGCCGTTGGGCGAGGTTGCCCGGACCGGGGGGTCAACCGGTCGGGTCGGTTTCCAGGGCCAGGAGCAGGTCCACCCGGTCTCGGGCGGAGAACAGGTCACGGCCCGTCAGATCCCGTACCCGGCCCATGCGTTGGTGCAGTGCGCTGACGTGTACGCCGAGCGTTCCGGCGCAGCGCTGCCAGGCGCCGTTGGCGGCCAGGAACGCGGCCAGGGTGTCGATCAGGTCGGTGCCGTGTTCGGCGTCGTACGCCCGCAGCCCGCCCAGCACCCGCTCCGCGAACGCGGCGCGGACGGGCGGGGGGACCGCGGTGAGCAGGGCCGGGTATGCGTCGATCTCGGGGCCTTCGGCCACGGTGAGCCGGCCGGGGCGCGTCCATGCGAGGTCCCGCGCGCCCCTGGCCTCGGCCAATGCCGTCCCCCACGTGGGTGACGTCCCGGCGATGCCGATCGCCAGCCGCTCGGGCCCGAGGAGCGGCTCCCACCAGTCGGCCGCCCGCTCCAGCGCGCGAGCGACGCGCGTCGCGCCGCCGGGCCCGGTTCCGGCCGAGGCGAACACGACCACCTCGGCCTTGCCGACGGCCACCACCCACCGCGCCGTCGGCTCCTCGTCCAGCGCGTGCTCGATCAGGTCGGTGACCAGGCGTCCGGTCGCCGCGTCGGCGCCGTGGCCGGCGGCGGAGCAGACGATCGGCGCCGCGTCGGGTGGGAGGCCGGCCGCAGCCAGGCGGGCCCGAATCGTGTCCGGGGCCGCATTTGACTCGACGAGGTCGACCAACTCCCACGCGTAGGACCGTTCCACGGCCGCCCGCTCGGCGCGCCGCGCGTCGCCGAGCACGAACAGGTCGGCCACACGCGCCAGCGCCTCGTCGGTACGGCGATCCCCACCGCAGACCAGATACCCGACCAGGCCGGCCCCCCGCCCCACGGCGAAGACCGTGTCCCCGCCCACCAGAACCGGCAACCGGCCACCGGTCCGGGCCATGACCCGGGCCACCTCACCGCGGCCGGGGCCGGGGCCGCCGGAGCAACGGCCGCCCGGCGGACCCTCGCCGAGCGCCGCCGCCTCCGGCCGGGCAACCACGCCGAAGCGATTCGCCACGTGCGCCCCGGGCGCCGTACCGGCCCCGGGCGCCGCACCAGCCCCCAGCGCCGCACCGGCCCCGACCGCTCCGCCGGCCCCCACGACTTCGCGCGAACCCGTCGTTTCACGCGGCCCGGCCGAGGTACGCGGCCCCGCGCCGCCCAGCCGTGCCACGATCCCGTCCGCCCCGGCCGACGCTCCTCGCGGCGGACGCGCCGACGGCGTCACCCTGGCGGGCCCACCCGGCCCCGGCTCCTCGCTCGACCGAGAGGGCCGCTCCGCCCCGACCCCCCTACCCGCCGCCGCCCCGTCCGCTTCGCCTCGCGCCGCTCTCCCGCCCGGCCCCGCCGCCCCGTCCGCTTCGGCCGGCCCGCCCCGCTCCGCCGTCGTGCCCTCCGGCGTAGGTGTCGCCGATGCCAAGAGGCGGCCCGCCGGGGTGATCACGTGGCAGTGGGTGTCGAGTTCGGTGGCCAGGAGGGTGAGGAGGGCTCGGGTGTCGGCGCCGTTGGTCAGGGCCGTGAGCAGGCGGGTCTGGCGGCTGGGGGAGCGTTCGGCGGTGGGGTCGGCCTCCCGGGCCATGCGGTGGGCGACCACCTCGGCGACGCGGACCGCCGGGATCGAGTGCGGCGCCAGGAACAGCGGCAGGCCGGCCCGAACACAGGCCTCGACCAGGGGATATGGCACGTCGTCGGGACCGGGCTCGGCCACCGGCGCCCGGGGCGAGAGCACCAGGGCCGCCGCGCCGTTCGTGGTGAGGGCGCGTACGAGGCGGGCGGACTCCGCGGGGGATGCGGGCACTTCGCCGGCCACCACGAGTTCGCCGCCGGCCAGACCCCGCCCCGGGGCGGTGGGATCGTACGCCGACACGCGCCGCACCTCGCGGCCGAGCCGCCCCGTACCCGCCAGCAGGGCCAGTCGCAGCTCGGGCATGCCCAACAAATCGTCGACCCGCACCGCCGTGCCCCCAAGCCCGTCGTCCATATCGTTCGAATGATCGTATGAACACGCGGCGCTCCGGATGGGGACCTTCCACCCTTCGGCCGGATCCGGCCGATGCCGACGGCCGCCTCGGCCGTGTCGGCAGGCGGTTCCCGGGCCGATCGTGGCCGTGTCGTCCGAGGTCGTTCGGCGTGTCGTCGACGGCTTCGCCCACGCCCGGCGATGGCCGAATCACGCCCCCGGAGCGCGCCGGCCCCGCCCCCGATCACACCGGCACGGCCAAGCGATACCCCCGCTTCGTCACCGTCTTGACCAGCCCCTTGTGCGGCCCCAGGGCGCTCCGCAGCCGGGCCACCGCGGCCTCGACCGCGTGTTCGTCCGCGCTCGCGCCCTGCCAGACGCGGCGCAGCAGCTCGGCGCGGCTGAGCACCCATCCCGGCTTTTCCGCCAGCGCGCGCAACACCGCGGCCGGGACCGGCGACAGCGCGATCACCCCACCCCGGACCAGCACCGCGTTGCCCTGCAGCACCAGCCGATCCGTCCCGGTGTCCAGTTCGCGCCGCACCCGGGCCGGCAGTGTCTCGGTGACCGTGCGCACCATCGACCCCAGCCGCCCGCGCTCCGGCCACAACGCCGGCACACCCTCCTCCGACAGCGGCTTCGCGCAGATCGCGCCGATGCACACCGGCAACACGTCGGCGCGCAGCGCGTCCAGCACCTGCTCGCGCCGACCCGCCTCGCCCGCCGCGGCCAGGAACGCGTCGATCGCCGGCGCGCTGGTGAACGTCATCGCGTGCACCTCGCCCCGGACCACCTGCTCGACCAGGCGACGCACGGCCGCCGGATCCTCCGGCGGCCCCCACCGGTACACCGGCAACTCGATCACCTCGGCGCCACGCTCGCGCAGCGCCGTCGCGAAGCCGTCCAGTGGCGCGCCGTGTTCCTGGACCGCGATCCGCCGGCCGCGCAGATCGCGCGCCAACAACCAGTGCAGCAGCTCGTCGTTGGCCTCCGAACCCGGTGAGTACATCTCCCGCAATCCGGACGCGCGCACCGCGCCGGTGGCCTTGGGCCCACGGCTGATCACCGTCGCCGCCGCGCACACCCGCCGCACCTCGCCGGAACGCCCCCACCCCTCCGCCGCGTTCATCCACCCGCGCCAACCGACCCCGGTGGTGGCCACCACGTAGTCCAGCGGCTCGACCAGGCAGCGCTCGGTCGCCCGCCGCAGCTCCCGGTCCTCCCGCAGCGGCACGATGCTCATCGTCGGCGTGCCCACGACCTTCGCGCCCCGGCGCTCCAGAAGCGCGACGAGTTCGTCGCGCCGCCGGGCCGCCGTGACCGCGACCGTGAGCCCGACGAGGGGTTCGGCCGCACCTGTACGAGTAACCATGTCGTGAGATTGACGGACCGGTGTTACGGACGTATTGCCGGGCGATCACCCGGGGGTAAGGGCTCGCGCCCGAAACGCACCCGATCGTGTCGCGGTTCTCACCGTCGCCGCCGCCCCGGGTGAGCCGGCCGTACCGCTCGCGCAACATCGGGGACCAGGACCCGTAACAGCGGCTCGGGACGCTTCGGTGAGCAGCAGTCACCCGCCCCGCCCCCGCCCCGAAGGAGTCCATCCGTGACCGACGCCCAACAGACGCACGTGGTCCTGGTCGGCCACGGCATGGTCGGTCAGCGCTTTCTCGAAGCGCTGACCGAGGCCGAGCCCCGACCGCCGGGGCTGCGCATCACGGTGTTGGCCGAGGAGCCCCGGCGCGCCTACGACCGGGTGCACCTGACCTCGTGGTTCTCGGGTACCACGGCCGAGGAGTTGTCCCTGTGCGGCGACGGGTTCGCCGCCGAGCACGGGATCGACATCCGGCTCGGCGACCCGGTCGAGACGATCGACCGCGCCGCCCGCACCGTGACCACCGGGGCCGGCCACACCGTCGGCTACGACACGCTCGTCCTGGCCACCGGCTCCTACCCGTTCGTACCGCCCGTGCCCGGACACGACACCCCCGGCTGCTTCGTCTACCGCACGATCGAGGACCTGGAGGCGATCAAGGCCGCCGCCGACCGGGCCCGGATCGGCGTGGTGGTCGGCGGCGGGTTGCTCGGCCTGGAGGCCGCCGGGGCGCTGACCGCGATGGGCCTGGACACGCACGTGGTCGAGTTCGCGCCACGCCTGATGGCGTTGCAGATCGACGACGGCGGCGGCCGGGTGCTGCGCCGCAAGATCCAGGACCTGGGCGTGACGGTACACACCGGCGCCGGCACCCGGGCGATCGTGGACCGGGCCGGCCGGGTCGCCGGCATGGTGCTGTCCGACGGCACCGAACTGGCCGCCGACCTGGTGGTCTTCTCCGCCGGGGTACGCCCCCGCGACCAACTCGCCCGCGCGGCCGGACTGGCGGTCGGCGAACGCGGCGGGATCGTGGTGGACGAGTACTGCCGCACCGCCGACCCGCACGTGCTGGCCATCGGGGAATGCGCGCTGGCCGTCGACGGGCGGGTGTACGGCCTGGTCGCGCCCGGCTACGCGATGGCCGAGGTGGCCGCCCGGCAACTCGTCGCCGGCCCGCCCGACCCGGACCGCACCTTCACCGGCGCCGACCTGTCCACCAGCCTCAAACTGCTCGGCGTGGACGTGGCCGGCTTCGGCGACGCGCACGGGGTCGCCGAGGACTGCGTGGAGGTGCTGTACTCGAACCCGCAGGCGGGCGTCTACAAGAAGCTGGTGATCGGCGCCGACGGCCGGCTGCTCGGCGGCGTCCTGGTCGGCGACGCCGACGCGTACGCCCAGTTGCGCCCGCTCACCGGCGGCCCGCTACCCGTCCCGCCCGAACAGCTGGTGCTGCCGACCGCGGCCGGCCCGCGCGTGCGACTCGCGCTGCCCGACACGGCCGTGGTCTGTTCCTGCCACGGCGTCGCCAAGGGCACCATCCGGGCCGCGGTCACCGAGCACGACGTGGTCGACGTACCCGGCGTCAAACGCCGCACCAAGGCCGGTACCGGCTGCGGCGGTTGTGTGAAGCTGATCGGCGGCATCGTCACCGAGGAACTGGCCGCGGCGGGCATCGAGACCCGGCGCGGGTTGTGCGAGCACTTCGCCCGCTACACCCGGGCCGAACTGTACGAGATCGTCCGGGTCAAGGGGATCGGCGGCTTCGCCCGGCTGATCGACGAACACGGCAGCGCCGAAGGGCCCGACGCGGACGGCTGCGAGGTCTGCAAGCCCGCCGTCGGCTCGATCCTGGCGAGCCTGTCCGGCGGGCACATCCTGGACGGCGAACAGGCCGCGCTCCAGGACACCAACGACCACTTCCTGGCCAACCTCCAGCGCAACGGCTCCTACTCGGTGGTGCCGCGCATCCCCGGCGGCGAGGTCACCCCCGAAGGGCTGATCACCATCGGCGAGATCGCCCGGGACTTCGGCCTCTACACCAAGATCACCGGCGGCCAGCGGATCGACATGTTCGGCGCCACCGTCGACCAGCTCCCGAGCATCTGGCAGCGCCTGGTGGCGGCCGGATTCGAGTCGGGCCACGCCTACGGCAAGGCGCTGCGCACGGTGAAGTCGTGTGTCGGGCAGACCTGGTGCCGCTACGGCGTGCAGGACTCGGTGGCGCTCGCGATCGAGTTGGAACTGCGCTACCGGGGGCTGCGCTCGCCGCACAAGCTCAAGTCCGCGGTGAGCGGCTGCACCCGCGAGTGCGCGGAGGCGCAGAGCAAGGACTTCGGGGTGATCGCCACCGCCGAGGGCTGGAACCTGTACGTCGGCGGCAACGGCGGCACCACCCCGCGCCACGCCGAACTGCTCGCGAGCGACCTCGACCACGACACGCTGATCCGCACCATCGACCGTTTCCTGATGTTCTACATCCGCACCGCCGACCGCCTGGAGCGCACCGCCTCGTGGCTGACCCGGATCGAGGGCGGCCTCGACCACGTCCGCGCGGTGGTCATGGACGACGCGCTGGGGATCTGCGCCGACCTCGACGAGTTGATGGGCCGGCACGTGGAGACCTACGAGGACGAATGGGCCGCGACCCTGGCCGACCCGGAACGGGTGCGCCGCTTCGTGTCGTTCGCCAACGCGCCGGGCGTGCCGGACCCGACCGTGCGGTTCACGCCGGAGCGCGAGCAGATCAAGCCGGTGTTGTTCGAGAGGTTGGAGGTGCGTGGGCGATGAGCGGACCAGGGAACGGGTGGTGCGCGGCCGAGCGGGAGCGGATCGACTCCGCGGTGTTCGAGGAATCGGAGGTGTGCGGGTGATGGGTGCGACCGGGACCACCGTCGAGACGACGGTCGAGATCGCCACCGGGACCGGGTGGGTCACGATCTGCCCGTACGACCGGCTGACCCCGGGGCGTGGCGTGGCGGCGCTGATCGAGGGCGAGCAGGTGGCCGTCTTCCGCACGCGTGCGGGCGAGTTGTACGCGCTGGGCAACCGCGATCCGTTCAGCGGCGCCTACGTCATGTCGCGCGGCATCGTGGGTCGGCGCGGCGAGGTGCCGATCGTCACGTCGCCGATGTACCAGCAGGCCTTCGACCTGCGCACGGGCGAGTGCCTGGACGAGCCGACCACGCCGGACGGGACGCCGGCGGCCCTGCCGACCTGGCGGGTGCGGGTCCGTTCCTGAAACCGCCGCCGGGCGCGGGCGCAGCGTCGCGCCCTCGCCCGGCGGCCCCGTGTCACGAGGCGTCGGCGGGCGCGATGTTGTGGTTGCCGGTGAAGAGGTTGCCCGGGTCGTGCGCCGCCTTGAGCTCGCGCAGCCGCGTCCAGCTCCGCGGGTCGTACATCGACGCGACCCGGTCCGGATCGGAGGGGACGCCGTCGCCGTAGACGAAGTTGAGGTTGCGCCCGACGGACAGCGGGTCGAGGACGGCGTGCACGTCGGCCAGCAACGCGCGCGCGGCGTCCGGTCCCGGGCCCTCGACCATCGCCACCACGCGCACGATGTAGCCCGCGTCGCGACCGCCGACGGCGTTGGGCACCGAGGGCTGCCGGGACAGCGCGCCGCCGAGGTGGCGCACCTCGTGCACGACCATCATCGGCGCTTCGGGACCGGTCAGTTCGTACACCTTGCCCACCACGGCGGCGTCCAGGTCGCGCACCAGGACGTTGTCGCCGAGGTAGGCGTGCGGGTAGGTCGGGTCGGCGTGGATCGTGTGCGACTCGGCGTACGGCAGGTCGGCCAGGTTGTCCACCAGGCGCGGGCCGATCGCCCGCAGCGGGGCCACCAGGCGCTCCCCGTCGGCGGCGTCGCCGCTGTACACGATCTTGATCGCCGCGGTGTGCCGACCCCGCAGCGGCGGCGGCACGTGCTCGATGTCGGGCAGGCCGATGAACAGGATCGAGGAGGTCACCTCCTCCGGGACGGTCTCGGTCCAGGCCAGATACGCCGCGGTCGCCGCCTCGACCAGGTCGGCGTCGAAGATCAGCGAGCCGCCGTACACCCGCGCCACCGGCACCAGGTCCACCTCGATCGAGGTGACGATGCCGAAGTTGTCCCGTCCGCCGCGCAGCGCCCAGAACAGGTCCGGGTCGCTTTCGGCGGTGACGTGGCGCAGCGTGGCGTCGGCGGTGACGACGTCGATGGCGCGTACGTGGTCGGCCGCGTAGCCGTACTCGCGGGCGAGCAGGCTCAGGCCGCCGCCGAGGGTGTAGGCGACGACGCCCACGTGCGGCGCCGAGCCGTTGAGCGGGGCCAGGCCGTGCGGGGTGCTCGCGGCGACCACGGCCGCCCAGCGTGCCCCGGCCTGGGCCCGGGCGCTCCGGGCGGCCGGGTCGACGTGTACCTCGGCCATCCGGCGGGTGGAGATCAGCAGGCCCCCGGGCGCGGCGTCGGCGGGCGCGTGTCCGGTGGCCTGGACCGACACGCGCAGCGCGTGCGTGCGGGCGAACTCGACGGCGAGCCGCACGTCCTCGGCGGAGGCGGCGGCCACGATCAGGGCCGGTCGCTGTCGAAAGGCCGTCTGGAATCCGGTGCGTTCGGTGTCGTAGCCGGGATCGTCGGGGGTGAGCGCGGCGCCGGTCAGGCGCGTGTTCAGGGCCTTGACCGCGACGGCGAACTCCGGGTCGTGCTCGGGGGCGGGGGAGGGGGCGTTGGTCGCGGGCACGGGTGACTCCTGATCTCGGGCGGCCGATGCGCGTCCCACTCTCTCCCGAAACCGGCCGGGCGGCCGTCAAGTAGTCGGGTGAGTGTCAGGTAGGCGGGCGAAGGCCGCGGGTGCCGGCCGATCCGCGACGGTCGCCCGAGGGATTCTCACAGCCGGGGATCGGGGTGTTGAGCGAGATGTAGCGTCGTCGAGGCGCAGGGCGCGTCGTGCGGAAACCTGGGGTTTCTACCGTCACCCGACATCGGTTCCCATGCCCTTCCGGACAGGTAGGTTCCCGTGACGACAACGACGACAACCGTGAGCGCACCGGCCCGGAGCGATCGGCCGCTCGACGACTGGCGGCCCGAGGACGAGGCGTTCTGGGATCGGGCGGGCGCTCGCATCGCCCGGCGCAACCTGGTGTTCTCGGTACTGTCGGAGCACATCGGCTTCTCCGTATGGAGTCTGTGGTCGGTCATCGTGCTCTTCCTCGGGCCCGAGTACGGGTTCGACCCCGCGCAGAAGTTCACGCTGACCGCCGTACCGACGCTCGTCGGCGCGGCGATGCGCATTCCCTATACCTTCGCGGTCGCTCGCTTCGGCGGCCGGAACTGGACCGTGGTGAGCGCGCTGCTGTTGCTGGCACCGACGATCTCGATCGCGATCGTGCTGGAGCCCGGTGTCTCGTATCGCACGCTGCTCCTGGTCGCGGCGGTGGCCGGCGTCGGGGGCGGCAACTTCGCCTCGTCGATGGCCAATATCAACGCGTTCTACCCGCAGCGGTTGAAGGGGTGGGCGCTGGGGGTCAACGCCGGTGGCGGCAATCTCGGGGTGCCCGCCGTGCAACTGGTCGGACTGGCCGTGCTGGCGACGGCCGGCGCCGAGCATCCTCGGCTGCTGCTCGCGGTGTACATCCCGCTGATCGTGGTCGCCGCGGTGCTCTCCGCGCGGTACATGGACAACCTCCCGTCGTTGCGCAACGACAAGGGCGCGATGCGGGAGGTGACGCGGGATCCGCACACGTGGGTGATGTCGCTGCTGTATATCGGCACGTTCGGGTCGTTCATCGGATTCGGCTTCGCCTTCGGGCAGGTATTGCAGGTGCAGTTTCACGCCGAGTTCGCGACACCGGTCAAGGCCGCCTATCTGACCTTTCTCGGACCGCTGCTCGGGTCGCTGGTGCGGCCGGTCGGCGGATTGCTCGCCGACCGGTGGGGCGGGGCGCTGGTGACGTTCTGGAATTTCGTCGCGATGGCCGGCGCCGCGTTCGCGGTCTACGTCGCCTCGCGGCAGGAATCGCTCGGTCTGTTCCTGACCGGCTTCGTGCTGCTGTTCGTGTTCAGCGGTCTGGGCAACGGCTCGGCGTACAAGATGATCCCCGCGATATTCGCGGTCAGGCTCGGCTCGGAACCGGCCGCGCGGCGGGCTTCGGGTGCGTTGATGGGTATCGCGGGGGCGGTCGGCGCGTTGGGCGGGGTTCTGGTCAACGTCGCGTTTCGCGAGTCGTTTCTGAATTCCGGGCGCGGGGACGCCGCCTATCTGGCCTTCCTGGGTTACTACGCGTTTTGTCTGGTGCTCACGTGGGCGGTGTATCTGCGGCCGGCGCGGGGTCGGTCCGCCCGGATCTGAGCCGGCTCCCGGGCGAGCGCGGGGCGGCCGAACGCCGGGAACTCCCGGCGCCGGCCGCCCCGTCGGGCCGTGCCCGCGGGTCAGGCGACCTTGCGCGGCGCCCCGGACACGGCGACGGCTCGCACGGTGGTCGGCAGGTCGCGGCAGCGGCCCACCGGGGACAGGATGAGGATCAGGCCGGAGGCCGAGATGGCCACCGCCATCACCCACAGGGCGGTACGGACCCCGAACGCCGAACCCAGCGCGCCGGCCAGGACCGCGCCGAGCGGGATGGTGCCGTAGTTGACGAACTGCATGCTCGCGGTGATCCGGCCGAGCAACCGCGGTGGGCAGTACTGCTGTTGGAAGCTCGACTTGATCACATTGCTCGCCACCACCCCCGCCGACATCGCGAACGAACCGCAGACGAACACCGTCAGACCCGGGCCCGCCGTGGTCAGGGGGATGAGCAGGACCAGGCTCGACACACCGGGCTCGAAGAGGAGGAACGCGCGGGCGGTGCCGATCCGGGAGGACACCCGGCGGGAGACGAACGCGCCCGCCACGCCGCCGACGGCGCCGGCCGCGATCAGCGCGCCGGCCAGGCCCTCGTCGATGCCGACCGTGCGGATCAGGAACACCAGTTGGAGCGACTGGAGACCGATCAGGCCCAGGTTGGACACGCCGCCGAAGAGGGCGAACGCCCGCAGCCAGGGGTCGTGCGCGACCAGGCGCAGCCCCTCGCCGATCTCGCCGACCAGCGAGCGCTCGGCGCGCTCCTCGGGCGCCGGCTTCGACTCGGGCTCGCGGTGGCGGATGCGGAACAGGCAGACGAACGAGGTCAGGAACGTGCCGGCGTTGACGAACATGCCGTTCACGGCGCCCGCGAGCTGCGCGATCAGGCCGCCCGCGCCGACCCCGGCGATCTGTGCCGCGGACGCGCTGCCGTGCAGCTTGCTGTTGCCCTCGGCCTGGTCGGCGGGGAGCAGGATGCCGGGCAGGTAGGCGGTGTACGCGGTCTGGAAGAACACCGCGGACACCCCCGTCGCCAGCGTGATGGCGAGGAGCAGACCGATGCTCAGCAGGCCCGCCCGGTGCGCCAGTGGGACGGCCAGGAACAGCGCGCACGAGGTCGCGGCGGCGGCGAGCATGATCGGGCGGCGGGCCATCCGGTCCACCCAGACGCCGACCGGCAGGCCGATCAGCAGCCACGGCAGCCAGGCCGCGGCGCCGAGCAGGCCGATCTCGAAGGTGCTCGCGTCCAGGGTCGAGATCGCGATCAGCGGCATCGCCACGCCGGTCACGGACGCGCCGAACTTGCCGGTGGTCTCGCCGAACCACAGCAGACGGAAGTCGCGGTGGCGGTGCAGGAGGCCGCTCATCGGGAGTCCTCGTCGGGTTCGGTGGGGGGATCGGCTTCGGTGGTTTCGCTCGGATCGGCCGACGCCGTCCCGTCCTTCGGCCGGCGCGGGAAGGACTGGAACTGGAGGACGACCGTGGCCGCGCCCGGCTGCTCCGGGCCGCGAGTGGCCTCGTGGATCAGTTCGACGACCCGGCGGTTGAGGTCGGCCAGCTGGTCGACGGTCAGGCGCACGCCGCTCCAGTCCGAGGCGATGCGGGCGCGGACCCACTCGGGGCCCATCTCGTCGGCGTCGGCGAACGACTCCAGCAGACGTTCGCCCTGCTGCCGGAAGAACTCGTGCATGTAGACGTCGAGCGCGCCCCGGGCCTCGGGGTCCTGGCGGAATTCGCTGGTGTGCAGGTCGCGCGGGTCGACCACGGCACGCCACCAGCGTTCGCGGCGGGTGCCGCGCTCGGGCACGTCCTCGATGAAGCCGTGTTCGGCGAGGTGGCGCAGGTGCCAGCTGACCGTCCCGGTGCTCTCGCCGACGCGGGCGGCCAGGTGGGTGCCCGTCGAGGGGCCGTCGAGGCGCAACATTTCGAGCAGGCGCATGCGTAGGGGATGGGCGAGGGCGCGCAGGCTGCGGGCGTCGATCCGCCGGCGGGAGTCGGTCACATCCCCACCGTAATACGCAGAGAAGTCTCTGCAAAGGGTTCTCTGCATTTTTTGCAGAGAAGTCTCTGCTAATCCTGCCCGCGCCGTCTCCCCGGGTGCCGCGCCTGGTGTCCGGCCGCCGCCACCGACGGGGACGCCGACCGCGATGTGGCGGTCGGGAGCGGGCTCGGGCTCGGCTCCGGGTCGTGCGAGTCGTGGGTCAGGTGCAGCACGAGGGTCACCAGCAGGCCGATCACGATCACCGTCACCCCGACGAGGGCCTGTACGGTCTCGCGCTGCGGGCGGCGTCGATTCTCGGACATAGCGCCACGTTAGGCATGTTCGTGGTGGTCCGACCGGCAAAGCGCCCGACTTCGCCGAAGGTGTCGCCGCCGGCGCCGGCCCCGAACTCCCCGGCTGCGGATTTCGGATAGGGGATAACGTGGCGCACGCGCTGCCCGGCGCATGGTCGCGGCCGGTACCGGGCAGTGGTCCCGTTTTGTGCACCACTCCAGGCCCGTGAGGAACACCGTGGACAAGCCCGTCCTGCTGACCGTCGACGACGACCCGGCCGTTTCCCGTGCGGTGGCCCGCGACCTGCGGCGACAGTACGGCGACCGGCACCGGGTGGTCCGCGCCGAATCCGGTGCGCAGGCCCTGGAGGCGCTGGCCGAGCTGCACGAGCGCGGCGAGCAGGTCGCGGTGCTGATCGCCGACCAGCGCATGCCGCAGATGGACGGCGTGGCCTTCCTGGAACAGGCCGCGCACCGGTACCCACGCGCGAAACGGGTGCTGCTCACCGCCTACGCGGACACCGGGGCCGCGATCCGGGCGATCAACGACGTCGACATCGACCACTACCTGCTCAAGCCGTGGGATCCACCGGAGGAACGGCTCTACCCCGTGCTCGACTCGCTGATCACCGCGTGGGAGACCGCGCCGGTGCCGGACGAGAGCTGGGCCACGGTGATCGGCGCGCGCTTTTCCGCGCCGTCCTTCGAGCTGCGCGACTTCCTCGCCAACAACGGCGTGCCGTATCGCTGGTACGACGTCGGCCAGGCCGAGGCGCGCCGGCTGCTGCGCGAGACCGGCACCACCGAGGCCGACGTGCCGGTGGTGATCGCCCCCGACTCGACCGTGCTGCGCGGCCCGTCCAAGGGCGAACTGGCCGAGTACGTCGGCCTGTCGGTGACCGCGTCCGACGACCTGTACGACGTGGTGATCGTCGGCGGCGGCCCGGCCGGTCTCGGGGCCGCGGTGTACGCGGCCAGCGAGGGGCTGCGCACACTGCTCGTGGAGCGGCAGGCCACCGGCGGGCAGGCCGGGCAGAGTTCGCGGATCGAGAACTACCTCGGCTTCCCCGACGGCATCTCCGGATCGCAGTTCATCGGCCGCGCCCGCCGCCAGGCGCTCAAGTTCGGCGCGGAGATGGTCAGTACGCGCGACGTGACCGGTCTGCACGTGGACGGCGACGTGCGCACCATCTCCTGCGACGGCGACGTCGTCGCCCGGGGACACGCGGTCGTGCTCGCGACCGGCGTGTCCTACCGCACCCTGGACGCGCCGGGCCTGGCCGAGTTGACCGACCGCGGCGTGTACTACGGCGCCGCGCTGACCACCGGGCCGGACACCCGTGACCAGGACGTCTACATCGTCGGCGCGGCCAACTCGGCCGGGCAGGCGGCGGTGTTCTTCGCCCGCTACGCCCGCCGGGTGATCATCCTGGTGCGCGGCGCGGGCCTGGAGGCGTCCATGTCGCACTACCTGATCGAGCAACTGGAGCAGATTCCCAACGTCGAGGTCCGGGTCCGCACCGAGGTCTCCCGGGCGCACGGCACCGGCCGACTGCGCGAACTCACCCTGCGCGACCGGGACTCCGGCACGGAGGAGACCGTGCCCGCGTCGTGGTTGTTCGTCTTCATCGGCGCCAGCCCGCGCACCGCGTGGCTGGACGGCAGCGGCGTGCGGCGCGACCGGGACGGCTACATCCTCACCGGCGGCGAACTGCTCGACGACTGCGACGGCGAACTCGACGGCTGGAGCCGGCCGCCGTTCGTCCAGGAGACGGCGGTGCCCGGGGTCTTCGCCGCGGGCGACTCGCGCGCGGCCTCGGTCAAGCGGGTCGCCTCGGCGGTCGGGGAGGGCGCGATGACGGTGATGCTCGTGCACCGCTATCTGGACACCCTGGACACCCGGAAGCCGGGCGACGATCCGGGCCGACCGGGCGACGCGCGGACCCCGGCCGACACCCGCACCCCGGCGACGGAGGCATCGCGATGAGTGTGTGCGACGTGTTGCCGCCGGAGGAACTGCGCACCCTGTTCCTGTTCGAGAAGTTGCCCGACGAACACCTGAACTGGCTGTGTGCGCACGGCAGGGTCGAGGCGTTCCCGGCGAACACCACGCTCTACCACGAGGGCGATCCCGGCGAGTGCTTCTTCGTGCTGCTCTCCGGCGAGGTCACGATGAACCGCACGGTGCGCGGCGGCGAGTTGGAGGTGCACCGCTCGTCGATGCGCGGCGCCTACGTCGGCGCGGCACTGGCCCTGGACGGCGAGGGCGCGACCCCGGCGGTGCACGCGTACGGCAACACCGCGCGCACGCACGTCGATTCGACCTTCTTCGTGCTGCCGGCCGCCCAGTTGGCGCAGGCCTTCACCGAGTGGTTCCCGATGGCCGCGCACCTGGTCGCGGGCATGTTCCTGGGCGGGCGCCGGACCGGTTCGGCGGTCGGGCAGCGCGAGCGCATGGTGGCGCTCGGCACGCTCACCGCCGGGCTCACCCACGAACTGGGCAACCCGGCAGCGGCGGCCGAGCGGGCCGCGGCGAACCTGCGCACCCGGCTGGGGGAGTTGCGCCGGGCCCGGGCCGAACTGGCCCGCTGCGGCGCCGCCGCCGACGCGCTGGAGGCACTGGACCGGCTCCAGGGCGAGGTGTTGGCCCGACGGGAGGTGGAGCCGCCTCGGCTGCGCCCGCTGGAGTTCGCCGACCGGACCGACGAAGTGGCCGAGATCTTCGAGGACCTGGACCTGCCGGACGCGTACGAGACGGCGCCGTCGTTCGTCAACGTCGGCCTGTACGAGGACTGGGCCCGGGACGCGGGCGCGGCCCTCGGCGCGGCGGCGCGCCCCGGACTGACCTGGCTCGCGGCCAACCTCGAGGGCGAGGCGCTGCTCGACGAGGTCGCCGACGCGCTGGGCCGGATCACCGATCTGCTCGCCGCCGCCGGGCAGTACACCCAGATGGACCGGGCCCCCTACCAGGAGACCGACCTGCGCAAGGGCCTGGACAGCACGGTGGCGATGCTGGCCGGCCCGCTGCGCGACATCCGGGTCGAGCGCGAGTACGCCGAGGACCTGCCCAGGATCCAGGCCTATCCGGCCGAGCTGAACCAGGTGTGGACGAACCTGATCGACAACGCCGCCGACGCGATGGGCGGCAAGGGCACGCTGACCCTGCGCGCCCGCGCCGACACCGCGTCGGTGGTGATCGAGATCGAGGACACCGGCCCCGGGATAGCGCCCGACATCCAGGACCGGATCTTCGAGCCGTTCTTCACCACCAAGGCCCTGGGCGAGGGCACCGGCCTGGGCCTCGACATCTCGTACCGCATCATCGTCCAGCGCCACGACGGCACGCTCACCGTCGACTCCGAACCGGGCCGCACCACCTTCCGGATCACCCTGCCGCGCTAGGGCCCCGGTCCGACGCGGCCGGCCGGGTCCGTCGGTTCGAGGCGTGGCGGTGCTTCGTCGCCGCGCGTGCGTGAGGGGTTGGGTGTGGGTGGGCGGCCTCGGGGGTGTGGGGCTACAGCCGGGGGAGGCGCATCCGGGTGAGGCGGCCGCCCTCCACGGGGGCGTCGTCCGTGGTGCGGACGGCCAGGGCGCGGTAGGTGCCGGGGACCGTGGCCACCCAGAAGCGGTCGGCGAAGATCGTCGCGGGCGCCTGGAGCACGAAGCGGCCTCGGCGGAACTCGACCCGAGGCGGCACACCGTCGTCGGGCAGCACCCCCCACGCCAGGGCCCAGGCCGGCTCGCGACGGGCCGAGCGGAGCGCGCCGCGCAACAGCGTCGGCGCCAGGGTGGAACCGGCCACCGCCACGTCGATCAGACGGTAGCCCGCGTATACCTCCAGCGCCGGGCGGCCCCGCGAGCCCCTGCCCACGCGCATCGTGCAGTCGCTCAGCCGCAGATACAGTTCGGCGGTCGTCTGCTGCATCACGTCGCTCATGGCGCCCCCGTTCGAAGCCCCCGACGGGTCAGTCCCCTCGGGCCACCCCAGGATTCGCCTTCGGGGTGCTGCGCCGCATCGGCTGTACGAACCGTTTCCGCGACACCGTCTACTCCCCCTGTAGGACGGAGATTCCGCTCGCTACTCCCCCGAACGAGCGAGGCGCGGACTTCAGGCGGCGCCCGGCACGGCCAGCCCGGTCTCGTAGGCACAGATCACCGCGTGTACCCGGTCGCGCAGGCCGAGCTTGCCGAGGATGCTGCTGACGTGCGTCTTCACCGTATGTTCGCTGACCACGAGGGCCTCGGCGATCTCCGCGTTGGACATCCCGAGGGCCAGACAGCGCATCGTCTCCCGCTCGCGCGTGGTCAACACGGCCAACCGCTCGGAGGGTTGGGCCTGCTGCTCCGTACGTGGCAGTCGCCGCGTGTAGTCGGCGATCAGCCGCCGGGTCACCGACGGCGCGAGCAGCGCCTCGCCGCTCGCCACCATGCGCACCGCGTGCACCAGGTCGTCGCGCCGTACGTCCTTGAGCAGGAACCCGGCCGCGCCCGCGTAGAGCGCGTCGTAGACGTACTCGTCGACGTCGAACGTGGTCAGCATGACGATCCGACACGCCGGCGCCTCGGCGGACACCACCCGGGCCGCCTCGATGCCGTCCATCCGCGGCATCCGGATGTCCAGGAGCAGTACGTCGGGCCGGTGCGCGCGCACCGCCTCGATCGCCGCCACCCCGTCGCCCGCCTCGGCCACCACGGAGATGTCCGACTGCGCGTCCAGGATCATCGCGAAGCCGCTGCGCACCAGCCCCTGGTCGTCGGCGACCACCACCTTGATCGTCATCGGACCGCCCGCGTCGCGTCGAGCGGGATGCGCAGCGCGACCTCGAACCCGGGCCCGGTCACCCGCGGTCCGGCCACCACACTGCCCCCGCACGCGCTGGCCCGCTCCCGGATGCCGATCAGCCCGTGGCCCCCGCCCGGGCGCGGCCGGCCGCCCCGCCCGTCGTCGGTGATGGTGATCCCCATCGTGTCCTCGCCCCATTCGAGTCGTACGGTCACCGTCGTGGCCTGCGCGTGCCTGACCGCGTTGGTCAGCGCCTCCTGGACCACACGGTACGCGGCGATCTCCGCGTCGGAGCGCAGCGGTCGACGCTCGCCGACGCTCTCGTACACCACCTTCAGATCGGTCCGCCCGACCTCGGCGACCAGGTCGGCGATATTGGCCACGGTGGGCTGCGGCGCCCGGGCGCCGGCCTCCTCGTCGTCCTTGAGCGTGCCCAGGATGCGCCGGAGTTGCACCATCGCGTCGCGCCCGGCGTCGGCGATCGCGTCGAACGCCGCCTCCGCGCGGGCCGGATCGCTGCGCACCACCACCGGGCCGGCCTCCGCCTGTACGGTCATCAGGCTCACCGCGTGCGCCAGGATGTCGTGCATGTCGCGGGCGATCCTGGCCCGTTCGCGGGCGGCGGCCCGGGCCACCTCGGCGTCGGCGCGGCGGATCTCCAGGTCGCGCTCGTGCTCCAGCCGCCGGGTGCGCTCCTCGATCTCGGCGATGTAGGCGGTGCGGTGCCGGGTGGCCAGCCCGAAGGCGGCGGCGGCGGTCAGCGTCAGGATGTCCAAGGTGGCCTGCTGCGGCGGTTGGGCCTTGGCGAACTCCACCATCAGCGTGATCGGCAGGGCCAGCGCCGCGACGGCGATCCGCTCCCAGCGCCGACCGAGTGAGAAGACCGTGTAGATGGCGATCGTCATGCCGAACTGGAAGGACTGGCCGGGCCGATGGTGCAGCGAGGCCGGTACCGCGAAGAGCGCGACCACACACGCGACCACGAACGGCTGCCGGCGCCGCCAGATCAGCGGGATCGCGGTTCCGCTGAGCAGGAGGAACCCGAGCCGGTACGGCGACCGCAGGTAGATCAGGAACGGCAGCGACACCAGGAACTGCACCAGCAGCGCGATCATCACGTCGAGGAGTCGCGGATCGATCCGCCGCATCACGTCGCGGGTGTGCCGGGCGCGGTCGCGGACGTGGCGGTCCGCGTCGTGCGCGGCGCGAGGCGCGGCGTGCCGATCGGCGCAGCGGTCGGCGTCGCGCGTGGCGAGGTGGTCGGACATACGGCGTACTCCTGGGTGGACGTCTCCGACAGTGTCGCGGTTGCGCGTTCGGCGGCGCTTCGCTCTCGCGGGGGATCTGCTCACCCGGGGTGCGGCGGCGCGGTGGGACCACTCGGTGACGATCGAATCCGTGCGCCGGCGGCGAACGCGCGCCCTGTTGGCGATGCGGGTGGCGTCGCGTCTGGTACGACTGGTGGCATGGCTACCGGCAACCGCTTCGTCCCCGAGCGCGACCGTTCGACGCCGGCGGCCCGGTGGGGCCGGCCGGCGGGTTCGGCCGCGCGCGCATTCGGCCGCCGGAAGAGAGCGGGGGCGCGGCCGTGCGGCCACTGAGGCGGGGTCAGGTGTGGACGATTCCCACCGTCGGCCGCGAACGCACCTTCATGATCGTGCAGAACGACCACGTCGCCGCGCTGCATCCGGGCGCGGCGTTGTGCGCGCTGGTGGACACCATCGGCGACCGCCGCGAGTCGCTGGTCACGGTCCGGATCACCAGCCCGGTCGAGGGTGTCGTGCTCGCGCCCGACCTGTACACGTCGCGCCATCACCGGTTCGAGCAGGGGACGTACCTGGGCGACGTCGGGCCGGAGGAAATGGAGCAGGTGGACGTGGCGTTGCGGGCCGTTCTGGGGTTGTGAGGAGGCGGGGCGCGCGGCCGGGTCGGGGGGCGGGCGGATCCGAGGACCGCGACAATCTCGCGTGCGGGGCGTCGATGTCCGGATACGGCGGGATCGTTCAGGTCTCCAACGGCGACAGCTCGGCGGCGAACGCGGCCGGGAACGCGGTCCACGAGCGCGGTGTCGTGGCGGGGCGGATCACGAACTTGCCCACCCCGGCCGCCGCGTAGCGCCCGATCAACGCGCGTGTGGCGGCCCATCCGGTCGGTACCGGTTCGGCGAGGTACACGTCGGGTCGCCGCCGGCGCAACGCGCCGAAGTCGCGGCCCGGTTCGTCGTCGAACGCGACGATCCGGCGCATTCCGTAGCGGTCGTCGTCGACGGTACGCCCGGCCTGTGCCGCGGCGGCCTCGATCGTGCGTCGCGCCTCGGCGGCCGCGTCGGGGGTCAGCGCCGCGCCGAGCCATCCGTCGCCGAGCCGGCCCACCCGGCGCAACTATCGTGGTCCGCCGCCGCCCAGCCACAGGTCCAAGGGGCGGACCGGGCGCGGGCCGATGGTGACATGGTCGAGGGTGTGGTACTTGCCCTCGAACGAGATGTCCTCCCCTTCGAGGAGCAGCCGCACGACGGTCGGCGCCTCGTCCGTCACCTCGCCGCGCGGGCCCGGGATCGGGAACAGCGGCCGCTCGCGCGCGGTCGCGTGTCGCACGTCGAACACCGGCAGGATCCGGCCCGGCGCGAGCGCGGCCAGGGTTGCCAACTCCTTGGCCACCACGACCGGATTGCGTCCCGGCAGTACGGTCACCCCGCTGCCGACGAGGGGATCGGGCAGGTCTGCGCCGAGCGCGTCGGGCAACCACGGCGAATCCACCCCGAGTTGCTCCATGCGCACGACCGGGTCGCCGAACGTGACGGGGTCGGCGGGGTCGCGCGGCCCGAGGCCGACGCCGATGCGGAGTTTCATGAGCCCAGCCGAACCCGGATGCCGGACCCGGTCAAGCAAGGGCCGGTCCGGCGGCCGACAGGCGCTCCGCCGCCGCGCGCAACTCGGTGATGTAGTGCCGGCGTTCGGTCGGGCCGACGGCGGGCCGCAGCGGGCCGATCTGGAGTTCGTGGGTCGGCCGACCGTGCGCGTCCCGTACCGGCGCGGCCAGGTGGCTCAGGGGCAGGGTGCGGTCCGAGGTCAATTCGGCGTCGGTGTAGGCGTGCGCGCTGATCGCGGCGAGTTGGTCGAGCACCCGCGCGCGCAGCTCGGCCCGTCCGGGATGTTCGTCCAACAGGCCCACCACGTCCCGCAGTACGGGCAACAACTCGGCCGAGTCGCGGCGCGGTCGCCACGCGGCCACGCCGTGCGCGCGGATCGTGTCCAGCACCGGGGCCGACTCGGGTGCGTGTGCGAGCCAGGCGGCCCGTTCGGCGGCCGGCCGCCAGGGCATCACCGCGGCGCCGGCCGGCGGGCGCAGCGGCAGCCGGGTGCCCACCGCGATCCCGGCCGGCACCCGACCCGGTCCCGGTTCGACCGCGACGAACACCACCTGATCGACGCCGACGAGCGACAGGGCCACCCCGCACCCGACCCGCGCCGCGAGTTCGGCCAACATCTCCGCCGCGGCGGCCGGCAGCCGTACCCGGGCACGCACCGCGTCGGCGACGGCGAGCAGTCCGGCGCCGAGCGTGTACAGCCGATCCGGACCGCGTTGCACCCAACCGGGCGCCTCCAGGGCGGCGAGCACCGCGGTCGCGGTGGACCGGTTCAGATCGAGTCGGGCCGCCACCTCGGACACGCTCGACCCGTGCGGCGTGGCGGCCAGCAACTCGACGACGGCCACGACCCGTTCGGTGGGCGGTGACGCGACCATGGGCACCCCTTGCTCCGGTCGGACGGCATCCCTAGAGTCAACGAATATACGTCACTTCGACGACGAATATTCGTCACCCGGTCATGCCGACGGGCTGCCGCCGTCGCCGGAGCTTCGGCCGAGGAGGCTGTATGACCCGAGGAATCGAGGCCGACGAGACGGCGGGGGCGGCGGTCGCGCCCCTCGACCCGTTCGACCCCGGCGCGCCCTTCGACATCGAGGGCCACGACTTCGCCTTCGACGACATCCCCGACCTGCACGGCGTGCTCGCCGCCGCACGGGCGCGCAAGCCGTACGCCGTCGTGCCGTTCCTGGGGACCAGGGCGCTGCTGTTCCTGACCCACGACCTGGTGACCGCCGCGTTCAAGGACGAGGAGGCCTTTCCGGCGTCCGCGATCTACGCCGCCACCACCGAACCCGTGCTCGGGCACACCATCCAGTGCATGCGCGGCGCCGAGCACCGGGTCAACCGCAAGCTCGTGGTTCCCGCCTTCCGACGTCGGGTGGTCACCGAGCAGGTCGAGGCGATCCTGGAACCGCTCGCCCACGAGTTGGTCGACGGCTTCGCGGCGCGCGGCGAGGCCGACCTCGTCACCGAGTTCACCCACGGCTATCCGGTCCGGGTGATCACCCGGCTGCTCGGGCTGCCGATGGACGACGAGGACCGCTTCCGGCGCTGGGCGGTCGACCTGTTCCACTTCCCGATGGCGCCGGAGGCGGCCGAGCGCGCGTCCCGCGAGTTCACCGAGTACGTGACGCCGATCGTCGCGCGTCGGCGACGGGATCCCGGCGACGACCTGCTCTCCACCCTCGCGCACACCGAGGCGGAGGGGCGTCGGCTCACCGACGAGGAGATCCTGTCCTTCCTGCGGCTGCTCTTCCCGGCCGGCGCCGACACCACCTACCTGGGCCTGGGCAACGCCCTGTTCGCCCTGCTCACCCATCCCGAGCAGTTGTCCCGGACACTCGCGGACCCGGACGCCGAACTCGAGTGGGCGGTCGAGGAGGCACTGCGCTGGGAGCCGCCGGTGGGCCTGCTGCCGAGGATGTGCCCCGCTCCGGTGTCCGACTGGCAGGGCCTCGGCCTCGACATCCCGGGGGAGACCCCGCTGATCTTCGCCGTCACCGCCGCGAATCGGGACCCGGCCCGGTATCCCGATCCCGACGTGTTCGACATCGGCCGCCGGGTGCGCGCGACGCTCGCCTTCGGCGACGGACCCCACGTGTGCCCGGGCACGTGGTTGGCGCTCGCCGAGATCCGGGCCGCGCTGAAGGTACTGCTCGAACGGCTGCCGGAGCTGCGGCTCACCGCACCCACGCGGGTACGCGGTCTGCTCGGCACCGCGCTGCGCGGCCCGGAGTCGCTACCGGTCCGGTTCGGGCGCTGAGCCGGGCACGCCCGCTCAGTCGAGGCGGGTGACGTTCTGGAGCAGGCCCCAGGTGAAGTCGACGCGGTGCTCGACGCCGTTCTCGGTGATCACGCTCGCCCAGCGACCGGGGGCGGAGCCCTCGGTGTGGCGCAGGGTCGGGAAGGCGGCGGCGACGTCGGCGATCACGAAGCGCCAGGGGCGCAGGTCCGCCACCGTTTCGGCGGGCGGGGTCGTGGAAGGGTCGGCGCGGACCAGCCACTCCTGCCAGACCCGTCCGTCGGGACCGGTCAGGATCTCGAAACGCAACTCCGGCCACAGCGGCAACTCCCACCACTGCGCCTCGGCGGTGAGGTCCCCGATCGCGCGCCGCGCGCGGCCGTGCGGTTCGCCGAGCGCGGCCCGGTAGGCGCGCCCGGGGCCGCCGATCGCCCGGCTGCGCACCATGCGCTGCCACTGCGCGTTCACCTCGCGCATCCGGGCCCGGGTGAACTCCAACTCGCGGATCGCGTCGGCCACCAGATCGGGCTGGTAATCGCCCATGCGTCGCAACAACACCAGACAGAACTGATCGGGTCCCACGATGCAGATCTCCGTACTCGTTCGTTCGTTACCGCTTCCGATCCATCCCTATCCACAAAGCGGACGCTCGCGCAGGCATTCCCGGCAGGTCGATCGCCCGTACCCGGATGACCGAGGTGCTGTGATCTGACGGCCCGTCAGCGCTATCGTTTCCCCCGACGTCATCGGGCGGCCACCGGACAACCGGCGCCGACCCACTACATGGCAAGGGGTACACATGATCGTCGACTACATCCGGATGCTCGGCGCGGACCGCATCGAACATCCCGGCGGGACCCTGCTGGCCCACCTGACCCGGGTCGAGGCGCTGCTCGACTCCTGGGGCGCGCGACCGACACTGCGTACGGCCGGCCTGTGTCACGCGTTCTACGGCACGGACGGCTTCGCCCCCCGCCTGCTCCCGCTGGACCGCCGCGCGGAACTGGCCGGCCGGATCGGCGTGGACGCCGAGCGCATCGTCTACTTCTACGCCAGCTGCGACCGGGCCGCCGGCCACCCCACCCTGGTCGACGGCCCGTTCCGGGACCGCTTCACCGGCCGGACCTACCTGCCCGCCGAGGCCGAACGCCGCGACTTCGCCGAACTGACCGCGGCCAACGAACTCGACATCGTCCGGGTCGACCCCGAGGCCCGCGACCGCTACGGCGCGGGCCTGCGGGACCTGCTGGCGGGCTTTCGCCCCCTGCTCAGCACCGCCGCCCGGGACGAGTGCGACCGGGTGCTCGGCGACCGCGCCGCGCACACCGGGTAGCGGACGGGTCAGCGGCCGTCCGCCGTCGGGCGATGCTCGACGTACTCCACCACGGTGCCGTCGGCGTGCCGCGCGGTGAACCCGGATCCGGTCGGGACGCGGCGCGGCGGCTCGGTGATCTCGGCCCCGACCGCGGCCAGGCGGTCGAGGTAGGGCGCCAGTTCGGGCACCAGGAGCGTGCCGGTGGTGGATCGGAACCGCTCCACCGTGGCCGGCTCGCCCTCGATCAACAGGAAGCCGCCGACCGCGGCGAGGGCGATGCCGAACTCGCGGAAGGTGAACCACATGTCCCGCTCCACCCCCTGGAGTTCCTCGTAGAACCCGGCGGCCGCCTCCAGGCCGCCGGGTTCCACGAAGACGCGGATGAGCGCGCGCGGCGTGGTGAGCGTGGACGAGTCGTTGCTGCGGCGCCACATGATGTCGGCGGCGGGGTCGGCGGGGGTGTCCCCGGTCGACGCGGGGGCGGTGACGGGTGTGTCGGTCATCGGGAACGGGTTCCTTTTCGGGTGGCCGGCGGCCCTCGGCGGTGCCGCCCGGCGGTGTTCGTCGGTACGTCCGCCACCCTCGCGCCGCCGCCGGCGTCGAGCCAGGCTCCGGCTTGTACGGTGAGCGGCGGTCATAGGCTGGGCCGATGGCCATTCGGGACGAGCACGATCACCGGCACGAGTTGGGCACGTTCCTGCGCGCGCACCGCGAACTGCTCGCCCCCGAGGACATCGGGCTGCCCCGCTCCCCGCGCCGCCGCACCCCCGGGCTGCGCCGCGAGGAGGTCGCCGCGCTGTCCGGGGTGGGCGTGGCCTGGTACACGTGGCTGGAGCAGGGCCGGGTGGACACCTCGCGGCAGGTGCTCGACGCGGTGGCGCTCACGCTGCGCCTGGACGCCGACGCCCACCGGCACGTCCTGGAACTCGCCGGCTTCCACGTGCCGGCCGGGCCCGGCCCGATGCCGGTCGACGCACTGCGGGCGATGGTCGAGGGCTGGCCGATCAGTCCGGCGCTGGTGTTGGATCCCGCGTTGGACCTGGTGGCCTGGAACCACGCCTGGCGGGTGATCGCGCCGGACCCGGCCGAGGTGCCCGCCGAGCGCCGCAACCTGCTGTCGATGTTGCTGACCGATCCCGCGTATCGTGCGCGCTTCCCCGCGCACGAGGCGATCGCCCTCGACCTGGTGCGCCACCTGCGCACCCGCGCCGAACACCCGCGCGGCGCCGAGATCGCCGCCGAACTGCGGTCGGCGCGCCCGGACCTGGCGGCGTGGTGGGCATGCCGGGCGGTCGGGGTGTTCGCGCCCCGGACGGTGGCGACCCGGCCGGTTCCCGGCGTGTCGCCGCGGTTCGCGATGTCCCTGCTGACACCCGCGGCGGCGCCGGACGCGACGGTGCTGGTGGGCACGCCCGTCGACGCCGAGACGATCGCGCACATGGCCGGCCGGGCGGGAACGGAAGCCGGATTCGGCGGACACGACGTCTCCGGGGTCCGTAGCTTGGAGGGGTAGCGACTTCCGACGGGAAGGCAGAACTCATGGATTCCGCCACCCTGGCCGTACCCGGGGCCGAGTTGTACTACCAGGTGCACGGGTCGGGCCCCGTACTGCTGTTGATCAGCGGCGGCAACGCCGACACCGGTCTGTACACGACCCTGGCCGAACGACTCGCGGCCCATCACACCGTCGTCACCTACGACCGGCGCGGCAACTCGCACAGCCGGCTCACCGAACCGCCCACCGAACAGCGGATCGAGGAGCACGCCGACGACGCGCACCGCCTCCTGGCCGCCCTCACCGACGAACCGGCGACCGTGTTCGGCAACGGGACCGGAGCCACGATCGGGCTCGACCTGCTGGCCCGACACCCCGGACAGGTCCGCCTGTTGGTCGCCCACGAGCCGTTCCTGCCCGGCGTGCTGCCCGACGCGAAGTATTGGCGCGAGACCTTCGACGAGATCCACGACCTCTTCCTGCGCAGCGGACGGGAGGCCGCGACGGAGGAGTTGATCCGGCTGTTCGACGTGTCCGTCCCGACCGTGGAACCGGCCGAACTGTCCGACCCGGCGCGCGAGATGCTCGACCGGGTGTTCGCCAACGTGGACTTCAACCTGGCCTACGAAATACGCTCCTTCAGCCGATACGAACCCGACCTCGCCGCACTGCGCGGCGCGCCGCTGAGCCTGGTGGCCGGCGACGAGGGAGCACACACCCCGCTGTATCGCACCGCCGCGGTGCTCGCCGAGCGCCTGGATCTCTCACTCACCGAATTCCCGGCCGACCACGTGGGCCACATCATGCGGCCGGACGAATTCGCGGACGCGTTGTTCGAGGTGTTGGACGTGGCGTAGCGGGCGGGCTCGGGCGGGGGCCGCACGGTCCGCCCCCGCCCGGGCGCCCGGTTACGCCTCCGTGGGGTCCTCCGTTACGGTCAGCACCGCCTTGCCGCCGAGTTTGCGGTCGGTCAGCAGGGCGGCGGCCTCGGCGATGCGGGTCCACGAGCCGCGCCAGGCGATCTGTGGGTCGAGGTCGCCGCGCGCGGTTCGGGCGGCGAGCCAGGTGAGGTCGGCGTCCACGCCCGCGAGGTCGTCGAGCAGGAAGTAGGTGACGATCGAGCGGTTGTGCCGGCCCGCGTCGCCGAACAGCGCGCCGAACGCGAAATGCTCACCCACGCCCGTGGAATGACCGAGGGCGACGAGCGTGCCGCCGGGGGCCAACAGGTCGTACGCGGCGGTCAGATGCGGCCCGCCGACGTTGTCCAGCACGCCGTACACAGGGGCCGTTCGGTACGGGAGGCCGTCGGTCAGCACCTCGGTCGCGCCCAGCGCTCGCAGTTCGTCGACCCGGGCCGGATCCCCGGTGGCCGCGATCACCTCGGCGCCGCCGCGCGCGGCCAGTTGTACGGCGAACCGGCCCACCCCGCCGCCCGCGCCGGTGATCAGCACGCGCCGACCCAGGATCGGGCCGATGCGACGCAGGACGCGCAGGGCGGACAGGGCCGCCACGGGCAGCGCCGCGGCCGACGCCATGGGCATTCCGGCGGGCAGCGTGCCCAGCAGCCGGGTCGGGACGGCACGCAGTTCGGCCCAGGCGCCGTCTCCGCCGAGCGTGGTCACGGGCGTGCCCACCGCGGGGCCCGACCCGTCCGCGGCGGCCCGCTCCACGACGCCGGCCGCGTCCCAGCCGGGGATCGTGCCGGTCGCCCCGGACGGCACCGCGAAGTGCGCCTCACCCGCGTTGATCGAGATCGCCCGGACCCGGACCAGCACCTCGTCCGGCGCGGGTACGGGGTCGGGCACCTCGGCGAGGGTGAGATGGGACGCGACGGCGTGGTCGATGACAAGGGCACGCATGGTGGCTCCGGGGCTGGTGCGGGCTGGGCCGCCGAGCCCGACCGACGGGCTCGGCGCGGCTCACTTTGCCACTGAGTGGCATTTGCGCACAAGAGGCTTTGGCGACCGATGGGCGGATGAGGATAGGGTGGGGATCATGACCACCGAACTGCCGCTGCGGGAACGCAAGAAGCTGCGCACACGGCAGGCGTTGGCCGCGGCGGCCCTGGAGTTGTTCACGACCAAGGGCTTCGACGCGACGACCCTCGACGAGATCGTCGGCGCGGTGGAGGTCTCCAAGCGCACGTTCTTCCGCACCTTCGCGTCCAAGGAGGACGTGGCCCTCGCGCCCGAGCGCGAGCTGTGGACCGCCTATCTCGTCGACCTGGGCGAACGCCCGTTGGCGGGACCCGTCCTGACGATTTATCAGGACGCCCTCACGGAGACCCTCGACGCCATGCCGGCGGACTGGGCGGATCGCTTCGCCGCCAGTCGTCGGATCGCCGACGCCACCCCCGCGCTGAACGCGCTCAGCCTGCGGTTCTGCGCGGACACCACCGATGCGGTGGTGGATACGCTCGCCGACCGGCTCGGTCCGGACGCGCCGGACCGGATCCTGTTGCATCTGCCGCTCGACACGATGCTCGCGGCGTGGCACTGGGCACAGCGCGAGTGGACCGCGCGGGGTGCCGGGCCGGGGTTGGCCGGGCATCTGGAGCGGGCCTTCGCGGCGATCCCGGCGAGTCTGGAACTGGCGATCCCGACGACCTCGGCCTGAACCCGGCGCGATCGTCGGCGCCACCCACCCCCCGGCCGGGGCGCGCGTCGGCGGCCGGGCCGGGGCGAGGGGATCCGCAGGTCAGGCCGTGGCGCCGCCGTCGAGGACCAGGTCGGTGCCCACCGCGAAGCCCGCCTCGTCCGAGGCCAGATACAGCACGGCGGCGGCGAGTTCGGCGAGGTCGCCGACCCGGCCGGACGGGTTCTGCGCCTTCATCCGGTCCGACCGCTCGGCCTCGGTCTCGCCGCTGCGCAGCGACATCGTGGTGGCCAGCGGGCCGGGGCTGACCGCGTTGATCCGGACGCCGTCGCCGATGTGGTCCAGGGCGGCGTTGCGGGTGAGCGCGCTGACCGCGGCCTTCGAGGTGACGTAGGCGCCGAGGTCGGCCAGCCGGCCGTGCGCGCCGAGGTTGGACGCGATGTTGACGATCGCGCCGCCGTTGGCCCGCATGTGGCCGATCTCGTGCTTCATGGACAACCACGTGCCGGTGACGTTGATGTCCAGGGTGGCCCGGAAGTCGGCTTCGTCGAGGTCGGCGAGCGGGCCCACGCCGACGATCGCGCCGGCGTTGTTGACCGCGACGTCGAGGCCGCCGAAGAGTTCGACGGTGCGGGCGACGAGCGCGGCGACGCTCGCCGAGTCGGTCACGTCGGCGGTGACGGCCGCGCCGCGCCCGCCGTCGGCCTCGATCAGCCGGACGGTCTCCGCCAGCGGCGCCGCGCCGCGGCCGGCGACCACGACCGCAGCACCCTCACGGGCGAAGGCGAGCGCGATCGCCCGGCCGGCACCCGAGCCGGCGCCGGTGACGAGGACGGTCTTGGCGGTGAAACGTGCGGACATGGTGGTGTCTCCCGAGGTGTGTGGTGGTGCGGTGACGGTGGGTTGGCGGAGATGGTCGGTTCGGTGGTGCGTCACGGGGCGTGCTCGCGGCTTCGGGTCGGCTCGCCGCCCCGGTCCCGGTCCGGACCCCCGTCCCGGACCAGGACCGCCGCCGTCACCGCGGTCAGCAGGAAGACGACTCCGGCGGTGCCGAAGGCCCAGGCGTAGCCGCGGATCGGGTCGGTCCGCGTGGCGGCCACCGACATCAGCGCGGCCAGGCCGACGGTGGGGCCGAGTTCCATCGCGGTGTTGAGGACGCCGCCGGCCAGGCCCGCCCGATGGGCGGGGACGTCCCCGGTGGTCAGCACGGCGGTGCCCGCGAAGACGAGGGCGGCGCCGATCGGGAGCAGCACCAGGCCGGGCAACAGGTCGACGGCGTAGCGGCTCGGGTGGTCGATCCGGGCGAGCAGGAGCAGCCCGGCGGCGCCCACGACCAGCCCGGCCACGGTGGCGCGGACCGGACCGTACCGCCCGATCAGCGGCCCGGCCGCCCGGCCGGCCCCGATCAGGGCGAGGGTGAACGGGACGAACGCGCCGGCCGTCGCGAGCGGCGACCAGTCGTGCTCCTGCCGGAGGTAGAGCGAGATCAGGAAACTGATCGAACCCGTGCCGGTGGCCGCGAGCAACACCCCGACCAGGCCGAGGATCCGACGCCGATCGCGGACGAAGCCCGGGGGCAGCAGCGGGTCGGCCACCCGGCGCTCGACGGTCGGGAACGCGGCGAGCAGGACCACGCCGGCGCCGAGCGGGAGCAGGACGACGGTCGACGTCCAGGCGTGGTCGCCGGTGACGGTCAGCCCGTAGCCCGCGAGCGTGATGCCGATCGTGGCCAGGATCGCGCCGAGCGGATCGAGGCCGGGGCGGCGTCGCGACGCCGGCACGGACGCGCGGGGCAGTCGCGAGGGCGCGAGCAGCAGGGCGAGCGCGGCGACGGCGACCGGTACGGCGAACATCCAGCGCCAGGACACCCACGTGGTGAGCACGCCCGAGGCCAGATTGCCGGTGGCGGCGCCCAGTACGGACAGGCCGCCCCAGGTCGCCATCGCCCGCCGGTACGCGCCCGGTTCGGGATGTACCGCGCGCAGCACGGCCATCGCGGCGGGCGCGGTGAGCGCCGCCCCGAGCCCCTGCCCGAAGCGCACCGCGACCAGCACCGCGAAACCCGGCGCGAACGCGGCGACCGCCGAGGTCAGACCGAAGACGACCAGACCCGCGGTGAACATCGGGCGCCCGCCGTAGCGGTCCGCGAGCCGCCCGCCGAACAGCAACAACCCGCTGAACGGCAGCCCGTACGCGGCGCTGAGCAACACCAGATCGGCCGCACCGAGACCGAACTCGCGGCCGATGTCGGGCAGCGGCACGCCGATGACGGTGATCGTGAAGATCAGCGTGGCCTGCACGGTGCCGAGCAGCGCGAAGGCCCCGGCGCCCGAGGCCCCGCCGCCGCGCGTGTGGTCGGGTTCCGTGCCGATCCCGATGCTCGTCATGTCGATTCCCCCTCACCGCCGACAGTCTTTTCGGATCGATCGTTCTTGATTTAGGGCATGGTCCAGGACATGTCGCGGTGCGTGCCGAAGGCATGACGGCGGGCGGTCCCCGCCCGGATCAGACCAGCAGACTCAGTGCCTGCCGTGTCGCGTCGCGCAGGCGGTGCGAGTCGGGGCCGGCCTTGCCGACCACGCGCATCCCCTGGAGAACCACCAGCAGGAAGCGGGCCAGGGCCTGCGGATCCCGGTCCGGGCCGAGTTCGCCCTGGGCCCTGGCCCGGGTGAGCGCGAGGGTCAGATTGGTCTCCATCTGACTCCAGCCGTACTCGACGATCCGCGCCGCGCCCGCGTCGTGCGCGGCCAGCTCGGCGGCGGTGTTGGTCAGGAAACAGCCGCGCAGCCGGGTCGGCTCCTCGGACGCCTGACGGGCGAACCGCTCGACCAGCGCCCGTACGGCCGGCAGTACCGGACCGGGCTGGGACAACTCCTCGAACAGCTCGGGGTTGCGCGCCTCGCGGTAGCGGTCGAGCGCCGCGAGGTAGAGGTCGTGTTTGTTGCCGAACGTCGCGTAGATGCTCGCCCGGGCGATGCCGAGGCGCGCCACGAGGTCCGCCATGGAGGTCGCCTCGTAGCCGCGCTCCCAGAACAGTTCGAGCGCGGACTGCAGGGCGGCGTCGGGGTCGAATTCCTTGGTCCTGGCCACGGGTGTGACTCTAGGGCATTCGAGAATGCTCGGTCAAGAAAGATCGACGCGACGGAGCGGGGAGGCAGGGCGACGGGATTGCGGCAAGCCTTCGTCCGCATTCGCTTCTAGTCTGCGGGCATGGAGATCACCACGCTCAGCGTCCGTCGGCTCAACCGCGCCCTGCTCGAACGCCAGTTGCTGGCGCGGCGGCATTCGATCTCGGCCGAGGCGGCGATCACCCACCTGGTCGGCATGCAGGCGCAGGCCCCGCATCCGCCCTACGTCGGACTGTGGACCCGGCTCGCCGAGTTCGGGCCCGCCGACCTGGCCGACGCGCTGACCGATCGTCGGGTGGTCCGGATCGGTCTGATGCGCGGCACGGTGCACCTCGTGACGGCCGCGGACTGCCTCGCACTGCGGCCGGTGGTGCAACCGATCTACGACGCGGACCTGTACCGGAACTCCACGCACGGGCTGGGCGAGTCCACCGTGGACGTCGGGAAACTCGTCGCCGCCGGCCGCGAGTTGCTGGTCGAGCGGGCACTCACCGCCAAGGAACTCGGGCTCGCGCTCGCCGAACGGTTCCCCGGCGAGAACCCGGGGGCGCTGGCGCACGCGCTGCGCGGGCAGGCGGCGTTGGTCCAGGTGCCGCCGCGTGCCCTGTGGGGGCGCAGCGGGCAGTCCGCGTGCACCACCGCCGAACACTGGCTCGGCCGCCCGCTCGGTACGGACACCGCGCCCGACGCGATGGTGCTGCGCTACCTGGCGGCGTTCGGCCCGGCCACCGTCGCCGACGTGCAGGCCTGGTCCGGCCTCGGCCGGTTGCGCGAGGTGGTCGAGCGGCTGCGGCCGAACCTGGTGGTCCGTCGCGACGAGGCGGGCCGGGAGTTGTACGACCTCCCCGACGCGCCGCTGCCGGCCGAGGACACGCCCGCGCCGCCGCGTTTGTTGCCGGAGTTCGACAACGTGTCGCTGTCCCACGCGGAACGTTCGCGGATCATCGGCGAGTCGGACCGCAAGCGGCTGTTCACGGTCAACGGCATCGTCCGCGCCACGTTCCTGGTGGACGGTTTCGTCGCGGGGATGTGGCGGCTCACCCGGGGCGGCAAGCCGGTGACGGCCGGCTCGGCCGCCGCCGGCGCCGCCTCGGCAACGCCGCTGGTCCTCGAGCTGCAACCGTTCCGGCCGATCGACGCCCCCTCGCGCGAGGCGCTGGAGGCGGAGGCGGCCCGGTTGCTCGCGTTCGTCACACCGCACCCGTCCGAGGTGCGCTTCGGGTGAGCCCGGCCCGCAACTCGTGGGCCAGGTCGCGGCCGGCCGGTCGGCGACCGGGGACGTGCAACAGCCGGGCGGTGTCGGCCAGGAGGCGGGTGATCCGGGCCGACGAGACGCCGGATCGGGCCGGCAACACGCGCGTGGTCAGCAGGTCGGCGGCGTCGGACCAGGCGCGGGTACGGGCGAAGGCGTGCAGCAGGTAGGCGTGGTCGTTGTGCGCGGTGCGGCTGCCGGGGATCCGCCCCGCGGCGGCCTGCTCGAACAGGGGGATCGCGCGGGTCCAGTCCCCGTTGTCGGCGTGCACCATCGCGTGGTGCCAGGTGATCTCGGCGGCGTCCAGCCACCACGTCCAGGCCGGATCGCGGGTGCCGGGGCCCTGGAGATGCCGGCCGTACGTCTCGGCGATCAGTCGACGGGCCGCGGCGTGCTCGCCGTACTGGTTGACCGCGCGGGCCCGGCGCAGCACGAACAACGTGCGCACGCCGGGGGGCAGTTCGTCCCGCAACACGTCGTCGCAGATGCGCAGCGCCACGTCGGGCCGGCGCAGGTGGACGGCCTGCATGGCGAGCTGGGACAGCGCGAAGTGCTCGGCGGAGCGATCGCCCGCCAGACGCGCGGTCCGTACCGCCCGCGTGGTGAGCCGCCGGGCGAGCGGGTGCCGGTCGGCGTCGTAGGCCAGCCACCCGGCGAGCTGATCCGCCTCCGCCACGGCGGCGAGCCGGTCCCGGGACGGGGCCGCGCCCGGGACGGCCCGCCCCGCCGCGTCGGCCGCGCGGACGGCCGGCCCCAGCAGTTCGCCGGCGCCGAACCGGGTGTCCAGGGCGACCAGTCGCGCGGTGTGCTCCCGCAACCGCCACGCCTCGGCGGCGTCCTCCCGCCGTCCCCGCCCCACCGGCCCGAAGCGTGCGCCGGGCAGGCCCGGTTCCACCTCGGCCCGGTGCCCGGCGGGGTGTTCCCGATCCACGCGCCCGTGCTCCGTCGACCTCTCCCGCCCGCGATCCGCCCACCGTGACCCCACGACCCTACGGCGCACACGGCGGACGGCGCTGCCACGGGTGCCTACATCAGTCCGACCACCCGGGGCGGGACGAACAGGTGGAAGGCCCGATGCTCCGCGGCCACCATCGCGGCGGCGCCGCCCGGATGGTGCGGTTCGGGACCGGCGTCCAGGATGCGATGATGCCAGGCGCAACGTTCGCAGCCCGGAGTCCAGTCCGGCAGATGCTCGCGGTGGCCCGTGACCAGGTGCCGGGCCAGGCGGATCCGGGATCCGATCATGCTGTCCAGCGGGTCGTGATCGACGCCGCGATCGCCGCTCCGGCGCCGCTCGTCGGTCTCCTCCTGGACCCGTTTCATCCGGTGGTACAGGCGCACACACTCCGGGCAACCCCACATCCACGGCGGGGGTACCGGCCATTGGTTCTCGGGTCTGCCGTCGTCGGCGGTCATGTTCGTCACGGTAGTGGCGGGCCCGGGCGGGTACCAGAGTGTGACGGCGCCGCGACCAAGCGGTACGCCGATCGTGTTCGGGTCAGCCCGCCGCGAGTTCGATGCTCTCGCCGTCGGCCGGGCGTCGCACGGAGCGGCTGTCGGTGCCCGCGAGTTGGCCCAGCAGGCGCTCGGTCATGGCCAGCCCGGTGTCGTTGAACACGCCGTCGTGGATCAGCAGGGCCCGGGCGGGATCCACCTCCCGGATGAAGTCGGCCGCGTCGCCGAGCGCGAGCCAGGGGCCGCCTGCCGGGACCAGGAGGGTGGGCGTGGTCTCCTCCGGAACGGTGAGCGCGTCGCCCGGGTGGAAGACCTCGCCCGCGATCAGGAAGCCGACGTTGTCGATGACCTCGATGTCGCGGTGGATCACCGCGTGCCGCTCGCCGTACACGTGCACCGACACGCCCCCCGCGCCGCCGATCTCGAAGGTGTCGCCGTGGGTGACCGCGTGGATGCGGCCGGCCAGGTCGGGGAACTGCGCGGCCACGGCCGGGTTGGTCCACACCTCCAGATCCGGGTTCGCCGCCGCGGCGGCCCGTAGCGTTTCGGGCACCACGTGGTCGAAGTGCTCGTGGGTGATCAGTACGACGTCCGCGCCGGCCATCGCGTCGGGGTCGCTGAGCGCCCCCGGGTCGATCACGACGGTGCCGTGCGGCGTGGTCAGACGTACACACGCGTGACCGAGTTTGGTGAATCGCATGGCTCTGCTCTCCCGGGTCGGTGGGTCTGCCGCGGGTCGCGCGGTCGGTGCCGCGATACGTCCCCGACGCTTCGTGCCGCGGCCCTCGTCGATCATGCCAAGTGCGGCGCCCTCGTGCGGCGGGAAGGGTGGCCCGGCTGCGAGAGAATCGATCCATGTACGACGATCAGGATCAGCAGGAAGCCCCCGAGTCGATCCCGGTGGGGCGGGCGACCGATCTCGGCGCGGCGTTGCTGATGCCCGACATCGACCGGCCCCGCGCGTGGTTGCTCACACTGAACGATTCGCCGCAGTCGTACGTGGATCTCGACCGACCCGAGCACCTGGAATTCGAGTACACCCGACGGCTCGGGCACGTCGTCGACCTCGCCGCCGCGCCGGGCGAGTCGCTCGCCGCACTGCACCTGGGCGGCGGCGGATTGACGCTGCCCCGCTACATCGCGGCCACCCGGCCCGGCTCGTCGCAGACGGTCGCCGAACTCGACGGCGAACTGGTCGCCCTGGTCCTGGAACACCTGCCGCTGCCGGTCGGGGCGGCGGTGGACGTGCGTACGGGCGACGCCCGCGAGGAGTTGACCGCGCGCCCCGACGACTCGGCCGATCTGATCATCGCCGACGTGTTCGGCGGCGCGCAGGTGCCGGCGCACCTGACCTCGCGGGAGTTCGCCGTCGAGGTGGCCAGGGTGCTGCGGCAGGGCGGGGTGTACGCGGCCAACATCGCCGACGGCGGCGACCTCGACTTCGCCCGGGCGCAAGTGGCCACCCTGCGCTCGGTGTTCCCCGAGGTGGCGCTGATGGCCGAGCCGGGTGTGCTGCGCGGCAGGCGCTTCGGCAACCTCGTCGTGGTCGCGTCCACGGCGCCGCTGCCGGTGTCCTCGCTGGCCCGGCGGACCGCGGGCGACGAGATGCCGGCCCGGGTGTTGTCCGGCATCGAGGCGCGGGTGTTCTCGCGGGACGGGGCGCCGGTCACCGACGAGACGGCCACGGCGTCGCCGGCGCCGCCCGGGGGGACGTTCCGGATCGGGTGAGGGTTCGGTTCGTGCGTCGGCGCGGGGGGTGATCAGGCCCAGAAGGCGTCCGTCGCCGCCGGGTCCTCCACACATTCGTCGAGGTCGGTGACCTTGTCGCCGACGACGCGGAAGACGATGCCGCCGACCTGGTCGAGCGACTTGCCCGCGTGTCGGGCGGTGGCCCGGTGTACGGACATCACGTGGCCCCGGCCGTCCACGAAGAGGTGTCGCAGCTCGACCCGGAAGGTGCCCTCGCTCACGGTGGCGAGGCGTCCGTAGTAGCCGAGGACCGCGTCGATGCCCTTGAAGTCGCCGGACAGAGGGTGGTTGCCCGGGACGTGGTGCGTGCAGTCGGCGGTCAGCAGGGTGCGGAGGGTGTCCGGATCGCCGGCGGAGAAGGCTTCGTAGCCTCGGCGGACGAGTGCGGCGTGTGCGTGCTCAGCCATGACGTTTCGCCACCTTTCATGACAAACCGGGATGAATGGCTGATTCCTCCACCCTGTCACTCGGGCGGCCTCGGGTCCAGGTCGGCGCGGTTCAGGGGCGGAAGGCTCGGCGGTAGTCCGCGGGGGACGTGCCGAGGCGGGCGGCGAAGTGGTGGCGGAGGTTGGCGGCGGTGCCGAGGCCGCTGCATTCGCCGACTTGTTCGATCGGGAGGTCGGTGGTCTCCAGGAGGGACTGGGCGCGGGCGAGGCGTTGGGTGAGCAGCCATTGCAGCGGGGTGGTGCCGGTGGCGGCCTGGAGTCGGCGGAAGAAGGTGCGGGGGCTCATCCGGGCCCGGCGGGCGAGGTCGTCGACGGTGAGCGGACGGTCGAGGTGCCTGCCGGCCCAGTGCAGCACCGGGGCCAGGCCCTCGTCGTCGGTCGCCGGGACGGACAGGTCCACGAACTGGGCCTGGCCGCCCGGGCGGTGCGCCTGGACCACCAGGCGGCGGGCGAGCTGGTTGGCGATGTGCGCGCCCAGGTCGGTGCGCACGATGTGCAGGCACAGGTCGAGGCCGGCGGTCATTCCGGCGCTGGTCAGCACCGAGCCGTCGTCCACGTACAGGACGCTGTCGTCGACGGTGACGTTCGGGTGACGCCGGGCCAGTTGCTCGGTGTGCGCCCAGTGTGCGGTGGCCCGGCGGCCGTCCAGGATGCCGGCGGCGGCGAGCGCGAAGGCGCCGGTGCACAGCGAGACCATGCGCGCGCCGGCGTCGGCGGCGGCCCGCAGTGCGGTCAGGAACGGGGCGGGCAGGTCGACGTCGTGGTCGACGCACTCCTGCGGGACGGCCGCCACGATCACGGTGTCCGCGCCGGCCAGGGCGTCCCAGCCGTGGGGTGTGCGGATGCCGAAGGAGAAGCCGGCCGATCCGGGTGCGGTCGTCGATGCCTCGGGCCCGGGCTCGGGGCGTTCCGCGCAGACGCGGAAGTCGTACCAGGTGTCCGTGAGTTCCGGCTGGGGGGTGCCGAACACGGCGCAGGCGATCGCGAGTTCGTAGGCGTCCCAGATCGGGATGGCGGCGTCGTCGACCACCGCGACGGCCACGGATCCCGGCCCCGATCCCCGGTTCGCGGAGCGGGCGGGTGTCGGCGGGCGCTCGTCGTCCATGACGGGACATCCTAGTCCGTCGGCGGCAGGAATTTTGCGGTGAGAGGCATTCCTGCCACTGTCGGCGCGGTTTCGGCGCTGCGAGGGTGGTCCGGGTCGGGCGAACGGGCGGCGGATCAGGGCCGACGCGGGCGTGATGAACGACCGGGCGACCGACGACCGACGCACGACGTCGAACGACGAACGACATCGACCCACCGACGAAGCACGAAGGACGAAGGACGAACATGAACCACGAAGCCGTGACGGTCATCGGGATGGGATCGATGGGCCGGGCGCTCGCCGAGGCGTTCCGCGCGGCCGGGCACCCCACCACGGTGTGGAACCGCTCCCCGGCGAAGGCCGCCGCCCTGGTCGCGCGGGGAGCGGTCCGGGCCGAGACCGTGGCCGACGCGATCGCGGCGAGCCCGCTGATCGTGGTCTGCGTGCTCGACTACGACGCGATGTACGCGACCCTGGCCGCCGACGAGGCCGCGCTCGCGGGCCGGACCGTGGTCAACCTCGGCTCCGGCTCGCCCGAACAGGCCCGCGAGGCCGCCGTATGGGCGGCCCGGCTCGGCGCCGCCTACGTCGACGGCGCGATCATGTCCACGCCGCCCGGGATCGGCCGGCCGGAGTCGATGCTGCTGTACAGCGGCGACGCCGCCGCGTTCGCCCGGCACGTCGGCACGCTCCGGGCCCTCGGCGACCCGCTCGACCTGGGGCCGGACGCGGGCGTGGCGAGCCTGTACGACACCGCCCTGCTCGGCGTGATGTGGGCGACCCTGACCGGCTGGCTGCACGGTTCGGCCGTGGTCGGCGCCGACGGGGTCCGGGCCGCCGACTTCACGCCGATCGCCAACCGCTGGCTGGCACACGCGGTGACAGGCTTCATCGGGCACTACGCCGCCCAGGTGGACGCCGGCGCCTACCCCGGCGACGACGCCACGCTGGACGTGCACCTGGCCACGATGGACCACCTGGTCCACGCGAGCCGGGACCGCGGCGTCGACACGGCGCTGCCGGAGTTGTACCGCGCCTACACCGAGCGGGCGATCGCGGCCGGGCACGGCGCGGACGGGTACGCGCGCGTGATCGAAGGGCTGCGCGCGTGAGCCCCGGGACGGCGCCGGCCATGGCCCCCGCGCCGCCCGGCGCGCAGCACGGGGCGCCCGCCACCGAGGCGCCCACGTGGTCCGACGCGGTCACCGGGACCACCGCGACCTGCCTCGACGTACTGGCCCGAGCGGCGGCGACCACACCCACCGCCGACCCGGCCGCCTGGCACCGCCTCGCGGACGAGCAGCGCTCGTCCCGACAACTGCTCGACCACCTCGCGCTCGGCCTGGTCGGCTATACCGGCCTGTTGATCGCCCGCCCGACCGATCGCTACATCACGCTGTTCGCGTCGCTCGACCCGCGGGCGCCGATCGACGCGTGCCTGGACGGACTGCGGATCGCCGGCACCCTGCTCGCCGCGACGGTGCGGGACGCCCCGCCCGAGGTGCGCGCGTGGCATCCGTGGGGGCACGCGGATCGCACCGGCTTCGCCGCGATGGGCGTGGTCGAACTGCTGATGCACACGCACGACATCACCCGGGCGCTCGGGATCGCCTGGACGCCCCCGGACGACCTCGCCGGCCCCGCGCTGACCCGGTTGTTCCCGGACGCCCCGCCGGGCGCGGCGCCGGCGGCGACCCTGCTGTGGTGTACGGGCCGGGGCGAACTGCCGGGCAGGCCAAGGGTGTCGGCCGGCGCCTGGAGTTGGGACGGCCGCGTGCGTTGAGCCGCCCGCCGGACGCGTGCGCGGTCGGCGCTTCGATCCGCCCGCGACGCCCCGTGCCCTCCCGGTCCGGGTGGGCGCGGGGCGCCCGTCGGCTCAGACCTCGGCGGGTGTCTCGTTGTAGACGCCCGCGTAGTCCTGCCCCGACAACTTCTGGATCGCTTCCATGATCTCGTCGGTGATCTCGCGCCGGGCCCGGGCCACGTCGGTTCGCCCGTAGTGGCGGGAGAAGTCGAGCGGTTCGCCGAAACGGGCGAGCACGCGCGGGGACAGCTTGGGGATGTTCGAGCCGATCGGCTGGACCAGGTCGGTGCCGATGATCCCGACCGGGACGACCGGGCACCGCGCGGCCAGAGCCAGCCACGCGACGCCGGTCCGGCCCCGGTACAGCCGGCCGTCGCGCGAGCGGGTGCCCTCGGGGTAGATGCCGAACGCGTCGCCGCGTTCGAGCACCGAAAGGGCCGTCTCCAGCGCGGCCTTCGCCGCGCTGTGCGTACCGCGGGGCACGGGGACGGCACCGATGCCGGTGAAGAAGGCCTTGCTGACCCGGCCCTTGAGCCCGGGGCCGTCGAAGTATTCGGCCTTGGCGAGGAACGACACCTTGCGTGGCATCACCACGGGGATCGCGACGCTGTCAACGAACGACAGGTGGTTGCTGGCGATGATGACCGGGCCGGTCATCGGTACATTCTCGCGGCCCTCGGTGCGCGGGCGGTAGATCGCCTTCGCGGTGGGCGCCACGACGCCATGCATGAACTTGTCGATCAGCACGGATCCCCCGTGGGAGTGGTGAGGTCTGAAAACACGCGCCACCTTATCGAGTCCGCGGCACCCCCCACGACGTGTGTACCCACCTGTGCTGTTGACACTGGGTCGGCTGGTGATCACGGTACGGGTGGTGGCACTTCCCACCGCGGATTTTGCCGAACGACGGAGCCGGCGGACCGGCGGGCCCGCCGGCCGGGTGCCGATTCACACCCGGCGGGCGAGCGATTCGAGGAGGAGGTCGAGGACGTCCTCGAAGGGGCTGCCCGACATCCCCGCCCCCAGATGCGGACGTACCGCGCCGATGGCCGGGTAGTCGGTGGCGGGCAACCTCCGGTACGTCTCCTCCCACGCCCGGTCGTCGGCCTCGCGCACCTCGGGGGCGAGCGCGGCATAGGACGCCTCCAGCGCCGCGTGGGCCAGCACGGTGTCGATGAACACGTGGTAGTAGCGGGCCGCGTCGGCGGGGGAGAAGCCGGCCGAGAGCAACAGGGAGACCCCCAGCTCCACCGCCCGGAACTCGTTGTGCCGCCGGGTGACCCGCGCCGCGGCGACGGTGGCCACGCGCGGATGCCGCAGATGGCCGTCCCGGACCCGCAGGCCCAGTTCGCGCAGTGACGCCACCCAGTCGGGGCCGGGTCGGTATCCGGCCAACGTCTCGCCGATCAGGAAGTCCGCGATGGCCAGGAGCAGGTCGTCGGTGCCGCGGAAGTAACGGTAGACGGCGGTCGGGTCGCACCCGAGGGCGGCGCCGAGTCTGCGGACGGTCAGGGCCTCCGCACCGTGGTGGCCGATCAGCCGTACGGCACACTCGATGATGACATCCTCGGACAAAACCACCCCGGACTTGGTCGGCCTGCGGCGCCGGCGCTCGCCCATGACGCGATCCGTCCGAGGTGGTTGCCCCGCGATGTTCGATTGTGTTTGTTTTGCCCTGTTCGATGCGTTCGTCTCGGCTGTCCGGTCCATCCGCTCCTCCGAAGCCGCGCCCACCGTGCCGGGTCCACCTTACGTCAACACCATTGACGTAATTCTGACGCAAGCTGTTTCATCGGCGTCCACCCCTCCCGCAGCTTTCGCCTCCTTGGAGCGCCGATGTCAACGAACCCGCCCCGGGACGACGGCCCACCCGCGCTGCGCAAGTCGCTCGGTGTCGTCGACGGTGTCGCGGTCGCCGCGTCCAGCACGGCCGCCACCACCAGCATCGGCGTCGGCATGGGCAGCCTGGCCGCCACCGTGGGATCGAGCACCCCGGTGATCATCCTGATCGCGTTCCTGCCCATGCTCGGTATCGCCGGCGCGTACGCCCGCCTCAACCGGGTCGAGCCCAACTGCGGCAGCGGCTATGTCTGGGTCGGCAAGTCGATCGGTCCGTGGTCCGGCTTCCTCACCGGCTGGGTCGCCCTGGCCGGGTCGATCATCTTCCTCGCCTACACCAGCGCGATCACCGGCTCGGTGCTGCTCCAGTTCGCGAACAAGGCGGGGTGGCACGAGTTCGTCGGGCTGGCCCTGGACCCGAACTCGACCAAGCTCAGCACGGTGCTGGGGCTGGTCGTACTCGTGGTGGTCACCGTGCTCGCGGTCACCGGGGTGCACCAGGCCACCCGGCTCCAGACCTTTCTGCTCGTCTTCGAGTACGGCGTGCTGCTGATCTTCTGCTGCCGGGCCGTCGCGGTCGGCGAGCAGCCGTTCTCGTTCTCCTGGTTCAACCCGTTCGAGATCGACTCCGCGACGCACTTCGCGCAGGGCCTGGTGCTCGCCGTGTTCTTCTTCTGGGGCTGGGACGCGGCCTTCAGCGTCACCGAGGAGACCAGGAACCCCGAGGACTCGGCTCGGGGCGGACTGATCGCGTTGTTCGTGATGCTCGGCATGTTCCTGCTCGGCGCGATCGCCTTCCAGCGGGTGATGACCGTGCCCGAGACGATCGAGAACGGGCCGCAGGGACTGACCTTCCTCGGCGCCCACCTCGCCGCCGATCCATGGGCGAGCCTGCCGCTGCTGGCGCTGATCTTCTCCGCCGTCGCCTCGCTCCAGTCCGGGGTCATCCCGACCGCGCGCGGCATGCTGGCGATGGGCCGGGACCGGACGCTCGGCAAGGTGTGGACGCGGATCCACCCGACCTTCGGTTCGCCCGCGATCGGCACGGTGCTGATCATGGCGATCGCCGCCGGCACCGCCGTCCTGGCGATCGGCATCCCCAAGCTCAACGACATGATCCTGGCCGCGGTCAACTCGATCGGCCTGATCGTCGCCTTCTACTACGGCCTCACCGCGATCGCGTGCGCCGTGCGCTTCGGGCCGACGCTGCGCGCCGATCCGCGCGAGGGGGTGCGCGCGGTGGTCATCCCCGCGCTCAGCGGCCTCGCGCTGCTCGGGGTCGGGGCGTACCTCTCCTACGACTATCTGACCATGAGCGACGGCTTCGAACTCAGCCCCGACAACGGCTGGTTCATGTTCTCGGTACCGACGGCGGTGATCCTCGCCGGGCTGGGCTTCGCGGCCTACGCCAAGTACGTACGCAAGTCGCCCTACTTCGAGACCGGTCGCGGCACCGACGGTGACGCGATCGAACTGCCGATGGACCGCTACGACGACGCCGCCGATTTCGACGCGTTCAAGGCCAGGGGACACGCATGAGCACCACCAACACCGTCGACATTCGTCCGGCGTCGGCCTCGGTGGCCGCCGACCTGGTCTTCACCGGTGGGCCGGTGTACGTCGTCGACGGCGCGCGCGCACGGGCCAGTTCGGTCGCCGTGCGGGACGGGCGCGTCGTCGCGGTCGGGCACGACGAGGTGCGCGAACTGATCGGGGCCGACACCGAGGTGGTGGACCTCGCCGGCCGACTGCTGATCCCCGGCTTCCAGGACGCACACGTGCATCCCGTGAGCGGCGGCATCGAGATGGGGCAGTGCGACCTGTCCCGGCACGAGACGATCGCCGACTACCGGCGGGTGATCCGCGAGTATGCCCGGGACAACCCCGAGGTCGAGTGGATCACCGGCGGCGGTTGGTCGATGGAGGCGTTCCCCGGCGGGCTGCCGCACCGGTCGATGCTCGACGACATCGTCCCCGACCGGCCGGTGTACCTGCCCAACCGCGACCACCACGGCGCCTGGGCGAACGGCCTCGCGCTGCGCCTCGCGGGCATCACCCGCGACACCGCCGATCCGGCCGACGGGCGGATCGAGCGCGACGCCGACGGCGAGCCGACCGGCGTGCTCCAGGAGGGGGCGGCGAACCTGGTCGGCCGGCTGCTGCCCCCGCTCACCGCCGAGGACCAGGTCGCCGGGCTGTTGCGGGCACAGGCGGTCCTGCACGCGCTCGGCATCACCGCGTGGCAGGACGCGCTCCTGGGCGCACACGCCAACGTCACCGACGCGAGCGCCGCGTACCTGACGGCGGTGGACCGCGGGCAACTCACCGCCCGGGTGGTCGGCGCGCTGTGGTGGGAGCGCGATCGTGGGGCCGAGCAGATCGAGGACCTGCTCGCGCGGCGTGCGGCGGGTACCCGCGGGCGGCTGTCCTGCCGGACGGTCAAGATCATGCAGGACGGGATCGCGGAGAACTTCACCGCCGCGATGCTCAGCCCGTACCTCACCTCGTGCGGCTGCGCCTCGGACAACAGCGGGATCAGCTTCATCGACCCGCGGGCACTGCGCGACCACGTCACGGCCCTGGACGCGCACGGCTTTCAGGTGCACTTCCACGCGCTGGGCGATCGCGCGGTGCGGGAGGCGCTGGACGCGGTCGCGGCGATGCGGGCGGCGAACGGCTGGAAGGACACCCGGCCGCACCTCGCCCACCTCCAAGTGGTGCACCCGGACGACATCCCGCGCTTTCGCGCACTCGGGGCGAGCGCCAACATGCAGCCGCTGTGGGCCGCGCACGAGCCGCAGATGGACACGCTGACCATTCCGTTCCTGGGCGCGGAGCGGGCCGCGTGGCAATACCCGTTCGGTGAACTGGCGCGCAGCGGCGCGACGTTGGCGGCGGGCAGCGACTGGCCGGTGTCCAGCCCCGATCCGCTGCACGGGATCCATGTGGCGGTGAACCGGCGGGTGCTGGGGTCGGACTCCCCGGAATTCCTCCCGGAGCAGCGGTTGGATCCGCACGCGGCGCTGGCGGCGTACACGGCGGGCAGCGCGTATGTGAACCACCTGGACGACACCGGGAGCATCGTGGTGGGCAACCACGCGGACCTGGTGGTGTTGGATCGGGATCCGTTCGCGGGGGCGGCGGGGGAGATCGGGCTGACGCGGGTGGCGGAGACGTTCGTGGGTGGGGAGCGGGTGTTCGGGAGGTAGGGCCGGGCCCGGTGAGGGAGGCGGCCGACGCGTGGCCGCGGACGGTGGGACCGCCGCCGGAGACGCCGGTGGGAGGCGTCGGCGGGGCCCGGTCGACAGTGGCGGGAGCCGGTGTCGCAAACCCGGTGCGGGAGCAACCGGCGCGGCGTCGAGTAAGTATGAAAAGATCGTCGCCGGACTCTGCGGGGCGCACCGTCCGATCCGCCGCACCCCGCAGTCGGCCCGCCACCCGGGTCGGCCCGGAACCCGTCCCTCCCGATCCCGCCGCGTCGCGCCCGGCGGGATCGGGGGACGGGTTTCGGCGCATCACGGTGCCTACACCCTTACGCGGTCGGCGAAATCGGGTCGCGTCGATGATCACCGCGTCGGTGATCCTGCCTATGGTTGACGCGATCGAACCAGCGCCTGGCATGGGGGACCGTTCATGATCGTCGAATACATCCGCTACACGATCGCCGAGGCGGAGACCGGTGAATTCGAGGCCGCCTACGCCCGCGCGGCCGAGTCGCTGACCGCCGCGCCGGAGTGTGTGGACTACGAGTTGAGCCGATGCGCGGAGGAGCCGTCCGCGTACATCCTGCGCATTCGCTGGACCTCGACCGACGAGCACCTGAACGGCTTCCGCAAGGGCCCGCACTTCGCCGCCTTCTTCGCCGCGATCCGGCCGTACGTGGCCGCGATCGAGGAGATGCGGCACTACGCGGTGACCGAGGTGGTCGGTCGGGGCGGGTCGACGCCGACGTTGTACGAGTGGGCCGGTGGCGCGCCGGCGTTCGAGAAGTTGTTCACCACGTTCTACGAGCGGGTGGCGAAGGACGAGATCCTGGCCCCGGTGTTCGCCGGCATGGACGCGCACCACGCGGAGCACGTGGCGTGGTGGCTGGCCGAGGTGTTCGGTGGACCGGCGCGCTACAGCACCGAGTCGGGCGGGCACCGGCACATGGCCTCGAAGCACCTGGGTCGGGGGATCGGCGAGACGCAGCGGCGTCGCTGGGTGGCGCTGCTCCTGGAGACGGCCGACGACGTGGAGCTGCCCGCCGACCCGGAGTTCCGGGCCGTGTTGGCGTACTACCTGGAGTGGGGCACCCGGATGGCGATCATCTACTCCGGCCCCAATCCGCCGCCGCTGCCCGAAACACCCATGCCGCGCTGGGATTGGGGCCTGACGCCGCCATATCGGGGCTGAGCACGCGCACGGCCTGCGCCCGGCCGACGGATCGCGGGTCGGGCCCGACGAGGGCCCGACCCGAAGCCGGACGGGAGTCGACCCGTCCCGCCGCTACGCGCGTCGGACACGGTCCGCAAGCGGCTGACTGCCCATCAGATTGCCGATATAAGCGGCCAAACGGACGTATTGCGGTTCAAACCCAAAATTTGGGTAACGGTAACCACTCTCCTTGGTAAGGATTTCCGTTCCGTACCGACCGTCCCCTCGTCGCATCGGTCCTCCGCAGGGCAGCATCTGCGGCGTCGATGTCACTCGTGACAGCTCCGTCACATGGAGGAACACCCACGTGAAGAGACACACTCTCGTCGCGTTCGCAGCCGCCACGACTCTGGTGGGCGGGCTCCTGACCCTCGCCCCACCGGCCTTGGCGGACGACTCCCCGGCACCCTCGGCCGAGTCCGCGTCCACCCCCATCGCCTGGAAGAGCTGCGGCAGCTCGAATTATCCGAGGCTGGAATGCGGTTCGTTGCAGGTCCCGATGGACCACAGCCGTCCCGACGGGCAGAAGATCACGATCGCGGTGTCGCGGATTCCGCACACCGCCGCCAAGTCGCTCGGCCCGCTCCTGGTCAACCCCGGCGGTCCCGGCGCGCCCGGTCGCGGTCTGGCCGGCTACGTCGCGAAGAATCTGCGCCCCGAGGTGGCCGCGCAGTTCGACGTGATCGGCTTCGACCCCCGCGGCGCCGGCGCGAGCGAGCCGCACCTGGACTGCGTCCCGGGCTTCAACAACCCGGTCCGTCCGGGCACCGTCCCGAACGACTTCGGCGACGAACTCGCCAACATCAAGCGGGTGTACACCTACGCCAAGGCGTGCGGTGACAAGTACGGCGACTTCCTGAAGTACATGAACACGCCCGCCCAGGCCGCGGACATGGACTCGATCCGCGCCGCGCTCGGGGCCCGGCAGATCAGCTACTTCGGCTACTCGTACGGCACCTACCTCGGCTCGGTCTACGCCAAGCTGTTCCCGAGCCGGGTCAAGCGCCTGGTGCTGGACAGCATCGTCGACCCGAGCAGGGACAGCGTCTGGTACGGCGGCCAGTTGACCCAGGACGTGGCGTTCGACGCCAACATGAAGGCGTTCTTCGCCTGGGTCGCCAAGTACGACGCGAACTACCGCCTGGGCACCGACCCGGCCCAGGTCGAGAAGGCCTGGTACACGATGCGCGCGGCGCTGGACAAGACGCCGGCGGAGGGTGTCGTCGGCGCCTCCGAACTCGAGGACGCGTTCGCGCAGGGCGGCTACAACGACGCCTACTGGGCCGAGTTGGCCGAGGGCTTCTCGGGCTACGCGGTCGACCACGTCACCGGTCCGCTGCGTACCGCCTACGAGGACCTGGCGGCGGCCAGTTCCGCCAACGACAACGTCAACAGCGGCTACCTGGCCACCCAGTGCCGGGACGCGGCGTGGCCGAAGGACTGGGCCACCTGGCACCGGGACGCGGTCAAGACCTACGCCAAGGCGCCGTTCCTGACCTGGAACAACGTCTGGTTCAACGCGGCGTGCGCGTTCTGGCCCACCAGCAGCCTCAAGCCGGTGAACGTCGCCAACGACAAGCTGCCCAAGACGCTGCTGTTCCAGGCGACCAACGACGCCGCGACCCCGTACGAGGGTGGCGTGACCATGCACCGCCTGCTGCGCGACTCGGCCCTCGTGGTCGAGCAGGGCGGGCGCAACCACGGCATCTCGCTCAGCGGCAGCACCTGCCTGGACGACTACCTGAACGAGTACCTGATCACCGGCAAGACCCCGAAGGGCAACGGCCACGGCCCGGCCGACGCGGTCTGCCAAAAGCAGCCCGACCCGGTCCCCAACGCGGCCCAGGCCAAGCTGAAGGCGGACGCCCCGAAGGTCTCCAAGACCGCCATGTAGGGCGCCGCGCACAGGAGTTCACCGACACGGGCCCGTCGCCGAGGCGACGGGCCCGTTCGCGCGTGCACCCCCGGCGATCAAGGCCGTGGGCTCCGTCGCCCGGCCGGCCGCGGGATGTGCCGGCCGCCGTCCTGCCGTAAGGTCTGCTGCCGAGGTTCGGCGAAGGGGGACGGCGGTGCACCTGACGGGTGTCGGCAAGCGGTACGGCCTGCGCGGCCCGTGGGTGTTGCGCGCGGTGGACCTGCATCTGCCGCGCGGCGCGCTGATCCGGGTCGAGGGCGGCAACGGCGGCGGCAAGTCCACTCTCCTACGGGTGGTGGCCGGTGTGTGCGAGCCCACCACCGGCAGCGTCACCGAACGCGGCTCGGCCGCCTACGTCCCCGAGCGTTTCCCGCCCGAACTGCCGCTCACCGCACGGCGATACCTGACCCACCTGGGCCGACTGCACGGCCTCACCGGCCGGGAGAGCCGGCGCCGCGCGGACGAGTGGGCCGAACGGCTCGGCTTCGCCGACAAGATCCGCGCGCCGCTGCGAGGGCTGTCCAAGGGCACCTGCCAAAAGGTGGCGGTGGCCCAGGCGTTCCTGGCCGAACCGGATCTGCTGGTCCTGGACGAGGCGTGGACCGGACTCGACCAGCCCTCGCGCGACGTCCTGGACGGCTGCGTGGTCGAGCGCATCGAGGCGGGCGCCACCGTGGTCTTCGTCGACCACGACCCCCGGCGGCTCGCCGACGAGGTGTACGAGACCTATCGGGTCGAGGCGGGCGCGGTCGTCGCGGCGATCCCCGAGGCCCGGGCGATCCGGGTGCTGATCGACATCGACACCGGGCCGAGCCCCGAACTGGACCGCCTCCCGGGCGATCCCGTCCGCGAGCAGAACAGGCCCGGCGTGGTGCGGCTGCACAGCAGCACCGCGCACTCCGACGCGCTGCTGCGACATCTGCTCACCACGGTGCCCGGGGTCAGCGTCCGGGCGGTCCATCGGGAAGGAGACGGCGCGTGATTTCCGCCGTGGTGCGCTATCAGGCGGCACTGCTGCTGCTCTCGTATCGGTGGGTGCCACCGGTGCTGCTCTACGCCGCGGTGATGGGCATCGGTGTGGCGGGCGGCGATCCGCTGCTGTCCTCGTTCGCGTGGGCGGCGGCCGCGATCATGCCGGCCGCGGTGTGGCTGACGCGCGTGGCCGTCACGGTCGAGCCCGCGGCGGCCCGGCACACCGCCTCGGCGGCGGTCGGGCCCGGGCGCGCGCACCTGGCCGGGCTGCTCGTCGCGTTGACCCTGACCTGCCTGCTCGCCGCGATATGCACCGGCGCGCTCGCCGCCGGCACGGACCGCGTCGCCGATCACGCCACGCACGGCGTCGGTCGGGGCGAGGCGCTGGCCGCCGGCGCGATGGCCCAGTTCGTCACCATCCTGGCCGGCGTCGCGATCGGCGCGCTGACCAACCGCCCGGTGCTGCGCCGAGCCGCGTACGCCGTCCCGGTCGCGGCGCTGCTCACCCTCGCCGCCCTGGTTACCCCCGGCAGCCCGGCGGCCCGAGTGCTGAAGGTACTCACCGACGCCGCCGGCCACGACAGGATCGACCTGCCCACCACCCAACTGGCCGTCACCGCAGGCGTATTCGTCGTCGCCATCGCCCTGGTCTGCCGCATCGCCGCCCGGGTGGAACACGACTGACGGGGCGTCATCGGCGTCGCCCACCGGCACCGGCACCGGTCAGGAGGCCCCCAGCCAGGTGGCCAGGTAGGGCGGGAGGTCCTGGTCGGCGCGGTCGGGGCGGATGGGGCCCCGGGTGGTGGTGAGGGGGACCACGCCCGCGTAGTACGGGAGGTCGAGGTCGTCGGGGTCCTCGGCGAGGCCGTGGTCGCGGACCTTCGCGGCCACCTCGTCCAGGTCCAGGCGCAGCACCGTGGTCTGCGCGTTCTCCTTCGGGTTCGGCCCACGTACGTCGTCGGCGCGGCCCGGGACCAGGTGGTCGATGATCACCCGGTAGGCGTGCAGTTGTTCGTCGGGGTCGGTGACGTGCACGAGCGGGCCGTGCGCGATCACGCAGCGGTAGTCCACCGAGTGGTGCATCGCCGAGCGGGAGAGCACCACCGAGTCGATGTGGGTGACCGAGATCGCCACCGGCACCCCCTCGGTGCCGCTCGCCCGGGCCGCGAGGGCGAGTTGCCCGCCGCTGGAGGTGTGCAGGTACAGGCGCTCCCCGTCGCGTCCGAACGCGAGCGGGATCAGCTGGGGCCGGCCGCCGACGGTGAACGAGACGTGCGCCATGAAGCCGGCGTCCAGGATCGCGTGCACCACGTCGACGTCGTAGCGCATGCGGTCGCGGTGACGCTTCGGGGAGGTGGCGGCGGTGACGGGGTACTCGGCCATCACGAATATCCTTTGTACTAGTTCAAAACGCTCTTTGGAGTAGTACAATAAAGCCGGACCTGGGGAGGCTGTCAACGGCATAACCTCCTCCCGGAATGTGCCCAGGACGCAGGAGAAGCATGGCCACCACCGGTCGTACCGCGGCGGACATCGCCGCATCCGTCGAGCGCGACCTGCACGCGCGCGAGATCGCCCCCGGCGACGCGCTGCCGCCCGTGCGCACGCTCGCGGCCGAACTCGGCGTGAACGCCAACACCGTCGCCGCCGCCTACCGCACCCTGCGCGAACGCGGCATCGTGGAGACCCACGGCCGGGCCGGCACCCGCATCCGGGCCCGCCCGGCCACCACCCAGCGCAACACCCTGGGCCCGAGCGTGCCGCCCGGCGCGCGCGACCTGGCCACCGGCGAGCCCGACCCCGCGCTGCTGCCCTCGCCGGTCTTCCCCGAGCCGAGCCGCTGGCGACCCCTGTACGTCCACGGCGCGCTGTACCGGCCGTTCGAGGACGCCGCCCGCACCGTGCTCGACGCGGTGGGCGTACCGACCGACCACCTGGCCGCCACCTCCGGCGCGCTCGACGGCATGGAGCGCTCGCTCGACGCGCACCTGCGCCCCGGCGACCTGGTCGCGGTCGAGGACCCGGGCTGGAGCAACCTGCTCGACCTGCTCGGCGCGCTCAACCTGACCCCGCGCCCGATCCCCGTCGACGACCGAGGACCCGACCCCGCCGCGACCGAGGACGCGCTGCGCGCCGGCGCCCGTGCGTTCGTGGTCACCGCCCGCGCACACAACCCCACCGGCGCCTCGGTGTCCGCCGAACGCGCCGCCGCGCTGCGCTCGATCCTGGCCGCGCACCCGCGGGTGGTGCTCCTGGAGGACGACCACGGCAACGACATCTCCGACCGCGACCTGCACACCCTCGCCGGCACCACCACCCACTGGGCACACATCCGCTCGGCCTCCAAGGCGTACGGGCCGGACCTGCGCTGCGCCATGGTCGCCGGCGACGCGATCACCATCGACCGGATCATCGGCCGGCAGCGGCTCGGCCCCGGCTGGATCAGCCACGCGCTCCAGCACGCGGTCGCCCACGCGTGGACCTCCGCCGAGGTCGCCGAGCACATCCGCGCGGCCCGCGAGACGTACCGGACGCGCCGGACCGGGCTGATCGAGGCGCTGCGCGAGCGGGGCGTGCGGGCGGTGGGCGACACCGGGATCAACGTGTGGATCGAGGTCCGGGACGAGACCGCCGCCGTCGCCGGCCTGCTCGCCCGAGGGTGGGTCGTGGCCCCCGGCGCGCGCTACCGGATCACCTCGCCGCCCGGCCTGCGGATCACCGTGGCCACGCTCACCGCCGAGGAGACCGGCCCGCTGGCCGACGCGGTCGCCGAGGCGGTACACACCGGGGCGGTCCGCACGGGGCGGTGAACGGGACCCGGCGCCGCGGGACGCCGCCGGATGCGGCGGCCGATCGCCGCGGGGCCGCGCGGCACAATGTCCGTGATGGGAGGTGGGGCAAACCGAACCGTGACGTCGGGGGCTGTCACCCTCGCATCCGCGTCCCCGTGCCGGAGAGCATGGGCACACTCCACCGTCACGTCCGCAGCACCCCGAGGATGCCGATGCCCACCTTCCTGAAGGCCCCGTTCACCCGACGAACATGGGCCGAGTTCGGCTACGCCATCCTCACCTTCCCGCTCGCGGTGTTCGGTTTCGGCGTCGCCTTCATGCTCGCCGCGTTCGGGATCGTCCTGACCATCACCCTGGTCGGCCTGCCCCTCCTCGCCCTGCTCGTGATGGGTGCCCGTGCGTGGGGCGGCGTGCACCGCGGCCTGGCCCGGGCCATGCTCGGAGTCCAGGTGCCACCGCTGAGCCGCTTCCGGCGCCGGCCCGGCCCGCTCGGGCTGCTCGGATCCGCGCTCGGCAACGCCGAGGGCTGGCGGGCGGTCGCGTACACCGTGCTCAAGCTCCCGCTGGGCGTGCTCATCGTGATGGTCGCCGGCATGTTCTGGGGCAACGGGCTGGCCATGCTGGTCTACCCGCTGCTCATGGCCGCCTTCGACCCGCACGTCACCGACTCCGACGGCGTCGTGCACCACTCGGGGATCCAGATCAACGACCTGTACTTCGACACCCTGCCGCTGCAACTCGTCGTGTCCGTGGTGGGCGTGCTGTTCCTGCTGATCGCGCCGTGGGCGGTCCGAGGCGTCGTACTGCTCGACCGCCTGCTCATCCCCGCCCTGCTCGGACCCAGCAAGGCCGCCCAGCGCATGGCCGACCTGGAGGAGACCCGCGCGATCGCCGTCGACGACTCGGCCGCCACGCTGCGCCGGATCGAGCGCGACCTGCACGACGGCGCGCAGGCCCGACTCGTCGCGCTCGCGATGAACCTGAGCCTGGCCAAGGAGAAGCTCGACGCCGAGGACACCGAGCGGCCGATGGACGTGGACCGCGCCCGCACCCTCGTGGACAGCGCGCTCGGCAACGCCCGGGAGGCGATCGTGGAACTGCGCGACCTCGCCCGGGGAATCCACCCGCCGGTGCTCGACCAGGGCCTGGACGCCGCGCTGGCCACCCTGGCGGCGTGCAGCGCGGTGCCGGTGGAGGTGCGCACCGACATCGCGGTCCGACCGCCCGCCACGATCGAGACCATCGCGTACTTCTGCGCCGCCGAGCTGCTCACCAACGTCGCGCACCACTCGGGCGCGAGCGCCGCCGTCGTCGACGTGAGTGTGCGCGACGGCCTGCTGCGGTTGTCGGTCACCGACAACGGGCGCGGCGGCGCGCACGCGGGCAAGGGCAGCGGCCTCACCGGACTGGTCGAGCGGGCCCGCACGGTGGACGGTGTACTGCGCGTCGACAGCCCGATCGGCGGGCCGACCCAGGTGACGGTGGACCTGCCGGTCCCCGGCTGAGCCGGTCGCCGACCGGGATGCCCGCCCGGGCATGGGACGATCGAGCCCATGCGCATCGTCATCGCCGAGGACGCCGCCATCCTGCGGGACGGCCTCGTCCAACTGCTTCTCGACCGCGACCACGAGGTGGCCGCGGCCGTCCCCGACGCCGACGCGCTGCGGGCGGCGGTGGCCGAGCACCGACCCGATGTGTGCGTGGTCGACATCCGGATGCCGCCCACGCACACCGACGAGGGACTGCGAGCCGCGATCGACATCCGGCGTGAGTACCCCGGCATAGGCGTGCTGGTGTTCTCGCAGTACATCGAGACCCGCTACGCCGCCCAACTGCTCGGCGGCAACGCGGCGGGGGTGGGCTACCTGCTCAAGGAACGGGTGGTGGACACCCGCGACTTCACCGACGCGCTGGAGCGGGTCGCGGCCGGTGGCACCGCGCTCGACCCCGAGGTGGTCACCCAGTTGTTCGGCGCGGGCCTGCGCAGCGGCGGGCTGAACACGCTGACCCCGCGCGAGCACGAGGTCCTGGGCCTGATGGCCGAGGGGCGCACCAACGCGGCCATCGCGAAGAAGCTGGTGGTGACGGAGCGGGCGGTGGAGAAGCACGTCGGCAACATCTTCACCAAACTGGATCTGCCGCCTTCGGACACCGATCACCGCAGGGTGATGGCGGTGTTGCGGTACCTGCAGCTGTGACCGTCGCCGGACGGGTTCGGGCAGGGCCGGTGTGGGACGGGCGGATCTCCCCCTCCGGGATCCGCGCTTCCCACACCGGCCCACGGGACCGTCCGTAGGTTCAGGGCGTCGGGATCTCCGCCGCCGCGGGTGCGGGGCGGACGACGTACTGTGGGCCGGACACGATCGAGGCGAACGTGGACGGCGGGACGGATCGGGGGGCGGCCGCGGGCCCCGTGGTCCCCACCTCGAGCGTGCCCTGACCACCTTTGGTCGCGTCGCCGCACGCGGTCGGTCCGATGACGGTCGGGATCACCGCCGCGAGCATGCACGCCGCCGTCCCGGGCAGCGCCAGGCCGCGACTCACCCGGCCGGACCCACCGCTCGTTCGGCACACCGCGTCGAGACCGCCCCGAGGTCGGTCTCGCGCGGGTGCGACGAGGGCTGCGCGGTCGTCCGGTGGCCGCCGCCACCGGGCGTTGCCGCATACGCGGGGGGCGAGGTGCACAACGCCCCCGAGGTTGTCGAGGCGGCGAGGAAAGTTCCTCGCCTGCGGTGGGGTTCAGGCATCCGCGGCCTCCCCGAAACGCCGGGCCCGCCCCACCCCGGGCGGGCACGGCGTAGCAGGAGGCTAGGGGCGTTCCTTGTGGGTTTCCTGTGAATGGGCGGTCGGGGAGCGGGAATTCACGGCGGATTCGGACGCGGATCGGGATTTCGGCACGGTGGGGGCGGCGAGAGCGGCGCGGGGTGGCGTCGCGGGTTCGGGTTTTTCCCGATCCGCCTCTCGGCTCCGGTCCCGCATGCGGCCCAGGACGCCGAGCCAGGCGCGTTCGCGGGCGGCGGTCGGGTCGGCGCGCAGGGGGAGCACCACTTCGATCCGGGTACCTCGACCGCTCGGCGGGACGCCCACCGCGACCCGCCCGCCGTGCAGCGCCACCTGCTGGGCGACCAGGGTCAGGCCCAGCCCGGCGCCACCGCTGCCGGGACCACGATGGAAACGCTCGAACACGACGTCGCGCAACTCCGGCGCGATCCCGGGCCCGTCGTCGTCCACGCACACCACGCCGCAATCCAGCCCGGGAAGCACCTTCACCAGGACCCGGCTCGCGCCGTGCACGAGCGCGTTGCACACCAGGTTGTCCACCAACAGCCGCAGCCCCGCGGCGAGTCCGTACACGACCACCTCGTGCGGCGCCTCCACCCGTATCTCGACCGGGAGTTCGACGCCGGGCCGGTGGGCGGGAGCACCCCGGGCCGACGCGTGCGCCACCTCGCCCAGTTCCACCGCCTCGAACGCCGTCGCGTCCACCAGGTCGCCCTGGGCGAGGGCGCGCAGCGCGGCCAGGACGGACAACACCCGTTCGTGGCCCACCCACAGGTCGGCGAGCACGTCCTCGCGCTCGGCCGCGGCCAGGTCCGGATAGGTGGTCAGCACCTCCAGGTCGGTGCGCATCCCGGTCAGCGGGCCGCGCAGTTCGTGGTCGACGGTCGCCGCGAACGAGCGTGCGGTCTCCAGGGCCTCGCGGGTGCGCGCGGTCTGCTCGGCGTATCGGCCGAGCACGTCGTCGAGGGTGCGGCCGAGTTGGTCCACCTCGGCCACGCCCGACGGCACGTGTACCGCCTCGTGCGTGCCGTCGTCCGGATCCAGCCGGGCCGCACGCCGGCGCAGCGCGCGCAGCGACCGGGTGGCCGCGGTGCCGGCGGCCAGCCCGGCGAGTCCGGACAGCGGTACGGCGAACACGGTCACCACGTAGACCCGCCGACGCAGCAGCGCCGCCTGCGCCTCGGGTTCGCCCGAGGGCAGGAACACGTACATCGGCCCGGTCGGCAGCGGCCGGGTGACCATCCGCCACGAGAGCCGACCGGCGTGCACGGTCACCGGGTTCGGCGCGCGGGCGGGCAGCGTCGTGGTCTGCGGTGGTTGCGGGCCGACCATCAACGGCCCGTCCGGGGTGTCCACCCGTACGCCGACGTCGAGCGCCATGCTGAGCACGCGGTACTGACGGGTGCGGAGGGCCTGTTGGCGCACGTCCAGGTCGGTGCGCACCAGGGCGCGGGCGGGTGGGGTCAACCGCTCGGCCCGCTGCTGGAGTTGCTGGTCCTGACGGGCCATCAGGTCGGCGCGGACCCAGTGCACCACGAGGGTGCCGGCGCCCAGCACGAGCAGGGGCACCAGGACGGCGACCGACAGCGCGACGCGGGTGGAGAGCTTCATCCGGTACCGCCGCCGGCCCGAAGTACGAAGCCCACGCCGCGAACGGTGTGCAGCACGCGCGGCCGACCGTCCGCCTCCAGCTTGCGACGCAGGTAGCTGACGAAGGTGTCGACCACGTCGGTGCGTACGTCGAAGTCGTAACCCCAGACCCGGTCCAGGAGTTGATCGCGGGTCAGCACCAGGCCGGGGTTGCGGGTGAAGACCTCCAGGAGGGCGAACTCGCGACGGGTCAGGTCGAGCGGGACGCCGGCGCAGGTGGCGATGTGCGCGGAGACGTCCACCGCGACCGGGCCGACCCGCAGCGCCGCGCCGCCCACCGGTCCGGGCGGTCTGCGACGCAGCAACGCCCGTAGCCGCAGGTCGAGTTCGCGCAGATCGAAGGGTTTCACCAGGTAGTCGTCCGCGCCGCTCTCCAGGCCCGCGATGCGATCGGCGGTCTCGTCGCGGGCGGACAACATCAGGACGGGGGTCGAGGCGCCTCGGGCGCGCAGTTCGGCGCACACCTCGATGCCGCTGATCCCCGGCATGGCCACGTCCAGGACCACGACCTGCGGGGCGGCGGCGGGCACGGCCGGCTCGATCAGGTCCAGCGCGCGGGTGCCGTCGGCGGCGAGGGTGACGTGATAGCCGGCCAGGCGCAGGCCGCGTTCCAGGGCCCGGCGGATGGAGGGGTCGTCGTCGACGACGAGGACGTGGGGTGGGGTGGGGGGTGTGGTCGGAGTCGGGATTGCGGGAGCCTCGGTCACCGGATCGCGGCCTCCGTTTCGGGAGTCCCCGATTCGAGGGGCTCCGGGTACGGATGGGGGGACGAATTCGGGTGCGGATACTGGTGGTTGCCCGGGGTCGGTGTTCGCGGGGCGGTCTCGGTGGACGCACCTTCGTCGCGGATCACGACGCGGCGCGTCGCGCGCGGGTCGGCTCGACCCATGTCGCCCCCGAATGGTTGTTGCCGATGTTGCAGCACAACCTATGGCGGGAGGCGGCTCCGTGTACCGAGAATGACGGCTCGTCAGCTGTGCGTGGGGGGAGGGGTGGCGGGCGGGGGGTTCGGCGGGGTGTCGGGTGGGTTCGGGGGCGGGTCCGAAGGTGCGTTCGAGGGCGGGGCGTCCGGGTGTCCGGGGTCTTCCGAGTGTCCCGGGCGCTCCGGGGGTTCGTGCTGTTCCGACCGCTCCGGGTGTCCGATGAAGCCCTCCGCCGCGATGTCGAGCGGGTCGACCGCGCCGGCCTTCGCGGACAGCCACCGGAACCAGTTCGTGCGGTTGATCGGGACCTGCGGGTTGCGCAGCAGCCACAACACGTGGCCCGCCTGGTCGCGGGTCCACGACTCACCCGAGACGCGGGCCTTCTCCAGTCGGGCGCGGAGGTCGTCGCCGTCGATCACCCGGGCGATCCGCGAGTAGTCGCGGTCCTTGCAGCGGTGTCGCCGATAGACGACGAGTTCGACCAGGTCGAGGAGCCGGGCCCGGGCCGGGCCGTGGTGGCCGGGGACGGCGAGCAGCCGGATCAGGCGCTGCTTGGTGCTCCAGACCTTGGCGTGCCGGGTCCACTCGGCCGGGAAGCGGGCCTCCCATTCGAGATAGGTCAGCGCGTACGGCAGCCCGCCCCAGTCCGGGACCTCGGCGGGCGGGGGCGAGTCGGCGAGCAGCGCGGCACCGGGGGTGAGCAGCCATGCGTCGCGAAATCGCCGCCACGCGCCCTCCTCGGCGGAGACCGAGCGGGGGACCCGCAACACGATGGCGTCGTAGGCCTCGCGCGCCTCGCGCATGTCGCGGGTCACCAGCAGATAGCGGTCCAGTGCGCGGCGATGGGCGACCTCGTCGTCCGAAACGAGCGCGCGCATCCAGCCCAGCAGGGTGTCCCAGTCCTCGATCGCGCCTCGTTCGGTCACGCCGACGATCTACCCACGTGGCCGGCGAACAAGTCCGCCCCGTCGCACCCGGCGGACGGAACCCGCCGCGAAATCCGGCGAGACGTCGCCGTCGCGTCGCGCATGCCTGGCTCTCGCTCTCCTCGGGGACCGGGCGCGATCGAGGTCGCGCGAAATCGGTGCGCCATCCACCCTACGAGCGGATCGCCCGCGTGGTGGGAGGCCGGCGCGGCGGGTCGCCGAGACGCGGGGCCGCCCGTCGGACGCGCGGCCTCGGGACGGTCGACCCGTGGTCGCCCCGGATGCGCCGAGGGCGGCCCGGTGCCGAGCCACGATCTCCTCGACGATCCGTGTCGGCCGTTCGTCGGCCCGATCGATGCCGCCGTTCCGGGCGCCGACCCGAGCGGCTTCGGGGAGGAAGGCGGTCTCGGCCGCACCCGGTTGGGGGTCGGGCGGCCCGGACTCGGCGCACATCCGGACCGGTCGGCGGGCCTGGGACGTCCGGTGCCGCTCGATCGCCCGCGTCGCCGCGCCCACCGATGTCCGCGCCGTGCGCGCCGACCCCGAGACGGGACTGCGGGCCGGGTTCGGGGTGGGGTCAGGCGCCGTTGCCGGCGGCCAGTTGGGGGGTTCTGGGGATGCGGCCGGCCAGGGTCAGGGCCGGGACGTTGGGGTGGACGGGGCGCGGGGGCAGGGCGGCGAGGCCGGTGCGGTTGGGGCCGGCCGTGGCCAACTCGGCGCGGATGCGGACCTCCATCAGGGCGCCGGCGGGGGCGGCCAGGGCGGTGGCCAGGAGTTCGCAGGCGGCCTCGGTGCGGCCCTCGGCACGTTCGACGACGGCGAGGGCGTACAGGGCGTAGGCGCCGACCGGGGTGAGGCCCTGGGTGCCGGTCAGGCGGAGGGCCTGCCAGGCGCCGTCGCGGGCCTCGGCGACGCGGCCCTGGGTGGTCGCGGCCATGGACAGCGCGGCCAGGAACCACGCGGCCAGCGTGCCCTGGCCGGTGGAGCGGGCCAGGCGCAGGCCCTCGGCGGCGTGGGTCTCGGCCTCGACGGCCCGGCCGGACAGCGCGCCCGCGACGGCGAGCGGCATCAGCGCCGCGGCGAGCGCGCCCCGGGCGCCGTGGGTGCGCAGCACGGCGGCCTCGTCGAGCAGGACCTCGTACGCCGCCTGGTCGGTCGCCGCCGCGTGGACCGCGAGCGGGGTCACCTCCCAGAGCGCGATGCCCAGGCCGTACAGCCGGGCCCGGGTGGCCGGGGCGACCATCGCGGGGGAGACGCCGTCGGCGCCGAGCGCGGCGACCACGGTGCGCAGCGGGTCGTCGGAGGCGAGCGGGAGGGCGGCCAGGGCGGTCCGGGCCTGGGTGGTGCGGGCCCGGTCGCCCGCCTCCCACGCGGCGCCGGTGGCGGCGAGCAGCAGCGCGGCGCGGCCATGGGCCGCGTCCAGGAGCAGCGCGCCCGCCTCGGAGCGATGCCCTTCCGCGTGCCGGAGGGCGGCGCGGAGCCGGATCGCGGTACCGGAGGAGTGCGCGGACGAGCCCTCGTCGGCGACGCCCTCGACATCGGTGGCGTCGGCGGTGTCGAGCAGGGTGCGGGCGCGGACCGGGAAACCGGCCTCCCACGCGGCGTACGCGGCGGCGACGTAGCGGCGGCGGGCGGTCGGGCGGTCGGCGGTGAGCCGGGCGGCCTGCTCCCACGTCGCCGCGGCGGCGCCGGCGCCGAGTTCGCGGCGGGTGCGGCCCGCGCCGGCCTCCAGGGCCGCGGCGAGATCGGCGTCGGGCCCGCCGGCGAGCGCGGCCAGGTGCCAGGGACGCCGGTACGCGAGGGCGCCGCTCGCGGCGTAGACCAGTGCTCCGTGCAGCGAACGGCGCTCCGCCGCGCTCAGCGAACGGCGTACCTCCTCGCGCGCCGACGCGTTGCGAAAGCGCACCCGGTGCTCGGTGGTGTCGACGAGATCGGCCCGAAGGAGTGCGAGTCGCGCGCCGCGTCCGATGCCGATGCGCCGTCCGGCGACGGCCAACTGGTCCAGGTCGGCGGCCGGTTCGAGCGCCGCCAACGCGAGCAGCCGCCGCGCCTCCTCGGGCAGGCCGGCCGACGGCCCGCCGCCGCTCGCGACGCGACCGGCACCCGAGCGGTCGCCGCCGCGGGCAGCCGCCCCGGAAGAGCCACCCGCCGTCACCCGATCGTGGTCACGGTCGCCGGACCGAGCGGCCCGCACGGAATCGGACCGGTGGTCGCTCCCGGCACCGGTGCCGCCACCCGTGCTTCGGGCGTCGTCCGCGTCCGTATCGGCCTCGAGACCACCGCCCCAGAAGACGTCGGTACCGGTGGCCCGCCCCGACGACCGCCCACCGACGCCGGAACCCGAGCCCGAAGCCCCCCGTCCGGCAACCTCGTTCGCCCCGGGGCCCGCACCCGAACCGGACCCGTCCGTCGTACGCCGCGCGGACGACGCCGCGAACACGTCGGTCCCGCCGCCCACGACCCGCGTCGGCCGAACCGGCCGCACGTCACCGTCGACCTCTTCGACCCCTTCGGCCGCTTCGACCCGCCGACCATCCGCGGCCGTCGTCGCTCCGTCGCCCGCACCCGTCCGGAAGTCGCCGTCGTGACCCCGGACCGCGTCGCCCGTCCGCGTGCCCGCCTCGGCGTCCCGCGCCCGGCCGGAGGTCCACGCCCCGACGGTGCCCGCTCGGCTCGTCTGCCGGGTGTGCTCGGGGAGTTCGTCCCGGCCGGCCTCCGCCGCCGCCCGGGACGTGCTACCCGCGTCACACGTGGCCCGGGCGGCCTCGTCGTGGGTGGTCGTCGATTCGGCGTCGGTCGGGTGTTCGGTCGGACGAGTCGCCTCGTCGGTGCACGCGTCCGGCGAACCGGCCGGACCGGCCGGGGACTCGGCGGCGGCCGTGTGCTCGACCGGCTCGGCCGCTCGCGGGGCGGCGAGGTCGTCGCCGGCGGCCGGCTCCGCGCCGTGCGCCCCCGAGTCGGCCACCCACTCGGCTGCACCCATTCGGAGCGCCCCACCGGACGCCCCCGCTTCGACCCGCTCCGACGGCCGCCCGTCCGAGCCGGCGAACTCGGCTTCCGCCGCGTCGTCCGCCCCGGCGACTCCCGTACCCGACTCGGCACCCTCCGCCGCGGCCCCCGCCCCCTCCCGGGTGGCGCGCAGCACCGCGATCGGCAGCCCCTCCGCGCGGGCCGCGATGTACGTCACCACCGCGGCCGAGGCCGCGTCGAGCCAGTGGGCGTCGTCGACCAGGACCAGGATCGGTTGTTCGCGAGCCGCGATGGCGATGAGGGAGCACGCGGCCGCCGCGACCACGGCGCGGTCGGCGGCGCCGGGGGCCAGGCCGAGGGCGGTGCGCAGCGCCTGGGCCCTGGTGTGCGGCAGGCGGCCGATGCGCGGGTGCAGCGTGGCGAGGAGTTGGCGCAGGCCGGTATAGGGGAGGGCACCGCCGCCGCGCGGGCCGCTCGTACGCAGGACGGTCATCCCCTTGGCCGCCCACACCGCCTCGGCCAGGAGCGTCGTCTTGCCCGTCCCCGCGGCCCCGCGCAGCACGACCGCTCCGCCGTCGCCGGCGCGCGTCCGCTCCAGCAGTGCCGTGACGGCGGCCAGTTCGTCGTTCCTTCCGTGTAGCACGGAAAATCTCCTCGCTTCTCGCTCACACCCCCGTGGTGTGCCCGGCGGCCCCGCCGGATCCGACCGGGCCGCCGCACTATGAGCCTGAGCTTGCCCGTTCCCGGTCAACACATGTTCAACATTCACTCAACGTGTGAAGTCCGCACCAACCAATTACCGACATGTGACATCGACGTGGGGTCGATCCCTCATCCGCACTCGGTCGAACATCCACCGACTCCTCGGCTCGATCGCGCCTTCGGCGCCTCGATCCCGCCTCGACTCCCGTCTCAGTCCCGGTACTCCGGTCGCCGCCCGTCCCGGCGAGCGCGAATGGCCTCCTCGAAGTTCTCGGTCGTCAGCCTGACGTACAACTGGGCGTGCCCCTCGTGATCCATGTGCGAGTGCATGCTGCCGGCCTCCAGGCCGGACCACAGCAACCGCTTCGTCACCTCCACACCCACTCGACTGAACCCGATGATGCGCTCGGCGAGTCCGTACGCGTCGTCGAGCAATTTCTCGCCCGGCACCACGCGCGACACCAGTCCGATCCGCTCGGCCTCGGTCGCGTCCACGTCCCGCCCGGACAACATGATCTCGAATGCCCGAGACGACCCGATCGCCCGGGGGAGCAAATAGCTGATTCCGAGCTCGCTCGCGGTCAGTCCGTTGTTGATGCCGGCGGCGCGGAAGTACGCCGTGTCGGCGGCGATTCGGATGTCGGTGGCGGTGGCGAGGCAGAAACCGCCGCCGATCGCGGGGCCGTTGATCGCGCCGATCACCGGCTGGTGCAGCCGGCGCAGCCCGAGGATCACGTCGTCCAGGATCTCCATCGAGCGGCGCGCGATGCTCGTCCGGGTCAGGCCCCGGACCCCGGGGATGCGTCCGGAATTCTCCAGATCCGCACCGGAACAGAACCCCCTCCCCGCGCCGGTCAATATGACGACACGCGTATCGTTGTCGGAACTCACTGCTTCCAGAGCCTCACGGAAGGGGACCATGACGTCGAAGGCCATGGCGTTCATGCGGTCCGGTCGATTGAGGGTGATGAGCGTGACGTGGGGGCGGGGCTTGTCGACGAGTACGAAAGACATGGGGGCGTCATCCTCGGCATGATGGAGGGGCGAAGGACTGCGAGTCGCACGGCGTCCGACCGGGCGACCGGGGTATCGAAGAGCGCCGATCCGATCCCGGCGCCGACGATCGGCACGACACGTCCGGTCGCCGATCGGGCGGGCGTTCGCACCCCGGTCGAGGAGGAACGTCCGGTGGCGCGTCGGTGGTTCGGGGCGCGGATCCGGTCGGCGGTGCGCACCCGGAGCGGGGACCGTGGACGGTTCGGAACCCGTACGTGGTTCGGGACACGCAAGCCATTCTTGACCAAGTCAATGAAACCGCTCAAGGCCGATCCCCGGTCGTTCGACGCGTTCGCGGGCGACTACGACCGATACGCCGGATTGTGTGACCCTCTCGGCGAGTGGCTGGCCGGTCTCGAACTCGCCGGCGACCGTGCCCTGGACGCCGGTTGCGGCTCCGGCCGGCACGCCCTCGCCCTGGCCGGCTCCTATGCCGAGGTGGTGGCCGCCGACGTGAGCGCGCCGCTGATCGAGGTCGCGCGGGTCCGCCGGCCGCACGAACGGATCCGCTACGAGGTCGCCTCGCTGCTCGACGTACACCACGCCGAGGGCTTCGACCTGGTGCTGAGCATCGGCACGCTGCACCATCTCCCGGACCTGACCGCCGCGCTCACCCATCTCGGGTCGCTGGTCCGCCCCGGCGGCGAACTCGTCCTGGTCGACGACGTGTCCACCGAACCGGCCGCGACGCGCCGGCAGCACGTGCTCTTCGCGGTCCGCGAACTGGCCCGGGACCTGCGCCGACTGCGCGTCCGGGACGCCTGGTGGCTGTACCGCTTCCGCACCGGCACGGCCTGGCTGGACCACCTGATGTCCGACCACTACCTCACCCGCGCGCAGTACCGCGCGCGCTACGCCGAGGTCTTCCCGGACGCCGACTTCATCGACCTGGCCGACGCGACCGCGATGCGCTGGCGCCGTCGGACCGACGACCGGCCGGCCCACGGTCGAGGCCCGTCCGGGCAACGATCGGAGGCCACGGATGTCGATTGACACCGCGGACGGCATACCGACGTCGCCGCGGGCGGGCGGGGACGGCGCACCGGTGCGGGTCGACCTGGGTCGGCTCGCCTATCCGTTCGCGCAGACCGAGATGGCGCGCTGGGTCGCCGAGCGGCAGCGGAATGCCGCGCCGGACCGGCTGTTCCTGCTCACCCACCCGCCGGTGATCACCTACAGCGCGCGCACCCCCGCCGCGGACCTGCCGGACCCGGCCTCGCCGATCCCGCTGGTCGAGGTGGACCGGGGCGGACACGCCACCTACCACGGGCCGGGTCAGCTGATCGGCTACCTGGTGGTGAACGTACGCGCGCTGGGCCCGGGCGACCTGGTGCGCCGGGTAGAGAACGGCCTGCTCGCCGCGCTCGACGCGCTGGGCTTCCCGGCGGTACGGCGCGAGACCCCGGCGGGTGCGCCGAGCCTGGTCGGGATCTGGACGCCGGACCACCGCAAGCTCGCGTCGATCGGGATGCGGATCCGACGGGGTGTCAGCAGCCACGGCTTCGCGCTCAACGTCGACCCCGACCTGAGCGCGTTCACCACGTTCACCGCGTGCGCGCTCCCGGGCACGACGATGACCTCCCTGGCCGAACTCGCCGCCGAGGCCGGTCGCCCCGCCCCGACCGAGGCGGCGGTCCGCGACGCGGTGGCCGACGCCCTGCTCCGCGAACTCACCCGCCGCCCCCCGCCGGACCCGTCCACCCGACGCACGGAGGCGGACGCCCGGCACGGGTAGCGGCCGCTCAATCCGCCCGCACGCCCGTGACGTCCCACAGGTGATGCACCGGGTCGTGGATGAAGTACCGGGCGAAGGACTCCACCGTGAAGACGGTGCCGTCGCTGCGGTTGCCGGTACGCGACCACCCGTCGTCGGTCACGCCCGCGAACGCGTCGGCCAACACGCCGCCCGCCGCCGCGAGATCGGCCGCGACGCGTACGGGGTCCTGCTCGGCGTAGCGCGACTCGATCGCCGTCGCGTCCTGGTCCCAGTTCGCGAAGTCGGGGGCGTCCCGGGTCGACATCAGCCGCAGCCGTTCGTCGAACAGCACGAAGACGTCGCGGACATGGCACGCGTATTCGAGCGGGGACCACGTGTCCGGATTCGGCCGGTTCCGCAACTCGTCGCCGCCGGAGACGAGCATCTCGTGCCACGCGGCCGCGTTGGCGCGGGTCAGCGCGGGGATCCGGGCGAGCGGAACGGCCGGGGTGTCCAGGCCGCAGTCGGGACAGGGCGTGTCGAGCACCCACGTCCAACTCTTGGTCTCGGGAATGATCATGCGCCGAGGATGGCCCACGCGCCCCCGCCCCAACAAGGCATTTCCCCCCGAAGCCCCCGTGCCCGCGACCGCGGCGCGCCGCCGTCCCGGGCCCACCGGATCACACCCGCCACGCGAGTCGATCCGCCTATCGGTCCTCCTGCCGCAGTACATCCGCGACGGCGGATTTCGAGGACGCCTTTTTCCGCCTCTCCTTCTCGGTGGGCAAAAGCGTTTCGCCAAGCACCCACACCAGGAACCCCAGCACGATCAGGGCGAAGCCCGCCGGCAACTGATAGCCGTGCAAAAAGGCCGCCCGGGCGAGCAGCCCCCAGGCCCGGAACCAGCCGACGAAGTGGTGAACGATCCCACCGACGCCCTGGAGGACCAGGAACAATCCGAAAATGTCCAGGATCTTGCGCATGACCCTCACGCTATCGACGCCCCTCGATCCTCGAAACGGCCGAGCGGCCAAACCCGATCGACCAAAGTCGAGACCCGCACGTCGACGGTCGGTGAGACGGGCCGCCTCGCGGCGAAGGGCTCACTGCGGCTCCGGCCGAACGGTGGTCCGCGGCGGCCATGAGTGGGCCCGGGGGCACCGATCTCACCGACCGCCGCCGACAACCCGCGCCCCCCGTCCGACATTCCCGTCCCCACGCGGAACTTCCACCCGCGTCCCGAACCGGCGCCGCCGCGTCGAAACACCCCGGAATGGTGCACAATATGCCCCGTCCCTCCCCGGCGCCCCCTCCCGCCTCCGCCCGAACCCCGCGCCACCCTGTTCCGTGGTAGCCCGCACCCGGCCCCCCGCCACGCCCTACGATCGAGTCATGTTCGTGATCACGCTGACCTACGTCGTCCCCGTCGAGGACATCGACGCGCTCATGCCCGGCCACCTCGAATGGCTCGACCGGTACTACGCGGACGGCACCCTGCTCGCCTCCGGGCGCCGCGTCCCGCGCACCGGCGGGGTGATCCTGGCCCGCGCCGACGACCGGGCCGCGCTCGACGCGGTGCTTGCGGAGGACCCGTTCCGGAAGGCGGGCGCGGCCACCTACGACGTTGTCGAATTCGCGCCCTCCAGGACCGCTCCCGGGCTCGAAGGACTGCTCCCGGCCACCTGAAGTGCCGTCAATAGCCGTTCATTTCCAGCACATTTGATGGCGATTACTCACCAATTCAGACAACAAACGAGTACAGGCTTCCGCATTCACACCTTCGGGTGATTTCGTGATGGGAACACACCCGGACCGGGCGACGGGGAGCGCTCATCCGCCGGGGCGTGCATTCCGCGCCGAGTACCCCGATCGCGTCACCCCAACCCCCGCTCGGCGCCCTACCGACACAACGGCACAGCTTGCGACAGGACGTATGGGGGAGGCGCTGACCGATGCGCGTGCGAGAGACCCGGATGCCCGGGTGGCCTGCGGACATGTTCGTGCCGGAGTTCCCCGTGGCCACCGCGCGCCTGCGTCGCAGGGTCGCGGATTCGGTGCAGCCCGACGGGGCGGTGCGCAGCCCGTGCCGCAGCCGCGTGCTCGAATCGGCGCTGCTGCTGCGCCTGCTGGAGCGCACCGGGATCGAATCCGATCACCACCGCCGGGTCGCCCGGTTCCTCGCCGACCGCCTCGACGGCGCCGAACCGCTCGATCGGCTGCTCACGACGATCGCTTTGCGCCACCCCGACGACTTCGCCGAACACGGCACGGACGCCCTGCTCGACCGGTTCCTGGAGCGGGCGCCGGCGTTCCTGAACGCGCGCAAGCGGGTCCTGCTCGAAACGGTGCTGGCCCTGCTCGGCCCGCCCCGGCGCGCGCTCCGGCGTCCGTTCGACCCGAGCGCGTTCGACATCGGGAACCTGCACCCGTGGGCGCACGTGCAGACCATCGCGCTCAAGGTCGCGTCGGCCGATCTGACCGGTCACGCCGACCAGATCGACGCGTGCGAGGTGCGTCTGCTGGTGGACACCCAGCAGGTGTCGGGAGTCTGGGAGGGCAATCTGCTCGTGCACCTCCTGGTGCTGCACGCGCTGGTCGGTCGACCGCACCTGGACGGAGTGCTGGTCAACGGCGTGGCCAAGGCGCTGGCCCATCAACGGGTGGACGGCGGGGTGCCGTTCGTGACCGACACGGACACCTGGTGCGCGGTCACCGCGGGTGTCGCGCTGGACGCGTCGGGCGCCCCGATGGAGGTCCGCCGCCGGATCGGCGACCACCTCGCGGCGCGCCAACGGGTGGACGGGGGCTGGTCGTACACCGACGCCGCGGCGCTCGCCGACGTCGACGACACCTCGGTGGCGATCGAGTTCCTGCACGCCACCGACCCGCTGCGCTACCGGCGCGCGATCGACGGCGGCCTGCGCGCGCTGTGGTCCTACCAGGGTTCCGACGGCGGTTTCCCCACGTACATCGCGGGCGCGCCCTCGGAGGCGTGCATGACCGCGGCCGCGGTCAACGCGCTGAGCGTGCGCGCGCCCCGGCACGTGCAACGCATCACCGCCGCACGCCGGTTCCTGGCCTTCGCGCAGCACGTCGACGGCACCTTCGACCCGGACTGGAGCCGCAGCCGCTACCACGCGATCTTCCGCGCCCTGCTCGCCACCGACGCGTGCGGCCCCGACGCCTACCGGGCCACCGTCAAGCGGGCGCTCACCGCGGTGCGCGAGGGGCAGAACCCCGACGGCGGCTGGGGCCAACAACCCGGCGACCCCAGCGACGCGATCAGCACCGCGTACGCGCTGATCGCGCTGTGCCGCCAGGCCGACCCCCGCCCCGTGGCGCGCGGCCTCGAACACCTGCTGAGCACACAACGCGCCGACGGCGGGATCGACTCGGTGTCGGACATGCTGGGCACCCGGCCGTTCCTGTACGTGATCCCCAGCCTGGCCGACCACTTCACCCTGCTCGCCCTCGGCCACCTGGGCAGTCGGCTGGCCGCCCGGAGGCGCCGCCCGAGCGCCCCGCGGGGCCCCGGCGCGCAGTCGGCGTACCCCTCAGCCCTGCGTGCCCCCGCGCCCGGTTCCACCGGATCGCGCGGTGGGGGCAGGAACACCCCGACGCAGACCGGCGAAAGGAGCCCGGCGTGAGCACACCGACCGTCGTCGACCTCCCGATCAGCTTCCACCTGCCGAAGCTCGCGAACCTGTTGCCGATGACGTTCCATCCGGAAACGGACCGGCTGATGCGCGAGTCCCGCTGGTGGGCCCACCGCCACCTCGGCTTCGCCTACGCGGGCGACGCCGCCCGGATCGACAAGAACGTGGACGGAACGCTGCTGGTGTCGTTGTCCGTTCCGCACGCCGACTACGAACTCGCGCTGACCACGGCCAAGGTGATGAACTACCTGATCGGCATCGAGAACAGTCTCGTGGACAAGGCGGGCCTGGGCGGCAGTTCGTTCGCCACCCGCAACGTCTTCGGCCGCTTCATGGCCGACCTGCTCGGCTGGGGGGACGGCTCGACCCCGCTGCGCGAGGACTTCTCCTGGTTGCGCGAGCGTATGCCGCCCGCGCGCTGGATCCGATTCGTCTCCTACATGGAGGACTTCGCACACGGGTTCACCACCGAGTTGGAGAACTGGCGCGACGCCGGGATATCCGACTACGACACGTACATGGACGACCGCCGGCACAGCCTGGGGGTGCGCTGGTTGTTCGGGTTCGCCGAGGAGGGCGTGCCCGGCGTGGCGCTGTCCCAGGAGGCGTTCCGGACCGCCGACATGGTGGCCATCCACGACACCGCGATCGACGGCTACACGCTGATCAACGACCTGGTCTCCTACCGCAAGGAACTGGTCATGGACGACCGGGTGAACCTGGTCTACTACCTCGGCGAGGCCGAAGGGCTCGACCTCGAAGGGGCGATGAACAAGATCTGCGGCCTGATCGACGCCACCGAACGCAAGTTCCTCGACCTGCGCGACCGGATCATGGCCGGCCCGCACGGCGGGGAGCCGGGGATGCGCGCCTATCTCGACGAGGTCGGCCACGTGATGACGTCCAACCTGTGGTGGGCCACCGTCAGCAAGCGTTACGAACCCGGCGGCCTGGGCTGGGACGGCTCCACCGCCGGCACCATGACCTTCCACCGGGACCGGGCCGTGTTCGTCCCGGATCCGACTCCGGGCGGCTGACCGGAGACCGCCCGAACGCATCGCCGAGTACACCCGGCGCGCCCCGGATCGGTCCTCGTGGCGCGCCGGCGGGCTTTGCCCGAACCTGACGTAACGTCAAGGCCACCCTCGGACGGCTTTAATCATTCACTCATGAAGCACGTCCATGCTGCCTACATGGACTTTCCGCGTTGTGGCACCCCGCGTCCTGCGGTTCGATCCGGCTCGCACCCGGTGGGGAGGGCGCGACCGCCGGTCGGGCCCCGGGGAAAACATCGGGCGGGCGGTGAGCGGAACGGCGCGGTCGGGGCAGGCGTGCGGTGATGGCAGTCTCCTTCGGCACCTTCGACAAGCGCACCCGACCCACCCGCCCGGCGAGCGCCCCCGGCCGCTCGACCCCGAGCGCCGCGCGCCCGCCGGCCGAGCCGGCCGGCCCGACGGCCCGGACCGATCCCCCCGCGACCGGCCGCCGACCCCACCTGCACCGGGTCGACCTGATCCGCGACATCGCCTTCCTGTGCGTGATCGTGGTGCACGTCATCGGGGTGACCTACCCGTTCCCCGGCGAGGGCCCCGCCTTCACCCAACTGGTCCTGCACGCCACCCGCGCGGTGTTCTTCTTCGTCAGCACCTTCGTGCTCTTCCACAGCGCGTACCACCGGCCGCTGCGCGTGGGCGCCTTCCTCGGCAGGCGGTTCAAGCTGCTCGGCGCGCCGTATCTGCTGTGGTCCACCGCCTACTGGGCACTGGGCGACCACGCGAGGATCCGCGGCGACCTGCCCGGCGCGCTGGGCGACCTGCGCGGCGGGATCGTCTGGGGCGGGTCCTGGTACCACCTGTACTTCCTGCTCGTCTCGCTCCAGATCGCGGTGCTGTTCCCGCTCCTCCTCAAACTGGTCCGGGCCACCGCCGGGCGGCATCTGCCGCTGCTCGTGGTCACCGCCGCGGTGCAACTCGGCGCACTGACGGTGCTGTTCCACCCCACACCGCTGAGCGGCCCGCTGGAGTGGTACCGCACGCACGGCGGGATGCTGCTGCCGACCTACGGGTTCTTCGTCCTGTCCGGCGCGCTGGCGGCGGTACACCTGGACGCCTTCCACGCGTGGATCGTCGGGCACACCCGGACCGTCTGGGCCGGCACGCTCGGCATGCTCGCGCTGACCTGGCTCTGGTACCGGCACACCGTCGCCGGGGGCCGGGACACCGCGACCGCGTCGATGGCCACCCAGCCGGTGAGCCTGCTGTGGGGCCCGGTCGCGGTGATCGCGCTGTACGCCCTGGCCACCCGCTGGGAACGGGCCCGCCGACCCGTGCCCGGTCGTCGGGCCGCCGCGCTCGGGGCGCGACTGGCCTTCGGGGTCTACCTCGTGCACCCGATGATCCTGCGGCTGCTGGAACTGAGCGGATTCGTCGCCGCGTTGCCGTGGTCGCCGGCGGTGGACACCATCGTGCTCGTGGCCGTGGTCGCCGGCGGGTCGGCCGGGTTCGCCTGGCTGGTCGCGCGAACCCCGGTCGCTCCCTGGGTGATCGGCCGCGAGCGTGCGCGCGGCGGCCGGGCGGCGTCGGTGACCATACGGCGATCGACACCGGCCGGCCCACACCGGCGCCCCGACGCTCAGCACATGGGCAGCAGGTCCTTCACCGACCCCGTGGTCTCCAACCACGCCTCGGGCGCGTAACCCACGCCCTGGCTCGTGGTCACCAGCACCCACTGGTCGCTCTTGCCACCGCGCCAGCCGTAGACGGTGACACCGCCCTTGGCCCGGCAGGTCGCGGTCAGTTGGGTGCCCGCGCTCACCTCGGTGACGGTCTTGCCCTTGCCCGGCTTCTCCCGTATTTCCAGGCCGATCGCCTGGCGCGCGATCACCGCCATCTTCACCGTCGAGGTGGGCGAGGGCACGGCCGTCCCGCTCGCCCTCGCCGACGGGTCGGCCGACCCGGACGCGCCGGGCGACACGGTGCTCGACGCGTTCTTCTTCTTGTCGTTCTTGTTGTCGTCGCCGGAGAGCACCCACCACACCAGGATCACGATCACCCCGACGATCACCGCCCCGATCACCAGACCGTTCCCGGATTTCGGTGGGGGCGGACCTCCCGAGTTCGGCGCCCGACGGGCGGGCCTCAGGCGACGCCAATCGAATCGGGACGACCCCGCAGACGGCATGGTGACTCCTTCTCACGGACGTGCGGTGATACCGGAAAAACTCGACGCTTGATTCTTTCGTGTCCCGACCCCGTCACGGTAAGGCGATCCGGAATCGCCGCGCCGTACGATTCCCGGCCACATGTCACACCGGACCCCTATGGTCGGCGCATGACCTCTGCGTTGCCACGGATCACCGACGACCAGCGACGAGCGCGTTTGGGCACTCGGCACCGACTGGCGGCCGGCGCGCGCGCCGCGCACGCGGAGGACGCGGCCCGGTCCGTGCTCCTGCTGCACGCCACCGACCCGGCGACGGTATACGTGTCCACGTGCGCCCGCCTGGCCGAACCGTCCGTCGCCGAGGTCCGGCGGGCGTTGTACACCGACCGCAGCCTGGTGCGGATGCCCGGCATGCGGCGCACCGTCTACGTGGTCCCGCGCGAACTCGTACACGTGGTCCAGCGCTCCAGCACCGACGCGGTCGCGGTCACGCAGCGCCGGGTGCTGCTGCAATTCCTGGCGTCCGGCGGCTACGACGAGGCCTGGCTGGAGCGGGTCGAGGCGGACACGGTGGCCGCGCTCACCGAGGCGGGCGAGGCCACCGCGATCGAACTGGGCGCGCGCGTACCGCTGTTGCGCACCCAGATCCGGGTCGCGGTGGGCAAGCCGTACGAGGCGAACCAGGGGGTGTCCACGCGGTTGTTGTTCACCCTCTCGTGCGAGGGCCGGATCGTGCGGGCCGAGCCGCAGGGATCGTGGCTCTCCAGCCGCTTCCGCTACACGACCATGCCGCCGCTGCCCGAGATTGGCAAAACCGAGGCGAAGGCCGAGTTGGCGCGCGGCTGGCTGGCCGCGTTCGGGCCCGGCACGGCCGACGACCTCAAGTGGTGGACGGGCTGGACGACGGCCGACGTGCGGCACGCCCTGGCCGCCGTCCGGGCCGTCGAGGTGGGGCTGGACGACGGCACGGTCGGCTGGGTGCTGCCCGGCGACGAGGAGCCCGAGCCGACCCCGGAGCCGTGGGCGGCCCTGCTGCCCGCACTCGACGCCACCCCCATGGGCTGGAAGGCCCGCGACTGGTACATCACCCCCGCCCTGCGCGAGCACCTGTTCGACCGCATGGGCAACATCGGCCCGACCGTCTGGTGGAACGGCCGCGTGGTCGGGGGCTGGTCCACCCGCCCCGACGGCGACCTCGCCTGGCGCGCCCTGGTCGACCTCGACCCCGAGGCGACCAAGGCGATCGAGGCCGAAGTGGCCCGACACACCTCGTGGTTGGAGGGTACCCACATCACCCCGAGATTCCGCGTCCCCCTGGACCGCGAACTGAGCGCGTAGCTCGCGCGGGGCGGGCGGGGCAGGCGGGGCAGGCGGTCAGATTCGGCCGACCGCCGCGTCCGCCCCCGCGCGGACCGGCTCGGCGCGCGGGCCGGTGGTGTAGACCACGAGCAGCAGATCCGGGTCCCCGGGCAGGGACAACGTCTCGTAGGTGATGTCCACGGGGTCGCCGCCGGCGGGACGCAGGCGCTTGGTGCCGTGCGTTTTCTCGGCCACCTGGTGGGCGTCCCACAGCGGGCGGAAGCGCGGATTGCCGGCGGACAACTCCTCAACGAGAGCGGCCATTCGGGGGTCCCCGGGGTGGCGCGCGGCGTCCAGGCGCAGATACCCGACGGTGTCGGCGGCGACCTGCTCCCACTCGGGGTAGAAGGTGTGCGCGTCGGGGGCCAGGAACGCGTGCCGGGCCATGTTGCGCGCGTGCGGCGCCATCGCGCCCAACCCCATCAGCGCGTCGGCGAGCGCGTTCCACGCGAGCACGTCCATGCAGCGGCCCAGCACGAACGCCGGCGCGTCGATCCGGTCCAGAAGCGTCTGTACGCCCGGCCGCGCGGTCGAGGGCGCCGGCCGGCGCACACTCACCCGGGTCGGCCGGGCCAGATCCCACATGTGCGCGTACTCGGTCGGATCCAGCCGCAGCGCCCGCCCGATCGCGTCCAGCACGGCGTCCGAGACATGTTGTCCGCGGCCCTGCTCCAGGCGCACGTAGTAGTCCACACTCACGCCGGCGAGTTGCGCCACCTCCTCGCGCCGCAACCCCGCCACCCGGCGCTTGCGGCCGAACACGGGCAGGCCGACCTCCTCGGGTCCGACCCGGGCGCGGCAGGCGCGCAGAAACCCGCCCAGTTGCTCGAAGGACGTTTCGGCGGACGTGGCGTTCATGATCGGACCCTACTGCCGGCCCTCGGCCGACGCGGCGACCGGGCGCGAAGGTGGTACGGCCGGACCCAGGTAAACGTGTGCACTGGGTGTCCGCGCGGGCCGGCGGCACAGTGGTTCGAGTCAGCAGGTCACGCAGTACGGATCAACCCGGGAGACACCCCCATGGACCACACCGCACTCACCGGTCGCACCGCCGTCGTCACCGGGGCCGCCAGCGGCATCGGCGCCGAGACCGCCCGGCGGCTCGCCGCGAACGGCGCGCGGGTCGCCCTGCTCGCCCGCCGTGCGGACCGGCTGAAGGACCTCGCCGCCGAGATCGAGGCCGGCGGCGGTACGGCGCTCGCCGTCGCGGTCGACGTCACCGACCAGGACTCGGTGGACGCCGGCGCGGCCCGGATCCGGGCCGAACTGGGCCGCGTCGACCTGGTCGTCAACGCGGCCGGGGTGATGTTGCCCAACCCCGTCGACGACGGCCGGATCGACGAGTGGACCCGGATGATCGACACCAACGTCACCGGCGCGCTGCGGATCATCCGGGCGTTCACCGCCGACCTGGTCGCGGCGGCGGCCGACGGCGGCACCGCGGATCTGGTCGACGTCTCCTCGATCGGCGCGCACGTGACCTTCCCGAACTACGCCGTCTACGGCGCGACCAAGGCCGCGCTCACCCACCTGTCGGCGTCCCTGCGCAGCGAACTGGGCCCGCGCGACGTTCGGGTCACCAACATCGAGCCCGGCCTGACCGACACCGAACTCGGCTCGCACATCGACAACGCGGCCCTGGGCGAGGCCGGCCAACTCGGCGCCATGTTCGACACGATCGGCGCCCTGTCCCCGACCGACGTGGCCGACCTGATCGTCTACACCACGACCCGCCCCCGCCACGTCAACCTGCGCCACATGGTCGTCCTCCCCACCCACCAGGCCTGACCTTCCACCCGCGGTCGACGGCCGGCGGGCGTACGCGGTGATGTTGCGTCGAGGGGCGGGTGTTGACTATGACTTGTCAGGGCCGGTCGGCACCCCCTTGCTAGGAGTTTTTCGTGGCGTTGTTTCGTCGCCAGTCGCGCAACCAGCAGAACACCGCCTGGGGACAGGATGTGCGCGGTGTCCTGATGAGTGCCCCGCCGGAGCGGATCAGGCAGGATCTGCGACTGATGATCGGCCGACCCGGCCCGCACCTCGGTGCGCAGGCCATGGTGTGGCCGCTGGGCGTGCGCGGCGAGATCGTCGCCGTGGCGTGCGTGAAGGGACCGGACGGCACCGCGGTCACGATCGAGACGCCGATGGTGCAGCACTGGGGGATGGCCGTCGAGGACGTGTGGCTCCAGGCCGCGACCAACCTGCGGATGGAGGGCTTCGGCGGCACGCCGATGGAGATCTCCCCCGGAACCACGCTGCACTCGCTGCTCGGCCAGAGCTGGCCCGGCTCGGCGCAACTGTTCCGCCTCGGCGAGGCGATCGGCGACCCGCTGCGCGCCGGCGCCCTGGTGTGCGCGCCGATGGACAACGGCCTGCTCGCGCTGCCGCTCAACTCGCAGCGCACGGTGGGCATGGCCGGATTCGTACTGAAGACCGCACAGGGCCTGACCCGGGACCAACAGCCCCTGTCCACCGGGATGTTCTGGTGGCACGAGGGCATCCTGGAAGAGCTGGAGGTCGAGTGGAAGGGCCCCGAACACGCGAGCCTGACCGGATCCGCCCGCTTCGGCCAGGTCGTTCGCGCGCTCCCGCAGCAGTAGCCGGAACCCACCGCCTCCGGGCCGCCCGGCGCGCGGGCCCTACATCTCGGTCAGCCGGTAGTGGTACCGCTCCCGCTCCACCGTCCACGAACGCCCGTCCGGGCGCGGTGCGGGCGGGAAGGCGGTACCCGCCGAAACCGCCTCGAGCCGCAGCCGCTCGGCGTCCACCACCGGTGCGCCCGCCACCCCGTAGTACAGCTCGACCGCCGCGTCCCGATCGCCGTACACCAGGATGCGATCACGCATCAACACCGCCAGCGCGGGCCGCTCCGGGTCGAACAACCCCCATGTCGTCCCGTCGCCCGGATGCCCCAGGAACAACACCGAGCGCGGCTCGGCCAGCGCGAACCCGGTCAGCCGCGAGTCCACCGGGCCGAGCACCGGACCCGCGTCCACCGCGCCGTGATCGATCAGGTCGCGCAACACGTCCAACGCGGCCGGCGGCAGATCCTCGCCGATCACCGCGAGATCGCCGGTCAGCGCGTGGGTACGTCCCGGACCGGCGTGCGGCCCGCGCAACTGGAGGAACCCGCAGCGCGCGACCGACACGCTGGTCAGCGCCGCGCCCTCGGTCCGCTCCCAGGCGACCGCCAACTCCAACCCGGGCCGCAACCACATCGGCGCGACCAGCAACCCGCCCGGGGCCAACTGCTCCACCCACTCCGGCGGCAGGTCCGGCACACCCACCGTGGCCTCGATCCGGTCGAACGGCGCCCGGTCCGCGACGCCGGCCCAGCCGTCCCCGGTCCGCACGTCCACACGCGTGCCGAGCCCGGCCAACCGCCGCGCCGCCGCGCCCGCCAACTCGGCGGACACCTCGACGCTGACCACCTCGCCCGCCGCGCCGACCAGATGGGCGAGCAGCGCCGCGTTGTAGCCGCTGCCCGTGCCGATCTCCAGCACCCGCATCCCGGGCCGCACGGCCAGCTGTTCGAGCATCAGCGCGATCATCGCCGGCTGGCTGACCGTACTGTCCGGCAACCCGCGCGCGTCGATGGACAACACCACCACCCGGTCCTCGTACGCACGTGCCGGCGAGGTGCCACCGGGCACGAACACCTCGCGCGGCACCTCGGACATCGCGCTCGCGACCGCCTCGGTGCGTATGCTCCCGCCCAGCCGCAATCGCTCCACCAGCGCGTTCCGCAGCCGGGCCGCCGTGCGCTCGTCGTTCATGGCCCCCGTGTACCCACCTCGACGCCCCTCGGCACCCCGCACGGCGCCCGGCCCGCGCGGCGCGCGCCCCCCGAATCGACACGCCTCCCTCTTGTCCCACCACCCCCTCGTGTGGACCATGGGCCGACGGTGACCGGCGCGTTCGCCGGCGGAATGGGGGAACGGTGACCTACCACGAGAGCATCCGCATCGAGGCGACGGCCGAGCGGGTCTGGGAGATCCTGACGGACGTCGAGCGCTGGCCCACCTGGACCGCGTCCATGAGCGAGGTGCGCCGATCGGACCGGGAGCCGTTCGGCGTCGGGAGCCGGGTCCTGGTCAAGCAGCCCCGGCTGCCCGCCACCCGATGGACGGTCACCGAATGCGAACCGGGGCGATCGTTCACCTGGACGTCGCGCGGCGGCGGGGTGACCTCCCTCGCCGAGCACCGCATCCGGGTCGACGACGGTGGCGTCACGGTGGAGCTGATCCTGCGCCAGAGCGGCCTGCTCACCCCGCTGGTCGGCCTGGTCGCGGGCAACCTCACCCGGCGCTATCTGCGGATGGAGGCGGCGGGCCTGAAGGAGCGTGCCGAACGCGACGCCTGATCGGTGCGCGCGGCGGGCACCGGGCGCCGCGGCCCCGCTTACGGGTGCGCGGCGCGGGAGCCGGTGCGGGCGGTGATCTCGTCGCCGGACAGGTACGCGTCGGTCTTCTCCAGGTTGCCCATCCGGCCGTCCTGATCCGACATGAAGCCGAGGCGGACCAGGTCGTCGCCCGCGAAGGCGTGCTGGATCCAGTTGGACAACACCCGGGTGCGGGCTCGGATCGACGGCACCGTCAGCAGGTGGTAGCCGCGCGTGATCGCCTGGGCGGGCAGGCCGCGCATCTCGTGGCCGAGCGGGCGGGCCACCGCCTGGGTGCCGCCGAGGTCGACGACCAGGCCCAGGTCCTTGTGCCGGAACGGGCTCAGCGGTTGGCCGCGCAGCGTGGCGACCACGTTGGCGGCGGCGATCTTGGCCTGGCGGTGCGCGTACTGCGCGGTGGGCGGGCAGATCGCGCCGTCGCCCTTGGCCAGGTCCGGTACGGCCGCGGCGTCGCCGAGCGCGAACACGTCCGGATGCCCGGGTACGGCCAGATCGGCGGCGACCGCCAGCCGGCCCCGCACCAACTCGGTGCCCAGCGTGCCGACCAGCGGGCTCGCGGTGACGCCCGCCGTCCAGACCAGCGTGCGGCACGGCAACTTCTCGCCCGTGGTCAGGGTGACCGAGTCCTCGGTGATCTCCTGCACGCTGACCCCGAGCCGCACGTCCACGCCGCGCTTGGCCAGCATCTGCAGGGTGGCCTTGCCCAGGTTCTCGCCGAGTTCGGGCAGCAGGCGCGGCGCGATGTCGACGATCATCCAGCGCACCTGCGCGGGGTCCAGGCGCGGGAAGTGCCGCAGCGACTTGGTGGTCAGCATCTCCAGGCACGCGGCGGTCTCCACGCCCGCGTAGCCGCCGCCGACCACGACGAACTGGCAGCGCGAGGCGCGCTCGGCCGGGTCGGTGCTGGAGTTGGCGATCTCCAGCTGGGCGATCACGTGGTCGCGCAGATACACCGCCTCGGCCAGGTTCTTCATCCCGTGGCCGTAGGTGGTCAGGCCGGGGATGTCGAAGGTGCGGGTGACGCTGCCCGGGGCCAGGACCAGCTTGTCGTAGTGCTCGTTGCCGATGTCGCCGGAGATCTTGCGCACCACGCAGACCTTCGCGGCCAGGTCCACGCCGATCACGCCGCCGGGGAGCACGTGCGTGCGCTCGAACATCCGGTGCAGCGGCACCGCCGTGGTGCGCGAGGACAACACCCCGGCCGCGACCTGCGGGAGCAGCGGGCGGTACACCATGTAGTCCATCGGGCTGACCAGCACGATCTCGGCCTCGCGGGGGCCGAGGGATCGCTCCAACCTGCGCACCGTCTCGAACCCCGCGAAGCCCGCTCCGACGACGACCACCCGCTGCACCATGGCTGCCCCTTCCGGGAAGGCCCGGGCAGGAAACCCGCGACCATTTGGCACATTTTGTCCAAACATATGGCCGAATGGGGGAGGCCACGAGCGGGACGGGCCATCCGGGGGGCGCGACGGCGGCGGGCGGCGGGGGCGCGGGAGAGCGCCGACGGGCGGCGGCGGCCGGCGGTCGGCTCGGGCGGCCGGGGGCTCAGGCGGACGGGGGCTCAGGCGGTGCGGCGGCGACCGCGACCGAGCGCGAAGCCGGCCGCCACGCACAGGACCGGGGCGGTGAGCAGGCCCGCCACCAGGTTCAGACCGCCGTAGCCGGCCATGCCCAGGACCGATCCGGAGACCGCGCCGCCCGCCGCGCCGGCCAGGTTCATCAGCAGGTCCGACACACCCTGCACGCCCGGCCGCTCACCCGCCGGCACCGACTCGGCGAGCAGCGCCGAGCCCGCGACCAGACAGCACGACCAGCCGAGGCCGAGCAGGATCAGCCCGACCATGGTGCGCCACGTGGAGTGGCCCGAGGTACCGGCCGTGAACACCGCGAGCAGCAGCACGAACTGGCCGCCCAGGATCACCGGGATCCGGCCGAACCGGTCGGCCGTCCAGCCGACCACGGGGGACAACGCGTACATCCCCGCGATGTGCAGACTGATCGTGAGCCCGACCAGGGTCAACGCGGTGCCGTGGTCCTTCATGTGTACGGGTGTCATCGCCATCACCGACACCATCACCACGTGCCCGAACGCCACTGTCGCCAGGCCGAGCAGCGCGCGCGGCGCCCGGCGGATCACCGCGAACGCCCCGCGCAGACCGGCCCGGGGCGGCACCCGGTCGCCCAGATCGGCGCGCGCGACGAGCAGCGGGTCCGGGCGCAGCGCCACCCACAGGATGATCCCGGCGCCGGCGAACGAGACGATCGAGAACAGGAACGGACCGGCCAACTCGGGCAGGTCCAGGGCGCGGCCGACCACCGCGCCCGGCTCGTTCAGGTTGGGACCCAGGACCGCGCCGACGGTGGTCGACCAGACCACGACCGACAGCGCCCGGGCCCGGCCGGCGTCGTCGGCGAGGTCGGTCGCCGCGTAGCGCGACTGGAGGTTGGCCGCGGTCCCCGCGCCGAACACGAGCAGCGCGGCGATCAGCAGCGGGAACCACCCCAGCACCGCCGCCAGGATCACCCCGCCGGCCGCGATCGCCGCGACCGCCCAGCCGGCGGTGAGCGCGACGCGACGTCCGTATCGGGTCGCGGCGCGCGACATCGGCAGCGCGAACAACGCCGCGCCCAGGGTGATCGCGGTGGTGGCCACGCCGGACCAGCTCTTGGACCCGGACAGGTCCTCGGCGAGCAGCCCGCCGACGGTCAGCGCCGAACCCATGCCCACACCGCCGACGACCTGCGCGGCGATCAGGGTCCGAACGGTGCGCCGTTGCAGGTCCGAGCGGTCGACCGGCTCGGGGTCGGCGGACACGGGGGCGGCCGACTCGGGGCGAGCCGACTCGGGTATGGCCGGGTCAAGAGCGGTCATGCCGGATTCACCACCGGTTCGGGGATCGGACGAGGTGCGGACCCACAGCGTGCCGCACGAGACCGGCCCGCCCCGGGCGGGGCGCTCGCGAACCGGTTCGGGCGGGTGTATACCGCTGCGGAGGAAGATCATCGCACCGGCGGCCCCGGGTGGGTATGGGCGGCCGTCGGGCGGGCCCGGGTGTGCGCGGTTCGGGAGTCGGGTACGGGCGGGCGCCGCGCATCGGAACGGATCGGCTGAGCATGACACTGGACGACGAGCACGCCTGGGCGCTGTTGCGCGCCCTGGACGACCCGGACCACCTGACCGCCCCGGCGGACTACGACCCCGACGCCGCGCGCGAGCGGTTCGACCGGCTCGTGGCGCGCCTGGACGCGGACTTCGCCTGTCGGTGCCCGGTCGAGGGCGAGGCGGGGGCGGCGAGTCGGCACGGGGCGATCGTGGTGCCCGCGACGGCGCTGTCCGGGACCGGGCGGATCACCCTGGTGGTGAGCAACTTCGGCGACCTGGCGGTGATCGGGGTCGACGCGCCGGACGACCACCCCGTCGGCGCGGCACCCGCGTACGTGGCGCCGGAGGAGACGGAACGGGTCGCCGCCGCGCTGGACGACCTCGGCTACACCGTTGTGCCGGAGGACCTGCTGCGGACCACGTACGACGGGGCGAGCAGGCTCGCCGACCACTACACGGTCGAGGACGCGCCGACCTGGTGGATCCGGTTCTTCGACTACCCGTAGGGGCCGGCCCGGCGGCCGTCGGGTCGGTCGCGTGCGGCGGGGCGTCGCCTGGGTAGGTGTGTGCGTCATGAGATTCAGGGTGCCGATCGGTGACGAATTGCGGACGAGCCTGGGTGCGCCGAAGCGGGTGAAGTTGTTGGACAGCAGCCCGCGTTCGCGGGTGTGGCGGGTGGAGTTCGGCGGCGAGCGGGCGATCGTCAAGTGGATCACCGACGGAGGCGACAACCGGGACGGCGCGTCGGTGCGCTTCGCCCGCGAGGTGGCCGGGTTGCGGCTGGCCGCGCGGGGGCCGGTCGGGCCCCGGGTGCTGGCCACCGATCCCGACGCGTGCGTGATGGTGTTGGAGTATCTGGACGACCTCGGGCCCACCGACGACTGGCTGCCCGGCTACGCCGAGGCGCTGGCCCGGCTGCACGCGCTCACCGGGCCGGCGGACGCGGACGCGCTGCCGGCCTGGCGCGCGCCGACCGCCGCCGACGCCGAGTCGTTCCTGCGGTTGGCCGCGGCGCTGGACGTACCGATCCCGCCGGGTGTGCCCGCCGAGTTGGCCGCCCTGCTGACCCGGCTCGACCCGGTCGGCCGGTACGCGCTGTTGCACGGCGATCCGTGTCCGGGCAACGACCTGCGGACGGTCGACGGGGTGCGGTTCGTCGACTTCGAGCAGGCCGCGCTGGGCGACGGGCTGGTCGAATTGGCCTATCTGCGGATCGGGTTCCCCACCTGCTGGTGCGCGATGTCGCTGCCCGGACCGCGGTCGGCCGAGGTGGAGGCGGTCTACGCGGCGACCTGGCGGGCGCACACCGGCCGCGACCTCGACCCGGAGGCGTCCGTCGCCGACGCCTGCGCGGGCTGGCTGATCCGGGGCGACGCGCTGGTCGAGCGGGCGCACCGGGACAGCGTGGACCACCTGGACCGGGTGCCGGTGCAGGACTTCGAGTGGGGTTACATCTCGGCCCGCGAGCGGCTGGTGCACCGGCTCGGCGTGGTGGCCGACACCGCGACCGAGCCGTTGCGCGAACTGGGGCTGTTGGCAAGGGAGTTGCGCGGACGCCTGCTGACGTCCTGGCCGGGACTGCGCCCGCTGCCGGGTCCGGACTCGCGCCCCTGGTGAGGAAGCCTCCGGTTCAAGGCTTGCACCACTACAGTTGAAGTACTATAACTGTAGTCATCTTGCCGGGCCGTCGTCCGGCTCGGAACGCACCACGGAAAGAGACCGCATGCGAAAGCTCACCTACTTCATCGCCACCACCATCGACGGCTTCATCGCCGACAAGGACGGCGGCTACGACTTCTTCCCGGTCGGGGAGGACGTGGTGGCACACCTGGTCGCCGAGTATCCGGAGACGTTGCCGACGCACCTCGCCCCGCACGTGGGGGTCGCTCCGGACGCGGAGTTCCGGCACTTCGACACGGTCGTGATGGGTCGGGGCACCTATGAGCCCGGTATTCGACAGGGCTTTCCCGACCCGTACGCCCATCTCCGGACCTATGTGGTCACCGAGACGATCACCGAGACCCTCGACCCCGCGGTGACCCTGATCGCCGGCGACCCGGTCGCCAAGGTGCGCGAGTTGAAGGCCGAACCGACCGGCAAGGGCATCTGGCTGGCCGGTGGGGGGCGCCTGGCCGGCAGTCTGATCGACGAGATCGACGAGTTGGTGATCAAGACCTACCCGGTCCTGATCGGCAGCGGAATTCCCATGATGTCGGGCGTGTTCGGGGCGCACGCGTTCACCCGCACGGGTGGGACGGTCCTCGCCGGGGGGACGTCGGTGGCGACGTACGGTCGCACGTGACGGCGAGGGCGTCGGCGGGGCGCGGTTCGATCGCCGGGTGGTCCACCCCGGCCGATCCCGCGTCCCGGTGGTCGCCGGGTGGTCGGGACGTCGGACGTCGGGTCGCTAGGTGAGCGGTAGTTCGAAGTCCACCACGCGGTGTGCGATGCGCAGGCCGGCGAGGGGCAGGGCCAGGCGGACGGCGCCCTCGGTGTCGCCGTCGAATTCGAACACGGCCAACTCGCGGACGTCGGGCCGCTCCCGGCGCAGCAGGTCCACCAGCGCGGCCACCAGGGCGCCGAGGATGTCGGGGGCGACGCCGGGGGCGGTGATCGCCTCGCCGGCGTTGAGGTACGCCAGGTCGTCGGCGACGTCGACGGTGAGTTCGGCGCCCTCGCCGATCAGCCCGACGAGTGGCGGCGGGAGGGTACGGGCGCGGATCGCGGGCAGGCCGCCCGGGGCCCACCAGCCGCGCGGGTCCACGGTCCAGATCCGGGCGATCTCGCCGGTGGCGCGGGCTCCGGTGGCGCGGGCGGCGTCGCCTTCCGGGCCGGTGTCGGTACCGCTCCAGTGCAGCATCGACGCGCCGCCGGCGCGGGCCCGCTGGGCGGCTCGGCGGTACATCGACACGAACGCGGCCCGCTCCTCGGCGGTGGCGCCGGGATCCGCGCCGTAGGAGCCGTGCACCAGCCGACGGGCGAGCCGGTCGGCGCGCTCGCCCTGGGCGGTGACGCCCGCCTCGCCGTTGCCGTACAGGCTCACCCAGCCGAGCAGTCGCCCGTCGCGGCGGGCGCGGACGGTGCCGATGCGGTCGCCGGGGTCGGCGGGGGCGGTGGCGTCGGCGGGTGTCGTCGGTGCCGGGAGGCCGACGGCGGCGTATACCTCGGTCGCGGCCCGGAGGTCGGCGCCCGGGTCGCTGTCCCATTCAAGGGAAATGTCACGCTTCATGGCCCCATCGTCCCTCGCGCGACGCGGGCGTACCGGTTGCGACAGGCCGGGGACGGCGCGGGTGTGCGGTCGGGCCCGAGGTGTGCCGACCGCGGGCAGGGCGGCCGGGGTGGCTACGCGTATGTGTGCAGCGCGGCCACGATCGCGGCGGCCAGGCGGTCGGCGGCGCCCTCGGCGTGGGACAGGAACAGCGACGGCTCGGTCAGCTCCAGTTCCAGCAGGGTGGGCGTGCCGTCCGCGGCGGGGATCAGGTCGACGCGCGCGTAGAGCAGCGGGGAGATCGGGATCTCGGTCAGGACCCGGGCTCCGACGGCGAGTTCGGCGGCGGAGGGCTCGCGCGGTTCGATCGTCTCGGCCCGGTACAGGCCGTCGGTCAACGCGCCGGTGCCGTCGAGGATCGGGCCCTTGCGGACGGCGTGGCTGAAGACGCCGTCGAAGTAGACGAGCGCGGTCTCCCCGGCGGTGTCGACGGCCTCCAGGTACGGCTGGACCATGACGGTGCGGCCGTCCGCGAGCAGGGCGGTGGCGTGTCCGGCGGCGAGCGCGCGTTCCTCGGGGGAGGCCAGGTCGTACCGCTCGGTGTCGCGCGACCCGGCGCTTATCGCCGGCTTGACCACGCGCACCCCGGAGGTGGGCAGCGTCACGGTCGAGTCGGGCTCCAGCCACATCGTCTCGATCACCGGCAGGCCGGCCCGGGTGAGGTCGCGCAGGTAGGTCTTGTCGGTGTTCCAGGTCACGATCGCCGCCGGGTTGGCCAGGCGCGGTACGGTCGCGGCCCACTCGACGAACTCTTTCCGGTGCAGCGGGTAGTCCCACACCGAGCGCAGCACCACGAGGTCGTACGCGTCCCAGTCCACCGTCGGGTCGCTCCACACGGCGCTCTCGGCGCGGATGCCGTGCGCGGCCAGCGGGGCGATGAGCAGACGGTCGTCCGGGTCGAGATCGGGCAGCTCGGCGCAGGTGACGAGGGCGACGCGGGGTTCGATCATGGCGTCAGATTATCCGGACACCCGGATTGATGATCACATAAGTCGGGTGGTGTCTCGTGGGATGACCCGACCGGGTGTGTGCTCGCGGGGCCGGGGCCGGGGCCGGGGCCGAGCCCGGGGGTGGGCGTGGCCGGGCGCCGGCGTCGGGGGCCGGGTGAGGTCGAACACGGGTGCGTACTGGGGCAGTTGCCCGGAGGCGGGCCGCTGCGGAGTGTTCCGGCCCCGACGGCTGGGGCGGATGGGACGTGGGAGTCGTGGGCGGTGGTCGGCCCCGCGGCGTGGTCGTTTGACGGGCCGGCGCGTTTCGGGGCCGCCCCGGGGGTGAGAACGATGACAGGGACAAGGCTTTGGGGGCACCGTGGTCAGCTCATCGGACACCGCGCCCTTCGGGCCGGCCGAGATCGTCGCCATACGTCACGGCGAAAGCACGGCGAACGCCGCCTTCGCCGCGGCGGCGGCCCGCACCGCCGCCCGGTCCGCCGCCGTCGCGGCGGATCCGGCGGGCGGGTGGGAGGCGGAGGAGCCGGACGGGGACGGCGAGTTCGACCCGTCGGTGGTCGGGCGCGATGCCGACATCGCGCTCAGCGCACGCGGCGAGGATCAGGCCGGCGCGGTCGGGCGGCGGCTCGCGCTCAGGGGGGAGACCCCGGACGTGGTCCTGGTCTCGCCGTACCGTCGGGCCCGCTCGACGATGCGGATCATCGCCCGCGAGGCCGCCCGGGTGGGCCTGCTGTTGCCGCCGCCCCGACGCGACGAGCGGTTGCGCGACCGGGAGATGGGCGTGCTGGAGTTGCGTACGGCCGCCGCCGTCGAACGGCTCCACCCGGACGAGGCCGAGCGCCGGCGGCGGGTCGGCGACCTGTACTACCGTCCGCCGGGCGGCGAATCGTTGGCCGATGTCGCGCTGCGGCTGCGCACGCTGCTGACCGACCTCCGGCACGAGGCGCCGGGTGCGCATGTGCTGATCGTGGGACACGACGCGACCGTCCTGATGCTGCGTTACGTCCTGGAGGGGCTGACCGAGACCGACGTCGACCGGTTGGTACGGACCGACCCGGTGGGCAACGCGTCCATTTCCCGCTGGCGGGTCCGGGACGGGCGGCTGCGGGGGATCCGCTACAACGACATGCGCCATCTCCGGGGGATCGACGTGCACTGAGGGCGGTCGGGCGGCGCGGCCCGGTCCCGGGGAGGCCGGGCCGGGCGCGGAGTGTGGGGGTCCCGGTGCCGTTCGGTCCGGGGGGCGCACCGCTCGCCGTCGCGCATCGTCGGCGCGTTGGGGCGTACTCCCGGGCGGTGCCGGTGACCGGCCGCGGGCCGAATCGCCGGGACTCCGGCGCCGCGTGGGGCTCGTCGAGAGCCGGCGGCCGACGGCCGGGTACGGGGGAGTGGACCCGGCCGTCGGCGCCCTTCACACCCACGGGATGGGGGGTGCGCCGTCGCGCATCGGGGGTGTCAGGTCCCCTCCCGCTCCCGTTCGGTGCCCTTTGGTTGCCCGGGTTCGAGGCCGGAAAACCGCCTCGGATCGAAGAGGTCGAACCCGGCCGGACCAGGCTGCCAACCGATCGCGCGGACGACCATTCGGAGGCGATAGCGCCATTACCGAACAGAAACTTGACGCTGCGTCAGTAACCGGAACGGGAACCCCCGGGACCCGTTTCATCCCTGATCAGCCGCTTGATCACGGATCCGGAGGAGAGGGTGCGCGCCGATCGGATCGGCCCTCGATCGGCGCCCGGTCGGCGCACGTCCGGCCCTCGCCGGACCCTCGCCCGGCCGTCGGCCCACCCCGTCCGGCTCACGTCCCCGGCAGCCGCTCCAGTGCCGCGATCAGGTCCGGGTAGCGGCGGGTCCGGGCGCCGCCGTCCACCCCGTACGTGCTGCCCGAGACGAAGCCCGCCTCGTCGGAGGCCAGGAACAGGACCACGGCGGCCACCTCCTCCGGTTCGGCGAAGCGGCCCAGCGGGGCGTTGGCCACGTACTCCTCGACCACACCCGGGACATGCCACATGCCGGCGGTGGCCTGGGTGCGGATCAGGCCCGGCGCCACCGCGTTCACCCGGATGCCCGCCGACCCCAACTCCAGGGCCGCCACCTCGGTCAGCGCGACCACGCCGGCCTTGGCCGCGCAGTACGCGGCCATGCCCCGGCCGGGCTGGACCGCGTTGAGCGAGGCCATGGTGACGATCGAGCCGCCCCCGCCGGGGCGGGCCCGCATCGCGCGGCCGGCGTGTTTGACGGTCAGGAACGCGCCGTTCAGGCACAGGTCGACTACCCTGCGCCAGGCCGCGTAGTCGTGGTCGGCCAGTTCGGCCGCGGTGCCGCCGCCCGCGTTGGCCACCGCGATGTCCAGGCCGCCGAAATCGTCCACCGCGGCCCGTACCAGCGCGGCCACGTCGTCCTCGACGGTCACGTCGCACAACCTGGTGTGGCACCGCTCCGGGCCCAACTCCTCGGCGAGCGCGGCCAGTCCGGCGGCGTCCACGTCCCCGGCCACCACCACGGCCCCCTCGGCCACGAACCGGCGCGCGACGGCCCGACCGATGCCCGCCGCGGCGCCGGTCACCAGCGCGACGCGGCCCTCGATCCGACCTCCGCCGGCCGGTCCCGCCCCGTTCGTCCGCCCGCTCACGTGGAGGCCCCCTTCGTGTTCTCGTAGTCCTTCACGGCCCCGCCGACCGCCTGCGCCGTCCGGTCCCGCCAGGTCTCGGACAGGCCGACCTGCCAGTCCTGCGACGCGAGCGGGCCGTGCGCGGCGCCGGTGAAGTACGGGATCACCTCCCGCGCGATCAACTCGTACGACCGCCTGGTCGCCGCCGGGTCGGCGAAGTCGGCGCCCATGAACAGGTAGGTGCCGAAACCGCCGGACTTCTGCCACAACCGCTCGATCTGCCGAATCGCCATCTCCGGCGTGCCGCAGATGAACGAACCGGTCGTGTTGCCCCGATCGATGCGCCGGGCGAGCGGGGTGTCGGCGTCGAGCGGGATCGGCAGCACCTTCGCCTGGTAGTTCTGGATGCCTTCGAGGCCGTACGCGACCTCGCGGCGCGCCTGCTCCTCGGTCTCGGCGATGTGCATCATGCCCATCAGCCGCCACGCGGACCGGTCCATGATCCGCCCGTGGCGCGCGGCCACCTCGTTCGCGATGCCCCAGTGCGAACCGAGCGCGTCGAAGCCGCCCTCCTGGCTCGCGGCGATCGAGAGCATGCCCGCGCCGAACCGGCCTGCGGTGCGCGGCCCGGCGGGGGAGAAGGTCGCGGCGACGGCGAGTTCGAACGACGGGTGGGTATACGGCCGCAATTGCAGACGGGCGTCGCGCAGGGTGAACCAGTCGCTCTCGCGGGTCACCGGCTCGCGGCCCGCGAGCAGGGCCACGATCGCCTCCAGGGATTCCTCCATCATGGCCCGCTGGCGCGCCGTGTCGATACCGAGCATGTGCGCGTCCGAGGCGAGTTGGCCGGGGCCGACGCCGAGCATGACCCGGCCGCGGGTGAGGTGGTCGAGCAGGACCATGCGGTCCGCGACGTGCAGCGGGTGGTGGTACGGCAGCGAGACCACGCCCGTGCCGAGGCGGATGTGTCGGGTTCGGGCCGCGGCGCTCGCGATGAACAGTTCGGGGGAGGCGACGATCTCCCAGCCGCCCGAGTGGTGCTCGCCGATCCACGCCTCGGCGTAGCCGAGCCGGTCCAGATGTTCGACCAGGGCCAGATCCTGTTCGAGCAGCAGGGTCGGATTGCGCCCCGCCTGATGGAACGGGGCCAGGAACACCCCGAACTTCAGCGGACTGCGCTCGCCGACGGCCACCTGCCGGGCGATCTGCTGCGCTTCCGTTTGCGCCACTGCGACTCCTTGACTGGACGGGACGGGACCGCGCGACCGGCCGGAAACCGATCGGCCGTCAACGTTCCATGGCGCGATGCGCGAAGCAATAGACGCACTATGCGAAAGGTGTACCGAGGGTGGTCGGGCCGCGGCCGGCCGGTCGGCAGGTCGCTCGATCGGGTACGGAGCGCCGCCCCGAGGCGCCATGGTGGTGACGGAGCCCGAAATGTATTGGCCCGTCCGGCGCCGAGCCGGTAGTAAGGGATGTCACCCCCGGATCCACTCCGACCGCTCACCCCCGACCGCAGCACCCCGACCGCAGGACGAAGGACGCGCGCACGCCATGGGCTACATCGATGTCAACACCATCGGATTCACCTTGCCGGATGGACGTGTGCTGCTGGACGAGGTGAGCTTCCGGGTCGGCGACGGCAGCACCGTGGCGCTGATCGGCGCGAACGGCGCGGGCAAGACCACCCTCCTGCGGATCATCACGGGCGAGCTGAAACCGGACAGTGGCGCGGTGGCCCGCACGGGCGGGCTCGGCATCATGCCGCAGTTCGTCGGCCGGATCCGGGACGCGTCCACCGTGCGCGACCTGCTGGTCTCGCTGGCCCCACCGCGGATCCGGGACGCGATGCGCGCGGTCGACGACGCCGAACTCGCGCTGATGGAGCACGACGACGAGAAGCACCAGATGCGCTACGCCGGCGCGCTGGCCGAGTTCGGGGACGCCGGCGGCTACGACATCGAGCCGGCGTGGGACCAGTGTTGCCAGGCGGCGCTCGGCACGACCTACGACGTCGCCAAGTGGCGCGAGGTGCGCACGCTGTCCGGCGGCGAGCAGAAGCGGCTGGCGCTGGAGGCGCTGCTGCGCGGGCCCGACGAGGTGCTGATCCTCGACGAGCCGGACAACTACCTCGACGTACCCGGCAAGCGCTGGCTGGAGCAGTCGCTGCGGGAGAGCCAGAAGTCGGTCCTGCTGGTGTCGCACGACCGCGAACTGCTCGCGCGCGCGGCCGACCGCATCGTCACGATCGAACTCGGCGCGGCGGGCAACACGGTCTGGATCCACGGGGGTTCGTTCGCCACCTACCACGAGGCCCGGCGCGCGCGATTCGAGCGCTTCGAGGAGTTGGGTCGCCGGTGGGACGAAGAGCACGCCAAGCTCAAGGCGTTGGTCCTGCTGTACAAGACCAAGGCGGCGTACAACGACGGTCTGGCCTCGCGGTTGCAGGCCGCGCGGACCCGCCTGCGCAAGTTCGAGGAGATCGGCCCGCCGCAGAACATCCCGCGCGAGCAGGACGTGAAGATGCGGTTGCGCGGATCGCGCACCGGCAAGCGGGCGGTCGTCGCGCAAGCGCTGGAACTGAGCGGTCTGATGAAGCCGTTCGACACGGAGATCTGGTACGGCGACCGGGTGGCGGTGCTCGGCTCGAACGGCTCGGGCAAGTCGCACTTCCTGCGGCTGCTGGCGGCCGGCGGCACGGATCCCGAGGCCGAGCACGAACCGGTCGGCGACACGGTGATCGCGCCGGTCGCGCACACGGGTCGGGCCCGGCTCGGCGCGCGGGTGCGGCCCGGGTGGTTCGCGCAGACGCACGACCATCCGGAGTTCGCGGGCAAGACCCTGGTCGACATCCTGGGCCGGGGCGACGAACACCGCAGCGGCCTGGGCCGGGAGGGCGCGGCCAGGGTGCTCGACCGGTACGAGCTGGCCTACGGCGCGGAGCAGCCGTTCGACACCCTGTCGGGCGGCCAACAGGCCCGATTCCAGGTGCTGTTGCTCGAACTCTCCGGCGCCAACCTGCTGCTCCTCGACGAGCCGACGGACAACCTGGACCTGGTCTCCGCCGAGGCCCTCCAGGACGCGCTGGAGGCCTTCGACGGCACGGTCCTGGCAGTCACCCACGACCGCTGGTTCGCCTCCTCCTTCGACCGCTTCATGGTCTTCGGCCAAGACGGCCGCGTCCGCGAAACGGACGGCCCGGTATGGGACGAGGGCCGCGTGGACCGCGCCCGAACCTGACCCGAAACCCAAACCAAGTCCCGGGGCGGGCAAGGGAGTTCGCGGCCCGCCCCGGTGGACGGTGGACGAATCGTGCCTGCTCGGGGTACGGTCCCCGACGTGATGATTCCCAGCGAGCCTGGTAGATGACGGGCCACAACCGAGAAGAAATCAGTGAAGCAGCCCGGCTCCACGTGCTGCGCGGTCTGCGCCGGGGCGAGATCAGGACCGGCTTCGTTTCCGCGATCGTGAACTTCGGCGTCTTCGTCGACATCGGCGGAGTGGACGGCTTGATCAGCGTCCCCGAACTCACCTGGAAACACTTTTCCCACCCCTCGGAGATCGCCTCGGTCGGCGACGAACTCAGCGTCGAAATCCTGGACGTCGACCTCGACCGACAACGCGTCTCCCTGTCGCTGAAGTCACTCCTGCCCGATCCGTGGCAAGAGTTCGCGGCAACCCACACCAGAGGCCAATCCCTGTCGGGGACGGTCACCAAGGTGATCCCGTTCGGCGCTTTCATTCGCATCGCCGACGGCATCGAGGGCCTGCTGCACAACGCCGAACTCCCGGAACACGCGGCCGATTCGCCGGAGTCCATCCGCCGGGAAGGCGACGTGTTGCGGGTCGAAATCCTGGACATGGACCTGGTCCGCCGCCGCGTCGCACTGACGCTGCCCGCGGTCCCCGGCCCGCCGTCGGCAGGTGATGCACAACCCCGGTAGCGCGCGTGGGCGCGGCGGTCCCCATGTGCGGACCGCCGCGCTCACGCGGCACGGCGGCAAGACCCCCCGCCCGGGTCGGGCTTCGGGGTAACCGGAATGACGAGGGTGGGTGGTCTGCCCTACGGTTCGGCGGATGCATCCCCACTTCGACGCGGCGAATGAAGCGAACGAGCCGGACGAGTCGAGCGCCGCGCGCGACGTGGTTGTTCGGTGTGCCGACGACCCGGATACCCGGATATGTCTTCGGGACGCGTTCAGTCCGGACGACGAGGTGGCCGTCGCGCACTCCCCGGCGTCGCGGCTGGTGAACTACACGGTCGAGTTGTGTGGGCCGGGGCTGGCCGCGCGCCTGGAGCGGGTGGTGGGCTGGAGCGGCGAGGCGACCGAGATCGACGGCTTCTTGACGGACCTCGCCCGGGACTTCGGGGGATGGGACGGTGAGCGGACCTGGCGTACGGACGACCGGGATCTGACGGTCAGGGCGGTGTTCCGGTCGGGGGGCCGGGTGGAACTCACCTGGGAGCTGCGGCCGTGGCGTGCCGCCGACGGGCGGTGGACGGCCTCGGCGACCACGGTGTTGGCGGCGGGGGAGCGGTTGTCGGTGCTGGCGGCCGATGTCAGGCACTTCCTGGCCGGTGCGGAGGGCTGATGGTGCCACGGCGGCCGCGCCGGTGCCGACCCGGGCCGCCCGCCCGGCTCACCCGTGTTCGGCGAAGGCCGCCCTGATCGCCGCGTGGTCCGTGCCCGACGCGAGGAGCAGGCGCAGCAGCACGCGGGCCTTGTACGGGTCGAGCAGTCCGCCGTCGAGCAGGCCGCGTCGTTGCAGGTCGGTCTCCGAACCGATGGCGCCGTACGTGTGGCGCAGCACGGGGCCGGCCCCCGTGCGCGAGGTCAGGACGACCGGGACGCGTTCGGCGAGCGCACCCAGCGTCGGGGCGAGCGCGGACGGGACGTGGCCGACGCCGAATCCGGCCACCACCAGCCCCCGATGGCCGCCGGGGAGGCCCGCGAGCAGCGTGCCGTCGTCGTCGAACGTGGCCGGGTACAGCGCCACGCGGGCCTCGGCCAGTGCGGCGGTCGAGGGCGTCGGCAGCGGGGTGTGTCGCGGGGGAGCGGTCAGGATCCGGACCCGCTCCTCGACCACCCGGCCCAGCGGCCCGGTGTCGGGCGAGGCGAAGGCGCCCGTGCTGCTGCTGTGCGTCTTGCGGACCCGGCGCGCGGCGTGGATCTCGTCGCCCAGGACCACCAACGCGCCGAGCCCGCGCGCCGGTTCGGCCACCGCGACCCGCACGGCGGCGAGCAGGTTCGCCGGCCCGTCGGGGCCCGCCAGGGTCGGGTTGCGCATCGCCCCGGTGAGGACGAACGGCTCCGGGTGCGGCCACACGAGGTCGACCAGGTAGGCGGTCTCCTCCAGGGTGTCGGTGCCCTGGGTGACCACGACGCCCGCGGCGCCCTCGGCGACCGCGCGCGATCCGGCGGCGACCACGTCGAGGATCCGGGCGAAGGTCAGGTCCGCGCTGGGTACGGCCCGGACGTCCTGGACGTGCAAGCGCACGCCCGACTCGGCCAGGCCGGGGACGGCGGCGGTCAGGTCGGCGCCGGTGAGCCGGTTCACCACCGGGTCGGCGGCGGATCGGTCGGTGCCGGCCATGGCGATCGTGCCCCCGAGAGTGAACAGCGCGACGTGCATCGGTCGGACCTTCCCGTGGATCACTGCGATGGACCCGGACACGGTATCCGCCCGATCCGAGGACCCGCCCGACCCGCTCGACCCGCCCGCCGGCGGTGGTCTCGGCGAGCGAGGGCACACGTGGAACGACCCCGAGGGACGTATGTCCACTCGGGGTCGCCAGGTGCTTTTCGGTGCCGTCGTGCGACGGTCCCGTTCGTCGGGCCGGATTCGACATCGTGCGCTCGGACCGGCCTGCGGGTCGGGGGTCATCGCCGCCGTCACCGGGTGAGCAGCTGCAGGTTCCGACGCATGCGCAGCGACTCGATCGCCGCGGCGCTCTGTACCGTCTCCTGCCGTACCTGCTCGGCCCGACGGGCCTTGGCGGCGGCGCGTCGGCTGCGCAGGGCCGCCACGACCATCCGGTCCCGACGGGCGACGGTGAGAAGCTCCTGCTGACGGTTCTTGTAAAGCTCGTACTCGATCACTGTGTCCACCTTCTGTTACTTCGACCCGGTCTCCCCGGCTCGTGGTAACAGCTTCGCGCCCCAGTGGGGGTCGGGGCATGAGGCGGATGCCGCATCTATCCGGGGATCCGTCGACACCCGGATACCTAAGCCGATCCGAGCCGGCCTAAGCCGACGTAAGGCGGCCTAAGGTCCCCTGAGGTCTTCCGAGGCAGGTCCGTCGAGAATCCGGTGACGACGCCCTGACCTGGGCAGATGCGCGGTGGACGATACCCCCCCGGCCGCAGTCAGCGGATAAGGCCCCGGCTCCGGGCCGCGGCGAGCCATCGCGGGTACTGGCCCACGAGTCGCTCGAAGAGTTCGTCGTCGTCCAGGCCGTTCAGGTCGGCGACGGTGAAATACGCCGTGTTGTCGAGGAAGCGGCCGGGCAGGTCGTCCAACTCCGCCAGGAACTCGAACTCGTCCGGCTCGCCGATGGCCATGAACTGCCAGAACACCGGCTCGTAGCCGGAGGAGCGGATGTGCTCGCGGGCCGCGTCCTCCTCGCTCGTCGCGCCGTCCGTCACGAACATCACGAATACCGGCGGCTCGGGCGGCGTGGTCGCGGGCAGCGGCGTCGAGCGTGGGGCGCCGGAGCCGAAGTAGTACTCCCGCACCGCCCGCATCGCCTCGCCGTAGTCGGTCCACGGGCCCACGTCCGCCTCGGCGTACACGGTCGCCACCCGCCCCCGGTAGTTGTCCATGTTCATGCCGCCGAACCGCCGGGCGAAGGCCGCGAAGGGGAACACGTCCACCTCGCCGTCGTCGTCGAAGCGCAGCCCCAGCGACAACACCCGCTCGGCCAGTGCCTGCACCCGACCGCTCTCGTACATCTCGTCCATCGAGATCGACATGTCCAACACCAGCGCCACACGCGCGGTGTGCTCGGCCAGGCCGTGCTTTTCCAGACCGATCGCGGCCTTCTTGGTCAGCGAGAGCAGTGTGTCGTGACCGTCGCGGGCGAGCCGCTTCTCCATCGAGATCAGCCGCTGTTTCCCAAGGTCGACCACGGGTGCCGAGGGCGCGGACTCCTCCGCCGCCACGTTGATCCCGAAGTCCGTTGCCAGACTCGCCAGTCCGGAGTCGTAGCCCTGCCCGACCGCGCGGAAGCGCCACCCGCCGGCCCGGCGGTACACCTCGCCGAACACGAACGCCGTCTCCGTCGTCGCGTCGTCGATGTCGAACGAGACCACCGGGGCGCCGGTGGCCGCGTCGGTCAACTCCAGCCGCAGGCCCGGCACCCGGCCGAACGCGCCGCCGTCCGCCGAGGCCGCCAGGATCACCGCCGCCAGGTCGGCGGGCGCCCGGTCCAGGTCGAGGGCCACGGTGTCGGAGCCGGGCCGTTTGCCCCGGTGGCCGACCGCGCCCGAGGGATGGCCGGGCTGGTTGTGGAAGACCATGTCCGCGTCGCCGCCCACCCGGCGTTCGCCGTTCAGCAGCAGCGCCGACACGTCGACGTCCGGCACGCCCGGACCCGGTCGCCAGTTGAGGGTGGCGTGCAGATTCCCGGTCGACAGCGGGGCGTTCGCGCCCTTGGCGAGCTTCGTCATCCCCTCACCGTGCCACAGCGCCCGAGCCGCGGTGCGGTTCGGGCGAGTTCGGTACGGGCGGACGAGGACGACTCCGCCGGCACCGGCGGGGATCCGGTCCGCCAGGATGGGCCCATGGCGTCGATCGTGTTGGCATCGCTCACCGTGGGCTGGATCCCCGTCGCGCATCGCATGGAGCTGCTGCGCTGCGACGAGGTGCCCGCCGGCTACACCGTGACCACCGGCTTCGTGTTCGCCGTGGACGCGGTGGGGCGTACGTTGCTCACCCGGGTGGACCGGCCGGGACGCGGCTGGGAGGTGCCGGGTGGGCACCTGGATCCGGGCGAGACCCCGGCCCTGGCGGCCGCGCGGGAGCTGGCCGAGGAGACGGGGCTGCGCCTGGACGCGGGCCGGCTGACGCTGCTCGGCGGCCAGCGGATCACCCTGTCGGATCCGCCGCCGGCCGACTACCGGTATCCGGCCCGGGCGTTCCAGGCGTTCCACGCCGTGCGGCTGCCGGACCGGGGCGCGCCCACCCGGCCGGAGCCGGGCTCGGAGTGCGGGGCGGCCGAGTGGGTGGGGCCGGCCGAGGTCGCCGCCCGCTGCCGGGGCGCCGCCTGGCTGCCGCTGCACGCGACGTTGTTCGGCTGACCGGGACCGTTGCGTCCGACGGGCGGGCCCGGCCCACCCCCCGCCGCGCCCCAGGGCCGAAACGGGCTAATCTGCACCGATGATCACCGTCTCCACCGCCAACGTGAACGGGCTGCGGGCCGCGGCCGGCAAGGGCTTCACCGAGTGGCTGGGCGCCACCGAGGCCGATGTGGTGTGCCTCCAGGAGGTACGGGCCACGCCCGACCAGCTCAGCGACGAGGTTCGCGATCCCGAGGGCTGGTACGCCTACTACGCGCCCGCCACCGCCAAGGGCCGGGCCGGCGTCGCGGTGTACAGCCGGGTCCGGCCGAGCGCGGTCCGGATCGGCTTCGGGTCGGCCGAGTTCGACGCGTCCGGGCGGTGGATCGAGGTCGACCTGCCCAAGGTGACCGTGGCCAGCCTGTACCTGCCCACCGGCGAGGCGGAGACGCCCAAGCAGGAGGAGAAGAACCGGTTCATGGCCGACCTGCTCGCGCACCTGAAGGTGATGCGCGCGACGGCCGCGATCGGCGGGCGCGAGTCGCTGGTGTGCGGGGACTGGAACATCGCGCACACCGAGCACGACATCAAGAACTGGAAGGGCAACGTCAAGAAGTCCGGGTTCCTGCCCGAGGAGCGGGCCTGGCTCACCGACCTGTTCGGCGCGGCCGACTGGCACGACGTGGTCCGCCGGATCCACCCCGAGGGCCCCGGGCCGTACTCGTGGTGGTCGTATCGGGGCAAGGCGTTCGACACCGACGCCGGCTGGCGGATCGACTACCACGTCGCGACCCCGGAACTGGCCGACGTCGCGCTCACGGCGGTGACCGAGCGTGCGGACAGCTACGACGCGCGCTGGTCCGATCACGCGCCGGTGACGGTGGCGTACGACATCTGAGCGGGGCGGGTTCCCGCACCGTCCGCGCGGGCGGGCCGCACGGCGTCCGCGCGGGCGGGCCGCTACGACATCCGTGCCGGCTCCGGGATCGGGTCGGGGTCCGTGCCGGGCGCGTTCGGCGTGCCGTAGAGCGTCTCGCGGCGCCGCCGCATGGCCTTCGTGTGGCATTCGTCGCAGCACCACGGGGTGACCGGCATCGCCATCAACTCGGCCATCCGGGCGCGGGTCGTGTCGTCGGCGGGGGTGTAGACCATCATCCGGGTCTCCGGGACGTTCAACTGCAACCGGGTGGCCGCCAGGTCCAGCCGGCCCACCGTGACGTGCAGGAGCCGCTTGATGTGCCGACTGCCCGAATTGACCTCGCGGCGGGCCCACAGCCGGGCGAACTCCGCGCTGGCGTCGGCCAGTCGGCTGACGAAGGACTCCCACTCCGGCTCACCGACGTGCCGGGCGAACGCGGTCTGCAACTCGGCGACCATGCGCGGTTCCTCGTAGGCCCGGTCGATGAACGGATTACACGTCTCCCGCGACGTGAACGTGGCCCAGATCGCGTTGCGCTCCTCGATCGGCATTTCGGCCAGGCTCGGAAACAGCCTGGAGTACGCGTCGTTCCAGGCCAACACGTCGTAGCGGGCGTTGTACACCGCGGCCGGATGCGGGACCAGCGTGTCCAGGATCTCCTGGATCTCCGCCGGCAGCGTCGCCCCCGGAGGCGACGCGACCTCCCAGGGCACCTGCGCGAGGCGGTACAGGTGGGTGCGCTCGGCCGGGTCCAGCCCCAGGGTGCGCGCGACCGCGTCCAGTACCTGGATGCTCGCGTTGATCGGCCGACCCTGTTCGAGCCAGGTGTACCAGGTCACCCCCACCCCGGCGAGCAGCGCCACCTCCTCGCGCCGCAGTCCCGGCGTGCGTCGGCGCAGACCCGGGGGCAGGCCGACCTCCTCCGGGGTGCGGCGCTCGCGCCGACTGCGCAGGAACGCGCCCAATTCGGTGCGCCGACTGGCGGTGTTGGTGCTCATGCGGCCATCCTCGCCGCTCTCCCGCCGGGCTGCCAGGTGCTCTCGGTACCAGGATCGACAGGCTCTCGGCAACAGGATCGCCGGCCCCGCACGCTCCTTGCATGACCACGACAACAGCCGCGCCGGCCACGGCGCGGCGCGCCCATCCGCTCCTGCTGACGGCGTTGCTCACCGCACAGTTCATGGCCTTGCTCGACACCTCGGTCGTCAACGTCGCCGGCCCCACCATCCGTACCGACCTGGACACCAGCGGCGCGGGTCTGCAACTGGTCGTCTCCGGCTACACCATCGTCTACGCGATGCTCATCGTCACCGGCTCCCGGCTCGGCGGGCGGCACGGGTTCCGGCGGATCTTCGGCGTCGGACTGGTCGTTTTCACCGCCGCGTCGCTGGCGTGCGGGCTCGCCTGGGACGACACGTCGCTGATCGCGGCCCGCGCCGTCCAGGGCGGCGGCGCCGCGCTGATGGTGCCCCAAGTGCTCAATCTGATCCAGGCGACCTACGCCGGGGCCGATCGGGCCCGGGCGATGGGGCGCTACGCCGCGACCATCGCCGGCGGCATGGTCGCCGGGCAGGTGCTCGGCGGACTCCTGGTCAGCGCCGACCTGTTCGGGTTGTCCTGGCGGCCGGTGTTCCTGATCAACATCCCGGTCGGGATCGTGCTGTACGTGCTCGCGCGCCGGGTGTTGCCCGACGGCGGGGTCCCCTCGGCGCGCGGTCTGGACCTGCCGGGTCTGGCCCTGCTCGCCCCCGCCCTGCTGGCCCTGGTCGTCCCGCTGGTGATGGGGCACGAGTTGGACTGGCCGACCTGGGGGTGGGTGAGCCTGGCCGGGTGCGTCGTGCTGTTCGTGCTGTTCGGGTTCGTCGAACGGCGCGCGTCGCACCCGCTGATCCCGGCGTCGTTGTTGCGGGTACCCGGGGTGCTGCCGGGAGCGGTGACGTTGCTGCTGACGATGACCGCGTTCGGCGGGCTGATGTTCTCCACCGCGCTGTACGTCCAGGGCGGCCTGGGCTACTCGGCGCTGGAGGCGGGGTTGACCTTCATCCCGGCCTCGCTGGTGTTCGCGACGGTGTCGCTGCGCTGGCAGTTGTTGCCGGCCGCGTGGCATCCGCGGCTGCCGATGATCGGGATGCCGATCGGCGCGCTCGGCTTCGCGGCGACCGCGTGGACCTTCCGCACCGGGCAGCCGCTGCCGGTGCTGCTCGCCACGATGGCGGCGGGCAGCTTCGGGCTGGGGGTGGCGTACAGCCCGGTGATGACGCTGGCGCTGCGCCGGGTGCCGCTGCCGCAGGCGTCGGACGCGTCGGGCCTGATGGTGACGATGATCCAACTCGGCCAGGTGCTCGGCGTGGCCGTGTTCGGCACGCTGTACCTGTCGGTCGGCGGCGACTTCCACCACGCGGGCGAGGTGACGGCGCTGTGGATCGCGGCGACGGTGTTGGTCACCACCGTGCCGGCGGCGCGGCTGCGTCGGTGAGGTTCCGGGGGGCCACGGGGGTGCCCCTCGGTGTTCGTCGACGAACTCGGGGCCGCGGCGGGTGCTATCCGGTGTTCGCCGCGGCCTCCGCCGCGTCCTGGGCGGCCAGGACGCGGTGGCCGTATTCGAGGGACCACTCGCCCAGCGCCCGGAACGGGACCAGGAGGGATTCGCCCAGGTCGGTCAGCGCGTACTCGACGCGCGGCGGCGCCTCGGCGTAGGTGCGGCGGACGACCAGGCCGTGGTACTCGAGTCGGCGCAGCGTCTCGGTGAGGACCTTCGCGCTGATCCCGCCGATGCGCGCGGCCAGGGCGCCCGGCCGGGTCGGGCCGTCGGCCAGCGCGTACACGACCACGCTGTTCCAGCGGTTGGTGAGCAGGTCGAAGGCGACGCGGGCGCGGCAGTCGGCGACGTACTCGCCTTCGTGCTCGGTCATGGCACCCATTCTCCCCCGGCCGTCACTTACCGAACGGTGCGGATCGGCGCGCCTAGCGTCGTGGAGCCGGAAAGACACACGTCGTATGGGGAGAAGCGCGATGCGAATCGGAATATTGGGCGCGGGCAACATGGCGGCGGCGCTGGGGGCCAAGTGGGTCGGGGCCGGACACGACGTGCTGATCGGGGCCCGGTCGGCGGAGCGGGCCGCGGTGCTCGCCGAGCGGATCGGGGCGCGGGCGGGCACGCTCGCCGAGGCCGCCGGGCACGGGGAGGCGGTGCTGGTGTCGGTGGGGCACGCGGCGGTCGGGGAGGTGGTCCCGCCGCTGGCGCCGAGCCTGGTGGGCAAGGCCCTCCTCGACTGCTCGAACCCGATCGTGCCGGGGCCGGGCGGCCTGATGTTGACCACGGACGGCGGCCCGGCGGCGGCCGGGGCGCTCGCGGCGGCGGCCCCCGGGGCGCACGTGGTCAAGGCGTTCCACCTGAGCGCGGCCGAGGTGTGGGCGGGCCCGCACGCGGCCGGCCTCGGCGTGCCGCTGTGCGGTGACGACCCGACGGCGCTGGCCGTGGCACACACCCTGGTCGCCGACGTCGGATCGGTACCGCTGCCGGTCGGCGGCCTGGACCGGGCGGGCTACCTGGAGGCGACCGCGGCGATCGTGATCGGCATGTGGTTCGCGGGCCAGGACCCGCGGACGATGTTGCCGCTGCCGGAGAACGCCCACGGGTAGGACCCGTCCGTTCCTTCACGGTCCGGCGTTCCGCTCTCTTCGGCCGTGTCCAAGGCCCTAGGCTTTGCGGTGTCAGGGATCGGCCCGAAGGGACGTGAACGACATGCCGGTGATTCGAGTCGCACGCGCCTTCGACGGCGAACGCGCACTGCCCGGGCCGGTATCGGTCTTCGTCGCGGACGGTCGGATCGTCGGACTGGAGCCGGGCGCGGCCCACGTGCCGGACGGTTGGGAGGTGGTCGACCACCCCACGGCGACCATCCTCCCCGGCCTGTTCGACCTGCACAGCCACCTCGGCGGCGACGGTCGTGACGGCGCGCTCGACCGGTTGCCCGACTACTCCGTCGCCGAACTCGACGCCGTGATCGACGACTCGCTACGGCGCGAACTGGCGGTCGGGGTGACCGTGGTGCGCGATCTCGGCGACCGCGACTGGTCGGTGCTGCGGCGGCGCGATCGGGCGCCGGACGGGCGGGCCGTGCCGACGATCCTGGCCGCGGGGCCGCCGATCACCAGTGCCGGGGGCCACTGTTGGCGATTCGGTACCCAGGCCGTCGGGTCGGAACAACTGCGCGCGGCGGTGCGGGAGCGGGTCGAGCGCGGGGCGGACGTGGTCAAGGTGATGGGCAGCGGCGGCACCATGACGCCGGGCACCGATCTGATGCACTGCCAATTCACCCGGGCGCAGATGCGCCTGATCGTGGACGAGGCACACGCCGCCGGCCTGCCGGTGACGGTGCACGCCCACAACCTGCCCGCCGTCGAACAGGCCCTCGCCGCGCACGCCGACGGCATCGAGCACTGCACCTGTCTGACCGAGCAGGGCGTGCGGATCTCCGACGACCTGCTGCACCGACTCGCGGCACGGGGCATCCCCGTGTGCCCCACGCTCGGAACCGACCCCGACGCGCTCGCGCCGCCGGCGGCACGGGAGTTGCTGGCGCGCATCGGAGCGACCCGGGAGGTCCGGCTCGCCCACGTGGTCCGCCTGCACCGGGCCGGGGTCCGCATCGTCTCCGGAGCCGACTCGGGAATCAGCGCCGCCAAGCCGCACGGCAGCCTCCCGGCGGCGATCGCCGACCTGGTCCTCGGCGGCGTCTCGACGACCGACGCCCTCGCGTCGGCCACCTCCCTCGCCGCCGACGCGGTGGGCCTCGGCACCCGCAAGGGCCGCCTCCGCGCGGGCCACGACGCCGACCTGCTGCTGTGCGAGGGCGACCCCGTCACCAACATCGGGGCACTCACCGCGGTCACGGCGGTCATGGTCGGCGGGACCTGGGCGGATACGCCCTAGGCGTTTTCGGTCAGGTACGCGATCAGGACGGGGACGTGGCTGTGGGATGGGTCGCGGACGGCGGTGAGCAGGGTCACGTGCCCGGTGCCGGCTCGGGTCAGTAGCGCGGTGCGGGCGGATTCGGCGGTCGGGGAGTCGAGTTCGGCGCGGTAGCGGGTGCGGAATTCGGCCTCGGTGAGGGTGCCGCCGTGCAGGGCGCGCCGCAGCTCGGTGGACGGGGTCAACTCCTTGGCCCAGTCGTCGAGACGGGCGTCGGCCTTGGTGATTCCGCGCGGCCACAGGCGGTCGACCAGCACGCGCAGGCCGTCGTCCGGGTCGACGGGGTCGTATACGCGGCGGACGCCGATGGTGGGTCCGCCGGCCGTGGGGCGCTGGGCCATGGTGGCTGCCTCCGGTTGGGGGTCGATGCCCGATGCCCGCGTGTACCCCGCCGCCGGGCGGTCCCACCATCGGGCCGCGCGTGCGTTCGATATGCGTGTTCGGTGCGCGTGTCGGGCGCGGGTTCAGTACGCGATGCCGACCGGTTGGCGGTACGTCGCCGGGTCGTCGACGACCGCGAGCATCGCGTGCGCCACGTCGGCTCGGGCGATCGTGGCGCCGCGCGGCACGCTGCCGCCGATCTGCGTGCGGTACACGCCGGTGACGGCCGCCTTGGTCAGCTTCGGCGGTCGCATCGCGGTCCAGTCGGTGTCGCTGCGGGCGAGTTCGGCCTCCATCGCCGCCAGGTCCGCGTAGACGTCCTTGAGCATCGAGCGCAGGATCGGGATCAGGCCCTTGCGGACCAGGATCGAGTCCTCGGACGGCGTCGGGCCCACCGGCGCGGCACTGATCGTCACCAGGCGCCGCACCCCCGTGTCGGCCATCGCGGTGAGGATCGCGGCGGTCGCGGCGGCGGCGATCCCGGTGACCTTGCGGTTGCGCGGCCCGATGCCGGAGAGCACCGCGTCGTGCCCGTCGATCGCCTCGCGCAACTCGGCCGGATTCGTCACGTCGGCCCGGACGACGTCGATGTTCGGGTGTTCGAAGTCGGGCCGGGACGGCGCCCGGACCACGGCCGTGATCTTGTGTCCGGCCGCCGCGGCCTGCCGCAGGACGTGTCCGCCGGTGGCACCCGTCGCGCCGAGAACGGTGAGCCTCATGTGTCGCCTCCCGAGGTTGGTGAGTGTTCACTCACCCCTCCATGGTGAATACTTGCTCACCACTACGTCAAGTCCGGCCCAGGACCACCCACGACGAACGGACGATCGCCCCGATGCACCACTCGCCCCACCCGGGCGCGGACCGGCGGGAGCCGTCGCCGTCGACTCCCGGGCCGACATCCGGGACCCGCGCCGCGTCCCGCCCCGAGACCGGCCCCGGGGCGCGGCCGGCGGTGCCCACCCGGCAGCGCATCGTCGACGCCGCCGAGCATCTGATGCGAACGCTCGGCCTGGCGCGGACCACCACGAAGGAGATCGCGCGCGCCGCCGGCTGCTCGGAGGCCGCGCTGTACAAGCACTTCACCGGCAAAGAGGAGCTGTTCGTCGCGGTCCTCCAGGAGCGGTTGCCGCCGCTGGGGCCGCTGCTGGCGCAACTCTCCGGCGAGGCGGGCGAGGCGGGCGAGGCGGGCGAATCGATCGCGTCCGGCACGGCTGCGGACGCGGGGGGTGACGCCGTGGAGCGGCGGTTGGCGGCGATCGTGCGCCGCGCCGTGGAGTTCTACGAGGAGAGCATGCCGATCGCCTCGTCCCTGTTCGCCGAACCCGCGCTGCTGCAGCGCCACCGCGAGGCGCTGCGCGGCATCGGCGCCGGTCCGCAGGTACCGCTGCGCATGCTCGCCGACTACCTCGCGGTGGAACGCGACCGGGGCCGGATCGCACCGGGGACCGATCCCGACGCGGCCGCCGCGCTGCTCCTGGGCGCGTGCTACCAGCGGGCGTTCCTGCGGCACTTCATGGGCGTCGAGGACGGCCCGCCCGCGGCCGAGTTCGCCGCGAGCACCGCCCGCACGCTGATGCGCGGCATCGCCCGCACCTGATGTCGGCGCGGGCTGCGACACTCCGGGCAGCGGATGTCCGCCCGCGATGTCGGCCCGGGCTCATATCGTGCGCGCATGGAACTGACACCGCACATGATCACGATCGACTGCGCCGACGCGGGCCGGCTCGCCGCCTGGTGGGCGGACGCGCTGGGCGTGGAGATCGCCCAGGACTTCGGCGAGTTCGTCATGGTCGCGGCCGAGCCGCTGGTCCTCGGCTTCCAGAAGGTGCCGGAGCCGAGGGTCGGCAAGAACCGGCTGCACATCGACTTCTCCGCCCCCGACCGCGTCGCGGCGGTCGACCGGCTGGTCGGGCTCGGCGCCACGGTGGTGGGGGATCGCAGTGCGCCCGGGCTGACCTGGACCACCATGCGGGATCCGGACGGCAACGAGTTCTGCGTCTCCGGCTGACGGCCCGGGCCCGGATTCAGCCCCGGTTCAGGTGGTCCGCCAACGCCCGCAACGCGGTGATGGTCTCCCGGTCCAGGCACTCGTCGTCGGCGGTGGGCCAGGCGCTGGTCTTGACGATGACGACGTCGGCTTCGGGGTCCACGTAGAGGTATTGGCCGAAGACACCGATGCCGGTGAAGGCGCGCCGTGCGCCGCCGAGGGTCCACCACTGGCTCGAATAGCCGTAATGCGGTCGGCCGCTCGGGCCGAGTGCGCCGACCGCGATGTGGGGGACGTCGCGGCCGCGGCTGCGCGCCACCCACTCCTTCGGCACGATCCGCTCGCCCGCCCACTCGCCGTCGCGGGCCATCAGCAGGCCGATCCGGGCCAGGTCGCGGGTGCTCGCGTTGAGCGAGCCGCCGCCGAGCGCGGTGCGCGGGCGGCCCCGGGTGAGGAAGTAGTACGCGTCGTCCTCGGTGCCGATCCGGGACCACAGGCGGCTCGCGGCGTACTCCGCGATCGGCATTCCCGTCGCGCCCTCCAGGACCCACCCCAGCACCTGCGAGTCGATCGTCGAGTAGTTGAACGCGGTGCCCGGCGGGCTCATCCGGGGCAGCGAGCGGATCACGTCCAGGATCGATCCGCCGCCGGTGACCGCGCGCTCGAAGCGGTTGATCGCGCTCTCCGGGACGGTCCAGTCCTCGACCGCGCCCACGCCGCTGCACATGTCCGACACCTGCTCGACGGTGGGCCCCTCGAACGCGGTCCCGGCCAGGTCCGGGCAGTAGGTCGCGACCGGGTCGTGCAGACTCGTGATCGCGCCCTCGGCCAGCGCGATGCCGACCAGGATCGACGTCACCGACTTGGTCAACGAGAAAGCCTGGAAGCGCACGCCCGGCCCGGCGCAGCGGCCCGCGTAGCTCTCGTGCACGATCGCCCCGCGATGCAGCACCAGGAACGACGTGGTGAAGGTGCGCGCGTGCAGGTCCGCGAGCGGGCGCTCGACCCGGTCGAGGGTGTAGGTCGCCTCGATCGACTCCGCCCGCTCCGGCCACGGGGACGGCGTCGCGGCACGCGGGACGACGGTCTTGGGCATCAGCGCGTTCATGTGGGTGAAGGTCCACTCGTTCACCGGACGCCGCAGCATCAGATCGCCCTGATGTCGCCAGAGCCACACCGCCCCGGCCGCGGCCCCGGCCAGGGCCGGCACGGTCCGACCCCAGCGCGGCATACCCGAAGCAGAACCCACGACGCCACTCTCCCTGTTGTGCGCACTCGTATCGGATCGGACCGGACCGGGGGGCGGCCGGAGCCGCGCATCAGTAGAGCATCGACGCGCGGGAGGATGCGAGCGGCACGCGGTGGGCGGTCAGGCCCGGCCGCGGAGGTAGCGACCCCGGGAGAGTTCGGTGACCACGACCGGTTTGTCGCGGCCCGGGACCACGGTGCGGCGCTCCTCGGTCATGCCGAGTTTCGTCATGACGTTGGCCGAGGCGGCGTTGTCGACGTGGCATACGCTCACCAGGCGCGGGACGCGGGCGTACTCGAACGCGAAGCGCAGCACCTCGACGGCGGCCTCGGTGGCGATGCCGTGACCCCAGTACGGCCGGGCCAGCCGCCAGCCGATCTCGACGGCGGGCAGGATCTCCGGCAGGAACTCCGGTACGGCCAGGCCGGCCCAGCCGACGACCGTGCCGACCGGGCCCGGGTCGGGTGTGCGCAGTTCGATCGCGAACAGGCCGAACCCGCGTGCCTCCCAGTCGCGTTCGTAGCCGGACAGGGCCGCGGCGCTCTCTTCGGGCGTACGCGGCAGCCCGTCGCCGACGTAGCGCATCACCTCGGGGTCGGCGTGCATCGCGGTGAGGGCGGGCAGGTCGTCGTCGTGCCAGCGGCGGAGCAAAAGCCGGTCGGTTTCGATCATCGAACCATCGTGCATGATCCGACGGCGGGTCGGGGAACGTATTCGCGGGCTTTCGCACGCCGCCCGATCGGGTCGCCACGCGCCGCCCGACCGGGCCCGCGCACGATGTCCCGTCGGCCCTCGACGCCATGTCCGATTCCCGCCGGACGATGCGCCGCGGATCGCGCACAGTGGGTGGTGAAAGCCCCGGTGTCGCATCGGGATCGGTACTCGCGGCCCGCGCCGCGGTCTTGGCGAAAGGTGCCATGATGACCGTCCACACCACCCTCGACAGCCCGCTCGGCGAGCTGCTGCTGATCGGCGAGGAGCGCCCCGACGGCACGGTCGCGCTGTCCTCGCTGTCCGTACCCGGCCAGAAGGGCGGGGCCGGGGTGCCCGCCGACTCGCGTGCCGACGCGACCGTGTTCGCCGAGCCGGTGCGCCAACTCGGCGCCTACTTCGCCGGCGAACTGCGCGACTTCGACCTCCCGACGGCCCCGCGCGGCTCGGCCTTCCAGGAGCGGGTCTGGGCCGCGGTCGACGAGATCCCGTACGGCACCACGACCACGTACGGCGAGATCGCCCGACACGTGGGCATCTCGCGGGCGGGCGTGCGCGCGGTGGGGACCGCGATCGGCGCCAACCCGCTGCTGCTGATCCGCCCGTGCCACCGGGTGATCGGCGCGGACGGCGCGCTGCGCGGCTACGCCGGCGGGCTCGACCGCAAGGAGTACCTGCTCGACCACGAGGGCGCGCTGCCCGCGCGGCTGGGGTGAACGCCGTGGACACCCTCTTCGCCGCCGAACCGGTGACCGGCACCGACCTCGCCGCGCGCCTCGACGAGCACGGCCACGCGCTGACCCACCGGATCCTGGACCCGGACGCCTGCCGCGAGATCGCGGACCTGTACGACCGACCCGAACTGTTCCGGGCCACGATCGACATGGCCCGACACCGGTTCGGGGCCGGGCAGTACCGCTACTTCGCCGCACCCGTCCCGGAGCCGATCGCGGCACTGCGCGCGTCCTGCTACCCGCACCTGCTGCCGATCGCCCGCGCGTGGGCGGAGCGGCTGGGCCGGCCCGCGCCCTGGCCGGACACCCTGGACGAGTGGCTGACGATGTGTCATGCGGCGGGCCAGACCCGGCCGACGCCGATCCTGCTGCGCTACGGGCCGGGGGACTGGAACGCGTTGCACCGCGACCTGTACGGCGACCTGGTCTTCCCGCTGCAGGTGGTGATCGGCCTCGACGCGCCCGGCGTCGACTACACGGGCGGCGAATTCCTGCTGGCCGAACAGCGGTTCCGGGCGCAGTCGCGCGGGACCGCGATCAGCCTGCCGCAGGGGCACGGGCTGGTCTTCACCACCCGGGACCGGCCGATCCGCTCGGCCCGGGGCTGGTCGGCCGCCCCGATCCGGCACGGGGTCAGCACGGTCCACTCCGGCCGGCGCCGCACCCTGGGCCTCGTCTTCCACGACGCGGCGTGAGCGACGTGAACGGCGGCGCGGGTGACGGATACACGCTGATCGGGCCGGACGGGCGGCCCCGCCGCAGTGCGACCCCCGGCACCCTGGGCGGGACCACGAACGGCCGGCTGTACGGGCGGCTGGACTGCCGCAGCGCGTTGCGGGCGATCGCGCGCGGGGGCTACGTGGCGAGCCGGGTCTTCTTCGCGACCGAGGCGGACGCGGTGGCGGCGGGGTTCCGGCCCTGCGCGGTGTGCCTGCCGGCCGAGTACGCCCGCTGGAAGGGCTGCCCGCCCGCGCCGCACACCGAGGCGGAACTGGCGGACCTGCTCCGGAAGTTGACCGGTCGGCGCACGCTGGCGATCGGACACGGCCGGGACCGCGCGTCCACCGCCGCCGCGCACGCGCTCGCGGCGGCCTGGCCGGGCGAGGTGGTGAGCGTCGTCTCCTGGCCCGAGCAGGCCGCCTCGTGGTTGCGCCCGGCGCTGCGGCTGACCGCCCAGGCGCCGGACGCCTGGGTGGTGGCGGGCGCGGCACGGGGGTGGGCGGGGATGCGGGAGCGGTTGTTGCGCAGTACCGATTGGGATCCGGAACGCACGTATGGGTTCGGGGCGTTGGCGGACGCGATCGGGGACGCGGGAGAGGAGTGGGACCCGACGGCCGGCTTCCTGTCGTACGCTCCGATCATGGCCGAGCGCACCTTCGTCCCCGACGACTTCGTCATCCCCTCGCCGCCGAGCACACCGTCCTTTCGCTTGGAGCCCCTGGCGGCCCGGCACAACGAGGCCGACCTCGCCGCGTGGACGTCGAGCATCGACCACATCCGCGCCACACCGGGTTTCGCGGGCCGCCACTGGCCGCCGCCGGAGGGCATGGCCTCGGCGGACAACCTGCGCGACCTGGTCGAACACGCGGACGACTTCACTCGGCGGGTGGGCTTCACCTATACGGTGCTCGCTGTCGGGGAGGTCGGGGAGGTCGGGGAGGTCGGGGAGGTCGGGGACGCCCGAGGTGTCGAGGGCGTCGGGAGCGCCGAGGGCGTCGAGGACGTCGTCGGGTGCGTCTACATCTACCCCGACCGGGACGACCCGTCGATCACCGACGTGCGCTCGTGGGTGCGGGCCGACCGGGCCGACCTCGATGCTCCGCTCCACCACGAGGTGTCCGCGTGGCTCGCCGCCCGGTGGCCCTTCGAGCACGTGGTCTACGCCCCTCGGTAGGCGTGTGCCGTCCCGCGCCTGGATGTCCTGATCAGGTGAACTCCGGAACCAACGCGGCCAGTTCGCGCCATTCGTCGAGCGGGACGCGGCCCTGGTCCGGGGTGAGGACCTGGAGGCAGACGTGGTCGGCGCCCGCGTCGAGGTGTTCGCGGACGCGCTTCGCGACGGCCTCGGTGTCGCCGATCGCGAACAGGGAGTCGACCAGGCGAGTGCCCTCGCCGTCGATTTCGGCCCGGCTGAAGCCGAGTCGGCGGAGGTTGTTCACCTGGTGCCGGGCGGCCCGATAGCCGGCCACGAAGCCGCGCGCCACCTCCAGGGCCGGGGTCCGGTCGGCGGTCGGCGAGAGGATCACGGTCAGCGCCACGGACAGGTACGGGTCCGGGCCCATCGTCTCCCGGGCGAGCGCGGTGTGGTCCACCGTCACCAGGTAGGTGTGCGCGCCCCAGGTCCGGCGGCCGGCGAGGGCGAGCATCCCGGGCCCGAGGGCGGCGAGCACACGGCGGGTGGGGCGCTCGGGCGGGTCGCCGACGAGTACGGCGGCGTCCATCTCGTCGAGGTACGCGCCGACGCCCGCGACGGCGGGGGCGGTGTTCGCCTTGGGCATGCCGGGGATGTCCGCCTGCCCGGCGGCGCGGTGGCCGCCCAGGCCCAGCACGAAGCGGCCCGGATACGCCTCGTTGAGCGTGGCCTCGGCGGCGGCCATCAGGCGCGGGGTGCGCTCGGACATGATCGCGATGCCGGTGGCGACCGGGAGCGTGTGCGTCGCCGACAGCAGGAGTTGGGCATGGGTCGTGGCCTCGCGGCCGATGCCCTCGCCGATCCACAGGCCGCCGTAGCCGAGGGCCTCGATCTCGGCGGCCGCGTCGCGTACCTCGCCGGCGGGTCGACCGTCGAACGCGAAGGTCCACAGGCCGAGTCGCCCGAGGGCGGTCTTGTCGTGCGTCATCGGGTTCCGTTTCGGTTCGTCGGGGTGTGCGGGTGGGGCCGGCGGCGTCCCGTGGGCACGGCTCCGCCTGCCGGGCACGGCTGCGCCCGACATACCGGAGGGGTCCTCCGGTTTGCCTCTTCCACCATATGGAGGCAGGCTCCGTTTGACAATCGTGGTGTCGTTCGAGAGGGAGTGCCGATGAGCCGGCCGATGCGCGCCGATGCGCGGCGCAACTACGAGCGGCTGCTCGCCGAGGCCCGGGTGATGTTCGGTGAGCGGGGCGTCGACGCGTCGCTCGAGGAGTTGGCCCGGCGGGCCGGGGTCGGGATCGGGACGCTGTACCGGCATTTCCCGACCCGCGACGCGCTGGTCGAGGCGGTGGTGCGGGATCGGTACGACGGCCTCACCGCGCGGGCCGAGGCGTTGCGCGACGCCGACGGCGCGCGGGACGCGCTGGCCACGTGGTTGCGGTTGCTGATCGAGGGGGCCGGTACGTTCCGGGGGATGAGCGCGACGCTGATGGCCACGCTCGCCGACGAGACCTCGGAGCTGTACGCCTCCTGTCATGCGATGCGCGAGGCCGGCGCCGACCTGCTCACCCGCGCGCAGGCGGCGGGGGAGGTGCGCGCCGACATCGACACGGACGGGTTGTTCACCCTCGCGCACGGGATCGCGTGGGCGCACGAGCAGCGTGAAGTGGACGATCCGGAGCGGTTGCCCCGGCTGCTCGACGTGGTGGTCTTCGGGCTGGCGACGCGCGACTGAGCACGCGCCGCCCCGGAGATGGGGTGAACACGTGCCGGAGCGCGCGGCAGAGGCGCGCGGCGGGGACGCGCCCCGCTCGGAGTGCGCGCGGTCGGCTCGACCAGACTGCGGGGCATGGACAACCAGGCGAATGGGCGTGCGGAAGACGCGGCGGACGTGCGGATCACCGGCGCCGCGGGGGCGCTGTTCTTCGATGCCGAGGGGCGGGTGCTGCTCGTCGAGCCGGACTACAAACCCGGGCTGGAGTTTCCCGGCGGGATCCTGGAGCCGGGGGAGTCGCCGTGGGAGGGCTGCGTCCGGGAGGTGCGGGAGGAGTTGGGGATCGTGCTCGACGGTGCGCCGAACCTGCTCGTGGCGCAGTGGGTGGCGCCGACGGGCGAGCATCGCGGCGGTGTGCGCTGGCTGTTCGACGGGGGCGTGTTGACGGCCGAGCGGATCGGGGAAATCCGGCTCCAGGCCGACGAGTTGCGGGCGTGGCACCTGCTGACGCCGGATCAGGGCGCGGCGGCGATGCCGGCGGAACGGGCCGCGCGACTGCGGGCGGCGCTGCGGGCGCGGGCGGGTGGCGGGGGGATGTACGTGGAGGGCGTGGAGTGAACCGGGCGCGCTAGCGGTGCGTGCCGCCGCCCGTCACGGCAGCCGTCAGCGCTTCGACGAGCGGGATCGGCGGGGCGTCCGCCGCCGGGTACACCAGCAGGGAGCCGTCGGCCGCGATGTCGAAGCGCACGCCCGGTCGGCCGTCGCGGGCGGCCTCCTCCGGGTCGAGGGGGATGGGCGGGCCCTCGCCGAGGATCAGGGTGTCCGGGGTCAGACCGGCGCGCAGTACGGCCGCCTCCAGGGTCCTGGCCCGGCCCGGATGCGACGTGCTCAGCCAGATCCGCCGCGCCGGGAACGGGTCGTGCTCCAGGAACGGACGACCCGCGTGGTCGAGCGAGAACAGGTCCAGGACCGGTCGGCGGTGGGCCACGACGGTCGGCCGGCGGCCGGTGAGTCGCGACCGCATTCCGGGCGGCGGGTAGCCGAGTACGGGTAGTGCCGCGATGCCCCGGCGGTCGAACTCCGCCGCCGTCGCGGCCAGCAGCGCCTCGACGCGCTCGGCGATCGAGGTCCGGTCGGCGGGTCGACGTGCGGCCGAGGTGGGGCCGGCCGATCGCTGCCGCTCGGCCTCGATGCGGGCCTCGAAGTCGCTCATGGCGGCAACCTACCGGCGCCTCGCGCGCGGCGGGGCGATTCGGGTGGGCCGGTGTGATCGGGGTGCGGTCGAGGCGTGATCATCGGCCCGGCCCGACCGTCAGCCCGTCCGGGTCCGCTCCTGGCCGAGCGGCAAGCCGGATTCCTTGGGAACAACCGTACCGGGATGAAAATTGACGGTCCATCAGCCTTGTCGATTGGCAAAGGTCGACGTATGTTCATGGCCAACAGGAAGGGGGACCCGTGGCGATTCCGGCACCGGAGGACACCTACGACCGGGTGCTCCTGGCGGCAGAGGAGCTGTTCGGCGAACACGGCTTCGCCGGCACCTCGCTGCAGGCCATCGCCGACCGTGTCGGGGTGACCAAGGCGGCCCTGTACTACCACTTCCGGACCAAGGACGAACTGCTCGACGCCCTGCTGCGCCCGGCCCTGAACGATCTGGACCGGGTGTTGGAGGTCGCCGAGAGCAGGCGCGGCACCACCGCTCGCCAACGCCTGCTGTTCGAGGGCTACGTCGACTTCCTCATCCGGTACCGCACCCTCGCCGTCATCCTCGACCGGGACGTCGCGATAGGCCGCCACCCCGCCATTCAGCCCCGACTCGCCTCGATCACCGCGCGGGTGCGCGAAGTCCTCGACGACGTCGACGACTCGATCGAATACCGCGTGTCGACGGCGGTGGCGATGGGTGGCATCTACTCCGCCGTCGCCGCCTTCCCCGAACTGCCCGACGACGAGCTGGGTCGCATCCTGCGCGGTGTGGTCCGCAAGCTCCTGGGCCCGCGCCGCAGGGCGCCGGGCACGGTCGCCGGGGTCTGACCGAGCACGCGCACCGCCCCGCCCCGCAAACCCTCCGCGGGCCCGACACCAGCACGGCAGCCCACCGCACCACCGCACCACCACACCCCGCACCACCGCACCACCGCGACGTTCGGCACCCGTCCCCGGCCGGATCCCGCGGCGACCTCGCACACCCTCCGGCAACGGGAGTTCCACCATGACGTGTCCGGTCCTCGACCACGGCTTCGACCCCACCGACCCCGACCTGTACACCACGCGCATCCCGCTCGACGAGTTCGCGCTGCTGCGCAAGACGTCCCCGGTGGTGTGGGTCCCGCAGACGCCCGAGGTGTCCAACTTCGGCGACGACGGCTATTGGCTGGTCACCCGGCACGCGGACGTCAAGGAGGTCTCCACCAAGCCGGAGATCTACTCGACGAACAAGAACACGGCGATCATCCGCTTCGCCGAGGGCATGGACATGTCCAACATCGATGCGCAGAAGCTCATCATGATCAACATCGACCCGCCGGAGCACACCCGGCTGCGCAGCATCGTCCAGCGTGGCTTCACGCCCCGCGCGATCAACGCCCTCCAGGCGGCGCTGACCGAACGCGCCGCGCAGATCGTGGCCGACGCCAAGGCCAAGGGCTCGGGCGACTTCGTCACCGAGGTCGCCTGCGAACTGCCCCTGCAGGCGATCGCGGAGCTGATCGGCGTACCGCAGGAGGACCGCCGGAAGATCTTCGAGTGGTCGAACAAGATGCTCGGCTACGACGACCCCGAGTACGCGGAGACGCAGGAGGCGGGCGCGCAGGCCGCCGCCGAACTGATGCTGTACTCGATGGGCATGGCCGAGGAGCGCAAGGCGTGCCCGGCGCAGGACATCGTCACCCGGCTGATCACCGCCGAATCCGACGGCAGCCTGTCCTCCGACGAATTCGGCTTCTTCGTCCTGCTGTTGGCCGTGGCCGGCAACGAGACCACGCGCAACGCGATCACGCACGGGATGCTGGCGTTCTTCGACAACCCCGACCAGTGGGAGCTGTACAAGGCGGAGCGGCCGGAGACCACGGCGGACGAGATCGTGCGCTACTCCTCGCCGGTGATGTCCTTCCAGCGCACCGCCACCCAGGACACCGTGCTCGGCGGCCAGGAGATCAAGGCGGGCCAGCGGGTCGGCATCTTCTACAGCTCGGCCAACTTCGACGCGGACGTGTTCGAGAACCCGACGAAGTTCGACATCACCCGCAGCCCCAACCCGCACCTGGGCTTCGGCGGCGGCGGCCCGCACTTCTGCCTCGGCGCCTCGCTCGCGCGCATGGAGATCAACCTGATGTTCAACGCCATCGCCGACGCGATGCCCGACATCACGAAGGCCGCCGACCCGAGGCGCCTTCGCCACGCGTGGATCAACGGCATCAAGGAACTCCAGGTCGACTACACGGGCAAGTAGCCCACGAGGTCTCGGCCCAGGCCCTCGGGAAACACCCTCCGACCTGGCCGAACACGACAGGCGCCGCCCGCTCCCGGGAGCAGCGGGCGGCGCCTTCACACGCTCCGGCGCCACCGATTGGGGCACGATTGGGGTACGACCTGTCAGCTCACACTGCGTGACGCCTCACGTGCCGGGGTTGCCGCCTCATACCAACTGGAGAGCTTCGGCGATCGCGCGCTCGATCGATGGGGTCGCGTGCCGGTAGGTCTCTTTGACCGTCCTCGTCTCGTGCCCCGGACGCTCCTCGATCGCGACATCCGGATGCTCCGCCTCGCCCAGCCAGACCGCCTGGCCGTGTTGTAGACCGTGGGGACCATGCCCTCCAAGCCCGTGACGCAGGGCAGGGCGGGCAGCGCGCGATGCCCGCGCGACGCCAGCCGCCGCGGACGCCCTCGCGTGGCGGGATGCCAGAAGCTGTCGTAGAAGCTACTGCCGGTCAGGAGCTGCCCGCCTTCGGGTGCGGTGAAGACGAACCTGGAACTGTGCGTGGCCAGCAGCGCGGACAAGCGGTCGGCCAGGAACGGCGGCAACTCGATGCGTCCACCCGAGTCGTACTTGGGAATCGGCAGGGTCCGCGCTCCCCTTGAAACTGAAATTGACGCGCCACGGTGAGGGACCGTTCGTACTCCTTGCCCAGGAGGTTGCAGTCCGTTCGCAGGAGCCCGTACAACTCGCCGAGGCGCATGCCGGTGTACGCGAGCGTGAGGATGATCATCTCGCCCATCTCGCCTCGCAACGCATGGCTGCGCTGTGCGAGTTCAGTGACCTGGTTCGGCGTCGCGAAGATCGTCTTGGCCTTCTCTTCGGCTTGACCTTGCCGCGGCGCGACTTCCAGCCGCCGTCGCCGCCTGCCCTGGTGGAGGAGTACAACCGAACCGGAGTGTGATTATTTCCCGCGTAACTCCAGATATTATTTCTCAGATATTACAGGAGAGCCAATGTGCCATACGACAGGTGACCTGTGGCAAGATATTCCCATACAGCCGCTGGGAACGGGATGGGGATCCGCATGTCTGAGAACCTGGCTGACCTGGCCAACCGATGCCGAGCCGCAGACGGGCTCTTGAAGGTGTCGCTAAGGGAAATGCGCGAAGAGCTCGGCTACGGGAAGCTGGGGAAGTGGGTACTCGTAGCACTGGCGGAGGCCCTACAGGCAGAGCAAATTGGGTCCATCCCGCTGTGGATCCTTGATCCGCGGATCAACGACGAGCCGCGCCAGGAGCAGACCATCTGGCTCTACGACATCGCCGAGGGTTCCGGATTCGCCCAGGCCATGGAGATCGCCGCCGACCCGACGCAGTACGAGGACAGCGCGATCCGGGATGTCTACGATCGGCTGGTCGTGGACGAGGTGGGCATGACTGCCGAGCAAAAGCTCGCCCGCATTCGACGGTTGTGCGATTCCTGAGCAGCGATCGTTGAAGCCCTCGCTGTTGCCTTCGGGCGGCGGGGGCTTTCGTGCGTCCGGAGTCAGCCGATGCTGCCCTGGTAGTAGAAGGAGCCGCTGCCACTCGGCGCCCCAGCCAGCGTGGGGTGCTGTCGTGCATCTGTGCGGCAGTACCCGCCGGGTCCGATACCGCGGTGGTGGGCGCGGCCGGCGTCCGGGTGATGCGCTACCAGGCGATGGCGCGGGTGACGGAGACGACCAGGACCGAGCCGCTGACGTCGTAGCGGATCACCACTCCGGTGATCGTGGCGTCGCGGCGGTCGCGATCGGAGCCGACCTGGGTGGAGCCGTGCCCGTAGGGGTCGTTGCCGATGGTCGACTCGACCGTCGACTTGAAGGCGCGGATCCGCCCGGCCGAGAGTGGTTTGAGGCCATCCTCGGCCTCGTCGGAGTACTGGACGTAGTAGCGGCTCATCGGGGTACCACGTGTCCGTCGCTGTCGGTCCACTGGGCGAAGCCGAAGTCGCCGGCCTTGATGCGACGGGAGGCCTCGTCGTCGTCCTCGTGGGCTTCGGGCGGGAGCGCCCAGTCGATGAGGGCGCGGCGTTCGAGTTGGTCGAGGGGGGTTTCGTACATGGCCTTGTCGAATTCGTCACGGCGGTCCTCGGGGAGGGCGGCCCGAATCTCGGCAAGGGTGTTCGGGAGTTCGATGCGCTCGCCGCGGACGACGGTGGTTCTGGCCATGGTGTCTCCTCGGGTGTCGGCCTCCAGGGTGGCACCGCCCGCGGCGTGATCGGTAGCCGGCGCACTCGGGTGGAGCACGCGCCGGGCGGTGCGCCCTGTGCGGCCGGACTATTGGCCGACCTAGCAGGCCCCGGCCCGGCGGTGCTTGGACACCACTGCCGAGACCCCCGCCCGGTCGTTGTCTCTAGCGGCGGCCGGCCCCCGACTCCCGCCCGGTCCTCGCCGTCCTGTCGGTGGCCGGGCGGGCACCCGCGGGGCCGCACGTGATCCGTGACGCTGTGGCCCCGCATCCACCACTCACCAGGGAGACATCGCGATGGCCTACGAGGGACCGCCCCAGATGGGGATCACGTCGAGCACGCCCAGCCGGGCAGCCCGTTCCCGCCCGGGATGGTGGTCAACTTCGGCTCGGACAACTTGGTGTACGTCCGGCCTCACAACGCCGAAATGCGGAGCTGGCACGCGCCCGCCGACAGCCTGCGGATCGTCAACCGGTCGCCACGCGTGCCGAACTGGTAGACCTCGAGGCCGCGATCACGGAGTGCCGGCTTCGGCCGGGGTAACACCGCCTCGATCGTGATCGGTAGCCGGCGCGCTCGGGAGCGGCACGCGCCGGGCTTTACCTGCACACGAGTTCGACGATCCGTGCCGTGTCGGAGAGATCGTCGAGGACGTGGTCCGCGTGTGCGAGCGCGTCCTTGTCACTCGCTCCGGTGGCAACCGCGATGACCCTGGCGCCGCCCTGACGGCCGGCGTCCACATCCGCCGGCGTGTCCCCGATGATCACGGTGTCGGCCGCGGTGAACGAGGTGCCGTAGCGCGCATCGGCAAGTTCGCGGGCGGCACGTACCAGCTCGGGTCGGTCGATGTGGTCGTCACCGTAAGCCCCGAGGCTGAAGTCGACAAGCCCGTCCAGTCCGAACACCTCCAGCTTGATGCGGCTGACGGAGCGCGGATTGCCGCTCACCACGGTCTGCACGACGCCGGGCTTCTCGGCCAGGGCGGCAAGGAGGGACGCCGCACCGGGGAGGGCGTGGCCGCGTTCGCGCATCTCGGCGGCTCGGGTGCGATAGCCGTCGGCCAGGGCATCGGCGAAGTCCGGGAAGGCGAACTCGCCCGGATCGAGGCCGTGGACGCGGGCGGTGTCGCCGAAGATCACCTGTTCGGTGCGTCCGTGTACGCTCGCCTGCTCGCGCATGGTCACGCCCGTCACCCTGCGGAACGCGTCGGCGAACACCTCGCGGCCGACGCCTCCGGTGGCGATGAGGGTGTGGTCGATGTCCCACAGGACGAGGCGATGGCGCGCCATGGTCACTCTCCGGGTGTGTATCGGGCGGTCCGGCCAGCGTTTCATGGTCTGCCCGCCTACCGTGGGGCCAGTGCCGAATGCGCGAGACGAGGACCGGATGAGCCGGAACGCGGCGGACATTCCCATCGGGGAGCGCGTGCGCTTCCACCGATCACGACACGGCAGGACCCAGGCCGCCGTCGCGGGCCTCGTCGGTATCGCCGAGGACTATCTGTCACAGATCGAACGCGGCCTCAAGACGCCGACGATCGCCGTACTCCACGCCCTGGCGCGGGAGCTGGGGGTGCCTACCTCCGCCCTGCTGGGAGAACCGCAGCGCGCGCAGGAAGACCGGGTCCGGGCCGGCCTCGACGCGGTGGAGCGGGCGTTGATGGGCCTCGGTCCGCCGCCGGACGCTCTGCGGCCCGACCTGCCGGTGTTGAGAGACCGCGTCGAGGCCGCGTGGCGCACGTACCAGTCGTCGCCGACCCGATTCTCCGACGCCGGAGTGCTTTTGCCGCCGCTGATCACGGACATCGATCACGCCCTGCGGTCCTGGAGACCCCCGGGAGAGACGAAGCAGTGCCGCGATGCACACCGGATCGCCGCCGATCTCTACGCCCTGCTGCGCACCTACTGCAAGCGCACCGGCCGCATGGACCTCTCGCTGCTCGCCGCGGATCGCGCCCGCCGCTCGGCACAGGAGGCCGACGACCCGCTGCGGATCGCGGCATCCGACTGGAACCTCGGGCACGTGCTGCTCTCGGACGGGGAACCCGAGGGGGCCGAACTCGTGGCTCGGCGGGCCGCATCCGAGCTGGGCGAATGGCGGTCGGAGCCCGACCGGGCCGCGTTGTACGGGTCCCTGCACCTGGTCGTCGCGGTGGCGCTCGCTCGACGACGCCGCTGGTCGGATGCCCGGAAGGTCCTGCGTGAGCACGCCGATCCCGCGGCCCGGGTCGCGGGCGAGGGCAACGTGCAGTGGACCGTGTTCGGACCGACGAACGTCCTGCTGCACCGGGTCTCCATCGCGATGGAGGCGGGCGACACGGGAGACGCGTTGCGGATCGCCAACGGCGTGGATCCCTACGTGATGCCCTCCGTCGAACGGCGGGCCACGCACCTGCTCGAACTGACCCGCTGCTACGAGCAGCGACGCGAGGATCCGGCGGTGCTCCTGCACCTGAAGGAAGCCGAACGGGTGGCACCCGAGGACGTCCACAACAGCCTCCTGGTCCGCGAGCTGGTGCGCGGACTGCGGCAACGAGCAAGGCCCTCCTATTCGCGCGAGGTCGCCGCACTCGCGGCACGCATGGGCACGCTCGCCAACTGATCGCCGAACTGCGGGACTACCCGAGCCCACAGCTCGGGTGGTCCCCGTCGATCGCTCCTATCGTGCCGTCGTCGGCAGTCGATCGAAGGGAGCCGATGGTGGAAGACGAACCGGTCACCGAGTGGTTCGCCCGGGTCGGCACCTCGCCCGGCGTCGGCGGGATCGCAAGTCGGTGGCATGGCCCTGCGGTTCGGGTCGTCTCCGTCGGCCCCCTGTTCGACGTGGTGGTCGTCGCCGCCGACCTCGGCAAGGAGGCGTGCTCACTCCTCAAGGTCGCGAACGACCTCGGCCCTGTCGTCGGTACCGATTTGGGCAGGCTCTCGTTCCTGACCGCGCCCCACGGCGGCGATCGATGGAAGGAACTCAACGCCGATTCCGGCCTCTCGGCCGTTGCCCAGGCGCGGTATCTGTCCGCGGGAACCTACCTGTGGCTGCCTACCCCCGACCCGCCGCCGGCTCCCTGGCAGCCGATGGCCTGGTGGGTCGAGCACCCTCGGATGGTCGACGGCGCGGTGCGACTCACGGATGCCGCGCACCTGTGCGCGGCCATCGGGGTCGCCGTACACACGCTCGCTGCCGGCGCCTTGCCCGGAAGCGGATGATCTCGCTTCGCCTCTCTCCGGCGGCTGACGAGCCGCCTTCCGGCCGGTGCGGGTGCGGGTCCGCATGCGGCGTCGACCCGGTGGTGTGTTCCCGCGCCGGGTCGGTGGGCGTCCGTGGCGAGCGGCGGGCAACCCCGGCCCGGCGGTGAGCCGCTACCACCGCCGGGCCCATGCCCCCGCCCGGTCGTCGCCACCGCGTCGGCGGCCGGGCGGGGCACCACGCGGGGCCGCGCGAGGAAGGGACCGCCGCAGCCCGCAGCCACCACTCATCACGATCCACACCTCGGAGACGGCGTGCCATCACCCGACAGCACATGGCTCGACTACGAAGTCGCAGGCGGGGCCGACGATCAGACCCTCGTCTCGCGCTACCTGACCGCAGACGGCGAGGCGTACGAGTTCGAGCGGTTCAGGATCCCCGACGGCACCGTCGGTGCGCTCATCGCGGCGATCCTGCTGCGGGCCGACCAGAACGTGCGCTCCGACATCCTGCGGGCAGAGGTCGCCGTCAACGACCGGGTCGTCTCCGCCCGGCATGCGGCGATCGGCCGCAACTCCAGCCTGTCCAACCCGCCCGACTGGCTGCCTTGGGGGATGCGCGACGGCGGGACGCTGCGATAGCCGGCGCGGCCGGTGATCACGGTACGTGGTTGGTCAGCCGATCCATCTTCCGCAACCCACGTGTGTACAGAGCAGGAATGTGGAGCACGACATTCCGGATCTACCCGAGCCGCACCCGCCACCGATCCGCCGGCCGCAGCAACTCCTCGACCACGGCGAGCCGTCCGTCCCGCGAGAAGCAGATCACCCGTACCACCCGGTGGATCGTGCCGACGGCAACGCCGAGCATGACCGGTCCGGACGGATCGCCGGGCCGGACCCGGGCCGCGTCGGCGTCGGCGTGGATGCGCGCACGGGTCTCCGGGGCGTGGCCCGCTGGACGGCCTTGGCGGTGATCTGCCCGAGCGGGGCGTTGTCGCCGCCTCGTCGAACGCGGCACGCCGGGCTTCGGGGAGGGCCGTGCGGACGTTCGCGAGAGTGCCCGGAAGGGTGACAGGTTCGCTGTCGGTGCCGGTGGCCGGCGCGCACAGGTGCGGGCATACCGCGGTGGGCGCCGGAGCGTGTCCCGACCGCTTCGGCTCGGGGTGCGGGATGGGCTCGTGTGCCCGATGGGCGCCGTCGGTCGTGCGTTGCGCCGACGGCGCCTCGCCTGGTCAGCGCTTCAGGAGTTCGGCTTCCTTTTCCGGGGGGAGGCCGACCACCGGACGGTCGGGGCGTTGGGGGGCGACTCCGCCCAGGGCGCGGAGCCAGGTCCAGGTGTCGGCCACGGTCTCCTCCGCCGGGCGGATGCGGAGGCCGGCGGCCAGGGCCTTGCGCACATCGCGGCGGTGGATGCTGTCGTAGTCTTCGCCCGCCGGGACCCACACCGGCAGTTCGATCCACGGCCGGACATCCGCGGCCAGGATCGCCTCGGGGTCGATCCAGCGCAGTTCGGCGGTGGAGCCGGTGACCCGCACGCACAGTTCGAGCAGTTCGCCCATCGTGGTGTGGCCCGTCGGCGAGATCAGGTTGTACGGGCCGCTCAGGGCCGCCTCGGCGGCGTGCACCGACCACTCGGCCAGGTCGCGCGCGTCGATGAACTGCAGCGGGGACTCGCGCGGGCCGGGCGCGACCACCGGGCCGCCTCGGGCGATCCGGTTCAGCCACCACGGGAGGCGGCCGATGTTCTCGCGCGGGCCCAGGATCAGGCCGGCGCGCGCGTGCACGTACCGGTCGCCGAAGGCCCGCTCGATCGCGATCTCGGCGCCGCGCTTGGCGACGGAGTACTCCACATCGCCGTCGTCGGGCGAACCCTCGATCAACGGCGCCTCCTCGCCCAGCCCGGGGAGCGTCGGGTTCGCGTACACCGAGCACGTGGAGATGTACACATAGCGCCCGACCCGGTCGGCCAGCAGGTCGGCCGTGTCCCGCACCGCCCTGGGCGCGGCACTCCAGGTGTCCAGGACCACGTCCCATTCACCGTCGGCCAGCGCCGCCAACCCGCCCTCGACCGTGCGGTCGCCGATCAACGGGCGTGCCTCGGGCGGGAGTTCATAACGACCGCGGTTGAACACGGTGACGTCCCAGCCCTTGGCGAGCGCGGCGTCGGTCAGGGCCCGGCCGACGAATTCGGAACCACCCAGGATCAAAGTTCTCATGATCCGACTCTGCCCGCGTACGCCCGCCACGGGAAGGACCTCTGCTCTCGGCGGAATCACCCGGGCATCCGCGGGGATCGTCCGGACGCCCACACGAGTCACCCGGACGCCCGCACCACCCACTCACCTCGCCGACCCGCGCGTACACGGATGCCCCGTCCCGTCCCGGTCCACCGACTCCTGCTCGGCCAGTTCCCGATCCAGCAGGCGCAACAGCCGCAACAACTCGGCCCGGTCCGCCTCGCCGAGCCGGTCGAACACGGCCGCCCCCGCGCCCTGACGAATCGCCCGGATCCGCCGCACCTCGGCACGCCCCTCCTCCGTCGGCTCGACCAACGTCGCCCGCCGATCCACCGCCGAGGCGCTGCGCCGGACCAACCCGCGCGCCGCCAGGTCGTCCACCACCGTCGTCGCCGAGCGCGGCACGATCTCCAGGCGCGCGGCGAGGTCCGCCATCCGCAGCGGCTCACCGGCGTGCGCGAGCACCTTCATCGCGTGTGCCTGGGCGGGGGTCAGGCCCAACGGGGCGAGTTCGCGGCCGGCGCGGATCCGGATGCGCTTGGCCAGGCGCATGAACAGGTCGCCGATCGGCGCCGAGCTGGATTCCGGCGAACTCACGCGTGTCACGTCCCGAGGAGCGGGGATCCTGATGGATCCGGGTACACCCATTGTCTCCGGACCCGTCGCACGGTCCCCATTCGCGGGTCGCCCGCCGGCTCCGATCCGTCACCCCCGGTCCCGCACCACGGGGGCGTGCCGGACGAACGCCGCGTCCCGTGCCGCGAGTTCCCGACGCGGCCCACCGGCGCGCAACACCACGTCCAGCACCCGGTCGATCTCGCACGCGTAGCCCCCCGAGGCCCAGGCCGCGTTGGCCTCGACGACCGCCCAGCCCGCGTCGGTGCTCCCCACGTCCACCACGACCGCCGACGGCAGGTCCGCCCCGGCCGCCGCCAGCACCTCCGCGCCGAACGCGAGCGCGTCCGGACCGCGCCGGCACGCCGCGATCGGCGCGATGTCGAGGTCGCCGTCGACGGCGTACCGCGACGCCGCGTGCACCGCCCCGTCCAGACAGAACAGCCGGTACTCCGCCCGGAACACCACGGTCTCGCTGAGCAGCACCACGGTGTCCGGGTCCGCCGCGTCGCCACCCGGCAATTGCGTGCCGTCCCGGTACACCCGGGCCGGGAACGACTTGTCGTTCGGCGGCTTGACGAACATCGGCCGACGCAGCGTCCACGCGTGCGCCAACGTGGTCGCGGTGATCTCCCGACGGGTCAGCTCGACCGGCAGTCGCGCCAACCAGTCCTCCGGTGCCTCCAGCAGGCCCAGGTCCAGGTCGCGCGCGGTCGCGTCGGCGAACAGCGGACCCGCGTACAGGTGCGCCCGCACGCCCATTGCGTCGGCCGGCGCCCGCCAGGTGTGCAGGCGGCGTACCGGCAGGTCGCGGCGGTGGGCGGCGCTCGCCAGGGCCCGGTCGGTGTCGGTGCTGCGCGGGGACAGGACCAGGACGCGGTCGGTGTGGGTCATCGGTCCAGGGTGTCGGGGGCGGGTGCGGCGGGGCGAGTGTTTTTCGGCGTCGAGGGCGTGGCATTGTTTCGGGCATGCTTCCCCTGGTCCATGCCATTCGCTACGTCACGCCCATGCGTGAGGGCGGTTCGTTGCCCGGGCTCGTCGAGGCCGACGACCTCGGTACGTATGTCGTGAAGTTCCGCAGTGCCGGGCAGGGGCCCAAGGTCCTGGTCGCCGAGGTCGTGGTGGGCGAACTGGCGCGTCGGCTCGGGCTGCCGGTGCCGGCGCTCGTGCGGGTCGAGGTGGATCCGGTGATCGCGCGCGGCGAACCGGACCAGGAGGTACAGGAGCTGGTGCGGGCCAGCGCCGGGCTGAACCTCGGAATGGACTTCCTGCCGGGCTCGGCCGACTTCACCCCCGCCACCTGGGAGCCGGATCCCGAACTGGCCGCGCGCGTGTTGTGGCTGGACGCGCTGACCTCGAACGTGGACCGTTCCTGGCGCAACCCGAACCTGCTGGTCTGGCACGGCCGGCTGTGGCTGATCGACCACGGCGCCTCGTTGTGGTTCCACCACGCGTGGCAGGCCGCCGCGTCCGCCGCCACGCGCCCGTTCGACGCGAGCGACCACGTACTGGCCGCGCTCGGCGGACCCGGCCTGCTCAAGGCCGACGCCGAGCTGGCCCCGAGGATCACCCGCGAGCTGCTGACCGAGGTGCTGGCCCTGGTCCCGGACGAGTGGCTGGAACCGGGCGAGGCGGAACGCGCGCTCGGCCTGGACGGTCCCGGCGCGCTGCGCGAGGCGTACATCGCGCACCTGCTGGCCCGCGCCGCCGCCCCGCGCGCGTGGTTGCCGGAGATCGCGCCCGAGGTGTCCGCGCGCCAGGGCGCCGCGCAGCCGTCGAACCGTCCGGATTGGCTGAAGTGATGACGATGGCCGTGCAGCGGGAGTTCTTCGAGTACTCGATCATCCGGTTGGTGCCGCGCGTGGAGCGCGGGGAGTGTCTGAATGTCGGGGTGGCCCTGTACAGCCAGGCCTTCGACTTCCTGGGCGCGCGTACGCACGTCGAGCAGTCCAGGTTGTGCGCGCTCGACCCGGAGGCCGACCCGACCCAGGCCCGGGCGGTACTGGCCGCGTGGGAGCTGGTGTGCGCGGGCAGCGAGTCGGCCGGCGCGCCGGGGGCGGAGCCGCTCGGCCGACGTTTTCGCTGGCTGACCGCGCCGCGCAGCACGATCGTGCAACCCGGCCCGGTACACGGCGGGTTGACCGCGAATCCGGCGGCGGACCTGGATCGACTGTTCGATCTCCTGGTGTTGTGACCGGTACGCCCACCGGTGCCGTGACGACGTGTCGCCGCGGGCGCCCCCTCGGGCCGTGACCCCTCACGCCGCGTGTTTGTGACGGGTCGTGATCTGTCGGTGGTCGAACGCGCTGCGCTACCGTGGCCCGCACGGGTGCGTTCCCGGACTCCGACGGAGGAGGCGACGATGATCCGTACCTACGGTCCGCAGAGTCGCGGCATGGTGGTCTGCACACTCGTGCTGCTGACCATCCTCGGCCTGTACAGCGCGGTCTACGAAGCGGTCGCGTGGACGTGGCTGGTGTGGTCGCTCCTGGCGATCGTCACCGGCCTGCTCGTGGCCACCGATCGGGGCGTGTAGCGACGCCGATCCGGGGCGTAGGGCGGCGTGCCCCGGGCCCGGCGGCCTCGCGGCTCGCGCGTCGCGGCTCGCGCCTGGCTCTCACGCCACCGTGAACCCGTGCCTGTCGCCGAGCCGGGCCAGCGAGCGGCGACCCGGGATGCCGTCGGCGTCGGAGCCGCTGTAGCCGAGTCTGCGCTGCCACTCCGCGTACGCCCGCACGGTCGCGGTGCCGTAGTGCCCGTCGGCCAGGCCCTCGGCCAGCAACCCCTCCGCGACCAGCGCGTTCTCGACCATGCGTGTCCCCATGTAGGTGACGGGCGTCCCGGCCCGCTTCGGGTCCGAGCGCGCCGCCGCGACCAGTTCGGCCAGGTCCACGGCGGGCCGCTGGGCCGGGATCTCGACGGGTGGGCCACCCGTGGCGGCGGCCACGATCCCGGGGAAGACCAGCTCGGTGAACTGCCGCACCCGCGCGTCGCCGGGGCAGGCGGTGCCGCCGAGCGACCACTTGGCGAACATGCGGTGGTGGCCGTAGCCCGGGTCGTCCCAGGTGCGGCACACCCGCAGCGGCAGGCCGTGCCGTTGGTGCAGCCAGACCCCCAGCCGGATCAGGCTCGCGATCTGGGCGTCGGTCCACGGATCGGTGTGCTCCAGGTTGCTCGCGCTCTCGCAGCTGACCGCTCCGGTGCCGTCGGCCCGCCGGTTCGCCGAGGCGTTGGCGTCGGCGCGGGTCTCGGTGCCGACGAACTGGAACAGGCCGCCGTCGTACGCGCAGCCGAAGTGCGACTCCAGGTTGGTCGAGTCGCGCCAGTACTCGTACATCCGCTCCCCGGACCACGGCGCGGCGATCGAGTGGAGGATCAACTGGGTGGGGCGGATGGTGGGCTGGGCATCGGATTCCGGTTGCAGTTCACGCTTGGTGGCTCCGGAGTACCAGGCCATGACGGTCCCCCTGGGATCGGCTACGGGAAAGTCGCGAATGACCATGGTCACTACGCTTCGCCCGACTTTGGTCGATCTTCGGGAATTTCGGGTCACCGGTCCCGGATTCGTCGATAATGCCCACCGGTGGAATCCGCCCTCGGAGCCGGCTCGATACGTGCCCCACGCCGGCCGAAGATGCCGGCCGCGCGCGTACGACTTCAGCCGGTATCCGGGCATTTCGTGGGTTTTGCGGCGCGGGGTCGGTTACCGGTCGGTTGTCGAGTCTCCACAAGTATTAGGACGTCCTCTTTATCGGTGTCGATACCCCGGCGCCGACGTATCCCTGACAGCGTTGCGAGACAAGTGACCGGCTCGCGATCGCGCGTCGGTCATCTGTGTCGCGTTTTGACAAGGCTTCGACTGAGCTGGGGTGCGTTCTATGTCGCTCGGCAGGACCGATGTGGTGGTGACGGGGATGGGTGCGACCACGCCGTTGGGCGGGGATGTGCCCTCGACGTGGGCGGCCCTGCTGGCGGGCGAGTCGGGCATCGGCCCGCTGACGGACTCCTGGGCGTCCGACCTGCCGGTGCGGATCGCCGGGCGGATGAAGGTCTGTCCCGAGACGGTGCTCGACCGGGTCCGGGCCCGGCGGCTGGACCGGTGCCAGCAGGCCGCGCTCGTGGCGGCGCGCGAGGCGTGGCGCGACGCGGGCGCGCCGGCGGTCGAGCCGGAACGGTTCGCCGTCGTGGTCGGCACCGGCATGGGCGGCGCCATGACGATGCTCGCGCAGCACGACCTGCTCGCCGAGTCCGGGGTGCGCCGGGTGTCCCCGCACACCGTGCCGATGCTGATGCCCAACGGGCCGGCCGCGCAGGTGAGCATGGAACTGGGCGCCCGGGCCGGCGCGTACACCCCCGTGAGCGCGTGCGCGTCGGGCTCCGAGGCGATCGCCTACGGCCTGGACCTGATCCGCCTCGGCCGCGCCGACGTCGTGGTCGCGGGCGGGGCGGAGGCGACGATAGGCGCGCTGCCCATCGCCGGTTTCGCGCAGGCCCGCGCGTTGTCCACGCACGACGGCGACCCCGCGACCGCGTCGCGTCCGTTCGACGCCTCGCGCAACGGCTTCGTGATGAGCGAGGGGGCCGCGCTCGTGGTCCTGGAGCGGGCCGAATTCGCGTCGGCGCGCGGCGCGTTCGTGCACGCGTACCTGGCCGGCGCCGGGGTCACCTCGGACGCGAACCACATCACCGCGGGGTACGGCCCCGGCCAGGTCCGGGCGCTGCGGCTGGCGATGGCCGAGGCGGGCGTCACCGGCGCCGACGTGGACCACATCCAGGCGCACGCGACCTCGACCCCGGCCGGCGACGTGCTGGAGGCCTCGTCGATCACCGAGGCGATCGGTACGCACGCGGCGGTCACCGCGATCAAGTCGATGCTCGGCCACCTGTGCGGCGGCGCCGGCGCGATCGCCGCGGTCGCGGCGGTGTCGGCACTGCGCGACGGGGTCGTCCCGGCCACCATCAACCTGGACTCGCAGGACCCGGACATCGACCTGGACGTGGTCGCCAAGGAACCCAGGGTCGGCCCGCTCAACGTCGCGGTGGCCAACGCCTTCGGCTTCGGCGGACACAACGCGACGCTGGTCTTCACGTCGGCCAACTAGCACCGCCGACTCCCCGGGAGCGAGCGCTCCGATCGGCTTCGGTCGGGGCGCACTCGGACGGCGGGGCGCATCCGGTGGGCGTGTCGCCGGCGACGAAAAACCCGGTGCGTCGGGGCTGTGTCTTCCGCCAGGCTTGGTTCTGTGTTTTTATCGAGAATCCCGCGTGCATCGAGCGAATCAGGAAGCTCGTTTGCCTCATTCGTTTCTAGGCTGAAGCCTATGAAGACCACGGGGAAGAGCAGCGCGGACACCAGCGGCGAGGCGGTCGGCGGCGAGACCGGGAAGTCCGGTCCGATCGCCGCGTTCGCGCGCTTCGTGGTCTTCGGCGGCGGCACCGGGATCGCCTCCTCGGGGGCGCTGGTCGTACTCTCCGGCACCATGCCGATCGCGGTCGCCAACGCGTTCGTGACCGTGGTCTCCACGGTGGCCGCCACCGAGTTGCACAGCCGGTTCACCTTCGGCGGCGGCCGGGCCGGGCTGCGCGCGCACGGGCAGTCCGCGCTCAGCGCGCTGGCCGCCTACCTGGTCACCACGGCCGCGATGCTGGGCCTGCACGCGGCGGCCCCGGGCGCGGGCGTCCTGGTCGAACAGGGCGTCTACCTGGGCGCTTCCGGCCTGGCCGGGATCGGGCGCTTCGTGGTGCTGCGGCTGTTCGTCTTCGCCCGCCCCGCCGCCCGGCCCCGCCCGGCCGCGCCCGTGCTGGCACGCGCCCAGGTGGTGGCCGCGGCGTAGGGGGCGGGCGCTTGGGCCCGGCCCGGCGTGGTTCGGCCGCTTCGGCGGCCGGTGCGGCTCAGCGTGGTTCGAGCGTCCACCACTGCGACGGGTGGTCGGTGTCCTCCCACTGGCGTACCGCCCCGCCGGCCTCCGTACTGCCGTCGGCGACCTCGAGCAGCAGCCCGCTGACGTAGTTGATCAGCGTGACCCGCCCCGCCTCCTCCGCGTGCTCCTCCAGGATCCACTCCTGCGCGCCGAAGTTGTTGGCCCGCCAGAGCTGTACGTGGGCCCCGTTCTCCACCGAGGCCCCGATCACGTCCAGCCGCTTCCCGGCGACCACGTGCTCCAGGTGATACACGGCCCCGCCCGGATGGACCGCCGAGACCCGCCAATGTTGCGCGGTCGTACCGTCGTCGGCCCCCTGCACCACCCGGGCCCCGCCCCCGGTTCGGCCCCCCTCGACCTCGAGCACGAGCCCACTGCGCACATTGCGCACCACGTACACACCCTCGCCGATTCCACCCACGCCGCGCTCCCGGACGCCAAACAAACGATCTTGAACAAACCACCCTCCCACGCCCCACCGACACCCACCACGCCAGGCCGGATCGGCGAGGTCGAACGACGTCACGCCCAGGGCCCGGGCGCACGCCGCGATCCGGCCCCGTGGCCTCCCGCTCGGGCGCCGGCATGCCGAACTCCATTCCCGATCCCGAGCAAGGCGTAGACGCTCGTAGGCTCCCGGCATGACGAATCGTGTGCTGTATGTCGTGGCCGGGGCCGCTCCTCCCGTGCGCGACCTGGTGAACCTGGTCCGTCTCCTGCGCGAGGACGGCTGGGACACGTGCGTCACGCTCACCCCAACGGCCGCGGCGTGGCTCGGCGCCGGCCTCGACGACCCGACCGCCCTCGCCGGACGCCCGGTACGCACCCGCGAGCGCCACCCCGACGACCCACGGCCGTTCCCGGCCCCGGATGCCCTGCTCGCCTGCCCGTTGACGTTCAACAGCCTGAACAAGTGGGCGCTCGGCATCTCCGACAACGTGGCCCTCGGCACCCTGAACGAGGCGCTGGGCGCAGGCATCCCGGTGGTCGCCGTGCCCTGGTTCAGGGGCGTCCTGGCCGCGCATCCGGCCTCCACCCGGAGCCTGGACACCCTGCGCGCCTGCGGTGTCGACCTGGTCCTCGACGAGGACGGCGCGCCATTCGACGGCGACGAAGCACGCGACTGGGCAACGGTAATCAGCCGCCTGCCCACCCTCGACCCGGGCGCATGACCGGCGCGTGCTCCACCCGGGTTCGTCGGCTACCGATCACGGTGGGCCCGATGCCACGCCGACGGCACGGACGACACCCGCGACACGCGCGTGCCGGTCGGCGTCGTCGGCCTCGCCCGGACCGGCTGACCGCCACCCGGCCGCCGGCTGCGTCCATCGAACAGGCGTTCGGATTCGGAGGGTGCGAAGGCGCCGTCCGGTGCTCCCGGGCCGGGCGGTGTGTTCGGCGCCGGTGCCGGCCTCCTCGGCTCGGAGGTGTGCGGGTCGGTCAGAAGGTGAAGGCGGGTCCGTTCGGCTGGTAGCCGGTGCAGGCGATGTCCTGGGCGACCCCGCCGAGGGTGGTGAGCATGCGCAGCGACCAGTTCGTGGCAGTCGGTGTGCCGGCGGTGGCCGTCAACATCAGGGACGTGCCAGCGGGGAGCCTCGAGGGTGCGGGCAGTGGGCCGAACACCTGGTCCGGGCCCGGCGCGTTGACCTTGCCGGTGAATTCCAACGGGGGACTCGCCCAGCCGCCCTGCGTCATGCGTATGGTCGTGGTGATGGTGTTCATGGGGATGTACACCGGGTTGGTGCCGTAAAAGCGGACCTTGAGCCGCTGCTTGCCGGGAGTGCCGGGGTCGGACGAGGTCATCGTGGCGTTGCCGTTCCAGAACCAGGTGACGCCGTAGTTCAACTCCAGGCAGTTCACGGTGATTTCCCGGGACTCCGGCGGCACCGCCCGGGCGGTGCCGGACAGGACCGTGACGGTGGCGAGGGCTCCCGCGAGGGCGGCCGCGGCGCCGGTGGTGAGCATGCGACGAGACATGGATCGATCCTTTCGAATGCGCGCGGGTCGAGAACGGATTCGCGTTCGATCGACCGGCGGAACCGGTGACCCGGTGTGCCGCCGGCCCCTGTCTGCCGTGCGTGGATTCGAGACGTCGCGTCGCACGTACCGCGGTCTTCCGCGCGGTTCCCGCGTGCCGCTCGAATGTGATGAACTAGCTTGCCCACTACCGGAGTTCGGGATCGATCCGACTGCTCCCGGCATCGGCTGCGACGAGTAAAACGGCGACGATAAACGAAGTCAATACCGATGTGAAAGCAATTCGAACACGGCTGTTCCGGCTCAGCGGATCGGGAGAATTTCGTCGAGGAAGGCGGTCCAGGCGGCCTGTACGCGTTCGGCGTGGGCCGGGTTCGTGGCGGCCAGGTGGTCCAGGAGGAGGCCGCGGAGGACGGCGAGGACCAGGGTCGGTGGGACGCGGTGGTCGGCCAGGACGCGGTCGAGCGGGGGGAGCCATTCGTCGACGGAGGCGACGGCGAAGTCGGACCAGGGGGCGTCGCCCTGGAAGGACCGTACGTAGCCGTCGAAGAACAGGCGCAGCGCGCCGCGTCGTTCCGGTGCCACCAGCCAGGTCCACAGCAGGTCGAGGGTGTCGCGGGCGGTTCCGGGGCGGCCGTCGGCGCGGGTGACCAGGGCGAACTGTTCGGCGCGGCCGACCTCCAGGATCTCCCGGATCAGGCCCTCCTTCGAGCCGAAGAGGTAGAGCAGCACGCGCGGGCTGGAGCCGATCGCCCGGGCCAGGGGGCGCAGCGACAACTCGGCCAGGCCGTGTTCGGCGACATGGGCCACGCTCGCGGCGAGCAGTTCGTCGCGGCGGGCGGAGGTGGGGGGTTTCGCGTCGGCGGTCATCCGCATATCCTCCACTGAAACGACTGTTTCAGTGGAGGGTCGGTGCGGCGTTCGTGAAGGTTTTCGAGATCGTGACCTCGACATCGGGCCCGCGCGTCGTGCGGATTCGGGACGCCGACCGCCCCGGTGACCTGGGCGCGGTCGCCGCGCTGCACGGGGTGCTGTACAGCCGCGAGTACGGCATGGACGCCACGATGGAGGCGTCGGTGGCGGCCGGGATGGCCGAACTGGTGCTGGCGCGGGCCCGGGAGGGGGACGACGGGCCCGGGCGGATGTGGGTGGCCGACGACGGCGAGCGGGTCCTGGGCGCGGCGGGGTTGACCCGTGAGGAGCACGGCCTGATGCGACTGCGCTGGGTGATCCTGGATCCGGTCGCCCGGGGGCACGGCGTGGGCCGCGCGCTGCTCGACGTCGCGCTGGCCGAGGGCCGCCGGCGCGACGCGGCCGGGGTGTACCTGTGGACCATCGCGGGCCTGGGCGCGTCCCGACACCTGTACGAGCAGGCGGGTTTCACCCCGACCGAGGAGCGCCCCGCGCGCACGTGGGGGATCGATGTCGTGGAGCAGCGGTTCGACCTGAAGTGGTGAGCGGTAGGGGGTCGGAGCGGCCTGGTGAGGTGACCTCCACGGCCGAGCCGGATCCACGTGCCCCGGACCGCGTCGTCGGCTCGCCGAACGAACCGGGCATGCGGTACGCCACCGCGCGCGGGTGGGCCCGGTGTTCCTCGAAGCGGCCGGCAAGGACGTCGTTCTCGTCCATCGGTCCCACATCTTCGTGGTGTCGTGTCACGGACACGACCGACGGGAGCGAGGCGATGTGACGGAACGGACGATCGAGCCGGCCGGCGAGGGCCCGGCCCGGGTGCTCAGCGCAGCGGCAGGCACACCCACACGGTCTTGCCGCCGGTGGCGTCCGGCTGGATCCCCGCGTAACCGCCGGCCTCGGCGACCAGGGTCTTCACGATCAGCAGGCCGCGGCCGCTGTCGTCGTCGACCGTCTCCACCAGGGCCTTGGGGCAGAACGGATGTCGGTCGTGCACCCCGACCTGGAGCGCCCCCTCGGCCGTGCCGCGCACGGTCACCGCGATGGCGGGGGTCAGTACGCCCGCGTGTCGGACCGCGTTGGTCACCAATTCGGAGACCACCAGGCGCAGGGTGTCCACAAGATCGCCGTGGGCGGGCATGCCCCACTCGACGGCGATCGCGACCACCTTGCGGCGGGCCGCGGACACCTCCGCCTCGTGTGGCGGCAGGTCGAATCGACACACCGGATGGGCATCGTTGAGCACGGTCATGCCGCGCCTCCCGAGCCGGTGGCGGTCACGTGACGGACGGACACGGCACCGTTGCGGCGCCTGGTGTGGCTCATGATGTCCCCGATGGCGGGTGTACGGATCTTCCGAGGGAATTCCCTCGGAGCGTACCGATTCCGACACCCGCCGCGTCCAGTTTGCGACACTTCCACGCCTCCCTCGGCGGGGCGTTCGGGGGCGCGCGCCGGCGAAACGCCCTGGCGGGCGCGCCGCCCACGCACAGCGTGCGCCAGGGGCGGCCGAACCGGGTCCACCCGTACGCGTGATTCGTGTTTCGCGCGCCCGCCGCTCCGCGGTCGACCGGGCCGAGCCGGGCACCGGGCGGTTGGCGTTCGTCACGGCGTGGGCGGATGTACGTCCGTGCCGGTCAGGTGCGGGCGGACCAGGACCTTGACGTGTTCGTCGGGGCGGCCGAGGGTGTCGATCGCCGCGGCCACCCCCTCGAAGCCGACCTGACCGGTGATCAGCGAAGCCGCGTCCACACTGCCGGCGGCGATCCGGGCGAGGGTCTTCGGGTACTCCTCGGGCGGATAGGTCAGGCACATCTTCACCGTGAGGTCCTTGTAGATCCCCACCACCGGCCGGAAGGTGTCCTCGGTCATGCACACCCCGATCAGCAGCACCGTGGCGCCGCGGGGTGCGGCGTAGGTGATCCGGTCGAACATGCCGGCCTTGCCGGAGCACTCGAAGACGGTCGGTGCCCATCCCGGCTCGGCGCTCTCGCGCCACGCGTCGAACGGATCGCGCTCGGCCGGGTCGACCACCACGTGTGCGCCGAACGCGCGGGCGAGTTCGCGCCGGCGCGGCGAGGGTTCGGAGACGACGACGGGCGCGACACCGCGTTCGATCAGACCGGCGATCGCGCCCAGGCCGATCGGGCCGGCGCCGATCACGATCGCCGAGCCGCCGCGTTCGGCGCCGGAGCGGGCCACGTTGCCGAAGCCCACCGCCAGCGGCTCGGTCAGCGCCGCGACGTGCGGCGGCACGTGTCCGGGCACCTTGACCAGCGCCGCGGCCTGCATCACCATGCGCTCGCCGAAGCCGCCGGGGAAGGTGTTGGAGAAGCCGATGGTGCGCAGTACACCGCCGCCGTCGAGCGCCCACGGCAGCCCGACCACCACCTCGCCCGGCTCGAACCCGGTCACCCCGGGGCCCGGGCGGACCACGCGCGCGGCGAGTTCGTGGCCCATGACCAGGTCGGCGTCGGGGTCGAAGACGAACGAGGGGGTGTCCGAGTCGATCGAGGCCCGGAGGAATTCCGCGGTGTGCCTGTACGCGGACAGGTCCGAGCCGCAGATCCCGCAGGCCACCGTCTCCACGAGGACCTGACCCTCGCCGGGTTCGGGGGCCGCGATGTCCTCGACGGTGAATGTGCCGCCGCGCAGTACCGCTGCTCGCATGATGGGCGTCTCCCTGCCTGGGCTTCGGGTGGATGGGTCTCGGGTGTGACGACCGGTCAGGACGCCGGCGGGGTCATCGCCGCCACGACGGCCTGGCGCAGGGCGCCGATGAAACGTTCGCTGTTCTCGTTCGCCCAGGCCATCGAGGCCCGCCGGGGGCGGTTGGCGCCGGTGAAGTGCGGCACCACGTACTCGGCGAACAACTCGTAGCTGCGCCACTTGTCGGCCGGCCGGGCGATCGGCAGGTCGAGCAGCAGCAGCGTGCCGAAGCCGCCGGACCGCTCCGCCATCGCGGTGATCCGTTCGATCGCCTGCGCGGGAGTGCCGATCATCGCGACGCCGAAGGTGGGGAAACCCTCGCCGGTCCACCGCGTGATCGCGGCCGCGGGCGTCGCCCCCCACGGCATGGTCGTCCCGGACAGGCCCTGGATGTAGTCGACGAGGTGGTGCACCCCGTACTCGGCCTGCTCGCGCGCCGCCTCGACGGTCTCGGCCAGATGCATCGGGACGACCAGGCGCCAGCGTTCGCGGTCGGCGACATGGCCGTGCTCGGCGCAGGTCTCGGCGTACACGTCCCAGTTCGTCGCCAGCGCGGCGAAGCCGGACGGGTCGGCGGCGGCGAGCGAGAGCAGGCCCATGCCGTGCGTGCCGGCCTGGACCGATCCGGACGGGGAGACGGTGGAGGCGCACACGGTCTCGATGCCCGCGCGGGTGTACGGGCCCAGGTGCAGCCGGGCCTGCTCCAGCGTGAACCAGTCGGTCTTCATGGTCACCGTCTCGCCGCGCAGGAGCGGGACGATCGCGGCCAGCGCCTCGGCCATCATGCTCCGCTGGCGCATCGGGTCGATGCCCATCATGAAGGCGTCCGAGGCCAGTTGGCCGGGCCCGGAGCCGAACATCACCCGCCCGCGCGACTGTTGGTCGAGCTGCACGATGCGGTCGGCCAGGACCAGCGGGTGGTGGTACGGCAGCGAGTTGACGCCGGTGCCGAGCCGGATCCGGGTGGTGCGCTCGGCGGCGGCGGCGATGAACACCTCGGGGGAGGCGATCGTTTCGTAGCCGGCCGAGTGGTGCTCGCCGATCCACGCCTCCTCGAAGCCGAGGGTGTCCAGGTGCCCGACCAGGTCGAGATCGCGGCGCAGTTGCAGCGCGGGGTTGCCGTCGATGCCGTGGTAGGGCGCGATGAACGCGCCGAAGCGGGTCGGTGGGGCGGCCTCTGACACGGGCGGGCCTTTCGTCGACGCGTGGAGCACTTTCATAGGACACAAGAACGTGCTTGGATGAGTTATGTCCTACATGGAGGATGGCGAGGAAACAAGGGGCGCCGGCCGGACGTCGCCCGGGTCGGCCGCGGGTACCTCGACCGGCCCGCGCACCCGGCGCACCGCCGACGGCGGGCCGAGTGCGCGCACGCTGCTGCTGACCGTGCTGGGGGAGTACGTGCGCTGGCCGGGGCACGACGGGGTGTGGTCGCCCACGGTGGTGGCCGCGCTCGACGCGCTCGGGGTCCCGGAGGCGGCGACCCGGCGGGCGATCACCCGACTGACCCGGGAGGGGTGGCTGTCGGTCCGCTCCGAGGGGCGCTACACCCGGCTGACCCTCGCGCCGTCGCTGTACCGCCTGCTGACCGGCTGGACCGAGCGGCTGGCCCGGGCGACCCGGGAGACGCCCTGGTCGGGCCGGTGGCAACAACTCCTGTTCCGCCCACCGGCGGCGCTGCGCGAGGCGCGGGCGGTGATCGAGGAACAACTCGCCTTCGAGGGCTTCGGCGACCTGGGCCGGGGCGTGTGGATCGCGGCCGACCCGGGCGGGGTGGACGCACTGCGCGCGTTGATCGCCGAGCAGGGCCTGACCGAACACGCGACGTGGATGACGTCGACCGTGTGCGACGCCGCGCGGGAACGGGCGCTGGTCGAACAGGCGTGGGATCTGGTCGCGGTGCGCACGATCCTGGACGACTTCGTCGCCCGCTTCGCCGACGTGCGCGCCGACTCCGACGAAGCGGCCTTCGTCCTGCGCACCCGCATGGTGCACGCGTGGCGCCAAACCTTCGAACGCGACCCGCGCCTGCCGGCCGCGCTCCTCCCGATCGACTGGCCCGGCGGCACCGCGAACGACCTGTTCATCACCACCTGGCGGCGGATCCACACCCCGGCCGCCCGCTGGTGGGCCGCGCTGGACCGCGACCCGAGACTGCCCTGATCCCGGCCGGTCCGGTCGAAGCCCCGGGCGCCGTGATCAGGAGGGGGTTTCGCTCCAGCGGTCGAAGGTCCTGCTCGCGCCGTCGTAGGTCAGCCAGGTCCCGTCACCGAGAGGGTGTACGTAGGCGGTGACGGGGCCGGTGGGGTACGTGACCGGGCCGCGGAGGGTGAGGGTTCGCGCGTCCAACAGCCAGTGCCGGGCCGGGCGATCCGCGTCGTCGTCGGCATCGATCGTGGTGGCGATGACCGTGTCGGTGTCCACGAAGCCGCAGGTGTGGTCCCACCAGGACGGGGACTCGTCGTCGTTCGGCTCCGGGTCTGCCTCGGCGAGCACCGTGCCGTCCAGGGCGTGGAGTCGCAGGTCGGCGCCGTTTTCTTCGACGGTCAGGAAGCCGTGGTGGCCCGCCTGGACGTCCATCAGGATGCGGTCCATGTCGTCGTTCAGGTCCCACCCGGTCAGCGTGTCGCCGTCCAGGCGCGCCCAGTGCAGCAGAACGCCGTCCTGGCCCATGCCGATGCAGAGGCCGACGTGGATCCCGTCCGGGTGGGCGAGTTGGTGTGAGCCGCCGGCCGCGCTGTCCAGCCGCATGCGGGCGAGTTCACGTCCGTCGCGGGCGTCCAGGACCACCCAGCACTCGTGCCAGTCGTCCCAGTCCACGTCGTGTCCGCCGCGCACGACGTGGGCCCAGACGTGTCGGCCGTCGTCGGAGACGTGACAGGAACCGCTTTCGAAGCCGCGGCACACCTGCTGTTCGTCGCCCGTGTGGGTGTGACCGCCGACCGGTCCCCAACAGCTGTGCCGGTACTCCCACAACCGCTCGCCGTCGGCGCCGACGGCCGTCACCGCACGCTGACCGGAGAACACCATGAACGACGCGTCGGGGCTCAGCGCGTCGGCGCCGTGGTCCCACCCGGGCCACGGAACGGGGAACGTGGCCCTCGGGGCGAGCGTGCCCGCGAAGAACTCGTCCACGTCGTGGACGTCCACCCGGTGCTCGCGCCGAACCAGGACGCGGCGTGACCCGTTCCCACGCTTGTCCACGGCATGTGTGTGGACCGGGGCATCCCCCGGCAGCCGCGCCGAGTCGCGCAGATGTGCGGTGATCGACATGCCGGAAAGCTAGCGAACGTCGGCGACAGGCGGTCATCCGGGCCGGCGGAGGGTGAACTCGTTGCCGTCGGGGTCGATCAACAGCACCCGGCCGTCGGCGTCCTCGGCGGCATCCGGGCGCGTCGCACCGAGCGAGATCAGCCGGGCGATCTCCGCTTCGCGGTCGGCGTCGGCGGGCAGCGCCAGCTCGAAGAACAGCCGGTTCGGGCCCGTCTTCGGCGCCACCGGGGGGCCGCCCCAGGTGATCTTCGGGCCGCCGTCCGGGGATTGGATCGCGGTCTCCTCGTCCTGGTCCCAGACCAGCGGCCATCCCAGCGCCTTGCTCCAGAAACAGCCGACCTCCCGCGTACCGTCACAGGAGAGCGCGCCGATGCGGCCGGGGCCGGTGTCGGAGAGGAACCTGTTGCCCGCCGCGATGACGCAGAACTCGTTGCCGTCCGGATCGGCGAGCACCACGTGGGTCTCCTCCGGGAGTTGGCCCACGTCGAGATGCCGGCCGCCCAGCTCGAGGGCCCGGGCCACGGTCTTCGACCGGACCTCCGGGGAGGCACTCGTCAGGTCGAAGTGCACCCGATTCCGACCGATCCTCGGCTCCCGGCTCGGCAGGAAGCGCACCCGAAACCCGGCAGGGTCGGGCGACAGGATCGCGACGTCGTCATCCGCGCCGTCGACGGCGCTCTCCCATCCCAGGATCTCCGACCAGAACCGCGCCAGGCCCGCCGGGTCGGTCGCGCCGAAGCAGACGGCGAACAGTCGACTGGTCATCTTTCGTGCGTCTCCGATCGACCGGCGGTCGCTTCGACGCCCGCCCGAGTCCGAAACGTGCAGCCTAGGCGCGACGCACGACCCCCGCATCCGAGTTTTCCGGACGGGCCTCGGGACCTGCGCGCCGTGCCACGAGGCGCGGGTCCCGAGGGGGAGGGCGGGGTCAGTTCGCGCGGGCGTGGAGTTCGGCCGCCGCGCGGTCGAAGGCGGAGTCCTTGTGGTGGGCGAACTCCTCGTCGGTGAAGACCGGTTCACTGATGTGTGGGGGGATTCCGGTGCCGTCGAAGGTGGTGCCGTCGCGGGTGCGGAAGACCTCGTTGGGGAGGCCGAGTCGCCAGCCGTTGGGGAGGGCCCGGTCGAGGACGTCGGAGAAGACGCCCTGGGTCGCCTCGCCGATGCGCACGGTGTGGCCCGGGCGGTTCATCAGGGACTGGGTGAAGGTCTCGCCCGCGCTGACCGTGGAGCCGCCGGTGAGGACCGCGAGCGGGCCGGTGTAGTGGGGTACGCCCGGAGCGGGGCGGACCCGGATGGGCTGGGCCGGGGTGAAGTGGGCGGGGTCGAGGGGGTCGTTGCGGGCCTGCTTGGCGTAGGCGAAGTAGGGGCGGTCGGTCAGGCGCGCGGCCAGGTTCAGGCCGAGGTTGTCCGCGCCGCCGCCGTTGACGCGCAGGTCGACGATCAACCCGCGCAGTCGGTGCACCCGTTCGGTGGTGAGGATGGAGTTCAGCGCCCGGTCGAGTTCGGCGGCGTTGACGGCGTAGCCGCCCCTGGGGTCCTCGACGTAGCCGAGGAAGCCGGAGACGCGCAGGTAGCCCTGGCCGTCGGGCAGGTCCGTGTAGCTGATCCGACCCTGGCCGTACTCGGTCAGCGGATGGTCGGCGCCCAGGTCGCGCTCCTGGATGTACGCCTTGATCCTCGCGTCGAGTTCGGGCGTCGGGGCGGTCGTGCCGGGGCGGGCCTCGGCGAAGAAGCGGTTCGGGCCGCCGTTCAGGTACAGGTGCGCGTCGTCGAGCGGGTCCAGCATCTCCCGGAAGATTCCGAAGAGTTCGTCGTCGGTGGTGTTCGGGCCGACCCGGGACCGGTATCGATCGCCGACGGACCGCCAGTCGACGCCCTTGGCGGCGAAGAACGGGTAGTTCTCGGCGAAGGTCCGATGGAAGACGTCGAACGTGGTGCGCGGGTCCCCGGGCAGGGGACGGGAGCAGGTCGCCGGCAGGGCCGCGACGCGGCGCAGGTTGCGGTGGTCCGGTGCGTCGGTGAAGTGCAGCGTGGCCTGCCCGCGGTTCGGGTTCACCCGTACGGCGAGGACGCGGCCGTTGTCGGCCTGGTAGCCGATCGTGTCGCCGTCCACCGTCGCGCGGGTCGCGGTCGAGCCCTTGAGGCAGCTGATCGCGGTGGTGTCGTACTGCTGCAACGTGCCGTTCTCGATGGTCAGCACGGTGCCGTAGCCGTCCACCCGCCAGACGCCGTCCTGGTGGGGTGACGGGCGCTCTCGTGGCGCGGTGTCGGCCGTGGCCGACGCGATGCCGGCGGTGGTCGCGAGCAGGGTGGCGGCGGCCACCGTCGCACAGGTGCCGAACAGCTTGGTCATCGTGGTTCCTGTTCCGATGCGGTACGAGCTTCGGTCGAACGATCGAATCGGTGCTTGTCTGTACGCACCAGAATCCGCCGGCTCCGGGCCGGCGCGACATCGCGCGAGCCGGTCTGTCTCGGGTGGGGGTAACCCCCGATCGGCCCGTCCCGCTTGCGAACGCATACCCCCTGCCCCTATGTTTTGTTCAGGCGTTCGTATGAAGATCTATTCAGACGTTACGATGTCGAAGCCGACCCGAGGTGGCATATGGGAATGACGACGGAGGCGGCCCGATGGCGCAGCCGGTGAACGCCGATCTGGTGGACTCGGTGCGGTCCCGACTGCCCGACGGCGGGCACCTGGCCGAGACGGCCGACGTGTTCGCGCTGCTCGGCGACCCGGGGCGCTTGACCCTGCTGGTCGCGCTCCTGGAGGGCGAGTTGTGCGTACGCGACCTCGCGGCCGCGTGCGGACAGGGCGAATCGGCCGTCTCGCACCAGTTGCGGCTGCTGCGCGCGCACCAGGTGGTGACGGTGCGCCGGGAGGGGCGACTGGCCTACTACCGCCTCGCGGACGCCCACGTGCGCCTGCTCCTGGACGTGGCGTTGGCGCACATCGGCCACGCCCCGGCCACCGATCACATCGGCTGCGCGACCGAGATCCCCGGAGGGGCCCGATGAGCACCCGCGATCACGACCACGGCGCCCCGGGCGGGCCCGGGACCACCGAGCCGGTCCGCGGCCCGGCCGCCGGCCCCGGCGACCACGGCCCCGGCGACCACGACCACGCGGCGCACGCCGGGCACGACCACGGCGGCGGCAGCCACGCCGGGCACTCGCACGGCGTCGCCGCCGACGCCGACCGGCGCTACCTGACCGCCGCCCTCGTCCTGATCGGCGCGTTCATCGTCGTCGAGGTCACGGTCGGCATCCTGGCCAGTTCACTGGCCCTGATCACCGACGCCGGCCACATGGTCACCGACGCGTTCGCGATCGGCCTGGCGCTGGTGGCGATGCGCCTGGCGGCCCGGCCCGCGCGGGGGCGGTGGACGTACGGCTTCAAGCGGGCGGAGATCCTGTCCGCGCAGGTCAACGGCATCACGTTCCTGGTGCTCGCGGTGTGGTTCACCTACGAGGCGGTGCGCCGGCTGATCACGCCGCCCGACGTCGAGGGCGGCCTGGTCATCGTCACCGCCGCGGTCGGCATCGTGGTCAACGTGATCGCGGCCTGGCTGATCTCCAAGGCCAACCGCTCCAGCCTCAACGTCGAGGGCGCCTACCAGCACATCCTCAACGACCTGTGGGCGTTCATCGCCACCCTGGTCTCCGGCATCGTGGTGCTCACCACCGGCTTCGCCCGCGCCGACGCGATCGCGTCGCTGGTCGTGGCGGCGCTGATGCTCAAGTCCGGCATCACGCTGGTCGGCGAGTCGTGGCGGATCTTCCTGGAGGCCGCCCCCACGGGCACCGACCCGGACGCGGTCGGCGCCGACCTGGCCTCGGTCGAGGGCGTCACCGAGATCCACGACCTGCACATCTGGACCATCACGTCGGGCTTCCCGGCGCTGTCCGCGCACGTCCTGGTCGAGCCCGGCGACGACTGCCACCGGGTCCGCGACCGGCTCCAGGGGCGGCTGCGCGAGCGGTACTCGATCACCCACACCACGCTCCAGGTCGACCACGCCGACCCGACGGTGTTGTCCATCGGTGCCACACGCGGCCACTGCGAGGACCCGCACGGGGCGGTACACACGCCCTGAGCGGGCGCGCCGAGGGCGACACACGATCGGGCCCGCGTACCTCGACGGTACGCGGGCCCGAAGCGGATGCCGGCGGCCGGCGAACGGGTCAGTTCGCGGCGGCGGCGCGCACGGTGCGCAGGCGCTCCGAGCGCAACTGCTCGTGCCAGTGGTCGCCCAGCGGGGTCAGCGGCACACCGGTGGCCCAGGTGAGCAGCAGGTCGGCCAGCGCCGGGTTGCGGGACATCACCGGACCGTGCATGTACGTGCCGATCACCCGACCCGCGTACGCGCCCTCGGTGCCGTCGCCCGTGCCGTTGCCACTGCCGTGGGTGACCCTGGCCAGCGGCTTGGCGCCGGGGCCCACGTACGTGACGCCCTGGTGGTTCTCGAAGCCGGACAACACCGGCAGTCCGAGGGCCGGGTCGACCTCGGCCAGCACCTCGCCGACGCAGCGCTTGCCGGGCGCGCCGCGGCCGGAGCGCACGTCGAGCAGACCCAGGCCCGCCTCGGGCTGGTCCAGGTCGTCGATGAACTCGGTACCGATGATCTGGTAGCCCGCGCAGACCGCGAGCAGCGCGGCGCCCGCGCCCACCGCGGTGGCCAGGCCCGGGTCGCGGCGCAACCGCTCCGCGGCCAGGCGCTGCGGCCGGTCCTCGCCGCCGCCGATCAGGTAGATGTCGCCGGACGTGGGCACGGGCTGGTCGGAGCGTACGTCGACGCGCTCGACCTCGATGCCGCGCATCAGCGCGCGCCGCTCCACGATCAGCGCGTTGCCCTGGTCGCCATATGTGCTGAGCAGGTCCGGGTAGATCCAGACCAGGCGCAGCCTGCTCTCACCGATCATGCCTGTGCCGCTTCCTTGATCGTCTTGCGCAGCTGTTGGAACGCCGTGTAGTTGGCGATGACCTCGATCTGGCCGGGCGGGCACGCCGCCACCGCCTGGGCGGCCGTCTCGAAGACCTGGAACTGCAGGCCCGCGACCTCCAGGCGGACCGCCAGGTCGAGGCGGCGCTGACCGAGGACGAACAGCGGACGGCCGGCGAGCTGGGTGAAGTCGACGTCCCAGATCCACGAGGTGTCCTTGCCGTCCGCGTCCAGCGCGTTGACGGACAGGATGACCGGCGTCGGCGGCGGGTTGATCAGCGAGAACGTCTCGACCCAGCCGGCGGGGTTCTTCGCGAGCAGCAGTCGCAGCTTGCGGCCCATGTAGTCGACCACGTCGTAACGACCGGCAACGGCCGTGACGTGCTTCATGCGCTCCAGGGCCGCCTCGACGGGCACGCCGAACAACGACGCTATGGCCGCCGCGGTGACCGCGTTGGCCCGGTTGGCCCGGCCGGGCAGTTGCAGGTGCAGCGGCCAGATCCGCCCGTCGGGGTCGACCATCTGCTCCCCGGCGAGCGACCACGTGGGGGAGGGGCGGCGGAAGTCGCACTGCGAGCAGAACCAGTCGTCGCCCGGACGCTGCATCACGCCACCGCACTGCGGGCAGGACCAGGAGTCCTCCTGCCAGGTCTGCCCGGCGGCGACCCAGAGCACGTCCTTGCTGGACGAGGCGGCCCACACGATCAGCGGGTCGTCGGCGTTGGCGACCACGATCGCGTCGCGCCCGCGCAGGCCCTCGCGCCACTTCTCGGCGAGCATGCGGGTCTCGGCGGCCCGGTCGAGCTGGTCACGGGAGAGGTTGAGCAGCGCGATGGCCACCGGGTCGGAGTCGCGGGCGACACCGGCCAGGTACTTCTCGTCGACCTCGATCACGCCGTAACGCGCCTCGTCGCCCGCGCCGGCCAGCGCGGAGGTGATTCCCGCAGGCATGTTCGCGCCCAGCGCGTTGGACACCACGGGACCCGCGGCGCGCATCGCCTCGGCGACCAGGCGCGTGGTGGTGGTCTTGCCGTTGGTGCCGGAGATCAGCACCACCTGCAACCCCACCGACAACTGCGCGAGCAGGTCCGGGGCGAGCCGCAGCGCGAGCTTGCCGCCGATGACCGAACCGCTGCCCTTGCCGGCACGCCGTGAGATGGCCGCGGTCACCCGACTCGCGGTGATCGCCAATTTGGAACGCGGCGGCAACGCCTCGGGGGAGCGCCGCGGCGCGGCCCCCTGGCCGGGAACGCTATTGCCTGACATCGAAGAAGGTTCCTCCAAGCGACGGCCCCGACCGGCGGTGGCCCATGACCGGGTGTACCGGCCGCCACCCTATCGAGATCATCCGCCCTTCCGTCGCCGGCGACGGTGTGTACGGGATGTGCATGAGAGGGGACGCCCGCGCCGGTCGTCGCGGTTGCGGTCGAGCCGGTCGGCTCGCCGCGCGCTCCGCCCGCGTGCCCTACGGCAGGCGCCAGTCGATGGGCTGTGCTCCCTGGGCGACCAGGAGGTCGTTGGTGCGGGAGAACGGGCGCGAGCCGAAGAAGCCGAAGTCGGCCGACTTCGGGGACGGGTGGGTCGACTCCACCACCGCCGCGCCCGGGCCGAGCAGCGACCGGGCGTTGCGCGCCTCGCGGCCCCACAGGATGGTCACCAGCGGCGTGCCGCGCTCGCCGAGCGCCCGGATCGCCTGCTCGGTGACCTCCTCCCAGCCCTTGCCGCGGTGTGCGTTGGAGCGCCCGGGAGCGGTGGTCAGGGATCGGTTGAGCAGCAGTACGCCCTGCGTGGTCCACGGGGTCAGGTCGCCGTTGGTCGGCAGGGGCAGGTCCAGGTCGCGGTTCATCTCGGTGAAGATGTTGATCAGCGACGGCGGCAGCGGCCACACCTCCGGGGCGACGGCGAAGCTCAGGCCGACCGCGTGCCCGGCGCCCGGGTAGGGATCCTGGCCGACGATCAACACGCGCACATCCGCGAACGGCTGCATGAACGCCCGCAGTACGTTCGCGCCCGCGGGCACGTAGCGTCGCCCCGCGGCGATCTCTCCTCGCAGGAAGTCGCCCATGGCGGCGATGCGACCCGCCACCGGTTCCAGGGCCTTGGCCCATCCTGCCTCGACAATTTCGCCCAACGGCCGTGCCACCATGGGAGTTGAGCATAGGGCAAACGGGTGACACGACCCGCACGCCGACGTTCCGGTCGGCGAGCACCCGCGACGGGTGCCGCCGACCGTCCGGGCCGGTCAGATCCGGGGGACACGACCGTTGAGCAGCGCGGTCCCCAGACGGGTGCGCACGTGCACCATCGACTGGCCGCGGCGTTCGGAGGAGACCAGCCCCGCCTCACGCAGCACGCTCGCGTGGCGGCTCGCGGTGGCCATGGACACGCCGATGATCGCGGCCAGGCGGGAGGTGTTGACCCCGCTGCCGATCGCGTCCAGCGCGGCGGCCCGGGCGGAGCCGACGAGCCGGGAGAGCGGGATGGTGGACGCGTCGAGGGCGACCCGGCCCCGGGTGAGCCAGTCGGCCGGGCGGGCGACGGGATAGGTCAGCACGATGGGGAGTCCGGGCCGCACCACGGCGAACGGATGCGGGCCGCAGAAGAACGACGGCGCCAGCACGATGGACCGGCCGTCGGCGCGGATGTCGGCGTCGACCGGGCAGGGCGTGCTCAGGATGTCGTCGCGCCAGCACATCAGTTGCGCCGGGAAGCTGCCGAGCAGGCCGCGTACCCCGCCGGAGAGCATCGCCTCCGCGCGCTGCGCCCGATCCGCCTCGAACGCGGTCGCGGCCCGGGAGGCGTACGGGGCGACCGCGATCGTGTGATAGGCGCGCAGCAGTCGGCCGAAGCGTTGCAGACCGGCCGCGTCGCCGCCCGCCAGGATCCCGGCCCAACTCGGCAACGGCCGTCTGCCGGCCGCCAGTCGGGCCAGTTCGGCGGCGATCGTGGCGGGCGGGGTGGCCAGTACCCGGTCGATGCCGGTGTCCAGGTCGCCGGCCGTACCCGGGGGCACCAGGAAGTCGGGGAAGGGCTCGGAAGGCGGATAGAGCCGGGCGAGTTCCCGGACCGCCCGGGTCAGCTCGGCCGACTCCAGCGCGGCGCACACCTCCTGCCGCCACGCGGCGAACACGGGGTCGGGCTCCCGGTTTTGCAGGAGATGCAGGGTGAACGCGATCTCCCACATCGGGTCGAGCCGATCGGCCAACCGCAACCGGTGCAGATCTTCGCCGGTCAGGTGGAACCGGAGCATGCTACCCCCGCGACAATCCCTTCAACGGCCCCCACGCCACGGTAGCGACCCCAACGCCCCGGTCGAAAGGTTTGCATCGGGCTGCAAGGGCCGGGGCCGCGCGGGTTGGGCCTTTCGGCCGGTCAGGCCGGGGACATCACCTCGTACAGGTTGCCCGAGTCGTCGGCGAAGAACAGGCCGCGCGGGCACAGGGGGTGGTCGATGCGGCCGTTGGTCCGATCGCGAGGGCTGCTGCCGTACGGGATCCCGGCCGCGCGGATGCGGGCCAGGATCGCGTCGAACGTGTCGGGGTCGACGTCGAAGGCGAGATGGTGCCCCTCGGCGGCGGGCACGGTCATGAAATCGAGCGTGAGTCGCTCGTTGACCCGCACGGGGGCGAAGTGGCCGTCGGCGCCGGCCGGAGGCAGTTCCTCCAGGCCCATGACGGTGGCGAAGAAGCGGGCCGCGGCGCGGTGGTCGGTCGCCGGGACGATGGTGTGGTTGAGGCTGACGGCCACGGTGGGGTCTCCCCGGGTCGAGCCGGGATCCGTCCGTCGGCCGGCCGCGTTGTGGACGGCGGCCGTTCGGGACGGGACCCGGCGTGGCGGATGCGGTACGGAGGACGCCGACGCGACGGAGGCGGTTGCGGTGTCGGCCCGGCCGGCCTACTCGGGTATGACGGGGAGGACCCCCCGCAGGGCCTCGGTGTCCCCGCCGGCCAGGGACAGCGCCACCGCCGCCTCGCACGCGGCCAGCGCGAACACCGCGCCCACCCACGTGCGTTCCGCCGGGGTCAGGCGCCGCCACTCGAGCGCCCCGCCCGCCCCGTCGACCAGGTCCGACGCCGCCGCGAACCAACCCCACTCGGCGGTGCCGCGCCCGGAGGCCAGCGCCCGCAGTACCCCCGCGCCCAACAGCACGTCGCGCGCGCCCAGACCGCGGCCGAGCAGCGACGCCTCGCGGGCCGCCGTGGGCCGCAACCACACCCCGCCGCGCGGGGCCACCAACGACACCACCCCGGCGGCCACCCGGCCCGCCGCCAACACCGTCGCCACGCGTCCGGCCGACCCGGATATCGCGCCCGAAACCGCCACCACTGCCCCCGATCGAAACCTGCCCGTACCCCCGGCCACTCGACCGGCGGCCCACACCGTAGCGGTGCCCCCATTCGGGCCCCGCACCCCCACCACGCGCGGAACCCGCCCACCGGTTTCCATCGAGGCCCCCGCGACCCGCACAGGCGCCCCCGCTCGCACCATTAGTCCCCACGGACCCCCGCGTCCGCTATCGGGAAGGCCCTCACGTCGGCCCGTCCGGACGGCCGGCCGAACCGGCCCGGCCTCCGGCCCACCCGGGCGCCCGCTCGGTCGCGCTCAGTCGCGGAGGGCGCCGTCCGGGCGGTAGACCATCAGCCGGCGGCCCTTGGCGACGCGGAGCTGGGAGGCGCCGGGGCGGACCTCGCCGTCCACCGCGAGTTCGGCGCCCTCCTGGATCTCGGACAGGTGCATCGTGCGCGCCGTGGACGCCTCGTAGACCCGCGAGGTGCCGAGTGTGCCGGACAGCACGGCGGCGACCAGTCGGGTGCGGGCCAGGGGGCGCGACGCGTCGACGATGCGTACGTCGAGGAGGCCGTCGGTGAGGTCGGGGCGATACGTGGGCGCGAAGCCCTCCGGGGCGTACTGCCCGTTGCCGAGGAAGATCAGCCACAACGACCTCGGCCGACCGTTGACCCGCATCTTCACCGGGCCCGCGTCCCGCAGCACCCGCACCAGGCCGACCAGCATGGCCGGCCACTTGCCGATCTTCCGCTCCAACTCCTCGCGGAAGCGCACCAGATCGGGATACACGCCGAGCGAGAACGTGTTCAGGAACAACTCCGGGCCCAACTCCTCGCCGTCGTCGGAGAACGGGTGTGAGTGGTCGCGCTGGAGTTCGGCGACGTCCACCAGGACCGCCTCGCCGGCGGCGAGCGCCTGCGCGGTGTCGTCGAGCCGGATCAGCCCCAGGTCGCCCGCGAAGTGGTTGAGCGTGCCCGCCGGGAAGACGGCGAGCGGCATGCCCCGGTCCAGCGCGATCCGCGCCGCGCAGTTCACACTGCCGTCGCCGCCGGCGACGCCGAGCACCTGCGCCTCCCGGGCCGCCTCGCACAGCAGCGCGACCAGGTCGCCGTCCTGACCGCGCTCGACCACCTTCGCGGCGGGCAGCAGTTCGCGCAGCCGCTGCGCGGTGTCGCCCTCGGGGCCGGCCGAGGCGTTCACCACGACCACCAGGCCGTCGCCGTCGACCAGCGACGGCACCTTGCCGCGCGGCTGCGGCGCGGTCGCGGCCTCCACCGGCCGGGTCGGCCACCAGCGCAGCGTCACCGCCGCCAGGCCCGCGCCGAGCGCCGCGCCCGCGAGCACGTCACCCGGGTAGTGCACACCCGTGTACACCCGGGAGAAGGCCACCGAGCCGGCCAGCGCGCCGGCCGCCACGCCCAGCGGGCGCGACTCCAGCGCGACGCCGGTGGCGAACGCCGCCGCCGACGCGGCGTGCCCGGACGGGAACGAGGTGGTCCACGGCTGCCGGCTCAGCCGACGGGCCATGGGCACCGCGTCGATCACCGGACGCGGCCGGCGCACCCAGCTCTTGAGGAGCACATTGCTCACCGTCGACGCCAGCGCCACCGAACCCAGGCCGCGCAACGCCGCCCGGCGCCCGCTGCGCCCGCCGGAAAGCGCCATCCCCGCACCGGTCACCGCCCACAGGCGCGAATGGTTGGCCGCCCGCGACAAGGCCGGCAACGCCTTGTTCGCCCACGGCACATGATGCGATGCCACCCACGCGAAGGCCGCCCGGTCGGCGGCATGGATCTTTCCCATCCGTGAATCTTCGCAAAGATTCCCGACGAACACGCAAGGCGGGAGTCGATCCGACGTTCGAAGCCCCGACGGCTCGGGTCCCGGACACGATCTAGCGGGACAGGGCCGCCGACGTCGCGGCGAGTTCGGCGCGGTACTCGATGCGCTCGGACCACGCGGCGGGCCAGGCGTCGATGCCGTGCGCGGCGCCGATCATGGCGCCGGCCAACGCGGCGATCGAGTCCGAGTCGCCGGAGGAGCCGGCCGCCCGGGCGACGGCGGAGCGCGGGTCGTCCGGATACAGCAGGACGCACAACACCGCCGTGGCCAGCGCCTCCTCGGCGATCCACCCCGCGCCGGTGATCCGACACGGGTCGGCGCGGCGGTCGCCCTCCGCCACGGCCCGGTCCAACCGGTCGAGCACGGTCAGGCACTCCTCCCAGCCGCGCGCGACGAACCCCTCCGGGGTGTCGGCGAACGGGCCGCGCCACAGGTCGTCGCCGAGCCAGTCGCCTCGGTACACCTCGCGTTGCGCCTCGGCGTGCGCGCGCAGCAGGCCGGGGAGTTCGGCGATCGGCGCGCCGGTGCGCAGCGCGTGGACGGCGGTCGCGGTCAGGTCCGAGGCGGCCAGCGCGGTGGGGTGTCCGTGGGTGATCGCGGACTGGAGTTGGGCGGCGCCGCACCGGTCGGCCTCGTCGACGCCGTCGAGCAGGCCCAGCGGGGTGACCCGCATGTTGGCGCCGCAACCCTTGGAGCCGCGCCGGGTGGCGTCGGGCCAGGCCCGTCCGGCGGCGAGCTCCGCGCACGCGGACAGGCATGTGTGGCCCGGCGCGCGAGTGTTGTCGGGGGAGTCCCACCAGGTCAGGAACCGGTCCACCAGGAGCGGGGTCAGCCGGTCGGCGGTGAACGCCCCGTCGTCGGCGCGCGCGTCGATCACCGCCCCGGCCACCGCCAGGCCCATCTGGGTGTCGTCGGTGACCCGGGCCGGCGTGCCCTCCAGGTCCATCGGCCCGGGCAGGTCGTACCGGCGCACGATCTGCGCGTACGACAGGAACTCCGTCGGCGCGCCCAACGCGTCCCCGTACGCCAACCCGAACATGCTCCCGCGCACCCGCTCCGCGTTCCCCACCATGCGATACCACCCTTCGTCGACCGCCCACCCTGCCGGCCCGGTGTGCCGGTGGCCGATCGAGTTTCGCCGACCCGCCCGCACGCCCGGCCGCGCACACCCGGCCGTCCGACCGGGGGACCCGTGTTCCCGGGGTCGGGTCGGTGAGGGTTGGAAACGGGCGAGTCGGGGCGAAACTCGGAGGATGGACGTACTTTCCGGTCGTATCCTGCTGCGCCCCGCCGATCCCGAGCGTTCGCTGATCTTCTATCGCGACGTGCTCGGCCTCGCGATCGCCCGCGAGTTCGGTACCGGGATCCATCGCGGGACGGTGTTCTTCCTCGGCGGCGGCTTCCTCGAGGTCTCCGGCACCGCGACCGGCGGCGGGCCCGGGGGTGAGGATCTGCGGTTGTGGCTCCAGGTGCGGGACCTGCCGGCCACCCACCGCGAACTCGTGGACCGGGGCGCCACCGTGCTGCGCGCACCGCGCCGCGAGGAGTGGGGGCTCGACGAGATGTGGATCGCCGATCCCGACGGTGTGCGCATCTGTGTGGTGCAGGTCCCGGACGAGCATCCGATCCGCTATCGGCCCGGCATCTGACCGTCGGGCGCGCCGCGTTCCGTGCCCCGCGCGCCTCGGTCGCGTCGACGGGGCCGGGCGGATTCGTCGACACCTCTCGACGCCCCTTGACGGCCCCACGGCGGCGGCGACACACTCAAGCTACCAGCCGGTAACAATTCGACGATGTCCCGGGGGCCCGCCACCCATGACCGCCTTCAGCCTCGCCCTGAACGAGGACCAGACCACCATCCGCGACTGGGTGCACACCTTCGCCGCGGAGACCATGCGGCCGGCCGCCGCCGAGTGGGACGAGCGCGAGGAGACCCCCTGGCCGATCATCCAGGAGGCGGCCAAGATCGGACTCTACTCGCTGGACTTCTTCAGCACCCAGGCCTTCGACCCCAGCGGCCTGAGCATTCCGCTGATCATGGAGGAACTGTTCTGGGGCGACGCCGGGTTGGGCCTCGCGCTGTCCGGTACCGCGCTCGCCGCGGCGGGCCTGGTGGCCAACGGCACCCAGGAGCAGATCATCACCTGGGCACCCGAGTTGTTCGGTACTCCCGACAACGTCCGCGTCGCCGCGTTCTGCTCGTCCGAGCCGAACGCCGGCTCCGACGTCTCCTCGATGCGCACCCGGGCCGACTACGACGAGGCGACCGGCGACTGGATCCTCAACGGGGTCAAGACCTGGGCCACCAACGGCGGTATCGCACACGTGCACGTCGTGGTCGCCACCACCGACCCCGCGCTCGGCTCGCGGGGCCAGGCCAGCTTCGTGATCCCGCCGAACACGCCGGGGCTGTCCCAGGGACAGAAGTTCAAGAAGCACGGGATCCGCGCGTCGCACACCGCCGAGGTGATCCTGGACAACGTCCGGGTGCCCGGCGACTGCCTGCTCGGCGGCAAGGACAAGCTGGACGAGCGGATCGCGCGGGCCAGGTCCGGCACCTCCGCGCGCTCGAACGCGGCGATGGCCACCTTCGAGTCGTCGCGCCCGGCGGTCGCGGCCCAGGCCGTGGGCATCGCGCGCGCCGCATACGAGGTGGCGCTGGAATACGCCCAGGTCCGCGAGCAGTTCGGCCGGCCCATCATCGACAACCAGGGCGTCGCGTTCACCATCGCCGACATGCGCACCCGGATCGACGCGGCCCGCCTGCTCACCTGGCGCGCCTCGTGGATGGCCGCGACGAAACAGCCGTTCACCGCGGCCGAGGGCTCGATGTCGAAGCTGTACGCGGGCGAGACCGCCAAGTGGGTGACCGCGGCCGCGATGCAGATCCTTGGCGGCAACGGCTACACCCGCGAATACCCGGTCGAGCGCATGCACCGCGACAGCGCCATCTACACCGTCTTCGAGGGCACCAGCGAGATCCAACGCCTGGTCATCGCCCGCACGTTGGCGGAGGTGCCGATTCGCTGACCCGCGTCGCGGCGGCCCCGCGCCGCGTCGTCGGGCGGGGCGTCGGGGCGGCGCCCCCGGGCTCAGCCGGTCCAGACCACGTTCATCACGCTGACGCGGACGCGGTTGTCCTCGATCACGAAGGTGATGAAACCGAAGGCTCCGAACGCGACTTCGCGCATGGTCTTGAGACCGCTGTGCATCCGGCCCCCGACGCTCCACGGGTCACGCTCCAGCGCACTCTCCAGGTCGTTGAGCGCGGCGACCGCGGGCTGTGGCAGGCCCGCCTTCTGCCGGGCGGCGGGCGCGTCGTACACCACGAGGTAGCTCATGTGCGCCTGGTCTCGGCGGCGGGCACCGTTTCCAGTTCCTCGCCCGCGTGCAGCCGGGCGGCCCGTTCGAGGACACGTTCGTAGTCGCCGGTGCGGCGCAGGATCAGGTGCCGCTGCCACCCGGCGAGGAGATCGGCGAGCAGGGCCAGTTGCCCGGTGTCGTGGGCGTGGGCGAGGGCGGCGGCGAACTCCCGCTCGAACTCGGCGCGTACGTCCTCGGGCAACTCGGCTCGGATCTCGGCCGGCGACGGCCAGCGGGCACCCCCGACCCGGATCACCAGGTCCGGCGTGCGTGGTTCGGGGATCGTCGTGTCCATGCCCTCAGCGTGCCGGCTCCGCCGGGTCGGCCGACAGCAGGCGCGCGACGATCGGCCGTACGCCCGGCGAAGCGTGGCCCGTGCGCCGGTTCAGGACGCCGGGCCCGGCTCGGGGGCCGGTTCCGGCTTGTCCGGGGGCGGAGGTGTGCCCGGATCGGGCGGCAGGGGCTCCGGGCCGGGTTCGGGCAGCGGGTGGGGGAGGGGCATCGGCGGCACCGGGGGCAGCGGATCGGGCCACGGGTCGGTCACGGCGACCTCCAAGCAGGTAGCGCGTCGCGGTCGCGACGTCGCCACCCGGATACCCGCCACGACCGATCCCATCTCCCGGCACGGCGAACACCCGGACGCCGCCGCCCCGACCGCACGACCGACACCCGCCACCACCGGCCGGCCCTACGCGGGCTCGAACGCCGCCCCGGTCACCCGCACCGCCCGGCCGACCCACGCGTCCGCGCGCATCGACGCCAGGACGGCCGCGTCGGTCGAGGAGGCCACCGAGCGCACCCCGCCGCCGCCCTCGCCCTCGACGACCGCGATCGCCACCGCCGGTTCGCCCCCGTCGAAGGCCACCGTGCAGCCCACCACCCGCGCCGGGCCCGCGTAGTCCGGGTCCACCGGGTGGGCGGGCAACTCGGCGCTCACGTCCACCGCGCGAAAGCCGCCGGGAGCGGGGCGCGTCGACCACAGCGCCCCGGCCTGCTTGGTCACCATGCCCGACACGCTGGTGACCAGGCCGTCCCCGCCCTCGCGCACCCGTCGGGCCACCTCGACGGTGGCGTGCAGCGCGTACGTGTTGAGCGGACCGCCCGCGAAGGCCATCCCGCCGGTCGTGGTCAACTCCCGATCGGCGCGCCCGGTCAGGCCCAACTCGTGCCGCTGGATCCGGACCGCCGCCGGGAAACAGCTGTACAGGTCCACATGCGCCGCGTCGGCCGCCCCGGGCCCGAGCGCCGCGCCGACCGCCGCGAAGCCCGGCGAGCGGGCCGGGTCCGGCCGGGCCACCAGCGGCACCATCGTGTTCGACTCCGCCGCCACCGTCGGGAACACCCACCGCTCGCGCGGGACGCCGAACCGCCGCGCCGTCTCCACCGAGCACAGCACCAGCGCGGCGGCCTGGTCGACGTTCATCTGCGAGCAGTGCCACTTGGTATAGGGGCTCGCCAACCATGCGTTCCGCCCGACCGGGGCCAGCAACTCGTCCTCGGACACCGTGCGACCGCGGATCGACCGCCCGCCCTCGGCGGCGACGGCGGCGAACTCCGCGCACAGCGCCGCGATCTCCCGGGCGTCCCGCGCCGGCGACACCCCGCGCGCGGCGCCGATCGCCGACTCCAGGACCGCGTACTGCCGGGCCGGCACCGCCAGATGGCGATCGATCTCGACCCGGGCCAGGATGTCCGCGCCCGGCGCCCACACCGTGTCCGGCACCCCGTCCGCGACCGGATCCGTCAACTCGACCCCGGCGATCCGGGCACGCAGCCGCCGATGCGCCGCCTCGCCGCCCACCACCAGGACCGCGTCGACCCGGCCGGCCGCGATGTCGGTGCTCGCGCGGGTGAGCAACGACTGTTGCAGGACGCCCAGTTCGGCCAACGTGCTGTGCGCGTCGACGAGCCCCAAACGCTCGGCCAGCCACCGACCCGGGTCGCCGTGCCGCCAGGTCCCGCGCGGCACCAGGATCCGCCGCACCGCCCCGAGCAGCCCGCCGAGCCCCTCGGCCGCGTCCTCGACGGCCCGCGCCATCAACTCCAATTCGCCCACCCCGGCCCCCGCCTCGGCCAGGCGCTGATCCGCCACCCCGACTCCGACCAGCACCGGCGTGCGCGGATCGATCCCGTGCAACCCCATCGACGCCCCCTCACACGCGCCGCCACCCGGCGCGCGCCGACGCTAGCGGCGAACCCGAACGATCACCAGCGGCCCGGCCCGACCGGTTCGGCCGTTCGCCGGCGCGGGCATACGACAACCTTCCGGTGGGTGTGGCCAGGAGCGGTGCGGCGAGGAGCGGGTGGATGAGCGAGCACGATCCGTTCGTACGGGTGCGTGGGGCACGGGAGCACAATCTGCGGGACGTGGACGTGGACATCCCGCGCGACACGTTCGTGGTGTTCACCGGGGTGTCCGGGTCGGGCAAGTCCTCGCTCGCGTTCGGCACGCTGTACGCGGAGGCGCAGCGGCGCTACTTCGAGTCGATCGCGCCCTACGCGCGCCGGTTGATCCAGCAGGTCGGCGCGCCGCACGTGGACGGGATCGACGGATTGCCGCCGGCCATCGCCCTGCGGCAACAACGGTCCGCGCCGACGTCGCGGTCGACGGTGGGCACACTGACCACGTTGTCGAACTCGCTGCGGATGTTGTTCTCCCGCGCGGGAACGTATCCGCCGGGCGCGCCGAGGTTGGACTCGGACGCGTTCTCCCCCAACACCGCCGCCGGGGCCTGTCCGAACTGTCACGGGCTCGGGCGGGTGCACGACGTCGACGAGGCGTCGCTGGTCCCGGATCCGGACCTGTCGATCCGGGACGGGGCGATCGCCGCGTGGCCGGGCGCGTGGTACGGGAAGAATCTGCGGGACATCCTGGTCACGCTCGGCTACGACGTGGACCGGCCGTGGCGCGAGCTGCCGAAGGCCGAGCGGGACTGGATCCTGTTCACCGACGACCAACCGGTGGTCACCGTGCACCCGGTGCGCGACGCGAGCCGGATCCAGCGCGACTACCAGGGCACCTACAGCAGCGCCCGGCGGATCGTGCTCAAGACGTTCGCGACCTCGAAGAGCGCGACGCAGCGCAAGCGGGTGGAGCGTTTCCTGCGCGGCGGGCCGTGTCCGATCTGCCACGGTCGGCGGTTGCGGCCGGCCTCGCTGGCGGTGACGTTCGCCGGGTACGACATCGCCGCGCTCGTCGCGTTGCCGTTGACCGAGGCGGCCCGGGTGCTGGCCGAGGCGAAGCCGGACGGGGAGGCGGCCGCGACGATCCGCGCGGACCTGGTGGCGCGGATCGCGGTGCTGGTCGAGTTGGGGCTGGGCTATCTGGGCATGGCGCGCGAGACGCCGACGTTGTCCTCGGGCGAGCTGCAGCGGCTGCGCCTGGCCACCCAGTTGCGGTCGGGGTTGTTCGGGGTGGTGTACGTGCTCGACGAGCCGTCGGCCGGGTTGCACGCGGCCGACACCGAGGCACTGCTCGTGGTGCTCGACCGGCTGCGGGCGGCCGGGAACTCGCTGTTCGTGGTGGAGCATCGCATGGCCGTCGCGCGCCGGGCCGGGTGGCTGGTGGACGTGGGTCCGGGCGCGGGCGAGGGCGGCGGCCGGATCCTGTACAGCGGTCCGCCGGCGGGGCTGCGCGAGGTGGCCGACTCGGCGACGCGCCGCTTCCTGTTCCCGGCCGGCCCGCCGCCGGTGCGCGCGCCGAGGCCGGTCGGCGCGTGGCTGACGTTGACCGGGGTCACCCTGCACAATCTGCGCGATCTGGACGTGGCGTTCCCGCTGGGCGTGTTCACCGTGGTCACCGGGGTGTCGGGGTCGGGCAAGTCCAGCCTGGTCGGCGGGGTGCTGGCCGAGGTGACGGCGGCGCACCTGGGCACCGGGGCCGAGCCGGACGAGGACGGCGGGCCGGTGTCGGGCGAGGTGCGCGCGGTCGAGGGACTGGCGGCGATCGACCGACTGGTGCGGGTGGACCAGAAGCCGATCGGTCGCACGCCGCGGTCGAACCTGGCCACCTACACCGGGCTGTTCGACACCGTACGCCGGTTGTTCGCGGAGACGGAGGCGGCCCGGGCGCGCGGGTGGACCGCGAGCCGGTTCTCGTTCAACGTGGCCGAGGGGCGCTGCGAGACCTGTGCGGGGGAGGGCTTCGTCGCGGTCGAGTTGTTGTTTCTGCCGGGCACGTACGCGCCTTGTCCGACCTGCCACGGCGCCCGGTACGACCCGGCCACCCTCGAGGTCGCCTATCGCGGGCTGAACGTGGCGGACGTGCTCGGGCTGACCGTGGACGACGCGGCCGGGTTCCTGGCCGACGTGCCCGCCGTCGCGCGCAGTCTGACCACGCTGCGCGAGGTGGGCCTGGGCTATCTGCGCCTGGGCCAACCCGCGACCGAGCTCTCCGGCGGCGAGGCGCAGCGGATCAAGCTGGCGAGCGAGTTGCAGCGGGCCCGGCGCGGCCACACGCTCTACGTCCTGGACGAGCCGACGGCGGGTCTGCATCCGGCGGACGTGGAGTCGTTGACGCGCCTGTTGCACGGTCTGGTCGACGCGGGCAACACGGTGGTGGTGGTCGAGCACGACCTGGACGTGATCGCCGGCGCCGACTGGTTGATCGACCTGGGACCGGGCGGCGGCGTGCACGGCGGGCGGATCGTGGCGAGCGGCGTGCCGGGGGACGTGGCGGCGCGGGGGGTGGGGGTGACCGCGCGTTTTCTCGGCGGGGGATGACGGGGTCGGTTTCGGCCGGACGCCGGCGCGCTCCCGGCTCGTCCCGGGGCGGCGGCTCGACCCCGGTTCGGTCAGGCGGTGTCGGGGCCGGCCAGGAACGCCAGCAGGGCCGCCGGGTCCTCGCTCGCGCACGCCGCGCGCACGGCCGCCTCGTGTGCCTCGGCCAGCGCGTTCAGCCGAGCGAGTCGGTCCGTACCGCGCCGGGACAGGTGGACCGTGATCCGGCGGCGGTCGGCCCCGGACTGGCGGCGGTAGATGTGGCCGCCGTCCACCAAGGCGTCCACGATCCGGGTCAGCGTGGCCTGCGGGATCACCAGGGCCCGGGCCAGTTCGCCCATCGATCGCCCCTTGCCGTCGCCCAGGGCGCGCAACACCAGCCACTGGTCGAGGGTGCAGTCCTCCTCGGTCAGCGCGACGGTCAGCGTGCGGGTGAGTCGGCGCTGTGCGACGGTCAGCGCCTCGACCAGAAGCGGTGGAGCGACGGCGCGTTCGGCGAGTTCGCCGGCGGACATGCTGATCACCCCTTCACCGGACCGTTCTCAGGAGCATACTTACTCGCCTGATGAGCGTCGAGACAGTCCTGATCGAGCCGCTCGACGCGCTGTATTCCGATCGGAATCCCCAGGTGCTTCGAGTGGGCCTCGTGGTGCCCCAGTCCGGTGCGCTCGGCATCATCGGCCCCTCCGCCGTGGACGCCGCGCTGCTCGCGGCGCACGAGATCAACTCCGCCTGCGGGGTGCGCGACCGCCGGCTCGAGCTGGTGCTGGTGGACGCGGGCGTCCCACCCGCCGAGGTCGCCGCGCAGGTCCGCCGGCTCGCCGACGCCGGGGCGGTGGAGGTATTGGTCGGCTTCCACACCAGCGACGTGCACCGCGCGATCGAGGCGGTGGTGACCGGACGCGTGCCGTACATCTTCACCCCGCCGCACGAGGGTGGTCGCCGGCTGCCCGGCGTGGTGTGCACCGGGGTCGACCCGATGCGGCAGCTGCGCGAGTCGATCGGTTGGCTGACCCGGCAACATCGGCTGCGCCGTTGGGCGTTGATCGGCAACGACTACATCTGGCCGCAGGCCACGCACCGGGCGGCGGCCCGGCTGATCGCCGAGGCGCGCAGCAGTGTGGTGTACGAGCGGCGGGTCGCCTTCGGCGCGGTGCGCGAGGGGCTGGACGAGTTGTTCGCGGGGCTGCGGACGACCGGGGCCGACGCGCTGCTGCTCAGTCTGATCGGGCGGGACCTGGTGGACTTCAACCGGGCGCTGCGGCACGCCGGTCTGGACCGGATCCTGGTGCGGCTTTCCGGGTCCCTGGAGGAGAACGGCCTGTTGGCCTACGGCGGCGACGACACCGGCGGGATGTACGCGGTGATGCAGTCGTTCGCGTCGCAGACCGACGATCGCCGGCTGGGGCTGGCCGAGCGGCACCGGGCGCTGTTCGGGCCGGAGGCACCGGTTCTGGACGCCTACGCGGAGGGGCTGTACGACGGGCTGCACCTGGTCGCGGCGCTCGCGTCGTGGAACGCGCTGGGCCCCAACGGGTTGGCGGCGGCGGTGCATCGCCTGCTCGACGGGGACCCGGAGGGCACCCGCGCGGCCTGGGCGCGGTCGCCGCTCGGCCCGCCGCGTCGACAGGTGTTCCTCGCGCGGGCGGAGGGACTGGATTTCGCCGTGCTTCCGCGCCGCGAAAGTACTTCCATTTGGAAATAACTGGATCTAGGGTCTCTCCGAGACCCCTCGGGGTCATCCCGAGGAGAGATCATCATGAGCGAAGTCCCCGCGCCCGAATCCGCCGCGAGACCCGGGTCCACCGGCAGACCCGACCCGACCGGTGGACCCGAGTCGATCGAGAAGTACGGCTACAAGCAAGAGCTCCGCCGTTCGCTGAGTTTTCGCGACCTGCTCGTCTACGGCCTGGTCTTCATGGTCCCGATCGCGCCGTTCGGCATCTTCGGCGGCGTGTTCCAGGGCTCCGGCGGCATGGTCGCGCTCACGTACATCATCGGCATGGTCGCGATGATGTTCACCGCGCTGTCCTACGCGCAGATGTCCCAGGCATTCCCGATGGCCGGATCCGTGTACTCCTACGCCGGTCGCGGCATCGCCGCCCCCGTGGGCTTCCTGGCCGGCTGGATGATCCTGCTCGACTACATCCTCGTGCCCGGCCTGCTCTACCTGATCGCCGCCGTGGCGATGAACTCGCTGGTCGGCTCGATCCCGGTGTGGATGTGGGTGGTCGGCTTCGTCGTGCTGAACACGGCGGTGAACTACCTGGGCGTGGAGATGACCGCCAAGGTCAACAAGATCATGCTGATCGGCGAGTTGATCGTGCTGCTGCTGTTCGTGGTCGTCGGCGTGGTCGCGCTGATGGACGGCAAGGGCCGGGGCTTCGACTTCACCCCGCTGTACAACGGCGACACCTTCTCCTGGAGCCTGGCCTTCGGCGCCGTCTCGATCGCGGCGCTGAGCTTCCTCGGCTTCGACGGCATCTCCATGTTGTCCGAGGAGAACAAGGACTCCGCCAAGGCCATCGGCCGCTCGATGGTCGCCGCGCTGCTGCTCGCCGGCACCCTGTTCATCGTGCAGACCTGGGTGGCCTCGCTCCTCGTGGAGGACCCCAAGGCGCTGATCGCCAACGGCGACCCGGACGGCACCGCGTTCTACGACGCGGCGCGGGTCGCGGCCGGCGGCTGGCTGGCCAAGCTCACCGCCGTGGCCACCGCGGTCGCCTGGGGCTTCGCCAACTCGCTGGTCGCCCAGGCGGCCACCTCGCGCCTGCTCTACGCGATGGCCCGCGACCGGCAACTGCCGTCCATCCTGGCCAAGGTGCACCCCAAACACCGGGTGCCGGTCAACGCCACGCTGCTCACCGCCGCCGTCTCGCTCGCGCTCGGCCTGTACACCAGCACCCGCGACGACGGCATCACCAAGCTGAGCAGCCTGGTCAACATCGGCGCGCTGACCACCTTCCTCGTCCTGCACGTCTCGGTGGTCGTGCACTATCTCGTCCGGCACAAGAGCCGCGACTACTGGCGACACCTGATCGCGCCCTCGATCGGCTTCGCGATTCTGGCGTACGTCGTCTACAAGGCCGACGACGACGCGCAGCGCCTGGGCACGATCTGGTTCGCGATCGGCCTTGCCCTGCTCTCCGGTCTGGTCCTGGCGGGCCGCCGGCCCAAGATCTCCGCCATCGATCCGATCGAGGAACCCGTATGACCCTGCTCGAAGTCGTCTCGCTACGGCCGACCTACCACCAGTACGCCTACACCTTCGGCGGTCGCCGGCCGCTGGTGACGGTGCGTCCCGGCACCATCGTCGAGTTGTCCACCGAGGACTGTTTCGGCGGCAACGTCAAGGGCTTCGACGATCTGCCCAGCGCGGTCTGCGAGTTCCCCTACCTCAATCCCGTCACCGGCCCGATCGCGGTCGAGGGCGCCGAGGTCGGGGACACCCTCGCGGTGCACTTCGTGGACATCTCGCCCGCCCGGGACTGGGGCATCTCCAGCACCTTCCCGCACTTCGGCGCGCTGACCGCGACGCACACCACGGCGATGCTGCACGCGCCGCTGGAGGAACGGGTCTGGGTGTACGACCTGGACGTCGAGGCGGGCGTCTGCCGCTTCCGGGCCCGCAAGAGCGACTTCTCGGTCGAACTGCCGCTGGATCCGATGCACGGCACCGTCGGGGTGGCGCCGGCCGGTGGCGAGACGCTGATGTCGATCACCCCGGGGCCGCACGGCGGCAACATGGACACCCCCGAGATGCGCGCGGGCACCACCGCGTACTTCGGCGTCAACGTCGCGGGCGGCATGCTCTCGATCGGCGACGGCCACGCCCGGCAGGGCGAGGGGGAGGTGTGCGGGACGGCGGTGGAGGCCGCGATGCGCACGGTGATCGTGGTCGACCTGATCAAGGGCGGCGCACCGGTGTCGCCGCGCCTGGAGAACGACGCCTACCTGATGACGACCGGCTCGGCCCGCCCGCTGGAGGACGCCTACCGGATCAGCCAGCGCGACCTGGTCGACTGGACGGCGAGCCTGCTGGACCTGGACCTGCTCGACGCCTACCAGCTGGTCAGCCAGGCCGGTCTGGCCCCGGCCGCCAACGTGTGCGACACGAACTACACGATGGTGGCCAAACTCCCGAAGGCGACGCTGGGTCGGCAGCGGGCCTACGAGGGGCGGCACGACCACCTGCGCGCGGTGGCGGGGGCGTACCTGCGGGAGCGCTGAGGCCGGGTCGCGGCTCCGGCACCTCGGGGGAGCGCCGCGACATCGACTCCGGGACCGGAGAGGCCACGGTCCCGGCACCCGGCGGCGTGCCGCCCCCGCGCCGGGTGGGGAGGGGACATCCCCGGGCGAATCGCGTCCGCCGACGCGCGTCCCCCGGGGCCCGGGGATGTCCCAGGCAGGCGGGAGCCTCCGGCTTCCGGCCGACACGTGGAAGTCCGCGCCGGTCGGGAATTCCTCGGGCGGCGACGTGTTGCCACTCGTGTGAACGTGTTTTCGCCGCAGGTCCGGTTCTCCGTCCTCGATCGATCGTTGACGCTTCGCGGCGAGCACCCCGCCTCGGCGCTGCGGCACGCGGTGGCGTTCGCCCGGGAGGTGGAGCGGTTGGGGTATCACCGCTTCTGGGTCGCGGAGCATCACAGCGTGCCGGGGGTCGCCGGGTCGGCGCCGACCGTGCTGGCCGCGGCGGTGGCGGCGGCGACCGAGCGGATCCGGGTCGGCACCGGCGGGGTGATGTTGCCCAACCACCGACCGCTGGTGGTGGCGGAGCAGTTCGGGGTGCTGGAGGCGCTGTACCCGGGGCGGATCGACATGGGCCTGGGGCGCTCCGTGGGCTTCACCGACGGGATCCGCGCGGCGCTGGGGCGGGGCAAGGACGCGGCGGAGGACTTCCCGGAGCGGCTGGCCGAACTGCTCGGCTACTTCCTGGGCACCCAGGACGCACACCCGGGCGTCCACGCGCGCCCCGCCGAAGGGCTGCGTCCGGCGCCGTTCGTGCTGGCCACCGGGGCGGGCGCGGATCACGCGGCCGCGGCGGGCGTGCCGTTGGTGGTGGCCGCGGTGATCGGCGAGGAGCGCATGCTGCGCGCGATCGAGCGCTACCGGACCGCGTTCCGGCCGTCCACGTGGTCGGCGCGACCCTACGTGGTGGTCGCCGGTACGGTCGCCGTCGCGGACACCGCCGAGGCGGCCGACGACCTTCTGCTGCCCGAGGCGTGGGCGGCGGCCCATTCGCGCACCCGCGGCACCTTCCCGCCGCTGATCCCGGCCGCGGAGGTCCGCGCCGCCGTGCTCACCGCACGCGAGCGCGAACACCTGGACGCCGCGCGGCGCGACCGGATCGCCGGCACTGCGGAGACCGTCGCGGCGGAGCTGGCGGCCCTGTTCGCCCGCACCGACGCGGACGAGTTCCTGGTCACCACGAGCGCCCACGACCGGGCCGGCCGCGTGGACTCGGCCCGGCGCCTGGCCGAACTCGCGGGCATCGCACCCCGGATCGGCGCGGCCGCGACGCGCTGAATCGGGGGATTCGCCTCGCCCGCCCGGACCTCCGGCGGCAGATGGTGGGCGTTGCTACCGTGGTGCGGCTCGAGTGGTCGTTCTGCGGGGAGGTTTCGAGCGATGGCCCATGTCGGCCGGCAGCCGGACGTACGTCCACACCCGAACACACCCGGGACCGGGCCCGGTCACGCGCCGGTGGAGACCGCCGCGCAGATCGAGCGGCGGTGGATCGCCAACGTCGCCTCCGTGGTGGTCCCGGGCGTGCTCGCGCACCGGATGTTGCGGCCGGCGCACCGGATCGGCAAGCCCGACGGACTGATGGGCAACCTCAACCGGGTGCGCGCGTGGCTGGGGCTGATGATCGTGCTGGCGGTGTTCCTGCGCGGGCTCTACCAGGAGCGCACGCACGGCTCCGGCGAGTCCGCCACCACGACCCGGATCCAGGGCGCGCAGGTGGTGGCCGAGGTGGCGTCGGCGATGGTGCGCCGGATGGTCCTGCTGCCGGTGTACGGGATCATCGGCATCGTGCTGATCGGCTGCCTCCTGGTGCTCTTCGCCCGGCCGCACCTGCGCTCGCTGACCATGCGTCAGTTGATCCACCCGGTCCGCTCGGTCGGGCTGTTCCTGGTGGTCCCGGTGATCGGCGTCGCGGTGGCCTGGGGCTGCCGCAGGGGCGCCGGCCTCGGGAGCAACACCAATACGCTGCGCACCGACGGCACGATGGTGCAGCTGGTCCTGTCGTGGGTGTCCATGGTCGTCGGGATCTGGGTGTTCGGCTTCGCCGTGGTGGCCATCTGGCAGGTGGCCCAGCACCTGTTCTCGGCGGCCGACGGCCACCCGATGTTGCCCGCGCTGATGGCGATGTGGCTGGCCTGGACCTTCACCCTGACCGACCTGCTGATCAAGACGGACAACCCGCTGTTCGCCGGCTCCGACATCGTGCCGGACAACATCAAACTCCCGGTGGGCGTGGGCGGATCGCTGATCATCACCGCGCTGAGCGTGTGGGAGATCCGCCGCCTCGGCCGCTGGAACGGCATCACCTGGCGCAGCGGACCGTGGGGGTCGCGCTCGCCGCAGAGCCGGGGGCCGGCCCGGGGCGCGTCCCGCTAGCGGTCGCGCGGGCCGTCGACCGGCGCGTCCGCCGGCGGGTTCAGGACGATCCGCGCGCGCCGGTGATCAGGCGGTAGCCCAGGCCGGTGGTGGTCTCGTCGACCAGGAACAGGCGGCCGTCGTGCTCGAAGGGCTTGGGCATCGCCTCCGCGAGCGAGACGCCCAGGCGCAGCGGGTATTCGTCGAGGACGGTGATGTGGCCGTCGTTCGGGTCGAAGCGGACCAGGCGCGGCGGCTTGCTGCCCCGGGCGTTGACCCACACGCGCAGGGCGCCGTCCGGCTCGACCGCGATCGGGGCGGCCTTGCTGTCCACGCTCAGGCCGATCACCTTGACCGCGGCGGGCAACTCGGAGATCCAGCGCACCCGGCCGCTCGCCCGGTCGATCGCGATGATCTGGTTGGCGCCCGGGGAGGACGAGGCGTGCACGGACCGGCCGTTGTTGCCGGGCACGTAGATGGTGCGATCGTCGGCGAGCAGGCGCGGGGCGGTGCCGCGGGCGTCGCCGACCAGGGGGTTGCCGGTGTCGATCGGGTACGCGGGTTCGCCGCGGTCGGTCAGCACCGTCGGTCGGGTCGCGCCGCCCGAGCCGGTCGGCTCGTTGACGATCACCGGTGAGGTGGCCACGACCGGGGAGGCACCGGGCGGACCGCCCTTGGGCAGGGTGTGCGTCCAGGCCGGCTTGCCGGTGACGGGGTCCAGGGCCCAGACCGTGTCGGCGCCGGCGCACTGTCCGTTGGCGACGAGGGCCGCGCCGCCGCGGAATCCGGTGACCCGGCAGCCGGCGGCCACGGTGTTCGCGGTCCAGAGCTGGGCGCCGTCCCTGATCCGGAACGCGGTGTCGCCGCTGACCGCCACGCCGCGCGAGACGGCCACCCGCTCCTGGGCCGGGGTGTCCTTGGCGGCGCGCGGCTTGCTCCAGGCCTCGGTGCCGGAGGTGACGTCGATGCCCGCGATGCGGTCGCAGGCGGTGCCGACGCCGTAGACGATCACCGCGATCGTGCCGTCGGTCTCGGCGCCGGCGGCGCACATCGAGGCGCCGCCCGGGAGCGGCTTCTCCCAGGCGGTGGCTCCGCTGTCGACGCGGTACGCCACCACGCGGGCGCGCTCCGAGCGGACCACGGTGTCGCCCTGGAACCAGGTGCCCTCGAGGGTACGCGGGTCCTTGGCCGCACTCGCCGGGGGCTTCGGACCGTCTCGGCCCTCCTTCAACGCCCAGGAGACCGCGACGTGTTCGCCGGAGTTGGCGTAGTCGTTGCCGTCCTTGACCGCCTGCCGGACCGCACCGACGCCGGCCACCGCGAGCACCGCGAGGGCCAGGAGCGCGCTGCGGAGCAGGACCGGGCGATCCCGCCGCGTCCGGACCCGGTCGGGGGAGAGCGGCGGGCCGAAGACGAAGTGGTGGTCCGAGGGCGCCGGTTGCAACGGCATCGGGGACGACGGGGGTGTCGGCGTCGGGCCGCCGGGGCCGTAGGGCGGCGAACCCGGGCCGCCGGGGCCGCCGGGGCCGCCGTGCGGCGGCGGGTAGGTGTGCGGGCCGGCCGGGGGATGGGTGTCGTACAGCGGCAGGTTGGGGTTCGCGACGAAACCGCCGCCGCCGGAGGACTGGGGATACGGCGCCGGACGGGTGTGCGGTTGCGGTTGCCCCTGGTTCGGGACGTGCGGTTGCGGTTGCCCCTGGGCCGGGGCGTGCGGTTGTGCCTGTCCCCGGGCGGGGTCGTACGGCTGTGCCTGTCCCTGGTGCGGGACGTGCGGCTGCGGGTGTGCCCGGCCCGGGCCGTGGGGCTGCGCCTGTCCCTGGGCCGGGTCGTACGGTTGCGGCCGGCCCTGTGCCGGGGGCGGGGCGAAGTCGGGGCGGCCCGACGTGTTCGACCCGGGCGGTGCGAACGGCGGTGGGCCGGACGGTGTCGGCCGCGGGGGCGCGAACGGCGGTTGTTCGGCCGGGGTCGGCTGCGGCGGGGCGAACGGCGGCTGTTCGGACGAGGCCGCTCGGGTACGGCGGTGCTCGTCCCACGGGTCCTGCGGATCGGTCGGGTTCTGCGGGGTGCTCACGCGGCGGCTCCCGAAGTGCCGGGTATCACCGGGGCGCCGAGGCCGACCTCGTGCGGGCCCGGCAGGTCCTTGAGGTCGCGGCGGTCCACGTGTCCGACCGACTGGCCCACGTTGTGCAGCCACAACACGAGGAAGGTGATCACCGCGGCGGAGGCGGCGGTGACGAGTACGCCGACCACGACCACCAGGACCTTGCGCGGCGCGGCCGGCCCGCGGGCCGGAGCGGGCTCCGGCGGCGCGCCCCACGGCGTCGGCGTCGGTCCGGCGGCCTGTCGCCGCGGTGGCGATGACTGCGTCATGACGATCGTGCCCCCCGTGTCCCGTTCCCTGTTCACCCCGTGTCGCGGCCGTCGCCGATCCGTCCCCGACACGACATCGCGTCGATTACCGTACCGATCCCGGCCGCCCGCCGCCGACAATCCGGGCCGGTTCGAGGGTGGACCCGCCCCGACCGAGGGATCCGCCCGGGCCGTACGTGCGTCGGATCGACGTCGGACCCCCCATCGCGGCGGTGCCGTGGTGGGAGAGGATGTGGTCCGGGCGTCGTCCGTAGTCGGCGACGCATCGCAAGTCGCAACGGGGAAGTGGATCCGTGTCGTTTCAGCAATCGCCGGGCGGCGAGCAGCCGCAACAGCCCCCCGGCGGGCCCTATGGTCCGCCGCCCGGTCCGTACGGGGCGCCACCGCCTCCCGGTCAGCCCTACGGCGGCCCCTACGGCCCACCCGGCCCGCCGCACGCGGTATCGCAGCCCGGCGCCCATCCCTACGGGGCCCCGCCGCCCCCGGGCCAGTGGGGCTACGGGCCCGGATACGGCGGCCCGCCGCCGCCCGGGCAGCCCAAGCGCAAGGTCGCGATCATCGTCGGGGCCGTGGTGGGCGTGCTCGCCCTGGGCACCGTCGCGGTGCTGGGCGCCACCGGAGCGTTCTCGTCCGACGACGACAAGGACCCGGTGGCGAATCCCACCTCGTCGTCCCTGACCTCGGGCCCGCCGACCACGCGGCCCACCTCGCCCGCGCCCGTGCCGCCGGACCTGCCCACCACCCGCCCGCCGAGCACGACCTCGGCGCCCAAGCGCACCGTGGACACCCCCGACAAGGCGGGTGGACTGAACAAGATGGGCGACGACGCGTATCCGGCGCAGAAGTCGCTCCGGGACGGGGCGAGGCCCGGCTCCAAGGTCGCGGCGTACGGTGCGTCGGGCGCGAGTTCGCCGAGCGCGGTGGTCATGGTGATGGCGAATCCGGCGCCGCGCCAGTCGCCGATGACGACGATGGACCAGATCATCGCCGGCATGCGGGAGGGCGCCGACGAGAAGTCGGCGGACCTGGGGGCCGTGCGCGAGATGGGTGCCGGCTCGATGGGCGGCGTGTTGCGCTGTACCACCATCAAGTCCGGCGGCAAGACGCTGCCGACCTGCGTGTGGGCCGACGCGGACACCGTGGGTGTCGTGTACGGAATCAACGACAAGACGTTGGACGAGACCGCGGCACAGACCCTGCGGCTGCGCCCGGACCTGGAGAAGTGATCGAGGGGTAGCACACGACCTCGATCCCCCGGCCGGGCCCACGGGTCCGGCCGGGAGATCCGTGCACCCCGACGCCGTCGGTGCGGGTGGGCCGGGATTCGCGGATCCCGGCCCGGGCGGGCCGGCTCCGACGGGGCCGAGGGCGGCCCGTCGGGTGGGCCCGGGGTCGGTCAGGCCGTGCCCGGGGCCGCCGGGATCCGGCTCGTCATGCGCTCCATCCCGCTGATCCAGTTGTCGCGCAGCGCCGCCGTGGCCGCCGGGACGTCGCCGGCGCGCAGGTGCTCGGCGATCCGGCAGTGCTCCTCGGCCTCGCGCTCCAGGAGGGTGTCCTCGCCGGCGATCAGGTGGGTGTAGCGGCGCATGCCCGCCTTCACGCTGGTCACCAGATCGAGCAGTCGTTCGTTCGGGCACCGGCCGAGCAGCAGGTCGTGCCACTCGTCGTCGTGCCACTCGATCTCCGACTGCTCCGCCACCGGATCCGGGAAGCCCCGGGCCAGACGCAGCAACTCCGGTGCCATCTCCCGGAGTTCATCCGGGTCGGAGAGCTCGAGCGCGAGTGACTCCAGGCCCGCGACGATCTCGCACAGCTCGCGGAACTCCTTGCTGCTGACCGGCGCGAACCGGAAGCCGCGCCCCTGATTGCTCTCCAGGACACCTTCGCCGGCGAGGGTGATCAGGGCTTCGCGCAGGGGAGTGCGACTCACGCCCAACTCGGCGGCGAGCACCACCTCGTTGATGTCCTTGCCCGCCGCGAAGTCGCCCCTGTCGAGGCGCAGAAGCAACTCCTCGCGGATCTGCTCCCGCAGAGGTCGCCGCTGGATACCCATGTGTCGGTTACTCCTCGTGTCGATGGTCGCCGATATCTGGTGCTTGACATGTCACACCGTAGCCACCTTGAATTATGAATACAGAATACATGAACGGAGATCAACGTGCGGTTGACGCGAGTGCCGGGATTGCTGTTCGGAGGTGACTACAACCCCGAGCAGTGGCCGGAGGAGGTCTGGGCCGAGGACGCCAAGCTGATGGTCGAGGCCGGCGTGAACATGGCGACCGTCGCGGTCTTCTCCTGGTCACGTCTGGAAACCCGGGCCGGGGAGTACGACTTCGGCTGGTTGGACCGGGTCCTCGACCTGCTGCACGAGCACGGCATCGCCGTCGACCTGGCCACCGCGACGGCCACCCCGCCGCCCTGGCTGGTGCGCGAGCACCCCGAGGTGATGCCGGTCGACGCGCACGGCACCCGGCTCGAATTCGGTTCGCGACAGGGCTACTGTCCCAGCTCGCCGATCTTCCGCGCGGCCGTCGTGCGGCTCACCCGGGCGATGGCGGAGCGTTACGGACGGCACCCCGCACTGGCGATGTGGCACATCGGCAACGAGTACGCCGACCACACGCTGGAGTGCTTCTGCGACGAGTCGGCCCGGCACTTCCGCCGGTGGCTGACCGACCGGTACGCCGACATCGACGGCCTCAACGCCGCCTGGGGCACCTCGTGCTGGGGCCAGCACTACACCGACTTCGGCCAGATCAACCCGCCGCGCGTGGCGCCGGGGCCGATCAACCCGGCCCAGGTGCTCGACTGGCGGCGGTTCTGCTCCGACGCCCTCCTGGAGTGCTTCGAGGCGGAGAAGGCCGTGCTGCGCGAGGTCACCCCCGAGATCCCGGTGACCACCAACTTCATGAGCATCCTGCACGGCCTGGACTACTGGAAGTGGGCCGCCGCCGAGGACTTCGTCAGCGACGACGCCTACCCCGACCCCGCCGACCCGACCTCGCACACGGGCATCGCGCTCAGCTACGACCTGATGCGCTCGCTCAAGCGGCGCCCGTGGCTGCTGCTCGAACAGGCGCCGAGCGCGGTCAGCTGGCGCGAGGTCAACGTGCCCAAGCCGCCCGGCAAGATGCGCCTGGACAGCCTCCAGGCGCTGGCCCACGGCGCCGACGGCGTGATGTTCTTCCAATGGCGCCAGGCCCACTACGGTCCCGAGAAGTTCCACTCCGCACTCCTGCCGCACGGCGGTGTCCGCACCCGAGGATGGCAGGACACGCTGCGCCTGGGCAGCGATCTGGGCAAGCTCGCCGAGATCGCCGGCACCCACGGCCGCGCCGACGTCGCACTGGTCCTGGACTGGGACTCGTGGTGGGGCCTGGAGGCCCCCGAGTCGATGCCGACCAAGCGCCTGGCGCTGCTGCGGCTGATGCGCACCTGGTACGAACCGCTGCACGCGCTCGGCATCACCGTCGACCTGACCCCGCCCGACCGCGACCTGTCCGACTACCGCCTGGTGATCGCGCCCAACCTGTACCTGTGCACCGAGGAGAGCGCGGCCAACCTGCGCGCCTACCCCGGCGAACTGGTCGTCGGCCCGTTCAGCGGCGTGGTCGACGCGGCCGACCGGATCCACCCCGGCGGCGCCCCCGGCCCGCTGCGCGACTTGCTCGGACTGAGCGTCGACGAGTTCTGGCCGCTGGCCGACGGTGTCGAGCAGGGCGTGCGCCACGCCGACGGCACCTCGGGCACCGCGACCCGCTGGGCCGAGTGGATCCGTACCGAGGGCGCCGTCGCCGTCGCCGAATACGCCGACGGCGACCTGGCCGGACAACCCGCGATCACCCGCCTGGGCCGCGTCACCTACGTCGGCTGCGCCCTGGAGGACGTCACCCCCGTACTCACCGACGCGCTGGCCCGCGCCGGCGTACGCCCGGTCGCCGACCTGCCGCCCGGCGTCGAGGCCGGGCTGCGTAGCGGCCCCGACGCCGACTACCTGTTCCTGCTCAACCACGGCACGACCACCGCGGCATTGACCCTGCGCGCCCCCGGCACGGACCTGCTGACCGGACGCGACCTGCACGGCTCGATCGAGATCGGGCCCAGGGACGCCGTGGTGCTGCGCACCGCTCACGAGGGAGAGAAGTGACCCACCCCTATATTCCCAATGCCGAGCCGGCCGTACGGGCCGAGATGCTGGCCGCCATCGGGGTCGAGTCCGTCGAGGACTTCTACGCCGACATCCCCGCCGCGTTGCGCCTGAACCGCCCGCTCGACCTGCCCGCGCCGATCACCTCGGAACACGAACTGGTCCGGCACATGGGCGCGTTGCTGGGACGCAACACCGACACCACCGAGGCGCTGAGCTTCCTGGGCGGCGGCTGCTACCCGCACCACGTGCCCGCCGTGTGCGACGAGGTCAACTCGCGCGGCGAATTCCTCACCGCCTACGCGGGCGAGCCGTACGAGGACCACGGCCGCTTCCAGGCGATCTTCGAGTACGTCAGCATGATGGCCGAACTCCTGGAAATGGACGTCGTCAACGTCCCCACCTACGACGGCTTCCAGGCGTCGGGCACCGCACTGCGCATGGCCGCCCGCTACACCGGTCGCCGCACCGTCCTGGTCACCGCCGCGATCGGCGCGGACAAGTTGAGCAAGCTGCACGACTTTCTCGCGCCCGACATCGAGATCACCATGATCCCGGTCACCGAGACCGGCGAGGCCGCCGCGTTCACCGTCGACGACACCGTCGCCGCGGTCTACCTGGAATACCCCAACGCGTACGGCGTGGTCGAGACCCGGATGGCCGAGATCGCCGAACTCGCGCACGCCCGGGGTGCGTTGCTCGTGGTGAGCGCCGACCCGATCGCGCTCGGCGTGCTCGCCCCGCCCGCCACGCTCGGCGCGGACATCGTCTGCGGCGACATCCAGTCGCTCGGCATGCACCAGAGCTACGGCGGCGGCCACGCCGGCTACATCGCCACCCGGGACGAACCGCGCCTGGTCGCCGAGTTCCCCTCCCGCCTGTTCGGCATCGCGCCCACCGCGGTACCCGGCGAATACGGCTTCGGCGACGTCTTCTACGACCGCACCTCCTTCGCGCTGCGCGAGGAGGGCAAGGAATGGGTCGGCACCGCCGCCTCCCTGTGGGGCATCACCGCCGGCGTCTACCTGGCCCTGATGGGCCCGGAGGGCATGCGCGAACTGGGCGAGACCGTCCTGGCCCGGACCCGCTACGCGATGGACGAACTCGGCGCCGTACCCGGCGTGCGGGTGCTGCACCCCGAGGGTGTGCACTTCCGCGAGTTCGCCGTCGAGGTGGGCGACGCCGACGCGCTGCTCACCGCGCTGCGCGCGCACGACATCTTCGCCGGTGTGCGCCTGGACGCCGGCACGCTGCTGGTCTGCGTGACCGAGCGGCACTCCAAGGACGACATCGACACGCTGGTGCGAGCGGTACGAGAGGTGCGGGGCTGATGAGTGCGACCGTGGAGTCCTTCGCGAAGTTGCCGATCGAGGCCAAGCCGCCGCTGCGCCGGTTCCACCAGGCGCGCTGGGACGAGCCGATCATCTTCGAGCTGTCCAGCCCCGGCCGGCGCGGCATCGGGGTGCCCGAGGCGGGCGTGCCCGCCGTCGAGCTGCCGGCCGCGGTGCGCCGCCAGGCACCGCCCGCGCTGCCGGAGATGTCCCAGCTGCACGTGCTGCGCCACTACGTACGGCTGTCCCAGGAGACGCTGGGCGTCGACGTCAACATCGCCGTCGGCCAGGGCACCTGCACGATGAAGTACAGCCCCAAGGTCAACGACCGCTTCGTCAGCGACACGCGGATCGCCGAACTGCACCCGGCCCAGCCCGAGGACAGCGTGCAGGGCGTGCTGGAGATCTACTGGCGCATGGAGCGCATGCTCGCGGAGATCTCCGGTCTGCACCGGGTCAGCCTCCAGCCCAACTCCGGTTCGGCGGCCATCTACACCAACATCGCGATGATCCGCGCCTACCACGCCTCCCGGGGCGAGGGCGAGCAGCGCGACCAGGTGATCACCACGATGTTCTCGCACCCCTCGAACGCGGCCTGCGCCAAGCTCGCCGGGTACGAGGTGATCACCCTGATGCCGGACGCCGAGGGCCACCCGGACATCGAGGCACTGCGCGCGGCGGTCGGCCCGCGCACCGCGGCGCTGATGATCACCAACCCGGAGGACACCGGGATCTACAACCCGCGGATCGCCGAGTTCGTCGAACTCGTGCACGGCGTGGGCGGGTTGGCCTGCTACGACCAGGCCAACGCGAACGGCATCCTGGGCATCACCCGGGCCGCCGAGGCCGGGTTCGACCTGTGCCACTTCAACCTGCACAAGACCTTCTCCACCCCGCACATGTGCGGCGGGCCGGCCGCGGGCGCCAGCGGTGTGGCGGAGAAGCTGGTGCCGTTCCTGCCCGGTCCCACCGTCGAGTTCGACGGCGAGCGCTACTTCCTCGACGCCGACCGGCCGCAGTCGATCGGCAAGGTCCGGCCGTACCTGGGGGTGACCCAGAACGTGGTGCGCGCCTACGCGTGGATCATGGCGCTGGGTGCCGAGGGCCTGCGGCAGGTCGCCGAGACGGCGGTGCTGAACAACAACTACCTCCAGCACAAGATCCTGCAGATCCGCGGCGCGTCCGCGCCGTGGGGCAGGCGCCGGCTCGAGCAGGTGCGCTACTCGTGGGAGGAGCTGTACGAGGAGACCGGCGTGCACTCGGAGGACATCGGCGTGCGCGCGGCCGACTTCGGCGTGCACTACTGGACCAGCCACCACCCGTACCTGGTGCCCGAGCCGTTCACCCTGGAGCCCACCGAGTCGTACTCCAAGGAGGACCTGGACGAGTACGCCGCGATCCTCGCGCACGTCGCCGAGGAGGCGCGTACCGACCCGGAGTTCGTCAAGGGCGCGCCGTACAACTCGACCGTGCACAAGATCGACCCGACCTGCCTGGACGACCCGGAGCAGTGGGCGCCGACCTGGCGGGCGTACGTCCGTAAGCACCTGTCGTGAGAATCGGCCTGATCGTGAACCCGGTCGCCGGCCTCGGCGGCGCGGCCGGGCTCAAGGGCAGCGACGGCACCGAGGTACAGCGCGAGGCGCTGGCCCGCGGCGCCACCGCCCGGGCGGGCGAGCGCGCGGCGGCCGCGGTGCGCGCGCTGCTCGCCGCCCGCCCGGACGCCACGGTGGTCACCGTGCCGGGCGCGATGGGGGAGGCCGCCGCGCGGGCGGGCGGCGCCGAGCCCGAACTCGCCGCCCTCGCCCCGGGCGAGCCGTCCTCGGCCGGCGACACCCGGGCCGCGGTCCGCGCGCTCGCGGCGGTGGACGTGCTGCTGTTCGCGGGCGGCGACGGCACCGCCCGGGACGTGCTCGACGCCGGGCCGGGCGTGCCCGTGCTCGGCATCCCGGCCGGGGTCAAGGTCTACTCCGGCTGCTTCGCGGTCGGTCCGGCGGCGGCGGGCCTGGCCGCCGCCGAGTTCGCCGGGTCGACCACCGAGGCCGAGGTGGTGGACCTGGACGAGCAGGCCTACCGCGAGGGCCGGGTCAGCCCCCGGCTCTACGGCACACTCACCGTGCCGGCCGCCCGGGTGCGGCTCTCCGGCCGCAAGACCGGATCCACCACCGCGGCGCCGACCACGGTCGAGGGCATCGCCCGCGAGGTGGTCGCCCGGATGCGCCCCGGCGTGCGCTACATCCTGGGCCCCGGCAGCACCACACGCGCGGTGGGCCGGGCCCTGGGCAGCGAGGGCACCCTGCTCGGGGTGGACGTGGTCGCCGACGGCGTGCCGATCGGGATCGACGTGAGCGAGCGGGCCCTGCTCGACCTGGTGGACGGGCACGAGGTGGCCGCGGTGGTGTCGGTGATCGGCGGCCAGGGCTTCGTACTCGGCCGGGGCAACCAGCAGATCAGCCCCCGGGTGCTGGCCCGGGTGCACGAACTGACCGTGCTCGCGACCCGGGAGAAGCTCGCCGCGCTCGGCGGCCGGCCGCTCCTGGCCGACACCGGGGACCCGGCCACCGACGCCCGACTCGGGGGCTATGTCCGGGTGGTCACGGGCTATCGCGAGAGTGTCCCCTATCGAATTGTTCCTGCTAGTGAGGAGAGCGTCGGATGAACGGGATGACTGGATCCCTGCACGGCAAGGTCGCCATCGTCACCGGCGGCGGCTCGGGCATCGGCCGCGCCACCGCGCTGATGTTCGGCGCGGAGGGCGCCGACGTGGTGATCGCCGACATCGACGCCGCGGCCGCGACCCGCGTCGCCGAGGAGATCTCGGCGCAGGGCGGCCGGGCGGTGGCGGTCGAGGCCGACGTCTCCGCCGAGGCGGACTGCGTGGGTGTGGTCGCCGCCGCGGTGGAGACCTTCGGCGGGCTGCACGTGCTGTTCAACAACGCGGGCATCATCCGGCGCGCCGACGCGATCGGCACCTCCGTCGACGAGTGGGACCGCGTGATGGCGGTCAACGTGCGGTCGGTGTTCCTGATGTGCAAGCACGCCGTGCCCGCGATGACCGACGGCGGCTCCATCGTCAACACCGGCTCCGGCTGGGGGCTCAAGGGCGGCGGCAACGCGATCTCCTACTGCGCGTCCAAGGCCGCGGTGGTCAACATGACCCGGGCCCTGGCGATCGACCACGCCGCGGCGGGCATCCGGGTCAACTCGGTCAACCCCGGGGACACCGACACCCCGATGCTCCGCGAGGAGGCCCGGCAACTGTCCGAGGACTGGGCGGCGTTCGAGGCCGACGCGGCCGACCGCCCGATGGGTCGCGCCGGCCGGCCGGACGAGATCGCCCGCGCGGTCCTGTTCCTCGCCTCCGACGCGGCGAGCTACATCACCGGTACCGCCCTGGTCGTGGACGGCGGCGGCCTCGCCTAGTCCGGGCCCCGCCGCCGAGTGCGGCGGGCCCCTTCCCCGCACGTGCACGTCCCGCACTCATCCCCCCGGAGGTACATCGTGTCAATCTCCCGCACCGCGAAGACCGTGGCCGTGCTGGCCGCCGGCGCCGCGCTCGTCGCCACCAGCGGTTGTGGCGGCAGCAGCGGTTCCGGTTCCGGCTCCAAGACCACCGTCACCTGGTCGACCTGGGGCAACCCGGAAGAGCTCGCCCGCTTCAAGGCCTTCGAGAAGGACTTCGGCAAGCGGCACCCCGACATCAACCTGAAGCTCCAGGCGGTGCCGTCCTACAGCGACTACCACGCCAAGCTGCTCACCCAGCTCTCCTCCAAGACCGCGCCCGACGTCTTCTACATAGGCGACGACTTCGCCGGGAAATTCGTCTCCGCCGGGGTGCTCGCCCCGCTCAACGACAAGATGGCCGCCCCCGACAGCAAGGCCAAGCCCGAGGACTTCTTCGACGGCCTGTACGGCGGCGCCAAGAAGGACGGGCAGATCTACGGCATCCCGAACGATGCCAACCCCGAGGTGCTCTGGTACGACAAGCAGACGCTCAAGGACGCCGGGATCACCGACGACCCGGCCGCGCTGAACGCCCAGGGCAAGTGGACGATGGCCACGTTCCTGGAGATGAACCGCAAGCTCAAGGCCGCCGACAAGGCCGGCTCGGTCTTCTACAACTGGTACGGCTCGACCTACAGCATGATCAACGGCTTCGGCGGCAAGGTGTACGACGGCGGCAAGTTCGTCGGCAACACCGACCCCAAGTCGCGTGAGGCATTGAAGACGCTGGCCGACGGCTACCAGGACAAGACGTTCCTGGTCGCCGACCTCCTGCCCGAGGGCAACGGCTCCGACGTGCAGTTCATCAAGCACAAGGTGGGCTTCGCCGCGGGCGGCCGGTGGATGATCGACACGGTCAAGAAGGGGCAGCAGGACAACTACGACATCGTGCCCTTCCCGTCGCAGACCGGCGTGCTGATGCCGCAGACGGTGGGCACGTCCTTCCTCGCGATGAACAAGGACACCAAGAAGGCGCAGGCCGCCTGGACGTTCATGTCCGAGTTCGTCTCCAAGGACGGCCAGCTGCTGCGCCTGAAGGGCGGCGGCAACGCGGTGCCCTCGGTCAAGGGCGCGGACAGCGTGGTGATGGAGGGCTACCCCGCGCACGCGCAGACCTTCATCGACACCCGCGACGGCGGCTTCGCCAACTACCCGGAGGAGGCCGGCGTGCCCGCGCTGACCGCCGACATCAACGAGCACCTGCTGAAGTTGTGGACCGGCAAGATCGGCTTCGACCAGGCGATGAACGAACTCGGCTCGCTCGTCTCCGCCAAACTGCACTGACCGGGGGCCGCCGTGACCACGTCCACGCTCAGCCGCACCACCGACACACGGCGCCCGACCACCGAGGAAACCTCCGAGCGCCGCCGGTCCCTTCGGGGCCGGCGGCGCCGGGAACGGTGGTGGGCAGCCCTCTTCCTCGGGCCGCAACTGGCCTTCCTGCTGCTGTTCACCCTGATCCCGCTCGGCTTCGCGGTCGTGCTGGCGTTCATGAAGTGGGACGGCCTGGGCGAGAAGTCCTGGGTCGGCTTCGACAACTTCCAGACCCAGCTGTCCGACCCCACCTTCCGCGACGCGGTCCTGAACACGCTGACCCTGGGCCTGATCACGGTGCCCGTCGGCCTGGCCCTGGCGCTGTTGATCGCCATGGCGCTGAACAACGTGCGCGGCAAGACCTTCTACCGGGTGGTCTACTTCCTGCCCGTGGTCACCAGTTCGGTGGCGGTCGCGGTGATCTGGCAGATGCTCCTCGCCAGCGGCGACCTGGGCATGCTCAACAACACCGTGCACGACTGGTTCGGCATCACCCTGCCCGACTGGCTCAACGACCCCGACTGGGTGATGGTCGCGATCGCGGCGGTGACCATCTGGTCCTCGCTCGGGCTGAACGTGGTGATCTTCCTGGCCGGCCTCCAGTCCATCCCGGCACACCTGACCGAGGTGGCCCGGATCGACGGCGCGGGCCCGCTGCGCATCTTCCGACACGTGACGCTGCCGCTGCTCTCGCCGACCATCTTCTTCTCCTTCGTGGTCGCGGTGATCAGCTCGTTCCAGGCGTTCGACCAGATCTACGTGCTCGTCGACCCCGACCACAACGAGGGCGCGCGCACGATCGTGTACCAGGTCTACGACCTGGGCTTCAAGAAGTTCGAGTTCGGCGCCAGCAGCGCCGCCGCCCTGCTCCTGACGCTGATGACGATCGTGGTGACCCTCGTCCAGTTCCGCGCGCAGAAGCGCTTCGTCCACTACGAGTCGTAGGAGAGGAGGGTCGTGATGGTCACGGCCATCCGCCGTCGTATCGGCACCGTCGCATTGCACACCCTGCTCGTCGTGGGCGGGCTGCTGATGGTGTTCCCGTTCATCTGGATGTTGCTCACCGCGTTCAAGGGCGAGGGGCAGATGATCCAGGATCCGCTGTCCTGGATCCCGGATCCCTGGCGGGCGAGCAACTTCCCCGACGCCCTGGACGCGATGCCGTTCGGGCGCGCCTATTGGAACAGCTTCTACATCGCCGCGATCACCGTCGTGGTCACGCTGCTCACCGCCTCGATGGCCGCCTACGCGTTCAGCCGGATCGACTTCCCGTTCTCGCGTTCGCTGTTCGTGGTCTTCCTGCTCACCCAGATGGTGCCCACCCAGGTCACCCTGGTGCCGCTGTACGTGATGTTGTCGCACTTCGGCTGGATCGACACCCACCTGGCGCTGATCCTGCCCGCCATCGCCAACCCGTTCGCGGTGTTCATGATGCGCCAGTTCGTCCGCGCGGTGCCGATCGAACTGGAGGAGGCCGCCCGGCTCGACGGCGCCAACCGGTGGACGATCTTCACCCGGATCGTGCTGCCCAACATCAAGCCGGGCATGGCGGCCCTGGGCATCATCGTCTTCCTGGGCAGCTGGAACAGCTTCATCTACCCGCTGATCTTCCTGAACTCCGAGGACAAATTCACCGTTCCGATGTTGCTCGCCTCGTTCAAGGGCCAGCACGGCGGACTGGACTACGGCATGCTGCTCGCCGCGTCGACGATCTCCGTGGTGCCGATGCTGATCGCGTTCGTGATCGGTCAGCGGAAGATCATCAACAGCATGGCGGCATCCGGCATGGGAGGACGCTGACATGCCCACGCCCCTACTCGACCTGGTGGCGCTGGACCTGCGCGAACGCCCGTTCACCGACCGGGGATCGCGACTGCTCGTGCTCGCCGCGGACGACGGCGACCTGTGGATCGCCCGGTCCGAGTACGAGACGCGGCCGGCCGACACGAGCGTGCTCACCGCGCTGCGGATCCGCGCGGCCGACGGCGCGGCGCTGCCGATCCGGGCCGCGCGCCCGGACCGGATCGCCTTCGCGGGCGGGGTGCACCTGGCCTTCGCCGACGCGGACACCCTCGTGCTCACCGGCACCGGCGCCCGGGCCGAATGGCTCGACGCGGACGGCATCGCGCACGGCGCCGCGATCGACGGCCGACTGGTGCTGGTCGGCAAGGACGCGCCCGACGCGCCGACCGTCCCGGGCGCGGCCCGCGCCCGCTGGACGACCTGGTTCGAGCGCATGCCCGCCGTGCGCGCCGACCTGCGCGAGCGGGCCGCGCTCGCCTGGTGGACACTCGGGATCAACCTGCTGCCGATCCGATACGCGGGCGGTCGCGAGGGCCTGGTCCCGTCCCGCTTCGGCTACGTCGGGGTGTGGAACTGGGACGCGTACTTCCACGCCATCGCGCTGCGCCACGGCGATGCCGAACTGGCCCGGGACCAGATCCGGATCCTGCTCGCCCACCAGCGCCCCGACGGGCTGATCCCCGACGTCGTGCACGACGAGGGGGTGCTGGCCGAGACCACCGACCTGCCCCGCTCCGACCGGGCCCGACTGGCCGAGCACGTCGGCAGCGCCCTGGGGGAGGAGGAGGCCGCCGCCGCGTCGACCGGCGAGGTGGTCCCGGTGACCAAGCCGCCGCTGACCGCGTGGGCGGTGTGGAAGATCCACCGGGCCGCCCCCGACCTCGACTTCCTGGCCGAGGTCTACGAGCCGATCGTGCGCTCGCAGCAGTGGTGGCTCACCCACTCCGACCCCGACGGGGACGGCCTGGCCGAATACCTGCACCCGTACTCCAGCGGCCTGGACGACAGCCCCGTCTGGGACTACGGCCCGCGCGCCGAACCGCCGGACCTGAACTCCTACCTGGCGCTCCAGTTCGACGTCCTCGGCGACATCGCCGACGCGCTCGGCCGGGTGGAGGAGGCCGCCGGCTGGCGCGAACGCGCGGCCGCGCACACCGAGTTGCTGATCGCCCGCCGCTGGGACGGCGAGCGCTTCGGCACCGTCTCGGCGGGCCGCGCGGTGGCCACCCGCACCCCGCTGGAACTGCTGCCGCTGCTCACCGGCCGACTGCCGCGCGCCATCGCCGACCGCCTGGTCGCCGACCTGCGCTCGGCGAGCTTCTGGGGCGAACGCCCGGTGCCCACCGTCGCGTTCGACGACCCGGACTTCGACCCCGACGCGATGTGGCGCGGGCCGGTCTGGCTCAACGTCAACTACCTGCTGATCGAGGGCCTGCGCCGATCCGGATACCCGGACGTGGCCGACGAGTTGACCGAGCGCACGGTGCGGATGGTGGCCGAGGGCGGCGGCCTGTACGAGTACTGGAACCCGCTCACCGGCGCCCGAGCCGGCCGCGCCACCTCCGGCTTCGGCTGGTCCAGCGCCCTGTTCGTGGACCTGGCCCGCACCTGAGCCCGAACGGCTTCCCGCGCGGGCGCACGCGGGAAGCCGTCGACGGGCGGGGACCGGTCGCTCGGACGTCGTGGATCCGGACGTGTGCGCTACCGGGCGCCGAGCACGTCGGACAGGTCGTAGCGGGTCGGCTCGGCGAGTTGTTCGTACGTGCACTCGGCCGGGTCCTTGTCGGTACGCCACCGGCGAAAGCGTGTGGTGTGCCGGAAGCGGTCGCCCTGGACGTGGTCGTAGGCCACCTCGCAGACCGGCTCCGGCCGCAGCGGCACCCAGTCCGAGAGCCGGCCGCCCGACCAGCGGGTGACCGCGCCCGGCAACCGGTCGGCCTCGTGCGCCTCGGCCTCGGCCCAGTGCGCCCACGGGTGCCCGGTCGGGTCGGTCATCCGGTACGGCGCCAACTCCTCGACCAGCTCGGCCCGTCGGGCCGCGGTGAACGCCGCGCTCACCCCCACGTGCTGGAGCCGGCCCCGGTCGTCGTACAGCCCGAGCAACAGCGAGCCGACCACCGGACCCGACTTGTGCTCGCGGTATCCGGCCACCACGCAGTCCGCGGTGCGCTCGTGCTTGATCTTGACCATCGCCCGCTCGTCCGGCAGGTACGGGCCCGCCGGGTCCTTGGCCACGATCCCGTCCAGTCCCGCGCCCTCGAAGCGGTCGAACCAGTCCCGGGCCACCGCCGGGTCGGTGGTGGCCGGCGCGACGTGGATCGGCGGCACCGCGTCGGCCAGCGCCGCCTCCAACGCGGCCCGCCGCTCGGTCAGCGGGCGGGCCAGATACGACTCGTCGCCGAGCGCCAGCAGGTCGAACGCCACGAAGGAGGCGGGCGTGGTCTCGGCCAGATGCCGAACCCGCGAGGCGGCCGGGTGGATCCGGTCCTGGAGCCGATCGAAGTCGAGCCGGCCGTCCAGCGCGATGACCAACTCCCCGTCCAGCACGCAGCGCGGCGGAAGCAGCCGCAGCGCCGCCTCGACCACGTCGGGGAAGTAGCGGTCCAGCGGCTTGGTGTTGCGGCTGCCGATCAGCACCTCGTCGCCGTCCCGGAAGACGATCGCCCGAAACCCGTCCCATTTGGCCTCGTAGTGCAGACCGGGGGGAATCCGCGCGGCGGCCTTGGCGAGCATCGGCTTGACCGGGGGCATCACGGGAAGGCGCATGCGGCCCAGTGTGCGCGGGGCCCGGAGCGGTCGCCTCCGCAGCGGCCGACGGGGGCCGGGAGTCACCGAGAGGAGCGCCGGTGGAACGGGCCGTGCCAAACGGGACGAATTTGTATGAATCCGCCTACCCTGAGGCATGAGCGAGGCCGAGGAATTCGAGATCGACGGCAGATCCGTCCGGGTGAGCAGCGTCGACAAGGTCTACTACCCCGAGCGCGGCTTCACCAAGGGAGACCTGGTCCGCTACCTGATCGCGGTCGGTGGCGGCATGCTCCGGGGCCTGCGCGACCGGCCCACCACGCTGCAACGCTTCGTGCACGGCGTCACCGGCGAGTCGTTCTTCCAGAAGCGGGTGCCCAAGAACCTGCCGGAATGGATCCCCACCGCCCGGATCACCTTCCCCAGCGGTCGTTTCGCCGACGAGATGGCCCCGGACACCGTGGCCGCGCTGGTCTGGGCGGCCAACCTCGGCACCCTGACCTTCCACCCCTGGCCGGTCCGCCGCACCGACACCGAACACCCCGACGAACTGCGCATCGACCTCGACCCGCAACCCGGCACCGACTTCGCCGACGCGATCCACGCCGCACACGCGATGCGCGAGGTGCTGGACGAGTACGGATTCACCGCCTGGCCGAAGACCTCCGGCGGTCGCGGCCTGCACCTGTACGTGCCGATCCGCCCCGACTGGGAGTTCACCGAGGTACGGCGCGCGGTGATCGCGCTGGCCCGCGAACTGGAGGCGCGGATGCCCGATCGGGTGACCACCGCCTGGTGGAAGGAGGAGCGCGGCGAGCGCATCTTCGTCGACTACAACCAGATGGCCCGCGACCGCACCATCGCCGCCGCCTACTCGCCGCGCCCCACCGTCCGGGCGACCGTGTCCGCGCCGCTGACCTGGGACGAGGTGGACGACGCGCACCCCGACGACTTCGACCTGGGCAGCATGCCGCCGCGCTACGCGCGCCTGGGCGACGTGCACGCGGACATGGCGGAGCACGCCTTCGACCTGCGCCCGGCCCTCGAGTTGGCCGACCGCCAGGCCCGGGACCACGGCGTCGGCGACCTGCCGTACCCGCCGGACCACCCCAAGATGCCGGGCGAGCCACCCCGGGTACAGCCCAGCCGGGCACGCGAACACTGACACGGGCCGTCCCCCCGACGGCGCAGCAGCGCAGGCGGGGGCGTCGGCGGCGAGCCGACACTGAGGGGAACCCACCCCCAGGAAGGCCCCTCCCATGTGCCTGTCGCTTCCCACCCGGCTGTCGAGGCGTACCCGGCTGTCGGTTCGCAAGGACGTAGGTCTGCTGGCGCTGCGCGTCGGCACCGGCGGTGTCCTGTTCGCGCACGGCGCGCAGAAGTTGTTCGGATGGTTCGGCGGTCACGGCCTGAGCGGCACCGGCTCGGCGATGGAAGGCATGGGCTTTCGCCCGGGTCGGCAGAGCGCGCTGGCGGCCGGGCTGGGGGAGGCGGGCGGCGGTGTACTGCTCGCGCTCGGCCTGGCCACCCCGGCGGCCGGGGCGGCGGCGGCCGGCGCGATGGCCGGCGCGGTCTCGGTGCACGCGCCCGCCGGGTTCTTCGCCCAGTCGGGCGGCTTCGAGTATCCGGCCTTCCTCGGCTTCGTCGCGGCCGGGATCGGGCTCGCGGGGCCCGGGCGGTTCTCGGTCGACCACGCGACCTGCCACGTGCTGGACCGCCCGTGGGTGGTGGGCCTCGCGTTCACCGGCAGCGCTGCGGCGGCGGCCGCGGTGATCGGGCGGCGCCAGGCGGCCACCCGGGAGCAGGGCGACGCCGACGCCTCGGCGGACGCGGGCGAGTAGCGGGTCAGTCCTTCGCCGGGTGCGTCCAGGCGAGCAGTCGCTCCACCGGCCATGTGGTGATCACCCGCTCCGCCGGTACCTCGCACTCCTCGGCCCGGGCGCAGCCGTGCGCCTGCCAGTCCAGTTGGCCGGGGGCGTGTGCGTCGGTGTCGATGGAGAAGTACACGCCCGCGGCCAGCGCGCGGTGGATCAGTCGGGTCGGGGGGTCCCGGCGCTCGGGGCGGCAGTTGATCTCCACGGCGGTGTCCGACTCGGCGCAGGCCGCGAACACCGCCTCGGCGTCGAAGGTGGACTCCGGGCGGCCCTTGCCCTGGACGAGCCGGCCCGTACAGTGCCCCAGCACGTTCACCCGGGGGTTGCGGACGGCGGTCAGCAGGCGGTGGGTCATCGCGGGGGCGTCCATGCGCAGTTTGGAGTGCACCGACGCGACGACCACGTCGAGGCGGGCCAGGAGTTCGGGCTCCTGGTCCAGCGAACCGTCGTCGAGGATGTCGCACTCGATGCCGGTGAGCAGGCGGAACGGGGCCAGTTCGGCGGCGAGTTCGGCGACCACGTCGAGTTGCGCGCGGAGCCGGTCGGCGGTCAGCCCCCGGGCCACGGTCAGCCGGGGCGAGTGGTCGGTGAGTACGGTCCACGCGTGGCCCAGGTCCCGGGCGGTGCGGGCCATCACCTCGATCGGGCTGCCGCCGTCCGACCAGTCCGAGTGCATGTGGCAGTCGCCGCGCTGGGCGGCGAGCAGCGTCGCGCCGGCGGTGGGCAGCGGCGACGGGCGGGCCTCCAGGTCGGCGAGATAGCCCGGGATCCGGCCGGCCCACGCCTGCTCGATCACGTCCGCCGTCTTGGGGCCGATGCCCTTCAGCTCGCCCAGCGTGTGCCGGGCGACCCGGGTGCGCAGCTCCGCCGGATCGAGCCCGGTGATCACGGCGGACGCGGTGCGGAAGGCCTTGACCCGGTACGTGGGCGCCTGGTCGCGTTCGAGGAGGAAGGCGATGCGATCCAGCGCGGCCACCGGGTCCGGCGCGGGCGGGGTCGTGTGGTGTGGGGGCATGGGTGGACTGTGGCCGCGCGGGGCGGCGGTAAACCGGTGGGCCGGCTTCCCGGGTGCGGTCAGCGGCCGGGTTCCTCGTCCTTGAGGGACTTGCGGATTTCTTCGCGGAGTTCGGGGTTGTCGGTGTGGCCGTGTACCGCCTGGGCGTGCTGGGCGGCGGCCACGACGACCTCGTCTTCCGTGCCGGCGATGGTGAGGGTGCAATTCGATTCGCTGGGGAACTCCCGGCAGTCGGCTACCTTGCGCATGGTGTCCTCCCGGACGGTTCGTCCCCGAGTCTCCGAGGGTCGTGACCCCGGGCACGACGGCACGAGGCCACGGTCCAATTTTAGGCGGTCCTGTCCGCTTTTCGGGTCATGATCGAGCCAAGCGTGAAGGCCGGGGCGATCATGATCACGGCGCTCGCGTAGATGTCGGCGGTACGACTCGGGCCGATCGGGGACACCGCCATGCCGGCGGCCGTCAGGGCGGGTGACCTGCGGCCGCCCGGCACGATCGAGGTGGTCGCGGTCGCGATCATCGGGGCGAAGACGACGAGGCCGCCGATCGGGTGGCTGCGCACGCCGAGGATGCCGGCGGCCGGCGACGGGCCGAGGGACAGGTACAGGCCGGCGACGGCCCGGGTGGCGACCAGGGTCGGGACCACGGCCAGGAAGCGGCCCCGGGTGCCGGACGGGACGCCGACCCGAGGGCGCGGCCAGGTCAACGCGCCGGGGTGCGGCCGGGCGGTCTCCGGCATCACCGCGACGGCGACGATGCCGATCGGGAACAACACGCCGAGGATGACGAAGACCAGCGCGCGGGGCGCGGGGGCGTACTCCACCGGCAGGCCCGAACCCAGGGCGCCGGCGCCGAGCTCGATGCCGGGGCCCGCGCTGTTGACCAGGGTGGCCGGGCCCGGGCGGCCGGCCGGACCGGAGGTCCATCGCGCCGGCGCTGATCGCGCCGGTCGCCGCGCCGGTGGCGAGGCCCTGTACCGCGCGGGCGGCGAGCAGCCACGGGACTCCGTCGGCGACCGCGAACAGCGCCATCGCGACGGCCTCGGCGGCGAGCGCGGCGATCGGTACCGGGCGGCGGCCGACGTGGTCGGACAGCGCCCCGACCACCATCGGCGCGATCGGCAGTGCCGGCGCGCAGAGCGCGAAGACCACGGCCAGGGTGGTCGCGGAGAAGCGCCATCGGGATTGATGGACGACGTGGAGCGGGGACGGTGCCGCAGCCGCGCACATGAAGGCGAACAGGATTCCGGCGATCGTCCGGAACGCGGCGCGGCGCGATATTCGCCCGGTCGTCGGGGCGGTCTGCGGATGCGACCGGGTCGCGGATGTGGCGCCGGTCCGGCACGACACCGACCGGCCGCCCGAGCCCACCGGCGCGCTGGACGAGGATCCGGCCGGCTACGCGGTGTGGGCGCTGCTCGACTTCTCCGGGCCGGGCGGCATCGCGTTCTTCCGGGCCGAGGTGGCGCCGGACCCCGACGACCGGCGGGCCGGGCCGGCGAGGTGCCCGGACCGGTGCGCCGTGCGGATCGACGCGCTCCTCGCGAAGGCGGCCGAGCGGGGCCGGGTGGTCCCCACTCGGCAGCAGGTCGTCGATCGCATCATCGCCCCGCGGTACTTCCGCGTGGTCTTCTCGATCCCGGACACGGACGAGGCGTACGCCCGGGCGCCGGCGGCCGACCTCCTCGACCACCCGGACTTTTGGCCGGGACGCGCCTCGTCGGGGTGAGTCGAGGGCGGTCGGGCCTCGGCGGGTCGGGGCCTCAGCCGTTGGCGAACTCGTGCACGCCCCACCAGCCGCTCTCGTCGTGGAAGATGCCGACGCCCGCCTCCGTATGCGAGGGGTCGGTCTGGTTGCGGTAGTGGCCGGGGCTGTGCCGCCACATGTCCTGGAACTTCTCGGCGGCCTGGCGGGCGGTCATGGCGGGGTCGCCCCACATCACGATGTTCTCGGCCACCCCGGTACGCCGGCCGGTGACCAGCGCGTCGGCCTCGCGACCGGAGTGGGCGAAGCCGTTGCGGCGCATGTGCTCGGCCCAGGTGCGGGCGAAGGCGCTCAGGTCGGCGCTCGCGCGCAGCGGCGGCAGGCCGACCTTCGCCCGTTCCGCGTCGAGCAGTTCCAGCGACATCGCCTCGGCGTCGGTGATCGACTGCGAGGGCGGGCGGTTGCCGCGCACGGTGGGATTGGCTCCGGGCGGGCCGTCGGCGGCGGACGCGGTGGTGGGCCGAGTGCCGGCTCCGGTCCGGGACGTGGCGTCGGTGCCGGGGCGACTCGTGGCGGTGGACGGGGCGGGCTTGCGGGTCGACGGGGCGGTGCTGCTCGGGGCGGTGCCGCCGGAGGGGGTCGGGGTGCCGGTCGGGGGCGGGGTCGCCGCCGAGGGGGCCGCCGACGCGGTGGTGCCAGCGGCCGGGACGGTGCCGCTCGGGGCGGCCGATCGGCTCGCGCCGTCGTGGTGTTCGGCGGATCCGCAGCCGGCCACGACGAGCGCGGCCAGGGCGGCGGCCACGGCCGTGGTGACCGCTCGGCGGTGGTGGCGCACGGGGCGCATGCGGTGCACGGGGCGCATGCGGTGCTCGGGGTGCTGCGAGTGCTTGGGGCGCTTGGGGTGCTGCACGCTGGGTGGCTCCTCGGAGGCTACGGCTCGTCGACCGGCCGGAACGCCGGTGACACCCGGGAGAGCCGGGGCGCGCGCGGGGATAACGGAAATCGGCGCGGGAGTTCCCCGTCCGGTCGCCGATCAGGCCGGTGCCGCGAAGAGTTGCGTCCACAAGGTCGTGCCGCCGGGGCCGAGCGTGACGCCGACGCCGAGATCGGTGAAGCCGCAATCGAGGATGTTCGCCCGGTGCACCGGGCTGCCCAGCCACTCGTCGACGACGTGTGCGGCGTCGGGTCGGCCCCGATTCAGGTTCTCGCCCCACAGTCGCCACCGGTATCCGGCGGCGTCGATCCGGGCGTCGGCGCGCACTCCGTCCGGGTCGACGTGGTCGTAGAAGCGCCGGGCCGCCATGTCGTCGGAGTGTTTGCGGGCGGCGCTACGGAGGCGGTCGTCGACCCGCACCGGGGCGCAGCCGTGCTCGGCGCGCGCGGCGTTCACCAGGTCGACGACGGCGCGTTCGAGCCGGGCGCGGTTGTCGACGGGGGCGGTCGAGCGGGTCGTGGGCGGCGGTGTGGTGGCGGCGGGCGGTTCCGTGCTCGGCGACGGGGGTGGGGTCGTGGCCGGTATGGGTGAGGGCGGGGGCGGCGTCGCGGCGACCGGTGTCGGGCCGGCCGCGCTTCGGGCCGGCGCGTCGTGGTGCGGTCGGTCGAGGAGGACGACGGCGGCCAGTACGACGAGGACGATCGCGACGGCGGCGATCGTGGCGGTGTGCCGGAGCCGACGAGCCGGTCGGAGGGCGGCGTGGGCGGGCGGCCCGCCGCCGGGCTTCGCGCCGGGACGCGAAGTGCCGACGGGTCCCGTGGCGCCGCCCGAGCCCGAAGCGCCTACCGAGCCGGAAGTACCGCCCGAGCCCGCTGCGCCGCCCGACGCCGAAGCGCCTACCGAGCCGGAAGTACCGCCCGAGCCCGCTGCGCCGCTCGACGCCGAAGTGCCTGCCGAGCCCGCTGCGCCGCCCGAGCCCGCTGCGCCGCCCGACGCCGAAGTGCCTGCCGAGCCCGCCGTGCCGCCCGAGCCTGCGGCGCCCGCTGCGCTGCTCGAGCCCGGGGCCGCAGTGCTTGCCGCCCCCGCCGGTCCCATTGCCCCGGCCGTCGCCGTCCCCGCGCTCGGGTGCCACAGCGTCGCCATCGGGGGCAGCAGTGCCAGGCCCGCGAGCAGGCCCTCGACCGGGGCCAGGCCCCGGCGGTGGTCGCCGCACGCGCGGCACGTACGGGCGTGGCGGGCGATGCGCTTGCGCCACAGCGGGGTCGGGCCGCCGTCCCAGTCGCCGAGCAGCGCGGACAACTCCGCGCAGCGCGGCGTGGCGGCCAGCGCACGGACCACCACTCGGGCCGCGTCCAACTGCTCCTTCATCCGCTGCACCCGGACCGCGGCGTGTGTGGCGGGCAGGTCCAGGGCGGCGGCGAGTTCGGTCCGGGTGAGCGTACCGGCCGCCTCCAGCCACCACAGCGCGAGCAGTTCGCGGGTCTCCGGGTCCAGCCACCGGGTCGCGCTCGCCACGTCGCGACGCTGACCGGACAGGCCCAGCCGCAGGATCGTCAGGTTCGCGAAGTCGGAGCCGGGGTCGGCGTGTCCGGCCACCTCGTCCAGCGGGGTGGTGAAGGCGCGGCGGGCGTGCCGGCGCCGGATCCGGTTGATCGCGATGGCCACCAGCCAGGACCGGAAGCGCTCGGGGTCGCGCAGCCCGCCGAGGCCGGTGAGCGCGTCGACCATGGTCTCCTGCACCACGTCGTCGACGTCCGCGTGCCCGTCGAGGGCCCGGCCGACGATGTTGTAGACCAACGGCAGCCAGGTCGCGACCAGTTCGTCCCGGGCGCGCAGGTCACCGCCCCGGGCGGCGACGACCAGGGCGGTGTCGTGCTCGATCTCCACGTAGCCACATCCACTTTCTCGACCGGCGTGACGGGCCCGCTCCCGTCCATCCGCCAGGGAGATGCCGTGGATCGACGCGGATAACGGAAATCGCCGGACGAGTTCCGAGGAAGGCGACGCGGATCAGTGTGGCTTGGCCGCCAGCAGGTCCTCGACCCGGGCCCGCACCTCGGGGGTGTCCAGGCCGCGGATGGTCACCGTGGTGCGCCGGCGCAACACGTCGTCCACCGTCATCGCCCACTCGTGGTCGCGGGCGTAGGCGGCCTGGGCCCAGATGTCCGGCCCGTCCGGGTGGATGCGCTCGCCGAGCGAGCGGTCGGCGCGCACCATCGCGGCCAGGTCGTAGGCCAGGTTGCCGTAGTGCGAGGCGAGGTGCCGGGCCACCGCCGGGTCGACGCCGTCCTCCGCGGTGGCCTCGCCGAGCAGCCGGTGGGCCACCGCCTCGGGATTGGCCGAGCCCGGCAGCGCCACCCGGCGCAGCGGGGTGGCCATGTCCTGTTCCAGCGCCACCACGCCGGCCTTGGCCAGCTTGTCCATGACGGTGCGGCCGATGTGCCGGTAGGTGGTCCACTTGCCGCCCGCCACCGACAACATGCCGCCGCGCCCCTCGCTGACCACCGTCTCGCGCTTGGCCTCGCTGGTGGCCCCGGCCCCGCCCGGCAGTACCCGCAGGCCGGCGAAGGAGTAGGTGATGTCCTCGCGGCGCAGTTGTTTCGGGTCGACGGCGCTGCCCGCCTCGTCCAGGATCTGCGCGATGTCGGCCTCGGTCGGCGAGACCTTGCCGGGGTCGCCCTCGTACGCCTCGTCGGTGGTGCCGAGCAGCAGGTGCTCCTCCCACGGGATGGCGAAGGAGACCCGGTACTTGTCGATCGGGATGGTCAACGCCGCGCGCCACGGCTGCTGTTGGCGCAGGACGAGGTGGACGCCCTTGGACAGTCGGATGCTCGCCTCGGCGGCCGGGTCCTCCATCCGGCGCAGGTGGTCCACCCACGGGCCGGTGGCGTTGAGCACGACGCGCGCGTTCACCCCGAATTCGGCGCCGTCGAGGCGGTCGCGCAGTTCGGCGCCGGTGACCCGGCCACCGGCGTCCTTGCGCAGGGCGACCACTTCTGCGTGGTTGAGCACCGTCGCGCCCGCCTCGACCGCGGCGCGCACCGTGGTCACCGCGACCCGGCTGTCGTTCATCTGGTGGTCGCCGTACACCGCGGCGCGGCGCAGGCCCTCCTTGCGCAGGGCCGGGACGAGTTCGAGCGCGTTGTCGGGGCCGATCACCTTGCCCATGCCGTCGCCGAACGCGGACAGGGCCGAGTAGAGGAAGACGCCGGCGCCGAGTTTGGCCGAGCCGTGCGGGCCGTCCTTGTAGACCGGGACCAGGAAGGACAGCGGGCGGACCAGGTGGGGGGCGACGTCGCGGGCCAGGGTGCGGCGTTCGCGGTGGTTCTCGGCGACCAGCTTGAGGTTGCCGGTCTGGAGGTAGCGCAGGCCGCCGTGGACCAGCTTGGAGGACGCGGACGAGGTGGCGCCGGCGAAGTCGCCGGCGTCGACCATGGCCACCCGCAGGCCGGTCTGGGCCGCGGTCCAGGCCACCGCCGTGCCGAGGATGCCGCCGCCGATGACGAGGAGGTCGTGGGTGCCGCGCGAGAGTTCGGCCCGGCTGTGGGCGCGTGCGGGGACGGTCGGATCCGTGGCGGTGCTCATCACGCGTCTCATTTCCACTCGGCCGGCTACTACGGTGTGGGCGGGACGGGTCCCGAGCCCAACCTATGTGGTCGGCATTGTCGAACGCCGAACGACAGTTTTCCGGCCGTGCCCGGCAGCGTCAAGTACGCACAGTCGAATCGGCGGACCGAGCGGGCGCGCCGAAGCCGGGTCGCGCCGCGCAGGCCGTGCGCGTCGGCTCAGTACGGGAACGACGCGCCCAGGTCGCGCGAGACGGCGCGGGCCGCGTCGCGGACCGCGGCGACCAGGGCGGGCCGCGGGGCGCCGTCGGCGACGATGCGTTCGACGGCGCCGCTGATGCCCACCGCGCCCACCGGGGTGCCGCGCCGGTCGCGGATCGGCGCGGCGATCCCGGCCAGGCCCAGGACCGACTCCTCGACGTCGCCCGCCCAACCGCGCTCGCGCACCGTGACGCTCTGCGCGTCCATCGCCGCCGCGTCGGTGATCGTACGGGCGGTGAAGGCGACCGCGTCGGTCTCGTCCAACTCCGCGCGCGCGGCCGGATCGAAGGCGAGCAGGACCTTGCCCCACGCGGTGGAGTGCAGCGGCAACATGGCGCCTATCTCCAGCACCTGGCGGCTGTCGTCCGGCCGGAAGACGTGGTGGATCACCAGCACGCCGCCCTTGTGCAACACGCCGATCCGTACGCTCTCCCCGGTGCCGCGGGCCAGGTCGTCCGCCCAGACCAGGGCCCGCGCGCGCAATTCGTGCACGTCCAGATAGGAACTGCTCAGCCGCAGCAGCTCGGCGCCGAGCTGATACTTGCCGCTCTTGGGGTCCTGCTCCACGAACCCCTCCTGGTGGAGCGTGCGCAGGATGCCGTGCGCGGTGCCCTTCGCCAGACCCAGGGTGGTCGCGACCTCGCTCAGGCCGAAGCGCCGTTCGCCGCCGGCGAGCAACCTCAGGATCGCCGCTGCGCGTTCCAGCGACTGGATGGGACCGGGCATACCGACTCCTCCGTCGAAGATCAGGTTGGCAATGTAGAACAGCGGTCACGAACATGCCGGCCGGGTCCGGGTCCGCCCGGTGCGCCACGGCCCCCGTCGGTCGGGCCGGAGACGAGATGTTCACCGACTCTTGACGGCGGCGCAACCCGCGGAGAACACTGCCGGACAGTGGTCGTCAATGTCGAATACCAGTCGAATCCGAATCGAATACCCGTCGAGGCCCGATCGAGTACCGATCTCGATCACCGGTCGTAGTCATCCCACAGACCGAAGCGGGACGGCCGATCCGCCGTGACCGGCGCGCTTCCGCGGATGCGCCGTGTGTCGTCCGGCGTCGTGTCCCATTCCGGCGTAGCATCCCGCCGCCGGCCAACCGGTGGCATTCACGAAGGGGCTCAGTGATGACGAACGGCGACATCTTCGTCGGCGAGACCTTGGGTACATCCATCCTGGTTCTGCTCGGCGTCGGCGTGTGCGCCGCGGTGACGCTCAACCGGTCCAAGGCGCAACACGCCGGCTGGTTGGCGATCACCTTCGGCTGGGGCTTCGCGGTCCTGGCCGGCGCGTACGCGAGCGTGTCCCTGTCCGGCGCGCATCTCAATCCCGCGGTCACGCTCGGGATCGCGGTCAAGACCGGAGAGTGGGACAAGGTGCCGCTGTATCTGGCCGGGCAGTTCACCGGGGCGGTGATCGGCGCCGTGCTGGCCTGGGCGACCTATCTCGGGCAGTTCCGGGAACACGGCGAGCCGGTACTCGGGGTGTTCGCCACCGCGCCGGAGATCCGCCACCCGATCCAGAACGTGATCACCGAGACGATCGCCACCATGGTGCTGGTCATCGTCATCCTCACCCAGGGCCTGACCAACGGGCTCGCGCTGTCCGGCACCGGCGTACTGATCACCGCGCTCCTGGTGGTCGGCATCGGGCTGTCCCTGGGCGGCCCGACCGGCTACGCGATCAACCCGGTCCGCGACCTCGGGCCGCGCCTGGCCCACTCGTTCCTGCCGATCCCCGGCAAGGGCGGCTCGGACTGGACCTACGCGTGGGTGCCGGTGGTCGGCCCGACGCTGGGCGGGCTCGCGGCCGGCGGCCTGTACCGTCTCGCCTTCTGACCCCCTCCCACCCGCCCCACCCCGACTCCCACGCTCGGATCCTTCGGAAGAGGAGCCATGTCCGACACGTACATCGCCGCGATCGACCAGGGCACCACGTCCAGCCGCTGCATCATCTTCGGCGCCGACGGCCGGATCGTCGCCGTCGACCAGCGCGAGCACCGGCAGATCTTCCCGCGCCCGGGGTGGGTCGAGCACGACGCCGCCGAGATCTGGAGCGTGGTGCGGGCGGTCGTCGCCGGCGCGCTGGATCGGGCCGGCCTGCGGCGGGAGCAGATCCGCGCGCTCGGCATCACCAACCAGCGCGAGACGACCGTGCTGTGGGATCGCCATACCGGGGTCCCGGTGCACAACGCCATCGTGTGGCAGGACACCCGCACCGACGCGCTGTGTCGCGAACTCGGCGGCAACGTCGGCCAGGACCGCTTCCGGGTGGAGACCGGACTCCCGCTGGCGAGCTACTTCGCCGGTCCCAAGATCCGCTGGCTGCTCGACCACGTCGAGGGGCTGCGGGAGCGGGCCGAGCGGGGCGACATCCTGTTCGGCACGATGGAGTCGTGGGTGGTGTGGAACCTCACCGGCGGTCCGGACGGCGGGGTGCACGTCACGGACGTCACCAACGCGTCGCGCACGATGCTGATGAACCTGGAGACGCTGGACTGGGACGACCGGATCCTGCGCGCGATGGACGTGCCGCGCTCGCTGCTGGCCGAGATCCGCTCCTCCGCCGAGGTGTACGGCACCGCGAAGGGCGTTCTGGAGGGCGTGCCCGTCGCCTCCGCGCTCGGCGACCAGCAGGCCGCGCTGTTCGGCCAGACCTGCTTCGAACCCGGCGAGGCCAAGAGCACCTACGGCACCGGGAGTTTCCTGCTGATCAACACCGGGCCGCGGATCGTGCAGTCGCACCACGGACTGCTCAGCACGGTCGGCTACCGGCTGGGCAAGGACGCGCCGGTCTACGCGCTGGAAGGCTCGATCGCGGTCACCGGATCGCTGGTGCAGTGGATGCGCGACCAGATGGGGCTGATCGCCACCGCGGCGGAGATCGAGACGCTGGCGCTGACCGTGGAGGACAACGGCGGCGCCTACTTCGTGCCCGCCTTCTCCGGACTGTTCGCGCCGTACTGGCGCTCGGACGCGCGCGGGGTCATCGCGGGGCTGACCGCGTACGTGAACAAGGGGCACATCGCCCGGGCCGTCCTGGAGGCCACCGCGTGGCAGACCCGGGAGGTGGTGGACGCGATGGAGCGCGACTCGGGCGTCGAGTTGGCCACGCTCAAGGTGGACGGCGGGATGACCGCCAACAACCTGCTCATGCAGACCATCGCGGACGTGCTCGACGCTCCCGTCGCCCGCCCGTTCGTGGCGGAGACCACCGCGCTCGGCGCCGCGTACGCCGCCGGTCTCGCGGTCGGCTACTGGCCCGACCTCGACTCGCTGCGGGCCAACTGGCACCGCGCGGCGGAGTGGACCTCGCGGATGGACGAGGCCACGCGCGAGCGCGGCTACCGCAACTGGCGCAAGGCGGTGGACCGGACGATGGACTGGGTCGAGGAGTCGGACGCGCGCCCTCGCGCCCGCTGACCGATCGGATGGCGGTGCCCCGGGCCGGCGCGTGGCCGACCCGGGGCACCCTCCGGCGCGTGACCCCCGCCGGGGTCGTGGCACCGCCGCGCCTCGGCGGGCGCCGGACGCCCGCGTCGGCGGGCCCGGTCTCAGTGCGTCGGCAGGTGCCGGGCGAAGAACCCGTGCACGTGGCGGCGGACCGTGGGGATCGACCGGGTCGGGGCGATCGCGCCGACCAGCGCGTCCCGGGCGGCCGGCGTCATCCGGCCGGACGCCGCCAACTGCGGCGCGATCGCCGCGTAGTCGGTGAACACCGCGTGCGCGGCCGAGTGGATCCGCCGCCGGGGCACCGGATGGCGGGAGTGCGCGAGCAGCGCCGACCAGGAACGCTCCAGCGCGGCATGCTCCGGGAAGCCGTCGGTGTCGACCAGCAGCAGCGGCCGATCGGCACCGTCGCGGGCGATGGGATACAACTCGCCCACCTGTCCGAGCACTCGGGGCGGGTGGTCCAGATAGCCCTCCAGGTTGATCGCGGCGGCGACGCGGCGGTCCTCGGCCATCGTCTCGGCCGCGGTGGTACCGCCCGCCGAGTGGCCGTACACACCCACCCGGCGCGGATCCAACACCCGGTGCAGATCCGCCGGGAGCGGGCGACCGGTCGGGTCCGGATTGCCGCCGGCGGCGAGTACGGCCACCTGGTCCAGCACGAACCTCGTGTCGGCGATCCGGGTGTCGATCATCGTGTCGGCGATCGTGGGATCGTTGCGGGGGTCGAACCGGAACACGGTCCACCGCACCCGGTCCCGCCCCGCCAGGTCGACCGGAAACTCGACCACCGCGGCGTCCCCCGGATGGTCCATGGTCACCACCACGTAGCCCCGGCTCGCCAGTTCCTCGGCGAGCCCGGTGCCCATCCCGCGCGGATCGCCGCCGCCGGGGCTGTACAGGAGCACGGGGCGCCGCGTGGTCTGCGCGGGGGCGTCGATGCGGGAGTGGGTACGGGTGGCCGCCCAGTCCACCCCCGTCGACGGCAACTGCGGATGCCCCAGCGGACCGGCCACGGCGAACTCCCGCGCGGCGGCCTCGGTCAGCTGCGGCGCGACGGTCCGCCCCGCCACACCGCGCGCCGGGTAGAACACGGTGACCATCACCTCCCGGACCGCGATCGGCTCCCACGGGTCGGTCCGGGACCGATCGACCAGGTATAGCGTGGTGGTGCCGACCGGATGCGGGCCGGTCGGCGCGGGCAGTCGCAGCCGGCCGGGTACCGACGGGTCCGCGCCGCCCGACCCTGCCCGCGCGGGTCGGGCCCGGACCACGCCGCCCGCGAAGAGCAGTGCGGCGGCCGGTATCGCCGCCCCGAGGATGCCTCGCCGACCGATCACGGGACCTGCTTCGTGCACCATGGATCCTCCTCGTGTCGTCCTGCCCGGGTCGCCCGGAGTGCCCGGTGACCCGCTGACTTGCGGCTTCGGCGGGCTTCCGGCCGAATACGGGGCAGGACCCGAAGGTTGGCATCCGAGGGGGGCCGCGTACGAGGGTTGCGGCCCAGGCCGAAAGGATGGCGCCGTGCCGACAGGAGGGGTAATGCTCCGGATCCGATTCACCACCGCGGACTTCGGCCGGATCAGGTTCGCGCCGCGACCCGCCCCGTTGTCGGAGTTGAACGTGGCGCTGGCGCGGATGCTCCGTCCGGACGACGCGCTCCTGCTCGGCACCTGGCGGCAACGCCTGCTCCGGGCCCTGCCGGCGGCGGCCGAGCCGTTCGGGGACCTGGTGCCGGGTCCGGTGGCGCCGAATTTCCTGGACGAGTTCGCCGATTCGCTCACCGAGGGACTGGACTCGATCCGCGCCACCCGCCCCGAGGAGGTACGGGCCGAACTGGAACGGGTGTACGCCCCGCATCCGAGCGCCGCGCCGGCGTGGATTCGCGACCTGCACCGCGGCGACGAGCCCGCCTGGCGGATCCTGCGCCGGGCCCAACACGCGGCCTACGAGACGGTGTTGGCCCCGGTGTGGTCCGTGGTCCAGGACCTGCACCGGGCCGAATTCACCCGTCACGCCCTGGGTATGGCCGAACACGGCCTCGGTCCGACCCTCGCCGACCTCGTCCCCGGCAGCCGACTGCACGAGGACGTCTGGGAGTTCGCCGGCCCCGCCGCCCGGGAGATCCCGCTGCGTGGGCGCGGGCTGCTGCTCCGACCCACCTTCCACTGGAGCGGACACCCGCTGATCTCCGACCTGCCCGACCGCCCGGTGACCGTCACCTATCCCGCCGGCCCCGGCCTGCCGCCGACCCCCGACGGCCCGGCCGACACCGCGGACGCGCTCGCGGCGGTGCTCGGCCGAACCCGAACCGACATCCTGTGCCTGCTCGCCGCCGGCCACACCACCGGCGACCTCGCCCGCCGCCTGCGGGTGAGCAACACCACCGTCTCCGAACACACCGCGGCCCTACGCGCCGCCGGCCTGATCACCACCACCCGCGTCGGTCGCGCGGTCCGCCACGAACGCACCCCGATCGCGACCCTGCTGATCGGCCGGCACGGTCTGCAAAGCGTTGACAGTCCCGGGTGACAGCGGTTTGGGTGGGCGGGTCGGCGTGCGTTTCGTGGGCGGCCGAGGGCCGTTCGGGGGAAGGGGATCGGTCATGGCGCGTATTCGTGAGGGATTTCGCGGCGAGGGGCCCGGGGCGTTCACGCCGGACGGGTGCGCCGTGGAGATGTACGGGATTCTGCCGGTGCGCGAGGAGCCGGACATGATCGCGCTCGGGGCTCGGGACGGGGCACGCAGGCTGCTCGAACTCGGGTGTGGGGCCGGGCGGGTGACCCATGCCCTGATCGAGCGGGGGTGGGAGGTGACGGCGGTGGACGAGTCGCCGGAGATGCTGGATCGGGTGCGCGGGGCCGAGACCGTGTTGTCCACGATCGAGGACCTGCGGCTCGACGAGCGTTTCGACGTCGTGTTGTTGGGCTCCTACCTCGTGCACCAGGCCGAGGCCGAGGCCCGCAAGGCGATGCTCGACACCTGTCGGAACCATGTCGCCGCCGACGGGGTGGTGCTCATCCAGCGCGAAGGCCGCGACTGGCACGACGAGTTGCCCCGGATCAACGAACACCCTCGCGGCGCCGTGCGCGTCCTGGCCGCCGACCCGCTCGGCAACGGGGTCAACGCGATGCGGATCGAGTACGAGTTCGACGGCGTGCGGTGGGCGCACGAGTTCCGTTCCCGGCCGCTCACGGATTCGGAGTTCACCGAGGTCCTCGCCGAGTCCGACCTGGTGCTGGACGCCTATCTGGATGAACACCGCACCTGGGCACGGGTGTTGCCGGCGTCGTGAACGACCCCGGCCACCCGTCAGCGCAGCAGTGTCGGGGAGGCCCCCTTCGTGACGAGCAGGCGTGGGGCGCCCGTTCCGTCGGCCGGGACGGCGTAGACGTCGCGGTCTCGGCCGTACATCACCGTGTTGTCGTCGAGCCAGGCGGCCTGGTCGTCGACGTTCGCGTGTTCGGCCAACGGGGTTTCGCGCATCGTGGCCAGGTCCAGCACGTGGAGTCGCCATGTGGCCTTGCCGGAGCGCTTCTTGAAGGCGATACGGGTGCCGTCGGGGGACAGGGACGGGCATTCGACGCCGTCGCGGATGGTGTGCGCCTCCCAGTTGGCGTAGTCGCCCTCGACCAGGTAGGTGTGGCCCTTCGTGCCGACCGTGGCATAGAAACGGTTGTCGTCGGCGGCGAAGGTGACGCCCCAGTAGTTGACGTCGGGGGAGTGGTAGGGCTTGCCGTCGACGGTCAACGGGATGGCCTCGATGTTGATCAGGGTGTAGTCGGTGCGGGTGTCCAGGATGCCGGTCCAGGTGGAGAAACCGGTCTTGTTGTACGACTCGCCGGTGACGAACACCGTCCACGACACCATGTTGCCGCTCGCGGAGACCCGGGCCCGGCTGGGGGTGCCGGCGAGTTCGATGCGGCGTTTGACGTTCGTTTCGGCGTCGACGATCAACGCGTCGGTGCCGGGCAGCGGGCCGCCCCGGGTCTGGAGGCAGACGCCGGTGCCCGCGCCGACGGCGAAACGTTCGCAGCGCAGGCCGCTGTCGGTGCGGGTGGCGGCGGGGGTGTCGAGACCGGTGTCGGCCACGGTGCGGTGTCCGCCGGCGCGGTTCGTGTCGACGAACACCAATCGCCCGCGTGCGGTGAGGTCGAGCGGGCGGCGTTCGACCGTCGCCTCCTCGTTGCGGTCGGCCGCGAAGGTCGAGTAGCCGACCGCCACGCCGACCAGGACCAACAGCCCCAGGGCCAGGGCGAGCGCGCGTTTCATCCGGTCACCTCCGGGTCGAGCGGGGCCGACGGCAGCAGCCGCCGGGCCAGGAGCAGGCAGCCGGCCAGTCCGGCGCCCATGGCGTAGAGCGCGGGGCCCGCGCCCCACAGGGTCCAGGCCGCGCCGAAGACCACCGAGGACAACAGCCGGGCCCCGGCCTGTCCGGTCTGCAGCAGCGCCAGCCCGCTGGTGCGCAGGTGCACCGGCAGCAGCGGTCCGGCCGCGGCCATCAGCACGCCGTCGGTGGCCGCGTAGAACAGGCCCTGGAGCCCGAGCACCAGGAGCAGCACCGCCCAGCGCGACGCGGTCCCGGACGTGTGTCCGCCGGTGGGCGCGGCGGCGACCAGGTAGGCGGCGAGCAGGGCGAGGTGGCCGCCGAGGAAGACCCGGAAGCGCCCGACGCGGTCGGCGAGCCGGCCGATCGGCACGGCGAGCAGCAGGAACGCCCCGGCGGTGCCCAGCGGCAGCAGCGGGAAGTAGCGCAGCGGGATGTCGAATCCGCGCTGCAGGACGAGGTAGACGAACGTGTCGCCGACGGTGAGCAGGCCGAGCAGCGCGGCGGCCACGCAGGTGCGGCGGAACGGCGCCAGGCGCAGCAGGCCGAACGCGGCCCGGAGCGAGGCCGCGCGCCGGGGCGGCGCCGGTTCGCGATGGTCGCGGACGTACAGCATCAACAGCAGCACGCCGAACGTGGCGACACAGAAGGAGACCACGAACACCGCGTCGTAGGCGTCGTGGGTGGTCCACAACACGGCGAACGCGGCGAGCGGCCCGAGGAAGGCGCCGACGGTGTCCATGGCGCGATGCACGCCGAACGCCCGGCCCAGGTGCGGAGTCGGGGTGCTCAAGGTGATCAACGCGTCGCGCGGCGCGGTGCGCAGACCCTTGCCGGTGCGGTCCGCCGCCAGGACCAGGCCGAGCCCGGCTACGGAGGAACCGACCAGCGGCAGGCCGAGTTTGCACACGGCGGACAGTCCGTACCCGGTGCCCGCGACCAGTTTGCGGCGCCGGGTGCGGTCGGCGATCTGGCCGCCGAGCAGGCGGACCATGGCGGTGACGCCGAACCAGCCGCCGTCCAGGAGGCCGTATTGCAGCGGGCTCAGTCCCAGGGTCAGGACGAGGTAGGTGGGCAGTACCGCGGTGACCATCTCGGCGGAGATGTCGGTGACCAGGCTGACGGTGCCGAGGGCGAGCACGTTGGCCGGGACGTTGCGGGTGAATCCCCGCGACGTCCCGACCGCCGTGCGCCCACCGGCCTGATCCGCGCGCCGGGTGGCGGCGATGTACACGGGCGATCCTCCGGAGGCCGGGTGGATGGGTCAGTGGCAGGTGACCGGACCGAAGGAGTCGAGTTGGGTGCCGTCGTAGCGGACGAGTTGGCCGGAGTAGGTGCCGTCGGTGAGGGTCAGCTTCAGCACGGCGGGCGAACCGGTCACCCGCTTCTCGCTGTTGGGCTGCGGGGATTCGAAGTCGTAGGGATCGGCGCCGCCGGTGCCGACGAGCAGTTCACGGATTCCGGCGGGGTCGGCCTTGGCCTTGGGGTTCTGCGGCGCGTAGCGCTCGTACAGGTGGTCGTGCCCGTTCAGGATCAGGTCGGCGTGCGCGTCGTAGAGCACCTGCCACGCGGTCTGGCTGACCTTGTCCGCCTGCGGGCCGGAACTGTACAGCGGCTTGTGCCAGTAGGCGGCCACGCAGCCCTGCGTGTTGTTCGCCAGGTCGGCCTTGAGCCACTTGATCTGCGCCGAGGTCGCGGACATGGACTGCTCGGAGTCGAGCGCGACGAAGTGCCAGCCGCCGCGGTTCCAGCTGTACCAGGTGGTGCCGTCGGGGGTGGCGCGGTCGCCGAAGTAGGCCTTGTATCCGGCTTCCGGGGTGCTGTCGTCGTACTCGTGGTTGCCGGGGGAGGGGTGGGTCTTGGCCTTGAACCGGCCCCAGGTGGTGTCGTAGTACTTGCGGTAGTCGGACAGACTGCCGGTGTCGTATTGGTTGTCCCCCAGGGTGATCACCTCGTCCGGGTTGATCGCCTCGACCCGGCGTGCGGTCTGCTGGGCGCCGCACTCCTGGCTCGCGGTGCAGCCCGGGTCGGAGATGTCCCCGGCGGCGGCCACGGTGAAGGACGAACTCCCGGCCTGGGGTGTGCCGATCACCGCCGCGCTGGGTGCGGAGAGGTTGCCGGCCGCGTCCTTGGCGCGGATCGTGTAGGTGTAGGAGACGCCCGTGGTCAGGCCGGTGTCGGTGTAGGTGGTGCCGACGCTCGTGCCGACCGCGACGCCGTCGCGCAGGATGTCGTATCCGGTCACGCCGACGTTGTCGGTGGCGGCGGTCCAGGCCAGCGAGACACCGGTGGGGGTGGTGCCGGTGACCTTGGGCGAGGTGGGCGCGCTCGGCGCGGTGGTGTCGGGGCCGCTCGTGCCGCCGAACACCTCGAACTCCCAGAGGGAGTAGCCGTAGTCGGTGCCGCGGGTGGACGCGTAGACGCGCACGTGGCGGCCGTGGGTGGCCAGGGAACCGACGTCGTCGGTACCGCCGTCGCCGGCCGAGGTGGAGTACACCTTGGTCCAGGACGCGCCGTCGGGCGAGACCTCGATGCGGTAGGCCTTGGCGTAGGCGTCCTCCCAGGTCAGCCGCACCCGGGAGATCGAGACGTCGGAGCCGAGGTCGACGCTCAGCCACTGGGCGCCGGATCCCTCCTTGCTCGCCCAACGGGTGTCGGACTTGCCGTCGACGGCCTTGGCCGCGCCGTAGGAGGAACCTTCCGTCGAGGAGGCGGTGGCGGGTTTGCCGCGCGAGAGCAACACCTCGGCGGCGGAAGCGGTTTCGCCGAACGTGAGCACGGCGGCGAGCAGGGCCAGGACCGCCGCGATCGCGGCGATTCCGCGGGATCGGGAGGGCCTGGGCAGGGCGTGTCGGAAGGCCCGGGAAGGCGGCCTTCGGCGGGTGGGGCGCAGGGGTTGGGGCAGGTGCACGTCGTCCTCCGGTGGTGAGGAGCCGATCGTCGTCGAGCCTGAACCGGGCAGGGTGGTGCGCTCGTTCGGGCCGGAAAACGACCTGGGTGTGCCGTCGTGGGGTGCCGACGGGAGGCTCCGGCCCGACCGTCGGCCCGACGATCCCAAGGTGCCGCGCGCCGCGTCAATACTTGTTAGGAAACTTTACTAACAAGACTTCGGCCGGTCGCGAGCCGGCGACGGATCGTCTGCCCGCGCGCCGGACGCCCGCTACGGGGACGGTGGTTGGTGGACGACCGGCCCCGGGGCGGTGGGAGCGTGGTTGAGGACCAGCAGGCCCAGGACGACGGCCAGGGTGAAGACGGCGACGATCAGGCTCGCCAGGATCAGCCGGCGGCGGCGTTCGCGGCGCTGCCACTCGCCGTGCGCGGCGCGGTACGCGTCGGGAGCCGGGTGCACCTCGCCGGCCAACGTCTCCAGGGCCTCGCGCAGGAGGTGCTCGGTGTCGGGCGAATCGGCCGCGCGGCCGTCGGCGCCGGGGGAGTTGCTCATCGCCGTACCTCCATCGCGTGCGTGAGCGCGGCCAGTCCACGCGCGGTGTGCGTCTTGACCGAACCGACCGAGATGCCCATGGTCGCCGCGATCTCCTTCTCCTTCAGGCACAACCAGTGGCGCAGTACCAATGCCTCGCGCTGGCGGGCGGGCAGGGCGCGCAACGCGCGGATCAGCGCCCGCTGGTCGTCGCGCAGCAGGGCCGAGGTCTCCGCCGAGGCCACCGTGTCGATCCGGTCCTCGACGTGTCGGCGGGCGACCTGGAGGTGGCGTATTCGCATCCGGGTCAGGTTGCAGACCACCGACCGCAGATAGGCCGCGGCGGCGTCGGGGGTGCGCAGTTTCCGGTACTTGCGGTAGATCTCGTAGTAGGCCTCGGCCACGATGTTCTCCGGGTCGTCCGCGCCGAGGAGGGTGGCGAGCCGGAGCATCGAGGGGTAGTGCAGGTCGAACAGGCGCGCCACCTGGACCTCACGATCCGACGCGGCCGGATCCGGGGCCGGTCGGGCCGAAGGGGCCGGTCGGGGCGAGGCGGCGGGCTGCGCCGAAGGGGCGGCCTCCCGCGCCGGGACGGGCGTCGGCGGCGCGGCGTCGGAGGTGTCGCGTCGGATCCGTTTCACGAGCCGTTCGCCCCCTTCTCCGGCGCCCGCCACAGTGCCGAACGCAGGGCCAGGCGCGCGGGCAGCGCCGTGGTGTCCGCGCCGCGCGCCGCGCCGACGCGGTCGTACACCCCGGTCAGGGCCAGGGTGACCGCGAGGTTGAGCGCGAGCGCCCCGAGCCCCGCGTACACCTGCCCGCCGTGACCTCCCACCTCGATGCGCACCAGCGAGACGAAGCCCTCCCGGACCACCGCGACGGTGCCGGCCAGCATGCCGACCGCCCAGCCGACGAGCAGCGCCCGATGATGCAGGCGCCGGGTGAACAGACCGATCACCACGGCCGGGAAGATCTGCAGGATCCATACCCCGCCGAGCAGTTGCAGGTTGATCGCGGCCTGATCGCGCAGCCCGAAGACGAACGCCACCGCGCCCACCTTCGCGGTCAGCGACACCGCCTGGGCCACCCGGGTCTGCCGCTTGGGGGTGGCGGTGGGTTGGAAGTACGCGACGTAGACGTTGCGGGTGAAGGAGGTCGCCGCCGCGATCGACATCACCGCCGCCGGCACCAGCGCGCCCACGATGATCGCGCCGAACACCAGCCCGGCCGGAAAGGCCGGCAGCAACCGGTCCACGAGCAGCGGAACCGCCGCCTCGGCGGCGCCCGGCGGCGCGTCCACCGCCATCGCCAGCGCGGCGATGCCCAACACCCCGAACATCGCGAGCACCGCCGTCCAGGCGGGCAGCACCACGCACACCCGGCGCAGCGTGTGCGGACCGGCGGCGGCGAAACCGGCGGTCAGCACGTGCGGATACAGCAGCAGGGCCAGTGCCGAGCCGAGCGCCAGGGTGGCGAACCCGCCCTGCTGATGCGGACTCAGCACCAACGAGGCATCCCCCGGACCGGATCCGGCCAGCCGCCGATCGGCCGCCTCGAACATCGGCCCGGGACCGCCGAATCGAGCCAGCACGAACCCCACCGCCACCGCCGCGGAGACGAACACGGCCGGCGCCTTCAACGCCGAGATCACCGTCGGCGCGCGCAACCCGTGCCGGTAGGTGGCGATCGCCAACCCGGCGAACAGCGCCACCATCGCCACGTCCCCGGCCGCCCCGCGCGCCTGCAACCCGGCCGCCGCGAGCACCGCGCGGATGCCCAGGACCTGCAGGGCCAGATACGGCATCGTGGCCAGGATCCCGGTCAACGCGACCACCAGGGCCAGCGCCGGCGAGCCGTAGCGGCCCCGGACGAAGTCCGCCACCGTCACATAGCCGTGTCGCCGGGCCACCGCCCACAACCGGGGGAGCAGCACGAAGGCCAGCGGGCACACGATCACCGTGTACGGCAGCGCGAAGAACGCGCTCGCCCCGCGCCCGTAGACCTGGCCCGGCACGGCGGTGAAGGTGTACGCGGTGAAGATCGTGCCGCCGAGCAGGAACCAGGTCCACACCGGACCCAGGCCGCGATCGGCCAGCGCCCACCGTTCCAGCGACGGCAGGTCGTCGTTGCGGTGCAGCCTCGGCGCGGTCACGGCCAGTAGCGACGCGCCGCCGACGACGATCAGGAAGGCCGCGGTCGTGGCCCCGTCGGTCATCCGTCACCGCCCGCCTCGGCGTGTGGGCGCCCTCGCCCACAGGTTGCGCGAGCGTACCGGACCCGGGATCGGCGACCGCGCGCGAATCCGCCGGAAATCGGCTGTCAACCGAATCGCCGGTCCGCGCAACTCTTCCACAGACCGACGATCCGTCGGTCCGCGGCATCGACCACAGGAGGCGACATGACCGGGGAGAACCCCCCGCACGCCGTCGGACGCACCGGCGCGACCCGCCGGATCGCGGCCGGCGCCCTCCTCGCGGCACCGGTCACGGCGCTGCTGTGGGTGCCCTGGTACGCGCGTCGGGAACCGGAGTTCGCCGGTGTCCCGTTCTTCTACTGGTATCAGCTCGCCTGGGTACCCGGCTGCGCGATCGCCATGTTCTGCGCCCACCTGCTGCTCCGCCGCCGCCCCGACCGGGACCACTCCTGACCCGGTCCGGCGTCGCCGTCGGCTCGTTCGCCCGTCCCTCCCCCCACGCTCGAACAAGGAGTACGCGTGTCCGTCACCGAGACCCGCAGCCCTCGCCCGGACGACTCCGACGACCCCGACGACCCCGGCGGCTCTGCGCACAACATCGGGACCATCCTGATCTGGACCGTCGTCGCCCTGATCGGGGCGGCCGGCTGGGGCGTGGTCGCGCTGGCCCGCGGCGAGGAGATCTCGGCCGTCTGGCTGATCTTCGCCGCGGTCGCCTCGTACGCGATCGCCTACCGCTTCTACTCGCGCTTCATCGCCCGCCGGGTCCTGGAGCCCGACGACACCCGCGCCACCCCGGCCGAACGCCTCGACGACGGCGTGGACTACCAACCCACCGACCACCGAGTCCTGTTCGGCCACCACTTCGCCGCGATCGCCGGCGCCGGACCGCTGGTGGGCCCGGTGCTCGCCGCGCAGATGGGCTACCTGCCCGGCACCATCTGGATCGTCGTGGGGGTGATCTTCGCCGGTGCCGTGCAGGACATGGTCGTGCTGTTCCTGTCGATGCGTCGGGACGGGAAGAGCCTGGGCCAGATGGCCCGCGACGAGATCGGCCGGATCGGCGGCGCCGCGGCGCTGATCGCGGTGTTCGTGATCATGATCATCCTGCTCGCGGTGCTCGCCCTGGTCGTGGTCAACGCGCTGGCCGACTCGCCCTGGGGGACCTTCTCGGTCACGCTGACCGTGCCGATCGCGCTGTTCATGGGCGTGTACCTGCGCTACCTGCGCCCGGGTCGGGTCCTGGAGACCAGCGTGATCGGGGTGGCGCTGCTGCTGGCCGCGATCGTCGGCGGCGGCCAGATCGAGGACACCGCGCTCGGCGACGCGTTCACCTGGAGCCCGACCACCCTGGTGTTCTGCCTGATCGGCTACGGCTTCGTCGCCTCGGTGCTGCCGGTGTGGCTGCTGCTCGCCCCGCGCGACTACCTGTCCACGTTCATGAAGGTCGGCACGATCGTGCTGCTCGCGATCGGCGTGCTCGTGGCCGCGCCGAACATGAGGACGGACGCCGTCAGTTCGTTCGCCGGCTCCGGCTCCGGGCCGGTATTCGCCGGGACGATGTTCCCGTTCCTGTTCATCACCATCGCTTGCGGCGCGCTCTCCGGATTCCACGCGCTGGTCGCCTCCGGCACCACGCCGAAGCTGATCCGCAAGGAGTCGCAGGTCCGGATGATCGGCTACGGCGCCATGCTGATGGAGTCGTTCGTCGCGGTCATGGCGCTGATCGCCGCGTGTGTGATCGATCCGGGCCTGTACTACGCGATGAACGCCCCGGCCGGCGTGCTGGGCGCCACCGCGGAGAGCGCGTCGCACGCGGTCGCCGGTCTCGGCTTCACGATCACCCCCGACGACCTGCGCGCGGCGGCCCACGCGGTCGAGGAGAAGACCCTGATCGCCCGCTCCGGCGGGGCGCCCACGCTCGCCGTCGGGATGTCGGAGATCTTCGCCGACGTGTTCGGCGGCTCGGGGATGAAGGCGTTCTGGTACCACTTCGCGATCATGTTCGAGGCGTTGTTCATCCTGACCACGGTGGACGCCGGCACCCGGGTCGGCCGGTTCATGCTCCAGGACATGCTCGGCAACGTCTGGAAGCCGATCGGTCGGGTCGACTGGAAGCCCGGCATCTGGATCACCAGCGCCGCGGTGGTCGGCCTGTGGGGCTACTTCCTCTACGCCGGCGCCACCGATCCGCTCGGCGGGATCAACCAGCTCTTCCCGCTCTTCGGCATCGCCAACCAACTGCTCGCGGCCGTCGCGCTCACCGTCGCCACCACGGTGCTGGTCAAGTCCGGCAAGCTGCGCTGGGCCTGGGTCACCGGCATTCCGCTGGCCTGGGACGTCGCGGTGACGTACACCGCCGGCCTGGAGAAGATCTTCTCCGACGACCCCCGCATCGGCTTCTTCGCGCAACGCGACCGCTACGCCGACGCGATCGACGCGGGCAAGGTGCTCGGCCCGGCCAAGAACATGGACGACATGCACACGGTGGTGCTGAACTCCACCGTCGACGGCGTGCTCATCGCGATCTTCCTGGTGCTGATCGCCCTGGTGATCGCCAACGCGGCCGTGGTGTGCGTGCGGGCGATCCGCGCCGGGGGATCGTTGCCCACCACCGAGACGCCGTGGGTCGAGTCCACCCTGGACCTCGCGCCGGCCGGCGCGGCCGGGGGCCGGGCACTCGCCGGCGCCGGGGCCGGCGACGCGGCGGCACGCCCGTGACGCGGCGGGCACGGGGTCTTCGGCACGCGCCCGGGCGGGTGTTCGGGTGGGTGCGGTGGTACCTGCGGGAGATCTCCGGCGACGCGGACTACGAGCGACACTGCCGGCGACACCTGCGGGAGCATCCGGACCGACCGGCCCCGACCCGAAGGGAGTACGAGTCCTGGCGGACCCGGCGACGGGAGGAGCGGCCGCAGACGCGCTGCTGCTGAGGCGCCGGCGGTGAGAGGGCGGTGTCGACACGCGTCGACACCGCCCTCTCGTGCGCTCGAATGAACTCCGGCGAGAAAAAATAGTCCGAATCGATGCGCTCCCGTGCTGTTGCATATGTGACCGATATGTAAGCGACATGTGAACGTTCGTCGCGAGCAAATACGTTCGACTCCCTCGACGGGTCGTCGAGACCCCACGCGCGCGGGCGTGTGAGCCGGGTGCGCGGCCCGTCGGATCAAGGGTCCTCGCGCGTCGACGACGCAGGTCGGGGACGGGCGTGCGCGGGGCGTTCGCGCCCTACACCAAGTGACCCGAACGGTTCAACCGGGTGGTCGAAAGCGCCCGGACCGGGCCTGAATTCGCCCCTTGCGTGCGATCGACCCGGTACTCCAATGTGTTGATCTGTGTTCGCCCGTGTACTCAACGTATGCAGTTCATGGAGCGCGGAATGACTGTGTTCAGCACCGATGCCCATCCCGCTCACCCCGCGCCGGAAGACGCGGTGGCCATCGTCGGGTTGGCCTGCCGGCTCCCCGGCGCCGACGGCCCCGACGAGTTCTGGGACCTGCTGAGCAGCGGACGCGACACGATCACAGAGGTGCCCCGCCACCGCCGGGACGCGAGAGCGACGGACGACGCGAGCCGCGCGGCCGGCGGATCCGCCCACCCAGTCGCGGACCGACCGCGAAGAGGCGGATTCCTGGACGCGGTGGACCGGTTCGACGCCGCCTTCTTCGGCATCACCCCGGGCGAGGCGGGCCTGATCGACCCGCAACAGCGCCTGATGCTCGAACTGTGCTGGGAGGCGCTGGAACACGCGGGCATCCCGCCGACCCGGATCCGGGGCAGCGCCACCGGGGTGTTCGCCGCCGCGATCTGGGACGACTACGCCACCCTGCTGCGCCGCGCCGGCGTCGAACCCGGCCCCCGACATGCCACCGGCCTGCACCGCAGCATGATCGCCAACCGGGTCTCGTACACCCTCGGTCTGCGCGGCCCCAGCATGACGGTGGACGCCGCCCAGTCCTCGTCCCTGGTCGCGGTACACCTGGCCGGCGAGAGCCTGCGCCGCGGCGAGTCGACCCTGGCCCTGGTCGGCGGGGTCAACCTGGACCTGGTTCCCGACCGCGACGGCGACGCGGCCAAGTTCGGCGGACTCTCCCCGCAGGGCCGCTGCTTCACCTTCGACGCCCGGGCCGACGGCTACGTGCGCGGCGAGGGCGGTGCGGTGGTGGTGCTCAAGCCGCTGTCCCGGGCGCTGGCCGACGGCGACGTCGTGCACGGCGTGATCCGGGGCAGCGCGATGAACAACGACGGGGGCGGCGAGGCGCTGACCGCGCCCGACCCCCGGGCCCAGGCGGAGGTGATCCGGCTGGCCCGACGGCGGGCCGGGGTCGCCGCGTCCGCCGTCCAGTACGTCGAACTGCACGGCACCGGCACCCCCGTCGGCGACCCGATCGAGGCCGCCGCACTCGGTGCGGCGCTCGGCACCGAACGGGCGAACCGGCCGCCGCTGGCCGTCGGTTCGGTGAAGACCAACGTCGGGCACCTGGAGGGCGCGGCCGGCATCGTCGGCCTGCTCAAGACGGTGTTGGCGATCCGACACCGGCGGCTCCCGGCCAGCCTGAACTTCGCCGAACCCCATCCGCGGATCCCGCTGGACGAACTGGGCCTGCGGGTGCAGACGGCGGAGGGCGAGTGGCCCTGCCCGGACCAAACCCTGATCGCCGGGGTGAGTTCGTTCGGGATGGGTGGGACCAATTGCCATGTGGTGCTTTCGGAGGCGGAGCCCGCAGGCGTCTCGGTGCCCTCGGCCGGGGTGGAGCCGGTCGGGGAGCCCGCGACCGGCTCGGCGCCCTCGGGCCCGGTCGCCGTGCCGATCTCCGGCGTCGACGCGAACGGGCTTCGGGCCCAGGCCGCGCGGTGGCACGATCACGTGCGCGAACATCCCGACGTGGCACCGGCCGACCTCGGTTACTCGGCGGCCACCACCCGGAACGCGTTCGCCGCCCGCGCGGTCGTACTCGCCCACGACCGCGCCGAACTCCTCGGCGGGCTCGACGCGTTGCGCGGAACCGGCGTGGATCCACACCTGGTCCGCGCCGAGGCGCAACCCGGCCGGACCGCCTTCCTGTTCACCGGCCAGGGCAGCCAATACCCGGGCATGGCTCGGGAGTTGTCCGCCCGCCATGCCGTCTTCGCGGCATCCCTCGACGCCGTCTGCGCCCACCTGGACCCGCACCTGCCCCGTCCGCTGCGCGAGGTGTTGTTCGCGTCGCCCGACGGTCCGGACGCGGCGCTCGTGCACCGCACCGAGTACACCCAACCCGCGCTGTTCGCCGTCGAGGTCGCGCTGTACCGGCTGTTCGAGCACTGGGGGGTGACCCCGGACCTGCTGCTCGGCCACTCGATCGGCGAGCTGTGCGCCGCGCATGTGGCCGGCGTCTGGTCCCTGCCCGACGCGTGTGCGCTGGTCGCGGCCCGGGGGCGGCTGATGCAGGCACTGCCGGACGGCGGGGCGATGGTGTCGCTGCGGGTCGCCGAGGACGACGTGCTCGCCTCGCTCGAACCGGTCCGCGACCGGGTCTCGATCGCGGCCGTCAACGGGCCGCTGGCCACGGTGATCTCCGGCGACCGGGACGCGGTCCTGGACGTCGCGGCCGGTTGGCGGGCACAGGGCCACAAGACCACCCGACTGCGGGTCGGGCACGCCTTCCACTCACCGCGCATGGACGCCATGACGGACGCCTTCGCCGAGGTGGCGGCCGAACTGACCGCTCAGGCGCCCACCCTGCCCGTCGTATCGAACCTGACCGGCCTGCCGCTGACCGCCGAACAGGCCTGCTCCCCGGACTACTGGGTCCGCCACGTGCGGCACACCGTGCGCTTCCACGACGGGGTGCGCCGGCTGCGGGCGCAAGGCGCGACGGTACTGCTCGAACTCGGCCCGGACGGCAGCCTGTCGGCGGCGGCCCGGACCTGCCTGGTCGACGGCGAGCGGGACACCGTGGCCACGATTGCGACACTGCGCCGCAACCGCCCCGAGGCGGACGCGTTGACCACGGCGGTGGCCCGCCTGTACGCGAACGGCGTGGACCCGGACTGGGAGCGGGTGTTCGAGGGGCGTGGGGCACGCCGGGTCGCACTGCCCACGTACGCCTTCCGACGCGCACGCCACTGGCCGGGCGCCCCGACGGAGGCCGCCGACACCGCCGCGCCGGACGAATCGCCCGCCGGGGCACCGACGTCGGTCGAGCGACTGGCCGGACTGTCCGCGGCCGAACAACATCGGATCCTGCTCGACCTGATCCGCGCACACGCGACCGCGGTCCTGGGCCCCGGCGCGAGCACGACCGTCGAACCCGACCGCACCTACCGCGAATCGGGCCTGGACTCGCTCGCCACCGTCGAACTGATCACCCGGCTGGCCCGGGACACCGGCCTCGACCTGCCCCCGACCACGGTCTTCGACCACCCCACACCCGCCGCGCTCGCCCACCACCTGCGCACCCGGGCGCTCGACCCGCCCGCGCCGACCGGCCCCCGGCCGACGCCCGGGCCGACCGGTGCCGACGAACCGATCGCCATCGTGGCGATGGGCTGCCGGCTGCCCGGCGCGGTGCGCACCCCCGAGGACCTGTGGCACCTGGTCACGAACGGCGTGGACGCGATCACCGCCTTCCCCACCGACCGCGGCTGGGACCTGGATCGGCTCCACCACGACGACCCGGACCGGCCGGGCACCAGCTATGTACGGTCCGGCGGATTCCTGGACCGCGCGGGCGACTTCGACGCGGAGTTCTTCGGGATCGGCCCGCGTGAGGCGCTGGCCATGGACCCGCAGCAGCGGCTGCTCCTGGAGACCTCCTGGGAGGCGATCGAACGCGCGGGACTCGACCCGACCGCGCTGCGCGGCGAGCGGGTGGGGGTGTTCGTCGGCGCCACCGCGCAGGAGTACGGCCCGCGCATGCACGAAGCCGGCGACGCCCACGCCGGATTCCTGCTGACCGGCACCACGCCGAGTGTCGCCTCCGGGCGGATCGCCTACACGCTCGGCCTGTCGGGCCCGGCGCTGACCGTCGACACCGCCTGCTCGTCCTCGCTGGTCGCGGTGCACCTGGCCGCCCGTTCGCTGGTGAGCGGGGAGTGTGCGCTGGCCCTGGCGGGCGGCGCCACCGTGATGGCCGGCCCCGGCATGTTCGTCGAGTTCGCCCGGCAGCGCGGCCTGGCCCCCGACGGTCGTTGCAAGCCGTTCTCGGCGGACGCCGACGGCACCGCCTGGGCCGAGGGCGTGGGCGTGCTCCTGCTGGAACGCCTGTCCGACGCGCGCCGCAACGGCCATCCCGTACTCGCCGTGCTCCGCGGCTCGGCGATCAACCAGGACGGGGCCAGCAACGGGCTCAGCGCGCCCAACGGGGCCGCCCAGCAACGGGTGATCCGGGACGCGCTGGCCGCCGCCGGACTCGGTCCGGACGACGTCGACCTGGTCGAGGCGCACGGCACCGGGACACCGCTGGGCGACCCGATCGAGGCGCAGGCGCTGCTTGCCACGTACGGCCGGGAGCGGGCCGCCGATCGGCCGCTGCTGCTCGGCTCGGTGAAATCCAACATCGGCCACACCCAGGCCGCGGCGGGTGTGGCCGGACTGATCAAGACCGTGCTGGCCCTGCGGCACGGCGCGGTGCCCGGGACGCTGCACCTGCGCGAACCGTCGCCGCACGTGCGGTGGGCGGACGGGGCGATCACGCTGCCGACGACGACCACGGACTGGCCGGCGTACGACCGACCGCGCCGGGCGGCGGTGTCGTCGTTCGGGATCAGCGGGACGAACGCGCATGTGATCGTGGAGGAGGCGGATGCCGGCGAGGAGGCACCGGGGCTTGCCGGCGAGCCCGGGGCCGACGGTGTCGCCGACCCCGTGCCGCTGGTGGTTTCCGCGCGGAGCGAGGCCGCGCTGCGGGCGCAGGGGGAACGGCTCGCGGTGCTGCTGCGGGGGGCGGACGCTCCGGCCCTGGCCGATGTCGGGTATTCGCTGCTCCGGGGTCGGGCCGGGTTCGAGCACACCGCCGTGGTGCCCGCACGCACCCACGCCGAGGCGCTGCACGGGTTGGCCGCGCTCGCCGCCGGTCGACCCGCCGACCGGCTGATCCGCGGCGGCGCGGCGGCCCGGGGCGCAACCGTGTTCGTCTTTCCCGGACAGGGCACCCAGTGGTCCGGGATGGCGTTGGAACTCCTGGACACCTGCGAGCCGTTCGCCGCCTCCATGCGGGCCTGCGCCGACGCGCTGGACCCGTACGTCGACCGGTCGCCGCTCGACGTGCTCCGCGAACCCGGGACCCCGGCGTTGACGCGCGTCGACGTCGTACAACCGGCGCTGTTCGCGGTGATGGTCTCGCTGGCCGCGCTGTGGCGTTCGATCGGCATCGAACCGCAGGCCGTGGTCGGCCACTCGCAGGGCGAGATCGCCGCCGCGTACGTCGCGGGCGCCCTGTCCCTGGCGGACGCCGCCAAGGTGGTCGCGCTGCGCAGCCGGGCGCTGGTCGCGGCCGCCGGCAGCGGCGGGATGGCCTCGGTGCCGCTGCCCGCCGACCGGGTCGCCGCGCTGCTCGAACCCTGGGCCGGCCGGCTCGGCGTGGCCGCCGTCAACGGGCCCACCGCCACCGTGGTCGGCGGCGACACCGAGGCACTGGACGCGTTCCTGGGCCGTTGCGCGGCGGACGACCTGCGGGCCCGGCGGATCCCGGTCGACTACGCGTCGCACTCCGCGCACATGGAGGGGATCCGTGATCGGCTCCTGACCGACCTGGCCGAGGTGCGGCCGCGAGCCGCGTCCACGCCCTTCTATTCCACCGTGACCGGCGCTCGCCTGGCCGACACGAGCGGCCTCGACGCCGACTACTGGTATCGCAATCTGCGCCGAACGGTGCGGTACGAGGCGGCCGTTCGGGCGTTGAGCGAGGACGGTCACCGGCTGTTCGTGGAGGTCGGCCCGCACCCCGTGCTCACGCTCGGCACCCAGGAAACGTTGGACGCGTGCGGCGGCGGCACCACGATCGGCACGCTGAGCCGCGACCACGGCGACCGGGGCCGCTTCCTCGTCTCGGTGGCGGAGGCCGTCGCGCACGGCGCCCGGCCCGACCCCGAGGCGTTGTTCGACCCGGCCGGTACCGGGGTGCGGGCGGTCGCCCTGCCCACCTACGCGTTCCGACACCGCCGCTATTGGTTGACCCCGCGTGAGTCGACTCCCGACGGTACGGCCGATCTCGGCCTGACACCGATCGCCCACCCGCTGCTCGGCGCGCTCGGTGTCGAGCCCGACGGCACGGTGATCGCGACCGGTCGGATCTCGCTGCGGGATCTGCCCTGGCTGGCGGACCACGCGGTCGTGGACACGGTGGTGCTGCCGGGGACCGCGTTCCTCGAACTCGCCCTGTGGGCCGGGGAATCGGCCGGGGTGCCGCAGGTCGAGGAACTGACCCTGGAGACCCCGCTGCCGTTGCCGGAGACCGGCGATGTGCACCTGCGGGTTGCCGTCGCCCCGGCGGACGAGGCGGGCCGGCGGATGGTCACCATCCACTCCCGGCGCGCGGGTGGCGGCGCTGCCGATGCGGAGCGGGAGCCGTGGGTTCGGCACGCGGGCGGGGTGCTCGGTGACGCGGCGCGGGAGGTCGACGGTGGCGGGCTCACCGAGTGGCCGCCACCCGGTGCCGATGTGCTCGATCTCGCCGACGCCTATCCCGTGCTGGCCGGGCTGGGCTACGGCTACGGGCCGGCCTTTCGGGGACTGCGTGAGGCCTGGCGCGGCGCGGCCGGCGAATTGTTCGCCGAGGTGCGGCTGCCGGACGCACTTCGGGAACCCGACGTGGAAGGCGCCGAGTTCGGTATTCATCCCGCGCTGCTGGACGCCGCGCTGCATCCGCTGCTCCCGTCGCGGGACGCGCCGACGGGTGCGCCGCGTATCCCGTTCTCGTTGGCGGACGTACGCCTGTATGCCACCGGAGCCGACGTGCTTCGGGTCCGGTTGCGCCCGACGGGCGACGGGGCCACGGAGCTCACGGTTGCCGACGGCACCGGTGCGCCGGTCCTGTCCATCGGCGCGCTCGCCCTGCGTGAACTGCCCGCGCACGGGTCGGTCGCGGCGGATCCCGGGCCGTACGACGCGATGTTCGACCTGCGCTGGATCGTGGGCCCGACCCCGGCGCAGCCGCCGGGTCTTCGGCACGCGTTCATCGGGGACGACCTCGGCGTGGGCGGCGGCGAGGTGTATCCGAGCCTCGCGGACCTCGACGCGCGACTGCTCGCGACGGGGGAACCCACGCCCGACGTGGTGTTCGCCGCCGTACCGACGGGGGCGGACGACGACGTCCCGGGCGCCGCGCACGACAGCGCACGTTGGGCGTTGGACCTGGTCGGGGGCCGGCTCGCCGGTGAGCGGTCGAGTGCGGCCCGGCTGGTCGTGGTCACCCGTGGTGCGGTCGCCGCTCGGTCCGGGGACGTGCTGCCCGGGCTGTCCGCGGCTCCCGTGTGGGGGCTGTTGCGGACCGCGCAGTCCGAACACCCCGATCGTTTCGTGCTGATCGACCTGGACGACGCGGTGCGCTCCGCTTCCGCGCTGCTCGGCGCGGCCGTCGCGGGTGAACCTCAACTCGCCCTGCGGGACGGGGCGGTTCACCTACCCCGCATGGTTCCCGCCGAGCGGGTCGACCCGACGGACCCGGTCGAGTCGCCGGCTGCCCGACGCCGACCCGATCCGAACGGGACCGCGCTGATCACCGGTGGCACCGGCACCCTGGGGGCGCTGGTCGCCCGCCGACTGGTCGCCGAACACGGCGTCCGGCACCTGCTCCTGCTCGGACGTACGGGTCGGGAGGCGGCCGGGGCCGAGGAGTCGATCGCCGAACTCACCGCGCTCGGCGCCCGGGTGACCGTGGCCGCGTGCGATGTCGCCGACCGGGCCGCGCTGCGCCGGGTGATCGAGGACATCCCCGCCGAGCACCCGCCGACGATCGTCGTACACGCCGCCGGTGTGCTCGACGACGCGACGCTGCAGTCGTTGACCCCGGATCGGCTCGACGCGGTGCTGCGCCCCAAGGTGGACGCGGCCTGGCATCTGCACGAGCTGACCCGAGCGGCGAACCCCGCGGCGTTCGTGCTGTTCTCGTCCGTCACCGCGATCACGGGCAATGCCGGGCAGGGCGCGTACACGGCGGCCAATACCTTCCTGGACGCCCTCGCCGAACACCGCCGCGCCGCCGGGCTGCCCGCCAACGCGCTGGCCTGGGGGTTGTGGGCCGAGGGCAGCGGGATGACCCGCCACCTCGACCACACCGACCGGGCCCGGATGTCCCGGGGCGGGATCGCGGCGCTGCCCACCGAGACCGGACTCGCCCTGTTCGACGCCGCGTTGCACCGGGACCGGCCGTACACGATCCCGGCCCGCCTGGACCGCAACGCGCTGCGGGCCCTGGCCGCGAGCGGCGCGCTGCCCCCCGTACTGCGCGGCCTCGTTCGAGTCCCGCCGCCGCGTGCCGCCGCCTCCGGCGACCGGACGGACACGTCGTCGTGGAACCGGCGGATCCGGGAACTCCCGGCCGAGCAGCGCGAACGGGCGATCACCGACCTGGTGCGCGGGCAACTCGCCGCCGTCCTCGGACACGACACACCCGAACGACTCGACCTCGACCGCGCCTTCCGCGAACTGGGCGTCGACTCGCTGACCGCCCTCGAACTGCGCAACCGGATCAACACGTTCACCGGCCTGCGGCTGCCCGCGACCGCGGTCTTCGACCACCCCAGCGGAACGGCCCTGGTCGCTCGGATGACGCGCGAGGTGGTCGGCGCCGCGCCGAGCGAGCCGATCACGCCCGCAGCCGGACCGACCACGACGGTCGACGAGCCGATCGCGGTCGTCGGCATCGGCTGCCGGTATCCGGGCGGCGTGGCCGGTCCCGAGGACCTGTGGCGACTGGTCGCGGCCGGCACGGACGCGGTCGGCGACTTCCCCGGGGATCGTGGCTGGGACCTGGCGAACCTGTACGACCCCGACCCGGACAAGGTCGGCAAGATCTACACCCGGCGGGGCGGATTCCTCTACGAGTCGGGCGAGTTCGACGCCGAGTTCTTCGGCATCTCGCCGCGTGAGGCGGCGGCCATGGACCCGCAGCAGCGGCTGCTTCTGGAGACCGCGTGGGAGGCGTTCGAGCACGCGGGCCTGGATCCGAGGACACTGCGCGGGAGCAACACGGGTGTCTTCGCCGGGGTGATGTACAACGACTACGCCTCGCGGCTGCATCGCGCTCCCGACGGGTTCGAGGGCATGCTCCTGGCCGGGAACGTGGGCAGCGTGGTGACCGGCAGGGTGTCCTACGCGCTGGGCCTGGAGGGGCCGGCGGTCAGCGTGGACACCGCCTGCTCGTCGTCCCTGGTGGCACTGCACCTGGCGGCGAACGCGCTGCGGTCGGGCGAGTGCGATCTGGCCCTGGCCGGTGGGGTGACGGTGATGTCCACCCCGAACGTCTTCGTCGAGTTCTCCCGACAGCGCGGCCTGTCGGCGGACGGCCGGTGCCGGTCGTTCGCGGCGGGCGCGGACGGTACGGGATGGGGCGAGGGCGTCGGACTGCTGGTGGTGGAACGGCTGTCCGACGCGCGGCGCAACGGGCATCCCGTGCTGGCGCTCCTGCGCGGCTCGGCGATCAACCAGGACGGCGCGTCGAACGGGCTGACCGCGCCGAACGGACCGTCCCAGGAGCGGGTGATCCGGGCGGCGCTGGCCGGTGCCGGGTTGTCGGCGGCGGACGTGGACGCGGTGGAGGCGCACGGGACCGGGACGACGCTGGGCGACCCGATCGAGGCACAGGCGCTGTTGGCCACGTACGGACAGGACCGGCCCGCGGATCGGCCGTTGTGGCTGGGCTCGATCAAGTCCAACATCGGACACACGCAGGCCGCGGCCGGGGTGGCCGGCCTGATCAAGATGATCATGGCGATGCGGCACGGCGTACTGCCCGAGACGCTGCACGTCGACGCGCCGTCGCCGCACGTGGACTGGTCGACCGGACACGTCGAACTGTTGGCCGAGCGTCGACCGTGGCCCGAGGCCGGCCGGGCGCGTCGGGCCGCCGTGTCGTCGTTCGGGATCAGCGGGACGAACGCGCACGTGATCGTCGAACAGGCGCCGGCGATCGAACGGGTGGCGTCCCCGGCCGCGCCGGTGGGCGTGGCGGGCCTGGTGCCGTGGGTGTTGTCGGCCAGGACCGACGAGGGGCTGCGGGCGCAGGCGGCGCGGCTGCGGGAGTGGTCGACGCGGCATCCGGACGCGGATCCGGTCGACGTGGGGTGGTCGCTGGTTCGGGAGCGGTCGGTCTTCGATCGGCGGGCGGTGGTCCGTGGTCGCGATGCGGGTGAACTCGCGGCCGGCCTCACCGAGTTGGCTTCCTCGGGTGGTACCGCCGACGGTCGGCCGATGTTCTCGGGCCCCGGGCCGGT
>NZ_BIFH01000025.1 GCF_003967355.1 Embleya hyalina | reverse complement strand
GGACGACACCGGCGACATCATCTTCACCTCCGGCACCACCGGCGCACCCAAGGGCGTGATGACCACCCAGGCACAGACATTGCGGGTGTTCGACACCTGGGCGTCGGTGGTCGGGATCACCGAAGGCGACCGGTACCTGATCGTCAGCCCGTTCTTCCTGACGTTCGGTTACAAGGCCGGGATCATCGCGAGTCTGATCAAGGGCGCCACGCTGATCCCGCAGCCGGTCTTCGACGCGGAGGCCACGATGGCGCTGATCCAACAGGAGAAGGTCACCGTGCTGCCGGGCGCACCGACGATCTACACGTCGCTTTTGGATGCGTTGGCGCGCGAGGGGACGGGCAAGTACGACCTGTCCTCGCTGCGTCTGGCGGTCACGGGGGCGGCGGCGGTGCCGCTGTCCCTGGTCGCCCGGATGGCCGAGGAACTGGGCTTCGACGCGGTGCTTACCGCATACGGGCTGACCGAGTCGTGCGGCACCGCCACCATGTGCCGCCACGGCGACTCGGCCGAGACCATCTCGTCCACCTCGGGCCGGGCCATCCCGGGCGTCGAGGTGATCACGGCGGACGCGGACGGCAAGCCGACCGCGGTCGGCGAGTCCGGCGAGGTGTGGGTGCGCGGATACAACGTGATGACGGGCTACTTCGAGGACCCGGACGAGACCGCGAAGGCGATCGACGCGGACGGCTGGCTGCACACCGGCGACGTCGGCGTCCTGGACGAACACGGCAACCTGCGGATCACCGACCGGATCAAGGACATGTTCATCGTCGGGGGCTTCAACGCCTACCCGGCGGAGATCGAATCCGTCCTCGCCGGACACCCGGCCGTCTCCGAGGCCGCCGTGGTCGGCGTCCCGGACGCACGCATGGGCGAGGTCGGCAAGGCATACCTGCTGCTGCGCCCCGGCGCCGAGGCCACCGCCGACGAGATCATCACGTTCTGCCGCCGGGAGATGGCCAACTACAAGGTGCCGCGCACGGTCGAATTCGTCACCGAGTTGCCGCGGAATCCGGGCGGGAAGGTGCTGAAGTTCGAGCTTCGGGCGCGGGCTGCGAAAGAGGCAGCGCGTCGGTGAAGCAGAGGGGGCGCGACGCCTTGCGTGGAACCGCCCCTTCCGCTTCGGCGGGCTGCCGTGTCATTGAGTCGTCATGGAACGGTCAACGGTTCATCATATTTGTCACCATGATCCGATGTAGCATCCCCATGGAAATGGAGATCGGAGATCGCATTGAGGTGCCATAGGTCATGATGAATTCAATAAACTCCCGTTTAAGGCGATCCATCATCGTCGGCGTCGGAATCCTGGGCGCGGCAGCCGGTTCCGTTCTCCCTGCGGGTGCCGAGGTGCCGGAACAATCTCGGGATCTTCGTTCGTTCTACGAGCAGAAGATCGGCTGGAGCCCTTGCGCGTTCGACCGGGATGTCGAGTGCGCGTCCGTCGAGGTCCCCCTGGACTACTCCCATCCGAGCGGCGAACGCATATCCGTGGCCATCAGCCGCCAGAAGGCAGCGGACAGCAAGGCCCGGCGAGGCGTGCTGTTCTACAACCCGGGCGGTCCCGGGGGGTCGGGGCTGACGAATCAGTACGGCAGGTCGGCACCCAAGGAGCAGTTCAAGGGCACTCCGCTCAACGCCGTCTACGACCTCATCGGATTCGACCCCAGGGGCATCGGGCAGTCGACGCCACTACGGTGTGAGGACTTGGATCTGCCCGACATCAAATCGCGACCGTCCGACAAGGACTTCGATCAATTCGCGACCTGGGCGAAGGAACTCGAGAAGTCATGCGACAAACTGGACGGGCAGCGCCGCAAACACTTCAATACCCGTAACACCGCCCGGGACATGAATGTGATCCGCGCGGTCCTGGGCGAGCGGCGGATCAACTATGTCGGGTACTCCTACGGCACCTATCTCGGAGCCGTCTACGGAAGCTTGTTCCCTTCCCGGCTCGACCGTAGCGTTCTCGACTCCTCGGTCCATCCCGATAAAACAGGCCATGCCTATATGACATCGAAGGCAGAGGCGGCGCGGCGCTTTGTCGAGGAATGGGCCCAAACAACAGGTGCGTGGACGAGCCGGTGACCGAGTACCTGCTGCGAGGCACCCTTCCGTCGAAGCCCGTCGGCTGCCCTGGATCTCTGCGGGGCCCGTCGGCACACTGACGGGCCCCGTGGCACGGCCGGCCTCGGGCCATGCGTGTGGTCGGGGGAGGGGCGGGGTGAGGATCGAGCCGTATGTTCCCGGCGGGGTCGTGCGTCCGCCGGACGCGCCGCCGCCGGGACACTCCCGCGGGGTACTTATCCGTCCCGGTCCACGCGCTCGTCGCCCTCGCCGAGGGCGGCCACGGCGTCGGGGTGGGATCGAACCCGACGCCACCACCCGGCTGTTGAAGGTCGAACCGAAGGCCCGCGAGTCGGGATACCCAAGACATGAGAAGGCGATCCTGCGTCCTTCGGCGAGGTTCGACCCGAGCCGGGATTTCCTTGCGAAAGATATGTCGTACGACATATCTTTCGAGAGTGAACGTACGACGTGGGCACGGCCACGGCAGACGCAGGGGCGCCGACGGTTCGACCGGGACCGGGCGGTTCTTCGCCCCCGGCGAGTTGCGCATCGCGCTGCTCGCGCTGATCGCGGAGCAGCCGGGGCACGGCTACGAACTGATGACGCGTCTGGAGGCCCGCTTCGCCGGGGCCTACCAGGCCAGCGCCGGCGCGGTGTACCCCACCCTCCAGCAGATCGAGGACGAGCAGCTCGCGCTGCGCGAAGTCGACGGCGGTCGCAAGGTCTTCCACATCACCGACGCGGGCCGCCTCGAGGTCGCCGCACATGTCGACGAGATCGAGGCGATCTGGGCCCGCGCGACCGTGCGCGGCGAATGGGGCATGCTGCGCGACCCGAACGCGGCCGAGATCGTCGCCCCGGCGCTGCGCCTGATCAAGGCGGCGGTGGCGACGATCGTCCGTGCGCACGGGGATCCGGCGGTCGTGGAGCGGGTGCGCGGGGTGCTGGAGCACGCCCGCCGGGAGCTCAAGGCGATCGACCGCGATCGTGGGCACCACCGCTGAGCCACCGAGCCGACCCGGAAACCCTCCCGGGCGCCGGCACGGCCACGCCTGCTCGACGCGCTCGATCGTTCGCCTGCTCGACCAACTCGACCAACTCGACTCACTCGACGCACCAGGGAGCTCGTCCGATGAGTACGACCCAACGATCGACCGGAGTCGGTCGCCGGTTCCTCGACCGACTGTCCATCACCGGCACCGTGATCGAGATCGAGGCGATCACGCCGCGGATGCGCCGGGTCCGGATCGGCGGCGACGCCGTCCGCGGGCTCGGCCGGGTGCCGGGGCAGCAGGTCCGGGTACACGTCGGCGACCTGTTGTCGCCGCGGATGTGGATACGACCCGGCGACCTGCTGCGCACGTACTCGGTCTGGTGGTACGACCCGGCGGCCGGCGAGCTGGACCTGTGCGTCATGGACCACGGCGAGGGTCCGGGGGCGCGTTGGGGACGTGACCTGACGGTGGGTCAGGAGGTCCGATTCGGCAGGCCCGAGGGCAGGTTCACCCTGCGCCCGGACGCGCCGTACCACGTGTTCGCCGGCGAGGAGACCGCGGCGGTGGCGATCGGCGCGATGCTCGCGGCGCTGCCCGCCGACGCGGCCGTGTACGGCGCCGTGGAGACCGCGACCCCCGAGGACCGGTTGCCGCTCGCTCGCGGCGCCGAGTTGGTGCTACCCCTGCGCGGCGCGGCCTCGGCGGCGTCCTCGGCCGTGCTGCTCGACGCCGTACGCGGTCTGGAACTGCCCACCGAACCGGGCATCGCGTACGTGGCCGGCGAGGCGAAGACGGTGCAGTCGATCCGCGAGCACCTGGTGGTCGATCGCGGGTGGCCGCGCCGTTCGGTGCTGACCAAGCCGTTCTGGACACCGGGCAAGAAGGGGATGGAGTAGCAGCCACACCGCAAACCCCTCGCCCCCGCCCGAGCCGGGCGTGGCACCGGTGCCGCGCCCGCAGCCGGAATGCCACCCGGACGTCGTCGACGCGGACGGTCGTCGATGGCCTGTCGAACCTCGCCCGCAGGGAAGATGCCGACGACCACGGCGCTGTAGGCGATGTGGCCGCCCGTCCATGCGGCTGCGGTGCGGCCGAGGTTGCGGGGGTGGCCTGCGTCGACGGGCGGCAGTGTTGTTCGTACGCGCGGGTGAGGGCGATCGGGGGTGCGTCCGTCGCGCCCCTCGGCCCGGCGGGGAGGTCGTCACCGTTGAGGACGGGGGCGCGCGGTTGCGACGCGGTTCATGGGCGGCTGGGGTTCGGCGCAGTCATGGCAGCCGTTCACCGGCAACGGTGTGCGGTGGGCGATCGTACGCGTTCCCGGTGACACCGCCCAGGCTCGGACCGGCGTGCGTGACGGCTGTCGCCCGGTTTCGGTGAGCGGCACCGGCGCCGGTACCAAGCAGGATCAGACCGCGTCGGCGAACGCGACGGCGACGCCCGCCCCGCAGCGGGTGGCGTGAACGGATCGCGCCTTACGGCCTCATGGGGCCGCGCGCCGCGCGGCGTTGCGTAGTGACTCCAGGATGATGCTCCCGGGGTAGTACTTGCGGGGGTATTTGTTGCGGTAGTAGCAGTCCCAGTAACTGGCCACGCGTTGGCTCGTGAGCTCCAGGAATCGCGGGTTCGCGGCGAGGAACGTGCCGTAGACGTCGTGCTGCGGCGTTCCGGGGACGTCGATGTCGACCAGCCCGTCCCGGATGGCGCGCTGGATCTCCACCACGTACTCGCCCACCAGTTGGACCACGAAGGGTGCCACCCACGGCTCGACCACGGGAAGGATGCGCTCCAGGTGGCGTTGGCGCACCCGGCCGTCGTGGTGCCGCGTGTAGAGGCAGTCGAGGACGGTCATCCGGCGCCCGGAGAACGACGCGGAGAGCGCGAAGTCCGGCGCTTCGTCGTACACGCGGTAGGGAATCGCCACACGTTCGCCGTGGACGTCGACCGGGAACGGTTGCACGGGCACCCGCCTGGACGGCGGAAGCGTCGACGCGACGGCGAGCACGTCGTCGGCGAGGAAACCCGGGAACGCCGCAACGAAGTACGCGGCGTTGTTCGGATGCTCTGCGGGAGCGGATGTCATCGGCGTGGTCTCCGGCTGTCGACCGAGACGTCCGCGTCGGAGGCCGGATGCAGGCCGGTGGCCGCAAGAAAGTCCGTGAGGGCCACGTACCCGTCGTTCGTGCGGTCGTTCCACCCCTTCACCGTTCGGGGCGGCCAGGTTTCCCACACGTCGTTGGTCGATGAGTCCGGGTCGCCGTCCGGGTGCCGCTCGACGGTGCTGATGCCGTGGCGGTGGTGCGGGAAAAGGCAACGGCCGTCCGAGGTCCGCGCGTTCCACTGCGATGGGTGACTCGCACACGTCTCCGCCGGCCGCACGATCACGTCATCCATCGGTCCCCGCAACGTCGTCGATATCGACGGCCGATCGTATCCGGCATCGACCGCGGTACATACCGGACCTACTGCGGTAGGGCCTCCAGCGCGAACCTCACGACCTGCGGAGCCGTCACGGCGCCGCGCGGACACGTGGTGCCGCTCTCGCCGACCGCCACCATCCCATGGCCTCCGGGCGATGCCTGGTGAATTCGGGCGACAGGCGGGTTCACGAGGTGTTGTGATGGCTTCGGTCGCCCGCCGTGTGGGCGGGCCCTGCTCGGGAGTCGTTCTTGGGATTCGGTGCCGGCGCAGACCCTCGTCGGCCCTCGGTCGATGCCGTGTTGGTCGGGCGCCTGGTGGGTTCGCAGTTTCCGCGGTGGGCGGGGTTGCCGCTCGCGCGGGTCGCGCGGGCCGGGTCGGACCATGTGATCTATCGGCTCGGGGAGGATCTGGCCGTTCGGTTGCCTCGCCATGAAGGGGCCATGGGGCAGGCCGAGAAGGAGTCCGTGTGGTTGTCCGGGCTTGCGCCGCGTCTGCCGTTGGCGATTCCGGTGTCCGTGGGAGTGGGTGAGCCCGGATTCGGCTATCCGTGGCCGTGGGCGGTGGCCCGCTGGTTGGACGGTGAGACGGCAACGGTCGAGGGTCTGGCCGATTCGTCCGATGCCGCAGTTCGGCTGGCGGAATTCCTGGTCGCCCTCCAGGGGTTCGCGCCCGAGGGCTTCCCGGACGGGGCCGCTTTCGACGAGCTCGCCGGGCGGCCGCTGGTCGAACGGGACGATGCGACACGGGCCGCCATCGCGGAGGTCGACGGCACGTTCGACGCCGCAGCCATGACCGCGCTGTGGGACGCGGCGCTGAACGCCCCCGGATGGGAGCGCCCTCCGGTCTGGTTCCACGGCGACTTCCACACCGGCAATCTGCTGACCGTCGATGGTCGCCTCAGCGCCGTGATCGACTTCGGCGAACTCGGCATCGGCGATCCGGCCTGCGATCTGACCATCGCCTTCACCCTGATGTCCGCCGAGAGCCGGTCCGTGTTCCGCGCCGCGCTCGATGTGGACGATGCCACGTGGACCCGGGGCCGCGGGTGGGCACTGGCCACCGGCCTGAACGCCTACACCACCTATGCCGCCGTCAACCCTCGGGTCGCCGCGCAGACGACGCGTCAGATCACCGAGGCGCTGATCGGTTGATCCATCGAGGTCGGCACATCCCGGCACATCGTCGACGGCCATGTTTGTCGTTTCGCGCAGCCCGAGTCTCCGCCTGCACGCCGTCGTCGACTCGGCCATCGTCGGTTGGGAGAAACCCCACCCGCGCATCCACGAACTCGCCTTGAACGCGGCCCTGGTTCGGCGGCGTCGAGGTCACCGGGGGCGGTGGCGCAGGGCCTGGTGGGAGGCCGAGGTTGGTGGCGTTCGAGGGGAACCAGGAGTAGAGCTCGCCTCCCGCCGCGACTGCCCACGCCGGTGGCCCGGCGCGCACGCCCCGCACGCACGCCCACCCGCCTCCGGGCCGGGTGGTCGGGGTTGTCGGCGCGTCGGCGGGATTTTGGTGCACCGAAGAGGACAAAATAGGGCGGGATTATTGGGTTTTGTATGTCCTTGTATGTCCTTGTGTGTCTTTGTGGTCGCGGGTCGCCGTGTGGTGCTTCGTGTGCCGGTTGCGGCCTGTCGGTAGGTGTGGAGGGAAACGGCTTGTCCACCTATCTGTTCCGGCTGGGGAAATGGGCGTTTCGGCGTCGGCGGTGGGTCCTGGGATTCTGGCTCGCCGTCGCGGTGACCGCCATCGTCCTGGCCACGGTCAGCGGTGGCCAGACCAACGACAGCTTCACCATCCCGGGTACCGAGTCCCAGCGGACGACGGACCTGTTGGAGCAGAAGTTGCCGGCGCTCGGCGGCGCGCAGACCCAGGTGGTGTTCGCCGTGAAGAGCCCGGCCAAGGTCACCGACCAGGGCCCTCGCGCCGGCATCGAGGCGGCCGTCGCGCAATTGCGGACCGTGCCGCAAGTGGCCTCCGTGTCGGACCCGTTCACCGATCAGGGGGTCGCGCCCGACCAGCAGGTCGCGTTGGGCTGGGTGCAGTACACGGCGCAGCCGGCCGACGTCGAGGATTCCACCCTGGACAAGCTCGAGGATGCCGTGGCGCCGGCCAAGCAGGCCGGTGTCCAGGTCGAGTACTCGGGCAGTGTGTACCCGGGCTGGCGGATCACCCCCTCCGAACTGCCCGAGCTGATCGGTCTGGCGATCGCGCTGATCATCCTGCTGATCACCTTCGGCGCGGTGGTCGCCGCCGGCGTGCCGATCGTCAACGCGATCATCGGCGTGGTGATCGCCCTGATGGGGGTGACCGCGCTCGCGTCGGTGGTGGACATCGCGTCGGCGTCCACGACGGTGGCGCTGATGCTCGGTCTGTCCTGCGGGATCGACTACGGGCTGTTCATCCTGTTCCGGCACCGCAACAACCTGATCGCCGGCATGACGCCGGAGGAGTCCGCGTCGCTGGCCCTGGGCACCGCCGGGAGTTCGGTGGTCTTCGCCGGGCTCACCGTGATCATCGCCCTGTGCGGGCTGGCCGTCGTGGGCATCCCGTTCCTGACCCTGATGGGGCTGTGTGCGGCGGCGGCGGTGTCGGTCGCGCTGCTGATCGCGCTCACCCTGCTGCCGGCGATCCTGGGCTTCGCCGGTCCCAAGGTCGCCAAGTTCATCGACACCCGGCTGCGGCCCGGGCACCACGAGGAGGTCGCGCGGATCACCGCGACCGAGCCGGCCCGGACGTTCGGCGCGACCTGGGCGCGCTTCGTGGTGCGTTTCCGGATCCCGGTCCTGGTCCTCGGCGTCGGCCTGTTGCTCGTGCTGGCGATCCCCGCGGCGAGCATGGACCTGGGGCTGCCCAGCGCCGCGTCGCAGCCCGAGTCCTCCACCCAGCGCAAGGCGTACGACCTGACCGCGGAGAGCTTCGGGCCCGGCTTCAACGGACCCCTCCTGGTGGTCGCCGACGGACCCGTCGACCAGAGCGGCGTGCAGACGTTGGTGAACGCGCTGCGGCAACAACCGGACGTCGCGGCGGCGGGTCCGCTCGCCGTGAACAACGAGGTGGCCGTGGTGCGGGTGATCCCGACGACCGGACCCAACTCCGACACCACCGCCGACCTGGTGCACCACATCCGGGACAACCGCGCGGCGATCGAGAACGGCGTCGGCGCGCCGATCCTGGTCGGCGGCAGCACCGCTTCCAACATCGACGTGTCCACGAAACTCTCCGACGCGCTGCCGGTGTTCCTGCTGGTGGTGGTCGGGCTGGCCTTCGTGCTGCTGACCTTCGCGTTTCGGACCATCCTGGTGCCGATCAAGTCGATCCTCGGCTTCCTGCTGTCGATCGGCGCGGCCTTCGGCGCGGAGGTCGCGATGTTCCAGTGGGGCTGGGGCGAGGACATCTTCGACATCACCCCCACCGAGACGATCAGCTTCCTGCCGATCCTGATGCTCGCGATCATCTTCGGTCTGTCCAGCGACTACGAGGTGTTCGTCGTCTCGCGGATCAAGGAGGACTACACCACCTCGGGCGATGCCCGAGGCGCGGTCGCACGCGGCACCGGGTTGTCGGCGCGGGTGGTGACGGCGGCGGCGCTGATCATGTTCTCGATCTTCGTGGCGTTCATGTTCACCGACGACCCGACCATCAAGGTGATCGGCTTCAGCTTCGCGGTCGGTGTCTTCCTGGACGCCTTCGTGGTCCGGCTCACCCTGGTCCCGGCGACGATGGCGATCGTCCGGGCCAAACTCTGGTACCACCCGCAGTGGTTCGCGAAATACGTCCCCGACCCGGACATCGAGGGCAAACGCCTGGAGGAACGCCTGGCCGGCCCCGCGCCGACGGGCGGCGCGGGGCACTGATCCGGGCCGAAATCGCTGGGTGGTGTCGACGCTCGTCGATTGGCGTACGTCGCCCTTGGAGCAACGTGCCGCACCCAGGTTCCGACAGCCGACCGCGCTGGACCCCCGTCTCCCGCAGCACTCCGACGGTCGCCCACCTGCGTGGTTGTTGGTAATCCCCGGGGGCTCGGCACACCGACCCGCTCATGGTCTCTCGGCGGGCCCGTGACGGGGAGGAGGCCCGGCGCAGACCAGAAGTGGCTTTCGGACCACGGCAGTTGCTCGACCATGGTCTCCTGAACGGCGACGGATCGAACACTCGCCCCGGTCGGCGGACCTGGGGCGGCACCCCGGGGAGGAATCGATGATCACAGATGCCGAGCGCGAGTTGGGCGCCTTCATCCGCAACCATCCGACGGACAACGCACGCCGCGGGCGCGTCGCGGTCGTCGCGCTGCTGGTCGGCCTGACACTGGCGGCCGTCGCGGTCCCGTCGACGATTTCCGTCTTCACCGAAGACCCCGGGGCCGCGCAGTTCGTCGGGCTGCTGTGGGGCGGTGCCTTGATCGGTCTCTGGGGCGGAATCTCCGGCGGGCTGCGGACCGTGCGGCGACACGACGAGGTGTTCGTGCTGCGCGAGGGCGGGCTGGTCTGCCGGTGGACCGGAGGATTACGGGTGCTGCCCTGGACAGCGATCCGCTGCGTGGCCGACCACGGACAGCGCCACATCCTGGCCCGGGCCATGGGATGGGACGTGCACCTGGTCCTTCGGCTCAGGGGTGGCGGACGGCTGGTGCTGACCGGTTACACGCAGGACGCGGACCGGCTCGCCGCACGGATCGAGGCCGCCGTGGCGGCCATATCGGCGCCGGACCGCGAGCCGCCCCACCACGGTTCGTCGTCGGACGATCGGCGCGGCGACGACGCCCTGATCCGGATCCCCGTGCAACTCGAAGAGGTCGTCCTCGGCACGATTCGGGAGATCCGGCTCGACAGCGCCGTCGTCTGCCCACTCTGTGACGGAGAACGCGTCGCCCCCGGCACCGCGAGGCATCCTTGTGCCCAGTGCTCGGGCAACGGCCGAGTCCGGACACGGCCGGGCCGGCGTTCGTGCCTGCGGTGCACGGAATTGGGCACCACGGTTCCCGATCCGTGCGAGGAGTGCGCGGGCGAAGGGCGCGTGCGCGTCCTACGCACGCTCACGTTCAAGATCCCGGGAGGCGTCGACACCGGCACCCGGATCCAGCTGAAGGGCGATGGCGAGGTGGGCCCGGGCGGGGGCCCGGCGGGTGACCTGTACATCGAGGTCAGCGTGGAACCGCACGCGGTGTTCCGGCGTCGCGGGGACGACCTGCACTGCACCGTCGAGGTCTCCGCAGCCGCCGCCGCGCACGGCACCACGGTCCCGTTGCAAACATTCGACTCCGACGAGGCCACCGGGGACGACACCCGGGTCGAGATCCCGCCGGGCACGCGACACCTTGACGACATCCGCCTTCCCGGGCTGGGCGTCACCCACCTGCGCGGCGGCGGCCGCGGTGACGTCGTCGCCACCGTCCACATCCTCGACCGGCGGTGACGGCCCCGGTCACGGCGGCCCTCGACGGGCATTCCGGGCCCGGCGCTCGGACGGTGCGGAGGTCGCTCCGACCGAGCTCGGCGACCGTGCCCGAGCAGCCGTACCCTGCGGCGGCGTGGTGGTTCCGCCGGGGGGCGGCGCCGGCGAAGTCGGGACTTCCGTACGTTTCGGCCGTGCGCTCCACGGCTGTGCGTACCGCCTCCTCGTCGGCGATGTCGACGCGCGACACCAGCGCCCGACCGCCGTCCTTCCCGATCATCTCGGCGGTCACGGCTGCGGTGGCCGCGTCGACGTCGGTCGCGGTGGCGGTGGTGATCAGGTGAGGGGTACGACGATGTCGTTTCCGTACCGGCCCGACTCCGCCTCGTCCAGCAGCAGCGACGCCGGCGTGGTTCGGGAGATCCGGGGCGGCAGCAGCGGGCGTCGCAGTTGCGCCGGCGGTACGACGCTGCGGGTGGGGCCGAGCGGTCCGCCGGTGACCTCCGGGGCGTGGAAGACCGTGGCGCCGGCCCGCAGCGCGATTTCGTCGGCCTCGGCCTTCTCCGCCGGTTCCGATCCGACGAACATCCGCATCACTCCGGCGTAGATCAGCCCGCCCGACCGCCTGGAGACACCCGAGCCGAGTGCCCCCAGCCACACCGTGCGCACGTGCGCCTCGGCCATTCGCCGGGCACCGGCGATCAGCGCGCCCGGGCCGTCGCCCTTGCCGACGCCGACGGCCGAGACCACCACGTCCACATCGCTCAGCGCGGGAAAGCCGCTCGCATCGGTGACGTCCGCCTGCCGGACCTCCACCTGCCGGGACGCGGGCACGGTCTTGGCGTTTCCTTCCGGTGCGGGTGTGCGGAATGCCCGGGGCTTGGACGATCTCGTCGGGGACGTGGCGTGGGGACGCACCGCGACGGCGCGGTCCTCGGTCGGGGTCGGGGGAGCGGCGGTATGACGTCGCGTGCCGACGATCGTCCACTGCCACGGCAGTGGTCATTCGTGCTCGTTCGTTCGGGTTCTCGTGGCGGGTGGGTGGCCCGGTGGTCGGGCCGCGTGAAGGAGTGCTGTCGGGATGTCGAGATCCCGCCGTTGGTTCCGACCCTCGGGTGAACGGTGCCCACAGGTGCCGTTTTCGAGGATCGAGAGGGTACGAACGTCATGCAGAAGCTTGTGCAACGGGCCGTTGACCGCCTGGTCGAGTCGGGTGCCGAACTGGGTGTCCAGGTCGCGGTGTACCGGCACGGCGAGTTGGTGGTGGACGCGGTGGCCGGGACGGCCGATCCGGGCAGCGGGCGTGCGGTCGCCTCGGATACCCCGTTCTACAGCGCCTCCACGGGCAAGGGCGTCACCGCGACGGTGGTGCACGTCCTCGCCGACCGCGGTGCCCTCGACTACGACACGCCGATCGTCGACCTGTGGCCCGAGTTCGGCGCCCACGGCAAGGACGGGGCGACCGTCCGCCACGCGCTGACCCACTCGGTCGGCGTCCCGGCGGTGCCGTCCGACCTGACGGTGCGGGATCTGGCCGACTGGGATCGGATGTGCGCCCTGATCGCCGGTTCCGAGCCCTGGTGGGAGCCCGGGACCAAGACCGGCTACCACGCCACGACCTGGGGCTTCGTGATGGGCGAAATCGTGCGCCGAGCCACCGGCACGCCGATTTCGCACGTGCTCCGGCAGGAGGTGACGGGTCCGCTGGGCATCGCCGACGAGTTGTTCTTCGGCGTCCCGGAGTCCGAGCTCGGCCGGCTTGCCCGACTCGAGGACGCGCCCGGTGCCGCCGAGATGATGGCGGCGATGCCCGCCGACCTGCCGATGTTCAAGGCCACGCCGCCCGCCGTGACCCCCAGCGCCCGATACGGCAACGATCCCTTGGTGCTCACGTCGGACATTCCCTCGGGTGGCACGATGTCCGCCCGCGCGGTGGCCCGGATGTACGCCGCGCTGCTGGGCGAGGTCGACGGTGTCCGGCTGGTCTCGGAGGCACGGCTGCGTGCGGTCACGGCCCTGGCCACGGCCGACATCGACCAGATGGTCGGCTTTCCGATGCCGCGGGCGCTGGGCTACAACCTCGGCCGGCCCGGCGCCGTCCCGCAACGGACGTCGGGCGTTTTCGGCATGCCCGGCATGGGGGGCAGCGCGGCGTGGGCCGACCCCGCGACCGGCATCTCCTTCGCGCTGACCAAGAACCGGTTCTTTCCCGGCCCTTCCGCCGCCGTCGATCGGATCGGCGAGATGGTCGCGAAGGCCGCCACCGACTGAGGCCCGCCGACGCCCCGGGCCATGATCCACCACCCCGGCGGGGTCCCGGCCCGCGAGGTGGTCACCGGGTGCGCAGTGCCTTCTTGTCGACCTTGCCGAGCGCGGTGAGGGGCAACGTCTCGTGCACGCTGATGTGTTTGGGGGTCCAGACGCCGCCCTTGGTCCGTCGTACGTGGTCGGCGAGTTCGTCGGGCGACACGTCGTGGCCGTCGTGCAGCACGACGGCGGCGACGACCGCCTCGCCCCAGTGCGGGTCGGGTTCTCCGTAGACGGCGCAGTGCGCGACGGCCGGGTGGTCGGACAGGACGTCCTCGACCTCGCGCGGGTAGACGTTGAATCCGCCGGTGATGACGACGTCCTTGATCCGGTCGACGATGGTCAGCCGGCCCGAGGCGTCGGCTCGGGCGATGTCGCCGGTGTGCAGCCAGCCGTCGCGCAGCGCCGCGCGCGTCTGGTCGGGTTTGTTCCAGTAGCCGTCCATGACGAGCGGGCCGCGCACGCAGACCTCGCCCGGTTCGCCGACGGGGACGGGGTTGCCGTCGTGGTCGAGCAGTCGGATCTCGCATCCCGGGACGGGGCGTCCGCAGGAGACGAGGACCGCGGGGTCGTCGTGGTGCTCGTCCGGGTCCAGGACGGTCAGCGCGTTGGGGGCCTCGGCCTGGCCGTAGTGCTGGCTGAGGACGGGGCCGAACCGTTGCCGCGCCTGGATCAGCCGGGCGGGGCTGGTGGGTGCGGCGCCGTAGAGGATCCAGGCCAGCGCGGACAGGTCGGCGGTGGGGGTGCGGGGGTGGTCGAGGAGGGTGTAGAGCATGGTGGGCACCACGAACGTGGCGTTGACGCCGTCGTGTTCGACCGCGTCCAGGACCCGGTCCGGGTCGAACCCGGGATGGATCACGAAGGTCGCGCCGCGCAGCAGTCCCGGGGCGATCAGCAGTCCTGCGGCGTGCGACATGGGGGTGGTGACGAGGAAGGTGGTCCGTTCGGGCCAGGCCCAGGTGGTGCCGGCCCAGGCATTGGCGGTGAGCGAGCGGTCGCCGAGGACGACACCCTTGGGTTCGCCGGTGGTTCCACCGGTGTAGAAGAGGTAGTCGGCCGGGCCGCGCCGGTCCCCGGCGGCGGGGGTGGTGTCGATGTCCTCGGCCAGGTCGGCGAGTTCGGACAGGGTCACGACCCTCGTGGCGGCGGCGCGGGCCGCGGCGGCGCGGTCGGCGAACCGGGTGTCGTCGACGACGAGCAGGTCGGCGCCGCTGTCGCGAAGCACGTAGGCGTCGTTCTCCCGGCTCCCGAGCGGGTGCAGCGCGGTGAACCGGACACCCGCCAGGCACGCGGCGGCCATGATCGTGAACGCCTCGGGGCGGGGCCCGGTGAGCAGGGCCAGCGCGCGCTCGGGAGCGGGTCCGTGCCGTCCCAGCACGGCGGCGATGCGTTCGATGCGCTCCGCGGTGGCGCCATAGGTGAGCGTGTGCGACCGGCCGTCCTCGGTCCAGCGGAACGCCTCGCGGTCGGGTCGGCGGCGCAGGGCGGACAGGATCAGTCGGGCGTAGCCGCCGTCGTGGTGCACGGGGTCGGGGGCGTGGGGTGCGCTGGTGGTCATCGGGTGCCTCCCAGGATGGTGACGGCCGCGACGGCTTCCTCGATGCCGTAGAGTCCGCCGCCGTTCTCCGCGACGGCGATTCGCGCGCCGGGGACCTGCCGGGCGCCGGCTTCACCGCGCAGTTGGGTGACCAGTTCGAAGATCTGCGCGAGGCCGGTGGCCGACACCGGGTGTCCGCGTGATTCCAGGCCGCCGGACGGGTTGACGGGCAGGTGTCCGCCCAGGCCGCCGGCGCCGGTCAGCGACCAGGGGCCGCCCTCGCCGATGGCGCAGAAGCCGAGGTTCTCGATCTGTTGGATCTCGCCGAACGCGGTGGCGTCGTGGACTTCGGCGACGTCGACGTCCGCGGGTGCCAGTCCGGCCTGTTCGTACGCGGCGAGCGCCGCGCGGCGGCCGATGTGCAGTTCCGGGCGGTCGGCGGGGCGGTCGCTTCCGGAGACGAGGGTGTTGGCGAGGACGCGGACGGCTCGTGGGTGTCCGGGGCGGGTGCGGGCGGTGTGGGCGCGCATGACCACGACGGCGGCGGCTCCGTCGCTGACGGGTGAGCACATGGGCACGGTGAGCGGGTGGGCCACTTTGCGTGCGGCGAGGATCTGTTCGGGCGTGAAGGGCCTGCGGAAGTGTGCGCGCGGGTTGTGCACGGAGTGTGCGTGGTTCTTGGCGGCGACGGTGGCCAGCTGGTGGCGGGTGGTGCCGAAGCGGTGCATGTGCGCGCGGGCCAGCGAGGCGTAGATGTCCATGAACACCGACCGCCGGCCGTCGCCGGGATGCGCTTGCGTGCCCTGCGGCACGTCTCCCTCGGAGAGGGCGCGCAGGCCGGCGAGTGTCTCCTCGCGGCGGTGCACGTCCAGGGCCCCGTCGAAGACGGCCAGCCCGAGGGCGGTGTCCGCGCACACGAGCTTGTCGACGCCGACGGCCAGGGCGGCATCGGACATGCCGGCGCGTACGTGCGCGACGGCCAGCCACAGGGCGGTGGCTCCGCCCGCGCAGGCGTTCTCGACGTTGACCACCGGGGCGTGCCCGAGTCCGCGCGGGCGCAGCGCCGTCTGGCCGGGGATCATGTGCTGTCCCTCGAGGGCCTTTTGGCTGACGTTGGCGTAGAACACGGCGCCGATCTCGTGGGGTCGGACGTGTGCGTCGCTCAGCGCGTCGGCGACGGCGGATCCGGCGAGGTCGGCGGCGGTGCGGTCGGTGTGCCGGCCGAAGGGGGTGCAGCCGACTCCCGTGATCACCACGTCGTCGGTGCCGGCGGAGGCGTTCACGCGGTCACCACCGTGTTGCGCAGGACGCCGATGCCGGAGACCTCCAACTCGACGGTGTCACCCGGTTCCAGGAATCGGCCGTGCTCGACCCCGCAGCCGGTGGGCACGGTGCCGGAGCACAGGACCTCGCCCGGGTACAGCCGGGTGGCCGTGGAGGCGAAGGCGATCATGTCGGCGAAGGTGTGGTCCATGTCGGCGCTGGTGCCCCGGCTGACCTCGGTGCCGTTGATCCGGGCCACCATGGACAGCCGGTACGGGTCGGTCAGTTCGTCCGCGGTGACGATCCAGGGGCCGAGCACGTTCGCGTCGGTGAAGTCCTTGCACTTGCTCAGGCCGAGCCCCGTGGCCATCTCCTCCATCTGGGTGTCGCGGGCGGTGAAGTCGTTGAAGATCGTGTAGCCGAAGATGTGTTCGGCGGCCCGCTCCCGGGGGATGTCGGTGCCGCCGCGACCGAGGACGCAGGCGAACTCCAGTTCGTAGTCGCGCACCGTCGAGTAGGCGGGCCAGTGCACGTCGGTCTCGTGACCGGCGAGCGCGAGCCGGTTGGCGATGTAGTACAGCGGGCGCTCGAGTTGCACCCGGGGCAGTTCGACGCTGTGCGCGGGCACGCCCTGCATGCGGGCGCGGGCGTTGCGGAAGTGGTCCATGAAGCCGCCGAAGTCGCGGATCTGTGGCGGGTTCGGAAGCGGCGACCGCCACTGTACGTCGGTCGTGTCGACGACGGCCGCCTCGGGCGGGTCGGCGAGGACGCGGTCGATGGCCTCCCGGGCGCGGTCGCCGCCCTCGATGATGTCCGACATCGAGGCCAGGAGCGGGCGGCTCTCCCGGGGCAGGGCGTAGCCGGCGGCGCGGTCGAGCAGGACGAGGCGTTGCTCGTGCTCCATCACGACGGCGGCGTGGTCGCTCGCGTCGTACCCGACGGTGGCAAGTTTCACAGGGTCCTCCTGGTGAAGGGGTCGGGTCACACGAACGCGACGACGCGGGCGGGGGCGGCGCTGGCCCGGGCCAGCTTCAGCGGGAAGAACGCCACCTTGAACCCGGCGGGCGGAAGGGCGGCCAGGTTGGCGAGTTGCTGGACGATGAAGACCTCGCGCTCGCGGCCGGCGCGGTGTCCGTCCCACAGGACGGCGTTGTCGCGGCCCTCGCGGAAGGCGCGCGCCATCACGCCGAACGGCAGATCCCAGCCGGCGGCGTCGGTGCCGAGCACCTTGGCGCCCCGGTCGGCCAGGAACAGGGTGCCCTCGCGGCTCATCCCCGGGTATCGGAAGAACTCCGGGTCCCCGGGTCCGAATCCCTCCTGCCCGGTGCGCAGGAGCACGGCGCCGCCCGCGGGAACCTCGGCCGCGGTGTCCTCGATGGCGTCGCGGAGCGCCGCGACCTCGATCGCGGTGTCCGGCCGGCAGCGACCGCGCAGGTCGAGGACGATCGCCTCGCACCACAGTTCGTCCACGGCGATGTCGGTGATGGTGCGTGCCGGGCGGCCCTCGCACGTGGATCCGTAGTGCAGCGGCGCGTCGACGTGCGTGCCCAGGTGCGAGCTGAAGCCGTCGAGCGTCTCCGAGCCCCAGCCCTCGCCGTCCGGCAGGTCCTCGACGCCGCATCCCATGGCGCGGGCGAATTCCTGCCGGCCGTCGCCGGTCGGGTGTGCGTATGTCACCTGCGGGGCCACCACCCCGGCCAGCGCGCGCAGTTCCTCGGGGAGCCGTTCGCGGTCGGCGGGATCCAGGGTCCGGGTGAGGTCGATCAACTGCATGGCACGATCACCTGCCTCTCGTTGGACCTCCAACATAATATTGGACGCTCAACACAGCAAGTGTCGGACAGCAGGTGATCATTCGGTTATTGTTCGTGGTCACTTCCGGTCGGTGGGCCCTTCCCGGTCGGCGGGGGGCAGCGCGCGGGCGTAGATCGTCTCCATCGCCCCGACGGCCGCGGGCCGATCGACCGCGTCCGGGTCCAGGCGGTGCTGGAGGTTGATGCCCAGACTGCTGCCGAGCATGGCCACCGCCACCGCGTCCGGATCCAGGACGTCGCCCGAGGACGGGGCGACCTCGCGCAGGTAGTCCGCGTACATCCGGCGCAGCGCGACGTACTGCGCGGCGTACGCCCGCCCCACCACCGACTCCCGGCTCACCGCCTCCAGCAGCAGCGTGGCGTAGATCCGTGCCTCGGGCCGCGACATCAACGCGAAGTTCGCCGCCGCGAGCGCGCCGGCTCCGGGCGGCGCCTCGGCGAGCCGGGCCCGGAGGAACTCGGTGCCGCGCCGGAACGCTTCCTCGACCACGGCCACCAGCAGGCCGTCCTTCGACCCGAAGTGCCAGGCCACCGAACCCCGACTGATCCCCGACCGGGTCGCCACCGCCTGGATCGACGCGGCCGCGGCGCCGCCGTCCGCCGCGAGTTCGAACGCGGCCTCCACCAGACGCCTGCGCGTCTCCTCCGAGATCTCCTGCTGACGCCCTGCCATCCCCGACTCCTCGTGTGCGGATCCGCCCGCGTACCCGGACGATCCTGCCCGCCGCCCGCCGACGCGGACGCACGTCCGGGAATCGGACGCACGGCCAACCCTAGGGGAGCGCGCCCGGCGTGGGCGGGACGAGCACATGCGGTGCCGTTCGGGCGTTTGACGATCCCGACGGCGCGTGGTTCGCCGAGCGCCACGGCGGATGCGGCCCCGAACCCACGGCCGTCGGCACCCGCCCCGCCGGGCGCGGCGATCCTGCCGGGGCCGCATCGGTCCTGCCGGTCCTGGGCGGCCCACCCGCGGACGCGCCGACGACGGCGCGCGTCACGCCCGCACTACCGCGGATCCACCGCCGTCAGCCCCCGCTCGTCGAGGTTCAGCCACCGCGTGATGCCGAGCCCGCGCAGGAACGACACGTCGTGGCTCGCCACGATCAGCGCACCCCGGTACGACTCCAGCGCGGTCGTCAACTGCCGCACGCTCGCCATGTCGAGGTTGTTCGTCGGCTCGTCGAGCATCAGCAACCGCGGCGCGGGCTCGGCCAGCAGCAGCGCCGCCAGCGTGGCCCGGAACCGCTCGCCGCCCGACAACGAGTCCGCCCGCTGGTCGGCCCGACTGCCCCGGAAGAGGAACCGGGCCAGCCGCGCGCGGATCTCGTTGTCGCTCGCACCCGGCGCGAAACGGCCGACGTTCTCCACCACGGTCAGGTCGTCGAACAACAGGTCCAGGCGCTGCGGCAGGCAGCGCATCGGCACCTCCCGCCGCACCTCGCCGGTGCGCGGCTCGGTCAGCCCCGCGATGGTCCGCAGCAGCGTCGTCTTGCCCGAACCGTTGCGGCCGAGCAGCGCGATGCGCTCGGGCCCGCGTACGTCGAGCCGCACGCGCGGCCCGAACCGAAGCCCGACGCCCGGCAGCGCCACGACCTGGCGGCCCTCCGGCACCTCGGTCAGCGGCAGGTCGACACGGATCACGTCGTCGTCGCGTACCGCCCGCTCCGCCTCGGTCAGACGCTCGCGCGCGTCGGCCAGGCGCTCGCCGTGCATCGTGCGCTGCTTGCCCGCCGCGACCTGCGCCGAACGTTTGCGCTGGGCCATGACGACCTTCGGCTCGCGCTTGTTGTCCCACATCTTCTGGCCGTAGCGCTTGCGACGGGCCAGCTTGTGGTGCGCCGCGGTCAGCTCGCGCTTCTGGCGGCGTACGTCGGACTCGGCCGCCCGCACCATGCGCTCGGCCGCCTCCTGCCCCACCTCCAGCGAGTTCTCGTACGCGCTGAACGTGCCGCCGTACCAGCGCACTTCGCCGTCCCGGAGATCGGCCACCCGGTCCACCAGCTCCAACAGGCCGCGGTCGTGGCTGACCACGACCAGGACGCCGGGCCACGCCTCGACCACGTCGTACAGGCGTTCGCGCGCCTCGAGGTCGAGGTTGTTGGTCGGCTCGTCGAGCAGCAGCACGTCCGGGCGGCGCAACAACCGGCCCGCGAGAGCCAGCATCACGGACTCCCCGCCGGAGAGTTCGCCCGTGGTGCGGTCCAGGTCGAGGTGCGCGAGGCCCAGGCGGTCGAGCGTCGCGATCGCGCGCTCCTCGACGTCCCAGTCGTCGCCGATTGCCGCGAAGTGCGCCTCGTCGACCTCGCCCGCCTCGACCGCGTGCAGGGCCGCCCGTCGCGCCGCGATGCCGAGCACCGAGTCCACCCGGGCGGTCGTGTCGAGCGTGAGGTCCTGTGGCAGGTAGCCGAGTTCACCGGTGACCCGCACCGAGCCGCGGGTGGGCGCGAGGTCGCCCGCCATCAGACGCAGCAGCGTGGACTTCCCGGCGCCGTTCAGGCCCACGAGGCCGGTGCGGCCCGGGCCCACGGCCATCTGGAAGTCGTCGAAGAGGGGGCCGCCGTCCGGCCACGCGAAACCGAGGTCGGTGCAGACGATGGACACGGGGAGGGTTGACATGGTGGATGCCTCCAGGGTGCTTGCGTACAGGGCGGCGTCTGGAGACCCGCGGGCGCGCGGTGCGTCGACCGATGGAGGGGGAGGGCGGCAACGCCTGGGGTCAGGCGGTCCCGAGGACCGGGAAGGCGGCTCCGTGCCGAGGTCGAGATCGCGCGCCTCCGCGACACGGTTGCCCGAGTGCGGTGCGGGTCTCCTGCCTCAGACGAGCAACGGCCTTCTCCTTCGGGTCTTGCCGGATCGTGTGCGGCCCGAGCGACTCGGGCCGGTGCGAACCTAGGCGAGCCTCAGGCGTCGGGCAACGCATTTTCCGCGTCGTACGCCTTCACGCGCCGCTTCGGTGGGGTCAACCGTCAAGCCTCGGAGCCGAGTTCGGCCGGTTCGTCGCGGCCCGCGGTGGCCGGCGCGACATCGATTCCGCCGCGTCTGCCGACGTAGGCGGGGAAGCCGAACGTGCACCGACGAGGAACGCGCCCGCATCGGCGCCCTCGACGGAGCCCGCATACCGCCAGGGTTTACCCGGTTCTCCTGCGCTCGTTGGATGCCGAGCGCGGGGCCGGGCGCCTAGCGTGCCGTGGCCGGGACCGTTCGCGGACAGGGTGGCGAACGGCGTCCGGCGCCGAACGAGTCCGTGATTTCCGGGAGTTCAGTGTGTCCGAAGCCCAGCGTGACCTACCCGACCCGCCTCGACCCGGATCCGCCCCGCCGCCTCCCGCGGCTTTGCCCACTCCGGCGTACGCGCCCTTTCCGCCTCCGGTCGGGCCGGGGGAGGTCGGTGCGCGGGAGCGTTCCGGCGCGTTTGCGGGTGGTCCGGTCGGATGGGGCGCACTGGTCGCGGCGGGCATCGTATCGACCGTGGTCGCCGCCTTGTTGATCAACGGCGCGGACGGGGACGGCGGACACGATCGCAAGACGTTCCAGGATCCCGCCGGAGCGGGACCACCCGCGGCCGCGGAGCAACAGCCGATGCCACCCTTCCCGTCGATCGACACCACGGGCCGGATGCCGACGGAGAGCGCGAAGCCGCCGCGCACCGCCGACGTCCGGCCCTCGGCGCCGCCCGCGCCCGCGAAGGACGGCAGGTTCACGGCTCGACCCGACGACCCGACCACGTGGCCGGACGTGTGCGACATCGTCACCGCCGCCGACGTCCGGGAGGTCTTTCCCGAGGTGCGCGGCGTCGAAGTCGTCGGCACCGCCGACGCCCGCGGATTCCTCAAGAGCAAGGGGCCCGCATTGCGCAGTACGACCTGCAAACTCACGCTGGACACACCTCGGGTGATCGACGCGTACAGCACGATCAGCCTGACCGTGGACATCGTGTCGATCGCCACCGGCGCCGAGATGACCCACGACTGGGACTTCACCGCCTCCGGTTCGCGCCGGCCCGCCGACTACCGGGAGCTGCCGCCGTCGGCGGGCGCGGATGCCGGCTACAGCGCGCAGGGAGGCGTGCAGTTCCGCAAGGACGAGTTCATCGTCCGGATCACCCCGCTGGGCCACCTGTCCACCCCGGACGGATACCCCCAACGCGGCTGGGAGGCCGACCTGTTGCCCCGACTCGTCGCCAAGGCCACCGCCCGCCTGTGACCGACGCCGGGCCACGCCGGGCGACGCCGGGGCGCCACCACGACCCGGGCGTCGCCACCCGCGCGGGGCAGCGAGGTGGCCGGGGAGATCCGCGCGCACCGGCTGCGCCCGCACCCGCCGGCCGACCCGCCGCCGGCCGTCGCGCCGGTGGCCTACGAGGCGATGAACTCGGGAGGGGTTCGACCAGGGCCGGCCGTACCTCGTCGACGAGGAGGAGGTCTCGCAGACCGGCACCGGAGTGACGGTCGCCTACAACCGCACGCGGTGGCGCAACGGCCGGGTCTCGGTCCGCCTCGCCACGCACCGCACCACCGCCCCCGCCGATAACTCCGTTGCCCCGAGCGAGGATCGCGTCCTAAAGTCGTCCCCGGTCGACGGTGCTTCGCCGGCGCACCACAACGTGTAGCTCAGTCAGTAGAGCACCGGGCTCCGGACCCGGAGGGCGCGGGGGCGGGACCCGCCACGTTGGCGAGCACGACAGCGACGTGTAGCTCAGCGAGCAGAGCACCGGGCTCATAACCCGGAGGGCGCGGGGGCAGGACCCGCCACGTCGGCATGAACGAGATGCAGGTACGCCCGGCCGTCAACCCGGGTTACGCGGGTGGGCAGTTGGCCAAGGCATTTCACACCGCCGCCACCCACGAGGACGAGGCGACCCGGCGCCGGGCCGAGGAGCGGGTGCGTCGCTGGACGGGAGTCGCCCAGGGCATGGCCGACGGCTCGTTGACCATCGGCTCGCGGACACCCGTGCGCGGACTGCCCGCGTGGGTGACCCCGGAGGTCGTGCGCGGCGGGTTCGCCACCGGCGACGCCGCGGCCGGCGGGCCGTGGACCGCGCACGAGGCCGAGGTCGCCGCCCGCGCCGGGCTGCGTACCGACGACCGACTCGCGGTGTTCCGATACTTCCTCACCGACGCGGGCCTCGACGAGCTGTACACGATGCTCGACAGCGGCCGGTATCACGTCGCGGTGCCCGAGGAGGCCGCGCTGCTCACCGTCGCGTGGCTGCTGCGTGCCGGGGACCGGTTCGCCGCGCTCACCCTGCTCGACGAGATCACGCCGTACGCGGACCGCCTGCGCTTCCTGCCGCGCGTCTGCGACACGCCCGTGCCCGACGGCTCCGCCGTACACCGCGAGTCCGTGGGCTCGTTGCGCGCCACGCTCGGCGCGCGGCGGCCCAAGCCCGCGGTCGAGGCGATGAACGAGGCGCTGACGGTGTGGAACCCGTTCGCCGACCAGTTGCTCGCGCACTGGCTGGAGACTGTCGACGACGGCCGTCTCGGCGCGGTACACCCGGCGGGCTGGACCGAACGCGGCCGTGAACTCCTGGAGCGGTACCGGCGTTTGTCGGTGCGACACACGCTGTGCACCAAGCACCGCAACCCCAGGGGCAACTCCGCGATCCTGCTGGCGGCGCTGGCCGAGGCGCTCGACGGCCCGCGGACGGGGAAGGCACGCGGCGCCGGTGCGCGCATCGCGGACCACCTCACGGGCCGCACGGCGCGCGGCGCCGGACCTCGCGGCGCCGCGCGCGGGGCGGCGCGTCCCGGCCTGCTCCGGCACGCCGTCGACGCGATGGTCGCCAAGCGCGGCGTGCCCGGTTCCCCGGCGCACGCCGAACTGCGGGCCCGGCAGGCGGCGGACGCGTCGACGGCCACGCTCCACGAGTTGGCGCGCGTGCTGATCACCCGGCTGGCGAACCTGCGCGACGACGCGGGTCTGCCCGACACGGCGTGGTTGCTCGTACCGGTGACCGACGAGGAGGCCGAGCGTACCGGCGTGCGGGCGGGCAGCCCGATTCCGGACAGCCTGCGTCATCCGGTCGAGCGGGCGCTCAGCGCGCCCGTCGCGACGCTCGTCGAACGCGGCATCGTGCCGTCGGCGGAGGTGTTGGCCGAGTTGGTGCCGCAACTGGTCGCCGCGACGACCGCGTTGGCGTACCACGATCCGGCGCTGCGCACGCTGATGACCGCCGGCTACGGGGCGTTCGCCGAGCGCCGCTCGTTGCTGCTGCTCAACCTGGAACACCAGGTGCGGATGGAGGAGTTGCCGTGGGTGCGGGCGGTGTCCGCGTACCGACGGGTGTCGACCGACACCGCGGGCAACGCCCGGGAGGCGCTGGCCGAGTTGGGCACGCTGACGGTGCGCGCGTTCCCCGGCACGATCGTGCCGAACCCGATGCTCCAGGAGTTGGGTTCGCTGGCGCGGCAGGCCGGGGTCGGGGCGGTGTTCACCGAGGAGTTGGCGGCGGACATCTTCATGGGCACGTTCTCCGTGAAGTTCCTGCGCGCCGCGCAGAACGCCGGCGAGTTGCTCGAAGGGTCGTTGTACGCGCGGTACTACGGCATCGACTACGCCGCGATCCGGGAGATCGCCGACGTCGGGCGTGAGCGCGGGTTCGCCGCGGACACCTCCGACGCCTTCGCGACGTTGTGCCGGGAACGGGCCGACATCGACACCCGGGGCCGCTCGTGGGTCGCGGCGAACGGGAAGGTGATCGAACAGGCGCAGATCCTCACCACGCACAACCTCGCCGCGCTGGTGCACCCGATCGGGGTGGAACCGGCGGAGGGCTGGGCGGAGCCGGCGCGGGGCGCGTATCGCACGGTGTGCCGCCTGGTACAGCAGATCGCCGGCAACCCGCGGTCGTTGGGCACCGTCAAGGACGCCGCGTACGCGTGGCGGCAGACGTTGTTCTTCCTGTCCCTGTGCGGGGTGGAGGACCAGTTCGCGGTGATCGCGTGGATGGCGGAGGAGACGGCGCGGCGTCCGAAGCACACGGTACGCCGCCTCGCGCCGGTGCTGGCGGGTCTGCGGCACGTGTTCACGGGCGGCACCCTGGACGACCCGGCATCGCCCAACACCCGGCGCTTCCTCGGCTGGGCCACGGACGGCCACTGGATGCGCACCGCGTGACGGGCGAGCGCCGACCACGGCGCACGTGTTCGAGCCCACCCGGCCGGCCTAGCCCTCACCGACGCATCCCCCGTCGGTGAGGGCGGGGCCGGCCCTACTCCCGTCCCAGGACCTCGTGCAGGGCCGGCCGTACGTGCTCGCCCAGCAGGGTGTGTACGGTCGTGCCGGGCAGTGTGGGCAACGACGCCCAATGGGTGACGGGTTCGGCGCAGGGGCGGCCGTACGGCAGGCGCACGACCCGGTCGGAGTCGACGAAGCAGTCGTGGTGCTCGGTGCCGTCGGCGTCGACGTGGCGGGCGGCGAAGACCATCGGCATCACCAGCCAGAAGTCCCGCGCGGCCTCGTCCTCCACCCCCGCCTCGTCGTCGATCGGGTAGCGGCCCGTCGTTGCCGCCGCCACGGGCATGCCGTCGCTCGGCAGCCCCTCGCGTACGTCCACCCACGCCACGGTCGTGTCCATGTGTGCTCCGATTCCGGTTCTGTGTGCGATCACGACGGTCCGGCGTCCGGCGCCGTCGACACGCCGCCGGCGGGGTCGATCGCTTCGACCGCCTTGACCAGGGGGGCCAACTCGGGGTTCCCGGCCGCTTCGTCCAGGGCCTCGCGCAGGGCGGCGTCGTTGGTCGGCCGCGCCTGCGCCAGGAGCCTCAGGCCGGCGTCGCCGACGTCGGTGTAGATGCCGCGGCGGTCGGTGGGGCACAGGTAGCGCGAGAGCAGGCCGCGGTCCTCCAGCCGGGTGACCAGGCGCGTGGTGGCGCTCTGGCTGAGCACCACCGCGTCGGCGACCTGCTTCATCTGCAGGTGGCCGCCCTCGCCGTCGTGCTGACGGCTGAGCACGTCGAGCAGCGAGTACTCTCGCACGCTCAGCTCGTGCTCGGCCTGCAACGCACGTTCGATCTGCGCCTCGATCCGGCCGTACAGGACGTAGAGCGCGGCCCATCCGTTGGCGAGGGCGGTCAGCGCGGGATCCGTGGCGGGCATGGGCCCGAGTCTCCTCCGGGTACGACTGGCGGGCGTTCAGGATACTGCATGCTTTGAAATATCGGCCGGCGCATATATAGCGTGCATGCAAGTGTCTTGGCCCCCAAGGAGCGCCGGCAATCGCGGGATCGCGCGGTTTCACTTCGTGGGGAGGTGGTATTCGGGCACTTCCGGCGGCTGTGCCGGTATCCGGTCCGGTGGCGGGGTTCGGCGGTATCCGCGGTGCCTGTGGAGATGGAGGGGTCTGTCGTGCTCGGTCCTCGCGACATTCTTCGAGAGATCCATCGGGACGACGAGGCGTTCCGGCTGTTCTGCAGCATCGCGGCGAAGGGCGAGAGCCAGGGCGGGTGGGAGAACGGGCGGATCGCCGCCCTGGCCCGCGACCCGGAACTGGCCCCCAAGATCGCGCGGCACGGCGCCGACGAGGACAAGCACGGGCGCATCTTCAACGCCATGCTGCACCGCCGTGGGCTCGATCCGGTCGACGTCCCGCCCGAGACGGACTACTGCATGTTGCTCGAACGCCGGGGTTTCGGCCTCGCCCACGATCGACTGCGCCGCGACGAGCCGTTGACCGAGGGCGACATCGTCGAATACCTGGTGCACAGCCGGGTGACCGAGCAGCGCGCCGCGGAGGACATGCGGATGTTGCGTCGATACCTCGGCGACGACCCCGACATCGGCCGGGGCATTCGCATGATCTGCGAGGACGAGGAGAATCACCTCGCGTACTGCCACGAGGAGTTGCTGCGGCTGTCCGCGCGCGACGGCGGGGCGGACATCGGGCGGGCCCTGCGCAGGACCGCCCGTGCCGAGATCGAGGTGAACCGCGACGTGAGCCTCGCGGTGATGGACCGCATGGGTCGTCTGCTCGGCTGGTCGCGTGGCCGGCGCCTGGCGCTGAGGATCGGCATCCGGGTGACGTACGCCTACGACAGGGTGTGGGGCACCCGCCGTATGGTCCGCCTGCGCCCACCCGCACGCGTCGACGCCATGGGCCCGAGGGACACCGATCGGGTCACGGGGGACGGTCGGCCGGAGCCGGGCCGGGCAGGCTGACCGCGCCGGCGTACACCCAGCGAGCGCCAATCGGCACCGGGCAGGCTTGACCGCGGGACGGACACCACGCGGAAGGGGAAGGCCCGATGACCTCCGATACCGACACCATCGCCGGCGCGGGCGACTGGTTGCACCTGCGCGACACCATCGACGTCGACGGTGAGTTGTCGAAGCGCATACGGGCCGAGAACCCGGCGCCCGGGGCCCGCCTGGTGCTGATCGCCCGAGAGATCACCCACGAACCCGGGTTCGTGCTGCGCGCGGCGGGTCACCCGGTGCTGCTGGTCGCCGAGAGCCACCGGGGCAACGGCGGCGGCATCGACGCCGACGCGGTCACCGCACTCGCCGCGACGCTGATCGACGCGGCCCTGACCGCACCGGACGGGGCGCGGGTCCGGGTGGCGACGGTCGAGTATTCCGGACTGCGCCTTCGTGCCGATCCGATACCGGCCCCGCGCACCCACACCGAGGATTCCTGGTGGGCGGAGGTACACCGCGAACTCGGACCCGCGTACACCCGGGCCTGGGCCGAATACCGCACCCGGATGGGCGAGTTCCTGTTCCGCGCCGACAACCCGCGATCATCCGGGCACGCCGACGACCGCTTCGAGGCCGCCCAGGAGTTCCGCCGCGCGCTCGTGCTGTGCCCGCGAATGCCGCGCCCGGCCGAGTTGTTGCGGCATCTGGAGAACGACCTCACCGCCGACGGCGAACCCTACGACGTCGCCCCGCCCCCGGACCTCGCCCACCAGGACTGGTACACCGAGGCGAGCGCCACGTTCCTCCAGGCGTCGTTCACCACCGCCCGAAACCTGGCGCTGTTCGTCATGGGGAAACCGGACTGACCGCGCACCGATCGACAGTGCCGCATCACGCCGGCGTGTCGTCGTTCCGCAGCGCGCGCCGTGCCGCGCCGATGGCGTGTGGGTCCCAGCCCGGTCGCGGTACGGAGTCCATGAGCAGTCGGGTGTAGGCGTGGTTCGGCAGGGCCAGCACGTCGGCGGTGCGTCCGGATTCGACGATCCGGCCGCGGCGCATCACGATGACGTCGTCGGTGACGCACCGGACCACGCCGAGGTCGTGGGTGATGAAGAGGTAGCCGACGCCGGTGGCGTCGCGGATGTCGGCGAGCAGGTTGAGGATCTGCGCCTGCACGGACACGTCGAGTGCGGCGACGGCCTCGTCGAGGACGAGGACGGCCGGCTCGACGGCGAGTGCCCGGGCGATGGCGACGCGTTGCCGCTGTCCGCCGGACAGTTCGCGGGGGAGCGCGTCGGCGGCCCGGGTGCCGAGGCCGACCTGGTCGAGGAGTTCGCGGATCCGCGGTGCCGGGTCGGTGCCGGGCCGGTGCAGTTCGAGTGTCTCGCGGAGCACGGCCTCGACGCTGGTGCGCGGATCGAGGGACAGGTACGGGTCCTGGAAGACCATCTGGATCTGGCGGGCGCGGGCGAGGCGTTCGGCGCGGCCGCGGGGTTGCGTGGTGCGGTCCTGTCCGCGCACGCGGACGTGTCCGGCGTCGGCGCGGTCCAGTCCCACCACGATGCGGGCGGTCGTGGTCTTCCCGGAGCCGGATTCGCCGACGATCCCGAGAGAACCGCCGTCCGGGAGGGTGAAGGTGACGTCGTCGACGGCCCGTACGTCGCCGAACGTCCGGCACAGTCCGCGGACTTCGAGGAGGGGTTCAGGCATCGCCGGGTGTCCCTTCGAGACGGTCGCTGTGGTGGCAGGCGGCGGTGTGTGCGGGTTCGCCGCGTGCGGGCATGCTTCGGGGGGTCTCGGTGGTGCACAGTTCGGTGGCGTGGGCGCAGCGCGGCGCGAAGGGGCAACCGGTCGGTTCGCGGCGCAGGTCCGGGGGTTGGCCGTCGATGGCGACGAGTCGGCCCGGTGGGGCGTCCAGTCCGGGTGTGGAGTCCAGGAGTGCCTTGGTGTAGGGGTGGCGGGGTCGGGCGAACACCGATGCGGCGGGGCCGGTTTCGGCGATGCGGCCCGCGTACATGACGTAGACGCGGTCGCTGATCGCAGCCGCGAGGCCCAGGTCGTGGGTGACGAACAGCAGTCCGGTGCCGAAGCGTGCGCGCAGGTCGCCGAGCAGGGCGACGACCTCGGCCTGGGTGGTCACGTCCAGCGCGGTGGTGGGCTCGTCGGCCAGCAGCAGGGTCGGGTCGCCCATGAGGGCGGCGGCGATCATCACTCGTTGGAGCATGCCGCCGGAGAGTTGGCCGGGGTACCGGCGCGGCACTTCGGTGGTCAGTCCGACGGCTTCGAGGAGTTCGCCGGCGCGGGCCTGTGCGGCGGCGGGGGTCATGATCTTGTTGAGGCGCACGCTCTCGGTGAGGAAGTCGCCGATGCGGCGCAGTGGGTTGATGGCGGCGCGTGGGTCCTGGAAGATCATGGCCGCGGTCCGGGTGCGCAGGTGGCGCAGTTGTCGGGCGTTCATGGTCAGGACGTCGTCGCCCGCCACGTGCACGGTGCCCTCGGTGGTGGTGCCGGCGGGCAGGAGTCGCAGGACGGTGCGCGAGGTGAGTGTCTTGCCGGAGCCGGATTCGCCGACCAGGGCCACGGTCTCTCCGGCGCCGACGGTGAGGTCGACGCCGTCCAGGACCGGTCGGGCGGTGTGTGGCAGGCGCATCCGGAGGTTGCGGATGTCGAGGGCGGCCGGGGTGTTCGGGCGCCCGCCGGGGGCGGGTCGCGGGGTGTCGGCGGGGTGCTGTTCGGTGGTGTTCATCGGTTCCTTCCGGCGACCTTGTCGGCCCAGTGTTCGCCGACCACGTTGAAGGCCACGACGGTCAGGATGATCACCAGGCAGGGGACGATCGCGGAGAGCGGGTAGCCGCTCTGGATGGCGGACTTGCCGTCGAAGACCATGCGTCCCCAGTCCGGGGTGAGGGCGGGTACGCCCAGGCCGAGGAAGGACAGGCCGGCCAGGTCGATCAGCGCGTAGCCGAAGTTGACGGTGCACTGGGCCAGGACGACGGGGGCGATGTTGGGGACCACGTGCCGCAGACAGACGTCGGTGCCCGAGTGGCCTTGCACCCGGTACGCGGCCACGTAAGGGCGTTCGCGTTCGGCGAGCACGAGGGAGCGGGCCAGCCGGGCGACATAGGGCAGGTACGCGATCGACAGTGCGACCACCGGTGCGAGGAGCCCCTCGCCGTAGACCGACGTGAACAAGATGGCGAGGAGCAGACCGGGGAAGGCCAGAGTCAGTTCGGTGGTGCGGGACAGGAGCGAGTCCAGCCATCCGCCCCGCCACCCGGCCACGACGCCGACGGCGCCGCCCGCCAGGGTGGAGAACACCACGACCCCGAGCGGGCCGAGGAGCGAGGTGCGGGCACCCACCACGAGGCGGGACAGGGTGTCTCGGCCGGCCGCGTCGACGCCGAGCAGGTGGTCGCCGGACGGCGCCGCGAGGGCGTTGCCCAGTTCCACCGTGTTCGGGTCGTGCGGGGCGATCCACGGCGCGAGCAGGGCGACCGCCACGACGAGGCCGACGAAGCCGGCACTCGCCAGGTACAGGGGACCGCGGTCGGTCGCGCGCAGCCGCGCGAGCCCGGGGCGGCGCACGAGGGTCATGGTCATCCGGTGGCCCTCGTTCCCAGGGTGATGCGCGGGTCGACGACGGGGAGCAGCAGGTCGATGATCAGGTTCACGGTCATGAACAGTGCGACGATGATCAGGGAGATGGCCTGGACGACGGGGAAGTCCTTGGTGGTGGAGGAGAGTTCGAGGAGCTGGCCGACGCCGCCGACGCTGAACGCGGTTTCGACGAGGACGGTGCACACCAGCAGGCTGGAGACGATCAGTCCGGCGGTGGTCAGCACCGCGCCGAGGGCGTTGCGGAAGACGTGGCGGCTGATGACGTGCCGTTCCGGGATGCCGCGGCTGCGGGCGACGGCGACGTGTTCGGAGGTGAGTTGCTCGAGCATGGCGCTGCGGGTCACCCGGGCGAGCATCCCGACCAGGTACAGCGCGAGCGCGATGGCCGGCAGTGTCAGGTGCCACAGCATGGCGGCGATGCCGTCGCCGCTGCCGCTCCCGCTGGAGGGGAACCAGCCGAGTTCGACCGCGAGGAAGCCTTGCAGCAGGATGGCCGCGACGAACGCCGGGGTGCCGATCGCGAAGGTGGTGCCGACGAGGATCGCGGAGTCGGTCGCGCCGCCGCGCACGGCGCCGGCCCAGCCGAGTGCGAGTCCGAGGAGCACCACGACGACCAGGGCCATGCCGACCAGCAGCAGTGTGGTGGGCAGGCGGGAGGAGAGCAGGTGGGACACGTCGGTGCGGTACTCGATCGAGCGGCCGAAGTCGCCGTGCAGGATGTTCCCGAGCCAGCGCGCGTACTGCTCGATGAACGGGTCGTTCAGGTGGTACTGCCTGTCGATCGCCGCGAGGGCGGCCGGGGACGCCGACCGCCCGCCCAGCAGGAAACTCGCCGGATTGCCCGGCGCGAGGTACATCGCGCCGAAGACCACGAACGAAGCGCCGAGCAGGGTGGCGGCCATCTCCAGCAGCCGCCGGACGGCGAATCTCACGAAATTCACCCCGAGGCCCCCACATCCGCCGCCCACGGGTAGTACATGTACGCGATGGTCGTCGGCGCGCCGGTGATCCTCTTGTTCAGGAAGACCGTGGACGGCCATTCGGCGATGGGCATCCACAGCACGTCGTCCGCGGCCTTCTGCTGGAGTTTCGCCTCCAGCGCGAACCGTTGTGTCGGATCGTAGGTTTCGGTGATCTTCGCGACCAGGGCGTCGAACTCGGCGTCGCTGTAGCCCGCGTGGTTCTGGTAGCCACCGGTGCGGAAGTTCCGCAGCAGGTCGACCGGGTCGGTGACGGACAGGTAGTACGTCTCGGGGAACAGGTCGATGCCCTCGCGGGCCTTGGGGTCGGTGAACAGCGCGGAGAAGGCGTCCGGGGCGATGGTCTTCAATTCGACCTCGAGGCCGATCCTGGCGCCGGCGTCGCGGATCGCGGTGGCGACCACGGAGACGTCCTGGCCGATCGGGCTGGTGGCGACGGTGACCGTCTTGCCCTTGGCGCCGGCCTCCTCGATGAGCTTCTTCGCCTGCTCGATGTCCTGCGTACTCGACGGCAGGTGGTCGAACGCGGCGGCCTGCGCGTCGGCGGGGGCGCCCGCCCAGGCCGCGCGCGGGGTCAGGGAGGCGGTCGCCGTCCCGTTGCCGGCGAGCGCCGTCCTGACGATTCCGGGACGGTCCAGCGCCATCGACAGGGCCCTGCGCACGCGGACGTCGGAGAGGGTGCCCTTCATGCTGGTGACGTTGACGTTGAGGGTGCTCAGGCCCTCACCGAAGTACAGGGTGCCCGCGCCGCCGGTGCGCAGCCGCTCGTAGCTCTCGCTCGGTATGAGGAATCCGCCGTCGACCTCGCCGCCGAGCATCGCGTTGGTGCGCGCCGACGCGTCGGTGAGGAACTTGAACTCGACGGTCCGGGCCTTGGCCTTGGTGCCCCAGTAGTCGTCGAAGCGTTCGAGCTTGAGGGACTGGCCCTTGGCCCAGTCGCCGAGCCTGTACGGGCCGGTGCAGTCGAGGCCGCCGGTGGTGCCGTAGTCCTTGCCGGCGGCCTCCACGCCCTTCCTGCTCGCCACGACGCCGGCCGCGGTGGCCATCAGTTGGGGGAAGAGGGAGTCGGCCTGCTTGAGCTTGACGGTGACCTGGAGCGGTCCGGTGGCGGTGACGGTGTCGACGTTCTCGAACGACTCGGCCCACGCGGCGCCCAGTTCGGGGTTCGTCTGGCGGCCGAAGCTGTAGACGACGTCGTCGGCGGTCATCACCGACCCGTCGTGGAATTTCACGCCCGGCCTGAGGTCGTAGACCCACGTGGTGGGGTCCGGGTTGGCCGCCTTCTCGGCCAGGCCCGGTGCCAGGGTCAGTTGCGGCGTCCAGCGCATCAGACTCTCGCAGACGTTGGACAGCACCGTGTTCTGCGGGTAGTCGAACGCGGTGATGTAGTCCAGGGAGAGCGGTTCGGCGTACAGCGCCCAGCGGAACGAGTCGATGTTCCCCTTGGCCGGCGGGGTACCGGGGGACAGCCGGTAGTTCGCGGCCTGCCGAGCCGGGTCGTGCTTGGGCGGTCCGGAGCAGGCCGCGACCATGGCGAGGGCCGCCGCGGCGGCGACCGCGGGCAATGCGGCCCGCCGCGATCGTCCGAGGAGGGTGGACCCGGGTGTCGTCATCGGAGGTTCCCTTCGGTGGTCGTCGGGCGCGCCGCGGGGATCTGCTGGGTGATGCAGTGGACGCCGCCGCCGCCGAACGCCACGGTGCGGGTCGGGACGCCGACGACCTTGCGGTCGGGGAAGGCGGACTGGACGATCGCGAGCGCGCCCGCGTCCTCGGGGTGGTCGGCGATCGGCACGATCACGCCGCCGTTGGCGACGTAGAAGTTGAGGTAGCAGACCTCGATGTCGCTGCCGCCCCACGCGACGAACGCCGTCTGGGGGACGTCGACGATCTCGAACCGGCGTCCCCGCGCGTCGCTGGACGCCTCCAGCACCGCGCGGTTGGCGCGCATGCGCGCGTAGTCGGGGTGTGCCGGGTCGGCCGGCAGTTGCACGATGAGCTTGCCGGGGGCGGTGAACGCGCAGACGCCGTCGACGTGTCCGTCGGTCTCGGTGTCCAGGAGCCCGCCGTACGGCAGCCAGATCACCTTGGTGACGCCCAGGCGCGCCTTGAGTTCGGTCTCGATCTCGGCGCGGGTCATGCCCGGGTTGCGGTTGGGGTGCAGCAGGCACTGCTCGGTGGTGATGAGTGTGCCTTCGCCGTCGACGGTGATGGCGCCGCCTTCGAGGATCATCGGGGAGTCGATGCGCGGGTCGCCGAGCGTGTCGGTCAGGGCCGCGGCGATCCTGTCGTCGGCGTCCCACGGGTGGTGCTTGCCGCCCCACGCGTTGAAGCGGAAGTCGACGCCCGCCCGCGCGCCGGCTTCGTCGAGTACGAAGATCGGGCCGGAGTCGCGGAACCACGAGTCGTCGATGGGCAGTTCGATGATGCGGATGCCGTCGCCGCACAGTGCGCGGGCGTCCCGGGCGGCACCGGGGACGGTGACCATGGTGACGGGTTCGAACTCGGCGATGGCGCGGGCGACGGCGGCGTACTCGTGCTTGGCGTGGTCGAACATGTCGCCCCACAGGTCGGGCCGGGTGGGCCAGGCCATGAGGCAGCCGTCGTGAGGGGTCCACTCGGCGGGCATTCGGTACGTCATGGGTTTCTCGTTTCGTCGTGCGTGGGCAGGCGCGGTGTGGTGCCGGCCGATGGGTCCGGGGACGCCCCGGGATTTCAGAGGAAGTACAGGCGGTTGAGGGAGACCTCGTCCGCGGGTTCGGAGTGCAGCGGGGCGCCGTCGAGGGTCACCAGGCCGGTGCGGGCGTCCACCTGCACCCGGCCGGTGCGCGCGTTGCGCACCATGTCGGCGGGGCCGATGCCGCGGGTGCCGCGCACGGCGACCCGGCGGCGGCGGGTGGTCATGCCGTCGTACGGCCGGCCGGCCGACCCGGCTTCCGCGGCGGCTCGGCTGACGAAGGCCACGGACAGGTCGGCGGGCGTCGCGCCGTGTCCGCCGAACAACGGCCCCATCACCAACGGTTGGCAGTTGTCCGTGGCGGCGTTCGGGTCGCCGGTGACGCCGTACGCCGGGAAGCCGGACTTGAGGACCATCTGCGGCTTGGCCCCGAACGTCGCCGGACGCCAGAGCACGATGTCCGCCATCTTGCCGACCTCGAGCGACCCGACCTCGTGGGAGAGTCCGTGGGCGATGGCCGGGTTGATGGTGAGCTTGGCGATGTAGCGGAGCACGCGGGCGTTGTCGTCGTGCGGCCCGTCCCCGTCCGCCGGGCCGAACTCGTGCCTCATCTTCCCGGCGACCGCGAAGGTGCGGCGCACGGTCTCGCCCGCGCGGCCCATGCCCTGGGCGTCCGACGACGTGATGCCGATGACGCCCAGGTCGTGCAGGACGTCCTCGGCGCCCATCGTCCCCGCCCGGATGCGGTCGCGCGCCATGGCGGCGTCGCCGGGAAGGTCGGTCTTGAGGCCGTGGACGGAGACGATCATGCCGTAGTGCTCGGCCACGGCGTCGCGCCCGAAGGGCAGCGTGGGATTGGTGGACGAGCCGATGACGTTGGCGACCCCGGCCATCTTGAGGACGTTCGGGACGTGTCCGCCGCCGCAGCCTTCGATGTGGAAGGCGTGGATGGTGCGCCCTTCGAGTACGGACAGGGTGTCCTCGACCGACAGGCACTCGTTCAACCCGTCGCTGTGCAGCGCCACTTGCACGTCGTGGTCCTCGGCCACCCGCAGCGCGGTGTCGAGGGCGCGGGCGTGCGCCCCCATGTCCTCGTGGACCTTGAACCCGCAGGCGCCGCCTTCCGCGAGCGCTTCCACGAGCGGCGCCGGTTCGGAGGCCGAACCGCGGCCGAGGAAGCCGATGTTCACCGGCCACGCGTCGAAGGAGTTGAAAGCGTGCCGCAGCGCCCACGGCGAGTTGACGCCGACGCCCCAGAGCGGGCCGAACTCCTGGCCGATGATCGTGGTCACGCCCGACGCGAGCGACGCCTCCATGATCCGCGGGCTGAGCAGATGGACGTGCGTGTCGATGGCGCCGGCGGTGGCGATCAGTCCCTCCCCCGACACGATCGCGGTGCCGGTGCCCACGACGACGTCGACGCCGTCGAGGGTGTCCGGGTTGCCGGCCCGCCCGATCGAGGCGATGCGCCCCTCGCGGATGCCGATGGACACCTTGCGGATGCCCTGGATCGCGTCGATCACCACGACGTTGGAGATCACCACGTCGCAGGTCTCGCGGACCGTCACGGCCTTCAGATGCAGGCCGTCCCGGGCGGTCTTGCCGAAACCCGCGAGGAACTCGTCCCCGCCGGCCTGCGCGTCGGACTCGACCCGGACGACCAGACCGGAGTCGCCCAGGCGGATCCGGTCACCCGCCCGGGGGCCGTGCACGGCCGCGTACTCGCGGGCGTCGAGGGGGCCGCCACTCATGCGAGTTCCCTTCCGTGCCCCGGCTCGGGCGCGGCCGAGGCATCGCCGGCGCCGGGGGCCGCGCCGAGGTAGCCGGACGCCGCCGCGCGGCGCAGCGCCTCGGCCTTGGCGCCCGGCGCGTCCAGCGGTCCGTCGACCAGACCGGCGAAGCCGATCGCGATGCGCGCGCCGCCCATCGGCACGAGGCCGATCTCGACATCGGCGCCGGGGTCGAACCGGGTCGACACGCCCGCGGGCGCCGCCGGTCGCATGCCGTAGGCCGCCGCCCGGTCGAAGTCCAGGCGCGGGTTGGCCTCGAAGAAGTGGAAGTGTGAGGTCACACTGACCGGTACCGAGGCGGTGTTGCGCACCGTGATCCGGGTCACCGGCTCCGGCCCGGCGGCGGCCTCGGTCGCCGGGATCACCGCGCCGGGCGCCGCGTCGCCGTGGCCGGGATGGCCGAACGGGTCGGTCACCACGGCAAGTCGGGTGCCGTCGGGGAAGACGGCTTCCACGTATACCTCGGTGACCAGGTCGACGACGCCGGGCAGCACGTCGTCCGGGCCGAGCACGCGGCGGGCGGCCTCGACGGCGTCCGCGAGCCGGTGTCCCGCACGGGCCGCCTCGCACACGGTGTCGGCGATCAGCGCGGTCGCCTCGGGCATGTTCAGCGGCAGCCCGGCGTCCCGGCGACGGCGCGCCAGTTCGGCCGCCGTGAACAGCAGCAGCCGATCGCGCTCGGTCGGGGTCAACTGCACGGTGTCTCCAGGTGGTTCGTGATACGCGGACGGGGCGACGGGCTCGTCCCCGTGCGGATGGAGCGGATGTGCCGTCGGCGACGGCCTACTCGGGTGCCGGCGCGGCGGGTCGGTCGTGGGTGGCGCAGTGGACACCGCCGCCGCCGGACGCGATGGCGCCGATCGGGACGGGCACGACGTCACGGCCGAAGCAGTGGTCGCGGAAGATCCGCCGGGCCGGGTCGTCCGCGCGCTCGTCGCCGAAGCGCGGCATGTACGGCGCGCCGTCGGCCACGGAGAAGTCGGCGCAGCCGGAGGCGAACGCGTGGCCGCGGCAGGTGATCAGGTCCGGGTCGGGTTGCGGGAGGTCGACCACCTCGAAGGGCTCGCCTCGGGCGTCGACGGCGGATTTCGGCACGGAACGGGCCCGGTCGCCGGCCCGCGACCGGGAGTCCGCGGGGCCGCCGGGGAACGCGGTGCCCGGCAGGACGACACCGGATGCGGCGCGGCGGCGGACCGGACGGTCGACGTGCGCTCGTGCCGGTCCCATTCGGCTCCGAGCCTCCGTGTTCCGGGGCCGGCCGTACCCGGGACCCCTCCCGGCGTCGTGGGGCCGGCCCCCTCCCCGGGAGTGTCGGACGCGGCGTCCGCGATACGGGCGACGGCGCCGAGGGCGACGACACCGGCACCGTGCGGACGGCGCGGAACGGCACGGCGGGACGGGAGGGCAGCAGACATGGGGGAACTCCGGGAGGGGTCGTGCAGGGCGTCGGGAACGACCGGCGCCGGCCGTGGCGCGGGGGCAGGGCGGTCAGGCCACCGGTTCCTGCATGGTCGAGCAGTGGATGCCGCCGCCACCGCCGCCGATTCGGTCGGTGTCGAGTTGGACCACCTGGCGGCCGGGGTAGGCGGCGGCGACGACCCGGCGGGCCGCTTCGTCCTTGGCGCGGTCACCGAACTGGGACATGACCACGCCGCCGTTGCAGACGTGGAAGTTGACGTAGGAGTCGACGAAGTCGGGGTTCGTGGATCGGATGGTGTCGGGGCCGTCGATGCGGACGACCTGGAGACGGCGGCCGCGGGCGTCCGTGGCGGCGGACAGGATCGCGAGCTGTTTGCGGGCGTCCTGGGCCCAGATGTCGGTGCGGTTCGCGGGCGGGACCTGCACCATCACCACGCCGGGGCCGATGAAGCGCGAGGTGGCGTCGATGTGGTCGTCGGTGATGTCCTGGCCCTTGATGCCGGGCACCCAGATCATCTTGCTCGCGCCGTAGGCGGCCAGCACCGCCTGCTCGATCTGCGCCTTGCTCATGCCGGGGTTGCGGTTGCTGTTGACCAGGCTGGACTCGGTGGCCATGACGGTGCCGTCGCCGTCGGTCTCGATGGCACCGCCTTCGCCGGTGAACCCGGCACGGGTGAAGGCGAGTCGGTCGTACGCCGCGATGCCGGCGGCGACCCGGGCGTCCCTGGTGTGCGTCTGCTTGTTTCCCCAGCCGTTGAAGCCGAGGCCGACGGTGTCGCGGCCGCCTTGGCCGTCGGTGCGGAAGACGGGCGCGGTGTCGCGGGCCCAGAGGTCGTCGACGGGTATCGAGCTGATGACGGTGACCGTGGAGCCGCACTTGGCGCGCGCGGCGCTCGCGCCGGAGGCGTCCGGCGCACACATGATCACCGGTTCGAATCGGGCGATCGTCCGGGCGATCAAGGCGATGTCGTTCTGCACGCCGCTCAGCTGTCGACCCCAGATGGACGAACTGGTCGGCCAGGCCATCCAGGTGCGGACGTGCGCGACGTCGTCGGCGGGCACCCGCCGGGCAGCCGCGGCGCGCGCGGCCGGGGCCAGGGCCGCCTGACCGCCGATCGTGAGACCGGCGGCGCCGAGGAGGACGCCGCCGAGGACACGGCGACGCGAGGGCCCTGCGACGGTCTCGGGTGCGGAACCGGAGGGGGTGGTGCGCGATCCATGCATGGCTGACTCTCCCTGTCGGGTGGTAGCTCCGCCGCTCGGCGGCACGGATGGACGAACTCGCGGATGCGTGGGGTTGCCGACGGGACGGGGTGCGCATGGCACCCGGAGTCCCGGTCCGGCGTGCCCACACTGTTCCACTGACTGAAAAGTCAGTCAATAGTGCGGAGGGGAAACGGCCGTCGCGGATTTCGGACGGGGTCGGGGCCGGTCGCGCTCCCGTGGGTGCCGCGGTGTTCGCGGGGGCGGTCGCGGGCATCGATCGGCCGCCCGACGGAGCGGATCGCACGGCGCGGGAACGAGCATGGAGATCGGCGGATTCGGTGTTGCGGGGCCGGCGCCCGCAGGTACGCCCCGCGGGATGCCGGTGCGGACGGCGCCGCGCAGGGCGCTCCGGCCCACGGCCGGGGGATCTCTCAGGCGGAGTCGAGGTGGGACAACTCGGCTTCGATCGCGGCGAGTATGAGGGTGCGGGCGTGATCGAGCGTCAGCCCCTCGCTCAGCCAGCGCCCGCTGAGTCCTTCGAGGAGCGCGGTGAGCCGTTGGGCGGCCTCCAGTGCCCGCCATGCGGGTGCCGCCGGCAGGACCGCGGTGATCAGGTCGGCGACCTCGCCGTCCCACACATGGGTGGCCTCGGCGAGTTCGGTGCGCAGCAGGGCGTCGAACATCGCGCTCGCCCGCAACTCGCCCCACGCGGTGCTGTTCTCGCGGACTTCGGCGGTGTCCTGGAACTCGAGGAGCAGCGTCTGCTCCAGCACGGAGCGCGGGTCCGTCCGATGCTCGGCGGCGACGCGGTCGGCGGTGTACCGCTCGGCCCGGTCGTTGATGAACTCCAGGGTCGCGCGCAGGACTCCGGCGCGGTCCTTGAAGTGGTAGTAGATCAGCCCGTTCGACACGCCGGCCTCGGCGGCCAACTCCTCGATGCGCAGCCCGCGTACCCCGCGGCGGGCGATGAGCCGCGCCGCGGCCTCCATGATCACGGTACGACGATCGGCGGCCACGGCTCGACACCCTACCCTCCGGCCCCACGGGCACCCCGCGGGCCCGGGGCGGTGACCGATGATCGCGGACGCGCCGCACGATACGATGACTGAATATTCAGTCAGTCAAATGGGCGGTCCTGTGCCGCCCCGGTGGGGTGGCAGGGTGTCGAGCCGTCAGTCATTGATCTTGGAAGCCGCCGCCGGGCTCATCGCCCGACGCGGGGTGCGCGGCCTGCGGGTGGAGGAACTCGCCGCCGAGGCCGGAGTGTCCGTCGGGTTGGTCTACTACCACTTCGGCGACCGGGCCGGACTCATGCGGCGCACCTGGGAGTTCATCAACGAGCGTGCCGAGCGCTACACGCGGTCCGACGCCGATCCGGACCTGGATCCGCGCGGCCGGCTGGAGGAAATGCTGCTGCTCGAACTCCAGGACGCCCCCGAGGTGCGGGAGAACAGCACGGCCTGGGGGGAGTTCCGGGCGAGCTCCGTCTTCGTGCCGGAACTGGGTCTTCAGGTGCGCGAAGCGACCATGCACTGGGTGCGGGACGCGCAGGAGTTGATCCGCCGCGGGCAGGACAACGGCGACATCGCCCCGACCGTGACCCCGGCCGACGCGGCCGAGCGACTCACGGCCCTCGTCGAGGGCCTGAGCGAGCGCTGGCTGGCCGGTTCGCTCCCCCTGGATCGGGCACGTTTCCTGCTGCGGAGCGCGCTGGCCCTGGAACTCGGTTCGCGGCCGCGCGGCTGACCCGTCCGATCCGACGCTTCGGTGGGTGTCGGAGATCCGGCGACCGCCTCGCGATGTTCGGCGCGCGCACTTTGTTCTCGGACCCGAGGCGGGTGCCGACGGTCGCCGAGTGGAGTCAGAGCAGCGCCGCGGTGAGGGGCTCGACGAACTTCGCTCCGCTGCGCCGGGGCGGTGTGTGGCAGGGGTGGAACAACACCATCGTCTCCAGCGTCCCGGTCCAGGGGCGGCAGGTTGCCCCGGACCAGTCGGGTTCCCAGCCCGGGCGCAGGCCGCGCACGCCCCAGCCGTCGGGGCGTCGGGAGGGGAGGGCACCGGTGGTGGTGTGGTGGACGGCCTGGGTGTAGACGTGGCGGGCCGTGGCCAGGGCGTCCTCGGCCGTGGCGGCATTTCCGGTGAGTACGTGGATGCCGTGCGTGTCGGTCCTGGGATCACGGATGGGAACGTCGACCTGATAGACGGGGTGCGTGTCGTAGACCGGGGTGTTCATGACGATTCCTTGAAGTGCAGCCCGTATGCGTCGGTGACGAATCCCCGGGTCGCGCCGAGGCCGGTTCCGATACCGCGGGCGGTATGGGTGTCCGAATTCGTGATCGTCGCCGTGGTGGCGACGGCTTGGGCCCGGTCGAGGGTTCCGCGTGGCGTTCGTTTCCGCGGAACGGTGGGTTCGAAGTACATGGCGTCGCTCCTGGGATTCGCCCCGGCGGCCATTCGAGGCCACCGTCCTTACTTGTACCGTATTGATACCGTACGAGTACGTTAACACGTTTCGATGCGAAGTGCACTGGAATCGACACGATCCTCGTGGGCGGCGAAATCCTCCTCGGACGCGCCTGGGTCCGGCCCGGGTCCGGGTGACGCGGAACGTTCACGCGTCGGCGTTGCTCGTCGTCGGTGTGCCGACGGTGGTTGTCCGTGTCCCGGCCCGTCGGGCGGTGCGGCGGCCGTCGGGGGTCACGTCGAGAGGGAGCCGTTCCCAGCCACGCAGGACGTTGCCGAGTGTTCGCTCGGGAGTGCCGGCCGGGCGTATCCGGCTACAGCGCCGCGCCAAGGCGGTCAGGACCGCGCGGGCCTGGAGAGTCGCCAGGCGGTTGCCGGCGCACACGTGGGATCCGACCCCGAGCGCCAGGTGGCGATCGGCGTCCGGACGGTAGGCGTCGAACCGGTCGGCGGACTTCCCCCATCGTCGTTCGTCGCGGCCGGCGGAACCGTGGAGGAGCCACACCCGATTCCCTGCCGGGATCCGCGTGTCGCCGATGGCGACGTCCCGGGTGACACGACGGCCGAAAGCCTGGACGGGCGCGTCGAACCGCAGCGCCTCGTGGAAGACCTGATCGGCGGTCACGCGTCTGTTGCGCAGATTGGCGAACTGGCCGGGGTGGGTGGCCAGGAGGTGGATGGCGGTGGAGATGCCGTGGACGGTGGTGTCCATGCCCGCGGTGGTGTAGGCGAACATCAGGGGCACGACCTCCTCCTGCGTGATCTCGCCCGCGCCGGCCGCGGTGTGTGTGGCGGCCAACCACGATCCGGGGCGCATCGCGTCCACGGTGACCACGTCTTCGAGGAAGGCGGACATGGCGGCGGTCACAGGCCCCGCACCCGCGCAGCGGGCGTCGGCCGGGCCGAACAGGTCGAACGCGGCCGCGGCGTCGCCGAGCAGCGAGTCGCGGGTCGCGGCCGGGAACCCCATCAGACCCAGGACGATGTCGACAACCAGGGGCCGCGCCAAGTCCCGGGCGGCGTCGAACGTTTCGCGTGCGACGAGTTCCCGCACCAACCTGTCGGCCCGCTTGTGCACGCCGGCGGTCAGCACGTCGATGGCGGGCCGGGCGAGTTGCCGCGACAGGATCCGGCACAGCCGGGCGTGGTCGGGTCCGTCGGAGGCCGACACGGTCCCGGCGGGAATGTCGCGATCGGCCTCGGGAACCGCAGCGATGCGGTCGACAGGGGAGAAGACGCGCGGGTGGGTGAGCGCGGCGAGGACGTCGGCGTATCGGGGCAGGGCCCAGGCGTCGTGCTCGGTCAGGTGGATTGCCGAGCCTTGGGCCCGGAGCTCCGCGTATCGGGGGTAGGGGTCGGCGCGTGTGGCGTCACAGAAGAGGTCGACGGAGGAAGAGGACATCGGCGGAGCTCCATGGGAGGACGGTGAGGAGCCGGGGGACGGCGACGGGCGACGATGAGGTTGTCCGGGAGGGCCAAGGCGGAAGTCGCCGCGCAGTGCCCGGAGTTGCCCGAACAGGAGCGTCCTGCCGCAGGTTGTCGCACCATCGTTCGGCCGTCCCGCGGCGCTCGTCGGCTCGACTGTGGCCACGACCGCTCCGGCGTGCTCGATGCTCCCTGTCACGGCTGTGCGGCGGACGGCCGGGATCCACCGGCCGGGCGAGTCGACCGACGAAGTGCCCCGGTCGGCGGGGAAGGACCGCGGTTTGGTGGTGCGGTTGGTCCGGGCCGGGAGCGGCGGCCTCGAACCAACCCGGTCACCTACGCGGCCGACCGCTGCGGCTTCCCCGGCCTCCGCGGCGCCGGGAGGCCGGGAGCCGGTGCCGCCGGTCGTCGGGTGACGAATCCCGGGGTCATGCCGGCACCGGGGTCGGGAGACGCCGGGGCAGTGCGACGCTGAGGACGAGGGCGATCATGCCGACCGCCGCGCTGATCACGAAGGTGGTCGTGTAGGCGTCCCAGCTCGGTATCGGTGTGCCGGGAACGGGATCGGAGGCGAGCACACTGGCGCCGATCTGGCCACCGAGGGTGGCGCCGACGCTGCGCAGGACGAACGCGGTGCCGGCCACGCTCGCGGTGCGGTCGGCGGGGACGACGCTGACCACGATGTTCATCGACTGGGTCGTGCTGAGGCCGATCCCGATGCCGCAGACGGCACTGGAGAGGTAGAGGGCCACGGCCTTGCCGTCGGCGAGGAGCAGCAGCAGGCTGGAGCCGACGATGAGCGCGGTGCTCAGGGCCATCACGCCGCGGGTGCCGAGGATACGCTCCGCGTGGGGGGTGAGCGGAGAACTCGCCAGGGCGAACACCCCGAGGGGCAGGAGCAGCAGCCCGACGGTGGCGGTGTCGGCTCCGAGTCCGTATCCGGTGCTCTTGGGGAGGCTGGCCAGGCTGGGTACCACGACGTACAGGGCGAATGTGCCGAACCCGACGACGAAGGCCACCACGCAGGTCAGGACGACCGGTCGGTTCCGGAGTCCGCGCAGGTCGATCAACGGGTGTGTCGTGCGGAGTTCGCGGGCCACGAACAGGGGGAGCAGGACGGCCGCGATCGCGACACGGATGAGGAACGGCGCCGAGGTCCAGCCGTGTTCGGGTGCGACCGTCAGGCCCAGCAGCAGGGCGACCAGTCCGGAGCCCAGGAGGACGGCGCCGAGCCAGTCGATCGATCCGCTGCCCGCGGCCGGGCAGTCGGGCACGATCTGACAGACGACGACGAGTGCGATGAACATGACGGTCAGCGGGATCCAGAACAGCCAGGTGAACGACAGGGCGCTGATGATCCAGCCGGAGGCCAGGAGGCCGAACGCGGCGGCCAGTGCCGTCGAGCCGACGATCAGGCCGATGGCGGGCTTGAGTCGGTTCGCGGGCTGGGTGTCGTTGAGCAGGCCGATGGCGAGGGGTTGCAGTCCGGCTCCGACGCCCTGGATCATCTGACCCGCGATCAGTTGCCCCACCGAGTTCGCCGTCGCGGACACGACGATGCCGACGAGCACGACGGCGACGACGGCGATGAGGACCCGGCGTTTGTCGGCGACGTCGCACAGGCGGCCGATCACCGGGGTCGCGACGGCGCCGACGAGCAGCAGGCCGGTGAAGGCCCAGGTGACCGCCTGGGGCGAGGCGTCGAGATCTGCCCGGATTTGCGGCAGTGCCGGGATCAGCATTGCCTCCAGCGCGGTGTAGACGGAGAGCACCACGGTGAGGATGAAGGGCGTAGCGCCCGGTCTTGCCGTGCGGATGGATCTGACTTCGGCGGTCATGACGATTCTCCTGATCGGGGATCACGGCGGGTGGTCGGGGTGGTGGCGTGCGTGGCGGATGCCGCTCGTGGTGGGAGGCGTTCGGCCGCTGTCGTCGGACGAGTACGTCCGGTCGCGGATGGGGTGCCCGGAGACCGGCTCGATGATCGAGCCGGTGCGGGTGGTCGAGGCGACGGTGCGGCTCGGCTCCCGTACGGGAGGGGCCGACTTCCGATCCCGAGTCCGGGGATTCGCGAGTGGGCCTATCCGAGCAGTTCGGCGAGGTGTTCGGCGCCGGCGGGGAAGGGCCGCAGCGCGTATCCCGAGGGTGGTTGCGTCCCGAGCAGGTGTCGGACGAGGTGGTCCCACATCCGGCGCGTGACGTAGTGCTCGCGGCCCATGAAGATGTGTTCGACGCCGGGGACGACGAGCAGGTCGAAGTCCTTGTCGGCGTCGATCAGGGCGTCGACGAGGTTGAGGGTCTGATAGGGCAGGACGTTGTCGTCGAGTTCGCCGTGGACGAGCAGCAGCTTCCCGGACAGGTTGGCGGCCAGGCCCGGATTGGCGGCGTCGGCCCATTGCTCCGGGGTGCCTTCGCCGAGGTAGGTGTCGGCCCACAGGGCCAGGTAGTGGCGGATGTCGTGGTTGCCGCACAGTGCGACACCGACCTTGTACAGGTCGGGGTGGGTGAGCATCGCCCGGACGGTGGCGAAGCCGCCGCCGGACGCGCCGGCGATGCCTACCCGGTCGAGGTCGATCCAGGGGTGGCGGTCGACCAGTTGGTGGATCGCGGCGACGTGGTCCTCGAGGAAGCCGGCGTTGCCGAGGTTGCCGTAGGAGGCGTCGTGGAATGCCTTGCTGCGGCCGGGGGTGCCGCGTCCGTCCACCGTGACGACGGCGAATCCCAGGGCGGCGAGCGTTTCCGGGGACACGAAGTGGGGGTTGGCGAAGCCCGCGGTGGTGCGCATGACCTGAGGGCCGGGGTAGGCCGAATCGACCAGCGGATACCGCCGGGACGGATCGAATCCGTGTGGGCGCCAGAGGGTGCCGTGGATGTCGGTGACCCCGTCGGCGGCCTTGGCGCTGAACCGCTCCGGTGGCGTCCAGCCCGCGCCGACCAGCAACGCGGTGTCGGGTCGCTCGAGTTCGAGCACGGTCGCGCCGGCGACATCGCACACGACGGTCCTCGGCGGTGTGTCCACGGTGGAGGCCGTGTCGAGGAACCAGGCGCCGGACACGGCGACGACGACCTCGTGATCGAACGCGTCGTCGCTGTGATTGACGAATCCGGTGCCGTCGAGTCCGACGGTGCACAGTTGCCGGGCGTAGGGCTCACCGGGTACCAGCCCGGAGGCGAGGAACAGGACGGTGCGGTTGTCCTCGTCGACGTGCAGGATGCCGCGGACCGCCCACGCCCCCGACGTGATCCGGGTCGGCGCCGGCTCGTCGGTCGAGGCGGGGTCCGGCGGCCGCGGTGGTGCGGGGTAGAGGTACAGGTGTCCCCAGCCGTCGCGCTGGGAGTACCACAGGACCTCACCGGTGCTCAGCACTCGGACCATCGGTCGGTCGAAGATCAGTTGTGCGGGTTCCACGCGGGTGGTGCCGTGCTCGTCCACGAGGAGGTCGACGGCGCCGGTGTCGGGATCGAGGCGGTACAGCCCGAGCGAGCGGGAGTAGCGGGGCTGTCGCAGGAAATACAGGGAGGCGCCGTCGGGGGACCACCAGACCCAGCCGCGCGCGAACGGGGACAGGTGGCCGATGTGCGACGGGCCGGTCGCCTCCCACACCGCCGAACGGCGCGCCACGTCCAGCACGACGAAGTGCATGCGGGCGTGCTGTTCGTCCTGCGGCATGGCGTAGCGGAAGGAGTGCGCCACCGGCGGCCCGCCGTCGCGGGGGGTCGACTCGACCAACACCTGTTCGCGCAGGTGCCGTTGGTCGATCCGGTGGGTGACCAGTCGGCGCGAGTCGGGTGACCAGGCCAGCATCGGGGGCGCGGTGACGCCCGCGTTGCGCAGCATGATCCGCGACAGTGCCACGTCGAGGTTCGAACCGTAGTCGAAGTACTCTTCGCCGTCGTGGGTGAGGGCGAACTCCTCGGTGCGGTCGGCCGAGCGCACCCAGATGTCGTGGTCGCGCACGAACGCGACCCACGCCCCGTCGGGTGAGGGCTGTTCGTGGATGGCGTTGTGCCCGGGGTCGTCGATCCGGGTGCACCGGTCGTCGTCGGGTACGTACCGCCATCGGGCGTCGAACGCGGTGAACTCGACGGTGTCGCCGCTGCGGCCGATCGAGGTGAACGGGAGATGTGCGCCTTCCACCGCCGTGCCGGACGCCGCCGACAGGGCGGCGGCCAGCCGGTCGTGATCGAACGCCGCCCCGCGATCGCCGGCGGCGGGGTCGACCAGGACGAACCGGCGGCCCTGTGCGGTGTCGACGCGGTACCAGAAACGGTCGGTGCCGTCCTCCCGGTTCGGGCGGATCCTCGCGCCCGGAACCAGGCGCGCCGCGTTGTGTGGAAGCAGTTGCTCGGCGCGGCGGTAGTCGGCGGTCGTGAGTGTGGTCACGATGCACCCCTTTTCAGGCAGTTCGTTGTGATGAAAGCCCAGGGAGACTTCGCCGGATCCGCCTACCGGGGCGGAATCTGTCGAAGGATGAGATCGAGCCCGTGCTCGAAGAGTTCCTCCTGGGTGAAGGCGGGAAGTCCCAGCCCCAAGGCGTGCAGCGTCGGATACTCCTCGGCGGGGAGGGCCTGCAGGCTCCGCTGCTCCTTCGACCACGCGCCCGGGTCCTCGTCCGACGGCTTGCGCGTCGGATACAAGGTGGCGGCGCCGATCGTGAAGCGGATCAGGGTCGCCACCATTCCCACCGCGTCGCGGACGCCCATGCCGTGGGTCAGCAGGACGGCGTAGAGCGTCTCGCTGATCCGTAGATCGCTGGGGCCGGAGGCGTTGACGGCGAGATGGATGCGGGCGACTTCGGCGTGCTCGACCATCAGCCGGAAATACGACCGCAGCAGCGTGCGGATGCCGTCGAGGCCCTCCTCCACCGCCGGGACCCGTACCGCGGCGATCGCGTTGTCGTATACCGCGGCGAGGACTTCGTCCTTGCTGCGGAAGTGGGTGTACAGCGACATCGGGCGCACGTCGAGGTCGTCGGCGATGCGCCGCATCGTGATCGCGTCGATGCCTTCCGAGTCCATGATCGCCGTCGCGGCCGCGACCACCCGCGCTCGGTCGAGGCTTCCGCGAGGGGCGCGTTTGCGCGGAGCGGTGCGTTTCGAAGGGCTGTCGTCCATGGTGTCGCTCCTGAGGTTTGCCCCGTCGACCCCTCGAGGCCGCTAGCCGTACGAGTACCGTACATGTACGGTAGCAAATGTCAACGCGAAACGCCGAGAGGCCGAGACGGCGATCGTCCGACCTCCGGTCGGGCCATGGGCGACAACGCGCCCTGTGTCGCCGAGTACCGCCCCTTCTCATCGAGGTGGCCGGGGAGACCGGCGGCGTGGACATCATGTGAAGGGAAAAGCCATTGTTGGAAGAGCGGAGCGCCTCCATGCAGTACGAGAGGGTTCTGGAGCACCTGCGTGCGCTGCACCGGCCCGGTTTCGGCCGGCCGTCGAGCCTTCGGGAGCCGCACGTGACGCGCGACGGCACCCGCACGGTGGTGACGGCGGACGTCCTGCACAAGCTCGCGGGAGCGCCGCGAACCGCCCTCTTCACCGCGGAGGACGGCCGATTCCGGCAGGTGTCGGCGCCCGGTGCCTCGGCGCGGTCGGGGCGGTTCTCCCCCGACGGGCGCACGCTGGCGTTCCTGTCGGACCGCGCGGACAAGGGCGTGTACCAGTTGCACCTGTGGGCGGAGGATCGGCTGGGCGAGGCGGAGGCGGCGCCCGCGGTCCCGGGAACGGTGGAATACCTCCACTGGTCGCCGGACGGTCGGCGCATCCTGCTGGGCGTCGCCGGTCTCGGCGCGGAACTCTCCGGCGGACAGGGATCGGGCACCAACCGCGGGGGCATCGACGACGCGCCGCCGTGGTTCCCGCGCGTCGACGATGACGTCGCCGACGAGGCCTGGCGCAGCCTGTGGCTGTACACGCCCGCCACCGGTGTGCTCGAACGTCTGTCCGCCGAGGGCCTGAACTGCTGGGAAGCCGGGTGGTGCGGGCCCGGTCGTGTCGCGGCCGTCACCTCCGAGGCTCCCTGGGAGGACTCCTGGTACGGCGCGGTCCTGAGCCTGATCGACCTGGACGGCGCGGTAAACGAGGTGTTGGACAGCAAGGTTCAACTCGGGCTGCCGACCGGCTCGCCGAACGGCCGCTGGGTGGCGGTGGCGGAGGCGGTGTGCAGCGACCGCTGGCTGGTCGCCGGTGACCTCCTCCTGATCGACGGCGCCTCCGGTGCGGTGCGTCGGATCGACACCCTCGGCACCGACGTGACCCGCCTCGAGTGGATCGACGACGAGCGGCTCGGCTATCTGGGGCAGCGCCGGTTGGACTCGGTGGCCGGCATCGTCCGGATCGACGACGGCAGCGTGTCCGAGGTGCTCGCCACCGCCAACGCCTGTGGTGGCAGCACGTTCCACACCGACGGCGCGTTCACCGACGACGGCCGCGTGTGCACGATCCAGGAGTCCTACCGGCTTCCGCAACAACTGGTGTTGTCCGGAAAGGACGGCGACCGAGTACTCGCGTCCACCGCCCACGAGGGCACCGACTACCTGAGGTCGGTGGCCGGCACCGCGGAACCGGTGACCTGGAGCGCCCCCGACGGACTGGAGATCGACGGCATCCTGTGCAGGCCCGCGGGCGAGGGGCCCTTCCCCCTGGTCGTGAACATCCACGGCGGCCCGATCTGGCAGTTCCGCGACATGTGGTCGATGAAGTACCCGTGGGTGCCGCTGCTGGTGTCGCGCGGATACGCGGTGCTCAACCCCAACCCCCGCGGCAGCAGCGGTCGCGGACAGGCCTTCGCGGGCCTGGTCGTGGGCGACATGGGCGGCGACGACACCCTGGACTACCTGTCCGGGATCGACGCGCTCGTCGAACGCGGCATCGTCGACGGGTCCAGGGTCGGCCTGATCGGCGCGAGCTACGGAGGCTACATGTCGTCGTGGCTGGTCACCCAGGACCCGCGGTTCGCGGCGGCCGTGCCCATCTCCCCGGTGACCGACTGGTACAGCCAGGGCTTCACGAGCAACATCGCCGCGTGGGGCAACCGGTTCCTCGACGCCGATCCGACCCAGCCCGGATCCCGCGTGCACACGCGCAGCCCGGTGCTGCACGCCGGCCAGGCCCGCACGCCGTGTCTGAACGTCGCCGGCGCCCTGGACAACTGCACTCCGCCGACCCAGGCACAGGAGTTCCACCACGCGCTTCGGGCACACGGGGTGCCGTCGGTGCTGGTGATCTACCCGCAGGAGGGGCACGGAGTGCGGGCCTACCCCGCGCAGATCGACTTCATGACCCGCGTATTGGACTGGTTCGAGCGCTACATGCCCGGCGAAGGCGCGCTCGCGACGCAGCGGGAGAAGGAGCGGACGAGTGTCTGACTATTGGATCGTGGGAGCGCGGATCGTCGACGGCACGGGCGCGGATCCCGTCCACGGGCCGGCGATCCACGTCGAGGGCGACCGCATCACGGCGCTGGGCAGGCCGATCGCCGGTGCGCGGACGCTCGACGCCCGGGGACTGACGATCACGCCGGGGCTGATCGACGCGCACGTCCACCTCGGGCTGTCCAGTGACATCGACCCGAGCCTGCGCCGGGAGTTGTCGGTCGCCGAACTGGCGGCGGACATGTTCGACAACTGCGGCCGAACCCTGGACGCCGGTTTCACCACGGTACGAGACACCGGGGGCATCGACGCGGGGCTTGCCCGAGCGGTGTCGGGCGGAAAGGTACGCGGGCCGCGGATTCTGCAGTGCGGTCCGGTCCAGTGCCAGACCGGCGGCCACGGGCACTTCGCCGCTCGGTGGGAACCGACGGCGGACTGGTACGACCACGACATCCCCGGGTTGCGGTCGGTATCGCTCCTGTCCGACGGGCCCGAACAGATGCGCAGGAACGTCCGCGAGACGTTTCGCCGCGGCGCCGACTTCCTCAAACTGTGCGTGACCGGCGGTGTGATGTCGACCCACGACAAGATCGGCGACACCCAGTTCACCAGCGAGGAGATCGCGGTCGCCGTGACCGAGGCGAAGGCCCGCGCCACGTACGTCACCGTCCACGCGCACAACAACGCCGGCATCCGCAACGCGATCCACGCCGGTGTCACCTGCGTGGAACACGGTTCCGAGATCGACGAGGAGACCGCCGGCCTGATGGCGGCGAAGGGAGTGGACCTGGTGCCCACACTGGCGACGATGCACGCACTTCTCGAGGACCCCACCCGGGCCGGCCTGCCTGCGGGGATCGCCGACCGGGTCGGCCCCGTGCTCCAGGGCCAGATCGACGGACTGCGGGCCGCCCGGGCCGCCGGCGTCAGGATCGGCCTGGGCTCCGACCTCATCGGCGCCGACCAACGAGGCCGCGGCCGCGAGTTGACCCTGCGCTCGGACATCGAGAGCCCGATGCTCGCGCTGGAGGCGGCCACCCGCGTCAACGCCCGGATCCTGGGCATCGCCGACAAGGTGGGGACCATCGAGGTCGGCAAGCTCGCCGACCTCACCGTTTGGGCGAGCGACCCCCTGGAGCACCCCGAGGTGTTCGGCGAACCCGACAAGGCGGCACTGGTGATCCAGGGCGGCCGCGTCGTCAAGGACGCCTGCTGATGGCCGCGCTCACCTACGCCGCGCCGACGGGCCCCTACCCCGTCGGAGTGCGGGACGGCGAGGTCCTGGACACGGCATATCCCACGCTGCGGCCCCAGGACGCGAACGGCCGCCGCCTCATGGTGCGCGTCTGGTACCCCGCACAGACCGACGGCCGGACCCGCCGCCCCTACCTCGTGGACGACGAGGCGCGGTCACTGCGGTGGCTCACCGAGGCGACGGGCGCGCCCCGGGAATGGGTGGACCGGCTGGCCGACGTGCGGACCCACGGCGTCGCCGGCGCGGAGCCGGCCGGCCGCGGCTTCCCGACGCTCGTCTTCTCGCACGGCGCCGTCGGCTGGGTGTCCCAGAACACGCCGTTGATGGAACACCTCGCGAGCCACGGATACATCGTGTGGAGCGTCGCGCACCCGGGAGAGGCGTGCGGCGTGCGCTATCCCAACGGCGACACGGTCAGATACGACGACGCGTTCAACAAAACGTTCCTCGGCACGGTCGCGGACCCGCACTACCTGGACAGGATCACCGGTGACGTCGCGACGCGCTTCGCGCTGACGCCGGCGTTCCTGGACGAGCACACCATGGGGCCGTGGTCGCAGCGCTGGGTCGACGACATGCGCGCGGTGATCGACGCGCTCGAGACGGGTATGGTCTCCGGCGCCGCCGCCGACCTGGCCGGCGCCGGCGACACCGCCCGAACGGGTGTGTTCGGCATGTCCTTCGGCGCCGCGGCGGCGGCCTCGACGGCACAGCAGGATCACCGGGTGAAGGCGGTGGTCAACCTCGACGGCGGGCAATTCCTGTCCGATCTGCTCGACACCGACATCCGCGTTCCGTTGCTCCACCTCGCGACCGACATGCGCGTGCAGCTGGAGACGATGGGCTTCCCGCCCGTCACCGCGCTCGACGCCAACGAGTTCTTCTTCGAACCCCTTCGCACCGCAGGCACGAGACGGGACGTGCACCGACTGCGGATGACCGATGTGAGCCACCTCGAACTGACGGATCTCGTGCTGATCCCGGCCCACGACCGCGCGACCGTACTGCCCGGCGGCGGAAAGGCCGAGGCGCAACGCACGATCGACCTCGTGAACGCCTTCATCCGCGCCTACTTCGACGCGGTACTGCTCGGCATCGACAACCGCTTCCCGCAACCGCAGATGACCGAGTTCCCCGAGGTCGTGCCGATCGACCTCGCCCCCGTCCGTACATGGGCACTCGCGAACACGAACCCCCCGACGCATCCGGGGACCTAGCTGTACTGCCCACGGCAGCCCCGCGTGCCCGGCCGGGCAACCCCGGCCGGGCACGGGTCCGGTCAAGGCGCAGGACGGCCGACGGCTCGCCGTCGCCGCGGGCGTCGCCGAACGCCGGCTCGCCCGCGGCGCGTTCTCACAGGGTGTCGGACACGGTTCGCCGGGCCGCGCCGAACCGTGCCGTCACCCGTGGAACCCATCTGCATGGAGGAGGACTTCGTGAGTGTCCGAGATCGGTCGGTGGGATCGCGCCGCGGCGTCGCGTCGGCGGTGCCGCGGTGATCCCTCCGTACACAGACGCGATCCAGCAACTGGTCGACTCGCTCGCCGCGCGGATCCACCGGTCGGTCGCCGTGGACGACCAGCGCGGCAGCCTCATCGTGTCCAGCCGCCACTACGGTGACGAGGACAGGCTCCGTATCGACGTGGTGCTGTCCCGGCACCTGCCGGCCCGCGTCGCCGAATACCTCGACGGCTTCGGCATCTCCACCTCCGACAAGCCCCTGTCGATACCCGGCAGTCCGGCCCTCGGCCTCGATTCCCGACGGTGCTATCCGATCCGTGATCACGGACGGCTGCTCGGCTATCTGTGGCTGATCGACGAAGGCGCGGAGCGCTTGGACGAGCTGGTCGGTGCGTACGTGCTCCGGCTGTCGGCGCGGATGCGGGAGCGGATGCTCCAGGTGGCCGAGGAGGAAAGGCGACGCCGGGCCCTGGTGGCCGACCTCCTGGGCGGGGGCGAGGACTCCGCTCGTGCCGCGAAGGACCTGGTCGATCGGGGGCTCGTCGACGCCCGGGACGAGATCGTGGTCATCGCCACCGACGCGACCACCGACCCCGAGACGGTCGCGGCCGTGATCATGGATTCGACCGGCCGGGCCGGCCACGACGGGCCGGCCATCGGCCCGCTCACGGCCGCGCCGGGCGATCGCGGTGCGGTCCTGGTCACCGGCCGAACCCAGGTGGAACGCACGGCGGCACGGCTGGCCGAGGCGATCCGGAAAGGTGTGCGGCGGCGCGACGCGCGAGACGACGGCGTCTTCGTCGGTCTGAGCGACACCGGCTCGCTCGGTCAGGCCCCGGATCTCTGGCGGCAAGCCGTGCTGGCGGCCTTCGCCGCCGCCGAGTTCCCGGAGTTGGCACCGGTTTCCTCCTGGCGGGACACCGGTGTCTACGGTCCGCTCATGCTCGCCGCGGTGGCGTCTCCCGAGTCGGTCGTGCCGCCCCGGATCGCCGACCTCGGTACCCCTGGACGCGCCGACTCGCCGGCCCACACCGCCGAGGTGTTCCTGGATGCCGCGGGGGACACCGCGACGGCATCGGAGCGGCTGATGATCCACCGGACGACGCTGTACTACCGGCTGGCCCAGATCGAGAACAGGACCGGGTGGAGCCTGAAGAACGGCCGTGATCGGTTGACCTTGCACCTGGGACTGAAGATGCGGCGCCTCCTCGACAGCGGCATTCCGGCGTTGCTACGGGGAGAGGAACAACGCCGGGGAGGTTCCTGATCCGTGCCGATGCCGGTGGGGGTCCGGCGGCTGGAGGCTGTACGGACCCGGCCGGCGGCCGCCGGGTGAGGATCGAGCCCGAAGGAAACCCACACATGACCCTCCCCACGAACCGAGAGCGTGTCGCAAGCCGGTTGCGGATCGGCTCGGAACTGCTCTACCTGTCCCGGCGGGACGTCGAACATCTGCACCTGACGCGGGACGCCATCCTGGAGCTGACCCGCCAGGCCCTGGTCGAGCACGGCCACCGCCGCTACGAGATGCCGGCCAAGATCGGCGTCCACCCGTACGACAACGTCTTCTACCACGCCATGCCGGCCTACCTGCCGGGGCCGGGGATCGTGGGCATGAAGTGGATCGAGTGCTACCCGGACAACCCGCGCACGTTCGACCTTCCGCAGACCACCGGGCTGCTCGTCCTCAACGACGTGGACAGCGGGGTGCCGCTGGCCGTCATGGACTCGGCGTGGCTGACCGCGATGCGCACCCCGGCGGTGACGGTTCTGGCCGCCGCGGCGCTGCACCCCGACGCCACCACGTTCGCGATGTTCGGCTGCGGCGTGCAGGGCATCGAGCATGTCCGCTACGCGGCCCTGGCGATGCCCAAGCTGGAGACCATCCACGTCTACGACACCGACGAGGCGGCCGCCGACGCGCTGATCGCGAAGCTGCGGCCCGACCTGGACCTGCGGATCGTCAAGGGTGAATCGCCCGAAGCGATCGTCAAGAGCGCGCAGGTGCTGAGCTCGGCGACGGTCATCCTGCGTCGGCCGCTCGCGGTGGTGAAGGACGAGTGGGTGACCGCCGGCCAGACGATCCTGCCGTGTGACCTGAACACCTTCTGGGATCCGCGCACCGCCCACCGCGCGGACAAGTACCTCGTCGACAGCATCGAGGAACACGAACTGTTCGCGTCGATGGGGTACTTCCCCGACGGCCTGCCCGAGGTCGTCGCCGAGACCGGCGAGGTGCTGGCCGGTGTGAAGCCCGGTCGGGAGCACGCCGACGAGATCATCGTCAACAGCAACATCGGCATGGCCGTCTGCGACATCGCGGTGGGTCACGCGATCATGCACCATGCGCTCGAGCACGGCGTCGGCACGCGGCTGCCCCTGTGATCTCCGGTCTCGGCGGGCCGACAAGACGTCACCACGCCGTCGTAGGGCGAGGGAGGAAGTACGGATGAATACGGATGTCGTGGTGATCGGCGCGGGGGTGATGGGTTCCTCGATCGCCCTCGAACTCGCCCGCGCGGGGCGGCGGGTGACCGTGGTGGACAAGGCCGGCGGTGTCGGCCTGGGGTCCACCGGTGCCTCCAGTGCCATCGTGCGGTTCAACTTCTCCACGCACGCCGGAGTGGCCGCGTCGTGGGAGGCGCACTTCTGCTGGCGGGCATGGGAGGAACATCTGGGCTGCGTGGTCCCCGATCCCGTACGTTTCGAGCGCTGTGGGATGGCCGTGCTGGACGTGGACGCCGCGCCCCGCGCCGTCTACCTGCCGCTGTTCGACGCGGTCGGGGTCCGCTACGAGGAGTGGGACGCGGCCACCCTGTCGGCCAGGGTCCCGGGTCTGGACGCCGGGCGGTACTGGCCGCCCAAACGACTGGACGACGACGCGTTCTGGGCGCCGGCGACCGGCACGCTCGGGGCAGTGTTCACCCCCGACGCGGGGTATGTCGGCGATCCGCAGTTGGCGGCGCTGAACCTGGCCTCCGCCGCGGAGCGGCACGGTACCGAATTCCGGTTCCGGCGCGCGGTGACCGCAGTCGAGTCGACCGGCGGGCGGGTCACCGCCGTGGTGCTCGACGACGGGTCCCGGTTGGGCTGTGCGACGGTGGTCAACGCGGCCGGCCCCTGGTCCGGGCGGATCAACGATCTGGCCGGGGTGGGCTCGGACTTCACCATCGGAGTCCGACCCTTGCGACAGGAGGTCGCCCACCTCCGGGCGTCCGGCGGCCTCGACCCGAAGGGATCGTCCGGGATCGCCGTGGCCGACATGGACCTGGGGGTGTACATCCGCGGCGAGGTCGGTGGCGGGCTCCTGATCGGCGGGACCGAGCCGGAATGCGACCCACTCGAGTGGGTCGACGACCCGGACGCGGTGAACCCCAACCCGACATCGGCCGTGTTCGAGGCGCAGGTGACCCGGGCGGCCCGGCGGTTGAGCGGGCTGACCGTGCCGAACCGGGCGTGCGGGGTGGTCGGGGTGTACGACGTCGCCGACGACTGGACGCCGATCTACGACCGGACCGAACTGGACGGCTACTTCGTGGCCATGGGCACCAGCGGGAACCAGTTCAAGAACGCCCCGCTGGTGGGGCGGATGATGGCCACGCTGATCGAGGCGGTGGACAACGGGGCGGACCACGACGCCCATCCGGTGCGCTTCGTCGGTCCGTACACCGGCGAGACCATAGACCTGGGCACGTTCTCCCGCCGACGCAGTATCAACAGCGCGAACTCCGGGACCGTGTTCGGCTGAGCCCGGACAGGTCGCCGCTTCGCGCCTCGTCGCCCCCTCACACCCGCACCTCACTGTGGCCGCGCCAGGAGATCCCTTTGATACCCGAGTACTTCGATGCCGCCGATCCCGAATCCCACGGCGACGTCCACGCCGCCCGCGAAGCGACGGACGTCCGCTTCGAGGCGGTTGCCGCCGCGGACTCCGAGAACGAGCCGTTGTTGCTGTGTGTCACCGGCCTCGATGATCCGCCGGACCACGGTGGTGGCGCGTGAGACACCGCCGGCCGAGTTGATCGCTCGGCGAGGGTTGCCCCGGCTCCGGACCCGCGCGGGGCCGCCCGCGCCGAATTCTCGGGCGGGCGGCCGACGTACGGGAGTCGCCCGCCCCCGCGCGCTTCGGCGGAACGGGGGCGGTGGCAGTCCAAGGGGTTCAGAATCGGCGGTCGAGTTTGTATGCCTCGATCAGTTCGTGGGCGCGTTCCTCCAGCGACCGGTTCGATGGACGTGTGGAGCGGGCGGCCGTTCCGTCGGCGGGTACATCCGGCCGCGGGGGACCGGCACAACTCGCGCGGGAGCCGGGGAGTACGCCGTCGATCAGGTAGTCGTCGATCTTCTTGGTGACGCAGGCGTTGCGGCCGTACAGGCTGTGTGTGCCCTCGTCGGTGACCGTGATCAGGTTGTCGTCCAGCCGGTTCGCCATCGCGGGTCCGCCGTCGTATCCGGTGGCCGGGTCGAACTCGGCCTGCACCACGACTCCGGTCGGATACCCCTTGCGTTTCAGGTCGGTGATCCGCTCCGGGGGTGTGAACGACCGGAAGGTGCACTCGGTCGGCTCGGTCGCCGCCGCGCCCCTGCCGTACGGGTACCGGTCGCGGAAGATTCGCATCTGCTCGTAGTAGACGTTCAGGTCCCTGGGCCAGTCGGCCTCACAGGTCACCGCCTGGTACGTGCCGTCGACCGTCGCCGGAGCGGATGCCTTGGCGAGCGCGGCGAGGGCTTTGCCCGCGTCGGCGGACAGCGTTCCGCCGACCGCCTTCCCGATCGCGACGACCAGTTCGGCTTCCAGCGCCCAGACGGCACGCGGAACGGTCTCGTGGCCCAGCATCCGGTCGAAGTAGTTGCGGTCGATCGGCGGGTCCTCGGGATGCCCGGGCGACGGTATCGGTTCGACCGCCAGTCGCTCGCCGATCGTGTCGAGGGTGGCCATCACCCGCGCGAGCGAGTTGCCCAGGTGGTAGGTGTTGTCCCGTTCGGCCACCCAGGCGGCCCAGGCCTCGACGTTTCGCCGGGATGCGACGGCCTGTTGCTTGAACTGTTCGTAGTAGAGCCAGTCCGGGTGCATGGACGAGTCGAGCACACTGCGGTTGAGCCTTCCGGGGAACAGCGTGCCGTAGACGGCGCCGAGGTAGGTGCCGTAGGAGAAGCCGAGGTAGTTGATCTTCTTCTCGCCCAGCGCGGCCCGGATCACGTCCATGTCCCGCGCGGTGTTCGCGGTGCTGACGAACGGCCGCAGGAAACCGCCCGCTCGTTGACATGCCTGTTCCCGTTGGAGCGCGGCGGCCGCCAGCGCGGCGAACTGCGCGTCCGTCGGGCGGGTCGGCCGCGGCGGGTCCTGCTCCACGGCATCGCAGTGCAGGCGAGTGGACCGGCCCACCCCGCGCGGGTCGAAGCCGATCAGGTCGAAACGGTCGGCGATCGCCTCGCCCGCCAGTTCGGTCGGCAACGCCAGTCCTTCGCCGCCGGGACCACCCGGATTCAGTAGCAGGACACCCTTTCGCCTGTCCGGAAAGTTGGCCTTGCGGCGGCTGACCGCGATGTCGAGTCGGCCGTCGCCGGGGCGGCGGTAGTTCATCGGGACGGTGAGTGTGGCGCAGTCCATCCCGGCCCACCGCTTGTTCCACTCCTCCTGCGGAACGTCGGGTGGGGGCGGGCCGGGAACGCACGGCGCCCAGGACGCCCGTTGCCCCGGGAACGACCCGGGCCCGGGATCCTCCGCCGCGGCGGGAACCACCGTCACCCCGAAGACGACGGACACACAGACCGCCAGCAGGGAACCGCGTCGCGATCCCACCACCCGATCTCGAAAACCCACGAAGTCACGCTCCATTCGGCTGCGTTCGACAATCTCGGACGGCTCCGAACCTAGTGACGCCGAGGTTTCGTTCTGTTAACCAACGCTCCCGGTCCGCCCTGCACGATCGGAGTGGCGGTCGCCGTTCGGGACGACCGGGAATCACAAGAAAGCGATCGGGCTCGATGCCGAGAAAACGGCAAAGGCGGTGGCACGCCTTCGAGTTCCGAGAACGAACTGCCTCGAACTGCCGTGGCGTGCCCGACCGCGGCCGTCGGGACCGAGGTGGCCGGGTCCCGAGCGCGGCCGGCTCTACCGCTTCAGGCTCACGGGCGCGACCTTCGAGACGGTCTGCGCCGTCCCCGGTGGCTCCCTGCAGGAGGGGCGTTCCCTGCTCGAATTCGTTTGTCCGGATGGGGAGTTCGGCGCACTCTGGGTCAATGGACACCAACGAGGTCTGCGCGCGATGGTCGCGGGACGGGTTCGTCGTGTTGCCGGGGTTTGTCCCGGCCGAGGATCTGGCGTCCGCACAGGCCGGTCTCGAAGCGCTCCACCCGACGGCCGCGGACTTCCACGACGGGCTCGACCCCCGCCGCCGCAGATACGTCGACGACGAGTTCGCGGGGATCGACACGTTCCCCTTCGCCTCCCCCGAACTGAGCCTGTTGGCGGTACACCCTCGCCTGACGGGCCTGGCCGCCGCGCTCGCGGGGGACGACGACCTGCGGATGTACCAGGCCGAGGTGTGGGCGAAGTACACCGGTGCCGCCGACTACGACCAGGACCTGCACCGGGACTACCTCAACCACACCGTCCTGGTCCCCACCGTCGCCGCCGGGTGCCGCCAGGTGGAGATGTTCGTCTACCTGTGCGACGTGCCGGAGGACCTGGGACCGCCGCATCTGGTCCCCCGCGAGCACACCCGGCACCTCCCCGCCCGCCCCAACTGGTACCTGCGCCCCGGGGCCGATCCCGGGGCCGCCCCCGACGACGACCTGCGCGCGTTCGTCACCGCCGGCGACACCGGCGCGCTCTACGACGCGGAGGTGTCCGCCGCCGGCCCGGCCGGCACCGTCGTAGCCTTCGGACTCGACACCTTCCATCGCGGCACCGGACTGACCCGCCCCCGAGGGGCACGCTTCACCATGCACGTCAACTACCGTCCGGCATCGGCCGATTGGGCCCTGCGCGGACCGTGGGCGGACCGCAGCCACGACACCGCCTGGTACCGGTTCGTCGAACGCGCGACGGCGAGCCAACTCGCCCTGTTCGGATTCCCGCCCGCCGGGCACCCGTTCTGGAACCCCGACACGCTGCGCGCCATGGCACAGCGCTACCCAACCCTCGACCTCTCGCCCTGGGGAGCACCCCTCCCGCCGTGATCCGCGGCCCGGTCTCCCCGAAGGCGCCAGAGGCGGCGTATCCGAAACATCGCACCTCTCGCACATGGTCGACGCGACGGAGCCCCGACCCGGGCCGGGGCCGAACCCGGCGTGGGAGATCACCCGCCCGGAAGAAGGTGTCAACGGCGCCGCTGTTCGAGGCGGGGGAGGTCCCAGCTCAGCGATCGATCGGGGAGGTGGATCGTGTGCCGGTCGGGATCGATCGACAGGCGGAAGGCGTCGATGGGTGGTGAACCCTGGGCCCGCCACGCGGTCACGGCCCGCTCCGCGAGGGACCAGAGCCGGCGGGGCCCGCCTTCGCGAACCCGCCACGATCCGTCCTGCTGCGGCAGCAGTGTGGCGTGGGAGCCGTCGACGTCCAGGACGTGGTCGAGACAGGGACCGTCGCCGACCTGCGCGGTGACCTGCTGCGAGTTCGGCAGCGCGCCCTGGACGACGAATCGGCCGACCCAGTCCCGCAGGATCTCCGGCCCGAGCTCGGTGGGCCTGTCCGGGCCTGCGGCGGCCAGGGCCGCCCCGGTGTCGGGGGCAGGCGGGGTGTGCCGGCGGGCGGGCATGAACGAGACGGTGCCCGGCAGGAATTCGCCGGCGGCACGACCGGGCCCGGTCACCGTCACACGGGCCTGCCCGAACGCGTAGAGCCAGCCGGTGAGGTTGGCGAGGATCACCGTGCCGGGCCGGGACTGCTCCAGCCACGGGCGGGGGATCTCGCGTACCGAGCAGGTCGCGATCAGCCGATCGAACGGGGCCCGGTCCGGGACCCCGTCGAGGCCGTCACCCACCACCAGGTGCGGCTCGAATCCGGCCGCCTTCAGAGCTGCGGCCGCCCGTCGAGCGGTTTCCGGATCGACCTCGATCGACGTCACGAGGTCGTCGCCCAGGCGCCGGGCCAGCAGGGCGGTGGAGTATCCGGTGCCGCTGCCGATCTCCAGAACGCGATCACCGTCCTCGACACCCAGATCCTCCAACATCCCCACGACCAGACCGGGCAGCGTCGACGACGACGACGGCGCGCCGAACACCGGACCCTCCACGTCCCCGGGGGCCACCCCGCCGTCGAGCTGGGTCACCAGCGTGGTGTCCTCGTACACCCGCGCCAACGTCGCGGCGTCCCCGACCACAGGGGACCACATCGTGCCCCGCTCGGTGTCGCTGCGCTCGAACCACGCGGGCGCGAACACCTCCCGCGGCACCGACTCCACCGCCGCCCGCCATGCGGGACCGCGCAGATCACCGGTCGCGGCCAGCGCGTCCGCGAGGCGCCGCCGCAACACGACGGCGTCCGTGGCCGGGGCCGGGGAGGAGGGAGGAGCGTTCACGGCGGGGATCCGTTCCGCAGGAGGTCGGCGATCGCCGCGGAGATCGGCATCCCGGTCGCCGCCTCGATCCATCCGTACCGGCCCAGGGGATTGCACTCGTAGAACAGATGCTCTCCGGACGAGGTCACCGCCAGGTCCAGAGCTCCGTAGCACAGGCGTTGATCGCGCATGTACCGGGTGACGGCCGCCGCCACCGGCTCGGGAAGGTCGACGACGTCGTACCGGTGCCGGTCGTAGTCGCTGCGCCAGTCGAGCAGGCCCGAGTCGATGCGCGCGACGAACATCCGCCCGCCCACGAACGTCACCCGCAGATCGGCGACGGCATCCACGCGTGCCTGGAACAGGTGGGCCGTCCCGGCGACCGCGTCGTCGATGTCGTCGGGGTCCACGGCCGTGGTCCATACGGTCAGCGGCCGGTCGTCCGGGTCGCGGTAGCGCACGGTTCGCAGCACCTTGTAGACGATCGGCCCGTGCCGCTTCGCGAACGCCCGGGCGGCTTCGGGATCCGAGGTGATCAGGGTGGGCGGCACGCTCAGACCCACGCGCAGCGCGGCGGCCAGACCCACCGGCTTGTACGAGGCGGCCGTCGCCGCGTGCGGATGGTTCACGTGCAGGCACGGCAACGCGGCCAACACACCACCCAGACCGTGCCGCGCCTGCGCGACGGCGAACAGGGCGTCCTGGTCGGACAGATGCGTGAATGCCGGCCCGTAGTCGGTCGCTTGCCGGTGATACACCGCGCGCACCGCGTCCAGAAGGACGCGACGACTCGTCGTCTCCAGTACGCCCGTCATTCCGCGGCCGGGGTCGAAGCAGGCGGACAGGGTCGACCCGAGGGGAAAATCCACGCCCGGGTCGATGCGCGCCACGGGCACCTCGCGTCGGCCCAGCGCCTCGATCACGGCGTCCGCGCTGCGATCACCGAGCGGGGCACACACCAGGACCGGGCGGCACGGTCCGGTCCCGTACGAATGCGTACTCAATCCTCGTCGGTCTTCGTCACGGGGCGGTGGTCCGGTGCCCCGCCCTGCCCCGGATCCCTGCCGTCCGAACCGCCGGTCGCCTCCATGGTGTTGGTGGCCGGCGCGGTCTTGGCGTGATCGCCCATCGTCACGATCCGCCCGTCCGCATCGCGGTAGCGGGTGGTCTGGGTCACCGGATCGAGCTCGACGCCGCAGTACGGCAGATTCACCGTCGCCCCGGGCCCGTACCCGGTCAGGTGACGCAAACCCCACGGACGCGGACCGGAACGAGCACCCTCGGACATCAGGCTGCCTCCTCGATGAGGGACGAGACGCGCGAAGACTCGGAGCAATGCTCAACGTACTACGCGTGACGTGCCCGCAGGAACAGACCCGCGACCCCGTCGCGACCGACTCGCCACGCCCACGCGGCGTTCCCGGGTGTCCGGACCCGGGCCCGGTACGCCGCTGCGTCCCGGGGCGGTCCCGCGGTCCGTCGACGGGGACGGGTGGGCGATCGACGTGTCGTCGGAGTGGGGAACACGCACCCTCCGGTGCGGCGGCCCGGCCGCGGGCGCGAGGTGTCCCGCGCCGGTCCGTGCCGGGTCCGGTGCGCTCGGTCGTACGGCAACGCCATGACGATCGTCGACACGCGGGCCGCGGTCGACGCACGTCACGAACGCACGCCGGTGTCGGCGATCGGCCGGATCGCCCAGCTCCGCCGGGCAGTTCGCGCACGTCCCCGCATCCGGTGGGATCAGCCTGCGAACCGATCCGCCGGCGACGCGGGAATCGTGAAACCGGCGACGCCGTCGACGGGCAACTCCTCGTCGACCACCGACCCGACCGCGGCCGACGGCGGGGCATCGGTACCCACCCGGCGCCGGAATTCCGCCACCGCCGCCGGCGGCCCCTCGACCTCGACGACCACGCCCGCACCCGTGTCGACCACGTGACCGGCCGGCCCGAGCCCTGATGCGTTCGGTGTCGGCGGCGGCGGTGGTGTGCCCTCCGGAGAGCGGTTCCGTGCGGGTTCGTGTCTTTCGGGTGTGCGGGGGAGCCCACGGCCGATGAGTGAAGCCGGCATCCGGGATGGCGGGGGTGTGGCTGCTATGGCGGATTGTCATGACGATCGTTATGCTTACTGGTATGGACATCATCGATACGACACGCAGTCGGTTCGCCGCACGTTCGGAGGTGTTGCGCTGGGAGGGCGTCGCGTGGGGCTTCGTCGGGGTCGCGTGGATCGTCTCCGCCTGGCCCGGGCTCCTGGTACCGGGTTCGGATTCCCTCACGACCTTCGTCGCCGGCATCGGCTTGTTCGCCTTGGTCCTCGTGTGGCGGATTCCGCGCGGGGGCGGCCGGGCCCGCTCGCCCGGATCGTGGATCGGCGACCGGGTACGCCCGGCCCGTCCCGAGGGGCGTCGCAAGAGCCGCCGGTATGTTCTGGTGACCGTGATCGCGGACGCGGTGGCGATCGGCGGGTCCGGCGTGCTGTGGTGCGTTCTGGCACGCCTGGGCCACTGGTCGGAGGCGATCACCGGTGCCGGACCGCAGAGTGCCGTCGGTGTCGCCTGCCTGGGGTGGGCCCTCGTGCACATTCCCGCGTCCCGCCGCGTCGCCGCGTCGGACCGGGACGATCCCGTCGTCAGCCGTCGTGTCCTGGGTACCGGCGCTCCGACCGTCGCACTCGGCGGCTCCCCGCGGTCCGACGCGACGGCCACGCTCTCGCGACACGAGGCGGGCGAGCGCGTCCTAGGCGCCGGACGCGGTGTCGGTGGTGATGCCACGTCAGGTCTCGGACCTCGCGGATAGATCCCCCGTCCGAGACGTACGGCGGCCGAACCCCGGCAGGCCGAGCCGCACGCGATGGTCAGGGGCATTCGCCTCCCGCCGCCCTCGTGGGAGCGGTGTGTGCCGAACCCCGGCCATTCACCGTCGCGGAGAGGGCGGGCGATCCCGGTGGGCCACGGCCGGCGGACCCGCGAAGGTCGCATCCGGCCCCATCCCTCCGGGCGATCCGGCTCCCGTGGCGCGGGCGCCGTCCCATGGAGGCGCGTACTCGTGCAGCGTGATCACCCGTAGCTCGGGTGAGGCCAGGATGTCCTGCTCGCAGAATCGGGAACTCACCCATTGTTCGCGGGAGAACAGCAGGGTCTGGTCGCCGTGGTGTGCGGATCGGGGGTTCGCGGACCGGGAGTATGCCAACAGGGTCCGTGCGACGGGGCAGGGCCGTCGTTCCAGCCGACGGCCTGGACGTACGACGTACCGGACGAGACGTCCGTGTAGCCGCCGCCGGCCGCCTCCCAGTCGGCCTCGACGACGTTCCACACCCCCAACTCGCCCGTCCCGCCCGGGATCGGCACACGCCGATGGTCGCGGACCACGAACTGGTGCTCGCCCCACGGCGATTCCGGGGTGATCCTCGACGCGCAGCCCGCCCCGGGCGGCCGCGGCGGAGACGTCCTCGATCGCGCCGCGCGTGCGCGGCGAGCGCGGCTCGCCGATGTCGCCGAACACCCTCTCGTAGCCGACCAGCGGGTGCTCGGCGTTGGTCAGCCAGGCACTGTCGTTGGAGTTCTCCACGTACGGGGCGTCGCGCAACGTCGGCATCGCGCCGGGCCCGAAGGTCCCCGGCTGCAGAGCGTCGGGATCGGTGCCGAGCGCGCACTCGCCCCCGCGCCGTCCAGGACCGCCGGGCCGGACGCCGGGTGCGTCTCCCGGCCCAACGCGGTCGAGCAGCGACGTGCGACGTCGTCGGTGATCCGGGGCAGGGTCTGGGACTGCACGAAGAGCGTCTGCCCGGCGGAATCGGCGGCGATCGTGTTCGCCCAGGGGATGCCCTGGGTGCGGCGCACCGCGTCCAGGACCCCGTCCGTGTCGCGGGCCCTGGCCAGGGCCAACGCGATGGCCGATCCTCGCGGGTTCGCGGCACCGGCGTCGTTGATCGCGTACGCCGCGTCGGTCGTCCACGGCAACGACAACGCCCGACCGCCGACCGGGGTGAACAAGGGGCACCGCGCCGCACTCCGGCGCGGCGCCGGCCCGCCATCCCCCCGAACGGCGCCCCGACGCAGGGCACCGGTCGCCCGACGGTGTACCCGGGCGACGAGGCGCGGGCCTGCTCCCGGTCGGCGAGCGGGAGTGTCCGGACGCGAACACGACGGGGGCCGAGTCCCCGGATCGCGGTGTCGCGGGCGCTGCCCGTTCTCATGACAATCGTGATGTAAATTTGTGATCATGGGACGCAGGCCGGATCCGGATCGTAAGCCCGAGTTGTTGCGTGCGGTGGTGGAGGAGTTGGCGAGTGGGGGGCTCGGTGATGTGTCGCTGCGGCCGTTGGCCGCGGCGCTCGGGGTGAGTACGTACACGTTGTCCTACCAGTTCGGTTCCAAGGAGGGCCTGTTGGCGCAGGCGCTCGCCTTCGTCGAGGCGGAGCAGGCCGACCTGGTCCGCGGGTGGGTCGGGGAGGAGGGCGCCGACGCCGCGTCGGTGGTCGGGCGCTACTGGGAGTGGGTTCGTGAGCCCGGGCATCTCGCGCGGGTGCGACTGATCCTGGAGGCGATCGCGATGCCGCGGACCTCCGCGTTGTTGGCCCCCGATTTTCGCCGCCGCCTGATGGTCGCGTGGGTGGAGGAGTTGGCGACGGGACTGCGGCGCGCCGGTGTGACCGGACCGCGAGCCGAGGCGGAGGCGACGCTCGGCGCGTCCGCTCTGGCCGGCATGGTCCTCGACCTGCTCGCCACCGGCGACCGGACCCGCCTCGACGCCGCCGCGCGGGCGTTGGTGGAACGCCTGGAGGAACTGATCGCCCGAGGCCGTTGACCGACCGAGGGAGACCGACCCGCCGGGCAATCGACGACCCCACGCGACACGCGATCGTGCCGGAACGGTGCGCGGCGGTGGGAGACACACACGAGACGTGGGCCGCGTCACCGGACCACGTTCGGGCGCGCGACGACGCGGCCGATCGACCCGCGCCGGCGTCGGCCCGCGCGAGACCACCGGAACCGAGCCACACACGGCGGAGCGCAGGCGGGGGAGCCCGCGAGTCCGTCCGACGGACCACGCCCCGGTCCGTGCCGCTGCGCCTGCGCCGCGACGGCGCGGTCCTCGGCCGGGGTCGGCGGTGGCGTCGGCATGACGTCGGAGCCGCACCCTGTCCGCGATGCCCGCGATCACATGTCCGTTCGGGGTCGAGGCGAAGCCGGTTCCTCACGTCGCGCCCGCACACCGCCGCGGCCGCGGAGACACCGCAGGGACAGGGCGCTCGACGTCGACGCGGGCCCCTGCGCACGGCTCAAGCCGTCTCGGCCGCGGACCGCATCACCGATCACCGGTGAGTCGTCTCGGCCCTCCTACGCGAGCGCGCTTCAACGAACGCCACGCCCTTGCCGCGGCCCCGCGTCGGGGCATCGAAGCCCTCGTCGAGACCGCGACCCGGCAGATCCCCTTCGACCGGCGCCGACTCGAACGTGGTCCGCGCGAACCCGAAGCCCGAGCACGTGGGTTCGGGCCATCCGGAGCGATGACGGAGAATCCCCACGAGGGCGCGCCGCCGATCGGTGAAGCCCTCGCAGGTCGTACCACCGCCGTGTGCGCCCGCGCGGGGCGTGCCTCAGCCGTAGTGCCACCACTGGTCGCCGAAAGCGTTGTCGCACGGCCGGATACCGAGCCGGCTGCCCTCTCCGCTCCGGACGGGCGGAACCGGCCACGCCGGCGACGCTCCGCCGCGCCGTGCGGCAGGAGCAACGCGCACACCCTGAGGGACGAAGGGCCGCACCGGCGAATGCCGGTGCGGCCCTTCGTGTACCCGACCGCTACACGTAGGCCGGCACGGTCTTCGAGCAGCGGGCAACCTGCCGGTAACGGTCCACCGAGCAGACGGAGAGACTGAGCTTGTCACCGGACTTCCACGTGGAAGGTATGTGAACGTCCTTCCGGTTGTTGTATGTCGGTGATCCGTCATGGGTGTAGACCCTGGGGTCGTTCCGCGTCACGTTGGTGACCCGCAGCCGCACATAGTCGTTGTCGAGCACGGAGTTGTCCCACATCGACAACGTGTCCGTCGAACTCTCGTAGCGGCCACCGGCCAGGTTGCCCGGACTCTGCACATTCGTGGCCACCGCCTGCGCCGAAGAGACGGAGACCATCGTGAAGACGGCCGCCGCGGCCATGACGCCCATCGCGTAGAGCTTCCGCATATCGCTTCCTCTCGTTGGAACCGCGGACGCCGCCCATGCTCACGAACACGGCTCTCGTTCACCATGGGAAGCGCTGTTCGGAACATGTCCCGAACAGGGTTGGGCGCCGCGGGATCGCCGCGAAGGCCGTGCGGAGTGAACGCCTCGACGGCGGACGGGTGATTCCCGGGTACGTCGGCCCGATCGATGATCGCGGCCCGGGTCGGGAACAGGATCAGTCGCTGTCCGTGGGGGTCATGGTCGTGAGCACTCTCCGGTGCACTCGTGTGAGGGTGAGTACGAGTGTCACCAGGATCAGGTCGAGGATCAGCACGGAGACCAGGGGCGGGAGCCGGACGGCCGCGATGCCGGCGATGGCGCAGGCGAGGCAGGCCAGGAGCCGGGCACCCCAGGCCTGGCGGGTGGAGGTGTAGTACCACCAGGCCTGGGTGATCACGTAGAGGATCGGGCCGCCGAACAGGAGGAGGCCGAGTTCGGTGCTGCCGTGGCCGGTGGGGTGGCCGATGGCGAGTTCGGCGCCGACGGCGAGGGCGACGAGGCCGGCCAGGGTGGGGTACTGACCGCTGACGGCATGCCGGACCGGCAGCAGGGTGTCGGCCGTGGTGGCGACGTGCCGGGCCAGGATGTCCTCGCCTCCCCTGAAGTAGCTGGCGCACAGGCACACGACGGCGACGAACACGCCCAGGCCGGCCGTCACGGTCGCGGCGTCGACCGGGGCGGCGGAGATCGCCGTGCCGATGGTCAGTACGGTCTCGCCGAGCTGGAGGATGATGAACAGCCGGATCCGTTCCACCATGTGCTCCGCGTCGAAGACCAGGTCCCGAGAGGACAGGACGTTGCGGGGCAGGGGGTGGGCCAGCCAGACGCCGGTCATGTCGACGGCGGCGGCCGCGGCCCACCAGGCGAGGCGTGACTCGTGGGCCGCGGCCGCGCCGGTCAGCCACAGGGGGATGGAGGCCGCGGCCCACGCCGTCACCCGGCGGTAGTGCCGGCGCAGGAGCGGGGTCGGGGCCCATGCCGCGGCCGTGATGTCCACCAGCAGCAGGATGGCCACCAGCGGGACGACGAAGGCCCACGGCCGGCCCGTGAAGGCGTGCGGGATCTGGGCGTTCATGAACAGGACCAGGCCCATCACCACCAGCACCAGCCGCCGGGTGCGGGGCCGCTCCACGTCCAGGAAGGTGGCGTCGAAACTGGTCAGGGCCCAGGTGCTGAGGACGGCGATCAGCATCACCGCGGTCTCGGCGGCGCCGCGCCAGGACAGTTCGGCGTGCAGGTGGTGCGCGAGTTGGCCGACGGCGAAGACGAAGACCAGGTCGAAGAACAGCTCCAGCGGGGAGACCATGCGGCGCAGGCCGGCCGACGGCGCGCCGCTCACGTCGGCCCGCCGCTTCGGGCCCTGGGGTGGCTCGGCATAGCCTCACGATCCGGCCGTGCGACGGGATGCGCAATCCGGGGCCTCGGGGGGATCGGAAGGCCCGGCTCCCCGGTCCGACCCGACGGCGCGGGCCGGGGTAGGGGGCCGTGCGGTAGGCAGGGGGACTCGGCGCGGGGCCTACACCGCATCCACGGCCGCGACGGGCGACGCCGGCTCCGGGTTCGTGGCCGCGCCGTCGAGCGCGTCCCGAAGGGCGGCGTCGTTCGTCGGCCGCGCCTGCTCGAGGAGCCTCGGGCCGCTCTCGGTGACGTCGGTGTGGATGCCGCGCCGATCGGTCGGGCGCGGGCACCGGGACGGCAGGCCGCGCTCCTCCGGACGGTCGACCAGGCGGGTGGTCACGCTCAGGCCGAGTGCGACCGCGTCGGCGACCCGTCTCATCTGCGGGTGACCGCCCTCGCCGTCGTGCCGGCGGCCGGGCACGTCGAGCGGTGAGTACTCCCGCACGCCGAGGTCGTGCCGGGACCGGAGGGCGCGCTCGGTGTGCGTCGCGATCCTGCCGCGCGGCAGGGACAGGGCCGCCCATCCGTCGGCGAGAGCGCTCGGCTCGGGGTCCGTGGTGGTCGTGGGTGCGGGCTCCTTCGGGATGCGACCGACCCCCGGATCGCCGGCGAGGGGCCCGAATCACATCAGGTCCGGCCCGGCCCGTGCGTCGGGTGATGAACCCGCCCCGCCTCGGGGACTCGAACGGGCCGGCCGGGGCGGGTGTCCGACACGCCCGCGGGGCTGCCCCGGCGCCTGCGGCGGGCCGTCGTCGGCGGACGGGGCGGTCGTCGTGTGGACGCCCCCGGCTTGCGGGCCCGCCCGGACCGCAGTGAGGTTGTTCGGGGGAAGGGTCGCGTTTTACGGACTCGGCGGCCCGCCCCGGAGGCCCGGCGCGCGAGACGCGCTTGCATTACCGCGCGTCTGCAACTATTGTCTTGGCTTGTAGATAGCTTCTGCATCTACTCGGGTCGTGGATTCCGGCCCGCAGAGGCATCCGCCTCCTCATGCCCCACCCACGCCGGGAACGCAGTCGTACCCCGGCACCACCGATCGAAAAGGCACCATCATGTCGCTCAAGAAAATCCTTCCCGGCCGGCTCGGCTTCGGCACCGCCCCGCTCGGCAACATGTTCCGCGCGATCCCCGACGAGGAGGCCCGCGCCACCGTCGAGGCCGCCTGGGACCAGGGCATCCGCTACTACGACACCGCCCCCTTCTACGGTGCCGGCCTCTCCGAGGAGCGCCTGGGCCAAGTCCTCGCCGGCAAGCCCCGCGACGAGTACGTCCTGTCGACCAAGGTCGGCCGCGTCATCCTCGACGAGCACGAGACCGCCGCCCCCGACTTCGGCGAGAAGGGCGGCATCTTCGAGCACGGGAACCCCAACAGGATCGTCCACGAGTGGACCGCCGACGCCACCGAACGCTCCATCGAGGGCAGCCTGAAGCGCCTCGGCGTGGACCGTCTGGACATCGTCTGGGTCCACGACATCGCCCAGGACTTCCACGGCGACGCGTGGCTGGGCAAGTTCGAGGAGGCCCGCACCGGCGCCTTCCGCGTCCTGTCCCGCCTGCGCGACGAGGGCGTCATCAAGGCGTGGGGCCTGGGCGTCAACAAGACCGAACCCATCGAGCTCACCCTCGCCCTCGACGAGCCGCAGCCCGACGGCTTCCTCCTCGCCGGCCGCTACACCCTCCTCGACCACGAGCACGCCCTCCAGCGCCTGCTGCCGATGGCCCAGGAGCAGGGCGTCGGCATGGTCGTCGGCGGCCCCTACAGCTCCGGCATCCTCGCCGGCGGCGCCCACTTCGAGTACCAGCAGGCCCCGCCGGAGATCATCGCGAAGGTCGACCGCCTCAAGGAACTCACCGCCGAGCACGGCATCTCCATCAAGGCCGCCGCCCTGCAGTTCTCCCTGGCCCACCCGGTGGCCGACGCCGCCGTCCCCGGCGCCACCAAGCCCAGCCGCATCGCCGAGGACATCGCCGCCCTCGACGAGAAGATCCCGGCCGCGTTCTGGCACGACCTGCGCGCCGCAGGCCTGGTCAGCCCCGCCGCCCCCCTCCCCGACGGCGCCTGATCCCACCCGCCCCGAACCCCTCACCCGACACCGCAATCCAGGAGAAACGACCATGGCCTCCACCTCAGTCAGCCGCATCGTCCCGGCCTCGCCCGAGAAGGTGTGGAGCCTCATCGGCGGCTTCGACGCCCTGCCCGACTGGCTCCCCTACATCCCCGAGAGCGTCGCCGCCGAGGGCGGCCGGGTGCGCCGGCTGAAGAACCCCGAGGGCGAAGTGATCATCGAACGCCTCGTCGACTTCAACGAGACCGAGCGCCAGTACAGCTACGCCATCCTCCAAGCCCCGTTCCCGGTCGACGACGGCTACGTCTCCACCATCCGCGTCCACACCGTCCCCGGCCGCGACGACGTCGCCGAGGTCCAGTGGTCCGGCCGCTTCCACCCCAAGGGCGCCACCGACCAGGAAGTCGTCGACCTGTTCACCGGCATCTACGCCGACGGCCTCGAAGCCCTCCACAAGACCCTCTCCGCCTGACACCCAGAGGTCACCCACCTGCGGCCCGGGTACGCACCCCGCGTACCCGGGCCGGGCCGTGTGACCACTCACACCGCGTTCGGTCTCCGGGTATTCCCCTGGGGGAAGTCCCCGAGAGGATCGGGGCGTTCGTGCGGGTCGTCTCGGGGAGTATCCCTCCCTCGCGAGGACGATGACGCGACCTGCGGTCGAACGGAAGGTTTGGGTCCGTCAACCCGCGCTCCGACCTCGGGAGGAAAGCGTGCCCGCCCTTTCGCGCGCCCTCGGCTCACGGCTCGTTCGGGTCACGGTCGGCCTGTCCGCCGCCATGTCACTCGCCCTCGCCACCGCGACCGCCGCCGCCGCTGCAGACGCAGCGGCCCCACCAACACCACCGCGCGGCGTCGTCCCCGTCGACACCGTCGGTCTGGCCGCCGACCTCGAGGCCCTGGTCGCCGGCGACATCTCCACCGCCGCCGCCATCGAGGTCCGCCGGGACGGGAACGTCGTCTGGCGCGGCTCCGCCGGCGTCCGCGACCGCGACACGAAGGCGCCCGTCCGTCCCGACGGCCGCTTCCGGGTCGGCAGCACCACCAAGGCGCTGGTGGCCACCGTCGTCCTACAACTGGTCGGTGAGGGCAGGCTTCGTCTCGACGACCCGATCGACGCGTACCTGCCGGGTCTGCGCGTTCCCCATGGGCCGGCAGGCGAACCGGTCCGCCTGCGTCATCTGCTCAACCACACGTCCGGCATTCCCGACTACACCGACGACCCTGCCCTGTTCCCGGACTTCACGAACGAGGCCGCCGTCCGAACGTGGCTGCGCACGGGTCGATGGCAGACCCGAACCGCGCGCGAACTCTCGATCGCGTCCCTGCGCAGACCCATGACCACCACACCGGGTAGGGACGACTTCCACTACTCCAACACCAATTACCTGCTCGCCGGGATGATCATCGAACGGGTCACCGGAAGGACCTACGCCGAAGAGGTCGAACGCCGCATCCTGCGTCCTTTGGATATGCGTGACACCGGTTTCCCCGGCGACTCGCCGGAACTCGACCGCCCCTACGCGAAGGCCTATCTGCGCAACGGCGGCCGGGTCTTCGACGTCACCCGCCTGAACATGTCCGGGGCGGGTGCCTCGGGGCAGATGATCTCGACGACCCGGGACCTGGCCCGCTTCGACGCGGCCCTGCTCTCCGGCAAACTGCTGCGCCCGGCCGAACTCGCCGAGATGAAGAAGACGGTCCGCGGCGGCGAGGACGGATACGGACTCGGCCTGGGCAACTGGCCGCTGACCTGTGCCCCCGATCCGTGGGGCCTCGGCGGCGCGGCGATCGGTACCCGTACCGGGATGTACGCGAGCCCGGATGGGCGCACGACGGTCGTGGTCGTGTTCAACCCGTACGGGTCGAACGTGACGCCGGACCACGGCAGGGCCGTCGACAACATCATGAAACACACGTTCTGCGGCACGTCCGGCTGACCGCAGCCCGCGCGTGGTCGGGCGGGGCCGCGTCATGCCGGTGACGAGGGCCCGCCCGGGAAGCGGATCTCCTGCTCGTCGATCCCGGCGCCCGGATGGCCCGTGACGGCGACCAACCCTCGTCTCGGGTGTTCTTGCCGCCGGGTGGGTCAGCTCGTCCAGGTCTTGAGTTGGATGGCGACCTCGCGTACCGGGAGGCCTTCGCGCGCCGCGTGGGCCAGGGGGAGGACGGTGTCGAGGCCGGGGCTCACCGGGAGGCCGCAGGCGGCGAGGTAGGCCGCGGTGACGGTGGCCGCGAACAGCAGGTTCCGCGCCTCGAGGCTCGGATTGCGGGCGAGTTCGCACAGCAGCGCGGCGGCTTTGTGGTGCGGCTCGGGGTAGACCTCGTGGTCGAGGATCTCCGCGCGGTGGCGGGCGTCGGCCGCGATCGGCACGCCGTAGTCCACGACCTGGGGGTCGCCGGGGATCTGCTGGGCGACCGCCAGGATCCAGGCGAGGTCGATCCGCAGGTTCACGCGGCGTCCCGCGGCGCGGTCCGCGTCGACTCCACCGAAAGGCCCGGGTAGCGGTCCTCGCCGAACTCCGTCTCGAACCGGTCGGCGTACTCCGCCAGGAACGTCGCGGCGCCGGCCATGAACGCGGCGCGCGACTCGTTCACGTCCTGCTCGATCAGATCGGCCACATACCCCTGCAGGCTCAGGCCACGGCGCTTGGCCCGCTCCTCGGCGGCGGCCTTGACGGCCTCGTCCAGCCGGATGTTCGTCTGCTTACTCATGCCCAGGAGCATAGCTATATCCCGGTACCAGTGACTAGCAGAACCGTCGCGATGCCTTGAGAGCACCGGCTGGGGAGGCGAGTTGGCGACCTGCCGGAAGCTCGCACCGACCGCCCGGAACCACACCGCCTCGAAGCTGATGTCCCAGGTCGGCCCGCGGGTCGGCGAGGCATGCGAGCTCGACCCGGCCGACATCAAGTGGGACCCGGGACGCTTCGGCAAGCTCCACGTTCGCCACGGTAAGGGCGCCCGCGGCTCGGGCCGCCCGGTCGGCGACGACGCCCTGCGAGGTGGACCCGACAACGCGGTCGAAGCGCATCTTGCGGGCTGGGCAGACAAGTTGACGCCGCATGTCCTTCGGCAATTCTGTGCTTCGCAGCTCTATGGGAGTGGCCTGGACCTACTCGCACGGAGCCTGGCCGAGCACGGTTTGGTGACCTAGGCCGGGAAGATGTCCGGGCTGTGGTCCGGCCGGCCGGTCTCCCTGTTCTCGACCGGATCCGCTGCGCGAACTCCGTGCGCGCTCTCTTGGAGCGGCCGCTGGTGGGCGATCCCGCGACTTCACCGCGAACCGGAGGGCCCAACCCCCGATATCGGGGCGTCGGACCCTCGGGTTCGCGCTGAAGCGGCTTCGGTTCTCGCGAAAGCAACGCCAAAGGATCGCACCGTTGAAGCGGACGGCGAACGGCCCTTGCGCGCACGGTGATTCCCGGATCGCCCGGGACCCCGGGGCCGGGTCAGCCGTGCTCGCGCAGGTGCGACCTGTGGTTGGCGAGCATGGTGACTGGGCAGATGCCGAGCGCGCCGGTGAGGAGTGGGAGCAGGCCCAGGGCCGCGAGGGCCCACCAGCCGCCGCCGAGTGTCACGCCGGTGGCGATCATGGCGGTGCCGGCCGCGATGCGCAGGGCCCGTCCGGTCGGGCCGCTCATGAAGGTGAGGAAGTCCACCCGCTGTTCCCGGTCCCGGCGTCCGGTACGGGTGGTCACGCGGCGAGGGCGGCGAGGGCCGCGTCGAGGTGGGCGGCCGCCTCGCGGGCGACCGGCTCCAGGGCCGCGTCGCCGGTGAGCGCGACCATGGTCATGGGGTCCAGTGCCTGGACGAGGGTGCGCTCGCCGTCGCGGCGCACGACCACGTTGCACGGCAGTAGCAGCCCGATCGCGCGGTCGGCGTCCAGGGCGCGGTGGGCGAGCGCCGGGTTGCAGGCACCGAGGATCAGGTAGTCCTCCATCTCGGCGCCGATCTTGGCCCGGAGCGTCGCGGTGACGTCGATCTCGGTGAGCACGCCGAACCCGTGGGCGGCGAGCGCGTCGCGTACCGCGGCGACGGTGGTGGTGAAGTCGGTGTCGACGCGCACGGTGCGGTCGTAGCCCATGTCAGGCCTCCTTCGGTGAATCCCCGAGCGGCTTCAAATATACCCCCACCCGTATTTTTGTATACGGGTGGGGGTATCGGCTACCGTGGTTCGGAACGTACCCCCGGGGGTATCCATCAGGAGGCTTTGTGACGACCGCCGACCACCCCACCCGCGCCACGGCGCGGAGCGCGACCCCGCCGCAGCCCGGCGCCGCCGCCGACACGCCGACACGTCTCGGGCCCCTCGGGCGCCTCGGCGTCCTCGCCGCCGGGCGTCTGCGCCTGGTCGCGGTGCTGTGGCTGGCGCTGGTCGCCGGACTGGGCGCGTTCGCCCCGCAGGTCACCTCCGCCCTCGCGGGCGCGGGCTGGCAGGCGAACGGCTCGGAGTCCGTCCAGGTGCGCGACCTGGCCCAGGCGCACTTCGGCGGGAACGCCTCCTCGGCGCTCCAGGTGGTCGTCGCGGCCGACCGTCCGGTCGACGACCCGTCCGTACGCGCCGTCGTCGACCGCGCCACCGCCCTGCTGCGTGCCGACTCCCGCATCGCGGAGGTCGTCCCGCCGCAGAACGGCGTCACCACAAGCCCCGACGGGCGCACCGCGATCGTGCTCGCCGGCGCCCGGGCCGACACCAACGACATGGTCCGGGCCGCCGACGACCTCAAGGGGCCGCTCGCCGCCCTGTCCGGCGACGGTGTCGAGGTCTCCGCGACCGGGGCGTCGGTGCTGTGGAGCGACTTCAACAAGGCCAACCACGACGCGATGATCAAGTCCGAGATGCTGTCCTGGCCGGTCACGCTCGCGATCCTGGTCCTCGCGTTCGGGTCGCTGGTGGCGGCCGGACTGCCGCTGCTGCTCACCCTCGCGGGACTCGCCGCGTCCGCCGGAGCGCTGGTGCTGCTCAATCACGTCACGCCCACGTCGGTGTGGGCGATGAACTTCGCGATGATGTTCGCCCTGGCGCTCGGCATCGACTACGCGCTGTTCCTCGTGGTGCGATTCCGCGCGGCCCTGGCCCGGCACGGCGACGCGCGCCGCGCGGTCGGCGAGACCATGGACACCGCCGGCAAGGCCGTCCTGCTGTCCGGCGCGACCGTGCTGGTCAGCCTGTCCGCGGTGATGCTCGTCCCGGCCCCCGCGTTCCGCTCCATGGCGCTGGGCATCATGCTGGCCGTCGCCTTCGTCCTCGCCGCCACCCTCACGCTGCTCCCCGCCGTGCTCGGCCGCCTCGGCCACAAGGTCAACGCCGCCGCCCCGCCCTGGACCCGCCGCGACGCCGACCGGGCCGGCGCCTCCGTCGCGTTCACCTCCTGGGGCGAGCGGCTGTGGCGCCACCCGCTGCGCCACGGCATCCCCGCCCTGCTGGTCCTGATCGCCCTCGCCGCCCCGATCATCGGGCTGCGCACCGCCATGCCGTCCATCACGGTGGTCCCCGAGGACTCCTCGGCCCGCACCGGATACACCGCCGTCCAGCGGGCGTTCGGCCCCGGCGCCCCCGGCATGCTCCAGATCGTCACGCCCACCGCCGCGGCCGACGCCACCGCCGCCGCGCTCGCCGGCGACCCCGGGATCGCCGGGGTCATGCCCGCCCGGCACGCAGACGACGGCTCCGCCCTGACCATGCTCCAGGCCATGCCGTCCGTCGACCCGTCCGACCCGAAGCTGGCCGATACCGTCGACCGCCTGCGCGGCACGCTCCCCGACGACGCGAAGGTCGGCGGCGCGGCCGTGGAGAACCTCGACCTCCAGGCCACCCTCGACGCCAAGACCCCGCTCGTCCTGGGCGTCGTCCTCGGACTCGGGTTCCTCCTGCTGCTCCTTGCCCTCCAGGCCCCGCTGGCCGCGTTGCTGGGCACCGCCACCAGCCTGCTCGCCACCGCCGCCGCGTTCGGCGCCGCGCGCCTGATCTTCCAGGACGGCCACGGCTCCGGCCTCCTCGGCTTCACCCCCCAGGGCTTCCTCGACGGCTGGGCCCCGGTGTTCTTCTTCGCGATGATCTTCGCCATCGCCATGGACTACACCGTCTTCCTGCTCGCGTCCGCCAAGGAGCACTACGAGAAGACCCGCGACCCCCGCCAAGCGGTCGTCGGCGCGCTCGGCCACTCCGGACGCGTCATCTTCGCCGCCGCCGCGGTCATGGTCGCCGTCTTCTTCACCTTCGCCCTCTCCGGACCGCTGCCCCCCAAGGAGATGGGCATCGTCCTGGGCCTGGCCGTGCTGCTCGACGCCGCCCTGGTACGCCTCGTCCTGCTGCCCGTCCTCCTGCGCCTGACCGGCCACGCGGCCTGGTGGAGCCCGAGGTGGCTGCGCCGGATCCTCCCCGACATCCGCTTCTCCCACGACTGACCCGCCCGCCGGCGGGGCTCCGGCCCCACGACCGACCCGTCTGCCGGCACCCGGACACACCACCACCCGGGGAACATACCCCCGGGGGTACCATGGATCGGGGTTCGCAAGGAAAGGAAGGCAACCGCATGACCGTCGACGAGGGAGCTTCCCGCGAGGTGCTCAACCGGCTCCGCCGGGCCCAGGGGCAGCTGACCGCCGTGATCTCCATGATCGAGGCCGGCCGCGACTGCAAGGACGTCGTGACCCAACTCGCCGCCGTCTCCCGGGCCCTGGACCGCGCCGGCTTCAAGATCGTGGCAAGCAACATGCGCCAGTGCATGAGCGCCGCCGCCAACGGCGACACCGCGCCGCTGAGCGAAGCCGAACTCGAGAAACTGTTCCTCTCCCTGGCCTGACGTCCCGGGACGACCGGCCGCGCGGGCGGCACGGGCGCCTCATCCGACCATCGACCCCGGCCCGGCGCGGTCCCCTCGAACCGCGCCGGACCGGCCTTGTGTTGCGGCCGTGTCAGTCGTCCAGCACGGCCAGGGCGTCGATCTCCACGAGGAGTCCCGGTGGGAGCCGCATGTAGACGGTGGTGCGGGCGGGGAAGGGCTCGCCGACGGCTGCCGCGTATGCCTCGTTCAGCTCGGGCAGGTGGGCGGGGTCGGTGAGGTGGACGCGGAGCATGACGACGTCCGCCAGGCCCGCGCCGGCCGCCTCGAGTACGGCGGTGACATTGCGCAGCACCTGTGCGGTCTGCTCGGCGACGGTGGTGCCGACGACCGCGCCGGTGTCCGGGTCGAAGGGGAGCTGTCCGGAGACCTGCAGGATGGGGCCCTTGCGGATGCCCTGGGAGAGCGGGGCCGGGAGAGAGGGGGCGTTCCCGGTGGTGATGACGGTTCTGGTCACGGTCTTCCTCGAAGCGGTGGTGATCCCTGAAAGGGGGGAGCGGGCAACACACATTTGGGTGTCAGATCCAGGCCTGCCGTTCCCGGCTGCGGGGGTCGTCGATCCGGGTCCACTCGGCGTCGATGCGCATCGTGGCCCTGCGATCGGGGTCGTAGGGGTCCCAGCCGGGGTCGCCGGTGGCGGCGAACCGAATCCAGGTCTCGTGCACGCGGTGCGCGAGACCCGCCGGGGGCTTGTCGGGGCCGAGCAGGGCGTTGGGGCCGTTCAGCTCGGGCCGGTCCGCGAGATCGAAGACGAAGGGCAGCTCGACGGCGTGGGCGGCGCCGAGTTCTCCGCCCAGGGCCTGGGAGCGCCAGGCGAACTCGTAGGCGTAGGTGGCGGACTCCGGGTGGGCGGCATGGGCGGCGGCCAGGGCGCGGGTGCCCGCGCCGAACAGGGCGTCGGCCATGATGGCGGAGCGCAGTTCCGCGAAGGACGCCTCGGGGCGGGACTTGCGGTAGGTCTCGACGAGCCGGGCCGGATCCGGGTGCGAGCGCATCGCCGCGTCGTTGACGTCGGCCGCGGTCGAGGTGGCGTACTTGTCCACGGGGACCAGGTAGAGGTTGCCCTCCTCGGTGTTGGTGCCGATGAGCAGGTCGACGCCGGCGGCGAGGCCGGCGGCGACCGCTTCGGCGGGCTGGGTGTCCAGGACCAGGCTGAAGGGACTGAGGCCGATCAGCGGGTCGTGGTGGGTGGCGGTCCGCAGGTCGATGCCCGCGAGTTTGGAAGCGGCCTCCACCAGACGTTCGTCGGAGATCTCCGCGAAGGCGTCCGTGTGCGGCTCGACACCCAGGACCTCGGCGGCCGCGGCGGTGACGCGGGCCGCCTGCTCGGTACTGAACGCGCCCAGGCCGCTGCCGCTCTGCACGATCGCCCGCCGGAACAGACCCGCGGCCTCCGCGGTGGCGAGGACGCCGCCGACGACGGTGGCCCCGGCCGACTGGCCGAAGAGCGTTACGTTGTCCGGGGCACCGCCGAACCCGGCGATGTTCTCCCGCACCCAGCGCAGCGCGGCGACGACGTCGAGCAGACCGCGGTTGGCGGGGGCTCCGGGCAGGTCCAGGAAACCGGCGATACCGAGCCGGTAGTTGAGCGTGACGAGGACCACGCCGTCGCGGGCGAAGGCGGACCCGTCGTACAGCGTGGACCGGGTCGACCCGGCGACGAAGCCGCCGCCGTGTACGAACACCATGACCGGCAGGTCGCTTCGCGCGACGGCGGGCGCGAAGACGTTGACGGTGAGGTAGTCCTCGCCGCGGTGCCAGCCGGTGCCGAAGTAGGGGGCCAGATCGATGTTGCCGAGCTTGCGCTGGGACTGCGGTGAGTTGGGGCCGGGGATCGTGGCGTCCCGGACGCCGTCCCAGGGCTCGTGCGGCTCGGGCGGCGCGAAGCGGCCGGCGCCCACGGGCGGGGCGGCATAGGGGATGTTCAGGAAGGCGGCGGTGCCGTCCTCCCGGTGCAGACCGCGCACAGCGCCCTGCGCGGTGGTCACTACGGGTTCGGGGTGGTGGTTCATCTTGCTGCCTTTCCGCGGGTTTCAGCCCTGCTCGGTGTACGGGGTGAAGGGCGCCCAGCCCTTGACGGCGAACGTGCTTCCCTCGCGGACGACTTCGGTGCCGCCGTGCCCGCCCAGGTGCGCGGGGATCACGAGCGCGTTGTTGTCGGCCGCCCAGCCCAGCACCTTGCGGCGGGTGGCGCGGGCTTCGGCGGGGTTCTCGCAGAAGCAGCTGTTGGTGTCCGGCTCCAGGATCTGCACCGGGTTGTGCAGCATGTCGCCGACGAACACCGCGCGGTCCGTACCGGAGGCGAGCGTCAGCACGGAGGAGCCGGGCGTGTGCCCGGGAGCCGCGTCCAGGCGCAGGTTCGCGTCGATCCGGTGGCTGTTCTCCCACAACCGCGTCAGGCCGGCCCGGTGCACCGGGGCCACGCTGTCCTCGAACACGTTCTGGTTGCCGCGGCCGAGCAGCGGCCGGTGACCGTTCTCCGGGTTCCAGAAGTCGAAGTCGTCCTTCGACATCAGGTAGGTGGCGTTGGGGAATGTCGGCACCCACTGCCGTTCGTCCAGGTAGGTGTTCCAGCCGACGTGGTCGATGTGGAGATGCGTGTTGATCACGATGTCCACGTCCTCCGGCCGCACACCGGCCCGGGCGAGGTTGGCCAGGAAGTCCGTTTCGAGGCGGTTCCAGACCGGGGCGTAGGGACGGTCCTTGTGGTTGCCCACGCCGGTGTCGACCAGGATCGTTTTGCCCTCGCTGCGCAGCAGCCAGGTCTGGATCGCCGAATTCACGATGTTGGTCTCGGAATCCAGAAAATGCGGGACGAGCCAGTCGGCACCGTTCTCCCAGACTTCCTTCGAGCTTTCCGGGAAGAAGGTGTCGGGCGTCATTTCGACGGAACCGTAGTATTCCCATACCCGGGTGACGGAGACATTGCCTAGGGTGATCTGTTCCATGGGATTTCCTTGGAATTCGGGGATTTACTCGACCGTACGAGTGGCCCCGGTGGGTGCGGTATCCGTCACGTGACTGCACCCGTGTGTACGGCGCGGGCTCCCACGTTCCGGTGGCCTCTACGTCGGATACGTCGACGAGTTCGTCCTCGTTGTGGCTGCCGGACGACGCCGTCGGCCTTCGGTCGGCGGGCCGGCCGACCGACCGCGCCGTGCGCGTGGGTGCGGGACGCGGTTCTCCGGCGGTTGCCGCTACATGACGGCGTTCGTGAACGCAGACGCGCTCCGGTCCGGGATCGGTTGGCGTCGATCGCCTTGAGACAGGGCGGCGGATGCGCCGTCTCGGTCACGTTCACCGGCACCCCGACCACCACTCGGTCAATCCGGCTCAGGCGCGTTCGCACCGGTCGGCGAGGGCGCGGCAGCTCACTGCGGCGGCGGCGGCCCGGATCGGGCCGGGCGGCAAGGGGATGTCCGTCCTCTCGGAGGACACCGCAGTGGTGCGGTCGGGGTCCGAGGCGAGTGGGTCCAAGGCTTGTACGAGCGCGGTCAGGGCCACATGGAGGCGCTCGACGTGCAGCAGCAGGCGGTACTCCGGCGACGGCCGGTCGCGGCTCACGCGTTGTTCCTCCGAGAGCCGGGACAGTGCCCTGACGACCGTGGGGCGTGCCGTTCGTGAGGCGCTTGCCGATCGACGGCCGGTGACCCGGATCAGATGGGTCACGGTCTCGTGCGCGCGGGCGGCGGCAGCCGCGAGACGGGTGGCGCACTCCGGGACGTGGTCCGCCGGGAGACGTTCGGCAGCGGCGGCCAGGCTTCGTGCGTGGTACGCGCCGGTCTCGAGGAGTTCCAGCAGGTGGCGGACGCGGTGCCGGCGGCGGCGCTGCGGATTGAGCGGATGGGTGAGCGGCAGACAGGCCCTGCGGAAGGATTCCAGTGCCCGGTCGAGGTCGTGTGCCGCGCGGACCCGGCTCGTCGGGATTTCCGTGCCCGTGCTTCCTGCCGCGACGGTCCGTAGGAGGCGGTCGAGGACTTGCAGGAAGCCGACCAGTTCCGCGTCGCCGGCGCGGCGGACCGTGGTGGGAAGGACGAGGACGGCGGCAAGGATCCCGCAGGACACTCCGAGTGCGGTCTCCTGGACACGCAGGAGCAGCACGTGCGTCGAGAAGGTGTCCATCAGCGCGAGCAGCATGCCGAGCGTGCCGGTGATGAAGAACGTCACGGCCCAGTAGGCGTGCGACGGGGTGTAGAACATTCCGAACATGCACAGCAGGAGCAGCGCCAGCAGGACGGGGCCGTCTCCGCCGACCAGGGCGACAAGGCCGTAGCCGAACACCACGCCGAGGCCCGTGCCCGCCAGCCGCCGCAGGCTCTGGAGCAGTACCTCGCCGGTGCTCTCGTTCTTGATGAAGACGACCCATGCGGCCGCGACGGCCCAGTACCACAGGTGCGGCGACAGGAGCTGACCGCCCGCGATGGCGAGAGCCGAGGCAACCGTCACCTGAAACGCCTGACGGGTGGCTTCCCGCTTCAGGCTTTCGGTGTCCGTGCCCCCGCGCGGCGGCGCCCCGAAGGTGCGTGGGGCGGGCTTGCCCGGAGGTGTCCCGCGTCCTGCCGGGCGCTCGCGTGGGCCGAGAACCCGCAGGGCTTCGGCGAGTTCGTCGACCGGGGGGAAGCAGTCCAGCACGAGAGCGGAGCGGGTCGGCCGGTTCGCCGGGCCGCCTTCGTACCCCTCAACCCACCGCTCGGCCGCGCAGGGAGTTCCCACGGTGGGCTGCCGGAGAGCCCGGATGCGCCGGGCGAGCAGCTGTCGCGCCGTCCGCTCCGCCGGATCGTTGCCGGCTGCCGGGGTGCGCATCGCACGAACCGCCAGTACGGCCAGGCGATGCGCGGCCACCTCCACCCGGCCGAGGTGCGCCGGCAGGGCCTCGGTGTCCTCGTCGGCGGCGCGCTCGTCGAGAAAGTCCTCGATCAGCAGCACGGATGCGTGCAGCCGGTCGAGGCGGTCCTGCAACGATCGGCTCCGGGCGTCGATGTCCTGCCCGGTGGCGATCATCGAGGCCGTGTCCCGCAGAACGTCGTGCAGACGCACATCGAATGTGCGCCGCAGTCGCATCAGGGCGCGGGACGCCGTGACGGGGCCGACCCAGCACCACACGATCGTGACGGCCCCGAACGCGACCAGTACCGATGCCCCGAACAGCGGAAGCCGGTCGACCCGGGCCTGGGTGAATTGAGACAGCAGGAAGGCCATGAAACCGAAGATCCCCAGGCCCAGCCCTCGCGGGCCGAACCGGCGGGCCTGAACGGCGAGGTGGATCACCATCAGGAAGACCAGCTTGGCCGCTGTCGGGTACGGCGTCAGCGCGGCTCCGGCGGCCAGGGACGCGAGCGAGAGCGGAACGCCGAGTCCGAGCGTGACGAACCGGTTGCGCGGGTGTAGGTCGCCGACGGCCAGTGACGTCGTCATCGCGGTGAAGCCGCCGACCACCAGCGCCGTCTCGGGCACGCGCAGCGCTGTCAGCACGGCGAGGGTCGCGGCGGTACCGAGCACGGCGCCCAGCGCGGAGGCCAGACGCACGAGACCGGGGTCGAAGGCCGCGAACCGGTCCCACAACGATGTCGTCGTCCTTGCCACCATGGGGTCTCCGTAGGTCCTTTCGTGTGTGCACGGCCGTGCGGGAACCTTCGGGTTCCGCCCGGCCACGGGACCCCGCAGCATGTGGGCGTCCATCGCCGGCGCCGGCGCGGGTTTCGGCGACCGCGAAGGGGCCACGCGGTGCGCGGACTTGGGACGGACAGCCGCCGGCCGCCCGAAAGGTCACCCGACATTCGACGCATCTCGACGCAGCCGTCACCAAGCCGCACGTTTCCGTGCGCCGCGCGTTCGCCCGCTCGCGAGCAGCCTCACGAGGCCGCTCCACATCGGCCAAGCCGTCGACGACACAGAAGCGGCGCACAAGCCGACCACATGGAGCACGGAACCCGAGTCCGACCAGCCACGAACGTCGGGCAACCACGGCAGCGCCTTCCGCGATCCCCGCCCGTGATGGCACGACGCCACCGGCGCCGCCCGATCGTGCCTGCCCGCCGCCCCGGAAAGGCCCGAGGGTGCTCGCTTCACGATTCTGCGGCCGGCCGGACAGCCGGGGTATGCGTCATGTGACTGCATCGGTGCCGCTCGGCCACCGGATGGGGCGATGGCGCCGGCCGGCCGGTAGCCCCGCCGCAGCGATCCCGAGGTCGACGGCGCGAAGACGTACGGCTCGAGGCGGGCGGTGGTCGGCGCGCTCCAGGTCCCCGGCTGCGGCGGTCGCTGTCGCGCGGTATCGGAGCACGACGGGGCGGCGACAACGGCGGACACACGTGCCGGTCGCCACGCCCGGCGGTTCCGATTCGCTCGGTGTCTCGGATGACCTGGTTCGTCGCATGGGGACACCGTCAGGGTGTTTACGAGTGGTCCTGACGGCGTTTCCAGGCTGTGTCGGGGATTGCTTGCTGGCGGGTGTGCTCAGTCCAGGTATGCGGGGAAATGGTCGCGGAGAGCGTGGTGGAAGGCAGCGAGCCGTTCTTGCTCGGTATCGAGGTTGCTCAGGGTCTCGTAGGCATGCGCTCGGGCGTCGATTGATGGGTGAGCGACCAACTCCCGGTAGAGAATCCAGATCCCTCCGCGAATGAGTTCCACGCATTCCACCTGCTGGGTCGTGTCGCCGGCACTCACGCCCAGGAGGAACTGCAGTAGTGCGGTGCGGGCGACGGGCGTTGTGAGGTCGGGGTCGGCCAGGGACGCGAGGACTACTGCGGTGACGGCCGGGGCAGGGTCCGTGAGGTTGGACTGGATCATGACGTGGTCGTCGACTTCGGCCAGGGACGCGTCTCCGGGCGTTCGGGCAGCGATGAGCCGCAAGAGGGCATCGGGCAGGTGACTCGCCGACTTGCCGCAACCGCATTGCATCGCGGCCCAGTCGTGACGATCGAGTTCGATGCGGACGGCCCGCATCGCAGGATGATCGGTCCGCCACCGTGGGCCGGACGTGGGCGAGACCGACTCGGCGCGGTACCGGTCCAGCAGTCGGAAGAACTCCTCGACCGGGCTGGAACCGTCGGGCGTCACCCGTTCGATCTCGGAGGCCCAGCCGAGGGAACTGTGCTGTTCGAGATGTTGCCGGAGCCATTGAGCGAAGGCGCCTTCGGGCCAGAAGTCAAAGGGCTCGTCGACGGCGTGAACGCCGAGCGCGATCCGATAGCCGATCAGGATGGACTCCAGGCTCCGGAGCGAGCCGCCGGGCAGCCAGACGCCGGGGCGGAGGCGAATCTGCTCCAAAAAGTCGTGGACATCCGTGCATTCATTCCAGTGTTTGACGTTGTTCCGAGATCCGTACTCGATCGGCATGGCGCGAGCTTACGGCGGGGGTTCGACCTCGCCGGATGCCGTCCGGCTCAACAGGGCATGATCTCAACCGGCCCGCCCTCGTTCGCCATCTCCCTTCGGCAGGGGATCCATCCGCTCATGTCGCGCGCCGACGTCGAGCCTTCGCGACGCTCTTCCGACTCTCGGGCGAGTTCTTGGCACAACGAGAGCATCCCAACGGCCTCGCAAGGAACTTCAGGGACTACCAGTCCTGGCTGAACACCCAAATCCGGTATCACTTCGAAGCAGCAGGGACAGGCCGGGACAACTGGGACAACACCCGGTATCTCGGCTTCCAGGATCGGATCACTCGAGACTTTCGGCGCCCCGGCGTCTCAAGTGATCCGGTCGCCGCCGCCGTGACAACCAATCGAGGCGTTTGACAGGAGAACCCAGTCCGCGCAGGTCAGCCGAGATCAGTCCCTGTGAAATCCAGTCGACTCGGCACGCTGCGGGAGAGATCCTCAACGTCAACCGAACCGAGGAGGCAGGTTGATCACGGAGTACCAGCAGCGCCTGCGCGATCGTTACCTTGCCGCCCCCGTCATGTCGGCCCCGACGCCCTGGCTGCCGGTCCTGGGCCGAGGAATCCCCATCGGTGGCCTGCTCGGCATCGGCTTCGCGATCCATCCGGACACCGGACACGACCTCGTCATGGTCGTATCCCACGACGGACACGGGCTCTTCGACGCAGTCACCGGCGACAGGATCGCCCGGGACCGGGATCCCGACCCCGCCACGAGCACCCCTGACACACACCCGGACCTCGCGTGCCCTGGACTCGGTCCCGTCGCAGGAACCGAGATTCGCATCGCCGGCCTCTTCGGCGGCGGTCTACACAGCACGACCCAGGACGGTTCGACGGTAGATGTCGTCAGCCCCGACTGGCCCCACGACCGCATCATCCTCTCCGCCGACGGCGGAGCAAACAACGGAGCGGCGGGAGGCACTTGGTGGCATATCTTCCACTCCGATTACTCGGAACTGCGCACCGCCGGTTTCTCCCCAGCCGGTCGCACCCTGGCAATCGCGACCAGCAGCGACCTCACCCTCTGGACCCGCCCTCCGTTCCACAGCGAGGACTGAACGGCCACCGGAGCGCGTTCGAGCACCTTGCCATCCAATCCGGTCCGCCGGGGTTGTCGGTCGTGCGAACGATCATCCCTCGCGGGCACCGACATGCCCTGCCGCAGGTGGTCTTGTCGGGTGTCGAGGATCCGTCAACGCCCACCGGCCGGCGACGGCTGCCCCCGGCCTCAGAAGCTGCCGGCAGCGACCGGCGAGCATCGTGCGCACTGCGGGCAGCGCGGAGGCCAGGGCGCCGAACGTGGATGACGGCCGACGCCGAGGGTTCTTCCTCTTGCTCTGGGTCGCGGTTCCTCCCGGGCGGTTCGGACGGGAGGTGACGACGGAGCGGGGGCGGGCGTGTGAAGGTGGGGCGTGGGGTGTTCGCGACACACGGGACCGGTTGTCCGGCGCGGGGCCGCCGTCGGCGTGCGGGCCCGGCGAGCGGGCCCGGTGAGGTCGCTGGGGCGGCGCGGAACCGCCATCGGGCGAGCGGAGATTCGGCTCATGCAGCGATTTCCCGCGACCCTGGCGCTCTGAAGGATCCGGCCACGCTCGTGGACGAGCAAGGAATCCGCTGAGTGCTCCACCGCAAGCGCCTGGACGTGCGGGTCGTCCGTCGGCTCGTCATGGACCATGCCACGCCGGTTGAATGGGGGACGGGTGGGATCAGTCTCCGGGTCGTCCCAGAGACCGAACGCCCCGCGTTCTGGGGTCGGATCAGAAGCGAGTACCCGGGTCCGGGCGGAGCGTCGACCGGCCGCTATCCGGCACATGAGTTCCGAGCCGAGGCAGGGCGCCGTGTGCTCGACGTCGAAGACCACTGCCGACCGCGCAACATGCCGCCATCGAGCTGACGGAGAGTCACGAGCCGCTGAGTAGGCCCGGAGCGCGGTGCCGGGATTACTCCGGATCCGTTTCTCCGGACCTCTCGCCGAACCCGCGTGGGTGATGGACGCCGTGCGCACGAACCGGGTGGCCCGGGTGGATCGGGTGGTGTGGCGGGTGCGCGCATCGGCTGGATTGCCACGAACGGCGACCGCCGGTGTTGCCGTCCCGTTCTCTGCGGCGATCACGACGGCCGCGGGCCCGGCGAGCGTGAACGGGCCGCTCTCGACGTGCCGATGGGTCCTGTTGTTTGCCCTGGCCGGCGTACCGGTCTGGTCGTCGTGCTGATCTCCGCCCGTCTCGCGCCGCCCGGGTGACGTGTCGACTCGTGGGTGGGTGGTGGTGTGTCAGCGGTAGTCGTTGGGGTGGCCCTGCATCCAGGTGTTGATCCGGTCCCGGGTGTGGATCAGCGTGGTCTGGTGCTTTTTCAGGTTCTCGAAGGATCGGTCGCTGCCGAGTTCGGCGTCGAGTGCCTTGATCAGGGCTATAGGTTCGGGGAAGTGGCCTGCGCCCTTCGGATCCGTCTTCATCGCCCGGTCCAGGCGGTGGAGTTCGTCGTGGACCCGCCCGAGGAAGTAGGCGCAATTGGCCGGGGTGCAGGTGTCGTTCAGGGTTGCCTGGAGCCCGGCGAACGCGTCCCGTACCTTCACCTTCGGTACCGCGGCCGACGGGGCGATCGACGCATCGGCCGACACCGAAGTACGAGCGGGGGTGGGCGAGTCGGTGCCCAGTGACGCCGATGGCACGGACGCACCCGCTGCGGCCGTCTCCTGCGATCCGCCGTTCGAGGTGTCGCAGGAGACGCCGAACACGACTGACACCGTCACGACGAGCACTGCGCTGCGCACCGAGGGTGTGAACGACGGGAACATGGAAATCCTCCTGCGGTCGTCGAGTTCCACGACCTTAGCGTCACGCACCGACGCCATTCGGCTACGACGATGAAGGAAACTTCGAAAACCCGGCGGGAATCGGCTGGTGTCTCCCCGTGACGCCCCGGTTGACGGGGTTGTTCGCCGAGTCGGGTCGACGGCGTGACGGGCCGGATCGCAGAACGTGGTGGTGCGGCCCGCGATGTCGACCATCCGGTTCACGAGGATGGTCATGGTGGTCTTCCCGAGGGCATCGCGGTCGACGGCGTCGTCACCGTGCGAGCGGTGCTCACCGTGTTGGAGCCCTCCTGCACACTTCCGCTCACGGGACGCATTGTTCCCGTGCCGCCCGACGAGCCGGTGACCGTGGCGCGTTGTGGGTTCGATGCGGTTCTCGTCGGGTGCGTCGGCGACAGGCCCGTCGGGGGCGTGTCGCCTCCGAGTTCGGGGTGGGGCTCACCGGCTTCGTCGCGGGCGCGACGGTGGCGAGGGCGGAGACACGGTCGTGTTCGAGTCGGAAGGGGAGTGTCGGGGCGTGGAGGATGTGTGGGTGGTTCGGGACGATGGGGTGGAGTGGGAGTTCGTTCCGTTCGTGGGGGTGGGCCCGTTGCGATTCGGGTCGTCGCCGGAGGGGGTCAGGGCCGCCCTGGTCGGTGCCCCGTCGTATGCGAGTTCCCCGGGGTCGTGGATCGCGTTCGAGGTGTACTTCGGACCGGGTCTGGGCCTGTGCGCGGTCGCCGTGGACGCGAGGCGGGGCCCCAAGTCCGGCTAGGGGACGTCGCGTTGGTGGGCGGACGTCCGTCGTGGGTGGCGCAGCGGGTGATGGACCACGCCGAGCGCCACGGCATGGGGATCGTCTTCACCCTGGAGGGGAATCCCGCCATCGAGGCCCTGGGACTGGTGGTGCGTGCCCAGCGGTCCGTGGACGTGCTGACGACCCGGCCGGTCTTCGTGGCGCGGGAGTGAGCGCCCCGATCCGCCGACGAGATCTACGGAAGCATCCCGCAGCGGGAATGTGACTACGGCTGACTCTGCGCCCGGTGCCATCGACGGCCGAGGCGGATCCAGGGCGGCGGACTCCCGCCGTCGTCGGCTCCGCCTTTGCCGACTGTCGCACGACCGGTTTTGGACAGCGGGGACCTTGCCGCGTGCGCTGACACCCGACGTCCCGGCGGATCGTGCCGTCCGGGGGCGGAATCGGGTCGGCGTCGGGAAGGCGGAAGCCGATTCTCCGAGTTCGTCCACGTCGGCTTTCCCGAGATCAGCCGCGTGATGCACGGGCCCACCCACGGCCGACCCGGATCCGTCGGCCACGTCGGCCACGTCGCCCACTTGTCACACGGGCGACGATCTTCCGTCGCCGGCAGGCGAGTCCGTGTCGATGTCGCGGTCGGTCGACCGACGGGATGACTCGCGCACCTCGTGGGGTACGCGAGTCGTCCTGGTGAGCCGGTCGCGACCGCGCGGTCAGTCGAGCATGAACCAGATGACGATGTTCTTGCAGCCGATGTCGATGTTGCCGACGTGAACCCCGTTGAAGTACACCCCGACGACGTTCTCACTGCAGGCGTGCTGGGTTTCCGGATACGGGAATTTGGGCTTGGTGCCGGGGAAGTCGATCACCGGGTTCCCGTCGGCGGGCTTGATGGTCACTCTGCTCGGCGGCCGGATGACGGGCAGCTTGACGACGCACCGGACACCGGACCGCATGATGTCACTGTCGTTGACCTTGGCCGTGCCGTTGTAGTTGAGACCGTCGATGACGACCGACGCCTCCGAGAAGTCCTTGGACTTCACCGCGTTCACGAGCCTTTGCAGGCTGCTGTCCGGTTCGGTGCTGTTCGAGAAGAGGACGTCGATCAGCGCCGCCTGTCGGGAGGCTTCCGGGATGCTGCCCAAATCGGGCATGAGTCGATATGCCCGGCGGTGTGCTTCGAGGAACGTGGCCTCGAAGAGCACGGCGGCCTGCCTCTCGTCGAGCGCGGCCCCCTTCGTGAGCACGTCGTCGTAGTTCGCGCCGACGGCGGTCAACATCTCCCGCGCGTCGGGCCGTTCGAGATCGAAGCCGACACCGACGAACCGGTGACCCAGGGCTCCCATATATGCCGACCCGGAGCCTTTGAGGCCCCAGGGGCCCGACATGTCGGCCACGTACGTCCGGAAATCGTCGGACCGCACGATCACGCGGCTGTAGCCGGTCGGACACCTGCCGGGGATGACGGGGCCGTCCGCGGGATCCTGGGGCGTGGGTCCGCCACCACCACCCTGCGCCGATGCCGTGCTCAGGTTGATGCCCAGCACGCCGACCATGAGTAGTCCCGTCAACGCCGTCGACAGGGCGGCACGGCGCAAGCGCGGGAGTCTTATGGGCATGTTGACCTCCGGGGCGGAACGTTGACGAAGGTTCGGTCGACGACCGCATATGCGTCGCGACCGGGCCTGCGGGATCCACTCCCCGCCTGCGGCCCGCAGCAATGGTTGCGCCACGCCAACCGGCCCGATACCAACGAAAGTTGCACGACACGCATCGTTCGGAGATTGCCGGGCCTGGCGGGTCGTGCACCGTTCCAGGCGTTGACGGATCGCCCGCCGCTCGTCGCGACGACGCCCCCGACTCGCCGGCGGCGGCGTGTCGCGTGGCGCCGTCGGCATGGTCGGGGTCGAGGGTGATGCGGGTTTCGGCAGTGTGGAGCAGGTGATCGGCGTGGTCGAATCCGAACCGTCCCGGCGCCCGGACCGGCGCGGCCCCGAGGGCGTCATCGGCGTTGGCGAGGGCCCGCGGGGCGACGGCGTCGGGAACTCCCACTGCAAGACCGATGCACGTCCCAGCGCCGGTATTTCGTAGCGCGGGTGCCGGGTCGGGTCGTCGATATGAGCGTGCCTCTCCGGGTGTCGAGACCCCGGGCAGGCCGTCCTGGCGATCGCAGACCGTTGTCGACAACTACGAATTACGGACGCGCTCAGTGTGCCGCGTCCAGTTTGGCGCGCTGCTCCACGGTCAGCTCCAGGTCCACGGCCGCCAGACTCTCGTCCAGTTGCGCCACCGAGGACGCGCCGACCAGGGGGATGACCGGTATCTCGCCGCCGATGAGCCAGGACAGCACCACCTGGTTCGGGGTCGCACCGGTCTCGTCGGCCACCTGGTGCAGCGCCGCGAGGCGGGCGGGCGTGCCCGCGTGGTCGAAGCCGGCGTCCAGGGGCTTGTCCTGGCGTACGTAGGCGCCGCCCAGCAGCGGGGAGTAGGCGACCAGCGCGAGGCCGGGTTCGGCCCGCACATAGCTGAGCAGGTCACCGGAGACCGTGCCGATCTCCCCGTCCGGGGAGCGCCTGCCGGGCAGATCCCCCCGTCGCCGCAGGTAGCTGTGGTGGTACTGGAGAACCTCGTAGCCGGGCAGGCCGGCGGCGGCGGCCAGGTTCCTGGCCCGCTCCACGCTCCACCCCCAGTGGTTGCTGGCGCCCAGCAGGCCCACCGTGCCGTCCGCGACCAATGCGCCGAAGGCCTCGACGATCTCCTGCCACGGCGCGTCCGGGAAGCCGATGTGCGCGTACAGCAGGTCCAGCTTCTCCACGCCGAGGCGCTCGCGGCTGGCGGCCGAGGCCTCGCGGATCACCTTGGCGTTCACCCCCTCGACGCCGTCCGAGGGGACCAGCCTGCTGGTGGAGCCGGTCGGCTCGGTGACGGCGGTCGGCCGGCCGCCGAGCTTGGTGGCGATGGTGATCTCCTCGCCGATGCCACGGCTGCGCCGCCAGCGGCCGAGCAGCGCCTCGCTTTCCCCGCCTTGACTGCCGGTGTTCCAGTACGCGTAGTTGTTCGCGGTGTCGATGAACGTGCCGCCGGCCTCGACATACCGATCGAGAATCGCGAACGACCTCTCCTCGTCGATGGTCGTGCCGAACAACATCGCGCCCAGACTGAGCACGCTCACCTCGCGCCGCGTCGCCGGGTCGGCGCCGATGGTGCGGTATTTCACGGGAGTTCCCTTTCGTTCAGCCTGGCCGGTGGCCGCGTAAACGGCACTTCCGCAACGCGTCCCGGGCGCCGACGAATCGCTCCGGCGCCCATCTCCGGAGAGGTCAGCCGCGCACCGGGCCGCCCGAACCGGAGTCCTGAGCAGCCCTCTGCACGCGACAGGGCATGGATTCGACTCGAAGTCCGGAGCACGTGGCGGCGGCCTTCATGTCGATGATCATCACGGAGTCGTACCGCCGTGGCGTAGAAGATTCTTGTGCGCATTCACCGACCCGGGCCGGCCGGTCTCAGCATCGCCCGGACCGCGCTGGGTACCAGTCCCGTGTGCTGTCGGAACACGCGGGTCAGGTGGGCCTGGTCGGCGAAGCCGTAGGTGGTGGCCAGCGTCCGCAGTGAGGAGTGTCCGTCGGCGAGGTCTTCGGCCACGGCGCGGACCCGTAGCTGGTTGCGGTAGTGGTTGAGGGTCTGCCCGGTGACCTGATGGAACACCCTGCTGAGGTGGAAGGGGGAGCAGCCCACGTGGCGGCCGAGTTCCTCCAGGCTCGCCGTCAACGGCCCGTCGATCAGCACCGCCCGCGTGTGTGCGACCAGCCTGCGGTGCGCCCGGACGGTGGCGGCGCGTCGCCCGGTCCGTGCCGGAGTGCGCGGGGCGGCGGCTGTGGTGAGCAGGTGATGCACCCGCTCGGCGACCTCGAAGCGGTCGATCCCGGCCCGGCAGGCGGAGACCAGCCGTCGATGGGCCAGGTCGAGCGCGGCGGTAACCGGTACGACGGGATCCCGGGCCGGTGGCAGGAGGAGGTCACCGTAGACGTCCCGGCCGAGATCGAGCATCGTGCTGATGTCGCGGGTGTGGGCCGGGTGGGCGACGGCCACTTCATCGCCTTGGCGGAGCACGAATCCCGCGACCGGGTCGGTGAACTCCTCACGGCCGTTGACCCGCGCCAGGAACCCGCCGGAGCGGACCAACAACATCCGCGTGACCCCGGCTTCGGGCTCGGAAACGAAAATCGGCGGACGAAACGACCGCTGATCGTCACAACAGGTGATCTCGACGATGTCGAGGGACGAACCCTCCGCCAGAGGACGTCTGATTCCCGGCTCGTCCCCCAGGGTCTCCCGACACATCGCGGCCACCCGCCCCGGACCCTCGACCACCTCGGTGTCACCCACGGATCCACACAGCAAGGGCCCGCACAGCCGTATTCCCCCGCAGTACCCTCGCCCGCCGACTCGCGATCCCAGGACGGACGGGGTCGTCATCCGCACCGGCGGCAGGCCGACGAAAAAGCCGCCGGAACGGCGCAGCGGGCGAACTCCCCGGCCGGGACCCTGCGCACCGGCTACGCGCGGACGCCGAGAATTGCGGGTCGTCGATCCTTGCTCCGGGCTCGATCGTCCGAGGTGAACGCGGTCTCAGCGGAGGGCGTTCCGATTGGCGGCGAGGAACGCGACGAAGGTCCTCGGTTCACGGCCGGTCAGATGCTCGACCGCGGGCGTGGTCGCAGCCATCGAGCCGGTGCCCACATCGGCCCAGAGGTGGGCTACGTCGTCGGCGAACCGCCGGGGCACGCCCTGGGCCTCGAGTCTGGCCGCCATGTCCTCGGCCCCCAGGGCGACGACGCCGACAGGTCTCCCGAGAGAACCCTCGAGGTGGTCCGCGACTTCCCGCATGGTGAGCGCCTCCGGGCCCGTCAGGACGAAGGTCTCGCCCGCGCCCCGTGGTTCGGTGAGCAGTACGGCCGCGCTCGCGGCGATGTCGTGGCAGTCGATGTACGAGACGGGCGCATCGACCGCCGGGGCGATGAGGCTCCCGTTGTCGTCGAACGTGCCCGCACCGGTGAGGAAGTTCTGCATGAAGCCGCTCGGGTGCAGAAGCGACCATTCGACACCGGACGCCTCCAAGTGTCGTTCGATCTCCCAGTGCGCACCCTGCGCGAGCCTGCCGCCCCGGTGGGCGTGCCACACGGAGACCTTGACGATCCGCCGTACACCGGCGCGGCCTGCCGCGTCGATGACGGTCTTCTGCTGCGCGACCATGGGCTGCGGTCGGCCGTCTGGGGTGGGGACCGCGCCCGCGCCGTTGAGCAGCACCCGATCGATGCCGACGACTGCCGCGGCGATCGAATCGGGATCGTCGAAGTCGCCGACGGCGTACGGGCAGCCGAGCGCGCGGCCCTGGTCGGCGTCGCGTACGAGGGCCCTGAACGGCGCCCCGAGTTCGTCGAGCCGCCGGACCAGGTGTCTGCCGATGGATCCGGTTGCCCCGGTGACCAAGATCATGGGAAGCCCCTTCGGCTAAGGTGAGGTGTCCTCGAAATATTAATTCGAGGACCCCTCAACTTGTCTAGGGGCTATGCATGAGCGGCACGGGAACGCGTCGGCCGCGCGCCGACGCACGACGCAATCGGGAACGCGTCCTCGCGGCGGCCGACCAAGCGTTCCGTGAGCAGGGCACCGGCGCGTCGTTGGAGGGCATCGCCCGGCAGGCCGGTGTCGCGATCGGGACGCTTTATGGGCATTTCCCGAATCGGGGCGCGTTGTCCGCGGCACTGCTGCGCGAGCGGCACGTCGCCCTCTTCGAATTCGGCGACGAACTGCCCGGACACGGAACGGCGTTGGCGGCCTTGACGGCGTGGATGGGCGCGGTCTCGGGGCACGCCGCGGCATACCGGGGGCTGGCGACGCTTTTGATGCAGGGCTTCACCGACGAGGCGTCCGAATTGCACGACGCGTGCGCACGTATGACGGCAACGACCGAACGGCTGCTGTCGGCCGCGCGCGAAGCGGGAGCGGTCCGGGACGATGTCTCCACGGCGGATGTGCACGCGCTGACGAACGCCGCCGCATGGCTGCGCGAGCAGGTACCGCCCGAGCAGGCCGATCACTTGACGGCTTTGCTGGTCCGCGGCCTGCGCACGGGCGACGACGGGACGCGTTGAGCGCGTCGCGAACCGTGCCGTGTCCAGGGTGGTTGCACGCCGATGTGGTCGAGGTCGGAGTGTCGACCCCGACGGACGCTCGCCAAGCGGTGGCGCCTGCGCCCGGGAGCGATGTCCTGCGCCGGCACGGTGACTCTACGGGGGCTCCCCTCGCGTGGTGTTGGCGGCAGCCGAGTGTGTGGCGCCCGCCGCATCGGCCGTGGTAGGCCGGTGCGGCGGGCGCCGGGGGTGTCCCGTCGTGGGATCAGGAGTCGGCGGCCTGTTCGATCAGGTTGGCGACCGGGGCGGGCCGCGAAACGTGGATCGCGTGGCTGCCGGCAACCTCGATCGTCGTGGCGCCGATCCGTTCGGTCGCGCCGGCAGCGCCTTCGGATCTGCAAGTCGGTCGGGAAGCGCGCCGATCTGGGCGAGCGGCAGGTCATCGGCGGGCGACGGCAGGCTCGGCGGCACCGGCGTGCCGGGTGGGGTTCGGCGATCAGGGTGTTCACCGACTCGCTCGCGTTTGGGGCGAACGCGGCGACGTACACCGGCGCCGTCACCTTGTTGTGGTTGCCCGTGTCGGTGATCACCGCACCGCCGTACGAGTGGCCGACCGGCGTGACCGGCCCCGGTGGCGCGTGGATCACGGGCCGGGTGACGACCACGCCATCGTTCGGAGACAGCGTGGGGTTCTGCGCGACGGCCACGGCGTACCCGTCGCGCGAGGTCCGCGCCCTGGCGGACGTGTCGTCCGGGGCCGAGCGCGAGGAGGTGTTGGCGATGTGCGCGGCGTGTTGCGGGTTCGCCCACGCCGCCGTGTGTGCCGATCACCCGGTCGGGCGTCGGCACTTCACGCGCCGGACCGGATCCGGGACGCGGCCGCCGGCGTGGGTCCCGACGCGTGCCCGTGACGTGAGAGGGTCCTGCCGGTTCCCACGGCCCGAAAGCACGGGACGTCCGCGGGCGCCGCGGTTCGGGACACCCGGGACGGTGGGACGCTCCCTCCCGGTGCGGTCGTGTGGTGTGTGCGCCGATGGAGCCGGGTGTCGGGCCGCGCGCGACCGTCGATGTCGCGACGTGGTCAGGGCCGGTTGGTGAACAGGCGGTCGAGGTGGTGGGCGATGGTGGTCGTGGCCTCCCGGGGTTCGATCACGCCCAGTTCGACGAGCGGGGTCAGGCCGGTGAGTGCCAGGAGCAGGTTGGTCTCGATCGCCGGGTCGCGGTCGGGGTCGATGTGGCCGTCGGTGATCGCCTGGCGGACGAGGTCTTCGACGAGGTCGCGGCCGTGGGTCAGGCCCTCGCGTGCGCGTGCGTGGATGTGCGCGTCGTGCAGGGCCTCCAGGACGTAGGCGGCGCTCATCCGGCTCGTCGCGCGTGCTTCGGGATGCAGCGGAAGCATCTCCGTGAGCGTCACCCGGAGCACGTCGCGCGGATGCGGCGCGTCGCCGAGTTCCGCGACGCGTTCCGCGACGCGCAGTGAGGTCTGTTCGGACGCGAAGTCCATCGCGAAGACCAACATCTCCTCCCGGGTGGCGAAGTAGTGCTGCACCGCGCCGTGGGAGATCCCGGCCTCCTGGGCCACTTCGCGCACGCTCGCGTGCGCGATGCCGCGTTGTTCCACCACGCGCCACAGTGCTCGGGCGATCGTCTCGCGACGTTCGCGATGATCCACCTGCTTGGGCATCGGCGACCTCCTTTTCCATACAGTTGACATAATACAGTTGACTGGTAAAGGCTGAAGTCCTCTCGAAGAGGAAGAGGGTGGCATGTCCGAGCGACCGCGAGCACGCACGGCGGAGGGAGTCGTCGAAGGGCGCAGGCGAGGAGGGCACGCGGTTTTCCGCGGCATCCCCTACGCCCGGCCGCCGGTCGGGCGGTTGCGTTTCCGGGCGCCCGCCCCGATCGAGGGATGGAAGGGGACGAGACAGGCCGGCGAGTTCGGCCCCGTGGTCCCGCAGGCGGGGCCCACGGCGGAGACGTCGGTCGGCGACGACTGGCTCACCCTCAACGTCGCCACCCCGACGGTGGGGGCGACCGGGCTGCCCGTGCTGGTGTGGATCCACGGCGGCGCCTACATCGCGGGGAGTTCGGGCGACCCGATGTACGATCCCGCGGCGCTGACCGGAGCCGGGCTGGTCGTGGTGAGCGTCAACTACCGGGTCGCCGTCGAGGGTTTCGTCCTCGTCGAGGGCGCGCCGGCCAATCGCGGGCTCCTGGACCAGATCGCGGCCCTGCACTGGGTACGGCGCAACATCGCCGCCTTCGGCGGTGACCCCGACCGGGTCACGGTCGCGGGACAATCCGCCGGGGCCGGATCGATTGCGGCGTTGCTGACCACGGAGTCGGCGCGCGGACTGTTCCACAGAGCCATCGCCCACTCCGTACCCGGACTGCTGTGCACCCGCGGCCTGGCTCGGGAGGTCGCCGCCGTGCTCGCGGCCCGGGTCGGTACGGTGCCCGACGTCGAAGCCCTCTCGGGCATCGCCCCCTCGCGCCTGGCCGGCGAACTCACCGCCCTCGGCGCCGATCTCGCCGACCACCGCGACAGGTGGGGTCGGCTCGCGCGGATCGGCGTCGCCGTATGCCCGGTCCTCGACGGCGAAGTACTCACCGAAACACCCTGGAAAGCCCTGGCCGACGGCCGAGCGAACGGAATCGAACTCCTCGTGGGCCACACCCGCGACGAATTCCGACTCTTCAGCGTCATGATGGGGCGATCGGGCACCTACACCGAGGACGAAACCCGAACCGCCCTGGACCTGTTCGCCCCGACACCGGCCGCCGCCGACGCCTACCGGGCCGCCCACCCCACGGCCACGCCCGAAGAACTCCTCGAACTGGTGCACTCCGACGCCCTCTTCCGGATGCCCTCGCTGCGCCTGGCCGAAGCCAACCGGGCGGCCGGCGGTACGTCGTTCCTGTTCGAGCTGGGACTCGCGGCCCCGGCGGGCGGCGGACTCCTGGGCGCCTGCCACAGCCTCGACGTCCCCTTGGCCTTCGGCACGCTGGACAGCCCCATCGGCCGACACTTCTTCGGCGACCGACCGACGCCGGACGTCTCGGCGGTATCCCGGGAACTACAGGGGGGATGGGTCCGCTTCGTCACGACCGGGAATCCCGGATGGCCCGCCCACGGGCCCGACCGAGGGCTCACCCGCGTCCTGGACGTCGAGTCGAGGACCGTCCCGTACCCGGAAGCCGCCTCCCGCCGAATCTGGGACGGCCACGACCCGGCCCCCTTGGACCTCGCGTAGACGCGGGGCGATCCCCCGGGGCTTCGCCCGCCACCCGACGGGGCACGAACGATCCGGCGCCGGAGGCAACGGCCCGACAGGGGGCGGCGATTCGGCTGCTCCGGCCCCGACGCGTGTGGGGGCGACCCGCGAGCCGTGATCAGGGCGAGACGCCTTCGGGCACGACGGATGGTTCGGCCTGCTCGATGCCCCCGATCACACGACCTACCTGCCGGACTCACGGGAGTCGACGTTCCTCGACTCCGGGAAGGTGAACCCATGACCGTGCACGTGACCGTGTGGGACGACCGCGATCGGGGCGGAGGAAACCGGGGCCCGACGGCTCCGGCGGTCCCGGTGGTCCCGGTGCTCCCGAAAACCGCTGCCGCTCCCGCCCTCTTCGTCCACAACATCTTCACCTGGGGCAGCGACCCCACCTACGGGTTTGCCGCGCAACGCCCCCTGGCGGACAGCCGCCGGCTGCTCCTGATGGATCGCCGGGGTTACGGGGACAGCCCGGACACCGCGCGCAGCGACTTCGACGTGGACGCCGAGGACGTCGTGGAGATTCTCGGCGACGAGACCTTCGCCGCAGGGCTCGGCGGCGCACACCTCGTGGGCCACGGGAACGGTGCCGTCGCCGCGCTCATCGCCGCCGCGCGCCGACCCGACCTCGTCCGCTCCCTCGCCCTCGTCCAGCCCTCCGCCTTCACGGCCGCGGCCCACCATCCCATCGTCGCCGACCTGCTCGACCGGGTGCGCGACGGTGCCCCGGGCATCCCGGACGGTGTCACGCCGGAGCAGTATCTGCGCGCGTCCACCGAGGGGTTGGGGATGGCCATGCCCGAGCCCACCTCGCGCCGACTCCGTGCCGTCGCCACCTCGATGGGGGAGCGGCCCGTCTGGGAGGCGGAGATCCCGCTGGAGGCGATCCGGGACGCTGCTCCACCGGTTCTGGTGATCTGCGGAACCTGGGAGCACGCACCGGCCGCGTACCGCGAGCATGTGGGGCTACCCCTCGTGGCCGTGGCCGAGTCCCTCACGGACTCCCTCGGAGGCGACCTCCTGCGGGTACCCGGGTACTACCCGCACACCCAGGAGCCCGCCGTCGTCAACGCCGCCCTGCGAAAGTTCTGGGGCCGACCAGTGTGCGCAGGTCCACACTAAGGGCGCACGTTCCACAGTTCGATCCCCGCCGTGCCTTCCGCCGCGGCCAGTTCACCGCCGTCCGGGCCGAAGGCCAAGGCTCCCGGGGAATGGGCGAGTTCGCTCGTCGTCGAGAGGGTTCCGATGCCCTTGCCGTCGGCGACGGTGTACAACTGCACCCCGGGGCCCGTGTCGTTGCTTCCGACGGCGAGCGTTTTGCCGTCGGGGCTGAAAGCGAACGCGTTTCCGCGGAAGGATACGGTCCTCGTCCAGGTCGTCGTGTCGTACAGGGTCACCGCCTCCCCGTCGGACTGCAACCGGGCCACGGCGAGGAGTTTGCCGTCCGGGCTGTATCCGACCGCCGTCGTATCGGCGCCCGGACTCGCGTCCGTGGGTCGGAGTGCGACCGGGGTGGCGGTGCCCGAGGCGAGGTCGATCAGCCAAGGGGCGTGCGCGGGAGCCGTGGCGGCTGCGCCGATGACCGAGAGGCCGTCCGGGCTGACCACGGGCGGGTAGGCCGCCGTATCGAGCGCCGACGCCAGGTGATGCGATGCGCCCGGGGCCAGCGCGGTGCCGGACAGCGTGTACGTGCCCACGGCCACGGTAGGCGCGGACACCCCCGTATACACGTAGAACGTCGTGCCGTCGCGGCCGAACCCGAGGCCCCGGTCGGGGTTCCCCCCGACGTTCTGGGCAGCCGTCAGTGAAGGGAATCCGTTCGCTATCAGCGCGCCGGTGGCCGGATCCCAGGCGCGGTCCTGATATCCCGTCGTCACCAACTCCCTGCCGTCGCGCGTGTAGGACAGCGAAGAGACGGGACGTCCGGGGAAGATCGGGTCCGTCAGTTTCGTCGCGGCGCCGGACGCGTTGTCCCAGACGAAGGCGTCGGCGCTCTGACCGGGGCCGGCCAGGTGCCCGCCGTCCGGGCTGAAAGCCAGCGGCCCGTCCAGCCGCGCGCCCGACTCGTCGGTGAAGGTGCGAACGAGCCGACCGATACTCGGCAGGGCGGGAGTGGATGCGAGGCCCGGATCCCGACCGTCCGTGCCGGTACCCCCGGGGGCTTGATCAGCCGACGCGGGCGCCCGATCGCTCGGCGTACGAGCGGCGGAACCACCCCCGCCGCCCGAACAACCGCAGACGATCACGGCAAGCCCGGCCGCGACGAAAGACACACGGAGACGGCGCACGGATCCCCCGACAGGACGCGGCTGCACGATGCGACACGAAAACCGTACGGCAGCACGCCGGGCGGCGCTCGAAAATGCGGAATCATCGAGGATCGGTCGTGTTCGCACGCCGTTGACGGTCCCGTCCCAGCGAAGAGGGCCGCAGGAGCGGGTTGTCGTGGGACGGATGCCGCCGGGCGACCACCGTCTACAGCGCCCGCCGGACCGCCCGGACCGATTGCTCGTCGCCTCCCCGTCGTCCCGAGAAACGACGGGCCGGGCCCGGGTGTCCGAGCCTGTCGGGAGCGGATGCGCACCCCATGTACAGGGCTCATCGTGCGTAACCCCGATCTGCCCCCCGACCGACCCGGCTCGGGTCCGGCGCAGGTCCCGTGCGTCCGACGCCGCGATCCGACGGCCGGCGGATTCGCCCGCTTGTTCTTGGTCGTGGACGCGGTCACCGTCTCCACCGAGGAACTGCTCGCCGCCACCCCTGAGTCGTGTTCAGGTTGTGCCGATGTCGACGACAACGGCTCCGTCACGGGCGTCCGGTACGCGCAGCACGACGCCTTGGGTCGCCGCAGGCGGCGGGGCCGTGCCGCACCAGGCGATACTGCGCGAGCTGCCGCCCGAACCACTCGCCGCGGCGCTCGGGACGGCGGAGCAGCCGACGCCGATGCTGCCGCCGACCGAAGTACCGGCTCCCGACGCGGCGTGGTACTCGGCCCTGTCGCCTTGCGGGGTGATCGAGACCTCGGCCGGATACGTTCCGTCCAGCACGATGGTGACCGGCCCGGCCACCACTATCCGGCAGTTGCCGTCACGGCATGCCTGCACGTCGGAGCCGTCGGCCGCGACGAGCGCACGCCCTGCGGCGGAGGACGGCGCCGCCGAACCACTCGGGACCGACGATCGCCGGTTCGGCGACGACTCCGACGAGTCGCAAGCCGTCAGGGTCATCGCACACGTGGCGACGACCGTGCCTGTCACCGCCACCCAACGCATGGCAGCCAAACCTGGAGTGGATGACGCCGCGAGACGTCGGGTTCGCCGGATTCGGCCTCGGTCCACCGCGAAGACACCCATGGCGGCTCCGTGCGGATCTTCACCGCCATTTCGACGAGCAGGTCACCGCCCACCGGTTGTCACCTGCGGCAACTGTTCGGGTTCAGTCGCCGGTGCTCTCGTGTGCCGGTCCTGGGGCCGGTTCGGACCTGTGGGCAGGACGACTCGGAACAGGGCTCCTCCGCCCGATGCTTCGTCCACGATCACACTCCCGTGGTGGGCGGCCACGAGTCGGCGCACGATGGCGAGACCCGGTCCCACGCCGCCGGAGTCGCGGTCGCGGCTGGGGTCGAGGCGGACGAACCGCTCGAAGATGTGGTCGCGTTGGGCGAGGGGCCCGGGGCCGTCGTCGGCCACCCGGAGCACGGCCGTGTGTCCGTCGGCCGACGGCGCGACCGTCGGGCGTACGGCGGACGAGGTCGTGGGTCGCGGCGTTGTCGGCGGGGTTGCGCGGGATCCGGGCGAGTTGCCCGGCGTCGCCGTGCACCCGGGTCGGGGCGCCCGGCGGGTTGCTCCGACTACCGCGTCCGGCCCGAGGCCGCGCTGCGCACGCGTCCACCCGGATCGCGGCCGTGATGCCCGGGCGGGCCGCGCGCCGGGCCGGGATCGTCGCTGCGGTCAGGCCCGCGAGGGTCGCGCCGACGACCACTGCGGCGATCGTCGGCCACGACACGGCGAGCACCGTCACGCTGCCGTCGTGGGCCAACCACCGTGCCGCGCCGAAGCCCCAGCCGAGGCCGAGGGCCGGGGCCCAGTGCGCGCAACATCCAGATCTCGCGGGTGCGTTCGACCTCGGACGGCGCGAGCGTGTTCACCACGCCCAGGACCGCGATCACGATGGTCAGGGACAGCAGTCCGTACGCCAGGGCCACCATCGTGCCCAGCACGCCCTTGCGGCTCCGCCGGTAGTCGGCCCGGGTTCGCACCGCCACGTTCGGCTCGGCCGAGGTCGCCGCCTTCACCGCCGTGCGCAGCGCGATCCCATCCGTCCCGGGCGCCGCGGCCGGGTGGATCCAGCGGGTTCACCTCGCCGCCCGTGCCCGCTGGCCGATCCGTGCGCAGGCCGCCGACCCGCAACATGCGGGTCGCACCACCCACGGCCCCGACCACGAGCGGGTCGCCGACCGCCAGGCCCCGGCGCCGCGCGTAGCGGGTGTCGAGCACAACCGCGCCCGGCGCCGACCCGGCGTCCTCGCCGCCGCGTCCGCAGGTGTGACCGAGCAGGCCCCGACACCCGGGTCGGTGCCGTCGCGGCTCACGGGCTGGGACACGCGTTGGGCCCGTGCCACGAACCGGGACGATACGCCCCGATCGTGTGGGAGCGGCGCAAGGACGTGTGAGTCGGGCCGACGGCCGTGGACGAGGTTGCGATGGTGTGTTGGGTTCGCGGAGCGTGAGGGCGGGCGGTGCCTTGGCGTTGCCTCGCGCTCCGCGAGTGGATGTGTGGGTCGCGGTCAGCAGTTGCAGCCGCCGTGGGTGGAAGGTTCGGGTGTGCCGTGGTCGTCGCGGTGATCGTGGCACGGCGGTTTCGGCTCGGTCGGCTTCGTGGTGTCGTCGGGGTGATCGTGGCAGGGCGGTTTCGGCTCGGTCGGTTTCGCGGTGTCGTCGGCGGTGACGCCGACGCCGGTGGCGGCGTTGGCGGCGGTCAGGACGAGCGGGCCGAAGACGCGGTCGTCGGGGAGGAGGTAGCCGGCCGGGGCGCGGGTCTCTTCCCAGTAGTAGGTGCCGACGGGGACGTTGCGGGTGCAGGTGCCGTCGGTGCCGGTGACGCAGGGCTCGCCGATGGCGGTGTCGGGGTTGGTGCCGGTGGTCTGGAGTCCGGGGATGTCGTTGGTCTCCTCCCAGAGTTGGAAGGTGGCACCCGCGAGCGGGGCTCGGGTGTGGGCGTCCCGCTTGAGGACCGTCACGTCGCCGGTGACGACGACGCAGGGCATCCAGGTGAGGGTGGCCTCGCCGTTGCCCTGACGGGCTCCGGTGGTGAACACGGCGCTCGCGGGGCCGCTGCTGGAGCCTCCGCCGCCGCCCGCGCCGCTGTTGGAGGCGGTGGGGGACGCGGCCCCGCCGCCGCCCCCGGTGGCTCCCGCACCTCCGCCGCCGCCCGCGCCGCCGTGCGGGTCGAGGATGCTGTTCCCGCCCGCGCCTCCGACCGGTCCGACGGCCGGGCTGCCGTTCTCGCCGTTGGGGGCGGTGTGGGGGGCGTTGACGCCGCCCTGCCCGCCCTCGCCGCCGGGCCGGCCGGGCCTGCCCTCGTCGTCCCCCGGGAGCCCCTGGCCCGGCTCGCCCGCCTGGCCGGCGTTCCCGCCGCCGATGGCGGTGGCGAAGAACGACGCGCCGCCGCCTCCTCCGCCACCCGCCACGACCAGGGGTGTCGTACCGGTGCCGACCGTGGTCCGGCCCCCGCCGCCGCCTGCGGCGATACCGGAAATCTGGCCGTTCGCGATGTAGGCGCCGCCCCGGCCACCCCCGTTGTAGCCGCCCTGGGCGCGCGCCGGGTCGCTGTCGTCCCCGGAGTGCCCGGCGCCGCCCACGTTCACCGTGAGGACTTCTCCCGGCGTCACGCCGAACGTCGCCGATACCTCCGCCCCCCGGCCGCCCGCCACGCCGTATTGGCCGTCGCCGCCGGCGGCCCCGAACGCGTCCACGGTCACCGTGCACACGTTGTCGGGGACCGTGACCTGTTGAGGCGCCCCGGTGAAGGTGAAGGTCTGCGAGGCCTGCCGCGCAGCGGGGGCCGTGCTTGCCGGGGCGGCGGCCGGGAACGCGGCCGACGTGGACAGCCCGGCGACCAGCACCGCGCTCGCGAATGAAAGATAACGTCTCATACGGGAAGAATCGGATGCTGAGGCGAGCGGCGCTCGGCGGGGATGCTCCAAGCGGCCGAACATCGGCAGGTGATCGACGGGGTGTTGTGGCGGCTGCGGACGGGTGCCCCGTGGCGGGACGTTCAGGCGCGGTACGGGCCGCGGCATCGGCACCCTGCACCCGGGAGCGATCGGCGAAGTCGGCGACGGCGGCGTGACGAATCACCTTCCCTGACGATGCCCGTGGCCCGAGGGGAGCGGCCGGTTTCATCGGGATGGGGCGCCGTCGACGGCCGCCGGGAAGTGCCGGATTTCGTCTCGAAGGCGTTCGTCGAGTCGAAAAAGAGGGCCCCGGGACGATCCGCTCCGCTCGTCGACGGCGCCCTACAGCGGGTTCGTCTCCTGACGGAGACGGCGGCGAGCGACTGCTCGCGCCTCACGTGGCGTTCCCGTGCCTCTGCCACCCGCCGCGTCTCGATCGGTTCGGAAGGCAGGAGATCGTGGACGTCTACGAAGCGGCCCCGAGCCGCCAGGCGGTTCGCGGATTCACCGACCGGCCCGTCCCGAGGGAGGTGCTGAAGCGGGTGCTGTCGGCGGCGGCCTGGGCGCGCCGTCCGGGTCGAACATCCAGCCGTGGCATGCCTACGTGGTGACCGGCGCCCCGCCGGCGGAGCTCAAGAAGCGCGCGGGCGAGCGCCTTGCCGCGGGCGAGCTCTGGGACGAGCCGGAGTATGAGATGTACCCGCCCACGCTGAGATCCCCGTACCGCGAGCGCCGATCCGCTTTCGGCGAGCAGCGCTACGGTGCACTCGGCGCGCCCGCCGCCCTGTTCCGCTACATCGATCGTGGCATGGGGCGGCGAGATCCTTTCGCCCCCGGACGAACTCGTTCTCTTCCGCGGAATGTCGATCGGATTCGAGGATGTCGCGGTGAGCCGTCCTCGTACCGGCTGGGCACCGCTCGACGAGGCCGTCACGTGCGTCGGAGTCTAGAGGCTGTTCCTGCGGGAAATTCTGTGTGTCACAACCCGCAGGGCCGGTCGGTCTTGGTTCGTGAACGTGTTCCTTGTGGAATCCGGCAAGAAAGGGCGAAGAAATGAACATCGCTGTCATCGGTGGGACCGGTCTCATCGGATCGCAGGTCGTCGAGATCCTCAACGCGAACGGGCACCACGCGGTGCCGCATTCCCCGTCCTCCGGCCTGGACCTGCTCAATGGGCAGGGCCTGGCGGAGGCGCTGGACGGTGCCGACGTCGTCGTCAACCTGACGAACTCGCCGACCTTCGACGAGGCCTCACCAGCGTTCTTCCGGCAGACCATGGACACCCTGCTGGCCGCCGCCGAGGCGGCGGGCGTCGGGCACGCGGTCATCCTCTCGATCGTGGGCGCCGACCTGGTGCCGGATCTGGTCTACTACCGTGCCAAGGTGCTGCAGGAGAACATCCTCAAGGCCGGCCCCGTGCCGTACTCGATCGTCCGCGCCACGCAGTTCTTCGAGTTCATGGACTCGGTGTTGTCCTGGACCTCCGACGAGCACACCGTCCGCCTGCCCGCCACGCTCGTCCAGCCCATGGCCTCGGCCGACGTTGCCCGGGCCGTGGCCGACGTCAGCGTGGGCACCCCGCTACGGGACACCCGCGACGTCGCCGGTCCCGAGGTCTTCCGGCTCGACGAACTGGGCAGGATCACCCTCGCCGCCCGCGGCGACCGGCGCACCGTCGTCACCGACGACACGGCCGGCATGTTCGCCGCCGCCTCGGGCAAAGCCCTCATCGCCGGGGACGGCGCCGTCCTCGCCAAGACGGCCTATCGGGACTGGCTCGCACGCTGACTCGACGGGCCCGCGGGGCGGATGCCGCGCGGGCCCTGTCGTTCGTGACGGTGGGACGAGCGGATCTCGCCCCCCGTGGACTCGCCGAGCAATGGAGTCCCGCCACCGACGTGAATACAGGCCCCGAAGACGGGTCGATACACGAACTCGGGCCGTTGACGTACCGCCAGGGGCACGCATCCGTGTTCGCGGAGCACCATGGATGCAGGGACGACGCGCTCATGCCCGACCGCGTGACCGTCTCCGTGCACACCGGCGCTCCGAAAGAGCCGGGGGGCCAACCGTTCCGCGTGGCGCGGTCAGGCGTCGGTGGCGTCGGCGGACCCGGGGTCGGGGTGCCGCAGGGAGATGCCGTACAGCTCGCGCACGCGCAGGTGCTCCCACACCGCGAGCACGGTCACGAGGACGGCGCCGCCGAACGAGACGGTCAGGCCGACACCCGCGGGAACGTTGTCCCCCGAGTCGCCGATGTTCGCGCATGCGATGGCCCAGGGAACCCACGGGCCGACCAGTGACGGCATCAGGAGGTGGCCGTCGACGGCGTTGAACAGGTGACGAGTGGAGTACCACGCGGCGCAGATGAACACCACCGTGGCCATCAACGCGAGCGGCGTGACGACGAACAAGGACAACACGGTCTCATGGGCATCGGCGTAGGACATGCCCCGGATCGAGACGGCACCGATCACAACGAACGCCACCACGCGGCCGAGTGGCGCCGCCATGTCGCGCCTGACGTCGGGCCGGGCGGCGGGGTCGGCGACGAGTATCAGGACGAGGCCGATCAACGGCACCATCAGGAGCGCGGTGCCCACGCCGATGGTCAGGTTGCCGGTGGCCTCGGACTTGAACTCGTCGTAGTCGAAGCCGTACTGGTAGCACATCCACAAGACGATGCCGACGCTCACCCAGGATCGGAGCAGTTGCATGCGCTCCATGAACGGGTCGGGCGGGGCAATGCGGTGTTCCGGAGTGAAGTACTCCCCGATGATCCCCCATGGCGACCGCGATCCGGACTCGCGCCACTGGGCCATCGGCGTCCCTCCTCCGTCGTGAGCGGCCACGGAGGCGGACGTGCGTCGCGTCGACCGCAAGGCGCCGACTACCGCACCGACGTTCAACAAGCCCTTGAACAGCCGTAGTTGGAGCGTCGCGCTGTTCCCCGTGGCCGGCAATGTACCAGTCGCACGCCGTGCGGTCGTTTCCAATACCGCCGGCACGCGCGCCCACCGAAGACGGCACCAGGGGCGGTGGCACAGACCGGGAGGGGGAGGTCGGGTCGCTCGTTGCCGAGATACGGATCCGGTCCGGCAGTGGGCCCGGCGTCTCGTTGGCACGCGGATGGGTCGGCCGGCGATCCGGCGCAGGATCACGCAGGCCCGCAGGTACCAGGCGTTGCCGCGCCGGAACGCCAACACGCGTCGACGATCGTTCGGACGGCCCCACCTCAACCACCCTTCGATCGGGCTCCACCCCGACGCCCCAAGAAGTTGTGAGGAAATGTTGTAGGCCCCATAGGGGTTGGGCGGCTCCGCGCACGACAGCCGCCGCGGACGGCTGCTCGATCGATTTCGCCCGCCGCTGCGCCGCCGTGGGATTCGCCCCGGGTGCGGGAACTCGTCGAGTCGACGGTGCCGTTCCGGTCGGAACCCGGTCCGGGCGTTGCTCGTGCCGTTCGTGGTTGTCGCTGCGAGGACCGGATCGCCGCGAGGTCCGCAGCGGCGCCGGTAGCCTCGATTTCGTGATCACGCACGTAGCGCTGCCGGGCCACGACTTCGTGGTGCTCGACCCTCCGGAACTCGCCGGCCGCTGCCGCGCCCCGGCCGAAGGCCTGGCCGCCGCCGACTCGGCTCCTCGGTCCCGTGGCGGCCGGCCGGGCGGCGGCGGTGGATGGGCGGGTCGTACCGGACGGGCGGTGACCGCCCGTGCAGCGATTCCGGGGCGGCGGGTGCGGTCATGCTTCGGGATTTCCCCGACCACGACCCCGTCGCGCCGGCGGAACGATCATCGGGCCCGGGACCCGATGCCGCCGTCCGTCCGCCGACGCGGCGAGCGGACGGCGACGGGAGCGTCAAGCGTCCGGAAGCACAGGTACGAAGCGGACCCGCTTCGATTACGGGACGAAGCCGAAGAGCTGCCAAATGGGGCGCTGGGCGGGGGCCTTGGCCCAATTGATGAACGCGATCGTGTTGGTGTCGATCTCGGTATCGCGCGCGTCGATCACGTAGTAGGTGGAGATGTTGCCGGTGAACGCGGCGGTGTTGGGCGCCTTGCCGTCGATGCTGCCGAGCTTGAATCCGTTGGTGTGGTTGACCACGCCGGTGGCCGGGGTGGTCTGCGCCCGGTACGCGGAGGCGTCGTAGGCGATGATGGCGTTCGCCGAGCCGATCGCCGGGTCGTCGCCGCGGTCCGGCTGAGCCGTGCCGACGACGGTGATGGAGCAGGGGTAGTTGGCGGGCGCGGTCGGGTCGAAGTCGTCGAGTACGTACTTGATGAAGTTCCGACGCAGGCCGCCCTCCGCTCGCGGGAGGTGCTTCTGGATCGCGCCGGACGCGGTGCTGCCCGGGAGCTGACTCCAGTCCGTATAGGTGCAGTTGTAGATGTTCTTGAGCACGGCCTTGCTCAGGTTCGTCGGGGCACCGGGCTTCTTCGTGGCCCAGGTGACCGCGTCGCCGGCGACCCTGATGTAGGTGAGATCGGTGGGGGTGGTCGGGGTGACGTCGGTACGGGCGAAGGCGAAGCAGTTCGGCACCACCTGCGCACGCTCCAGGGGCAGCACGTCCGCGTTCGTCGGCAGCGGGTGGGTGGCGTAGTAGGCGTTGCACGCGGCGTTGGCGAAGGTGAAGGCCCCCGGGGCCGCGGGTGCGGTGAGCCAGTCGTCGCCGTTCGGGTCGACGTTGAACGCGTAGTCGTCGGCGAGGGCACGGGTGACGTTGTACAGACTGTCGGTGCCGCCGTTGACGAAGGTGGCCGCCCGGGCCGAGGTCGTCGTGCCGATCACGAGTGTCATGGCGGCGCCGAGCGCGGCGGACAGCGCGCCGACGGTGCGTCGGCGATACGAACCGAGCATGGTGGATGTGCCCCTCTTCTCGGGAATCACAGACCGGACCGGATCGAACTCCCTTGAGAGAAGCCTGATTTGCCCACGCGCAGGGCAACCGGCAGGGAAACATCGAACCCGCCGGATGGCCGACCCGTATCCGTACCGCCACACGGATCGTGAGCCGTGCACACACTCGGGTGGTGCACCTACCCCGCCTCGGGGACGCCCGGGTGGTCGGCCGGCGGGAGGGTGGCCGGCAGGACCGTGTAGAGGGTCCGCAGGTCGGCGGTCGTGTCGATGTCGGGTTTCGGGAGTCACCGGAGTGCAGGCCGTCGACGGCGGCGAGCAGGATGCGGGCGATCCAGGCGGGGCCCGGGGTGTCGGCCGCCGCGTCGGGTGGGCTCGTGGGGCTCGCGGTCAGGAATCGTTCGCCGGCAGGGAAGTCGCAGCTCGGGGCGGGTCGTTGGTGACAACCGGCGTGCTTCGGCACATGTCGATGGTGCCGTGTGGTGCTGTCCGGCCGATTGCCGAGGGATCCGGCGGGTCGCGTGTCCCGTCAGGGGCGGCCGAACCGGCGGCGTTTGGTGCGGGGTTGGGGCGCGGTGTCGTTCGTCGCGGGGGCGGCGCACGTCGCCGAGGAGGTTGGAGTGCCGGACGATGGTGGCGGCGCCGCGGTGGGCGGGTTCCGGGGCGATCGGTGCGGCGTCCGGAACCTCGTTCACCGTGGCGTGAGCGGCCCGGGGCAGGCCGTGGTCGACGCCGGCGGTTACCGGGCCTCGGTCACCGGCTCCTTCGGTTGCGGGGTGTCCTCGGCGGCGCCGTCGCGCAGCAGGATCCCGACGAGGAGCGCCGCGCCGGTCAGCAGCACCGCGCAGACCGCGGCGGTGATCCGCATCTCCCGGGTGAAGGCGTCGAACGCGGCCCGCCGCAACGCGTCGCCGGTGCCCTTCGGCAGGTTCGCGGCGGTGTCGACGGCGGCGCCCAGGGTGTCCCGGGCGGTGTCGAGGTCGCCGGGCGACAGGCCGTCAGGTGCCTTGTCGGTCAGCGTCGTTCGGTAGATCGTGGTGCCGATGCTGCCGAGGATCGCGATGCCGAGGGCACCACCGAACTCGGCGGCGGTCTCGGCCATCGCCGAGGCCGATCCGGCCCGTTCGGGCGGCGCGCAGGACAACACGACGTCGGTGACCACCGCGACCGTCGCGCCGATACCGAGGGCGACGACGCTCAACGCGGCGACGAGCCGGCCGCTCCCGGAGTCGGTACCGATCGGCGCGAGCGCGACGAAGCCGAGCGCGGACACCGCCAACCCGATGACGATCACGTTCGGCTTGCCGATGCGGGGGGCGAGCGCTGTGGCCGCCGCGATGCCCGCGGGCATCACCAGGAACGTCGGCAAGGACCACACCGCCGACTCCAACGGCCCCATCCCGTGCACGAGTTGCAGGTACTGCGAGGTGAACAGGCTGAAGCCGACCAGGACGAACGAGCCGAGCCCGTCGGCCGCCAAGGACACGCCGAACCGGCGCGAGCGGAACAACGACAGGTCGATCATCGGGTCCGCGATCACCCGTTGCCGGTACAGGAATCCACCGCCGACCACGAGCCCGGCGGCGATCCAGCCGACCGGCTCCGGGCCGAGACCGTGCTCCGCGCTCCGCTTGATCCCGTACACGACGGCGACCACGGCGACCAGCGACAGGACCGCGCCCGGGACGTCGAAGCGGCCGGGTACGGGGTCGCGGGACTCGGGGAGCAGCAGGGGTCCGAGCACGAGCAGCAGGACCATCACGGGCACGTTGATCAGGAAGACCGAGCCCCACCAGAAGTGTTCGAGCAGTACGCCGCCGATGATCGGGCCGAGCGCGGCGCCGCCCGCGAAACCGGCAGTCCACACGCCCACCGCGGTGGCCCGCTCGCGTTCGTCGTGGAACATGTTCCGGATCAGGGAGAGCGTGGACGGCGCGAGGGTGGCCCCCGCGACGCCGAGCAGCGCGCGGGCCACGATCAGCATGATCGGACCGGTGGCCAGGGCCGCCAGGACCGACGCGACGCCGAAGCCGAGCGCACCCGCGAGCAACAACCGGCGCCGGCCGATCCGGTCGCCGAGCGTGCCCATCGTGATGAGCAGTCCGGCCAGGAGGAACCCGTAGGCGTCCATGATCCAGAGCAGTTCCGAACCGCTCGGATCGAGATCGGTGGTCAGGAACGGGAGCGCGATGAACAGGACGGACATGTCCATCGAGACCAGCACACAGGCGAGCACCAGGACCGCGAGCCCGACCCACTCCTTCGTCCCGGCCCTGTTGCGTGTTTCCGTCATGTCCACCGTTCCCGGAGCCGTTTCCATGGTCGATTATAGCCTGATGCGTACGTCGTACGCGTCGAATGCGTACACGATACCCATGACCCTGGAAGGCTTCCAATCGTTATTCGGGGCGGTATTTGCATGGCAGATTTCCGCACGCAGCATTTCTCGACTAGAATTTCGTCACGAAGTTGCCCGTGTGACGAAAAGGAGATCCGTGCGATGGCGACCTGCGCTCGCTGCGGCAATGCGCTGGAGTCGGCCGTGCGCGGCAGGCCCAGGCGCTACTGCTCCCGGGCCTGCCAGGCGAAGGCGTATCGGGCCCGGACGGCGGGGGAGCCCACGATCGACCCGACGGCTCCCGGCGCCGACGTCGATCCCGCCACGGCCGGCGAGACCGACCCGCCCCACCTGACCGTCGAGCGCATCGTGCGCGCCGGCATCGCGATCGCCGACGCCGAGGGGCTGGACGCGCTCTCGATGCGCGCCGTGGCCTCCCGCCTCGACGCGGGCACCATGTCCCTGTACCGCCACGTGACGTCCAGGCACGAGTTGGTGGCCCTGATGGTGGAGGCCGCGTTGACCGAGGCGCCGCCGGCGCAGCCGCCCCCGCGCGATTGGCGCGAGGGGCTGGAACGGGCCGCGCACCGCGACTGGGAGCTGTACCGCCGGCATCCGTGGATCCTGCCGAACGTGATGATGAGCACCCGGCTGCGCCCCAGCCCCGGGATCGCGGCGGACAACGAGTACACGTTCACGTCCCTCGACGGACTCGACCTCGAACCCGGCGAGGCGTTTCGCTACGTCTTCATGGTCACCGCGTACACGCAGGGCGTGGCAGTGACGCTTGTCGACGAGATCGAGAACGAGCGCCGGTCGGGCCCGGCCTCGGCCCGGCGGCGCACCGTGGCCGACCCCTCCTGGGACGCCCTGTACGCGACCGGCGCGTATCCGCGGCTGACCCGCGCGATGCGCGCCGCGGGCGAACCCTGGGACCTGGACGCCCTGTTCCGATGGGGCCTGGCCGGCGTCCTGGACGGCATTGCGGCGTCGCTGGCCCGGCGCGAGGGGTGACGACGGCCCGGTGGAGTTCGGTGTGTTGCCGGCTCGCGGGGTCGTCGTCCTGACAGGATGGCCCCATGGAACGTGTGCTCGGAATCGGCGGATACTTCATGCGGGCCGCCGACCCGACGACGCTGAGCGCGTGGTACCGCGACTGTCTGGGCCTGGACGCCGACGACAACGGCGTTTGGCGGCAGGAGGCCGGGCCGACCGTGTTCGCGACGTTCGAGACCGAGACCGACTATTTCGGCTCGCGCGCCCAGCGGACCATGCTCAACTTCCGGGTCCGCGACCTCGACGCGATGCTCGCGCAGCTGCGCGCCAGGGGCGCGGACGTGGCCGAGGAGATCCAGGAAATGACCGGGGTCGGTCGATTCGGCTGGGTCACCGACCCCGAGGGCAACCGCGTCGAACTATGGCAGCCCGCCTGATCCCTCCGGGTCTGGCGCTTGCAGGTGTCGATCCGCGCGCGGAGGGCCTCGCCGATCGGGGTCGGGGTCCCCGGGACGAAGGCGGCCCCGGGGGAGCCGGGGGCGCCCAGGAGTTCCCGGGGGCCGTCGCCTCGGAGGTGTCCGTGAGCGTGGGTGCCCGGCGCCCTTGGCGGCACCCATCCACGACCCGACGTCCAGAGGCCTTATTGGGTCCGGCAGCAGGTCGATGACGAACGTACCCTCCGCGCAGGTGAGTTGCGGCGCGACGTGATGCTTCCAGTGGTACGGAGGAAGACGTCGTTCCGGTGCGGGCGATTTCGCCGTTCGCCGGCGGGGCCACGGTCGTGACCGCGCTGCGCGGGAAGGCCGGCCTCCAACCCGGTGAGCGCCTCCTCGTCGGCGGCAACCCCGACGCCGCACCCACCGGGCCTTGGAAGCCGGCGGTGTCCGCGGCAAGCACGTCATCCGGATCGACCGAGGGGAATGTGCCGCGCGCGATGCGGCGGCAGCGTCGGCTGCCATGCCGATAGCATGGCGAACTCCCTTTCCCACAAAGCGCGTTCCGGAGCCAAGCGCCTTCCGGATCGGGCCGAGAAGGCCGGCCGGGTGTACGCGCGATCCGGTGGACGCACCCTTGGAACGTGCGTCAGACTCTCCCGTGGCTCGACCCCGGGGCGACCGTCCCGGGAAGTGATGTTCGAGTGGGGGAGAAACCCATGAACATACCTTGGCCAAGGCTGCGCACAGCGACCATTCCGATCGTCCTCGCGCTCCTGTTCGCGTTACTCGCGGCCGCACCGGGCACGTCCCGGGCGGCCGTGGATCCCCAGGGCGTCGGCGTCGAAGCCGACCCGTTGCCGCCGGTTTCCTGCCCGTGCGCCCTGTGGACATCGAGCGACGAGCCCGTCTCCGGAGCGGACCAGGACACCGTCGCCACCGAAGTGGGGGTCAAGTTCCGGGTGGACCGGCCCGGTTTCCTCGTCGGGATCCGCTTCTGGAAGGTCTACCCCAATACCGGTAGGCACACCGGTACCCTGTGGTCGGAGACCGGTCAACGACTTGCCAGTGTCCAGTTCACCGACGAGTCGGAAACCGGTTGGCAACAGGCGAACTTCACCGCGCTTCCCGCGCTTGCCGCCAACACCACCTACGTGGTGTCGTACCAGGCGTCCAACGGTGGGTACAGCGCCGACCAGGGCGGCCTGACCACCGCCCACTCCCGTGGCCCGCTCACCGCGCCCGCGAGTGCCGACATCGGCGGAAACGGGGTCTACGCCTATGGCACCGGGTTCCCGAACTCCACCTGGAACGACACCAATTACTGGGTCACTCCGGTGTTCAACACCACCAACGACTCCGGCCCCGCGCCGGAGATCTTCGAGCAGTCCCCGAAGCCGGGGGAGGTCTCGGTCCCGGTCGACACCAACCTCTCGGCGGCCTTCGACCGTGAGGTGCGGTACTCCACGATCCGATGGCACCTGTTCAAAGGCGAGGCCGGCGACATCTCCGGCGCCACGTCCTACGACGGCGCCTCCCGTACCGTCAGGTTCAATCCGACTGCGGATCTGGCGGCCGGCTACGTATACCAGGTCCGACTGAGCGCGGATTCCATCGACGGCACCCCGATGCCCACCAAGAGTTGGTACTTCACCACGGCCGGCGGGCCGCAATGACCGGCACCCGGTGACCCGTCGGTGGTCACGTCGCGACCCCGGTCCGGCCGCCTCCGCGGGGGCCGGACCGGGGTCGCGCGCCGCCGGGCCGTGGGTACGGGTGCCACGGCGTCCGTACCGCCGGGGTGATCACCGCCCCGAGGATCGTGAACTTCCCTCAGGAGGAGGTGTCCGAACCGGGGCCGCCCATCCCCCCGAGTCGGCCGCCGACACCCCACCCGAACCGGCAACCACCCGTCCGGCGCCCACCCAATCCCCGCCCCCCGTGTCCCAATGTGCCGGCTACGTCGTCATCAAGACGTACAAATCGGCCCATAATCCGCCACCGACCGACCAGATGGATTCCGCGTAAGTATGTGCCTGTGCTCACAATTACGACTTTGTGATGTACAAAGATCGTTCTAATACCCCATGATTGGCCCCCTTGGGTGGGGGCCCAGGGGGGAATGGACGATTTCGCTCTTCGACGAGCTCACTCCTCGTCGTGTTCGTGCTGCCCGGATGCCGACACGGCTCAGGGGTGCGCACGGGCGGGGCGCTGTCGTTCCGTTCGCCATTGGCGCGGTCGACATGCGATGGCGGGATGAAGAACACCGGATACGTGAATGGCGCGCCCAGTGGGCGGCATCGTGGGCGGGCCGAGCGCCCGGCCGGCTCGGACCATCCGACCGAGCAGCTGACGGCGATAGGCGCCGAACCGCGCCCTGTCGCCGCACCACGCCCCGCTCCGACGGCTCTGCCCACGGCGAACACCGCGAGCACACCGACCGGCACGCCCCGGCGGCATCGGGCGCGCAAGGCCGAGCCCTTCCGGCTCAAGACCAAGCGCCGGCGCCGCCGTTCGCTGCCCAAGGCCGACGTGCACGCGATGCGGATCACCGCGCTGGTCCCCGCGCACAACGAGGAAGCGCAGATCGGCGAGACGATCACGTCCCTGTTCGGCCAGCGGCGCCCACCCGAGACGATCATCGTCATCGCGGACAACTGCACCGACCGCACCGTCGAGATCGCCCGGAGCATGGGTGTCCAGGTCTACGAGACCGTCGACAACGAACACAAGAAGGCCGGCGGCCTCAACCAGGTCATCGACCGCATCCTGCCGAGCCTCGGCCCGGCCGACGCGATCCTGGTCATGGACGCCGACTCCACGCTCGGTCCCGAGTTCCTGAGCCACGGCCTGGAACGACTGGCCTCCGGCGAGTTCGGCGCGGTCGGCGGGACGTTCACCGGCAAGCCGGGCGGCGGGTTCGTCGGCATGCTCCAGCGCAACGAGTACGCCCGATACGTCCGCGACGTGGAACGCCTCCAGGGCAAAGCCCTGGTACTCACCGGCACCGCCACGCTCTTTCGGGCGCTCACCCTCCAGGAGGTGGTCGCCGCCCGGGCGGCCGGCGAACTCCCGGGCGGTGCGCACGTCTACGACACCCGGGTGCTCACCGAGGACAACGAACTCACCCTCGGGATCCTGCACCTGGGCCTGCGCATCGTCTGTCCGCCCAAGTGCACGCTGATGACCGAGGTCATGGGTACGTGGTCGGACCTGTTCAAGCAGCGCCTGCGATGGAAACGCGGCGCTCTGGAGAACCTGACGGACTACGGGTGGACCCACATCACCCGGACCTATTGGGGACGCCAGTTGTTGTCCCTGATCGGTCTGCTGGTCATCGCGATCTACCTGGGTTCGTTGTTCCTGTCCCTGGCCCTGACCGGACACGTGCGCATCCAACCCATATGGATGGTCGTGACGTTGATCTTTTCCCTCGAGCGCGCCGTGAGCGTCCGCAAGCGCGGACCGCTCCAAGTGGTACTCGGCGCGCTCATCGTGGTCGAGATGGCTTTCGACCTCTACCTCCAGGCGGCCCAGGCTCAGGCGTTCTGGGACGCGATCCGAAGAAAAGAAAGGAAATGGTAACCATGTACCACGCAAGCACAGGAGCAGCCGCGGCCGGTGCCGGTGGCGCGCTCGCCGCGACCGGCGCAAACGTCATGTGGGCGTTCGTGGCCGCGTTCACGCTGTTCAGCGCGGGCCTCGCGCTCCGGCGGATCATGCCCGCCCGCACCCGCTGACCGCACGGTCGGCAGGTGTTCTCTCCGCCCTCGGGGGCGTCCGGTAAGCCGTTCCCGGACGCCCCCGAGCGCGGTGCCGACGTGGTCGCCGCCAACCGGCGGTGCGCCACACCCGCAGTGGTCTCGCACCTTCGAAAGGACGACCGAGATGAAGTCGAACGCACGGGTTCGCGCATGGACGACCGTTGCGTTGATGACCGTGGCGGGTCTGTTCGCAGGCCCGGCCGCAGCCGCGCACGCGGACCCGGAACCGGCGGGCCCCTGCGCCGCGGGCTACGCGGCGATCACCTTCGACGACGGCCCCTCGACCCTGACCCCTGCGTACGTCCGCGCCCTGAACGACGCCGGGTGGGTCAAGGCGACGTTCTTCCTCACCGGCGCACACGCCCTCGACCACCCGCAGTACGTCACCCAGATCGCCGCCGGCGGCCACTGGATCGGCAATCACTCCTTCTCGCACCCGTTCCTCGACGAACTCGGTGAACCCGACGCGTTCAACGAACTCCTGGGCACGAACCAGATCCTCCAGTCCGCGACCGGCCACGCCCCGAGCCTGTTCCGTCCGCCGTACGGTCGGACCAACCCTGGCATTCGGCAGGACGCGACCACGCTGGGCATGACCGAGGTGCTGTGGACGGTCGACACGTACGACTACAACGGCATCTCCACCGACGACATCGTCGCCAACGCGCTCACCGTGCGACCGGGCGGCATCATCCTCCTGCACGAGGGCTACACGACCACGCTCGCCGCGATCCCCCGCATCGTCGAAGGACTGGCCGAACGCGGCCTGTGCGCGGGCCGGATCGTCCCCTCCACCACGCCCACCGAGGCGTGGCCCGGCACCACCTTCTTCGCGACCGCCGCGCACTGGTGACCGCGCGCCGCACCGGAGCGCACCCCGCGACACCCGCCCCGCCGCCTCCCCGGCCGGGCGGGTAGGGCGAGAGGACAATGCGTCGTGTCGCATTCGGGTGACCGAGGGATGACGAGCAATGTGCCGAGTGAGTCGTCGGGTTGCTCACGCCGGGCGGACAGGTCCGTTCGGCTCCCGACCTCGATCGAGTGGTGCAATCCCAATCCCGCGCCGGTACGGTCGCATCCCACATGTCGGTTGACCGGCCTCCTCGATGAGTGGGTGTCGGGGCACGACGGGCGGCCGAGTCGCGCGCTACGGTCCGGCGGCGCAGCGGACGGGACGGTTCGGCGTGACCGGAGCGCCGACGCGTTCCTCCAGGACACCCCGATGGCGCTCCCGCGGGCGCGGGACGTCGTCGGGCTCGCGCCGACCACGCTGCACCAGCCGGTCAAGCCGGTGGTCGAGCTGGGCGACTGCCACGACCTCCCGCCGTGGCAGTCGACCCGGCGTCATCTCGACAAGTACTTCGCCGGGGGCTCGGGAAGCGGGCCAGCTCGACGGTCCGCGGCAAGCTGCTGAAGATCGACTGCCACCTCCACTTCCTGGAGCAGCGGTACGTCGGCGAGACCGCGCGCCGGTTCGGGTTCGGGTTCGGGGTCGAGTCGCCGGTCGATCCGTTCAACCGTCCCGTGCACCGTGCGGACTTCGGGCCGGCGCCGCCCCGGGATGGCACGTCTCGGAATTCCTGCCCTTGCTCGGCGCCACCGCGACCCGTCGCGAACTGCGCACCACCCTGCAGGACCTCCTCGTGCCGGCCGGTGAACGTCGCCCCCGGCCTCGCATGGGCCCACACCCTGCCCGAAGTGCCGCGCCACGCCGGGGATCGGATGCCTGACGCCCCGAGGCATGCCGGCCCGCGCGACACACCCCGCGCCTGACTACCGCTTGCTTGGAATGACGTTCCCGGCCGGTCCGCCGAGTACAGGGCGACGGCCGGCCGGGCGCGGTGGCATCGCCGTCCGTTCGTCGAATCGGGCGACGGGTTCGTGACCGCGACCGTCGGGCGACAGGGTTGCCCGGACCATCGACACGGGGGCCTGCATGAGGCGTCACGAACGCGGCCTCCCAGCAGGTGTGTTGCTCGCGGCGACCGGGTGGCCGGACAACGACCGCACGCACCAACACCGACGCCTTCGGCGCACGCCGCCGGGCAGCCCGCTCGGCCTGCCATGCCCCCTCGACCCCGAGCGCCGGCTGCTCCTCCTCGCCGGTACCACCGGGATCGTTCGTTGCCACCCGGGCATCCTGACGGACACCTACGACGAACCGGCGCAGGTGGGACCCGTGCCGAGGCCGGATCGATCAGGTGAAGGCCGCGACGGTACCGCCGATCAAGAGCAGCGACCCCAGGACGAGGAAGCCCGGACCGATGACCTTCATCGTTGCCCGGGCCGAGACCAACCGCTCCTCGGGGGATCGGGAGGCCACGTCGGCGCTGTTCTCGGCGAAGAATCGCGCGGCCCCCTCTCGATCGCGCAGAAACCAGATCCCGACCCCGAGGAGGACGATCCCGACGGCCGAAAGCATCAGGAACCCCGCCGGATCCGCGCCGTCCGAGCCCCAACTCTCAACCAGATAAGCGCTCATCGTTCCATTCTGCTCTCGACGGGTGATCCACCGGACGCCGCCCGACTCGCCGGGAGCGGACGGCGCCCGGTCGGGGTCAGTCGACGAACCCCCGACCCGACGGCGCGCCTCTCGACGACCCCACTCGCGGCACGACGGCGAACGAACGGAGGACCGTCGCACGACGCCATCCTCGACGACCGCGCCACGTGCGGGGCGTCGTTGCCGGAGCGGGACCGTTCGTTCGTTCGGGCGGTGTCGGCGCGTGGTGGTAGGCAGGGTGCGTTCGGCCAAGATCCGCGGGAGGCGACCGTGACGTCCGAGGAACTCGCGTTCGATCTCGAGCGGGTGCGTGTGCACGGCATCGAGGTGTACGAGGGGACCGCGCTCGACGTACGCATGGTCGTCGCGGGCCTGTCGAGGGACGTCAAGGACGGGTTTTTCTTCGGGGAGGTGCCCTGGGGCAGGTTCTCCCACGCGTACGGCTCGGGCGAGAACGTCCCCCACCACCTGGAGCGGATGCGTTCCGCCGACCCGACCGTGGCGCGCCGGGCGGGCGCGTCGTTGGGCAACTCGATCTGTCATCAGGGCACGACGGAGTCGGTGGCGTCGTTGACGGTGCCGTTCCTGCTGCGGATCGCCGCGGACCCTGCCATGCACGAGCGCGTGAACGCCCTCGTCCTGGTCGCCGCGGTGGCGTGTCGCAACCACTGGGGCGACGGATCGCGCGCCGCCCTGTTGCGGGTCGCCGACGCCGACGACGACCTGCACCTCGACGGGAGCGGCTATGCGCAGAACTGGTCGGTGCGGGCGGCGCGGGACGCGATCGCCGCGGACGCGCACATCCCACTCGCCCTCCTGGACGACCCGGATCCGCGGGTGCGGGAGGAGGCGGCGTGCGTCCTGGCGGCGGCCTCCGCCCGCGCGTGGGAGATCTCCGCCGCGCTGCACGAGCGGCTGCGCATCGAGGAGCATCCCCGGCTGCGGGCGGGCCTGGTCCTGGCGATCGCGCAACTGGCGCGGGAACACCGCCACGAGGACGCGGCCGGCTTCACCCGCGCGTGCTGGTCCGACCCCGAACGCCCCGCCGAGGTCAGGGTCGCCGCCGCGCTGGGGTGGCTGTGCCTGGTGGACGACCCGCCACCCGAGGACCTGCGCGCCGTTTTGGACGACACGGTCACGGACGAACTCGGCCGTCTGATGGCCGAGGTGCCCTGGCTGCGGCAGGTCGATCCCTACTTCGGCGCCGGACTGGCGCACACCCTGAACCAGATGTTCGACCTCGTCGAACCCCCCACGTTCCCCGATTTGTGGGGAGGCCCCAAGGGGTTCGCCGACGACCCGCCCTTCTGAGACCCCCGGGTCCCGTTTTCCGCCGGCTTGTCGACGTCGTCGCCGCGAACGATGGGCTTCACCTACTCCTCCTCCCGAAGCCGGCCGTTCCCTTCGGCTTGTTGCAGTCGCTGCAGGTGGGAACGAGGTTCATCGGGTTGACTGCCAACGCCGGGAACTCCGTCTCTCGCGCACCGGGATCGGCTGCGGTCTCCGCAGCACGGCCAAGACGCGCGTTGGCCGCCGGGCATGGCCGCCGCAATGCCGGGTCTGCGGGTTCTCCAGCCGGTGGGTACCTCGAACGCGCCGGGCGGGTGCGGGATTCGGGTGCGCGAATCGTCGGAATCTTGCGATCACGCGATGTGGGCGAGGATGCTCGGTCCGTAGCAAGCGCGTGTCCGGGACGGGGGAGGCAGCGCGATGGGTGAACACGAGGGCGATAAGGACTTCGGTCAGCAGAAGCCGAGTCCCGACGGTTCGAAGCCGGCGCCCGTGCCGGGGCGCCACAAGAAGGATGACCCGAAGGACGGCAAGTGAGCGTGTACGACCCGCTCGAGCGTGCCGCCCGGCTCGCGGACACCGTGGCCGCATCGGTTCCCGGCCTGGACCCGCGGTGGCGGGAGGTGATCGCCACGGTGCGCAGGGACCTGTTCCTGCCGGACCGCGTGTGGACCGACACCGGCCCCGTCGACCGTTCGACCGACGAGAGGGCGTGGTGGGACGCGGCGTACGACGACATCGCGCTGATCACCGCGATGGACGGCGCGCCGGGCCGTGAGGACTGGCCCACCTCGTCCGCCTCGCAGCCCTCGGTCGTCGCGGCGATGCTCGACCTGCTCGACCCCACCGCCGGCCCGTTCCTGGAGATCGGCACCGGCACCGGCTGGAACGCCTGCCTTCTGCGTGCCGCCACAGGTCACGAGGTCATCAGTGTCGAGATTGACCCGGACCTGGCCCGAGCAGCCCGCGCCGAGTGCGAACGCGCGGGCATACGTCCGCACATCGTCACCGGCGACGGCATTCTCGGCCACCCCGTCCGAGCACCGTACGCCGCCGTGGTCGCCACCTGCTCCGTCCATGTCGTCCCGCCCGCGTGGGTCGAGCAGACCCGTCCCGGTGGGACGCTCCTGGTCCCGTGGACCTCGCCGTGGGTGTCGTACGGCATCGCCCGCCTGACCCGCGACGACGACGGGGGAGCGACGGGCCCGTTCGCCGCACTGGGCTCGTTCATGCCGCTGCGCGCCGCGGCAGCCGGGTATGACGACGACCCTCCGCCCGTGGACCACGACGCCCCCACCCGCGAACGCGTTTCGGATCTGGTGCCGTGGGCGGCGCAACCGGAGGAGCCCGAGGCCGCGTTCGTCGTCGGTGTCACCTTGCCGGGATACCGATTCCTGACCGCCCGTGCCCGCGACCCGCAGCCGGGTGAATGGTGCTGCACCCTGCGGGTGATCGACGCCACCGGCGCGAACTGGGCCGACATCGACCACACCCGGGACCGCGACGAGGGCCCGTTCCCGGTCACCGTGCACGGCGAACGCGACGTGTGGGCCGACATCGAACACACCTACGATCGATGGACCGTCCAGGGCCGCCCCGGGCCGGAACGCTTCGGCCTGTGCGTCGAGCCCGATGGCGGCCAACACGTGTGGTTGGACGACCCGTCCGGCCCGACCTGGCCCCTGCCGAACGCGGTTCGCCACTCGATGACGCCCTGAACTCGTCCGGAATCGCGCGGCGCGGCGACAGCGCCACCGGGTTCGGCCTCGCGCTCCTCTTCCTTTCGATCGTCTCCCGGACGGGCCCCGGGACACGCCGTTCCGGCGGTGGCTGGTCGAGCGACTTGCCGCGACCGGCTCAGCCCTTCCCGTGGAAGCCGTTATCTGCCACGCCCCCGCCAACCGCCACCACGGCCTGAGCCGTGTGATCGCAGAGGTGTTCGCCATCCTCGGCGACACCACCGTCGAACAGGTGCGCTCCGCGGACAAGGTCGACCTCGAGGACCGGGCGCGTGAGCAGCAACTGCGAGACCGACCCCGATCTCGCCGTTCTCGACGCGGACCTCGACCGCAGCCGACACCGCCCCTGAACCCGGGCATCCCGGGCCGGCCGCGCGTCGTTCGCCAAGCCGGCCCTGATTTCATCGGCTCAATGGGGACCACGTCTTCGGTGACCTCCGGTACCAGGGTGGGGCCGTTGGTGGCGCCGGTGTACTCGACCGGGGCTCGTGTTTTTCGGTCGGATCGGGAGCCGCTGATCGGGTGACCTTCACGTCCGGGGTGAAGTGTCCGGGTGACGGGTCGCAGATGTCGTCGGCTTGTGGTTGCCGGTCTGCGGGCTGCCTCCCCGACAAGTCGCGGCCGGGGCCCGCCTCTTCGGGCATGTGTCGATCGTCGGTCCCGCGTTCGGCCCAGTCCGGTGGATACGGTGGGCTCATGGAACGTCGACGTTGGGACATCGATCAACGCTTCACCGGTATCGCCGCCAGCCGGGCCCTGGCTCCGGATGTGGAGCGGCTCGCCGCAGTACTGACCCGGGAAGGCTGGGTGACCGAGGATCCCGACGCCCACCTGCTGCCTCATCTGAAGCGGGCGTGCGAGGAGTCCGGTTCGCGTTGGCGTCTGCGCGGTGCCCGGCTGTTGGAGGACGGCGTCTACGAGGTCGATGTCGAGGCCACCGCCGAGCCGGGGGCTCCGGATCTTCCCATCCGTGATGCGATCACACTGCCGGCTCCGGTCGCCGAGGCGTCCTTCGCGGTCCGCCGGGTCGACCGGAACACCGTCGAGTGCGTCACCGGCATGCTCGATGGGGACGGTGACTACGCTGCCCACGGACACCTGATCCGCCTGCGCGTTCACGCCTGAACCAGACCCCTGCCCTCGCCCAGGGCCAGGTCGGAGTGATCCCGGGTCCTGGAATCGGGGAGCCGCGTGGCCCGGGGCCGCCATGTGGGCGCGGGCGCCTGTTCGGCATCTCGACTGCTGGCGTGGTTGCCTACGTTCGTGCCGGCTGGGGGTGTTGAAGGGCCTGCTGTGGGAGGCGTCAGGTGTTCGTGCTTCTTGGGGCCGGCCGGGGTGTTGGATGTACGCGTACGAAACCGGTTTGGTAGGCGATGGCGACGAGCCGGCCGCGGTGGCGGGCGTCGAGCTTGGTCATGATGCGCTGGATGAAGGTGCGCACGGTCAGCGGGCTGACGTCCAGGTATTCGGCGATCTCGTCGTTGGTGAGACCTCGGGCGGCCTGGGCCAGGACTTCACGTTCCCGGGGGGTGAGGGCCTCCAGCGCCGGGGGCGTTGCCGCCGGGGGGTTGGGGCCGGCGAGGTAGCGGGTGACCACGGCGTGGGTCGCCGGCGGGGACAGGACCATGTCTCCGGCCGCCACGGTGCGGATGGCGTTGAGGAACACGGCGGGGTCGACGCCTTTGCCCAGGAAGCCGCTCACGCCCGCACGCAGGGCCCTGGTCACATATTCGTCGGTCTCGAAGGTGGTGAGGACGAGGACGCGCGTGTGCGTGAGGGTCTCGTCACGGGTGATCTCCTCGGCGGCGGCCAGGCCGTCCATTCCCGGCATTCTGATGTCCATGACCACGACCTCCGGGGTGGTGGCGCGGGCCATTCGCACGGCCTGGGCGCCGTCCGCCGCGACGCCGACGACCTCCATGTCGTCGCCGGCGTCGATGAGGATCCGAAAGGTTCCGGCGAGGAGTGCCTGGTCGTCGGCGAGCAGTACCCGGATCGTCATTGTCGGTCCTCGTGGTGGGCGAGCGTGTCGTCGGGGGGCGTGACGCGGCGGCGGGGAGCTCCACGATGACCTCGAATCCGACGTCGGAGCGGGGGCGGGCCCGCAGCCGCCCGCCGACGGCCCGGGCGCGTTCCCGCATGCCGATGAGTCCGTAGCCGGCCGCGTTGGTCGTCGTCCGCCGCCGTCCGCCGTCCGTGATCGTGATGGTCAGCAGGCGGTCGGTGTGGGTGAGGTGGACCGAGGCCGTCGTCGTGTGCGCGTGTTTGGTGACGTTGGTCAGGGCTTCCTGCACGATTCGGTAGGCCGTGAGGTCGACCCGTGGTGACAGCGCCTCCCGGGGGCCGTCGCCGGTGAGTCGTACGGTCAGGCCGGCGTTCTCGAAGGAGGCGAGGAGCGCGGGGAGCCGGGCCAGGCCGGGCGCGGGATCCAGCGGAGCCGTTTCGTCCCCGGTCTGGCGCAGCAGTCCCACGGTTGCCCGAAGTTCCTGCAGCGCGGAGGTGAGGGTGGCGGTGAGGTTGCGCCGCGCGAGCTGCGCCTGATCCGGCTTGGTGGACAGCAGATAGTCGGCGGTGGCGGCCTGGGCGTGGGCGAGGGTGATGTGGTGGGCGACCACGTCGTGCAGTTCGCGGGCGATACGTATCCGCTCGGCGCTCACCCGAAGACGTGCCTCGTCCTCCCGTGTGCGCTCGGCGAGTTCCGCGCGTGCCTCCACGGCGGCGATGTAGTCGTGTCGGCTGCGCGCGGAGTCGGCTACGGCACTGGACAGAAGGACGAAACCGACGAGTCCGACCTGTTCGGACCGCATGTGCGCGCCGTTCGGTGCCCACAGGACGGAGACGGCGAACAGTACGAGGCCACAGGCGGCGGTGTAGCGGCCGGTGGTCTGTCGGTCGGTGCGCCGGGCGAGGGAGTACAGGGCCGCCATGGCGGTGCCGATGACGGTGGAGCTGAACGGGTAGCCCAGCGAGGCGCCCATCGCGCCCAGGCCGGCACTGCACCCGGTGGTGCCCACCACCGTCAGGCGCGGGAATCGGCGGTGGGCGAGGAGGAGGGCGGAGGAGACCGCGGCGACGACCACCGCGGGCAGTGGCGGCCACTGGGTGACGCGGGGCGGCTGCCCCATCGCCGTGGAGACGATCGTGACGCCGGACAGCGTCACGGCGAGCGTGGCGTCGACCGACCGGGGACGGCGGCGGGCCCACAACCGCAATCGGGCGATCATGGGGGCTCCTCGGTCGGTCGTTGCCTTGTCGTCGGTCGGGGTCTGCCTTGCGGAACGGCGTCGGGCCACCCGTGCCACTGCGGGCGGCCCGAGGCGGTCCGCGGGCTCAGGTGTTCACCGATTCCTCCCGGTGTGTGGCCTGTGCCGGCAGGGCGATGTCAAGGGTGAGGCGCCGGGTCAGCTTCTCGCCCTCGACGTCCATGTCGGGCAGTACCCGGGCCAGCGGGCGGGGCAGCCACCACGCCGTGCGACCCAGCAGGGCGAGGGCCGCGGGGACCATGGTCATCCGGACGATGAAGGCGTCGAAGAAGACGGCGGAGGCCAGGCCCAGGCCCAGCATCTTGATCATGGAGTCCGTCATGCCGATGAAGCCTGCGAACACGGCGATCATGATGACGGCGGCGGCCACGACGACCCGGGCGCTGTGCCGGAAGCCGGTGACGACGGCCTGGGAAGGGTGCTCGCCGCGGACGAAGGCTTCCCGGACGCGGGTCACGAGGAAGACCTCGTAGTCCATGGCCAGGCCGAAGACCACGCCGATCAGGAAGATCGGCATCATGCTCATCACCGGCCCGGTCTGTGCGACACCGAGCGGGCCGCTCAGCCATCCCCACTGGAACACCGCGACGATCACGCCGAAGGACGCGGCGACCGAGAGCAGGAAGCCCAAGGCCGCCTTGAGCGGTACGAGCACCGAGCGGAACACGACCATCAGGAGCACGACGGCCAGGCCCACCACGACGGCGAGGTAGGGGATGAGCGCCGCGGTGACCTTGTTCGAGACGTCGATGTTCATGGCGGTCCGACCGGTCACCAGCATGGATGCGCCCGCGTCGGACTCCAGTTCGTTCGCTTGGGCGCGGATGGCCTTGACGAGGTCCTTGGTCGCGGTGGCGCTCGGGCCGGTGCCGGGTACGGCGGTGACGACGGCGGTGTCGCCGGCCTCGTTGAACACGGCCGGCGAGACGTCCACCACTCCGTCGGTGGCGGTGAGGATCTCGGTGGCCCGGGTGACGACCGTCTTCGGGTCGGCGGCGTCCTTGGCGTCGACGACCACGGTCAAGGGCCCGTTGAAGCCGGCGCCGAATCCGTCGGCCAGTGCGTCGTAGGCGCGCCGCTGGGTGGTCGAGGTGGGCTGAGCCTCGTCGCCCGGCAGGGTGAGCTGCAGGTCCAGCGCCGGGACGGCGACCACGCCCAGGCCCGCGACGCCGAGCAGCAGCATGGCCAGCGGCCTGCGGATGACGAAGCGGGCCCACCGGCTGCCCGCGGGCTCCTTGGCCGGCGGGGTCGGCCGCCCCGGTGCGCGGTGTGCGCGGGGCAGCACGGCCCGGGGGAAGAAGCCCAGCAGCGCGGGCAGCAGGGTCAGCGCGACCAGTACGGCGACCACGACGGTCCCGGCGGCGGCCAGCCCCATGTCGGTCAGCATGGGGACGCCCGCCACCGACAGCCCGGCCAGCGCGATGACGACCGTGGCTCCGGCGAAGACGACGGCGGATCCCGCCGTGCCCACCGCCAGACCGGCCGCCTCCTCCGCCGTGTGCCCCTCGGCTCGTTCCGCCCGATATCGCGAGACGATGAACAGCGCGTAGTCGATCCCCACGGCCAGGCCCAGCATGAGTGCCAGGGTGATCGTCGTGGTGGACATGCCCGCGGCGATGATCGCGCAGATTCCCGCGGCGAGACCGACGAGCGCGGTGATCAGCGGAAGACCGGCGGCGACCAGCGCCCGGAAGGTGAGGAGCAGCACCACCGCCGCGACCCCGATGCCGATCAGCTCGGTGACGCCGCCGAGTTCGGGGCCCGCGTCCACGGCCGATCCGCCGACCTCCACGGTCAGGCCGGCGTCCCGACCGTCCTGGACGGCGTCCATGAGGGACTTCTTCGTCGCCTCGGTCAGGTCGTCGCTCACCGCGTTGTAGGTGACGGTCGCGTAGGCGGTGGTGCCGTCCTTGCTGACGGTGTTGTCGTCCTGCGTGAAGGGGTTCAGGACCTCCTTGACCTGAGGGCCGCGGGCGACCGCTTCGACGACCCTGTCCACCGCCGCCCTGCTGTCGCCGGCGGTCACCTTCCGCCCGTCGGGGGCGGCGAAGACGATCCGTGCGTCGGCGCCCTCCGCGTTTCCGCCGGGGAAACGTTCGTCCATCAGGTCGAAGGCCCGCTGCGATTCGGTGCCCGGCATCGAGAATCCGTCGTCCTCGGCCGCCGGCGCCGTGGCTGCGGCGAAGGCGCCCGCCGCCAGGAGCACGATCCACACGAGGGCGAAGTACCGGCGTTGTCGGAAGGACAGTCGACCGAGTCGGTAGAGCAGTGAAGCCATGACGAGGCGCTCCAGTCGGCAGGAGGGAAAGGCTGTGCGACGGCAACGAGGCCACGATTTGGCCGCGTGGGCCACGCGGGCGCGTGGTGCCGGAGCCGTGACTCCATCGTTGGTGACCGGGTGCATCCTCGTCGTCCGGCGCTCGGCGACACTGCGGCGTACTGAAACGGCAGTACGAGCAGAGCGGGAGGCGCGCCAAGGCGGCGCCCGAGGGTCTGTCGGCCCCGGCCGGAGGTGTCGGCCACGACGGTCGCCCGTGCCTTGCCGCGTGCGTCGACGAAGGCGACGCCGGCTTCGTCCACGAGCTTGCCCCCGACCGCGTCGAGGAGCCCCATGCGCGTGACCGCGTCGATGCCTTGGCCACGGAGGTCGGCCCGGGCGCCGGTGGCCCGCAGCGCCGGGAAGCGTTCGACGACGGTCACTCGGTCACCGCCCCGGGCGAGCCGGCAGGCCGGGGACGGTCACGGCGCGGCCTCGTTTCTATCGGTGATAGGCAGATTTGCAGCGTCACCTATCACCGATAGATTGTCAACGTGAAGGTGAACCGCGAGAACGTCGTCGGCGAGGCACTCGACCTGCTGGACGAAGTCGGCCTGGACGCTGTCAGCACCCGGCGGCTGGCCAAGCGCCTGGGCGTCGAACAACCGTCCCTCTACTACCACTTCCGGAACAAGAGGGAGCTGCTCGGTGCGATGGCCCAGGCCGCCATGGCACCGCATGCGGCGGCTCCGCTACCGCGGCCCGGTGACCACTGGCGGGACTGGTTCCTCGAGAACACCCGCGACTTCCGTCGCACGCTGCTGATGCACCGCGACGGCGCACGACTCCATGCCGGAAGCATGCCCGGCGGGGCGGACCTCGACCGGATCGCCCACAAGATGCAGTTCCTGCTTGCGTCCGGCCTTCCCGAACAGGACGCCCGGATGGCAATGCTGGCCGCCGGCCGCTACACGGTCGGCAGCGTCCTGGAAGAGCAGGCGGACACCGCCCTCGCCGTCGGGACGGACCACCCCGTCGTCCCGACGATCGACAACGAGTCGGCGTTCGAGGCGGGACTGGCCCTCATGGTGGACGGTTTGGCGCAGCGCGTCGCGGCATGGCACCAGGACCCGCACCACGCGCCCGACGCAGGTCCGACCAACCTTCCCGATCCGACCCATACGCCGCCGCGACCGTGAACTCGGGCCACTGAAGCGGGCCTTCGCGAACCCCGGCGAGGTAGCAGGAGGGCGATCACGGCGTTCATGCAGGAGATCACCGACATCGTCGTACCCGTCCGTGCTTCCGGGGTGGTGTTCGGTGAGGTTTCCCCTTGATCGTGGACACCCTGCACATGTCCGCCATCGGGATCTCCGGGACACGGCGGCGCCTGCCCTGGGGACGGTTCGGGCAGCGCAGGGCGACGTTGCGGTCCGGCCCCGAGGCTCGTGGACTCCGGACCTCGAACGGGCGGCCCCGTCAGGTGGAACAGGCTCACTCCCGGGCCCACGGCGTCCGCCGCCGCTCCGCCGGCCGGAGTCGATTCGCGTGCGCGCGTGTAACATTCCGGCCCGCCCGGGCGTCCTCCTTTCGACGAGGGCGTACGGCAGCCGACATCGGGGGCGAACGGATGCGGGACGACGAGGACTTACGAACGGACTTCGACGCGTTGTATGGGAGCACCTCGCGTCGGCTGATCGCAGCGGTCTACCAGCTCACCGGTGACGTGACCGAGGCCGAGGACGCCGTGCACGAAGCCTTCGCCCGAGCCTGGGAACGATGGCCCACCGTCTCGGCCGCCCGGGACCCGGCCGCCTGGGTGCGCACGGTGGCGCTGCGTCTGGCCGTGAGCAGTTGGCGACGCTCGTGCCACCGGCTGCGGGCCCATCTGCGGCTCGGCGGCTCCGGACACGTTCCCGATCCGACGCCGGACCACGTCGACCTGGTCTGGGCCCTGCGGCGGCTGCCCGTCGGCCAACGCCTGGTCGTCGTGCTGTTCCACCTCTACGACCTGCCCATCGAGGAAATCGCCGAAGACCTGGGGATAACGGCCGGCGCGGTCCGGGTCCGGCTCACCCGCGCACGCCGCGCACTGGCCGTCGACCTGACCACGACCACCCCCGACCCCCCGCGAGAGGTCGCGGGGCGAACGGACACCGCGGAGGTGCGCCATGGGTGAAACGAGCGGGGTGCCCGGTGGCACCAACGAACGCCGCGCATCGTCGGAACGCCACGAACAGACGGTACTGACCGAGTACTTGGGCGCCCTCGCAGTGCGCACCGAAGCCGCCGTGAGGCCGCGCCCCGCGGCATCGGCGCGCCGGCGAGGACGGCAGCGACGCCTCCGGCGACGGATCGCTCTCGGCGTCGCCGCGGCCATCGTGATCGTGGTGTCCGTCCTCGGCGTACGGTCCACGGACCTCGGTGGCGCGTTGCGAGGCGGTCCCGCGACCAGCGGTCCGCTCACCTCCCGGCAGCTCCCGCCCGAACTTGCTCCCTGGAGGCTGACCCACACCTCCCGGAACTACAAAGAGTTCATAAACGTGACTTCCCGGCAGCCGACCGGCACCTCCACGAGCCAAGCACCGTTCACGGGTGATCCTTGCGACGACACGCGCGCAATCCGCGGGATTCGGCCCGCCGGGATTCGACACGCGCGAATGTTCCGCTACAGCAGCGAGACGAGCCCGACGGCATCGTTCTCCGAGATCGTCGTCTCCTTCGACGATCGGGCAGAGGCGCTGCGTGTCGCCAACGGCCTGTATGTCTGGACAGACCTCTGCGGCATGAGGAGTCGTATCGACCAGGGAGGGATCGTCGATGTGTCCCTGTGGCGTCAGGGGCTGGGCGAACGCGTCGAGCTCAGCGCGATCGCCCGTCGCGACAGCACCGTGGTCTTCCTCCTGTACACGGCGGACGCCCGTTGGCAGCCACAACTACCGCCGGCCGTGGCGTACGCGGCGCTCGCTCGCTCCAGCGAAGCGTGGTAATCCGCACGGCACCACTGCCGGGTGTGGCGTCGCGCGAGGCCCGTTGCGGCTCGCGCACAGCGGCGTGCTCGCCGTGAGCGCCCGCCGCCTCGTCGTGGCGGGTCCGGTGGTGTCGGGGCCGGCCCCGATGTCGGCGACCGCGTCTCGTTGGCCCGGGTGTAGCCGGTCCCAGACCGCGTGACGGGCGAAATCGCGCGTCGGCCCGGGCTTGCTCGCCCGCCTGTTGGGCCAGGATTCGGATGCCTCGCTCGGGTGTCGAGTCCGGTCCGGGTTCGGCGCCGCGCACGGGCACGGCTCCGGCGTCGAGGGCGCGGCGTGTCGGACAGGGTCACCCGTTCCACGTGGGCGCGCGACACCTCGCGGACCGGAGCTCGACAAGGCCATGCGGGAGATCGATCGAGTCACGCCTGATGTCCGGCGAACCCCTCGAACACCGGTGCGCTGTTGTGGTGGGTGCCGCCCGGCACGTGCGGCCGATTTTCACGAGGCGCCCGTGCTCGCGGTCGTTGGCGGGTAAGGGCGCGGGATGGACGACTTCGAGGTGTTGATCTATCCGTACAACGCGCAGGACATGCCTCCGACGGCGCGGGGGCCGGCCGTGCGGTCGGCGACGGTTCGCCCCACCGGCGAGGAGGGAGCCACCGGCCATCCTCGCTACGCGGGCGACGGGGTGCAGGTCGACATCGACCCCGTCACCGGGACGATCGAGGCCATCACCGTGGACGAGGCGGAACTCCCCGATGGCTGGAGCGCACGGATCGCCGACGCGTAGCACGGGCCCGCGCTCTGTGACGGGACGGGCGCAGGCCGCCGGAGGCCGTTGCTCCGTTCGTCCGGCGGGCAACCACCCGGGTACGCAGCCGTGCCGGGTGCGTCATCACGCGCGGGCAGGGCCTCCGGCGGCGTCGTGGGACAGGGCACGGCTGCCGACGGGCGCGGGCGGAGCCGTACGCCCGAGCCTGGCCGTACCCCGGCCGGTTCCGGGGCTCACGTCGCGCGGCGGCGTCGTGGGCGGCGGCATCGGGACGCTGTCAGGACGTTTTCGACCTGCTGCAGGTCCCGGACTGCCGGTTCGTCGAGCCGACATGGCCCGTTGTGGACGTCGGTCTCCGGTGAGTCGTGCGAGGTCGGCGTCGGGTCACGGGTGACATGGGGTCTCGGCCGGCATCCGGCGGATGGCGGTGGTGGGCGCGCGTCCGCATGGAAGTGGGATCTGGGCGGTGCGGAAGCCATTGTCGAGCGGGCCGTAGGGACGAAGCCGATGCCGAGTCCCTCGCACGCCTTGTTCGGGGCGGCGCTGCCACAGTGCCCTCCCGGAGTCCGGTGCCCGGCCCGGAGACCGGGACAGCCCCGGTGCCCCGCGCGTCGCGTCCCCCCGGCCCCCGCGGACGCGATACGCGGTGGCCGGGTGGGGAGCGGACACGGCTTACGTCCGAACGTGCCTCGGGCCCGCCGCGTCGTCAGCGCGGAGCGTGCGGTGCGGCCCGAAGGGGGGACGGGTGGGCGTGGGTTCGTTCGGTGTGGTCGGTCGGCGGGCCGTTGGGTGCGGTGGGTCGGCCGTACCAGTCGAGGCAGACGATCAGGGCGTCGTCGTCGGGGGTCGGGCGCCCGCGGTGGCCGGCGAGTTCGCGCAGGACGGCGCGGGGCATCTCGGCGGGCGGCAGCAGTCGGGTGGCGCTGATCGCCCGGGCCAGCGCGCGATCGCCGTAGGCTTCGCCGGCCGGCGAGGCGACCGCGTGGACTCCGTCGCTGACGAACACCAGCCGGTCGCCGGGACGGACCGGGAATTCCTGCGCTGTGTAGTCGGTCTCCTCGAACATGCCCAGGGGCAGTTGCGCCTCGAAGTCGATCGCACTCACCGTTCCCTCGCGCAGCAGCAACAGGCGTGGGGATCCGGCGTCGATCACCTGCACCCGTCCGGTGGCCAGTTCGAAGTCCAGCAGCAGGACGGACAGGTAGGCGTCGCCGCGGTGCCGGGCGTAGACGGCCTGGTCGGCGAGGGCCGCTTGGTCGGCGAGGGGGATGCCGGCGCGTCGGGCGTTGCGCAGGGCGTTGATCGTGAGGTTGCTGAGGAGGGCGGCGTCGATGCCCTCGCCCATGCCGTTGGTCACCGTCAGCGTGAGGCGGTCCGCGGTGGCGGACCAGTCGAAGTTGTCGCCGTGGACGGCGTAGGCGGGTTCGAGCTGGGCGCCGATGGCGTATTCGTCGCGCCGGCAGGCGTGGCCGGGCAGGAGTTGCCACTGCATCTCGGCCGCGAGGGTCAGCCGGTCCTTGCGTCGGGCCCGGAGGTAGAGGTCGGTGTCGCGTTCGGCGACGGTGAGCGCGTGGGCGAGCATCTCGGCGATGTCGAGGAGTTCGGTCCGTACGGCCGGTGAACAGGCGTCGGTCGGGAGGGTGACGGAGAGGATGCCGAGACGGTCGCCGCGTACCGTCACCGGGAGGTGTACGACCGTGTCCGCTCCGTGTCGCTCGTGCGCGGGTTCCTGTGCGCCGAAGACCCGACCCTGGGGGCTGTTGTCGATGGAGAGGTGTTCGGTGGCCGGACCGGGCGCGGACACCGACAGCAGGACGGTCAGGCTGTAGTCGGCCATCAACAGGTCGACGGCTCCTGCCCGGTAGTGCCGCGTGAGCACACCGCGGATGGCGTCCAGCAGCCCGGGAGCGGGTGCGGAGCGCAGCGCACGCTCGGCTTCCTCGTATACGTTCACAGTTCTTCTTCAGCCGTTCTCTGCGGATGCGGTACGGGGCACCCTCAAGGCGTGTTCGGCGAGCGGCCGGACGGCCTGTCGAATCAATCGCCTTTATAGCGTCTATTGTGGTGACGGCACGGCCATCGGAGAGGCGGCCGTATCGGGCGTCGGAGTAAGGCGGTGAGCGGGGTTACCTTCTCTCGACACGACCAGTCGGACGAGACGGCGCGTGTGGCGACCGCGGCGGCCGAGTTGCTCGAGATGTTGTTGGGGCGTGCGTCCACGGCCCCCGTTTCGCCGTCACAGCTGCGCGTGCTGTTTCTGCTGGAGCGGCACGAGGGCATCAACCTGCGTACGTTGGCCGACGGCTTGCGGTCGACGCCTTCCTCGACGAGTCGTCTGTGTGACCGCCTCCAGGCGGTGGGGTTCGTCGAGCGCCTGCCCAGTGCCAACAGCCGCCGTGAGCTCCAGTTGCGGCTCAGTGGGCGGGGCTGCGCCTTCCTGGCGGATCTGCGGGCCCGCCGTGAGCAGGAACTGGCGGTCGTCACGGCGCGCATGTCGGGCGAGTCCCGGGCGATGCTGCTGAAGGGCCTCGAATCCCTGCGCAACGCCGCCGCGCCCGTCATGGACGAGGCGACGGGTGATGCGTCCTCTCTCTCCTCGCGTGCGCGAACCGCCTGAGGCGATCGGCCGCGTCGGGGGGCAGGCACGGTGTGACCGCTCCACCGCGTGCGGGGAGTGCGAGGTACGCGAGCGCGATCCACGGGAGTGCGAGGTACGCGGGCCGGATACGTGCCGAGCGGATGCCGGCCGACGTCCCATGGCGGCGCCTCCCTTTCGTCGGATGAACGAGCGGTGGCGCTCGGTTGCAAGCCGGCGATGCGCGCGTCACGTCGATGTCGATACCTGACGTCGACGGCTTCGTCATGCCCCCGGCGTCCCGATGCGAAGCGTATCGAATTATTGACTGATGACAAATGTTGCGGCCAGACATGTATCCCGGGGTCGGCGAGCCCGATCCGCCGTCGTGTCCCGATGTCCGGCCGACGTTCCGCCGACGGTCAGGGAGAGGGCGCCGACCGGCCTCCGTCACCCCCTGCGGAGAGGCCGCGCCCATCCGTGTCGGTGGCCTCGGTGAGGTATCCGCCGACGCCGGTGACGTCGAGCAGGCGGGTCAGTCGCGCGGGTTGACGGTGCAGGTGCAGGGCGATGCCGGCGGCGTGTGTGCGGCGGCGCAGTCCGATCAGGACGGACAACCCGCCGCAGTCGATGGCGGTCAGGCCCTCCCAGTCCAGGTGCAGATGACGCAGCGCCGGTCCGTGCCGTCGCAGATGTGTGTCCAGTACCGCGTTCACCCGCTCGGTGAACGCGGTACCGGTGTCGTACTCGAGCTCTCCCCGAATGGCCAGATGCAGCGACCGGGTGTCGCCGGACTGAACGTCGACGGAGAACTCGACGGGCGTGGGGGAGTTCATGCCGTTCCAGGGCCGGAGTGGGCGGGCGCCGTGGGCAGGGTGTCGATCGCGACGCGGATGAAGCCGAGCGCGCGGGGAAAGTCGCGCAGTTGTTCGGTGAGGATGTCCAGCCCCAGGCGCAAACCGGCCGCGGGCACGTTGCGGGCGGTGAGTATGTCCCTCGTCCAGCCGATGAAGGACGTGAACAGGTCCGCCTCGTCGACGTAGAGGGCCGTCGCGAGGAAGTCCACGATGTGGGCCAGGTCCTCGGCGGTTCGTTCGCGCTGGGCGGCGCTGTACGCGCGCGTGTCGGGCCCGCGCTCGTCGAGGGCGGCCAGACACCGCCGCACCAGGGTGGTGCGGTTGGACTTGACGAACGTGTACTCCTGATCGGCCAGATGGGGCAGGTCGTCGATCTCGTGGCGTCGCTCCGCGTGCCGGGCGGTGATCCCCCGGGCCAGCCGGTCCGCGGCGCCTCGCGCGTCGGGGGCCCAGGCGTCGGCTCCCAGAAGGCGGGCGTAGCGCCCGTCCGTGCCGAAGGCGGCGCCGCCGACCATGACCGGGATGCCCAGCGACTGCACGGCGGTCACCGCCTGGTGTGCGGTGGGCAGGTGAGTGGGCAGCGAGGCCGAGAGCAGGGCGGCGGCCGGGTTGCTCTGATGCACGTGCGCGATCAGGTGCGGAGTCGGGGTGTGGGCGCCGAGGAAGTCCACCCGCCAGCCGCGCCCGGTGAGGGTCTCGGCCAGCAACCGGGCGGGCAGGGAATGCCATTCGCCATCCACGCACGCGACCGTGACGTTGCCCCGCGTCCGGGACGGAGGCGGCGTGGGGCGGTGGGCCAGGACGGTGACGACCCGGTCGATGATCGCGGTGGCCGCGTGCTCCTCGGCGACCCCGATCCGGTTCGCCGCCCATTCGTGCCCGACGCGGCGCTGCACGGCGGCCACGACGTCCAGCAGCAGGGTCTCGCCGTCGGCCCCGGCATCGGCCGCCGCGGTGGCCAGCGCCATCGCGGCCGGCTCGTCCCGGCCGATCACGGCCGTCCACAGTCGCTCCGCGAGATCGGAGGGTGTGGGCGGGGCCGCGGTGTCCGCCGTCCCCTTCGCCGCGTTCACGGTGCCCGTCGTGACAGTGCCCGTCTTCACAGTGCCCGTCTTCACAGTGCTTGCCTTCACAGTGCTCGTCATCACGGTTCCCGCCGGCATGGCTCGCGGCCCTCGCGATCGTCCGCGACGGCGAATCCGTCGACCCCGCCGGCCGGGTTGGTGATCGCCAGCGTGGCCATGTCGTCGTGACGGCCGCCGCCCAGCCACTGGGCCGCCAGCATCTGTACCCGCTCGACCACGGCCTCCGCCGGCATGCGCGCACACTCCCGCAGGGCCTCCCGCAGCCGCTCCTCGCCGTAGAAGTCGTCACCCAGCGGCCCGCCGCGCGCCTCGGTGATCCCGTCCGTGTACAGCAGGCAGGTCTCTCCGGGGGCCAGCACCACGTCCACGCTCCGCGTCCGGACGTCGGGCAGCGCCCCCACGAGCGTGCCGCCGGTCGCGGCTTCCTCCACCCGCCCGTCGGCGCGGACGATCAGCGGCGGCAGATGTCCGGCGCTGGTCAGCCGCAGCAACACCTGCCCCGCGCTGCGCCGCACGGAGGCCAGTACCAGGGTCGCGAACCGGGTGTGGTGGGAGTTCATCAAAGCGTCGTTGAGCAGGACGAGGACCTGCTGGTGATCCCCGGACAGCGGCAACAGCGCGTGCAGGACACTGCGGATCTTTCCGGTCAGGACGGCCGCCTCCAGGCCCTTGCCCGCCACGTCGCCCAGCACGACGAACGTCTCCCGGGACGCGTCGGCACCGGGATGGACGTCGTAGAAGTCACCGCCGACCCGCTCGTGGTCCTGCGAGGTCCGGTAGACGCCGGCGTACTCCACGCCGTGCACCCGCTCCAGCCGCGGCGGCAGCAACTCCCGCAGCAGCGTGGTCGTGATCGAGGCCTGCTCCGCGTACAGCCGTGCCGCGGACAGGGCGGCGCCGGCCCGTGCGGCGAACAGCCGCGCGAAGACCTCCTCGCCGTCCGTGAACGCCCGGTGGGTGCTCGCGCGCAGCAGGATCAGCACCCCGGCCGGTACTCCGTGTCCGGGCAGCGGGGTGACGATCACCGAGCCGATCGGACCTGCGAAACCGGGCGGCACACTCCAGTCCGGGATGTCGTCCGGGTCGATCCACCGGGCCGGGACCGGTGGGAAACCCTGCAGGGCCTCCGCCAGTCCGGGAACCGTGCGCGGATCGATCGAGGCCACGGTACGCGTGATGCCGCCGCCGCCCTGCGCGTAGGTCAGCGCGTGCCGGCGACCCTGGGCCGGGGCGACGACGACCGCGGCGTCGGCCAGGTGATCCGCGGCCATCCGCGCCGTCACCTCCGCGCATCGTTCGAGGTTCAGCGACGACAGCAGTGCGCCGGAGACGTCCGCCAACAGTGCGGCTCGTTCACGCTCGTGGCGCAGCTCCTGCTCGGCTCGACGGAGATCGGTGTCCTCCACGAGCCACCACACCACGTCCCCGTTCTCGATCCGCGAGGGATGCGCCGCGAACGTCCGACCCGCCACGGTGCCCGACACCGCCTCCTGCGGTGCCGCGGCCGGGTGCGGGCGGTGGTGCGCCCGCGCGAGCCAGTGCGGCAGGCCGCCCGCGGTCAGGCCTTCGCCGACCTCCTCGGCGTGCGCGAACAACCGGCGCGCGCCTTCGTTGGATCCGATGACGTCGCCGTCGGCGTCGACGACGAGAACGGGACAGGGGGCGTCGTTCCAGATCGAGCCGACGTGAACGTCACCATCGCGGGGGGTCTTGGGTGTACCCGAAGTACGGATCACAAGCCGGGGAACGCGTCGCGCGCACCCCACCACCTCTTTATCGCTGGACAACAGTTGTCTTCCTGCAACCGTGTCCTATGCTCCAGCCATACGCAACACTGGGAAGAAAACGGGCAATTCTCCATTTAAGCCGTATAAGTACCGCTCTGTTGGGCCTGTCCCGGCGTCGAGGAGGTCGACCATCACGCGAAAGGCCGATATCGGCATGCCCAAGACCACGTGGCCGTGTGCGTCGGTTCCGCCGACCGCGTGTCGTCGGGTGGGCGCGTGGCGAGGATGCGCGGGGGCTCCGCGGAACAGGGGCGAATTCCCGGGGAACCGGCGACCGAGGCGAGGGTGGAGCACATGACCGATGACGCGGACACCGGGCTCGTGCCTCCCGCGCGGGCACGGCACGAGACGGACGTCGTGGGCAACGCCGAACTGCGCCGCCTGCTGGCCGGGTTGACCGCCGTACGCGACGGCGACTTCGGCGGCCGGTTGCCCGACGACGGCGACGGCCTGCTCGGGGAGATCGCCGGGGTGTTCAACGGCATGGTCGACCAACTGGCGCTGTTCACCTCCGAAGTCACCCGCGTGGCACGCGAGGTCGGGTCGGAGGGCACCCTCGGCGGTCAGGCGCTCGTGCCGGGCGTGTCGGGCACGTGGGCCGATCTGACCGATTCGGTGAACTTCATGGCCGGCAACCTCACGTCCCAGGTGCGCTCCATCGCCCAGGTCGCCACGGCGGTGGCGCGCGGCGACCTGTCGCAGAAGGTCCGGGTGGACGCGCGGGGCGAGATCCTGGAGTTGAAGGAGACCATCAACACGATGGTCGACCAGCTCTCCGCGTTCGCCGACGAGGTCACCCGGGTCGCCCGGGAGGTCGGCACCGAGGGCAACCTCGGCGGACAGGCGACCGTGCGCGGCGCGTCCGGCACCTGGAAGGACCTCACCGACAACGTCAACGTGATGGCCTCCAACCTCACCGGCCAGGTGCGTTCCATCGCCCAGGTCGCCACCGCCGTGGCGCGCGGCGACCTCTCCCGCAAGATCACCGTCGAGGCCAAGGGCGAGGTGGCCGCCCTCGCCGAGGTGATCAACACCATGGTCGACACCCTGTCCGCGTTCGCCGACGAGGTCACCCGGGTCGCCCGCGAGGTCGGCACCGAGGGCATCCTCGGCGGCCAGGCCCGCGTGCCCAACGTCGCCGGGACCTGGAAGGACCTGACCGACAACGTCAACTCGATGGCGAACAACCTCACCGGCCAGGTCCGCAACATCGCCCTGGTCACCACCGCGGTGGCCAACGGCGACCTGTCGAAGAAGATCGACGTGGACGCGCGCGGCGAGATCCTGGAGCTCAAGACCACCATCAACACCATGGTCGACCAGCTCTCCTCCTTCGCCGCCGAGGTCACCCGGGTGGCGCGCGAGGTCGGCAGCGAGGGGCGACTCGGCGGACAGGCCGAGGTCGAGGGCGTCTCGGGCACGTGGAAACGCCTGACCGAGAACGTCAACGAACTCGCCGGCAACCTCACCCGCCAGGTCCGGGCCATCGCCGAGGTCGCCAGCGCCGTCGCCGAGGGCGACCTGACCCGCTCGATCACCGTCGACGCCTCCGGCGAGGTCGCCGAACTCAAGGACAACATCAACGCGATGGTCGGCTCGCTGCGCGAGACCACCCGCGCCAACGAGGAACAGGACTGGCTCAAGTCGAACCTCGCCCGCGTGTCCGCGCTCATGCAGGGTCACCGCGACCTGGCCGTCGTCGCCGAACTCGTGATGGACGAACTCACCCCCCTGGTCGGCGCACAGTACGGTGCCTTCTACCTCGCCGAGGACAGCGCGACCGGAACGGGGCTGCGCCTGATCGGCGCGTACGGGCTCGGCGCGGACGACGGCCACGCCACGCGCATTCCGCCCGGGCGCACCCTGGTGGGCCAGGCGGCCCGCAGCCGGCGCATCATCGCCGTCGACGACGTCCCCACCCACTACGTGGTCTCCTCCGGGCTCGGCCGCGCCGCGCCCACCGCGCTGATCGTGCTGCCGATCGTGGTCGAGGACCAGGTGCTCGGCGTCATCGAACTCGCGTCGATCACCGCGTTCACCCCCACGCATCGCGACTTCCTCGACCAGTTGATGGAAAACGTCGGTGTCAACGTCAACACCATCGTCGCCAACGCGCGCACCGACGAACTCCTCGCCGAATCCCAGCGCCTGGCCGGCGAACTGAGCGTGCGCTCCGAGGAACTGCAGCACCAGCAGGAGGAACTCCAGCACTCCAACGAGGAACTGGAGGAAAAGGCCGCGCTCCTCGCGACGCAGAACCGCGACATCGAGGCCAAGAACCTCCAGATCGAACAGGCCCGACAGGAACTCGAGGACCGCGCCCGCCAGTTGACCCTCGCCTCGAAGTACAAGTCGGAGTTCCTGGCGAACATGAGCCACGAACTGCGCACACCCCTCAACAGCCTGCTCATCCTCGCCCAACTCCTCGCCCAGAACCCCACCCGCAACCTCAGCCCCAAACAGGTCGAATACGCGGGCATCATCCACTCCGCCGGCTCCGACCTGCTGCAACTGATCAACGACGTCCTCGATTTGTCCAAGGTCGAGGCCGGCAAGATGGACGTCCACACCGAACGCGTTTCGCTACGCCGACTCCTCGACTACGTCGAGGCGACGTTCCGGCCGATGACCACGCAAAAGAGTCTGACGTTCGACATCACCACCGGCCCCGGAATACCGGCCGACCTGCTCACCGACGACTCACGCCTGCGGCAGATCCTGCGCAACCTGCTGTCGAACGCGGTCAAATTCACCGACAGTGGCCACATCGCGCTGCGCATCGAACCGGCCGCCGACCACGAGGTCCCCGCCGGCGTACAGCGCGGCGGTGACGCCGTCGTGGCCTTCCGCGTGCGCGACACCGGGGTGGGCATCGCCGAGCACCAACTCGAGACGATCTTCGGCGCGTTCCAACAGGCCGACGGCACCACCAGCCGCAAATACGGCGGAACCGGCCTCGGCCTGTCGATCAGCCGCGAGATCGCCAACCTGCTCGGCGGCGCCATCACCGCCGACAGCACCCCCGGACAGGGCAGCACCTTCACCCTGTACCTGCCCGCCGTACACACCACCGCCGCCATGGCCGCCGTCCCGGCACTCGTCACGCACCCTTCGGCCCCCGGCGCCCCCGATGCCGGCGCCGAACCGCGGCCGCGCCCCCTCGAACCCGCCGCGCCACCCGCCCGGCGGCGCGTACTCGTGCTGGAGGAACGCCCCCAGGGTCTGCTGAGCCTGGTCGCGCAAAGCGCCGTGGCCGACATCGCGGCCGGCGGACACGACGGCGCCGGCGGGCCGGGCGTCGACGTCCTGACCGTCGTGGACGCCCAGGAAGCCGCCGCCACCCTCGCCGCCGCACCCTGTCACTGCGTCGTCCTCGACCTGGACATGCCCGACGGCCAGGCACTGACCCTCCTGGACGCCCTCGACGCCGACAGCGCCTCCGCGAACGTGCCCGTCCTGGCCCACAACACCCGTCGCCTGCCCCGGGAACAGATCCGCGCCCTGCAGACCCGCGCCGACACCAAACCCCTGGAACTGCTCGCGGGCCTGGACGAACTCCGCGAACGCATCACCCTGCACCTGTCCGCCGAACAGCCCGGTGACGTACTGCCCCTGGTGCACGCCACCGAACGCACCCACCACGCGACACCCACCCTCGACGCCGCCCTCGCCGACCGCACCGTCCTGATCGTCGACGACGACACCCGCAACCTGTACGCCCTCAGCAGCATCCTCGAACTCCACGCCGTCAACGTCCTGCACGCCGAGAACGGCCGCGAGGGCATCACCACCCTCGTCGGGCACCCCGAGGTCGACCTGGTCCTGATGGACGTGATGATGCCCGAGATGGACGGCTACGCCGCCACCGCCGAAATCCGCCGCATGCCCCGCTACGCCGACCTGCCGATCATCGCCGTCACCGCCAAGGCCATGCCGGGCGACCGCGACAAGAGCCTGGCCGCCGGGGCCGCCGACTACGTCACCAAACCCGTCGACACCGACCACCTGCTCGCCGTCCTCCGCCGCCACCTGCTCCCCTCCCGAGAGCACCCCGCCGGTCGACCCCGCCCGACGTCCCCCCTTCGGGAGTGAACCCGCCGTGAGCAACACCGCACCCCCACCCGAGACATCCCACCGGCCGGACGCCGACGACCCGACGGGCCCGCACGCCGTCACCGGGAACCAGGGCGCCGCCGCCGTACCACCGCGCGGTGAGAGCGCCCTGGACGGCGCCTCCGCCGTGGGCCGCCTCGCCGCGACCGTCGAACGCCTGCGCCGCGAGATCCGCGCCGCGCACGCCCGAGCGGACGGCCGTGCCCTGATCGAGACGGCCAAGGGCATCCTCATCGAACGCCTGCACTGCAGCCCCACCGAAGCCGCCCGACAACTCGCCACCCTGGCCGACCACGCCGGCGTGAGCGTGATGGAACTCGCCGCCGACATCCTCGACCGCACCGCCGCGGACCGCCTCACCGAAGCCGCCTGCGACTTCGTCACCGAAACCGCCACCCCCGCCGCACCCCCCGACGGCAAGACCGTGAGCATGCGCCTGCGTACCGCGGAAAGCGGCGCCGGTGCCGCCGACGACACCCATGCCGTGGCCCGATCCCTGCTCGAACACGCCCTCGCGCCCCTGGGCGCCACCGCCGTCGCCGTGTGGGCCATCGCCCCCGACGCCTCCCTCACCCTCGCGGGCAGCGCCGGATTCACCGACCACGAGGCCACCCGCTGGCGACACGTCCCACCCGGAGTGGCGACTTTCGCCCGCCGGGCCCTCGCCGATCTCGACTGGACCTGGACCCCCGACCTGTCCCGGATCGCAACACCCTCCATCGGCCAACACGACCTCACCGGCGCCCGGGCCGCCGCTCCGGCAGGCACCGGCGGCCGGATCCACGGCATCCTGGAAATCTGCTGGCCGAATCCGCTCCCCGAGCAACCCCCGCGCCTGCGCCGCCAGATCGAGGCCCTGGCCGAACTGTGCGCCCACACCCTCGAAACCCACCCGGCCCCCGGCGACCCCACCGTCACACACCCCGCCACGGTCGACCTCGTCGGGATCGCCGACTGCCTCCACGACCCCGCCCTGGTGCTCGTTCCGCACGAGGACGAGCACCGGCAACTCGTCGACTTCCGGGTGCACCACGTCAACGCGCGCTTCCTCGACCCCGCCGGACGCCCGGCCAATCTGATCCACGGCGCCCTGCTCCTGGAGGCATACCCCCTCGCCGCGACCCCCGGCGGGCTGTACGACATCGTCGAGCGTGTCCATGCCACCGGCGAGTCCTACCGCGCCGAAAGCGTCACGCTCACCGCCCTCGTCGACGACGTCCGCCTCGACGCCGTCGCCGACGTCGCCGTCAGCCGCCACGCGAACGCCATCCTGCTCATCTGGCGGATCGAACACGAGGCGGCCCGCCTCGCCCGGCTGCTCCAACACGCCCAACGACTGGGCCGCATCGGCGGTTTCGAGGAAGACCTCGTCACCGGCGCCGTCACCTGGAACGACTCCCTGTTCGCCCTCCACGGCCTGCCGACCACCGCCGTCCCCGTGGCCCTGGCCGACCTGCCGAACCACGCACACCCCGACGACACCGCCGCGCTCGCCCGATTCCTGCACACCCTGGTACACCACCGCCGCCACGCCACCGTCTCCTTCCGCCTGGAACGCACCGACGGCGTCACCCGACGCATCCGGATCGTCGCCGAACCGGTCCTGGACGCCGAAGACCGCCTGCTGGCCATCCGCGGCGCCCACCAGGACGTCTCCGCCCAACACTGGACCGAGGTCGCCCTCGCCGCGACCCGCGACCGCCTCGCGCACAGCGAACAACAGGTGGGCGAACAAAACCGCCTGGCCCGGCAACTCCAGCACGCGATCATGCCGCCCACACCCGCCCCCCTGGACGCCGAAGGTCTCCAGGTGGCCGTGCGCTACCGCCCCGCCGAATCCGACACCGCCGTCGGCGGCGACTGGTACGACGCCCTCGTCCTGCCGTCCAAGAAGATCCTGCTGTGTGTCGGCGACGTCGCCGGACACGGCATCCACGCCGCGACCAGCATGATCGTGCTGCGCAACGCGCTACGCGGCCTCGCCATCACCGGCGCCGGCCCCGCGCAACTGCTCACTTGGCTCAACACCGTCACGCTCCATCTGACCGACCAGGTCACCGCCACCGTCGTCTGCGCCCTGTACGACCCGGGCACGCGCACGATGCGCTGGGCCCGCGCCGGCCACCTGCCCCCCGTGTGGATCCGCGACGACACGACGCAACGCCTGTCCCTGCTCGACGGCCCCCTCCTCGGCGCGTTCGCCGAGGCCGGCTACGCCGAGGACGAGATCCACCTCGCCCTGGGTGACACACTCCTGCTCTACACCGACGGCCTGATCGAGCGCCGCGACCACTGCCTCGAAAGCTCCCTTGATCAACTCCTGGCCACCGCACGCGCCATCACCGCCACCCTGGACGAACGCCTCGACCGACTCCTCGCCCACAGCCGGGCGGACACCGACGACGACACATGCGTGGTCGGCATCCAGATCACCTGATCCGACACGGGAATCGCGATGCGGGTGTCCGGGGACGCGTGGGCCGGGGCGGTCGTGTGGAGGTGCGAATGACTCCCGCATTCTTCACGGCCGTCCCGGCTTGTTTTCATTTTTACCCGGAGAGTCGGTTTTCATTTCGAGGTGCGGTGATGTTCTCGGATTATCGACGGCCGAGCGCCGCCGCCTCGGGGCATATGGAAAAGGGTGGGGTGTGGGTCGACCCCGATAAGTCGGGGTCGACCCACACCCCACCCTGTCGGTGACACGGGGGAGATGGTGTCGTTGTTGGGGTCTACCAGCGATACCACCGGCCGCGGCGGCCGCCGGTGCCCGCGGAACGGAATATGAAGCCCAGGGCCCATACGACCAGGACGATGACGGCTATCCACCACAGGGCCTGGAGCGCAAAGCCGGCGCCAAAAAGGATCAGGGCGAGAAGCAGGACGACCAAAAGGGGAATCATTGTTTTACCTCCGCCCCACGTCTGCCCCGCCCGAGAGGGCGTATTCCCCGGAATGGGCGCGTTTCGCGCGGTCTTTCCCGGAAAGGATCCGCCGTTCGCTCCGTCTCGCGTCGGCCCGGTGGCCGGGCGGGTCGGTCGGGTCGGTGTCGCGCGGCGTCAGGTGCGGATGTCGGCATGGATGCTCTTGCCGTGCGGGTGGAGTTCGACGGTCCACCCTGGGGCGAGGGCGTCGAGGACACGTAACCCGTGCCCGCCGTCGGGGCCGGGGGTCCGGCGGACGGGTGGGGACGGGGACGTGTCGGTGACGGTCAGGCGGACGCCGTGGGGGACGGGCGTCAGGGTGAGCACGGCGCCGGCATCGGTGTGGCGCAGGGTGTTGCCGACGAGTTCGGAGGTCACCCACACGGCGGTGTGGACGCGTTCGTGGGTCCAACCCCAGGCGGTGAGGGTGTCGCGGACCGCGTGCCGGACCAGGCGTAAGGTGCCCGGTTCGGGCGGCACGTTCCAACGGATCGTCTCGCGAAGGTGGGGCGATGCGGGTGGTTCGTCGACCATGTCGATCTCCGGCGGTGGCCTCGGCGTCACGGACGGGCATCCCTGCCCGCGATCGACGATCCCAACGGCCCTGGCCGGACGGCCTCCATCCGCCTCCGCCGTTTCACGGCAGGGAGGCGCCGTTGCGCGACTCCACCGCCGCACCCTCGGCGCTCGTGCGCGGCCGGCGCCGGGGGCGGAGCGGAAGGCCAACTGCTGGTGCGGTGGTGTGTCGCAACCTCTGGGGCGACGTGTCGCGCCGCCCTGTTGCGGGTCGCCGACCCGGACGACGAGGTGCACTTCGACGGGAGCGGTTATCCGCAGAACTGGTCGGCTCGGGCGGCGCGGGATGCGATCGCCGCGGACGCGCACGTCCCGCTCGCGCTCCTGGACGACCCGGACCTGCGGGTGCGGGGGAGGGGGCGGCGCGCGTCCCGGCGGCGTCGTCGGGCCGCGCGGGAGATCTCCGCGGCCCTGCACGAGCGTTGCGCGTCGAGGAGCATCCCCGTGCGAGGGCGGGCCTGGTCCTGGCGATCGCGCAACCGGCGCGGGAATACCGCCACGAGGACGCGGCCGGCTTCGCCCGCGCGTGCTGGTCGGATCCCGCGCGCCCGCCCGAGGTCGGGGTCGCCGCCGCGCTGGGCCGGTCGTGCCTGGTGGACGACCCGCCACCGGAGGACCTGCGCCACGTTCCGGACGAGATCGTCACGCCCGAACTCGGCGTCCTGATGGCTGAGGAGCCCTGGATACGACAGGTCGACCACCTCTCCGGCACCGGACTGACCCCCACGCGCCACCCCCTCCACGGTTCCCGCATTCCGCGATACCCGGGGAGCACCCGAGGGTTTCGCCGACGAACCGCCCTTCCACGGCTCGGCAGTGAGCCGTGTGCGCAAATGCAGGGCCCGCCGAATGAGTTGGAAGCCTGCCGCCCTTGCGGGACCGTGATCCCTCGCGTCGTTTTTCAGGCCGGAGGTTGGGTCAGGTCCTCCTCGTCGGCTTCGGTGAGAATGCCCTCCGGGCTGACGTAGAGGTTGTCGATCGGGGCCTGGCCGTAGCCCGTCTCGACAATCTCCTCGATCCGTTCGCAGATCTCCTCCGGTGACGCCGTTGCGGCACGATCGCCCTCGGGGCGTCCCCGCTTGCCGACGTGTTGGCCGAAGAGATCGGCGATACGTTCGTCGAGCCCGATGCGGACCCGGGTTCCCGGCACCACCGCGACGAGGAACCGCACGCCGTCGACGGTGAGCGTGGCAGTGCTGCCGTCGATCATCTCAAGGAAGGGACGATAGAACTCTTCGTAGAACTTCGCCTTTTCCATCGGATCGCCTTCCTCCCGGCGCCGCTTTTGGGCGGGGTCGGCCACGTGCAGGTGCCACCGGCCGTCGGCGGGATTGACCCGCGCAACGGAGGCGATACGGGCATTGGGCGCGGTGAGCGCGCCGAACACGCCCGGTATGCGCACCGTGGCGAGTTTGCGGGTCTGGTCGAGCGCCGTGCCGAGCAGCGCCGGGACCCCGGCGGCGGCGAAACCGCCGCCGGCCGCGCCCACACCGCGCCCCTTGGCCTCCCACACCTGGCAGGTGCCCGCCCCCAGGTTGAAGAACACGATGTCGGGCAGGTTGGCCGCGGCGAACGCGGGATCGACCGTGTATCCGACACCCGCTCCCCCGTACACGGCGACGTGGCGGGACAGGTGGCGCGGGAAGGTGAAGCCGCTGATCCCGGCGGTGTACATGGCCAGTGTCACACCCGCGAAGTAGGCAAGGGCGCGCTTTTCGCCCGCGTCCAGCGCCGCCAGGATCGGCGTGTCGCGCAGTTGGCCACCCGCCGCCGTGTAGGCGGCCACGCGCAGCGACGCCATGCGCCAGTTCGCCTCGTAGGCGGGGTGTGGTCCCGCCGGGTAGAGCCCGATGCGCAGCGACGCGTTCGTCAGTCCGGCCCAGGTGTAGGGCGCGCTCGCCGCCACTGCGGGAACGGCCGCCAATCCGGCCGCGGGTATCCCGCCGGCCAGGTGCGGAACCAGCGCGGCGCCACCGGTGTTGGCCAGATTGATCAGTCGCGGCGCCGGGTTGCCCACCCCGGCGGGACCGGCGAGGACCGGCTGACAGTTGCCGACGGCGGCGTGGAACTGGTAGGCGAAATGCGGCACTTCGACCTCCATGGGGTCAGGCGCGGGGAGGCGAAATGCCTCGCTTCAACCTATCCGCCACGAACGACCGCCGTCTGGCGAATGGCCAACGGCGGAACGGCGGCGGGCACGAGGGCCGGCGCGTGTGTGGAGGAAACCGCCCGGCGGATCGGTTTCACGCAGGCGCCCTGTGCCAACCCCCTGTACGGTCCCGACTTCATCCTCCCTCGCCCCGCCGAGCCAAGAGCCGTACCCACCCGCGGCCAGGTCCCGGGGCTGCGGGATCGGCACGTCATCTGCTGGGGCCGGGGGCGTGGATCGTGATGACAGTGGGGCATACGCGGGTGCAGAACCGGGTGGAATCGTCCCCACCAGGTGGATCTCCTCGTCAAACGACACGGCCTGGTGGCCGCCGCCTCCGCCCGCCCGGCCCCTGTCCGCTCGACGTCCCGGTCACCGGGCGGATCCAGGGCCGGCCCTGGCACGGCCGCGTTCGTCGTCCTGTCGTACCCGACCGGCCAAAGGCCCCGGGAGGTCCTGGGCCTGCGATCCGGGTGCTGCCCCGGCCGGAACCCGACGCCGACGACACCGCGCGCCGGCACCTGATCCGCGGGCGCACCTTCGAGACCGCGGTCGACGAACACGGCCACCACGCTGCTGTGGCAGATGCCGATGCTCACGGACGACGGTCGCGGGTCATGGACCAGCCACGGCTTCCGGGCGGTGTCCGGCGCCGTCGGGTTCACGCACGCCGCCCGATGTCCCGTGCCGGCCGCGTCCGCCTGGAGTCCTCGCGCGGCCCATCGCACTCGTTTCGCGTACTGGGCCCGGTCGAGCGATCCCGGTTGACCTTGCCCGCCGACGAATGTCTAGAATATGGATTCTAGAGTCTCCGTTCTAGGACTGTGTCGAGATGGAGTCAGGACATGGACATGGATATGACGGATCGATCGACGGCGAAGGCCGGACTCGGGGCCGGGGCGGAGCCGGCTCCGTCGGTGTTGTGGAAGGCGTTTCGCGTGCTGGAGGTGTTCAGTCACAGCCGGCGTGTGCTGACCCTCGCCCAGATCGTGCGCCGCAGCGGGCTGCCCAAGTCCACCGCGCATCGAGTGCTCGCGATGCTGGTCGAGGTCGGCGCGGTCGAGCAGCACAGCGACGGCTACCGGATGGGACTGCGGATGTTCTCGTTCGGCACCCTCCCTCCGGAGGTCGCGCTGCGCGACGCCGCCCTGGTGCACCTGGAGGAGCTGCATCGGGTGACCGGCCAGACGTTGCATCTCGCGATCCTGCGCGACGGCCACGCCGTCTACCTGGAGAAGCTCCGCAGCCGCCGATACGACCGCTCCCCGGCCCTGGTCGGCGGTCGACTCCCGGCCCACTGCACCGCGATCGGCAAGGCCATGCTCGCCCACTCGACGGAACACACCGTCGCCGAGGTACTGGCCGCACCACTGGAACGGCGCACCACCCATTCGCTGACCTCACCGGCGCTCATCCGCCGACACCTGACCACGATCCGGACCGTCGGCTACGCCGTCGACCGTGAGGAGGCCGTCGACGGGATGGCCTGCGTCGCGGTCCCGGTGCTGGTCGACGGCCGGCCCGTCGCCGCGGTGTCGGTCGGCTTCGCGGCCGCGGCCGGCAGCGGCACCGTACTGATCGACCCGCTGCGCCGCACGGCCGCGGCGATCTCCCGGTCGCTCCCGGCCGGATCGGCCGGTCGGCTGATCGCGACCGGTCGGTAGGGTGGCGGCCATGGACAAGACCAGCGCGAACCGGGACCGGATCCTGGACGCGGCGGAGCGGCTGTTCAGCACCCGAGGCTATGCGGACGTGACCGTCGGTCAGGTCTGCCGGGCCTCCGGCTTCCCGGTGGGCTCGATCTACCACCACTTCACCAACAAGTACGGCCTCTTGGCGGCGGTGTTCGAACGATCCTCCGGGCTCTTCTTCGAATCGCTGCCGGCCGTGGACGACCTGCCCGGTGACCCGCTCGACCGACTCGGGGCCTTCTACGACGCGGCCGTGGACGTGATCGGCGACCGGGTGCTGTTCATGCGGCTGATGTTCCTGCTGCAACTCCAGGAGGACAAGGACGGGACCATCGCGCCGCTGGTACACGAAGCACGCCGTCGGGTACGGACCGAGCTGATCGCGGTGATCGAACCGGTCGCACGCAGCTGCGGCGTCTCCGACCCGACGGGACTCGCCCTGGAACTGGCGGAGTTGACCATGTCGTTCACCGCCGGCCTGGTGGTCTTCACCGACGCCGAGGCGGTCGGAATCCCCTCCGGCATCCGCCGCCTGCGCCAACTCGTCCTGGCCACCATCAGGGACGATGCGGGCCAGGAGGCCGCCGTCCGGGAGAACGACATGCGCCAAGGCGCCGCGGCAGGATCGGCGACCCCGCACCGACGCTAGTGCGCTGACCGCATGGGTTCGCCGGATTGCGCAGCCGCCGGCTGCGTTTTGTCCTCATCGCCGGGGCGGAACCGGCAACCATCCGGTCACAGCACCAACGGCTCACGGCCCAGTGGAGTCAGGGCCGGCATGCAGGGACAGGACCGCGACGTCGCCGCCGAAGCCCACCACGAGCGAGCCTTCCGGGGTCACGGTCAGCGCATGGACCGGCGCGGGAAACACCAGCTCCCGGCCGATCTGCCGCCCGGCGGCCGGCTCCCACAGGCACACCGTTCCATCCGAACCACCGGTGACGACCCGGAGTTCTCCACCGATCACCGCGGTCACCACCGCGGACACGGTGCCTTCGTGGCCGACCAGCCTGCCGACTTCCCGTCCCATGACCAGGTCCCACACGCGCACGGTGGCGTCGTGACCTGCCGTGATCGCGTGGACTCTGCCGCCGACGACCGCTGTCGCGACCGCCCACGCCTCGCCGTCGTGGCCCGGCAGGGGCTCCCCGACCGGTTGTCCGGTGGTCAGGTCCCACCGCCAGACCTTGCCGCCGCTCATACAGCCCACCGCATGGGGTCTGTCATCGATCACCAGCGTGTCGATGGCCATCAGGAAGTCGTTGTGTCCGGTGAGTTCGCCGACCTGTTCCCCACTGGCCAGATCCCAGACCCGCACGGACACGTCGTCGTCGCCGGCGAGCACACACGGTCGCCCGCGGACGACAGCGGTGCCCAGACACCACACCTCACCGTTGATCCCCGGCAGCTCGCCCGTCTGCCGGCGGGTGGCCAGGTCCCACGCGCGTACCGCCCAGTCGCCGGCCGTGACGACGCACGGCCGACCGTCCACGACCTCCGTCGCCACCGCCCACACTCTGCCGTTGAGGTCGCTCATGGGCCCGCCGACCGGCCGGCCGGTCTCAAGGTCCCGCACCCGGACCGTCCGGTCCTTGCTGCCGGTGACCACGACGTGGCGGCCGTCCGAGAAGGTTGTCACCACCGCGTCGACACCGCCGGTGTGACCCGACGGGTTCATCCGGAAGTGCGGGTCACTCTGCGAGCCGGTGGACCACAGCACCCGCCATGGCTCGGTGTCGACATCCTCCACCGACACGGCGGCAATCCGTGCCGACAACTCCCGGTCCCCGTACCGAGCCGCGTCCAGGGCCAGCAGTTGCCGCCGCACCCACGGTGGCGCGTCCCGGTGTACGTCCACCGACGCCCGGTAAACCGCAGCCATCAGTCGCGCATCGGAATCCGCATCGGAAGCCGGCAACCCCAGAACCCGCTCCGGATCAGCGTTCACCAGCCATGGCAGGTCCGTCCACGACCCTTCCGCCCCCGACGGATCCGATGCCGAAGCGATCATATGAACGTCGTCACTCATGGCCGAAACTCTAGCCGGCCCCGCCCCGGCGGCCCACGGCGCGGGAAGGCCGAAGCGGGCCAGGGACACCACGGTCAGCGCCACGACCACGCCCGACCCGGACAGCACGACGATCGCCCCCTCGCGCGGCGGCCCACCGTTCGCGGTGAACGCGGCCAGGACCGCCGCGACGAAACTGCTCGCGGCGGCGCCGCCGATCCAACGGGTCAACGCGTTCGCGCTGTTGGCCATGCCGATCCGGGACGCGGGCACGAACTCGGCCAACAGCGACGGGATCGCGGCATACCCCAGACTCACCATCACCCCGATCGCGAAGCTCGCCACCACCACCTGGTACGGCCGATCGTGCGCCACGGTCAGCACACCGAACCCGCCCACTCCCGCGAGTCCGGCCACCACGAGAGTGAAGCGGGCACCGAAGCGCACGACCGACCGGCCGCCGATCGGCGCGGCGATCATCGACGCGATCGTCATCGGCAACAGGTACACCACCGAGGCGGTCAGCGCCGACGCGCCGAAGCCGTAGCCCGCGGCTTCGGGCCGTCCACGCACCAGTTGGGTCAGCACCAGCACCGCCAGGTACATCACCGCCCCGACCAGCGCCGACAACACGTTCGCCACCACGATCGGCCGGCGCCGCAACAGATCCATCGCCAACAGCGGGTCGCGGCGACCGCGCTCGACCCGAACGAAGATTCCCAGGACGAGTGCCGCCGCGACCGCCATGGCGGGAACGGCCGGTGACGTCCATCCCCAACTGCCGCCCTGCGACAGCGGCAACATCACCAGGACCAGTCCCGTACCCAGCACGGCGGCACCCGCGACATCCACCCGCCCGCCCGCGTCGACACCCGATCCCCGCGGCACGAACAGGACGACCAGGAGCACCGAGCACACGGCCACGGCGGCACAACCCCAGAACAGCACCCGGTACCCCGGGTACACGCGATTCAGCAGGCCGGCGGCCACCGGTCCCAGCCCCCCGCCCACCGCCAGGGTCCCCGACACCAGGGCCACCGCGGAGGCGAGCCGGTCGCCGCCCACCTCGCGATACAGCACCGTGACCGCCAGCGGGAACACCGCCCCCGCAGTGCCCTGAAGAGCGCGCCCGAGCAGGAACAGCGGGAACGAGGGGGCGAGCGCGGACAGTACGGCGCCCACGGCGAGCACCGACAGGCAACACACCAGTACGCCTCGACCGGCTCGCAGGTCGGCGATCCGGCCGAACACCGGGACGGTGACCGCCGAGGTGAGCAGCCCCGCCGTCACCGCCCAGTTCGCGGCACCGGGCGAGACCCCCAACTCCCGGGCGATGTCCGGCAGTACGGGAACCACGACGGCCGGTACCGCGCCCGCCACCACCCCGGCGAAGCACAACGCGAACAGCAACGGGCCGGAACGGGCCGACGGTGGATCCTGAAGGCTTGGCATGGCCGCACCGTGCCATCGGCCGGCACGCCAACGGGCGATCCGTTCCGCCGGCCGGGACGACCGAACGCCGACGCCACCGGCCGCCCAGCCGCGCCACCCCGGTGTCCCGGCCACCGGAACGATCCTCCCCAAGCGTGCGCGGCGCGACGGAGACTCGCCGGCGTGGATGCGATCACCACCACACCCCGCCCGCCACGGCGCGACCGAGCGGCCGTCGACCACATCCCGGCGGCACGCACGCGTGTACGGGTGTCGTCCCGCGTGGGGGCATCCACGCGACATCCAGGCGACTCATCCATGGGAGCCCAACACATGAGCAATACGATCGTCACGTCCGATGTGACGGTGGGAGAGCACACCCTCCGGGTCAACCGCGCCGGCCAAGGCAACGCCGAGACGATTCTCTTCCTCCATGGTTCAGGGCCCGGCGCCACCGGCCTGTCCAACTTCGCCGGCACCATCGAGGCCCTGTCCGACACCTACGACTGCCTGGTCGTGGACCAGATCGGGTGGGGTGACTCCAGCCACCCCGAGCACACCCCGCCCGGCTCCCGGCTGCGGCAGAACGTCGCGGCCTGCCTCGGCCTGCTCGACGAACTGGGCCTGGAGCGAGTCCACCTCGTCGGCAACTCGCTGGGCGGCGCACTTGCGCTGCACCTGCTGGTCCGCGCTCCCGAGCGGTTCGGCAAAGCCGTCCTCATGGGCGCCGCCGGCGCGGGGAACATGACCACGCCGCCGGCCGCGATGATGCGGCTGATCACCTTCTACGACGACCCCACCGCGCGATCGATGGCCGAGTTGATCTCGTTCATGCTGTACGACCCCACGCTGTTCGGCGACCGGCTCGGCGCCATCGCCGAGGAACGCCTGGCGATGGCCATCCGCCCCGAAGTCGAGCGCTCGCACCGGCAGACCTTCACCATGGCACCCGGCGCCGGCCCCGGGCTGCCCGAGATCGCGCTCGAGCGGATCACCAACGACGTGCTGCTCGTGCACGGACGCGAGGACGTGATCGTCCCGCCCGAGGGCAGCGAGTGGTTCGCCCGCCGGATCCCCAACGCCCGGCTGTACCTGGTTCCGCACTGCGGCCACTGGGCGCAGATCGAACAGGCCGACCGATTCCAGGCCGTGACCCGCGCCTTCCTCGCCGGCGCGCTGTAGGCCCACCGCACGCACCTCCCGTACCCCCCGAAAGTCGTCCCACCGCGCACTCGTCCCCGTCGCACCCGTCCCCGCACCGCCGTCCACCGAACAAGGGAGCAGGACCAGACCATGAACATCGTGAGCGCCCTGGGCTACGTCGTCGTACGAGGCCCCCTGGAGGCGTGGCAGCGGTTCGGCCCCGAGATCCTCGGATTGCAGCCCGCCCCCTCGGCCGACCCGGACACCCTCCTGTTCAAGACCGACAGCCGCTCCTGGCGGCTGGCGATCGAAGCCGGCGAACCCGCCGGCCCGCAGTCCCTGGTCGCCCTGGGCCTCGAGGTCAGGTCGGCAGAGCGGTTGGAAGCCCTCGCCGACACGCTGCGCTCGCGCGGCATCGAGGTCCACGAGGACCCCGACCTGGCCGAACGTCGCCGAGTCCGCGGCCTGATCGTGTTCCGCGACGCGACCGGCAACACCCTCGAGGCGTACTGGGGCCCGAGCGTCGACAAGACCGGCTTCACCTCACCCCGCGGCGTCACCTTCGTCGCCGGCGAGACCGCAGCCGGCGAGATCGGCATCGGCCACACCTTCCTGCTGGCCGAAGACGTCGCCCGAGCCGCCGCCTTCTACACCGAGCACCTCGGCTTCAAACTCTCCGACACGATCGCGTTCGGCCCGCAGCCCGCACACTTCCTGCACTGCAACCCCCGCCACCACTCGATCGCCTTCGCCGCGCTGCCGGGCGCACCGGCCTCGGGCCTGGGCCACCTGATGCTCGAAGTCACCACCCTGGAAGCCGTCGGCCGGGCCCTGGACGCCGTCCAGGAACAGGAGATGCCCATCCCGCTGTCCATCGGCGAACACAGCAACGACCGGATGACCTCCTTCTACGTGCGCACCCCCTCCGGTTTCGACATCGAATACGGCTACAACGGCCGGGTCATCGACGACCGGGACTGGACCGTCAGCCACTACGAGTCGCCCAGCAATTGGGGGCACCGCTTCACCGCCGTGCCCGGCCCCGCGACCGACTGAACCGAGAAAGAGCCCGTCATGTTCGACGTCAACGAGCTGGTTCAGCCCGAACAAGGGTTGATCAACCCCAGCATCTACACCGACCCCGAGGTCTACCAGGCCGAGCTGGAACGGGTCTTCGCCCGCAGCTGGCTCTTCCTGGCGCACGACACCCAAATTCCCAAGCCGGGCAGTTTCGTGCAGACCTATATGGCGGAGGACCCGGTCCTGGTGGTCCGCCAACGGGACGGGTCGGTCAGGGCGTTCCTGAACCAGTGCCGGCACCGGGGCATGCGCATCTGCCGCGCCGACGAGGGCGTCGCCCGCGCGTTCACCTGTACCTATCACGGCTGGGGCTACAACCTGGCCGGCGAACTGGTCAACGTGCCGATGCAGGACCGGGCGTACCACGACGAGATCGACAAGGCCGCGTGGGGCCCGACGCAGGTGCCGCGCCTGCACAACCACAGGGGCTTCGTCTTCGGTACGTGGGACGAGAGCGCGCCGTCCTTCGAGGACTACCTCGGCGACATGCTCTGGTACTTCGACGCCCTCGCCGACCGCTACGACGCGGGCCTGACCCTGGTACCCGGCGCCACCAAATGGGTCATCGACTGCAACTGGAAGTTCGCCGCCGAGCAGTTCGCGAGCGACATGTACCACGTGCCCTCCTCGCACGCCTCCGCGCTGGTGGCCCTGATCGAAGACCCGGCAATACTGGCCGAGTTCCAGCAGCAGAGCACCGCCGCACCCGGCCGGCAGTACGCCGGCAACGGCCACGGCTCGGGCTTCGGCCTGCGCCCCGACATGGTGCCCACACAGGCCGGGCCCGACTTCGACGCGTGGGTCGTGGCCAACCGCGAACAGATCTACCGCCGGATCGGCGAACAGCGCGCGCTGGCCGTCAACGGACACAACACCGTCTTCCCCAACTTCTCCTGGCTGACCATCAACAACACCATGCGGGTCTGGCATCCGCGCGGCCCCGGCCAGATCGAGGTGTGGTCCTGGACCTACCTGCCCAAGGACGCCGACGAGCGGGCCAAGCGGGCGGTTCGCACCAGCACCATCCGCACGTTCAGCGCCGCCGGCGTCTTCGAGACCGACGACGGCGAGAACTGGACCGAGATCCAGCAGGTGCTGCGCGGCCACCAGGCACGCAGGACCACCTTCAACGCGCAGATGGGCCTGGGCCACGAACGGCGCGGCACCGACAGCATGCCGGGCCGGGTCACCGACGACATGTACACCGAGATGGCCGCCCGCGGCATGTACCGGCGCTGGGCCGACCTGATGTCGGGGCTGAGTTGGCCGGAGATCACCGAGCGGGACAAGGCCCGGCAGGAGCGGGAACCGGAGGCACACCGCGCATGAGCGACACCACCACACCAACACAACAACGACACACCGACGTCGACCTCGCGACCCGCTACGACATCGAGCGCTTCCTCTACCTGGAGGCCGAACTCCTGGACGACCAGAAGTTCGAGGACTGGCTGGAACTCTTCGACGACGACATCCACTACTGGCTGCCGACCCGGACCACCCGAACCGTCCGCGAACGCGACCTGGAAATCGCCGGCCCGGACGGGGCGGCCTTCTTCGACGACGACAAGGCATTCCTGACCGGTCGCGTACGCCGATTGGCCTCCGGCCGCTCGTGGTCGGAGGAACCCCCCTCCAGGACCCGCCGGTTGATCACCAACATCCGACCCACCCGGCTGGAATCCGGCGAGTTCGAGGTCCGGGTCAACTTCCACGTCCTGCGCAGCCGGGCGGAACGCCACCACGACACCTTCTTCGGCGAACGTACCGACCTGCTGCGCCGCATCCCGCAGGAGCCGGGATTCCACATCGCCCGACGCCGGATCGTGCTGGACACCACCACGCTTCTGGCCCCGAGCATCAGCATCTTCCTCTGAGCGGACTCTTCCTATGAGCGAATACAACCGGGAGCCGTGGATCCGAGCCGGTCGGGTCGACGAGTTCCCCGAGGACCAGGCCGTGCGGCTGGACACCACCCCACCGGTGTCGGTGTTCCGGTCCGGGGGCGAGCTGTTCTGCGTCGACGACACCTGCACCCACGAGGACTTCTCCCTCGCGGACGGTTGGGTGGAGGACGGTACGGTGGAATGTCCGCTGCACCTGGCCAAGTTCTGCCTGCGCACCGGCGCGGCGCTCGCCGCACCCGCGTACCGGCCGCTGGCCACGCACGAGGTGCGGGTCGACCGGGCGGATGTGTACGTGCGCATCGCCCGGGGCGACGACACCTCGAGCGAGCGGCGATGCCCGGGCACCATCGGCTCCGAGGCCGGCGGTTCACGCCCGGTCGGTGCGGACGCGGGCGGCCGGGATGCGGAAGGGGCCGGCCATGGGGTGGCTTGAGGGTTCGTCGATCGTGGTCACCGGCGGCGGATCCGGCGTCGGTCGCGCCGTGGTCGAGCGCTTCGTCGCCGAAGGCGCACGGGTGGTCGTGCTGGACCGGTCCGCCGAGCGGCTGGACGAACTCACCACCGCGTTGGGCGATTCGATCCGTGCCGTGGTCGGCGACGTGACCCGCTACGCGGACCATGAGCGTGCGTGCGCGTGCGCGGAGGAGGCGTTCGGCGGCCTGGACACCTTCGTCGGCAACGCCGGACTGTGGGACTTCGCCCGGTCGTTGACCGACACGCCCGCCGACGTCCTGGCCGCCGGCTTCGACGAGTTGTTCGCGGTCGATGTCAAGGGCTACCTGCTGGGCGCGAAGGCCGCGGTACCGCTGCTGCGCAGGTCGCGCGGCAGCATCGTGTTCACCCTGTCCAACGCCTCCTTCTACCCCGGACCGGGGGGTGGGCCGGTGTACACCGCGGCCAAGCACGCGGGCTTGGGCCTGGTGCGGCAGCTCGCCTACGAACTGGCCCCGGACATCCGGGTGAACGCGGTCGCCCCGGGCCCGATGGCGACCGGCCTGAGCGGTCCGAAGGCGATGGGACTGGCGGACACCACGATCGCCCGGGAAGTGCCCATCGACCGCATCGTGATCGAGCAGTCGGCGCTCGGCGTCGCGGTCCGGGCCGAGGACGGCGTCGGACCGTACGTGCTGCTCGCCGCGCGCGAGTCGGCGACGACAACGGGCACCGTGATCGACATCAGCACCACCGGCATCCCGCGCCGACACGGGTAGCCCGGAGCGCGGGCCGGGCGAACCGCCGCGGATGAAGGAAACCGAACACGTCGACCAGCGTGCCGAACCGGCACGCTGGTCGACGTGTTGCCCGGTCGGCCGGCCCGGACCGGCCCTGCGCAGGTGGTGAGGTGCGTGTTCGGGCGCCGGGGCAGGACGGGTCGCACCCACGCCCGGAATCGTGCTGCCCGATCCACGCATCGCCGATTGCCGTCCGCCCGTCGGTTCGCCGGTCTCCGCGTCCGCAGCGGCTCGGCGTGGCCTCGGGTCCGGTCCGCCGAGCCGCCGGGTGGCCCGATACGGTGCGACCGGGAGCGCTGTGGCCGGGCCGGTTCGTCGCGGGCCGTGCACACGAAGGCCGCCCGACCGCGATGTCCTGTCGCGGTCGGGCGGCCTTCGTGTGCACGGAAGGTGCGGGTCGCAGCCGGTTCCCGGGGCGGTGTCGTGCAGCGGCGTGCCGGCTATGGGCCGATCTTGTGGCCGACCGGGCGGCGGCCTTCGGTGATTCGGCGTGCGACGTTGTGACGTTGTGTGGCGTAGCCGGTGGCGGCCGGGTCGCCGTCCGGGAGTTCGGTGCGGATCGGCGGAATGGCCGTCCCCGCGCGGTCGGCCTCGTACGGGCGGTCCGCGACGCGGGCGATCCGCGGGTCGCCGGGCCGCTCGGTCACGGTGCCTCCGTGCCGATCGCGATGCCCGGGTCGCCTGCGTGGGGCGATCGGGCCTCGGGACGGGATCGGAGCCGGGCCGCCAACGGGCCGGGTGCCGCGGAGGGTTTGGCCAGGGCCCGCAGGTCGGTCGTGGGGGACGCCAGCGCGGCGGCGTGCACCGGCACGCGACGCTCGATGAGCACGCGTGCGGCGTGCAGTTCGCGCGGACGATCCAGGCCGGCGGCGGCGACCGGGACGCCGCCTCGGGTCCAGAATCCGAGGAAGCGGCCGTCGGCCGGCTCGCCCGCCTCGGCCGGGTCCACCGGGTCCACCGCGTCTGCGGCCTCGGCGCGCAGGACGAACTCGTCGCCGGGGGCCGGGCGTCCGTACATCTGCAGGGTCCGGCCGTACTGCTCGGAGTAGAAGTAGGGCAGCGCGGTGTGGCTCTCCGGGACGCCGGCGAGCACGGCGCCGGCGACCGCGCCCTGCTGCATGGCGTTGTCCCAGTGTTCGATCCGGCCCCGGGTGGGCAGGTGCGGATGCGCCTGGTTCGTGGCGTCGCCCGCGGCGAGAATCCACGGCACATTGGTGCGGCAGTGCCGATCGACGACGATGCCCTCGTCGCACAACACTCCGGCCGCCTCGGCGAGCGCGGTGTCGGGTCGTACCCCGACGCCGACCAGCACGGTCGCGGCGGGCAGCACCTGCCCGTTGCCGAGGCGGACCCCGGTGACGTCGGTGTCGCCGATGAGCGCGGTCACCGACTCCCCGGTCCGCAGCCGTACCCCGGCCCGCTCGTGCAGCCCGGTCATCCGCGCGGCGAGCACCGGGCCGAGCGGGCCCTCCAGCGGACGGGCGCCGATCTCCACCACGGTGACGTCCAGGCCGGCCTCGCGCGCCACCGCCGCGACCTCCAGGCCGATGAAGCCGCCACCCACCACGACGACCGGCCCGCCCGCGCGCAGGCGGGCGGCGAGTTCCCTGGCGTCGCGCACGTCCCGCAGGGTCAGCACGCCGCGCAGGTCGGCGCCGGGCACCGGCAGGGTCCGCGCGAGCATGCCGGTGGCGAGCAGGACCCGGTCGGCGTACAGCGTTTGCCCGTCGTCCAGTTCGACGGCCCGGCGGTCCGGGTCCAGGGCCAGGACGCGGGTGGCCGTCAGCAGGGTGATGCGGTGCTCGGAGTACGCCTGCCGGGGCAGGATCGCATGCAGGAACGCGTGTTCGCCGCCGGCCAATGCCTTGGACAACGGCGGTCGTTCGTAGGGGAGTTCGTCACCCGCCTCGACGACGGTGACGCGTCCGGCGAAGCCGTGCCGGCGCAGTGCGAGAGCGGCGGAGATGCCGGCCGCGCTCCCTCCGACGATGACATGGTGGTGCGTCTCGTCGCCCATGTGTGCCTCGCTCTCCCCGTCCCCCCACGGGACGGACGGCCGCAAGGCTATGAACGGACCGGCGCGTGCCGGGCCGATCGTTCCGGCGAACGGGACACGTACTCGGACGGCGCTGCGGCCGCCCACCGGCGGCACGCGGGGGAGTGGCCGGACCGTGCGTCGTCTCTGCGACGCGACGTTGAAGTACCTGTAGGCCGGCCGGTCCCGGGTGAGCTGCGTCGATGGTGTCGATCCCGCCCGGCCGGAGCCGGTCGGCCCGGTCCGGTTGGTTCATCTGGATCGACGACGGTGTGCGGCGGTGGGTCCAGAGAAGTGCGGCGGGCGCAATCCGTCGGACGTTCCTTTGTGACAAGGCGAGTTCGCGCCTCGGGGCCGGGTGGATGGACCCGGTGGACCAGTTGGTCGTACGGATGTCGAAGGATGTGGGGCCCTGCCGAGGCGGCCACGATGGGGGCGTCGATACCCCGATCGACGCCCCCCGTGGATTGCCTCTGAAAGGAGACACGTGTGAGTACCCGCACCGTGTTTCGGAATCTGACCTGTGCCGTGGCTGCCTCGTTGTGCCTGGCCGTCGCGGTGCCGGTGGCCGCCGCCGATGAACTCGACGTCGCGAGCGGCCCGTCGGCCTCGGCTCCGACCCGTCCGGACGAGGTTGCCTGGGGGCAGGCCCTCGGCGCGTTGACCGAGGCCAAGGCGGTCTCGGCCATCGCCGCCGTGCGCGACGCCGAGGGCACCCGGCGCGCCGGCGTCGGGGTATCCGATCGCACGACCGGTGCCCCCGTGCGTGCGGACGGGCGGTTCCGGATCGGCAGTGTGACGAAAACGTTCGTCGCGACGACGGTGCTGCAACTCGTGGGCGAGGGACGGCTCGGCCTGAACGATCCGGTCGCCCGTCACCTGCCCGGCCTGCTGCCGAAGGTCGCGGGCAAGGACTCGACGATCACGGTGGGCCAACTGCTCAAGCACACCTCGGGCCTGTGGGACCCCACCAACGAACCGGGCGGCCTCTTCCCCGACATCGACTCCCCCGAAGCCTTCCGCGCCTGGGTGGCGCAGGGCGGACTCGTACGCACGTACACACCCCGACAGATAGTCGTCGCGGCGGTCGGCGACCCGAACGTACCCGGCTCGGGCCACGCACCCTACTTCGAACCCGGCGCCGGTTGGGCCTACTCCAACACCAACTACGTCCTCGCCGGCATGCTGATCGAAAAGATCACCGGCCGCACCTACGCCCAGGAGATCGACCGTCGGATCCTGCGCCCGCTGGGCATGCGGCAGACGTCATTCCCCGGCACCTCCACCCGTATCCCCGGAATACACGCGCACTCCTACTGGTACCTGAGCCCGAACGAGGCGATGGACGTCACGCGAACCAACCCCTCCTGGGGCGGCGCCGCCGGGGAGATGATCTCCACCACGGACGACCTGCTCCGCTTCCACCGCGCCCTCTTGGCCGGCCGGCTGCTTCGGCCGGCGCAGATGCGTGAGATGCGGGACGCGGTCCCGACGAGTACGACGCCGGACGCACTCCGCTACGGCGTGGGCCTGGCCCGGTTGCAGTTGTCCTGCACGGTGGTCTGGGGACACAACGGCGGCATCTTCGGCTACTCCACCCAGCTCTGGGGCAACTCCGACCGCCAACTGGCCCTGTCCTACACGCCCTTCGGCACCGATCGGGATCAGGAAGCCCAGGCGGCAGCCGATACCGCACTGATCGAAAAGGTGTTCTGCGGCAAGTAGCACCCCACGCCGCTCCGGACGACGGACGGGCCGGGCACGCACGGTGTGCCTCCCGCCCGTCGTCCGGCACGGTTCGGGCATCGCCGGGGGACGGGACGCCGTCGCCCTGTTCGGCGTACGCGCGGCGAAGGTCAGGGATCGACGAGGATCTCGAAGTCCCGTGGCGAGCCGTCGCCGCCGTTGGTCGGGTAGTGGTCGTCGGGACAGGAGGACACGACGAGCACCAGATCCATCTCCGCGCGCAGTTCGACGTACATCCCCGGACGGAACGGCGGCCGCCCGTAGACGATCCGCCCGCCCGGCACCACCTCGGCCGTCATGAACAGGTTCCAAGGCTGGGGCGGGTCGGCGGACGGCCACCGCGGCAACGCCTGTGCATGGTTGGCGGTGCAGCTCCGATGGGTCCCCGGGAGGCCGACGTTGAGGTACATCTCGGTCCGACAGGGCGCGATCAGGGTGTCGTGGTCGATGCCCGAGGTGTCGTCGACGACGGTGAGGCAGGCCCGGTAGCGATTGGTCGACAGCGTGTCCCCCGGTCGGAAGTGGATCCGCTGCAGCACCTCCCTGCACTGCGAGAGGCCCAGGTACTCGCCCGGCTCGTCTCGCGTGTGCGCCCACAGATCCACCACCTGTGTGCCGGAGGTGTTGACGACACGAAGCGTCTGTCCGCGACGGACGTCGACCGCAGAGCCCCGGCCCGCGGGCACGATCACGCGTCGAGTCGGATTCGTGTCGTCGCCGGCTGTGTCGTAGGCGTGCATCTCAGGCTCCCTCGGTTCGGCCCGGGGCCGGCGCGAGCCGGTTGTCGAGCGAAAGGGCCGGTCGCGGCTCGTGCCGAACCCGCTTCGCGCGCCGCGTTGCCGCCGCGCCGACGAGGAAGGCCACCGGTACGACGAGGAGCAGGACGGTGTTGGTGGCCGTCCCGGCTCCGGTGAGGACGGAGAAGTTCTCGACGATGAGGTAGAGGGCCGCGGTGAGCGCGACGGCGGCCACGGTGGGCGCGACAAGCCGCCGAACGATTCCCACCCCGTGGGAGTCGCGCGCGAAGAACACGATGATCGCGACGGAGCACAGAACCTGGAGCCCGATGATCCCGGCGATGCCGATGCCGTTGAGCCACAGGAACGTCTGCAGGTACGGGTCGGCTCCGAACAGTTGGAAGCCGACGACGCCCAGGACGGTCAGGGCCGTGACGAGCAGGCTCGCGTTGGCGGGCGAGTGCGTCCTCGGGTCGGTCCTGGCGAGGACGCGAGGCAGTACGCGATCCCTCGCGAGAGCGTGCAGGTAGCGGGCCGAGGCGTTGTGCACCGCGAGCACGGAAGCCAGGGCACTGGTCACCAGGAGCAGGTGCATCGCGTCGCTGACGGGTTTGCCCACCCATTGCGTCATCGCGACGAAGAACATGTCGGCCGGATCGGAGTCGGCCGTCTCGACGGCCTTCGATTCCCCGAACGACATGATCACGGCCCAGACGACGAGGGAGTAGAACACCGCCAGGAAGCCGACCGCGATGTACGTCGCCCTGGGTACCGCCCTCTTGCCGTCCCTGGTCTCGCCGCGGTAGATGGCGGTCGACTCGAATCCCAGGAAGGCCCCGAAGGAAAGGACGAACAGGCCGCCCACTCCGGGCGCGAAGATGTTTCCGGGGCTGAAGCCGTCGAGACTGAGCCCCTCCGCGCCGCCTTGGACGACGACCGGCACGGTGAAGACCAGGAGGACCAGAACCTCGAGGACGAGGATCGTTCCCAGGACCTTGGCGCTCAGGGTCACGTTGAGGTAGCCCAGGATCGCGACGATCGCGCCGCCGATCGTCGCCCACACGCCCCAGGGCACGTGGAGTCCGAACACCGATTCGGCGCTCTGTTGGGCGAAGACGCCGATGGCGGGGACGAATCCGACGGCGATGGGGATGTAGGAGGCGAGCGCGACGAAGGCGGCGCCTCCGCCGACGACGCGGCCGAGCCCCTCCGAGATGTAGGCGTAGAAGGCGCCGGGGTTGGGGACGTACCGGGTCATCGCGGTGAAGCCGATCGCGAACACGAACATCGCGATGCCGCCGAGGAGATAGCCGCCCGGTGCTCCGATGCCCCCGAACTGGATCGCGAGTGGCGCCACGCCCGACATGACCGCCAGCGGCGCGGCCGCCGCGACGACGAAGAACACCAGGTCCCACATGCCGAGCGCATCGGGCCGCAGTTCCTTCGAGGGTTTCCGCGCGGAGTCGTTCATGGTCTTTCCTCTCCGAACGAGTACCCGCCGTCGACGATAGTGGCGAGCACGGGCAGTTCCGGCAGTTCGTCGGCAGGGACCCGCAGGGGGTCGCCGCCGAAACAGGTGAGGTCGGCGGCCATGCCCTCGGCGACGCGGCCGCGTGAGGTGTCGCCGAGTGCCTTCGCGGCGGCGGTCGTGTAGGCGTGCAGGGCCTCGGCGGGTCGCAGGACCTGATGCGGTTCGAAAACCGCTCCACCGAGGCCCGGGGGGCGCCTCAGTCGGGCCCAGGCCATCCCGACACGGGGGTCGAACGGCGCCACCGGCCAGTCGGAACCGAGTGCCAGCGGGATGCCCAGGTCCAGCATGTCCCTGGTCCGGTACGCCCGGGACGCGCGCTCGGGGCCCAGGCGGGAGGACCACTTGTCGGACCGATCGTGGCGGCGCCATTGCATCTGCAGGGGTTGCATCGATGCGGTGGCGCCGAGCCGACCCATGCGGGACAGGTCGGCGTCGGTCAGCGTCTCGATGTGCTCGATCCGATGGGGGGCGCCGTTCGCGGCGAGGACGCCCACCTTCCGATACGTTTCGACGACTTCCCCCACCGCTCGGTCGCCGATCGCGTGCGTGGCGATCTGGAATCCCGCCGCGGCGTATCGCGACACCACGTCCGCGAATCGTTCTCGATCCGTCCAGTAGGACCTGTGGCTGTGGCCACAGGTGTCGGGCTCGTAGAGCCATGCCGTGCCCGTCTCGACGACGCCGTCGAGGAAAAGCTTGATGATGCCGGTGCGCCATCGACGCCCCCGGTCGGTCCGCCGGGCGACGAACTCTTCGACGCCGTCGTCCCCGCGCCCGGGTTCGTGCCACAGGGCGACGTCCAGGCGGACGGGAAGATCCTCGGTCGTCTCGATCTCGGCCAGCAGGTCGAGGGTGTCGAGGGACCCGTCCATGACCACGCCCCCGGTGAGCCCGGTGCGGGCGAAGTCGCGCAACACGCGCGTGGTGTGGTCCCGCAGTTGCGAGCGGGTCACCTGCGGGCACGCCCGCAGGAGCAGGTTGTAGGCACTGGGCTCGCGGAGTTCGCCCGTGGGTCGGCCGTCGGCGTCCACGACCACGACCGACTCGTCGGCGAACGTCTCGCTCCCGTCGATGCCGGCGTGCGCGAGCGCGGCGTCCGTCGCCACGCAGGTGTGGAGGTCGTGGAACATCACCACTGCCGGCATGGCGTGCACGGCATCGGCGAAGTCGACGCCGCGGATCGGCCGCCCCTCGAGCGCGGCGTAGTCCAGGTTCCAGGCGAAGACCCAGTGTTCACCCTTGCGGACCGTCGCGTCGGCCTCGGCGCGCAGCGCGGCCGATACGGCCCGGAAGCTCGTCAGTCCGCCGAGGTCGACGCCTCGGGCCAACTCGGCGCCCCAGATCGGGTGCGTGTGGGAGTCGATCAGACCGGGGGTGACGGTCCCTCCGTGGGCGTCCACGAGGGGCCCGGCGGGCCGGGAGGCCAGGACCTCGGCCGATGTGCCCACCAGGGTGATCCGGCCGTCGCGCCACGCCACCGCTTCGGCGACGGGACGCGCCGGATCCATCGTGTGCACGTTCGCGTTGACGATGGCGCCGTCGCGCAGTGATGAGATTCGCATGGCCAGACCGTAACCCAAAACGATTTGGGCGTGAAGAGGTCCGGTCGGGTCGCGATGGACTACCGTGTGCGGATGGCCGCGCGTTCCGGAGCACGAGTGACGATCAAAGACGTGGCGGAGGCGGCCGGAGTGTCCATCACGACCGTCTCTCACGCCCTGAACGACAAGGGCGAGGTCAACGCCGAGACCCGCCGACGGGTTCGAGAGACCGCGGCCGCCCTGGGGTACCGCCCGAACCGGGCGGCCCAGGATCTGCGCGGGACACCGCGCAAGTCCGTCGCGCTGATCCTTCCGCGGACCGACGGCTCGCCCGCGGAGGCGGAGCTGATCGGGCTCGACTACTACCTCGAGATCGCGTCGGCCTGCGCCGGCGCGGCGTTCGCGGGTGGCAACTCCCTCGTGTTCCCGCCGCCCCTGGAGACGGCCGAGGAGTGGGCGCAGATGGGCCTGGACGGCGTGATCATCTGCGACCCGTCCGAGGAGGACCCCCGCATCGACGTCCTGGAGAGCGTCGGCGTGCCCGTGGTCACCATCGAGCCCGACGCCGGTCGTCCCGACCGCCCGTTCTACGTCCGCGCCGACACCACCGCCAGCACCGTGGCCCTGCTGGATCACCTCAAGGCCGCGGGCGCGCGGAGAATCGTGCTGCTGTGGGCCGAGTCGACCTGGGCATGGGCCCTGGAGACCCGGGCGGCCTACGAGTCCTGGTGCTGGGCGAACGGGCGAGGGCGGCTCGTCACGCCGGTGCCGCTCGTGGCCCTGGAACTCAGCGCCTACAGGGCGACCATCGCACTCCTGGACGGCGAGGCGCCGCCGGACGCGGTGTTCGCCTCGGCGGAAAGGTACTCGACCGGCGTGCTGCAGGCGTGCCGGGAACGAGGGCTGCGCGTCCCCGAGGACATCCTCGTGGTCGGCGGCGTCGACGGCTCGACCGCGCGGTTGAGCGAACCTGCCATCACGGCCGTCGACCCCCGCCCGACTCGGTTGGGAGCGGCGGCCATCCACATGCTCCTGGAGCGCATCCAGGGCGTGGCCGTGACCGAGCCGATCACCGTTCCCAGCACGATCAACCTCAGGGCCAGCTCCACGAGGGACCCGGCGGAGCCGTAGACACGAGGGTCGCGCGCGACCGCTCGGGAACGGCCCCGCATGGCGTGCGTCCCCGGTCGAACACGTGGGTGACGCCGGGACCGCCCGTCATCCCTCCGGGCTCGCGGCGTGGATCGGGTCGACCAGGGCCCGGTACAACCCGGGGCGCCGGTCGCGCAGGTACGGGTTCGCGCGTTGGGCCGCCGCCACGGCCGTCGTGTCGATCCACGCGTCGGCCATGCCGGTCTCGGCCTCGATCCTCGCCAGCACCTCCCCCGAGGGACCGACCACGCTGCTCCCGCCCACGTACGTCGTTGCACGCTCCTTGCCGGAGTGGTTCGCGTAGGCGACGTATATCTGGTTCTCCCACGCCCGCGCCCGGATCAGATGGTCCGCCACGAATGCGAACGGCTCCATCTGCGCGGTCGGAACGGCGACGAGATGGGCGCCGGCGATCGCGGCGGCTCGAACGTTCTCCGGGAACTCGACGTCGTAGCAGATCATCAAGGCGATCCTCACGCCGTGGTAGTCCACCATCGTGAACGGCCTGTCGCCGGGCTCGAACAGGCGGCGGTCGAGGTCGCCGAACAGATGCGACTTCCGATGACGGCCCCGTACCTCGCCGTGGGAATCGACGAAGTACGCCGTGTTGTACATCCGGGGTGCGCCGGACGAGGCGATCTCCGGAAGGCAGACGACGATGGCGACCCGGCACGTCCTCGCGATCCGTCGAACGGGGTCGAGGAGGTCGCTTCGCGCGAGATCGGCGAGCGGCCGGTCGATGTCGTAGCCGGTGACGAACATCTCCGGTGTGACCAGGACGTCGAGACCGCGGTGCCGGGCCCGTTCGGCGGCCCGACGGAGTTCGACGAGGTTGCTCTCCGGGTCGCCGGGGGATCCCGGCGATTGGAGGATCGTGACCCACAGACCGTCGCCCGCTCGACGCTGTGCGCCCGCATCGCGATCGATCATGACTGCCTCCCGAACGGTGGGTGGTGGATGCCTGGTGCCACATGGAAGGCGAATGCCGCGCCGGATGCCGTCCCTCGTCGGCGGAGCCGACACCCGGCCCCGTGCGTGCACGGGAATCGCCGCGCACTTCCGAACCGGTCCCCGCCCCGTATTCGCAAACCACTCTTTGCGCCAGGGCCGCGACATTCGGAACCTAAATCGTTTTTGGTGGAGTGTCAAGAAGATAGGACGCCCTCCCCTCACGACCCGCGGGAGTTCCCTCCCGGCGCCGCCCGATCCCCACGAGGCCGATCGACCGCGGGCAGCGGTTCCGAGGGCGCCGCGGTCGCCCGCGCGGGTACCGTGGACAGGACCCGGAGGTGTTCCGATGGGTGCGGAAGACGAGGTTGCACGGCTGCGTCTGCGGGTGCGGTCGATGTACGAGGCCGCGGCGCGTATCGGCGCCGATCTGGACGTGCGGCGGACGACGCAGGCCATCGTCGACGTGATCGTGCCGACCCTGGGGAGAGCGGCGACCGTCGACCTGTACGTGGCCGTCGTCATGGGGGAGGACTCGGAGGGCGTGGCGCCCGCGCCGCAGGGGACGATCGCGCGTTTCGCGGTGTGTGGCGACCTGCCCGAAGGCATGATCACGGCGGGCGAGCGGGTGCCGTCACTGTCGACGGGTCCGTACGACGCGGCCCTGATGGCCGGGGACGTGGTGGTCATCGAGGATGCCTGGACGTTCATGACCTCGCGGCACGGTGTCGAGCCGACGCGGCGCATGGTTCCCGATCGTGTCTCCCGGGCGATCGTCGCCCCGCTGTTCGCGCGGGGACGGTTGTTGGGGGTGGTCACCGTGTGGCAGGACCGGGCGCGAGACCTGCATCCCGACGACGTGGAGATCCTGCACGAGATCGCCTCGCGCGGCGGACTGGCCGTCGACAACGCGCGCCGGTACACGCGCGAGCACGCCACGGCGGTCGGGTTGCAACGCATGCTGCTGCCGCGAGGTACGACGGACACCGACGCGGCCGAGACTGCGGCGATCTACCGGCCGGCCGGGGAAGGGGCGGGGGTCGGCGGCGAGTGGTTCGACGTGATCCCCCTGTCGTCGGCACGCATCGGCCTGGTCGTCGGCGAGGCGTTCGGTCGAGGGCTGGTCGCCACCGCGACGATGGGTCGGGTGCGGGCGGCCATGCTCACCCTCGCCCACCTCGACCTGGAACCGGAGGAGTTGCTCACCCACGTCGACGATCTCGTCCGGCGCCTGGGCGCGGAGGCCGAACCGGGCGCGGATCCCGTGGGTGCGACGTGTGTGTATGCCGTGTACGACCCGGTCACCTCGCGCTGCGTGCTCGCGGACGCCGGCCATCACGCCCCACTGCTCGTCGCCCCCGGCCGTGAACCGGTCCTGATCGAACTCCCGCCCGGGCCGCCCCTGGGTGTGGGCGGCATCCCGTTCGAGACGGCGGAGTTGGAACTGCGGGCCTCCTCGGTCCTCGTCTTCCACGGCAGTGGGTTCCTCGATCGCCAAGACGACGCGGCAGGCGCCGGTCTGCGCCGACTGCGGCGCTCGATCGGTCGACGGTGCCGGGCGGGCCGCGCCCTGGCCGACGTGTGTCGGGACATCGTCGACGACACCGCGCCCGAGGGCGAGTCCACGGACGTGGTCCTGCTGTGCGCCCGGACGCGCTCGATATCCCCCGCGAGCACGGTCCGGTGGGTCTTCCCGGCGCGGGCGGAGTCGGTGCCCGAGATCCGCACACTGGTGACCGGGCAGCTGGCGCGGTGGCGGCTCGACGAGGAGGTCTTCGCCACGGAACTCGTGATCAGCGAGTTGGCGGGAAACGCCGTCCGCTACGGCGGCGATTCGATGACGGTGCGGCTGATCAGAGGAAAGGACCTGTTGGTGTGCGAGGTCGGCGATGGCAACAGCACTCAGCCTCGCATCAGGCGAGCCCGCAGCACCGACGAGGGTGGCCGAGGGTTGTTCCTCGTGTCCCAGGTCACCGAACGCTGGGGCTGCAGGTTCGGACCCGACGGCAAGACGATCTGGGCGGAGCAGCGGTTGGACCGAAGGCACGGGAGCGCTCCGGGATAGATGCGCCCACGGAGGGAGCGAGCAGCGTGTGCACGGGCGACGCCGCACGTGGCAGGCACCCTCGGCCTCGTCGACGAGCGCGAATCGGGCGATGCCTCGAACGTCGACCGGCTCGTTCACCCTTCGGGCGAGGGCCGCGACGCCGTCAGGTAGTCCCGGATCGCGTCGCGGTTGCGGGTCAGGCAGGTGATGCGTTCGTCGAGTTGCGCCAACTCGTTGCCGAGGAGCGCCACCAACTCCGGTCCGGGCGACGGGGGCAGCGTCAGGGCACCCTCCAGGTAGGGGATGACCGAACGCAACGCGCGAGTCGACAGTCCCGCGTCGATCAGCCCGCGGATCTGGTGGACGCACGCGACGGCCTGGTCCGGATAGTCGCGATAGCCGTTCTCGCTGCGAGCCGGCTGGAGCAGACCCTGTTCCTCGTAGTAGCGCAGCAGCCGCGTACTGACGCCGGTGCGTCGCGACACCTCGCCGATCCTCATGTGTCCCACCTCACGTCATCGGATTTGACCTTCACACCGATGTGAGATTCCTAGCCTTCGATCCATGTCAAGGGAATCGGAACCTTCATCCACTTCCGCCATCGAGACCACCGCTTCGACCGATACGGCCACGTCCACCGATTCGGCCACGTCGGCAATTCCGGAGCCCGGATGGCCACTTGGTGGGCTGCTCACCCTGTCGGCGGCGGTGTTCGTCGCATTGACGACCGAGATGCTACCGTCCGGACTGCTTCCCACGACGGCCCGTGACCTGGGGGTGTCCGAGGTCGCGGCCGGGTTCTTGGTGACCGCCTTCGCATACGCGATGGCCCTCGGCGCGATACCGCTGACCGCAGCGATCCGGCACTGGCCGCGGCGCCCGTCGATGGTCGCCACGCTGGTCGGGTTCGCGGTGGTCAACGTGGCCACGGCATGCTCCGGCAGCTATCCGCTCACGCTCGTGGCCCGCGCCGTGGGAGGGCTCCTTGCGGGCGTGTTCTGGTCGATGGCGGCGGCGTACGCGGTCCGCATGGTCGCCCCCGAGCGTGTCGGCCGTGCGGTGGCCATGGTGTTCGCGGGCCAGGCGGCGGCACTGACGATCGGCATACCCCTCGGTACGGCGGCCGGCTCCGCGGTCGGCTGGAGAACCGCGTTCGCGGGCCTGGCCGCACTGGCCCTGCTGCTCGCGGTACTTGCCGCCCACACCCTGCCCGCGTTGCCCGGCGACCGATCGTCCGTGCGGGCGGGCGTGGTCGACGTGCTGCGAATACCCGGCGTGATGGTCGTCGCGGGCACCACGACGGTCGTGATGCTCGGCCACTTCGCCCTGTACACCTACGTCGCGCGACAGTTGGAGCGAGCCGGCCTCGGCGAGTCCGCAGTCGGGTGGGTATTGCTCGCATACGGCGTGTTCGGTGCGATGGGCGTCGGGGCCGCGGCGGTCCTTGTCGACCGTCGACCGCGCGGCGCACTGCTCGCCGCCTTGGGCGTGATGACCGCCGGTGTCCTCGTGCTCGCCCTCTCCGGCCGCAACCCGGTCCCCGCCGTCGCCGCGGTCGCGGCGTGGGGCCTGGCGTTCGGGGCGCTTCCCACACTCCTGCACGCCGCGGTGGTACGCGCGGCCCCCGCGACGCCGGAGACCGCCGACTCCGTGCTGAACTCCGGCTTCAACATCGGCGTCGGCACGGGTGCGTTCCTCGGCGGCCGGATCCTGGCGACAGCCGGCATCGCGGCCGTGCCGTGGACCGCGCTCGCCCTGGTCGCGGCAGGCGCGGGCATGGCCGTGGCGGCCCGTCGTACCGGGTTCCCCGAACTGTCGAAGGAGCCGGCGGACTGATCCGCCCCGCTCGGCGGGCGTGCGATCCCCGGATCGTCCGGCGAGACGGGCCGGGCCGGCCCCGCGCACGGGGTGTCCGCAGCGGGGCCGGCGGCCGGTGGGTCAGTGCATCGCCGGCCCGACCGGGCCCCGGCTCGGATCGCGCCGACCCAGGCCCGCGGCGGCGAGGGCGGCGCTCACCAGGCACACGACCACGGTGATGATCGCCGCGGTGTGTACGCCGTTCATGAACGCCTGACCGCCGCCCTCGACGATCCGGGCACGCAACTCGGCGGGCATGTCGGGGGAAACGGGTGCGACGCCCATCGCCACCGCGCCCTCGGCGGCGCGCAGACCCTCTGCGGTCGGCCCCGGAACCCCGGCGGAGGTGAATTCGTCGATCATCGTCGAGCCGGCACGACTGCTGATGACGGACATCAGCACGGATGTGCCCAAGGCGCCGCCGACCTGCAGGGCGGTGGCCTGCAGGCCACCGGCCACGCCGCCGTCCCGGACGGGCGCGTTGCCGACGATCGCGTCCGAGGAGGCAGCCATGACCATGCCGGTACCGAGGCCGAGCGCGACGAACGGCGGCCACATCAGCGTGTACGAGCTGTCGATGTCCCACGTGAGCATGCCCAGTGCGGCGGCGGCTTGGAGCAGCATGCCGGTCGGCATGCTCACCCGTGCGCCGAGGCGTTCGGTGACCGCCGCGCCGAGCGGGGCGGACACGACCGAGGCGAGGCTGAGCGGCAGGGTTCGTACGCCGGCTTCGACGGGGGTGAAGCCGCGCACGTTCTGCAGGTACAGCATGACGAAGAAGATCACGCCGAGCAGGACGAAGAAGTTCACGGCGGTGACGATCGTGCCGACGGTCAGTGCCCGGTTGCGGAACAATCGCATCGGCAGCAGCGGGTGCGCGACGCGGGTCTCGTACCAGCCGAACACGACCAGCACGACGACCCCCGCCGCGATCATGCCGAGTGTGGAGGCCGCGCCCCAGCCCCACGACTCGCCCTTGACGACGCCGAAGACCAGCAGCAGCAGTCCGAGCGCGAGGATCAGCACGCCGGGGATGTCGAACCGGTGGTGTCCGGTGGAGTTCTTGCTCTGCGGCAGCACCGCGAGGCTGAAGGCGAGGGCGATCACGCCGATCGGGGCGTTGATGTAGAACACCGACTCCCAGTCGACGTGTTCGACGAGCAGTCCGCCCACGATCGGGCCGATCGCGGTGGACACCGACGAGACCATCGCCCAGATGCCCACCGCCATGCCGAACTTCTTCGGGGGGAAGACCGCGCGCAGCAGGCCGAGCGTGTTCGGCATCAGCAGAGCGCCGAAGAACCCTTGCGCCGCTCGGAACGCGATCACGCCTTCGATCGAGCCGGCCAACCCGATCGCCACCGACGCGAGGGTGAAGCCGGCCACGCCGACCAGGTAGAACGTCCGGCGGCCGAAGCGGTCGCCGAGCTTGCCGCCCAGGATCAGTGCGGCGGCCAGGGCCAGCAGATAGGAGTTGGTGACCCATTGCAGGTCGGCGGTCGAGGCGTTCAGGTCGCGGCCGATCTCCGGGTTGGCGATCGCCACGACCGAGCTGTCCAGGCCGACCATGAACAGGCCGAAGGCCACGGCTATCAGCGTCAGCCAAGGATTGGCGCGAGGACCGGAGGCGATCGGCGGCGAACCGGGAGAGGGCATGTGGTCATGGCCCGCTCGAGTGGAGGACATGCGAAAACCAGACTTCCTGATCGGGCGGACGCGCGCCGAGTCACAGCGGCGTGCACGCCGGAAGAAGACACAGGGAAAGAGGGGAACGAGTCGGCGCGTGATGACGCGCGGCGCGCCGCAGCACGGGCGGTGCTCCGGTGGCCAGGGATCGACGGAGGCCCCGAGGGCGTCCGGACGTCGGCTCGATACGGCTGGGGATCAGGTGTTGCGGGGCTGGACCTGCCGGGTGAGTTCGGCCAGCGCGCCGACCGCGGATCCCAGGGCGGCGACCTCGCCGTCGCTCATCGTGCGCAGCGCGCCCACGATGTACCCGGTCACGAGGGCGTCGACGGTCGCGGAACGACGACGGGCCTCCGCCGTCAGCCGCAACCGCACGAGGCGCTTGTCGTCCGGATCCACGTGCCGTTCCATCGCGCCGTCATCGACGAGCTTCGAGATCAGGGCGCTCACGTTGTTCGGCTTCATCAGCAGGGTCTCGGCCACTTCGCGGACCGTGATCCCCTCGTGCTCGTCGACCACCCGCAGCACTGCCAAGTGAGCCTCCGGCGGCTTGGGGTGGTCGAAATCCGACACCAGCCTCCGGTCCACGGTGCGATGCAGCACGGGCAGGATCGCGGCCAGGCCGGCCGCGATGCGCCGGTGCTCCTCGGCTGCGGGATCCGTCGACGACACGCCGCGACCCTAGGCCCGGGGAGATGGCTATGTCAAAGTAGGTACCTCGACATAGCCGTGTGCTCCCGCCTCCCCGAGCACACGATCCGAAGTCCTCGACACGCCGGCACCAGCCTGGAAACGCTCGTCGCCCCCACGGAAGGCGTCCAGGACACCCGCGTGGTCGTCGAGTTCGGGTGCGGCCTCGAGGGCGTCACCGGTTCACGGTCGGCCGACCTCCCGGGGCTGCGCAGAGGGCTGTGACGGGGACGATGTCCCGGACGGCGAAGGCACGTTCGCGTCGGGGCGGGACGCGGCTCGGCCGTCGCCGGCCCAACGCGGCGCGTGGTGTGCGGCGTTGGCGGCCCGGGTCTGGAGGGAGGACCGGCCGCGCAGGGGGCTCGCACACCGGTTCACCCGCGCGTCGCTCCGCGGTGCCGACGGTTCGCGTCGCGGTGGATGGTGTCGTACGGCTCCAGGAGGGGTCGACCGCGGTCCCACGACTCCAAGTGGCCGTTCTTCTCGGCCTGTCGGCGGGCGATGCCGGACAGCGCTTCGAGGACGATGCGGCTGCCGAGCATCGCGGTGATGTCGGCGTGGTCGTGGCCGGGGGCGACCTCGACGACCTCGACGCCGACGATGGGCAGTTCGTAGGCCAAGCGGCGTACCGCGTCCAGGAGTTGGCGGGAGGTCAGGCCACCGGGCTCCGGCGTCCCGGTCCCAGGGGCCATGCCGGGGTCGACGACGTCGACGTCCACCGAGAGGTAGACGCCGTCGCAGTCGTCCAGTGCCGTGCGTGACGCCTCGGCCAGGCAGGTTTCCAGGCCGCGTTCCACGATCTCGGTCATCTCGTACGAGCGCATGCCCTGTTCGGCCATCCATTCCAGGGTCTCCGGGCCGGGCCAGTAGCCGCGCAGGCCCAACTGCAGGAAGCGGTCGCCGCGAGCCGCGCCCGATTCGAGAAGGCGGCGCATCGGCTGGCCGTGGGCGATGAGGGAACCGTGGCAGATGTCGCCGGTGTCCGCGTGGGCGTCGAAGTGGACGACCGAGACCCGGCCCCATCCGACCGCGCGTGCGACGCCGGTGACGTTCGGGAGAGCGATCGAGTGGTCGCCGCCGAGTACGAGGGGAATCCTGCCGGTGGCCGAGACGGTGTTCACCGCCTGTTCCAAGGCGGCGTGTGCCTCTTGCGCGTCACCGCTGAACATCATGACGTCGCCGGCGTCCTTGACGCGCAGGTCGAGAAGTCCGTCCACACCCAGCGCGAGGGAGGGTCGGCTGCCCTCGTGTTCGAGGTAGCAGGCCTGCCGGATGGCCTTGGGCCCGAACCGGGCGCCCGAGCGGTACGAGGTGCCGCCGTCGTAGGGCGCGCCGAGGATGACCACCTGGGCGTCATCCCACGTCGAGTGTTCGTCCAGGTCGCACGGCGGGACGCCCAGGAATGTGACGTCGGGGCCGTACATTGCGCCGAAGCGGGTCATAGGGGGAAGTCCTTTGCGTCGTGCGGAACGGGCCGCCGGGCCGACTTGTCGCGGTGTGGCGCGATGCGGGCGCTCGGCGAGCAGGTCCGATGCCCGGTGAACGGGCCCGCCGTGGCCGCCGGACCCGCCCGCAGCAGGTTTCGCCGGGTCTGCCCGGCCGCCGCGCGTGCCCACCGCGCAGGCTCGAATCCTCACAGCCTTGCGGCTGTACAGGTATGGACGAGCTTTCGACGACGCTCCATATGGTCTATGGAAGACCGTGCGACGCCTGCCCGGGTGATGCGGTTCCGTCAGGGCGTCTTCCGGATCGCCGCCGCGCGGTGCAGTTCCTCGCGCAACCGCCCCACCAGTGCGGGCTGTGTGCCTTGAGGGGCGAGAAACCGGATGCTGCGACAGCCCAGGACCTGCACAGCGGGGCGGGCGACGACGTCGTAACCCTCCTCCAAGGCGAGTTCGGGTACCAGCGCGACGGCGGTGCCGGCGGCGACGAAGCCGTGGACCACACCGTAATCGTCGGTCCTGAGCACGGTCCGGGGTCGGAATCCCAGGGACTGGCACGTCGCGAAAAGAGTCTGGTCGCTGGGGTCGTACGAGCCGCGAGAGACGATCCACCCGTCGTCGGCCAGCAGTTCGATGTCGACCGGACCCACTGCCCGGGCCTGGGGGTGCGATGCGGGGAGCAGGACCCGGTACGGATCGTCGAACAAGGTCTCGGCCCGCATGTCCGCGCCGTATCGTGCCCCGGCTCCGCCGACGTCGTAGATCACGGCGCAGTGCAGCGACCCGGCTCGTACATGCGCGACCAGATCGAGTGGTTCGGCCTCGATCAATTCGATCCGCACGTCCGAACCGATCGCGGCATTCCGCACGGCCCGGGGGAGCAACCGCGAGGCCGCGGAGTGGAAGGCACCGATGCGCAGCGTCGCCACACCGTGTTTCGCCCGGGCCTCGACATCCGCCTCGACCGTGTCGATCCGGTCGAGCACGGCGCACGCATGCTCCAGGACCATCGTGCCGACATCCGTCAGGACCGCCCCGGTGGGACCGCGCTCCACCAGCTTGACCCCCAAGTGCGCCTCCAGCGCCCCGAGATGGTAGCTGATGGTCGGGTGTCCGTAGTGGAGCTCGCGGGCGGCCCCGGCCAACGAACCGCTCGAGGCAATGGCGCGGAGCACCTGGAATTGGCGAAGGTCGAACATCCATACATGCTATGTATCTCGGCGGAGCAGCCACCTCGCCCGCATACCTCGGTGCCTCACGAGGCTTGAGTGGGAACATCGAGGGCTCCCGCGTCAAGCTGAAACGCCTGGTCAAACCTGATGTCCGTGAGCCGGCCGTCCTGGGCCGTGCCGTCGTCGTGCGCGGTTACGGATTCACCACTTTCGACTGCGGCATGGTGGGGCAGTTGCCATGCTCGGATCCTCCGAGGAACTGCTCGGCCCAGCTGCCCAGCTCCTCCAGAGCCGGCCGTAGTGCCTCTCCCGCGGGGGTGAGGCGGTAGGTGACCCGCAGTGGCGGGCCGGGGTCCACCTCGCGGCTCACCAGGCCGGCGTCGCCGAGTTCGGCGAGGCGGTCGGAGAGCATGCGCTCGCTGATCCCGCTGACGGCGCGGCCCAGTTCGGCGAAGCGGCCCGGGCCGTTCATCAGGCTGGCAAGGATGAGGCCGTTCCAGCGCTTGCCCAGAAGGGCGAAGACGCCTTCCACCGCGCCGCCCACCGCTGCGCACTGCCCCGCGTCCCCGTGCCGCCCCTTTGTCATGCGCTCATGGTAGCGCCCACCATCCAATAGCTGCGGAAAAGTAAGCTACTGTATAAAGATAAGCAGCTTATGATTCTGGTTCCGGGCGCCTTGGTGTGCCGGTTCCACCGCATCCGCGTACCCGCCCCGAGGAGTGCCTTCCATGGCAGTTCTGCTGCACATCGACTCGTCCCTGTTTCCGCTGGAGGGCTCCGGCTCCCGCCAACTCACCGACGCTTTCCGCAGGGTTTGGGAGGAGGCACACCCGCAGGGCGGCGTCATATACCGCGACCTGGCCGCCGACCCCGTGCCGCACCTGGACGTCGCCACCGTCACCGCCGAGTCCGTCCCCGCGCCGCGTGAGGAACTCATCGCCGAATTCGAGAAGGCCGATGTCGTCCTCATCGGTGCTCCCATGTACAACTTCACGATCCCCTCGACCCTGAAGGCCTGGCTGGACCAGATCATCCTGGCGGGGCGGACCTTCGGCGAGGGCGTGGCCCCGTCCGGCAAGCACGTCGTGATCGCGGCCTCGCGCGGCGGCTCCTACCGCCCCGGCACGCCGCGAGCCGGCTTCGATTTCGACACCAACTACCTGGAGAAGGTGCTGGAAGGCGGGCTCGGTCTGCAGGTCGAAACCATCACGCGCGAACTGACGATGGCGGCCGTCAAACCCGCCATGGCCGACCTGGTGCCGCTGGCCGAGGAATCGGCGCGGCGGTCGCTGGAGCGAGCCGCCGAGTCCGCGCGACGGCACGCCGCGCTCCTGGCCTGACCGTCGGGGGCCGGCCGCCCACAGACCGCCCGGCGATCCGACCATGCCGCACGGCCCGGTGGGGGCTTTCGCCCCACGGGCCGTGCGTGCAGTGGTGACACGACTACCGCGTGGCCTGTGATGCTCCGCTTTGCCGGTGAGAAACCGGAGGAACCGACGGGGGACGGCCCTCGCTCTCCTGCGCGCGGTGACGCCCACTTACCCGCAGTGGGCGGGTCGTTCGGGGCCTGTCCGAGCGAGCCCGGGCCGGGCGCGACGAGAGGCCGCAGCCCGGCCGGCTCGCCCGCCGATCGAATTCTCGGCGCCCAGGCCTCGCGGCGACCGGATCGTTCCGGTGGCCGGAACACCGATGCGCCGCGCGTACCCCGGAACGGCCGCGCCGGCGTCACGGCCACCACGACTCGTCGCCCCGACAGGGTTGGTCCGTGGCCCCGTCCGGGGCATGTCCAACACCCCGCACCGGCCGCTTCGTTCCGGTCGATCTCAGTTCATTCCAAGCCTGCGCATTACCGCTTCGAGAGCACTGATCGCCACTGCGATCCTGTCGTCGTTCAAGCGTGAGTGGCCTTCGGTGCCCCACACCTCGAACTCACGCCGAACGAGCAGTCCGCGGGGCTTCCGCCACGTTCCGGTTCGGGGTGCCGTTGACCGGGCCCTCTCCCACCAGGCGTGCGACGAAAGCGCGCCCGATCCGTCCTGCGCACCTCGGGTGAGGTCCGCCGGGACGAGGAAATCGTCGCTCTCAAGTGCGCGTTCGGCACCCCGCGCACCCTGTCAACCGCGCCCCGCGAGGGTTGACAGGGTGCGTGTTGCCGTCGGGGGCGGGGCGCGGCCACGATGCGTTGGGCCGTTCGTACGCCCGGCGCGTCCCCGCGTCCGGGGCGCAGGCCCCGTCCCGCATTGCCAAGGAGTCGCCGATGACCCGCGCCCGCATTCGCGCCCGGTCCCCGCTGCGGATCGCCGGCCACGACGTGGATCGACGGATGTTCCTGCGCGGCACCGACGCGGCCGTGGCCGTCGGCGCGCCGGCCGCGTGCGGCGTGCCCTCGACATACGTGCGGCAGTCGAAGCGCGGCGGCCCGGACCGGTCGGCGGCTCGAAGCAACATTCGGTGACATTCGCGGCGCACAGCCCGCGAAATCAGCTTGGTATCGGGATCTTGACTTGAGATCAAACTAGCTCTTTATTACGCCGCACCGTTCGGAACGTGCGAACGGCCCATCACAGAGGTAGGGCCATGGCTGTAGAAAGCACCCCACCGTTGTCCGGGACCCTGCCACCACCGGTCGTGCTCGACGACGCCGGTGGCGCGCCCGCCCCGCTCAAACGATCCATCGGTGTCGTCGGCGGCACCCTGCTCACCCTGTCCTGTCTGACCCCCGCGTCGTCCCTGTTCGTGATCGTGCCGGGAATGTTCGCGGACCTGGGGTCCGGCACCTCGCTGGCCCTGGTCGTGGCCGCCGTGCTGTGTATCGGGGTGGCGTTCTGCTACTCCGAGTTGGGCACGCTCGTCCCCAGCGCCGGCGGCGAGTACGCCATGGTCGGCACCCTGATGGGGCGCTTCATGGGCTGGCTGGTCTTCGTCGTCGCCACGGCCGTGGTGATGATCGTGCCGCCGATCATGGCGCTGGGCACCGCCGAGTATCTGACCTCGATCGCCACCGTCGACACGATGTGGGCGGGGGCCGCGGTGATGATCCTGGCGACGATCATGGGGCTGCTCGACCTGCGCGCCAACGCGTGGGTGACCGGCGTGTTCCTGGGTCTGGAAGTGGTCGCCGCCGCGATCGTGGCCTTCCTCGGCTTCGCCAACACCCACCGATCCGCGTCGACGCTGCTCAAGCCCGAGGTGGTGAGCGATGCCGCGGCCGGCACGACCGACCCGCTGAAGATGGGCCTGCTGATCGCGGGCATGGCCGGCGCGCTGTTCGCGTTGCAGGGCTTCTCCACCGCGGTCTACCTGGCCGAGGAGATGGAGAACCCGCGACGCACGGTCTCGCGCACGGTGTTGTGGACCCTGGGTCTGGGCGGGGTGATCCTGATCGTGCCGACCATCGCCATCTCGCTGGGTGCGCCGGATCAGGCGACGCTCGCGAAGGGGGACATCCTCGGCCTGGTCGAGGGCTGGTCCAACCACGGCACGGCGACCTTCATCGGCCTGTGCATCGCGCTGGCGATCGTCAACGCGGGCGTGGTCATGGTGATCCAGGGCTCGCGTGTGGTCTACGCCTCGGCGCGGGACCGGGCCTGGCCCGAGCCGATCAACCGGGCCTTCGGCAAGGTGAACCGGTTCGGCTCGCCGTGGGTGTCCACGCTGGTGATGGGTGTGCCGGGCGCGCTGCTGTGCTTCGTGAATCTCGACATCCTCGGCGAGGTCACCGGCGTGGCGGTCGCCGCGCTCTATCTGGCCGTGGCGCTGGCCGTTCTGGTCGCCCGCCGGGGTGTGCACAAGAGCGGCCGGGCGTGGCGGATGCCGCTGTGGCCGGTGATCCCGGTGCTGCTGATCGCGGCGATGATCTACGTGCTGACCGAACAGCCCGTACGCGCGCTGGAGATCACCGGTGGGATCACGCTGATGGCGGCCCTGTACTGGGTGCTCTACCTGCGTCCGCGCCAGGAGACCCGCTGGAACATCAAGCTGATGGCCGACGACTCCTGAGTGCCGCCGGGCGCTCGTGCACCACCCGCCCGAGGGCGGTGCCTCCTCCTGTGGGCACCGCCCTCGGGCGGGTTCCGGATTCGCGCGACGCGACCCGCGCTCAGTCGGTCGACGCGGTCCGCGTCCAGACCCAGGCCGCGTTCGAGGTAGGCGTCGAAGCGCCCGCGGCCCCGGATGCATCGCGAACCGGTCGCTGTTGGGCGTGTAGCGGTGCGCCGCGTCGTTGCTCCCCAGGTAGTTCGCCACCACGTCCGCGACGGCGACGCCGAGGAGGCGCTGGACCAGGGCCGCCGCGATGCCCGCGCCGTCCTTGCCCGCCGAGCAGTGCACCACCATCGGCAGGCCGTCGGTGTCGAGCAGCGCGCGCAGCAGTGCCGCGCGTCTGTCGACTCGACGCACCACCTGGTCGCGGCAGTCGGCCGCGATCGATTTCTCGGCCCGCCCGTCGCCCATATGAGCCGGCGGCAGGCTCACCAACCGGGGCGGAGGCTGCGGCTGTTCCGACCAACCGCCTTGGAAGCGCGGCAACCCGGAAGAAGGCCACGACGTCGCAGCCATCGCCCTGGGCGACATCGTGCTCAACCGGTCCGGCGTCGGCCGGTTGGATCCCGTGCTGTTCGGCAGGGTCCAAGACGGTTGCCACGGTGGTGGCCACGGCCGAAACGGGCAAGGCCGACCTCGAGGCCGGTTCGCAAGAGACCCCCGGATCCGACGAGACGTACTTCGTCATGTTCGTGCCACAGGGCACGGGCCAAGACGCGACGCTGAGCTTCTACGACACCAATGGCGCCGAGGTCGGCGACGAACGGGCAACCATGGCCATCGACGGGAGCAAGTAGCCAACGCCCTGAGATCGGCGGGTGGTTCGGCGTGCCGTGGACGGCGAGGCACCGCGATCGATCCACGCGAGGACGACGCCCGACTACCGCCCGTGGCGGCCGACAGCGAGCAAGTATCCCAGGGGAGGGCTACATCGCCCGGCGTCGGTCGGGCCGTTCTGCCCGGGCCCATTGGTGGTCGGGTTCGACGGTGATGCCGAAGTCGTAGCCGTGCACTTGGTGTTCGTTCTGCCGTCGCAGCGGGGCAACCCGATCGCGCGGCGGTCACGACGTCGTCATGCCCCTACCGGTCGAGGTCATCGGGGCCGGGTTCGATCCCGCCGCGGGCGTCGGTCCCTCGTGGTGTGTCGCGCGCGGGGGCGCGAGCGCCTCGGTCAGCGCCCACAGGTCCGGCGAGGCGGCACGGATGCGGGCGATCGATTCCGGGGGGAGTTCGGCGAGCGCGTCCGTGATCCGTGAGGCCATGCCGGATCTGACCTGGCGTCCCCCGGTGAGCATCTCCGGCGTCGGATGCAGTTCGACCAGCCGCCGGTCGGATATCGCCGGGCGGCGTTCCAGGAGGTTGTCGCGAACGAGCAGGGTGACGAGATTGCTCACGTTGTTGGGCATCATCCGCAGCGTCTCGGCGGCCTCTCGGACGCTGATGCCGGGTCGATCGAGCACCAGTTGCAGCATCTCGACCTGTGCCGGAGGGCGCACGTGGTGCCCGTCCGGAGGCTCGGCGACCGCACGCAACGTCCGGTGGAGGGTCCAGATCAGGCGGGTGAGGTCTGCGGACAAATCTGCGGGCGAAGCTGCGGCCGTCATCGTCCGATCGTAGTCGAGTCTGGAATAAGCCATTGCGCTATACCTATAGTGCCATGTGTGATCTGCCTCCGAGGTTCTCCAGGCCGCCGACCGACACGCGGACGCGGTGTCGTCGCGCCCGAAGGGGGCGCTCGTGACGACACCGCGCTCGCTGTCGGGTCGGACCGAGTCGGAGCGGACCGACCCGGATCAGGACGTGCCGACGGCCTCGGGCAGTTCGAAGGCCGAGAGATCGATCTCCGGGTGCACCGCGGCGCAGTCGCGGCACGTGCGGGCGGCCTCGTCGGCAGTGAACCGGGTACAGGTCGCCGCGTAGTAGTGCGAGAGGGGCACGTCGTTGTCGTGTTCCCACTCGTAGCGGGTCAGTTCGTGCCCGCAGCCGGCGCAGAACCAGGCCACCCCGAGTCGTCCGGCGTCCAGGGGCATGTAGCGCAGGGTCACGCCCTCTTCGCGAGGGACGATCCGGTGCGGCGTGCCGGCCGGGACGTACACGTGGTCGCCGGTCCCCATGACGAACCGGTTCACCGAACTCTCCCGCAGATGCACCTCGACCGTGCCGGACATCTGGCTGAGGACCGTGTCGTGTTGGCAGATGAGGTGGAACGGTTGGGCGAGGCGGTTGTACGCCAGGTACAACTGCGGATCGGTGTCGGCCGGGAGCACCGCCGCCTCGACGTGGTCGCCGAGTTCGGGCCCGGTTTCGAGGCTCTTGAGCATGCGACGTCGGCGGGTCACGGGTGGTCGACCTCCCGGGTCGTGTCGGGGCGGTGTGCGGCGGCGCGCAGGACACGATGCGCGTCGATCGCGACTCGGGTCTGGGCGACCTGGCGGGGCCATCCCCACGGTGTGCCGGAGAACGCGTCGTTGACGTGGCCGCATTTCCCGCAGGTGCGGCCCTCCTCGGTGTTGCGCAGCCGAACGAATTCGGCCGAGCCGACCGCGGTGGCGAACTGGCGTACGGGAGCGTCCTCGCCGCCGTGCCGTTCGGCGTCGAATCCCGGCAGACCGAACGGAGTCGCGTCGTACGCGTGGCGCACGATCTCCTCCGCGCAGTTCGTACACCGAGCGATCATCGCCTCGGACTGGTCGCCGTCACGGGACTGGTGCTGGGTGACCACGATGACGGCGAACGAGCCGGGGTCCTCCTGGTCGCGCAGGAACGAGTTCACGCCGTGCAGGTTCTGCGCCGCCATGACCTGCCCGGAGCCGAGGACCGAGCCGCTGGATCCGTACGACACGACCACTTCGCAGGCGGTGTTCCAGTGGAAGAAATGACCGTAGTCCTGGCCCGGGCCGCCGACGATGACGCTGCCGCACGGGACGATGGCACCCGCGTCGTCGTAGGGGAACAGCGGCGTCAGTTGAGCGGCGGCCTTGGCCATGCGCTCGTACACGTTCGCCTTCAGGGGTTCCCGATCGGGGTCCGGAGGCGGGATCTTCCTGGTCTCTTCGACGGCTGTCTGCCGGATGGTGCTCACGACAACTCCTCTGCCGGAGATGGATGTTGCATGATGCGGAACAGCAACTCGGATTCTGATACCAAACTCGGGGGTTCTGCAAGAGCGCGTTTCATCAAGTTCCGCAAAAGCAGGCAAATATTGACACCCACCTTGTGTTACTGGGATCGGTGGGTGCACAGTACGGTCTTGTGTTCCGCGTAGTGACACGTGTGCTTGTCTGCGAGGAGATCGAAATGCTTGTTGAACCGAGGCTCACGGCACCGGTGACCCTCCACCTGCAAGGGGACTGGGGGCAGGCGAACATGCACCGGATATGCGGATGGATCGCCCAGGAGATGGGCGATCGCGCACCGGCCGGATCCCGCTTCGCCATCTGGAACGGGCGCGGCGGGCTGGACGCGATCACCGCGCTGCGCGAGGGCGATGCGGACATCAGCGTGATGACACCCGCCGCCGCGGCGTCGAGGCTCGCGCGGGCCGGTCGGCTCGACGGTCTGTGCGCCCTGGGCGTGATCGGACAGCGCGACCGTCTGGTGGTCGCCGTGGACGCGGCCCTTCCGGTGCGCACGGTGGCCGAGTTGGCCGAGTACACGGGCGAGGTGGTCGTGGCGACGGCGCCCGACGACGGCGTCAACCTGGTCGGATTCGCGGCGCACAAGGCACTCGCGCTCGCCGGGATCGATGCGGACCGGGTCGACTTCCGCTACGACGAGCGTCCGTTCCCCGCGCTGGAGTGGTTCGCCGCCGGAGAGGTCAACGTCCTCGTCCAGGAGGCGATCATGACGCCGCCCTGGCAGCGCGTCGAGCGGGTGCGGCCGGTGAAGTACCTTCCGTGGGGAGACGAGGTCCTGCGCGGTTTCGCCCGCGAGGGTTGGCCGTCGGCGGTCGTGCGGGCGGGGTATCTGCCGGGACTGACCGAGGACTTGCACACCCTGGATTTCTCGGACTTCGTCGTCGTGTGCCGGGAGGACCTCGCGGACGAGGTCGCCCATCTCGCGACCTGGTGCATGATCGGCACGCGGCGGGCGCTGGAGGTGCAGTACGGCCACCTGCCGATCGACCGCTCCCCGGTGACCTACCCCCTGGTGCCCGCGGACATGGCGGCGACCCCGCTTCCGCTGCACCCGGCCGCCGCCCGCGCGTATTCCGAGACGGCCGCCTCGGACGGTCCGCTCGACGGCCCGCTCATGTGGAGTTGAACGGGTGTCGCGCCGGCGGTTCGACGTGCGGGGCGCTCCGGGTCACCCGATCCGATCGCCCAGCTCCCGGGCCACCCGCATCACGGCCTCCGCCGTCGCGGTGACCCAGGCGTCGCCGGCCCGCGATCGTGGCGCGGTCGTGGAGATGGCGCCGCGCGCGCGACCCTGTTTGTCACGGACGACGGCGGCGACCGCGTACACGTCGTCCTCGCTCTCCGCGTTGTTGGTCGCGTAGCCCCGACGTCGGGTCTCTTCCAACTGCACGCGCAACTGGCCGATCGTGGTCACCGCGCGCGGCGTGGGAGCCGCGAGTTCGCCCGAGGGGTAGAGCGTGGTCAACTCGGCGTCGGGCAGTTCCGCGAGCAGTGCCTTGCCGGCGGCGGTGGTGTGCGCGGGCAGGGTCCAGCCCACTCGACTGCCGGTGCGCATGGCGTGCGCGCTCTCCACGCTGTCGACGTAGACGGCCTCGGGGCCGCGCAGATGCGCGAGGTGCACCGTTTCGCCGGTCTCGTCGCGCAGTCGGGTCAGCGCGTCGTGCGATACGGCGCGGACGTCGATCCGGCCGACGACCGACAGGCCGATCTCGATCAGGGCCGGCCCCGGTCGGTAGGCCCGGGACAGCGGCTCCTGTTCGACGAAGCGGTGGTGGGCGAGCGTGACGAGCATCCGATGCACCGTCGACCGGGACAGTCCCATGTCGCGGGACACCTGATTCACCCGGACCATCTCGTGGTCCTCGAACAGGCGCAGCAGGCGCAGCACGTTGTCCACCGCGCCGATGAGCCCCGCAGGCCGCCCGGGCTGCGCCTCGTCGTTCGTGAGATCTCTGGCTTCGTCCACGGAGATCACATTAGCGCAGAGATATCAACCCTTGATCGAGACTTAGATTGCGATCATGATACGGAACAGTGTTCCGTAGAGTGACACATCGATGAGAACGCCGCCGACAACCGGCGGACGGAAGGTCGACCGTGAACGAACCCCCCTTGGAGACGGCGCGGCAACGACGGTCGTCGGAGACCGAGTTGTTGATCGTCGGCGCCGGCCCGGCCGGCCTCTTCGCCTGCCACCACGCCGGCACGCGGGGCCTGAGCGTGACACTGCTCGACTCCCTGCCGCACCTGGGCGGGCAGGTGGCGGCGCTGTACCCGGACAAGGAGATCTTCGACCTCGCGGGGTTCCCGGCGGTCCGCGGCCGGGACCTGGTGGCGCGGTTGACCGAACAGGCGATGATCGCGGACCCGGTCGTGCTGCTCGACGACGGGGCCGCCGAACTGGACACGCGTCCCGACGGGGTCACGGTGCGCACCACCGCCGGTCACGAGATCCGTGCCGGCGCCGTGCTGCTCACCGCCGGCATCGGCCGGTTCACGCCTCGGCCGCTGCCCGCGCTGGCGGGGTACACCGGCGAGGGGGTGCACCACGTGGTCGCCGCGCCGCACACCTACGAGGGGCGGGATGTGATCGTCGTGGGTGGTGGCGACAGTGCCGTCGACTGGGCCAACACCCTTGCCCCCCACGCCCGTCGGGTCACCCTGGTACACCGCCGGCGCCGCTTCCGGGCGCACGAGCACTCGGTGGCGCAACTGGCGACCTGGCCGGTACGCGTCCGCACGGACAGCGAGATCGCCGAGGTGCACGGCGAACACGCGGTGCGCGCGGTGACCATCCGCGATTGCGCGACGCGAAACCTCGAACGGGTGGCCGCGGACGTTCTGATCCCGGCACTCGGTCACGTCGCCTCGCTGGGACCGCTGACGCGCTGGGGTCTGCGTCTGGAAGGACAGCAGATCGAGGTCGACACCGACATGTCCACGGGTGTCGACCGCGTCTACGCCGCGGGTGACGTCACCACCTACCGCGGCAAGGTCCGCCTCATGGCGGTCGGCTTCGGCGAGGCGGCGACGGCCGTCAACAACATCGCCGTGCGCCTGCGCCCCGACGAGGACCTGTTCCCGGGCCACTCCAGCGAGCGACCCCCGGCCGGCGTCGCGGGCTGACGGGGGCGCCCGACACATCTCCCGAACCCTCGAACCGACGAACCCCCGAACCAACGAACCAAACGAACCAAACGAACCGACAAAACTATGAACCAACGAGTCTTCGAACCTTCCTGCGAGAAGGAGACGTCATGCCGTACGTGATCAACGAGAAGTGCATCAACGAACTCGACGGGGCGTGCGTCGACGTGTGTCCCGTCGACTGCATCTACGAAGGCGCCACCAAGCGCTACATCAACCCGGACGAGTGCATCGACTGCGGTGCCTGCCTCTCGGAATGCCCCGTCGCCGCGATCGTCGCCCCCTCGGGCGGACCCGATCCCCTCTGGGTCCGGGACAACGCCGCGTTCTTCGCCCTGCCGCTGCCCGGGCGCGACACCGCGCTGGGCAACCTCGGCGGGGCCTACGACACCGGCGCGATCGGGGTCGACACCCCGCTCGTCACCGATTGGAACAAGGAGTCGTGAGCACCGTGCGCCACGCCGCGCCGAACACCGCCACGAACGAGATCGACGAGACCGTACGAGCGAGTCGCGCGCTGGCCGCGGCGGGCCTGTCCGACATGGTCTGGGGCCACGCCGCCGTGCGCGACGGTGCGGATCGCGGCGTGTGGATGAAGGCTTCGGGCTGGGGCTTCGAGGAGATCGACGCCGACCGCGTACTCCTGGTCGACCGGGCCGGGGAGGTGCTGGAGGGTCAAGGCACCCGCCACATCGAATTCCCCATCCACACCGAGATCATGGCCGCGCGGGCCGACGTCGGCTGCGTGGTGCACACCCACGCACCCGCGCTGAGCGCCTTCGCCTCCCTCGACGTTCCGCTTCTGCCGATCTCCCACGACGGCGTGCCGTTCTGTGATCCGCAACTGCCGCGCTTCGCCGATACCGGGGCGCTGATCGCCACCGACAGCCTGGGCGCCGCACTGGCCGAGGCGCTCGGCGACGCGAACGCGTGTCTGATGCCGCGACACGGCGCGGTCACCGTCGGCCCCGACGCGGCCACCGCCGTCATGTACGCCGTGTTGCTCGAACGCGCGTGCCGTACCCAGCTGATGGCCATGGCCGCCGACCGGCCCAGGGTCTGGTCGGACTCCGCCGAGGTGGTGTTCAAACGCGAACAGGTCTGGAACCCCACGCAGCGCGAAGCCGGTTGGCGCTACCTCGGGCGCCTCGCGGAGCGAAACGCGCGATGAACGACCGCGGTCACCACCCGAAAGGCAATCACCACATGAGCGAGCGGATCCACGCGAGCGAAGAATGGATCACCATCGCCACCGCCGACGGTCCCATGCGCGTCTTCGTCGCCCGGCCCCCGGCGTCCCAGGGCCCCACAGGCGCCGTGCTCGTCCTCCAGGAGGCGTTCGGCGTCAACGAGCACATCCGGACCGTGGCACGACGCGTCACCGAACACGGCTACCTGGCGGTGGCGCCCGACCTCTTCCACCGCAGCGGCATCGCCGAACTGCGCTACGACCAACACGCCGAGGCCATGGACCTGATCGCGGCCCTCGGCCCGGACGCCGTCCTCGCCGACACGACCGCGGTGCTGGAGCACCTGGCACGCGAGGAGGCCATCCCGGCGGCGCACACGGCGGTCGTCGGCTTCTGCTTCGGCGGGCGGGCCGCGTTCACCACGGCCACGTCCGGCGCCAAGACGGCCGGGGTGGTCGTCTTCTACGGCCCCGGCGTGGCGGCTGGGCCACACGCGGTCCTCGACCGGGCGGCGCACATCGACACGCCCCTGCTCCTGCACACCGGTGGGCAGGACCCCACCATCCCGGCCGACCACATCGCCGCGATCGACGCCGCGCTCACCCGCGCCGGCGTCACCTACGAGCACCACGTCCACCCCGAGGCGGGCCACGCCTTCGCCTGCGACGCCCGCCCCGACAAGTACGTTCCGGAGACCGCCGCCGAGGCATGGCGCCATACGTACGCCTTCCTGGAGCGGGTCATGCCACCCACCCACGCCTGATCCACCGCCGCAAACACCCCCTGGACGCGCGGAGGCACGCCACCACTCGCACGGCCGCCCCCGCGCGCCCGGGGCCGCGACGACGCGGCAACCACCCGAATCCGGACGGGAGCACCTTGTCCTCGCGAACCCCGAACAGCCTGGAACGCCTCTTCGGCGAGGAAGCGTGCGTCACCTTCAGTGACTCGCTTTCCCCGGCGGACGTCCTCCGTGTTCTCGGCGTGGAGGCGGAGCCCCCGTTGCCGAGGACCCACGCGCAGTTCCTCGACGCCGCACCGCACGCCGACACGAGGATCCTGCGGGTCGGCAGCTCCGGCGGTTGGACGTTCTGCCAGGAGTTCTTCGGCCACACCGGACTCACGGACGACCATGTGAGCCGCCTGTCCACATCGGGCCAGGCCCTCTTGTTCTGTTGGAACCGGGAGGCGCAGCCCACCTTCGCCTACGCCTGCCGGGGAAGGGTGGAGGCGTTCTTCGAACCGGGTATGACCGCGGCACCGATCTCGTCGATCGACTCCCCCTTCACGCGACGCATTCGCACCCTGGGCACCCACCGGGTCGGCGGCCTGAACGACATCTATCGAGCGGCACGGGAAACCCTGTCCCTCGACATCCAACTCTCCGACATCGAAAGGGACCTCCCGTCCCTGCGCATCCCGAGGTGACATCCGGGTGTCGGCGCCGACGGAAAACCCGTCGCCGCCGGGCAGCGTCTCGGCGAGTACAGGTCAACCGCAATCGAGTTCTCGAACGGCGGTCGTACGGACGAGCGTCCTTCGCTCCGCTGCGAACGCTCGTCCCGGCCGGTCATCGTGACCGTCCGGGAATACGCGCCACAGCCGCCTTCGAAAAGATCGCCATCGATTCCGCGGGAGCGCCGGTGTCGGTCGACCGGCCCGAGGGCGACGCCGGCATCGCGGAGCAGTCCGGCCGGGGTCGGGGACGGCATCGGGGCGGTCAGGCCGACGCGGGCACGGCCGGTGTTCCCGCTCGGGTACTTCCCGGCCGCGAAGCCGGGGGCGGCGACCGGCAGGCGCACGACCCGGCCGATGCCCTCGGCATCTCGCGGACCCGGTTGTCGAACCTCTCGCGTGCCTGCGCGACCGCGGCCCTGGTTGTCGCCGTCCCCGTCGGGCGGCGCACCCGCTGCGAACTCGCCGACGCCCGCCTCGGTATCGCGCTCGGCACCCTGCGTGCCGCCGTGCTCGCGGTCGGGGCCGACCCGTCCTGCCCCGACGCCGCAGACCGGGGCTGTTGCCGATGAACGCGCCGATATCCCTGTCCCTGGGCCCGAGCCCGTACGTTGCGAGCCCCCGGCCCGGGTGGGCGAGCCGGGCTCGCGGTCGTCGGCCGCGTCGGGGAAGGGGGTATCACGATGGTCGATCACGGCATGCCTCTTGTCCGTCCGGTCCCGGCGGCCGGTGGGAACCGGGCCGGGCGTTTACGTCCCGGTGGGATCAGAAGCGTTTGACGAGACTGACCGAGCGGTCGCCGACGGTGAAGCCGAAGCTCTGGTACAGGCCCAGGGCGCCGGTGGGGCTGTCGGCGTCGACGTCGAGTACGGCGCGGCGCAGACCGTCGGCCCGCATCCTCCGCAGGACGTGGGCCATCAGGGTGCGGGCCAGTCCCCGTCCGCGTGCCGCGCGTCGTGTGCCGACGGTCGTGATGTAGCCGAACGGGCCGTCGCGCAGGGGCCATTCGTCCTCGTCGACGTCGACGAGGACGAAGCTGTCGACGCGTTCGCGGTCGGCCGCGGTGGTGACGGCGAGCAGTGACAGGTCCGGGCGGGATGCCGACAGACGGTCGGCGGAGGCCCATTCCTCGGCGGTGATCGGCGGACTGCCCCAGTGGTCGCGGAAGGCGTCGTTCCTGGCGGATCGCGTCTCCTCCTGCCATTGCGGTCCGTAGGGCACGAGTCGTACGTCCGGTGAGCTCGGCGGTTCGGCGATCGGGGTGTCCAGGTCGAGTTCCAGTTCCAGCCACCATCGGGCGCGGTCGTAGCCGTGCGTCTCCAGGAGCCGGATGGTGGAGTGGGCGTGTTCGTGGGTCATCGACATGAGCCACCCGGGTGCGGTGGTGTCGCACGCCGCGAGGTGTTGGAGCCCTCGGGCCTCCTGCCAGGCCAGCAGCGCGCTGCCGAGGCCCTCGCCGCGGCGATCCGGGGCCACCGCGGCGTCGAGTTCGACGCAGGCGAGCGTCTCCACGCTCTCCGGGGCCTCCGCCGACGCGTAGGCGACGGCCCGCCCGGTCGAGTCGAGGCCGATCACGGCGTCGCGTTCGGGGTCGAAGTTGTCGCTCGCGAACTCCTCCTCGATCTCGTCCCTCGTCTGCGTGACCCTCGGGTGGTCGACCTTTCCGGCGGCGCGCTTGAGGTCGAGGATCGGATCGATGTCGGCGACCGTGACGGGTCGCCAGACGATTCCGTCGCCGACCGTGGGCAGTTCGACCGTCGCCGGTGCGGTCACCCGGTCGCGCAACGTGCGCGATTCGGGGCTGCGATCCGCTGTTTCACTCACGGGTTTCCTGCCTTTCGGGCTCTCGGACTTCCTGGTCGGGTGGGGAACGTGCGCCGATGCGGGGGACGCGCACCGGAAGAACGCGTCGGGGAGAGGGGAACGGTCCGGTGCGCCGGGCCGGGCGCACCGGATGGTCTCGCGTGCCGCGCGCCATCCTGCCCGCCCCGACGGGCTCATGCCGGGTTGTGTTCCGGTGGCCGGAACGCTCGACCGTACGCGCGCCGTTCCGCGCATAGCCTCACGAACTTCCGTCCCGCCGTTCCCGGGAGGACGGACGGAGCGTAGGCACGCAGGGCCGACGGGACGCATCACCGCGGCATCATCGTCGCCGGGTTCCACGTAGGGCGGAGCGGCACGTTGCTCGCGCGGGCACGGCGGTGTTCACCTCGAGCATCGCCGCCGCGGCGTCGGAACAGCTCGGAACAGCCCTGGTCCACGCCTCGTTCGTCGCAGCGAATGCCCTCCACGCGCCCATGCTCGTCGTCCTCGGCGACCCCGACTTCCACGGTCGGTTCGGCTTCCGCCCCCGGGCCCACCCGTAGCGGTCGCCTCCGCCACCCGGAACCAGGTCACCAGGAGTCCGGTACGCCTGGCTTCGCCGCCCCGTTCACGTTGGACCCAGGCGGACACACCGGCGGGAACCTGGGGCTACGTTCCCGACAAACAGGTCATCAGCGAGACCGACACCCTGCCGGGTGGGTCACGCGAGTCGCCGGTTGCCCGATTCCGCCGGTCCGGCGAGGCCGAGCGGGCGGTGATACGCACCGGGTAGCCCTGGCCGCGGCCGATGGTGCGCCCGCTGCGCGGGGCTTCGCGCGGGTGTCCGGGGTGTCCTCGAGGCGTTCGGAGCGCAGGTTGGGTACGTCGATCCCCGATGGACGCGTTCCCATGGAGACGGTTGGCGATATGGACACGGTGTCCACGGCGGGACGCATGGGTTTGATCTCTTCATCGTGGAAGGAGTGTCGGCGAACTCCCGTAAGACCGCCGTGAGATCCCCCTTCCGGTGCCGCGACCGCCGTAGGGATTGCGAAGCGGGCCTGGGTGCTTACGGTCAAGGTCTCGCCGGCCGGGCAACATGACGCTGGAACGGCAAACCCGCCTTGAGGAGTCCCGTGATCAAGATCAGCATCTTCCTGACCCGGCGTGCGGACCTGACCCACGAGGAGTTCGTGGAGTACTGGACGCACAAGCACCTGCCGCTGATCGCGAGCGTGACGGACGGAGCGGTGCCGGTCCGGCGCCATGTCCTGCTCCTGCCCACCGACGACGAGATCCCAGGCCTGCGCAGCACCTACTACGACGGCGTCGTCGAGGTCTGGTTCGACGACATCGCCGACGCCACCCGCTGGTTCACATCCGCCGTCTTCACCACGACCGTCGCCGCAGACGAGGAGAAGTTCCTCGACCGCTCCCTGACCCGTTTCCTCTACGCCACCGAAACCCCGATCGTCGGTTGAGCACCACTGCCGGGGTACATCGACTACGCGAGGTTCGGGGCGCTCGTGCCGACCGTGGGCGGATGACCGAAGGCCCGCAGGGCCCGGCGTTGCCGCGATCATGCGCGCGTGGGGGGTGTGTCAGTAGTCCTTGGGGATGGCGGAGTTGAGTACCGCCCGCAGGTCGGTCAGGGTGTCCGTCCGCAGGTCGGCGGCGGCGTGGGGGGCGTAGTGCGCGGCGAGGTCTCGGAAGCCCTCCAGCGTCGGCTCGTCCATGATGGCGGCGCCGGGGGTGGCCAGGGGCAGCGTCAGATAGCTGCGGACGCGGCCGAGGTCGTGCGCGTGTCGGCTCATGTCGACGGCATACCGGTTGACCAGAAGACGCGTTGCCGGGTCGCGGTGCGAGGTCTCGTTGGCCAGCGCCTCGAAGCCCAGGTTGAGGAAGTGGTCGGGTTCGCGCAGCAGGCGGTGGCGCGCCGCCGACCCCTTCCAGCCGGAGCGATTCCAGTTCGAATTACCGGGAATCTCGTTTTTGGCCGGGAATCCCCGGTACTCCGAGGAGGGGAAGGTCTCCAGCAACAGACCGCACAGCGCCCGGGTCTCGGCGAGTGTGTCCTCGGTGTCCTCGGGGATGCCGAAGACGTAGAGGATCTCCGGAACCAGGTTGTTCTCCTCCATGTGCTGGAAGGCGGTGATCAGATCGGAGCGCAGGGTGTCGGCGTGTTTGCGCATGGCTCGCAGGACTGCGACTGAGGCCGCGCCGTCCGCGCCGAAGCCGAAGCGGTCGAACCCGGCCCGGAGCACCAGGTCGCGCACATGCTCGGAGCGCATCGCGGCGTTGTAGGAGTCGGCGCGGGTCAGCGCGTGCAGGCCGATGCGGATGTCCGGGTACTGCTCCTCCACCGCGATGACCGCTTCCAATTGCGCGGTGAGCAGGCCGAGATCCCCTCCCGGCAGGGCCTGTTGGAAGAAATCCAGGGAGGTGCAGTACAGGTACAGGCGGGAGAGGCCGAAGCGGCGCGCGAGCCGACAGGCGTTGTCCAGGTGCGCCCGGACGTTGAAGAACGATTCGCGCTGCTGGATCTGGGCCCCGCAGAAGTTGCATCCGAACTTGCAGCCCTGGCTGAACGGCAGGGTCAACTCGTGTGTGAGATAGGTGCGCAGGTCGTCCTCGGCGAGCCGGTCGAGTTGGCGACACAGGTCGATCTCCATGGCGCCGGGAAGGGCGGCCAGCCACCGACGGTCCGTTTGGTGGGCGCCGGGGAAGATCTCCGCGAACTCCTCCGGGGAGAGTCGTTCCACGCCCTGCCCCCCGACGTACACCCGATGGGCCGGTAGTCCGCATCCCAGGGTGAGGTGGCGGTGGACCCGGGCGGCGGGGCTGATGTTCTGCGCGCCCATGACGGCGATCGCGTACGAGTCGTACTCGTCCAGGTTCTCGGCCCGACGCAGGTCGTGGAGCTGGCAGTCGAACAGGGTGGGCTCGGCCAGGCCGCGTCGTTCGAGCAAGTCGGCCGCGTACAGCGGCGCGACCGGCAGGAAGGGCAGCCGGTCGGGGCGGAACGGGATATCCCCCGCCAGGTAGTCGTCGTGCACGTAGGGCGGGTGGATCACCAACATGCGACCCGTGGGGACGTGGGTGTCCACGGGCGGACCCGTCGATACGGGCAAGAGCGAGATCGCGGGGGACGTTGCCATGTGCCCTCCAAGGGCCGGGCCGACGACGGAAGATGCGAGATGCACGGCGACGCGTTCACTCCGGGGTCGTGCGCTGTGGTGCCCTAACCGATGGTCCGTACGGCACAACGCGTGCGTATAGGTGGCATCCGGCCAAAGATGCGCACCGGCGCGTCGGGGACACCCGGCGATCGCGATTGCCGATCGCGCGCCCGACCGCTTGGATACGACTCACGACAGTCCGATGCCGCCCGATTCTCGTGGCACACGAGGAGAGTTCGATGACAGATCGCACCGACTGCTCCGAGTTGGATCGACACCGCGAACTCAACACCGACGAGACCGCGGTGCGGAAGCTGCGGGATCTGGTGACCGAGGCCCGCGTGGAGTTCGTCCACTGTCAAGCGGTGACCCTCACCGGCCGCGTGGTGGGCAAGGTGGTGCCCGCGGCCCACCTGACCCGAACCATCGAGACCGGTGTACGGGCACATCGCGCCATCCTGGCGGACATGCGCACCGACGTGAACGGGACGCTGCTGGGCGGGGGTTGCGAGGCGCGCGAGTACACGGCCATGCCCGACCTGGACACCTTCGCCGTCCTCCCGTGGGACACCCGTGCCGGCCGGTTCTTCTGCCGCCTGTACGAACCGGCCCACCTGCCCGACGGCGTCGGCGGCGGACCGCTGGCGACGGACGTCCGCGGCAACCTGCGCCGCCGCCACACGGCTTTCACCGCTCGCACCGGGCTCGAACTGCGCAGCGGGTGCGAACCGGAGGCGTCATGGAGCGGGCCGCACCTCGACGCCGCGCGACCGCCGATCAGCCCCATTCATCACATCGACAGCATGGATGCCTTCAGGCCCGTCTACCAAAGGCTCATCACGTACGGGCAGGCCCTGGGGCTGGACATGATCGAGGCCAACCACGAGGGCGACCCCGGTCAACTGGAGCCCAATTGCATGTTCGACCGCGCGGACCGCACCGCCGACAACGTGATCGTCCATCGGCAGATCTGCCGCCAGGTCGCGCGGGAACTCGGGCTCACGGTCAATTTCATGCCCAAGCCCGCGGACCATCACACGGGGAACAGCTGCCAGCACAATCTGAGCCTGTGGCGAGACGGGACGAACGTACTGGCCGACCCGGGAGCACGTGGCCTGCGGCTGAGCGAGATCGGCCGGCACGCCCTCGGCGGTATCCTCACCCACGCCGCCGCGGCGACAGCCGTCCTCGGACCGACCGTGAACTCCTACAAACGCTTCGTCCAGCCGAGCCCGTTCACCCCCTCCCGGGCCGACTGGGGCAGGGACGACAGGACCTGCGCCGTGCGCCTTCCGGACGGCGACCGACTGGAGGTCCGAATCCCCGACGCCATGGTCAATCCGTATCTTTCCCACGCCGTCCTCCTCGCCGCCATCGAGGACGGACTGAAGAACCGGATCGACCCCGGGCCCGCGCGAGGGACCTCCGACCCACGCCGGGACACCCGCTTCCCCGAACTGCCCACCACCCTGGACGAGGCGCTGCGGGCGTTCACCGCCGATCCCGTGATCACCGGCGGCCTCGGATCGGAGATATCCGAACTGTTCCGTGCCATCAAGGCCGACGAATGGACGCGATTCTGCAGAGCCGTCACCGACTGGGAACAGACGGCCTACGCCGACCAGGGCTGCTGAGCAGGCACCGAGGCCGTCCGCCCACACGGGAATTCCTCGACCCACGGCTCCGGCCTCCACACGGAGGTGCGCGACCCGAACGCGGTCGGGCCGCTCCCGTTCGCTGTCGTGGCGACGATCCTCCCGGTCGATCACGATCTCGTCGCGCAGGGCCTCGTCCAGGACCTCTCGCCGTCGTCCATGGCCTCTTGGGCCCCGTCGGAGGAGAGCCGGCCGAGGATTGCGACGACGCCCCCGCAGCGCCGGAACGGGTACTCGGGCATGATGCCGCTGGCGAGCATGCCCGGCTTGGCCTTCATGAGTCGTAGGTGGACCTCGGTCCCGCGCAGGTGATCGTCGAACGCCTGGATCTGCACGGTGCTGCCGTGGCGGAAGCGGTCCCGGCCCGATCATCGCAGCCGTCCGGGTGGGGGAGTGGGGTGCGCTCGTAGGGGGCAATCCCGGGACTCGACATCGGATCCGGGGTGTGATCGCACCGTCCCCTGCTGGTCCCCTCCCTTGGGTGGCCTCGTATGCGTGTCCCCCGATCGTCGGTGCCGCGGCGGGCGCGGTCCTGCTCGCGCCGACCGTGCCCGTCCCCGCGCACGCCGCGACCGGGGTCTTCTCGGTCCACGTCATCGATTACGACGGCCGCGGGCCGAGCGTGGAGAACCCGAAGGCCGGCACCTGCTACGACCTGGCACCGGGGAGTCTCCGCCTTCGCGGACAACTTCGCGGACGCCGTCGCGCGCACGTTCGCCGCCGCCGGCCGCACCGGGGCGACGGCCGAGATCCTCGCGAACGGCTCGTGGCCCCGGGGGATCTACGGGAGCGTGCGCTTCGATTCCCGACCGGCCATCGCGCGGGGTTCACCCGGGGATACCCGCCGGTCTCGGCACCGCGGGCCGCGGATGTGTCCACGGGTCCCGTGCGGCCGTCCGGCCGGACGGGCTGTGCGAGCGCCGGGCGCTTGTGTGCGACGGCCTACTTGATCTCCACGAACATCACGTGCGCGGGGGTGTCGCCCACGTTCTCCCCGATGTGGGTGTGCTCGACCATCCACCCCGCCTCGAATGGGGCGCGGTCCACTTCGACGACCCGGTCGTCCATCGTCATGCGTCGGCGGAAGGCGCTCAGCGTGATCAGCACGCTGTCCGGGTGGTGGTGCCGCATGGTGCGCGTCCCGGGCGTGTCGCGGAACTCCACGACCCGGACCCTGTCGTTCTCGAAGACGACCCGGTAGAACTCCGGGTCGGTCACTGTGGGGTGTCGGCTGTCGTCCACGACGGATCCTCGATTCCACGGACGGATGGGCGGGGGAACCGCTCCCGGTCCCTGCGCCACCGGACCACCGGACCCGACGACGGCTCCCACGGACGGAACAGGACGGTCACGAACGTTCTACCTGCCCCGATGCCCGTCGGCAACGCGAGCGGTCCGTCCGGCTGTCAGCCTTCGCCTGGTCGTCACGCCGTGGGCCACCGCCCGGGTTGCCCACGGCGTCCGGCGTCGACGACTACGGCGCGGCGCGGAGGCGGTCGCGTATCCCGGATGTGTTTCCACTGCCCCAGCCGCCGGTCATCCGCAGCCCGGAACAGCACCAGCACACAGCCGGGGGCTTGGACCCCGTCGGGGTTTCCACGTTCCGCACCGGTAACCCGCGCCCGGGGTGGGCGCCCCCTCTAGCCGGAGACCAGCGGTGTCCTCCCTCCAAAAACAGTTACTCGGAGGTCGCTTGGTGCCTTCCGGCACCGGGTCCTGTGACCGCCGCCAACACACCATCGACGCGGTCTTATCGTCACGGGGCATCATCGAGGGTTCACTTGCGTTCGCCCATCCGGCCTTCCGCTCGCCTGTTGCACCCCGATGGTCGAAGTGCTCGTGGGCTTGAACGCTTTGCTTCAACGCCGCCGTTACCAGCGACGCATGGGAGCGCGGGCACGCGCGTGGTCGCATCGGTGCGTGCACGTTGGACGAACTGGTGCTTCCTTGCGTCGCCGGCACGGCCGGTACCGACGGCCCGGGCGGGAGGCGGGGACGGGGCGTCGGGTGCCGGCGGTGACGTACGTTCCCTGATATCCACTTCGCGTTCCGCGGCGGCGATTTCGTGCCGTACGCCGCTCGGGTCGCGAACACGGTCGTCGACCGCCTGCGGACATGAGGGCCGCTGTCGCCTTCGAGAAGTGGTCACTTCATCTTGGCGTCGTGTCGGTGTCGTGGAGTGGGCGCGCGGGGAAGCCGTTCTTGCGTGCACCGACGACGATCGTGAGAGTCGGTAGCAAAAGCGCGAGGGCGCTCCAGCCGAGGTAGCTTGCTCCGGGTCCGCCGAGCAGGAGTCCACCGAGGATGCCGCTGCCGGCGATGCCGGTGTTCCAGCCGGTCACGAACAGGGATTGGGCCACGTCCCCGGCCGCACCGGCTGCTTCGGCGACAGCGGTCTGGAGCAGGGTGGCCGCGCCGCCGAACGCGAGTCCCCACACGGCGGCGCCGACGAAGACCGGTACGGGGGAGCCGGTGGAGACTCCCAGGAGCAGAGCCGCCGTGGCGAAGAGGACGCAACTGGTGATCACGAGGGTGCGCAGGTGCCGGTCGATGAGTGCGCCGGTGATCCAGATACTCGCCAACGACAGCACCCCGAACGTGAGGAGGACGGCGTCGACCCGATCCGTCATGCCGAGCGAGTCGAGCAAAGGCGCGATGTAGGTGTACAGGGTGTTGTGCGCGAGTACGAAGGTCAGCGTCGCGAGGAGTATGGGGGCGACACCGGGGATGCGCAGAGTCCGGGTGAGCGGGAGCCGGGACTCCTTGGGCCGTCCCGGGAAGTTGGGGACTGTGGCGATGATCCAGACAATCAGTCCCAGGGTGGCCGCGGTCGTGAGTCCGAAGGCGAAACGCCAGCCGACGACTTTCGCGAGGAATGTGGCGGCGGGTACACCGACCGAGAGTGCGACGGGAGTGCCTGCCATCGCGATTGCCATGGCCTTGCCGCGTTGGTGCGGGGCGACCATGCGACGGGCGTACCCGGCGAGCAGGGCCCAGAGCAGTCCCGCGACGACACCTCCGATGAACCGGGACGCGAGCGTGAGGACGAAGTTGTGCGAGAGGGCCGTGATCGTGTTGGTCACGGCGAATCCCGAGACCGCGGACAGCAGGAGGTGCCGGCGCGGCCATCCGATGGTCGCTCGCGTCAGGGGGAGAGCCGACAGCAGCGCCCCCAGGGCGAAGGCCGTGACCGTCTGACCGGCCGCCGACTCGCTCACCCCCAGGTCGCGGCTCATCGCGGGCAGTACTCCGGCGGGCATCGTCTCGGTCAAGAGGGTGATCAGTCCCGCGGTACCCAGTGCCAGCAGCCCCGCGAGGGGAAACCGTGGGACAGGGGCGGCAATCGATCTGGTTTGATCCGTCTTTGGCATGACCATACGATCGATGGATGACATTAATGTCAGGGTCAAATCGATGACTTGCGACGTTCGTGGGGGGTTCGCACGTGAGGATCGGTGAGCTGTCGAAGCGCACGGATACGCCGGTGCGTATGTTGCGCTACTACGAGGCGCGAAATCTGATCGTGTCGGAGCGTCTGCACAACGGATACCGGGACTACGACGACTATGTGGTCGATCGTGTCCGCCAGATCAGGGGTTTGCTCGACGTCGGTCTGCCGACGAGGATCATCGGACAAATCCTGCCGTGCCTGGACAGCCCGATAACGATTCACATGCCCTATGTGACGCCGGACATGGTTGCCACCCTCGAGGAGGTACGCGATCGCATGGCCGAGAAGATCGAATGTCTCACGAAGAATCACACGGCCATCGGCGACTACCTCCGCGCAGCCGGGTTCGACGCCGAAGCAAGCTGACGGCACGCCCGGGACACCGGACCGGGCATGACCAAATCCCGATCGTTCGACGGAGAGGGAATGCCATGTCGTACGTCGAAGCCGTGGTTCGTCGCAAACGGATGGAGATGGCGCCGGGCGTCGCGGCGTTCGCGGTGATGCCGCCCTGGCCCAGCGTCGGGTGGCCGCCACGGCGAAGAGGACGTCGGCGGTCTTCGACTGGCCGTGGGCGAGTCGGCGAAGTCTGCTCGCGCTCCGGGAGGGGCCGGAACCGAGCCCCGTTTCAGGTGCGTTTGAAGAATTCGACCTCGCCCAGGGCGATGGGTTGTTCGGTCACCGGGCCTGCTGCGGCGCGGACGGTGAAGCGGACCGAGACCACATCGCTGACACCCATGCGGAGCGTTTGTGGGCCGGGACGGTCGTCGAGGGTCATCGTGCGGGTGGTCACGCGACCGTCCTTCGCGGTGATCGACAGGTCGAGCCGGGTGGGGCGAGCGCCGCGACGGAATTCCTCGGGCGCGGTGGAGCCGCCGGCGTGCACGACGACGCCGACCAAGCGGAACGGGGTGGCGAAGGCACAGGTGAGGGAATCGCCGAGGGCGGGTGCCCCCCACCATTGGTTGGTGATCCCGTCGGTGGCCGCGCTCGCGGGGTGACCCGGTGCCTCGGCGCCGGCGGTGACGGTGGTCGGGGTGACCTGGGAAGCCTTGCCGAGTTTGTCCCGGGTGTCCTCGAAGAGCGAACGGGCGAGCGGGACGAGGAAGAAGCCCGCGACGACGAGCGCCACGACCACCAGCACGGTGATGAGGCGTCGCCACACCGCCCCCGAGCCGGTGCGTACCCGGCGTCGGAACGGCCGGATGGTGCGCCACCAGGACAGGGCGGGTGGGGGCGCGGTCAGGTGCAAGGGGGCGGCGCAACGGCGACAGAACCTGCGTTCCGGTCGGTTCGGGGTGCCGCAGTCCGGGCACGGCGGCCCGTCCTGGGCGTCGTCGGTGGCGACCGGTCGTACGACGGGTCGTGGCGCCACCGGTTTGGCCGGTCGGACGGGCAGCACGGGTTCGGGCGCGGGCGGCTCCGGCGGTGTCGGGAGCGCGGGTGGGGCCGACCGCACCGGTGCGGCCGGGCGGGGTGGCGAGGGCGCGTCCCCAGGTACGGGATCGTGTACGGACGGCGGTACGGCCGGGCGGGCGGTGGTCGGCGGGGGCGAGGTGGGGTTCTCCGCCCTCGACGGTGCCGCGGGCGGGCCTGCGGCGATTGGCGCCGCCGGGTCCGCGGAGCCGCGTTCGGCCGGCGCCGGCAGGGCTGTGCCCTCGGTCGCCGGTCGTGCCGATGCGGGGTGCCCGTGGGTCCGCGAAGGCGGCCCGGGTGTCCCGGAGGTTTCCGACGGTTCGTTGATGGCTCCGGCAACGTTCGAGCCCCCCGGCCCCCTCCCTGCCCCGGGCGTTTCGTGGCTCCTGCGCACCTCGGGCTGCTCCGACCGCTCCGACTGCTCAGGCGTCGTGAGCTCATCCGGCGCCTCCTCGACCCGCGCAGCGGGTCGATTCCGCGCCGGTCCCCGCGACCAGCCCAGGTACGAGCCGCAGTTGCCGCAGAAGTCGTCGTCGTCCTCGTTGGCGACCCCGCACGTCGGACACGCGCGCATGGCGTCAGCCCCCTCTCCGGTCGGGCGGGCCGGGCAGGATCTCGACCCGGTGGGTCAGGTGCACGGGGCACGCGGCCGCGACCACCTCGTGGATCCGTTCGCGGTCCACGTCCAGTGCGCGCACCGGCCACACCCGTACCAGGAGTTCCTCGGGACGGGTACCGGGGAGGGCGGAGTTCGGCTCGGACGACCACGCGCCGCCGCCCCCGTCCACGACGTCCGCGCGCACGCCGCAGCACAACCACAGGAGTTCGATCAGTCCACGACGGGTTCCGCGCCGGCGGTGCAGGTCGACCGCGCGCGCGACCACCGCTCGGCGCACCTCCTCGGGCCACGTCGGGGCCACGTCGACGCCGATCCAGCCGGCGAGCCAGTGCAGGAAATCCGTGGGTGCCAGCGAGGGGTCGAGGTAGGCGGCAAGGTTGTCCAGAGTGGTGAACACGGGTGCCAGGACGATGTCCAGGCCCGCGGTGAAGCGCTGTGCCAGATCGTCGTCCGCGTAGAGCGCGGGTAGCAGATCGCCGATCGGGTAGCGGGTGGGGAGGCCGGGTACGGCGGCTCTGGTCATGTGTCACCGTCGGGTTCGCGCGCGGTGACCACCACCTGGTGCCGGTAGGAGAACACCAGTGCGTTGCGGGCGACTTCGATCCGCTCGACCGCTCCGCCGCGACGTCCGGTAATCGGATCCGCCGGGAACAGCCGTACCTCCTCGACCAATCCGGCGCCCACGCTTTGCTGGAGTACGCCGAAGAGCTCGCCGTACTGCACGGCCCTGCCGAACGGCCATCCGGTCGCGTCGAGTCCGCCGCGCAGTGGATCCAGCAGGTCGAACAGTGCGTCGAGGGCGTCCTCGCGCACCCGGTCCACCTCGCCGGGGTTCGCCGCGACCAGGCGGGCGACGACTGTGACGCCCTGGTACGCCGGTGGTTCCACGATCAGGCGGGTGCCCACCAGGCGTCGTTCGTCCAGTCGTTCGGTGATCGCACCCAGGACCCGATCCGAGGGGATCAGTTGCTCGAAGCGCAGCCGGTCGCCCTCGTCGGCGACCGCGTCGGGGACGACGAGCACGCGCACGGCGCCGGGTTCGTCGTCGGCGGTCGGCAGGCAGCGCACCCGGCGCACCGAGGGCGCGGCGTGGCGCGCGATGAACTCGTAGTCGCGGGCGGTGACCGCGCGTTCCTGCACGCGCAGCATGTTCGGGGCCCGGGTCTTGGCGTTCTCCACGGTCTCGCCGTCGACGCCGCCGCGGGCCGCCTCGCGGTTGTCGACCTCCGCGATGTAGGGCACCGAGCTGCGCAGCACCCGGATCGTGCCGCGGGCGACGTTGCCGGCCGCGCCACCGCCGGTGCGGTGTCGCGGGACGCGTAGGTGGGCGCCCTTGGCGGGCACCGCACCGTAGGTGCGCAGGCTGCCGTCCGGTTCGCGCACGGCCGGGGGGAAGGCGAACTCGCCGGTGGTGGCGTCGACGCGGACGTGTCGGTCCTCGGGGCCGGATGCGCCGAAGTGCTCGACGGCCGTCCAGATCCGCCAACCCTCCGGTGAGGACTCCTGTACGACCGGTGCGGGGCCGTCGAGCAGCAGGGGTGGCCGAGCGACCGTGAAGCGCTGGCCGGGGACCCCCTCGGAGATGCCCAGCTGCACGTCGAAGACGGTCTCGGCGTGTTCGACGCCGATCGTGCCGCCGACGGTGAACACCTCCGCCTCGCGGATGGTCGGCGACTCGGAGTAGAACGGCTGGCCGGCCTCCGCCGGGACGACCCGACAGCGCAACCAGCCGGCCGGGGTGCCCGCGACCACCGACGTGGTGTGACCGGCGGGCACGAACACGGTCACCTCGCCCGGGCGGTTCAGTCCGCCGGTGCTGTCGGTGCCGACCTCGCAGTCGAGCCAGCGCGCCCCGTCCCACGCTTCCCACACCAGCGGAGGTTGCCGCGGGTCGACGCCCACGCCCTCGACCCTGCTGTCCAGGCGCACGGCGACGATGCACCGGGGAACGGCGGTGGGCAGGCCGAGCAGCATCGCGTCCCCCGGGGCGGGGCGGGCCTGGAAGACCGGGATGGTGCCGCCGGCCGTGAGCGCCCCCGTCCGGTCGTGCAGGCCGCCCGAACTCGGGGCGGTGACCAGGCGGGTCAGCGAACTCGGCACGATCGACAGGTCCGCCGTGGTGGCGAACACCACGGCCTCCTGCGTCTCGCTGCCGCTGGTCGCCACCTCCGTACCCGCCCGAAGACGCACGGTCTCGGGCTGCGGCGCGGACAACCAGAAATCCACGTCGGCGCCCGCCGCGGCCGGTGGGAACAGCGTGACGCCGAGCAGGTCGAGGAAAGCCGTGTAGTTCTTCTCCGGCACCCGGTTCAGCCGATACAGCAACTGGTCGACCATGTAGGCGAAGGTCTCGATCAGGGTGACGCCCGGGTCCGAGACGTTGTGGTCGGTCCATTCGGGCGCGCGTTGTTGCACGTATCGTTTGGCCTCGTCGACGAGTTGCTGAAAGCGCCGATCGTCGAGGTTGGGGGAGGGCAGCGCCATCAGTTCACTCCTGGGTCCCGGTGTTCGGCGAGCCCTCCGAGGACGGGATCGTGTAGAAGGGGAAGACCAGATTGCGGACGTCGTTGGTGGAGCGCACCGTGTAGCGCACGTCGATGTACAGGACACCCTCGTCGACCGTGTCGAACGCGATCACCACGTCGTCCACCTCGATTCGCGGTTCCCAGCGTTCCAGCGAGACCCGGGTCTCGTGGGCGATGCGCCCGGCGGTGGCGCCGTCGGCGGGCGCGAATACGTAGTCGTGGATGCCGCAGCCGAACTCCGGCCGCATCGGCCGCTCGCCCGGCGCGGTACCCAGGACCAGCCGGATCGCCTCCTCGATCTCCCGATCGCGCTCGACCATGCCGATGCCGCCGGTGGGGCTCACCCGCAGCGGGAATCCCCAGCCGCGGCCGATGAAACGTCCGCTCACAGGGGCCCTCCGATCAGGACGTTCGGCGCGCCGAGGAGGATCTGCGCGCCACACGAGGTCTGGTCGCGCATGCGGGCTGCGGGCAGGCCGCCGATCAGCACGATTCCGCTCGTCGCGGCGGCGGGGGAGGGCATCACCACGTTGGCCGGGCCGAGGTAGGCGTGCGCCGGGCATACGTGCAGGCTGCCGGTGACGGCGGCGGGCTTGCCGCCGATGAGCACGGTGGCGACGGCCGCCGCGGCGCCAGGGGGTGGGGTACCCAGGACGCCGCCGTGGGCGGTGGGATCGCCGGTGCGGGCTGCGGGGGGCATCGTCGGTGCTCCTTGGCCGGGATGGGATTCGGGTCTGTGTGGCGCCGGTGCGCGGTTCAGTTGATCCTGATGAGTTTGGCCTTGAGGACGCCGAGCAGGCCGCCGTCGACGGTGACGTTCGTCGTGCCGTTGATGTTCACCGAGCGGCCGTTGATGGTGACCGCGCCGGTACCGGCGTCGAGGGTGATGCCGGTCGGAGTGAGCGTCACGGAACTGCTCGCCCGTCCCCCGGCCGGACCGTACACGGTGAGTTCGATACTGTTCGCCCGCTCGTTCAGGCGTACCTCCAGGCGCCGGTTGCCACTGGCCAGTCGTACGCCGGAGGCCCCGCGAGCGGTATCCAGGAGTTCCAGCCGATTGCCCGAACGAGACACCAGCGAACGGCGGTTGACCTTTCCGCTCGTGCGGTCGATCAGCGGTACGTCGTGCCGCGAGGGTTTGTCGACCCCGTTGTACAGACCGCCGAGCACGTACGGGCAGTCCAGCAGGCCCTGTTCGAACCCGACCAGCACCTCGTCGTTGACCTCGGGGCCGAACACGCCACCGCCGCCCCGGCCGCCCCACTGCACGGTCCGCACCCAATCGGTGACGTAGGTGTCGTCGAGCCAGGGGAACTTCAGCCGGACCGAGCCGCGTTGCGCGCCGCCCTCCTCACGCACGTCGGTGACGACACCGATCGCCAGACCCGGCATACGCGGACCGCGCGAGGGAGCGTTGGCCCCGGCGGTCAGACCGGACAACGAGCGGTCGGACGTCGCGCTGACCACGACGGTGGTGCGGTAGCCGCGGATCGGTTCCAGGACGTGGTGCGTGGCGGTGGCCGTGTAGCGCCCGGAGAACGCGGGGCCGACGTTGCCCAGGGTGACCGGTTCGCCGGCGCGCAGTTTGGGATTGCCCTCGGCGACCGCCTCGATCTCGCCGAAGCCGGAACTCACCTCGGCCGCCACCGCGCCGGCCACCACCCTGGTCTCGGCCTGGGTGCGATAGGGGGTGTCCGTGATGGTGGTCCGGGGGGACTTGCCGAACACCTTCTGTGCCAGGCTCGGGTTCATCCCCGGCACGACGGTGGTGCTCCGCACCGACGGGACTCTGGCCGTCAACGGGGTCTTGGTGGTGACGTTCCAGCCGCGCACCTCGACGTCGGCCGCCGCGTCCGCGCCGGTCAGCACGGCCCGCAGGGCCAACAGATTGGCGCCGTATTCGAGGACCACGGGACTCTGCGCCGCCCGGGTCGAGGGCGGAGGCGCGGTCGAGGCGGGCTTGGGCCCGACGAATTGCAGCCGGCCTGTGTCGTCGATGCGGACCTGGGCGCCGCTTTCGGCGGCGAGGTGGCGCAGGAACTCCCAGTCCGAGACGTTGGCCTGGGTCAGCTGCTTGTGCATGATCGGCGCCGCCTCGATTCGGCCGCAGGCCAGTCCGGCGCCCGCGGCGACCTTGCGGACGATGTCCGCGGTCCGCATGTTGCGGAACGCGACCACCTTGCGCCCGCGTTGCAGGCGGTGCGCCCTGGACGTCGCTCGGATCACGGTGAACGAGCCGGTGGTGTCGGAGTCCAGTTCGAGAGCTGTTACCTCGCCGGTGAACAGACGTTCGCGTACCCGGTCCCGCACCGTGACCACCGAGATCTTCACCGGGGTACCGATGCCGATCCCGGTGGCGGTGAGCAGTTGGTGGTCCGGGTCCCGATAGGTCAGCATCGCGGTGTCGGGCAGGCCGACGTGCTCGTCGACCTCGCAGCCGACCAACTGCGCCACCCACGCCGGTGGCAGCTCGCCGGGGGCCTCGACGATCGGATCGGCCGCGAACGACCTGCCTGCGGAGGTCATGCGGACTCCTTTCGGGTCCGCTCTCCCGCGGCGGGCACGATCAGTTCCGTGCCGGGAGCCAACGTCATCGGATCGTCGATGTCGTTGGCCTCCGCGATCGCGCGCCACAGACCGGCGTCGCCGTACTCCTGCCAGGCCAGCAGCGCCAGACTGTCGCCCGCCACCACGCGGTGGGTACGACGGGCTTCGGGTGAGCCCGAGGTCGGATTCTGCCCGGCCGGAGCGGAGCCGGCCTCCTCGATGGACAACGAACATGTGGCCCGCAACGGTTTCCCGTCGACGTCGAACAACGTGTAGGACACGGAGAAGTTGTTCAGTACGCCGTCGAACGATGTGGTCTTCGCGGTGCCCCAGTCGAACCGTACCCACGGGCTGGCCGGTTTCTTGGCGGCCAGGCTGGCGGGTGTGGGCACGCAGGCCAGCATCAGTTGCTCGACGGCCTTCTCCACCGAGTTGTCGTGGGTGGCCGTCGCGTCGAGGAAGACGTCCAGGGACAACGAGCGGGGCCCGCTGCCGACGAATTCCGGCAGCGACGACCGCTCGGCCATCCGGGACGGCGATCGCCGCCACTCGGTGCTCTTGGTCAGCGACAACTGCGCCGGATTGAACTGCAACGTGATGCGGGCGATGCGGCCGCCGGGCCGGGCACCCACCGTCGCGGGCGGCTCCATGATGGTCAACTGGGCGCGGGCCCGGCTGGTACGGCCGACGGGTGACATGTCGTTCCTCCCTTTGGGTGCGTAGCGGACACATGGGACGGGACGGGTCGCGACGCGGGCGGGCGCGGTGGTCGATCAGGACGGGCGTAGACCCTCGTGTGCGATCTCCAGCGACTCGACGGCAGCCTGGGAGTTCGCCGGGTCGAAGGACGGACCCTGCCAGCGCACCGGCACGATGCCCAGCACCTGCCAGCTGATGATGCGTTCGAGGTCCGGTTTGAGCGCCACGATCTCGCCGTCCTTGGGTTCGACGCGCTGGATGATCTCGTTCAGCCAGCGGGCGATCTTGGTGGTGTCCGCGGTCACCGGACGGGTGAGGGTGATGTTGGACCAGGTGATGCGGCCCGGCAGTTGCCAGGCGAAGCCGTTGTTGCCGCCCTCGGCGTACTGCTCCGTTTCCACCTCGGCTCCCAGGCCCGAGCAGGTGTGGAAGGCCCCCAGGTCGTTGCCCCCGATGACGAGCTTGAAGAACACGCTCGTCGCGAAGATGTTGTCCGCCATGCGTTCGTCTCCATGCCTTTCCTCGTGCCGCGCGCGGTCAGCGTCGGCCGTCGTACGGTCGCCCGGCGCGCTCGCGACCTCGGCGCAGGTCGGCACGCAGGAGTCGGCTCACCGGTTCGATCAGACGACGGGCGAGGTCCTCGATGTCGGGCGTGGCCGCCGGCTTCGTCGCGGATGTCGGCTCCGGGGTGGACCGCTTGCCGGTCGTGCCGGTGCCGCCGATGGTGGACGGGGATCGGGCGGGGACGGCGGTCACCGGGACGCCGGTGCTACCCGACTCGGCGGCGGCGCGCCGGGCGAGGGACGGCGTCCTCTGGACAACGGCGGTGTCCGGGAGCGGCGGCGGCGTATCGGCGGGCCGGACAGCGGGCGGGGCCGGGGTGGGTCGGCGGACGCGGACCGGCGGGGGATGCGGGTCCGCGCCGGAATACTCGGCCGGGCCGGTCGCGGGAGGTCGGACGATGTCGGCGGTCACGGGCAGCGGCGACGGAAGCGTCGGCACACCCGCGCCACCGGGGCGGGGCGAGCCCGGTGGGTGGGGGCGAACGACGGGGACGGGGAGTGGACCACGGGCGGAGGGGGTGGCAGCCGGGTGCGGCCGGGGCGGCGGGGTCGGCCGCTCGGCGTCGGGTGGCATCGAGGGGGTCGAACCCGCTTGCGCTCGGCGACTGTTGCCTGCGCGTTGCACCGAGGCCGTGGGTGTTGCGGGTGGGCGGGGGCCGTTTGCGCCGACGACGAGTGCGGGCCCGTGGTCGGTGGGGGCGGTCGGGGATGCCGGGGGAGTCGGGAACGTCGGGCCGAGCGGGGTGGACGGGGTGACCGGGGCCGGGCGGGACCGATTCGGCAGAAAACGCCGAGGTGGTTCGGACCCGGCCCGGGCCTTGCCCGTCTTCCCGCGCCGACGCGATGACACGGCCTCGGGACCGGGCGTCGGGTTCTCGCGTCGGCGCGTCGGAGCCTCTGGGTTGGGCGCCGCGTTCGTCCCGTTGTCCACGCGTGCCCGTGTCGATCGCTGCACCGGAGTCCGTGTGGGAGTCGCCGGTACCGGTGCCGGTGCGGTCGGTGTCGGTACGGGGTCGTCGTTGCGCCGCCATGTGGCCGAGACCACCGGTCGATGCGACCCGGAGGTCGGGATCGGCGCCGAAAAACCCTCGCCACTACCGGTGTTGATGACCAGGGCCCGGGCCGGAAGCAGCGGCAGGGAGCGCCGGGCGATGCGCGTCCCGGCGTCGCGGTGGGTGTCGGACCCGGATGTCGGCGCGGAACGGTCGGTGGCCCCGCTGCGCCGGGCGACGGCCGTGGGTGGCCGTGACGCGGTCGCCCACGAGGCGCCGGCCGGCCCGGTGCGCGCGATGGCGTCGCCGGCCTGCCGGAACGGGCCGCGTTCGGGAGCTTCGTGCGGTTCGGGACTACCGGGATTCGTCCGTGGCGGTTCCGCGCTGCGTTGCACGGCAGGGAGCCCCGGGGTGGACGGCCCGGACTTCGAACGTGTCTCGGTGCCGGGCATGGGCATGGGGAGCATCGCGCTCGACGGAGCGGGAGACGAGATCGGAGCCGGGGGCGGCGCGGGAACGCGGTGGGCACCGGTATGCGATTCCCGCGCGGCCGAGGGGCCCCGGTCGCCGCCGATGCCCGTCGGACTCTGCGCGCGTCGGCCGCCGCCGAGTACGGGTGCCGTCCCCTCGGTGGTGGAGACGGCCGTGGCCGGAAGCCCGGTGAGCGGGGCACCGATTCCGATGCGGTGGTGTGATCGGGACGGCGTCGTGTCGCGGCCGGGAGAGCGCGGGAGCGCCGACGGACGAGCCGAGGACGCGGCTTCGCCGACCTCGCCTCGGGTGCGATCGGGCGCCGCCGGCGAGGTCCACGGAGCGTGCGGCTTGGACGCCGCGGGCTGTGGGGCGGACCGAGGAGGCTCCGGCCGGACCGGCCGCGCCACTCCGGAGCGCCGCACCGGCTCGGGCGCGTCGGGCGGGAAGGGCGTGGGCGCGTCGGAGTCGGTGCGGCGTTGCACGATGGGCAGGGCGCCCCCACCTGCCCCCGGCACCCCCGGGCCGGTTTCGCCTCCCCGCACGAACAGCCTTGCTCCCTCCGGGAGCTCGTAGCGGGGGTCACCGAGTGCGGGACGTACCGTCGGAGGTCGTCCGGTGCCGGAGCCGCCCGTCGGGTGGTCCGCCCCCTGCCGGGCCTCGTGGTCGGCCGGGGAGGTTGCGGCAGTGTCCGGCGCGGTGTCCCGGGAGGCGGGTGTGCGGCCTCCGGCGGCTTGTGTCGAGTCGGGCCCCGTCGACTTCGAGGCGGTGGCGGATGGGCGGATCGCCGCCACCCGACGCAGGATCATCGCCGGGCGCCGCGCCACGACCAGTGACGGCCGCACCCGCCGCGGACGTACGGCGGCCACCTCGGCGACCTCGCCACGCGAAGGAACATCAGGAGGCGGCTGGACACTTCCCGTCCTGCCGTCCGCCCCGGTACCCGAGCCGCCGTCCATGACCGAGGAGTTCCCGGATCGAGGTGATACGGATGTCGCGCCCCGAGCAGTCGTCCCGACCCCAGCCACCTCCGAGCGCTGCCCGGTCGCGGCCGAACGGCCCGGCCGTTGCCCAGCGTTGCGCCCGGGCATGGGCCCGGCATCCGACTCCGGTATCCGGTCCGACTCCGCTTCCGTCTCCGGCCGTACGACCCGCAGCAGCAGCGGTCCGCCCCGGGACTCGGTCCGCGACGGCATCGCCGGACGGGCCACGCCGTGGATGAGACCCGCCGGAGCCGAGGGCAGCACCGCATGACCGAGTTCGCCGCCGAGCGCGGGGTTCTGCCAGGACGCGAGTCCGGACCGAAATCGGAGCCCGTCGCTCACCGCGATCGAGGACCGGGCCACGGTCGTCTCCGGCACCGCGGTTCGCCGCCAACCGCCGTCCCAGTCGGCGCCGTCCCGGTCACCGCCATGGCGATCCGCGCCGTCACGGTGTCCGCTCGCCGAGCCCTCCGCCGAGGCCCGCGAGTCCGGTTCGGGCGTGGGTCGTTCGTCGGGTCCACCGCCGCGCCCCCCGCCGGCGACGTCCCCGCTCGTGGGCCCCCGCCGGACCCGGCGCAGCCGGTCGCTCCACACCACGTGATCACCCGCCTTCGTTGACGCGGGTGTTGATCCGCGCGATCTCCCGTACCCACTCGACCCGCTCGCCGTGGGTGAGGTCGAGGATGTCCTCGCGTTGCCAGTGGAAGTGGTAGGCGATGTACGCGATTTCCTCCCGCAATCGAGGAAGCGCGTACGTCACGATTCCCCCAGGCGCCCACCCGAGAGATCGACCTCGAAGGAGCCGTGACACAGCGGACAGGTGACCGCCGCGTGGGTGTGTCCCTCGCTGTTGATCCGCCGGTAGAAGTCCTGGAGAAACGCCACGTCGGTGGCGTACATACGCTCGACCACACCGGCGTGCACGTCGGTGACGGTGCCCAGTCGGGTGATCACCTGACTCAGCAGCACCACGCTCAGGTACGCCGGATTCTCCTTGACCCGCAGGTCGATCTGCGGGCGTAGCTCGTCGCGGGCGGTGGCCAGCCGCATCGAACCCCGCCGATGCAGGGCGCCCTCGTCGTCGACGTAGCCACGCGGCAACTCGAACTCGAACTCGGTGCGCAGTTCGTGCCGATCCCGTTCCGCGGACGTCGCCGACACCGTGGACGCCGGGGCCGCGTCCCGGCCGTCGGCCGTGTCCGGCGCGGGAGGTGTGCCGACGTCGAACGGATCGCCCGGGCCGCCGGCGGTGACCGTTCTGCGTCTCATTCGACCACGATCTCCTCGAAGGTGATGGTCACGGTCTCGGTGGCGGCGCTGGATTCGCCGGCCTTGAGGGAGGGGCCCTCCCACTTGCTGGCCCAGCCCTGCATCAGTTGGATGCGCCGGACCGTCTCGCCCGTCGAGTCCTTGATCTCGATGGTGAGGTTCTGCCGCGCGGTGTCCACGGCTCCCTTGTTCAGGGTTTCCTTGATCCAGGTGGTGAATTCGCTGCTCTTGTCGAGACCTCGGGTGATGGTCACCTCGCCGGCCTGACGGGCGCCGGGTTGTTTGCGGATGATCTGTTTGCCCTCCGCGGTCACCTGGCGGACCTCGACGACCTCCTCCTCGACGGTCATGCCGCTGATTTCCTGGATGGACTCCACCAGATATCCGCCCAGTTGCACGCCGAAGACGTGGGTGGAAAGAGCGTCGCCCTCTGCCATGGCCGTGTGTCACCTTTCCGTTGGGGTGGTGGTACGCGGGTCACTCGTCGACGAGGCTGGTGCTGTCGGAGAACTGGGCGAGGCGGAAGATCACGAACTCGGCCGGCTTCACGGGGGCGACACCGATCTCGCAGACCACGCGGCCCAGATCGATCGACTCCGGTGGGTTGTTCTGCCGATCGCACCTGACGTAGAAGGCCTCCTCCGCGGTGCGGCCGAACAGCGCGCCTCGGCGCCACTCCTCGGTCAGGAACGCGGTGACGTTGCGCCGGATGCTCGACCACAGGCGGTCGTCGTTGGGCTCGAACACCACCCACTGGGTGCCCAGCAGGATGGACTCCTCCAGGTAGTTGAACAGGCGGCGCACGTTGAGATAGCGCCACGCGGGATCGGAGGAGAGGGTGCGAGCGCCCCAGATGCGGATGCCGCGACCGGGGAAGGCCCGCACGCAGTTGACGCCGATCGGGTTGAGCAGGTCCTGCTCGCCCTTGCCGAGTCGGATCTCCAAGTCGACCGCGCCGCGGATGACTTCGTTGGCGGGAGCCTTGTGCACGCCGCGCTCCCCGTCGCTGCGCGCCCATACCCCGGCGACGTGGCCGCTGGGCGGCACCATGGTGTTGCGACCGGTGGCGGGGTCGAACACCTTGATCCAGGGGTAGTACACGCTCGCGTAGCGCGAGTCGTACCCCGCGTCGTCGTTGCGCCAGGTGCGCACCCGCTGTGCGTTCATGCCCGGCGGCGTGTCCAGCACGGCGACCCGGTCGCCCATCTGCTCGCAGTGCGAGATCATCGCCAGTTGCACGGTCTTGACGCCCTCGGCGTCCAGATCGCCACGCTGGTGGGCACTCATCAGGTCGGGGACGGCGACCATGGTGATCTCGTCGATCGCCTCCAGGCCGGCGAATCCGGTGCGGGCCGCGGAGTCGCCGACGTACTCGCCCGCGTCCAGCCGGGCCACGGTGGTGTTCGACGTCGGCGCGGGGGCGTCCGCGAGGGTGACGGTGCCGCGCTCGGGGCGGGTCTGCGCGCTGCCCGGCTGTTCGGTGACCTCGATCAGCTCGGATTCCCGGACCTGATTGAGCAGGTAGCTCCGGATGCTCTTGCGGGTGGACGCCTCGTAGGTCTCCACGACCGTCCCGTCCCGGCGGACCAGCAGTTTGAAGCGGTCCTCGGGTGGGTTCTCGCCGTCCGCGTCGGCGACCTCGACGGAGATGCCGGTGCCGGCTCCCGACCGGGCCGCGATCAGGAATCCACCGATGGGCGTGGCGGGCGCGACCGGTGTGGGATCCTGCCGCGATCCGTCCGCGTCGTTCGGGTCCTCGGCGCTGCCGCCGATCCGGACGACGTAGGCGGTGCCGCCGCCGTTGGCGAAGTAGCCGTAGACGGCGTGGGACAGGTACGTGCCCTCGGTGAAGCCGCCGAAGACCTGGACGTACCGGTCCCAGTTCGTCACCAGGGTCGGCCGGTGGAAGGGGCCGGACTCGGCGAAGCCGACGAAGGCGGCCACCGCGGTCCCGACGCCTTCGATGGGCCGCGCGCCGGACTGCACCTCCTCCACGTATACGCCCGGGGTGAGGTACGTCGGCATACTCGCTCCTTCGGCCGGCCCACTGTTCGGTCGAAGCCGAGTCTTGCCCGCGCGGTCCCGGCCGACGTAGGCCCCAAGGTCCCCTACCCGGGGCAACGACCCTGCCTTCGAGGGCACTGCACCGGGCATGCGACGAGCGTGCACGGTACCGGGGACCGGGTACGGACGGGCACCGCACATTCAGGGACGCGGACGGCCGCCGGTGGTGGGCCGACGGTCGTCGTCGAACGTGGTCGGGCGCGCGCCATCGAGCCGTTCTCGGCCCAACCACGGGCCGAACTCGCTTTCCAGGAGCAGCCGTCCGAGTTTGCGATACTCCTGCAGGATCGCCGAGACCACCTGTGCCATCGTCAACGGTAGACCGGTCTCCGCCGCCAGATAGGCCGCGGTCACGGCACACGCCCGGATCGAACCACCCGCCAACTCGAAGCGCCGGGCACAGAATTCCAGGTCGAGGTCCGACCCGCGGGGCAATTCCGTGCCCAGACAGCGATCCCACAGGGCAAGCCGTTGGCGCTCGTCGGGCATCGGGAACTCCGCGATCACGTCCAGCCGTCGGGTGAACGCCTCGTCCAGGTTGGCCCGCAGGTTGGTGGTGAGCAGGGCGATCCCGTCGAAGGACTCCATGCGCTGCAACAGGTAGGCCGACTCGATGTTCGCGTGGCGATCATGGGCGTCCTTGACCTGCGAGCGTTTCCCGAAGACGGCGTCGGCCTCGTCGAACAGCAGGATGCCGTTGACGTCGGCGGCCTCGACGAAGATGCGTTCCAGGTTCTTCTCGGTCTCCCCGATGTACTTGTCCACCACGGTGGACAGGTCCACCACGTACAGGTCCATCCCCAGTGCGGCGGCCAACACCTCGGCCGACATCGTCTTGCCGGTGCCGGACTCGCCGGCGAACAGCGCGATCACCCCGCGTCCCCGGCCGCCGCCCGGCCGCATCCGCCACTGCCCGAGCACCCGGTCGCGGTGGCGCGCACGCAGCGCGAGTTCGCCCAGCGCACGCCGGGTCGGTTCCGGCAGGACCAGGTCCGTCCAGTCGACCGCGGGTTCCACGCGGCGGGCCAGGCGTTCCAGTCCGGCACCGTTCTGCGCCCGCACCGCGACGCGAAGATCGTCCGCGCGCAGCGGGCGTCGCTCCACTTCGGCCATGCGGACGGCGACGTCGGCGGCCTTGCGGACCTGGTCCGCGCTCAACCGGTACGACGCCACCGCCTCCGTGAGATCGGCCGCCGGCAGGTCCGCCATGTCGACGCGAGCCGCGGATCCGGCGTGTGCGAGTGCCCACGACCACTCCCGCACTCGTTGCGCGGGCGCCGGCGAGGGCACGGTGAACAGCAGCGGGCTCTCCCGCGACCACAGCGGATCCCAACCCCCGGTCCCGAACACGAAAAGCGGGACGCCGCCGCACGCCGCACACAGCTCGCGAAGAAGCCGAGCCTGTTCGGGGCGTTGCGGGGCCATCGCCTCCAGGGGGCCCAGCACGATCCCGGCGCCGCCGAGGCGGGCCTCCATCGCCAGGACGCGCGTGAGCGGACCCGGTGCCGGACTCGCCGTCAGTGCGGCGACGTCCACCACCAGCGGGCGCAGGCCGGCGGACGCCAACGCGTCGATCGCCGGCCGGATCGGGTCGCCGCCCCGGTTCAGCAGATACACCAGCGGGTTCGCGGCCCGCGCCGCCCGGGTCAGGGGCGCCGCCGCCTCCGTCTCGGGCACGCGCCCGCCCTCGACCACGCGCGCCACGCCCAGGAGTCGGGCGTCGATCTCGTCGTCGCCGAGCAGGTGCGCGGTCACTCGGTCGGGAACGCGCAACACACGTGACAGCAGCGGCGATTCCGACTCCGCGAACTCCAGGAGACCGCCGACGACGAGTGGTGCGGCGGGCGCGAGCCGGAACCGACCGGCGCCGGCCGACGGTTGCCCGCACAGTTCCAGGGCCAGACCGACGGTCGGGCGCCGCCGGGTGAGGTCGTCGTTGAGGTAGCCGTACAGGCGCTCGAAACGGGCGTCGACGTCCGGTGCCATGGCCACCAGCAGCAGTTCCACGTCCAGCGGCAACAGGGCGAAGTCCGCGCAGAGTCGGCCGAGCCGGCCGCCGGCAGGGGATGGCGCCGACGGCGTCGGGCCGTCGCGGTTCGCGATGGGCAGGAAGGTCGACGGGGACTCCAGGATACGCTCGACCGCCTCGGGGGTCAGGTATTGCCCCCGGTAGGGATCGTCCGGATCCGGATCGACGGCGTGGCGTGCTGCTACGGCGCGTCGCACCCGCTCCTCGACGCGGGCCAGCCGCTCCCACAACTCGCGCGACCCGTCCCCGTCCCCGTCGCCGTCCCCGTCGATGTCCGGTCGGGTGCGCAGGTCGTGGGTCATCCGGGGTCATGGGCGATACCGCCGCGACCCCCGGTGCGCCGGCGCCGGGCCGCCGGCAGCGGCCGGTCGCGTGGGGAGGCGAAGTCGGCCGCATCCGGGCCGGTTGTGTCCGGATAACGCAGTCGGCGCCCGGGTTCTGGTGCGGTGGCCCCCGTGTCCCGGGCCGGTGCGGAGTCGGGCACGGTGCGTACCACCAGGCCATCGGTGACCGGTGGGCCCGCCGCGGTGCGGTCGCCGGCCAGCGGGGCGCGCACGCGCAGGTCGATGGACGCCTTGAGCTCACCTCCCAGCGCGGACCACAGGTCCGACGCCGACGGTCCACCCCCGCCGGGGCCGGCCGCCTCGATGTCGACGGCGAGGCCGAGTTCGGCGAGCGAGCCGGTGTGCAGGCGGGCGGGCAGCACGTCCGATCGGATCAGGCAGCGCAGCACCTCGGAGAGCAGACGGTGCTCGTCCTGGGGCCGGTTGGTCCAGGCCGTGATCAGGTAGGTCAGTTCGAACCAACGCGGCAACGCCCGCCATGCCACGACCACGCCGTCGTCGTCGTGTTCCTCGGTCGCGCCGGTACGCCGACGGCCGACGTCCTCCCGGATGTCGTACAGGAAGACGCTGATCGTGGGGGCGTTGCGCCGCGCCGCCCAGTCGCTGGTAGGGGCGTCGAAGACGAGATCGACGCCGTTGTCCGACAACCCCGCATCCGCCAACAACAGTCGCAGGGCCTCGTCGACTTCGTGGATCATCGGCGGGACACCTCGTCGGGCGGACCGATGTTGCCGGAGACCACGAGGAAGGGGGTGGTGACCGGGCCGAAACCGGGGCCGGACGCGGTGATCGTGCGCGGCCCGGTGGCGTCTTTGACCAGGATGAGCAACTGCGCGAAGAAGCGGAAGTCGCTTCCGGGGGTCGCCGGAGCCGCCGCCGCGGTGATGCCGGGTGTCCAGGTCAGCCGTACGGGTGCGCCGGGCGGGAAGTCCACACCGCGCACGGAGGTGACGAAGCCCGGTTTGCCCACGGCGGGTACGGCCACGATGCGCGGTTGCAGGATGTCGAGCGGGACGTGGGCCACGTTGTCGGTGGGATCGGCGTCGGTACCGGTGGTGGTCAGCGTGCCGTCGATGGTGGTGCGCAGTGCCCTGTCCGGCGCCAGTACGACTCGCAGCACCAGGGAGGCGCCCGGTGCGAGGTCGCCCAGTGCGCATACCCCGTCGCGGCAGCCCGCGGGTGCCGGACCGGCCGGGATCTCGGCGGGCAGGCCGAGTCTCAGGCGCAGTCCGGTGGCCAGGGCGTTGCGTCCGTTGCGCACCGTGTAGGTCACCACGACCCGGCCGCCGACGAAGCCGGGGTTCGGCTGCGCCACCACGGTCAGCGCGGGGCCGGCGGGACGCCGTGGCGAGTCCGGAGGCGGGTTCGGCGGGGCGGTGGGCGGAGGTGTCGAGGCCGGGGGCGAGGTGGGCGGTGGTGAACTCGCGGGTGGTGAACTCGCCGGTGGTGAGGTGGGTGGTTTCGACGTGGGCGGGGTGACGGGGACGACCGGAACGACGGTGCGAGCCGCGTTGTCCCCGGGGTTGGGGTCGACGACGGCTCCGCCGACGGACCAGCCGACCGCCTGATCGCCCCTGGTCACCGCGATCAGCCGCGCGGTGATCGAGACCGCCGCGCCGGGCGGCACTACGCCCAGGTCGCATTGCGGTGACCCGGTCGCGCACGATCCGGCGGAGCCGGTCAACGAGTCCAGGCGGGCTCCGGGTGGGGCGGCGACGGTGAAAACCGTGCCCGGCGAGGCGGCCGGGCCGCGGTTGGCGACGGTGACGGTCACCGTGACCGGGGAGCCCACCTCGACGGGCGTCGTGGCGGTCGGCGCGGTGAGCGTGAGGTCGACCGACTGCTGGTAGCCGGGTTCCTTCTGCCGACCCGGCAACCCCTGGGCGAACGGGGTCAGCACGCCGGAGGCCAGGTCCAGGATGGACAGGCCCTCCGGGGAACTCGGCGCCACCGTGCGGCGCGAGGTGAGCAGGAGGCGGCTCGCGTCCGGGGACCACGCGACGTCGCGGGGCTGGAACGGGCCGGTGGCCGTGGTGTCCGGGAGGTCGCGCCGGCACGCCCCGGGGTCGTTCCGCAGCCCGGCCGGCAGGACGACCCGGCAGCCGTCGCCCGTCGGTGAGGCGACCAGCACACCGGTGCGTTCGTTGACCCGACCGCCGCCGTCCTTCCGGTTGAACGCGAGCGAGCGACCGTCGGGGGAGAAGGCGGGACTGTCGTCGATGACCTGGCAACTGCCCGGACAGATCGCGCCGCTCACGTCCCGCTGGCGGTCGAGGGCGTTCACCGGCACGGTCCAGATGTGCTTGTTGCCACCGCCGCCGTCGATTACCGCGGTGCGGGTGAACGCGATCGTGGTGCCGTCCGAGGACCAGGTCGGCTGCGCGTCGGAGCCCGCCCCCTGCCCGGGGGGCGGCTCGATCCGAGAGACGATCGCGCCGGTGGTGATATCGGCCACCAGGATCCGGCCCGGGCCCGATGCCGATCCGACGCCGCCGGGGGAGGTACGGGTGAACGCGAGACGCGTGCCGTCGGGGGAGAACGTGGGATCGGTGTCCCAGTCGTTCGGGCCGCGTCCGGCCAACGGCAGCGCGGCGGCGTTCGCGCCGTCGGCGTCGGCGAGCCAGACGCGCTCCACGCGCCGGTCCCCGCTGTTCTCGAACCGGGTCACCACGATGCGTCTGCCGTCCGGCGTGTAGTTCTGCCGCTCCGTCCACGGGTCGAAGCCCGGTCTCGGGACGAACAGCGGGTCGCGCGCCGGATCGGTGTTGGTGTCCGCCTCGGGATCCTCGGTGAGGATGGGCAGTCCCAGGTCACGCGGATCGGAGCCGTCCGGCCGGGCGTCCTGGAGGGTCGCCACGTGCGACGCGGGGGCGGTCGTTCGGGTGACGACGACACTCCCTCCGTCGGGCGGGCCGAGCCAGGTCGGCGAGTCGACCGCGCGATTCTCCTTCAGCACCGATTCCGGGACGGCGCCCGGACGCGACTCGACGCGGTAGACGTTGGCGAACGGGTTGCACCCGCAGGTCAGATCGGGGCTGAGGAAGAGCAGACCGTCGCCGCCCGGCAACCACTCCGCCGACTCGGTACGCCAGTCGGCCGGGCCGCCGGCGAGCAGCGGCCGATCTCCGCCGCTGCCGTCCGTCAGCCACAGGCGTGGCCCGATCGTGGGCCCGGTGTCCAGGGTGAAGGCGACCAGGTCGCGGTGGGCGGCGTCGTTCACCCGATTCCAGGACGGTTCGGTCGCGTCGCCGGCGGGAGCGTGACTGATCCGCGTCTCCGGGCCGCCGGCCACGGCGCGAACCAGGATCTGGCGTCCCGGCGCGGGATCGGCGTTGCTGGAGTAGGCGATGCGCGAGCCGTCCGGGGAGAAGGTCGGGGAGGTCTCGTCGGCGGGGGAGTCGGTGAGTCGGCGCAATCCGGCCCCGTCGGTGCCGACGAGCCACAGGTCGTGCCGGACGGCTCCGCCGGGGCCGGGCTCGGCCGCGTCGAACACCACGGACCGTCCGTCCGGGGCGAGTTCGGGGTGCGCGGCATCGAGGCCGCTGGTCAGTCTGCGGATCCCGCCGCCGGCGTCGCGCAGATAGACCTGCGGTCGGGGTTCGTCGCGCAGGCTCGTGAAGACCAAAAGATCGCCGCGCGCCGAGGACTGCCGGTCGAAGTGCGCGGGTCCGGGGCCGAACAACGGATCGCTGGTCTCGGGGCCCGACACCCGGCCCAGACTGCGGTGTTCGGTGCCGGCGAAGGTGATCCGTCCCGTGCCGGGTGCGGCGGGATCGTCGCCCGGTCCGGCCGCCGGGGCCCTGGTCGCGGGCGCGGAGGCGGGTACCAGCACCGCCGCCGACGCGGCGCACGACACCACGAGCGCGACCGACAACGCCACCAGGCCGCTCGGCCTGCCCCGCCGACCGGACCCGACGCCGGCCGGGCCAACGCTGCCGATCACGCTTCACCTCGCAGTCGACCGGGAGTGGCCTTCAGGGGCCGTACGGCCAGCCTCTCGGCGGTCGAGGCGTCGGGCCAGGCCGGGAGTACCCCGGGCGGGGGAACCGCCCCTGCCCTCCCGGGCCACGACGCACCCGCCCCGACACCGGCGCCGGCGGGGTGGGCACGCCGCGATGGGCTCAGATCAGGCCCTGGCGCATCGCGTAGCCGACGGCGTGGGCGCGGTTGCGCAGTTGCAATCGGGTCGCGACGTCGTGCAGGACGTTCTTGACGGTGCGTTCGGAGTAGGAGGTCTCGCGGGCGATCTCGGCGGTGTCGAAGCCCTCCGAGACCAAGCGCAACATTTCGGCCTCTCGGGCCGTCAGGGTGGACAGTGTCAGGCCCCGGGGGTCGAGCACGGTGCGCTGGAGGCTGCCGACGTAATCCAGGAGTTTCCCGAGCAGATCGCCGGGCAGAACCCCTTCGCCGTTCGCCATGGCCGTCACCAGGTGTACGAGCCGGTCCTGGTCGGCGTCGGCGCGGCGCAGCACGGCGGCCACGCCGCATTCGATCATTGTCTGCAACGCGTTCGCCTCGAAGACGCCGACGACCAGCCCGGTGCGGGTGGTGGTGTTGCGTTGCAGCCGGCGTAACAACCGCACGGTGGCTTCGTCGAGGGTGTCGACCACGACTATGGAGGTCTGTGCCCGGTCCGCCTCGGCTTCCGCGATCAGCTCTATCTCCGGGCGTTGGCGCAGCTGTTGTACGACGCCGGTGTGCAGGATCAGGTCCTCCGCGTACACGGCCACCGAGACGCGGCGGGGCGCGGCCGGAGTCGGCCCGGCGGGCGAGGCGGTCGAGGTGACCGTTGCGGTCGTCGTCGACGTCGTGGTCGGGCGGCGCGGTCGTCGAGAGGTCGGGGGTTCGGACGTCGTGGCCTGGGATGTCATCGTTCGGTGTCCGTTCGTTCGAGTACTGCCACCGGAAGGGACTTGAGGGCCTTCGTCTTCGCGTCCGTCGGGAACCTCGGGCCCTGGCGGGACCCGAACCGGACCCGGCCGTGCGCCCGGGGGGCAGCGCCGTTGCCCGTGCGTTGCCCTCCCGTCTCTGCGGCGGACGCGGCGCGGCCGGCTAGTTTCGGATCGTGACCACACCTGCCGAACTCGAAATCCCGCCGGTGACGGTGACGCCCGGTGGCGTAGCGACGACGACCCTGACCGTGCGCAACGACAGCGACATCGTCGAGGCGTACACACTGGAGGTGGTCGGCGAGTGCGCCGCGTGGAGCACCGTCGAGCCGGCTCGTGTCTCGTTGTACCCGGGCACCTCCGAGGAGGTGACGATCCGACTCGCACCACCCCGGTCGTACGAGGTGCGTGCCGGGGAGACGCCGCTGGCCGTCCGCGTATTGCCGGCGGAGCATCCCGAGGCGGTGGCCGTGCCGGAGACCACCGTGATCGTCGAGGCATTTCGAGAACCGCGCGCCGAATTGGAACCGAGGCGCAGGCGCGGCTGGCTCGGGGCCCGCTACCGGGTGGCGGTGCGAAACCTCGGGAACACGCCCGTCGACGTCGTGTTCGCGGGCAGCCAGGCCGGGGAGGAACTGCGCCTCGCCTTCACGCCGGTTCGACGGCGCCTGGTGCCGGGCGAGTCCGCCGATGCGGGACTGCGCGTGCGAACCCGGAAGTTGATCTGGTTCGGCGCACCGACGACGTGGTCGTTCGAGGTCGCGGTCGACACCGTGGTGCCCGTCGCGCCCGTCCTGGCGGCGGACGGTGCCGGCGTCGATGCGAGCGCACGACCGGGCGTGGTCGCCGACGCCGGCACGGTCCCGGTACCCGCCGAAGCGGGTGGTCCGGCCGTGGCCGTCGCGAGTGTCCCCTCGGAGCAACCGCTCGGCCAACCCGTGCTTCTGCCGGGCGAATTCGTGCAGCTCCCGGTGCTGCCGAAGTGGCTGCTGATCCTGTTGGCGGCGCTGCTGGCCCTGCTCGTCGCCTGGTTCGCGCTGGTCCGGCCGTCGGTGCGGAGCACCGCGAAGCAGGCCGGAACCAAGGCCGCCGAGAAGGAAGTGGCCCGGGATGCCGGGAAACAACAGGACGCGCTCGGAACGGCGGGCCCCACCACCGGGCAGACCGGTGGCCGCGGCACCGGCACCGGCGAGTCGGCGGCTCCCGCCGCCGGCGGTTCCAAGCCCGGCGGTTCCGGGGGCGGAACGGGCACGGGGGGCGGTGGTGGAGGGCAGAGTTCGGCCACGATCGACGTACAGACGGGTGGCGTCGGCGAGCAGGTGGGTACATACCGCGTCCCGGACAAGAGTGTGTTCGCCATCACGGACCTCGTGGTCTCGAACTTCCAGGGCGACGAGGGTCTGGTGACGATCTCCTTCGGCGAACAGAAGATCACCACGATCGCCTTGGAGACCTTCCGCAATCAGGACTACCACTGGGTCACCCCCATCCAGATTCCCGCGAACGGCACCGTCACGGCGTCCGTGACCTGCGCCAAACCCGGCACTCCCGCCACCGGACAGCAGGCTGTCGGGTGCCATGAAGTCCTCAACGTCAGTGGTGTGCTCAGCAGAACCGATTAGAACCGGGTTGTACACACGTGCACGCCGGACGTGATCGACGTTGAACGACCCGACGTCGGGGGGAGGGTTCCCCGGAGAAGGTCGAAGATATGCCTTGGAAAGGTGGGTTCGCCAGAGTTCACCGAAAGGGCAACCCTCATTGCCCATCGGGACGAGCGGTTGCCGTTCGCCCCGACGCGACATCTCGGATCCGGGAGGATTGGGTCATGCGTACACCCGCGGCCGACCGACCGCGCACTTCGTCGTGTTCCGCCCCCGAGCCGGTGCGGCGGCGGGTCGTTCGGCGGGCGACCACGCCCGGGGCGACGCCCGCGCCGCCTTCGGAGGCGGAGCGGGCGGGGGCTCTGCAACGTTCGATCGGCAACGCCGCCGTGGTCCGGATGATCCAGCGCCACGAACACGATCCCGATCGTGGGCACCCGGACTCCGAACCCCCGATGCGGCGTTCCCTGGTGCACCGGGTCCTGCGCAGTCCGGGTGTCCCGCTCGACACCGGCGTACGAGAGGAGATGGAGGCACGCTTCGGTGGCGCCGACTTCTCCGGAGTGCGCCTGCACAGCGGGCAGTTGGCACGCGGCTCGGCCGCCGAGGTCGGTGCCCGTGCCTTCACCTCCGGCCGGCACGTGGTCGTGGGTGCGGGTGGCAACGGCAGGCATACCCTGGCCCACGAGCTGGGGCACTACCTCCAGCAGCAACAGGGCCCCGTCGGTGGTGAGGTCGACCCTCGGGGGCTGGCTGTTTCCAGTCCCACCGACAGCTGGGAGGTTGCCGCGGAACGGCAGGCACGACAGGTGATGAGCGGCCCGGTGCCGGTGCCGCACGAGCCCGCGCCCGGCATCCCGGCGACCCGACCGCGGTCGGCCGATGAGGAGCAACGCGAGGACAGACAGGCCCGGTTCCGGTGACGTGGCCGTGGCGGGCCGGATGTACCGCGTCGCCGCGCCACGGTCGAGCTCGCTCTCGACGGCTCAGCGGCGACCGCGGCTGCCGCCCATCTCGACGTCCTCGTCCTCGCCCCTGTCGATGCGCACCATGCGGCCGTCGACATGGACGTACTCGTAGCCGGTGTCCTCGTCGATGTAGGTGGCCTGTCCCGTGCGCGGGTCGACATGCAGGGTGTAGCCACCGATCTCCCGGGGACGATCACGATACGACGTACCGGAGGAACTGCCCGCCTCGCCGATCCCGATGCTCGGTCCCGGCCGGTGGGGCAGGGTCATCGACGAGGACGATCCGCCCGCGAAGCCCGCCGGCACCGACCACGGCTCGTCGTCCATCTCGAAGTCCTCGGCGCCCTCGGCCTCCTCGGTCTTGATCGGTGCCGCGTCCTCCATCTCGATGTCCTCGGTCCTCATCGGCGTCTCGGATTGCTCGCGCCGGGCGAGCAGCTTCTCGCCCTTGCGTTGGATGGCCTTTCTGAGCTTGTCGCCGTTGGCGCCGGTGTGCAGGTACTTGGAAAGGCTCGGCACGCTGTAGTGGTGGTCACGGCGCAGTTCGGCGAGCGTCCTGAGGAGGGCGTCGGGCGCCTTGGTCGCGTTGAGTTCGCCGGTGCTCCTGCCGTCGTCGGCGCGCCTCCAATCCCGGCACCACGCGTCGTCGCCGAGGCTCTCGATGACCGCCCGGATGGTGTCCATGCCCTCCTGATCGAGTTCGCCGCCCTTGGTGAACTGCTTCTCGACCGCGCCCTTCTTGCGGTTCTTCGGCCCGGTCTCCACCTTCTTGGACCGCGTCGGTACATGTTTCCAGTGACCCCTGTCGCGGAAGCGGGCGACATAGCCGTTGAACCGGTCGGGGTGCAGGGCGACGACCTTGGCGAGATACTCGAAAGTCATCTGATCGCGGGCGTTGTAGCGGTCCGCGAGCTCGATGGCCTGTCGACGGCTTGCGTTGGTGGGAGGTTCGCCGGGCCTGCCGTTCCAGAGTTCCCGCAGTTCCGTCTGCTGCTCGGGGGTGAGCCGTTCGTGGCGGCGTCGCGGGATCGTGTGCGTGGCGGAGCCCTTGCCGATGCCGGCGGACGCCGTCTCCGTTGTCCAGGTATCCGTCAGGGGGCGGGTGATCCGGCGATAGGTGTCGTCTTCGTCGAACTCCGCGTCGCTGGTGGGCGGCGTCACGTCCGCCTGTCGTGACGCGTACGCCCCGGGCACCCTGAGAGAGGGGCCGCCGCGACGATGGACGGCGCCCTGCGGGGCGGCCTCGTGCGCCATGGCCGGGGTGCTGGTGATGTCCTCCGCGACCATCTGCCGGATGTATTCCAGGTAGTGGGCGTCCATGACGTGTCGCTGATGCTCGTAGAGGGAGTCCACCGAACCCTGGAAGTAGTGTCCGTAGTTCTCGTCGAACGTCAGGTTCGTGAAGTCCAGCCGCTCCCGGTAGTACATCAGCGCCGCGGCGCAGCCCATGCAGGGGCGATACTTGCCCATGACGGAGATCGGGCCCCTGACGTCCCGGCGCGGCCTGATCCCGGCGCGGCGCAGCGCCAGGAGCAACTTCTGCTCCGCGTGCACGGACCCCTCCTGGGTCTGCTGCCCCTTGTTCTTGCCGGTTTTCTTCGCCCTGGGGTCCAGGGCGGCGAACCGGAGCAGGAACACCCGGCCCTCGTGCTCCTCGTCGGTGAGCATCCCGTGCAGATCCGGGTCCTCGACATCCACCACGATCACCGGCGAGTCCATCTTCGCGCGCAGGGCCATGGCAGTGGCGTCCGGGCCCCGTTGCTGTTCGCCCTCGCCGCGTTGCCCGGTGACGATGGCCCGGTTCTTGCGGCGGAAACTCGCCAGCTTGGCGCGCACGTTCTCCGCCTCGTGCTCGCGCAGGCCGCGGGTGAGCGCCGCGTCGCTCTGTTCGAACTCCAGCAATTCCCCGAAGGTGGGTTCCGCCCCGACCTCGTGCCGACCGCGTTCCACGAGAGTGTCGATGGAGGAGTTGTAGTTCGACGCGAACACCAGTCGGCCGTTGATCAACATGCCTTGGACCTCGCGGTTGTTGCTGTCCTCGGCAGTGTGCTCCGGATCCTCCTCGCGCGCCTGTTCCTGGGCGCCCTTCATGCTGTCGAAGAGCAGGGCGCTGGTCTCCGACAGGGTTTCCTCGGCCTCCTCGCCCTGCTTGGATCGGGCGAACCGCATCCAGAACTCCCCGTGCGCCCGGCCCTGTCGGCGAGCGCCGTAGTTCACCATCGGGGGGTTGTCCACCAGCGTCGTGATCCCGGCCCTGACCTGATTCGGGTTCGGCGCCGGCGCCTGCTGTTGGGGTTGTTGCGCGGGCTGCCCCTCGTCGTCGGATTCCTCTTCGTCGTCGGACCGCAGACGCTGCACCGGGACCGGCACGGTCGAGGGCCGGGCCGGGCGGAGCATGCGCGCGACGGCCGCATTGCCGGCGGAGCCCTGAAGGGCCGACACGGCGTCGCTCGTGAGCCGTTCGCCGGGCCGTGGGGCCGGGGCGGGCGACGCGTTCGACCGGCGTCGCCGATCCGCGCGCGCGTCCCGCCCGGTGTGTCCCGGTACGCCGACCTGCCGCTGCCACATACCGGACCTCCTACGCCGCCGAGGGTCCCGACCACGATCCCGCGACAACGGCGCGGCGCCCACGGCCCCGAGGGTGTCTCCAAGGGCAGTTCCGGCTGCCCCCGCCGCCCACGAACCGTGCCGGTCACCATGGGGCACCTCGCCCCGACCCTTCCGGGATGACACCGTGACGACCCGCTGGAACTGCCCCCGCGCGACGCGCTGATCCGCCTTCCGCGCACCAGTGTGCAGATGTGGCCCGGGACGGTGCGCCCTGCGCCCACCCGCCGGGGATCGTTGCCCACGGCTTCCAGGCGACCATGACGGCCCTGCCCGGCAGGGGCGACCGCCTCGTAGAGCCGCTGCTGGACGCGCCGTCGCTGCCGCACGAGGAGTGCGGACCGTTGTCGAAGGACTTGGGCAGCGCACGTCGTTGCGTTCCGGCGGCACGACAATGATCGGACAGTGGGCGTGGTGCACCAGTCCGTGACCGACCGCTCCGAGCAGCATGCCTTTCTCTCCGAACGAACCGACCCGTTTCGCCGGCTCTCTCGCCCGACTCGGCTCCGGACCGCCTCCGACGATTGGGCGGGCCGTCGTTCGACGAGTCGGGATGTGCTTCCTTGCCTGGTGGGCCTCGATCGGCCTGGGCCGTTCGGCCCTGTGCGAGAGCGAATCCTCGGCGCATTCTGGGGTTGGCAGGTGGCGAAGGCCCTGCCACCGCCGTGGACTCGGAAAGCGGAAAGGGGAGCGGCGACATGGAGGCGCAGGTAGGTGACTGGGTGGTGGTCGAGTCTCCGCACGTGGGCGAGCCCCGACGCGTCGGCTTGGTGATCCGGGTCGAGCACGCGGACGGCACTCCGCCCTACACGGTGCGCTGGACCGAGGACGACCACGAATCGCTGTTCCTTCCCGGCCCGGAAACGCACATCGAGAAACCCGAGGCGTTGTTCGGATCGAAGTAGCGCGGCTGACACGAGGTTGCAAGGCCGCGGCCGACGTGTCCCGGTGTCGATGGACGGCCGGCGAGCGCGGCCATGCCCGCGGGCTTCGAGGTCGGAGTCGGGACGAGGTCGACTCGGGCGAACGAAGACCCCCGACCGCGACGCCCCCGGAAGGAGAGGCGACATGCATCACCGAACGGTTGCCGAGTGCATGACCAGGGAAGTCGTCCGGGTACGGCCCGACACACGGTTCAAGGAGATCGTCGAACTCCTGGCGGACAACCACGTCACGGCGGTGCCCGTGGTGGACGTGTCGAACCGTCCGATGGGCGTGGTGTCCGAGGCCGACCTGCTCCGCAGGTCGACCGCTCGGGCAGACCCACCCGGCCCGAGCCGGGTTCCGGATCCGCAGGCGTGGGACCGGGCCAAGGCCGAGGGGGTGCGGGCCGAGGAATTGATGTCCGCGCCCGCGGTGTGCGTACGTCCGGACTGGACCGTGGCCGGCGCGGCCCGCCTCATGGCGGTGCACGACATCAAGCGACTACCTGTGGTGGACGAGGAGGACCGGCTTCAGGGCATCGTCAGTCGCGGCGACCTGTTGCGCGTCTTCCTGCGGGGTGACGACGCCATTCGCGATGAGATCGAGCAGGACATCCTGCGGCGAATGTTGCGTCTTGCCCCCTCCGAGGTGACGGTCGAGGTGCACGAGGGGCAGGTCACCCTCGGTGGATCCGTCGAGTTCAAAAGTCGGATCCCCATCATCGAACGGCTGTGTCACGGCGTCGACGGCGTGGTGTCGGTACACGAGCGCATCGCCTATCGCACCGACGATGTCCACGATTCGTCCGGCGCCAGGTGACGCCTTCGAATGCGCGGAGGCCCGATGAGTGGCCCCGGCACGCGGATGCCCGATCCGAGACCCGCGAAAGAGCGGTCGGAGTCGCCCGGTGATGCCGCCGGGCCCGATCCCCACGAGCCGCTGCCACGGCTGCTCCGTGACCTGCGATGCGGCACCGACGGCCGCACCGGGCGCGAGGCCGCCCGGCGGTCGGTGGCGTACGGCCGGGGCAGCGGTGCGGCGCGACGTCGGGTTGCCGACAGGACGTTCGGCCCGGGTGCACGGCACCATCCGGCCCTGTGCCCCGTAGTCCGCGAGCACGACGCTGGGAGACGAAGGCACAGCGCTCGACCATCCCGCATGGGGGTGAGACTCATGAGCACCGACACCTCCGCGCGTGGGCGCGCCGCGCGCTCGTGGGAGGTGACCCGCCCCGGGCCGATCGACACCCACCCTCTCGAACTCGTCGAACACGAGCGCGCGGAGCCGGGCCCGGAGGACGTCCTGGTGCGGGTGCAGGCGTGTGGCGTCTGTCGTACGGACCTGCACCTCGCGGAGGGCGACCTGGCGCCGCACCGGGCGAACACCGTTCCCGGGCACGAAGTGGTGGGCGTCGTGGAGTCCGTGGGTACGCGTGCGACACGCTTCGCCCCCGGTGATCGCGTCGGGATCGCCTGGCTTCGCCATACCTGTGGGAAATGCCGCCATTGCCGAGGCGGCGCCGAGAACCTGTGCCCCGAGTCGACGTACACCGGGTGGGACGCCGACGGCGGATTCGCCGACGTCGCCTCGGCGCCGGAGGACTACGTGTACGCGCTGCCCGCGGATCGTGACGCCGAGTACCTGGCGCCTTTGCTGTGCGCGGGCATCATCGGCTACCGGGCATTGCGGCGCGCGGACCTGCCACCCGGTGGCAGGCTCGGCATCTACGGCTTCGGCGCGTCGGCTCACCTCGCCGCACAGGTCGCACTGGCGCGGGGCGCGTCCGTCCACGTCATGACCCGCTCGGCACAGGCCCGCCGACTGGCGCTGGAACTGGGCGCCGCCACCGCCGGCGACACCTACGAGTCCCCACCCGAACCGCTGGACTCGGCGATCGTGTTCGCCCCCGTCGGCGACATCGTGCCGACCGCCCTGGCGGCACTCGACGCTTCCGGGACCGTGGCGGTGGCGGGCATACACCTGACCGACATTCCGGCCCTGAACTACCAGCGGCACCTGTTCCGCGAACGCAATCTGCGCAGCGTCACCGCCAACACCCGCGACGACGGCGTCGAGTTCCTGCGCCTGGCGACGGAGATCGACCTACGCGTGACGACCACCCCCTACCCCATGGGACGCGCCGACCGCGCACTCGCCGATCTCGCCGCGGATCGTGTGCGCGGTGCGGCGGTCCTGATCGCCGATTGACCGGTCCGAGACCTTCACCGAGTAGATCGCCCGAATACCAACGCCGAACAACCTCGAATACGAGTAGGTGACTCATGTCCACGACACACGTTCGTCCAGTGCGAGCGACACCTGTTCCGATGGTCCGCGAGGTGATGCACGGCCCGGTCGTCGCCGTCGCCGGTCAGGACACCCTGTGGCAGGCCATGGATCGTATGCTCACGGCCCATCTACGCCACATGGCCGTCGTCGACGAGGGCCGCGCCGTGGGCCTGCTCGGTGACCGCGACCTCGCGTCGGTGTGGGCGCTCGACCCGCTGGGACTCAAGCACCGCACGGCACGCGACGTACTCGGAACCGAACCCCGTTTCGTCGCCCCCGACATCGACGTGATCAGCGCGAGCAAGCGACTTCTGGGAGCCGGTGCGGACGCCCTCCTGGTGGTGGACGAGACGGATCGCCCCGTGGGCGTACTGACCGACCACGACCTGCTCAAAGTACTGGTGGACCTGTACGGGGATGGCGACGACCACCGGCAGCAGGGCTCCCGTCATCCGAATATGCCTCCCGATTGATCTTCGGGGACGGCGGACGTTCCGACCTCGCGAGTGGCCCGCGCCGTCGTTTAGCATGCACGGGGGAGCGGCCCTCGGTCGGTCCGGCGGGTTCCCTACCGTGACGGAGTTCGTGATGCGGGGCTCGAACGGGGACCAGGAGTCCACGGCGTATCGGCGGTGGGAATACGCGATAATCCCGTGGCTGACGCTCTCGGCGGTCGTTTCGTTGACGACATTCGTACTGGGTGAGGCGTTGCAGGCCCGCGAGCGCCCGGTGTTGTGGATCGAGTACGGGGTGTGGGTGGTCTTCCTGACCGACTACCTCGTCAGGCTCGGACTCAGCCGGGACCGTTGGAGGTTCGTGCGCGCCCACCCGCTGGACCTTGCCGCGGTCGCGCTCCCCGCAACGCGTGTGTTGCGCCTGATCGGGGTGATCGGCCGGATCGGGGCGGTCGCCCGGGGTGGGCGTACCGGCCGGCTGTTGGCGAGCACCGTCGTGCTGGTCCTCACGATCCTGGTCGCCGGCGCCGCTGCCGTCCTGGCGCCGGAACGCCGCGCGTCGGACGCGAACATCACGGGCTACCCGGATGCCCTGTGGTGGGCGATCAGCACGATCACCACCGTCGGGTACGGCGATCTGCACCCGGTGACCACCGAGGGCCGCCTGGTCGGTGCGGTGCTGATGGTGGTGGGCATCGGCATGATGGGTGTGGTCACCGCGACCATCGCCACGCGGTTGATCCTCCCCGAGCAACAGGCCGAGGAACGCCTCGAATACGCCCGCCTCGAGAAACGCCTGCGGGGCATGGAGGAGCAACTGCGACGCCTGAACGATCATTTGGGCGCCCATGCCCAGCCCGATTCCGCAATCGACGCCTCCGACCGACACCCCGACCACCCCTCCGCGCAATGAACGTGAGGGTCGAACCTCTCTTCGGTTGTCGTACATTGCTGCCCCTATGGGGCCGATCGACGCCACGCGTCCGCCGTCACCAGGACTCAGGCGGCCTGGCCGTTCGAGGCGCCGGCGGATCTCACCCCCGACCACCGTCGAGGCGCGGCGTTCGGTGGCATCCGCGATCCATCCGGGCTGAAGGACACGGGACGCCGGGACGGTCAGTACGGTAGTAGCCGCCCCGACGGGGTACGCCGGTCCACCGGCGGCGGAGTCCGTGGGTGCACGACTCTCTTGACGATCCTGACGCGTGGCACGGTAACCACCTCCTGGAGGTTTTCGCCGGCCCATCGACGCGGGCCACGGAAGGAAGCCTGAAATCTCCCCGAGTGGTCGACCATCACCAGCCCAACACGGATCGAGTCCCAGGCAACAGGGCCACACGGCCCAATGATTCCTCCGCGAGGCGACGCTTGGCCACCCGACGACGCCACGAGGCCGTCCCACTCGCGCCGGGCGTCTCGAGCCGCGATCCCGGGTCACCGATGGGAGACCCGGTCAATCGGGTTCGGAGGCATCGCGATCGCGCGGCGTGATGATCATGGGACAGCGCGTGTGGTGCAGGATGCCCTGGCTGGTCGAGCCGAGCAGCATTCCGCGGAAGCCGTCGAGGCCGCGGGTACCCACGACCAGGCACAGAGCGTGTGCGGAGACCTCGGTGAGGGCGGCGACCGGATGGCCGAAGAGCACATCGTGTCTCGTCGGTACGTCGGGGAATCGTTCACCCCACCCTGCGAGGGTTTCGGCCAGGCGGATGTGCCCCTCCCTCGTCTGCTCGGTCCGAAGATCGGAGGCGAGGACCGGCAGCTGATCGAAGCGACGTACGTGAACGGCCGACAGCATGGCGCCACGCAGCGACGCCGCCTCGTAGGCGAGCGCCACTCGGACGACGACCACCGGGCAGCGGGCGTGGGCGACGATGGGTACCGCGATGGCGCGGTTGGTCATCACCTCCCGTACCGACGACAGGTGTCGTGAGCCGACGACGCTGATTGCAGCGTTCGGTTGACTGTGACGCAGCGCCGCGGTCGGCGACCCGTCCACGAGCACACGATCGATCGGGACACGGGGGCCGCCGCGCCGAAGCCAGGGCGTCGGTTTCGTCGAGGGTCCGCCGGCCGGTGTCGTCGGCGGCCTCGGCCGAGGTTCGTCCCGCCTGCGGTGCCGAAGGCCCCGCCGTGGTTTCGGTCTGCCGTTCCCCCGCGTGGACCAGACACAGCGGCAGTCCCCGCCGGTCGGCCTCGTCGACCGCCCACACGAGCCCGAGTCGCGAGGCGGGGGTTCGCCGGAGCGGGAACGGCCCGCCCGCCGTTCCCCCGGCTTTTGCCGGTTACGCGTGCATCGCCACTCTCGGAGAGGAGGTCCGCGACCTCGGGCGCACCATCTCCCGGGCCGTCCCGCTCGCGCCGGGCATCACCCGGTCGTTGCCTTGGCGGTGTCGTCGGTCCTCGGCCCCAGGCGACGGTGAGTCGTCCGGCCTGGGTGAACTCGAGGCGCACGACCACCGGGGCCTGTGTGGTCATGATGGGACTCCTCTCGGGAGCCGAGGCAACTCCGCGCGAGGGCGTGCCCATTCGTCGTCCGACAACGTCCAGTGCTCGACAACCTTGGTTATCTCCGGCGAGCAATCGGACGGACGCCTCCACGGGCAACCGGCCTTCGCTTCGCCGGAGGTCCGCGCGACGTCGTCCGTTGCGGGACACAGACCGCGTACCACGCGGCGAAGCGGATGTGTGGACCCCAGGAAAGGCCCTCGCCCACAAGGATCGCCGCTCGCGGGGGAGGCCGCGACGATGCGACGTGTCGACGAACCCGGACTCGTGCGGCGTCGATTGCCGGAAGCCGTCGGGAGCCGTCGGGAGTTGCCGGTATTGGCCGAAGGTCCGCACCGGCAGCGTGAGTCGATTCCCACCGGGGTAACCGCGACCGGCAGCCGACGAGAAGGGGAACCGAAGTGACAAGTGGATTACGGGGGCTGGTCGCGGTCGTCTCGACCCTGGTGGTGCTCGCGAGTGTGTCCGGGTGTTCCGGTGGCGGCGGTGCCGCGAAGGGCTCGGGGAAACTCACCGTATGGCTCACCGTCGACGCCCAGGAGAGCTGGCCGGACCTGGTGAGGTCCGTCAACGCCCGGTTCGAACAAGCTCATCCGGGCACGGACGTCACTGTCGAGTACCAGCAGTGGACCAGCAAGAACCTGAAACTGGACGCCGCGCTGGCCGGGCACAACGTGCCGGACGTCGTGGAGATGGGCAACAGCGAGACCGTCAACTACATCGTCAACAACGCGTTCGCGCCCGTCGATCCCGCGAGGTTCGACCACGCCGGCGAGTGGCTCGGTGCTCTGCGCGAACCCTGTGAGTACAACGGCAAGGTCTACTGTGTGCCGTACTACGTCGGCGCCCGGGTCGGGATCTCCCGCACCGACCTCCTCCAACGGGTCGGCGTGACGAAGGCGCCCACCACCTATCCCGAACTGATCGCCGGACTCGACGCGCTCAAGGCGAAGTTCGGCACCGAGGACCGCGCCTTCTCCGCGCTCTACATGCCCGGTCGCTACTGGTACGCCGCGCTGGCCTTCGTCAAGGACGCCGGCGGCGAGATCGCCGTCAAGAAGGACGGCCGCTGGCAGAGCACGTTGTCCGGTCCCCGATCCGTCCAGGGACTCCAGGCGTGGAAGGACCTGATCGACGCCTACTACGTGGGCGACCGCGCCAAGGACAACAGCGACGAGCCGGCCGTCGTCGGCCAGGGCAAGGTCGGGATCTTCTACGGCAACACCTGGGAGGCCGACGCCGCCACCGACTCGAAGTCCGGAGGGAATCCGGAACTGAAGGGCCGCTTCGCCTCGTTCGCCTTCCCCGGTCCCTCCGGCGGACCACTGCCGCCCTTCCTGGGCGGCTCCGAACTGGCCGTCCCCGTGAAATCGAAGAAGCAGGATCTCGCCCAGGACTGGATTCGGCTCTTCACCGACCGCACGTCACAGGAACGCCTGATCAAGGCCAACACCCTGCCCAACAACACCGCGCAACTCGCCGACGTGGACGCGGACGGCGTCAACGGACCCGCCGCCAAGGCCGCCACACGCGGCTGGGTCACCCCACAGGCGCCGGGCTGGGCGGCAGTGGAAAAGGCCAACATTCTCCAGGAGATGCTCGAGGACATCGCCACGGGCAAACACTCGGTGAAGGACGCCACCAAGGCGGCGGACGGGCGGATCGATGCCGTCATCAACAAGAACTGAGGGGGCGGTGCGGCCCGCCGAGCCCGCCGCTTCCCTCACGACCCCACCCACGCGCCGACCCCGCGGCAGGCGGCGCATCGCGCGGCGGGCCACCCCGTACCTGCTGATCGCGCCCACGATCGCGACGCTGCTGCTGGTGCTGGGTTACCCGCTGTTCGACATGGTCGTGCTCTCCTTCCAGGACATGACCCGCAAGGAGTTGTTCGCGGGCACCTCACCGCCCTGGGCCGGCGTCGACCAGTACCGGGTGGTCCTGTCGGACCACTTCTTCTGGGTCGTGGTGGCCCGGACGGTGGCCTTCGCCGTGGTCTGCGCCGCGCTCACCATGCTGTGTGGACTGGGGTTCGCGCTGCTGCTGCGCGAGGTCTCCCCTTGGGTGCGCGGGGTGATGATCGGCGTCCTCGTGGCCGTATGGGCCATGCCGTTCATGGTCGCCGCGTCGGTGTTCCGCTGGCTCTCGGACGCCGACTACGGCGTGATCAACTGGCTGCTCGGCCGGTTCACCGGCTCCGATTTCCAGGGCCACAACTGGTTCGCCAATCCCTGGGAGGGCTTCGCCGTCATCGTCGCCGTCGTGGTCTGGGGAGCGATCCCGTTCGTCGCCATCACCCTGCACGCGGCGCTGACCCAGGTGCCCGCCGAACTGGAGGAGGCCGCGCGGGTCGACGGCGCCAGGGGCGTGACGCTCTTTCGTCACGTCACGTTCCCGATGATCAGACCGCTGTTCGTGGTGGTCGCGGCATTGTCGACGATCTGGGATTTCGGGGCGTTCAGCCAGATCTGGCTGATGCGCGGCGGTCAGCCCGAGCGCGACTACTACCTGCTCGGCGTCTACTCCTTCATCGAATCCTTCGCCGTCAACCGCTACAGCGCGGGAGCCGCCATCGCCGTCGTCACCGTCCTGTTGCTGCTCGTCGGCTCCGCGGTCTACTTGCGCCAGATCCTCCGGACGGGAGAGATCGAATGAGCATCGACAGCCGCCGGCGTCGTCGACGACGCCGTGCCGACGCCGTCGGACTGGCCGCCGCCGCCGTCATGGCCTTCCCCGTGTACTGGATGGTCCTGACCGCCTTCCGGCCCGCGAGCCGAATCCTGCACGTGCCGCCGCGGTTCTGGCCCGGCCCGTTCACCCTGGACAACTTCCGGCGGGCGATCGGCTCGGACACGTTCTGGGCCAATGCGCGCTCCAGCGTCGTCGTCGGCGTGGGGACGGTACTGATCTCCCTGGTCGTCGGCACGCTCGCCGCCTTCGCCGTCGCCCGTTTCGCCTTCGCCGGGCGCCGGGCGCTGATCCTCGTCCTGCTGGCCGTTCAGACGATCCCGCTCATCGCGCTCGTCATTCCCGTCTACCTGCTGCTCAACGACCTCGCGCTCACCGACACCCTGACCGGCGTGATCCTCACCTACCTCGCCTTCGCCCTTCCCTTCACGGTGTGGATGCTGCGGGGGTTCATCGTCGCGATCCCTCCGGAACTGGAGGAGGCGGCGATGGTGGACGGATGCGGCCGACTCGGCGCCTTCCGGCGCGTCACCCTGCCGCTGCTCGCCCCCGGTCTGATCGCCACCTCGATCTTCGGCCTGGTGCAGGCGTGGAACGAGTACGTGCTCGCGTACGTCCTGCTCTCCGGCAACGACAAGCGCACGCTCCCCGTGTGGCTCGTCTCCTTCCAGACCGGCTTCGGCACCGACTACGGCGGCCTCATGGCCGGCGCCACCCTGACCGCGCTGCCCGTCGTCGTCGCCTTCCTCCTCGTCCAACGCCGAATCGCGGCCGGCCTGGCCACGGGCGCCGTTCGCGGTTGAGCCGGCCGACACCGTCCAGGCCGCGACGAGGACGCCGAGGTGGCGGGCGCAGCGGCCGTGCAGCCGGGGCGGGGAAGGCGCCCGGCGGTCTCGATCCCGGGCTCGGGACCGCCGGGTTCACGTGCCGCGGTGTCGATCCCCCGCGTCCGGGGCCGGCGTGGGGACACCGGGATCAGCGTGCCTCGCCCTTTACGAGGCATTCCCCGCCTGCCACGGCATCGCGCACGGCCACCCCCCCCGCACGCGCCGGCGTTCGCGTCCCTGGGCGAGACGATCCCCTCCGTCACCAACCATCTCGACACCCTCGGCGAGATCCCCTGCGCGGCAGCCGACGACGGGCTGCCGACCGACGCGCCCTTCCGGCGCCCGGGGGCGTGTGTGATCGGGGGGTCCCGCCCTGGCACCGACGCCGACCGTCGCCCCACGTGTCGCGCGCGTCGACACCTCACCCTCGCCGCCGCCTTGACCGACCCCGCGCACGTCAGAGGGAGTCGGGCAGGCCCCATACGCGCCGCAACGTCGCACCGGTCAGCACCGTTTCGGGGGCGCCCTGCGCGACCAGTCGACCGTCGTGCAACAGGAGGCAGTGGTCGGCGAGCCGCGCCGACGCCAGGTCGTGCGTGACGTGGACGACCGTGGTGCCGAGGCCGGCCGACTCGGCGAGCACGTCGGAGATGCGCTGCCGGGCCGCCACGTCCAGGCCCGTGGTCGGTTCGTCCAGAAGCAGCAGTTCGGCCTCCTGAGCCAGGCCCTGCGCCACCAGCGCCCGTTGGCGTTGGCCGCCCGAGAGCCGGCCCAGTTGTCTCGCCGCGAGGTCGGCTATGCCCAGGCGGTCCAACGCGGCGTCCACGACCGCCCGGTCGTGTGCGGTCAGGCGCCTCCAGGCGCCTCGGTGCGCCCATCGGCCCATGGCCACGGTTTCTCGGACGGTGAGCGGCAGGGTCTCCGCGACCGCGCTGCGCTGCATGACGAAGGCGGGGCGCGAGTCACCCGCCCGTTCGATCGAGCCGGCGGTCACGGGCAGAAGGCCGGCCAGGACGCCGAGCAGGGTCGACTTGCCGGAACCGTTCGGTCCGACGATCGCGGTGGTCGCGAACCTCGGTATGTGGGCCGTGAGTCGGTGCAGAACCGGCCGGCGCGGGTAGCCCGCCGAGATGCCGCGCAGGGTCACTTCGGAAGGCGGATGGATCGGTCGCACGAGACTCCTCGAACTGCTCCAACGATCGGTTCGGCCGAGCGCCACCCGATCGCTTATTTGATTTGATAATCATTTTCATTATAGGTTCCCGGCATGGAGTGGTTGGTCGAGCCCTTTGAAGTGACCTTCGTACAACGCGCCCTGTGGGGCGGCATCCTCGTGTCTCTGATCTGCGCCGTCGCCGGGACCTGGGTGGTTCTGCGCGGCATGGCGTTCCTCGGTGACGCGATGTCGCACGGCATGCTGCCGGGCGTCGCCACGGCGTCGCTCCTCGGGGGCAACCTGCTGCTCGGCGCAGCCGCCAGCGCAGGCGTGATGGCCCTCGGCGTGACCGTGCTGAGCCGTTCTCCCCGCCTGTCCCAGGACACGAGCATCGGCCTGCTGTTCGTCGGCATGCTCTCGCTCGGCGTCGTCATCGTCTCGCGTTCCCAGTCCTTCGCCGTGGACCTGACCGCGTTCCTGTTCGGGGACGTGCTCGCGGTGCGCGAACAGGACCTGGTCCATCTCGCCGTCGCGCTGGGCATCGCCCTGACCGTTTCCTTCGCCGGGCATCGATCGTTCGTCGCCCTGGTCTTCGACGAACGCAAGGCACGGACGCTGGGCCTGCGGCCACGCCTCGCGCACGCCGTACTGCTCGGCCTCGTCACCCTCGCCATCGTCGCCTCGTTCCACGTGGTGGGCACGCTGCTGGTCTTCGGCCTGCTCATCGCCCCACCCGCGACCGCGCTTCCGTGGGCCCGGCGGATTCCGTCGATCATGCTCGGGGCCGCGCTCTGCGGAGTCGTGGCGACCGTCGTCGGTCTCCTTCTCTCGTGGCACCTCCGCACGGCCGCCGGGGCCACGATCGCCGCGGTCGCGGTCCTTCAGTTCCTTCTCTCCGCCCTTGCCGCCGGTGCCTTGAACCGCACCGGCGGCATGACCCCGCCCGCTCCCGTGGCGGCTGCCCGAACGGATTGCGAACCCTTGTCATGACGACCACGAGAAACCGAATAGCCGTATGCGCCGCGTTGAGCGTCCTCACCGCGGGGGCCCTGGCGACCGGCTGCGGATCCGCCTCGGATCAGCCGTCGCCGAAACAACGGAAGACGCCATCGGAGGCGGTTCCGCACGGATACGTCGAGGGAGCGCAGGAGACGGCCGAGCAACAGCCGCGCCTGGTCGTGGCCGACGGCGACACCGGAGCGGTGCAGGTACTCGACCTCACCACCGGGGACATCACACCGACCGCGCGCGTCGAGGGCGTGCGCGAGATCGTCGGCGACGGCCGGTTCGCCTACCTCCACACGACGGATCGCACGCACGTCGTCGACACCGGAGCGTGGATGGTCGACCACGGCGACCACGTCCACTATTACCGGGCCCGCATTCGCGACGTCGGCGAGGTCCCCGGGGCACAGCCGAAACAGGTCAACAGCGACACGGCCCGCACCGCGGTCGCCTTCGGGGACGGCAGCGTCGGTCTCCTGGACCGGGCCGCACTGGACGGCGGCACCATCCGCCGCGTCGCCACTGTCACCGACGGAACCCTGCCCGGCCCCGCCGTTCCCTATCGGGAACACCTCCTCACTCCGGCACTTGCTCCCGACGGGGGAACGGTCGTGGCGGTGCGCGGCAAGGACGGGGTACGGGACGGCGCGATCGCGGAGCCCTGTCCGGAGTTGCGTGGGGTGGCCGTGACCCGGAAGGGAGTGGTCTTCGGCTGCGCCGACGGAGCCCTGCTCGTCACCGAGAAAGGCGGCACCTTCGCAGGGGAGAAGATCGCCTACGGCCGGCCGGTCGCCGCCGAGAACCGCGCCCACGACTTCCACCACCGGCCGGGAAGCACGACGCTGGCCGCGCGGGCCGGCGCCGAGGGAGCGTGGCTGCTCGACGTGGCCAGACGAACCTGGACGCTCGTGCCCACCGGCCCCGTCGTCGCGGTGAACACGGCCGCCGACGGCGCGCCGCTGTTGGCCTTGACCGATGACGGTGTACTCAAGGCGTACGACGCTCGCACCGGGGCGGAAACGGCTCGAACCGCACTGCTGTCGGCCCCCGTTCGCTCATCCGGCCCCGCCGCGGCGGGCGCCGGGACCGAGAACGCGCGACCACCGGTCATCGAGATCGACTCGGGTCGCGCCTACGTCAACGACGCCGCCACGAGGAAGATCCACGAGATCGACTACGGCGACGACCTCCGCGTGGCACGCACGTTCTCTCTGCCCCTGACGCCCACCCACATGGTGGAGACCGGCCGATGAGGGGCACATCCGCAACCCGGGCAGGCGCGGCAACCGCGCTGGCGATCACGGTGTTCACCCTGCTGGCGTGCCTGACCGGATGCGCGGACCGGGACAACGCCCGCCCCAGCGTCGTGGTCACCACCAACATCCTGGGCGACATCACCCGCCGGATCGTCGGCGATCAGGCCGACGTGCTGGTGCTGATGAAGGCGGACGCCGACCCGCACTCCTTCGGGATCTCCGCGAGCCAGGCGGCACGGATCGAGCGCGCCGATCTCGTGGTCTACAACGGCCTGGGCCTCGAGGAGAACGTCCTGCGTCACGTGCGGGCCGCCGCGGACTCCGGAGTGGCCACCATCGCGGTCGCGGAGGCCGTGGATCCGATCCCCTACGCGACGGACGAATCGGCGGGCGCGCTCGACCCGCATTTCTGGACCGACCCCCATCGGGTGAGCAAAGCCGCGCGGCTCATTGCCGAGCGGGTGGTCGACAAGGTCGAGGGTGTCGATCGCACCGCGGTCCGCGCGAACGTGGCCGGCTACGGAAAGGAGATCGACGACCTCGCCGTCTGGATGAAGGAGCGCTTCGCGCAGATCCCGGAGCACAAACGCAACCTGGTCACCAACCATCACGTATTCGGGTATCTGGCACAGCGCTTCGGGTTCCGCGTCATCGGCGCGATCATCCCCAGCGGCACCACCTTGGCCGCACCCAGCGCCAAGGACTTGAAATCGCTCGCCACGGCCATCCGCGAGGCCGACGTCGGAGCCATCTTCGCCGACTCGTCCCAGCCCGAACGCCTGGCGAACGTGCTCAGGGAGGAAAGCGGCCTGCGGGTCGCGGTGGTTGCCCTGTTCTCCGAATCGCTCACCGAGAAGGGAAAAGGCGCGGCCACCTATCTGGAAATGATGCGCACCAACACCGACGCGATAGCGGACGCTCTCCGCGGTCGGACCTGAGCCAACCCCCACCGGAAGGAACGCACCCATGGCGACACCCAGGCGCTCGCGTGACAAAGCGGCCACGAAAGCCGCGACATTGACCGCTCTTCTGATCGGCTCCCTCGCGCTGACCGCGTGCGGCAGCGGCAACGACGAAACCCACAAACAATCCGAACCCGCGCGAGGCCAGTTGACCACCGCGGCCAAGAGCGGCGTCACGGCACCCGTGGTCGCGACGTACGACGGCGGCATCTACATCCTCGACGGTGAAACGCTGCGCGTGGTCGACGACTTGAGGCTCGACGGCTTCAACCGGGTCAACCCGGCCGGCGACGAACGGCACATCATGGTCTCCACCGCCTCGGGGTTCCGGGTCCTGGACGCGGTGGGCCGCACCATGACGGACGTCGAGTTCAAGGGAGCGAAACCGGGGCACGTCGTACGACACGCCGGAAAGACGGCGCTGTTCGCCGACGGCACGGGCCAGGTGACGATCTTCGATTCCGGGGCACTCGGTCGCGGAACGCCCAAGAGCCGGACGTACACCGCGCCCTCGCCGCATCACGGTGTCGCCGTCGAATTGAGCGACGGCCGCCTCGTCGTCACCCTCGGCAACGAGGAGAAGCGCGTCGGCATCGCCGTACTCGACAAGGACCACAAGGAGATCACCCGCAACGAGAATTGTCCCGGTGTACACGGTGAGGCGACCGCACGCGGGGAGGCCGTCGTCATCGGCTGCCAGGACGGCCTGCTCGTCTACAAGGACGGCGCCATCACCAAGGTAGGCAGTCCGACGGCGTACGGCAGGATCGGGACCCAGGCGGGATCCGAGCAGTCGCCGATCGTCCTGGGCGACTACAAGAAGGACCCCGACGCCGAACTCGAACGCCCCGAACAGGTATCCCTGACCGACACGAGAAGCGGCACGATGCGGCTCGTCGACCTCGGTCCCGGTACGAGCTACAGTTCCCGCTCCCTGGCCCGAGGCCCACGCGGTGAAGCCCTCGTACTGGGCACCGACGGACGAATCCACGTCATCGACCCCGAAGCCGGCAAGGTCGTCAACACCATTCCGGTCCTGGGCACATGGCAGGAACCGCTCGGCTGGCAACAGCCCCGACCCGCGATCTTCGTGCGCGACCGCACGGCGTACGTGTCCGACCCGGCCGCCAAAAAGCTGCACGCCGTGGACATCGACACCGGGCGGACCAACGCCACGACCGACCTGCCCAACACCCCCAACGAAATCAGCGGGGTACGCCCCTGAACGGATACCGCCGGTGTCCGGAGCAGCCCGCTGACGCGGTACCCGTCGGACGGGCCCGGAAGACGGCCCCGGGGCCGAACGGCTCCGGGGCATCTCCGCCGACCCTTCCCGGCAAACCGCCGAACCCCGGCACTCCGGGTGTGCCAAGGCGGCGTGGCCGACCGTCGGGAGGCCGGTGCAACCGCGGTGGGGGAGTGCATCCGAGCGAGCGTTGGACTTCGCGGCCGTGACCGCGGAGGCGAGTCGATGATGACGACCCGGGCCGTCGCGTTCGTCGGACTGGGCAACATGGGCGGCCCGATGGCCGCCAACCTGGTCGCGGCCGGACACGTCGTCAACGGATTCGACCTGGTTCCCCAGGCATTGGAACAGGCCCGGGACCAGGGTGTCCGGATCGCCGGATCCCCTGCGGAAGCCGCCGCCGACGCGGATGTGGTGATCACCATGCTGCCCGGCGGGGCGCACGTCCTGGACTGCTACGGGGGCCAGGACGGGCTCTTGGCCGCCGCGCCGGCCGGGGCGCTGTTCGTCGACTGTTCGACGATCGACGTCGCCGACGCGCACGCCGCACACGCCGCAGTGCGCGCGACCGGGCGGCGTGCCCTCGACGCGCCGGTGTCCGGGGGAGTGGTCGGCGCGGTGGCCGGCACGCTCACGTTCATGGTCGGCGCCGACAGCGAGGACTTCACCGCGATCGAACCGGTGCTGACCGCGATGGGTCGTCGTGTCGTGCACTGCGGTCCGCCCGGTGCCGGGCAGGCCGCGAAGATCTGCAACAACATGATCCTGGGCGCCACCATGATCGCGGTGAGCGAGGCGTTCGTGCTGGGCGAGCACCTCGGGCTCTCCCACCAGGCGCTGTTCGACGTCGCCTCGGCCGCCTCCGGACAGTGCTGGGCGCTGACCACGAACTGCCCGGTGCCCGGCCCGGTGCCGGCCAGCCCCGCCAACCACGACTACCGGCCCGGCTTCGCCGGCGCCCTGATGGCCAAGGACCTGCGGCTGGCCGCCAACGCGATCCGCGCGGGCGGGGTGTCGGCCGAACTGGGTCTGCACGCGGCCGAGATGTACGCGGCGTTCGCCGAGAACGGCGGCGCCGACCGCGACTTCTCCGCCGTCATCCACACCATCAGGGACCAGCACACCGACACCGCCGCAGGCGAAGGGAACGACCCCGCATGACCGAGTACGAGACCATCCTGGTCGAGCGCCACGACCGCACCGCGCTGATCACGCTCAACCGGCCCAAGGCACTCAACGCCCTCGACCTGACCGTGATGGCCGAGGTCGTGGACGCCGCGACCACGCTCGACCGGGACCCGGACGTCGGCGCGCTGGTGATCACCGGATCCGCGAAGGCGTTCGCCGCCGGCGCGGACATCAAGGAGATGCGGCCCAACGGCTACATGGACGTCTACCTCTCCGACTGGTTCTCCGCGTGGGACCGCCTCGGCGACGTCCGCAAGCCCACCATCGCCGCCGTGTCCGGCTACGCACTCGGCGGCGGATGCGAACTCGCCATGATGTGCGACATCCTCCTCGCCGCCGACACCGCGGTCTTCGGCCAACCCGAGATCAAGCTCGGCGTGATCCCCGGCATCGGCGGCTCACAACGACTGACCCGGGCGATCGGCAAGGCCAAGGCGATGGACCTGTGTCTGACCGGCCGCACCATGGACGCCGACGAGGCCGAGCGCGCCGGCCTGGTCTCGCGCATTGTTCCCGCCGCCGACCTGCTCACCGAGGCGCTGTCCACCGCCGCGACCATCGCGGGCATGTCGACGCCGATCGCGATGATGGCCAAGGAGAGCGTCAACCGCGCCTTCGAGACCACGTTGGCCGAGGGGGTGCGCTTCGAACGACGCCTGTTCCACGCCACGTTCGCGACAGCGGACCAGAAGGAGGGGATGGCGGCGTTCACCGAAAAGCGCACGCCGTCGTTCACCCACCGCTGAGCCGACCGGGACGCCGGGCGGCTGCACCGTCGCCCGGCGTTTCGATCGCATGCCCGCAACCACTCCCGCGATGATCCACAGGTTTTCGCCCGCGAGACGGGTGAAGGCCTGGTGCGCGTCGAGCATCACCACGATGTCTCCGCTCCCGTTCGCGAAAGTTATGGAGCAAGCTTCGTCTGCTTGGCGGTGGTCGCGGTTCCGACCTGTGTAGGGCCGTCGTCGGCCCGAGCGGGTTCGAACACGATCGGCGCCTCGAACGCCGCCTTGCGGGAGGCGCGGCGCAGTGCGGCCAGCACCGCCGGGCCGACGAGGGCGATGGCGACGCAGTTGGTGATCGCCCGGCCGGTGTCCCAGCCGAAGGTCGAGGTGAGGATGGTGAAGACGAAGAAGCGGTGCAGGTTGTCGAGGATGCCGTCGCCGGGTACGAACGCCGGGCCGACCATGGATTCGGAGTCGGCGAGAAAGGGCCAGAACCACATGTTCATCAGGAAGCCGAACGCGTAGGCGGCGAAGACTCCGTAGCAGGCCAGCATGACGATCTCGCGCCGGCCGCGAACGCGTCGGGGGAGCAGGCCCGCGCCGAGTCCGACCCAGGCGGAGGCCAGCATCTGGAACGGCAACCAGGGGCCGACGCCGGCGGTCAACAGGGCGGACGCGAACAACGACGTACAGCCGAGCACGAATCCGAACCCGGGGCCGAACACGCGTCCGGCGAGCACGAGCATGAAGAACACCGTCTCGATCCCCGCGGTGCCGGCGCCGAGCGGCCGCAGTGCCGCGTTGATCGCGGAGAGCACGCCGAGCATGGCCAGCGCCTTGGAGTCCAGTCCACCGCTGGTGAGTTCGGCGAGAACCACGGCGACCACGAACGGCAATGTGACGGCGAAGATCAGCGGCGCGTCCCCGGAGTGCGCGGCCGATTCGGGCGAGGGGGAGGCGAACAGCGGCCACAGGAACATCGCCAGACCCGCGATGGAGGCGATGGTGAGCACGATCGCGGTACGTGGGGTGATGCGAATCGCGTTGCTGCGTTTGGGCGTGTCGGTGACGGTCGTCATCCGGTGGGCTCCCTGTCTGCGGCGGATGCGCGAGCGTCGGGTGAGACCGACGGGTCGGGCTGCCGGTGGGCGACGTCGGTATCCGCAAGGGCGTTGCCGACGTCGGTGACCGTCAGCCACTCGGCGGGGGCGAGGATCTTGGCCACCTGGGGTGCGAACGCCGGGGAGGACACCACGACCTCGGCGGTGGGGCCGTCGGCGACGATGTCGCCCTCGGCCATCACCACGACCCGGTCGGCGACCTGCGCGACGAACTCGACGTCGTGTGTGGCCAACACGATCGCCCTTCCGGCGTCGGCGAGTTCGCGCACCACCCGGACGAACCGCCGCTTGGCGTGGTAGTCGAGGCCGCGGGTGGGTTCGTCGAGCAGCACCACCCGCGGCGCGGCCACGAGTTGGATGGCCAGGACCAGCGCGAGGCGTTGCCCCTCGGAGACGTCGCGCGGATGTACGGCGCCGTCGATGCCCGGCGCGATGCGGTCGAGCAGGGCTCGGCACGCGCCCGCCTCGGCGCCCGACTCGCGGTCCGCCTCGGCGCATTCCGCGTCGACGGTCTCCAGGTAGAGGAGATCGCCGGGGGTCTGCGGGACCAGGCCGACCAGTGCGCGGGCCCGTTTCGGCTCGGCTCGGCCCGGGTCGACGCCCGCCACGTCCACCGTGCCGCCCTGACGCGGCCCGGACCCTTGCAGGGCCCACAACAGCGAGGACTTGCCGGACCCGTTGCGGCCCATCAGCGCGGTGACCTGCCCGGGCAATTCCAGATCCAGGCCGCGTACGGCGATCACGTCGCCGTAGCGCACGATGATGCGCCGCGCGCTCAGCAGCGGGCCGGTCGTCGGGTCGGTCGGGCGCGGCGCCGGGGGTGTGTGGCCGACGAGGCGTTCGCGGAGCGGCGCGGCCAGGCGGCGGGCGTCGCGCACGGACAGCGGCAGCGGCGACCACCCGGCCAGCCGGCCGAGTTCGACCACCGGCGGGGCGATGTCGCAGGTCCGCAGGATCTCGGCGGGCGCGCCGTCGCGGACGGTGCGGTCCCCGGGCAGGTGCACGAGGCGGTCGGCGTACTGTACGACCCGCTCCATGCGGTGTTCGGCGACGATCGCGGTGATCCCGAGGTCGTGCACGAGCCTGGTGATCGCGGCGAGCACGTCCTCGGCGGCGGTGGGGTCGAGCGCGGACGTCGGCTCGTCCAGGACCAGCACGCGCGGGTGCGCGGTGAGCACCGAGCCGATCGCGACCCGCTGCTGCTGGCCGCCGGAGAGCGTGCGCAGCGGGCGATGGCGCAACTCGGCGATTCCCAGCAGGTCGAGGGTTTCCTCGACCCGCTTGCGCATCACCGCCGACGGGATGGCCAACTGCTCCATACCGTAGGCAAGTTCCTCCTCGACCGTGTCGGTGACGAAGCCGGCGAGCGGGTCCTGGCCGACCACGCCGACCAGGTGTGCGAACTCGCGCGGTGGTTGCGAGCGGGTCTCGATTCCGTCGACGCGCACACTGCCGCGCAGCGTGCCGCCGGTGAAGTGCGGGACCAGGCCGTTGATCGCGCCCAGGAGGGTCGACTTGCCCGCGCCCGTGCGACCGACGACCAGACACAACTCCCCTTCGGGAATGGTCAACTCGACATCGCGCAGGGCCGGTGCCGGTGCGTCGGCGTAGGTGATGGTGACGTCGCGGAATTCGATCACCGGACGGACTTCTCCCTGAGGATGGTGCCGTCGCCCCGGTCCGGGGTCGTCGGCCGAACGGGCGTCTCGGGCGCGGGCGGCATGACGCCCGCGCGGGGCACGGTGAGCGGAGGCGGCGGGGCGAGCCAGGCCGGCAACACGCCGACGGCCAAGGCGAGTACGGGCAACGGGGCCAACTCGGGCCACGCGAGTGGGCTGAGTGACGGGTACAGGTTGCCCGCGTCGATCCGGCTGGTCAGGTAGAGCAACGCGCCGGTGCCCAGGCCACAGACGGCGACCGCGAATTCGGCGAGGCGCCAGCGGTCCGGCAGGTACACGCTGCGGTCGATCCGCCGGCCGGTCAGCACGAAGCCGATACCGGCGACCACCAGGCCCCCCGGCAACATGGTGACGCCGAGGTAGCGGGGCGTACCGCCGTCGAGCAGGGCGTACACCCCGACACAGACCCCGATCAGCCCCACCAGGGTCAACACCCCGGTCACCAGCCGGATCGTGCGCGGCAGATGCCGATTGCGGCCGTATCCCCGGGAGTCCATCGCCGCGGCCAGCGCGAGCGAACGATCCAGCGCGTCCTGGAGCACCGGGATGGCGATCGACCGCAGCGCCCGCATGCCCTTCTGCGCCCCGCCGCGCAACCGCCGCGCCCGGCGCACCCGATGCACGCTCTCGATCAACTGCGGCGCCACCGACAGGGCGACCACCACCGCCGCGCCCACCTCGTACAGCGCCGCCGGCACCGCCTTGAGCATGCGCTTGGGGCTCGCCAACGCGTTCGCCGCGCCCAGGCACACGATCATCGTGGCCAACCGCAACCCGTCGTAGAACCCGCCCAGTACATGCTCCAGCCCCACCGGCCCGAACAGGTGGATCCCCGCCGCCCACTCGGGCAGCGGGATCTCCGGCAGGTCGACCAGCACATGGCCGCTCGCCGCGCCCGCGCCGAAGACGATCCGGAACAACACCCGCATCACGATGATGAACAAGCCGAGGAACAGGTACATGCGAAAGGCCAGCGCCCACGGCGCGTCGCTGCGCCGGTTGGCGACGACGAACCCGGCCACGGCCAGGATCAGCGCGAGCAGCAGGGGGTTGGTGGTTCGGCTCGCGGCGGTGGCCAGGCCAAGGGCCCACAACCACCACGCGCCGGGGTGCACGGTGCGGGGCAGCCGGCCGCCGCCGCGGCGGAACGCGACGGCGGTCGGCGAGGGTTTCGGATGCGGCACGTTCATCCCGATCCGTCGGCGCGGGTGCGGCGGCGCCACGTGGTGAACCCGGCCGCCGCGCAGATCGCCACGAGCAGGGCGATGCCGGCGATGGTCGTGGTCGGGATCCCTTCCCGCTTCTTCGTGGCCAACTCCTCGCCGCCGGTCCAGGTCTGGCCCTGCGGGGTGATCCCGGAGGGTTGCGCCGACGGCGCGGCCGAACCCGGCGGCGCCGCGGACTCGGTGGGGGCCGTGCCGGGCACCTCGCTCGCCGGGGCGGCCGGCGGCGGCTCGGCCTCCATCGGATTGCCGGACACACCCGGCCCCGGGGCGAGCGGATCGGTACCCGAGGTGGAAGTCCCGTTCGCCCCGTTGGAGCCGCCCACGGTCGAGGCGGAACCACCCCCGGTCTTACCGGAGTTGCCCCCAGATGCCGCCGACGTCGTGCCGTTGCCGGAGCTGCCCGGGTTGCCTCCGTTGCCTGCCGGCGGTTGCGGGTTGTTCGTCCTGGGCGGTGGGTCCTGCGTCGCGGGCGCGGCCGGGCGCGAAGGAGCCACGCGCGGCGGCGGGTTGGTCGTCTCGGTCTTGTTCTTGGCGAACGACCAGCCCTCGAAGCTGCCGGGCGGCGGCTTGCGGTTCATCACGCCCCACTGGCTGTAGGTCCACGAACCGCCGTTGGGGGCGTGCCAGTACGACCAGTAGGCGGAGGCCGGGGGCGTGTCGATGCACGGCTCCGAGTTGGCGCCGGGCTTGCCCTCGATCCGGCAGATGAACGCCTCGCCCCAGCGGGCCACGCCGGCGATCTCGATGCCGGCGTTTTTCAGCGCGGCATGGCCGGTGGCCTGATCACCCCGGGCACAGCGCACGATGGTCGTACCGCCCAGCTCCTGGAAGTCGATCACGATCGTCACGCCGCCCGCGTCCGGGCAGTAGCCGGGGGTGCCCTTCGAAGTGTCGACCGCCTGTGCGGCCGGCGCGGCGACCGTGAGCCGAGCGGCGGCGGGGAGGGCGAGCAGGGCCAGGGCGGTGATCAGGCGTGCCATGCGGCCACCACGTCCGAGGCGCCTCATGTGTGCTTGCCGTTCTTGCGGCGTGCGCCGGCGCGGACGGCGAATCCGGTGCCGACCAGGCCGACCGCCAGCAGCACCATGCCGCCGATCTCCGCGCCCGTGCGGGCGAGGCTTCCGCCGCCGCCGTTCGCGGTGCCGCCACCGCCGGAGGTGCTTCCGCCGCCCGATGCCGAGCCGCTCGTGCCGGCCCGGGTCGTGTTCGTCGCGGACGCGGTGATCGAGGCGCTCGCGGTCTGGCCGAGCGACGTGGTGGGCGTAGCCGACGTCGAGGCGGACGGGCTCTCGGACCCGGTGTGGGTGGCCGAGCCGGAGGGCGCGGGGGTGTGGGAGCCGGTCGGCACAGGGCTGCTTGTCGCGGTCCCGGTCGGCTCGGTCGGCGCCTTGCCCAGGTCACCGAGGGGGACGTCCGCGAGTACGAGCAGGGCCTGCGGGGTGGCGCGGCGCCACTGGTCGCGCTGGAAGTCCGGGATGCCCTCCGCCCGGGCCGAGGTGAGCGCGTCCTCGTTGTAGGCGATGGTGCCGACGTCCTTGGTCGCGGCGCCGGCGTTGTCCGCGGTGATCTGGTGCTTGGCGACCCACGCTGCGGCCTTGTCCGCCTCGGTCGAGTAGCCGGCGGCGTGCAGGGCCTGCCCGGCCAGGCCGGTGCTGTTGGTGTTCGAGGCCTCGGTGGGGCCCGAGCCGCCGAACGAACCGTCGGCGCGCTGCTTGGACTTCAACCAGTCCGCACCCTTCTTCGCCGCGGCCGCCGCGCCGGTCGACCCGCTCTCGGCCGCCGCGGACAGCAGCGCCTGTACGGCCATCCCCGTGGAGTCCGGGTCGAGCACGGTGGTCGGGGTGTCCTGGCAGGTCGCGCCGGTGCTGCCCAACTGCCCCGGGAACAGCCGGAAGCCGCCGCTCGGGCACTGCTGCTTGATCAGGAAGTCCACGGCGGTCTGCGGTACTCCGCCGCTGCGGGCCAGGCCGAGCACGGCGAGCGATTGACCGAACGCGTTGCCGGAGTCGGGGCTGCCGGTGAGCTTGTCCCGGATCCGGCCCACGTCGTCGCCGGCATCCGCGCTGGCGATCAGGTCGAGTGTTTCCGCGCGCATGTCCAGCCCGCCGAACGCGGTCGGCTCGCGGCCCGCGACGACCGAGGCGAACAACACCTTCGCGGTCGCCCCCGCGATCCGTGAGCCGGGCATGCCCCACTCCTCGGCGCTGTTGTACTTGCGGATGTTCGCGGCCACCGCATCCGCCGCCGCGCCGAGCGCGGCAGGCTGCGAACGGGTGGCGGCCAGCGCCATCATGGTGTCGATGGTCAGGCCCCAGTCCGCACCGGAGAACCCGGGTATACCCCCGTCCACCAGCTCCCCGGCCTGCCACTTCGCCGCCGCCGCGGCCGATGCGGCATACGGGTTCGCGGCATCGGCCGAGGCGGAGAAGACGGGGGAGGCCGCGACCAGGATCGCGCCGCAGACCGCGACGGCGCCGGACTTTCGCACAGTGAGCCAGGACATCGGTGGGACCCTTCCGAGACCAACGCGTCCCGGGGCTCGCCGACGGCACGACGCCGGTCGGGCGGTCCGGGCTTCAGCGTGTAGTCCACGACAGCTGGAGCCAGCAAAATTCGTACGTACCCAGGTATTCCGACTCGCGGCGGCCTCGCGGCCACCGCCTACGGTTGCGGGTCAGCGCCGGATTTCGACCGGCTTCCCCTGAGCTTCGAACTATGGAATTGGAATGCCGATACGACTCGGCGTGCGGAGCATACGGAACATTCCAGCCGTCGGACAACAGGATGAGTGCGCAATCCCTCGTGCCGTTCGTCACGATGACGGACCTCAGGCAACGGGAAGGAGGGGCTTACGGATGGGTGGCGGTACGGACCGGCCCACCACCCAGCCCGATGCTCAGTGCCGTCGCACGTAGGCACCCTTGCGATGCCGGGTCGCGACGAAGACGCCGCCACCGATCGTGAGCAGGATCAGCGATATCAGGACCAACGTCGACGCGTTGGTGCCGCTGAAGGCCAATCCGCCGCCACCGCGTCCCGACCCGACCCGCCGGACGAACCCCCCGCACTCGCCCCGGTGTTCGTCGGCGTGGCGGCGCCTCCCGGACTCGGGCCGGGGTTGGTGCGCGGGTCGCGGATCAGCCGGGATCCGTCCGTGCGTTGCGGTCCCATGAGGTAGTCGATCCTTTCGATCGGTTCGTCGGTGGTCCCCCGCATCGATCCGGTCTGCTGTCCGAAGCCCACGTGCCGCGGCCGAGTCGTCGGGGTGGGAGCACGTGCGCCCACCCCGGCGAGCTCGGGTCAAGAGGTCGTGTTCGGCAGCGTCGTGCGCACCTCCCGGGCCGCCGCGACCAGGTTCTCCAGCGAGGTGCGGACCTCGGGCCAGCCGCGGGTCTTGAGGCCGCAGTCCGGGTTGACCCACAGGCGTTCGGCGGGGATCGCGGCCAGGCCCTTGCGGAGCAGGCCCACCACCTCGTCCGTGCCGGGAACGCGCGGGGAGTGGATGTCGTACACGCCGGGTCCGGCCTCGCGCGGGTAGCTGTGGGCGGCGAGTTCGCCCGCGACCTGCATGTGCGAGCGGGCGGCCTCCAGGCTGATCACGTCGGCGTCGAGGTCGTCGATGGCCTGCACGATGTCGCCGAACTCGGCGTAGCACATGTGCGTGTGGATCTGGGTCGCCGTGCGTACGCCGGACGTGCTCAGCCGGAACGCCTCGGTGGCCCAGTCCAGGTACGCGGCATGGTCCACCGCGCGCAGCGGCAGCGTCTCGCGCAGCGCGGGCTCGTCCACCTGGATGACCGAACTCCCGGCGGCCTCCAGGTCGTCGACCTCGTCGCGCAGCGCGAGCGCGACCTGTCGGGCGGTTTCCCCGAGCGGTTGGTCGTCGCGGACGAAGGACCACGCGAGCATGGTCACCGGCCCGGTCAGCATGCCCTTGACGGGTCGGTCGGACAACGACTGGGCGAACGCGGTCCAGCGCACGGTCATCGGCTCGGGACGGGAGATGTCGCCGGCCAGGATCGGCGGGCGCACGTACCGCGTGCCGTACGACTGCACCCAGCCGTGCCGGGTGGCGACGTATCCGGTCAGCTGCTCGGCGAAGTACTGGACCATGTCGTTGCGTTCGGCTTCGCCGTGCACCAGGACGTCGATGCCGGCCTTCTCCTGGAAGGAGATCACGTCGCGGATCTCGGCTTCGATGCGCTCCTCGTACCCGGCGCCGTCGATGCGCCCCGCGCGCAGGTCGGCGCGGGCGGCGCGCAGTTCGGCGGTCTGCGGGAAGGAGCCGATGGTGGTCGTGGGCAGCAACGGCAGTCCCAGGTGGGCGCGTTGGGCCTCGGCGCGTTCGGCGTAGGGCCTGCTGCGGCGGCCGTCCGCGTCGGTGACCGCGGCGGCGCGGGCGCGGACGGCGGGGTCGTGGGTGAGCGCGGAGGCCCTGCGTGCGGCCAGGTCGGCGCGGTTGGCGGCGAGGTGTGTCGCGATGGTGTCGGTGCCCTGGGCGAGGCCGCGGGCCAGGGTGACGACCTCCTCGGTCTTTTGCCGGGCGAAGGCGAGCCAGCGGGCGATCTGCGGGTCGATGTCGCGTTCCGCGTCGGCGTCCAGCGGCACGTGCAACAACGAGCAGGAGGCGGCGACGTCGACCCGGTCGGCCAGGCCCAGCAGTATGCCGAGCGTGGTCAGCGACTTGCCGAGGTCGTTGATCCACACGTTGCGGCCGTCCACGACACCGGCGACCAGCCGCTTCCCGGGCAGTCCGCCGACGGCGGCCAGCGCGTCCAGGTTGGCGGCGGCGGAGCCGGTGAAGTCCAGCGCCAGGCCCTCGATCGGGGCCTTGGCCAGGATCGGCAGTGCCTCGCCCAGGCGGTCGAAGTACGAGGCCACGAGCAGCTTGGGCCGGTCGGTCAGGCCGCCGAGTTCGCGGAAGACCCGGGCTGCGGCGCCCAGTTCGGCGAAGCTGCGGTCCTGCACCAGCGCCGGTTCGTCGAGTTGTACCCACTCGGCGCCGGCGGCGCGCAGGTCGGCGAGCAGCCGGGCGTACACCGGTAGCAGTCGGTCCAGCAGGGTCAGCGGCTGGAAGTCGGCCGCGACGCCCGGTGCGGGCTTGGCGAGCAGGAGGTAGGTGAGCGGGCCCACCAGCACCGGACGGGCGGTCAGGCCCAGCGCGACGGCCTCCCGGAACTCGGCCACCTGCTTGGCGGAGTTCGCCGCGAAAACGGTGTCGGGTCCGAGTTCGGGCACGAGGTAGTGGTAGTTCGTGTCGAACCACTTGGTCATCTCCAGCGGCGCCACGTCCTGCGTACCGCGCGCCATCGCGAAGTAGCCGTCCAGGGCGTCGGCTTCGACGGCGGCGCGGTGCCGGGCCGGGATCGCGCCCACGGCGACGCTGGTGTCGAGGACGTGGTCGTACAGCGAGAAGTCGCCGGTGGGCACCTCGTGGATGCCGGCCTCGGCGAGGCGTCGCCAGTTGGCGCGGCGCAGTTCGGCCGAGGCGTTGCGGAGCGCCTGTGCATCGATACGGCCGGCCCAGTAGCCTTCGACGGCCTTCTTCAGTTCCCGATTCGGGCCCTGGCGGGGGTAGCCGTACACGGTGGCGCGTGCCGCCGCGGCTGCGGACTTGGTGGTCACGGAACTCTCCTTCGCGAGCCTGTCGACAAGATCCCGGAGACGGATCGCAGGCGCGAAGGGACGACAAACCGCGCGGGCCACGTCGGCGCACTCGCGCATGTGTCCCACCGGTTGTCCGCCGACCCGCCCACGAGGTCACCGAGTTCACCGTGCGCTGCGGCAGCGCACGGGCAGTGGCAGGTCTTCGGACTCGTGGGCACGTCCACCAAAGGGCGGACACCTACTGGCCGTCGCTTCCCAAACCCGACTCGGGTCCAGTGCTGTTGACGGCGGTCGTTCCCACTCACCGCTGCGGGGCAGTCCCGGATTCACACCGGGTTCCCTCTTACGACGCGCCTACCCGGATGGCAGGGCGAACCGACTGCGTGCGACAGCTTAGTCGCCCGGAGGCACCTCGGGGAGCCCAGTCCATGCGCCGGACGGCGAGAGCATGCCTCGAAGGTGTGGACGCGGCCGGTGTCGCTTCGATCGAGTCGGTCCTCATGACGCGTTGCCGCGTTCGTCCCGGGCGAAGTGTCCCCACGGGCGGTGATCCTGCGGAACGAACGCGGTCGCGACATCGAGGACGAGCCTGCCTCGGGGCCTTGGGCGGATCGGCCGGCGTTACGGGCGCGTCGGGGCCACCCGCGGCGGCGGGTTGGTGGTGTCCGTCTTGTCCTTGGAGAACGACCAGCCCTCAAAGCTGCCCAGCGGGGGCTTGCGGGCGCTCGCGCCCCACGAACTGTAGGTCCAGGTGCCGTTGTTGGGCGCGTGCCAGTAGGACCAGTAGGCGGACGCCGGCGGCGTGTTGACGCACGGTTCGGTGTCCACGCCGGGCTTGCCCTCGATCCGGCAGATGAACGCCTCGCCCCAGCGGTTGGTGCCCTGGATCTGGAAGCCGGCGTTCTTCAGCGCGGCCAGACCGGTGGCCTGGTCGCCGGGTGCGCAGCGGGTGAGCGTAGCCCCGCCGAGTTCCTGGAAGTCGACGATGACGGTCACCCCGTTGGCGTTCGGGCAGACGCCGGCGGAGCCCTTGGTGGGGTCGATGGCGTAGGCGGCCGGTGCGTTCACGGTGATCTGGGCGGTGGCGGGCAGCGCGAGCAGGGCGAGCGCCCCGACCAGCCGACCTATTCGAGCCTTGTTTCCACGAATCTTCACGTGCGGATCCCCTTCGTGTGGCGGGTCTCGGCACGAGCGGCGAGAGCGATGCCGACCGGGCCGAGCGGTGTTCCTCTCGGGACCGCGCACCCCCGGTATCCACCGACGAGACATCGCCGGACGTGAAATCCGGGCCTCAGCGTGCAGTCCACGACAGCTGGAGCCATAAAACTCGTACGAGTCCAGGCATTCCGACTCGCGGTGGTTGTCGACCACCGCCTACGGTTGCGGGTCAGCGCCGGATTTCGACCGGCTTCCCCTGGACTCCGAACTATGCGATTGTCGCCGACTCGACGAGAGCCGGCCTGCGGAGCGTACGAGACGCCCTGTTCGTCGGACAACGGGTCATACGATGATTCCGCGATGTCGTTCGTCACCCTCGTGGGTGCCCAACGGTGTCGGGACCAGCGGTCGGGCACTGGTCCCGCCGTCCGGGGGCTTCGACTCGCCGGTCGCCGCGCACCGGGCCATGCGACGGGGCCTGGCCTGCGACTTCGTGCACTTCGGCGGAGCCCCGTACGCCGACCCGTCCGCGATGTACAAGGCGTACCCTCGCCCGCCCGGCAACGTCTCGGCGCAGCCCTCGGCCGGATAGCCGTCGATGGACACACCAGGCCGGACGCGTTGGTGCGCAGGGTGTGCCCGGTGCGGGTCAACAGGTCCAGGCCGCTGACCGAGGCACCGCCCGCAGCGCGCAGCGGCGTTACACAGGTCGAGGTCAGCGCCGGGACGGGGCGGGGGCCGGCGAGCGGGTCGTCGACGGCGCCGAAGTCCAGCACCAGACCGGCCCGATTGCCCGACGGACAGGCTTCGAGACCGCTGGCGCGCGCCGGAAGGGCGCCGACGAGGCTCAGGAGCAGGAGAATCGCCGTCAGTACCGCGCCGGTCATGGCGGTACGACGATCGATGGGGGATTCGCGCGGTAGGGGCGCCGATTTCGCGTGTCCGGCAGACGTACTCACGGCCGTTCCTTCCCCACCAGGATCGTGGCAGAGGAAGCGGCCAGCGAACCGACGGCAGCCGGTCGTCCGGGCTCTTCGCTGTCCGCAGTCCACGACGGATCTCGACGAAAACACCGGACCACGGGCAATCCGACTCGCACCCCGCCGCCCGGTTGCCCGGTGGTACGGAGCGCCTACGGTTGCGGGACAGTGCCGGGTTTCGACCGGCTTTCCCCGAGGAACGGCGCCATGCACTCGACCCTGCGACACCGCCGCCGAGCCGATCGCGGTCACGGTCGCATACGCGTCACGTGTGGGGCAACGGCGCCTTTCGGCCAGGGAGTTCGAGGAGCGCGGGGCGCCGGCGGCCGGGCGGGTCCGCCCGCCGGCGAACGGGTGGTCAGTCGCCTGTCGTCGCCGTGTCCGCATCGCCCGGCAGCCGTCGAGCCTCGGCATGGGTCACCGGTGCGCCGACCGCGACGCCGTGCAATACCCAGGCGAGCACCTCGGCGCCGCGCACCACGCGGGGGCCGGGGCGGTTGAAGTACGCCGGGCCGTCGAGCACCCACACGCGCCCGGACCGCACGGCGGGCAGGTCCGACCAGCCGGGCAGGGACGTCAGCAGGCTCGCCTCCGACTCGGTGCGCTCGGGCGCGAACCCGCACGGCAGCACCAGGATTACGTCCGGCCGGGTGTCTCGAACCGCCGCCCACTCCATGGCTTTGGTGTGTTCGCCGGGCGCGGCGAGCAGCGGTTCACCGCCGGCCAGGCCGATCTGCTCGGGCACCCAGTGCCCGGCGGGCCACAGCGGATCGAGCCATTCGACGGCCGCGACCCGGGGCTTCGGCCGTCCCGCGACCGCCGCGGTCACCGCCGCCATGCGGGCCCGCAACTCCCGCAGCCGTGCGGCTGCGACGTCCTGGACCCCCAGCACCGCGCCCACGTGCGTCAGTGTGTCGAGGACGTCCGGCAGGGTACGCGGCTCCAGACTGACCACGCGCGGCCCGGCGTCCAGAACCCGAACCGTCTCGGAGACCGCCGTGTACGACACCGCGCACACGTCACACAGATCCTGCGTCAGCACGACATCGGGCGCCAACTCCGCGAGACGCTCGGCGTCCAACGTGTACAGCGACGACCCCCGGTGCGCCGCACCGCCGACGGCCTCGGAGATCTCCCGACTGCTCAACCGGTCCGCGTCGAACTCCGCACGGGTGACCACCGGCACTCCGGCGACCTCCCCCGGCGGCCAGTCGCATTCGTGGGTGCGGCCGACCAGGTCGCCCACGAGTCCGAGTTCGGCGACCAGATCGGTGGCGGCGGGCAACAACGAGACGATGCGCATTCACCAAGCGTAGGTCGCATACGGCGGCACCGGGATCAGCGGGGACCGCGATGTCACCGCGCCGGCGCGGCCTTCCGTCGGCGCACCGTGTCCGAGGTGCGGACGGCCTCTCCATGGCGCAGAATCTCGCCGATAGCTTTATTGCCATGTCTGTCGGAGTCACCTCGTCCCGGAGACCGGGCCTCGGCTCGGCCCGAGCCACGGCCATCCACGATCTCCTCGCGAGCGGCAAGCGGTCCTTCTCGTTCGAGTTCTTCCCACCCAAGACCGATGTCGGCGAGCGGCACCTGTGGGACGCGCTGCGCCGTGTCGAGGCGCTGGGGCCGTCGTTCGTATCGGTGACCTACGGGGCGGGCGGTTCCAGCCGGGACCGCACAGTCGACATCACCGAGCGCATCGCCACCGAGACGACGTTGACGCCGCTCGGCCACTTCACCGCCGTCGGCCATTCGATCAGCGAACTGCGCAACATCATCGGGCAGTACGCCGACGCCGGGGTGCGCAACGTCCTCGCGCTGCGCGGCGACCCGCCGGGTGATCCGCAGGGCACGTGGGTGCCACATCCGCAGGGCTTCACGTACGCCGAGGAACTCGTGCGACTGTTGAAGGAGTCCGGCGACTTCTGTGTGGGCGTCGCGGCGTTCCCCGAGATGCACCCGCGTTCGACGAATTGGGACGACGACGTGAAGTACTTCGTGCGGAAGTGCCGGGCGGGAGCCGACTACGCGATCACGCAGATGTTCTTCCACGTCGACGACTACCTGCGGCTGCGGGACCGTGTCGTGGCGGCGGGCTGCGACGTGCCGATCATCCCGGAGATCATGCCGGTCACCAATGCCGGCCAGATCGAGCGGTTCGCGCGGCTCAGCGGTGCGGATTTCCCCACCGAACTCGCCGACCGGGTACGCGCCGTCGGCGACGATACGGCCGCGGTGCAGGAGATCGGCATCGAGTACGGCACGCGCATGAGCGAGCGCCTGCTCGCCGAGGGCGCGCCGGGTCTGCACTTCATCACCCTCAATCGGTCGATCGCGACCCTGCGCATCCACGACAACCTGGGCCTGCGCGAGAGCGAGCGCTGACCCGTGACCGGTGGACAGGGGATGCTCCCCGCGGCGAATCGCCTGCGTGATGCCCTCGGCGGTCTGATCGAGATCGGTCCGTTCTTCGCGTTGGCCATGGGACCCCGCGCCGACACGGCGGGATTCCGCCCCCTCGGTGACCTGTACCGTGCGCCGGACCTGCTCGCCCACCATGTCCACGACGTCGGCGTGCGATTGGGTACGGACGAGGTACGTGTCGCGGCGTCGATCGCCCAGTTGGGCATCGCCGCTCGCCTGTGGTCGGTCGCCCTCGGTGCCGTGGCGCGGGCCGGCGTGGTTCCGGACCTCGATCCCGACCGCGTCATGTGGCGGCTTTCGCCACCGGGCCCGGCGGAACTCTGGGTCGATCCTCCTCCCCGACCCGCCGGCGAGTCGGACGGAGACGAGCAGAACCTCGCGGACACGGTGTACGAGGTGGTGGCCGAAGGCCACCTGGTTCCCCTGGCGCAGGCGATCCGCCGGATCACCCCGGTCTCGGAACGCCTGCTGTGGGGCAACGCGGCTTCGGGTCTGGCGGGCGTCGTGCGCATGCTGGATCGACACCTGCGTCCCGACGATCCGGCCCGAGCCGATACCGCGATGCGGATCGCCGGCGCGGTGCAATCTCGCGGGCACTTGCGTGACACCGGGACGTGGTCCGGGGCCGGGTTCCGCCGGACCACCTGCTGTCTGTACTACCGCATCCCGCAGGGCGGTACATGCGGCGACTGCGTCTTCACCGACGCGCCTCCGAGCCGCCGTGCACCGGGGGACGGGCCACGATGAGCCCGGCCCTCCGTGCGATTCGCGATCACTACCGCGTCGAACGCACCTGGTAGGGCGTCGCGGTGGTGCGGTTCTCGTCGACGGCGAGCCGGTTCCCGGCGGTGGGGTTGGCGCGTCGGGTGCAGTCGTGGCGTTCACAGACGCGGCAGCCCATGCCGATCGGGGTGGCGGCGCGGGGGTCGTCGCGGGCGTGGCCGTCGGCGTAGGTGAGGCGGTGGACGCGGCGGAGTTCGCAGCCGAGGGCGACGGCACACGTCGCGCCGAGGCCGACCCGGCCGACCCACGGCCGTCACGACGCGGTCGCGGGCTGCGGCAACGAGGACGGGGCCGGAAACGTCCAGCACACGTCGGATACCATCCCACCGAGCCCGCCACGGCGAGATCACGAACGGCGAACGCCGTTGCCGGCGACGGACATTCGGCAAATACGTCCGGGCCCACCCCGGATTGGTCGGCCACGTACTCGGTCACCTCGGGCGGCACGTGATCGGATCGGCCGGCCACCAACGCACCCAAGCATGAGACACCCGCACCCCGAGACAGGCGGATTGCGGCCCGAACTCAAGGCGTGCCATGCCTTCCTCGCCCCCGGCGACGGGGTGGGGACGGCGGCCGGGAGGCAAAAGGCGCGGTCTGCGGCGTCGTGGCACTGTCCGCCGGGGCGGAACACGAGGGTCCGGACGGCCCGGAGCTCCGGCCGTGTCGGGCTGTGCGTTCGCGCCGGGCGCGGGCGGGTGACGCCTGCGGCCCGGCGCCCTTCGTCACGCCGCGCCGGGCACGATGATCTTCGCCAGTTGGGCTGCGGCGCCGATCACGACGCCACCGCCCAACGCGATCGACGCGACGCCCAACACGATTCGACGCTTCACACGTGCGCGCACATCCGCCTCCAGGGTGGGGATTCGACGACCGAGCGTGACGCGAACCATCCTCGCGGGTCGCGGTGATCGACTCAAGACACCCGGCGGACGGTGGAGCGACGGGACGGGGGGTCGAGACCGGCGACGTCGCGTCATCGACGGTCGCGGGTTCTCCGAAGCGTGTGCCGGGGCATCCGCGCACTGTTCCTGCGTCGACTCGACCTGATACTGGGCGGGCCCTTGTTCGGGGGCGGGAACGCGGCCACCGGGTTCCGAAGGTTTTGATCACTGCGGAGAAGGTAGGGCAATCGTGCGCATCAAGGGCTATCCGAAGCGTTTCGTCGATACCGAAACGGGCGGGCAGCCACCCACGTTTCGTGAGATGGACTGGGAGGAGATCGACCTGGAGTTCTGCCTGGGGCTGCTCCAGGTCCAGGAACTGGACGACGAGGACATGTTGGAGGAGGCCCTCGGCTTCTACCGACCGGCGGGGCAGGTCCGGGCGCCCGGGCTCTACGACGAGACGTACGACGAGTGGGCGGTATTGCGAATGCCGTCCGCCCGGGGCGAGTTGTGCATCGTCTTCCGCAGCCTCGAATACGACGCCGGCATCGATTACCTCGTCCGGGAGGACGCCGACAGCGAGGTGATCCACCTCGGGTACCACGCGAACGAGCCGACGTTCGCCGGCTTGAGCTGGGGGGAGACGTCGGCATTCCTGGACGCGGCCGGCAACGCGCACGAACGCGCGGCGCGCACCGTCATGCTCATGCCGATGTGCCTCGACGTCGAGGCGGTGGGCCCCTCCCGCCCGGCCTACGAGTCCGCGCTGCGCCACTTCGGCGCACCGAGCCCCCTGGACGAGATCCTGGACGCACTGACCGCCAACGACCCGACGTATCAGCCAACTTGGCGGGAACACGACAGCATGCGCGTCTGCGACCACCCCGACAGTCACCGCAACCCGAACACCAAGCACCTGACGCCGGAGCAACACCGCCGCATCCGCCACATCCTCGGTTGACCCGACAAGCGTCGGGTGTGCTTTCGAGGGGTCGACCGGCCGCTCTCGCTTCCACCGCTCGGGTGTCCGGTATCGAGGTGATGCTGGCGGTCAGCCGTGCACCGCTGGGAGGACGTGGTGTTGGTAGGCGTCGAAGAAGGGCTCCTGCTCCGGACCGACCTGGCCCACGTAGACCTCGTCGAAGCCCGCCTCGGCGTAGGCCCGCACCGTTTGCACGTGTTCGTCGACGTCGTCGCCGCACGTGACGGTGTCGGCGACCAGGTCGCGGGTGACGAGTTCGGCGGCCTGCTCGAAGTGGGCCGGGGTGGGCAGGAGTTGGGCGAGTTCGCCCGGCAACAACTCGCTGGGCCACAGCCGGTGAACCGTGTCGACGGCCTTGGCCCGGTCCGCGCCCCAACAGACTTTGACCCCGCCGATCACCGGTTTGTCGACGCCTCCGCCGGCCCGGAATGCTCGGATCAGTCCCCCGTCGGGGGTCATGGTGACGAAGCCGTCGCCGATCCGCCCGGCGAGTTCGGCCGCGTTCGGTCCGAAGCCCGACACGTGAATCGGCAGCGGCGCCTCGGGCGGGGTGTACAGGCGGGCGTTGTCGACGGTGTAGTGCCGGCCCCGGTGGTCGACCAGGCGGCCGGTGAACAACTCCCGCATGATCTCGACGGCTTCCTCGAGCATGTCGGCCCGTTCCGCGAACGCGGGCCACGGGTCACCGTTGACGTGCTCGTTCAACGCCTCCCCCGTGCCCACTCCGAGGACGAAGCGCCCGCAGAGCAGAACCGACGAGGTGGCGGCGGCCTGCGCCGTGACGGTGGGATGCAGGCGCACGGTGGGACAGGTGACCAGCGTGGTGACCGGCAACGCGGTGACCTGCGACAGTGCGCCGATCATCGACCAGACGAACGGGCTGCTGCCCTGGGCGTCGTTCCACGGATGGAAGTGGTCGGAGATCGCCAGCCGGGTGAAGCCCGCTCGCTCGGCCCGCCGGGCCTGGTCGAGCAACTCCTCGGCGGTGAACTCCTCGCAGGACAGGAAATAGCCGTACTCGGTCATCGTCTCGTGCTCCATCGCGGCGGGTCCGACACTCGCGACGCCGATACCCGGCCGTGCTCATCGGATGCCTGCGCAGGACAGGACCGGCGGGCGGAGTGCGATCACACGGTGCCCCGGTGCCCCGGAGCGCCGGTCCGCCTTCGCCCGGTCCCGGGATCACGGCCGCGGCGTGTCGGCCGCGACGGCCGACCGGGGCGTGGTCGTGGGCGCGGTGGGTAGCAGCGTGGGACGAGCATCGACAAGGTTTGTGCCGGGGTGAACGATCCGCCCGGGCGCGATCTCCCCGCCGGGACGTCGGCGGAGACGGTCGAGCATCACCACCGGGCACTGGTACGGGAGTGGTTTGTCGCCTTCGCGCGCGCCCACCCGACGGGCCTGGACGCGCCCGGGGGAGGGGCGACCCGCCAGCGGTGGGACACCCTCGCCGACCCGGCCGAACACGATCTCGCCCTCGGGCGGCTCGCGGAAGGCCACGCCGATGCCCTCGCGATCATCGCCGAGGCCGAAACGGGCGTCGTGCCCGTCCCTCCCGGGGCACGATGGGGGTATGGGCGGCCGAGCCGCCCGGCAGCAGGGTCACGGCGGAACGCCTCGATGGTGGCCGATGGCGCCTGCACGGTACTCGACGGTGGTGTTGGGGCGCCCGCATCTGTACGCACGCGCTGGTGACCGCGAACGCCCCCGACGGACCGCGCCTGTTCGCCTTCGACCTCGGCACCCCCGGCCACCGGGCGCTGCCCGACTCGTGGCCCGCGATCGCAATGGCCGCGAGCGAGACCCTGGACGTCGAACTCGACGCCATGGTCGCCGAGCTGGTCGGCCACGTCGGCGCATACCTCGACCGGCCCGGTTCCGAGCACGGCGGGGTCGGCGTGGCCGCGTGTTGGTACGGCGGCGCCCGCGCGGTCGCCGGCCCGCTCCTCGACGCCGCCGGCCGAGACCGGCTCGACCCGCACGGGCTGGCCCATCTGGGCGCCGTCGACCTCGCCCCGACGGTCGCCGACACGCTCCTGGCGACAGCCGCCGCCCAGATCGACGCCGACCCCGACGACCGCTCGAAAGGCGCGCGGGCGCGGGCGTTGCGGGTCCGCGCCGGCGTCGAGCGGACCTGCGCCGAGGTCCTGGAGCACGTCGGGCGGGCGCTGGGCGCCGGACCGCTGTGTCATGACGCCCGACACGCCCGCGCGGTCGCCGACCTGACGGTCTACACGCGCCGGCATCACGCCGAACGCGACCTTGCCCGACTGGGCTCGCTGCGGGCCGCCGAGGCGGCGGCCACGTGCGATCCGGCGAAGGCGACGAGGTGAGCGCCGAGAGCGCGCTCACCGACCCCATCCAGGCGCCGGGCACCCCCGAACACGTCTGGCGTGCCTGGCGGGTGTTGGCGGACCTTCCTCGCGTCGAGCCCCTGGAGGTGGCCGGGGCGGGCCACGGCGACGGCCTGGTGGTCGTCGCCGCGCATCCCGACGACGAGATCCTGGGCGCCGGCCGCCTGATCGCCGCCCACCTCGACGCGGGCATCCGGGTGCGGGTGGTGCTGCTCACCGACGGGGAGAAATCCCATCCGGGTGGGCCGATTCCGCCCGAACTCCTGCGCGAGCGTCGGGTTCGGGAGACACAACGGGCCATGGACGTGCTGGGCCCGGCCTGCGAGATCGTCCGGCTCGCCCTGCCGGACACCGGCGTCGGCGCACACCAGGCGCGGGCCGTGGACGCGCTCGCCGGGCTCGTGACCGGCGCGTACGCCCCGCCACCCAGCGGACGACGGCGGCCCGCTTCGGTTCGCCCGCCGGGGAGCCGAAGCGGGCCGAACCGCCGGCGGTCGGCGACAGCGCACCGGTGGCGTCGTCGATCGGTCCGTCGCAGGGGGGCGGCGACTGCGTACGCGAAGGACATCGATCCCTCTACCACCCGGTTCGTAGTGTTCGTTCCCCTCCGCCGACGGAGCCGGTGTCGGCGCACGTCGTTGGCAACGACCGCGTACGTGGGTTGAGAGAGAAGGTGGATCCCGACGACGGTGACCGGTTCCGTCCGCGGCTTCGGAAGGGTGCGGTCGGGCGGCGGTTGCCCCGCTCATCGGTGCACGGCGAGCCATCGCCGCAGGCTTCCACCCGGGCCCGGTCGCTCCGGTTCAGGAACTGTCGAAGTCCTGTGCGTGGGGCGGGATCCGCTCTAAAATTTATCGGAGCACCGCCGCCTCTTCGCCGGGCGCGCCCCGCGTGTCGTGTGCCTGGGTTCATTCGATCGTCCGCCCAGAGCGGGACGCCGGCTTCGCCGAAGCGTGCTTTTGCCGCGTCCGGTGCCCGAGCCCTCGGCCGGACACGTGCCTCATGGGAAAGAGGACGCCTCCGTCATGAGTGACTCCGACAGATCCGCCGTCCGGGTGGGCGCCTCGGCCGCCGCCTCCCTTTGGGTCGCAGCCGTCGTGGGTGAACTCGTCTACGCTCTGATCCGGGGCGACGACACCTCCGTATGGGGCCTGTTGAACGTGAAATTCGGTGACGGCAGGACCGAAATCGCGGTAGCTCTCGATGTGTCCGCGGTCCTGTTGTGGCTCGGTTTGACCATCTTGTTCGCCGTCGTCACGGCCATTGCCCGAGGTGGGGGTTCCGGCGGTGGTCATGGAGAGTTCTGAGGTATCGCCTCCCGCATCGTTCCCGGTACTTGCCTTCCTTCGGCCGACCGGTCGGGACGCGTGGGCGTGGGCCAGGGGGCGTCGGTGCCGGGCACCTTCGAGGCGTTGATGGCGGGACGGCTCGCGCGGGTCGGCGTCGTGGGTCATGACCACCTCACCCAGTCCCACGCCTCCAAGGTCTGGGAGGAAGCCGCCGATCGCCCGATAGGCGACGCGATGGACGCACCCCGATTCACGTGGGCCGGTTGCTGCCGAGGGGGTGGTTCGCAGCGAATGAACGAATCTTTGGGAGGGAAGTGATGACCGGCAGGAGTCTGACCCAAACCGAGGCCGAGGGGCGCGCGAGCCTGCTGACGGTCGAGCGGTACGACGTTGCCGTCGACCTTTCGGATCTGCTGACCGGCTCGCGGGTTCGGTGCACATCGACGATCACCTTTACGTGTCATCGGCCCGGGGCCGAGACCTTTGTCGATTGTGCGGCGGCGGTCGAGGGCGCCACGCTCAACGGGGTCGTGCCGCAGCCGGCTGTCGAGGGCCGGATCGCGCTGACCGATCTTGCCGAGCGCAACGTCCTCACGGTGGTTTCGGTGACGGAGTGCTCGGCCGATGGCCGGGGCGTGCACAAGGCGGTCGATCCCGCCGACGGCGAGACGTATGTCTACACCGACTTCAGTCCCGACTACGCCCATTACGTGTTGGCCTGCTTCGATCAGCCGGACCTCAAGGCGCCGTGGGCGTTCGGCGTGACCGCTCCTGCCGGGTGGCGGGTGCTGAGCAACAGCGGTGACCCGCAGATCGAAGACCTCGGCTCCGTGCGACGCTGGACTTTCCCGCCCACGCCGCCGCTGGCGGCGTACAACACGGTGATCAATGCGGGTCCGTACTACGAATTGCGTCGGAGCGGAGCCGGTCATGATCTCGGGCTCTTCGCCCGGCAGTCGCTGGCTTCGATCCTGGACCGGGACGCCGATGAGCTGTTCACCCTGACCACCCGGGGACTCGAATTCTTTGCGGGCAAGTTCGGCATGCCGTTTCCGCAGCACAAGTACGACCAGGTCTTCACACCCGAATTCCCCGGCGCGCTGGAGAACTTCGGCTGCGTCACCTGGATGGACTGGTTCCTGCGCAGGAGTACGCCGACCAGGGCGGAGTGGGACATCTTCTCGCGATACCTGTTGCACGAACTCGCGCACATGTGGTTCGGCAACATCGTCACCATGCGCTGGTGGGACGACCTGTGGCTGAACGAGGCATTCGCGGAGTTCGCGAGCAACTGGGCCGCGGTGAGCGTGACGTCGTACACCGACGCCTGGACCGCACATCTGGCCGGCGAAAAACTCAAAGCCTATTTCATGGACCAGGGACCGACGTCGCACCCGATCCGCCAACAGGTCCGCGACGTCTCCGAGGCCGCAGCGACCTTCGACGCCATCACCTACCCCAAGGGCGCCTCCGTACTGCACCAGTTGATGACGTACGTCGGCGAGGAAAACTTCTCCGCGGGTCTGACCGACTACTTCGCCACGCATGCCTGGGGCAACACCACGCTGCAGGACCTGATCGACGCGGTCGCCGACGCCGGCGGACGTGACCTGGACCGGTGGCGCGCGGGATGGCTGGAAACAGCGGGCACCGACCGGCTGACTCTCGACCACGACGGAGACGGGTTCGCCCTGGTCGCTCAGGGTCCGGGTGGCCGACCGCGCCCGCATGTGCTTGCCGTTGGCGCCTACGAGCGTTCAGGGGACCGCCTTGAGCGGACGGCACTCGTCGAAGTCGAGGTAGCGGGTGAACGGACCCGGCTCGACCTGCCCGTGGGAGCCGACTTGTATCTGGTCAATGACGAAGACCTGACCTTCGCCTCGACGAGACCCGACGCCACGACCGGAGACGCGTTCTTCCGCAACGCCGCTCGTCTGCCCACGGCGACCGCGCGGGGTGTCGCCGTCACCACGGCCTGGGACATGCTGATCAACGGCGAAGCGACAGCCGCCGAAGTTGTGCTGTGCCTGACCGGAGTGCTGGCTGTCGAGACGTCCGCGTCGGTGATCGAGCCGTATCTCGACCTGGCTGTCGAGGCGGCAGATCTGTGGAGCCCGGAGTCGGAACGGGACGAGTTGCTGCGAACAGTGGCTGCGGCGTGCCGCAGCCTCTCCGGCGTCGGCGCCTACCGTAAAGCGGCGTTGCGTGGCTTCGCTCGCACCGCGGCCGAGGTGGAGGAGGTTGCGTGGCTCCGGACCGAGGCCGGGGAGGACATCGATCTGCAGTGGCGAGCACTGGTTCGCAAGGCGCAGCTCGGAAGCCCGACCGCTACCGAGGCACAGGCGCTGCTCGACCGCGACCCGGATCCCGATGCGTGGGTCAGCAGGTTCCGGGTCAGCGCTGCGACCCCGGACGCGGCCGAGAAGAAAGCGGTGTGGCAGACGCTGGTGACGGACCGCGCGGTACCCATCGCTTCGGTCCACTCGGTCGCGGCACTGTTCTGGAGCGCCGGCCAGGACGACTTGCTCAGGCCCCACACGGAGGCCTACCTCGACCTCGTGCGAACCATCCACCACAGCGGAACCGTGCAGGCGAGGACCTACACCAAAAGCCTCTTTCCGCTGTTCGGAATCGACCTGACCTTCGTGGAACGAGCGCAAGACCTCGCGGCACAGGCTGTCCCGGTCGTCCGCACGAACCTCCTGGACCGGGCCGACCGGATGCGCCGCATGCTGCGCTCGCGCGGCTGAAGGCTTTCCAGTGAGTAAGACTTCAACGCCGGCAGTAGAGCCGGCCGATGGCCGTCCGAATCTCGATGCGTTGTGGAACCCGTTGTGTTGGGTCGCGCCGCGAGATGGTGGTCTCGCCGGTGAGTCGGCGGGCAGGGCCTCGTAGTCGCGGGCCGGTCGACGGTGGAGCGTGAGCCATCCGTAGAAGCGCTCCACCGCCCGGCGTTTCGGGACCTGGGTGAATCCCCTGGTCCCGGGGGCGCGTGCGGAGATTTCCATGTCGATGCCGACGGTGGCCGCGTGCTCGACGAGGTGTTGGCGATAGCCGCCGTCGACCCGGGTCCCCGGCAGGTCGTGTTCGCGTCCGGGTCGGATCGAGCGGGGGCGTGGGCTGCTAGGCTGCCGGCGATCGGTATTCGAGGCATTCGAGAAATCGAGGAGTTGCGGACGTGGCGGGCGAAGACGACATCTCCGGCTGAGATCCGGATGTGACGGCCTCCGGCCGGCGCCTCAGAGGCGCCGCCGACGCGGCCGTTTTCGTCGTACCCCATTTCCCGCACCTGCCGGGCGGAGTTCAGGCTCCGCACTCCCGTCTCCGAGGTCGCTTGCGCGCCGGAGGCGCCATGCCCGGCGGGTCGACCACCGACGACATCGGACGGACGACCATGCCTCAGCCCGCTCTGCTCGCCCACGACCTCGTCCTCTCCCTGGGCGGCCGACGCGTCCTGGACGGCGTCTCCCTCACCGCCTCCCCAGGCCGGCGCATCGGCCTGATCGGGGAGAACGGCGTCGGCAAGTCCACCCTGCTGCGGGTGCTCGCAGGTGTGGACGATGCCGACTCGGGGACCGTCACCCGCCCCGGCGATCTCGGCTATCTCCGGCAGGAGATGCCCTTCGACGCAGACTCCACCCCGGCCGCGGTGCTGGACGAGGCGCTGCGCGAAGCCCGCGAGGACCTCACCGAACTGGACCGACTGGGCGAGGAGTTGGCCCGCGTCGCGGAGGACGATGCGAGCAGGCACACACTCCTGGACGCCTACGGGAAGCGGCTGGAGCAGGCTCGCGATCGGGAGTCCTGGGACGCCGACCGCCGCGCCGCACTGATGTTGGCGGGCCTGGGCCTGGGCGCCCTCGCACCCGACCGCAGGCTCGGCTCGCTCTCCGGCGGGCAGCGCGCCCGATTGGCTCTGGCCGCGCTGCTCGTACGGCGGCCGTCCGCACTGCTGCTGGACGAGCCGACCAACCATCTCGACGACGATGCCGCAGCCTTCCTCGAGGGGCAGGTCCGCGGCCTGTCCGGAACCGTGGTGATCGCCACCCACGACCGGGCGTTCCTGGACGCCGTCTGTACCGACCTGATCGACCTCGACCCCGCGTTGCACGGCCCCATCCGCTACGGAGGCAACTACCGCGCCTATCTGGCCGAGAAGCACGCCGAACGGGCGCGCTGGGAACGGCGTTACGCCGAGGAGCAGGAGGAATTGGCGGACCTGCGCCGGTCGGCGGGCGTGACCGCGCACCGCGTGGCACCGGACCGCGGGCGCACCGACAACGAGAAAATGGGCTACGGTCGCCGCGCGGGTCGGGTGCAGAACCAAATCTCCCGGCGGGTGCGCAACGCCACCCGGCGGCTGGCGGAACTGGAGCGCGACCGGGTCGCCGAGCCGCCGCACCCCCTGCGCTTCGCCGCCGACCTCGCGGCGCCGGCGACGCAGAGCCCGCGGCCGCTGGTGTCCCTGCGGCGGGCGGGGGTGCCCGGCCGGCTCGCCCCGATCGACCTGGAGGTGTCGGCGAGCGACCGACTGCTGATCACCGGCGGCAACGGGGTCGGCAAGTCCACGCTGCTCGCCGTGCTCGCCGGACGCCTCACGGCCGTGGGCGAGGTGCGCGGGCGTCCCGGGTTGACGGTGGGATTGCTCACCCAGGACACGGATTTCGAACGACCCGAACGCACCGTCCGCGACACGTACGAGCTGTCGCTGGGCGCGGCGCGGGCCGAGCGGGTGCCGCTGGGCACACTCGGTCTGATGCACGCCTCGGACCTGGGCAAACCGGTCGGCGAGTTGTCGGTGGGGCAACGGCGCCGGCTCGCCCTCGCCCTCCTGGTGGCCCGCCCGCCCCAACTGTTGTTGCTCGACGAGCCCACCAACCATCTCTCCCCCCGCCTGTGCGACGAACTGGAGGCCGCCCTGGGCAGCGGGCCGGGGGCGATCGTGGTGGCCTGCCACGACCGTTGGCTGCGTCGGCGCTGGCAGGGGCGCGAGATCCGGCTCGAGCCGGGGTGCGAACCGCCTCCGGAGGCGGTGCCCGCCCGGCAGCCTCGAAGCTGACCAGCTGACCCGTACACGCCGCACGGGTGCCGTCCGGCCGTTCGCGCCGCGTCTCGCGCACCCGGGGGGACGGAGACGAGGCCCGCTCGTCGACGGGCGATGTTTGCACCGTCATCGGTCACCCCCCAAGATGGTGACGTGAACCTCGACCACGTCTTCGTCTGCGGAAACCCGGCCCTCGACTTCGTGGCCACCCTTCGAGCCAGGCGCTCGACGCGGTTCGAGATGTTCGTGACCCCGGAGCGGCTGAACGCGTGGTATCTGGAGTCCGGGCTCGTGGACGCGGTCACCCCCGCTGAGGAAGCCGACGTCCGCGAGGCCACGGCGGTGCGCGAGGCCCTGTACCGGCTCGTCACCGACCGCCGCCTCGGTGCGCGGTACGACCGCGAGGCACTCGCCGTCGTCAACGAGGCCGCGCGCGAAACGCCTGTGACGCCGCAGCTCACCGATACGGGCCGGTGTACCGAGGCAATCCCCGCGCAGGCCCTGGCCACCGTCGTGCGGCAGGCCGTCGAACTGCTCGGCGGCCCGGATGTCGTCCTGCTCAAGGAATGCGACAACCCGGAGTGCACCCGCGTCTATGTCGACCGGTCCCGGGGCATGCGGCGGCAGTGGTGCGGCATGGAGTCCTGCGGCAACAAGTACAAGGCCGCCGCCTACCGGGCGCGCAAGAAGACCGCGTCCGCGTCCGGCGCGGGATGACCGCCCCGGCCCCGACAGGGATCAATTGCCACTGGACCGTGTCATTTGATCCCTGTTTCTTCACGCTCATGAGGTGTTGAGCGGTTCAGGCTTCACGCCTCGTGACTAGGCTCGGGAACGTGAGAGCCGACGCAGCGCGCAATCTGGAAGCCGTCCTGACCACCGGGGCACGCATGCTCGCCGCCGACCCCGGTGCGAGTATCGCGAACATCGCCGCGGAGGCGGGGGTGGACCGGCGCACCGTCTACCGACGCTTCGCCTCGCGCGAGGACCTTCTCGCCGCCATTTACGAGTGCCGTCTGGCGGCCGTCGAGCGGGCCATCGACGACGCACGCCTACGCGAGGCGCCCGTCGCCGTCGCCCTGCACCGCTACGTCGAGAACATCATCGCCGTCAACCGCGCCTGGCCCGTCGACCTCGCCCGCATGCTCGCCGACGACGACGTGCGGGCGCGCCGTGACGCGTCCGTTCGAGAGGTCGACGTCTTCCTCGAACGCGCCACCGCCGAAGGGGTTCTGCGCTCCGACCTGCCCCAGGGCTGGGCCGGCGCGCTGTTGCCGCAACTCATGCACCTCGTGTCCCGACAGTCGCCCGAAACGACTCCCGCCCGGGCGGCGGACCTGGTGGTCGAAACGTTGCTGCGCGGCTTGGGAGTGTCCTGACCCGACGCGGGCCTTCCGGCGGCGCCACGGCTGCGGCCGGCCACCCTCCGTCCGGGCCATCTGCGTCGAGTACGACGACTAGCGCCACTCGTATGTGTAGCTAACAATTAAAAATGCTACGGTGGTGTGACGGTTATCCGGGTCGCCGGAGCGGACACACCATCGGAAGCGAGACACACGTGATCACCTACGACCGGCTTTTCGTCGGAGGTTCCTGGAGCGAGCCCAGCGACCCGAGTCCGCTCGCCATCGCTTCGCCCCACGACCGGTCGGTGATCGCCCGCGCCGTGCAGGCGCGACCGGCGGACATCGACCGCGCGGTCGCCGCAGCGCGGAAGTCCTTCGACGCGGGCGAATGGAGATCGACCCCGCCGGCGGAACGCATCGCGATGCTGCGCCGGTTCAACGCGCTGCGCGAGGAGAACGCGACGAAGATCGCACACCTGATCTCCCTGGAAACCGGCTCGGCCGGATGGTTCACCCGGGCCGGACAGTCCGGCCTGACCCGACAGGCGAACGCCTACCTGAAGGCGGCACAGGAGTTCGCCTGGGAGGAGACGTTCGTGCCCTCCGACCCGTCATCGCCGGTCCGCAGTGTGGTCCGCCGCGCGCCGGTCGGGGTCGTGGCGGCGGTGATCCCGTGGAACTCGCCGTTTTCCTCGGCCACTTCCAAGCTCATCCCGGCCCTGCTCGCCGGCAACTCCGTGGTGCTCAAGGTATCCCCGGAGAACTCGCCCAGCATGGGCTTCCTGGCCGAACTGCTGGAACGAACGGGCCTGCCGGAGGGTGTCGTCAGCGTCCTGCCCGCCGACCGGGAAACCAGCGAGTACCTGATCTCGCACCCGGACGTCGACAAGATCGCCTTCACGGGCTCGACGCGCGCGGGCCGCCGCATCGCCGCGATCGCGGGCGAGCAGCTCAAGCGGGTCAGTCTGGAACTGGGCGGCAAGTCCGCCGCGATCATCCTCCCCGACGCCGACATCGAAAAAGCGGTCGCGGGCGTGAAGTTCGGCTCCCTGCTCAACAACGGCGAGTCGTGCATCGCCCAGACCAGGATTCTCGCCCCGCGCGGCCGCTACGAGGAGGTGGTGGCGGCACTGGGCGAATTGGTGGAATCGCTAGTGGTCGGCGACCCGAACTCGCCCGAGACGTTCATCGGTCCGATGATCCGCCCCGACCAGCAGGAGCGGGTGCGGGGATACATTCGGCTCGGTCTCGAGGAAGGCGCCCGCCTGGTCACCGGCGGGCCGCAGATCCCGGAGGGCCTGGAGAAGGGCAACTACGTCACGCCGACCGTCTTCGCCGACGTCGACAACACCATGCGCATCGCGCGTGAGGAGATCTTCGGCCCGGTCCTGGTCGTCATCGCCTATGACGACGAGGAGGACGCCGTCCGCATCGCCAACGACTCCGAGTACGGACTCTCCGGCGGCGTGTGGTCCGCCGACGAGGCCCACGCCCTGGCGGTCGCCCGCCGTGTCCGTACCGGCACCGTCACCGTCAACGGCGCCTCCGTCGCCTTCGACGGCCCTTTCGGGGGCTTCAAGGCCAGCGGCATCGGCCGCGAGTACGGCGCGGTGGGCCTTGGTGCGTACACCGAGTACCAGACCATCACCATCTGACCCGACGGCATACCCGCCCGTCCGGCATCGTCACCGCCTTGACAGGTGACGCGACGGGGTCGCATGCTGATATCCGTCGCCCGAGGCGACGAGCGGGGCACTATCCACGGCAGAGGGAGTGGAGCAGCGTCATGAACGTGGAACCGACCATGAACGCCGAGGCCGAGGCACGACAGGCACGTTTCGGCAGGCTTCCTCGGCGCATCCGCTTCGAGAACATGAGCGAAGGGGTGGAGGTCACGCCGAGCGGCGTCGGCAACGCCTCCCACAACCCCGAGAAGTCGTGGACGTACCACTCGTGCCTGGCCCTCGACCTGGGGCTGTAGGCGGCGGTGCGTGCGGCCACGAACTCGGACCGAGCCTCCCGAGCGCCGACCGGGTCGGCGAACTCACCTGGGGCATGGGCGACTCGCCCGATCTCCCGATCGAGACCGGCACCGTCACGGACGTGGAGACGTGGAGACGTGGAACCCGGTGGCGCTCGTCGACACGGTCGTGTTCACCGACGGGGAGCCGCGGTTCCTCTTCTCGCTCGCATCCGAGCTCCGGATGGCGAACCGATGAGCGCGGCAGCCGAGACCCCGGAGTCCGCGTCCACTGCCCACCCCGTGCCGCAGTGCCGCGAACGCCGCATCGACATCGGTCGTGGCGGCACGCCGCCGATCCGGGAACGGGGTCCGCGTTCGGGGCCGACGGCCATCCACCACCACGGAACGCCGAGCAGCAGCGCTGCCGTTCCCGGCGGATGGCAGGGGCTGAACCGCGCGGGCGTACGTACGGGTGGTGACCTTCGACCGCCCGGGGTGCGTCCGCTCCGACGGGCGACCGGGGCGCACGGTGGGCGACGCCGCCCGATGGACGGAGCAGGTCGCCGACGCGTGCGGCATCGGCCGATTCGCGGTCATGGGCGTCTCGGGCGGCGGACCCCACGCACTGGCCGCCGCGGCGCCGTGGGCGACCGGGTCGACGCACTGTGCGTCAGCGTGGGCATCGGCCCGGTGGAGGCCGCCGGCTCTCGTTCAGCCGACCGGTCGGCCGTCCTCGGTCACGGCGACCACGAACCAGTCGGCGGGAAGCAGGACGGGGCTGAGGTCCGGATGGCGCTCGCTCATCACGAGGTCGGTCCGGCCCCGGTCGAGGATCTCCAGTCCGGCGCCGTGCAGCAGGTCGGGCAATTCCCCCGGCGCGACCTCGGCCGGGCGCAGGTTGTGCTTGCGGACCTGGCGCAGCTTCTCCGGTGTCCCACCGGGCCGTTCGGCGACCTGCCGGAGCACCTCCTTCGCGGCGGCGGTCGGCTCGATCACGAAGCCCCGTCCGCGTCTACCGAGCAGCAGGGCGACGGCGGCCGCGACGGGTGCCCGATCGACCGGATCGCTCTGGTGGAGCACGGCCCGCAGGTAGACGTTCGCCTCGCCGAGCCGGTCGCCGAGCCCCCGCACCCGTGCCAGGTCGGTGAGATCCAGTTGTTCGAACTCGGCCACCGCGTCGTGGTCCGCGCGCCGGGCGTGTGCCACGGCCGAGGGGGACAGGTCCACGCCCACCGCACGAGGGAACCGCCCGGCCAGGTACCGGGTTTGGGTGCCGTTGCCGCAGCCGAGGTCGACGATCGGCAGCGTCGGATCGACGTGGGCCGCGAGCAACTCGGTGTGCGGAGCCGCCGTCAGCGCCGCGTCCGCGTCCCAGAACGCCGCACCCGGCTCGCCGGTGTTCTCGGCCCAGAACCCTTCCCACGCGCGCATGTAGCCTTCCGAAGTGCCCATCGGCAGATCTCTCCCGTGTTCGTGGCAGTGCGTACAGCCTCCGTACCGGCACGCGCACCGACCCAAACCACACGTTCGTTGCGATTGGCTCCCCGCAGGCACGGGAGGGCGATGGTCCGCGGTCGGATCCCGGTGTGGCGCCGGACGAGATCGGTCAACCGAGTACCGGGCCGGGTGGGGGCGTCCGTGGGCAGCGGTGGAGGCAGGTCGACGCCGTGGCGGGTCGGCAGGGCGCGCCAGGCGGCTCGGCCTCGGCCTCGGTCCGGGGTCATGAATCCGCCGGGACGGTTCGCGTTCGTCCCCGGCACGCGCAGCCCCCCGTCGGGATGGGGCAGCAGATCGAGACGCACCACATGGCCGCGGTGGTCGCGGGCCGCCTCGATCTCCTCGCGCAGGGGTTCGACCACGGTGAGCACGCGGCGCAGGGGGCGGGGCGTCGTTGCGGACATGGTGCCGTTCTCCTGACCTTCGTGGGCCGGGGTGCCGAGGACGGGTGTCTGTCGCCGGGCCGGGTGGCGCCTCGTGACGCCGGCCGTCGTCGTGCCCTCGAAGGCGCAGGTTCGGGTGGGGGCACGGATGTGGACCCGCGCACGCGTGGGTGCTCGGCCGGAAGCCGCCGACACCGTCAACCGCCCAGCGGCTCACACAGTGGGTCTGCACATGCGTGGGTGATCCCGTGCGGCGAACGGTCGTGTTCGGTGCGTTCGATGGAACTCCATGCCGAGAAGCTGGGGTTCACCTCGGTGATCACAGGACCGTCCGGACCTTCGAGCAGATCCGGGGACGCGACGTCGAGACCGGGGACCCCGGTCGCCCGGAGCGCCGACTCTTCTGCCCGGGGGAGGAGTTCGGCTGCCGCCCAGCCGTGTGGATGGAGCGGGTGACGGGTGTTGCCGTCGGGCGCGGTGTTCACGTGGTGGTAGCAGGCCACGACCCGCGATCCGATCACCACGATCCGCAGATCGCGGCCGGGGTCGGCGATGTGGCGCTGTACACACAGCGCCTGGTGGCATTGCAGCAGGTGGCCGACGAGAATGCCCGTTCGGGTGCCGAGCGCGCCGGGGTGCGGGCTGTCGGGGCCTGCCGCTCGCAGGCGCAGAATGTCGACCGACGCGTGGCCGTGGGGCGGCTCGACCACGACGTCCTGCCACTGCGAGAGGCAGGCGTCCACACGACGACTCGACGACTCCGGTAGGGCGCACGAAGCGCACACGGATCACCACACGGGTGCGCGCCGCCGCACGCGCCGCCCACGCGGGCGCGAGCAAAACCCGGACGAACGACCGCCGTTGTGACCTCGGGCCACCCGGTGGCCGGCGGACGCGCCCCCACCGGCCGGAGCGCCGAATCGATCGTCGAAGTGCAACGGGAACCGGCAACTCCTCCTCGTCGACGCCAACGTCGCGCACGCCGGCGCGTCCGCCGACGTCGACATACGCGGACGCGGCGGTCGTTCACGGCCGCCGCGTCCGGTCTCGTCGCCTCTAGGTCACACGGTCGGGCACGTGGCTCCCGGCAGGGTCAGCGCCACCCGTGCGTGCGAAACCACGACGCTCACGCCGGACAGCAGGGTGATCCGCAGCGCGTTGACCGTGATTCCCCGACCACCGGGGTCGACCACCCGCTCGTTCACGCGCACCGTCGCCACCAGCGGGATCGTGATGTCCACATTGACGTTCGGGTTCACCACCGGCACCCCGGCCACCCTCAGATTGGCCAACGTGACCGAACCGCTCGGTGTGGCACCGCCGTTGGCGTCACCCTGCACGGTGGCTACCGCCTCGACGACATCCGCGGTGACGAGTCCGCCGAGCAGGTTCACCCCGGCCGTCTCGGCGCGCGCGTTCGCCCGTTGCAGGCCATTCGCGTCGATCGTGCCCTCCGCGTGGGTGGTGACCACGCCCGCGTTGCCGACGGTGCCGAGCGATACCGTCGCGACGTTGTCGGTGTCGACCGCCGCGACGTTCGAGCACGTCACGTCGGACGCGGCGATCGGGCCGATGTTTCCGAGCGGCGACTTCAGCGCGGCTCCGTACGCGTGCGCGTCGAATCGCATCGTGTCGAACACGACGCTCGCGCACCCGGGCAGGCTCACCCCGACGACGTTCGTGAAACCGGCCGCGCAGTTCGTGTACGTCCCGCGCGCCGCCGAGGTCACCTGGACCTGTGCCGTGCAGGACCCCTGACCCGCGATCAGGTTGCCGGACACGTCGACCGTGCCCCCGCCCGCCGGCGCGACGACCGAACCGGCATCGCACGTCGTGGTGGTCACCCCGGTCGCCTTGAGCCCGGCCGGCAGCGTGTCGGAGAACGACCAACCGGGCTTGGCGCCCAGCTCGTTCGTGTTCGTGATCGTGAAGGTCAGGGTCGAGGTGCCACCGGTGAGCACCGGCGTCGGCGCGAAGCCGATGTCGACCTGCGGGCTCGCGTCGACGAGCCTGACGTTGTCGAAGGCCACGTCGTTGCCGGTGCCGCTCGGCTGCTCGTTCACCAACCGGATGCCGGCCCGGTCGCCGGAGAACAGCACGGCGCCGTTGCTGACGAAGGTGCCGACCTTGGCACCGCCGATCGTCGTCGTGGCATCCACGCACGCCTCGATCGGGCGCGTGAACGCGGGCGTGGCCACGTTGCCGTCGAGCAGGTAGAAGCTGAACTCGGAATGGTTGGCGAAGCAGTTGACCTCGGCGATGTCGACCGAGAACGCGATGAAGCGCCGACCGGCGGGCAACGGAATCGGCGTCACCGTCTCCAACTGCACCTTGCCGGCACCGGGATTGCCCGCGGTGTACGCCGTCACGGCGTGGTTCGTGGTCGAGGAACCGCCCGACCACTGACCGAGTACGCCCGCGAGGTTCTTGACCTGGGCCCAATCGCCCGGGACACATCCGCTGCCGACGGGCGGCGTGGTCGACGCGGCCGGCGACGTGACCCAGCCGTTGCACGCGGTCAACCAGGCCGGATCGGCGGTGTACGTCTCGCCCACCGGCGGACCGCCGGTGTAGTTCGTGAGCAGGGTCGGCGTCGCACCCTGGCCGTTCTCGAAGCCCTCGGCGAAGATCGCCGCGGGTGCCTGCGGTACACCCGGTGTCCCGGGTGCGGCCTGCGCGGTGCCGACGGCCGACGGTGCGGTCAGACCCGCGACCGCCACCGCGATGGATATACCGACGCCGGTGAAGCGTCCGGTGCGCCGCCTTCTCATCGTGAACATGACGAAACCCCCTACGTCGTAAGGTGCCCGGCCCCACGTCCCACCGTGCGAGGCAGGCCGCGGACGGCGAGGCCGGAACCCTCGTGGACACCACGAGCCGTCCGGCGCATCGCCTCGAACAGCAGAGCACCCACAACCCCGAACACACGGCCGATCGGCGGCCAAACCACACCTACAGGTGAGGTCGGCGCGCGCCGGCGCACACAGCGCCGCCGTACCCGCCTGCGGCGCGCCGGGAGCAGCGTGGTGATCGTGTCCGTCCGCGAACCGTACTCACCCGATAGCGGCACCGCCGGGGCGACTTCGTCCCGGCGTCCCGGCCGACCGGGGGGATCCGTCGGTGGACGGAGGTCGGCAATTGCGTCTTCGCCGGGCCCGAGACCCGCCACCGCAGGTGCCATTCGTCCTGGGACACGACGGTGAACTCCTGGTCGTAGAAGTCCGCCGCGCAGGGGTGGCGGGTATTCCAGCGGCCGGTACGCAGGTCGAGGTCGTGGAACGGCCCGCCGTCGGCGCGCGGCACGAGCCGCGGGTCGTCCGGAATCCGGCTGCGCCCTGGCCCGCACTCGCACAACGCGTCGCCGTGGACGGGGCAGTGGCGGCCGATGTCCCATTCGAGCCTCCGCCCGACCAACGCCTACGACCGACGCCCCGACTCGCCACGACCGTCTGCCGGTTGGCCCGGGGAACGGTCCGGCGCCCGGCGTCGCCCCGACCGGTGCCCCCCGAAACCGGCCCTCCCGACGCAACCGTGAAACCCCGGCGGCCCGCGGTCGCCACGATCGACGACCACTTGTACATGACGACACGCGAAGGACCCGCGGGCGTTGCCCGCGGGTCCTTCCGATTCGCCCGGCGTATCCGTCGGCGGACGGTCGCGTGGACGTGCTTCGGGACCTATACGTAGGCCCACCACACCCAGCCCTTGACCCCACTGGCGTTGTGCTTCACGTAGTACCACCAGTTCGCCTCGCCGGCGTTCTTCTGGCAGTACACCGTGACGGTGGCGCCCTTCTGCAGCAGTCGGTACACCGTGGAGTTGGTGTTCGGCTTGGCACGCAGGCGAACATTGCTGCCGGAAATCTTCGCCGTTTGGTCCCGGAAGTCGGTGTCGCACGACGGGTGCGATGCGGCCGACGCCCCGGGAGCCACCGCCACCGCGCCGCCGGTCAGAAGCACCCCGGACGCGACCGCCACACCTACTCGCCGTCGCAGCTTCGCGGACTGCCACCGGAAACCGCGTTCTGACGTAACGGATCTCATCAATCCCCGTTCCTGCCCGCACATGGCGCGGACACGCTGGGTCGGCGACACATCGGCCACCGCGTGATCACGGTCGGCGGATCACGCTAACGGCCCACCCCACGACCAGCTATCCGGATCACGCGCGCGGTCGCGGACACCCGGTGGCGATCGACCGGTCCGCGTCGCCCATGTGACCACGACGATATAGGGAGGTATGGCGATAGATCCGTAAAACTCCCTGAATGGGTAGAGGAGAGGGAGTCACGAGAAAGAAGGACGCCATGGCGCGGCACGCGAAAATCGCGAAGGGTGATCGGGTGAGTTGGCGCAGTCACGGAAGTACCGCCATCGGCATCGTCAAACGCAAGCTCACCCGACGGACACGCGCGGCCGGGCGAACGGTTGACGCCTCGCCGCAGCAGCCGCAGTACGAGGTCGAAAGCGAGAAGTCCGGTGGCACGGCCGTCCACAAGCCCCAGGCCCTGAGGCGGGCGAAGCGCAAAGGAAAGAACTGATGGCCGAACGATCGGACAGCGACCGCGAGGACACCCTGCGAGACTTCCACGACGCGGTCAACATGACCGCGTCGGAGTTGGAGCATTGGCTCACCACCGACGAGTCCCGCCGAGCCGGGCAACACACGAACGGCGGAGAGAGCACCGGGCACGCGTCCGGTCGCCGCATCGTGGCCCTGCTGCGCGCCAAGAAATCCGAACTCGACGCCGGCGACCTCGGACACATGCGCAAGGTCACCGGCTACGTCCACAGACACCTGGCCCAACGCCCCACCGGCGGCACCACCGCGACCACCTGGCGATACTCGCTGATGAACTGGGGCCACGACCCCGAGAAGTGACGCGGGGTGAAACGTTGCGACCCCGGCTGCGGCACCGCGATCCGCGGCCGGTTCGGGCAACACCGGAACCCTGTGGTCCCTGTCCGACGAACGACCGGCCACCGCCACGTTCACCGACGGGCCCGAATCCGGCCGGCAACAGGCGAACTTCGCCCAGCCCGTCCCGGTCACCGCCGAATCACCGCCACCTTCGACCGGGAGGTGCAACCCTCCTCCATCCACGATTGCTGCGCGCCCTCGCACGCCGACCAGCGTAGGCGCGGCATGACGTCGGCTGCGGCTCGACTGTGCGGGGTGACGACCGCCTTTCGACCCGGGCGTCCCGGCGGCGGCGAGCGGTTTGCCGGCCGCGGAGCGCCACGTCGGGAGGGCTTGCGGATGGGGGTGGACGAAATGCATTGCCGTGCGGTCACCGAAGTCGGGATGCTGACGACCGTGACCACCGCCCACGACTCCACCGATGCCGCCGTCGTCGTGCCCGTGCGGGTGCGCGACCTCCTGCCCCGGGACCTGCCCGCCTGCACCTGGTCGGGCTCGGCCACCCACCTGCGGCACGTGGAACGAGCGTTGGCGCGTAGGGCGATCGGCGAAGTCGACTACCTGGCCGTGTGCACCCCGGTGGACCTGCCCGTCGCGATCGGCGGCATCGACTACCGGACCCGCCGAGACGCCGGAACCCTGTGGCAGCTCGCCGTGCACCCGGCCCTTCGTTCCTGCGGTCTGGGAACCCTGCTCGTCCGCGCCGCCGAACGCAGGATCAGCGAACGAGGCCTGCACATCGTCGAACTCGCGGTGGAGGAGGACAATCCCCGCGCCCGCGCCCTGTACGAACGCCTGGGCTACGCCGCCTACGGCCGCGCACCCGACGCGTGGGACGAGGAGGGCCCCGACGGGTCGACCCGTCGCTACGAGACGATCTGCGTCCTCATGCGAAGAGATCTTCGAATGCTCGCACCGACGACGGGACCGGCGTGGGCGAGGTCGAGTGTCCGGACCACCGGGACCGAGCCGCGCCGGTAGGCGAGGTACAGCGCGGTGGTGGCGAGGTCCGCAAACCCGGCTGCCGAGCGATGCCCGGCGGCTGATCCCGGTTGCGGAGTAGGTGGCCACGCGAGCGAGAATGCCTGCGTGAGCGAAAAGATGGATGAGGTGGGCGAAGCGATCGCCGCGGAACTGCGTCTGATGGACCCCGACGTGCGGGCGTCCCGCTCGCTTGCCCTGCCGCTGCTGGACCCGGACTTCGTCGAGGTCGGCGCTTCCGGACGGCGATGGACGTACGAAGAGATGCTTGCCGAGTTGCCCCGGATGAACGGGGCGGCGGAACGCGGTCCGCGCTACGAACCCTCGAACTTCGTCGGCGCGCTACTGGCCCCTGGACTCGTGCATCTCACCTACGACACCACGTTCGATGGAAGCCGGGCACGACGGAGCTCGCTCTGGCGCAAGCAGGGCGCAGCCGGGGTATGGCGGATGTACTACCACCAGGCAACGCCCATCCCGCCCGGCAGCGGTCTGTGATCGGGAATATCGGACGCTGACGGCCCGCAGGGGGCCTGCTCCGAGTCGGCGGTGAAGACCCACACCAAACGACACGCTGCCGCCTGGGGTGACCACGACGTCTTGATCCCGCGCCGTGCCCCGGGTCGCGCCCAGCCCCCGTGCGGTCCGATCGGGCCAGCAGGTCCGCGTGGTTGCGCACCATGAGCCATTCGCCGTTGAGGCGCCGGGCGGTGCGTGACGGCTGCCCCGTCACCGGCGGCCGACGACACGGTGCACACGCGGAACGGTGCCGCGCGCCCCGGGGACGTGGCGGCGGGCGGCGGCCCGCGGTGGAAGGCCGCGCTCGTGACGCGGTCGTCGCCGTGGTGTTCGGCACGCTGATGACGTACGTGACGCTGCCCCTCGTCGGGCGTGCATTGCGGCTCCGCTCGGTGGCGGAAAGCGGCCCCGGGCGCGCGGACACTCCACGGCGACGGGCGCCGGGCATCGACGGTCACACCGACCTCCGCCGTGACCGTCGCAGGGATCACGTCCGAACGGTTCGGACGTCGCCAGCGTGGTTCGGCACTGGATCCCGGGCGCTGAACCGGCCGGAACGTCGGTGATGTGAGCACCACTTCGTGACCCGCCACCCGCGACCCCCGGATCGGTCGAGGCGGTCATCGCGCGGTGCGGCGGCCGTCGGCTGCGTGGTGTGTGCCGCGGAACCCCGCGACCCGCTTCCCGAGGGGACGAACCCGGGACAACGGGTCGGGACGTACGCCAGACTTTCCCATGGCTCGGCCCCGGGACGACCGTCCCGGGAAACGATGTTCGAGTAGGGAATACTCATGAACATACCTTGGCCAAGGCACCACCGAGCGACCCTCCCGACAATCCTGGCGCTGCTGCTCGCGTTAGTCGTGGCCGCGCCGGGGACGTCCCGCGCGGCCGCGGATTCCGGCGACACCGGTGCCATCGGCGACCCGGCCGCCTGCCCGTGCACATTGTGGCCGTCGACCATCGGGCCCACGTTCGGGCCGGATCCGGACACCGCCGCCACCGAACTCGGTGTCAAGTTCCAAGCGGACCGGGCCGGTTACATCCTCGGCGTCCGCTTTTGGAAGGACGTCGCCAACACCGGCACGCACACCGGCACCCTGTGGTCCGAGGCCGGCGTACAACTGGCCACGGCCACCTTCATCAGCGAGTCCGAGTCGGGCTGGCAGCAGGTGAACTTCGCCCAGCCCGTCGCGGTCACCGCCGGCACCACGTACGTGGCCTCGTACCACGCGCCCAACGGCAGGTACAGCAACGACCAGAACGGCCTGACCGCCGCCCGCGTCCGCGGCCCGCTGACCGCGCCCGCGAGCGAGGCGGTCGGCGGCAACGGCGTCTATGTCTACGGGAGCGGGTTCCCGAACTCCACCTGGAACGACAGCAATTACTGGGTCGAACCGGTTTTCGGCACCACCGACACCCGCGGCCCCGCGCCGAAGGTCCTCGACTTCTTCCCGAAGGGCGATCGGGAGGTGCCGGTCGACACCGTGTTCACCATCACCTTCGACCGAGAGGTGCAGCCCGGCACCATCCATTGGGGGGTCTACCGGGGCGAGACCGACAACTACCGCGGCACCACGACCTACGACCCCACGACCGGCGTCTCCACCTTTGTTCTCGACTACGCGCTGGAGCGCGCCAAGTCCTACACCGTCGATGTGGTCGGTGTGAAAACCCTCGACGGCGCCCTGCTGTCCGAGGTGAGGTGGAGCGTCACGACGGTCGGCAGCGAGTCCCGCCTCTGAAGCGGCCCCGCACCGTCCCGTTCGCGCATGTACCCGCGTCCCGCCGGTCGTAGGTGACGGGCGATCGGCGCGCCGCGATCCACGCCGACGCCACCCGAGTGGCCGCCGTCCGGCCCCGCGACGGGCCCGGACGGCGAGCCGCCGATCAGCGTCGCCACCCGAGCGTGCGCATCGCCTCGGCGACCTCGCCGGCCGCCGGGGGACGCGAGGAAGGCCACGACGTCGGCGATGTCCTCGGGTCGGCCCAGTCGGCCCAGTGGGGTGCGGGCGACGAGTGCCTCGGTCGGTGCGCCGGCGGCCGCGAAGCCGTCGGTGTCGGTCGGTCCCGGCAGGACGCTGTCGACGGTGATCGGACGGACTTCCGAGCTCGTGTGACGCGCGGCGCGCCGACGAAAGGGAGAAAGGCCACCAGAGCCCGACGTTCGGCATTCCCACCCCCGTCCACCACCGGCCCCAGGCACGAACTCCAGTCGTGCTACTGGTAGTTTCCGGCGACCATTCTCAGCGAGGGGGAAACGTGCGCGGCGTACGTCCATGCCTGACAGCCGTCCTGGCGGCGGTGTTCGCGATCGCGGGGTGCGGCGCGAACGACTCCGCCGGCGTCCCATGGGCCGAGGACGACGCCAGAGCCTCCATTCCCCGAACGGCGCCCCCGTCCACGTCGGCTCCGACGGCATCCAAAGGCCCCGTCGGCGAGGCCGGCAACGGTACCTCTCCCGGGACCTCGGCGGTGTCGGACCGGTTCGACTCCACGCGCGACGCGGACGCCGACATCAGTACCGCCCTCGCGACCGCCGCACAAAGTGATCGCGCTGTGCTGATCGACTTCGGTGCCAACTGGTGTCCGGACTGTCGGGTCCTGCACCACCTGTTTCGATCCCCACAGGTGGCACCGCTCCTGGCGAGGAACTACGTCGTCGTCCGCGTCGACGTCGGCGAGTTCGACCACAATCTCGATGTCGCCGCCCGCTACATCGACCTCACGACAAGCGGAATCCCCGCGTTGGCCGTACTCGCGCCCGACGGCAGCGTACGCACCGCCACCAACGACGGGTCGTTGGCCAACGCCCGCGATCTCGACCCGGGACAGGTCGCCGAATTCCTGACCCGCTGGGCGCCGGGCGACGCGGGGCGGAAATGAGAACCCACCGGCGCCGGCGGCGGTCCGCCCCGGCGTGGTCATGCTCATGGGCGTGGGTGGCGGCGACGGTCGTGGCGCTCGGCGGATGCGGATCGACGCGGGAAACCGCCTCCGCCCCTGCCCCGCCCACGGCAAGTGTCACCGCGAGCGGGGTCACCGTCACCGCAGTGCTTCGATTGCCACACGACGGCCGACGCGAACTCGAGGTGACGTTCGCCCCCCAACCGGGCTTCCACATCTACGGCGTCGATCTCCCCGAGGGAGGAGTCGACGGTCTGGGCATCCCCACCCGCATCGGAGTCCGCGGCGACCTCGCCGCCGACGGCACGCCCGCGACCGGGAGTTCGACGCGGCTCCTGAGGCTGACGGGTCTCGCCACCGAACTTCCGGTCTACCCGGACGGTCCGGTCATGTTCACCCTGCCGGTGCGCCGAACGGGCGGCCACCGTGCCGAGGTGGTCGTCACCTACGGCGCGTGCAGCGCAAACGCGTGCCTGAAGCCGGAGGTGGACAAGGCGATCCCCCTCGACCTCCGCTGACGCGAACCGCCGTGCGAGCGGGCGGCGTTCCCGGGCCGAGGGCGGCCAAGCACGGCTGTCCGCCCTACCCGGACCGGACTCACGCCGAGGTCGAGCCACTGCCCGGCTTCGAAGAGTTCCGTGCTCCATCGAGCCGTTCGGCTTCAACGCGCTTGCGCGACGCTCACGAAACGTCGTGGGACGGACGGTTCTCGTGGCGACCCACCGGCGAGCCGCGCCGGGCCCGGCCGGGCCGCGAGTTCGCCCCGCTCCTGGGTCGTCTTCGAAATCCCACCGGGAACCACCCGCCAAGCCGCGGCGCCGCGTGCCGCCGCGCCCGAGCACGCACGCCTCCGGTCCCACCCGATCGATCCCGACGAACTCACTGGAACCTCCCGACCGGCGTATGCGCGGCTCCACGACACCACGTCCGGCGGGCGATGGGCGTGAGATGCCGGGTCGCTCGGCTCACCGGTCGGCCCGTGGAAAGCGGGCCGGAAGGAGAAGACGCACACACCAGACCCGGACGGAGGGGGAGCCGTGCACCCGATGCCAAGGACATGGTCAGCTGCGGCGGTCCGGGAGGCGTAGCCGGACCTGCCAGCCGCCGTCTCCGGATGGTCCCGACTCCAGACTGCCGCCCAGCAGTTCGGCGCGCTCGCGGAGGCCGATGAGGCCCTGGTGCGCGCCGGGCAGCGCGAGGGCGGGGCGGGCCGGGGGGTCGTTGGTGACGGTGACACCGTATGCCGGGCCGTCGTGCCAGAGCTCGACCCTCGCGGCGGCGCCGGGGGCGTGCTTGCGCACATTGGTCAACGCCTCCTGGACGGTCCGGTAGAGGGCGCGCTGGGCCGGGGCGGGGACAACATCCACGGCCGGGAGTTCGCCGGTCAGCCCGACGTCCAAGCCGCTGCCGTGGACGAGGCGGCGGAGGTCGGCGAGGGTGGGCTGCGGGGCAAGCTCCGTGGTGTCGCCGCTGGAGGCGCGGAGCAGGGTGACCATGGTGCGGAGCTCATCGAGGGTTTCGACGCTGAGCGTGCGGATCGTACGGGCTGCCTCGTGGACCTCGTCGCCGGCGGTGGCGACCTGGAGCGCTCCCGCCTGTACGGCGATGAGGCTCACCTGGTGCGAGACGACGTCGTGCATCTCCCGGGCCAGCTGGGCTCGTTCGCGGGCGAGGACGCCCTGCGCGTGCAGTTCCCGCTCGTGCTCCCTGGCCGCCTCGGTCTCGGTCAGCTGCAGCCGCAGGTCCTGCCGGGTCTGGAGGAGCCGGCCCAGCAGCACGGGGGCGGAGGCCAACGCGAACGTGTAGACGAAGGTGACCAGCGTCCAGGTGTGCTCCTCGCCCGCGAAGTCCGTCAGCGGCCAGGGGGCGGCGGTGGCGAGCGCAAAGAGGGTCATGTACAGGGCGAGCAGCCGCCGGTCGCGGGTGCGTGCGGAGAGGGTGTAAAGCGCGGCGACCGGCGCGACGAGGACGTCCTGGACGAGGGAGCCGGGAAGGCAGAGCAGGAAGACGGATAGGGGGAAGCGGCGGCGCAGGGGCAGCGCCGCGCAGGTGAGAGCGCCGAGGACGAGTCCGAACGGGGTGTCGTCCTCCAGGTTGAGCCAGAGGTCGAACCCGGCGAGGACGACCAGGCCGGCGTCGACGAGCGGGACGGGGATCCTGTTCATCGCCGCTCCAGCAGCCCCGCCCGCTGCGCGAGCAGCGCCGCCTGGACGCGGCCGCCGACCCGCAGCTTGGTGAGGATCGCGCTGACGTGGTCCTTGACCGTCCCGCCGCCCAGATGGAGCCGGTCCCCGATCTCGGCGTTCGAGAGCCCCTCGGCGACCAGCACGAGCACGTCCCGTTCCCGCTCGGAGAGCCGCCCGACCCGGGCGGTCCCCTCGTCGGCTTCCGCCGTGCCGGGGTGGCTGCCGAGCAGGGAACGGGTCGCCTTCGGCGACATCACCACGCCGCCCCCGGCGAGTGTCCGCACCGCCTGCGCGAGCAGGTCGGGATCGGTGTCCTTGAGCAGGAAGCCGGCGGCCCCGGCGTCGAGGGCGGTCAGGACATACTCGTCGGTATCGAAAGTCGTCAGCATGGCGATGGCGGGCCGCCGCGGGGCGGGTAGCGCACGCAACTCGCGCAGGACGGTGAGGCCGTCCACGTCCGGCATGCGGATATCGAGGAGGACGACGTCGGGCTCGTGCTCCCGTACGACGGCGATGGCCTCGCCGCCGGTGGCGGTGGCGACGACCTCGATGTCCTCGGCGGCGTTGAGGATGAGCCGGAAGCCGGAGCGCACGAGCGCCTCGTCGTCGACCACCACGGCTCGGATCATGTACATGGTCCCCTCTGCATCGTCACATCCCGACCCTACGGCTCGTATGTCCCGGTCGGTCGCACGGGCGAAGGATTCCCGCCGACCGGGGGAGGCGTCCCCGCCGATCGGCAGGTACCGGGCACCGGCAGTGGAGCGGGAGGGTGGGGCCATGACCGACCGAACCCTCGCTCGTCGCCCTTTTGCCTCCGTCCTCGTGGCCGCCGCCCTGCTGGTCGTGGGCTGCGCCCCGTCCTCGTTCGCCGGGGTGCGGCAGCCCGCCGAGGGCCCCCTCGCGGTGATCTACGACGGCCCGCAGGGTTGCCCCGACTGCGCGCCGGCGATAGCCAAGGTGCTGCGCGAGGCGCCGCAGCACTACCGGGTCAAGTATGTGAAGGCCGCGCCGAAGGCTTCCGACCTCGCCGAGGCGAAGCTGTACGTGCAACCGGGGGGCGGCTCCGACCTGGAGCGGACCTGGCGGGACCTGAAGAGCTCCGCCGAGGTCGTCCGTACGTGGGTCCGGGAGGGCGGCAGCTATCTGGGACTGTGCTTCGGCGCCTACCTGGCGGGCGCCAACCCGGGCTTCGGCCTGCTCCCCGGCGACACCAACGGGTATATCGACTCCCCGGGCACCACCGTCCCCGACGCGCGCGACACCGTGGTGCGGGTGAAGTGGAAGGGCAAGCCTCGGCACATGTACTTCCAGGACGGGCCCGCCTTCTTCCTGAACAAGGGCGCCGAGGCCGACGTCCTGGCGACCTACCCCAACGGAGACGCCGCCGTCGTCGTGGCCCCGTACGGCAAGGGCCGGGTCGGCGTGAGCGGCCCCCACCCGGAGGCCGGCGAGTCCTGGTACGCGGAGAAGGGACTCCACAACCCCGATGGCATCCGCTTCGACCTGGCCTACGAGCTGATCGAAGCAACCGCCGGACGACGGTGAGACCGTTGCGATACGTGCGACCCGTCCGGGTCGAGATCGGCGGGCCCTGGCGTCCGGTACTCCCGCGACCGTGACCGATCAGATGATCGGACGGTTGGTAACCGTGGTCCGAGCCCTTCGCGGGGAACACCTCTCACCTCACCGGGACGCCTCCGAGCTCCTGCACAGACCGAGGACCCCGCGGACGGCCGGACGGCCGGGGTCACGAACGACCGATCGGATGACGGGCCTTTACAGCGGCAGGACCACCAGGGCGGTGTCGTCGGTGGCGCCGTCGGAAGGGAGGAGGTCGGCGAGGAGCGCGTCGGCCAGGGGTTCGGGGTCGAGGGTGCGGTGGCCGGTGAGGGAGTGGGCGAGGCGGGCCACGGACGTGTCGATGTCTTCGTCACGGCGTTCGATCAGGCCGTCGGTGTACAGGATCAGGGTTGCGCCGGTGTGGTATTCGAGCGCCGCTTGGGGGCGGGGGAGGTGTTCGGGGTGGGCGCCGAGCGGGGGGTCGGTGGCCCGGTCGAGGAGGGTGACCCCTCCGTCGGGGGCGAGGAGGGCGGGAGGCAGGTGTCCCGCGCTGCTGTAGTGGAGGTCGTGGCGTGCGGGGTCGACGATCACCGCGACGGCGGTCGCGGCTTCGGCACCGGGTATCGAGCGTGCGTGCAGCCCGAGCGCCTCCAGGGCTTGGGCGGGGCCGTCGGCGATGCGCAGGGTCGCGGTCAGAGCGCTGCGGAGCTGGCCCATGACGGCTGCGGCCTCGAGGCCGTGTCCGACCACGTCGCCGACCGCGACGGCGGTGCGTCCCTCGGGCAGGTCCACCAGGTCGTACCAGTCGCCGCAGACGTTCAGCGCCCCCTGCGCGGGCCGGTAGCGTACCGCCGCGGCGTGGGGGCCGGCGTGCGGCGACGGTGACGGCGCGGGCAGCATCGCGCTCTGCAGGACGAGGGCCACTTCGCGTTCGCGTGCGTAGGCGCTGCGGAGGCGTTCGTTGACGTCCTGGAGTTCGCGCGCGTGGTTGTACAGTTCCGCCTCCATGAAGTTCGCGCGCTCGGCGGGGCATTCGTTCTTGGCGCGCAGGAGTTCGGTGACTTCCTCGACGCGGTTCAGGACCCATCGCACCCGGCCGTCGGGGCCGAGGACGGGGACGTTGAGAACGCTCCAATACCGCTCGTCCCACACGCCGGGCTCGTCGGATCGCTGGGTGTCGTAGCGCTGTACGGCCATCGTGTCGCGCTGCCCGCCGGCCGCCCGGCGCAGTGAGGCGGCGAGGCGGTGTGTTCCGAGCGCGTCCTTGCGCCGGGGGTTGTCGGGGAACGCCTCGAAGATGTACCGGCCGACGACTTGTTCGCGTCGGCGTCCCGCCAGGCGCAGGTACCTGGGATTCGCCTCCACATAGATCAGGTCCGGCGTGAGCAGCGCCACCCCGGCCGGCAGCGCCTCGAACACCGCTCGGAAATCCACCGGCGATGGGGGCTGCTCGTCGTGCACGGGCGTTGCCCCGCCCGAACCCGGATCGTCCGTCGAACGTAGGTCGCCCGTCGGTTCGGGTCCTGGTGCCGTCGAACCGGAAGGCGCCGCGGAAGCATCGAACGGCCCCGGGTCGGAAACGATGTCCGGGTGATCACGGCGGGGCGGCATCCCTTGTATCTGTGCCTGTGTCCGTGGGAGGGCCTGCTCGCCCGTCGGACCGTCGGTGCTGCCGTGGCTCCGATGGCCTGCCGATGTGCTCATGGCCACCCTTTCGTCCGGTGAAGCCCCGAGCCCGCTCGCCATTCCACCGTACGCGTGCGGGACGCGGCGTTCGACGGTTCGTGACCGGATCCGCCAGGGCGCTCGGCCTGCGGTATTCCCGCGTCGTCCCCCCTGTACCGAGGGCACCTGGAGCGGGGTTACACGCACACTGGAATGAGGCAGGAGGTTGGAGGAGGCCATCCCGGCTTCATCCGCCGTGATGGCCCGGGAAGTCCACCGTTGACCCACCGCTGAGAGGGCGTTGCCGACTGTGACAGAGCAAGTCTTGGCCTCCGCCGGGGTGGCGATGGTCGCCGTCTACGTGGTGGACGAGGAGGCGCACGGGCTGCGCCTGACCGAGACGGTCGGAGAGCGTTCCGGCGCCGCGTACGGACTGTGGCCGTGGTACGCGCTGTCCGGGGGGTCGCCCATCGCCGACGCGTTCCGCGCGGGTCGGCCGCTGTGGCTGTCCTCGGACGAGATCGCGGCTTCGGACGGCGATGCGATCGTGTCCGCTGCCGGCGCCTCGCTGGGCGCGTTGCCCCTCGACGTGGACGGCAGGCGCCTGGGGTGCCTGGTCGTGGTGGACGGCACGGGTGACGGCTTCGACGCCCGGCGTCGCGGCCTCTTGGAGCTGTACGCGGGCCAGGTCGCCTTGCGTGTCGAAGCGGGGTGCCCGGCGAGCGGAGGCTTCGAATCCGGCGGAGCCCTCGCCGGTGCGTCGGGCGGCGGGACCGAGCACGGTCGAGTACGACCCGACCTGTCGAGCGGCCTCCCGGGCGTGGCAGCCGCGGGTGGAGTCGTCCACGACGCGGACGCGAACGCGGCGGTCGGCCGAAGACGGTCGGAGAAGCGACTCGCCTCGGCTGCGGATGGCGGCCGCGCCGGGTCGTTCACCCTGGTCCTGAGTACGGGGCGGATCCAGGCGGACGAGCACGTGCTGGACCTGGTCGGTATCGCTCCCGACGACTTCGACGGTCGGGTGGAGACTTTGTTGGCGCACACCGTCCCGGAAGATCTGCCCGCACTCATGTCGGTCGTCGAGCCGGGGCACGCGATGCCGGGCGGTCGGGAGTTGGAGTATCGCATCCGCCGGTCCACGGGCGAACTGCGGTGGTTGTGGCTGCGCTGTCGGGTGCTGCTGGACTCCTCGGGCCAGCCGGAAAGGCTGCTGGGCGTGCTCGTCGATGCCTCCCACCGGCGGTCGAGCACCGATGAGGTCTCCATGGTGCAGCGGCTGTCCGCCCTGCTGGCGACCGCTCTTGCCGTGCGGGATGTCGGTCGGAGCCTGGTGAGCGCGCTTCGGGAGCCGCTGGGGGCGGACCGGCTGGCGCTGTCGCAGCTGCACGGTGGCCGGCTGGTGGTCACCGTGCTGGACCCGCCGGAGCCGACGGCGTGGCCGGAGAACTGGCGCGGCGAGTGGCCGCTGGAGCGGCCCGACACGCTGACCGGTGCCCTGCCGACGTTGACGGCCGCGCTCCGTGACGGCACCACATGCCTGTGGGAGACCAGTACCGGCCTCGAGCCCGGCCTCGACGAACTCGGTCGTGGTGGTCTCGCCGTACTGCCGTTGCCGTACGGCAACCGAGTGGTCGGCCTGTGCCTGCTGGGCTGGGACAAGCCGCATCGGTTCGGCACGGAGGAGCGCTCCCTGTTGACCGCCACCGCGGGTCTGGTGGGGCAGGCCCTCGTACGCGCCCGGGCGTTCGATGCCGAGCACGAGCTCGCCGCGATGCTCCAGCGCAGCCTGTTGCCCCGCAAGCTCCCGTCGCTGCCCGGCTGCGTGACCGTCGCGCGCTATCTGCCGGCGACCGCGGGCCTCGCGGTGGGTGGCGACTGGTACGACGTCATTCCGCTGTCGGACCGGTTCGTCGCGCTGGTCATCGGCGACGTGCAGGGGCACAGCGCCGAAGCCGCCACGGTGATGGGCCAGATTCGCACCGCGATCCGTGCCTACGCGGTCGAAGGCCACCCGCCCGACGTGGTCGTCTCGCACACGAACCGCCTGCTGGTCGGCATGGAGACCGACGTCTTCGCCACCTGCTGCTATGTGGCTCTGGACACGGAGGAGGGCGACGCCTGGTTCGTGCGGGCCGGGCACATGCTGCCGGTCGTGCGCGAGCCGGACGGCACGACCCGGGAGGTGGAGACCGAGGGCGGGCCCCCGCTCGGGGTGCTCCCGGACGCGGAGTTCCCGCTGACCATGGCTCCGCTGTCCCCGGGGTCGGTGCTTACGCTGCTCACCGACGGTCTGGTCGAGTCCGCCAAGCTCCTGCTGGAGGACGGTGTCCGGCGGGTCCGCGAAACGCTCTCGGCGGCGGATCCGTCCGACGTGGACCGGATGGCCGACGAGCTGATCCGCGGCGCCGAGGCCCGCGACGACGACGTGGCGCTGTTGCTCATGCGTTACGACGGGCTGACCGCGCGTCCGCGGCGCGCCGGCTGGGCGGTGTGGCGGCTACCCGACGCGGTCATGCACGCGCGCCGCTTCACCGCGCGCACGATGCGTGCCTGGCAGGTGACCGAGGAGACCGACGCGATCCTGCTCATCGTTTCCGAACTGGTCACCAACGCCATCGCGCACACGCAGGGCGAGGTACGCCTCGACCTCACGCTCGCGGGCGATCGTTTCCGGGTCGCGGTGAGCGACTCCTCGCCGCGTACACCCGTCAAGCCGGCCAGCGTCGACTGGGAGGTGACGGGGGGTCGGGGTTTGTTGCTGGTCGAGGCGATGTCGGAGACATGGGGCTCGGTGCCGCTGAGCGGCGGCAAGCAGGTATGGGGGGAGGTACTGCTTTCGCCGCAGGGGGTGTGAGGCGCGACGGATTCGAACGGCCTGCCACAGCGCGGCGGAGTAGGGTCGGATCAGGTGTCCTGATGTTCCTCCGGATGGCTGCCATGATTCGACGACCCGACCCCGCGGGAGGCGCCGTCGGGCGTGCCGTCCTGGCTGCCGCGGTGGCGTCCCTCGTCGCCGGTGTGGTCGCGTGCGGCGCGTTGCAACCCGCCGCGACACCCGGTGGCGGTGAGCCGAACACGAAGGGCTTCTCCATCGGCCTGCTGCTTCCCGACACCCACACCGCGCGCTGGGCCGCCTCCGACAAGCCCCTGATCCAGGCGAAGGTGGGGCAGCTGTGCCCCGACTGTGTGGTCAAATACGCCAACGCCTCGGGGGATGTGGCCACCCAGCAGCAGCAGATGGATTCCATGATCGCCAACGGGGTACGAGCGATGATCCTCGACCCGGTCGACTACAAGGCGCTGCGCCCCTCGATCACACGGGCGCATGACGCGGGCATCCCCGTGGTCTCGTACGACCGCCTCGCGGAAGGTCCCATCTCGGCGTACTCCGGCTACGACTCGGAGCAAATCGGCAGGCTCCAGGCCGAGGCACTGCTCACGGCGATGGGGCACGGGACGCACGAACCGCGGATCGTGATGATGAACGGCGACCCCACCGACCCGAACACCGCAGCGCTGAAGAGGGGTGCGCTCTCCGCCTTCGAGGGCAGGGCGAAGATCGTCAAGTCGTACTACACCGGCGGGTGGATACCGCAGAACGCCTTCACCAACATGTCCGCCGCCATCGCCGATGTGGGCCCGGACCGTCTCGACGGCGTCTACTCGGCCAACGACGGCCTCGCCTTCGGCGTCCTCACCGCCCTCAAGGCCGCCGGCGTCAAGCCGCTGCCCCCCGTCACGGGCCAGGACGCCAACCGCGAAGCCGTGCAGCGGATCGTCGAGGGCCGGCAGTACGTCACGGTCTACAAGTCCTTCGTCTCCGAAGCCGGGGCCGCCGTCGAGATGGCACTCGCCCTGGGCCGCGGCGCGCCCATCGACGCCATCGCGAAGGACCGCGTCGGCAACGACACCAGCGACGCGATACCCGCCGTTCTGGGTCCCCTGACGCCCGTGACCGTCGACACCATCGAGAGCACCCTCGTCAAGGACGGCGTGTACACGATCGCGCAGATCTGCACCCCGGATCTCCGGGCCGCCTGCCAAAAGGCGGGACTCACCA
>NZ_BIFH01000024.1 GCF_003967355.1 Embleya hyalina | reverse complement strand
CGGCGGCCCACCCCACGACCCGGACCAGCCCCGCACCGGCCGGCCCCCCGCCACAAGCGCAACGCGCGCCGGAAGCACCCGGCCCACTCGGAAAGGCACCCCCGGGAACCCGACCCGACCGCCCTCCTCGTCCGCCGCTGCAGGTCGGTTTTTGCCGAGCAACACGCTCGCCTCGCCGAGAGCTTCAGGGCTCGAAGCCCCGCACGCCGCCCGCCGGCGGCCCACCCCACGACCCCGGCCGGCCCCGCACCGGCCACCCGCGACCAACCGCGCGACGCCCGCCGGAAACATGCCGACCCGCCCCATCCTTCGGGGGTAACCGGCCGCGTCGTTCGAAGGTTTCCGGGGTGTCCTTGGTCGGGTGAGGCGTAGACCAAGGCTGCCAACTGTGGACCGTTGGGCGCTGTGGGGGGCCGCCTGGGGTGGTCAGGCTGGGGGCATGATCAGTGTCGAGCAGTTGACCAAGCGCTACGGGGAGCACGTTGCCGTCGACGGGGTTTCCTTTCGGTGTGAGCCGGGGACCGTGACCGGGTTCCTGGGGCCCAACGGGGCGGGGAAGTCCACCACGATGCGGATGATCTGCGGGCTCACGCCGCCGAGCGCGGGCGGCGCGACCATCCAGGGGGTGCCGTATCGGCGGTTGGCCAATCCCGGACGCCACGTCGGCGTGTTGTTGGACGCCAGTGCCCAGCACGTGGGGCGCAGCGGGCGCGAGACGCTCTCCCTGTGCGCCCGCATCCTGGACGTGGACCAGGCCCGCGTCGGCGAACTGCTCGCCCTGGTGGGCCTGTCCGGGCCCGCGGCGCGGCGTCGGGTCGGCGGCTATTCGTTCGGGATGCGTCAGCGGCTGGGCGTCGCCCAGGCCCTGCTCGGCGACCCGGCGGTCCTGATCCTGGACGAGCCCACCAGCGGCCTGGACCCCGAGGGGGTCTTCCAGATGCGCACCCTCCTGCGCGACTTCGCCGACCGCGGCGGCACCGTCCTGCTGTCCTCGCACCAACTGCGCGAGATCGAGGCGGTGGCGGATCGCATCGTGATGATCGCCAAGGGCCGCGTCGTGGCCGACGGCACGAAGAGCGAACTCCTCACCGCCCCCGCCGGCACCCTGGTCGCCGCCCTCGACCCGGCCGCGCTGCACGCCGCGCTCACCACGGCCGGCCTGTCCCACCACCCGACCGACTCGGCCGGCACCTTCCTGGTCGACGCCTCGGCCGAAGCGGTCGGCCGGGCCGCCGCCGGTGCCGGGGTCGTACTGCGCGAACTGCGCCCCGCCGAACACGAAGGACTCGAGGAGATGTTCCTGAGCCGACTCGGCTCCTCCCCGCAGGAGGTCGGGTCGTGACCGTCGCCGCACCCGTTACCGTGACCATCGCCGCACCGACCCTCCTCCGACTGACCGAGGTCGAGTTGCGCAAGATGACCGACACCCGCGCGGGCCGTTGGCTGCTGGCCGTGGTCGCGTCGGCCGCCGTCGCCCTCGTCGTCGTGACCCTGACCGCCGCTCCCCGCGAGGACCGCACCTGGCCGTCGTTCCTCACCTCCTCCCAGGCCGGCGTGGCGGTGTTGTTCCCGGTGGTCGGGATCCTGGCGGTGACCGCCGAATGGTCCCAGCGCACGGCCCTGACCACCTTCGCCCTGGTCCCCGATCGCCGTCGCGTGCTCGGCGCGAAGGTCGCCGCGGGTGCGGTCCTGGCCCTGTTCGGTGTCGTGTTCGGGCTGCTGTGCGCCACGCTCGGTCGGGTGGTCGCGAGCCTCACCGACCGAGGCGCCGGAAACTGGTCCATCCCGGGCCCGATGCTCGCCTCGGTACTGCTCGCCGCGATCCTGAGCATCACCGTGGGCGTGGCGTTCGGCGTCCTGTTCCTGAACGCCCCGCTCGCGATCGTCGCCTTCTTCATGGTGCCGAGCGTGTTGGGGATCCTGGCCGGCCTCGTCTCCGCGATGGAGTCCGTCAATCGCTGGATCAACCCGGGCGCGGCCCTCGACCCGCTCTACGACACCGGCATCACCGGCACCGAATGGGCCAGACTGGCCACCACGATGACCATCTGGCTGCTGATCCCACTGGCCGTCGGCACGTGTCGCGTCATCCGTACCGAGGTGCACTGACCCGCCGGACGATCGACGGGCCCGCCGGGTGGGTGATCTCGCCGCCCGGCAGGCCCGTTATCAAGCCGCTTCTCCTCCGCCGCCGCCCCTACCGCGCCCCCGAGAACAACGACACGAACGCGTCCGAGGCCGCCGTCATCCCCTGCCCGAAGGGCGCGTCCAAGTCCCAGATCAGGAACAACAGGAACGCGATCAACGCACTGAACAACCCGGCAACGATCAACTCCGGTGCGGATCTGCGGATCTGCAGCGTGAAGATCATCCCGACGGTGACGACGGCGCCGGTGATCAGGCCGAACCACACCAGCCCCGGCATCGACGCGCCCGCCTGCCCGCCGCGCGCCTGCCGCGCGTCGTCCGCGATCGCGATCTGGTCCAGGATCGGCTGGTACATCTGCGTTTCCTGGTCGCCCTGCGGCGCATAGTCCGTCACCTCGTTGCGTACGGTCTCGAACAGCTTCGAAGCACGCGGGGACAACTCGCCGTGGTCGGCCATGTAGCCCCACTCGGTCTTGACCACGTACTTCACGTAGGCGTCGATGTCCGCTCGGATCTGATCGCGCACCTGCGGCGGATAGACCCGAACCCGCTCACTGACCTCGTGCAACGCCTGTGCCTCGTGCCGCACTTCGTCCTCGGCCGCGCTCCGCCCCTCCCACACGGCGGCGATCGCGAGGCCGAGCACGATCGCGTAGACGACGCCGATCATCATCGTCATGTATTCGAGCACGTCCGGCGTGGCCGACGGGTCGTCGTCGTCCGGCAACCGCCGCTGCTTGAGCACGACGACGGAGAGGACGACCGCACACACCGCGACCATCGCGAGTGCCAGTACAACCCAATGCGTCACGGATGACCTCCGGGGCAAAAAGGCAAAGGATCCAGGGAGTCGGAAACCGAGGAGGCGATTGACTCGGCGCCTCAGCCACGCCCGCCGCCACCACCGCCGCCCGATCCGCGCGCCCCCGCGCGGCCGCGCGGCTTGAGCGCGGCACCGGCCAGAATCGCGGGCGCGGTGATCAGCAACGTCGTGGTGACGAGCGAGTTCCCGCGCACCGGAGGCGGCGCCGGAGCCGGGCGGGCCACCGGCCGCCGCACCGCGATCGGTTGCAGCGGCGGCGGCGTCACCACCGGCGGCGTCGGCGGCGGAGTGGTCGGCGGTGGCGGTGGTGTCTTCCGCACCGGAGGCGGCGTCGCCTTGGGTACGACCACCGCGATCGGCGTCTCACGCACCATCGGCGGAGGTGGCGTGCTCCGGACCGGTGTCGGCTTCGTCGGAGGCGGCGTCGGAGGTGGTGTCGAAGGCGGCGTCGGCTTGGGCGTGGTGGGCCTGGGCGTCGTGGGCGTCGGAGACGGCTTGGGGCTGGACGTGGGCCGACAGGACCCGTTGCGCACCAAGCGGAAATCGACCGTGAGCCCGATCCCCCCGGTCGGCGGCCCGGTGGCCGGCGTCACGTCGACCCGAACGCTCGCCCCGGGCGACCCACCGATCGAAACGCACACATCCACGTGCGCGCCGGGCGTATGCCCACCGCCGGAACCCGACCCCGCCCACGCGACACTCGTCGGAGCGGCCAACAAGGCCCCCGCCCCGACCGCGCACCCCCACCGGCGCGCCCGACCCCATGCGCTCATGGCAGCGATCGTCTCGTCAAATCACCGGCTTTGGCCCGAATGGCCCTTCGATTCACTCGAACGGGTCACCGGCCGACCAAATACGCACAGCCACCCGAACATTACCCAACAACCGGTAGGTGGGAGATGAGCGGAACACGCGACGCCGGGCGCGGGACGGAAGGCGGGAGTCGGGACGCGCAGCGCGGGGCAGCGCGGGACGGGGCGCGCAGCGCGGGACGCGGCGCGGGAGTTGGGACGCAGCACGGAGCGGGAGACGCACAGCGGGGCGCGGAACGCGGGAATCGACGCAAGACGTGAGGCGGGACGCGGAGCGCGGCGGGGCGAGGCGCGGCGGGGCGAGGCGCGGCGGGGCGGGAGACGGGAGTCGGGATGCAGCGCGGGGCGGGGCGCGAAGCCGGACGCGGGACGGGAGGCGGGGCGCGGCGTCGGGGGTGGGACGTGGGGTGGCGTGGAAGTCGGGGTGTGGGATGGGGTGTGGGTGCTGTTGGTGGTGGGGTGGTTCGCTCAGTGTGTGCGTGTTCCCGCCAACCACGTGCCCCGCACCGCCACCTCCCGCAGGGTCATCGGATCCGCCTCACGTGGGTCCGCGCTCAGCCACACCACATCGGCCGCCGCGCCCACCACGAGGCCCCGCCGGTCGTCCGCGAACGCCTGATAGGCGACCCCGTCGGTGTACGCGTCCAGCGCCTGATCCACCGTCAACCGCTCGTGCGGTGCCCAGCCCTGCTCCGGCAGCCCCTCGAACGTCCGCCGGGTGACCGCGACTTGGATGCCCTCCATCGGCCGATGCGAACTCACCGGCCAGTCGCTGCCGAACGACACCGGCGCGCCCGAATCGAGCAGGCCGCGCATCGGGTATTGCCGTCCGGCCCGCTCGGCGCCCACGCGCGGAATCGACAACTCCAGTTGCAGCGCGTCGAGTTGGGCCCACAGCGGCTCGAAGTTGGCGATCACCCCGAGCCGGCCGAACCGGGCCAGGTCGGCCGGGTCGACGATCTGCACGTGTGCGATCACCGGCCGCCGGTCCCATTCCGGGTTGGCCGACGCGGCGGCCTCGATCGCGTCGAGGGCGGCGCGCACCCCCGCGTCGCCGATCGCGTGGATGTGTACCTGGAACCCGTCCGCGTCGAACGCGGTGACCGCCTCGGCCAACGCGGCCGGCGCCCACACCGGCATCCCGCAACTGTGCGGCGCGTCGCAGTACGGCGCCAACATCGCCGCCGTGCCGCCCTCGATCACCCCGTCCGCGAAGAACTTCACCGTCCGCGCGGACAACAGCGGCCCGCCCTCGGCCGTCACCGTCGCCCGCGTCGCGACGAACTCGGCCCGCTGCGCGCGCCAGCGGTCCGGATCGGCCCGGAACGCCAGGTTGGCCCGAAACGCCAACACCCCACGCCGCGCCGCCTCGACATAGGCGGGCACCATCTCCGGTTCCACCCAGGCGTCCTGAACCCACGTCAGCCCCGCACCCGCGTACGCCTCGCCGGCCACCCGCAGCGCGTCGACCAGTTCGTCCAGAGGACGGCCCGGCACCCGATCCAGCACCAGGTCGCAGGCGTGCCACTCGCGCAGCGTGCCCATCGGCGAGCCGTCCGGGCGCCGTACGATCCAGCCCAGTCGCGGCTCCGGCGTCGCGCTCCCGACGCCGGCCCGGCGCAGCGCCTCGGTGTTGCACCACACCGTGTGATAGTCGTACGCCCGCAACACCACCGGCCGGTCGGCCACCGCCGCGTCCAGCCAGCGGGCGTCGAACTCGCCGTCCGGAACCAGCGTCGGGTCGTAGCTGGCGCCGACGATCCACTCCTCGTCCGGGTGTTCGGCGGCCCAGCGCCCCACCTCGGCGGCGATCGCCTCGACATCGGTCAGCCCCTTGATCCGCGGCCCGAAGTGTTCGAGGCCGCCGAAGAGGGGGTGCGCGTGTCCGTCCCCGAAGGCCGGGAGCAGCAGGCCGTCGCCGAGGTCGACGACCTCGTCGGCGACGGACGCGAGGTCGAGCGCGTCCGCGCCCAGCGCGATGACCCGGCCGTCCCGCACCGCCAGCGCATCGGTGTCACCCGAGCCCGAACCCGAACCCGAGCCGGTGCCGGAACCGCTGCCGGAACCGGTGCCGACGCCCCCACCGGCGCCCGCGCCGATGCCCGCGCCGGTGCGGATGGTGCCGCGGAACAGGGTGGTGGTCATGGTGCTCGCTCCCAGGCGTTCGTACCGCTCGACACGACCCCTCGTCCGCGGTCTGCGCGAGCGGCCTGCGCAGTCGTGCGGCGACCCTGCGTGAGACCCGTACCGAACCCGCCCCCCGACTGAGCCGGACATATTAGGTCAGCCTAACCTGCTCCAGTGAACGTCCTCCCGACGCGGGGTCGAACAACGCGGCGCCGAGCCCTCCTGATGGTCTCGGTGCTGCTCGTGTTGGCCGCCGCGTGTCTGCTCAGCCTCGCCGTGGGCAGTCGCGGCATCGCCCCGAGCGTGGTGCTCGACGCGCTCGTGCACGGCGGCGACTCCACCGACGCCATCGTGGTGAACTCGATGCGGGTGCCGCGCACCGTCGTGGCGTTGCTCGTCGGCGCGTCCCTCGGCATCGCCGGGGCCTGCATGCAGGGGCTGACCCGCAATCCGATCGCCGAGCCCGGGATCCTGGGCATCAGCACCGGTGCCGCCGCCGGCGTGGTGACCGCGATCGCGGTGTTCGGGGTGAGCAGCCTGACCGGCTACGTGTGGTTCGGCTTCGCCGGTGCGCTGTGCACGGGGGTGCTGGTGTACGCGGTCGCGGCGCGGGGGCGCGGCGGTGCCACCCCGGTGAAGCTGGCGCTGTCCGGGCAGGCGCTGGCCGCCACGCTCGGCGCGGTGATCACCATGGTGCTGACCACCGATCAGGGCACCCTGGACCAGTACCGGTTCTGGCTGGTCGGCTCGCTGTCCGGACGCACCGACGAGGTGGCCTGGCAGATGTTGCCGTTCTTCGGCGTGGGCGTGCTCCTGGTGGCGGCCACCGCGCGCGGTCTGGACGCGCTCGCGCTCGGCGACGACGTGGCCAAGGGCCTGGGACACAAGGTGAACCGGATCCGGGTGATCGGCGGCCTCGGCGCGACCGTGCTGACCGGCGTCGCGGTGGCCGCGACCGGCCCGATCTCCTTCGTCGGCCTGGCCGTTCCGCACGCCGCCCGGGCCCTGGTGGGCACCGATCACCGATGGGTGCTGGCCATGTCCGCGCTGCTCGCGCCGATCCTGCTGCTGGTCGCGGACGTGCTGGGGCGGGTCCTGTTCCCGCCGGCCGAGGTCGAGGTGGGCGCGATGACCGCGCTGATCGGCGTGCCGATCCTGGTCGCGTTGGTGCGCCGCAAGCCGGTGGTGTCCGGATGAACCGGCCGAGCAACCCGGGCCACCCGAGCCGCGCGAGCCACCGCCCGTACGGTCACATCCTGGTCCGTCGCCCGAGCTTCTCGTTCCTGCTGCATCGCCGTTCCGTCGTGGTGACGAGCGTGGTGGCGGTGCTGCTCGCGGCCGCATTCCTGCTCGGCCTGTGTGTGGGCGAGCGCTTCATTCTTCCCGGCGACGTGCTCAAGGTGCTCGTCGGCGCCGACGACAGCTTCGTGGTCGAGACCTTGCGGCTGCCGCGCACCACCGTCGGGCTCCTGGTCGGGTTGTCCTTCGGCATCGCCGGCGCCCTGATCCAGACCGTGGCGCGCAATCCGCTGGCCAGTCCGGACGTGATCGGCGTCTCGCACGGGGCCGCCGCGGCCGTGGTGTTCGGCCTGGTCTTCGGCTACGGCGGGCCCACCGCGACCCCGCTCACCGCCGTGGCGGGCGGCACGATCGCCGCCTTCCTGGTGTACGTGCTGGCCTGGCGTCGCGGGCTGAACGCGCAGCGGTTCGTGCTGATCGGCGTGGGTGTCTCGGTGGCCCTGTACTCGGTCACCAACCTGCTGCTCACCAAGGCCGACATCGCCCTCGCCCAGCAGGCCAAGGTGTGGATGTCGGGCAGCCTGAACGGGCGCGGCTGGTCCCAGGGCGAGCCGCTGTTCTGGGTGTTGCTCGCGCTGACCCCGGCGATCGTGTGGGCCGCGCGGGCGGCCAGGTCGGCCGGGTTCGACGACGACACCGCGATCGCCCTCGGCATCCGGCTCGGCCGGATCCGACTCGGCCTGGTCGTGGTCGGCGTGTTGCTCGCGTCGGTGGCCACCGGCGCCGCCGGGCCGGTGGACTTCGTCGCCCTGGTGGCGCCGCAGGTGGCCCGCCGACTGACCCGGACCCCCCAGGTGCCGCTGGTGTGTTCGGCGCTGCTCGGCGCGCTGATCGTGGTGATCGCGGACATCGGCGCGCGGATGCTGATCTCCGACGCCGAGTTGCCGGTGGGCGTGCTCACCGCCGCGGTCGGCGGCCCGTACCTGCTGTGGATGTTGACCCGATCCCGTTCCGGAGGCGCCTCGTGACCACCCATCAGCTCGCCGCGCGGGAGCTCACCCTGGGCTACGAGGACCGGATCGTGGTCCGCGACCTGGATCTGGACGTGCCCGCGGGCAAGGTCACCGTGGTGGTGGGTCCGAACGCCTGTGGCAAATCCACCCTGTTGCGCTCGCTCGGTCGCCTGCTCAAGCCGGTCGGCGGCAGCGTGCTGCTCGACGGCGCGGCGCTTCGCGACCTGCCCACCCGGGAAATCGCCCGGCGGATCGGCGTGTTGCCGCAGAGCCCGGTGCCGCCGGAGGGGATCACCGTCGCCGACCTGGTCGCGCGCGGCCGGCAGCCGTACCAGCGCTGGTGGCAGCAGTGGTCGGACGAGGACGAGGACGTGGTGGCCGACGCGATGCGGCGCACCGACGTGGTCGAACTCGCCGACCGCTACGTGGACGAACTCTCCGGCGGGCAGCGCCAGCGGGTGTGGATCGCGATGGCGCTCGCCCAGGGCACCGGGATCCTGCTGCTCGACGAGCCGACCACGTTCCTCGACATCGCGCATCAGGTGGAGGTGCTCGACCTGGTCCGCGAGCTCAACGTCACGCGCGAGCGCACGGTGGTCGCCGTGCTGCACGACCTCAACCAGGCGTGCCGGTACGCGGATCACCTGATCGCGATGCGCTCCGGCGCGATCGTGGCGCAGGGCGCGCCGGGCGAGATCGTCACGGCCGATCTGGTCGGCGAGGTCTTCGGGCTCGACTGCGTGGTCATCCCGTGCCCGGTGACGGGTGCGCCGATGGTCGTTCCGGGGCAACCCCGAGAGATCGGGTAGCGAACGCGCTTCCCGTTCGGCCCGCCGGTCGTGCGCGATCACGGTCGCCGCCCGCCGGCGTCCTTCGAGGAGTCCCGATGAGATTCGCCTCCCTGTCCCGCGTGGCCGCGACCCTGGGCGTGGTCGCCGCGCTCGTCCTGACCGGGTGTTCCTCCGAGGGTGCCGACGGCGCCAGGGGCGCCGGGTCCGGTTCGGCCGACACCCGCGAGGTGCGCACCGCCAAGGGCGTGGTCAAGGTCCCCGTCGCGCCGAAGCGTGTGGTCACCCTCGACATGGGCGAGTTGGACACCGCGCTCACCCTGGGCGTCAAACCCGTGGGCTCGGTCGTGGGCAGTCCCGGCGCCGGGTTCCCGAGGTATCACGGCGACAAGACGGCGGGGATCAGGGAGGTCGGCGCGATCGGGGCGCCCAACCTGGAGGTGATCGAGTCGCTGAAGCCGGATCTGATCCTGGGCAACCTGGTCCGCGACGCCGATCGCCACGACGCGCTGAGCCGGATCGCTCCGGTGGTCTTCTCCGAGCAGGCCGGCACCCGGTGGCGGCAGAACTTCCTGCTCGACGCCGACGCGTTGAACAAGAAGGCCGAGGGCGACCGGGTGGTGGCCGCGTTCACCGCCCGGGCCAAGGCGTTCGGCGGCGCGCTGGGCGACCCGGGCGCCGTGCGGGTGAGCGTGTTGCGCTTCGTCGCGGGCCAGAACCGGCTGTACGGGAAGGCCACGTTCATCGGCGACATCCTGAGCGAGATCGGCCTCGGCCGTCCGACCGCGCAGAACGTCGACACGTTCATGGTCGAGGTGAGTGCCGAGCGGATCGAACAGGCGGACGGCGACGTGATCTTCGTGGCCACATACGGTCCGAAGGACAAGACCGATCACGACAAGGTCACCGGCGGCCCGCTGTGGAAGACGCTGAACGCGGTCAAGTCCGGTCGGGCGCACGAGGTGGACGACGAATACTGGATGGTCGGTACCGGTTACACGGCCGCCGACCATGTGCTGACCGATCTGGAACGCCTGCTGCCGAAGCGGGGTTGAGACCTCCGGGGCGGAGTTCTCGCCCCTCGGGGTACCGGAACGAAGCCCCTCGAACCGTCGCGAAATGTTTCACGGCCTCGTCGGGCGACAAACATCCAGTGTGCCCGCCCGTCCGCCGGGGGCCGGATTCGGCCACGCGTACGGGCGGTTTCGGCCGCGACGAACGGGGGGACCGTGTCGGGCGTCGACGATCGGCACGGGAGCGGCCCGTCGCCGGAGGCGGTGGGCAGCCACAACGAACTCGGCGGGACGGTACACGGACCCAGCGTGCAGGCGGGCACGGTACACGGGGGCATCCACGTCTCCATCGGCCCCGCCGACACCGCCGTGGTGCCGTGGCAACTGCCGCCGGCCCCACCGATGGTCGATCGGGTGCGCGAACTGGACGCGCTCGACCGGTTGTGCGCGAACGGGACGCGGCTGGTGCTGCTCGGCGGGCAGCCCGGAGTCGGCAAGACCACGCTCGCGCTGACCTGGCTGCGTCGGCCGCACGCCGCGTTTCCCGACGGCCGGCTGTACGCCGATCTGCGGGGGCACGGCGGCGAAGCCCCGGCCGTCCCGAGCGAGATCGTCGGCGGCTTCCTGCGCGGACTCGGGGTCCCGGCCGATCGGGTGCCGCGCGACCCGGCCGAACAACTCGGCCTGTACCGCTCGTTGACCGAGGGCCGCCGACTGGCCGTGCTGCTCGACGACGCGACGACCGCCGCCCAGGTCCGCCCGCTGCTGCCGGCCGGCGCCAACCTCACCGTGGTCACCAGCCGCGGCCGGTTGTCGGGGCTGCTGGTGAACGGCGGTGTGCCGGTGCCGCTGGAACCGCTCGACCACACCGCGGCGGTGCAGCTCCTGGCGGACACGATGAACGACGACCGGGTCCGGGAGCAACCGGCCGAGGCCGCCGAGTTGGTCGAGCTGTGTGCCCGACTCCCGCTCGCCGTACGGGTGGCCGCCGCCCGGCTGGCCTCGCGGCCGACCCGGCCGATCACCACGATGGTGCGCGCCCTGGCCGACGAGCGCGGGCGCCTGGACGCGTTGGCCCTGGACGGGGACCACACCGTCCGGGCCGCGTTGGACGTCTCGTACCGCGAGTTGCCGGCCGCGGCGGCGCGCCTGTATCGCGGACTCGGCGTGCACCCGGGCCCGGACTTCGGACCGGTGGTGGCAACGGCGGTGCTCGGGGGACGGACGGGGAACGGGCCGCCGGCCGTCCTGGAGGACCTGCTCGATCGCAATCTGCTCACCGAGACCGCCGACGAGCGTTACCGATTCCATGACCTGATCCGACTACACGCGGTGGACAAGATGTCCGAACGCTCGGACTCCGAACGCACAGACACCCTGCGCGCGATCCTGGACCACTACCTGGCCACGGCCACCCGGGCGGAGGAACTGCTCGAACCCCAACACCGGTCGTTGGCCCGGGACTACGAGGCCGCGGAGGTGCCCCGGGTGGACTTCGCCGACGGCCCGGAGGCGCTGGCCTGGCTGGAGCGGCAGCGGGTCACCCTCGTCGCCGCGATCCGCACCGCCGCCGCCGCCGAACTGCACACCGTCGTGTGGCAGTTGACCGACGCGCTGTGGCCGCTGTTCCTGCGCGGCAAGTACTTCGACGAGGCCCGCGCGGCGCACGAGTTGGGGTTGGACGCCGCCCGTGCCTGTGCCGATCCGGCGGCGGAATCTCGGATGTTGACCTCGGGCGGGTTGTGCGAGCTGGATTGTGGCGGCCATGCCCGGGCGTTGGAGATGTTCGCCGCCGCGACCGAGGTGTGCGCCGGGTCCGGCGACGCGGTGGGGGCGGCCAGGGCGCGCAACTACACCGGTCTGGCGCTGCTCGGCCTGGACCGCCTGGAGGAGGCCGACGCGGCGTTTCGCGAGGCCGAGGGCCGGTGTCTGGCCCTCGGCGACCCGCGACCCGCCGCGTTGGCGCGCTTCAATCGGGGGGATGTGGCGCTGCGCGCCGGCCGGGCCGCCGACACGATCGCCCATGCCGAGGCGGCACATGCCGGGCTGGAGCGGGTCCACGACACGTACAACGCCGCGCGGGCGCGGGCCCTGATCGGCCGAGGGCTGGTGGCCGACGGCCGACCCGATCGGGCGGAACCGCACCTGCTCGCCGCGCTCGGGGTGTTGCGCGGACACAACGCGAGCGTGGAGGTGGCGCACGTGCTCACCGCGCTCGGCGAGTCCGCCGAGCGGCGGGGACGTCCCCACGAGGCCCGGGACCGGTACGGCGAGGCGCTCGGCCTGCTGGACGCGGTGCGGGCCCCGGCGGCCGAGACGGTACGCGCGCGGTTGCGCGGCCTCGATCCGCCGGGGTGACGCTCCGGCTCAGCCCGGACCCGCCGCGCCGAGGACGGTCAACGCGTGCAGGATCGACGCGTAGCGCGGCCAGGACGGATCGGCGTCGCCGCGCCGCACCCGCCCCGGCGGCGCCGCACCGATCCGGACCAGGGCCAGGTTCGGCCCGCGAACGATCAGCGTGACCAAGGCGCCGGGGTGCACCGCCGCCAACTCCCGATCCCGCTCGCCCAGCCCCGCCCACGACGACCGCCCGCACTCGGCGACCACCAGCACATCGGCCAGTGCCGCACGGGGCGAGGGCAGTTCGACCCGCACGTGCTCGTCGACCACCGTGCTTCCGTCACCGCCACGCATCACCACGGTCACCGAAACCGCCCCGGCCCGGACCGACCGGGCCGAACCCGAGCCCCGACCCGGCCGGCACGAGGACGGGTCCGGGCCCCCGCCCGGCCCGCGCGGGCTCGGGCTTCGACCCCCGCCCGGCACGCACCCCGTCATCGCGGCGCCCCCGGCAGGTCGGCGATCCGCACCCTCGGGCGCGCGGCCGGGGCCTTGAGCTTGAGGTGACGGTAGATCAGGTGGCGCATGTTTCCCGCGAAGGAGCCGGGTTGGGAGGTGATCCGCGCGGCCACCCGGGCGTAGTCCGCGCGCCGGTGGTCCGCCGGGATCCGGGACAACTGGGCGAGCATCGAGCGCCGGTGGCGGATCCGCGGCGCGAAGCGCGCCAAGTCGCCCAGCGGGGAGGCCGGATCGATGTCCGCCTCCGGGTAGGTCGCCAGCGCCACCGGTGCGTCGGTGGCGGTGGCGTACAGGCTCAGCGAACCGTGATCACCGACCACGCAGTCCGCGGAGACCAGGACGCCCCGCCAGTCGTCCTCCGGCGGGATCAGCACCAGGCCCTCGCGCAACGCCTCGGCCAGCCAGGCCCGCACCTGCCACGCGCCGTGGCCGCTCCATACGTTCGGATGCATCAGCGCGGTCACCCGGTAGGCGTCCCGGGGCAGTTCGGTGGTCATCCGGTGCAGCAGCTCGGGCGTACGGCCGAGCAGCGAGTTGCCGCCCCACGTGGACGTGACCACGATGTGCCGCTGCCCGGGCGCGATCCGCAGCGCGTCGCGGTAGCGCGCCCGATGCGCCCGACTGGCCAGCAGGCAGTCGTAGTTGGGATCCCCCGCCACCACGGCCGCGCGCACCGCCTCGGGACAGGTCGTGCCGAGCCGGGCCAACTCCTCGGCGTGCGCGAGCAGGATGGTGGCCGGCACCAACCGGCCGTCCCGGATCAGATCCTGCGGGGCCAGTCCGTACGTACCCCGGGCGGCCACCATCCGTCCACCGCGCGGCGCGGGGACCAGCTTGTTGTGTCCCGCGCCGTGCGCCATCACGATCACGGGCGCGTCCAGTTCGGCCAGTCCCTCGTGCCCCGCGGCCAACGCGAGGTCGAAACGCACGTCCACGGCCCGCTGCCACGGCACCGTGGTGGCGCCGAGCCGGTCCAGGAACTCGGCGACTCCGGAGGTGAAGATCGTCGGTGCCATGGTGAAGAAGACCTGGACCCGCAGGTCTCCTTCGAGCAGACTGACCGCGTCGATCAGGCGTTGTCCCGATGTGACGTTGTGCACCACGACCAGAACCCCCCGCTCCGCCGATCGGGTCGTCCACCGCGCCGCGTCCGGTCGGACCGGTACGGGTCTGGGCTCGCTGCCGGACAGGATCGTCATTCGCGCCTCCATGAGCGTCGTCACCACCGGACGGGCCCCGTTCCCCCGTGGCCGGGCGGATCTGTGCGGATCTGTGGGGTCGAAACGGCCGTTGCCGCCGACAACCGGGACATCCCCGACCGGTGGGGTGAATTCCTTGCAGGTTGCCGGCAGTCACGTTGCATCACCCGAGCGCAACCGGAATGCGCGCTTGCGGAAGGGCGATTTCCGGACGGATCGCGGCCGTCGACTTCTGGTGGCCCTGTGGCAGGACGTGCCACAGTTGTCACACGACACCTCGGCACCGGGCGCGTTGGCCAGGAGGGACTGGGGCGGGGGGATAACGCGGTGCTATCGATCCGGGCACTGGGCCCGATGGAACTGTGGGTGGACGACGCTCGGCGGCCCCTGGGATCGATCAAGGAACGATGCGTATTGGCCGTGCTGTTGGGCGCGGAGGGCGCCGCGGTCTCCACCGACGCGATGATCGCCCGGGTGTGGGACGACGAGCCGCCGCCCACCTCCCTCGACACGCTGCGCACGTATGTGTCCCGGCTGCGCCGGCGTCTGCGCGACACCGGCCACGCGACCCGATTGTCCTCGGATTCCCGCACGTATCGGCTCCAGGTGGAGCCCGAGGAGGTCGACTTTCGCCGCTTTCGGCTGCTGCGCGAGCGGGCCAACGACACCGAGGATCCGGCGCTGGCCGCGGAGTTGTTGCGCGAGGCCGAACGCCTGTGGCGCGGCCAGCCGTTCGCCGGCCTGCCGGGGCTGTGGATCGAGACGATCCGGGGCGGCCTCGAGGAGCAGCGTCGACAGATCCGTGAGCGACGTGTTCACCTGGAGCTCGGGCTCGGTCGCCATGCCGAAGTGGTGGTCGAGTTACGGGACTTGGCCGCGCAGCATCCGGTCGCCGAGCCGGTGGTGGCCGATTTGATGCTCGCGCTGTACCGATGCGGGCGCTACGGGGAGGCGTTGGAGACCTACCGCCGGACCCGGGCCCGATTGAGCAACGAACTCGGGGCCGATCCGGGACCGGATCTGGAGCGGCTGCACACCCGGTTGTTGCGCCGGGATCCGGCACTGGCGATCCCCGCCCGCACGCCCGGTGGATCCGCGACGCGCGAGACCCTGTCCGAGCGACCGGATCCGAACGCGCCCGACACGCTGCTGCGCGACACCCGGCACTTCATCGGCCGCCGGGCCGAGTTGGCCCAGTTGTTGCGCGAGGACGAGGTGGGGACGGCGCTGCCGGTCACGGTGATCTCCGGCCTCGCCGGGGTGGGGAAGACCTGTCTGGCCATCCATGCCTCGCACCTGATGCGGGCGAACTACCCGGACGGGCGCCTGTATCTGCACCTGCACGCACACGACGCGCACGAATCGCCGATCGAACCGGCGGAGGCACTGGGCTCGTTGCTGGTCGAGATGGGTGTGCCGAGCTCGCAGCTGGCCGCCACCCCGGATCTGCGGGCGGCGCAGTGGCGCCGGACCATGGCCGATCGGCGGGCGCTGATCGTGCTCGACGACGTTCGCGACGCCGCGCAGGTACGGCTGTTGTTGCCGGGCAGTCCGCGCTGCCGGGTCCTGGTCACCAGTCGGCGCCGGCTCACCGATCTCGAAGGCGCGCGCTCGTTGTCCCTGCGGGTGCCGAACACCGCCGACGCGGCGGCCCTGTTCACCCGGATCGCCGAGGAATCCAGGGAGTTGGCCGACGCCGATCACGCACCGGTCACCGAGATCGTGAAGCGGTGCGGCAATCACCCGCTGGCCGTCCAGCTCACCGCGAATCGTTTTCGTCATCGCGCGGGGCGGGTCCGCGATCTGGCGGCCCGACTGGCCGAGTCGCCTCGCACATTGGATGTGATCGACGCGCCGCCGGGTATCTCGATGGCGTTCAATCTGTCCTACGCGGAACTGGGTTCGGTCGCGCGGCTCGTCTTCCGGCGCCTGGCCCTGCATCCGGGACCGGATGTCGGCCGGGCCGCGGCGGTGGCGATATGCGGTCTCGGCGCGAACGAAGTACGCCACGGAATCGACGAGTTGGTCGAGTCGCATCTGTTGGAGGAGCCGGCGCACGATCGATATCGCTTCCACGACCTCGTGCACGACTTCGCGCTGCACACGGCGCACCGCGAGGAGTCCGCGGCCGAGCGGGGGCAGGCGGTCACCCGGGTCCTCGATCTGTATCTGGATCTCGCCGATCGGGCGGACCGGCTGGCCTACCCGCACGGGCGGCGGTCGGGCCTGGTTCCGGCCCCCGCAGGGCGGGCGGAAGTCCCGTTCGGGACGCCCGAGGAGGCCGAGGAGTGGCTGGATCGGGAGCGGTTCAACCTGGTCGCGGCGGCGCGGCCGGTCGCGGGCGTGGCGTCCGAGCACGCACGGCACCTCGCCGAGGTGTTGGCTCGGTCGCTGCTGAAGTGGGGCTCGTGGGGCCTCGCGCGCGATCTGTACACCGCCGCCCTCGCCGATTGGCGCGCGGCCGGTCCGGGCGAGGCGCGGGCCGCGACGCACCTGTTGATCGAGCGGGCGTCGATCCAGTGGCGGTTGGGCGCGCACGAGGCCGCGTTCCTGGACGCGAGCGAGGCGCTCGCGCTCGCCGAGGGCGCGGAGGATCGGCGCGGTCAGGCCGAGGCGTTGGCCGAGATCGGCGCCACGCACCTGCGGGCGGGCCGTTTCCCGGCCGCCCAGGATCACCTGGATCGCGCCCTGGAGATGCATCGGGTGATCGACAGTCCGCATGGCCGGGCCGGAATTCTGCTGCACCTCGGTGTGCTCAACGGACATCTGCGGAAATATGAGCAGGCGACGGGTCTACTGCTCGCGGCGCGGGACATCCATGAGTGGCTGGGCGAGCGGCGCGAATTGGTGAAGGTACTCAACAATATCGGCGAGATCTTTCTTCTGCGGGATGATCCGGACAATGCGGAGCGGTATTACCTGGAATCTCTGGAAGTGGCCCGCCGGAGCAATGCGCGGGCCGAATACGCGATCCTCATGAACAATCTCGGCCAGGTGGAACTGGCGCGCGGGAATCCGCTCGCCGCGTTGCACCGTTACGCGCAGGCACTGCACGTCTACGGGCAGATCAGCGATTTGCGGTCCGAGGCCGACACCCGGATCAATGTCGGTCTCGCGCATCTGGCCATGCGCGACCCGAGCGAGGCGCTCGCGCACTTCGCCCGGGGGCGCCGGATCGCCGAGCGGATCGACGACCGGTTGCACCGGCAGCGGGCCGCCGCGGGTTTCGCGCAGGCGTACTTCGACCTGGGCGACGTGGTCGAGGCGCGGGCGCAGTACCGCACGAGCGCGGACCTGGCCCGCGGGATGGGCACGGCGTTGGAGGAGGCACGGGCGCTGGCCGGGCTGGCGCGCACGACCGAGGCGATCGACGGTGCGACCGCCGCCCGTGCGTACTGGTCGTCCGCGTTGGCGGGCTATCAGCGCCTGGGGGCGGCCGGTTCGTCCGCGTCGGCCGAGGCGGACGAGGTCAGGGCCGCCCTGCGGCGCATCGACGGTGACGGATGACGGGGGTGGTGCGAGGTCGTGGGTTCAGGCGAAGAGCAGGAGCAGGGTGGACGAATCCAGGTATTCGCCGGCGCCCATCATGAACGTGGCAAAGAAATCAAAAAACGACATGGTGCAGCCTTTCCGCAAAAGGTCGGGGCGGAAATCGCCGAATCGGCGACGGATCCGTAACCTATCGGCCCGGCCGCGATCTTCGCAGTCGATTGCCGCAGTCGAGGCGCATCTTCTTCGACACGTGTGCAGTGCCGGGGATCAGCGGACGGGTTTTGCCCGTTCCGCTCGCATTGCGCCGGTCGGACAGGAGGCGGACAATTCCGCCTCGGCCGACATTCGGGTAGCCGGCGGCATCCGGGATCCGGTGGCCAATTCCGCCAGCGCCTCGGGCGCTCCGCGCATGTTGCGCATACCGGGGAATGCGTTCACGTCGATGATCGAGGGAACGCCGTCGACCTCGAGGATGTCCACGCCGTAGACGTCGAGACCGAACGCCTCGCCCACCCGGCGGGCGAGCGCGGCCCAGCCGGTCGGCAGGTCCTGCGGGGCGATCGGCTTGGTCTCGGCGGGGCCGTCGAGCGCGGTGCGGCGCAGGCCCGCGAAGACGTGGCCGTCGACCACCCACAACTTGTGATCCCAGCCGCCGTTGTCGACGAACTCCTGCGCCACGATGGGCTCGTCCGGCCATTCCCGAGCCATCTCCCGCAGCGCCCGCGCGTCGTCGACGCGGGCCACCAGGTCGTCCCTGCGGCTGTGTCGGCTCTTCACCATCAGCGGAAACACCGGTCCGGTGCCGAGCAGTTCGGCGGGCGAGGCGAAGGCGGTGGTGTCCGGGAACGGCAGTCCGGCGGCCCAGGCGAGTTCGGCCATCCGGACCCGGTCCTGGCAGGCGCGGGTGGCCGCCGCCGAGTTGAGCACCCGGGCGCCGTGCCGCTCGGCCCGTTCGGCGAACGCGAGCGCCCGGGCGGTACGGGCCTTGAGCAGGTAGACGTCGGCGGTGATCGGGTGGTCGACGGTGACGGTGTCCGGGTCGATCGCGACGACCTCGTGACGCGGCGTCAACAGGGCGCGCGCGTCCGCGAGAAGCGGGTGGTCGGGGCGGTCGGTGACGAGGCAGATCCGCACGTGTGCACGCGCCCCGTCAGCCGACGTACGCGGCCGGCGCGGCGTCCACGATCGGGCTCGCGGCGGCGCGGGCGGGGGTGACCACGGACCTGGCGCGCAGCGGGGGACGCGCGGCGGCGACCAGGCCGGTGCCGTGGGCCGTACCGGCGCCCACGCCGGTGCCTCCGGCCGCGAGGTCGAGTACCGCGCGGGCGACTCGGGCGACGCCGTCGGGCACGCACCGGAAGCTGGGGAAGTCGTTGACGTCCACGACCATCGGACCGTCCGGCCCCTCGATGATGTCGACGCCGAACAGGTCGAGGCCGAAGGTGGCGCCGATTCGCTGCATCAGCGCGGCCGTTCCGGGCGGCAGCGGCACCCGGCTCTCCCGGATGGGCTGCTGCGGATGCAGCGGCGAGCGGCGCACGGTCGCGTGCAGCTCGCCGGCGACGGAGTACACCTTCAGGTCCTGCCCGGAATTGGGTACGTATTCCTGGGCCAACAGCGGCCCCTCGTCGACCAGTTCCGTCGCCAGGTCGGCCAGGTCCTCGGGGCCGGACACCAGGTGCACGGCCCGCCCGGAGCTGCCGTCGGCGGGCTTGACCACGAGCGGGTAGCGGTCGGCGGGGATCGCGCCGAGCAGGTCCGGGATCGCGGCGAACCAGGTGTCCGGCATGGGCAGCCCGTGTGCGCGCGCGATCACCGCGGCCACCGCCTTGTCCCGGACCGACCGGATCGAACGCGCGTCGTTGATCGTGGTGAGCCCGAGCGCCGCCGCGGCTTCGAGGAGGCCGAGGCCGGGGCCGCCGGAAACGGTCTTGAGCACCCACGCGTCGTGCGAACCGGCCCGGATCAGGTCGGACAGGTCGATCAACGAACTGCCGGGACGCACGATGTCGACGTGGTGCCCCCACGCGTCGAGCTGTCGGACCACGTCGAGCGGCATGCCGTCATGGCGGTAGTGCTCCTCGACCAGGAAGGCCAGTTTCATCGATTTCCCCCCGGGACGGCCGCCGTTCCCCCAGCCGGCAGAACTTTGACGGCACAGCATGCCACGCGTGCCGAGGACGACCGGCACACACCCCACCAAACGCCGCGCGCGACCACCATCATGGGCCATTTGGGGGACGATTCGTCATCGCCCCAGACTAGAGAGGAATCAAGCCCTCCGCTCGCCCCCCGGCATAGAGCAGGTCAAACCACACGACCGGAACACCCACCGCCCGATTCGCGCAGGAGAGCACCGCCGAAGCGGCCCGACCGCACGGACACGCTCATCACGAGCCGGTACGGCCGTCGAGCGGCCGGTCGAGGGCGTCACCGGACATACGCGAAGCCGAGCCGCGCGAGCCGAAGCCCCTACGTCGATCGGTCCGGCCGCCGGCGGGCGCCGTACGTCGTCGAAGGCGGGACGGGACACCGGGGGCACGGAAGCGGCGGGCACGGGAGCGGCGGGCGCGAGAGGCGCCGGGGCTCGGGGGTGCATCGGGGCCGGCGGTATCCGTGGCCGCGACGGTCACGCGGGACGCACGGGTGTGGGCGCCGCCGCGCGGGCGCCCGTCGATGGGGTGTGGTGATCGCGACGGTCGTGATCACCACACCCGGCGGCCCTCGCCGAGTCGGCATCGGGATCAATAGGGCATCGGGCGCCCGGATGGTGTGCGCAGATCCGCCGGCGGCTGCGGCCGCGGGGAAACGGGGCGTTTGACGATCCTGATCCGTGTCATGGCCGCGTCCTCCTGGTCGTTCCCGGTCCGGCGCAGAGGCCGCGGTGTCGCGACGCGCGCCACCTGCTCTTTCGATACCCACCCGGACGCCCCGAACCCTTCGCCGACGGCGAACAACCCGTCACTTTGCCCACCGCGACCCCAATTCCCCGGCCCGGAGCGTGAAATCGGGTCGTCGAACCGGGCCGGCGGCACGCTCCAGCCGGCCGATCCGGAGAACTCGGCCGCGAAGGACGGAAGTTCGTGGCGCTCCGACGGGTGGTGAGCAGCGTACGACCCCGATCCGACCCGGTGGGCGCGGCGATGGATATAGTGAGTTTGAGTTTCCAACTCACTTATCGGGAGGTGCCGGTATGGAGCAGGCAGGGACGGCGCAGGCGCAGGCGGCCCCCTCGTCGGTGCGCGAGTTCACCGTGGACCGGTCGTGGTGGTCGTGGGAAGGCGCGCACGGCGGAAGCCTGGTGGCGCTCGCACTGGAGGCGATGCGGGACGACGTGGTCGCGCGGTCGGGCGCGGATCGCTCGGTGCGGACGATCAACGCGCACTTCCTCAGGCCGGTGGACGAGCGTCCGTTCCGGCTGACCGGCACGGTGGAGCATGCCGGGCGGGGCAGTTCGGTCGCCTCGTTCCGCGCCGCGCAGGAGGGTGCCCCGGTGCTGTTCGGCTCGGCCGTCTTCGGCGCCGGGCGGCCCGGGCCGAACGAGGACGGCTCCCCCGCGCCCACCGTGCCGCCGCCGGACCACTGCGACCCGCTCGATCTGCCGGCCGGCCCGGTCGCGTTCGGGGATCACCTGGAGATCCGCCCGGCCGGGCCGAACCTCCCGCTGTCCGGCGCCGCCGACCCGGAGTTGGTGGCGTGGATCCGGTTCGCCGACCGGCGCGCACCGGACGCGGCGGCCGTGGTGATCCTGGCGGACGCCCTGCCGCCCGCGCTGTTCGCCAAGTGGACCCGGCCCAGGCCGGCTCCCTCGGCCGAGTTGACGGTGCACTTCGGCAACGCGTCGGACGACGGCCCGGTATCCGACTGGGCGCTGGTCCGGATGCGTACCGAGCACGCCGGCAACGGCTGGGCCCTGGACGACAGCGCGGTGTGGACGGCGGACGGGCGCCTGCTGGCGCTGGGCCGCCAGGCCCGCCGGGTCCTGGCCGATCGGGGCGCGCCGGATCCCGCCGACGGGCGCGACCGGGCGCCGCGGTCCCGTTGAACGCCGAGATCCCGCCGGCCCGTTCGGGGCAGGCGGGATCTCGGCGGGTCGGACGCGCGTACGGTCAGCCTCGCGGCACGTTGCGCTGCGCGGTCTCGACGACGCCGGTGACGTGGGCCGGGGTCATCTGGAGCAGCCCGCCGACCTGGTCGAGCAGGGCCCGCTCGGCGGAGCCGATGCCGCCGTCGGCCGCGGCGATCATGGCCGCCCGGGAGAGCAGCCATTCCCGGCCCTGCGGCTGGAGTTGGTCGCCGAGCGGGACCAGGATCGGCGGCAGGTCGACCGGTGCGCCGGCCAGGTCCGCGTCCAGTTGGGCCACCGTGTACCCGGCCACGCCCGCCTCGGCCACGGCACCCGCGGCCGCGGTGCGGGCCGCGGTGGACGGCAGGCCCGTCACCCGCACCACGGCAACCGCCAACGCCCGCATGCCCTGCGCGAGTTGCGCGGAGATCTGGGCGCTGGTCGCGCCCTGCAGCACGGTGTCGTGGAAGGTGCCGCCGCACGTCGCGCACTCGACGTGGGTGCCCTGCTGCTTGTACGGGAAGATCGGAATGAAGAACAGCGTGAACCAGCGGCGGGCCTGCTTGAGGTGATACTGCCGATCACCTCCGCACTGCGGGCAGTGGAAGACGCCCCCCGAAAGTGTTCTGAATATGGTCTTGAAACCCCAGATGAGCATGTTCTCGATTCCCCGTCGTCGCGTTGGCCGGCACGATGCTCCCACACCGCCACGACAGGTCTCCGACGGGTATACGAGCGCGCCGGACCGGCCCGCGAGGACCGAACGCGCACTCGCGCGCCCGCGCGGCCACGCGCCCGCGCGCCCGACGACCCGGGCAACCGCTCCGCCGCCCGACGCACCGCCCCCGATCGACCGCCGTCACGGCCTCCCGGTAAAGCCGTCAAGACCATAGAAGTGTCACATGTGAAATGGTACCGTCCTTCGAAACCAGGCTACGACGATTCGGGGCACACGGTGGAGCGGCAGCAGCAAACCGAGGGGATCGAAAGTCACGACCGTGAGGTGTCGGCCGCACTGGCCGAGTCCTTCCGGCAGGGATGGGCGGATACCGGCCGGAAGTTGCCTCCCCTGCCCGGGGCCGCGTACGCGGCCAAGCGGCGCGCGGCGCTGTCCGAGCGCTTTCCCGGCGAGCGGATCGTCGTCCCGTCGGGCGGGCTGAAGACCCGCAGCAACGACTTCGACTACACGTTCCGCCCCCACTCGGCGTTCGTACACCTCACCGCCGAGCAGGGCACCCAGGCCGTTCCCGACAGCGTGCTGGTCTTCGAGCCCACCGGGACCGGGCACTCGGTCGTGTTGTTCACCCGACAGCGCTCCCCGCGCGGCGGACCCAACGGCGCCGAGTTGTACAGCGACCGGCATCACGGCGAGTTCTGGGTCGGCCGCCGGCGCACGCTGTCGGAGACCTCGGACGCGCTCGGGATCGAGGCCGCCCCGCGCGAGAACCTGGAGCGCGCCCTCGGCGCCGACGTGCCGACCCGGGTGGTACGCGGCGAGGACACGCTCGTCGACGCGCTGGTCCCGGCGGCGCGTCCGGCCGAGGCGGAGGCCGAACTGCTCACCTGGCTCTCGGAATCGCGACTGGTCAAGGACGAGTGGGAGATCGAACAGATGCGCGCGGCCGTGGACTACACGGTCGCCGGATTCCACGACGTGGTCGGCGAGTTGCGGCACGCCACGACCCTCGCCCGGGGCGAGCGCTGGGTCGAGGGCACGTTCAACCGGCGGGCCCGCCTGGAGGGTTACGGCCTGGGTTTCGAAACCATCGCGGCGGCCGGCGCGCACGCGTGCGTCCTGCACTGGATGCACAACGACGGCCCGGTGCGCGACGGCGAACTACTGCTCCTGGACGCCGGGATCGAGGCCGACTCCTTCTACACCGGCGACGTCACCCGCACCCTGCCGGTCAACGGACGCTTCAGCGACGCACAACGCCGGGTCTACGACCTGGTGTTCGCCGCGCAGTCGGCCGGCATCGCGGCACTGCGCCCGGGTGCGCCGTTCGGCGACTTCCACGACGCCGCGATGCGCGTGGTCGCCGAAGGGCTGGACGACTGGGGCCTGTTGCCGGGCGGCGCGGAGGCGGCGCTCGCGCCCGGTTCGGGGTTGTACCGCCGCTTCACCATCTGCGGCTCCGGCCACATGCTCGGCCTGGACTGCCACGACTGCGCCGCGGCCCGCCGGCAGCACTACCCGGGTGGCACCCTGGAGGCCGGCCACGTGCTCACCGTCGAGCCCGGTCTGTACTTCCAGCCCGACGATCTGACCGTCCCGGAGGAGTTGCGCGGCATCGGGGTCCGGATCGAGGACGACTTCCTGATCACGGCCGACGGCGCGCTCTGTCTGTCCGCCGGGCTGCCGCGCGGCGCGGACGAGGTCGAGGCCTGGATGGCGTCGCTGCGATGACCACGCGCCGCCCGCTGGTGGATCAGGTAGGCGGACAGTTACGGCGGGCCGGCGCGGTGGCGGTGGTCGGGCCGACCGGATTCGGCAAATCGCAGGTCCTGGACGATGTTTGCACCGCGTGGCAGGCGGCCGGGGATCCGGTGGTCCGGCTCAGTTCGGCCCGCGCCGACGCACAGATCGCCTACGCGCCGCTGATGGACCTGTTCTCCGCGTGTCCGGCCGAGGTGCGCGGCGAACTGTCCGATCTCCAGCGGTCGGCGATGGACTGGGTGCTGCGTCGGGTGGGCGGGCCCGAGCCGGACACCACCACGTTCCGGGTCACCGTGCTGTCCTGCCTGCATGCCTGGGGGCGGCGGGCCCGGCCGCTGCTCGCCGCCGACGACGTGCAGTGGTGGGGACCGGGCAGCCTGGACGTGTTCGGCTTCGCGGCGCGGCGCAGCCGGGGCAGCGTGTCGCTGCTCGCCGCGTTACGCCCGGACGGGCCGTCGCCGCACGACGTGCTCGGCGGCGGCGCGGTCGAGATCGGCATCCCGCCGCTGGGACCGCAGGAATCGGTCGCGGTGGTGCGCTCGTTCGGCATTCCGCTGCGGGCCGCCGCCCGGATCCACACGGCGACCGGCGGCAGTCCGCGCCTGGTCTCGGACATCGCCGCCGGGTTGGCCCGTGCCGGGATCCCGATCAGCGCCCTGGACGCCACCCCGCTGGCCCCGTACGCGCGCCACGCGATGCGCGCCCGGCTGGCCGATCTGGCCGAACCGGTGCGCCGGGTATTGCTGTTGGCCGCGCTCGCGGCGGATCCCACGCCCGCCGGCGTGCGTCGCGCCGCGGGGTCGTCGGCCGAGGCCGCGCTGGCCGCCGCCGAGGCCGCGGGGGTGGTCCGGGTGACGGCCGAGGCGGTGGTCTTCGCCGCGCCGGTGGTACGGGAGGGGATCGTCGCCGAGGCGGGCGGCGAGGCGGTACGCCGGGCGCACCGGGTATTGGCGGCGGCCTCGCTCGCCGCCGACGACCGGGCCTGGCACGCGGCGTGCGCGCTGGGCGCGACCGAGACCGCGCCGGAACTCGTGCCGGGCCTCGCCGACGCCGCCGCGAGCGCCCGGGGGCGCGGCAACCACATCCGGGCCGCCGAGTTCGCGCTCCTCGCGGTCGACCGGGCCGGCGGCGGTCGTCCGGACCTGCTCGTCACCGCCGCCCGGGACGCCGAGGCCGCCGGGCGCTTCGACCTGGCCCGGACCGCCCTGGACCGCCTGGTACGCACCCGGGCCGGACCGGCGGCACGCGCCCGGGCCGGATTCGCCGTCCTCGACGCCGCCGGGCGAGGTGCCGCCCTGCTCGCCGACGTCGCCGCCCAGGCCTTGGCCGACGCCACCGCCGCCGCCGAACCCGCGCTGGTCTCGGCGGCCCACCTGCGGCTCTCCTGGAACGCGCACCTGGACCGGGGATATCCCGCCGACGCCCTCACCCACGCGGAACACGCCGTGGCGTGGGCCGAACGCGCCGGCGACCCGGCGGGCCGAGCCGCCGCACTGACCATGGCGGCCCGGATCCAACAGGGCCGGGGCACCCCGGACCACGCCCGCACCCTGCGCCGCGCCCTGGAAGCCGGCGCGGAGGCGGAGGCGGGAGCGAAGGCCGTCCCGGGCACGGAGGCGGGCCCGGAAGCCGAGGCCGGCCCGGAAGCCGAGGCGGGCCCGGGTGCGAAAGCCGCCCCGGAGCCCGACCCGACCACCGCCGGGGCCCGCATCATCCACGACCCGCGTCGCGTAGCCCTCTGCTTCGCGCTTCTGGAGGACCGCCCCGCCGAAGCCGAACGCCTGCTCGCCGAACTCCGCCCCCTGGTCGGCGACGGCACCGGCCCCGCCGACCTGGTCCGCCTGCTCGGCAGCGCGGTGCAACTCCACGCGCACACCGGCGACGGCCGCACCGCCCGCGAGGAGGCCGCCCGACTGGTGGCGCTGGCCCGGGACGTGGGCGCCTCCCCCGGCCCGCCGTGGTACGCGGCGGCGACCGCCGAACTCGCCGGCGGCACCCTGGAACAGGCGCTCGGCTACGCCGAGTTGGGGTTGGCCGCGTCGGAGGAGGAAACGGATGCGGTGTTCGCCGCGCACTGCCTGCACCTGTCCGGCGCCGTGCGCCTGTTCCGGCGGGACACCGCCGGGGCACTGGCCGACCTGCTCCGGGTCCGGGATCTGACCCGGGAGTTGTGCATCGGGGACCCGGCGGCGATCCCCTACCACGCCGATCTCGCCGAGGCCCTGGTCGCCGCCGGCGACGTCGAGGCCGCGACCCGGACGGTGGCGGACGGGCGAGGTCGCGCCGCGGAGTTGGCACGGCGGAGCGTACTGGCCGCGCTGGACCGGGCCGAGGCGCTGTGCCACGCGGCGGCGGGCCGGTTCACCTCCGCCGAGGAGTTGTTGACCGCGGCGCTCGCCGCCTTCGAGCGTCTGGCGTATCCGCTGGAGTGCGGCCGGGTCCTGCTGGCCCGATCGGCCGTCGAACACCGGCGCCGCCGCCCGGCCCGGGCCCGGGAGTCGTACGCCGCCGCCGAGGCGGTCTTCCGCGCCGCGGGGGCGCCGCTGTGGGCGCCCGCCCGGCCGGAACGGGCCGGCGCGCCGGCCGGGCTCGCGGGACTGACCGAGGCGGAGCAGCGGATCGCCGACCTGGTCGCCGACGGCCGCGGCAACCGCGACATCGCGAACTCCCTCTACGTCAGCGTCAAGACCGTGGAGGCGATGCTGACCCGGATCTACCGCAAGCTCGGAGTGCGCTCCCGGGTCCAGTTGGTGGCGCTCGTGCACAGGGAGCTCGTCCACCGCGACGGGCGCCCGACCTCGGACGCCCGTCCGCCGCCCGCCGTCAGTCGGTGAACGCCCAGGAGACCGCCCCCCGCGAGGCGTTGACCACCGTGGACGCGGCCGAGGCCCGGACCAGCGCCCCGTTGGTCCGGTCCCCGTAGGCGTAGACGCCGAGCACGAACCGGTGTGCGGCGGTGGTGCCGTCGGCGGTCGGCAGGTCCAGCGTGGCCGCGCGCACCATGCGCTGCGCGGTCCAGGTGCCGATGCCGTCGGCCACGATGCGGGCGCGCAGCGCGGGCGTGGAGTGTTCGGCACCGATCAGCACGCCGTCGCCGCCATAGCTGTAGCTGTGCTTGAAGACGTATTCGGCGCGGTCGGCCAGCACGTCGTCCAGACCGTCCGGGTCGAGGTCGAACGTGGTGGGCACGTAGCGGCGCACCGTCTCGCGTTCCTCGGGGTCCAGCAGGTGGGCGAGGTCGGGATCGCACAGCAGCGAGAACCACCGTCGGTGCATCCCGAGTTCGGCCTCGAACAGGGACGAGACGGTGGCGCCGCTGTCGGCGACGGACCTGAGGAAGGCACCCTCGTCGTCGGTGTCGCCGAAGGTGATCAGCCGGTGTACGAGGATCTTCCGGGCCTGCTCCGGGCGCAGCCACTGCGCCGGATACGTGGTCTCGTCGCGGTAGGCGACATCGAGGTCGGGTGCGAGCAGCCGCAGATAGTCCACCAGGGGCTGGTCCCGGCCGTAGCCGCGTCGGGCGTGCCGCACGGAGTCGAGCACGACCAGGCGCTCCAGGCCCAGCCGGTCGCACCGGTCCACGTAGTGCAGGGCGAGGTCCAGGAACGGCGACCCGCCCGCGACCGGGCGGCCGAGCAGGTCGGCGTACAACTTCGCGCTGTGGTGGCACTCGCCGGCGCCGACGCCGGAGAAGGTGTTCAACTCGCAGAAGGCGTAGCCGGTCTCGGTGGGGATGATGTCGGCGCGGGCCAGCGCGAGGCCCGGCCCCATCCGGGCGCTGTCGATGTATCCGGCCATCGCCGCCGGGATGTGGAAGGTCTCGGCCAGTTCGGTGGGCGACGACGTCGCGCACACGTGCCGCATCACCTTCTCGTGCGCCGAGACCAACCGCGCCGTGGCGGTGTGCAGTTCGTCGTGCGTGCCGCGGTCCATCCGGAAGTGTGTGGGCAGGGTCGGGAAGAGGAAGCCGAGATCGCGCAGGTGCCGGTCCGAGGCGGCGCGGGCCAGGGCGAGTTCGTCGGGTTTGTGGGCGGCGGACAACTCGGTCAGGAAGGGACGGTTCTCAGCGGCGAACATCGGCGGCCTCCGCATCGGGGTCGGATCGACGGCGCGTGGCGTCCGGGCCGGTCCCGAACGCCGGCGGCCGGACGTCGCGGCGGCCGAATTCGGCCTCGATGGCCGCGCCCGCCCGGAACAGGTTCGCCTCGCCGAACTCGCGTCCCACGAGCTGCAATCCGATCGGCAGGCCGTCGCCGGCGAACCCGATCGGCAGCGACATGGCCGGATGTCCGGTGACCGCGAACGGGATCGTCTGCATGTCGTTGGCCAGCCTGGGCGGCGGCCAGTCGGTGGGAAAGTCGTCGAACCGGGACGCGGTGGCCTGGCCGCAGGCGGTGATCAGCACATCGTGCTCGGCGAACACCCGGTGCCGGAAGTCCTCGACGAGTCGCCCGCGCACCGCCAGGGCACGCAGCAGGTCGCTCGCCCCGATCCCGGCCCCGGGCATCAGCTTCTGGTAGGTGTACCGCCCGAACGACCGGGGGAAGCCGCGCAGATCGCGCTCGTGTACGGCGAAGCCCTCGGCCGCCAGGATGATCCGGCCGCACGCGTTCAGCGTTTCGTAGGGCGGGAGTTCGCACTCCTCGACGATCGCGCCGAGCCGGTCGAGGTGGGTCAGGGCACGTTCGATGCCCGCGACGATCTCCGGACGGGTCGCCGGGTCGGAGGCGTACCAGGCGGTCGAGTACGCCACCCGCAACCCCCGCACGTCACCCGTGAGTCGATCCGGCCCCTCCCCCACCGGCGCGTCGCGGGTGCGCGGATCGCGGGCGTCGGGGCCGGCCACGACCCGGAACGCGGCGGCGGTGTCGGCCACCGTCCAACCCAGCGGCCCGAAGTGGTCCATGGTGTGGGACAGCGGGGTGGCGCCGTGGCCGGAGACGCCGCCGTAGGTCGGCTTGAGGCCGACCACCCCGCAGTGGAACGCCGGACCGCGAATCGAGCCGGCGGTGTCCGATCCGAACGCGACGCGCAGGAACCCGGCGGCCACCGCGACCCCCGCGCCCGAGGACGACCCACTGGGGATGTGCTCCGGGTTCCACGGATTCACCGCCGCCGGGAAGGGCAGGTCCCGGCTCGGTCCGCCGAGCGCGAATTCGTAGGTGGCCAGCTTGCCCAGCAGTACCGCGCCGCCGGCCCGCAGCCGGCCCTCGACGGCGCTGTCCTCGGCGGCCGTGTCGGACACGGTCAGCCACGACTGGTTGGTGGTCGGCACTCCCTCGGCCGCGAAGATGTCCTTGAGCGCGTACGGGATGCCGTGCAGCGGGCCGCGGTCGAGGCCCGCGCGCAGGTCCGAGTCGGCCTGCCGGGCGCGGCGCAGCGCCTGCTCGCGCAGGACCAGGACGAAGGCGTGCAGCGTCGCGTCGTGCGCCTCGATCCGACTCAGCGCGTGCTCCACGAGGTCCACGGAGGTGAGTCGCCCGGCACGCAGCAGCGCGCCGGCCTCCGCGACGGAGAGCGCGGCGAGCCCGCCGGGCCGGGACGCGACGGTGTCGGGCGCGGCGTCGGGCTCAGACATCCGTGCCCCCCCTTTCGCCGTCGCGCAGCAGCTCCATCTGCGCCCGCAGCGAGCGGTATCCGGCCAGGACGCCCGGGGCCAGGTCCGGCGGCATGTCGATGCCGAGGCGTGCGAGCACGACGGCGAACTCCCGGTCGGCGGCCTCGGCGGCGCTCGCGGCGCCGCTCGCGGCGGAGTCGGCGCTCACGCCGCACGGCCGTCGTCGCCGGGCAGGCGCGGGCCCGCCTCGCGTTGTGCGGCCAGCCACGACTCGACGTCGGCCGCCGCGACCGGTAGCGCGTCCGACATCACCCGCGCGCCGTCGGCCGTCACCCGTACGTCGTCCTCGATGCGCACGCCGATCCCGCGCAGTCCCTCCGGGACCAGTTCGTCGTTCGGTTGCAGGTAGATGCCCGGTTCCATGGTGAGCACGTGGCGCTCGCGCAGCACACCCCGGGCGTAGTGCTCCGGCCGTGCGTGTCCGCAGTCGTGCACGTCCAGGCCGAGCATGTGGCCGAACGCGGCCAGCGTCCACCGCCGGTGGGGCTGCCGCTCGTCCGCCAGCGCCTCCTCCACGCCGACCTTGACCAGGCCCAGGTCGCGCAGCCCCTCGATCTGTACCCGCTTGCAGGCCAGGTCGATGTCCTCGAACGCGACCCCGGGGGCGATCGCCGCCAGGCCCGCGTCGCGCGCCGCGTGCACGATGTCGTAGACGTCCCGCTCGGCGGCACCGAACCCGCCCGACACCGGCCAGGTCCGGGTCACGTCGGCCGTGTAGCAACTGCGCGCCTCGGCGCCCATGTCCATCAGCAGCAACCCGTCCGGCCGGACCGGGCCGTCGTTGCGGACCCAGTGCAGCGTCGTGGCGTGCGCGCCGGCGGCGACGATGGAGGCGTAGCCCACGCCGTTGCCGTCGTGTCGCGCCCGGGTGGCGAAGACGGCCTCCAACAGCCGCTCCGACACCACACGTTCGCTCGGCAGGACGCGGGCCACGTCCTCGAAGCCGCGCACGGTGATGTCGACGGCCTCCTGGAGCTGCGCCAGCTCCCAGTCGTCCTTGGCCAATCGCAGTTCGGCCAGCACGCTCGCCAACAGCGCGTCCCGGACCGCGTTCTCGGCGGTCGCGGGCAACAACTCCCGGTCGATGCCGGTGTCGTAGCCGCGCAGGACCCGCACGGGTCCGGTGATCCGGCCCAGCACCGCCGGGAGTTCGCCGATCGAACCCGTCCGCACCCCCAGCACCGCGGACTTCTCCTCCGGCGACAGGCAGCGCCCCTGCCAGGCCTCGCCCAGGATGCGGTCCAGGTAGCCGGCGCCCGACGCCGGTCCGTGCCGGGGATCGACGTACAACACCGCGTCGTGGCCGCCGGCGATCGGGTGCAGGACCAGTACCGAGTTCGGGTCCTGGTCCGCCGTCAGCCAGATCAGGTCGCTGCCGCCCCGGAACGGGTAGGGCGCGCCGTAGCTGCGCCATTGGATGCGCCCGGTCGGCACCACCAGGGTCTCGCCCGGGAAGGCGTGCGACAGCGCGGCGCGCCGGGCGGCCGTGCGCTCGGCCTGCGGCACGGGGACGAGTGTCGTCTCCTGCTCGCGCCGGTCGCCCGTCATGTAGTCGACGAACGCGGCGGGGATGTCGTTGTCGTGCGCCCCGGTGAGTTCTTCCTTGCCGACGTTTCCCACGTGCGGTCTTCCCTTCGAAACGATCGGGCGATCGATGATCGGCGATCAGCGGTACGGGCGCGCCAGATGGGCGCAGGTGATCAGGTCGAGTGCGGCGTGGCCGGTGGAGCTGAACACGGTCGGGCGGCCGGCCAGGCCGGGATGGTCGCCGGTCTCCAGGGCCTCCAGGTCGAGCGCCGCTCGGTGGATGTCGCCGGCTTCGGCGATGGCGGTCTCGATCGATTCGACGACGAGCGTGGCGGCGGAGAGCAGTTCGCGGGACACCTCGCGCGAGGTCGTGGTGTGCGCGCCCATGCAGTTGACGTGCACATGTTCCGGGAGGTCCGCGGCGATCGGCAGCGGATCCACCGAGGTGGTCGCCGTGGCCACGACGTCGGCCCCCGAGGTGGCCTCCGCCGCCGACGCGCACACCAGGGCCCGGGCCCGCCCGGCGGCCCGGATCCGCGCGCACAGCGCCTCCGCGTGCGCGGGGGTGCGGGAGTGGACCCGTACGTGTGCGATGTCGCGTACGGCGCACACGCCGAGGTACTGCTGCCACGCCTGGACGCCGGCGCCGACGATGCCGAGCACGGCCGCGTCGGGAGCGGCGCAGCGATCGGTGACCACGGCGGTCACCGCGGCGCACTTGAGGTTGGTGACGAGCGCGCCGTCCAGGACCGTGAGCAGTGCGCCGGTCGAGGTGGCGAAGACCGGGACCACGGAGGTCACGGTCGATCCGGGTCCGTGCGCGATGGTGGCGACCTTGGCGATGTAGAGGCCGAGCTCGGTGGAGACGGCGGGCATGGACAGGTACTTCACACCGCGTGCGTCCTCGACGGTCTGCCGCAGCGGTACGCTCATCCGCCGAACCGCGCCGCTGTGCAGCGCCTCGCGGATCAGCCCGGCCACGGCGGTGACGTCGGCGGTCGCGACGTCGGCGTCCACGCGGGTCATCCCAGCCCCGCCAGGATGTCCGCGAGGTCGTCGGCGAACCGCTCGGTCAGCGCCGTCGGCATGTCCCCGCGCAGCATCATCCGCACGCCCGCCTGGTCGCGCGGCACGATCGGGAAGAACATCGCCGAGCAGTAGTAGCCGCGCCGGTACAGCTCGGTGGACAGCCGTACCGCCCGGTCGTTGTCGCCGACGGTGACGAACTTGATGTGCGATCCGGTGCCCCGCAGGTCGTGTCCGCGCAGGCGTTCGTCGAACAGCGCGATGTTGCGCGCCAGTTGTCGCTGTCGACGGCGAAGTTCCGGGCCCCGGTGCAGGTCCAGGGCGCCCAGGGTGGTGCCGACCGCCGCGGTGCGCAGCCCCTGGGACCAGGCCAGCGGTCCGGACCGGTAGAGGAATTCGAAGACGTCGCGCTCGCCGATCATCGCGATGCCGCCGGTGCTGCCGAACGCCTTGGCGATCGAGGCGACGATCAGGGTCCGGGAGCCGAGTTCGGCGAACACCGGGCGCGCGTAACCCGCACCGCGATCGCCCAGCGCGGACAGCGCGTGCGAGTCGTCGAGGTAGACGAACATGCCGTAGCGGTCCTGGAGTTCGCGAATGCCGGCCAGGTCGGCCTGCCCGCCGACCGAGTAGACGCCCTCGCAGACGTAGGCCACGCGCGGGTGGCGTTTGCAGACGTCCTCCAGGAACTGCGTGTCGTTGTGCGGGCAGGTGAGCACGAGCGTCTCGTCGGCGACGATGGGCTTGAGGAAGTTCATCGAGAAGTGCGCGAACCGGTCGAAGACCACGACCAGCGGTTCACCGTCGGTGAGATGCCCGGAGGCGAGCAGCGGCAGGATCGCCGCGCTGAGCACGCCGCAGGACACCGACGGCAACACGTGTGCCCCGAAGTGCTCGGCCAGTTCCGCTTCGAGGCGTTCCAGGATGCCGAGCCGGATGCGGAACTCGCCCATGGACAGGCCCGTGACGCGCTCCTCGGCGAGCGCGGCGCGGCCCGCCTCGATCACCGCGGGGTGGCTGTTGAACCCCAGGTACGAGCACGACGACAGGTTGGCGAACTCGTGCCCGGTGCTCAGCTCGCGCAGCCGGTTCTGACCGTCGACGGCCTCCACGACCAGGCCGAGCATGCCGTTCTTCGCGGACAACCCCCACGCGGCCTCGGCGGCGGGCACCATCGTGCGGTTGTTGCGGAAGCGGTGCGGTCCGACCACGTCCTCGCTCACCGGCCCGCCCCGCTTCGGGAGCGAAGCCACTCGCCGAGCCGGTCGATGGCCTCGCGCGCCTTGGCCAGGCGGGTGTAGTGCAGGTGCCACACGTGCACCATGCCGGGCCACACTTCGAGCACCCCGGTGGATCCGGCCCGGTCGAGCGCGGCGACGAAGCGCTCCGCGTCGCTGAGCAGGATCTCCCGGCTGCCGACCTGGACGAGGATCGGGGGCAGTCCGCCGGGATCGGCGTACAGCGGCGACGCGTAGGGGGTCGTGGGCGCGGCGCCCGCCAGGTAGGACCCGGTGACCAGGGCGACCACGTCCGCGCTGACCAGGGGGTCCTCGGCGGCCAGGGTCCGGTGGCTCTCCCCCGAGGCGGTCAGGTCGGTCCACGGCGACACGCACGCCGCCGCGGCGGGCAGCGGCAGGCCCAGGTCACGGGCCTTGAGCAGGGTGGCCAGGGTCAGCCCACCGCCGGCCGAGTCGCCCGCGAACACCACGTCCGAGGGCGCCACGCCGTCGGCGAGGAGTTCGCGATAGGCCGCCACGGCGTCGTCCAGCGCGGCGGGATAGGGGTGTTCGGGGGCACGTCGGTAGTCGACGAAGAACATCCGGCACCGGATGGCCCGGGCCAGCTCGGCGACCATGCCGCCGTGGCTGCGCAACGATCCGTACACGTAGCCGCCGCCGTGCAGGTACAGCCCGGTGCGGGTGCCCTCCGCGTTCGGCGGGGTCAGCAGGTATCCGCCGGCGCGCACCGACACCTCGACGTCGTCGGCGATCGGCGTGCCCCAGGTGTCGTAGTGCACCCGGGCCTCGTCGATGTCCTCGGGCCAGGCGCGTGCGTTGAGCTCCGCGAGCAACGCGTCGAGTTCGCTCGTGTCCCGCTCCGACATGGTGGGCACGCCGGTCGCGGTCCGCTCGGCGGTCATCGCGGGTTCCCGCCGTCCGCGCCGACCGGATCCACGCCCCGGTGGTAGCGCTCGTGCGCGGCCTCGTCGGGGACCTCCAGCCCCGGTGCCGGCACCTCCAGGCGGTAGTGCGCGTACCACTTCGCCAGTTCGTCCGCGTCCGGGAACTGGTATTCCAGGTGCCTGATAGGACGGCGCGAGGGCTGTCGCGCGTCGACCGGTCGCGGGGCCGAACCGGCGTGCGCCAGTCCCCCGTCCACCTCGTTGAACAGCACGATCATCACCAGGTCGGCGTCCAGGTCGACGTCCGCCGCGGAGGCGTATTCGGCGAGGATGCGCTCGGCGTGCTCCTCCTTGACCGCCACGTTGAAGCTGTGCGGCATCAACTCGATCAGATCCGCGGGCGACACCCCGGCGTCGTCGAGGTAGGCGCGGGTGTCACAGATCACCGGGAGACCACCCACGATGTTCAGGTTGGGCCCGTAGATGTTGGCGATCAGCGGGGTCGCGGCGTCGAAGTGCACACACTTGGTGGTCAGGAACTCTCGGGCGGTGGTGTGGTCGTCGTTCGGGGTGAAGTGCCGGTTCTTGTTGAATCCGTCGACGTCCATCCCGGCGATCCGGTCGTAGCCGATGGCGACCGGACTGAACGCGGCCACGTCCACCCGCTCGCCGAAGGCGCGGAACAACGATTCGAGGTAGTCGCGAGCCACGGCGGCGGCGTGCTCGTCGTGGACGTCCAGACCGTGGCCGGCCAGGGTGCGCGCGACGCCGCGGCAGACCGCGACACCGTGGCCCTCGGCCACCAACTTCACGATCGCGTCCACGAGTTCGTCGCCGACGGCGGACAGTCGGCCGTCCACGTACCGCGTGCGGTAGGCCGATACGTCGACGATCGTGTCCTGCGGCAGGATCTTCACTGGGATCTCCCGATTCACGAGTGCGGGTTGCGAGGCGACGCCGGGGTCACGACACGGTGTCGGCGTCGGCGGTGTGCAGGGCGAGCATGCGGCGGGCGCGCAGCACGAACGGCGGGGCCAGCACGCGGTCCTTCTCGACCGCGAAGCCGTAGGGCGTGCTGTCGTAGTCCGCGACCACGCGCCGATATTCGGCGAGTTCGTCCGCGCCCACGGCGAAGGTCGCGGCGATCACGTCCACCTGGCGGGGGTGGATCGCCGCCTTGCCGGTGAATCCGGCGCTCCGGGCGGCCCGGCACTGGGCCTCGACCAGGTCCAGGTCGTGCAGTTCGAAGGAGTTGGTGTCGATGGCGGGCACCCGGTACCGGGACGCAGCGGCACACAACCGGGCCCGGGCGTGGTCGAGGTAGACCTCGCTGGGGGCGTACAACTCGGCGGTCAGGTCCGCCTGTCCGAAGCACAGTCCGTCGCTGACCTCGGCGATCTCCAGGGCGTTCTCCACCGCGTCGACGGTCTCGATGAAGCTGCACACGTCGGGTGGGCGCGAGGTGCGCGAGAGCAACGAGCGGTACACCGCCACATCGCCCGCCCCGGCGATCTTCGGGATGAAGACCACGTCGACCGGGACGCCGCCGATCATCGCGTCCGCGTCGAGCAGGAACCGCATGTCCTCCAGGCCGTCGTACGTGGCGATGGTGTTCACCCGCAGTCCCAGGGCGGGCAGTTCGGCCCGGGTCAGGTCGGCGTCGGCCAGGGCCTCGCGCGCCTCGACCTTGCGGGCCGGGTGGATGGAGTCCTCCAGGTCCAACACCAGCATGTCCGCGCGCATCCGACCGGGTTCGGCCACCGACGCCACGCGCAGTGCGGGGGTGTAGAGCAGGCTCGCGTGGGCTCTCATCGCGCGCTCTCCCTTCCGAACAGCAGATTCATCTTCCGCAGCGAGAACTCCTCGTAGCGGATCGGTTCGTACCTGGCGGGCCGGTCCTTGACGAACGCGGGGAAGCAGTCGATGACGGTGTCGTCGTTGGCGAGCTTGAAGAACGCGATCGACTGCCTGCGGCGCACGTCGAGCCGGACCCGGTGCGGCGTGGAGACGTACTCGTCGTTCGACCACCGGGCCATCAGGTCCCCGATGTTGACGATGAACGTGTCCTGTTCGCGGACGTCCACGTCCAGCCACTCGCCCGCGCGGTCGCGGATCTGCAGGCCCGGGCCGTCCTGGGTGAGCAGCGTGATCAGCGTGCCGTCGGTGTGTTGTCCCATGCCCTGGTCGTTGACGAACTCCGGGGCGATGCCCGGGTACAGGTGTGAGCGGAGCGAGTCGTTGGAGGTGTCGGTGCGGACCGCGAAGAAGTCGCGGGGCAGGTCCAGGGCCAGCGCGAGGAGTTCGGCGATCCGGTCGGACACCGTCTCGCAGGCCGCGAAGTACCGCTTCAGCGCGCCCCGCAGGGCCGCGCCGTCCGGGTCGGTGGGGAACGGCAGTTCCTCGTCGTCGTTCAGGATCAGCCGGCCGACGCTGAACTTCTCCACGTAGTCCGACGGCATGCCGGCCCGGCCCGTGTAGGCGTAGGCGTTCTCGGACAACAGCGCGCTGTATCCGTAGGGGCTGTAGTCGTTGTCGCCGCGCACCGTGCCGGTCCGCATCGCGAACTCGTGTTTGGTGTCGAGCGAAAGCCCGAAGAAGCGCAGCGAGGAGGCGTAGGCGTCGGCGAACACGTCGGCGGCGATGCCGTGGCCGCGCACGATGAAGAACCCCGTACCCCGGCAGGCCCGGGAGATCTCCTCGGCGACGGCGCGTTCGGCGTCGGCGTCCGTGCGGGCTGCCGTCAGGTCGACGACCGGGATCATCGGTCTTCCTTCCGTCGGGGGACGAGGATGGTGCGGTCGAAGGCGATCACGGTCACGCCGTCCTGGTTCAGACCCGTGGTGTGCACGGTGACGATCCCCTCGTCGGGTCGGGTCCTCGACTCGCGCTTGGCGAGGATGCGGGTCCGGGCGTAGAGGGTGTCGCCGACGAACACGGGCGCGGACAGCCGCACCTTGTCCCAGCCGAGGTTGGCCACGCCCTTCGCGCTGATCGTGGCCACGGTCATCCCGTTGACGATGCCGAAGGTGACCAGGCTGGACACCACGATGCGGCCGAAACCGGTCCGTTCGGCGTAGACGGCGTCGATGTGCAGCGGGTGCTGGTTGAGGCAGAGCAGCGAACTCCACACGTTGTCGGTCATGGTGATCGTCCGGCCGGGTCGGTGTTCGACCACCTCGTCGGGGACGAAGTCCTCGTATTCCAGGCCGCCGTCCTCCCGGTAGGTCCCGGGGGCGACGGTGTGGAAGGAGTTCGTCCTCATCGCGATCCTCCTCGTCCGCTCTCGGTGCCGCCCGTGTGGACGCCGGCTCCCGGGCCCGCGTCGACGCCCACTCCCACGCCCACGCCCGTGTCCGCGCCCGTGTCCGCGCCCGCGCGGCGCAGCGCGGAACGGCCCGCGCGCAGTGCCGCGTCCGTGGCCCCGGCGGCGAGTCCGACGCCCCAGAACACGTCCGTGGCCGTGGCGAGTTCCACGAAGCAGGCGGTCGCGTCCTTCGCGTCGGCGACCAGCACCCGGGTGAACTCGACGCCGTACGCGGCGGCCAGTTCCTCGATCACCTCGTGCTCGTCGGCCGCGCCCCGCGAGACGGCGGCCCGGTCGGCGCAGTAGGTCTCCCGGAACAGCCGCCAGATGTCCCGCGGGTCCAGTTCGCGCCCGGTGGCGTCGGTGACGTCCTGCACCACGCCCGCGAAGTCGCGGCGCAACCCGACCGGCAGGTCCAGTCCCCAACCGGCCTTGAGGACATAGGCGATGCCGCCCTTGCCCGACTGGCTGTTCACCCGGATGATCGCCTCGTAGTCGCGACCGACGTCCCGGGGGTCGATCGGCAGATACGGGACCTGCCACGGCGCGTTCGCCGGATCCCCGCCGGCCCGCTCGGCCAGTGCCGCCAGGCCCTTGGCGATGGCGTCCTGGTGGGTACCGGAGAAGGCGGTGTAGACGAGATCGCCGGCGTACGGGTGTCGCGGATGCACCGGCAGGCGATTGCAGTCCTCGACGACCTCGCGGACCGCGTCGATGTCGGAGAGCTCCAGTTCCGGATCCACGCCGCGGCCGAAGAGGTTCAGCGCGAGGGTCACCAGGCACACGTTGCCGGTGCGCTCGCCGTTGCCGAACAGCGTGCCCTCGACCCGGTCCGCCCCGGCCAGCAGGGCGAGTTCGGCCGAGGCCACGGCGGTGCCCCGGTCGTTGTGCGGGTGCACGGACAACACGATCGAGTCGCGCCGGTCGAGGTTGCGGTGCATCCACTCGATCTGGTCGGCGAAGACGTTGGGCGAGTGGGTCTCCACGGTGGTCGGGAGGTTGAGCACGAGCGGCCGGTCCGGACAGGCGTCGACGACGGCCGCGACCCGGTCGGCGATCTCCAGGGCGAAGTCCGGCTCGGTGACGTTGAACGTCTCGGGCGAGTACTCGAAGCGGATGTCCGCGCCGGTCTCCCGCTCCGCGAGCCGCACCAGGTCCTCCGCGCCGGCCACGGCCATCCGCAAGACCTCGCTGCGCGACATGCCGAAGACCACGTCGCGCCACAGGCACGCGGTCGCGTGGCACAAATGCACCACCGCGCGTTCGGCGCCGCGAATGGCGTCGAAGGTGCGCTCGATGAGTTCGGTTCTGGCCGGGGTGAAAACCGATACGGTGACGTCGTCCGGAATTCCGTTCTTGATCACCAACTCGCGGACGAAGTCGAAATCGTCGACGCTCGCCGCCGGATATCCGATCTCGATGTCCTTGAAACCGAGCCCGACCAGCAGGTCGAACATGCGCTTCTTCCGGCGCAGGTCCATGGGCTCGGCCAGGGCCTGATTCCCGTCCCTGAGGTCGACCGACGCCCACCTCGGCGCACGGTCGAGCACCCGGTCCGGCCACGCCCTCGACCCACCGTCCCGGCCCGTCGGCAACACCGGATCGTCTCGCGTGTAGCGGTGAAACGGCATCGACGAGGGGCGCTGCAAAAAGCCGGGGTTCCGTCTCGGCGCAGAAAATGGTGAGCCCGTTCCACTCACTCCCACGATGAATTCCTCTCGCAGTTGGCGGCGCCCCGAACGTAGCCGGCGGCAGGCCCTGCGGAAATCAGAGGAACCTCTAGAGCCAACCCTGGAATCGGATCAATGGCGCGCATTCGGGCGGGTCCGACAGATTTCCCGGTTGACGCCCCCGGTTTGCCCCCGGCTAGGATTTCGGCGCACCGATCGACCCTGCCCGGCACCGCTCGGCGGTCCGCGAGACCGCGTCGGTTCGCACGCCCGCACTCGTCGCCTCATGCGAAACGGCAACCTCATGGCCAACTCGACCGGTTCCGACCACCGCACGCCCACGGCGGGGCACGCGTCGCCGCGTCCCGGGCGGGTACTGACGGTGGTCAGCCTGGGCTACGGGATGATGGTCATCGACATCAGCATCGTGAACGTCGCGATCCCGGCGATCCGCACCGACCTGCACGCGAGCCTGGCCACGATGCAACTCGTGGTCGACGCGTACGTGATCGTGCTGGCCAGTCTGGTGCTGGCCGGCGCCGCGGCGGTCGGGCGCTACGGGTCGGTGTCCGTGTTCCGCGTGGGCACCGCGGTGTTCGGGGTGGCCTCCGTGTTGTGCGGACTGGCCCCGAACGGCGCGGTGTTGGTCGCGATGCGGGCCGGCCAGGGGCTGGGCGCGGTGTTGCTCGTGCCCGCGTCGTTGGTGATGCTCAGTGATACCTACAAGGAGCCGAACGAGCGGGCCAAGGCGGTCGCCGTCTGGGCGATGGTGGCCGGAAGTCCGGTCGCTTTCGGGCCCGTTCTGGGCGGGGCGCTGGTCGGCGCGATCGGCTGGCGAAGCATCTTCCTGGTCAATGCGCCGATCGTGGTGATCACCCTGTGGCTCGCGGCCCGCCACATGCCCGGGCGCGGGAACGGGCCCGAACCGGCGCCCGCGGCTCGGGAACCCCAGGATCTTCCCGGTCAGTTGCTCGCCATCGTCGTACTGGGCGGCATCGCGTTGGCGCTGACCGAGGGGCACGAACTGGGCTGGAGCCATCCGCTGCCCCTGGCCGCGGCCGGCACCGCCCTGGTCGGACTCGTCGCCTTCGTACCGTGGCAGCGGGCGTGCGCGTTCCCGATGATCCCGGGCGATCTGTTCCGGGCCCCGGGGTTCCGCGAGTTCGTGCTGGTGGGTCTGCTGCTGTTCGTCGGCTACTACGGACTGGTCTTCGCGATCAGCGTGTTCCTCCAGCAGGTGCACGGCTACGGACCGGTCACCACCGGACTGTGCTTCCTGCCGTCGGCGTTGCCGATCACCTTCATGCCCCTGGTCGCCGGGCGGGTCAATGCCCGGCTCGGCGCCTTCCGGGTGCTGGCCGTCGCGACCGTGTCGACCACGATCGGCGGCGTATTGCTGATCCTCCTCGGCGGCGAGACCCCGATCGGCGTCGGTGTCGGGCTCACCTTCATCGGGCTCGGCTTCGGTCTGGCGACCGTGCCGCAGATCACCCTGGTCATGGCGACCGCTCCCGAGCACCGCACGGCGATCGCCAGTGGACTGCTCTCGGCGGCGCGGAGCTCGGGAACCATGATCGGCGTCGCGCTGATCGGCGGTCTCCGGTCCGGCGACACGATCGCCGGGCCGGCGACGGCGGCCGTGGTGGTCTACCTGCTGATGGCGGTGGCCACGGTCGTCGGCGGGCGTCGACTGCCCGCGCGCACCGGCTAGCCGAAACCGCGTCCTCCCCGCCTCTCGGGCCGCCGATTCATCCGACTCGTCACCCATCGGAGCACTCATGCCTGAGCCTCAGCCGGATCACGACCTCGCGGCCCGGGTCACCGCACTTCGGGCGCACGACCCCGAATTCGCCCGCGCGATCCCCTCGTCGCGCGTCGCCGACGCCATCGCCGGACGCGACGGCAGCCTCGTCGGCACCATCGTCGCCGCGATGCGCGGCTACGCGGACCGACCGGCGCTGGCCAGACGCGCCGAACGCGTCGTCCGCGATCCGGACACCGGCCGCGTCACCCTCGAACTGCTGCCGGAATTCGAGATGTTCGGCTATGCCGAGGTGTGGCGGCGGGTGGTCGCGCTCGCCGGCGCGTGGGCCGAATGCGTCGAAGGGGGCCTGCGCATGGGCGACTTCGTCGCGGTGGTCGGGTTCACCGGCGTCGACCATGCCACGATCGACCTGGCCTGCATGTACCTGGGCGCGGTCGCGGTCCCGCTGCCGACCGGCTCCCCCGCCGCGCGGTTGGCGCCGATCGTCGCGGAGACGGCGCCCCGGATCCTCGCGGCCGACCTCGACGCGATCGACGTGGCGGTCGAGACCGTGCTGCGATCGGCCTCCGTCGAGCGCCTGGTGGTCTTCGACCACGATGCCCGCGTGGACGCGCATCGGGAGGTGTTGCGAGCGGCCGCGGACAAGCTGGCCGGGCGCGCCGAGGTGGTCTCGCTCGCCGACGAGCTGCGGCGCGGGGAAGAGCTGCCCACCGTGCTGGCCCGGGACGACGGCGATCCGGATCGGCTGGTCGGCCTGATCTACACGTCCGGCAGCACCGGCACGCCGAAAGGCGCGATCTACACCGCGTCGATGATCACCCGGATGTGGCAGAACGGACGCGGCGGCATGACCAACGCCGGGGCGAGCCCCGACACCCCGCTGCCGACGATCGTCCTGCACTACATGCCGATGAGCCACGTGAACGGCCGGGCCTGGCTGATCTCCGGGCTGTCCTCGGGGGGCATCGGGTTCTTCGCCGCGCGCGGCGACATGTCCACCCTGTTCGACGACATCCGGCTGTCCCGGCCCACCGTGCTGAGCCTGGTGCCGAGGATCTGCGACATGGTGCGTCAGCGCTACCTCCTCGAAGTCGACCGCGTCACGCGCGCCGCGACCGAAACACCCGCCGACACCGACGCGTCGACCGCCGAGACGACGGCGCGCGACCGGATCCGGGACGGCATGCTCGGCGGCCGGATCGTCAGTGCCCTGTGCGGCAGCGCGCCGCTGTCGGCCGCGATGCACACGTTCATGGCCGAGGTTCTCGGCACCCGGATCGTGGACTGCTACGGCTCGACGGAGACCACCCGGGCGGTGGTCGTCGACGGGCGGGTACGCAGGCCACCGGTGCTCGACTACCGGCTGGTGGACGTCCCGGAACTGGGCTACTTCGGCACGGACAAGCCTCACCCGCGCGGCGAACTGCGTCTGAAGTCCGTGGGGTTGGTACCCGGCTACTACCGGCAACCCGAGGTCGACGCCCGCGCGTTCGACGCGGACGGCTACTACCGCACGGGCGACGTGTTCGCCGAACTCGCCCCCGATCACCTGGTCTACGTCGACCGGACGAACAACGTGGTCAAGTTGTCCCAGGGCGAGTTCGTGGCCGTCTCCCGGCTGGAGGCGCTGTACGCGACCAGCCCGCACATCGCGCAGATCCACGTACACGGCAGCCCGGAACAGGCCTTCCTGCTCGCCGTGGTGGTCCCCGCCCGCAGCGGAGCGGCGCCTGCGGACGACGACACGATGCGGACGAGGATCCTCGACGCGATGCGCGAACTCGCCCGCGACGCGGGGTTGGCGGCGTACGAGATCCCGTACGACGTGATCCTCGAACCCGAGCCGTTCACGGTGGCCAACGGGCTGCTGTCGGGAATCGGCAAGCCGCTGCGTCCCGCCCTCGTCGCCCGCTACGGCGCCCGTCTGGAAGGGCTGTACGCGGACATCGCGGCGGGCCGGGCCGGTCGGTTCGCCGCGCTCCGGGCCGCCGGGCCGCACGCGGCGCCCCTGGACGCGGTCCTCGCCGCGGTACAGGTCACCCTCGGGCATCCCGCGTCGGCCCTGCGCCCGGACGTCGGATTCGCCGAACTGGGCGGCGACTCCCTGTCCGCGCACACCTTCGCGACCGTGCTGGAGCAGATCTTCGACGTGGAGGTCCCGGTACAACTCGTCCTCGGCCCCACCGGGACCCCGGCCCGGATCGCCGAACATCTCGGCGCGGCCCGGGAGCCGCACCCGGCCCGGCCCACGTTCGCCTCGATCCACGGCCGCGACGCGGTCGAGGTGCGGGCGGACGAGCTGACCCCGGACCGGTTCATGGACGCGGGACTGCTCCGCCGCCCCGCGAGCCCGCCATCGGGGGCGCCGGCCCGAACCGTCCTGCTCACCGGCGCGACCGGCTATCTGGGCGCGTTCCTGGCGGTCGAGTGGCTGCGACGCGTGGCCGACACCGGCGGCCGGCTGATCTGTCCGGCCCGCGCGGACGACGACGCGGCGGCCCGGGAGCGGGTGGTGCGCTGTCTGCGCGCCGCGTCGGCGGATCGGCCCGGCTGGTTCGACACGGTCGCCGCCCGGCATCTGGAGGTGCCGGCCGCCGACGTGTCCGCGCCGCGCCTCGGCCTGGACGCGTCGACCTGGCGGCGGCTGGCCGCCGAGACCGATCGCATCGTGCACGCCGCGGCCCTGGTCAACCACGTGCTTCCGTACGGCCGGTTGTTCGGCCCGAACGTGGTCGGCACGGCGGAGTTGATCGAACTCGCGCTGACCGGCCCGGCGAAGCCGTTCACCTTCGTGTCCACCATCGCCGCCGCGCTGGAGCCCGACGGATCGGTGCTCGACGAGACGGTCGACGTACGCACCGCGGCACCGGTCCGCCGGCTGGACGACTCCGACGCGAACGGATACGCCGCCGGCAAGTGGGCATCCGAGGTGCTGCTGCGCGCCGCCCATGAGCGAACGGGGCTGCCGGTGACGGTATTTCGGCCGGACATGATCCTGGCCCACCGCCGACTGCCGGGCGTGGTCAACCTGCCCGACCGGTTCACCCGGCTGATCCTCAGCGTGGTCGCGACCGGCATGGCGCCGCTGTCCTTCCACCACCTCGACGCGGACGGGCGGCGCCGCCGGGCGCACTACAGCGGCCTGCCCGTCGACTTCACCGCGGCGGCGATCGCCGCGCTCGGCGCCGACGCCTCGGACGGATACCGCACGTACCACGCGGTCAACGCCAACGACGACGGCGTCTCCCTGGACGAGATGGTGGACTGGCTGATCGCCGCCGGGCACCCGATCACCCGGTTCGCCGACTACGAGCAGTGGCGCATGCGCTTCGAGGCGGCCCTGCGCGGTCTGCCCGAACAGCGGCGCCGAGGCTCGCTGCTCCCGCTGCTGCCCGCCTACGCCCGACCGAGCGAACCGCGTCCGGCCGGGGCCGTCCCCAACGCCCGTTTCACCGCCGCGCTGGCCGCCGTCGGCGGCGAGCCCGTCCCGTCCATCACGCCGGACTACCTTGCCAAGTGTGTCGCCGACCTGCGCGGCCTCGATCTCCTGTGAGGTGGGGCGGCGTGCGGTTCAGCCGCCGGGCAGGAGCACCACCCGCCTGCCGTGCAGCCGGCCCCGCTCCATCCGCCGGTGCACCTCGGCGGCGGCGCTCAGCGGCTGTCGTTCGAGCGTGCGGGCCCGGAGTCGGCCGTTCGCCAGGAGGCGGTTGATGGTGCCCGCCGCCTCGGCGAGTTCGCCGGACGTGGCGTGCGAGATGACGAAGCCGGCGATCGAACAGTCCTTCATGTAGAGGCGGCGCACCGGCAACACCGGATCGGTGCCGGTCGCCGCCAGGACCACGATCCGGCCGCGCGGGGCGAGCAGTTCGACCGCCTCGGTCAGGTCGTTGCGGCCGGAGCAGTCCAGGTGTGCGTCGACCCCGTCGGGGCGGGCGGCGGCGATCAGGTCGACGAGTTTCGGGTCCCGGTAGTCGAAGGCCGCCTCGGCGCCGAGGGCCCGGCAGTGGTCGAGGTCCGCGGCGGCGGCGGTGGCGATCACCCGGGCCCCGGCGTCGACGGCCAGGGTCACCACGGCGCTGCCGACGTTCCCCGCCGCGCCGAGCACCAGGACCGTGTCCCCGGCGGTGACCCGGCCGTGGGTGAACAGGGCCAGATACGCGGTGGCGGCGGGATGTACCACCGCGACCGCCGCCGTCGGATCGACGCCCGCCGGGAGATGGTAGAGCCGGTCGGCGGCCACCACGGCCTGTTCGGCCGCCGCGCCCGGCCGACCGCCGTGGCCGAGGCTGTTGGCCCACACGAGGTCGCCGACGGCGAAGCCCGGCGCTCCCGGCCCGGCCGCGGCCACGGTGCCGACCAGATCACGGCCGATCACCAGCGGAAACCCGACGGGCGTACGGAAGACCCCCGAACGAAGCAGGATGTCGACGGGATTCACGGTGGTGCCGAGGACGTCCACCAGGACATCGGTCGGTCCCGGTGTGGGCGCCGGGAGTTCGCCGTATCGGATGTTCTCCGCCGGCCCCAGCGAGTCGATGAAGGCTGCGCGCATGTGCTCGAATTCTCCGGTCCGGTCGGGGTGGTTCGTGCTCGCCCGGTCTTCGGGCTCGCCTGATGTCCGGGCTCGTCCGGTGTCGGGGTTCGCCCGGTGGTTCCGCTCGCCTGGTGTCCACCCGCGCGCCGTTCCATGCCGGGGCGCCGGCGGCGGAGCCTGTGCCGTGGCCGCCTGCGCGCCGGCGGCGCCAGTGACTTCCGCGTGGCCGCCTCGGGAGCGAACGCGTGGGAGCACCGGCGCCGGCGGCGCGCGGCGGATCGGCCGTACGTCAGGCGATGCTCAGCTTGTGCTCGGCGAGTTCGGTGACCGCGTGGGCGACCGAGGCGAGCGTGGCGTGTCGATGCCAGCCCGCGAACGATCGTCCGGCGAAGTCCCGGATCCCCACCTGCTCGGCGCGCGGCATGCCGAGGCTCTCCACCCGCCGGCTGAGCCGGATCAGCCGCAACAACGAGGCGTGGTCGGCGTTGGTCAGATCGGTCAGCCACAGTTCCGCCGGCCACTGTCCGCCGATTCCGCCGACGCCCAACAACAGGAAGTCACCGATTCCGCTGCGGGAACGACGGGTTCCGTCGGGGACGGCGGGCAGTCGGACCCGGACGGTGGCGACGAGTTCGGCGGCCTCGTCGGTACCCGACGGAATGAGGAACATGCGCTTCCGGCCGACCTTGACGAGCCGCGCGATCCGGCTTGCCTGGAGGGGTTCGTCGCCCCATCCGGGTAAAGCCGGGTCGGCGGGGAGCAGCCAGGTGTCGTCGGCGATTTTGGATATGTGCGACACGCCCGCCGCGCTCAGCTTCGAGACGACCCCGATGCCGTCCAGCCGCTCCGCATTCAACACCACCGGACAATCCGGTATTCGGTGCCGCATGGCGGTTTCCAGATATGCCCGGACCATCGAATCCTCCGGCGTGTCGTAGCCCGTCTCGGGCCCGGACGGATCCCGTTCGCCCCGGCCGCGCGGCCGCGTGGGAGGCAGGTGCAGCCGCCAGTTGACCGGGCTCGCGGTGGTGGCGGACACCGCCCACACGCCGACCACCTGCTGCGCGGTCACCGCCTGGCCCCGCTCCCAGGAGAAGGTCCTGGCGACCCCGACGGAGTGGGTGCCCGACTTCGGGATGATCATCGGCTGCAACACGCAGGCGTGGGGTGAGGTGTGCCGGGCGAGATATCGGCCGAGTGCCTCCCGCATCGGCTCCCAGTCCCAGGTGGAGTCGTTGATGAAGTGGTGCAGTCCCTGGTCGTTCACCTGCTTTCCGAGAAAAGCGGCGATATTGCGTACGGACTTCCGTCCGGGGGCACCGAGCAACCCACGGAGATACATGACGCCTTTACGCCGTTGATCCGCCCTCGGCAGGGAGGCGAAAACAATGGGGGAAACCTCGGCGACCAGGCGGTCGAGGGTCACCTTTCTGGCCGCCTCGGAATCCGCGCGACCGTCGGCGAATTTTGGCAGGCATGCATGATTCGGGCTGCCGTTGACGAGCGCCATTACCACTCCTGTTGTCGGGCGGGCAGTTCACTTCCAAAAGAAATCGGCAATGAAAAACGGCGGCATGGAAAAGAGCGATCGGGCATGGCGGTGACACGCCGCGCGATGGGCGTGGTGGGTGGGTGCGATATCGGACGCGAAAAGCGAGAGCGGGGGTGGGGTGGAGGAGTGGTTTCCGCGGAATACCGGGATTCGGCCGACCGTGATCCCGGCGTACGCGGACCCCGGCGGCGCGCGTCGGGGTCGCCGGGCACCCGGGCCGCTGCGGCGGACTGCACGTCAGGCGGTACGGGATCGTCGGGCGGTACGCCCACCGGTGGCGGCACCGGCGGCGTACGGAGTCCGGGGCGGTGCGCGGACTCGGCCCGGGGTGGGACCGGCTAGCGCGTCCGAATTCTTCCGGCGATCATGGCTCGACAACCAATACGGATCGTTGGGGGCAATAAACCGACGGGTTTCTCGGCCCCGCCGCCACGATCGGGCCCGACGGCCTTTCCGGATCGTGGAGCCGTCCGCTCTTATTCATTGATCCCCCTTCATCCGATCGACCGATCGAGGGCCGCACCGGGACTCACGACAAAGCCGTGGTGACGCGGACCCGCATCCGCCGCACCCGACCTGCTGCCGTTTTCAGGTCAATGCGGTTCGAATTTAATCGCACGATCGTTCGCCGGCAAGGCCGGGGCGCGGTCAGGAGGGTCATCACCGGGTCAGCCCGGTCAGCGTTGCGGTCGGATGCGCGCCGATAGTGCACGACCTGTAATTTTCCCGAAACAAGCGAGCCGAGAACCGGGAAACCGGGAATTTTGTCGCGCGGACGATACCGGGTACCGGCCGGTCGGCGGGGGGCGCCGACCGGCCCGGCCCCCTCAGTCCCGGGGGTCCGCTCGCAGGGACCGCTCGACCAGGTCGGCGGCGGCGCCGGTGTAGCCGGCCGGGTCGCAGAGCCGGGTCAGCTCGACCGGGTCGAGATGCTCCGCCACCTCGGGCATGCTCGCGAGGTGGTCGGCGAGCGGGCGGCCGAGCCGGTCGGCCGCCTCGACGGCGCGGGTGAGCAGCGCCGCGGCGGCGGGCTTGCCCAGGTACGCGGCCAGCACGCCCGCGACCCGTTCGGCGACGATCGCGCCGCCGGTGAGGGCGAGATTGGCGCGCATCCGCTCGGGGCGCACGACCAGGCCCTCGGCCAACTCCACCGCGGTGTGCGCGGCGCCGCCGGTGAGCCGCAGGCACTCGCGCAGCGGTTGCCACTCCGCGTGCCACGCACCGCCCGAGCGCTCGTCCTCGGCGAGCATGCACTGCGCCAACACCGCAGCCTGCGCCGGCACTTGCAGCGCGGCGCTGCGAATCAGCGTGGCCAGTACCGGATTTCGCTTCTGCGGCATGGCCGATGAGGCGCCCCGCCCGGGCACGTGCGGTTCGACCACCTCACCGACCTCGGTCCGGGTCGACGACTGCACGTCGACCGCGAACTTGCCCAGGGCACCGGCGGCATGCGCCCAGGCCGCGCCGACGTCGGCGATCGGCGTACGCAACGCGTGCCACGGCAACACCTGTACGCACAGCCCGGTTTCCGCGGCGAACGCCGCCGCCAGCCGTTCCGGGTCGGCGCCCGCCTCGACGTATCCGGCCAGGGTGCCGGCCGCACCGCCGAGCGAGACCTGCAGCCCGCCCGACACGGCGGCCACCCGTCGGTCGGCGTCCAGGACCAGCCGCCGCCACCCCGCGGCCTTGAGCCCGAACGTGGTCGGCACCGCGTGCAGCGCGAGCGTGCGCCCGGCCACCGGCGTGTCGCGGTGGCGCCGGGCGAGGGTGGCCAACGCCGCCGCGACCCGGGCCAGATCCGCGCGCAGCAGCGTCGCCGCCCGTCGCACCACCAGCATCGCGGCGGTGTCGAAGATGTCCTGACTGGTGGAACCCAGGTGCACGTGGCGCGCGGCGTGCGGATCGATCGCCGCCACCGCCCGGGTCAGCGCGCGGACCAGGGCGACCACCGGATTGGCGCTCTCGCGCGCGTCCACCGCCAGGGCCCGCAGGTCGAACCGGTCGGCGCGCGCGGCCACCGTGATCACCTCGGCCGCCGAGGCCGGCACCAGACCGAGCGCGGCCTGCGCCCGGGCCAACGCGGCCTCCGCGTCCAGCATCGCCTGCAACCACGCCGCGTCGCAGACCTCGGCCTCCACCGGCGTGCCCGCCCGCACCGGCGACAACAACCCGGCGTCCGCGAGCGCGAGTCGCCCCGGTTCGGCGTCGGTCATACCACGACCTCGATGTGGTCGCCCTCGGTCGCCGCGTCGATCTCGACCCGGCTCGGGCCGAGCGCGAGCACCGCGCGCGCGATCGCGTCCGCGTCGGCGATGGTCACCGAGTCCACGCCGGGCCGGATCCCGGCCGCGGTGACCCAGTGCACCGCCTCGGTGGGCACGCCGTACGCGAAGCGCCTGGGGTGCGCCCGGCCGTGCGCGTCGATCACCCGGTACGGCCGCTCGGTCACCGCCAGCCCACCGGTCTCGTAGTCGTACTCGTCCTCGCCCGAACTCGGGATGCGAAAGGTCGTGCACGCCTCGGTGTGCAGCAGATGGCGCAGCAGCGGATCCGCCGTGCGCCGCAGGTCGGGTTCCGGCAACCGCGCCTCGATCAGGATCTGCGCCCGCACCGTGGGCCCGGGGACCGCGGTGGAGTCGGCGATGAAAGAGGGGGTGCGGGTGTCGATCCGGATCCGGGTGTCCGGGCCGGTCAATTCGAGCACGCCGGCCTCGATCAACGCGATCATCTGCTCGATCCGTCGTGGTGGCGGGCCGATCGACAGGAACGCGTTCAGGGGGGTGTACCAGCGCTCCAGCTCGTCGCGGTGCGACGCCCCGTCCAGGCCGCCCTGATCGACCGCGAGGCGGACCTCGTTGCGCAGGTCGCGCAGGACGTCGAGGGCGGCCTTGAACGGGCCGCTGACGTTGCCCTGGCGGGCCTGGCGCACATCCTCCGTGAGATGTTCCAGGAGCCACTTGCGGAACGCGTCCCGATCGGCGAACTCCCGTCCCCGGAGCGGGTCGGCGATGGTGTCCCAGCTCCAGCGATCCGCGAGCGTGATGCCCCGGTCGGCCAGGACGGTGTCGCGCTCGGCCGGCCCGGCGGTCAGATACCGCTCGGCGAATTCGGCGCACTCCTCGCCCCGCCCGCCCCGCAGGAGCAGCGTCTCGTAGTAGACCGTCTCCACCTCGCGGGCGATCAGCGGCCACAGGTCCTGCTTGAAGGAGATCGGCGCGCCCTGGCGGGACCGCGCGCGCAACCCGGCCACGTAGTCCGGGGTCAGCAGCCGCGGGAAGTAGCGGCCGTGCGCGCCCTTCTCGTTCTCGCCCCGCGCCTGGTAGGGCAGGCCGCGTCGGGAACTGGCGTACAGGATCGGCTCGTTGCCGCTCGGTCGGTACACCGTGCGGTCGTCGACCCGCTCGAACCGGCCGCCCCGGCCCAGGGTGAACAGCGCGAGGTAGTCGAAGAAGCACAGGCCCAGGCCGCGCAGCAGTACGGGCCGGCCGGGCGCGACGCCGTCGAGGTCGGCGTCGGCCGGGTTGGTCGGGGTGAGGTAGGTCAGGTGGTTGATCCGCGCCAGGCTGGCCGTGCGCTCCTCCCGGGGCGTCGGCCGCGCCGCGACGTGTCCCTGGGCGAGCACGACCGCGTCCAGGTGGTTCAGCCGGGTCCCGTTGGCCAACCGCACCCCCTGCGGCCCGCCGGTGAATCCGTGGGTGTCGGCCATGGCCACGGCGCGCGAGCGGTGCTCGCGGATCTCCACGTGCGCGGGCGCGCCGTCCCGGATCCGCCGGAAGCAGTCGGCGAAGTACCAGCCGCACAGGGCCCGCGTGGGGTAGTCGTTCGGCCCGAGCCGGCCCGCCTCGGCGAGCGTGGCCGGGTCGTATCGGTCCGCCTCGACGCCCCCGGTCGCGTGCCGCACCGCGAGGTCGGCGGCCCATTCGTACAGGCTCGGGCCCGGCTCGATCGGCCCGTCGATCCGCGACGCCGCGTCGGAGAACACGGTGGTCTGCGACGCGACCGTGTTGGTCAGCAGATGCCGCGACTGTTCGATCCGCCAGACCGCGCCGGCGCCGGGTGCCGCCGGGTCGACGACGTGCACGACCAGGCTCTCGTGCGTCGGCCGGGCACGTTCGTTCGCGCACAGCCGCTCCAGCACGGACAGTCCGCGAGGACCGGTGCCGATGATGGCGATCTCGTGTGGCGTGGTGTTCACGGATGCCCTCCTTCCGCGCCTCGGGCCGACACGGTCGCGCGGCGTCGCCCGGCGTCGAGCACGTCCGCGATCAAGGTGCCCAGGATTCGCGCGCCGTCGCGGGTGAGCACCGACTCGGCATGGAACTGCACGCCCGCGAAGTGCGGTCCGCGCAGGGCGTGTACCTCGTTGACGCCGTCCTCGCGGCAGATCTCCACCGGGCCGACGTCGGGCAGATACGCCCGGTCGAACGCGCTGCGGGCCACGAAGCTGTTGTAGAACCCGACCCGTTCGGTGCGGCCGAACAGTTCGATGGTCTTCTGTACGCCCTGATGCGGCGTCGCGCGGCGGCGCAGATCCAGGCCCAGTTGGTGACTGAGCACCTGGTGGCTCAGACACACCGCGAGGAACGGGAGCCGCTCGGCGAGCAGTTGCTTGATGCCGTCGTGCAGGCGCACGATCCGCGGATCGCCGTGGTCCAGCGGATCGCCGGGTCCCGGGCCCATCACCACGAGGTCGTGGTCGGTGAACGAGTACGGCTCGTCGTAGCTGCGCACGCTCACCCGCAGTCCGAGGGAGCGCAGTTGGTGCGCGATCATCGCGGTGAACGCGTCCTCGGCGTCGATCACCAGGACGTGCCGGCCGGCCAGGATCGGGAACTCCCCCGCGTCGTTCCCGGGTCCGTCCAGCCAGAAGCGGGCCAGGTCGGTGTTGCGCTCGCGCAACGCGGCCCGCACCCGTGCGTGTCCGCCCAGCAAGCGTGCCGGTGCGACCGCCGAACGCGGAGCGCCCAGCAGGCCGTTGGCCTTGACCCACGTCTCCGCCACCTCGGCGGCCGGCTGCGAGTCGCGCACCAGGGTGGCGCCGACCGCGATGGCCATCCGCCCGGAGGCGTCGATGTCGGCGGTGCGGATCAGGATCGACGAGTCCAGCGTGTGCCGGCCGGCGCCGTCCCGGCCGAACAGCGCGATCACCCCGGAGTAGTAGCCGCGGCCCTCCGGTTCGTACCGGGCGATCACCCGGGCGGCGCTCTCCACCGGACTGCCGGTGACGGTCGGCGCGAACAGCGTGGTGCGCAACACCTCGCGGACGTCGCGGTCGGTGCGCCCCTCGATGAAGTACTCGGTGTGCGCGAGCCGGGCCATCTCCTTGAGGAACGGACCCACCACCCGCACGCCCCGGTCGCAGACCCGGGACATCATCTTCAGTTCCTCGTCCACGACCATGTACAGCTCGTAGGTCTCCTTGCGGTCGCGCAGGAAGTCCATGACGCCGGGCAGCGTGGGCCCGGTCGTGGGATACCGGTAGGTGCCGCTGATCGGGTTCATCACCGCGACGCCCTGGCGCAGGCTCAGGTGCAGTTCCGGACTGGCGCCGATCAGGGTGCGGGTGCCGGTGTACACCAGGAACGTCCAGTAGGCGCCGGATTCGTGCGCGAGCAGGCGACGCAGGAACGCGGCGGCGGTGGCCGGGGTGTAGTCGGTGATGTCGGCGAGAAAACGGCGCTTGAGCACGAAGTTCGCGCCCTCGCCGGCGCTGATCTCGTCGGTCAGCACGTCGGCGACCAACGCGGCGTAGGCGTCGTCGTCGATGTCGAAGTGCCCGTCCCTCCAGTCGATCTCCGCGTCCGGCAGCCGGTCGAGCACGTCGGCGCGGGCGAGTGTGGCCTGCTCCCGGACGGTCAGCGTCACCAGCGGTGCGCCGTCGTCGGGCGCGGGCAGGCCGCGTTCGGCGAGTTGGCGGTACGGCAGCAGCGCCAGCACGTCCGGGCCCGCCGGCCCGTGCGGCGCGTCGGGGACGGGGATGTCGGCGACCCGGTCCACCACGCCGATGTCCCCGGTGAGGATCTCCACCCGGTCGCCGGCGGTGACCGTGGGGCGGTAGAGGAGCGCGAACGGCGGCGGGTCGGCGGCCAGGACCCGTTCCAGGAGGGCCCGGGCCGAGGTCTCGGCCGGGGGTGTACGACTCATCTCGCGGCTCCGATCCTCGTCGCCTCGACCCCGGCGGGCGCCGCGTCCTCCGCGACCGGGACGAGCGGGCCGTCGTCGGTGCGCAGCCCGCGGGTGGTGGCGACCACCGCGCACTGGAGGGCGGCGTATTCGAGGGCGAGGGTGTGGTCCGCGGCGGAGAAGTCGGCGACCGCGTCGGCGACCAGGAACGTGCGGATGTCGTTGGTGAACGCGTCCACGGCGGTCATCAGCACGCCGACGTGCGCGTAGATCCCGCAGACGACGAGTTGATCGCGGCCGCACGCGCGCATGCGCTCCAGCAGGTCGGAGCGGAAGAAGGCGCTGTAGCGCCACTTGGTGAGCAGCCAGTCGTCCGGGCGCGGGGCCAACTCGTCCACCACGGCCCGGTCCTCGGCGGACACCCGCATGCCCGGACCCCAGAAGTCCATCAGCAGGCCGCGCTGTTCGGCGGTCATGGAGCCCGGCTGGGCGGTGAACGCGACGGGCATCCCGAGGTGGGCGCACCGCTCCCGCAACAGCGCGATGTTGTCGATCAGTTCGCGGCGCTGGGCGGCGGCGAACGGCCGTACGAAGTAGCGCTGCATGTCGTGCACGAGCAGGACCGCGCGGTCCGGATCCACCGTCCACCGGGCGGTGTTGGCCGGCAGATCGTTCTCGCCGGGCAGCGGATATGGGGCAATGTCCGGGATACCGGGCATGATCGCTTTCCTCTCAGGCGCCGAGCGCGGCGCCACCGTCGACCGTGAGCTCGTGCAGCGTGATGTGCCCGGCCTGGTCGGACAGCAGGAAGAGCACCGCGGCGGCGACGTCCTCGGGCCGGGCGAGCTTGCCCAGCGGGATGCCGACGCGGAACGCGTCGGGGTCGCCCTCCAACGTGTGCGTACGTCCGCTGTCGTCGTGCCACATCGACCACAACATCGGCGTGTCGGTCGACCCGGGCGCGACCACGTTGCAGCGGATGCCGTAGCGGGCCACCTCCAGGCCGAGCGACTTGGTGAACATCGTGGCCGCGGCCTTGGAGGCGGCGTAGCCGGCCATCTTCGCGCGCGGCGTACTGCCCCCGTTCGAGGACACCGTGACCAGCGCCCCGTCGCCGCGCGACGCCATCCGGTCGACCACGGCGCGGGACATGTGGAACACCCCGCCGACGTTGACCGCGAACATGTCCGCCCAGTCGCGGTCGGACATCTCACGGACCGGGCCCAGCCGCAACACGCCGGCCGCGTTGACCAGGAACCGCACCGGACCCAGCTGCGCCTCGACCGCCGCCACGGTGGCCTCGACCTCGTCCGCGTCGGTGACGTCGGCGGGGAAGGCGGTCACGGGCAGGCCCGCCGCGACCAGCTCCGCGACGTACTTGCGCAGCCGGTCCGCGTCCCGGTCCACCGCCGCCACCGTCGTGCCGCGCTCGGCGAGCGCGCGCACCACCGTGCCGCCGATCCCCCCGGCGGCGCCGGTGACCACCGCGACCTCGTTCGTCATGTCGATTGCCCTCCTGTCGCTTGATGTGCCGAGCCCGACCCGGCCTCGGCCGCCGTCCACGCGTCGGGCGCGACCTCGGCGTCCCAGGCGGCCAGGACGAGCAGTGCCTGCTCCACCGTCAGGCGCGGATCACAGAAGCTGGTGTAGACCTCGCCCACCCGGTCGGCCTCCCACGTGTCGAACACGCACTCCGTGACCTGATCCGGGGTGGTCTCCAGGTGCACGCCGCCCGGGTGTTCGCCGGCCTCGGCGAGCACCGCCCGAAACGCGGCGACCTCGCGGCGGAGCGTGCGCACGTAGCGCGTCTTGTAGCCGCGTTCGGTCACCACGGTGTTGCCGTGCATCGGGTCGTTCAGCCACACCACCGGATGCCCGGCCGAGCGCACCGCGCGGACCAGGGCGGGCAGCCGTTCGGCGATGGTGTCCGCGCCCATCCGGATGATCAGGGTGAGTCGGCCCGGCGTCCGGTCCGGGTCCAACCGCAGGCACAGCTCGATCAGTTCGGCCGGATCGATGTCCGGGCCGACCTTGACCGCGACGGGGTTGACCACCTTCGCGAGCAGCGCCACGTGCGCACCGTCGACCTGGCGGGTACGTTCGCCGATCCACGGCCAGTGCGTCGAGGTCAGCAGCAGGTCGCCGGACTCGGTCCGCCGTACCAGGGGCAGTTCGTAGTCGAGGACCAGCGCCTCGTGGCTGGTCCACACCGGCACCCTCGGGTGGGCGGCCCGGTGCCGGTCCAGGTGTCCCATGATCTCGGACGCGGCCAGATAGCCGGTGACCAGGCGCAGCGGATCGGGCCGCCGCTCCTCCGCCACCGGTTTCGGACCGTTGACCAAGTGACCCCGATAGACCGGAAGTTCGATGCCGCCGACATACTCGGTCGGCCGGGATCGGGGCTTGGCGAACTGGCCCGCGATCCGTCCGACGCGCACGACCGGGCGGCGGCCGAGCCGTTCCATCGCACCGGCGAGCAGGTCGAGGACGGCGATCCGGCGGGCGACATCGGCCTCGCCGCACTCCCCGGGATCCTCGGCGCAGTCGCCGGCCTGGATCAACTCGGCCGCGCCGGCGCTCACCTGCGCGAGGCCGCGGCGCAGCGTACGCACGTCGGTTTCCCCGACCAGGCCGGGGCGGCCCGTCAGCGTTTGTCGAACACTGTGGATCTGGGCGTCGTCCTCCCAGTCCGGCTGTTGCGCGGCCGGTTGCCGCAGAATTGACAGCAGGTCACTGGTCAATGCCGGCTCCAGCGATTGAATGCCCACCCGGACGGCCGCGGCTATTCGGCGCGGCCGTCCGGTCTCGGAATTTACTTGGACGGTGATCCGAAACGACTGAAGAGAACACGCCCCCACCCTCGCTCTTTTGCCCGAGCGCGCCAAGGGCGAGGGTTCCGGTTCGTCAGGTCGATGCGAGTCTGTCAGCTGGCCGGACATCTGACAGATTCGCCGAAATCGGCTTGGCCGAGGATTTACCGTCTGCGAGGGTGCCGGTATGGGGCGGAAATCCCGGATCGAAAACCGGGCGAGGACGCGTGCCGGGAAATGAATTCGAACCCGGCGTCGGGACGTTCAGCTCGTACCCGAGGGGTTGGAGATGACGTACCGCCAACAGCCGTCGGCCCCCCGCCGGGCGACATCGGTCGCGGTGCCCTCGATGTGCACGTGCACGCCGTCCGGGCCCACCCCGTCGTGTACGTAGTCGTTGATCACCAGGGCGATGTCGCCGACCACGTAGACGTTGCGCAGCGAGACGGCGATCGGGATGCGATGGCGCAACACCGTCGGCAGCGCGGCCCGCCGCCGCTCGCCCTCCGTGGTGACCCCGGGCTCGCGCACGTGCATGCCCTCCGGTTCGAAAAGCTCCTGGAGCAGTTCGAGGTTCCGGTCGTTGAAGGCGCCCACGAAGGTGTGCAGGAGCTCGGCCGGTTCGGCGGGAAGGCGTACGTCGTTTCGAATGGCAGACATGGTTCGAGTACAGCATCAGGCGGCGGAGTCGGACAGAACCGAGGGGCATGTCTGTCACCTCGGATTTTCTCGCCCCGGCTTACCCCGGCGGACCTGACAGATCCCGAAATCATATCTGGGCCGACCTTTTGCCGACCCGGCATGATGTCGGCGATATCTGCATACGCCGAGACGATATCGGCTCACCGGGAGCGTACCCCTTGACCAACATCACCATCATCTTCCATTCGCGCAGCGGTAACATTTACCAGCTCGTCGAAAAGGCCGCGCAGACGGCTCGGGCCGCGGGCGCCGAGGTGCGCGTGCGCAAGGTGGCCGAGTTGCCCGATCCGATGATCCTGGACAAGCAGGCATATCAGGATCTGGCGACCGCCACGGCGGAGATCCCGGAGGCGGGCCTGGACGACCTGGTGTGGGCCGACGCGATCATGATCGGCACGCCGGTCCACTACGGACTGCCCGCGCCGCAGATCCTGAACTTCTTCGACCACACCGGACCGGTCGCCATTCCGGGCAAATTGATGAACAAGGCGGTCTCGGCGTTCGCCTCCGGGTCGATGCCGCACGCGGGTCAGCAGGCGACGATCCTGGCGCTGCACAACGCGTTCTGCCACTGGGGTTCGGTGATCGTCTCCAACGGTTCGGCCGCGGCGGTGCTGCACCAGCCCGGCAACGGCGCGCCGTACGGCACCGGCACCATCTCGCGGCACGAGGCCAACAGTGTCACCGACGACAACCTCGGCGCGATCGAGTACCAGACGCTGCGCACCCTCCAGGTCGCGGGCGCGCTCAAGCGCGGACTCGAACCGGAGCCGGGGATCACCCTGGTGAGCGAGGAACGGCTGCGGAAATTCGGCCTCGACATCTGAGGCGAGCACGATCCGGCGACGGGCGCCTTCCGGCGACACGAACGAACCGAGGAACCCCGCATGACATTTCGCGACACCGCGTGGCCGGAGGGTACGCCCTGCTGGGTGGAGGTCCGGGTCCTGGATCCCAAACACACGAGCGAGTTCTACGGAGCCCTGTTCGGGTGGGAATTCCTGGACCGGGGCGAGGAGTACGACCACTATCTGACGGCGAGTCTGGCCGGTCGCACGGTCGCCGACATCGGCCCTCGGTTCGAGGGGCCGGCGGACGCGCCGTCGGCGTGGCTCGTCTGCATCGCGGTCGAGAGCGCCGACGCGGTGGCGGAGCGGATCGTCCGGGCGGGCGGGACGCTGACGGTCGCGCCGACCGACGTCGGCACGCACGGCAGGTTCGCGGTGGCCGCCGACCCGGGTGGGGCGGTGTTCGGGATCTGGCAGGCGGACGAGTACTTCGGCGCCGAGGTCGCGGACGTACCCGGCGCGGCGGTGTGGCACCGGTGCCTGACCCGGGACCCGGCCGCGACGGAGGCGTTCTACGTCGAGGTGTTCGGCTACACCGTCACACCCGCGCCGGGCGGACCGGGCGGTGGCCCGGACGCGGCGGCCGGCGCCGTGTTGCGGCTCGACGGCAATCCCGTGGCCGGCCTCGCCGAGGCCGGTGCGGGGGCGGTGTCGCACTGGCTGGTCACCTTCGGGGTCGCCGAGTTGGCGACCGCGGTGGCGAAGGTGGCCACGTCGGGTGGTTCCGTCGTGACCGGTCCCTACGACACGCCGCGCGGCCCGAGCGTCCTGGTCGCCGACGAGCAGGGCACCCCGTTCGAGGTGGTCGCGGTGAGCGCGGCGACCTGACGGGGACGACTCCCGGGACATCGTCCCGGAGTCCGCTTCGCGCGGGCTCCGGGACGATGTCGTGTCCGGGGTTCGACGGTGCTTCCAACCGCTGTGTCCACACCCGGGCACGAAGCGTGAACGACGCGTGGGAGTAAGGGAGTTGCCCACATTCGCGGCCGCGTGCCATGGCATGCTGCGCGTCATGGTGGGTGATGCGCTGTCGGGACGGTTGGTGCCGGATCGTCTGTGGGAGTTGGTGGTTCCGTTGTTGCCGGGGTTCGGGGTGCGGCGGCAGGGGGGTGGTCGCGCGCCGGTGGAGGAGCGTGCGGTGTTCACGGCGGTGGTGTTCGTGCTGACCAGCGGGTGTGCGTGGCGGCAGTTGCCGGCGTGTTTCGGGGTGGCGTCGCCGACGGCGCATCGCCGGTTCACGGTGTGGACGAACGCGGGGGTGTGGCCGCGGTTGCATCGCGCGGTACTCGACCACCCGGACTCCCGCGACGAGATCGAATGGGGCGAGGCGATCGCCCTGGCCGCCACCGCCCGCCGCACGCGCGACACGTGAGCAGCGCGCGAACACACACGCGAGCACACGCGTGAGCACCCCGGACGCACCCGCGGAGTCCGCCGGCACACACGACCGCGCGCGGACGCGACGAGGGGCCCGCGCGCCGAAACGCTCGCCCGGGCCCCGCACCACGTTCCGATCCGCGTCGCTAGTCGAACGCGATCTGCACCGTGCCGTCGGTGATCACCTTGACCGGCAGCCGGTCCAGTTTGATGCCGAACCACTTGTCGTACGCGGTCAACAACTCCTGCTCGTCGGTGATCGTCACGCTCTCCCGTCGGTCGCCCTCGACCCGGCTGAACCGGTCCTCCTTGAGGGTGACCCGGCCGGTCTCGGTCGGCAGCGAGCAGAACAGGTTCTGCAGGAACGGTGAGTCGGGCGCGGTGCGATACCACCACAGCGTGGGCGCGAAGTCGGACAGCTCGCACGGCACGTCGTAGACCCGGTACAGCGCCGTGTCGTTCGCCACGACGTCGATGCCGCCGTCGTCGGCCCGCTCGATCCGGAACGCGCCGTTCGGGTCCTCCTGGACCGCGTCGGTGTCCAGGGACAGCGGATACCTGCTGTTGCGACCGAAGCCGACGTCGACGAGCCATTCCCCGCCGTCGATCCGGACCTTGAGCGCGAGATGGCACAGCGGGGCGGTGAGATTGCCCTTGATCCACACTCGACCGGGCATTATCGAAACCTCGTAGCCGAGGCTTTGCAGCAGGAAGGAAAGTGCCGGGTTTACCTCGTAGCAACCGCCGCCCCGACGCTCGTGGACGACCTTCGCGACCACCCTTTCGTCCATCAGGATCTCTTCGCCGAGGTGATAGCTCAAATTCTCGAAGGGAACCGCGAAGAGATGCCTCCGGTTCAACTCGCGCAGCGACTCCAGGTCGGCCCGCTCCGGCCGTTCCGCGGCGATGCGATCCAGGTATGCGGATACCATGGCGTCGTCGATCACGTCAGCGATCCCCTTTCTGATTCCGAATGGTCCGCGAATCGCGGGAAGAGTTCGGCCGCATTGCCCAACTGGATGCGGGTCAGCTCGTCCGGCGAGAACGCGCCGTGGTCGACGATGAATCGGCCGTTCTCCGCGCTGAACGATTCCGGCATGAACGGGAAGTCGGAGCCGACCAGGATCCGGTCCGGTCGGGCGAACGAGCGCACCGAGGCGAACGCGTGCGGATCGCCGATCATGGCGGTGTCCGAGTAGAGCTTTTGCAGGTACCCGATCGGGTCCTCGGGCAGCCGCTCGGCGAGGTCGGAGACGATCAGCGGGCCCAGCGCGAGGCGGCCGGCGAAGTACGCCATGCCACCGCCGCCGTGGGACAGGATCAGCCGCAGCCCGGGGTGCCGCTCCAGCGTGCGGTTGTACAGGAGCTGCGCGGTCAGCCGAACCGTCTCGAACGGGAACTCGCAGAGCGAGGCCGGGAGTCCGAAGGCCGGCTGGCCGGTGGACGGCGGCACCGTCGGGTGCACGAACATCGGCACCCGACGGCGCGCCGCCTCGGCCAGGAACTCGTCGAGCGACGGGTCGCCGATGTAGACCCCGTTGTAGTTGGTGATCAGCCCGACGCCGTCGAGGCCGAGCACGTCCTGGCAGTACTCCAACTCGGCCAGGGCCGCGTCCACGTGCGGCAGCGGCAGCACCGCGAAGGCGCCCAGCCGACCCGGATGCCGGGACACCAGCTCGGCCATGAACTCGTTGATCCACCGGGCCAGGTGGGCCCCGGTGTCCGCGTCCACCGCCGGCACCCCCGGCCAGATGTTGACCACGGCCGCCCGGATTCCCTGCCGGTCCATCATGTCCAGGCTGGTTTCGATTTTCCACGCCGGTTTGTCGACGCCGGGCAACGTCGATGCGAACCCGAGTCTCCGCAGTTCCTCGACATAGAATTCGGGAACGATGTGGTGATGTACGTCGATGGCGTTCGACCAAGGCGTGCCCACGGCCACGGAAGCGCTTGTCCGCATGAATTTCCTTCGTCCAGACGGTCCGGCACAGCAATACTCGACCCTACTTTCGGTCTCGGGGAGTGTCGATGTGCCGGCGGTGAGTCTGTCACCTTCTGCGGACCGGTCGGTATCCGCGCCGCGGACCGAGATGACAGTTCCCGATGCATTGTCTGGAAATCCCGCGACACCGCTGCCAATCTTTCCGGGCAGAGCAGCCGCACCGGGCGGCGATCGTGTCGTCGGCCCGGATTGCTGTTCCGCGCCGACACGAGATGGGTGAATATGACTACGCACGCAGTCGGAGCCCCGGGTGGGGACGCGGTCGGGATCCTCGGTACCGGCTCCTACCTTCCCGGCGACGTGGTGACCAATACCGACGTCGGCACACCGGCCGGAGTGACCGACGAGTGGATCACCCGCAAGACCGGGATTCGCGAGCGCCGTTGGGCCAAGGCCGACGAAGCCACCTCGGACCTGGCGGCGATGGCCGCGCGAGCCGCCCTCGGCGACGCCGGCGTCCGGGCCGAGCAGGTCTCGCTCGTGATCGTGGCGACGTCCACGCCGGACTCGCCGCAACCCCCCACCGCCGCCGCCGTCGCGGCCGAACTCGACGTCCCCGCGGGCACGCCCGCGTTCGACCTCAACGCCGTGTGCAGCGGCTTCGTCTTCGCGCTCACCACCGCGGAGCGGATGATCCGGGGCACCGGCGGCCACGCCGTGGTGATCGGCGCCGACATCTACTCGCGCACCCTCGACCCGAGCGACCACCGCACCTCGGTGCTGTTCGGCGACGGCGCGGGCGCGGTGGTCCTCGGCCCCAGTGCCGGTCGCGGGGTGCTGGCCACCCGACTGGCCACCTATCCGGCGGAGCGCCAGTTGATCCGGGTGCCCGCGGGCGGCTCCCGGATCCCGGCCTCGGCGGCGTCCCTCGACCAGGGACTGCACTACTTCCGGATGGACGGGCGGGCGGTCCGCGACTTCGTGGCCGAGCAGGTCGGCCCGCTGATCCGCGCCTTCCTGGCGGAGCACGCGCCGAACCCCGCGCGAGCACCGCACTTCGTGCCGCACCAGGCCAACGGCCGGATGATCGAGGCCCTCGCCGACGACCTCGGCTTCCCGATCGAGCGCACGCACACCACCGTGGAACGCTTCGGAAATACCGGCGCGGCGTCCATACCCATTTCCCTGGACGCCGCCGCCGACCGCCTCGAAGCCGGCGATTCGGTACTGCTCGCCGGTTTCGGCGGGGGCATGGCCGTCGGTCTGGCACTCGTCGAATGGGACGGGCCACGCGGCGCGGATTGACGACATCCCACGACACCTGACGAATCCGACCACCGTTTCGTTGTACCGGGTGGTCGGCGCCCGGGATGATTTCATCCATGACTGAAAGCAGCGTTACCACCCCCCTGTTCGAGGTCGATTTCGAAACGCGCGTGGAGAAATCGCCGGCGGCCGTCTACGCGGTGCTCAGCGACCTGCCGCGCTGCCGCGAGTGGAGCGAGGAGTGCACCGGCGGGGAATGGGTCGAGGGCGCGCCGGGGACGGTCGGATCGGTCTTCCGCGGCGAGAACTTCCGTCGTACGGACGTGGTTTCGTGGGCCCCCGTGGTCCGCGGCGTCTGGCACACACACGCCGAGGTGGTGGCCGCCGAACCCGGGCGCCGCTTCCGCTGGGCGATGCGGACCAACGACGGACGGGCCCAGGACAGCGTCTGGGGATTCGACATCGCCCCGGCCCCGGGCGGATCCACACTCGTGCACACCTTCCGGATGGGCACCGCCACGGAGGGAATCCGGGGCATCACCGCCGAGATGACCGAGGACGAGAAGAAGAGATTCTTCGCCGAATGGGGAGCGAAGCTCGAAAAGGACATGGCGGCCACCGTGGCGCGGCTCAAAAAGGTCATCGAGGCCGACTGAGCGCACCTCGACCGGCCCGCGCCGATATGACACAGGTGAATCGAGAATGACACATGCTTCTGCAGCGCATAGGTAATCGCGGCATACGCCTGGGCACGCTGTTCGACCGGGCCGCCGCCAAGTACCCGTCGAACGTCCTGATGCTCGACCACGACCTGGACATCGCCCCGGAACGCGGCCGCAGCATGACGATCGCGGACGCCGCCGAACTGGTGAGCGACCTCGGCACCCGGCTGTGGCGCGCACGGGTACGGCCCGGCGACCACGTGGTGGTGTACAAGAGCAACGCGTTCGACATCACCCTGCTGGCCGTCGCGGCCGCGCGGATCGGCGCCGTGCCGGTGCTGCTGTCCCCGTACCTGGACGGCGAGACGGTGACCGCGCTGCTCGACCGGGTCGAGCGGCCGGTGCTGATCACCGACGCCGCCAAGCTCGAATCCGCGCTCCCCGACACGGTGTTCACCCACGCCGAGCGGGTCCTGCTGGCCGCGGGCGAACACCCGCGCGCCACGAGCCTGACCGAGCCCGCCGCGGCCCCGCACGTCCCGGCGCTGTGGATGCCGCCGGAGCACCCGACGCTGGTGACGCACACCTCGGGCACCACCGGGATCCCGAAGCTGGCCGTGCACACCGGCTACAGCCTGGAGGCCCGCTACCGGCCGCAGGCGCTGGCGACGACGCTGATGCGCCGGCGCGAAACGGTGGCCATGCACGTCTCGTTCGTGCACTCCCGGCTGTTCACCGCGCTGGCCATCTCGCTGCTTCGCGGCTTCCCGGTGGCGGTGCTGGCGAATCCGGACCCGGAGCACGCCGCGACGTTGTTCGCGCGCTGGCGCCCGGCCGTACTGGAGGCGCACCCGAACACCTACCTCAGTTGGGAACGGCTCGCGGACGACCCGCGCGCGCCGCTGTCCAACGTCAAGTTCTTCAGCAGCACCTTCGACGCGCTGCACCCGCGCACCGTACGGACCCTGATCGGCGCGTCCCGGCGCCGCGCGCCGAAGTTCGGGCAGATCTACGGACAGAGCGAGGTCGGCCCCAGCGTGGCGCGCTCCTACGGCCGCAACCGCTCGGCGGAGGCCGACGGACGTTGTGTGGGCATCCCCTTCCCCGGGATGACCGGCGTCCGGGTGATCAGCCGGGACGGCAATCCGCCCTCCCCGACCTCGCCCGGGTTCATCGAGATCAGCAGCGACGGTCGCATCCGCACCTACCTGGGCGAGCAGGAGCGGTTCCACCGGCAGGCCGATCGGGAATGGTGGCGGATGGGCGACCTCGGCTACCGCACGCGGTGGGGTTGCCTGCACCTGATGGACCGGGAAGTGGACGAGATCCCCGGCTTCGGCAGCACGTTGGACGTGGAGGACCGACTGTTCACCCGGCTCGACGAGTTGTCCGAGGTGGTCATCGTGCCGATGCCGGAGGGTCCGCCCCGACCGGTGGTGTGCACCAAGGACGACCGGCCGCTGGACCACGCCGCCTGGCGGGCCGCGGTGGCCGATCTGCCCCGGATGGCCGAGCCGACGCAGTGGCGACAGGCCGACCTGCCGCAGACGGCCACCACCAAGATCAAGCGCCTGGAACTGATCCGACTGCTCGACGGCACCTCCGGCGGGTCGCAGGCCGGGGAACCGGCGTGAGTACGATCGCCGTCGCCGGCGGCGGCATCGGCGGCCTCGCCTCGGCGCTGGCCCTGGCCGCCCGCGGCCACGACGTCGTGGTGTGCGAACGCAGCCCCGAATTCACCGAGTTGGGCGCCGGCATCCAGCTCGCCCCCAACGGGATGCACGCGCTCGACCGCCTCGGCCTGGCCGAGGCGGTCGGCCGGATCGCCGTCCCCGTGGGCGAACTGCGTTTCATGGACGGGGTCACCGGGGAGCACGTGGTGGCCATGCCGCTGGACCGACGCTACCGCGACCGCTTCCGCAACGCCTACGTGGTGGTGCACCGGGGCGAGCTGTACCGGCTGCTGCTCGACGCCTGTCGAAGCCACGCGCGGATCGAACTGCGGGCCTCGCACGCGGTGGTCGGCTACACGCACGAGGCGGACGCGGTAAGGGTGTCGCTCGCCGACGGGGCGAGCCTGGGCGCCGACGCGCTGATCGGCGCCGACGGGCTGCATTCCGCGGTCCGCGCGCAACTGGTCGGCGACGGCGCGCCGCGCAACGCCGGCATCACCGTGTACCGCTCGATCGTGCCGATGGAGCGAGTGCCGTCGGAACTGCGCCACACGTCGGTGACGTGGTGGGCCGGACCGGGGCGGCACTTCGTGCACTACCCGATCGCCGGCGGGCGCTATCTGAACCTGGCGCCCAGCGCGGAGAACGCGCCCGCCGAGACCTTCTCGGGGGTGTCGGTGCCGGCGTCCGAGGTGCTCGGCGAGTTCGGCGCGCTCTGCGAGAGCGCGCGGCGGTTGCTCGAACTGGGCGCCGACTGGAAGGCGTGGGTGCTGGTCGACCGGGAACCGGTCGACGGTTGGACGGACGGGCGAGTCGCCCTGCTCGGCGACGCGGCACACCCGATGCTCCACTACGCGGCCCAGGGCGCCTGTATGGCCCTCGAGGACGCCGTGGTCCTGGGCGACCTGTTGGACTGCCCCCCGGGGTGGTTCGCGGCCCGTCTGGGCCGGTACAACGCCGTCCGCCGGGAGCGCACCGCGCGGGTGCACCGGCTGGCCCGGGACAGCATCGCGCTGTGGCACGCCGCGGACGCGGCGGCCGAGGCCCGCAACAAGGCGCTGTCCGCGATGTCGTCGAGCGACCTGTACGACTTCGTCGCCTGGCTGCACGGCACCCGGGAGTTCGCCGGCCCGCCGTCGGTCACCCCGGCGGTCCCGGACCCCGCGGAGAACTCCGTCTACACCCTCGGCGGCCGGTTGGACCCGACCGAAACGCCGTCGAGGACACCACCCCGGTCGCCCCGACACGTGGCCGCCGGCTCGCCCGCGTCCGCACGAAGTGCCGGTACCTACACCCTCGGCGGCTGGCTCGAACCGGCCGAGGACCCGCAACCGGCAACACCGCCCCGGTCGCGTCGAAACCCGGCGGCCGGCTCACCCGCGCCCCCGCGAAACGCGGGCACGAAGGAGTCGCCGAAGCCCCTGTGATCCATGTGATCCACCCGATCCGTCCTCGGCCGCGGCCGTACCCGGCGCCGGCGGGCCCGGGGAGCCGCCGAGCGCACGGGTCAGGCCGAGACGCGCTTTTGTGAGGGATACACGTAGGGCGCCTTGTTCCGGCGTTGGGCCAACTGCGCGCGCCCCGCGCCGGCGGCCAGGTGCCGCTTGGGTCCGACGGCCCACGGCGGATCCGTTTCCGCCCCGGACGCGTCGAACAGCGCGGCGGCCTTCGCCGACAACCGTCTACAGGCCGCCTCGTCGCCCAACTGGGCGTGCGCGCGCGCCTCGTGCGAGGCCATCAACGAGCGCAGCACGGTCGGCGCCGAGGCGTCCGCCCCGGCGTCGGCGAGCCGGATCAGCCGCAGCGCGTCCAGGCCGTTGCCGCCGCGCATGAGGTGGTAGCTCAGGCAGGACAGGATGTACGCGCCCAGGTTCGGGTCGCCCGCGAGGCCGGACGCGCGCAGGCCGGCGAGCAGGTATTGCTGGCCCTGCGCCCGCTTGCCGTGATCCGCGGCCAACCAGCCCGCGAGCTGGGCCAGTTCGGCGATGGCCCCGTACAGCCGCCTGGCGGTCGGTGCGTCGAAGGACGCGTTTCTGGTCAGGTGCCGGGCCCAACGCAGCTCGTGCACCACCCAGTTCAGCACGAGGGCGGAGTTCTGCGCGTCGCCGAGGCGGCGCAGCCGGGCGATCCGGCCGAAGAGCATGTCGATCATCTCGGGGTCCAGCTCGGCGCCCTCCGTCCGGGCGGAAGCCGGCCTGCTCTCGGCGGTCAGCCAGTCCACGGCGAGCAGGACCAGGCCCGCGCCGGGCACCAGGAAGGGCGCCTGCAGTTGTTCCTCGTCGTCCTGCTCGACGAGCGGACGGAGGATGCGGTCGACGTGCTCCTCGGACCACGGCGGACTCAGTCGGAGGTCGTTGTCGTTTCCCGTCGATTCCGCCTCGGGAAAACGCTGCGGCCAGATATGGCGGATTTCGACCACTCGGCCGAGACTCTCCGATAAAATGGTTGCCACGAAGCCGGGTACCCGCCCCCGCGGATATGCTCCCTTGATCCAACCGTACGGCGCCTTAAGGCTGACGGTGCCATCCCCGTACCGTCGATTGATTTCTCGGGCCAAACGCTCCGGAGTCCATTGCAGGATTTCCAGAGATATTGCAAGTCGAGAATCTTTCCCCATCGGTGCATCTCCCCCTTGAAACGCTCCTTTGAGTGTGCGGCCGGATGCCGCCATGATATGGATCAAGATTGTCACACCTGTGGCACCAAAACGCCACAGCGCGCTTCCGCGTCTTATATGGTTCGGCCGGCTCGCCGAGGGCCGCCGGGGGGCCGCGCCCCCTGCGGAGAGTCGCGAAGAGCGGGTCGACCGGCGTGTGCCGCGACCTCCGGGACCCGCTACGAAGAGCCGCCCGGGCGGGGTCGCCGCCCACTCTCCCGAGCTCCGGCAACACCACTGACCTGCACGGGAGTCGGCTCGCCCGAGGGCGGTGCGCGGCAGTCCCGAGAGCTCGATCGGGCTCGACGGCGCGGTTCGCGAACGTCACCCAGCGGGGCCGGCGAAGGGGTACCGAGGGGGCCGCCGGCTCATTCTCGCTCTGAGATGAACGGCCGGATCCCGCCGGTCCGGATCCGCGCACCCCGGTCCGGCCGGCGACCGGGACAACCGCCTCGCCCCGCGCGATCGGCTCGCGGGCCCGCGGGTGGTCGAGCACCGCCCGACGCGACCGCGGCCACACCCCCGCGTTCGGGCACACCGTGAACCGGCGATGCGCCGTCGGCGACGCCACCCCGAAACACGCCGGCAACTGCCGCCACGCACACCCGCCGGCCAGCACGAACACCACCGCCGTGAACACCGCACGCTCCTCCACCGGCGCCCGGTCAGCCCCCTGCCGCCGCACCCCGAACCCCGGCAACAACGGAACCACCAACTCCCACAGACGATCCGACACCAACCGTCCCGACAGCGCATCACCCACCACGACGGGTCGGCGCACCACCGGACAGGTGACCCCATATGAGACACAAGCCTGCCGTCACGGACGCAACTCCGCCCGTTCGCAGGCGCCTCGGGATCCGGGGGTGATTTTCGGAGACGATGTCACATATAGGTAGATGACGGCACCATCCATTTCGGATGGTGCCGTCATCTCCCGTCTACGGGCCTGCTCCCGAGACTACTTGCTGCCCCAGGAACCGATCCGCATAACTTCCTTCACGAGCACGTCACGAAAGGTCGGAACACCCTTCGTGGTGAACACCGCGGTGACCGTTCGGACATGCTCGTTCTCGGTCACCTCGCGCAGGAGGGAATGCGCCAGGTCGATGCGCGAGGTATACAGACCCGGCGTCTCCGGCGCGGCGAAGTGGTATTCGGTGAGCGTGTCCGTGTTGTAGAGCGCCGACGGCCGGATGATCGTCCAGTCCAGGTCGGTCGCGCGCACGATCTGCTCCATGCGAAGCATGTCCGCGTAGAGCGTGCGACCGATCCTGGTCAGCGTCGGATAGATCATCCGCCGATAGAGGAAGGACTCCTGGAGCGGCTTTTCCCCGGCCGAGGGAGGAGAGCTGACCGCAAGCAGTCGAGAACTCACACAGGCCAACCGCTTGACGCCGTGCGCGGACATCGCGTCGGTGATGTTGGTGAGCCCCCGGGAAAGCACCGTGACGGGCTCCCGCCCATAGGGTATTCCCAGGATGGAAATGATCGCGTCCTGCCCGATCACCGCCTGCTCGACCGCGTCCTTGTCGAATACGTCCGCGCCGACCGTCCGCAACAGTGGATCGCTCAGCGGAAAACTGTCGGGCCGGCGGACGACGGCGGTCAGCTCGTGACCATCGGCGATCGCCAGTTCGGAGAGGCGCCGTCCGGTCGAACTATTCGCTCCGAATACAGCGATCTTCATAGGCTTTTCTCCATCTCAGCAGGGTGGGCGCGGCTCCGACTTTCGTGGATTTCCGGCGGATGCCGGCGGACTACGGCTTGGTGGCCGTGAACAGACCGAACGGCGGGTTCGCCACGAAGTCCGCCCAGTAGCCCTTCGTCGACAGACCCGCGACGTGTCCCGGGGCCAGATTCGGCCGGCGCCGGATGTCGACCAGACCGGCCCGGGCCATGGCCTCCTCGGTGATACCCGCGGGCCAGAAGAACCCGTCGAAGCCGACCGGCGGTTCGACATCCATCGCGATGTGGATGACCTGGAGGTCCCCGTGCTTTTCCTTCGGGGTGATGGACAGGCCGTAACGCGGGTAGACCGACATCTTCTCGATGTCGATGTCCGGGTTGGAGCACAACGCCACCATGGTGCCGCCCGACTTGAGGTTCCGGGTGCAGCGCAGAACCATCTCGTAGTACTCCTCGACGTCCTTGGCGTGCACGAACGCCCAGATCGGCGCGACGACGTCGAACTCACCGAGCACGGGCAGCTGCGCGGCGTCCCAGACGTCGAACGTGATGCCCAACGGGTCCTTCTCCTCGACCTCCCGGGCGCAGTCGATCATGCTCTTCTCGATGTCCACACCGACGACGTGCTCGGCGCCCAGACGCTTGAACAGGCGCGAGTAGTAGCCGGTGCCGCAGGCGACGTCCAGCACCGACTTCCCGGTCAGATCGGGAAGGCCCCCGAGCAGTGTCTCCCGTTCGACGAAGGCGTAAGGAAGGTTCTTCACGCTGTCGTACTGGGTGCTCGAGGCCTGGTACTGCTCGCTGATCCTGTCGAGGTGGACGGTCTTCTGCATCATCCCTGACCTTTCTTGGGAACAGCACGGTTCTTGGGAACAGCACGGTGAACCGACCGGAGTCGGGCTTGCGACCTCCATGGCGCGGAGGACATCAGGAGAAGATCTTCTGGACCTTCCGGGACACCCATTCGCTCACCGTCACGGTGTCGAATCGATCCACCGCGGACGATTCGGAGAACGGCTGCATGGGTTCGATCGAGGCGTCGTAGTTGGGCAGGTAGAAATACGGCATGGTCAGCCGGGAGGTGGTGTCCCCACGCTCCGGATTGACCACCCGGTGCATCGTCGACACCCAGCGGCCACCGGTCCACAGAGCCATCAGGTCGCCGAGGTTCACCACGAAACTCCCCGGAATGGCGGAGACATCGCGCCATTCGGTGCCCTGGAGCACCTGGAGGCCCTTGCGGTCGTCCTCCATGTGCAGGACGGTGACGCTGCCGAAGTCGGTGTGCGGACCCCGGCGCAACTGTCCCGGCAACGGCGGCTCGATTTGCGGCGGGTAATAGTTGACCGCGACCGAGGAACCGTGGTGGTCGTGCTTGTCCTCGAAGAAGTCCTCGTCCAATTCCAGGGCCAGGGCCATCAGCCGCATGAGGTCCGCGCACAGATCCCCGACCACCCGCATGTATTCCTGCCAGGTGGACCGGAAGTCCGGCGGGTTCTCCGGCCAGATGTTCTTGTGGGTCCAACTCGCCCACTCGTCGCCGAGTTGCCCGCGTTCCTGGTCGCTCAACTCGCCGGTGACATGAGCGGCGAAGGTCTCGCACAGGTCCGGGGGTGTCTGCAGATCCAGGCTGCGGGCGAGCGTGCCGCCGGCGCGGCGATATCCGGAGACCCCGGGGCGATTCGCGATGAGGTCCTTCTCCTCCTCCGGAAGTTTGAAGAAGGAATTTGTTCGATCGAACATCCGGTCGATGAGTTCCCGGGGTACCCCGTGACCCACGATGATGAAGAATCCGGAACTCGAACACGCATTGCCGATCGCCTTGGCGATGGCTGCCCGCCCGCGAGCCGTGTCCCTGGACGAAAGGTCGATGACCGGCACGAAACCGTCGGCCACGGTGACGGTCGACTCGTCACTACCCACGGGATACTTCCTCTCTGACTCTGCTGACTCTGCTGACTCTGACGCTCTGAATCCCTGACGTTTCCGAGATGTTTCGCCGACATTCCCGAACACTCGGCCGCGACCGGCGCCACGCTTTGACACTAGGCGGGGTCGTCGGCGCCGGCCACGTCCGGCGGCGGAATCTGTCAACTCATCCGGACCCGGCCGAATTTCGCGCTCGATTTCGTGAAAAGCCAACGACAGATGGCCGATCCGCACGATGAACACCCCCCTCGCGAGGGAGCGGTTCATCGGCGGATCGGCCGCTGGAAGGAATGGGCCCCTCCTATGCGCTACGCGTCGGTAGCGAACAACTTCTGTATTTTTCGTGACATCCACTGCCCGGCCGTCACCGTGTCGTATCGGTCGATGGCGCGCGTCTCCCGGAAGGGGCGCATCGGCTCGATCGGCGCGTCGTGGTTGGGCATGTAGAAGAACGGGATGGTCAGCCGGGACGAGGTGTCCCCGCGCGCGGGGTTGACGACCCGGTGCATCGTCGACACCCACCGCCCGCCGGTCCACATGGCCATCAGATCGCCGATGTTGACGACGAACGTGCCCGGGATCGCCGGCACGTCACGCCACCTCGTCCCGCCCTGGAGCACCTGGAGGCCGCCGCGCTCGTCCTCCTGGTAGAGCACGGTCAGCCCGCCGAAGTCCGTGTGCGGACCCCGGCGCAGCTGACCCGGCAGCGGCGGCTCCAGTTGCGGCGGGTAGTAGTTGACCGTGACCGACGAACCGTGGTGGTCGAACTTGTCCTCGAAGAAGTCCTCGGCCAACCCGAGCGCCAGGGCGAACAGCCGCATCAGGTCCGCGGACAGCTCCCCTATCACCGCCATGTACTCCTGCCAGACCGGCTTGAAGTCGGCGGGTTCCTCCGGCCAGATGTTGGCCAGCGTCCAGGTCGCCCACTGGTCGCCGAGCCGACGACGCTCCTCGTCGCCCAGCTCGCCCGTGGTGTGCGCGGAGAAGGCCTCGCACAGGTCCGGAGGCGACTCCCGACCGATGCTGCGCGCGGTCGTGCCGCCCATCCGACGGAAGCCGGATACGCCGGGGCGATTCGCCACCAGGTTCTTCTTGTCGTCCGGCAACATGAAGAAGCCGTTGGTCGCCGTGTACATGCGGTCGACGAGATTCGTCGGGACACGGTGGTTGACGATTATGAAGAACCCGGAATCCTCGCACGCTCCGCCGATGGCGTCGGCGATCGCGGCGCGCCCCCGGGCGCTGTCCCTCGAAGACAAGTCGATGAGCGGCACATAGCCGTCCACCACGGTGACCGGTGGCCGATCACAGTCCATGACCAATCTCCTTCCCAGCCGCTGCTCTCTCGGTATTCCTCAGGAACCCACTTCGACGCTCGGGACCGCCGTCTCCGGTTGGGCGCTCGGCGCCGCCTGCTTGCCGCGGGAAATCAACCCCACGGCGAGCGCGCCGACGGCGAGCACCCCGAAGGCCACCCAGAGCGCCACCGAATATCCGTGCACGATCCCGGACTTCACCGCGGCCTTACCGTTTCCGTGGTCGTCCAGGTAGGACGAGGTGACGCTGGTCTGAATCGAGTTGAACAGGGCCGTACCGAGCGCGGCGCCCACCTGCTGGACCGCGTTGTACGCCGCGGACGCGATTCCCGCCTCGTGCCAACCGACGTCGACCATCGCCAGGTTCGTGGCCACCGCGAGCAGGCAGCCGAGGCCGATCCCGGTGAGGATCTGCGCGGGAACCAGATAGGCCATGAACACGTGCGAGCTGTCCGCTTCGAGCTGGGTGAGGATCAACAGCCCGGCCGCGGCGGAGAGCAGGCTGAACACGATCAGGAATCGCGGGGCGACCCGATTGTGCAGCTTCGCGGCGATCAGCATGGAGCCGATGATCGTGCTGACCGCGTTCACGAGCAGCGACATGCCGGTCTTCACCGGCGAATACCCGAGAATCGTCTGCGAGTAGTAGCTCATGAACAGGTAGAAGCCGTAGATCGAAATGAACATCACCCACACCGACACGAAGGCCGCGCCGCGCACCTTGTGCAGGACGATGTGCAGGGGCATCAGCGGGTTCTTCGACTTCGTCTGCACGCCCACGAACAGGGCCAACAGCACGATGCTGCCGAACAGCAGGAGCAGGACCAGCGGGTCGTCCCAGCCGCGCGGCTCGGCCTGGGTGAACGCGTAGACCATCGCGACCAGACCGGTGGTGCTCAGCAGCACGCCGGGCACGTCGATGGTGCGCAGACTGCCGCTGGGTTCGTCGCGCAGGATCAGCGGGACGCCGGCCAACGCGATCAGGCACATCGGGATGTTGATGTAGAGGCACCAGCGCCAGTCGGCGTATTCGGTGAGCAGACCGCCGGCCACCACGCCGAGGGCCGCGCCGCCCGCGCCGACCGCGGCGAACACGCCGAAGGCCTTGCCGCGTTCGACCGCGTCGGTGAACGTCAGGGTCAACAGCGAGAGCGCCGCCGGGGCGAGCAGTGCGGCGAACAGCCCCTGGGCGGCACGGGCCCCGACCAGGGTGCCCACGTTCTCGGCGAGGCCGCCGACGGTGGAGGCGACCGCGAAGCCGAGCAGGCCGATCGCGAACGACCTGCGGTGGCCGAGCACGCCGCACACGCGTCCACCCACGAGCAGTAAGCCGCCGAAGGCCAGCGCGTACGCCGTGATCACCCAGTGTCGGTTGGCGTCCGACATGCCCAGGTCCTGCTGTGCCGAAGGAAGCGCGATGTTCACGATCGTCGCGTCCAAAACGATCATCAACGTGGCCAGGCTGATTACCGGGAGGGTCCACCATCGCTTGTTCGACTGCGCTGGGGACTCGAAGGCTTCCTGCTGAATGTCCGTCACAACCAACTCGCACTTCGGTCTAGTTACTCGAACGATGGTCTAGTAGTCGACGAGCGTACTACAGCCCGACGCGCGGTAACGCTCCGAATCCGTGCGCTCGACAGCCCGCGCGAAGCCGTCCGAGGTCACCAACTGCCCCTGAAATCAATGGAGTTCGAAATCGACACCAAATTTCGAATCGCCCCGGCGGCGGCGTGGGTCACCCCTTCGTGGGGAGGCGGTTCGTGCCCGCCGGTGGCGGGCCGTCACCATGGGGAGGCGGTGTGCGGTCGGTCCCGACCGGCACCGCACCCGTGCCCTCCCGCGTCGGGGCGGCCACGGCGGGCGGCGGCGCGAATCGGGGGTACGCCGTCCGTTTCCCGGGGTCTCGACCCCGAAATGCACGACAGCGGAACGGAAACGGATCGGCCCCGACCCGACGAACCACACGGAGATCGGGACTAACCCGACCACGGGTCATGCCAGACTCGGGCGGGACACGCGGTGATACGTTGTGCGCACCTTTATCGGGGCGGCCACGTGAATATGGAGGTGAAGGTCATCGTAGATAAAGAGCAGAATTCGGGTAGCCATGCCGGCCGGAGCGTCGGCAATGTCTGGCTGCGCCCCTCGCGCGGAAACAAAAGCGGCGAGCCACCACTCACCCGGGCCCGCATCATTCAGGCGGCCGTCGCCCTGTTGGACGAAGAGGGCATGGAACGGCTGACGATGCGTCGGCTGGCGGAAAAGCTTCAGGTGGGCGCGACCACGCTCTATTGGCACGTGGCGACGAAGGACGACGTCATCGACCTGGCCGTGGACGCGATCTTCGGCGAGGCACCGGTTCCGACCGGACACACCGCCAGCCCCCGGGACGATATCGCGGCACTGATCAACGATTGGCGCCAGGCCATGCTGCGCCATCCGTGGGCGGCCACGGTACCTTCGCGGCAGCGCCCGCTGATAGGCCCGAATTTCCTGACCTGGATGGAATTCCTGCAATCGGCACTGCTCCGTGCCGGACTGGCCGAGAATCGGCTGAACCCGGCGACCTGGGCACTCTATAACCATGTGATGGGCGCGACCGCCACCCAATCCAGCCTCCAGCTTTCGCCGGAGGAGACCCGGATCGGCCAGGAATACCTGGAAAGCCAACGCGACTGCTATCCGACCGTCGCCGCCCACAACTACATCGCCGACACCGACTGGGACCACAGTTTCGCCGTCGGCCTCGAATTCCTGCTCGACGGAATGGCAACCCACGTCGACTCCTGACCGCGACCGGCCGGCCCGTCCCCCCGGCCGCCCTCGCCCCCATCCACGAGCGGCCCACCCGAGCCGGCGTCCCCCGACCCGGCCCCGGGCATACGACACGGGTATACGACACGTGCGGACCGAGACGAGTCTCGATCCGCACGTGTCGTATGCAGCCTGTGGGCGATGACGCTCGCCGATATTCCTCGGTGTCCGAGGGGGGACTTGAACCCCCAAGCCCTTTCGGGCACTAGCACCTCAAGCTAGCGCGTCTGCCAATTCCGCCACCCGGACGAGTGGTGCGCGGGGGTTGCGCCCCGCGTGCATCGCAAGGATAGCAAGGTTCGGGAGAGCTTTGCGACACGGTTACCTGTTGGTTGGTTTGGCCGGATCCGATGGGTGATTTGTGCCGATCGGGTCGCGGGGTGTGGGTGCGGGCGCGGCGGGTGAACATTCCTGGGAAGCGTGCACAGCGGTGTCGTCGGGCGGGTCGCCGGCGGTGTCGACGGGCGGTACTCATCCCGGGAGGGGAATCCATGCAGCTCGGCAGGCCGGTGGCGACGGGTGAGGTCGTGGAGCGGACACGACGGGACGAGGAGGCGGTCGGCGCGGCGGCGACCGGGTCCGGGGACGGACGGGAGCGCGGCGAACGCACCCTCCCGGTGCCGCCGGCCGAGGTGCCGTCGGCGGCCGGCGGGCGATGATCGGCCGGCGGCGGCTGCCCGAGGAGCGCCCGGGCGTCGCGCCCGTGGGGTACAAGGTCGCCGGACTGCTGCTGTCGGCGGACGGTGATCGAGCCGCGTTCGCCGGGGTGTCGATCGGGCGGAGCCGGGCGTACGAGGTCGACGCCGAGGCGCACTGCGCGTACGGTCGGCGGCACGCCCCGCCGGCGCCGCGCTGCGACTGCGGGTTCTACAGCCTCGCGGACCGGGCGGAGGCGCGCGCCCTGATGTGCGTCACCGAGTATCGGCACGCGGCACTGCTGCGGGTGGACGTGCTCGGCCGCTACATCCGCTACGAGCGCGGCTTCCGATCCGGCCGGCAGCGGGTCGCCTCGGTGTGGGTGGGCGCGTGCCGGTGCGGCAACCCGGCCGAACTCCTCGTCGACGCCGGCACCGGGGTGGTGGGCCGGCGCGGTCTGATCGGCAGCTGTACCGGGTGCGCGGTCGGGCGGGTGGGGTTGTCGTTCGGCTCGTACGCGCGCCTGGCCGACGTGCCGGTGGCCGCCGACGCGAGCCCGTACGTGCCGCGCGGCGAGGGCGACCTCGTCCCGCAGCTGGTCGCCGAGGTCACCCTGCTCCAGGCCCGACTCGACCGCTGCCAGGAACAACTCGGCCGGCTGCTCGGGGCGGACCCCGAGTGACCGGGCCCGAGGAGGCGCCGGAACACGACGTGCGCGCGCTGCTCGTGGGCTGGGCGCTGTTCCTCGGCACGGTGCTCCTGGTCGTGGTCGACTGCACGGTCGTGCTCGCCGGGTACTGGAACGCCACGAACGACTGCATGGAGCGTTGGGGCTGCCGGGAGCCGACCGTCGGTCCGGCCGACGGCTCGCTGGTCGCCTTCGGCACGAGTCTGCTCGCGCTGCTTCTGGCCACCCTGTCGATGGCCCTGCCGGGGTGGACGCTGCGCGCGGTACGGCGGTGGCTGGGCCTGGTGACCGTGGCCGGTCAGGTGATCGGGATCGTGGTGGTGGTCGACGCCACGGGCTGATCGGGAAGCAACCACGCGGCCCGGCCGTTCTCGCTCGTGTGACCGAGACGGTGAACGCGACGACGACATCGACCGGGCCGGCTCCTCGGCTCGGGGGCGGGGCTTCGGCCGGGACGGGACGCGCGGCGGTGGACGTCGTGGTGATCGGCGCCGGACAGGCCGGTCTCGCCGCGGCCTACCATCTGCGCCGGTCGGGGCTGTCGTTCGTGGTGCTCGACGCCGACGAGGGGCCGGGCGGGGCGTGGCGGCACCGCTGGCCGACCCTGCTGATGGAGGCCGTACACGGCATCCACGAGCTGCCGGGGATGGCGGTGCCGGACATCGACCCGACGCGGCCCGCGTTCGAGGCGCTGCCGGAGTACTTCGCGGCCTACGAGGCGGCCTTCGAGCTCGCGGTCGTACGGCCGGTGGTGGTGCGCGCGGTGCGGTCGGGGGTGGGCGGCGAGGGGGCGTCCGGGAGCGGTGAACAGGCATCCGCAGGCGTGGCCGGCGACGCCCGCGACACCGACGGCTCCGCGTCCGGCCTCCCCGCCGAGTCGCTGACGGTCGAGACCGATCGCGGCGTCTGGACGGCGCGGGCGCTGATCAACGCCACCGGGACCTGGCGGCATCCGTTCATCCCCTACTACCCGGGAGCCGGCGGGTTCCGGGGTCGGCAACTGCACATGGCCGACTATCGCGGCCCGGCCGAGTTCGCCGGGCGGCACGTGGTCGTGGTGGGCGGCGGCACGTCGGCGATCCACGCGCTCGCCGAGATCGCCGAGGTCGGCACCACCACGTGGGTGACCCGACGGCCGCCGGTCTTCCGCGAGGGCGGGTTCGACGCCGAGGTCGGCCGGGCGGTGGTGGCCCGGGTGGAGGAGCGGGTCCGGGCGGGGCTGCCGCCGGAGAGCGTGGTGAGCGTGACCGGGCTGCCGCCGACCGCCGCGGTGCGGGCCGCGCGCGAGCACGGGGTGCTCACCCGGCTGCCGATCTTCGACCGCGTCACCCCGTTCGGCGTGGCCTGGGCCGACGGGACCGAGATCCGCGCCGACGCGATCGTGTGGGCGACCGGATTCCGGGCGGTACTGCGGCACTTGGCGCCGCTGGACCTGCGCGAGCCGGGCGGCGGCATCCGCATGGAGGGCACCCGCACCGCGCGCGACCCGCGCATCCACCTTGTGGGGTACGGTCCTTCGGCGAGCACGATCGGCGCCAACCGGGCCGGCCGCGCCGCCGTACACGACCTGAAGGCACTGCTCTCCACCGAGAGCACCGCTCACATCGCGGCCTGACCCGGAGCCGGTCCGCGAGCCCGGGGCACGTGCCGGCACAGGTGCCCTACACGTATCACCGTACGTGTCGAAGCTCCCGTCGACGTCACCCTCCGCACACACAAAGGATCTTGCGCCGGCGACGCCGATGCGGCATAACAATGATCACGCAACCGGTGGGAGACCAGGTGCCGCAGGATGTGCTGTTCTCGATACCGTTCGAGGCCCCGATCAGTCCGTACCTGGACCACGCCCGAAGCCGCCACCTCGCCTGGGTCCGCGAACGCGGGCTGATCCGCACCGAGGACGGCATGCGCGAATACATCGCGTGGGACCTGCCGGAAGCGGTCGGCCGCACCTACCCGCACGCGTCCGCCGACGACCAGTTCCTGTTGATGAACTGGTTCGCGCTCGCCTTCCTGTTCGACGACGACTGCGACACCGGCCCGGGCACCGAGGCATACTCCCGCACCGACGCCAAGCCGAGCCCGGCCGGCGCCGCCGTCCTGCGCCCCCGTTCCCCCGAACGCCCGGACCGGGTCGCCGAGATCGCCCGCGAGTTGATCACCATCCCGTTCCGCGAACCCGGCACCCCGCCCGACCTGGTCTCCCCGATCACGCTGGCCTGGTCCGAGGTGTGGGCCTCGATGTCCGAGGGCACCTCGGTGACCTGGCAGAACCGATTCGCGGCGAATTGGGCGAGATTCCTGGCCGCGCACGCGTCCGAGATGCGGATGAGCGAGTCCCGCGCGGTGCCCGACCTCGACTCCTACCGGGTGATGCGCCGCAACACCGCCGGGATCCCGCACTCGCTCGACGCGATCGAGCGCAGCCGCCGATTCGAGGTACCCCCGCAGATCCAGGCGCATCCGCTGATGCGCAGGCTGCGCGAGGCGGCGACGGACACCATCGCGTACATCAACGACATCCAGTCGCCCGGCCGTCGCGGCCGCCGGGTCGCCTCGCACAATCTGGTCGCGGTGCTGCGCGATCGGCTCGACTGCTCGTACGACGTCGCCCTGCGCGAGGCGACCCGGATGACCTACGAACAACTCGACACGTTCATGACGCTCCAGGCGTACATGCCGCAGATCTGCGGCGAACTCGGACTGGGCACCGCCGATCGCATCGCGGTGGAGATGAGCGTCGAGGGCATGCGCAACTGGATCCGCGGCTACTACGACTGGGGCCTGCACTCGGGTCCGTACGCCGTGCCGGACGTCCTCCCGGACGAACCGATGCACGGCCGTGCCGAGGAGTCGGTCGACCCGACGACCGCTCCGCTCCGTAGTCGGACGGCCTGACGCTCCGTCACCAACCGTCACCGCCGGGCCGGTTGCCCACCCCGTCCGCCCGGGTCACTGCACCGGTCCCGGATCCGCGCTCGCCGCCCGGGCCATCCACCCCTGCGTCTCGATCGAGAAGACGTTCTCGCACCGCTCCACGAACCGGGCCTCCTCGGCCGGATCCAGCGGCATCCGCGCGAAACGATCGTCGCGCAACCGGCGCAACTGCTCGGCCGTGCGGGCGAACGAGATCAGGTTCTCCTGATAGCGCACGCCGTACCCGTACAACATCACCGAGGCCGACACGGTGGTCACCACGGGCACCCACGCCCCCGCCCCGGAGCCGCCGGCCGTCCCCGCCACCACCGCGAGGGCCATGCCGGTGATCGCCAACACGAACTCGGCGAACTGGATCCGGACCAGCCCGCGCCGCATGCGGATCACCTGCGTGCCGTAGTAGACGTCCGCCTGGTGGTCGATCCGCTCCCGCACGTAGCCGTCCACGTCGTGCACGGGCGGCAACAACGGGTACACCCCCGGCGCCGCCTGCGGCAACAACGCGAGCAGATCGCCGGCCGCGTCCTCGAGGGCGGCGCGCCGCGCGGTCAGCGCCGTCCGGCGCTCGGACTCGGTGCCGGCGTAGGGCCGGCTCGCCGTCAGATACAGGTAGACCTCGCTCTTGAGCGCCTCGCTGACCGACCTCGTCCGGGTCCACGCCTCGATCCGCTCCGGCTGCAGCCGCAGCGACGTCACCAGCGGCACCAGCCCCACACACAACGCGCCGATCAGCGACAACACCGTGCCGAGGTCGCCCGACGCCTGGGTGCCGGCCGTCACCAGGACCGCGCCCGCCACACCCAGGATCAACCGGAACAGGCGCCAGCGCCGCACCGAGTTCTTGGCCGCCGAGGCCGCGGTCGACCACCGTCGTTGTGCGTGCCAGGTCTGCTCCAGCACCGGATCCGTACCACCGGTCACGCGGGCCTCCAGGGCGGGTTCGGTGCCTCCGCACGCCCGGCCAGCTGCATCGCGCGGCGGTGCGTACGCTTCAACTCCCCTTCGCCGGACCGGGTCAGCGGTGCCAGCTCGATCGCCTCGATCGCCGCACCGGTACCGGTCCGATCGGTGAGGAACAGCAGCAGCAGGCGAGGGAAGCACACCCGCAACTCGCGGACCAGCGCCACGTCCGGCAGGTGCCGGATGACCACCACGATCGGCCCGGTCTCCAGGCCGTGCGCGTCGAGCACGTCGCGGAAACCGGCCTCGCCGGCCAACTCCGGGTCGTCGTAGCCGTCGTAGCCCAGATAGTCGGCCACCGCGTCCCGGATCGCGGCGACCAGGTCCGCCGCCATCCGTGCCCCGGCGGGCACCGTGACCTCCAGGTGCGGCCAGGGACGCGGGCGACCGCTGGCACGCAGCAGGTAGGCCCGCAGGGTACCGTCCCGGGTCGCCGCGAGCACCGCGACCCGCCCGTCCGCACAGGCCCCCAACTCGCCCAGCTGCGCGGCGGCGAGCGCCGGAATCCGGGCGTAGACCACGCTCAGATCGGCCACCGTGTACGCGGGATCCGGTCGAAGCACCGGCAACACCTCGCCCAACGCCCGCACCAGCGGGTCCGGTTGCGGCGGCGGCACCGGGACGCGCTCGGTCAGCAGCGCCTCGCTCAGCCGCTCGCGCAGCACCTCGGGGGCGGGCGGCGTACACACCCCCAACACGTCGGCCGCGGCCCGCAGTCGGTCCTCGTAGGCACCGTCCAGGGCGGCGGTGACCGCGTATCGGGTGGGCGAGGACCGGTCGAGGTGCCACAGCCGGATCTGGTCGAGGTCGGCGCGCAACTTGGCGGGCAGCCGGCCTCCGGTGATCTCGTCGTCGGCCCAGTCGCACATGTCCACCTCGCCGAGGTGGATCGCCTTGAGCGTGCTCGTGGGCAGGTCCGCGCGCCGTACATCCGGCAACTTCAGCGCGATGAACCGATATCGGGCGTCGACCCGCCGCCGGCCGTCCGCGATGCCGGCCTCGTAGCCGACGTTGGCCGACTCCATCGCGTGTTGCGACAGCAGCAGCACGGTGGCCTGACTACGGTGCAGTTCCAGGGCGATCTCCTGCTGCCAGGCGTCGCCGCTGCGCAGGAAGTCCTTGTCGTAGACGGCCTCGAAGCCCTCGGCCGCCAGCTGCGCGACCAGCGCCTCGCGCGCGTCCAGACAGCGACAGCAGACCGCGTCGGGCCTGGCGCGGGTGCTGTGGCTGACGAAGATCCGCGGCCGCGGCGGCGTCGGCGACGCGCCGCGCGGATCGGGGATGTGCCGGATCGTCATGCGCCGCTCGCATACAGCTCGTCGGGGCCGAGCAGGCGGAACCAGCGGTATTCGTGGGGGCCGAGGACGAGCATCGTGGGTGATCCCGTACGGATGGGCTCGGTTCGCGGCGCGTCGGGGTCCAGGAGGTCGACCAGGGTGCCGGTCGGCGCGCTGGGGGTGGTCAGCGCGACGGCGCGGCGGGTGTCGCCGAGATTGGCCGCACAGAGCACGAACTCGTGGCCGTGGCGGCGCAGCAGCACCACGACGTCCTCGTGGAGGGAGGGCAATCGTGTGGCGGAGCCCCGCGACAACGCGCGTTGGTCCCGGTGGGCACGCAACATCGCGGCCAGACGGGCGTTGGTCGGGCCGGGCGGCAGCGTGGCCACGGCGCGAAGTCCGGACCGGGCGAGCAGGATCGACCCGCACGCCCAGATGTGCGGCGCGGCGTCCTCGGTCAGGGCGGACAGCGACACGCTTCGGCCCAACGGGCCTTCGTAGGGCGCGATGGAGCGCAGGCGGACGTCCTCCTCCGGGGGGTCCAGGATCAACGAGGCCCGGGGAACCCGAACCACCGGATCGCCCGGTGGCGGACTTCGGGTCATCTCCGGCGGGTATTCCTCGTTCTCGTTCCACCCGGTGTGGTCGTGTGGCAGATCCCAGTCGAACACGAGGATCCGTCCCGGGTGCTCGTCCACCGGTTCGCGAAGGACGCGCAGCAGTTCGCTCCCCCTGGCAACGGGCGGTTCACCGCGCTCCACCACACTCCACCAGTACCTGGACCGCACGATCCGGACACCGACGGCTCCCGCGGCCAACAGCGCTCGGCAATACCGCAGCACATTCGCGGACTCGATCTCGCCCCGGACGCGCGCCACGTGCTCCGTGGGCACGTCCACCAGCACCCGCAGCCCGGCCGCTCCGGCCGCGCGCATCCACGCCCACGCCTCGGCGTCGGGCACACCATCGGCCGCGGCGATCGACTCGGCTCGGAACGGCAGACACACGCAGCCGATCCCGTAGCGACGGATCCGGGCGAAGTCGGCGTATCCCGGGTCGAGGGGCATCGTCGCGAAGAGGATGTCCGCCACACGATCGTTCGCCTTGTCGTCCCCGCGCCGCGGGGTGACCAGGACGGTTCTGCCGTCCCGGGTGCGGAGTTCGATCGGACCGCCCCGGCCGACGACGGTGAACGTCGAGTGATCCCTCCGCGACACACGCAACGGACGGAACGGCAACGGAACTTCGTCGGGCGGGTCGATCGGCAGGTCGCCGTCCCACCGCAACAGGCGTCCGTCGGCGTCCACCGCCAGCGACGTGTCGGCGACGATCGCGAGCGAGGTGAGGTCGGCCCGCAGGGCCTCGCCCACGACGGTCTGCGCAGGCCCCGAACTCGGCACGCGCACGAGCCGGGGGCCGGTCTGGGCCAGGACCAACGCCCGGTCCGGCGCACCGCCGGCGATCGCGGTGATCGGTCGTGGCTCGAAGCGCGAGTCGAACCGGGTCCGCGCGCCCGTGGAGAGGTGCACGATCTCCGATTCTCCGCCGGGGGCCACGATCAGTACGTCCTCGTGCCCGTACGCGGCCTGGATCCGGGTGCCGGCCTCGGCGGTCCGGGACAGCTGCGTCATCCGGTCGGACCGTGCCCCGAACGGGGTTGCCCAGACTCCGCGTTCGCTCACGAGGATGATCCGAAAGCCCACGATCGCCACCGCCCGGATCCCGTCCGCACGCAGTCGACGGGCCTCGGAGAGCGGAGTCCGCTCCGGCTCCACCATGAGCACCTCGTCGCCCACCCGGAGCAACACGATTCCCGAAGTGCCGTCCAGACTCGCCAACTCGGCGGTCTCCCACAGTCGCTCGGTCGACCACACCTCGCCGCGGAAGGAACGCAGCAGTTCCGTCCCGCCCTCCTTCGGCCGCACCGCCGCCCGCACGTTGCCGTCCGCGAGCGCCGCCGTGGCCCCGAACACGGTCTGGGGGCGCAACAATCGGCGCCGCTCGGTCGGGGGTTTCGGCCCGGCCCGACCCGCGGCCAGGTCCACGATCACCACGATCGGCACGTGTACCGATTCGCCCGCCGCCAACTCCACCGGGTATCCGCCGGACGCCGGATCCCCCGGCGCGGCCAGTTCCACCCGCACGCGTTGCCCACCCGGTACTTCGAGCACCCGATCACCGGGCTCCGGCGGTCGACTCAGTGTGAGGCCGTCCTCGTCGAACCGCACCCCCAGTCGTGCCCCTCGGCGCACCGCCGCACCCGAACCCGGCGGAGCGCCCGCACGCGTCGGCGGCTCGACACGCAACCGTGCCGCCGCCGTGTCGACCAACGTCCGGGCCAGTGCGCTGGTTTCGAGGACCGTCGGCAACCTCGGCAGGAAGTGCACGAGCCAGCGGGCCAGGTCGTCGCCCGTGGTGCCCTCCGGCACGAGCGCGAACCGAAAGGCCTTCAGATCCGGCTCGACGTCCCGGGGCTCGGCGCCCATCGCCTCCGCCGCCGCCAACCTGGTGAATCGCCGCACCAGTTCGGGTGATCGCTCCTGCATGCGCTCGGTGAGTCGCAGTACCCGCGCCCATCGCCCGGGATCGAGCGCCAGCCGCCTCCGCAACACCGTCGCGACGTCCGGTGCCAGGACCAGGGCGTTCGGGTCGGCCGACTCGACGAGCGGGGAGAACCACAGGTCCGCCTCCAGGCTCGCCGTGCTGTTCGGGGCGAACTCGATCCGGGCACGTCGTACGAACGCCGGTGTGGCGTACGGCGCCAGACACATCGCCTGGGCAAGCAGCGGCAGGGCCGGCCGGCGTTCGGCCACGGTGCGCAGCAACTCCTCGGCACCGAACGCCTCGTCGGCGGCGTCCGCCCACCCGTCCCGTCCCGGATCGGGCCGGTCCCACCCGGCCGTCACCGCCGCACCTCCCCCCGCACCCGCCGGGTCTCCCGTCGGGCCGCGCGGATCGAGGTTCGCCGGTCCAGGGGCACCAACGACACCCGTTGCCGCAACGACCACGGATGGGCCCGTGCCGGGTACGGCGTCACACACACCACCGGGCAACCGGCCCGGCGGACCGCGTCGATCCAGTCCCCCCACTCGCCGGGGCCCGCCGCCGCGTCCCCGCTGAACGGCAACCGGCGCAACCCCAGGTCCGAGATCAGCACCACGGGCGTACCGGCCGCCGGCGGCCGGTAGGCCGCGCGCTCACGCCGCCCGACCCGCCGCACACCCCGCGCGGGTGTGCCCCAAAAGCGCAGCACCTCGACCCGGTCCCGGCCGACCACACCGGCGGCCAACTCGCGCAGCCAGCGCTGATCCGCCCGGAACGGCGTCATGCACTCGCCCGCGTCCAGCAGGAGTTGCACGCCGAGTCGGGTGGTCGGCCGGGTCCGTCGGGGAAGTTCGCGCAGGAACGATCGGGCCGCCACGCGCCGGACCAGGGCCCGCTCGTCCACGGAACGACCGACCACATCCGTCGAGCCGACCGCGAACATCACCCCCGGAGCCCAGCGCCCCACCCACGGCGGCTCCGGCGGGCCCGCCCGATCGTCCGTGCCCGCTTCGAGCAGGCGATCGATCTCGCCGGGTGGCGCCTCCCCCGGCGCTTGCGACGATTCGGCCGGTCCGGTCGCCTCGTTCGGCGCGTGGGGACCGCGCAACGACAACAACGAGCAGCCGGCGTCCGGCGGCACCGACATCGGGACGAGTTCCCCGGGGGCCGGCGGCCCGGCCGGTTCGTCGGCCGGCGGCGCCTCGTCGGGCCCGTCCGCCCACTCGGGCGTGTCCGCGTCCCCGGCGATGCCGAGCATGCGGGCGATCCCGGCCGCCGTGTCCACGTCGGTCACGTCGAGCGCGACGATCGCCCGGACCAGGTCGCCCAGATGGATCCGCCCCCGTGCGGTGCTCACCCGTGCGGCCTCGCGCTCCCTCGGCCCTTGTCCAGGGCGACCTCCAGGACCAGGTCCCAGGTGCGGCCGCCGGGCTCGACGCCGAGTTCGCGGCAGGCGCGGAGGGTGTCCAGGAACTCGGCCGTGCTGGGCCCCGCGGCCCACTCGGACTCGGCGGCGACCTTCAGCAGGTGCTCCGCCACCCGATCCGCCGTCGACTCGTCGTAGTCGGCGCCGAGATGACCGCGGGCCACCTTCAACAGGTGCTCCCTGTCCGGGGCTTCCAGCGACAGCACGATGCAGCGGCGGACGAACGGCGCGGGCAGCTCCCGCTCGTTGTTGCTGGTGATCACCACCAGCGGCTCGACGCCCGCACGCGCGCGCACCTCCTCGCCGTCCGGCCCGGGGAAGCTCAGCGTGTCGAGCGGTACGAGCAGGCTGTTCGGCAGGTCGGGATCGGCCTTGTCGATCTCGTCGATCAGCACCACGGACCCGGGTGCGGGCCCGGCGTCCCGGCCGGCTCCGGGTGCCGCCGTCGGCTGCCCGTCCCGTGCCGGCGGGGTCCGGTACGGATCGAAAGCCCTCCACAACACCCCCGACGCGCAATAGGCGCCGATCGTGGGCGCGACCTCGCGGGTCTGCGCGTCGTTGAGCCGGCGCAGCGCGTCGAAGCGCCAGAGCAGGTCCTCGGGTTCGGTCCGCGCGGTGATCACCTCGGTGTGGCACAACCGGCCGAGGTGCCGGGCGACGATCGGCGCGAGCGTGGACTTGCCGGACCCGGGCGGCCCGAACACCAGGAGCGGTCGCCGGGTCGCGAGCGCGACGTTCACGGCGAGCACGATCCGCTCGTCGTCGAACACGTATACCCCGTCGTCCGGGACGGCGCCCGCGCCCGCGAACTCCGGGCCGGGCGCGGGTGGAAGCGCGCGGGAGGGGTCGAACGCCATGGCTGTGGGCACCTGTCCAGTGTGCCGTCCGGCCCCGCGCCCGGGTGGGGATTCCGGCACAAGCGGGCCCGACCGGGCCCGATTCGATCCGGTGGCGGGCACCGGTTCGCCCTCATCCGGTGCCGGGCCGGTCGCCGGTCTGACAGGATCCGATGCCGTGCGGAAATCTCCGATCCATCTCGACGCGGACACCGCGGGTGTGCTGCGGCGCGACCGGGTCGCGATCACGGCCGGGTTCGTCGTCTACGCCGCCGCGCTGGTGTGGCGGATCGGCGCGCAGGCGGTGCTGCCCGCGCTGCTGGTCTTCGGGTTGCTCGCCGCCGCCCTCGTGGTGTGCGACATCCGGTTGCTCCGGCTGCCCGACGCCCTCACCCTGCCCGGATACCCGCTGCTCGCGGCACTGTTGCTGATCCCCCTCGACGGGGACGCCTATGGGCGTGGACTGATCGCGATGGCGGCCGCCTACCTCGTGCACCTCGTGCTCGCCCTGGCCGGTGTGGGGGTGGGCCTGGGCGATGCCAAGGCGGCGGGCCTGGTCGGGCTGGTGGTCGGCCGGCTGTCCTGGGCGGCGCTGATCCAGGCGCTGGTGCTCGCGTATGTCGCCGTCGGCCTGTTCGCGGTCGTCCTGGCGGTCACCCGGCGCGCCGGGCGCGGCGGTTCGGTGCCGTTCGGGCCGTTCCTGCTGGGCGCGGCACTGGTCGTCATACTGCTGCACGGCGCATGACGGGTCGTCACGGCATGTGTTCGTCCGGCTGGACGCGCCGCCGGCCGGGGGGCTCGTGCCCGCCCGGCCGGGTGCGGCTCAGTCGTCCAACAGGTCTCGCAGCAACTCCACGGTGAGCGGCTCCGGTTCGGCGCCCAGTCCGGCCAGCAGGCCGTCCAGGCGGTCCACGTAGTAGTCCAACTCCGCGCGGTCGCCCGTTATGTGCGTCGCCCGGAACATGGTCCGGTAGAGCATCTGCGACTCCGGGCACACCACCAGGCCGACCGAGCAGGCCCGCTTGGCGGCCTGCGGGTCGTGATTGTCCAGGTGGTAGTCGGCCAGCCGGGCCGCCACGTCGACGATCTCGGCGATCATCTGCTGGCGGAACGGCTCGGCCCACACGTAGCGGCGCGGACCCACCCCGTCGAACGGCGCGTCGCGCACTATGTCCAGGGCCCGTGCGTAGTCCATCGCCACCTCGTGGCTCCCGTACAGGCCGGGCGCGACCAGTTCGCGGAAGCGGAACCAGTCGCAGGCGAAGCCGGGCCCGAACGCGTAGCCCTCGGCGCCGGCCGCGGCGGGCAGGTGGCTCGTACCGTCCTGGCTCGTGCCCACCCAGCGACGCAGTTGGCTGATCGCCGAGTTCCGCGCGGTCGCGGTGACACCCAGCGGCCAGACGGCGGCGTCGAGTTCGGTCAGCGGGCGGCCCGGGTGCAGCGCGATCCACGCGGCGAGTTCGGTCAGTCGGGCCCGGCGGCCGTGCTCGACCTCCTCGCCGACGCCGATCAGATCGACCTGACCCAGTATCCGAATCTCCGGGTAGGTCGGCGCGAAGCCCTCGGCGGCCCGGCCGATCGCCGCCGGTGCCTCGGCCGGCAACGCGGCCACCGGGGGCGCCACATCCCACGCCGAGCCGACCTCGGGCGCGTCCGCCGCCGGTTCGACCTCCGGCGCGACCACCGGGAACATCCCGGAGTCCGCGGCGGTCGGGGCCTCGTGCACCTGCCCGGGGGCGCCCCAGTACTCGGCGGACGGCATCTCGACACCACCGACCACGTCGGCGGCGCCGACCGCGCCGGCCGCCGCGACCGCCGAACCGGAAGCCACCGAACCGGACGACGCCGGCCCGGATGCCGCCGGGCCCGCGGCCGCCGGGCCCGGTTCCGTCGGCGCCGGGGCGATCCGCTCGCGCCCGCGGCCCTCCATCAGGTCGACCTCGTCGTCCGGGCCCAACACATGGACCCCGGCGCCGGAGAGCACGTCCGCCCGCACGCCTCCGTGCCCGTTGGCGGCGTGTGCCGCGTAGGTCTCGTAGGTACCCTCCGGGGCGTCCGCGACGTCCCACGACGGAGTTTGCTCACCGGTGCTGGTCCGAGCGTCGATCGGCACTGCCGTTCCCTCGTCCGGGGCCTCTGCGGCCGCCGTCGGTTCGGCCGACTGCCCGGCGTCCCCGGCGGATGCGTGGGGGTGGTCCTCGGGATCGTCCACCCCTTCGAGTCCTGTGTCGTCGTGCCCGTCGCCCCCGAACGAGAACTCCGCCGGCGGGGTCGCGGGACCCGGTGCGGAGCCCGCCTCGGGCGCGGCGAGCGCGCCGAAGACCGGCTCGCCGAGCGTCGAGTCCGCGAAGTCCGGTGTCCCGAACCCCGACGCCTCCGCCGCACGGGCCACGAACTCGGCCGACTCGGGGGCCGGTTCCTCGTGACCCGGGGCGACGACGACCGCCTCGTCGGCGATCGGCTCGGCATGGGCCGACCCGGCACGGACCGATCCGTCGGCGATCGGCTCCTCGAAGGATGGCGGCACCGAGGCTTCTCCGCCATATGCCGGATGCGGATACGGCGGTTCCGCATAGGGCGGTTCGGCATATGACTGTTGCGTGTATGCGGCTTCCGCGGCGACCGCGTGTCCCGGTTCCCCGGCCGGCGCCGACTCCGGGCCGGCCACGGGGGGCGATGCGTACTCCCGGGTCGGCGCCGAGGGCGGGCCGTCCGAGCCGGCCGCCGACCGGAACAGCTCCGGCTCGGCCGCCCGTTCGGCCTCCGCGGTCGCGTGCGCGGTGTCACCGGGTCCGGGTCCGGCGTCCTCGTGCTGGTCGTCGGGCAACCACGGCAGCGGCAACGAGCCGGTGTCCTCCGGCGATCCACCGCCGCGCTCGATCCGCTCCGGCGGGGCCAGCGGCATGCCCGCGACGGGGAACACGGCGGTCCCCCACGAGCCGGTGTCGGATGCCGACCCCGATCCGCCACGACCGGCCCGGCGGGGGGTCGGCGCGGACCACCCGGGTGCGCCGAACACACGCTCGTCGGGCTCGGGGTCGGTGGGATCCGGCTGGTAGTACCCGGGCGAGACCTCGAACTCGGCCGCCACGTCGGCCACCGTCGCCCCGCCGACCCGGGCCGGTCGCTCCATCCCGCCGACCGCGGACCACGCGGCGGAGGACATGCTGCCGCCGCCGGCGCCGACGCCCACCTCGACCGACTCCGGCTCGCGCTCCGGCCGTTGGCCGGGGATCAACACCTCGTCGGCCGGCACGCCGTCCAGGTCCTTGGACACGGTGAACATGCTCACCAACGCCTGGTACTGCGGGTCCTCCAGACGCTGGACGTGCACGTCGGTGTTGATCCGACTCGGCGTCACCACGCCCGGCACGGTGGGCAGTCGGGTCACCCCGAGTCCGCTGAGCCACGGCTCCGAGTGCACCGGCGCGACGATCGCGGCGGCGGCGCGCGGGTAGGCGTTGGTCAGCCGTTGGATGTGCGGGACGTGCGCCTCGGTCAGCGGCTCCAGGGACAGTACGATCTCCGGCGGCCACGTGTCGGGCAGGATGCCCTTGGTCCGGGCCTGCCGGGGCGAGGTCAGCTTGGCGTCGTCGAGCAGGCCGACCACCTCGTCGGACCAGGTCGCCAGCCGGCTCAGCGCCTCGTCGAGCGAGTAGGCGTAGCGGAGTTGTTGCCGCCCCTCGCGTTCCACGTCGCGCAGTTCGCGACCGAAGCCGACCACCGTCACACACAGGTCGTCGCTCCACACGTTGGACAACAGCTCGACGGCGAGCGCGCGCAGCACCGCGAGGTTGTCCTCCCCGGAACCGTCGGTCAGGCCGATCACGCCGAGCGATTCCAGATCGACCAACAGCTGGCGTCCATCGTCGGTTTCACCCAGCACCGCGAGGGCCGGATAGGGCGCCGGTACGTTGGCCGCCGCGCTGGTGTGCAGCAGCTCGGCGTCGGCCGGGCAGGTCCAGTGCATGTGGTCGCCGTGTACCGCCTCGAAGGGGTACAGCGGCGGCGACGGCGCGGCCAGGTGCAGTTCGAGTTGTCGGTCGGTGAGTTGCACGGAGTCGATCAGGGGCAGGGTGCGGCCGGTGTCGGACATCCGGGCACACAGTGTGCGCAGTGTGCGGTCGAACAGGTCCAGCGCGTCCGGCGTTTCGGTCGCCCGCAGCTGCTGCTCCAGGTCGGCCGCCGCCGGTACGGGCATCGCGATCCGGCGCCCGTCCCGACGCACCGACTGCTGCAGTCGACGACGCACCAGCAGCGCGCCGAGCACCGCCGCGGCGCCGACCGCGCCCAGGGCGAGCGCGCCCACCGGTACCGAACTCTCGTCCCCGCCCGGGCTCGGTGCCTCGGCCCGGCTGCCGGTGGGGTTGGTGTTGTCCGCCTTCTTCGGTGTCTCGCTCGACGCCGCACCGGGCGCGCCCGCGCCGGCGGGCGCGTTCGGGACCACGATCGGGTCCTGCTTGGCGATCTGCGGCGGGGTCTCGACGAACGGCTTCTGCGGTTCGGCGGGAGGTTGCTGCACGGGAGGCTGCTGCTGGGGCTGCTGCTGCGCCGGCGGTTGCTGTTGCGGCGGTTGTTGCTGGGGTGGCTGTTGCTGCTGCTGGGGTGGTTGTTGTTGCGGCGCCGGGTCCGCGCCGCCTCCGCCCGGGATGGACAACGTCCAACCGGGCTGGATCGAGTTCGGGTCGGTCAGCGCCGCGCCACCCGACTGCGGCTGGTCCTTGTTGGCGGCGAAGATCTCGGGGTAGCGGTCGCCGTCGCCGAGCAGTTCCTCGGCGATGTCCGACAACGTGTCACCCGGCTTGACGGTGACCGTCGTCGGCAGCGCCTTGTGCTCCTCCCCCGGCGACTCCGGCGCGTGCGCGGCCTTGACCTCTGCGGGCGGCCCGGCGTTGGCGGGCAGGGCGAGCACCCAGCCCTCCTCGACGTAGTCCGCCGAGTCGAATCGCTGCCCGTTCGCCATCGTCTTGCCGTCGTTGAGCCTGGCGATCTCGTTCCAGCGTTTGCCGTCGCCCAGCCGTTCCTCCGCGATCGTCCACAACGAGTCACCGCGTTGCACGGTGTGCGTGGGTCCGGCGGTCGGCCCGGGATCCTGTACCCGGACCGGGATTTCCTGCTCCACGGCTCGACTCGGCGCACTCGACACGTGTTCCGGCAGTTGCGGCGCGGCCTGCGCCTCGCCCGCGGCCAGCGCGGTGCCGGCGGGCAGCATCAGCATGATGCCGCCGATCAGCGCGCCCGCCGCCTTCTGGCTCCAGCCCAGGCCGCGGATGCGCGGTGCGGACAACCCGCGCAGCTGGGCCGGGATCTCCACGATCACCGAGACGGCGAAACACAGCCAGGCGCCCCAGAAGACGAGGGCGAGCGCCGCGAGGAAGCCGCGCCCGTCGTCGGGTTGGGTGAGGATCTTGCCGATCTCGTCGAGCGCGGGCAGCCGGTGCGGCAACACGTCGGTGGTGGCCACGACGAGCGAGGCGGGCAGTCCGACGAGCAGCGCGAGCAGCACCACGAGGCTGAGCAGGCCCCGTATCAGGTCGAACAGGAATCGTCCGGGTCCGCGACGCCTGCCCCGGTCGGCACGATTTCGTGCGTGTGCCCCGGTGCCCGGACCGGCGCCGGGACGAGGGCCTTGGGTAACGGTCACGGTGCGTCCTCCGGGTTTCGGATCCCATGGACGAGCCCGGCACGGGCATGGCCTTTGACGGTGACGGTGGAGACGCCGAAGAAGGCGGCCACCCTGGTCCTGTATTCGATGGTCACGTAGACGTCGATCCGGCGACCGTCCTTGGTGACCACGGCATGTCGGCTCTTCACCATGGTGTGGGTGTCGAGATAGCTCTCCGCGGCGCGCGTGGCGTCCGCCTTCGTGACCACGATCGCCGTCCCCGGGATGGCCTTGGTCGGATCGATCGCCTGCCCGGCGGCCCGGGCGGCCTCCTGGGCGAACGCGTCGGCCTTGGAGTCGGCGCGCAACTTGCCGCCGCCGTCGATGACCAGGCCGACGAGCAGGATGATCACCGCCATCATGATCGCGAGCATGATGGCGAGGCTGCCGCGATCCCCGGGGTCGGGAGCGACGTCGGCGCCGCGAACACGTGTGCGCGCCATGGATGTCATCCCTTCCTCCCCCGGTAGGTGTCCAGCACCGAGGTGAAGGTGCCGTGCAGGGTCTTCGAACCCGGGATGCCGGGGAAGGCCACGTCGGACAACGACACCGTGCACGTGACCGAGACGGTGACGATTCCCGGCGTACCGGGGGCGGTGTCGAAGCCCGGCAGCTTGACGTCCGTGTACGGCGTGCAGTGAATCCCGTCCTGGGCGAGCGAACTCGCCACGGCCGCTCTGGCGTTGACCTCCGCATGCCCCGGGTCCCGGGCGATCGACGCCTCCCGGGCCCCCGCCTTGGCCGCCGCGTCCACGCCGTTGCCGGCCACCGAGGTTCGGCCGAACGCGATGATCAGACACAGGAACGCGATCAACACGGGCGTGAGTATCGCCGCCTCGAGAGCGAACGACCCCTCGTCCGCCCGCAGGCTCCCCCTGTACACGCTCGTCCCCCACATGTTCATCCGCCCGAACTCGTCCACCGCTCGAAGACGCCGTCCGCGTGTTGCGTGATGGTCAGACTCCCGATCCCGGGCACTATCGACAACGACGTACCCCGAACGGTCACCCGGATCCGTCCCCCGTCCTGTCGTTCCGGAACGACCCTCGGATCCTTGAGCATTCCCCCGCCGAGGTCCTTGACCACCTCTCGGCCGCGCTCTTCCGCCTTCCCGAAGTCCCCCTCCGTCGCACGCCCCACCTCGACGCCCTCCTGGGCCGCCTGCAACGCCACTTCACGTGCGTACCACCACAGGCAGACCTGGATCACCGACAAGAGCACGAGGATGAACACCGGGAAGATGATCGCCATCGAAATGGACATGCTGCCGCGATCCGACCCGCCTGCCTGGCGCAGGCGGCGTCGGATCGCGGCGATGGGTCGGCTTCGTCGTGCGTCGGTCATCGAGACGTCGTCCGCGCTACTGACCCGAATCCGGCTTCTCGTACTTGTCGTCGGACGTCTTCAGGTCGTCCCGATACTTCTTGTACATCGTGATGATCACCGCCGCGATGCTGACGGCGGCGACGATCAGCACCGCGACGATGATCGCCGTCTCGATGCTGACCGCGCCGTGGTCGCGTTCCCTGCGCAGTCGTCGATAGCGGTCCACCAGACCACCGGTGACGACCAACACGAAGGCGATCGGAGCCGGGGCGACTCTGTGCACGGCGGTCTCGACACGATCGAGCACCGCGGGGGACGAGGAACCGGTTGACATTGCCTGTACTCCTTCCGGAGAACGGCTCGGAATCCGAAGGTCGTTCATACCGAGAACATCCGGGAAATTGCCGGGAATCCGAGCAGGATTCCCATGATCACCACGAGCATCGTCCCCGGAACGGTGAGCCGTTCCGAGTCCGCGTTCGCCTTTTCGTGTTCGTTCGCGAGCAGTTCCACACGCAGGGACTGGGACCGGGCGCGCAACGTGCCGTACACGGCGGCGCCCTCGGTCCCGGCCATCTCGATGATGTCGGCCACGTCGGCCAGTTCGGGCAGGTCCAGGTCCTTGGCCAGGTCGCGCAGTCCGTCCCAGGGGTCGGCGCTGCCCACGCGGGCCCGTGCCAACGCGTCCTGGATCCGGGCGAAGGCCCAGCCGTCCCCCACGGCCGCGGCCCGTTCCAACGCCTCCGCCGGGCCCGCGTCGCCCGCCCGGCCCAGCGCCACCAGGTCCAGATAGGCGGCGGCCGCGTGTTGGAACTCGATCCGGGCGGACTTGGCCTGGTCGCGCAGCGCGAAGTCGGGGATGAACCACATTCCCGCGGCCACCGCCAGGGACAGGAACAGCGGCACGTAGAAGGCGATCCCGACCCCGGCGGCGGTCAGCACCGCGGAGACCATCGCGGGCAACAGCAGGCCGAGCAGGGCCAACAGCGCCTTGGTGCGCACGAACTGCGCGACGGTCTCGCCGACCAGGTCGAGTTCGCGGTGCGGCACCCGAAAGCCCGGGATGTGCCGGACCATGGCGACCAGTCGGTCGTCGTACTTGCTGCCCGTCTGCTCCGTGCGCCGCTTCGGCATCCCGGACAGGCGGTGCAGCGCGTTGCCCAGGTCCGGCGGCGCGGGCCACAACTCGCGGACGAGCACGGCCACTCCGGCGCCGAGCACACACCCGCTGACGATCACCATGGGTGGGATCATGTCCACTCACCCCGCAATACGGGCGCGGTGTGCACACCTTGCTCCTGCTGTGCGTCCACCGCCCGGGCCGCCTTGACCACGCTGCGCGGATCCGCCACCAGGAAGCGGGGCTTGACCCGGTCGGCGGCCAGCGAACGCATCCAGACCAGGGTGCCGACGTAGGCGATCGCCATCAGCAGCAGCACCATCTGGCCGAGCGCGGTGCCGTACGGCGCGGCGTAGTCGCGGTTGATCACCACGACCAGGGAGGTGACCCCCAGGGTGATGTAGGTGATCCAGCGCACGGCCATCCGGGCGCCGGCCCGGTCCGCCTCGATCGCCCGACGCTGGCGCACCTCTTCGCGCACGGTCGTGGCCAGGTCCTTGAGCGCCATGGCGAGTCCCGGCCCGCGGTCCGAGGAGCGCAGGATCAGCGCCGCCGCGATCTTGTCCGCCGTGGCGTCGCCCAGATCGGCGGCGAACGCCCGCAGCGCCTCCTCGGGGCGCCATCGCGACTGCAATCGGCTGACCAGGTCGCCGACCTCCTCGACGATCGGCTCCGGGCAGGTGGCCCGTGAGGTGAGGATCGCGTTCTCCAGTCCGGCGCCCAGTTCGATCAGGTCGGCGATCCGTCGGGTCCACTCGGCGAGCGCGTCCAGGCGTTTGATCACACTGTGGTCGCTCCTGGTGGGCGCGAGCAGCCAGGGCAGCCCGGCGAACGCGGCGATCACCAGGAGCCCGGCGCCCAGGAATCCGGTGAACAGCCAGACCAGCGCGGCCACCACGACGCCGACGGACAGGCGGATCCGGCGGGTGGTGCGCTGCCGGGCCGTCACCGGTCCGGACCGCATCCGGCGCATCGCCGACTCCAGCCGGCCCGGCGGCTTGGAGGTCGGGTCGTCGTAGGTGCCGACGAGCCCGACGATCAGCCCGATCAGCCCGCCGACCAGCAGGCATCCGCACACCGCGACCAACAACGCGTCACCCATACGATCACCCGGCCTGGTGCAGCTTGAGCCGCAACGGGCGCCAGCCGTGCGGTTCGTCCAGCAGATGCGGACTGAACCCGGCCCGGATCAGATCCGGCATGTCCGAGGGGTACATCCGGGCCGTGGCGCGCGGATCGTCGGCGGTCGGCGCGAAGATCGTGTTCACGGCCGGGCGGCGGTGTTCGCCCATCCCGGTCACCTCCAGGACGTGCGAGACGAAGCGATGTCGTTTGCCGCCGATGGCCGTCTCGTCGATCATCCGCACGAAGACGACGTAGTCGACGGCGTTGGAGGCCAGTCGGTAGGCGAGTTCGGGACTCATGTGCGCGCCGTACTCCAGGCAGAGCTCGGCGATCCGGTCGAAGATCATGTCCGGCTCGCGCACGTGCAGGGTGCACATCGAGCCGCCCTCGCCGTTGGTCATCACGCGCAACATCGGCACGATCTCGCTGGAGCGCACCTCGCCGACGATCATCCGCGACAACGACATGCGCAGCGCGGAGGGGATCAGTTCGCCGATGGTCAACTCGCCGGCCGATTTGCCGTCCGTGCCGCGTTCGCCGTTGCCCTCGCGGGCCTCGATCGCCACGACCTGGCGCAGGTGGCCCAACTCGTGCAGGAAGAGCTCGAGTTCGGTTTCGAAGGTGCCGATTCGCTCGTCCCGGGGGATCTCGTGGGACAACGCGCGCAGCAGCGAGGTCTTGCCGACACCCTGGGTGCCGCAGATGATCAGGTTCTTCTTCGCCCGGACCAGCGAGCCGAGGAAGGCGGCCAACGTGCGGTCCAGCGTGCCGAGTCCGATCAACTCCGCGAGGCGCACGTCACGCACCCGGTGCCGGCGGATGGTCACGTAGGTGTGCGGGGTGACCTCGGTGATCGCCTGGAGCCGGGAGCCGTCCGGCAGCCGCAGGGCCAGGGTGGGCTGCGCGGTGGACAGGGTGCGCTCGCCGCTGCCGTGCCGGCGGGCCAGGTCGCGCAGCAACTCGCGTAGCTCTTCGTCGGAGGCGGTCAGCGGGGGCACCTGGACGCGGGGGCGGTCCGCGTAGTCGACCCAGACCGTGTCGTAGCCGTTGACGAGGATGTTCTCCACGGCCGGATCGGTCAGGTACGGCTCCAACGGCCCGGCTCGGAACAGCCAGTCCCACACCGCGCGCGCCATCGCCCGGTCCTCGGCGGGGGTGGTGGAGATGCCGCGCTCGCGGGCGGTGATGTCCGCCCACTCGGCGACCACCTGGGCGACGATGGCCCGACCGCGCTGCTCCCGGTCGCCGGTGGTCATGCCGGGCGCCGACTTGTCGAACTCGTGCAGTTGTTCGGCCGCCCGGTCCTTCAGTATCCGCACCACGGCCGGATCCACGACCGGTTCCCCGGACGGGTTGCGGGGCGGCTTGGGCGTGGTGGTGAGCGGGGCGTGTGGGCCGGTGCCGGTGGGCGCGGGCGCGGCGGACGGGCGGCGGCTGACCGTGCCGACGCCGTTGGCGCTCACGCTCGCGGTCGGCGGCACGGTGAACATGCCGTCGCGCGATCCGGTCGGGCGGGCCGCGCCGTTCACGTGCCCGCTCCCGCCGGGCACCACGTGCGGTGGAGCCGGCACGGCGGTCGGCGCGGACATCGCGCTCGGCGGAACCGGCGTGCCGTTGGCGGGAGTCGGCGGCGGGATGTGGCCCACGGCGGGCGTCAGCGAGCCCGCGCCGGCCGACCACGTGTGCTCCGGGCCGGTCCCGGGATCGGCGCCGGCCCGCTGGAAGCCCTCCGGCCAGGTGCGCAGCGGGGGCGGCGCGTAGAACACGTCCTCCGCGTCGGGACGTCCCGGAACGACGTGTATCTGCGGGGGGCCGGCGGTCTCGGCGGGGGGCGCGGGTTCCGGTTTGTTGTGCGGGTCCGGGTGCAGGGGGCGGGCGTTATCGAACATGACCGGCCTCCTCGCCGGCCGGGCGGTGCGCCGGTTCGGCCTCGGCGGGTGACTCGGGGCGAGGTTCGGGCCGGGGCTCGGGCTCGGATCGGCGGATGTACGCCGCCGCCTGGGCCCAGCCGTCGCTCGGCGCCGGCGCCTCGGGACCGGCGGGCAACTGCGCGCCGGACGTGGGCCGCGGGGCCAGCCGCATGCGTCGCTGGGCGGCCAGGTTGATCGCCGCGTCCGCGGTGGTCCGCGCGGCCCGCATGAACCTCGAACGCAGGAACCGTTTTCCGGTGTCGCCCTCGCCGTCCGACAACACCCGCGCGCGTTCCGGATCGAACGGCACCAGACCGAGCACGGGCGCCTCGAGGTGTTTGCCGATCTCCTGCCGGGAGTAGCGCCCCTGTTCGATCACCACGAGGGCGATCGAGTCGGATCCGGTCCCGTGCGTGTCGAGGTCGTTGCGCAGCGCGGTCAGCCGGGGCTGGGCCTGGGCCAGCGAGGGCAACGTGCCGCGGACGACCGGGAGTACCAGGTCGGCGCGGCGCGCGACGATCGCCGACGCGCCCGTGGTGCCGCGCCGGCCGAGGTCGACGATCACGTCGTGCGGAATCTGCTGACTGCCCAGCCCGGCCACGAGTTGCGAGATCGGATCCCACGTGTAGGCCAGGCCCGAGGCCTGGGTCGGGTCGACCAGGCCCGGCAACAACAGGCGTTCGCGGCGGCCGTCGGACAGGTCGACGAGTTGCCGAAAGAAGGCGTCGACGAGATTGCCCTGACGGTGTGCCACGCCCAGTTGGTGCAGGCCGTATTCGGCCGAAACCCGACCCTGGAGCGCGCCCGCGAGGATCGAACCCCCGTCCGGATCGGCCTCGATCAGGATCACCCGGCGTCCGGCGGGCAGCGGCCAGGTGAGCAGGAGTGCGAGCGCGGTCGAGGTGGCACCGGGCGCGCCCGTGCCGCCGGTGACCGCGACGACGGTCATGGGGTGCCTCCGGCCTTGCCCGGCGCGGGATTGGGCGCCGCGTCCGCGTTTCCGGTGTTGAGCACCACGATGGAGAACCGACCGTCGACCACCTGCAGGGCGAGCGTGGGGCCGTCCTTGGCGGGCACGGCCACGTCCAGGACGGCCTTGCCGGAACCGGAGTTCGGGTCGGCGGCGGCGGCTCGGATCACGGTGGCCGCGACGGTGACGGGCTGGGCCGGTACGGCATTGGCCCCGGCGGGCGCGGCGACCGCCGTCACGACCAGGATCCGGGTGCCCGGGGTGACCCGCTGTACCGGCATCCGGGTGGCGTCCACGGCGATCGGGACCAGCGTCTCGCCGGGTTGGATCGCGATCTTCTCGGTGACCTGATCCGAGGTCAGCAGGGAGCCCGCGCGCAGCTCGACGGCGGCGCGCTTGCCCACGATGAGGCCCTTGGAGCCGGATCCGATCGGGCGCAGCCCGGGCGCGTCGTTGATCTCCACGACCCGCAGGTCCTCGGCGGCGATCGTCTGGCCGTAGGGCACCGTGCGCGCCACGGCGAGCACCGGAACCCGTTTGTCGCCCATCTGATAGAACGCCGCCGAGCCCAGTCCGCCCGCCGCGATCAGCGCGACCGAGAGCGCGATGAGCGCGGGCCGCCGGCGTCTGGCACCGAGGCTGCGCGTGGGCGTGACCGGCATCGCGCCGGCGGTCGCGCCCGGTGTCGCGACGCCGTTGCCCGATGGCCGTTCCGTAGCTGCCTTCACCACCGGCTCCGCCCCCTTGCTCTGCCGGGTCCACCCAGGTTCCGCGCGGACCGTGATCCACTTCGGAGCTACCGCTCGTATCTTCCACCACACACACTGTCAGGTGAATGGTGAACGGCTCGAAAACCGCCGCCGAAGTCGATCATTCGATGCATTCCGCGACTTCGACGCACCCCGTCGACCAGCACGATCGCGGACGCCATGTGACGAACCCGACCCCACCCAAGATCACGGGCAAGCATCTCGTTCCGGACACCGAACGGGCCCCACGATGGTCCCGAAACGAGCCCCGCCGCAAGCACTTTCGGGCAATTGTTGGCCGACCGGGTACGGACCGCGCCGCGCGCGCCCGAACGTGATATCGCACGATCGAGCCGACGCCGCGCACCGTGCTCGATCCGGTGTACGAGGAACTTCCGGGCCCCATGGGCCAATCCGGCAAAACGGCGGATGTGTCGTCATGTCGATGCGGTGACGATCGGGTGTCGCGGCGGCAAAGCTCGGACCCGTCCGTGGAGTTCACACCCGTCGGCGGATCGCCCGCACCGGCAGGTGTCCCGGTCGCGGGAGCGCGCTCGTCCTCGGCCGGGACGGCTTGCCGGGAACCGGCTCCAGTTGCCACCGAGCACACACCGTCGCCACCGTGGTCACGATCTGGGCCAGGAACAGGTGTTCGCCGACGCACCGGTGCACGCCCGCGCCGAAGGGCATGTACACGCCGCGCGCACGCCCCCGGAAGCCGGGCTCCGCCCAGCGGTCCGGATCGAAGCGCTCGGGGTCGGGGAACAGCTCCGGATCCCGGTGCAGCGCGTGGTGGCTGTACAACACGTCACCGCCGCCCGGGATGTGATGCCCCATCACGTCGACGTCGCGATTGGCCCGGCGCACCACCAGCCAGGGCGCGTACAACCGAAGCGTCTCGTCGACAACACTCCTTGTATATACGAGGGCGCCCAGGTTCTCCGCGGTCGGCGGCCCGCCGGCCAATACCTCGTCCAGCTCGGCGTGCAGCCGCTTGCGCACGTCCTCGCTCCGGCCGATCTCGTGAAAGACCCACGAGAGGGTGGCGTTGGTGTTGTCGTTGCCGGCGATCAGCAGCGACACCACCTCGTCCCGGACCGCCTCCGGCGACATGCCCATCCCGACGAACTCGCCGAGCAGCCCCTCGCCCGAACCCGCGTCCACCGCCGCGGCGATCGTGTCGCGCAACCGGCCACCGGTCTCGGCGAAGCGCCGGTTGCCGGGCGTGGGCAACCGCCGCGCCCACTCCGGCAGGACCGTGCGGGTGAACACCTCCTGGATGAACACCGGCAACGAGCTCCGCACTTCGGCGACGGCGGCGTCCGCGGCCGGATCCTCGCCGAAGATCAGCCGACCGAGCGTGGCCAGGCCGAGTTCGCTCATCTCCCGATCGAGCGCGAGCGTGGACCCGGGCAACCACTGCGCGCTCGCGTCCTCGGCCCGACGCCGGATCACATCGACGTACCCGCCGATCCGGGACCGCTGGAACGCGGGCTGCAGGGTACGCCGCCGGGCCCGATGCAGGGGCCCGTCGGAGGCGGCCAGCCCGTCGCCGATGTGCAGCCGGGCCTGCTTGAAGAAGCCGTCCCGCTCGACGGTGTCCGCGTGTTCGACCAGCACGCAGCGCACGAGCGCGGGATCGTTGAGGACGTACAACTCCTTCGGCCCGACCCGGATCCGCACGATCGGCCCGTGCTCCCGCAACGAGGACACGAAGTCCCACCGCCCGCGCAACAACGCCGGGGTATGACCGAGCAACGGCACTGCGCCCGGGGCGATCGGAACCACGCGGCAACTCCTCGACGGGGACGGGGACGAGACGACGCGGTCCCCGAAGCGGCCGGGGCCCGCGGCCGGCATCCGCGTCGTGCGCCGGTTCGGGGCTGGTCCCGGGCCGGTGCGCCGACGTGTTCTCGCGGCGGGTTCGAGCGTATTCGACACGGTGAGCGGGGCGGCGGGGGGCCGGATCGGCCGGGGGCGAGGTGACGGGGGCGGGGCCGCCGGGCCGCGCCGGCGGCCGTGGTCGCGGCCGGCCTGTACGCCGCCTGCCGCCCCCGCTTCACTACCTCGCGTCCGGCTCGCGCCCCGTGCGCGGGAGCACGCCCGATTCGGGCCCCCTTCGGCCCGTGACCGGCTTCGGGTCCACACGCGCGTTCCGCTCCAGGTCCGACTTCCTGGCCACGTACGGCTTCCCCGGCGTGACCACCGTGGGCCGGCCCGTGGCCGCGCGCGGCCGGTGCGTCGCGATCGGGTCCGCGGTCGGTTCGACCACCGAGGTCACCGAGGCGGGTACCGACTTCGGCTCCCCGACGCCCGAGGCGGACGCGACGCCCACCCAGGAGCCCACCGCGATCCCGACGGTGGCGAGCACGGCGGCGACCGGCCCCACCGGACTCATCGCCTGCCCGGGCGGCCGGCTTCGACGACTCGTCATGTGCGTACCCCTTCGCCGGACACGGCGGTCCCGTTCGGACCCGGACCTTCCACACAGACAAATACGCCCGCCGACCGGGCCGCGTTGCACCGCCGACCCACGCCGCGCACGTGCGGAACATCTCCGAACCGCCGTGCAACCCGGGGCCGCCGGCACGCGTATCCCCTGTGACAGGCCCCTCGAAATGCAGGCAAACAGACGCCCGGCAACGGCCGGGCGCTCTCGAGCCATGCCCGCGGGGGACCCGGTGAGGAGGAGATCACGGTGCGCGATTCCCGCGACCACCCCCTGGCAACTCCGCTGCCGACCGCGTGAGGGAGGCAGCCCGTGAACGGGAGTTCCGTGAGTACGCCGAGGCCCGCCAGGCCCAGCTGCGTCGATCCGCGTACCTGCTGTGCGGCGACTGGTACGAGGCGCAGGACCTCACCCAGACCACACTGATGAAGATGTACACGGCGTGGGGCAGGCTGCACCGCGACGGCAATGTGGACGCGTACGCCCGTGTGGTGCTCACCCGCACGTACATCGACCAGCACCGCAAGGGCCGTTGGCGCGAGGAGCCGGTCGACGAACTCCCGCAACGGCCGAGCGACGAGTCCTCGTCGCCGGACCTGCGGCTGACCCTCCAGGCGGCGCTGCTCCGGCTGCCGCCTCGCTATCGCGCCGTGCTCGTGCTGCGCTTCTGGGAGGACTGGAGCATCGAACAGACGGCGGAGGCCCTGCGGATCAGTACCGGCACGGTCAAGAGCCAGAGCGCGCGCGGCCTGAACCGGCTGCGCGAACTCGTCGGCGAGCAGATGTGGGAGCTGTCCGAACGGTGAGGCCGACCATGAACGATCGCGACCTGTTCCGGCTGATGCTCGATCAGCCCGAGCCCGACTTCCCGAGCGTGGTGGACGCGGCCGTGGCGGGTGGCAAGCGGATCCGCCGACGCCGCCGCGTGGCGGTCCTCGGCACCGGGGTGGGCGTACTGGCGATCGCCGGCGCGGGGCTGTTCCTGGCGCCCTCGCAGCAGGCAACCGTGCGGCCGGCGACGGACGTTCCGCCTGCGGCGACGACGGGGACGATCCTGCCGACCCCCGCCGTGGACGCGCCGGCCTCCGCCGAACCCGCGTCGGCGGCACCGCAGTCCGCCCTCGACGGGCCCACGGCCCGAGCGGAGACGCGACAGGAGCAGATCCCTCCGGAGACGCAGCCGAGGAGCGGCGGCCGCACGACCCCGCCGACCACCACGCTCGAAGACGAGCGCAAGGCCAAGTGCCTGGCCGTCAAGGCACCCAAATGCCAGTGAATGGCCGGAAATTGAGGGATTGTCACCTATCGATGCGGATCACCGCCCTCCGAATGCGGATTGTCATGCGGTGATCACGTCGTAGCCCCCACACCCGCGCTCGGCCCCTAATCTGATCCCGGATCATTCGTCCGGAGTGAGGAGAGGGCCGGCGTGAACAGCACTGACCCGTGGACCGTGGATCGCATCGCGCATGCGCTCCCGCACCCCGAAGCCCGCCACGAATTCCTGCGTCTGGTGAATCTGACGCCGATCGGCGATCTGCCCGGCCTGCTGGCCCGCTACGTACAGGCGGCGGAGGAGTTGATCGCCGGCCTGCCGCACGCACGCGCCCTCGCGGCGCAGGTTCGGGCCACGGGCCTGGACCCGGACCTCGACGAGGTGGACGAGGAAATCGTCCGCAAGTGGATCTCCCGCGGCCGAGCGCAAAGCAGTGCCGCGTGACGTGGCGCCCGCGAATCGGTATCGAGCACCAAGAGGTCATCGACCGCTTCCCCGAAACCACGCTCAACCACTGGGGAATGCTGCTGTACAAACTGGTCTGCGACCCGTATACGGCCACCGTCCGCTACGGCGAGGACGACCGAATCGTCCGCACCGCAGCGGCGGGGCCCCTGATCGTGGTGGTACTGCTCAACGAAGGGACGACAACCGTCACCGTGTTGCAGGTCGTGCACTTGGGTTGACCTTGTGCTTCCCGCCCGGGACGCAGTAGTGGTCGGCCACTTCGCCCATCACGCCGTCGTGCCGCTGCCGGTGAACCTTCGGCTCACCGGTCCGGCCGACGTGGTTGCCGCGCTTGGCCTGCTTGACCTCGGGGTCGAGGACGCGACACACCTTGCGCACCTGCGGATGCTGACCGGGAATCGCATACGCGGAGGCCACGCCCGCGAAGGCGAGGCCGAAACATGCCACAACCATGATCGCTGTCTTACGGATCCTGCTCATTCGGCAGAAGATAGCGGAGCCGGCCCCGGCACACTAACCACGTTCCGAATCCCATTCCCCCGACCACACCCACAGGCCCCCCGCCCCACCACACCCGGCCACAAACCACAGCCCACCAAGCCCCCAGCACCGGCGCCGCCAACGGCGGTCGGGCGGTCGGGCGGTCGGGCGGTCGGGCGGTCGGGCGGTCGGGCGGTCGGGCGGTCGGATCGCAAAGCCACGAGGTCCCCGTGTCAAGAGCCCCATGCCTCGGAACCATCCGATCCGCACACCCTCACACCCTCATACCTTCACACCCCCGCCCTGCGCCCCGCACCTCGCCCTCCGCGCCCCCACCGCCGCATCACCCACACGGCCCCACTCCCACGCACCTCGCCACCGCCCGCCCAAACGCCACCCCACAACCCCAACACCCGCACCCACAACGGCGATCCCACCGCGACAACCCCCGCCCCCGTCCCGCCCTCCCCCACATCCACCATCCAGTCGGGTGGTTGACCGCCCACCCCTCCGCCTAAGCTTCCGCCCGCTCCGCCGTCGGCAGCCCACGGAGGGACCCACATGCCCCGAACCCGCACTCGCGCCAAGTTCCGCGGCTGGGCCATAGCCCCGTTGGCCGCCGTCCCGGCCATCGCGCTGCACGACCTCTTCGACTCCCTCGGCATCAACGGCATCAATGCCTGGTCGGCCGCCTCCGCCGCCCTGGCCCTCCTGTGCGCGACCGTCCACCTCGCCGCATCAACCCTCAACCAACGCCCCGACCCCCCGGACGACCGCGACTTCGAACTCCAGATCGCCGACCTCTGCCGCCGCGACGGCCTCCTCGCCGTCCAGGTGGCCTCCGACGCCAACGTCAAGGCCTACCTCCCCAACGGCAGCCTCGTCCTCATCCGCTGCGCCCCCATCACCCACGAGGCCCGCCCCCTGGACCTCCGCGCCTTCATCGGCACGGCCCACCACAACCACCAGGCCGACATCCCGGTCTTCATCACCCGCCACGGATTCACCACCGAGGCCCGCCACTTCGCCCGCCACCACGGCATCGTCCTACTCGACCAGCCCCGCCTATACCAATGGCAACAGGGCCACGGCCTGACCACTCTGGTCACCACAACCCCATAACCCCATACCGCCACCCACCAGCCCCCACCAACACCCCTGCCACCAGCCCGAATCCCCTCGACCCCACCTCCACCGAACAACCCCGGCCCCACCCCCGCCAAGTGGCCGAATCCCGCTACCCGCAGTGATCTCCCGAAGACGCTTACGACCCACCCGATCAAGTGCAATGATGCTTCGGCAGATCAATAGCGCACCGAACTCCGAAGATCGCACCTGCTGCGGGGGTGGCAGTTTTGGCCCGACCCACCAACACCCAACTCCCGGCAACCCTGCTGGCAGCCCTGGCCACACTCACCCTCCTGACCACGGCCTGCTCCTCGGACAACAAGTCCAAAACCCCCAAAATCAGCCAAGCCGCCCCCAAAACCGCCGCCGCGCCCCTCCCGCCCCCACCGGCGTCACCCCGGAGCCCGGCACCAACGGCACCGCCCATCAGCGAGGGCGAAGCCAAAACCATCGCGCAGAACTACTACGACGCGAGCAAGAAAACGAAGTCCGCCCATGACATCTCTGGGCTCGATCAGCTTGAAACGGGAACGCTGCTGGATATCTCCAGGGCGCGGCAGCAAAGAATTGTCAAATTCGGCAACAAAATCCAGTTGGCCGAAGAGGCGGCAGCAACCGGTGACATCCAAGTGGCCACCCCTCAGGGTTCCCCGGACGGCACCGACAGGTGGCTGCTTTCCATTGGCACACAGAAACTCGGCAACGATTCGCGATCGTCCCTCGGGGTCCTCCGCCAAGCCCAGGGCACAGGGCCTTGGAAAATGTCCTTCCTTGCCTTCGGTGAAGTCAAGAAATCCTTGCCGGGCGTCACACAGATGGCCATCCTTGATGATAATTCGGGCATCGACTACGGCGACAATACCTGCAAAGAGTTCGCTTCCGGTTTGACCGGGGGATCGACCACCATCACGTGGGGAAGCTCAGCGCAGAAGGCAATTCAGACGGAGCAGGCAAATAAGCAGGGCCTGATTGGCGTCACCAAAGGGGGAAACGTCTCCGTACGGACCGAGGCTCTGGTCGACAACCATGTCCCTGCGTGGAAGACCACCGATGGGCAAAAACTGGTCATGTGCAGTGTGAAGCTGACGTCGACCATGACGGCCGGGCCCTCCGGAAAATTCAACGTGGACCAGAGCGCAACCTACGAGAATCTCAGCGGCCGAGTCACCACATGGCGCAGCCTGGAAATCACCAATATTGGCATGTATGTATTCAAAGTTCCGGCATCGGGGAATGGGTCCGCAGATCTGGTGGCGAGTGCAGGTCGCCCCTTCTCCGTCGACGGAACCTCGGTATAGCTCCGACAGACATCAATTTCTGATGCATGGCTGACATTCCAAAAGGAGATGTCATGGCAACTCGTAGGGCCCTACGCAGTGCCGCCATAGCGTGCACTGTTGGCGTCTCAGCAGCGCTCCTGGTCCTGCCCTCGGCAAACGCAGACGTCAATCAATGCGGCAACCTGATCATCTGCATTGATATCCGCGTCCCGGGCGGAAGCACTGGCGGTGGAACCGGAGGGGCCACTGGCGGCGGGGCCGAAGGCGGCACCGGAGAGGTGGGCTTCCCGCCGGATTCCGGAATCGGCGGAAATGCGGGAAATACTGCCGGCCAGACGGGCAACAATGCTCCTCCGCCGATCGCACCCGCCGACGTGGCCCTCATGGCCCTCGCGCAACTCAAGCTCGAGAGACCACAGATCAAAGTAAATCCGGCCGACGGAAAACTTGGTCTGGTAGGCCTACCGGTGTGGATGTGGATCGACTCCCCGGCGGCAAACGTTTGGTCATCGGCCTGGCTTTCCAAGGAATTGAAAGTAGGAGACGTCAGCGTCACCGTCTTTGCACGTTCGGCCAAAATCGAATGGGATATGGGGGACGGCAGCAAAATTCTGTGTGACGGACCCGGCAGGCCATACCAGCCTTCCGATCTCAACAAAATGGGTCCATGCAGCCACAAGTACACGACAACATCGAAGGGTGGAGTCGACGACAAATTTACCGTCACTGCAACCGTGTTCTGGGATGCTTACTACGTCGACGCCAGTGGCCGTCATAACCTCCCCGGTATGACCGGCGCCAACTCAACCACGGTTCGTATCGGCGAACTACAGGTCGTCAACTAACATCCGGGCAGGCACGAAAAGATCTCCTGGTCGATATCTACAATAAGTCGTGAAGCGACTTCCGATGGAATTCAACTGTGGCTATACGGGCGGGAGAAATGGTCTCCGATGCCCTGATGGCATAGACGAACGTCCACTGTCAGCCCGCGAAACGCCCGTCTGTGGTCAGGTGACGATCCAGCCGGTGGTTTTGGCTATTGTGGTGGCTTGGGTGGGGGTGATTTGGGCGCCCTGGAAGTCGACTGTTCGGGGGTCCAGGGAGGATAGGTCGCTGCCTCTCAGGTCGGCGTTTTCGAGGGTTGCGCCGTGCAGCGTCGCGCCGGATAGGTCGCAGGCCGTTACCGCGGCCTTTCGCAGGCAGGCGGCCGTCAGGTCTGCCTCGCGCATGCGGACGCCGGTGAAGGTTGCCCGGCTCAGGTCGGCTCCCGGTAGGCCGACGAACGACCAGTCTCCGCCCGTTACTTCGAACACCGTGTAGGTGCACTGCCGGAACACGCTGCCGACCAGCTTGCAGTCGACGAACCTGGTGTCGAAGAACGTGCAGCGTTTGAAGGTGCAGTTCGTGAATGCCGCTCCGGTGTGCCGCGACGCGTTGAATCGCACGCCCGCGAACGTGCACTCGTCGAACACCGCGCCCTCGTTGACGACCTCGGTCCAGTCCGTGTCCAGGAACGAAGAGCGCGTGTACTTCGCGGTGTCCGTCAGTTCCCTCCCGTACCAGTCCTCGTCGCGGATCACGAGCGCCTCGTCGGGGGTGGCCATCTCTCCATTGAACACGCCGCCCCCGACATGCGCCCGCCCCGGCGCCGCGAGCCCGCTCAGTTCAGGGAGGCGACCCCCGCGACCATCCCCTGCGCCAGTGCTCGGGCCGCCGGGCCCGTGGCCGGTCCGGCCTGTCCGGTGACCAGGGTGTAGAGGGCGCCGGCGAAGAGCGTGATCAGCGTGGCGACGTCCGCGCGTGACGTGTGCAGGCCGAGGGCGCGGTGCTGGGCCAGGGTGAAGTCCACGGCTTCCGTTTGCATGTGGTCCAGCGTGCGCTGGAGTTCGGGACGGCGGGTGGCCTCGAGGGTCAGTTCGTACACGGCCAGATAGCGCGCCCGGTGGATCGTGGCCGAGAACTCCAGCGACATCGCGATCAGGTCGACGAGGCCGCCCCGGTCGATCGGGCCGGCCACCGCCTCGTGTGCGGCGGTCATGTCGGCGCGGTGCAGTTCCAGGACACGCTCCGCCGCGGCGCCCAGCAGGACGTCGCGGCTGCGGAAGTAGTTCGACGTGGTGCCCGCCGGCAGCCCCGCCGCCTCATCCACCGCGCGGTGGCTGAAGCCGTGTACGCCGGCTCGGGCCAGGACCTCGATCGCGCCGTCCGCGATGGCGCGCCGACGGGCGCTGTTGGGGGGTGGTGCCATGCGAGGAGATTACCAAGGCCGTGATAGTACTATCCCAGTAGTGGCATCCCGGAATCCCTGGTCGACCCCATCGCACCCACACACGAGGTGGCACCATGCGAATACTGATCATCGGCGCGGGCATCGGCGGACTCACGGCGGCGCGCGCCCTGCGTACGGACGGACACGACGTCACGGTCTACGAACGTGCGTCGGCCCTGCGCACCTCCGGCTCGGCGCTCACCCTCTGGAGCAACGGCACCGGCATCCTTGCCGACCTCGGAATCCCCACCGAAGGCCTCGGCGCACCCATCGATCTGCTCGAACAACGCGACTACGACGGACGCGTCCTGATGCGGATCGACGTATCGCTCGCCGCCATCCGCTACGGCCACCCCCACCTCGCCACGCCCCGCCGCGACCTGATCCGCCGCCTGGCCGAAACCCTGCCCACGCCCCGAACCAAGCCCGAGCCCGAGCCCGAGTCAGAAAGCACGGACACGAACACGACCACGGCGACCACCACGATCGCCTTCGACAAGCCCTGCACCACCATCACCCAGACCCCCGACCACGCCCGGGCCGCCTTCGCCGACGGAAGCACGGAGGCCGCCGACCTGATCATCGGCGCCGACGGCGCCCGCTCGGTCGTTCGCCGGCACGTATGGGGCTCCGACCCCACCACCCCGACCGGCTGGGTCACCTGGCAGGGGCTCACCCCGGTCGACATCGACGTGGTCCACGGGCGCCGCGGCCTGATGATCGTCGGCCCCGAGGGCATGTGCGGCCTGATGCCCGCGGGCAACGGCCTGCTCCAATGGTGGTTCGACGTCCGCCGCGACCCGTCCGAACCACCGCCGACGTCGCCGATCGCCGCACTGCGCAAGCGTTTCGGACACTGGGCCGCGCCGGTCCCCCACGTGCTGGCCTCGGTCACGGACGCGGACGTCGAGTACTTCGCCCACCACCGGCACAAGGTCCCGCGCACCTGGAGCCTCGGCCGGGCCACCCTCCTCGGCGACGCCGCGCACACGATGCCGCCGACCGTCGCCCAGGGCGGCAACCAGGCCCTGGAGGACGCCTGGGCCCTGGCCCGCGCCCTGCGCCGCACCACCGACATCCCCGAGGCGCTTGCGGACTACCGGAGTTCCCGCGCCCGCCGCGCCTCCCTGACCGCCCGCCGCGCCGGCGCGGAGACGACGAACAAGTACCTGCCGACCCTGTCCCGTCTGACCCCCGACGCCCTGATCAGCCGCTACCACACCCGCTGGCTACGGCAGATCAGCACCTACCTGTCGGACGGCCCGGCCACGATCGACGCCGTATCCCCGTCCGCATCCGCATAGCGCACCCGCAGCTCCACGACACTGTGGCACCCCGACGCCCCGACGACGAACACCCCGCCCGCTACCCCCCGTCCACCACCACGAACCGAAAGCCCAACGCATCCAGAAAGGCCCGCAGCAGGTCGTCCGGCGTCCCCTCCGCGCGCAACGTGGTGTCCAACGCCGCCTCGTCCGGGGTGAGTCCGGCCTCGCGCGCCCACCCCACGGCGCGCGGCAACACCCGCTCCGGCGGCGGCCCGAGTTCCGGATCCAACGCGTACGACCTGGCCGCGCGCGGCGCGAGCGCGCAGTGCCATACGTCGCCGCCACCCGGACTCTGCGCGTCGATCATCGCGAAGTGGCCGGACACCACGTCGGCCGTCAACACCGGCGCGTCCGTGTCCGCCATCAACGTCGGCCCCGGATCCAATCCCGACGACAGCAACAGCACCTGCCAGTCGCCGTCGCGAGCCGACCACCGCGGTTCGCCGCCGGCCTGCTGAACGGCAGGCAATTCCAACAGGGGCCACGCCGATCGGGCGACGACATATACACCGAAGTTACCCATCACCCCCAGCATAGGACGCACCGACGACGCATCACCGCGATTCGCCCCGAGCGACCGGTTGCCCGCGGCCCACCGATCCCACCCGAGGAGGAACCTGTACCCCCACCGATCCCCCATGAGAACGTGGCCCAATGGACATTGCCACGCACCTCGACATGCTGCGCGCCGACGGCGAGTCGCTCGCCCGTTCGGCCGAACGGGCCGGCCTCGACGCGGAGGTGCCGTCCTGCCCCGACTGGCGGGTGCACGATCTCCTCGAACACCTGGGCGGCGTGCACCGATGGGCCGCGCACGTCGTGGGGTCCGGCAGCGTCGAACGGCCGAGCCGCGAGGACACCGCCGAGCTGTTTCGTACCCCCACCGACCGGGACCTCTTCGAGTGGTACCGAAGCACCCACGCCGACCTGCTGAAGGCGCTCGGCACGGCGGCCCCCGACGCCCCGGGGTGGACCTTCTTCGAGGCGCCGTCCGCGGTCGCCTTCTGGGCCCGACGCCAGGCGCACGAGACGGCCGTTCATCGCGTCGACGCCGAACTCGCGGCCGGTCTGCCCTCCACCGTGCCCGCGGACTTCGCCGCCGACGGAATCGACGAACTGCTCTGCGGATTCCTCACCCACGTCCGGAACAAGGCGGTCGCCGACCCGCCGCTGAGCATCGCGATCACCCCGGACGACGCCTCGGCCGCCTGGACGATGCGGATCGGCACCGCCGACCGACGCGTCGTAGCCGCCGCCGAGCCCGCCGACCTCACGGTGTCCGGCCCGGCCGAAAGGCTGTACCTGCTGCTGTGGAACCGGGCCGACACCACCGGCTGCCACCTCGACGGCGACCCCGAAGTCCTGAACCGCTGGCGCGAGTTGACCAAGATCTGAGCCGACATCGGCTCGACCCGTCGCCGTCGACGCGCGGTCGGGGAAACCGTGATCGAGGGTGGGCCTCCGCGGGGCTAGCCTGCCCGCGGAGGCCCGCTGTGCCGCCCTATCGGGCACGCCGGCACGTTTAAGGACCGGGGTCGTCTTGAAAGTCGTCGCGTTCTACCTTTGAACTACCAGGCCACGAGCGGCCCGGGCTGGAGTCGAACCAGCAACCGACGACTGGAGCCCCGTCCGGTCGATCCGGCGATGGGCGGCGATGCCGAGTCTGGAGCAAGAGTCTGAGATTGATCGCGGGCTGCCTCTGCCGACTTGGGCCACCCCGGCTCGTGGTGCCAGGGGGAGGATTCGAACCTCCACCGTTACCCGCGTTCGTCACGACAAGCTTCAGTTTCAGCTTGCGCTCCTCGCGCACCCCCGACCCTCCGGTCGGGGGATTCTCGAATTCTACTCGCCCTGGCCGTTGCCGAGCAGGTAGCCGAAGACCGCGTCGCCGATCCGACGGTCCGTCACTTCCGCGCCGTTGGCTTCCTCGCGCGCGAACTTCACCGCCCGCTGCAGCTTTTCGACCCGCTCGACAAGTTCGTTCACCCGGCGGGCGGGCAGCGCGCCCGAGAACTTGACGGTGGTCCAGTAGCCGGCGGCGATGTCCTCGAAGTACATCTCGACCTGGGCCGGGTGGTGTTCCGTCGCCTCGGCCTTGACGTGGTTGCGCGGGACCTTCTTGGTCCGCACGGTACGCACCGGCTCGGTGCGCCAGGAGTCCGTGGAGGGGTCGAGCGTCCACGTCTCGGCGGCGTCCAGGATCGGCAGCTTGCGCACGAAGGTGTGTACGTCGACCAGTTGCTTCTCCAGGAAGAGCAGGTACGACACCGGGACGTCGCGCAGCAACGACGTACCGTCCACGACCACGTCGGCGCGCGCCTCGCAGTTGGCCCAGTCCTTGGTCGCGGTCACGTCGAAGAGGCGGGTCAGCGTGCCGGTGACGGAACGCAGCACCTCCTCGCCCTTGACCTGCACCCGGGTCGACTCGGGCGGCAGTTGCTCGCCCTCCTCGTCCTTGGGCTGGTAGGTGCGCGAGATACCCGACAACAACGCGCCCTTCTGGACCCGCTGGTGAGCATCCGTCAATTCCTGGAAGGACTTGGTCTTGACGCCCTTCTCCACCGCGATGATCTGGTTCAATTTCGCCACGCCGCGACGCTAGCAGGGGAACACGACCACGGCACAAAAGTTTTCGCGTCCGTGTGCCGGGGCGGTGCGTCGGGGCGGTACGTCGGCGCGGTGCGTCGGGGCGGTGCGCCGGACCGGGCCGGACCGTCAGCGCGCGATCGCCCCGGCGGCGAGGTCGTCGTCGCCGACGACCCGGTAGGTGGCATCGAGTTGCCACGGACCGACGAGCCCCCTGATCCGCTCCGCCCGACGCCGCTCGCTCGCCCCGATGCGGGCCACCCATCCCGGGATCTCCTCGGGCGTCGCGTCGATCATGGCGATGGTCAACAACTGCTGCGGATCGGCCAGGTCGATCGCGCTGAGCACGCGTCGGGGGTCGCCCTCGAAGCGCTCGTCCGGGAGCCATGCGTCGCGGAAGGTCGCGTAGTCCACGCCGTCGTTGAGCCGCCGCACCATCGCACCGATGAGCATCGCCGCGTTCCCCTCGTTTCCGTGCTTTCGCCGTCGGGTCCGACCGCCTCTTACAGTGTAAGAAGCGGCGCGTTCACAGCTTGTCTTACAGCGTAAAAATGGTCAAGGGCCGGGCCTCGGACCGATCCGCCGAACCGGCGACATACGTGTGCGACGACCTCCACGCGTCCACCTGCCGACAGGAGCGATGGTCGGCGGCGAACCACGCGGCCGCACCAGGACCCCGGTACGGCGCCGGACCGTCCGCCCCGCAGACGCCCGCCCCCGGAAACGCCTACTCGATCCCCGCCAACAAAGCCTTGATCGCCGCTTCGAAACGCTCGTCGTGATCGGCCCGCGTGCCCAGCCCCGCCGCCAACGCCTGTGCCAGGCAGGGCAGTTCCGCCGTCGCGACCGGTGGCTCGTGCCGAGACCGCGCACCCTCGGGATCCAGCTCGGCCAACGTATGCCCGATCACGAACGTGGTGACCGCGTTGAGGAGTTGGAACGCCCGCAGCGGCGCCAGACCCTCCGCGACCAGCGCCGCCGCGGCCCGCTCCACGGCGGCCAACGCCTCCGGAGTCGCGACCGGGCGCGTCGCGACGAGCGGCACGACCGCCGGGTGGCGCAGCAGTTCGGCGCGGAACGCGTGGGCGAACTCGCCCATCCACACCGCCCGCGGACCACTCGGCCGAGGCGCCACACTCGCCACGATCCGCTCGACCAGGCCGTCCAGCACGGCGTCCTTGTTCGGCACGTAGTAGTACAGCGTCATCGCCTCGACCCCGAGCTCGGCACCGAGCCGCCGCATCGACAACTTGGCGATGCCGTCGCGATCGGCGAGTGCGAGTGCCGCGTCCAGGACCCGCGCGCGGGAAAGCCGGCCCATCGGTCAGGCCAGCCCGAGCAGGTCGGCATGCCGGTCGACGGCGTACGCGAAGAACGGATCGGCGGGATCGGCACTCCCGGCGAGCTGCCCGAACAGTTCGAAGCTCACGATCCCGAACACGCCGGCCCAGGCGAACACCGCCCGCGCCAACGTCGCCGGCGGTACGTCCAGACCGCCCGCCTCCACCACGGCCTCGAACTGCGTCGCCAACGGCCCGGGCAGATCCGCCTCCCCGAAGGGGCCGGCGAAATCCGGCCCCGAGTCGCGAAGGATCCCGAGAAGCGCGAACGGCACCCGCGAAAAGGGCGCCAGAGTGTCGTCCGGCGCCTGATAGCCGGGGACCGGCGAGCCGTAGATGAGCGCGTACTCGTGCGGATGCTCCCGCGCCCACGACCGCACCGCGTCGCACAGACCGCGCCAGGCGGCACGCGGATGCCCGGCCGGCCCCGCCGCCTCGACGGCACGCTCGACCCGCTCGCCCACCGCGTCGTAGGCGTCCACGATCAGCGCCGTCAGCAACTCGTCCCGGCTCGGGAAGTATCGATACAGCGCGGACGAAGCCATCCCCAACTCGCGGGCCACCGCACGCAACGACAACCGCTGGGCGCCCTCGGCGGCGAGATGTCGTCGTGCGACGTCCTTGATCTCGTGGGTGAGTTCGGCCCGGGCACGATCACGCGCGGTACGGGGAGCTGCGGTCATGCGGCCAGTCTGCCAGACACCAGAGCACTGCACCCAAACAAGAGCACCGCTCTCGCCGCATAGCCCACACCCCGCGGCCGCGCCCCCGCTCGACCGCCCCCTCGACAACGCACGGACCTCCGCCGCCGACCGACCGAGGATGCGCCCCTCGTGCGCCCCGGTTTTGCTTCGTTGCGACTGCGTGTGGGGGTGCGGTCGACCGGCCAACCGGTCCGATATGTCGACCATGGTCGGTCGATAGCCCTAATCTTCAGGTGCGTGGTGGACCACCCAACAAGGCTCGGCCGGGGAGGCACACATGACCGAACGTGGGGGGCGGGTCATCCGAGTTCCGTCCGAGCGTGGCCAGTTGCTGCTCGTGGAGGGCGGAAGAGCCGGGCGCGGACGGCGGTCGGACAGCGGTGGGAACCTGGTCGCGATGTCGGCGCTGACGCCGCATCAACTCTTTCCGGACGCCGCCGCGGACGTGATCCAACTGCCCGACGCCGTGCAACCGCACGCGGTACGCGCCTACCTCCAGGCCGCCGGCGCCGTGGACGGGCCGGTGATCGTGTACCTGACCGGTCGTCTCCTGATCGACCGGCGCCGTCGCGAACTGCACCTGGGGCTGCGCGAATCCACGCCCAACTCGGTGCGCTACGACGGGCTTCCCTGGTCCTGGGTGGTCGAACTGCTCGGACCGCGGCCGGCCGAGAACACCCTCGTGATCTGTGATCTGACGGCCGGCCGGGAAGCCTGGGAGGCGATCCGCGAACGGGCCCACGAACTGTGCGCGGGCATTCCGCTGTGGGGCGTGGTGAACCCCCCGGACGTCAAGGGTCCGCCGAATCCGTTCACCCGCACCCTCGTCGCCGCGCTCGGGCAGGGCTTCGCCGAACTCCCCGACCCCGTACCGGCCGAGGAGATCCACCCGCTCCTCGCCGAACGGGCCCGACTGGCCCCGGACACGGTCGAGTTCGCGCCGTCCGCCGGGTCGCTCGCGCTGGCCAACTGTTCGCCGGAGGCCCGTCCCCCCACCCTGCGTACGGCCGTTCGCCGGTTGAAGGCGGTCTCCCCGCGCGGCGGCAGCGGCGGCACCGGCGCGGCCGGCTCGGGGGTCTCGGCGTTGTCCGCGGTGCCGCCGAACGGGATGACCCCGGCGCAACGTTCCGGCCTGCGCGGCTCGGGCGTGGTCGGCGGCGGCGTCGTCGGCGACGGTGTGGTCGAGCCCACCCACCGCGAGCCGTCGGGGGCGGACGCCACCCCCGCCCGGCAGCGCGAGGAACCGGGCGTGGGCCGCCGGGCGCTGGGCCTGGTCCGCTCGGCGCTGTCCTCGGGGCCGGACGACGAGCCCGAGGTCCCGGGTACCAGCCTGCGCGACGCACTCCGCGCCGGCGCCGCCCGACCCGGCAGCCCACCCCTGCGGCGCCCCGCCGGCAAGGACGGTACGCCCGCACCGAACGCCCGCACCGGCGGCGCCTCGTCCGGCCGGTCCCAGCCCCGCCCACCGGCCGACGCCGCCCTCCTGGACCGCGAACCGGAGTTCCCCGGCCCGGCGACCGGCTCGACCCGCACCGGAGCGACCGGCGTCGGCACCCACGGCGTCGGCACTCATGGCATCGGCACCCATGGCACCGGCACCCACGACGTCACCCCACCCGGCCCCGGCACGCACACCCCCGGCACCACCGACCCGTCGGGCGGCCTGCCGCGCCGCCCGACCACCGCCGGCACGCCCCGCACGACGTCGTTGTCCCGCCCCGCGACCGGTGTCAAGCCGCAGCGGCGCCGGACGGACCCCGCGCCGCACCCGCGGCCCGAGGCACCGCCCCCGCCGCTCCCGCCTCGGATAACCGTGCGGATCCAGACCGACGCGGGCGCCCTGACACCGACTCCCGCGCGCCGCCCGCCGACCACGAGTCCCACCCAGCTGCCCCCGGCGCTGGCCCCGCGACGCGGGATCGGGCCGAATCGACCGGTGTCGATGCCGGTACGCGGCCGAGCCGTCGGCCCCACCCCCGCCCGTCGCGCGCTGGCACAGGGCGCCACGGCCGCCGGGGCGTTGGTCCGGCCTGCGGACATCCTGCCCACGTACTGGAACGAGTTGGCCGCCATCCGGCACGCGGCCGACACCGGGCACGGCATGGAGGCGTGGCAAAAGGCCGCCGAACTCAGCATGCACATGGAGAAGTTGGTCGGCGCGACACACCCGGGCACGCTGGACGCGCAGGCGATGCTGGCGTTCGTCAGCGCCGGTCTGGGCCGGGTCGCGGACGCGATCCTGATCTACTGCCAGGTCGCCGAGCGCGGCGCCGAGGCGGTCGGCCCGCAACACCCGAGTACGATCGCCGCCGCCGACAACGCGCTCAAGGTGTGGCTGCGGGTGACCGACGCCCGGGAGGCGGTCCGCCTGGGGCCCGCCGTGGTGGCGATGCGCGAACTCGTCCCCGGCCCGGCCGAACGCGGCCTCCACAGTGCGCGGGCGCACCTGAACCGGATGCGCTTCATCGTCGACCCGGCCGCGGCGGAGCCCCGCCCCCGCCCCGAACCGCGCCCCGAGGCCCCGGCCGACCCGCACCTCGAGGCCCGCCCCGAGCCGAATCCGGATCGCCGGCCGAGCACGGTCCGGGGCGCACCGGTCCGCCGCAGGCACGCGAAGACCTGAACACGGCCGGGCACGACCCACCCCGACCACCCGCCCCGCGTCGCGAAGTCGCCCGAAACGACGCGGGCCGGCACTGCCCACCGGCCGCCCGGCCCCGCGCCTCAGCCCGGCGCCGCGCCCGCCTCCCCGTCCTCACCCACGCCATCCGCCGGCCACGCCGACCCGGGCCCCCGCCCCACCCCCTCGGCCCCCTCGGGATCACCCCCGGCAGCCCATCCGCCCGAGTGCCCCGCCGGCCCGAGCCGAAACGGACCGTCGAGCCCATCCACCCCCTCCCCCAGCACGATCACACCGTGCCCGCCCCGTCCACAGCACCCACCGCGCCCACCCGAACCCGGGCCCGCGCCCTGGCCCGACGCGTCCGAGCCGTCCAGGCCGATCCGCCGGGCCTCGGCGTACCAGTGCGCGATCGAGCGGGCGAAGTCCGGGTCGCGCTCGGCCCGTAACGCCAGCGCCCCGGCGAGCGCGTACGCGCGGGTGTACGCCCGTAGCCCTCCCGGCGCCTCGTGTCCGAGCAGGGTCAACTCCAGTTCCCCCGTGGGCACCGGCGCCGACCGATGCGGCATGTCCCCCTCGCCCCGAGCCCCCGACGCGGCCGACTCACCCGACCCGCCGGGCCCGCCCGTGTCCGGCAGCGGCATGCGGACAAGTTCGACGAGGCGTGTCCAGGCCAGTCGACCGGCGTCGCCGCCGGCCCCCGCGGCAAGCCCGCTGAGCAGGTCCACCGAGATCGATTCCACGCGATACCCCTTGCATCGGGCGATAACGGTGGCTCCACCGTAGAACGCGACCGCGAGCCACGGGCCCGAACCGGGTGCGCAAGTACTTCCCAATCGATCACCCAAGTTCGGCAATATCATCCAGCTTTGTCCCATGCACCGCGCCCCAAGCGCATCAGACCTCGCACGCGCCGCCACTCGCGTGCCACCGGCACCCCCCGCAAATCCGACGTTGGGGTCACCCGCACCCCGTCGCACCCCACCGCCCGACGCGTCCGCGCAGGTACGGCCACCCACCCCGCCCCAGAATCGAAACCCGTTCCATTTCTTGCCGATCGCTCTGGTAGCGCGCTACCGGCCGGTACTAAGGTCACTCCACGCGTTGGCCCAGGGGGGCGTCCCTTCCCCCTGGCCCGACGTCCGCGCACGGCCGTGTTCCCGCACCCCAGTACCTCGATAGACCCACGCTCGTCGAGGAGGCCGTATGTCTTCCAGCACGTCCCCGTCGGACGCGCCCGCCGACAGAGATCCCCAAGCCCCGCCCCCGGCACCCCCCGCTCGGCTGCCCGCGATCGTGCACGGCCTGTGGTACCGGCAGTTGCACCGCTACCCGGCCAACGGGCCGCGGATCCTCTACCTGGCCATCGTGGTCGTCGCGTCGGTGATCCTGTACTACGAGCTCTACATCCAGTACGCGGTCTCCACGCTGCTGATGCACGAGTACGGCATGACCTTCATGTACGCGACGATGATCTCGGTCGTCGGCAACGCGGTCGGCGCGTTCGCCTCGCTGCTCGCGGGACTCGCCGACCGGTGGGGGCGGGCCAACCTGGTCGTGTACGGCCTGCTGCTCACCGGCGTGCTCGTCCTCTTCGCGCTGCCCAACGCGCAGAGCAAGGGCTGGTTCATGTTCTACATGGCCCTGGTGAACGTGGTCGAGGGCATGGCCCTGGTCGCCACGCCCGCGCTGATCCGCGACTTCTCGCCGCAGGTCGGCCGGGCCGGCGCGATGGGGTTCTGGACGCTGGGGCCGATCATCGGCAGCCTCGTGGTCACCACGGTCAGCAGCAACACGCTGGACTCCAGCAGTTGGCAGACCGAGTTCCGGTACGCCGGCGTCACGGGCCTGGTCGTGTTCGTGGTCGCGCTGTTCGGCCTGCGCGAGTTGTCCCCGGCGCTGCGCGACCAACTCATGGTCTCGCTGCGGGACAAGGCGCTGATCGAGGCCAGGGCGCGCGGCCTGGACGTCGAGGCCGCGCAGAAGAACCACTGGCGGCAGATGATGCGGCTCGACATCCTCGCGCCGGCGCTCGGGATCAGCCTGCACCTGATGTTCTACTACACGGTCGTCGGCAACCTGGTCGTCTACTACTCGACCGTCTACGGGTACTCCGAGCAACGGACCAACGCCCTCGCCAACTGGTACTGGGGGGCGAACGCGATCGCGCTCGTCGTGGTGGGCGTCGCGTCCGACCTGACCCGGGTGCGCAAGCCGTTCATGATCGCGGGCGGCGTGGGCACGGTGGTGTTCACGTACCTGTTCGCGCTGACCACGGACCACCCGGACACCGGCTACTACACGTTCGCCTGGCTCCTGGTCGGCATCGGCGCGAGCAGCGGGATGGCCTGGGCGCCGTGGATGGCCGGGTACACGGAGACGGTCGAGAAGCACAACCCGGCGGCGACCGCGACGGGGCTGGCGGTGTGGGGCTGGATCGTGCGGATCGTGGTGTCGGTGTCCGCGGTGTTCACACCGGTCATCGTCACCTCCGCGACGCCGCTGGTGAACCACGGCGAGGAGGTGGTCGCGGCGCAGGCCGACGCGGGGGCGGCGCTGGAGTTGGTCCGGAAGGACCCGGAGCTTTTCATCCGGATGTCCGAATATCCCAACCGCGCGGCGATCCCGATCGAGCTGCAGGTCAAGGCGCTGCAACTGGCCGGGGGCGATCTCGCCAAGCTGAATCTGGTGGAACAGAAGCAGCGGTCGCTCGCCGTACTGATCGACCACGGCGAGGAGGTGCGGAAGGCCAAGGACCGCACGAGCGACGAGTGGATGCGCTGGTGGTGGCTGACCCTGGCGTGCCAGGCGCTGTTCGTCCCGAGCGTGCTCGTGATGGCCGGGCGCTGGAGTCCGCGCCGGGCGCGGGAGGACGAGGCGGCGCACACGCGGCGGGTGGAGGAGGAACTGGCCGCACTCGCCGCCGACGGCGCGCCGGGGGTGGCACGGCGACGGGCCTGAGCCGCCGAGGCCGGACATGCCGAGGGCCGGCGCGCCGCACACGAAGTGCGGCGGCCGGCCCTCGGTCGTGCCGATCGGTGAAGATCAGAGGCGGTTGATGTTCTCCGCCTGGAGGCCCTTCTGGCCCTGCACGACGTCGAATTCGACGGCTTCGCCCTCGATGAGCTCACGGTAGCCGTTGCCCTGGATCGCGGAGAAGTGAGCGAAGACGTCGTCGCCGCCACCGTCCTGCGCGATGAAGCCGAAGCCCTTTTCCGAGTTGAACCACTTCACGGTTCCGGTAGCCATATTTTTCTCCCTACATGTGGGCCGATGAACGAATCCACACTTCGTGAATCCGGGCGTCGCCGCGTTTTTCGCCCTCATTTCGGAAGCTACCGAAATGCAAAATGCGCCCGTAGTGAACAGCTCTACAGGCGCACTCAGAAGATGATGCGAACCACAACTGCAACAGGCTTCAGACTAACACAGAACAAGACCGAGATCGAGTCCCACCACAACCCGCCCACCCACGACCACTCCAAGCCACACTTTGCCCGCCCCCACACCGGGTTGTGATCACCCACACCCCAGCGTGCGCGGAACGCGGGGGACGAAACCCGGGGCGGGCGGATCGCGACCAGGCGCGATGCGGCGGGTGCGAGCCGGTCCGTGGGACGGCGGGGCGCCGCCGAGTGGGCGGGAGTGGGACGCGGCGCCAGCCGGGTGAGGCGATGGCGCACGGGTCGGTGCCGGCTCGGCGCGGCGAGTGCGGGGCGAGACGGTGGGGGCGCGTCCGTGGGGCGGTGGGGCGGGTGGGGAGCGGGGGGCGGGGGGCTTTCGTGGGGTGAGCCCGCACGGGAGGGGGATCGCGCGGGCAAGATGGGCGGCATGGCGAAGATAAGCAAAGGTGGGAACACTCCGGTACCGACCGCCGAGTTGCGCGCGGTCCTGACCTGGCGCGCGGCGGGAGCCCCCGACGTGGACGCCTCGGCGCTGCTCCTGAACGCCGCCGGCAAGGTGCGCACGGAAGCCGATTTCGTCTTCTACAACCAGCCCTCCGACGCCACCGGCGCGGTACGGCACGAGGGGAAGCGGCCGACCGCCGGCGGCGTCGTCACGGACACCATCCGGGTCGACCTCGCGGCGATCCCGGCGGGCGTCGAGCGGGTGGTGATCGGCGCGTCCGCCGACGGCGGCAGCTTCGGCGGGGTGCCCGGGCTCGCGTTGCACGTGGTGACCGCGCAGGGCGGGCCGATCGCCGAGTTCGACATCGACGAGGCGTCCACCGAGACGGCGTTCCTGTTCGGCGAGTTCTACCTGCGCAACGGCGCCTGGAAGTTCCGCGCGGTGGGCCAGGGCTACGCGTCCGGGCTGTCCGGACTGGCCACCGACTTCGGTATCGAGGTCGCCGCCGACGACGCGCCCGCTCCACAGAGCGCCCCGCCCGCCCCGAGCGCCCCCGCGCCGACCGCGTTCGCCCCACCCGCCGCCGCGCCCGGCTCCCCCGTATCCCCGCCGCGCCCCGCCTCTCCCCCGCCCGCCGCCCCCGCGATCAGCCTCAAGAAGCGGACCCTGATCGACATGGAGAAGCGGCTGGCCGACGAGGGCCACCCGCAACTGCTCAACCTGACCAAGCAGGCCGCGGTGAGCCTGGAGAAGCGCGGACTCGGCGAGCACACCGCGCGTGTCGCGCTCTGCCTGGACATCTCCTACTCGATGCAGTCGCTGTTCAAGAAGGGCAAGGTCCAGGCGCTCGCCGAGCGGGTGCTCTCGCTCGGCCTGCGCTTCGACGACAACGCGGCCGTGGACGTGTTCCTGTTCGGCTCCCGGGGACACGTCGCCGGGCAACTCGGGCTCGGCCAGTACAACGGTTGGGCCGAGCGGATCCGGCGCAGCCCCGGCCTGGAGGGCTCGACCGACTACGCCGGCGCGATGCGGCTGGTCCGCGAGCACTACTTCGGCAGCAGCGCGCCCCGGCACCAGCCGCTGGCGAACGACCTGCCCGTATACGTCATGTTCATCACCGACGGCCAGACCACCTCGCGCGAGGCGACCCGCGAGCAGATCACCCACTCCAGCTTCGAGCCGATCTTCTGGCAGTTCATGGGCCTGGGTCGGCCGGGCGGCTTCTCGTTCCTGGAGGAGCTGGACGACCTGACCGGCCGCTACGTCGACAACGCCGACTTCTTCTCGGTCCAGGACCCGGCCAACGTCCCCGACGGGCAGCTCTACGAGCTGATGACCAACGAGTATCCGACCTGGCTGGGCCGCGCCAGGGCGCGGGGCCTGCTCATCTGACCGGCCCGTCCGAGGCCGGGACCGGGTGAGCGGACCCACCCCCCGCGGCTCCCCGCACCCACCGTGCGGGGAGCGCGGAGAGCAGATGCAACGCGGCCTCCATCGGCCCCTTGCGCAGGGTGTGCCGCCAGGTCCAGCACAGCAGCATCGTGACCACGAAGAACCCGATCAGCCGCCGCCAGGTCTCCCCGGACGCGAGCGGGAACCAGCGGTCGATCACGATCAGGTGGGCGGTGTACACGGTGAGCGCCATGGCGCCGACCGAGATCAGCGGGTCGAGCAGGATCCGGCCGAGCCAGGGGCGGCAGGCCAGCAGGGCGAGGCCGACCAGTCCGAGGGCGACGCCGATCGCGCCGACGATCTCGAACGGCGTACCGGTGTGGCCCTCGGCGATGGTGAGCCAGGCGGCGTCGGACACCGGCACCGAGCCGACCCGGCCGCGGATCACGTCCGACACACTGTCCGGCTCGGCGATCCGTGCCAGTCGATCGCCGGTGAACAGTCGGACCACGACCCAGGATCCGCCGTAGCCGAGCACGGCCAGCGCGGCCCCGATCCCGACCAGCGCGCGCTGTACCCGCAACTCGCCCAGCCGCAGCCGGCCGACCGCCATCCCGGCGAGCACGAACGGCATCCAGGTGATCGCCGGATAGCTGCCGGTCAGGAACAACGTCTCGAACATGTGGCCCGGACCCTGCCGCCAGTCGGCGAACCCGGGCGCGACATAACGAACATCGCCGGTGTCGCGGGCCCGGCGCAGCAGGAACGAGGCGATCGGCCCGAGCAGCGCCCACCCCGCGGCGACCCACACGAGGGTGCGCGTGCTCAGCCACAGCGCGGGCCAGGCGAGCATGAAGTAGAGGGCGTAGAAGGCCAGGATGACCAGGACATCGGTGTCCAGGTCGGCCAGCCACATCCCGAGCGGGAGCAGCAGCACGGCCCGGATCAGCACGCGGGTGACCACGGCGGCGTTGCCCCGGTCCCAGCCGCGCAGCGGCGCCCGGCCGCTCATCAGCACCAGCGAGACGCCGGCCAGGAACGCGAACAGCGCGGAGGCGCGGCCGGTGGCGCCCTGGATCAGCGTGTCCACGCCCCCGTCGTAGGGGTCGGGTCCGACGTGCGAGGCGAACATGCCCAGGACCGCGAGCGCGCGGGCGGCGTCCACGCCGACTATCCGGGACGCTCTCCGCGCGGCCCGCCGCTCCCCCGTCTCCGGACCCGTCTTCGCCCACATGGGCCCACCCTAGGCTCCGGTCCGACCGACGCGTGGGTGTACGGCGGTCGACCCGGGCCGACGCCGTCGCCGGTGCCCCGCTACTCGGCCCCGTCCGATGCCGGCGGCGCCACCGCCGCCGACGGCTCGCCGCCCCGGCGCCGTACGGCGACCATGCCCAGTGCCAGCGAGACGCAGCCGACGAACACGCTGACCACCACCGGCGTGGACAGGCCGTGTCGGACCGAGGCCCCGGCGGCGCACTGGACGAGCGTCATCGGCAACATGCCGAGCGCCGTCCCGATGGTGAAGTGGCTCGTACTGATCCGGGTGGCCGCCGCGCCGTAGCTGACCACGGAGGAGGGCAGGACCGGGATCATCCGCAGGACCGTGATCGGCACCAGCCCGTTGCGGGAGAGCCGGCGATCGAGGACGGCCAGGGCCTCGCGCTTGTGCAGCCAGCCACCGATCCGTTCCCGGCCGAGCCGGCGGCCGAGGTACAGGCTGATCAGCGCGCCGAGCGTGGCCCCGACCAGGGTGACCACCGTGCCGCCGATCGCGCCGAACAGGGCACCCGCCACCGGGGCGAACAACGACTTGGGCACCAGCGCGGTGACGCCCACGGCGCAGACGAGGACGAAGACCGCCACCGAGGCCGGTAGCGGCCACTGCGTCCACGCGCCGTGGTCGAGGAAATCCCGGAGCGCGTCGAGCAAGCCCCGCACGGTGTCCAACCTGCGTCCGCCCCTCGTGCCCATGGTGTGAATTCGCCGAAACGCCGGCCGCGCCGGATGCGCCGCGACACCCGACGGATCGGGCGATCCGGCGCGCATCGCCGGCGGCTCCGCCGGGCGCGCCGATGCCCCCCGGCGCGCATTCGGCCCATTGTACGGAGCGTCGGTGACCCCCGGGTGAACCGCGGAGGGCACTGGAGTCCGCGGCCTCCCCCGTGCTAAAAACCTACTGACCACTAGGTTTTTGGAGGACTCATGACCGGGACCACCGCGCGCACCCGCTTCCGGGCCGCGACCTGCCCCTACGAGGACGCGTCGTTGTCGATCGAGGAGCGGGTCGAGGACCTGCTCGGCCGGATGACGGTCGCCGAGAAGGCCGGTCTGATGTTCCAGACCATCGCGGTCATGGGCCCCGACGGCACGCTGCTCGACGATCCGGACACGCTGCCGTTCGACGTCACCGTCCGGCGGATGATCGCCGACAAGGGCATGAACCACTTCAACCTGATGGGCGGCGGTCGCCCCGAGCACATCGCGCGGTGGCACAACCGGATCCAGGAGTTGGCGCTGGAGACCCGGTTGGGCATCCCGATCACGCTGTCCACGGACCCCCGGCACCACTTCACCGACAACCCGGGCACCGCCGCGTACGCCGAGGGTTTCTCCCAGTACCCCGAGACGCTGGGCCTGGCCGCGATCGGCGACGCGGACCTGGTCCGCGAGTTCGCCGACCTGATGCGGCGCGAATACCTCGCGGTCGGCATCCGGCTCGCGCTGCACCCGCAGATCGACCTGGCCACCGAGCCGCGCTGGTCGCGGATCAACGGCACCTTCGGCGAGGACGCCGAACTGACCGGCAAGCTCGTCGCCGCCTACATCCGGGGCGCGCAGGGCGAGACGCTCGACACCGCGTCGGTGGCCTGCATGACCAAGCACTTCCCCGGCGGCGGCCCGCAACTCGACGGCGAGGACCCGCACTTCGCGTACGGGCGCGAGCAGGTCTACCCGGGCGACAACTTCGACTACCACTTGGCGCCGTTCAAGGAGGCGCTCGCGGCCGGCACGTCGCAGATGATGCCGTACTACGGCATGCCGATCGGAACCGAGCACGAGGAGGTCGCGTTCGGCTTCAACCGGGGCATCATCACCGGCCTGCTCCGGGAACGACTCGGCTTCGACGGCATCGTGTGCACCGACTGGGGCCTGATCTCCGACGCGAACATCATGGGCCAGAGCATGCCCGCCCGGGCCTGGGGCGTGGAGGATCTGTCCGTCCCCGACCGGGTGCTGCGCGTCCTGGAGGCGGGCTGCGACCAGTTCGGCGGCGAGGACGTCCCCGAGCAGGTCGTCGCGTTGGTCGAGGCGGGCCGACTCACCGAGGAGCGGCTCGACGTGTCGGCACGGCGCCTGCTCCGGGAGAAGTTCGTGCTCGGCCTGTTCGACCACCCCTTCGTCGACCCGGCCGGCGCCGCCGCGTCCGTCGGCACGCCCGCCGGCGTCGCCGCCGGGCTGCGCGCGCAGAGCCGGTCGGTCACCCTACTGAAGAACGAGGCGCCCGAGAGCGACACCGGAGGCGCCGAGCCGATCCTGCCGTTGGCCGAGGGCTCGCGCGTGTACGTCCGGGGCCTGGACGCCGAGGTGGCGGCCGGCTACGGCACGGTCGTGGCCACGCCCGAGGAGGCCGACGTGGCGATCGTCCGGGTCAAGACCCCGTTCGAGCCGCGCGAGGGCGGATTCGAACAGTTCTTCCACGCGGGTTCGCTGGAGTTCGACACGGTCGAGTTGGCCGCGGTCCTGGAGCTGTGCGCGACGGTGCCCACCGTCGTGGACGTGTACCTGGAGCGCCCGGCGGTGCTCCCGGAGATCGCCGAGGCCGCCGCCGCGCTGGTGGCGAACTACGGCTGCGCCGACGGCCCGCTGCTCGACGCGCTGTTCGGTCGGGTACGACCCGAGGGCAACCTGCCGTTCGAACTGCCGCGCTCGATGGCCGACGTACGCGCGCAGCGCTCGGACGTGCCGCGGGACGGAAAGGACCCGGTCTTCCCGTTCGGCCACGGGCTGCGCTACTGAACCGTCCGCCCCGACCCGTCCCGACGCCCGCGGGAGCCGGCCGACACACCCCCGTCGTCCGGCTCCCACCCGCCCCGATCGACCCGTACCGGAAACGCCCGACACGCACCGGTTCACCATTGCCGCCCGCGCCTGCTTAGGGTGCTGCCATGGGTAGCGAGCGGTGGGAGTGCGTGGCCCTCTCCCTGCACGCGACCGCCCGGGCACTGCGGCTGTATCGGCTTCGCGCCGTCGCGGTGACGGTCGTGGGTCTGGCGTGCACCGGGGCGTGGTTCGCGATCCTTTCCGCCGGCGGCGACGGGGGTGACGGCGCGGCCCTCGGCGGCTGGGGCATGGTCCCGCTCGTGGTCGGGGTGGCGGCCCTGGTGATCGGAATCGGCGCGCTCGTCCTGGCCCGGCGAATGCGGCGCACGCTGGCCCGACATCCCTGGGTCACCTGCTCCTGCCGGTTCCGCGATCCGGCCGACGGGGACGGCGCGTGGGGGCCGCCGCTGGTGATCGGCGACCGCGCCGGCGACGGCACGCAGTACGCGCTGACCGTGGTGTCCATGTCGCACCGCTGGTGGCACCTGCACAAGTGCGACGGCGGTGACGTGTGGTTCGCGGGCGACCCCGCGCACGGGGGCGTGGTCTCCCCGCCGGGTGGCGAACTCCTGCTGTGGACCCGGCCGAGCCGACTCGGCCGCAGCAGCCGACCCACACGCCGGGCGAACCCGGCGGGAGCCTGAGCCGCCCCCCTCTATCCGATCCCCCGCCCACCGCCGACCGGCCGCGTCACTTCACCACCCGCAGGCTGATCGGGTAGCGCATCACATCGCCGCCCGCCGCCCGCGCCCCGCCGATGACCGCGCAGACCGCGATGGCCGAGTACATGGCGCCGATCAGCACGCCGCCCACGTCGCCGAGCAGGGCCAGGATCGGGGCGAGCACGAACGAGAGCAGACAGGTCAGTTGGAAGTTGAGCGCCACGGTCGCGTTGTCCCGCACGAACGGCGACTCCTTGCCCGCGCTCCGGCGGATCATGAACGGACCCAGTACCGGAGCACAGAATCCGCTCCAGTGCGCCGCCGCACTCCACCCCCGCTCGCGCCCCGGCTGCATGCGCGCGAACGGCCCCATCGGCCGGTCGAGCCACCACGGCGGCGGCCCGGGCATCGGGCGCGGCACCGGCAGCGGCGGTGCGACCGGCATCGGCATCAGCAGGTCCTCGAGCAGGCTCTCCAGGTCCGCCCGGGTCTTCCCGGCCAGCGCCGAGGCCACCCGTTCCTCGAACTCGTCGGCGGTCAACCGGCCTTCGCCGAACGCGAACTTCAAATGCTCGATCGTGCGCTCACGATCCGCGTCGCCCACCCGCATGTGTGGGGGCATGCCGTACCAATGGGGTGGATGAGGACCGGAATTCGGGTGCATGCGCGGCTCCTCTCGCTGTGCACACGGCTCCGTACAGCATGCGCCGTGAACGGAGCGTGGTCCATCAGGGATAACCCTTGGCCCGACCCCGAGACAACAGCCGCAAGGATGACCCGCATCCGCCCCGCGGCGGCTGTCCCGCGGTCGACGGCGCGCCCGTCCGGGCCGGTTCGCGACCCGTTCGGCGGCGAGGGAACCGTTCCGCGACGTGCCCCGTCACAGGGCCATGCGAATCCACGACGGTTCCACGCGCGGGGCCGCGGCCCTGCCGATATTCGTGCTGGCGGCGGGACTCGTCGTCGGCGGCTGCACCGCTTCCTCTTCCCAGGACCGCGACAAGACGGACCCGACGCGCACGACCGCCCTCACCGCGGAGGAGAAGCCACTCACCGCGTTCGACTCGTGCGGTGCGCTGGTCGACGACTTCCGCGCGGCTGCGCTGCGGACCGTGACCGAGCACAGCGATGGGGTGCCCCTCGCGGCGCCGGACGCCGGCGCACCGGCCGCCGCGCCCAAGTCGGCGGAGGGCATGTCGGCGGATCGAGCGGCGCCCACCGCGCCGGAGCACTCGACCACCAATACCCAGGAGGTCGGCGTCGACGAGCCCGACCTGGTCAAGAGCGACGGGCGCCGAGTGCTGACCGTGGCCAACGGACGGTTGACCGTGCTCGACACGGCATCCCATCGGGTCACCGGGTCGCTGGAAGTACCGGGAGCACGCGCGACCGAGGTGTTGGTGTCCGGCGACCGGGCCCTGCTGATCCTGGACGCCGGCTCGAACCTCCCGCAGAGCCGGGGCGGTTCGGGCAAGATGGCGCCGATCCCCGGCGGTTCGGGAGGCTCGGGCGGTTCGATGTTGCCGGGGACGAACACGCAGGCGCGGTTCGTCCTGGTCGACCTCACCGCGGCACCGCGGATCCTGGGCGACCTGACCGTGGACGGCGCCTACGCCGACGCGCGACAGGTCGGCAGCACCGCGCGCATCGTGGTGCGCTCACGGCCGCGACTGAGCATGACGACGGACCGGTCCCCCGACAAGGCCAAGGACCGGATCCGCCGCTCGACCGCCGCGGACTGGCTGCCGCAGTTCACGCTCGCCGCGAACGGCCGTACCGAAACCGGCAACCTGGTCGGCTGCGACCGGGTCAGCCGCCCGGCGACCCGGGCGGGCGATCCCGGACACACCGGCGCCGCGACGGTCAGCGTGTTGTCCTTCGACCTGACCCGCGACCTGGACAAGGGCGATCCGGTGACGGTGGCCGCCGACGTGAACAACGTGTACGCCTCACAGTCCAATCTGTACCTGGCGATCTCGTCCTCCCGGCGCGCGGTCTCGCGCGACGAGAAGGTGATCGGTGGCGGACCGCCGACCACGAACACCGCGATCACCCAGCTCGACATCTCCGGCAAGGGCACCCCGAGGCTGGTCGCCACCGGCTCGGTCTCCGGCACGATGATCAACGAGTACGCGATGTCCGAACTCGGCGGCAACCTGCGGGTGGCGACGACGCTGAGCCCGGGTGACCCGACGATCCCGCAGAGCGGCCCCGGCAACCTCCCGCCGGGCGACACCACCCGAAGCACCACCGCACCGGGCTCCTCCGTGCCGGTCCCGCCGGGCAACGCCAAGCCCGGCACCCTCGCGCCGAGCACCGCCCAGGGCAGCGCGGCCCCGGCCGACTCGGCTCCCGGTGGCGCGCCCAACGGCTCGGCCGGCTCCGCCGTCGCACCGAGCGACGGCACCGACACCCGTCCGAACACGCCGAGCACTCGGCCCCCGAGCGCCGGGCCCCCGATCGCCCCGCGCTCCGGCAGCGAATCGGCCGTCGTCGTGCTCGCCCGCAACGGCGACCGGCTGACCCAGGTCGGCCGAGTGGGCGGACTCGGCCGCACCGAGCGGATCATGGGCGTGCGCTTCGCCGGACCGATCGCCTACGTGGTGACCTTCCGACAGACCGACCCGCTGTACACGATCGACCTGAGCGACCCGCGCAATCCCCGCACCGTCGGCGAACTGAAGATCAACGGCTACTCGGCCTACCTGCACCCGATCGCCGACGGCCGGCTGATCGGCGTCGGTCAGGACGCCACCGACGGCGGCATGCGCCTGGGCACCCAGGTGTCCCTGTTCGACGTCCGCGCCCTGGCCGATCCGACCCGGGTCGCGCAGTACACGATCCCGAACGGCAGCTCGCAGGCGGAGCAGGACGCGCACGCGTTCCTGTACTGGCCCAAGGACGGCACCGTGGTGGTGCCGGTGACCGGTGCCTACTCCATACCCGACCGGTCGCAGATCGCCCCCGGCGAGAAGTACCCGGGCACGCGCGGCTCCTACGCGCTGGTGTTGCGCGTCGACGGCACCCGCATCGTCGAGGTGGGCCGGGTCACCCACCCCGGCTCCAGGATCCTGCGCTCGCTGGTGGTGGGCGACGAGTTGTGGACCGTCTCGGCCGCGGGCGTCTCCGTCGACCGGCTCGCCGACGTACGCCAGGTGGCCTGGATCCCGATCGGCTGAGCACCACCGGGTATCCCCGAAACGCCTCGTCGGAGGCGGTCTGGTATACCCGGAGCAGCTGATCTGACAGACCATCAGAAACGATCGGAGCGCACATGGCGGTCACCGTCTTCACCGACCTCCAGCAGATCAAGGACTCGGTGGGCAGACACCTGGGCCACAGCGAATGGCTGGAGATCACCCAGGAGCGGATCAACCTGTTCGCCGACGCGACCGGGGACCACCAGTGGATCCACGTCGACGTGGAGAAGGCGAAGGAGGGTCCGTTCGGCGCGCCGATCGCACACGGCTACCTGACCCTGGCGCTGTCCAACCTCTTCCTGCCGCAGATCGTCGAGGTGCGCAACATCTCGATGGGGGTGAACTACGGCATGGAGAAGGTGCGTTTCCCGGCCCCGGTCCCGGTCGGCTCGCGCGTCCGCGGCGGCGCGGAGATCGTGGCCGTCGCGGACATCGCCGGGGGCGTCCAGGTGGTCAACCGGATCACCGTCGAGATCGAGGGATCGGCCAAGCCCGCCTGCGTGATCGACTCGGTCACCCGCTACCTGCTCTGACCGACCGCCGCGACACCGACCGCGGTCGGTGTCCCCGAACGCCGGACGGGCGCGCGTGCGCGACCCGTCCGGCCGTTCCGCTGCCGTGCTCGGCGACGTGTGCCCCGCCGCCGAGCACGGAAGTGGACGCACGGCCGCCGAGTCCCGACCACGCCCCGGCTACGCCTCCGGCTCGATCAGCACGCAGCGGGTGCGGCTGTAGATCGTCGGCATACATTTGTTGCAGTGCACGCACAACGACCTGGTCTTCGGCTCGGCCGCGATGCGGTTGACCAGGTCCGGCTCGCGCAGCACCGCGCGGCCCATCGCCACGAACTCGAAGCCCTCGGCCATCGCCAGATCCATCGTGTCCCGGTTGGTGATGCCGCCGAGCAGGATCAGCGGCAGCTTCAACTCGGCCCGGAACTGCCGGGCGGAGGCCAGCAGATAGGCCTCCTCGTAGGGGTACGACCGCAGGATGCGTTTGCCGATCAGCTTGACCCCCGTACGCTGCGGCTGCGGGAAGGTCGCGGCGAACTCCGGCACCGGGGCGTCGCCGCGGAAGAGGTACATCGGGTTGAGGAGCGAACTGCCCGCGGTCAACTCCAGCGCGTCCACCGAGCCGTCCTCCTCCAACCAGCGCGCGGTTCGGATGCTTTCGTCCAGCCAGATCCCGCCCGGGACGCCGTCCTCCATGTTGAGCTTGGCGGTCACCGCGATCCGGTCGCCCACCGCGTCGCGCACCGCGCGACACACCCCGCGCGCGACCTTGGCCCGGTTGGCGAGCGAGCCGCCGTACGCGTCCTTGCGGTGGTTGAGTTTGGGGCTGAGGAAGGCGCTGGCGAAGTAGTTGTGGCCCAGGTGGATCTCCACCGCGTCGAACCCGGCCTCGATCGCGAGCAGCGCGGCCTCGGCGTGCGCGCGGGTGATCCGGGCGATGTCCTGCTCGCCGGCGGCCAGCGTGGTGCGCATGCCCAGCGGGTTGAACATCCGGCCCGCGGACAGGGCGGGCCGACCGTTGGAGGCGGCGTTGGCCACCGGACCCGCGTGGCCGATCTGGGCCGAGACCGCCGCGCCCTCGGCGTGCACCGCGTCGGTGAGCCGGCGCAGCCCCGGCACCGCCTCGGGCCGCATCCAGATCTGGTGCCGGTCGGTGCGGCCCTCGGGGGCCACCGCGCAGTAGGCGACGGTGGTCATCCCGATGCCGCCGGCGGCGGGGCGGCGGTGGTACTCGATCAGGTCGTCGGTGACCAGCGCGTCCGGGGTGGCGCCCTCGAACGTGGCGGCCTTGAGGATCCGGTTGCGCAGCGTGAGCGGGCCGAGCTTGGCGGGGGCGAAGACGTCGGGTATCACGGGGCACCTCGTTCGGTACGGGACGGATTGGCCGGGCGCGGGGCGTCCAGGCCGGCGGTGACGAAGGCGGCCACGGCCGCGGCGGCGGGCGGGGTGACGAACACGTCGGCCACGGGTTGGCCGTAGAGCTGGAGCAGCAGGTCGAAGGCGAGCCGCCAGCGGTCCGCGATCTCGCGCTCACTCAGGTCCGGACGGGCGCCGGCCAGCAGCTCGCGCCAGGGCCGGTGCCGGAACCACGGGTCGTCCCAGGGCAGTTCCCGCCCGGACAGCACGGTCCGGGCGAGCAGTTGCAGCAACATCGGCCCGCTCGGCTCCCGGGCCAGCCGGTCGAACGGCTCGACGATCACCGTGACCACCTCGGCGACGGTGGGCGTCCACCCGGCCGCCCGGGCCCGGTCCAGCCCGGCCAGCGGTTCGGCCCACAGCGGGCCCAGACGCTGCTGCAGCAGTGCGACCACCAGGTCCCGCTTGGAGCCGAAGTGGTAGTGCACGGCGGCCGGATTCATCCCCGCGGCGGCGTTGACCGCCCGCACGGAGACCCTGTCGTAGCCCTGGGCGAGGAAGAGCCGTTCGGCCTCGTCGAGCAGCCGGGCCCGGGATTGTGCGGTCACGGCAGGCACCAAACCACGAACCGCCGGCATTTTCAATCACTGATTGAATCAATGATGGAACGGCGACCCGACCATCGACGGGGATCACCGGCTCAGTGCTGCGGCACCACCAGGACCGGGCATCGCGCGTGCTCGATCGTGGTCGTCGCGACGTGGCCGACCCAGTGCCGCAGCGGGCCGCGCCGGCGCCGGACGCCGACCACGGCCAACACGCTGCCGGCCGACGCCTCGACGAGCGTGGCCGCGGCGTCCGCCATCACCGAGTCCGCGCGCACCTCGACGTCGGGGAACCGCTCGCGCGCCGCCGTCAGCGCCTGCTCCAGCGCCGTCGCGTGCACTTCGGCGACCGCGCGCATGTCCGCCTCGCTCGGCCCGGCGAGGCCGGCGTATCCGGGCCAACTCCACGCGTGCACCGCGTGCACCGGCAACCCCCGATCCCGGGCCGCCTCGAACGCGGCCGACACCGCCCGGCCGTCGCCGTCGCCCTGGACGCCGAGCAGCACGTCCGCGCCGCCCGCCCGGGGCTCGCCGCGCACGATCAGCAGCGGACACTCGGTACGCGCCGCCAGGTACCGGGACACCGAGCCGAGCAGGAGGCCGCCGAACCCGCCACGCCCGCGCGATCCGGCGACCAGCAACATCGCCCCCTCGGCCGCCGCGAGCAGCGCGTCACCCGGCAGGCCGTAGCCCACCCGGGCGTCGACGCTCAGGTTCGGACAACGGCGCAGCGCCGCCGCCGCGGCATCGCGGACCAACTCCTCGGCGGCGCGCCGGGTGTCCTCGTTCGGCTCGACCGGCTCGAACCCGGGCGTGGCCATCGGCACCCGGATCGCGTGCACCACCCGCAGCGGCGCCCCCGCGCGGGTGGCCTCCTCGGCGGCCCGGGCCAGCGCCCGATCACCGTGCTCCGAACCGTCGATGCCCACGACCACCGGGGGTGTCCCGACCGCGCCCGTGTCCGCCATGCCCACCCTCCTCCGTCCACCGCCCGAGGTCCGTCCGGGACCCGAGATCCGTCCACCGCCCGAGGGCCCGCCGAGACGGCGAAGACCGGCCCGGCGGAGCTGCCGCCGGGCCGGTTCGGGTGACCGCCGCGATCAGAAGTTCAGATTGCTCAGCAGGTTCGCGACACTCTTGCCGCTGCTGTGGATGCTCGGCGCGATCGAGGTGCTCGCCAGATAGAACCCGAGCAGCGCGCACACGATGGCGTGCGGGATTCGCATGCCGCCCTTGCGGATGAAGATGAAGACGATGACGCCCAGCAGGACGACGGTGGAGATGGACAAGGCCATGGGGGTGACTCCTCGGGAGGCGCGCTCGGGAGCGCAGGGGACGGAACGGCCGCGCCGATTTCGGGACAGCGCGAAGAGTGCCGGTGGGACGGCGGAACGTGCGTGCATGTGTCACCGGCACAAAAACTAACAGAAAGTGTCGATAAAGGCGCAAATCGTCACATTCTTGCCAGGCGAGTCGCGCGGCGTGACGGCGTGTCCCGGCGTGTCCCGGCGTGTCGTGGCTCCCGCCGAACCGCCCTCCGAGCCGCCCTCCCGAACGGCCCGGCGCGCTCCGGCCCCGAACACGTCCGGGCCGGCCCGACACGAGGTCGGACCGGCCCGGATCGTGGCCGAGGGAGCTGCGCCGATCAGGTCGGCGGCACCTCGATGTCGGTCTCCAGTCGGCGGTGCTCGCGCAGCCCCTGGGAGATCGGGTGTTCCTCGCCGAGCTTGCGTCGACACGCGCGCTCGGTGCGGGTGAACCAGTCGAGGGACTCCTCCCGACGGCCGATCTCACCCAGGCTGTGCACCCGGTTGCAGGCCGCGACCAGGGTGTGCGGGTGCTCCGCGCCCAGCAACTCCTCGTATCGCTCGTAGGTGACCCGGTCGAGTTCGGCGCACTCGTCGACCTCGCCCGCCCGATAGAGGTTGTTCGCGTGGTTCACCGCCGCCGCCAGGGTGAACGGGTGCTCCTCGCCCAGCGATTCGCGCAGCCCCTCGATGCACCTGCGCCCCAGCGCCAGCGCCTCCTCGAGCCGGTCGACCGCCCGCAGGTAGCTCGACAGGTTGCTCCCGCATCCGAAGGTGAACGGGTGTTGCCCCCCGAACTGCTCGCGATAGCCCTGATAGGTGTCCTGGGCCAGTTCGAGGGCCTGCTCGTTGTTGCCCATCGCGCGGTGGTCGGCCGCGAGGTTGAGCGCGCAGGCCAGCATGTCGGGGTGGGTCGGGCTCAGGAAGGCGCGGTACTTCTCCAGCGTGTCGCTGTCCAGCGATCGGGCGTAGCGGGCGTCCCCCGTCTGCCGGATCGTCACCGCGAGGTTCTTGGAGGTGCGCAGCGCGTCCCGGACCCGACCGTTGGCCTCCTCGAGGGCCAGCGTGCGCTGCAGCACCGCCCGCGAGCCCGCGTAGTCGCCCAGCTCCCGCAGGTCCTGACCGACCTGGTTGGCCAGGAAGCACGTGCGCGGGTGGTCCTCCCCCTGGATCCGCCGACGCCAGTCGTAGGCGGTCTGGTGCACCTCGCGCGCCTCCTCCAGACGACCGGTCAGGCGCAGCGAGACGCCGAGGTTGTTGGCCGCGAGCAGGGCGTCGTTGGTGTCCTCGCCGAACACCTCGCTGAACCGCCGGTAGTTCTCCCGGTCCGATTCGAGCGCGGTCTGGAAGCGGCCGAGCGAGCGCAGGTCGCCGCCGTACCCGCGCCCGGTGATCAGGGTGTGCGGGTGGTCGGGGCCCAGTGCCGCGCGCTGCGCCTCCAGGGTGGCCCGGTCCAGGTCGTAGGCCTTGCGGTACTTGCCCTGGGACCGGTAGACGTTCGCCAGCTGGGTGCACATGCGCAGCGTCAGCGGGTCGTGCCGACTGAATCGCGCGCGCCACCGGTCCAGCGCGACCTCGGCGATGTACTGGGCGAATTCCCAGTCGTCGGAGCGCCAGGCGAAGCGGACCTGCTCGACGATCCAGCGGCGCACGCCCTCCGAGTCGCTCTCCAGGGCGCGCGAGGGCACGAGGTGCTTGTACAGCTCCTCGTACGCGTCCTGGTTCGCCGGGTCGTCCACGTCGCCGGGGGCGTTCGCGGCCAGGATCTCCAGGGTTCGGGCGCGCCGGGCGATGTTGTCCTCGGCCGGCATCTGGTCCCGCAACACGGCCTGCACCAGGCGGTGCACCTGGATGGTGTCCGCGCCCCGGTCCACCCGGGCCAGCGCGTAGCGACCGAGCTGCTGGAAGATCCGGGACAACAACAGTGTGTCGCCGAGCGAACTGTCCACCCGGATCAGTTCCTGGAGCACCTCGCGCGAGCGCAGCAGCCGCATCGAGATGGAGTCGGGCGACAGGTACGCGCACAACTCCAGCAGGCGCACCGCGGCCGGCTGCCGCTCCTTCAGCTCGTCCAGCGAGACGGTCCACGTCGCGGCGGCGGTGGTCGGGTAGTCCGGCGGCTGGCCCTCCTCCAGGATCGCGGTGACCCGCGTGTTCACCCGCTCCAGGTAGTCCTCGACCGGCATCGCCGACTCGGCCAGCCAGGCGCCCGCCTGCTCGACCGCCAGCGGCAGGTCGCCCAGCGCGGTGGCGACCTTCTGCGCGTCCGCCTCGGTCAGCGCCGGCACCCGGCGCTGGAGCAGCGCGACGCTCTCGTCGCGGCGGAACACCGGTACTTCGAGCGGGCGGGCGCTGCGCGCCCACAGGTCGTTGCGCGAGGTGACCAGGACGTGTCCGTTGACGCTGCCCTGCGGCATCAGGTTGGCCAGCGAGGCGGGCTCGTCGGCGTTGTCGTAGATCACCAGCCAGCGGTCGTAGGGCTCGCCCTGTTGCAGGCTCTGGAGCACCGTGGCCGCCGCGTCGCCCACGTTCTCCCCGGTGGACAGTTCGAGCCGCACGCCCAGCCGGGCGAGTTGCGCGGCGACGCCCTGTGCCTGCTCGGCGGACACCCACCAGATGATGTCGTAGTCGGCGGCGAAGCGGTGCGCGTACTCCAGCGCGACCTGGGTCTTGCCGACGCCGCCCAGACCGTGCAGGGCCTGGGGCAACACCGCCGTGGCGCCCTTGGCCAACTGGTCGCGCAGGCGTTCGAGAATGTCGTCACGCCCGGTGAAGGCCGAGTGCCGGGGCAACAGTTGGGACACCCTGGGCTTGGTGCCGGGGAAGCGGGGGCCCTCCGCCGGCGGGGCCTCCGAGGGGGTGCGGCCGAACGCGGCGAGCAGCGCGGTGCGCGCGTGCTCCTCGGACAGCGCGGACAGCGACACCGTCTCGCCCACGCCCGGGTCGAGGTCGAGCCCGTCGTCCACCCGCACCGTCACCACGCCCACCCGATCCGCCGACACGAGCCGGCGCAGCGCGGTGCGCATCGCGGTCCAGGCCCGGCTGGGCAGCGAGTCGGGCGAGGACAGCACCACGACGCTGTCCACGTCCTCCAACCGCTCCAGCGGCGTGTCGCAGCCGCCGGTGCCGACCACCTGGGTGCCGGCGGCGATGAGTTGGGCCCGTACCCAGTCGACCCACATGCGGTCGCGGGCGCTGTAGAGGATGCGCACGGTGACCGGGGCGGTGTACCGGATCCGCTCGAAGCGGCGCAGCTCGCGTCGGCGCTCGCCCTCCTCGACGGGATCGAGTCGGGTGATCGCGCCCTCGGTGAGCACACCGGTCAGCCGCTCGTACGCGGCGAGCAGGCTGCCCTCCTGGAGCGGCCGGTCGCCCAGGGTGGCCAGGGTCTCCTCGTAGGCGTAGAACGCCTTGTACGGGATCTCCACCTCGCCCCAGTACTTGGTGCGCTCCGCCTCGGAGTATTCCGCGAGGAATTCGGCGAACCGCTCGCGCGCGTGGTCGCGGCCGGCTTCGAGCTTGTCCTTCTCGTCGTCCTCGACCCGCATCGGCACGGGCAGTATGCGCAGCGGACGCTCGGCCTGCCGGGCGATCGAGCGGGCCACGTTGACGCCGCCGTCGATGGCCTGCTCGTTGAGGGTGAAGCCGTCCACCACGGTGTCGGGCAGCAGGGTGGTACAGATGCCGGCGATGTCGTTGAGGCCGGTGCGGCTGTCGATCAGGGCGTAGTCGTAGGACGCGCGCATGTCCTCGCGCAGCGCGTCCAGGAAGCCGATGCCGTGCGGACTCTCACAGAAGTCGGCCCAGTTGAAGCCGGCGAGGGTCGCCGCGTATTCGTGGTTCTGCCGGCCCGGGCCGAGGAAGCGGATCAGACCGCCGTCGGGGAAGTCGCGGTCGACCTTGACCGCGCAGCCGTCCACCCGGCTCTCCGCGATGCGGCTCGCCTCGATCATCGCGTCGGTGCTGGCCTCGGAGCCGACCACCTTGGCGAAGGCGCGGATCATGTCGAGCACGCCGCGCGTGTCCTCGAGCCGCTTGTCGATCAGGTACGGGTGGAAGTAGCGGTGCAGGCCGGGGGATTCCAGGTCCCAGTCCACCACGAGCACGCGCTTGCCTCGCGAAGCCAGGATCCAGGCCACGTTGGCCAACGCCATCGTGCGACCGGTGCCGCCCTTGTACGAGTAGAACGTGACGACGGTTCCCGATGGGCCGGGTGGGTTGTCGCTCATCGCTTCAGTGCTCCTCAACGTCGCCACCGGGTCCCCACAACAGTGGGCGGCGAGGGTTGTGTCGGGCCGTGATCCAGCGGGGTCGGGCGGCCGAGTCCAAGCCGGCGCGAGCGCGGGCGGGCAGCCCCCGGAAGGCGGTGGTGAACGGCGCGGAGGCCCCGAACGCGGTGCGCGCGGGCGGCGGACTCGGGCTGGGCTCGACGCGCACGGTCGGGAACAACTCTCGTGCCTCGGCCGCCGGCAGCGGGCGCAGCGGGGCACGTTCGGCCGCGACCAGTACGCGGGCCAGCTCGGCGACCAGATGTCGGTAGTCGGCCGAGTGCCCCTCCAGGCGCATCAGGTCGAACAACCCCTGGCGGGCGTAGATCGGGCCGTAGTCGTTCTCGGCGCCGAAGTCGGGCGTCGGTTGTCCGTCGAGCCGGGAGTCGGTGGCACGCCAGCGCACGGTGACCACCGCGTCCACCCGTCGGCCGGTGTGCGCCCGGTGTCCGCGCACCCGTTCGGCCAGTACGGCCCATTCGCGCATGGCGCGCGGATCGGCGAGGTAGTCGGGCGACGCCAGCACGACGGCCGCGGGAACCGAGCAGGCCAGCGCCTCGGGCGTGGCGCCCACACCGGAATCGGTACACGAGGGCAGCACACCGCGGGCGCCGCCCCCCTGGGACAGCCGGGCGGCGACCGCCTGTTCGACATCGGCGTGAAAACGCTCGACATAGGCCCGCTCATCGCCGCACGACCGACTCGTGAAGAAGACTGGTGTCATCTCGACCCCTGATGTCGGCACTTCGTCGCGACGCGCGTGGGCTTGCCCTCCCCCGCAGTCACTCGTTGTTCCCAGGCTACCCGAGTCCATCACGCGACGTTACTCCTCGTTACATCAGGTAATCTCATGTTCATCTTTCGTTTCGTGTCGTTCCACCCGCGTCCACGACCCGCTCGCGGGGCCCGCGGCGGCCCCGGTCGCCATTGCGCGCGACCCAGGCCCGATGCCCCGAACGCACCCGTTCGGCCGCGCGGCGCGCCGCGTCGGCCGGTACGTCCTCGCGCCACCACGACTGCACCGTGCCCGCCATGGCATCCACCACACGTGCGCCGTCCGGCGTCAGTTCACCGCACTCGCGCAACGTCGCGATCGCCTCGGTCACGTGCTCGCGGTGTACGGCGAACTCGGCCTGTGCCCGATCCTGCTCCTCTCCCGTGACGGCGTGCCGGCGAACCCGCCAGAAATCCGCGATCCCCAGATGCGCGTAGGCGCCCTGCAAGAGCGCGCCCACCGGTCGGGGGTCCAACCGCCAGGGCGCCCGGTACCGGGCGCTCGAGCGCGTCGAGAGATTCGTGATGTCCTGCATCGCGCCGAGCTTGTTGTGCTGGAACTCGTGGACGAGCGTGACGGCCAGGGTGGTCGGGCCCACCTCGGGTGTGAGCGCGAGACCCCCGAACGCGTACCGCGACGACGAACTGAGACTGACGCCCGGCTCGCCCACCACCGGAACCAGCGTGGACAACGCCGCCGGCAAGCCGGCCGCGTAGACCCGGTGAGAGTGTGCCAGCTGATCCCAGGCGCAGACGAAATTCCGTTGCAGCGAGGATACTTGGCGAGCCGTCAGCCGGGCGCTCGGCTGCCAGCGATGCACGTCGCGATAGAGGTCGACGTCCTCGATGGCAAGCGTCGCGCTCAGCCCGGCGGCGGTGGCGGAACACCTGCGGTTGGCCTGACGGCGCGAGACCAGCCGACTGCCGACCGACCACTGTCGCCCGGTCAGCGCGATCCGACCCGCGTCCGCCGCCACCCGCACCCGCCCCAGCGTGGGCAGATACACCCAGCCGCCGACCGCGCACAGCTCGACCCGGCCGGGCGGACCGTGCTCGGGATCCCCGCGCAGTGCCGCGGCCGCCGCGATCGAGCCCAGGTGGCCCAGGAGTTCGTCGAGATCGGGGGCGGCCGGGTCGAGGTCGGTCCGGCCCAGGCGCAGCAGGCCGCGCATCGCCCACGCGCCGGTGTACGGGTGCATCAGCACGGTGCGCGCCGCGTCCGGCGCGGTGCGCTGGACGTGCGCGAGCAGGTCGTGGGCGTCGATGAGGTGCGCGGTGCGCGCGCTCGGCAGCCGCTCGCGGGCGGTGGCGACCACCGCGTACACCTGGAGCAGGCGGCGGCTCTCCTGCGCCCGGGCGAGCGCGGACACGGCCGCGAAGTCGCCCTGTCCGGCGGCGAGTCGATCGAAGGCCGGGCCTTGGAGCCGATGTGTCCCGATCATCCGCGACTCCTCGAATCGGCCACCAGGGCACGGACGTCGGCGCGCACCCGGGCGCCGACATGGTCGATCAGCGCGCGCAGGTCGGCGCAGTACACGGACGGGTTGTCGAAGCCGTTCTCCGGGCGATAGCGGTGCGCCCGCAGGCCGCCCCCGCAGGTGCGCACCACCGGGCAGCGCCGACACGTCGCGCTCAACCCGGCCACGCCGACCGCCGCGTGGGCGTACGCCGGGGCGGACAGCACGGTCGCCGGGTCGTGCCGGAACACGTCGAGCCCGGTGGCCGCCGCACCGTCGTAGGCGGACTTGAGCGAGTCCTCGCGTTCGAACGTGCCGTCGGTCTCCACCACCACGGACCCCGGCGGGCCCAGGCCCAGGATCTCGCTGTGCACCTCCCGGCCCAGGATCAGATCCACCAGGTCCTCCAGGATCCGCACCCGCGTCTCCCGTACCGGCGCCCCGTACCATCGGTCGAAGACCGCGATCAGCCAGTCCGCGTAAGGGGTTTCACCATCCCGGGCGCCGGGCGGCGGGAACTCCCGGGTGGCGTGCGGCAGCAGCAGGTCGAGCATCGGCGGGGCGTGCGAGAGCAGTTCCTCGTAGGTGGCCACCGGGTCGTTGCCCAGGTCGATCGTGCACAACAGGCCGCCGTACAAGGGCCGGTAGCGCGGCCGGCGCAACAGCGCGATGCCCCGGACCGCCTCGGCGTGGCTGCCGCGCCCGTCCGCGTGTCGACGGTGCCGGTCGTGCGCGAGCGCGTCGCCGTCCAGCGAGACGCCGACCCGGATCCGGTGCGCGAGCAATACCTCGGCGCAGCGCTCGTCCAGCCGAACTCCGTTGGTCTGCATGGTGATCCGCAGCTCGGCCACACCCGCGAGCGCGGCCCGCAGTTCACGCGCGATCCGGTCGATCCGCTCCGGTCCCGCGAGCAGCGGTTCGCCGCCGTGCAACACGATGTCGAGCACCCGCAGGCCGGCCCGCTCGGCGTGTGCGCGCAACCAGGCGCCGAGCGCGCCGACGGTCGCGTCGGTCGGCACTCGGGGGCGGTCGCGCCAACTCTGGTCCCGGAGTTCGTACACATAACAGTGATCGCACGCCAGATCGCATCTCGCCGCGATCTTGACCACGAATTGCCGAAACGGAATCGCTTCGTGCATCGGACCTCCCACGGTCAGGCCCGAACGGCGCCGCTCCCGTCCGCCCGGGGACCCCCGGCACGGTCGATTCCGCCCCGGGGATCGAACTCCGTCTCGACGAGAACCGGATCCACCACGCTCGTGAACCCCGCGACCACCGCCTCCGAGGGCTCCTCGGACTCGTGGACCAGTCGGCGCAGCGCCGAGGCCAGCACCGAGGCCGGCAGGTGATCCAGATCGTCGAGACAGAGCCCGTCGAGGTCGGGCAGCGCCGACTCCACGTCACCGCGCTCTCGTTGCATCCGCAGGACCCCCGTTCCTCCCGCGTCGCCGGATGCCGGGTTCGTCTCGCCCGTCCGGCCCGGTAGCGTTCGGGCGTGCCGTCCGAGTGAAAACCGTACATTCGAGTGCGGAACGTATCGCCACGATTACACAAGCCTTCCTATACTAGCCGGGCCGGGTCGATCTGCGCGATGCTCTGTTGTGGGCAGAGTCGTACACGCGAACGACCGGCATGGGGGCGGCACTTGCCAGACCCGCGGCGCGGTCGCGGGTGTCGCTGGGCCGTCCTTTCGTACGGTGCACGATCCGGGGGTCGCTTGGTGGACTACGACTTCTTCACGAGTCACGTCGCCGACCGTGATCCCAAGTGGGCTGCCCGATTTCACGACGACGTCGAGGCGGAACTGCGGCGCGGGATGGACCGGGTGCGGGCGGCGATCCGGCTGCAGCCGACCTTCGGGCCGATCCAGATCCCCGACGGCGATCCGCCCGCCCGGGCGCGCGCGATGGTCGCGCTGTGTTCCGACGACTACTTCGAGGACCTGGACTGCGGGCGCGACTGGGCGGTGTTCACCGACCGGTTGCATCGACACGAGTCGATCGTGGGCGTCTCGGCGCCGAACCTGATCGCCGTCCAGTGGACCACGATCGAACAACCCGTGCCGCCCGCGGTCGGCCCGATCCAGTGGCCGGTCGGGATCCCCGCGCCCGGTCGCGGGCCGAGCGTGTTCGACATGTTGCGGCTCGGCGGCATCCGCGATCTCGGCTACGTCCGCGCGGTTCGCGCCGTGGCCGATCGGGTGGCCGCGGCGCTGCGCCATCGCCTGGCGCCGCTGAACGCCGCCGAGGCGGACGAGGTGGAGCCGCTGTTCGGCAGCCACGACGGCGCCTCGCGCACGATGCCCGAGGTGCCGCGCCGGTTGCCGATCCTGGAGCCGGTCCCCCCGGCCCGCACCGACCTGGTGATCAGCTACGTCGGCAACGACCTGGCCTGGGCCGACTGGGTCAGCGAGGTGCTCACGTTCGAGGACTACCGGGTCTCGCTGAGCCGCTGGGACTGGAGCGCGGGCGAGAGCTTCGGCAAGGCGATGGCCCGCGCGCGCGGGATGGGCGAACACGTGCTCGCGCTGTTCTCCGAGCACTACTTCGAGGCGCGCCGATTGGCGATGGACGAGTGGGAGGAGGCGCTGGGCGACGGGGACGCGGGCGGTCGACTGCTGCCCATAGTCGTCGGTCACACCCAGGTGCCGTCGATGTTCCGCGGCGTGCCACCGGTCGACCTGACCGAGGCGGACGCGGTCGGCCAACGCGATCTGCTCGTGGCCGCGGTGCATCGCTTCGCACCGCTGCCCGCGCGGAATACGGGGTTCGCCTGACCGTGTCGGACCCGATAACCCCGTCGCCGCGCCCGCCCAGGCCGGACCGACCGCCCACGAACGGGCCCGCGCCCGTGCCCGCGAACGCGCCTCCGCCCGCGAGCGCCCCGGCGCCCGCGGTGGCCCCGCCGGCGCCCAGGGCCGCGCCTCCGCCTCCGCCGCGCTCGCCCACCGACAACCCGCCGGTGTGGCGCGTCCCGGGCACCAGGGGGCGGTTCTACGGCCGCGACAACACCCTGGCGGACCTGCGCGCGCTGATGCAGGTCGAACATCGGGTCGTGCTGCGTCCGCAGGACGACCTGCCCGGCCTGGGCACCACCCACCTGGCCCGCGAATACGCCTACCGGCACCGGCACCTGTACGACGTGGTGTGGTGGTTCGACTGCGCCGCCCGCCCCACCGAGAGCGGCGTCGCCTTCCTGCACCGCGTGCTCGAACAACTGGCCGACCTCGGCGGGCGGGTCGACCAGACCGTCGGCCCGAAGCACGAACTGCGCTCGCGCGAGGGCTGGTTGCTGATCTTCGACGAGGTGGACCGGCCCGGTCTGATCGGCGAGATGATCCCGACCGGCCCCGGCCACGTGCTGATCACCAGCACCGATCCGCTGGCCCGGCACCTGGGCAGCACGGTCGATCTGCCGCCGCTGGACCGGCAGTCGTCCGTACTGATGCTCCTCGACGCACACCGGGGCTTCGAGCTGGAACTGGTCACCGCCGAGGCGATCGCCGCGTTCGTCGGCGACCGACCCGCCGCGATCGCCCGGATCGCGGAGCTGTTCGCGACGGGGCTGGTCTCCCCGGAGGTGACCCTCGAACTGCTGCGCTTCGGCAACATGGCCAAGCTGTCCCGGACCATCCCGCAGAACCAGGTCGTCTACCTCGCCGACCTCTTCCTCGCGGTGCGCGGACTGCGGGCGCCGGACACCTGGTCGATCTGGCTGGATCTGTCCGAGGACTACCTCGAACACCAGTTGCTGCACCGGCACATGACCGACGCGCGCTCGATGCTGCTGCACATGTTGCGGACCCTGGTCAACGGTCCGGAGCCGATCCACTCGCTGCAGTGCCTGTGCCGTGCGCTGCACGACGTACTGCCCAACACCCAGGGCGTGGAGGAGGTCTGCCGGGCGATCGACAACCTGCCCGGGTGAGCGGCCGACACGAGGGGTACTTCCGGCGAAGGGGCCGATTCCGGCCGGCGGGTGCGCCATGCTGATGCGTATGGCGAATGACGGGGAGTACGGGGGCGAGACGGTGCGTTACTTCATCAGTCACGCCGGTTCGGACACGGATTGGGCGAAGTGGGTCGCGGGGCAACTGGTCCGGGCCGGTCTGGACGTCGAACTCGACGCCTGGGACTGGGCCACCGGCGAGAACCTGACCACGCTGGTCAGCCGCGCGCTGGACAACGCCGGGCACATGATCGCGCTGTTCTCCCCGGCCTACTTCGTACCGGAGCGCTGGACCACGGTCGAGTGGACCGCGATGTCCGACGCGCTGCGCGGCAGCGGTCGGCGGCTGATCCCGCTGGTGGTGCACGAGGTCCCGCGCGAGCGGATCCCGTCCGTGCTGCGGCCGTTGTTGCGCCGGACGTTGTACGGCAAGTCCGAGGCGGACGCGCAGACGGAACTGATGGCGGCGATCACCGGGCCGACCCGGCCGACGGAGCCACCGCCGTTCCCGGGGCCGCGGGGAGACGGGGCGAGGGCCGGTGGATCGGGGTCGGACGGGACGGCGCCGGCGGGCCCGGCGCCCGCGCCGGTCGTCCGCCCGGTGCCCGCGCCGCGCCTGCCCGCCGAGCCGGTGATCCGCCGCACCGTCACCGCCGGGCACACCCGGGCGCTGACCGACGCGATCATGGCGGTGCCCCGGATCGCCCGGACCGACCTGTGGAACCTGTGGCTGGATCTGGCCGAGGACTACTTCGAACGCCCGTTGCCCCGCGAGCAGATCGCCGCACCGCGGATCATGCTGCTGCGGCTGATCCACGACCTGTCCACGCTCGCCGAGCCCGAACCGGCCCGCGCGCTGGACGCGTTGGTCCGTGCGCTCGGCGACGTACAGCCGACCGGTCCGGAGATCGAGCGGGTCCGCGAACTCCTGGCCGAACTCACCGCACCGAGCGACACGGTGGACCCGGCTCCGGACCGGGGCTAGGGCCCGTCGGGTCGTCAGGAGCCGCCGTACGCGGCGCGCCGACGCCGCTCGTAGGCGCGCCGCCAACCGGCCCGCCACAGCAACGCCGTCCCCGGCGGGATCCAGCGCAACACCCGCCGCCGCTCGGCGCCGGTGGCGTGGTGCAGGTGGAAGGCCACGAACGCCGGGAGGTCGCGGCCCCAGACCCGCACGGTCCGGGTCGGCATACGCCCGTCGGGCGTGCCGCGCACGTGCCGGCGCATCAGCGGGAACAGTTCGTGCTCCTCGGCCAGGCTGTGCCGGGCGACCAGTTCGCACAGTCGACCGATCGCGGGCGAACGATCCCGCAACGGCACGCTCCGGTCGGCGACCGGGCGCATCGCCTCCTCCAGGGTCGAGTGGTCGACCTGGAAGGCGGTCACGGTGCGGGCGGCCCGGGGCGAACCGGCGCGCACCGACGGGTACAGGACGATGTGCTCCTCGCGATGGTGCGCGCGCAGGAAGCGCAACACCAGCGCGAGATGTTCCTCGACCGCGCGGACGCGCAGGATGTCGACCGGATCGAGGTGTCGGGTCACCTCGGTCAGCCGGGCCAACTCCTCACGCAGGCCGCGGTGCGCGACATAGCCGGGAGTCAGGTCGAGGGTGGGGACGGGAGTGGAGGTGGGGGTGACGGGCCGAACTGTGGACGTGGACACGGGGGCCGCCTCGGGAGGCACGGGATGGGGGAACCCCACACCGTAAGGGCATCCGGCACGTGTTCCGCACGGATGCAAGGAGATTTTCGGCCATTCCCGAATGGCGCCCGCTTCCGGTCCGATAGCGGTCGAGCCGATACCGAACCGGAACGCCGGATGTCGCTTTTCTTGCGCCCCCCGTTTCGCCGCCTCCCGCTACTTCTTCACGTTGGGGATCGTCCAGTCGATCGCCTTGTGCCCCATGGCCGCGAGCGCGGCGTCGATCTGCGAGAACGGCTTGCTGCCGTGGAAGAGCTTCGCCGACAGCGGCGAGGGGTGCGCGCCCTGCACTATCGTGTGCTTGGCGGTGTCGATCAGCGAGATCTTCTTCTTCGCGTGCCCGCCCCAGAGCACGAACACCACCGGCTCGTCCCGGTCGTTGACCGCCTTGATCACCGCGTCGGTGAACTTCTCCCAGCCCTTGCCCTTGTGCGAGGCGGCCTCGTGCGCCCGCACGGTGAGCACCGTGTTGAGCAGGAGCACGCCCTGCTGCGCCCACGGCATCAGGTAGCCGTTGTCGGGGATCGGCAGGCCGATGTCGGCGTTCATCTCCTTGTAGATGTTGCGCAGCGACGGCGGGATGCGCACCTCGGGCCGGACCGAGAAGGACATGCCGTGTGCCTGGTTGTCGTCGTGGTACGGGTCCTGCCCGACCACCAGCACCCGCACGTCCTGGTACGGCGTCGCCTCCAGCGCCGCGAACACCTCGTCCTCCGGCGGGAAGATCTGGTGTTCCTTGCGTTCCGCGTCCACGTACGCGGTCAGCTCGGCGTAGTAGGGCTTCGCCAACTCCTCCGCGAGCACGGGCCGCCAGGACTCGGGCAACGTCTGCACAGCAAGAACCTCCACACGACGGCGTTCGAGACGCCCATGGATCAACGAGGACCCCAACGTAGCCGCTCGCGCGGACACCTCGGCCCGCCCCCGGGGGTTCGGGGCGGGCCGAGGTGATCGGAGGCGGTCCGAAGTGTTACGCGTCGACCGTCTCGTCCGGCTTCGCCTCCGGTGCCTCGGTCGCCTTCGGCTCCGGCTTGTAGCAGAGCTTCAGCAACAGAGCGGCGTTCGCCACCCCGACGCCGGCGGCGAACAGCGCCGGACGCAGGCCGGATCGACGGCGGCCGACCAGCGCGTCGACCGAGTACTTGCCGTTGCCGAGCGCGGCCAGCGCGACCGCGGCGCCGCCGACCACGGCGGTGTACTCCCAGCCGCCCTTGAACACGAAAAAGCCCTTGCCCTTGTGGTCGGTCGCGGCGGCGACGCTCATCAGCCCCACCGTGGCCGCCGACGGCAGCGGGTTGGCCACGCCGAGCACGATGCCGACGCCGGCCGCCATCTCGGTCCCGGCCGCGAGGCGCGCGTGCACCTCGGCGGGCTGGAGGCCGAGCGACTCGAACCAGCCGGTGGTGCCCGCGAGGCCGCCGGGGCCGGCGACCTTGTTGTAGCCGTGCGCGAACAACATCGGGCCGAGCGTCGCCCGAAGCACCAACGCCGCCACATCCCGGCCCTCGGCCGCCACCGGGGCCTTCTTCTTCCTGCCGAACATAGCCCACCTCATCAGCTGACACATCGTCACATCTCACGAGGCAACCTACCTGTCGCGAAACGCGAGCCGAAAACGGGTCCGAGTCCGGCCTGGATCGCGGGTGCCGTCCTCAAACGCCGGACAGGCTAAAGCGCTCGGCCACACCCGCAACCGAGCCAATCTCGACCCACCGTCCTCAAACGCCGGACGGGCTGATGTGTTCGGCGACATCCACAAGTGAGCCGATCTCGACTCGCCGTCCTCAAACGCCGGACGGGCTGATGCGCTCGGCCACACCCGCAACCGAGCCAAGCTCGGCCCACCGTCCTCAAACGCCGGACGGGCTGATGTGTTTGGCGACATCCACAAGTGAGCCGATCTCGACTCGCCGTCCTCAAACGCCGGACAGGCTGATGCGCTCGGCCTCATCCGTGGATGGGCCGAGTTCAGGACGACAACCGCCCCGCAACCAAATCCCCGAACGCCACCAAAAACAGCCCGTCCGGCGTTTGAGGACGGCAAGCGGGCACCCGGTCAGCCCACGACCGAGGCCGGACCCAAGCAGCCCGTCCGGCGCTTGAGGACGGCAAGCGGACACCAGGCCCACCCGCGAACGGGGCCGAGCGCATCAGCCCGTCCGGCGCTTGAGGACGGGCAAGCCGGGCTCAGCCGGAGGCGACCGGCTCGGCCGCGGCGGGCTCGCCGGCCGTGGACCTCGGCACCACCACGGGCGTGCCGTCCCCAGGCGCCCGCAGGATGTCCGCGTCCACGTCGTACAACGCCCGCACCAACGCCGCGTCCACGACCTCCCGAGGCGGCCCCGACGCAATCACCCGCCCCGCCCGCATCGCGACCAGCACGTCCGCGTAGCGCGCCGCCGACGCCAGATCGTGCAGCACCATCACCACCGTGCGCCCACCCGCGGCCACCCGCCGAACCAGCCCCAGCACCTCGACCGCGTGCCCGAGATCGAGCGCCGACGTCGGCTCGTCGAGCAACATCACCGGCGCCTCCTGCGCGATCACCATCGCGACCCAACACCGCTGCCGCTGCCCGCCGGAGAGCCGATCGAGCCGCCGATCGGCCAACGAGAGCACGCCGGTCGCGGTCAACGCCTCCCGACACACCCGCTCGTCCTCGCGCGACCACTGGCGGAACAGACCCTGGTGCGGGTGCCGCCCATACCGCACCAGGCCGGACACCGTGACCGCCTCCGGCGCCTGCGGGTTCTGCGGCAACAGGCCCACACGGTGCGCGGCCTGACGCGGCTTCAGCCCCCAAATGTCCGTGCCGCCGACCGCGACCCGACCCGATTCCGGCCGGTGCAGACGCGCGATCGAGCGCAGCAGCGTGGACTTCCCGCAGCCGTTCGGCCCGACGATCGCGACCACCGTGCCCGCGGCGACGGACAGGTCGACGCCCGACACCGCACGATGGCCCGGGTATCCGGCATGCAGATCTTCCACGAGCAGTTCCATGGGCGGACCTCCCGGCCGTACACAGCATATGTAAGGCGAGGCTAACCTAATCGAACCCGGTCGCGGCACCGGTGCCCCCGGTCAACGGTCGGTCAACTCCGGGAACCACCGGGCACCGACCCGTCCGGCGCGGTCCGCGAACAGCAGCGCGTCCCTCCCGTGCCACGCGAGCGCGGCCACCGGCGCCGAGACGTGCCGACGTACGAGCGGGGTCGCCGCCTTGCGCGCCGACCCCGCTCGTACGTCCCACACCACGAGCATCCCGTCACCCCCCGAGGTGGCCAGCAGACCGCCGCCGGCCGGCCGCCACCGAGGCGCGCACGCCCGGGGCTGGGCGGGCAGTCGACGCGGGCGCGGGCGTACCCGGCCGCCTCGGGCGGCGAGATCCCACACCGTCAGCCCGGCCCGGTCCTCGACCGCGAGCCGGCCGCCGCCCGCGTCGAGGGCGAGCCCGACGGCGGCCAGGTCGCCGACCGAGTCCAGGTCCTCGTGCGTCCCGCCGGCCCCGCGCACCTGCACACCCGGCACGTCGCCCGCCGCGCACAACCAGGCCCCGCCCGGCGTACCGGCCAACAGCCGCACCGGCGTCGGCCAGGTCCATACGTGCGTGCGGCCGCGCGGTCCGTACATGTGCACCTCGCCGCCGAGCGCGACCGCGAGGCCGCCCCCGTCGACCCAGACCACGTCGTCCACCCGCACCCGCCCGTCCACGGCGCGCCACGACTCGGTCCCGGTGCCGGGCGCGTACACCCGCACGACGCCGCCGAAGGACACCGCGCAACGGCCGTCCGCGGACCACGCGCAGCGAGCGGGCAGGCCCGGTGTCCGCACCACCAGGGCACCGTCGGTGACCCGCCACAGGGCGTAGCCGGTGGGCCCGGCGAGGGCGACCACGGAGCCGTCCGGCGAGAATTCGGTCCGGTACACCCCGCCCGGCACCACGATCCGGGCCAGGAATCGCCCGGTCGCCGCGTCGAGGAGACGAACCCCGCCGGCGACCCCCGCGACCACACACGATCCACCCGCGATCGCGACGTCGGACGGTACGTCGTCGATCCCGTGCTCCCAGCCAAGCCCCGTACGTGTCGCCATGACGGTCATCGCGGCTCCCTTGTTCGCGGGCCGATCCTCGCGCGCTCGTGTTTCGGCCAGGAAAACTTTCGGCCGGGAAACTCTCGGCGAGGCGCCGGTTTCCCCGGGTTCGCCGCGTCTGCTAGTAAGACGACCGGACCTGTTCACCGATGGATCGGATCACACCGTTGAGGACCCTCGCAGACATGGCGCCGATCGCGACGGACCTGGCGGGCGCCAGTGGGAACGAGCCCACCATCTTCGTCGCGGGCCTGGTCCTCGTCGCGGCCGGCGCCCTGTTGGCACTCGCGGGCCGCCGCCGATTCGCGGACGACGCGGAAGACCCGGAGGACGAGTACGACGAGGAGCCGATCAAGACGCGTCCGATACCGCCCAGGGCAGCCACGACAACCACACCCCCCGAAGCGACGCCGAACACGGCCCACCCACAGGACAGTTCCCCCGCCTCGGACGAAGCCGACCCCGACGCCGCCCCGAACTCACCCGAACCGGCGGCAAGTTCCACACCGACGAGCCCGCCGAGTTCGACAGACACGGAACCGACGGCCCAAACCACGCCGGCAGGCAAGGCCACAACGGCCGACACCACCGCCACGGAACCGAGCCCGAAGCCCGAGCCGACGCCCGACGAAACCACCACGCCCGAACCGGCATCGGCGCCCACCGGCAAGGCCCCCTCAACCCCCGAGCCCAGCCCCAAGCCCGCCGCCGAACCCAAGCCCAAGCCCGAACCCAAGCCCGAGCCCGGCACCACCACGCCCACAGCCTCCGCCGCCGCCCCCAAGCCACCCCCAGCGCCGGCGCCGGCGACAAACACCAAGCCCACTCCCGAACCCCCCGGCCCGGCACCGGACTCCACCCCCGACGCGACCGGCAAGCCCACAACGGAACCCGACCCGAGCCACTGAAACGGGCCTTCGATCCCCCACCAAGCCCCACAACTCCCGCGCCACCTCCGCAGCGGGAGACCCCTCCCGGCGCCGGCCACCACAGCGCCCCCGACAGCAACCCTCCACGCGGGCCCTCCGTCGACACCCCGAGGCATGGCCCCCGCTCGGCAGCCTCCTCACCGCGCTCACCGCGCTCACCGCCACGCCGCCCACCCCGACTCGGCTCACCGCACGCCCCGGCCCCGTCGACTCACCCGCGCGCGACGCCGCCCGTGCGCGCCACGTCGCCCGTCGCGTCACCCGTGTCGCGGCGGGGCCACTCCCGGCCCTCCGTGCTCTCGACCGCGCGGTTGAAGCGGGTCAGGGACTCGAGTAGTTCGCGGCGTTCGCCCTCGTCCCAGGACGCCAACACGCGTTCCAGGCCCCGGCAGTGGCCGGCACGCTCCGCCGCCAGGTGTTCGGTGCCCGCCTCGGTGATCCGCAGTTTGCGGGCCAGGCCGCCGTCCGGGTCCGCGATGCGCTCCGCGTCGCCTGCCCGCAGGAGCGCGGCCACCTGGCGGTTCACCGTCGAGGTGTCGAGCCGAAACGCTTCTGCGAGCGCGCCGATCGTCATCGGCCCCTCGACCTCCAGGCGGGTCAGCAGCAGGTAGGCCGACCGCTCCATGCCGTCGCCCCGCCGCTTGCCCATGACGTGGTGCCGAGCGATCAGCATCAGCTCCCGCTCGATGCCTTCCAACACATCCACTCCCGCCTTCACACCCGATGCGCCGTGTACGACCCTAGCGCCGGGCCCTGGCAATGTGCACGATACACATCATGTGTATCGTGCACATTCATTGACCGCAGCAATCATCCCGACGTTGCCGGCATCCGAGTACCGGAGCCACAAGCCCCGGGCCCGGGCCCCACGCCCGGACCTCAAACCCCAAGCCCCACGCCACAAGCCCCAGGAGGCAGTCAGTGACCGGTTCGAGCGGCATACCGGAGCCGAACCCGGCGGGTGCGGGCGTCCTCCCCCACCCGCCCGCCACCGTGGACCGCGCCGGTCGCGTGGTGGCCGTACTCGCCTTCTGCGGCGTGGTCGTCGCGCTGATGCAGACCCTCGTCGTCCCGCTGCTGCCGAACCTGCCCCGGATGCTCGACACCTCGCCCGCCGACGCCTCCTGGGTGGTCACCGCCACACTGCTCTCGGGGGCGGTCTGCACACCCGTGATGGGGCGCCTCGGCGACATGTTCGGCAAACGCCGGATCCTGGTCGTCAGCCTCGGTCTGATGGTCGCCGGCTCGGTGTTGTGCGCGCTGTCCGACTCGCTGCTCCCGATGGTGGGCGGCCGCCTGCTCCAGGGCGCGTCGTTCGGCGTGATCCCGCTCGGCATCAGCATCATGCGCGACGAACTCCCGCCCGCGAAGCTGGGTTCCTCGATCGCGCTGATGAGCGCGACGCTCGGCATCGGCGGCGCGATCGGGCTGCCGGTGGCCGCGCTGATCGCGCAGAACGCCGACTGGCACATGATGTTCTGGGCGGCCGGCGCGATCGGCGCGCTGGACATCGTCCTGGTCCTGCTCCTGGTGCCCGAGTCGCCGCTCCGGCTGCCCGGACGGTTCGACTTCGCGGGCGCGGGCGGCCTGTCCGTCGGACTGGTCGCCCTGCTGCTCGCCATCACCAAGGGCGCCGACTGGGGCTGGGGCAGCGCCGTCACGCTCGGTCTGCTCGGCCTGGCGGTCGTGGTCCTGCTCGGCTGGGGATGGCTCGAACTGCGCACCGCGCAGCCGCTCGTCGACCTGCGCGTCTCGGCCCGCCCGCAGGTGCTCTTCACCAACCTCGCCTCGGTCGTGGTCGGTTTCGCGATGTTCGCCCAGTCGTTGGTGTTCCCCCAGGTGCTGATGAATCCGGAGAGCACCGGCTACGGGCTGGGCAAGAGCATGGTGGTCGCGGGTCTGTGCATGGCGCCGTCCGGGATCGTGATGATGCTGATCTCGCCGCTGTCCGCCCGACTCTCCGCCGCCTACGGGCCGAAGGTCTCGCTCCTGGCGGGCACCCTGGTGATCGCGATCGGCTACGCGTGCTCGGTGTTCATGCTCGACGCGATCTGGAAGATCGTCGCGATGACGGTGTTGTCGGCGGTCGGTGTGGCCCTGGCCTACGCGGCGATGCCCTCGCTGATCATGCAGGCCGTGCCGATCGGCGAGACCGGGTCGGCGACGGGCCTGAACACGCTGATGCGCTCGATCGGGACGTCGACGTCCAGCGCGGTGATCGGCGTCGTGGTCGCGAACCTGACGATGCGTTCGGGTGGGCGGGAGTTCCCCTCCCACGCCGCGTTCACGACCTCGCTGTGGTTGGGCTGCGGGGCGGCGGTCGTGGGCCTGTGCGTCGCGTTGTTCATCCCCGGACGCAAACCGGTCGAAGCCGCGCAGATCCCGGCGCGCAAGCGCACGGAGAACTCCGAGGCCGTGCCGACGGCGACCTGACGGCACCTCAATTCCCGTGTCGCGCATGGTCAAACCCGCTCGGGTGACGGATGCTCGTAAGTCTTACCCAGGCGCCGACCACCCCTTCGGGAGATCGTCACCCCTACTCCGCCACTCGACAGGGAGTCCAGATGAGCCTTCCCACCTTCCGCGGATCGCGTACGGCCGTGCCCGATCCAGGCTCCGGAGGCACGTGGACCACCACGTCCGAATGGCGACGGCAACCGCTGCCGGTGACCCTGCCCGAGGATTGGCCGATCCTTGCCGGCGGCCTCGTGGTGGTCGCCGCGCACCCGGAGGACGCGGTGCTCGGGGTGGGCGGATTCATCTCGCGGGCGGTGGCGGGCGGCGCGCCGGTCCGGGTGGTCAGCGTGACGGACGGCGACGCCTCCCATCCGGGCAGCCGCTTACCCGGATCGGTACTGGCCGCCCGACGCGTCCGCGAATCCGACCGGGCGTTCGCCACGCTGGTCGGCAATCCCGGCGGCGTGGCCCCGGTCGAGGTGATCCGGCTGCGCATCCCGGACCGCACGGTCGGCAGCCACGAACGCGACCTGGCGGAGCGGCTGATTCCGCTCGTCGCGGGCTTCGCGCTGTGCGCCACGAACTGGCGCGAGGACGGCTTCGCGGATCACGAGAGCACCGGCCGCGCGGCCGACGCGGCCTGCCGGGAAACCGGCGTCGGGCTGGTCGAGTTCCCACTGCGGATGTGGCAGTGGGCCAGGCCGGACGACGCCCGGGTGCCGTGGAGCCGGGCACTGCGGGTCGACCTGACCGAGGTGCAACAGGCCCGCAAGGAACGGGCGTTGTCGTGCCTGGCCTCACAGATAGCCCCCTTGGTCCCGGGCCGCGACGACCGAATCCCCCTGCCGCCGGAAAAACTGGCCTACTTCCGCCGCCCCTTCGAGGTCCTGTTCCGCTGACCCGGCACGGCGCGCCATACACACGCCGCCCGCGGCACCCCCGAGGCGGTCGGCCGTACGGGCAGCGCCCCCGGACGATCGCGGACCCGGGCAACACGACGGCCACGCGGGCGAGGCAGCCACGATGGCCGGTCGCAGCGATCCGGGTGCTCACGGCAGCCACGAGAGCCGGGCGGTCGCCGTGCCCCGGGGCGGTCGCAGCAGCCACCGGCCCCGGCCGGTCACGGCGGGCCGGGGCGGTCGCAGCAGCCACGCGAGGCCGGGCGGTCGCCGTGATCCGGGTGCTCACGGCAGCCACGCAGGCCGGGCCGGTCGCGGCGGGCCAGGGTGCTCACGGCAGCCACGCGAGGCCGGGCGGTCGCCGTGATCCGGGTGCTCACGGCAGCCACGCGGGCCCGGGGTGGTCGCGTAGGCCACGCCGGGCCGGGCGGTCGCGGCGGGCCGGGGCGGTCACGGCAGCCACGCGAGGCCTGGCGATCGCCGTGACCCGGGTGCTCACGGCAGCCACGAGGGCCGGGCCGGTCACGGCGGGCCGGGGCGGTCACGTAGGCCACGCGGGCCTGGCCGGTCGCGGCGGGCCGGGGCGGTCGCAGCAGCCACGTGATGCCGGGCAGTCGCCGTGATCGGTGCTCACGGCAGCCACGCGGGCCGGGCCGGTCGCGGCGGGCCGGGGTGGTCGCGGCAGCCACGCGAGGCCGGGCAGTCTCGGCGGGCCGGGGCGGTCGCGGCAGCCACGCGAGGCCGGGAGGTCGCCGTGATCCGGGTGCTCACGGCAGCCACGCGGGCCGGGGTGGTCGCGTAGGCCACGCGGCCCCGGCCGGTCGCGGCGGGCCGGGTGCTCACGGCAGCCATGCGGGCCCGGGAGGTCGCGGTCGGCCGGGCGGTGGCGTCGGCCCGCCGGCGATTCTCGGACGATCCCGGCCGGCCCGGGCGGCCTCGGCGTCCCGCACCGGCCGCGGGAGGCGCGGCCGGTCGTGGCCGCACGGCGCACCGCGCACCGCGCACCCGCACGTGCGACGCGAGCCGCCCGCCCCGCCGACCCGCACGCGTCCCCTTCCGGAGCCGGCAGGCATCGGCTCAGCCCGGGATCATCAGCCGTTCGCGCAGCGAAGCCAGCGTGCGGGCGAGAAGGCGGGACACGTGCATCTGCGAGATGCCGATCCGCTCGCCGATCTGCGCCTGGGTCAGGTTGCCGTAGAACCGCATGACCAGGATCGCCCGCTCGCGCTGCGGCAACTCGGCCAGCAGCGGGCGCAGCGCCTCGCGGTACTCCACCAGGTCGAGCGCGTGGTCCTCGGAGCCGAGCCGGTCGCCGACCGTCTCCTGCCCGTCCGCGTCCCCGTAGGCGGTCTCGTCCAGCGAGGTCGCGGTGTACACGGTGCAGGCGTCCAGGCCCTCCAACACCTCCTCCTCGGTGATGCACAACCGCTCGGCCAGCTCGCGCGGCGTGGGCGTACGCCCGTGCATCGCGGTCAGCTCGTCGGTGGCCCGCAGCAGCTCGGTGCGCAGCTCGCGCAGCCGCCGCGGCACCCGCACCGACCAGGAGGTGTCCCGGAAGAAGCGCTTGATCTCGCCGATGATGGTCGGCATCGCGTAGGCCATGAAGCTGCTGCCACGATCCGCCTCGTAGCGGTCGATCGCCTTGATCAGCCCGATCGTGCCGACCTGGACGATGTCCTCGACCGGCTCACCGCGCCGCCGGTAGCGCCCGGCCGCGTGCCGCACCATCGGCAGGTTCAGCTCGACGAGCAGTCCGCGCAGGTACGAGTGGTCCACGGTGCCCGGTTCCAGCGTGGCGAGCCGGGCGAGCATCAGATCGCCGGCCGCCCGGGCCATCGGCGTGGGCAGCCGGGTGACCAGGTGCGGGTGGGCCAACAGATCGTCGAGATCCACGGTCGGCGGCGGCGGGGGTGCCGCGACGCGGGGTTCCGCGGTCGTGTCGAGGGTGCTCAGGCGCACGGCCATGCAGGGTCTCCCAATCCGGATGGATGGACACCGATAACCCCGAGCGACATCGAGTCTGTGACCTGAAGCACAGGAAGATCAAGAGCCCTCCGGGGGTACGTCCTGAGGTCAGGATCGCGACATGCGGCCTCACCTCGGCAAACGACGGACCGGCGAAACGGAAAAAACGCACGAAAGCAGCCCATACGGCGCAGTGAAAGCGGACATTCGGTAATCAAACGTCTGCCAAACGTGTCCGTAAAACGCCACGAACCACCACCCGAATGCTCGGGTGGTGGTTCGTGTGGTTCGTTCCGGACCGATCCGGACCGGATCAGCCCAGTTCGAGCAGCAGGTCTCCCGCCTCGACCGAGGACACCTGACCGATCGCGAGCCGGGCCACCGTGCCCGCGCTCTGCGCCGTGATCGACGCCTCCATCTTCATCGCCTCGATGGTCGCCACCGTGCCGCCGGCCTCGACCTCGTCGCCCACGGCCACCTGGAGGGTGACCACGCCGCTGAACGGCGCGGCCACGTGCTTCGGGTTCTCCGGGTTGGCCCGCTCGCTCTCCGGCCGGGCCGGCTTGACCGAGCGGTCGCGCACCGAGAGCACCCGGGGCTGGCCGTTCATCCGGCAGTACACCGTGCGGAAGCCCCGCTCGTCCGCGTCGCCGACCGCCTCGACCGCGAGGTAGAGCGACACGCCCGTGGACAACTTGATGGCCAGTTCCTCGCCCTGGACCAGGCCGTACAGGAACGGCACGGTCGGCACCGCCGAGACGTCGCCGTACAGCCGCTCGGCCTCGTCGTAGTCCCGGGCCGGGCCGGGGAACAGCAGCCGGTTGAGCGTGTCGCGCAGCCGGTCGCCGTCCAGCGCCGCGTCCTGCTCCGGGGTCAGCTCCACCGTGCGGGTCGAGCTCGCGGTGCGGCCCGCGAGGGCGCGGGTGCGGAACGGCTCGGGCCAGCCGCCGGGCGGGGTGCCCAGCTCGCCCTGGAGGAAGCCGATCACCGAGTCGGGCACGTCGAACGCGCCCGGGTCGGCCTCGAACTTGGCCGGGTCCGCGCCCACCGCGCTCAGGTGCAGGGCCAGGTCGCCGACCACCTTGCTGGACGGGGTGACCTTGACGATGTTGCCGAGGATCCGGTTCGAGGCCGCGTAGGCGTCCTCGATGTCCTCGAACTTGTGGCCCAGGCCGAGCGCGATCGCCTGCTGGCGCAGGTTGGACAGCTGGCCGCCGGGGATCTCGTGCCGGTACACGCGCCCGGTCGGCGCGGGCAGCCCCGACTCGAACGGCGCGTACGCCTCGCGCACCGCGGCCCAGTAGGGCTCCAGCGCGCACAGCGCGTCCAGGGACAGGCCGGTGGCCCGCTCGGTGTAGTCGGTCGCGGCCACGATCGCGGACAGCGGCGGCTGGCTGGTGGTACCGGCCAGCGCGGCCGAGGCGCCGTCGATCGCGTCCACCCCGGCCTCGACCGCGGCCAGGTAGGTGGCGAGCTGGCCGCCGGCGGTGTCGTGCGTGTGCAGGTGCACCGGCAGGTCGAAGCGCTCGCGCAGCGCGCCGATCAGGGTCCGGGCGGCGGGCGCGCGGAGCAGGCCGGCCATGTCCTTGACGCACAGGACGTGTACGCCGGCCTCGACCAGCTGCTCGGCGAGCCGCAGGTAGTAGTCCAGCGTGTACAACCGCTCGGCCGGGTTGGACAGGTCGCTCGTGTAGCAGAGCGTGCCCTCGGCGATCGCGTGCGTGCCGAGGGTGGCCTCGATCGCCGGCCGCATCGCCTCGATGTCGTTGAGCGCGTCGAAGATGCGGAAGATGTCGATGCCGGTGCGGGCCGCCTCCTCGACGAACTTCACGCACACCTTGTCCGGGTACGGCGTGTAGCCGACCGTGTTGCGCCCGCGCAGCAACATCTGGATGTTGAGGTTGGGCATGCCCTCGCGCAGCGCCGCCAGGCGGTGCCACGGGTCCTCCTTGAGGAAGCGCAGGGCGACGTCGTAGGTCGCCCCGCCCCACGCCTCGACGCTCAGCAACTCCGGCGTCAGGCGCGCCACATAGGGGGCCGCGGCGGCGAGGTCGTAGGTGCGTACCCGGGTCGCGAGCAGCGACTGGTGCGCGTCGCGGAAGGTGGTGTCGGTGACCGCCAGCGCGCTCTGCTCGCGCAGGGCCCGGGCGAAGCCGGCCGCGCCCAGCTCCAGGAGCCGGTCCCGGCTGCCCGAGGGCAGCTCGCCGGCGGGCAGTTCGGGGAACTTGGTGCGGGGCACCGCAATGCTCGGCGTCGGACCGTACGGGCGGTTGACCGTGACGTCGGCCAGGTAGGCGAGCAGGCGGGTGCCGCGGTCGGCGCCGGGGCGCGAGCGGACCAGTTCGGGGTGCTCGTCGATGAACGAGGTGGTGATCCGTCCGTCGCGGAAGGCCGGGTCGTCCAGCACGGCCTGCAGGAACGGGATGTTCGTGGCCACGCCGCGGATGCGGAACTCGGCCACCGCGCGCCGGGCCCGGTTGACCGCGTCGCCGAAGGTCCGGCCCCGGCAGGTCAGCTTGACCAGCATCGAGTCGAAGTAGGGCAGCACCTCGGCGCCGGTGTAGGTACCGCCGTCGAGCCGCACGCCCGCGCCGCCCGGCGAGCGGTAGGCGGACACCGTGCCGGTGTCGGGGCGGAAGTCGGCCGAGGGGTCCTCGGTGGTGATCCGGCACTGCAGCGCGGCGCCCTGGATCCGGATCTCGCTCTGCGTCAGGCCGAGGTCGGTCAGGCTCGCGCCGGCGGCGACGCGCAACTGGGCCTGGACCAGGTCGATGCCGGTGATCTCCTCGGTGACCGTGTGCTCGACCTGGATGCGCGGGTTCATCTCGATGAACACGTAGCGACCGCGCTCGTCGAGCAGGAACTCGACGGTGCCGGCGTTGCGGTAGCCCACCGCCTCGGCGAAGCGCACCGCGTCGGCGCAGATCCGGTCGCGCAGTTCGGGGTCGAGGTTGGGCGCGGGGGCGATCTCGACGACCTTCTGGTGCCGTCGCTGCATCGAGCAGTCGCGCTCGTACAGGTGCACCACGCCGCCGTCGGCGCCGGCCAGGATCTGTACCTCGATGTGGCGCGGGCGGATGACGGCCTCTTCGAGGAAGACCGTCGGGTCGCCGAACGCGGTCTGCGCCTCGCGCATCGCGGTCTCGATCGAGGAGCGCAGGTCCTCGCGCCGGTCCACCTTGCGCAGCCCGCGCCCACCGCCGCCGGCGGCGGCCTTGACGAAGATCGGGAAGCCGATCTCGTCGGCCGCGGCCACCAGCGCGTCCACGTCGTCCTGCGGCGGCGCGGTGTGCAGCGTGGGCAGCCCGGCGCCCTTGGCCGCCTCCAGCGCGCGCACCTTGTTGCCCGCGAGCGAGAGCACCGCGGCCGAGGGGCCGACGAAGGTGATGCCGTTGGCCTCGCACGCCTCGGCGAGCAGCGGGTTCTCGGACAGGAAGCCGTAGCCGGGGTAGATCGCGTCGGCACCGCACGCGATCGCCGCACCGACGATGGTGTCCACGTCGAGGTAGGCGCGCAGCGGGTGTCCGCGCTCGCCGATCTCGTAGCTCTCGTCCGCCTTCTGCCGATGCAGGGAGTGACGGTCCTCGTACGCGTAGACGGCGACCGTGGTGATGTCGAGCTCGGTGGCGGCGCGCAGGGCGCGTACGGCGATTTCGCCGCGGTTGGCCACCAACAGCTTACGGATCACGAGCTGCGTACCTCCTTGCCCGGGGTGTCCGGGTGCGGGGGAAATCGGACGGGTACCTCGAGACGACGAAGTGCCGGGCCCTGGGTGGAGTCTCGGCAACGGGTCGAACCCTGCGTGACTTTAGGACACGTGTGCAGGTGCCCCGCAGGCCCGGTCCACATGCCGGGCACACCGGGCGGACCGGGATTCCGCGTCCCACCTGGGAATTTCCGGTTCATCGGGGCGGGTGTGACCTTGCTCGCAGCCCGCATCGCGAGACATTTCGACCCGAACGGCGGCGGTCGCAAGCACGTCGACGCGGGGACGATCGCAGGTCGGTCGCGGCTCGTCGCGGCTCGATCGCACCCGTCGGCCGGGACATGTCGGATCAAATGTCGGATCATGCGGGAGTCCGGGAGACGACCCGGGAATCGAGCCGGGGACGACCCGGGAAACGGGGAACGCCGTGAGGGTTCGGATGGGCGTGGCGGTCGCGGTCGCGGTCGTCGTGCTGCCGCTGGCCGGGTGCGACGACGGCGACGGGGGCGGTACGAAGGCGACCGGGGACAACGGCGCGAGTCCGACCGCGAGCGACGGGACCGGCGCGAGCGGGGACCTGCGGGCGGTGGACGCGTGCTCGATCCTGACCGCCGACCAGGTCTCGCAGGCGCTGGCGCTGCCGGGTCTGAAGGCCGCGCAGAATCCGCTCGGCTGCGACTACGCGGCGGCCGACGGCACGCCGGTGGTCAGCACGATCGCCACCCGCTCCAAGGCGGGCGGGGTGGACAAGGCGCTGGAGGTGTACCTGGGCACGCTGGGCGACGCGCGCACCGAGAAGGTGGCGGGGGTGGGCGACGCGGCGGTCTACGTGCAGCCCGACACCATCGGCGGTGTGCTGGTGGTCGCGGCGAGGCGTGGCGACGAGACGGCGGTGTTCTCGCTGAACGCGGGTGGCGGCGACCCGCCGCCGAGCGAGGAGCAGTTGGTGTCGTTGGGGAAGCTCGCGGTGGCGAAGATGTGAGGGACGGGGCCGGCCCGCCGGCCATCGCGCTGCGATCACGATCGTGCGCGCACAGTCACCCATCGTTCGAGGATACGGGTTGCGGCCGGCCCGGGGAACGCGGCGAATCGTCATATCGTGTACGGATATCGACCCTCCGTCGTCCTCGTGGGCCGGCTCCCGTCGGCGAACGCCGCGGTTGGTGCGCCCGGACCCTCGCACCCGGCGGCGGGGGACGAAGGTCACGGCTGATTCCGGCGTCGACGGGCACATGGTGGGCAGGGGAGTTGTACGACCCCGGCGCGACGGGGACGCCGGGCGCCGACGGGCTCGTGTCCTTCGCACCCCTCGTGCCCCTCGTGCCATCCACCCCTCTCACCCTTCGAACCGGGAGCGACGACGTGAGTGATCTGCTGACCACCCCCCGCCCGCGGCGCGACCGCTTCGAGCGCGACGCCGTGCCGTTCCTGGAGCCGCTCTACCCGGCCGCGTTGCGGATGACCCGCAACGCCTCCGATGCCGAGGACCTGGTCCAGGAGACGTTCACCAAGGCGTACGCGTCGTTCCATCAGTTCCGCGACGGCACCAATCTCAAGGCCTGGCTGTATCGGATCCTCACCAACACCTTCATCACCTCCTACCGCAGGAAACAGCGGCAGCCGGTGGTGTCGACCACGCAGGAGATCGAGGACTGGCAGCTGTACCGCGCCGCCTCGCACGAGTCGACCGGGCTGCGCTCGGCGGAGCTGGAGGCGCTGGACCGCCTGCCGGATTCGGACGTGGTGGCCGCGTTGCGGGCGCTGCCCGAGGAGTTTCGGGTGACGGTGTACCTCGCCGACGTCGAGGGCTACCCGTACAAGGAGATCGCCGCGTTCACGAAGGTGCCGCTGGGCACGGTGATGTCGCGCCTGCACCGGGGGCGGCGGCGGTTGCGCGAGGCGTTGGCGGACTACGCGCGCGAGCGTGGGTTCGTCGTCGCGGCGTAGTCCGCCTCGTGTGGGCCCGGTTCGTGCCGATGCGGCCATGGGTGGCCGGCGTGGCTACAGGTGCTTGAGGATCTCCGGCAGCAGGTCGTGGTACGTGTTGCCCTTGGTGGCGCGGCCGATCGCGGTGGCCTGCCAGCCGTCGGCCGCGCGGGCCAGCTTGACCATGATCTGCGCGTCGTGGCCGCCGTGTTCGGACAGTTCGTAGCGCACGATCTCGCTGCCGTCCCGCTCGTCGACCAGCCGGCAGTAGGCGTTGGCGACGCGCGAGAAGGCGTGGCTGGAGTCGGCGCTGACCGTGAAGACCAGTGCCGTCACGCGCGGCGACAGCGCGGCGAGGTCGACGATGATCGACTCGTCGTCGCCGTCGCCCGCGCCGGTGGTGTTGTCGCCGGTGTGCGTGACGGCGCCGTCCTTGGAGACCAGCTGCCGCGGCCACACCGTGTCGACGAGGTGGTGGTCGGCGTCGAACAGCAGGCAGGACGCGTCGAGGTCGACGCCGGTGAGCGCCTGCAGGCCCGGGCGCAGCCCCTTGTGCTTGACCGCGTCCCAGCCCAGCCCCATCCGGACCCGCGCGGCCGAACCGGCCTCGCCGCTGCCTATGGTGACGCTCTCCCCCTGTGCGAGAACGACCGTCATCGCAAACTCCCCTCTACGGTGGTTCCCCGATTGCGCCGGCCCGTCACGAAACGGGCCGCGTCTGGCTGGAGAGCATCCTAGGGCGAGTGGATCAGCGCGGCGGCGCGGCCGTGTCGTTCGGTCCGAGTCGAGGGATTGTCGAGGGATTTCCGGTAGCGGGTCGGTCGGGTCGTGGTCGGGCGGCGGTGGGGCTGTGGTCAGGCCGTACTGCCCGGCTTCGGGGTGCTCGACGTGGTGCTCCGGTCGGGAATCTCGATCACGTCGGCCGCGGCCGGGACGGTCACCTTCACCGGGACGTCGAAGTCGCCGTAGCTGATCGAGCCGCTGCTCTTGCTGCCCTTGGACACGATCAGCACCGGGTAGGGCTTGCCGCCCTGGGCCTCGATGTAGACCTTGCCGTCGTCGCGTCCGGGTGGGCCGGTGAGCGGGATCATCCGCCGGTTGTTGATCGTCTCGACGGGCAGCTTGACGCCGTCCTCGGGGAAGTCCTTGAGCGCCGCGCCCGGGTCGGCGACGGTGGTGATGCTGCGTACGCCGCGCAGCTTCTCGCTGTTGGCGTCGCCCTTGAGCCATTTCCCGGCGAGCAGCTTGGCGGCGAGTTCGCCGTCCACCGTGCCGACCAGCGAGCGATACGCCTGCTCGTCGCCCCGGACGTACATGTCGTCGCCGACGCGGCGCACCTCCAGGCGTACGCCGTTCTGTTCGATGGTGCCCTGGAAGTCCTCGCTGCCGCGGTCCACCTTGAGGTCCAGCTTGGTCCCCTTGCCGTCGGAGACGATGTCCGCGACGACGTGCACGGTCTTGATGTTCGCGGCCGACTGCTTGGCGCGGCGCGCGAGTTCGCCGACGTCCAGGTCCTCGTTGCGCACGGTCTCGTCGAGCCCGGAGGTGGGGCTGCCGGTGACCGGCGCGGTCGGCGTGCTCTTCTCGATGGCGGACAGGGGACTCGACTCACTGCCACACGCACTCAACGCCGCGAGCGATACGCACACCGCCACCACGGCCCCGACCCTGTGTCTCCCCACACGACTCCGACGCACGCCCACTCCTTGCTCCACCGAACACGGACCCCACCCGACAACCTTGCCCCTGTGACGACCCACCCGGCCTTCCGGTTCCCCACCGCCACGCTAAGGACCTCGCCCGAACCTGTCCTGGGGGAACCCCTTACTTTCACGCAACGCGGCCTCTTCGCGGTCCGCCGGGTCCGCCGGGGGCATCCCCGGGTGGGTCGGGTGTTCACGGCGAGACTTGCGGTTCGGCGGCGAGTGGCCGGTGCGGGGCCGGTCCGGCTCGTGAGGTGGGCCGCCGGCGTCGGCGAGCGGGGCCCGCAGCCGTCGACGGCACGTTCTTGTCCTGGGGGTGTGGGCGTGTCTTTGCGCGACGCGGCTGGAAAGAGTGGGTGATCGCTCGTTGTTGGGGTCCGGGCGCATAGCATCGGTGGGTTGTCCGGGCCGCGTTCGTGGAGGGTGCCGCGTGTCTCTTGTCGTGTCTGTCGACGGGGTTGGGACGGATCGTGGGGATGCGGTTGTCGTCGGTGGGGACGCGATGTCGCGGGAGGCGTTGTTCGGGGCGGCTCGGGCGTTGGCGGAGCGGATTGTCGGGGCGCCGGCCGTGGCGGTGCGGGCCGATGCGTCGTTGGGGACGGTGATCGCCACGTTGGGCGGGTTGCTGGCCGGGGTGCCGGTCGTGCCGGTGCCGCCGGATTCGGGGCCGTTGGAGCGGGCGCACATCCTGTCGGACTCGGGGGCCGCGCTGCTGGTGGCGCCGGGCGCGTGGACGGATATCGGGCTGCCCACGACGACGGTCGACCCCGCTGCCCGCTCGGCCGGCACGCTGCCGGAGCCGGGCCCGGACGCGACCGCGCTGATCCTGTACACCAGCGGCACCACCGGCCCGCCGAAGGGCGTGTCGATCTCGCACGCGGCGATCGCGGCCGGGCTGGACGGGGCGATCGAGGCGTGGGACTGGACGGCGGACGACGTACTCGTGCACGGGCTGCCGCTGTTCCATGTGCACGGGCTCGTGCTGGGCGTGCTCGGTGCGTTGCGGACCGGGTCGCGGCTCGTGCATACGGGGCGGCCCACCCCGGCGGGCTACGCGGCGGCCGGGGGCAGCCTGTACTTCGGCGTGCCGACCGTGTGGTCGCGGATCGCGCAGGATCCGGACTCGGCGCGCGCGTTGGCCGGCGCCCGGTTGCTGGTGTCGGGGAGCGCGCCGCTGCCGGTGCCGGTGTTCGAGCGGGTCGCCGAACTCACCGGACACCGGCCGGTCGAGCGGTACGGCATGACCGAGACGCTGATCACCCTCAGCACCCGGGCCGACGGCGAACGCCGGCCCGGATCCGTCGGGTGGCCGATCGCGGGCGTGCGCACCCGGCTGGTCGGCGAGGACGGGTCGCCGTGTGCTCATGACGGCGAGACGGTGGGCGAGTTGCAGGTCGACTCGCCGACGCTGTTCCAGGGTTACCTGAACCGCCCCGAGGCCACCGCCGCGACGCTCACCACCGACGGCTGGTTCCGCACCGGCGACGTGGCGGTGATCGACCCCGAGGGCCGGCACCGGATCGTCGGCCGGGCGAGCACGGACCTGATCAAGACCGGCGGCTACCGGGTCGGCGCGGGCGAGGTCGAGGGCGCGCTCCTGGCCCACCCGGCGGTCCACGAGGCGGCCGTGATCGGCGCCCCGCACACCGATCTCGGCCAGGAGATCGTCGCGTTCGTGGTCCTGGCACCGGGCGCCGAGGTGTCCGAACGCCAACTCGTCGACCACGTAGCGGCCGGCCTGTCCGTGCACAAACGCCCCCGCCGCGTCCTCTTCGTCGCCGACCTCCCGCGCAACGCGATGGGCAAGGTCCAGAAGAAGCTGCTGACGGATTGACCCTCGGCTCCCGGGGGCGGCCCGGAGCAGGGGAGTCGGGCCGCGACGAATGGCGCGCGCCACTCGGCCGGGTCCGCCCGTCGGAAGCCGAACGGCCTTGCCGGCGGCCCTGCCTGACTGCGCGTCAGGAGCGGGTGGCGATCGGGCTTGTTTCCGGGAGGCGGATCAGGGGGATTCGGCGGTCGGTGCGGGTCTGGTAGTTGGCGTAGTAGGCGCGGTCGGCGGTCAGGGCGGCCCAGGTCCTCGTGTACTCGTCGCCGTCGAGGATTTCCGGGACGCTCCAGTACGTGGCGTGTTGGACGCGGACCAGCAACTGCGGGTTGGCCGTGCGGTCGGACAGGTTCACGTACCAGGACGGGTGCTTGGCGGCGCCCGCGAAGGAGCCGACCACGACGCGGTGGCCGTCCGCGTCCGCCCAGAACGGGAGGGCGACCTTGTGCATCCGGCCGCTCTTGCGGCCGACCGTGTGGACGAGCACGTGGTTCATCCCGGCGAGCAGCCAGACGTCGTCACCGTCCGACTGTTCCATCTGCGAGACGTGCTCCTTGGTGAAGAGAACGATCTCCTCGGGCGAGGGCTCGATGAATTCGTCGTTCTTCTGTTCCGCCATGATGGTTCTCGCTCCAGGGAGGGCACGCGCGGCAGTTGGGTTGCGCGACTCTAGTCGGGGTCCCGCCAACCATCAATGCCGGATTCCGGGATCCGGACGTGGCCCGCGTCACGGCTCCCGACCCCCGTCCCGACCGCCGCCGAGGCCGCCGCAAAGGCCGCCGCCGAGGCCGCCCGGACCAGCGCCGCCACCGCCGTCGAGCAGGACCGTTCGGGCCAGGCGACGGCCAGCACCGAAGGCGGCGCGTCCACGATCGGTCGGAATACCACGCCGGGCCGGGGATACCGGGCGGCCACGGACATCGGCAGCAGCGGGGTTCGGCCGCCCAGGGCCACGAGCATCAGCAACTGGGCGAGGTCGCGGCCCGCGCAGCGGTTCTCCTCGATGTACCGGTCCACATCCTCGGGGCGCAGGCCGAGGTCGGCGAGGGTCGACGACTCGCGGGCCGCGAGCGGGTGCCCGGCGGCCAGCGCGGCCATGCGCGGCTCGGCGATCAGGGTCTCGGCGTCCAGGCCGGCGCGGTCGAACGGCTCGTGGACCAGGGCCACATCCGCCTCGCCCCGGCGCAGCAGGTCCGGCTGTTCGAGCCACCCGCACAGCCGTACCTGGACCGGCAGTGCCCCCGGTTCGGCCCCGTAGTGCGCCAGCATCGGCTCCAGCAGGTCCCCGTCACCGTCCGCCTTGACCGCCAGCACCAGCTTCGGCGAGGCGTCGGCGGCCCGCCGGGCCCGGCGCCCGGCGGCCTCCAGGGCGTCCAGCGCGGGCCGCGCCTCCGCCAGGAGCACCGTCCCGGCCGGGGTCAGCGCCACACTGTGCGTGGTCCGCTCGAACAGGACTGCGCCCAGTTCCGTCTCCAGCGCGCGGATCGCGCGGGACAGCGGCGGCGGGGAGATCCCCAGCCGCTCGGCGGCGCGAGCGAAGTTCAGTTCCTCGGCGACGGCGACGAAGTAGCGCAGCGGGCGGGATTCCACGTACTCCCCCTCCCCTCTCCCTCTCGCTCTCCACTCGGTATTGCCCTGAGGGTAACAACCGGGAGCCGATCGATCCTTCAGTTCGGGGCCGCCGGCCACCAGGCTCGACGACATCCCTTCGAACACCTCCCATGGAGCTTTCGTGATCGTCGTCACCACCCCGACCGGACAAATCGGCGCACAGGTACTCGCCGGCCTCCTCGACGCCCCGGGCACCGCGCCGTCGGTCCGGGTGATCGCCCGCGACCCCGCCCGCCTTCCCGCGGACGTACGCGCACGGGTCGAGGTCGTCGCGGGTTCGCACGCCGACCCCGCCGTGCTGAAGGAGGCGTGCGCGGGCGCCGACCGCATCTTCTGGCTGGTGCCGCCGACGCCCGGAGCCGCGAGCGTCGACGGTCACTTCCGCGACTTCACCGAGCCGCTGCGCGACGTGGTCGGCGGCGACGGCATCCGCCGCGTCGTCGGCGTCTCCACCCTCGGACGCGGCGTGGCCGAGAACGCCGGGCAGATCTCCGCCTCGCTCGCCATGGACGAGACGATCGCCGCCATGGACGTGCACTACCGGGCCCTGTGTCCGCCGTTCCTGATGGAGAACCTGCTGCACCAGGTCGCGGCGATCCACCGCACGGGCATGTTCTTCCTGGCCACCACCGAGGACCGGGTCCTGCGCACCTGCGCCACCGGGGACATCGCCGCCACGGCCGTCCGGCTGCTCCTCGACGACGCGTGGACCGGCACGGAAGACGTCCCGCTGGTCGGCCCCGACGACCTGAGCCCCCAGGGCATGGCGGACGTCCTGTCCGAGGTGCTCGACCGGCCGGTGCGCTTCCGGCGCACGACCGGCGCCGAGTACAGGGCGACCCTGGTCGGCTTCGGCGCGAGCGACGCGTGGGCCCGGGGGCTCGCCGACATGGTGGACTCGCTGGACGCCCAGGGCTATTACGGCGCCGACGCACCGAGCACGCCCGAGACCGCGCCCACCACGTTCCGCCGGTGGTGCGAGGAGGTGCTGAGGCCCGCCGTGCGGGCCTGACCGAACCCGGCCCACACACGCGGCGCACGTGCCTGTGATCACACCGATACGGGCGGGTCGGGCCGCCTTCCCCCTCGTAGGATCGCGACGAATCCTACGAGGGGACAACGGGGCATGAGCGCACGGCGATTCGTGGTGGTCAGCGGCGGGGGCAGCGGCATCGGACGGGCCATCGCGCGCCGATTCGCCGCGCAGGGCGACCACGTGACCGTGCTGGGCCGTCGTCCCGGACCGATCGCCGCCGTCGCCGAGGAGATCGGCGGGGTCGCGGTCGCCGTCGACCTGACGGACCCTCATGCGGTGGAGCAGGCCCGGGAGTCGCTGCCCGCGCGGGTCGACGTGCTGGTCAACAACGCCGGCCGGCGGCTGCCCGCGCTCGACGAGCCCGACCTGGCCGCCGTCGCCGACCACTGGCGCGGGATGTACGACCACATCGTGCTGCCCACGGTGCTGCTCACCGAGGCCCTGCTCCCTCGCATCGCCCGCCCCGGCGGCCGCATCGTGTCGATCGGCTCGACCGCCGGACTGCGCGGGAACAACGCGTACGGCGCCGCCAAGGCCGCCGTGCACGCCTGGAACCACACCCTCGCCACCCGGGTCGGCCCCGACGGCATCACCGCCAACATCGTCGTCCCGGGCTACGTCGCCGACACCGAGTTCGCCTTCGACATGGTCCAGGACGCCGCCGAACTCGCCCGCCGCGCGGAGGCCACCCTGGTCAAGCGGGTCGGCCGCCCCGACGACATCGCCGCCGCGGTCGCCTTCGTCGCCTCCCCCGAAGCGGGTTACATGACCGGCGAGTTCGTCAACGTCAGCGGCGGCCACGTACTGGGCCGGTAGCGGCCCACAGGCCCGCTTCTCGGCGACACGCCGTGTCCCCGAGTCGACCCACCCTCAGGATCGGGTGAACGCCGGGCTGTTGCTGTCCTCGGGGACCGCCGTCAGCGGCCGGGCCACCTCCGCGTGCGTCGGCCCGACCTCCGCCGCGAGCACGTCCAGCGCGGCCAGGTCGAAGCCGTACAGCGTGGCCGCGTTGCCGGCCAGGATCGCGCGCAGTTCCTCGGGCGACGCGTCGTGGAACGAGCGGCGCAGCGACTCGCGCGTGTACGGGTAAGTGCCCTCGTCGTGCGGGTAGTCCGCGCCCCACATGTAGCGGTCCACGCCCAGTTCGTGCCGCGCCTCGGCCTCGGTCGGCGACGGGAAGCTCGCGCCCACCCAGCAGTTCCGGGCGAAGTAGGCGCTCGGCGGCTCGGGCAGCCGGTCCGCCTCGGTGTACTTGAGTTCGCCGATCCGCCCCGACGCCATCTGCGCGTGGTAGGCGTCCAGTTGCCGCAGCAGCGGCGGGACCCAGGCGGCGCCCTGCTCGGTGATCGCGAACTTCAGCCGGGGAAAGCGCGCGAACGCCCCGGACAACAACATGTGGGTCAGCGGCCGACGGGAGAACAGCGTCGCCTCGGCGATCCACAGGAAGGTCGCCGCCGGGTGGTCCCCGTAGTCCGGACTGCCGGAGCCGCCGTGGTTGACCACCGCCAACTCCAGGTCCTGGCACACCTCCCACAGCCGGTCCCAGTCCTGCGCGTACAGCGGCGGGATCCCGGTCGCGTCCGGCGGCGTGGTCGGGATCAGGATGCCCGCGAGCCCGTTCTCCTTGGCCCACACCGCCTCGGTCACCGCGTCGTCGACGTCGTTCAGGAACACCTGGGCGAGTCCGGCCCGGCGTACGGCATTCGCCCCGCCGCACCACTGGGCGAGCCAGCGGTTGTGCGCCCGGATCCCGGCCAGCCGGCGGGCGTAGGAGTGCGCCGACGACGGGGGCCGCGCGAGCAGTTGGCCGGTCGGGAAGAACGGCGGCACCGTGTTCGGGAACACCACCTCGGCGACGATCCCGTCGGCGGCCAGTTCGGCGATCCGCCGCTCGTCGTCCCAGTTGCGGGTGCGCCCGTCGCCCTGGAGATCGCGGAACGGGTTGCGGTAGCGCCCCCGCCAGGCGTCGAACTCCTCGTGCCAGGCCGGGTCCAGGAACTCCCGGTAGACGTCCATGCCCGCGCCGGCGTGCCCGTCCGCCGAGATGACGGTGTACCGCTCCGAACCGCCCGATCCGCCCGATCCGCCCGATCCGCCCATCATCGCTCCTCCAGCTTGAATACCCGCATCGCGTTCTCCCGCAGGAACTTCGCCCGCACCTCGGGCTTGAACGGCACATCCGGCAACTCGCGGAAGATGCGCTCCAGGGACAGCCCCATCGGGTAGTAGCCCGCGTACATCACCTTGTCCGCCCCACGCGTGTTCGCGTAGTCGACGATCGCCTTCGGGTAGTACTTCGGCGCGAACGCCGAGGTCATGTAGTACAGCCCCGGCCACTTGAGCATCAGCTTGACCGCCAGGTCCTCCCACGGCTCCGCGCCGTGCCGCATCACGATCCGCAGCTCGGGGAAGTCGTAGCAGACCTGATCGAAGTGCATCACGTCCTGACACGCGGACGGCACCCGCGGACCGGCGATGCCCGCGTTGGACACGATCGGCAGATCCAGGTCGACGCAGGTCTGGTAGATCGGGTAGTAGCGCCGATCGCTCACCGGCACCTGCGGATTGCAGCCCGCCGGAAACGTGGTCACCGCGACGATCCCGTGCTCCTCGTACGCCGCCCGGATCCGGCGCACCGCCTTGGTGATGTCGTTCGGGTCCACCTCCAGCGTGGGCCGGAACCGCTTCGGGTGCGCGGCGATCGCGCGCAGCGCGGTCTCGCTCAGCCCGACCAGGCCGATCCCGACGCCGCACGCGTCCATCCGCCCGATCGTCACCTCGACCGGATCGGCACCCTCGTCCAGCCGGTTCGGCACACCCTTGAACATGTACTCGGCGGGAAACTCCATCTCGCCGCTCTCCGCGTCACGCAGTTGCGGCTTCAGGAAGTCGTAGTGGCTCCTGGCCTGCGCACTCGGGAAGCCGATCATCAGATCGACCGCCCCCGACGCGCCGGCGGACCCGGCCTCGGACATGGCGAACCCCCTGCCCATAAAGTTGATTGACTCCATCAACTTAACAGCAGCAGGGGGGAACGGCCATAGCCGAACGAGCGCGTCAGCGGTTGGTCATCGCCTGCTTGATCAGGGTTCGACCGAAGTCCCACATCAGCCCCGTGCCCTTGTGCGCGTCGTCCATCACGTCCACGAAGCCCGCGACGAAGTGGTCCACGTCCTCCTGTCCGATCACATACGGCGGCAGCAGCTTGATCACGTCCATGTGGTCGCCCGCCACCTGGGTGAGCACCCGGTGCCGCTGGAACAGCGGTACCACCACCATCTGCGCGAACAACCCGTGTCGGGCCGCCTGGAGCGCCGTCCACCCGGCCCGCAACTTCAGCGAGCGCGGCTTGCCGAACTCCAGGCCGATCATCAGGCCGCGCCCGCGCACCTCCGCGAACAGCTCGTACTTGTCGATCAGCGGGGTCAGCGCCGCCGTGAACGCGTCGCCCATCCGCGCGCTGTTCCCGATCAGGTCCTCGTCGTCGAGCACCGCCAGCGTGGCCAGGCCCGCCGCCATCGCCTGGTTGTTGCCGCCGAACGTGCAGTCGTGCACGAGCACCCGGTCCATCGTCGAATAGACCTTCTTGAACACCCAGTCACGGGTCAGCGTCGCGCCGATCGGCACGTAGCCACCCGACAGCGCCTTCGCGATCGTGACGATGTCCGGCTCGACGCCGTCCTCCCACTGATACGCGAAGAACCTGCCGGTGCGCCCCATCCCGGTCTGCACCTCGTCGGCGATCAGCAGCGCGCCGTGCTCGCGCAACAACTTCTGCGCGGCGGCCAGCCACCCCGGCGGCGGCGCGAGCACACCCTTGCCCAGGATCGGCTCGATGATCAGCGCCGCGACGTCACCGCGCTTCAACTCCCGGGCCAGCGCGTCCAGATCGCCCAGCTTGATGCCCACGTCCGGCAGCAGCGGCTCGAAGCCCTTGCGGAACTCGGCCGCGCCGTTGACGGAGAGCGCGCCCGTGGTCAGCCCGTGGAAGGCGTGGTCGATGTAGACGATCCGCCGCCGCCCGGTGGCGAACCGGGCGAACTTCAGCGCCGCCTCGACCGCCTCGGTCCCGCTGTTGCAGAAGTACACCCGATCCATCCCGGGTGCCCGGGCGAGCAGCCGATCGGCCAGCGCGGCGGCCAGCGGCGGGGTGTGGAAGTGCACGATGTCCGGCAGATCGAGCGCGATCACGTCCCGCATCGCCTTGCGCACCACGGGATGGTGCCGGCCCACCCCATAGGTGCCGAACCCGGAGAGGAAGTCCAGGTATCGGTCGCCCTTGTCGTCGTACAGGTACGGCCCTTCGGCCCGGACGTACTTGCGGTCCATGCCGATCGTCCGCAGCACGCGCGGGAGTTGCGGGTTGAGGTGCTTCGCGTGCAGCTCGAAGCCGCGGTCCGCGTACGCCTCGTACGTCTCACCCAGGTCGAACGTCATCGCCCGCCGTACCTCCTGACTTGGTTCGCTCGTCGTTGGCCCAGTCAAGCAGGGCCGGGGTGGCGTGGCGCAACGTGCGGAACGCCCGGAACCCGTCCACCACCAGGCGGGGCCGGAGCAGTTCGCGCTCCGGGGTGTCGGTGATCACCCGGATCACCCCGGCCGGCCGCTCCCCCGCCGCCGCGAGGAGATGCACCGACTCCATGTCGGCGGCCCGCACGCCCCGCTCGCGGAGCGTGCCCCGGGCGCGACCCGTGACCAGCTTGTCCACCGTCTCGATCGGGCCGTGATGCACGGTCAGCTTCGGCGAGACCCGTCCCATCCACTCCGCCAACACTCCGGACGTGGGCAGTTCGACCACCGTCCCGTCCGGGCCGCGCACCTCGGAGGCGACCACCACGTCACCCACCGCGACCCCGGGTCCCACGCCCGCGCCGAAGCCCGCGACCGCCAAGGTGTCGAACTCCTCGGCCGGCAGCGCGGACAGGGCCCGCGCACGGGCACGGGCCTTGTCCGCTCCCATGCCCGCGCGCACCACACGCACGTCGAAGGCCCCCATCAGCCCCGCCTCGACCGCGCGCATCTCGATCCGAAGCGGAGTGACCACCATCAAGGGCATGATCAGCCTGTCGTCCTGGCGTACCGACCGAGCGCCATCACGGGGAAGACGAGCCGGTACATGTGGTACTTGATGTAGAAGTCGCCGGGGAAGCCGGTGCCGGTGAACTGCGGCTCGTCCCACCCGCCCAACTCGTTCTGATGCTCGGTCAGCCAGTCGATCCCACGCTGCGCGACCTCGCCGAACTCACCCGCCGCGTGCAGCGCGAGCAGCGCCCACGCGGTCTGCGACGCGGTCGACTCGCCACGTCCCGACCAGGCGTCGGCCTCGTCGTAGCTGCGCAGATCCTCGCCCCAGCCGCCGTCCGGGTTCTGCCGGGCCTCCAGCCAGGCCACCGCGCGCCGGATCGCCGCGTGCCGGGGGTCGACCCCCGCGGTCACCAGCGCCGGCACCACCGCGCCGGTGCCGTACACGTAGTTCGCGCCCCACCGGCCGAACCAGGAGCCGTCCGCCTCCTGATGCTCCATCAGCCACTTGACGCCGTCGGCCACATACGAGCTGTAGCGGGCGCCGCCGTCGGCCAGCATCTCCACGATGTGCGCGGTCACGTCCGCCGAGGGCGGATCGGTGACCGCGCCGAAATCACTGAACGGCAACTTCAGCGGCAGGATGCTGACGTTGTCCGCGTCGAACGCGCCCCACCCGCCGTCCTTGCTGCGCATCCCTGCGGTCCACCGCTCGGCCCGGTCCAGGACCGCGTCCTTGCGCGCCCCGTCGGGGTGGTCGGTATAACGCAGGGCCATCACGATCTCGGCCGTGTCGTCGGTGTCCGGGTAGTAGTCGTTGGCGAACTCGAAGGCCCACCCGCCCGGTTCCAGGTGCGGTCGGCGCACCGCCCAGTCGCCGACCTCGCGGATCTCCTCGTCCATCAACCACCCGGCCGCCTTGACCACCCTCGGGTCGCCCGCCGGGACCCCCGCGTCCCGCAGGGCGACCAGGGTCAGGCCCGTGTCCCACACCGGCGACTGGCACGCCTCGAACCGGCGGCGCACCTCGCCGTCCTCGTCGGTGTCCACGATGGTGAACCCGTCCAGGCCCTTGATGCCCTGGGCCATCACCGGGTGGTTGAGCGGATACCCCATCAGCCGCAGCGCGATCAGCGAGTAGACCCACGGCGGTTGGATGCCGCCCCAGCCGCCGTCGGCCTCCTGGCGGCGGATGATCCACTGCTCGGCCTTGCGCATCGCGGCCTGCCGGATCGGCTTGATCGGCCGCTTCCGGTACTGGTGCAGCCCGGCGTCCAGCGCCCGGAACACCCGCGACCACGGGTCGGCGGCGGCCGTCTTGCCCACCACCGGCTTGGTCGGGCGCAGTTCGGCCAGCCCGAACGGCGCGGGCCGGACCGGACGCATCGAACTGACGATGGTCAGCGGCACGATGGTCTGCCGGGCCCAGCAGGCGAAGTCGTAGACGTTGAGCGGGAACCACTTGGGCAGATAGACGATCTCCGGCGGCAACACCGGCAGTTCGTCCCACGACCACCAGCCGAAGAAGGCCAGCCAGAAGCGGGTGAACACCCGGGTCTCGGCCAGGCCGCCACCGTCGCGGATGAACTCCGCCGCCGCGGCCATGTGCTTGGCGTCGGGGTCGTCGCCCGCCAACTTCAGCGCCACGTAGGCCTCGACCGTCACCGACAGGTCGGCGGGGCCGCCGAAGAAGGTCGACCAGGTGCCGTCGGCACGCTGGTTGGCCCGGATCCACCGGGCGCTCGCCGCGGTCTGTTCCTCGGTGCGGATGCCCAGGAACTCGCGGAAGAGCAGATCCTCGGCGTCCATCGTGACGTTGGTCTCGAGTTCCCCCTTCCACCAGCCCGCATCGTCCTGAAGGTCCATCAGATGAGCGACGGCCTTGTCGAGCGCGTCCCTGACCCGGTCATCACTGACATCGCCGATTCCCGGCTGGGCGGTCACTGTCATCTCTTCACAACTCCCGAGTGGTGGTGAAGGCCGCGAGAGAGGTCAGGTCCGTGTAGGTACCTTGCGGGACGTCAAGGGAGTCCAGGCAGGCCATCGCCTGCTCCAGGCGCCGAGCCGCCTCGGTCTCGGTGCGGGCACGTCCGCCCGCCTCCTCGACCAGGCGCGCGGCCAGGGCCAGTCCCTCCTCGTTGCGCGGTCCTTCGTCCGTGTAGATGCGCGCCAGCTCACGGCCGGCGGTCGTGTCGCTCGCGAGCGCGGCGACGACCGGCACGGACTTCTTGCGCCGGCGCAGGTCGTTCCAGGCGGGTTTGCCGGTCACCTCGGGTCGCCCCCAGATGCCCAGCAGGTCGTCCACCGCCTGGAAGGCGACGCCGAGATGGTGCCCGAAGCCGTACAGCGCCTGCACGGTGCGCTCGTCGGCGCCCGCGAGGGCCGCCCCGATCGCCGACGCGCAGGCCAGCAGGGCCCCGGTCTTGTTGCCCGCCATGGTCAGGCACTCCTCGACGGTGACGTCGAGTCGGGCCTCGAAGGACAGGTCCTGGGACTGTCCGTCGATCAACCTGGCGGTCGCTTCGGTGAGCAGGCGGGCGGCCCGATCGCCGTCCGCCTCGTCGGCGTCCATCAGGACCTGTTCGGCCAACACGAGCAGTCCGTCGCCCGCCAGGACGGCGAGTCCCGGACCGAAGACCTTCCACGCGGTGGGCCGATGCCGACGTTCCTCGTCGCCGTCCATGAGGTCGTCGTGGATCAGCGAGAAGTTGTGCACGAGTTCGACCGCGACCGCGCCCGGAACGCCCACGGCGGTCGGCGCGCCGACCGCCTCGGCGGACAGCAGTGCGAGGGCGGGGCGCAGCGCCTTGCCGCCGTTGCCCGGCAGTTCGCGGCCCGCCTCGTCGGCCCACCCCATGTGGTACGCGGCCACGCGGGCCAGGGGCGGTTCGAGTCGGGCGGTCGCGACCCGCAGCGCGGGGCGACTCGCCTCGCGCGCGCGATCGAGCACGGCGGGGGCGATCGATGCGTCGGCGAGCGTCATAGCGGCGTCGTCCTCTCCGGAATGGCACGGGTGCGGCCGAGATGCGGGAGGGCCTCGCGAGCGGCGGAAAGGCCGCTGCGAACGGCGCCCTCCATCGTCGCGGGCCATCCGGTGGCGGTCCACGCCCCGGCCAGGGCGAGACCGGGGATCGCGGTCCGGGGGCCGGGACGAAGCCGGCCCGAACCGGGGGCGGGACGGAAGGTCGCGGACCGTTCCTTGGTGACCACGAACCGCTCCACCCGGGCCTGCCGGGCAGCGGGCAGCACGCGGGCCAGCTCCGGGACGAACCTATCCCGCAGCTGCGCGCTCGTCAGGTCGATTTCCCGACCCGCCGCGGACAACGACACCGCCACGTAGCGGCCCGGCGCCAGTCCGTGGCCGGCGCTGCGGTCGAACATCCACTGGACCGGGCTCCCGATGCCGGCGGCGAGCGGAGTGTCCAGGACCGGGCGGTCGTAGACCACGTGCAGGTTCACGATCGGCGAGGTGCCGAGGCCGGTGAGCAGGTTCGGGTCGGCGAGCACGTCGTCGAGCAGCAGGGCGCCCGCGGGCAGCAGCCGGGCGGCGTCGTAGTGCGGCACGGCCAGTACCACCGCCTCGGCCTCGATCCGCTCGCCGCCGGCGTGTACGACGAAGCCGCCGTCGCCGGCGTCGAGCGCGTCGACCCGGGCCCGCAGCCGCACCCGGACCCCCGCCTTGGCCAGCGCGCGGGCCGAGGCGTCGCCGTGCAGTTCCTGGAGCGGGACCAGGCTCCACCCGATGTCCGCGCCGTCGTTGCGGTCGAGCACGCCGGTGCGGAAGACCTTGACCGCCATGGCGAGCGAGGCCTCGGTCGCGGGCAGGTTGAGGGTGGCGATGCCGATCAGGTCCCACATCGCCTCGCGCTCGCGGGCGGTGACGCCGAACCGGTCCAGCCACGCGGCGAAGGTGACCTCGTCCAGGGCGGGGTCGGCCGGGTCGAGCCGGCGCAGGGCGAGCGCGGCGAGGCCGACCCGGGCCCGGCCGGCCATGGTCAGCAGCGGGTAGCGGGCCAGCGCCGAGGACAGGTGCAGCGGGGCGGGCAGGCCGGAGCGGGCGAGCCGGGTCCGGGTGCCCCAGGGGGTGCGGACCGGGACGTCCATCCGGGGCTGGAGGTAGACCTTGTCGGCGCTGCCGACGCGCTCCAGGAACGCGATGTATTCGGTACAGCAGCGCAGGAAGACGTGTTGCCCGTTGTCGAGCCACATGTCGTCGCGGCGCAGCGAGAACGTCGCCCCGCCCAGTCTGGGCCGACCCTCGAGGAGGGTGACCTCGACGCCGGCGTCGGCGGCGGCGAGTGCGGCGGTGACGCCCGCCAGGCCGCCCCCGATCACCACCATGCGTGCGCTCATGCCTTGCTCCGTACCCACGTGATCAATCCCTGTACCGGCCCCTGCGACCGGTTTGCCCCACCGGCTCCGGGCCGGTCAACGCCCGACGTCTCACCGCCCGCGCGCGAGCAGCGAGCGGGCGCCGACCGGCACTCCGGCCAGCGCGCGCGCGGCGATCTCGGCCTTCTCCCAACCCGGGAGGGAGAGCCGGCCCATCAGCACCTGGCCCGGTTCCTCGCGGATCCTGGTGAGCAGCCGGCGGTAGATGCCCGCCATCGCCCCGGTGCTGGCGGCGCTGCGCCGGTCGAGCAGCGAGAGCAGGGTCAGGCCCCGCTCGAAGAGCTGTTCGGCGCGCTCGGCCTCGAAGCGGACCATGTCGTCGAACGCGGCGCTCTGGGTGAACCCGCCGTCCCGGTGCCACGCGTCCTCCAGGCCGAACTTGGCCAGGTCCTCGCGGGGCAGGTAGACCCGGCCGTTTTCCTTGTCCTCCTTGATGTCGCGGAGGATGTTGGTGATCTGGAGCGCGATGCCCAGGGTGTCGGCCAGGTCGGGCGCGTGCAGCGAGTCGCGGGAGCCGAAGATGCCCAGCGAGAGCCGGCCCACCGAGCCCGCCACGCAGCGGCAGTAGACCCGCAGCTCGTCGAAGGTCTCGTACTCGGTCTCGCGCACGTCCATCTCGACGCCGTCGATCAGTTCGTCGAGCGCGGACAGCGGGATCGGAAACCGGGTCGCGGCGTCGGCGAGCGCGACCGCGACCGGATCGCGGTCCGCGCTCAGGTCCTTGAGCTGCTTGCGCATCCGGGCCAGCTCGGCGACCTTGCGGTCGGCGGGCAGGTCGCCGTCGCCGATGTCGTCGATCTCTCGCGCGAAGGCGTACACGGCGCTGAGCGCGAGGCGCTTGGGCTCGGGCAGCAGCCTGATGCCGTAGTAGAAGTTGCGCGCCTGATTGCGGGTCAGGCGCTCGCAATACGCATACGAAGCGTCGACGTCCATGGTTCCCCTTTTACCTCTTTCGTACCAGTACGCCGGACAGCTCGCGCAGCAGGGCGGCCTTCCCGGGTTTCGCCCGGTGGGCCAGGACGTCGAAGCCGACGTCGCCGATCGCGGCCAGGGCCGCTCTTCCACCGGCCACGAATCCGGCGATCGCGAGGCGCTCGCGCCCTCGCAGTGTCCCCGCGAGCGGTGCGCCGGTGCGCAGCAGCCGCGTCGCGCGGTGTGCCTCGTAGGCGATCAGCCGCCGCACCGAGGGCGTGGCGGCGGGCGCGGCGAGGTCGGCCTCGGTGACGCCGAACCGGTCCATGTCCTCCCGCGGGAGGTAGATCCGGTCACGGTCGAGGTCTTCCGCCACGTCCTGCAGGTGCTCGACGATCTGGAGCGCGGTGCAGATCTCGTCGGAGCGGGCGACGCGTTCCTCGGTGGCGCGGCCGAACACGTGCAGCACGATCCGGCCGACCGGATCGGCGGACAGCGCGCAGTACGCGACCAGGTCGTCGTAGGTCGCGTAGCGGCGGACCACCTGGTCCTGCCGGTTGGCCTCGATCAGACCCAGGAACGGCTCGATCGGCAGATCGAGTTCGCGCACGCTCGGTTGCAGTCGGCGCAACACCTCGAGGCGCGGCTCGCCGGTGAAGACCCGACGCAGGTCCGTCTCGAACGCGTCGAGCTGGGCGACGCGGTCCCCCTCGGCCTCGTCGCCGATGTCGTCGACCAGGCGGGCGAAGCCGTAGACGGCCAGCAGGTGTCGCCGGTGATCGGGGCGCAGGATCCCCATCGCCACGGGAAAGTTCTCGTGCCCGGCCTGACGCATGACGACGTCCGGGTCGATGATCGCGGCGTCGATGCCCGCCGTGTCGTCGTCGCTCGCGCCGGGCGCGCGCTCGAGACCGCGGGAATCACTCCCCATATCTCTCCCTGGACCCCCGAAAACATTCCCAACATTACAGTTGGCCAGGAATTCGTGCCGTCCCGGTCGGTCTGACGGTTCAGCTTGCCCGATCGAAGTCGGATCGATCAAGCACCGAGAACACGCGTGTCATAGCTCACCCGGACTTTTCCTTCGCGAAACACTTTTGTTATCACCACGAACGTCCGGGGCACCCTCGCCGATCCCCGTACCACTCAGGACGTCCGGCATGCCCCGGTGGTTTCCGGGCACCTGAGGAGGTTTCGTCGCGCGATCCCCTCCTTGCGGAGTAGTGCGGAGTTCCGCCTTCCGCATGAGGAGTACGGCGATTATCCGTGCGCAATGGACCAAGTGGGGTCGATAAAGCGAGTGCTCGGCGAAATGTTGATCAACTTTCCGGATTTGCGGAATACCCCGAGGATAGCGGTGCGCGCCGACACGCCGCCGTACACCGAATCGATACCCGAATGCGCGCCCCTCGCCGAGCCGCCTCCACCCGGCCGACCGACGGTCCACACATCCGGGACTTTTGCCCCTGCGCACGCGGCCGGCCCCGGGGCACGCTGGAGGCATGCCGGACGACACGAATCGATACGCGCGGGCCCCGCGCGAACTCGCGCCCGAGGACGCGCTCGGCCTGATGGCCTCCGTGCCGATCGGGCGGGTCGTGTTCACCCTGGACGCGCTGCCCGCGATCCTGCCGGTGCGCTTCCGGCTCGACCGGGGCACGCTCGCCTTCCGACTGGCCGCCGACCGGCGGGTACACGCGGCGCTGCACGACGGTGTGTGCGCGTTCGAGGCGGACGCCTGGGACCCGCGCGAGCACGACGGGTGGACCGTCACGGTCACCGGCCGGGTGTCGCGGGTGGACGAATCGCACGAGGGTGCCCGGCTGGCCGAGGTGCTGCCGCCCATGTGGGAGTCGGAACACCCACACGGGTTCTTCCGGATCGTGCCCGAAGTGGTCGCCGGGCGGCTGCTCCGGGCGGCGGGCCGGCCGATTCCCGCCTGAGCGGGCCCGGGCCGGCTCCGACCTCAGCCGGGGTGGTGGCAGGCGACCTCGACGTCGTCCAGGACCTCCCGCGCCGGCCGCCGCTCGGCGCACACCTCGGTCGCCAGGGCACACCGCGGATGGAACGCGCAGCCCGACGGCGGGTCCAGCGCCGAGGGCACCTCGCCGATCGCGCCCGCGCCGAAGTCCGCCGCGCTCGCCGGGCCGATCCGCTCGGGGTCCGGCACCGGCACGCTCGCGAGCAGCAGGCGCGGATACGGGTGGCGCGGCCGGGCCAGGACCGAGGCGGCCGGCCCCAGCTCGACGACGCGCCCCAGGTACATCACCGCGGCCCGGTCGGCGAGCCGGCGGGCGATGTCGATCTCGTGGGTGATCACCACGATCGCCAGGTCCGACTCGGCGCGCAGCCGCAGCAGCAGGTCGACCACGGTCGCCTTGACACTCGCGTCCAGGCTCGCGGTGGGCTCGTCCAGGACCAGCACGCGCGGGCGCACGAGCAGCGCGCGGGCGAGCACCAGGCGGGCCAGTTCGCCGCCGCTGAGTTCGCCGGGGAGGCGGTCCAGGTGCTCCGTCGACAGGCCGACCCGCTCGACCATCTCGGCCACCAGCGCGTCCCGTTCGGCGCGGCCGGCGCCCAGGCCGTGCACCCGCAGCGGCTGGTCGAGGGCGTGCCGCAGGGTACGGCGGCGGTTGAACGCGGCCCGCGGGTTCTGCGTGACGAGCTGGATCAGCCGCTGATCGGCGGGGGTTCGGCCGCCGGTCAGCTCGCGGCCGGCCAGTGCGACGGTGCCCGAGGTCGCGGTGTCCAGGCCCGCGAGCACCCGGGCGACGGTGGTCTTGCCGCACCCGGACTCGCCGACCACGGCCAACACCTCGCCGGCCGCGACCTCGAACGAGACGTCCTCGACCGCGTGCACCACCCGCGGCGCGGTCCGCCGGCCGAACGGTCGCGGCAGGGTGAACCGACGGGTCAGCCCCCGTACGTCGAGCAGCGCGCTCATGCCCCGACCCGCTCACTCGCGAGGTGGCAGCGCACCGTGCCCGGCCCGTGTGCGGTGGGCTCGGGCATGCGCTCCCGGCAGACCGGCAGCACCTGCGGGCAGCGCGGCGCGAACGGGCAGCCCGGCAGCAGGTTCGCCCCCTCGGCGGTGCCCTCGATCGCGCGCAGCGGCCGATCCGCCGGCGTGGTCGCGGGCATCGCGGCGAGCAGCGCCCGGGTGTACAGGTGTCGCGGCGCGGCGAACAACTCCCGCACGGGGGCAATCTCCACCAGTCGGCCGCCGTACATCACCCCGACCCGGTCACAGATCGTGGACACCACCGCGAGGTCGTGCGAGACGTAGACCATGGCCAGTCCGAGTTTGTCCCGCAGGGTCAGCAGCAGCCGCAACACCTGGGCCTGCACGGTCGCGTCCAGCGTGGTGGTGGGCTCGTCGGCGAGCAGCAGCGCGGGTTCGTGCGCGAGCGCCGCGATGGCGATCACCACCCGCTGGAGTTGCCCGCCGGAGAAGCTGCCGGGCAGGTCGCGCGGCCGGTCCAGGACCGGGCCCAGGCCGATGCCGGTCAGCGTCTCGCGGACCTCGACGTCGGTCAGCCGATCGCCCAGGTACCAGCGCAGTTGGCGCACGACGGGGGTGGTCGGCGCCAGCGAGGTCATCGGTTGTTGCGGCACGAACGCGAGCCGCCGGCCGCGCACCCGGCGCAGGTCGCGCTCGCGCAGCGCGGCCAGGTCGGTGCCCTCGAACTCGATGGCGTCGGCGCGGCGGTGCGCACCGGCCGGCAGCAGGCCCGTCAGCGCGGTGCACACGCTGCTCTTGCCGCTGCCCGACTCGCCGACCAGGCCCAGGATCTCGCCCGGCGCGACGTCGAAGGAGACCCCGCGCACCGCGGGCACCGGGCCGGGATAGGTGACGTCGAGGTCGCGCACCCGCAACAGCGGCACCGCGCCCGCGGTCGGATCCGCCATCACACGAACCGCAGGTGCTGCGGGTCGAGCCGGCTGATCCGCAACATCGTGGGGTCGAGCGGGGACAACTCGGCGCGCTGGGCCAGCGCGAGCTTGGGGTGGACCGGCGGGGTGATCACCGCGTCCTCGGCGAGCAGCCGGTTCACCCGGGACAGCGCGGCCGCCCGCTCGGCGTCGTTCGAGGTCTGCCAGACGGTGTCGATCAGCCGGTCCACCTCGGGGTTGGCGTAGCCGCAGGAGAGCACGTTGGTGGACCCGGCGGGGGCGAGCGTGAGGTAGTTCGCCGGGCCGGAGGTGAACCCGGAGGAGAAGGTGTTCATCAGCATGTCGTAGTCGCGCGAGAGCCACTTGTTCGACCAGGGACCGCCGGCCAACTGCTCGATGGTCACGTCGAGTCCGACCTGCTTCCAGCCGGCGACCAGCACCTGGGCGACATCGCGGATGCCCTGGTTGGTACCGATGGTCACGGTGAACGAGCGCTTGCCGGTCTTGGCCCGGGCCAGCAGTTCGCGGGCCCGGGCGAGGTCGGGCGCGGGCGCGAACGGGGTGAGCCCGGCGTCCCAGCCGAGTTCGGCGGGCCCGATCGGGCCCTGTCCGATGGTGCCCTCGCCGCCGTACACCCGCTGCAACACGCCCTGGCGGTCCATCGACAGCGCGACCGCCTTGCGGAAGTCCGGGTCGCTGAACGGCTCCTTGCGCATCATCACGTAACTGAGCACGTCCAGCGGCGCCTCGGTGAGCACCAGCGCGAGCGAGCGGTCCTTGCGGATGGTGTCGAAGGTGGCGAAGGACGGCGCGGTGATCAGGTCGACCTTGCCCTGACGCAGGCTCAGCACGCGCGTGTTGGCGTCGGTGAAGACGGTGTACTGCATGCCGGCGAACGCGGGCGCGGAGCCGGCCGGGTACTGGCCGCCGTGGTAGCGGTCGAACCGGGAGAGGGTGAAGCTCTGGCCGGCCACGAAGGTGTCGAGCCGGTACGGGCCGGTGCCCATCATCGTGTCCTTGCGGGCCACGAAGTCCCGGTGGGTGATCGGCAGGTTGGTCAGATGCGAACGCAGCAGGCCGTACGGCTTGCCGAGCACGATCCGCACGGTGTGCTCGTCGACCTTCTCGAACCGGGAGAGGTAGCCGAGCATGTAGGTGATCCACTCGCTGCCGGCCGACAGGTCGAGCATGTGCGCGAGGGTGGCCACCACGTCGTCGGCGGTGAACGGCGTGCCGTTGTGCCAGAGCACGCCCTGGCGCAGCCGGATGGTCCAGGCCAGCCCGTCCTCGCTGATCAGCGGTTCGCCGTCGGCGAGCAGCGGCACCGAGGCGAGGCCGGCGTCGTAGCGGTACAGGCTCTCCATGATCGGCTCGGCGATCCAGCGGGTGATCTCCGAGCCGGAGTCGAGCGGATTGAGGCTGCTCGGCGCGGAGGCGACGCCGATCCGCAGGATGCCGTCCTTGTGCCGATCGGCCACCCGCTTGTCGCCCGAGGAGCCGGAACACGCGGTGAGCACGCCGGTGCCGCCGGCCGCCGCGAGCGCCGCGAGGCCGAGAAAGCCTCGACGGTTCAGGCCGACTCTGCGCACCGGGGTCACTGGGTCTCCTTGGGGTTGGGGGTGGGGGTCGGGACGGACGGACTCGGTCGCCGGCCCGGGACGCGCCGGACGCCCGGGGCAGGTCGCGCGCGGCGGCCCGATCGGCCGCCGACCGTGTCGCCGAGCAGGTTGAAGCCCAGGATGCCGAGCACCAGGACCGTGCCGGGCAGCGTGGCGTACCACCAGTCGCCGCCGATGATCTGCCCGCCCGCGTCGGCGATCAGATTGCCCAGGGTGGCATGCGGCGGGGCCACGCCCAGACCCAGGAAGCTCAGGCCCCCCTCGGCGAAGACCGCGATGGCCATCGCCAGACAGGCCTGCCCGAGCACCGGCGGCCAGACGTTGACCAGCACCTCGCGGAAGAGGATCTCCCGCTCCGGCACGCCCAGGCCGCGCAGGTTGGCCACGTAGTCCTCCTGCATCTCCACCACGGTCGCGGCGCGCGCGACCCGGGCGAAGTAGGGCACGAAGCCGAGGCCGATGGCGAACGCGACCCGGGCCCCGTTGCCCACGGTGAGCGGCCCGAAGTGCATGTCGGCCGTGCCCATCAGACCGATCAGGAACATCACGAAGACGAACTGCGGCAGCGCCTGGAGGGTTTCCACCGCGCGCATCAGCAGCCCGTCGAGCCGGCCGCCGTGCCGGCGCCCGGCCAGCACGCCCAGCGGCACCCCGACCACGATCGCGAAGCCGATCGAGGACAGGCAGATCAGCAGCGAGGTCCAGGCGCCCTCGGCGGTCCGGGCCAGCAGGTCGCGGCCCAGGTGGTCGGTGCCGAAGGGGTGTCCGAGCGAGGGCGCCTCGGGTCCGGGGGCGACCAGCGCGGCGGGATCGCCCTGAAGCCGGCCGACGGTGGCGACCAGGAGATAGAGCAGTACGCAGACCACGCCGATCCACCCGGCCACGCCCGGGTGCGGCGGCCTTGTCCGGGCCCTCACGCGGTCCGCCCCGCGAGGTCGCCGGTCACGCCCGCGGCGGTGCGCGGGTCGACGAGCGGGTAGAGCAGGTCGACCACCAGGTTCAGCAGCAGGAAGATCGCCGAGGTCGCGACGCACGCGCCGAGCGCGAGCGGATAGTCCTGCCGCTGGAAGGCGGTGACCATGAGCTGGCCGATCCCGGGGATCTGGAACACGTTCTCGATCAGCACGGTGCCCGAGAGCAGGCCGCCGATCAGTACGCCGGCCACGGTCAGCGTCGGCACCAGTGCCCCGCGCAGCGCCACCCGGCGCAGCGTGAGCAGCCGCGAGCCGCCCATCGCGCGGGCGAACATCGCGTGGTCGGAGGCCATCGCGTCGGCGAGGCCGCCGCGCAGCGAGCGGGTGAGCATCGCGAAGGTGGCCAGGCCGAGCACGATCGCGGGCAGCACGAGCACCTGGAGGTTGGCCGCGGGATCCTCGCCGAAGGTGACGAAGCCGCCGGCGTTGGGCAGCAGCTCGGGATGGCTGTCGCCGACCACCACGAGGGCGACCACGGCGAGCCAATAGCCGGGCAGGGACATCGCGAGCACGGTCAGCACGCGGGTGCCGTGGTCGATCGCCCCGCCCCGGCGCAGGACCGACCACGCGCCCAGGACGGCGGCGGGGATCACCGCGAACACCGAGGCGATCAGCCCCAGTTCGAGCGACACGGGCAGCGCCCGGCCGATCTGGTCGGCGACCGAGGTGCCGTCGTAGAGCGAGGTGCCGAGGTCGCCGCGCAGCGCGTCGCCGACGTAGTCGAGGTACTGGGTCACCAGCGGCCGGTCCAGACCCATCCGGTGCTCGACCGCGGCCCGGGCCGCGGGATCGGCCGCGACCTGCGGCGCGAGCTGGTTGACCGGGCTGACCGGGGAGGCGTGCAGCAGCAGGAACAGGCCGGTCAGGACGGCGAACATCACCACCACGACGCCCAGGACGCGCCGTGCCAGGTAGTTCGTCATTGCTCCCCCTGCCGATCCGATGCGCCATCCATTGTCGGACGGCGCATCGGACGGTGGGCCCCCGGGTCGTGCGGTGTGTCCGGAGCGGCGGGTTCGGGACGGTGCCGGGAGCGGTGTCCCGGCCGGTGTCCGAAGGGCCGCGTCCGGGTCAGGCGGCCTTGCGGTAGCGGTCCAGGTCCCGGCCCAGCTCGCGCAGTACGGCGCTGTTGATGTCGTACGCGAACAGCACCTCCTGGATCACCAGCTCCTGCTCGGCCTCGTCCCACGGGGCGTCGTTCATCGCCGCGCGGTACGCGTCCTTCCAGGCGGTCAGGTCGCCCAGCCCGTCGAAGACGTAGAAGTCGCTGCCCCGCGTGCCGGGCAGGTCGTAGTGCTTGCGCATCTGCTTGGCGATGAACTGGCCGCCGGACATGTCGCCGAGGTAGCGGGTGTAGTGGTGGGCGACGAAGCCGCCGGCCCAGTCGTAGCACTTCTCCCGCATCCGGGCGGCGTAGCGCCGGGTCGCCTCGTTGGCGGGCCACCGCTCCTGCCAGCCCTCGCCGGCCAGGAACAGCATGTCGGCCTCCAGGATCGCCCGGCGGTCCAGGCGCGCGTCCGCGAACGGGGCGCCGATCGGGTGCTCGCGCATGGTGTCCGCGGCGTCGTCGAGCACCACGTAGGCCCAGTAGTGCTGGGCCACCATCGCGGTGTAGGCGTCGCGGGTCAGTTCGCCCTTCATCAGGGCCTCCAGGAAGCCCGAGCCCTCGGCCTCCTGGTGGAAGGCCCACGAGCGCTTGCGCAGCGTCTCGGCGAAGGTCGGGGTGGCACCGGCGGTTTCGGCGGTCTCGGTCGTGGTCATGAGGTTTCCCCTAGGTGCGACAAGATCTACCGGACACGCACGTATGGGTGCGGACGGTGCGAACTGTGGAGGATCGGGCGCCATTGCCCGTGCGGAGTCGGCGCTTCGGCCATGGCGAAGCCCATGACAAAGCATCTGCGGGGAATCGGTTCTTCGCCCGTTTCCGCCGGCCCCCGCAGTCTGTGCGGCGCCGTACGGTGTCGTCAATAAGTTACCGACAACTTGTCGGCACGTTGTCGGCGGGGTCACATTCGACGGGTCGACGGGCCGGGGGAAACCCGGAGGCGACCCGGGAGGAACATGGCAACGCGCCTACAGGGCCCACCGGAACGCGTTCGAACGCGGCTCGGAGCCACCCCCGAACCTTCCGGCGACCCGACCCGGTCTTAGGATAGCCTCACCTCCAATCATTCCGTACGCAAGCGTACGGTCGGCCCAGAGGAAACAACGTGAGCCCAGCCCGCACCGGACGCCTCGGCGGCGCCGTCGCCGCCACCGCGACCCTCCTTCTCGCCTGGCTGGTCCTCGGCCTCGCGGGCCCGGCACACGCGACCGGTACCCCGGCGGCGGGCAAGGCCACCTTGAGCGCGGTCAAGACCACCGGCCTGAACCCGGCGGGCGACGTGGTCAAGCTGGTCGGCAAGGGCTTCACGCCGGGCGTACGGCTGTTCATCCTCCCCTGCGACCCCGCCCAGGGCGCGGGCCGCGCGTGCGACATGGGCTCGTTCGCCGGCCCCACCGAGGCGGACGCGACCGGCTCGTTCAGCACCGACATCAAGGTGGCCGCCAAGTTCGGCGCGGTCGACTGCCTGAAGACACGATGCGCGATCGCCACCTCGAACTCGGCCAACGGCAAGGACCGGACCCAGGAGGTCTACCTGCCGATCGGCTTCGAGGGCGAGGTCGCGGGCCTGCCGGCCACGCCGGGTCCGGCCACCGCCGCACCGCAGGCCGGCGCCCCGGGCGCGGGCGGCGCGGCGCAGCCCTCGGCCTCCGCCGGCGCACCGGGGGCAGCCGCCTCCGCCCCGGCGAAGACCTCGGCCGCGGAGAAGGACGACGATGACGACGGCGGCAACACCGGCCTGATCATCGGCGTGGTCGCCGGCGTCGTGGTGGTCCTGGTCGTCGCCGGCGTCGTGGTCAAGCGCCGCCGCCCGAGCGCCTGATCCGCCGGCCCCGCTCCCGCACCTCCCTCACCCGCCAGTCTTCGTTCGGAGTACACATGCACAAGTCCCGTACGGCCGCGGCCGTCGCCGCGACCACGATCGCCGGCCTCGGCCTCACCGCGTTCGCGAGCGCTCCGGCCTCGGCCGCCGACGCGCCGACGATCACCCTGTCCAAGTCGACCGGCCTGGCCGCCGGCGGCGAGGAGATCACCGTCACCGGCAAGGGCTACAAGCCGGGCAAGGGCGTGTACGTCGCGCAGACCGTGGCCAAGCCGGCCGGCGGCGTGCCGACCCAGTACGGCAACGCGGGCTACGTCCCGCAGGTCGGCCCGGACGGCACGTTCACGGTCAAGCTCAAGCCCACGCAGAGCTTCGAGAGCAAGGACAAGGCGAAGGTCGACTGCGCCACCACGGCGTGCTTCGTGGCCACCTTCAACGACCACACCGACCTCGCCAACCGCGACCAGGACGTGTGGCTCCCGGTGTCCTTCGCCGGCGCGGCCGGCGCGCCCGCCGCCAAGGCCCCGACCGGCACCCCGCCGCAGACCGGCACCACCAACGAGGCCGGTCAGCCGCAGCTGCCGAAGACGGGCGCGTCGAGCACGCAGCTCGGCTACGTGGGCGCGGGCATGCTGGTGGTCGGCGTGGGCGCGGTGTTCGCGTCGCGTCGGCGCCGCGACTCCGTGTCCGGCTGACCACCCACCACCCCCACCCCACCGCTTACCGCCGGAGGCGAACCCGCATGAGCGAGGCGAGCGTCAACCCGTTCGGAGCGGACGCGATCACCGCCGTCTGCAAGCACATGAACGACGACCACCCCGACGACTGCCTGCTGATCTCGCGCGGTCTGGGCGGCCGGCCGGAGGCCACCTCGGCGACGATGACCGGCCTGGACGGCGACGCGGCCTACTACTCGGCGATCGTGGCCGGGGCGCCGGTCGAGATCCGGGTGCCGTGGAGCCGCTCGATCACCGAGCGCCGAGACGTCCGGATCGAGGTCGTCGCGCAGTACAACGCGGCGTGTGAGGCCCTGGGCCTGCCGCCGCGGGGCGAGGGCGAGCACTGAGCACGAGCGGGAACCGGCGGGCCGAGCGGCCCGACCACCTGTAGGACGACCACCCGCAAGACCACGCAACACGCATCACGTAACACACGTCACGCCGACGGCCCGGGAGGAAGGTCTCCCGGACCGTCGGCGTTGTGGTGTCCGGCGCATGGGGGGCCGGGAACGCGGGCACGCCGCAAATAACCTGTCGGCTACACACGTACGAAAAGATATACTGAGCTTCGCTCAGTATAAGTTCGCGCCTCCCGATTGAAGGCCCCACCCGTATGCCGCCCATATCCGCGTCACGTCTCAGCCAGAAGGTCGTGGTCGGCGCCGTCTTCGTCTCCGCGATGTTCGTCAACATCCTCGACGTCACCATCATCAACGTCGCGCTGCCCGCCATCGGCAAGGACCTCGGCGCGTCCCAGGCGGCGCTGGCCACGGTCGCCGTCGGCTACCTGGTCAGCCTCGCGGTGTTCATCCCCGCGTCCGGGTGGCTGGGCGACCGGTTCGGTACCAAGCGCATCTTCCTGATCGCGCTGGCCCTGTTCACCGGCGCGTCCGCCCTGTGCGGCCTGGCGCAGAGCATCGACCAGCTGGTGCTCTTCCGCATCCTCCAGGGCGCGGGCGGCGGCATGCTGACGCCGGTCGGCATGGCGATGATGTTCCGGGTCTTCCCGCCCGAGGAGCGGGTCCGCGCCTCGCGCATCCTGATGGTGCCCACCGCGCTGGCCCCGGCGCTCGGCCCCGTGCTCGGCGGCCTGCTCGTGGACAAGGTGTCCTGGCACTGGGTCTTCTACATCAACCTGCCGGTGGGCGTGGCCGCATTCGTGTTCGGCCTGATGTTCCTGGAGGAGTACCGCAACCCCAAGGCGGGCCGCTTCGACCTGCCCGGCTTCGTGCTCTCCGGGGCCGGCTTCGCACTGCTGATGTACGCGCTGAGCGAGGGCGCGACCAAGGGCTGGGGCTCGCCGATCATCCTGTCCACCGGGATCGCGGGTCTGATCCTGTGCGTGGCGATGGTCTTCGTCGAGCTGCGGGTCGAGGAGCCGATGCTGCACCTGAGGCTGCTCCGGGACCGGCTGTTCGTCAGCACCAACGTGGTGTCGATGGTCAACTCGGCGGCGTTCCTGGGCGTGCTGTACGTCTTCCCGCTGATGCAGCAGCAGGCGTTCGGGAAGTCCGCGCTGGAGACCGGCCTGCTCACCTTCCCGGAGGCGTTCGGCGTGGTGATCGCCACCCAATGGGTCTCGCGCCTGTACCCGGTGATCGGCCCGCGCCGGCTGATGGCGGGCGGGCTGCTCGGGATCGGCGCGTGTGCGGCGTTGCTCGCGCTGGTCGACGGGGACACCGCGGCCGTACTGATCGTGGTGCTGATGTTCTGCACCGGCGCCTCGATGGCGCACGTGATGATCCCGATGCAGGCGGCGGCGTTCGCGCGGACCGCGCTGGCGGACAACGGCCGCGCCTCGACGATCTTCAACGTGCAGCGCCAACTCGGCTCGGCCCTGGGCGTAGCCCTCCTGGCCAGCGTCCTGGCCGGCATCGGCACGATGACCACCGGCGGAGGTGGCGCGCCGAGCCCGAACCTGCACGCCTACCACGTGGCCTTCCTGGTCGCCGCGGCCCTGGCAGTCCTGGGCGCCGTCGCCGCCCTGACCATCCGCGACGGCGACGCGGCCTCCACGCTCCGCAAGAAGACCGAGGTCACGCCGACACCCACGAACCCGTCGACGGAACCCGCCAAGGTCTGAGACGACGCCGCACCATCGCGGCCCGTCCGACGCCTGAGAACACCGGCCGCAGGCGCAACGAACCAACCCCAACCCACCCGATACGAAACACACACCTCAAACGAAACCGCACCCATCCAGCCCGTCCGGCGTTTGAGGACGCCCATCACAAGCGCAACGAACCGCGACCAGGCCCACCGAACGCGACCAACCCCAACCACCCAATAGGAAACACACACCTCAAACGAAACCGCACCCATCCAGCCCGTCCGGCGTTTGAGGACGCCCGCCGCAGGCGCAACGGGCCGCAACCGGAGGCACCGAACGCGACCAACCCCAACCCACCCGATACGAAACACACACCCCAAACGGAACCGCATCCATACAGCCCGTCCGGCGTTTGAGGACGCCCGCCGCAGGCGCAACGGGCCGCAACCGGAGGCACCGAACGCGGCCGATCCCGGCCCGTCCGGCGTTCGAGGACGCCCGTCCCGGGCCGCCGCCGGGGCCGGGCTCAGGCCCGGAACCGCCACGCCACGTGCTCCGCGCGCCTCCGCAAGGACTGGTGCCGCTCCCCGGCCCCGACCGTGCGCGTGTCCGGGTGCAAGTACTCCCGCACCGACTCGTGCGGAACCACCACCGCCCGGACTCCCGGCTGCGCGTACGGGTCGAGCCACCGGTGCGTGGCGAAGACCTCCGCCCGCCCCTCGGTGTCCAGCCAGTTCGGCACGCCCGGATCCACCGCCCCGATCACGACCCGGATCCACCCGTCCGGATCGTGCTCGGCCTGCACGTGGTTCAGCGAGGTCTGCCGGTTGGCGAAGTCGAGCGATTCGAACCAGCCGGGGCTGTACAGCTGCAGGTCCCACTGCCCGGAAACCCGGGGATCGGTCTCCACCACCAGGACCTGATCATCCGTCAACCGCACCCGCGCGAAGCCGTAGACGACCTCCTTGACCCCACCCGCCACCGTCGAGGGCGTGCTGAACGTGTTCACCGGCTGCCGATCACCCGTCGCCCGAACCCAGTCGTTCCAGACCTCGATCGAGTTCTCCACCGAGGTCGCCGCGCCGGCCAGCATGCCCGCGACCCGCTCCGGGGTGACCCGCTCGGCCGGTCGCCCCTGGGTGTCCAGGCGTTCCAGAGCGAGCATCGCGGGTTGTTCCGGCGTCCAGTCGAAGTAGTAGTCGCGCACATGCAACACCCGCGCGTCCGGCGTGAGTTCGATCCAGTTGCCGGGCTGCCGGTCGGCACTCAGCACGATCTCGACCGTATCGCCCGGCCCCACGCCCAGCGCGGCGGAGGAGGTCTCCGCCAACACCTCGGTGCGCCCTGCGTGCATGTCCCCCGGCTTGACCTGGAGCACGAACTTCTCGCACGCGTTCATGGTCACGGTGAGCCGGTACACGCCGTCCCCGGCGATCGGCGCACGACGCGCGTTCTGGTCCACGTTCGGGCCGCCCCAGCGGTAGGCCAGGTCGTTGTGGGTGAAGAACGCCGGGTTCTCCGGGTCGGTCGCGGCGAGTTGGTAGGTCAGCCAGCAGGCGACCTGATTGGCCAGGTGCCGGATGCCCTCGGCCCGATCGGCGTCGGTCGCGCCCGGGAAGTCGGCCTCGAGAATACGATCGCCCAGCGCGGCCATCCGCTCGCAATAGGCGCGCCAGGCGCTGCCGTCGACCACGTCGGATGCGGAAGTATCCGGCCGGGGACGGTCGTTCGGGTCCAGTTGCACGTCAGATCTCTTCCGTCGGAACCCGGAACCGCTTCTGATAGTCCGTCAGTCGAGATCGTACGTCCTCCCGATCCAGACCGAGGTCGTCGAACGTGTAGGCGTGCCGCCCGTGCCGCCCCTGCGGGCGCGCGGCCAGATACGCACGCATCCGCCCCTCCGCCTCCGCACCGAATTCCAGCCCGAACCCGGCGTACAACTCCCGTACCACCGCGATCGGATCGCGCATGAAGTCCGCGTAGGTCGAGTCGTGCCAGTCGGATTCGGCGACCCGGCCCGCGTCGCGAAACGCGGTGAGCCGGGCATAGGCGGTGCACCACAGGTCGCTCTGGGTCCGCGCGACGTCCCGGATGTCGGAACGATTCCCGTACGCGTGGTGGATGGTGGCGATCAGGCTGCTCAGCGAGGCCAGCACGGTGAGCGGATCACGGTGGGTCACCGCCAGGCGCGCGTCGGGATACACGTCGACCAGCGCGTCCAGGGTCAGCAGGTGCGCGGGCGACTTGAGCACCCAGCGGGTCGCCCCCGGCGTACGTCGCTGCAGGATCTGCAGGACCAGCCGGTGATAGGCGTACGCGGGCCGCATGTCGCAGTCGGCCAGCCACGCGGCGTACGACGGGATCGCGAACTGCCCGGTGAAGTCCTCGGAACGGAACGCGAGCGCGTGCGCGCTGATGCACTCCTTGGGCAGCGTGCCGCTCTTCTCGTGGATCGCGTCCATCGCCGGAACGGCCGCGGTGACGAAGCGAATCTCCCGCTCGGCGAGTCCGATGCGCGGGTCGGTGTCGCGCGTGGCGGGCTCCGGCGGCGGAACGGGACGCAGGAACTCCCAGGTGGTGGGCACCCGGTTGGCCGGATCGCGGGCGAGCAGCGCGTGCAGGATCGAGGTGCCGGTGCGGGGGCCGCCGGTGACGAAGATCGGGCGCTCGATCCGCTCGTCGCGCACGCCCGGGTCGTCGCGGACGTAGCGGGCGATCCGGAGCCGGACGTCCAGGAGCCGATTCACCCAGGTGTACGCCCACCAGCGGCCGACCCGGTCCAGGTCGGCCTCGTGTTCGAGGGAGTGGAGGAGGCGGTCCAGGCCCTCGCGAAAGACCGGGTCGGTGTCGGCGAGGGCGAGGTCGGCGGTCTCCGGGCCACCGGCCGGGTCCGCCGCGTCGCCGGCCCGGGCCCGGGCCTCGCCGAGGAGGGTGTCGGCGTCGAACGGGCGGTCGAGGTCGTCGGTGAGCGGCGGGATGGCGCCGGCCGCCAGGGTCTCGGTCCAGGCGGCGCGTTGTGGTGGTGTCCAGGCCATGGCCGGTCGGCCTCCCTCACGTTCGGGTCTCGCGGCTCGCGACTCGCGTCTTGGGTCTCACGTCTCGGGTCCGGGCGGGTGTGGCTCGGCCCCGGGCGCAGGTTAGCTCTTTGTGAAGGTAAATCTGAAGAGGCGTCAGATGCGCCGTCCGGCTTTTCGGCGTCCGGGTGCCGGCCCGGGGCCGGGTCGCGCCGGGTCGCCCCGTACGGTACGAATCCTCGGATCGATGCGAACGGGTGGATGGAGAGTCGTGAGCGAGCGCAACGTGGTCTGGCACGAGGGCGGAGTGACACGCGAGCAGCGCCCGTCGCTCGGGGCGACGGTCTGGTTCACCGGCCTGTCGGGTTCGGGCAAGTCGACGGTCGCGGTGATCGCCGAACGGCTGCTGGTCGAGCGCGGGGTCACCACGTATCGCCTGGACGGCGACAACGTGCGGCTCGGCCTGAACGGCGACCTGGGCTTCGGCGCCGCGGACCGGACCGAGAACATCCGCCGGGTGGGCGAGGTGGCCAGGCTGTTCGCCGACGCGGGCGTGGTCGCGATCGTCCCGGTGATCAGCCCGTACCGCGCCGACCGCGACCGGGTCCGCGCCCTGCACGCCCGGGACGGTCTGCCGTTCCTGGAGGTGTTCGTCGACACGCCGATCGAGGAGTGCGAACGCCGCGACCCGAAGGGCCTGTACGCGAAGGCCCGGCGCGGGGAAATCGGCGACTTCACCGGCATCTCCGCCCCGTACGAGGCGCCGGAGAGGCCGGAGTTGCGCCTCACCCCGGCGGACGGCGACCCGGAGCAGCAGGCGGAGCGGCTGCTGGCGCTGCTGGAGACGATGCTGGGCGAGGGGTAGTCGGCGGGATCGCCGACGGGGAGCGCCGACGCGGCGTCAGGCCCGTGAATCCCCCTCGGATCCACGGGTCCTGACGCCGCGTCACACACCACGAGCGGGTGTGCGATCGGCGGTGCGCGGCCGCTCGCGCGAGCGGCCGGACCGGGCCTAGTGGAGCAGGCCGCCCGTGGCGGGCTTGCGGCCGTGCCGCATGACCAGCGCGATCACCAGCGCCAGCAGACCGCACACGATCAGGATCCAGAAGCCGGTGGTGAAGGCGTCCGTGGTGTAGGTGCAGCCGCGCGGATCGCAGGCGTCCTGGGTGGCCAGGCCCTGGCCGCTCGGCGCCGGACCGGTGATCCGCAGGCGGTTGTTGGTGAAGATCGGCGACAGCAGCGCGACGCCGACCGAGGCGCCGAAGGACTGGGCGACGACCAGCATGCTGGACGAGATGCCCTGCTGCTCCTGCGGCACGGCCTCGATGATCAGGTTCGGCGCGGCGGCGTAGTACATCCCGAAGCCGATGCCGTAGACCACGCCGCAGATCAGCATGAGCTGCCACGAGTCGTGCATGAACACGTACATGAAGCCGGCCAGGGTGAGGGTCGTGACGCCCACGATCATCGGCATCCGCAACCCGCTGCGCTGCCCCCAGAGGCCGGCCAGCGGGCCCGCGATCATGCTGGACATCGACTGCCAGATCAACACGTGCAGGGCGAGACCGAGGAGGGTGAAGCCGAGCGCGTAGTCGAGCGAGTCGTTGAACGACACCGCCGCCTTGACCTGGTCGGCGATACCGGCCCACATCGCCTCGGGCGCGCCCATGGCCTTGGCGCCCTGGACGGCGCCGTCGCCGTACTTGTCGAGCGTGCTCTGCTTGACGTTGTCCGGGGTCAGGCCCATGTAGCTGGTCAGGTAGTTCTGGATGCCGATGATCATGTTGGCCAGGAACGCGATCCCGAGCACCAGGGCCACACGCGGCGCGGTGAGCAGCTTCAGGTCGATGATCGGGTTCTCCACCCGCTTCTCCCACAGCACCCACAGCCCGATCACGGCCACGCCGGCGAGCGCGTACCCGAACGCCGAGGGCTTGCCCCAGCCCCAGGCCTCCCCCTGGCTGATGTACAGCAGGATCAGCGCGAGCCCGACACCGAGGATGACGCCGCCGACGTAGTCCACCTTCTGCGGCACCCGCAGCTTGGATTCGGGCACCACGATGATCAGCAGCGGGATCAGCACGACCATGTACACGACCAGGAACCAGAACAACGAGCGCCAGGAGTAGTGCTCGGTGAGCAGCCCGCCGACGACCGGCGCGAGCGCGGCGGACAATCCGAGCCCGGTGGCCGAGACACCGATCGCGACCGGGATGAACTTGCGCGGCATCAGGTCACGAATCAGCCCGTACACCACGGCGGTCATGCCGAAGGCGACCGCCTGAAGCGCCCGGCCGACCAGGAACAGCGGCCAGGAACCGGTCACCGCGCAGATCAACGACCCGACCAGGAACGACACGCTGGTCGCGAGCAGCAGCCGCTTCTTCCCGTAGACATCGGAAAGCTTGCCGATCAGCGGGCTGACCGCGCCGCCGACGAGGCCCAGGATCACCACCATCCACGAAATGCTCTCGCCGACGGACCGGAACGACGGGGCGATCTCCGGCACGGCCGAGGAGATCATCGCGTACTGGAGCGGTACGACCTCGGAGAACATCACCACGACGGCCAGGACGGCGAACACCCGGCCCTTGGAGACCCCTTCCAGCCGACCGGTGTCGACCGAGGACGGGTCGGATCCGGGCTCCGGCGGCTTCGCGGATACTTCAACGGTCGCAGACATACCGGTACTTTCCGTTCTGTGCAGGGACGCGCACCGGACACGTGTCACTAGGGCGACACGCCCGGTTTTGTACGGAATATGCGGGGCAAAACGCCACTCGGTCGCGACGAGGTCGGCATGTCTCGTGGACATCGCCAACCGGATCGGTGCTCACCGGCCAAACTGTTTGACAGTGTTTAGCACGACGCGGGGATGCGGGGAAGGGTGGAGGCGGGGCGAATGAGGCTTTGGTTCCACTTTGGCCGGGAAATTCCCTGACGGACCGTCAGTTCAATGTCGGGGTGGATCGAGGGATAGCGGGTGACTGCCGGCAATCCGGGGGCGCCGGGGTGGGGGCGGGCCGGGGTCGGCGACCGGCCGTGGGGCTTCCGAACACGGGTGGGGAGTCGAGCCGGGTCGTAGCGGCGGCGGTGCAGTGCGTTGCGGCTCCGCCGCGCTCCACCGCCTGTCCGGGTCGGGGTGGTGTGGGTGGTGGGGTGGGCGGGGGCGATTCGAAGAGATGGCGAGGTTTCTCCTCCGCTTCGCTCCGTCGGGGGCGAAAGCGGGGAATGAGGGCTCCGCCGCGCTCCACCGCCCGGCCAGGGCGAGGTGGTCAGGGTCGAGTGGATCGGCCAGGGATCGGGGGCGGCGGGCATGCGGTTTCCGGGCGCGGTTGGGGTGGAGGACACGGGTCGGGTGCGGTCGGGTCCGCCGCGCAGGCTCCCCCAACGGGCCCGAGTCGTTGCGGTGGATGGTCGGGGGACGGCGGGCGGCTTGCGGAGCCCGACGGTCCGACCCCGATCCCGGATGGCGGTACGCATTTTCGAGACTTCGCGTCTCCGTGACCTCGGTTATGCGGGGTGGGGCGGCTGAGATGAGCACACCGAGTGTCGATTTCAGGCATCCCGGGCCCAACCGACCGCACCGAGAACCAAAGCGCCCAGCGAAATCACAACCGGATCCCGAAGCCCCCGAACCGGTCGCTCGCCTTCCGCGACCTGCGGATTCGCCGCGCGAAGCGGCAGGGGTGGGTGCCGAGTGCCGGTTTCGTGCATCCCAGGCCACGGCCAAGCCCGCCGGAAACCGAAAGTGCCCAGTAAGGGACCACACCGGATCCCGAAGAGCCAGGACCGGCCCCTCATCTCCTGCGACCTGCGGATTTGCCGCGCGAAGCGGCAGGAGTGGGTGCCGAGTGCCGGTTTCGTGCATCCCGGGTCATGGCTGAGCCGCCGGAGAGCGAAAGTGCCCGGCGGGACCGCGACCCGCCCCTCGGCGCCCCATCCCGGCCGGCGGTGGAGCGCAGCGGAGCCGCAATCCACTCCGTCGCGCCCAGACTCCGCCCCGACACTCGACCCACGCCCGGGACCCGGAGACCCGACCGCCCCGGCACCGGACCGGACGCGCCCACCATCGCCATCTCGCGCCGGCCGGACTGTGGAGCGCAGCGAAGCGGAGGAGAGGCCGCTCCACATCACCAAACCGACCCCATCCCGGCGCCCCGTGACGGCGTCGGCAATCCCGCACCGCCGCCCGCCCGGATCAGCCGGCAGGCGTCCCCTTCCGCTGACCCGGTGCGTGGAACGCCCTCGCCACGCCCGCCCAGCGCTCGACCACGTCGGGGGATTCGCGCCAGTTGCTCACCGCCGAGTAGGCCACCACCCGGGTGGCCACGCCTCGGTAGCGGGTCATCAGGGACTCGGCCAGGTCGTCCCACGGGGCGCTCACCGTGAGGGTGTCGAGGACCTCGTCCGGGATCGCGGCGGCCATGCCGGTGCGGTCCTTGGCGGCGAAGAGGCGGTTGAGGCGGGGCTGGAGATCGTTCCAGCCGTGGGTTTCGAAGACCTTCGAGTAGCCGGGGGTCGAGCCGTAGAAGGCCAACCGCAGGCGCAACTTCTCGCGTTCGGTCTCGATCTCCTCGTCGGTGTCGCCGGTGGCCGTCATCACCGGGCAGACCAGCGCGAAGTCGTCGGCCGCGCCGCCGGCGGCCAGTTCGGGGCGGACCACCTCCTCGATGTAGCGCACGCTGTGCAGCGGGTGGACGTGCAGGCCGTCGGCCACTTCGCCGATCATCCGCAACATCCACGGGTTGACCCCGGCCAGGTAGATCGGCGGGTCGGCGATCGAGCCGCCCGGCGTCCATTCCGGCGTCATCAGGGTGAACCGGTAGAAGTCACCCTTGAATCGCAGCCGTTCCTCGCCCCGGAAGGCCGCCCAGATCGCCCGCAGCGCGCCGACGTACTCGCGCAGTCGCGGGCCCGGCCGGTCGAACTCGGCCGAGTAGCGCCGCTCGATGTGCGGCCGCACCTGGGTGCCCAGGCCCAGGACGAACCGGCCGCCGGTCGCCTCGGCCAACTCCCAGGCCGCCGACGCGGTGACCATCGGGCTGCGGGCGAACGCGACCGCGATGCCCGTCCCGACGGTCAGGTTCTCGGTGGCCAGCGCCGCGGCCGTCGCGGCGGTGTACGCGGTACGACCGCCCTCGGTGAGCCACAGGCCGTCGAACCCGGCGTGTTCGGTGGCGGCCGCCGCACGTTGCATGTCGCGGAGGGTGAGACCGGCTGCCATGACATCGAGCTGAGGGGGTGTCAGGCGACGCGGTGTCGGCGGAGAGGGGGTCACTGGTGCTCCTGTCGTACCGAGGGGGCCGGCCGCTGCGACGATTCCGCCGCCAGTACACCGTCCCACGCGCCGGTGACCGTGCCGGTCCAGCGTGGGGTGCGCCGTTCGGACCACGCGCGCGGGCCCTCACGTGCGTCGTCGGTGCCCATCAGCACCCGGTGGTAGGCGGTTTCCAGGCGTTCGACCTCGTCGAGCCCGGCGTCGGCCCACAGCAGTCGTTTGGTGAGCGCCGCCGATACCGGGTGCACGTTGGTCGCGATGTCGTGCGCGATCTCCAGCGCGGCGGGCAGTACCTCGTCGGCGGGCAACGCCCGGGACACCAGGCCGAGTACGGCCGCCTCGGCACCGCGGAAGGTGCGCCCGGTCAGCAGGATGTCGGCGGCCACCGCCCGTGACGTGGCCGCCGGTACCGTCCAGTGCGACTGGGCGTCGGGGACCATGCCGCGCCGTACCTGCGGAATCGCCAGCTTGGCGTCCTCGGCCACGAGCCGGATGTCGCACTGCATCGCCAGCGTGAACCCGATGCCGATCGCATGCCCGTTGATCGCCGCGATCACCGGCTTGCGCACCTCCCAGGCGGCCGGCCGCACCGGCGACGCGCTGAACTCCCGCGACCGCGCCGTTGTTTCTCCCGGCCCCGCGAAGCTGTCCGCCTCCGGCGACATGTCGGCGCCCGCGCAGAACGCCCGCCCCGCGCCGGTGAGTACCACCGCGCGCACCGCGTCGTCGGCGTCACACCGCGCGTATGCGTCCCCCAGGGCCGAACCCATGCCCCCGGAGAACACATTGAGTTCGTCGGGCCGATCCAACGTGACGACGGCGACCCCGTCGCGGATGTCGAACTTGATCACCCTGGGACGGTAAGCGGAATCCTTGACCAAATCAAGTGATGCCTCGCGCATTCGATTCCCGACAAAAATTGCCGGGGCCCGCCGTCGAATGTCACGAACGCAGCTGCTGCGAACGCCTGGACGGCCGACCCCGGCAATCGATATGGAATATGACGAATAGTCTGATGCTCAGACCGCGCTGTCCTCGACCTCGGCCGCGGGAATCTCACCCTGGGCCATCTCCTCGACGAATCGCTGCAGCAGCGTGGCGAACGTCTCGCGATCCTCGTCGCTCCAGCGGTCCAGCATCTCGCTCATCCGTCGATCCATGACGTCGTTCAACCGGCGCCGCACGGAGTCACCGCGCGGGGTGAGCGAGACGAGGCTGACCCGACCGTCGTCCGGACTGGGCGAGCGCCGGACGTAGCCGTCCCGCTCCAACTGGCCGACCTGACGCGCGGTGGCGCCCGGGTCCATGTTCGTCATGCGCGCCAACTCCCCCATGGGGAGCGGGCCTTGCTTCTCGATTCGGCGCAGCAGCACATAGGCGGGCTGCGAGATGGTCGCGCCCGCCGCGGCGGCCTGGCCCGCGTACACTCGGCGGCTGGCGTGGCGCCGAAGCAGGGCCTCCAGCGCCCGCTGGATCGCTTCGACGTTTTCGGTGGAGTTCACCCCGCCATGATAGCAGTCCTTGACTACGTCAATTTAATACTGTGCGATAACGTGCATTACCCGTATCGGATTCCGGATTCCGCGCCGAGGGGGCGGATCGGCCCGCCGGGCGCCTCGGCAAATGCCGCGCATTGCGGGTGGGCGCCTCGACGGATGCACGGGCGTGCGTACGGGTGCGCACAGGCGTACCGGAGGCGGGGATTTGCCGGGAATTGCCGGGGGATTGGTGTGGATCGGCGAGGGCTGCGGGCTCGATCCGAGCGGTCGCCTCGGTCCCGACGGAGGAAACGAGACCGAGACGACCTGCCCATGGACTATGTCAGTCGTCCGACGATCAGACAATGGCAACCGGATTGATGGGACTGCCCGTTGCACCGGTGACCGGAAGCGGGGATACGCACAGCAGGCACGAATAGGTACCCGCCTGTGCCATGCCCTCGGCAAGATCGGTCAACCACAGGTGTTCGAGCAGGGGTACACCCGATTCCACCAGCAACGCGATATGTACCGACAGGAACCGATCGTCGAACGGAATGCACTCGATCGCGCTGTTGTCGGCGCCCACCACACTGATCTCCCGGGCCCGGACGTAGTCGACCGCGTCGAGCGACAGACCGGGCTGCGCGAAGGACGGCTCGCGGCCGGACGCCTCGATCGCGCGGTATTCGTCGAGGTAGCCGGTCCGCACCAGCAACGCGTCACCGGATCGCACCTCGACCCCCTGCCGCTCGGCGCAACCCGCCAGATCCGCGGCGGTGATCCGGTAGCCGCCCTCCAGATGCGGCGTGTCGAAGTGGCGGGGCAGGTCGAGCAGCACCGCCCGGGTCGCGAACGCGCCCAGCTTGTCGATTCCACAGCGGCCCGCACCGGTGTGCGAGCGGAACGTGTCGGCCGGGAAACCGTTGTAGAAGCGGCCCTTGGCCTGGACGTGGCAGAGCGCGTCCATGTGGGTGAGGTTGTGCGACGGGATGATCAGGACGTCCTCGTTGGACCCGACGTCGCCGCCGCCCTCGAAGCCGTCGTACATCGCGTCGGTCTGACTCACCAGGGTCAACCGCTGCGGCGAGCCTCGGAAGTCGAAGGCCGGCTGGTTCCCGCGCGCGATGGGCAGCGCGAGGGAGTAGGTCCGCCCGGTCCGGACCTCGTGCGCGGCCGTTCGCACCCCCTCCGGTTCGATCAGGTTCAGCGCCCCGCGCTCGTCCTCCGCGCCCCAGCGGCCCCAGTTGCCGGCGGGGGGTGGGGCGACGGACGACGTGGCCCCTTCGGTCGAGCGAGTCTCCGTCATGCCTGCCGCGGTCCTCTCGAACGGGTGAACGGGTGAACAAATCGGCGGGTGGGCGGATCGGCGATCCGGCCGGGCTCGGCGTTCCGGGTCGGGTGATCGGTCAGAACGCGATGACCCCGCGGGCGATCCGTCCGTGGTGCATGTCGTCGAGGACGTCGTGGAAGCCCTCCGCCGGATAGACCTTGGACACCAGCGCGTCCAGGTCGAACTTGCCCTGGCGGTACAGCTCGATGATGGTCCGGATGTCCTCGTGCGGACGTACGCCGCCGGCCCGGGTGCCCAGGATGCCCCGGTCGCACTGGAGCAGGTTGGCGATCCGGATGTTCGCGGTCGCGGTCTGCGCCGGTTGGCCGACGGCGATCAGCGTGCCGCCCCAGTCCAGCGCCTCCATGGCGTTCTCGAGCACGGCCGGGATGCCGGTGCACTCGAAGATCCAGTCCACGCCGCCCGCGCCGAACACGCCGACCTTGACCTCGTCGCTGTACGGGAACAGGGTGCGGATCTCGTCGGCGACGTCGACGCCCTTGCCGGACTTGACGAAGTCGGTCGCGCCGAACGCGCCGGCCGGTTCGAACTTGCCGGGCACGGTGTCGATGCCGACCACCCGGCCCGCGCCCTTCAGGCGCAGCGCCTGGACGGCGGACAGGCCGACGCCGCCGAGGCCGATCACCGCCGCGGTCTGCCCGGGGAGCACGTTGGCCCGGTTGAGTACGGCGCCCGCGCCGGTGACCACGCCGCACGGGACCAGGCACGCGGAGGTCAGCGGCACGTCCTTGGGGATGGTCACGCACTGGATCTCCTTGACCAGGGTCAGCTCGGCGAAGGTGGAGGCGCCGGCGAAGTTCCACACCGGCTCGTCGCCGATCGCGAACGGCGTACCGCGGTTGCCCAGCGTCTGCCGACAGCGGTTCGGGTGTCCGGTCTGGCAGTGCCGGCACATCCCGCACGCGGCGATCGTGGTGATCACGACGTGGTCGCCCGGCGCGACCGCGCCGACCCCCGCGCCGACCTTCTCCACGATGCCCGCGCCCTCGTGGCCGAGCACGGCCGGCGTGGGCCACTCGATCACGCCTTCGAGCACGCTGACGTCGCTGTGACAGACGCCGGTGGCGACGATCCGCACCAGGACCTCACCGGCCTCCGGATCACGTACGGTGACGTCGTCCCGGATCTCGGCGCCCGTGGCGGTGTGCAGGATCGCGCGCATGTACCGTCTCCTCGTTCCGGGCGGACGGCCCGCCGCGAGGTGTTTTCGCCGCGCCCCGGACCGGCCCACCCCAAGCCGAACACTCACATCCTTGGTCACTACAACCGATCTCGATTATTCATCGGTGCCCGGAGAGGTCAAGGCATACCGAGGTGGGATCTGACGGGCCGTCGGATCGCCGGGTCAGACCACCGTGGGGCTGCGGCGCTCCAGGAGGGTGACGTCGCGCCAGCGGTCGCGGTGGCGGCCGACACGTTCGCGCACACCGATGGTGCGGAAGCCGAGGGCGGCGTGCAGGGCGAGGCTGCCGGCGTTCTCGGGGAAGACGCCGGCCTGGATGGTCCACACGCCGGCCGCCTCGGTCGAGGCGATCTGAGCGCCGAGCAGCGCGCGGCCGACACCCCGGCCGGCCGCGTCGGGGTGGACGTATACCGAGGTCTCCACCACGCCGTGGTAGACCGGGCGGCGCGAGGTGGCGCTCGCGGCCACCCAGCCGAGCACCGCGCCGGCGGCCCCGTCGAGCGCGACGAAGCGGTGGTCGGGCAGCTTGCCGGCGTCGAACTCGGCCCAGTCGGGCGCGTGTTCCTGGAACGTGGCGTTGCCGGTGTCGATGCCGAACTGATAGATCGCGAGCACCGACTCCGCGTGCTCGGCGCGCATCGGCACGATCGTGACGGCGGCGAAATCGCGGCCGTCGGGGGCTGGGGCAGTCGAGGTCATGGCGTTCTCCGAGGACGGGACGATCCGGCGAACACGGCCGTCGGCAGCGATCGACGGGACGGTGAGCGGAGCCACGGGCACGTCTCCATCCTCACCCGCGCCCCCACGGGCTCCACACGGGGGTGGCCGCCGGGCCCACCGGGTCGACCCGGCGCGTTCTCGTCGACCGCTCGGCACCCGCGACGACACGGTCGCGGCGGCGCCCGCGATAGTCGCGTGCGTTCCCGTGGCCGCGCCGGTATAACTCGCCGGATGGGAGCACACGCAGCGCGGGATGTGGAGGCGACGGTCGCGCACGCCGTCGCGGTCCTGGCCGAGGCCACCGTGGGTGATCGGGACTGGTCGCGGCCGGCCGGGGACCTCGAATGGGACTGCTGGTACACGCTGGTCCACGTGGTCGGGGATCTGTACGCCTACGCGGGTCAGGTCGCGTCGAGTCGGATGGACGACTACGTCCCGGTCGACATCCACGCCGAGGACGACCCGACGCCGGCCCAGATGTTGCACGCGGTCCGCGCCGGCGGCACGATCCTGGCGTCGGTGGTCACCACGCACCCGGACTCGAACCGCGCCTACCACCCGTACGGCGTCTCCGACCCGGACGGCTTCGCCGCGATGGGCATGGTCGAGGTGATGGTCCACACGCACGACATGGCGGCGGGGCTCGGCCTGGACTACCGGCCCGACCCGAAGATCTGCGCCCGCGTACTGGCCCGGATGTTCCCCGACGCCCCCGCCGGCTTCGAGCCCTGGCCGGCCCTGCTGTGGTGTACCGGCCGCGCCGAGTTGCCGGGCCATCCGCGCCGGGTGGGCAAGTGGCGTTGGAAGGGCACCCCGGACGAGTAGAGCGGGAATCCTTCGAGCGCGGAAATCTTCCCCGGTCGACGCCCCGACCCCGAAATCGGGCCCCCGGACACGCCACCTACGCTGCGGGCTACCAAGCGCCGACGCGCCTCGCCTTCGCCCAAGGAGCCCGCGATGACCGCACCTTCCCTGGATGGACTTCGATTCGCCCCGCTCGGCCGCCCCGAGCACGGAGAGGTGGACGCGTCCACGCTGTTCGCGTACCACGAGGCGGACGGCCGGATCTGGGCCGAGTACGACGGGGGCGACATCGTGCACGGTCACCTCGTCGGTACCCGCGACGGGGACACGCTGGACTTCCGCTATGTGCAGCTGAACCGCTCCGGGGGTACCGCGTCCGGGCACTGCGTGAGCGCCGTCGTCGTGTTGCCGGACGGTCGGATCCGGCTGGACGAGACCTGGGAGTGGGAGTCCCGCGAAGGCAACGGGACGAGCGCGGTGGAGCAGGTCGCCGAGACCGGGAACTGACCGCCGACGGCGGATCCGGGCCACGACGGGAGAGTCGCCCGGAGCCGTCGCGCGAAGACCCCGGCACACCCCCGTCCCCGGCACCCGGTCGGTTGTCGGACGCGGTATCTACGTTGGGCCGCAACGGACATCGCGACCGAAGGGGTGGCCATGGGGTTCAACGGGGACATCGTCGTTTTACGTGCGGACACGCCGCTGGCCGACCTGGCGCCGTATGTCGGCGGGGAGGGCCATCCGGTCTACGCCGAGTGGGCCTACCGCGACGGCTGGCGCGCGGTGCACGTGCGCCACTTCGAGGATCCGTACGCCTTCCAGGGCCCGTGGTTGACCGACCTGGCCGCCCGGACCGGCTCCCCCGTGCTGGTGTGCGGGGTGTTCGAGAGCGACGTCGCGCATGTCCAGGGACTGAGCGGGACGGACTTCTGGGAGGGGTGGCTCGACCCGGGCACCGCCGCCTCGCGGTTGGCGCGGAACCGGTGGCACCGGGGCGGGGACCGGGGTGACCTCGCCCGGTTCCGGGGCGAGGCCGCCGCGTGGCTGGAGGAGGATCGGCCGCGAGTGGCCGAGGCGGCGGTGCGGTGGGCGGCGGCGGCCGGCTACGAGGTGCGGCCCGAACCGATCCTGGAGTTGTTGAGCCTGCGCCGGGATCCGTTCGTCGAGCAGTTGTTCTTCACCCTGCTGAACCACCTCGGGCTCGCCGAAGTCCCGGGCGAGTAGGGCGGGTTCGCCCGGTCGGTCAGTCCTCGCCGACCTCGCCGACCCGCTCCACCTCGGTGTCCTCCGGCCGGATCGCGCGGCCGTCCGCCGCACGCACCTCCAGGGTGCGCAGCGGGCGGCCGTCGCGTCGGTCCAGGAGCCTGGACATCGGCTCGCCGGGCCCGAACCAGTGTGCCTCGCCCCACTGCCGCAGCGCGACGACCACGGGGAAGAGGTCGCGCCCCTTCACGGTCAGCACGTATTCCCGGTAGGCGCTGCCGTCCGACGCGGGCACCGTCTCCAGGATCCCGCCGGCCACCAGGGCCCGCAGTCGGGCGGTCAGGATGTTCTTGGCCACCCCGAGACTGCGCTGGAACTCGCCGAACCGGCGGCTTCCGTCGAACGCGTCGCGCACGATCAGCAGCGACCACCAGTCACCGATCGCGTCCACCGATCGCGCCACCGGACAACTGTCCTCGTCCAACCGCGTGCGCTGCACCATGGCCCGTCCTCTCGCTCACCCCTCCGGTTGCAACATGCTACCAAGGTTGCCTATGGTCACCTGGTGGCAACTTGCAACCAGATATCTCGCGCCCTCACCCTGCTCTTCGCGATCGCCGCCGGTGTCGCGGTCGCCAACGTCTACCTCGCCCAGCCGCTCCTGGTGACCATGGGCCACGACCTCGGCCTCGCGCCCGGAACCGTCGGCGTCGTGGTCACCCTCACCCAGGTCGGCTACGGGTTCGGCCTGTTCCTGCTCGTCCCGCTGGGCGACCTGATCGACCGCCGCCGCCTGATCGTGGGTCAATTCGCCCTGCTCGCCGTCGCGTTGGTGGCCGTCGGTACGGCCCGGGGAGCCGCCCCGCTGTTCCTGGCGATGATCGCGGTCGGCCTGCTCGCCGTGGTCACCCAGGCGGTGGTCGCCTACGCCGCCTCGCTCGCCGCCCCCGCCGAACGAGGGCGTGTGGTCGGCGCGGTCACCAGCGGCGTGGTCCTCGGCATCCTGCTCGCCCGCACGGTCTCGGGCCTGCTGGCCGACCTCGCGGGCTGGCGCGCGGTGTACCTGTGCTCGGCCGCGCTGACCCTGGTCCTGGCGGCGACGCTGTATCGCGTGCTCCCGAGGCGGCGCGTCGACACTCCCCCGCTGTCGTATCGCGAACTGCTCGGCTCGACCGTGCGGCTGTTCGTCGAGGAACCGGTCTTTCGCGTGCGGGCCGGCTTCGCCCTGCTGATCTTCGCCGCGTTCAGCACGCTCTGGAGCAGCATCGCCCTGCCGCTCAGCGAACCTCCGCTGTCCCTGTCGCACACCGCGATCGGCGCCTTCGGCCTGGCCGGCGCGGCGGGCGCGCTGGGCGCGATCCCGGCCGGGCGGCTGGGCGACCTCGGTCACGCACACCGGGTCACCGGGGTCGCGCTGGTGTTGCTGACCGTGTCCTGGCTGCCGCTCGCGTTCACCCGCCAGTCGTTGTGGGCCCTGGTGGTGGGCACGATCGTGCTCGACCTCGCCGTCCAGGCGGTACACGTCACCAACCAGAGCCTGATCTACCCGCTCCGTCCGGAGGCCGGCAGTCGGCTGATCGGCGGCTACATGATCTTCTACTCGATCGGCAGCGCGGGCGGCGCGATCGCCTCGACCGCGCTGTACGCGGCGGCGGGCTGGACCGCCGTCTGCCTGCTCGGCGCGGGTTTCGGCGCGCTCGCGCTGCTGCTGTGGGTGGTGGACCCGACGCGGCGCGACCGGCCCGCGCCGGTCACGGCGTGAGCCGGATCGCGTCGACGGGTTCGGGGGCGGGTCGTCGACCCGTACGAACGTAGGATCCGGGAGCGGGCCGGCGACGACCCGCATGCGCGCGTCCCGAAGACGGTGCGGGCACCACGACGAACGCGCAAGGAGGTCCGCCATGGTGCCGACGACCCGCGAGCCGCGCCGCCCGCTCGCCCTGCCCGGCCTCCTGCCCGCGCTCCGGCGCCTCCCCACGCAGTCGGGTCTGCTCGCGCGGGCCGGCGCCGGCGGCCTGCTCGCCCTGTCGGCGCTGCCCGCGGTCGTCGTGGTCGGGGTGCTCTGCCTCACCGGCCTCGGTGTGCCGCTGCTCCCGCCGCTGATGCGGGGGGTGCGCCGCCTGGCCGGGATGGAGCGCCGCCGGGTCGGGGCGGTGCTCGGTGGGCCGCCCGTGCCCGAGCGCTATCGCCCCGTCGAGGGCTCGCCGGTCGCCCGCGCCCGCGGCCTGCTCACCGACCGGGCGGGCATGCGCGATCTGTGCTGGCTTCCGGTGCACGCGCTCACCGGTACCCTCGCCGCCTCGCTGGGCCTCGGCCTGGCCCTGGCCGCGGTCAACGACGTGACCATGCCGCTGTGGTGGTGGGCGATCCCCGGGCGGTCGCCGTCCGGTGTCGGCTTCGCCGTCGACTCGTGGGGGCGGGCGGCGGTCATGTTGCCGATCGGCGTGCTGGTCGCGGTGCTCGCCTGCGCGCTGATCCCGCCGCTGCTGCGCGGCCAGGCCCGGCTCAGCCGCAGGCTGCTCACGCCGCCGGCGAATCGTTCGGTCGCCGAGCGGCTGGCCGAGGTGACGGCGAGTCGGGCCGCCGCGCTGGACGCGCACGCCGCCGAACTGCGGCGGATCGAGCGGGACCTGCACGACGGTACGCAGAACCGGCTGCTCGCGGTGGTGATGCATCTCGGGCTGATCGAACGGGCCCTGGAGCGCGACCCGGAGCAGGCGCCGCCGCTGGTACGCCGCGCCCGGCAGGCGGCGACCGGTGCCCTGGACGAACTGCGCGAGGTGGTGCGCGGGATCTATCCGCCGATCCTGGACGAACGCGGCCTGGACGGCGCCGTCGCCGCGCTCGCCGCCCGCTCCCCGGTGCCCTGCGTGGTGGACACCGCCTGCCTCGGCCGGGCACCGGCCGCCGTGGAGACCGCCGCGTACTTCATCGTCGCCGAGGCGTTGAACAATGTGGCCAGGCACAGTCGGGCCGAGCACGTCGGGGTACGGCTGGCGAACGAGGAGGGCACGCTGGTGATCGAGGTCGAGGACGACGGACGCGGCGGCGCCGACGAGCGCGCCGGCAGCGGCGTGGTGGGCATGCGCCGCCGTGCGGACGCCCTGGACGGCCGGGTGACGCTGCGCAGTCCGGCCGGCGGACCGACCCGACTGCGGGCGGAGTTGCCGTGCGGGTGGTGATCGCCGAGGACGACGCGCTGCTGCGCGAGGGGCTGACCCTGCTGCTGGCCGGCGAGGGCTTCGAGGTGGTCGCGGCGGTCGACAACGGCACCGACTTCCTGGCCGCGGTGGACACCCACGCGCCGGAGGCGACGGTGGTCGACGTGCGGTTGCCGCCGGATTTCCGGGACGAGGGGCTGCGCGCCGCGATCGAGGCCCGGCGGCGCCGACCCGGGTTGCCGGTGCTGGTCCTGTCCGCCTATGTCGAGGACCGGTACGCCGCCGAACTGCTCGCCGACGGCCGCGGCGCGATCGGCTACCTGCTCAAGCAACGAGTGGGCGACGTCGAGGAGTTCGCCGACGCGCTGCGCCGGGTGGCGGCGGGCGGCACGGTGATGGACGCGGAGGTGGTCGGCCAACTCCTGGTCCGGCGGCGCTCCGACGACCCGCTGCGCGAGCTGACCCCGCGCGAGCGCGAGGTGCTGGCGCTGATGGCGGAGGGCCGATCCAATACCGATCTCGCCCGGCTCCTGGTGATCAGCGAGGGCGCGGTCAACAAGCACATCCGGAACATCTTCGCGAAGCTGGGTCTGGCCCCCGACGAGGCGGGACATCGCCGGGTGCTCGCCGTACTGGCCTACCTGAACGGCTGAACCCGCGCCCGGCCGACGGCCCCGAGCGGGGCCGCCGGCCGGGCGTCGCCGGCTCACGCGTCGAAGGAGTCCCTGCGGGTGCGCGGGCGCTTGCGCGCCGCCGGGATGGGTCGCGGCGCCGCGCCCTCGACCACCGTGTTGGCCACCGTACCGATGCCCTCGACCGTCAGGGAGACCGTGTCACCGGGGCGCAGCGACGGCAACTCCCGCCCCCGGCCCCACAGTTCGCCCAGGCAACCACCGTTGCCGCAGGTGCCGGTGCCGAGCACGTCGCCGGGCCGGATCCAGGTGCCGCGCGAGGCGTAGGCGACCAGTTCGGCGGGCGGCCAGCCCATGTTGACCAGCGAGTCCCGACCGACCTCGACGCCGTTGACCGAGGCGCGCATGGCGATGTCCAGGAAGCCGTCCGCGTCCCGGTATTCCTCGAACTCGTCCGCCGTCACCAGCCACGGGCCGAGCGTGGTCGCGGTGTCCTTGCCCTTGCACGGGCCGAGGCCGACCCGCATCTCCCGGGACTGCAGGTCACGGGCCGACCAGTCGTTGAAGATGGTGTAGCCGATGATGTGTTCGGCGGCCTGATCCACCGTCAGGTCCTGACCCGCCCGGCCGATCACGATGCCGACCTCCAACTCGAAGTCGAGCACGGCCGACCCCGGCGGCATCGGGACCGGGTCGTTCGGGCCGATGATCGCGTACGGGTTGGTGAAGTAGAAGGTGGGCAGCTCGTACCACTCCGGAACCACGACCGCGCCCGGTCCCTGCACGGTGATCATGGCCCCTTCGACGTGCTCCTCGAACGCCACGAAGTCGCGGACCGTGGGCGGCTGGAGCGGCGGCAGCAGGCGTACGTCGGCGAGCGCGACCGAGGGACCGGCCAGGGCCCGCTCGCCCGCCGCGCGCAGGGCCTCGGCACCACGTTCGATCAGGCCGAGCAGGGTCTCGCCGGCCGGCAGCGGATGTACCGCGTCCTCGCCCGACACCACTCCGGCGTGGATCGAGCCATCAAGGTCGAAGGTCGCGAACTTCACGATTGGTGCTCCTTGTTCCGGTACGTGCCGAGGACCGGCGACGATGCGTCGGTATCGCTAAATGATCACATCGGCGCCGGCCGATCCCGAGCGCACCCGCCGCGACCTCGGCGATCGGCGTCAGGTCAGCAGTCGTGCCCCGGTCTTCGCGCGCACCTCGTCCTCGGTCACCCCGGGGGCGGTCTCGACCAGGAGCAGGCCGCGATCGGTCACGTCGAGCACCGCGAGGTCGGTGATGATCCGACGCACGCAGCGTTTCCCGGTGAGCGGCAGGGAGCACTCGTCGACGATCTTGTGCTCGCCCTTCCTGGTCACGTGCTCCATCAGCACGATCACCCGGCGGGCGCCGTGCACGAGGTCCATCGCGCCGCCCATGCCCTTGATCATGCTGCCGGGGACGGTCCAGTTCGCCAGGTCGCCGACCACACTGACCTGCATCGCGCCCAGGATCGCGGTGTCGATGTGGCCGCCTCGGATCATCCCGAAGGAGAGCGCCGAGTCGAAGCAGGAGGCGCCCGGCAGGACCGTGACGGTCTCCTTGCCGGCGTTGATCAGGTCCGGGTCGACCGCGTCCTCGGTCGGGTACGGCCCGACGCCGAGCAGCCCGTTCTCCGAGTGCAGCACGACGTGTACGCCGGCCGGGATGTGGTTGGGCACGAGGGTGGGCAGGCCGATCCCGAGGTTGACGTAGGAGCCGTCGGTCAGCTCGGCCGCCGCCCGGGCGGCCATCTCGTCCCTGGTCAGCGTCATCGGTCGCGCACCGTTCCGCGCACCGCCGGCGCGCCGTTCGTGGTCTTCTTCTCGATCGGCTTCTCGGCGACCTGGGCCGGGGTCAGCGCCACCACGCGCTGGACGAACACCCCGGGCAGGTGTATCGCGTCGGGATCGATCCCGCCCGGCTCGACCAGTTCCTCGACCTCGGCGACGGTGATGCGACCGGCCATCGCCGCGAGCGGGTTGAAGTTGCGTGCCGACTTGTCGAACACCAGGTTGCCGTGCCGGTCGCCGCGGGCCGCCCGGACCAGGGCGAAGTCGGTGGTGATCGCCTCTTCCAGGACGTACTCGACGCCGTCGAAGACGCGGACCTCCTTGCGCGGCGAGGCCACCACCACGTTGCCCGCCGAGTCGTAGCGCCAGGGGAGTCCGCCCTCGGCCACCTGCGTCCCGACCCCGGCCGGCGTGTAGAACGCCGGGATCCCACAACCGCCGGCCCGCAACCGCTCGGCCAGCGTTCCCTGGGGGGTCAGCTCCAGCTCCAGTTCCCCGGAGAGGTACTGCCGGGCGAACTCCTTGTTCTCCCCGACGTAGCTACCGGTCGCCCGAGCGATCCTCCCGGCATGCAACAGGACGCCGAGCCCCCACCGATCGACCCCGCAGTTGTTCGAAACCACCCTCAGCCCGGTGGCTCCCTGCGCGTGCAGGGCACCGATCAACACCGAGGGAATCCCACAGAGGCCAAACCCCCCGACGGCAATCGAGGCCCCGTCCCACACATCCGAAACCGCGTCAGCGGCCGCCCCGACCACCTTGTCCACGCCATCTCCAATCACCGACCCGCCCCTGGACGCTAGCCCCGGATCCCCGGCCCCCCGGCAAACCCCTTCCACTCACCGGAAGCCCAGGAGCAGGCAACAACCAAGCCAACCCACCACACAACAACGCCGACCGGGCCAAACCCCCAGCCCGGCCGGCGTATGACACGACTCACCCGAGAACCGAACCGATCAGCCCGACCAACACATAAGACCAAGCAGCCGAGGCCGAACCGATCAGCTCGGCCGCCCCATGAGGCGACTCAGCCGAGGACCGAACCGATCAGCCCGGCCGGCGTTTGAGGCCACCCGGCCGAAGGCCGAACCCATCAGCCCGGCCGGCGCCTGAGGCCACCCGACCCAAGGCCGAACCCATCAGCCCGGCCGGCGCCTGAGGCCACCCGACCCAAGGCCGAACCCATCAGCCCGGCCGGCGCCTGAGGCCAAGCAGCCCGGCCGGCGCATGAGGCCACCCGGCAGCCGCACGGCCCGAGCGCATGGGGCCGGCCAGACCACCGGGCCGACCAACCGCAACTACGCGTAGCACGAGAGCGGCTTGCCCCCGTTGAACGCCACCATGTCCCCGAGCGCGGCGTAGACATCGATCGCCCCCGCCCGCTCCACCCCACCCAGTTCCGCGTAGGCCCGGTGCAGGTTGCCCACGATCCGCTCCGAGTCGGACAGCGCCGCGTACTCGCCCAGATCCGTCTCCCGCGCCACGCTCAACGGGTCCAGACCCGCCTCACGACCCTTGCGCGCGGTCTCCAGCACGAATTCGGTGTACCCGATGGCGTAGTCGATCTGGTCCGGACCGCACACCTCGCCGTGCCCGGGGACCAACGTCGTCGCGCCCAACTCCTTCACCTTCCGGAGCACTTCGAGGTAGCCGGCGGGCGAACCCATCAGCAGGAACGGAGTACCGCCGTTGAAGATCAGGTCGCCCGTGTACAGGACACTCTGCTCCTCCAGCCACACCACCGAGTCGTTCGAGGTGTGCGCGGCACCGAAGTGCCGGACCTGGGCCCGCAGATCGCCCGCGTACACGGTGACGCCCTCGGTGAAGGTGAGGAACGGCGGCACCGCCCGCACGCCGCCCCAGCCGACACCCGGCCAGATCGACTCGACCTCCATGATCCCGAGATTCAGTATCTCGGTCCGGGTCTTCTCGTGCGCGACGATCGTGGCCGTCTCGAACAGGTAGTTCCCGTTCGTGTGGTCCCCGTGGTGGTGCGTGTTGATCAGCGTGCGCACCGGTGCGTCGGTGTGCTTGGCGATCGTCTCCTGGAAGGTCCGGGTGCGGGCCTCGGTGGCGCAGCCGTCGATCGCGACGACGCCCTCCGGACCGACCAGGAACCCGGTGTTGTTGATCCACCAGGTGCCGTCCGGCTGGATGTACGCGTACGCTCCGTCGGCCACCTCCTGGACGCGAGGCGGATCCATCCGGCCGTGATCGTGCTGCGACGTGCTCATCGATACTCCCGATCGACTGGGGGTGTGCGTTGACGTGCTTACACCGCCGACCGCCCTCCGCGCAGCCTGACGTACCGTCAGTTGCCGCGTCCGGGAGGTCTTGTCCCGGGATGTCCCGGGCCCGATCGGCGATTTGCGGTCAGTTGACCGCGCGTCCGGTGAACGCGGCGAGCCGGTCCGCGGCCGGCGCGTCCGGGGCGACCGGCTGCACGGGGCCGAACGCGCGGCCCTCGCCGCGGGCGGCGTCCGGAAGCGTCTGCCGCATGCGCTCGAGCAGTTCCTCGGCGAGTTCGGGGTCCAGGTCGCTCGACCGGCCCAGCGCCCGAGCCAGGTCCCACGCGTGTACGAAGATGTCGCCGGTGGCCATGCCGAGCAGGAAGCCGCCGGTCCGCTCGCCGAACGGGGTCTTGATGGCGGCGGCGATCCGCTCCGGGGTGAAGGTCGCGACCATCGTCTCCACCGCCGCCTCGAAGTCCTCGCGGGGGTCCTCGGACACCGGCTCGCTCGGCCCGGTCAGCGCCGACGCCAGGCCGCGCTGCGCGCCGGTCGTATGCGCCAGCAGGGCCCGGACGTCCCATTCGGAACACGGACAGGACAGTGTCAGCTCCGCGTCGCCGACCTCGGCCAGCAGCAGGCGGAAGCTCTCGACGGCGCGCCGGTACTGGGTGATCTGGTCCACGAAGGCTCCTCGGGGGGTGACGCCGCGCCCACGCGGCGTGATGTCCGGGTGACGGGAGACGAGCAGCGGACAGGCTACGCCCAGGCCCCGAAGCCGCGATACGTCGCGGTTGGGGAATGATGACGCCCGCACGAATGTTTTGCCTCGGGTGTGTCCGACGCCGTGCCCGCCGATACACCCGACCCGCGCCCGTCCCGTACACCGCCCGAACTTCCCGCGTCCCGGCGCGCCGTCGCGGCCCGACGCCGCGCGCCGACCCCGGGCCCCCGATCCGGAAGGCTGGAGAGCAAGTGAAGGTCGAGATATACAGCGATATCGCGTGCCCGTGGTGCTACGTCGGCAAGCGCCGCTTCGAGCGAGCGTTGGCCGTGTTCCCCGGCGGCGAGGACGTCGAGGTCACGTACCGCCCGTACGAACTGGACCCGACCACTCCCGCGGAACCGGCCCCGCTGCGCGAGCGACTGGCGGAGAAGTTCGGCGCGGGCAACCTGGACGCCATGAACGCCCGGCTCGCCGAGGTCGGCGCGGACGCGGGCATCGCCTTCGACTTCGCCAACGCGCTGGCCGTGAACACGCTGACCGCGCACCGGGTGTTGCGGCTCGCGCTGACCGAGTACGGCCCGACGGCCCAGGCCGCGCTCAAGGACCGGTTGCTCGCCGCGTACTTCACCGAGGGCGAGAACGTCGCCGACCACGCCCGTCTGACCGAGTTCGCGGTCGAGGCGGGTCTGGATCGTGATCGGGTGGTCGCCTACCTGGCCTCCGACGAGGGCGTCGCCGAGGTGCGGCGGGAGATCGACGAGGCGCGGGAGATGGGCGTCACGGCGGTGCCGACGTTCGTCTTCGAGGGCACCTGGGCGGTCCAGGGCGCGGAGGAGTCCACCACCTTCCTGCGGGTGCTCAAGCAGGTGCGGGCCGAAATGCGCGAGCGCGATGTCTCCTCGTCCGCCGCCCCGGAGCCGGCCGGCGGCGACGCGTGCGCCGACGGCTCCTGCGCGGTGTGAGCACCCTGGGGGAACGGGCCGAGACACCGTCCGTCGCGCGGTTGCGTCGCGCGCGGTTCGCGGCACTGTTCGTCTTCTTCGCGTTCAGCGCCGCGGTGGCCGACTTCCTGGCCCGGATCCCCCAGTTCAAGGAGGATCTGGACCTGGACGACGCCCAGTTGGGTCTGGCCCTGCTGGGCTCGCCGGTGGGCGCGCTGGTGGCGGTGCAACTCGCGGGCACCGCCGCCGGGCGCTGGGGCAGCAGACGCGTCGCCCGGGTGTCGGTGATCGGCGGCTGCCTGTCCCTGCTGCTGCCGGCGTTCGCGTGGGACCTGCCCTCGCTCGCGGTCGGCCTGCTGGTCCTGGGTGGCCTGATGGGCTTCACCGACGTCGCGGCGAACGCCCAGGGCGTGGCGATCGAACAGCAGTTGCGCCGCCCGATCATGAACAGCCTGCACGGCGGCTACAGCCTGGGCGGTCTGTTCGGGGCCCTGGTCGGCTCCGGCGCCGCGGCGCTGGGCATCACCCCCCGGGTGCACCTGTCGATCATGGCCGGCGTACTCGCGGTCGCGGTCTGGGTCGGGTCGCGGGCACTTCTGGGTCCCGCGGACGACCCCCATGTACGCGCGACGGAGACCGCACGCGCGCCGGACACGACCACCGACGCGGACGGCGCACCCGCCCCGGCCGAAGGCGGCCTGGGCCGACTGCTCGCCGGCTACCGTGCGGTCGTCCTGCTCGCGCTGATCGGCCTGTGCTCCTTCGTCGGCGAGGGCGCGGTCGCCGACTGGAGCGGGGTACACCTGCGCGAAACGCTGGACAGTTCGGCGGGTGTCGCCGGCCTCGGCTTCGCGGGCATGTCGGTGGCCATGGCGGCCGGCCGCTTCGCGGGCGACCACGTGGTGGAACGCTTCGGTCCGGTGCGCGTGTTGCGCGTGGGCGCGCTGATCGCCGCACTGGGCATGACGATCGCCCTGGTCACCCCCTGGCCGGCGGTATCGGTGCTCGGCTTCACCCTGTTCGGCATCGGCGTGGCCCCGGTCGCCCCGGTGACGTTCAGCGCGGCCGGCAACACCCCCGGGGTTCCGGCCGCATGGGCCATCTCCCGGGTGACCGGCATCGCGTACATCGGCCTGCTGGCCGGCCCTCCGGTGATCGGCTTCATCGCCCACCACACCAGCCTGACCACGGCCCTGGCCATCCCGGCGGTACTCGTGGCGGTCATCGCCCTCACCGCGGGAGCGGTCCGCCGCTGAGCCGGAGTTCGGCACCGAACCGGGGCAAGTCATGCCCGAACGGGACAGGTTCGGTGCCGAATCGCCATCGGCCCGGCGCCGACCGGCCCCGGACCGGCATGCCTGCGGCAGCGCGGCGGCGCAACGCGACAGGCCGCCACGGCACTTGATCGATGTAGGCACAGGTCGACTAATGGCCGTCGAACAGTCGACGCGCGGCCGGTGCGCGCGAGGGCGGGACCGGTCCGCGACGTCGGGGGATCACGGCCCGCGCGCACCCCCGGTCCGCCCGAGGACCGTCCCACGCGCCCACCCGACATGTGACTCTCCCGACCCCCCGCCCCCCGGCCGAATCCACCCGGGCGGCCCCCGGCCACCCCCGCCGCGCCACGCCCACGCGGTCTCCGGATAAACGGAGCACAACGATCCGGTAAATCCCAACGAATGGTTGGCAAACGGGCACCCTCGCCCGGGTGCAGAAATCCGGATATAGACCCGTGACAGCCGACGCCCGACCCCAAATCGCTTGATATCGTGACCTGTATTGCCATGCGGCACAATCCGTTCTCCTTCGCATAGTTAACTTACGCGTGTCAACATTCGGCACCGTATGCGGGGCGACGAGCGCATTACCCACCGGCCACTGCGAGCACACGTGCGAATGCCGCTAGGCTCTGCCCGTCGTGCACGGAATAGGACGCGATCCGCGTCACCGAAAAGGCAAGACCGGAAAGTGCGAATCATCGGGAAAATGACGTACTTGACAAGCGGAATAATTGACTCCGCATCCCCCGCCCCCTCCCTCCTCTCGGCACCGATCGGGTGGTGGACAAACTGAACATCACTCGCAAACTCGTCCTGCTCGTCGCCGTGCCGCTCACCGTGATGGTGGGTTCGGCGGGCCTCGCCGTGTCCACCACGACCGGCGAAGCCCTGGACGCGAATCGCCTGCGCTCGCTGACCAAGGTGTCCGCCGAGGCGGGCGAACTCGCGCACCGGCTGCAGAGCGAACGCGCCGCGGCCACCGCAGTGTTGTGGCCCGACCCCGGCGCGCTGGCGGCGTACCACCAGCGCACCGCCGCAACGGACGAGAGCGCCGCGCGCTACCGCAAGCTGCGCAAGGACCTCGGCTCGATCCCCGGCAACACGAAGGAACGGTTGCGCAGGCTGGACGCGGGTCTGACCGACCTGACCGCGCTGCGCGAACAGGTCCAGGCGCCCAAGGGCACCTCGCTGACCGCCGTCGCCTTCCGCTACCGCATCCTGATCGCCGCCACGCTCGACTACCGCGACAGCGTGGCCCAGGCCGGCGGCGCGGGCCCCGACAACTCGGACCGACTGCGCGCGGCGGCGGCACTGTCCCACGCCACCGAGTGGCTCGGCCAGCAACAGAGCGCGGTGCTGCGTGCGTTGGCCGCCAAGTCGGTCTCGCCGGCCCAACAGCAGGACATCCTGGCCACCCGCACCGGCTACGACGAGAGCGAGTCGTCGTTCGAGTCGCTCGCCGACTCGGACTGGATCCCCTGGCTGGAACAGGCCCAGACCGGGACCGACATCCAGAACGTGCACCGCCTCGAGGACAACGTCTCCCGGGTCCGCACGGACGGCGCCCTCACCATCACCCAGGACGATTGGTCCAGGGCAACCGACATCCGCATCGCCAAGATGAGCGACGTGGAGCGCAAGGTCGACGCCTCGGTGCTGTCCTCGGTCACCGACGAGCGCGACTCCCGCCGCTGGTGGGCGATCGGCCAGGGCGGCGCGGTGCTGCTCGCGCTGATCGCCGCCGTGCTGCTCGTGCTCCGCCTCGGCCGGCCGATGACCCGTGAGCTGGTACGCCTGCGCGACACCGCGCACGACGTGGCCTACACCGGTCTGCCGGAAGCGGTCGCCAAGCTCCAACAGGGTCGTTCCCTCGACGGCGCGACCGCCGAGGAGATGGCCGAACGCGCCGGCACCCCGATCGAGGTGCGCGGCAAGGACGAGATCGCCGAGGTCAGCTCGGCGTTCAACACCATGTTCACCTCCGCCGTGAAGATCGCCGCCGAACAGGCGGTCCTGCGCGCCGGTATCGCGACCGTGCTGGTCGCCCTCGCCCGCCGCAACCAGCGTCTGACCGACGGTCTGGTCAAGGTCCTGGACGAGGCCGAGGCACACGAGCACGACCCGGACCGGCTCAAGCGGCTGTACTCGCTGGACCACCTGGTCCAGCGCATGGGCCGCAACAACACCAGTCTGCTCGTGCTCGGCGGCGAGGGCACCGCGCGCGTGCGCGAGGACGCCCTGCTCCTGGACGTGGCGCGCGCGGCGGTCGGCCGAATCGAACGGTTCACCCGGGTCGACCCCGGCGCGGTGGACCCGCGCATCCTGATCGCCGGTCGGGCCCGCGACGACGTCGCGCACCTGCTCGCCGAACTCATGGACAACGCGACCAAGTTCAGCCGCCCGGAGACCTGGGTGGTGCTCCAGGCGAACCGGCGCGGCGACGGCGCGGTGCTGACCGTGACCGACAGCGGTGTGGGCATCACCCCCGAGCGACTGGCCGCGTTCAACGAACGCCTGTCCTCGCCGGCCCAGTTGGACGTGCACGCGGTGCGCACGATGGGTCTGACCGTGGCCGGGCACCTCGCCTCGCGCTACGGCATCACCATCACCCTGACACCCGGACCCCAGGGCGGCACCGTCGCCGAGGTGGGTCTGCCCGAGACGATCGTGGTCTTCCGCGATCGCCCCGGCCGGCACCGCGCGGGCGCGCCGAAGAACGAGGCGCCGGCGCTGCCGAAGCCGACTCCCACGCGCGCGATCGACAGCGGCGTACGGGCCGGCGGTCACCCCGACCCCGGTCCGTTCGAGCCGGTGCAGAACGTGTTCACGCCGGTCAAGCCGCAACCGGTCAGCGACGCGAGCGCCCCGGGACCGCAGGAGCCCGCGCCGTCGGGCCTGCGCTTCACCGGCTCCCGGCCGCCCGCTCCGGCGGCGCCCACCCCGCCGACACTCGCCCCGCCGACACGCACGCCGGCGAACCCGGCGGCACCGGCGAACCCGGGCACGCCGGCCGGCCCGGCGAACCCGGCACTCCCGGGGACCCCGGCGACGCCGGATCGGTCCGCCGGCCGTGGGGCCGAACCCCTGCCCCCGCGTTCGACCCCGGAGCCCTCGGAGTCCGGCCGCACCACCAACAAGGGCCTGCCGCTGCGGGTACGCCGGGACACCCCGACCGTGCACCCCGGCACGCCCCCCGCACCCGCCGCGCCGCTGGTCGGCTCGGCCGGGGCACCCGCCCGGGCGAACCCGACGACGCCGGACCGCCGAGACGCCCGCCAGGTGTCCGCGGCGATGTCCGCCTTCGCCCAGGGCATCGGGCACAGCCGGGCCCGACGCGCCCCCTCGCCCCGTCCCGACGGCGGCGAACCGGATCCCAAGGAGAGATCGTGACCCACCCCACCGCAGCCGATCTCAGCTGGCTGCTCAACGATTTCGCCACGCGGGTGCCCGATGTGCTGCACGCCGTCGCGGTCTCCGCGGACGGCCTCGTGGTGGCCAACACCAGCTCGCTGCCGCAGGACCGCGCCGACCAGCTCGGCGCGGTCGCGTCCGGCCTGGTCAGCCTGCTGGCCGGGGCCGCACGGCTGTTCGGCACCGACCCGGTGGCCAGCAACCTGACCGAGATGAACGGCGCGTTCATGTTCTCGATGCAGGTCAGCGACGGTGCGTCGCTGCTCGTGCTGGCCTCGCGCGAGTGCGACATCGGTCAGGTCTCGTTCGAGATGGCCGAGCTGATCAACCAGGTCGGCCCGGCCCTGACCCCCGCGGCACGGGAGCGCTTCCTGCACGTGCAGCGCGGCGCGCTGAGCTGACCGACGCATCCCCGCGTCCCTCCCGACGCGACCCATCCCATCGATCGACCGCTGTACCCGTCCGAACCCTGGAGCACGTCATGACCCCGGCAAGTCCCATATCCCGTCGCTCGTTCCGCGTATCCGCCGCGGGACTGCTCGCCGGCGCGCTCGCGTTCACCGCCGCGTGCAGCGGCAGTGCGGCCGACGACAAGAAGGGCGGCTCGTCCTCGGGCACGCTCAAGATCGGCCTGACGATCCCGCTCACCGGTGTGTACGCGGCGCTCGGCCCGGACCTGCAGAACGGCTTCCAGACCTACCTGGACCAGCACGGCGGCAAGCTGGGCGGGCACAAGGTCGAACTCGTGATCACCGACGAGGGCGACGGTCCGCAGACCTCGGTGCCCTCGGTCACCAAGCTGATCAAGCAGGACAAGGTCACCGCGGTGGTGGGTCTGTCCAACGCCGCGACGGTGGCCGCCAACGTGGACCTGGTCAACGACAACAAGGTGCCGATGATCGGCGCCGTCGGTCGCCCGGGCGAGATCAAGCGGCAGGACTACGTCTGGCACACCAGCTACCTCTCCGAGGAGCCGGGTGTGGCGGCGGCGCCGTACATCAAGGAGGCCGTGCAGGGTCCGGTCTACGCGATCGGCCCGGACTACCAGGGTGGATACGACCAGCTCCGCGGCTTCACCGAGACGTTCGACAAGCTCGGCGGCAAGCTGGCCAACCCGGACGGCAAGACCAAGTGGACGCCGTTCCCGGCCACCAACAACTTCCAGCCGTACTTCAACGAGATCAAGAACTCGGGCGCCAAGGCGGTCTACACGTTCTACGCGGGCACCGCCGCGGTGAACTTCGTCAAGCAGTACAAGCAGTCCGACATCAAGGACATCCCGCTGTACGCGGCGGGCTTCCTGACCGAGGGCGCGGTGCTCGGCGCCGAGGGCGACGCGGCCAAGGGCGTGTTCACCTCGCTCAACTACACGCCCACGCTGGACATCCCGGCCAACCGCTCGTTCGTCTCGGCCTACCAGGCCAAGTACAACGCGCTGCCGACGATGATGTCGGCCACGATGTACGACGCGGCCGCCGTGCTGGACAAGGCGATCGCCGCCGCCGGCGACAAGGTCACCCCGGAGACGGTCAACGCCCAGATCGCCAACACCGGCAAGGTGGACAGCCCGCGCGGGCCCTGGGAGTTCAACACCAAGTCGCACGCCCCGGTGCAGAAGTGGTACCTGCGTGAGGTCAAGCAGGACGGCACCGCGCTGAGCAACGTGATGGTCCGCGAACTCGGCACCCTGGGCTGACGGCGGATCGGGAGCGAAAGGAAGCGTGCCGTGGGCTGGTTCGACGACAATTTCATCCCGGCCCTGGACGGAGTCGCCTACGGGCTGCTGCTGTTCGTCGTGGCCGCGGGCCTGACTCTGGCCTTCGGTTCGGGCGGGGTCCTCAACCTCGCGCACGGCACGCTCTACGCGTTCGCCGCCTACACCGCCACCGAGGTCGCCGACGGCTCCTGGCCGGGCCTGGCTCTCGCGGTGCTCGCGGGAATCGCGGCGGGCGCGGCCGGCGGCGGGGTACTCGCGGTGATGACCGCGCCGATCGCCGGCAGAGGACACATGGCGCAGGCCATGTTGACCTTCGGTGTCGCCCTGGTCGGGGGCGACCTGCTGATGACCGTGTTCGGCAAGGACGACCCGCAGGTCTCGGTGCCGAGCGCGCTGGAGAAGCCGGTATCGATCCTGGGCCACAACTACCCGGGCTACCGGCTGGCGTTCATCGGGGTCGCCATCGCCCTCGGCGTGGTCGGCTGGTACGTGCTGGCCCGCACCCGGATCGGCGCGGCCGTGCGCGCCTCCGTGGACGACCCCGAGATGCTCGCGGCCGGCGGCATCTCGCCCGCCCGGGTGCGCTCGGGCGTACTGATCGCGGCCGGCGCGCTGGCCGGTCTCGCGGGCGGTCTGGGCGCGCCGATCATCGGCCCGTCCACGTCGGTGGCCAACACCGTGCTCCTGCAGTCCCTGCTGGTCGTGGTGATCGGCGGCCTCGGCTCGGTCGGCGGCGCGCTGCTCGCCGCGATCCTGGTCGGCGAGGTGCAGACCCTCGGGGTCACGCTGATGCCCGACTTCGCGCCGTATCTGATGTACGCCACGATGGCCGTGATGCTGATCGCGCGGACCGCGCGCTTCGGCCCGACGGGGAGCCGAGTATGACCACCCTTGCAACGGCGGCCCTGCGCGCGCGTACCGCGCTGCACTCGCCGCGCGGGATCCTGGCGGGTCGGATCCTCGCCGTCGCGGCGATCGTGTGGCTGATCGCGGCGCCGTACATGGTCGACCTGTTCACCATCATCCTGCTGTCCCAGGCGTTGTCCCTGGGCCTGCTCGCGGTCAGCGTCGCGGTGCTCGGCGGCGGCGCCGGGCTGCCCTCGCTCGGCCAGGTCGCGCCGTACGCGGTCGGCGGCTACACGGCGGCGATCCTGGCCGACCACGGCATGCGGATCGGCGTCGTACACACCCTGGTGGCGGCCGCGGCGGGCGCCCTGTTCAACGCGCTCACCGCACCGATCGTGGTCCGCACGCGCGGTGTCACGGTCCTGATGATCACGCTGGCCGTCGGCGAACTGGTGCGCACCGCCGCCGAGAAGTGGAAGTCGGTCACCGGCGGTACCGACGGCAAGTCCGGCATCCCGCCGATCGAGCCGTTCTGGGGCATGGGCGACCTCGTCGACGACGTGGACACCTACTGGTACGTACTGCTCACCACCCTCGTGGTGATCGCCCTCACCGCGCTCGTGCTGCGCTCGCCCGCCGGGCTGCTGCTCGACGGCGCGCGCGAGAACGAGACCCGGATGCGTGCGACGGGCCACCCGGTGACCGGCTATCTCACCGTCACCTACATCGGGGTCGGCGCCATCGCGGGTGTCGCGGGCGCCCTGTTGATCTCGATCCAGCGCTACATCTCCCCCGCGCACATCGGCTTCGACACCTCCTCGCTGGTCCTGCTCGCGGTGGTCATCGGCGGCGGCGCGTCGCTGGTGGGCGCGATGATCGGCGCGGCGCTGATCGTGTTCACCCGGGACTGGCTGTCCGGTCCGTGGCCGGGGCACGGGCCGCTGCTGCTCGGCCTGCTGTTCCTGATCGCGGTGTACACGCTGCCGGGCGGGCTGGCCGGGGTGGTCGCGGGCGGACCGCGCGCGGCGTGGCGAAGTCTGGCCAAGGTGATCCGACCGGCCGGGAAGTCCACGGCGGACACGGACGAGCCGGAAGCGGACGAGACGACGGCGAGCGAGCCGGCGGCGGCGGACGGGCCCGACCTCGCCAAGCGGGCCTCGGACGAGGCCGGCGCGCGCGCCGAAGTCGCCCCCGACCCCGACGCGTTGCTCACCATCACCGGTCTGACCCGGCGCTACGGCGCGCTGGCCGCGGTGGACGGCCTCGATCTGACCGTGCGTCGCGGCGCCCGGCACGCGCTGCTCGGTCCCAACGGCGCGGGCAAGTCGACCGTGCTGGCGATGATCGCGGGCGCGAACCCGGTCACCTCGGGCAGCATCGTCTTCGACGGTCGCGACGTCACCGACCTGGCCCCGGCCCGGCGCTCCCGCCTGGGCATCGCGCGCGCGTTCCAACAGCCCGCGGTGGTGCCCTCGTTGTCGGTGCTGGACAACGTGACGCTGGCCGCCTGGCGGCACGCCCGACGGGGCGGCATCGCGTGGCGCCCGAGCCGCTACCGCTCCCTCGCGGGCGAGGCGGCGATCCACCTGGAGACGGTCGGCCTGACCGCGCGCGCCGACGAGATCGCGGGCGAACTCTCGCACGGGTCCCGTCGGTTGCTGGACATCGCGATGGCGCTGGCGGGGCATCCGAAGCTGCTGCTCCTGGACGAGCCGGCCGCGGGTCTGACCGACACCGACATCGAGTTGCTGGCCGACGTGCTCAAGGCGCTGCCCGCCGAGGTGACCATGGTCCTGGTCGAGCACAACTTCGCGCTGGTGCGCGAGGTCACCGACACCGTCACGGTGTTGGCCTCGGGGCAACTGCTCGCCACCGGCACTCCGGACGAGATCGCCGAGGACCGGGCGGTGCGCGACACCTATCTGGGCGCGTCCGAGCCCGAGCACCAGGAAGTGGGCTGACATCGTGCTGGAGATCGGCGAACTGACGGCGGGTTACCAGGGCGGCTCGGTGCTGCACGGGGTCGACCTGAGCGTGCCCGAGGGCACCGTACACGCGCTCCTCGGCGCCAACGGGGCGGGCAAGTCCACCCTGATCCATACCGTCGCGGGCCTGCTCAAGCCCTCGGGCGGGCGGGTCGAACTGGCCGGCGTCGACCTCACCGGGCGCCCGGCGCACCGGGTCTCGCACGCCGGCATCGGCCTGGTGCCGCAGGGCCGGCGGGTGTTCGCGAGCCTGACCGTGGCCGAGCATCTGCGCCTGGCCCACCGCAAGCACGCCGCGTGGACGCCCGCGCGGATATTGGAACTGCTGCCCCGTCTGGGCGAGCGGGCCGGCAACCGCGGCTCGCAACTCTCCGGCGGGGAACAGCAGATGCTGGCGATCGCCCGAGCGCTGCTCGGCGGTCCGCGGCTGGTCCTGCTCGACGAGCCGACGGAGGGCCTGTCCCCCGTGATCGCCGAGCAGATCCGGCAACTGATCACCACCCTCGCCGGCGAGGGCCTGACGATCCTGATCGCGGCGCCGCAACTGGGCTTCGTGCAGGGCATCGCGGACCGGCTGACCGTGCTGTCCACGGGCCGGGTCACCGCACGGATGACCGCGGCCGAGGCGGAGGCCGACCCGGAGCCGATCCTCGCCGCGCTGGCGCCGGGTGTGGCCCACGTGGGCTGAACCACGTCGCGCCGGTCGGGATTCACCCCGACCGGCGCCCCGGCGGCCTCACAGGTCCACGCGTCGGATCTCCAGCGTGGTCCAGGCCCCCACGTGCACCCGGTCGCCGTCCTTCAGGTGCACCGGGTCGCGGCGGACCCGGTCGTAACCGGAGTTGATGGTGGTCCCGTTGGCGGACCCGAGATCCATCACCTCCCATGTCCCGTCCCCGCAGCGCAACAACATCGCATGCCGACGCGAGACGCCCGGGTCGGTGATCGGGATCTCGGGCGGAGCGGAGCTGGTGCTGGCGTTGCGCCGGCCGATCCGCATCGATTCGCCGGTCAACTCCTGCGTCCACGACTCCTGTTCATGCGGGAAGTGCATGTTGTGCGCGTCCGGGCCGTCCCATTCGAGCACCCGCAGGAAGTAGTCGTGATCGGGCACGACCCGCACGGTCCACAGGGTGCGGGTCGCGGTCGAGACCTTCGTCTCCCGCCGCCCGGACTCGTCCTCCGGGTCCGTGGGCGTCACGTTCGCGACGCCCTCGTCGACGATCGTCGTCGAGGGGTTCTCGTGCCCGCAGCCCTCACAGAACTGGTCGTCGGGCGTGTACTCGGTGGCACAGATCCGACAGATCAGCGTGCCCGCGGGCGGCTGCTCCGGGCCCCAGTCGCCGCCGCCGTGCTGCTGCGGATCCGCCGCGACGGTCATGGTGCGCCCGCACTCGTCGCAGTAGTCCGCGGCGGTGGACTGATGGCCGACCGGACAGATGTGCATGAGCGGACCTCCTTCCTGTTCCCCTACCCGACCCGACGCTTGCGGAGCGGCCAAGCTCAGTCCCGGGTGGGCGGTCCGACGCGGGCGGTCTTGTGCGACTCGACGTCGATGATCATCATGCCCTCCTCGTCGTTGCGCAGCCGACTGGTGCCGTCGGCCTCGACCTCGACGACCCGGCGGAGCAGCTTCGCGGTGTGCTCGTCGCCCGCCTCGTCGGCCAGTTCGAGGGCCTGGACCAGGCGTGCGGTCGCGGTGGTCTCGTCCCCCCGCGTACGCGCCTCCAAGCCTTCCTGGACCGCATTGGCCAGTTTCTCCCGGCCGGTGACCTTGGCGACTTCCTGGTTGATCCGGGTGGACAGTTCCTCGTCGTCGGTCCACTGCGCGAAGATGCCGGCCTTGGCCAGTTCCAGCCCGCCCGAGCCGTCCGGCAGGACCACCGAGACCTGGCACGGCCGGCGCTTGCCACCCGGGTTGACCTCGTCCGGCTCGACCTCGAGACAGATGTGGTAGTGCTTGCTCTCGCCGCCCCACGAACCGGTCGGGTAGTCGCCGGCGTTCGGTCCGACCTCGCTGCGCCGGGCGGTCAGGTCGTCGATCACCGGGTAGGTCTGCTTGACGTACTTCACCCGCGCGTTGTTGATCGTGCGCACGCGCAGGGCCACGTCGGCCACGGCCTTGCCCATCGCGTTCTCCATCATCTTGGTGAAGTCCGCGACCAGGTCCGCCGGTTCGCTCACCAGGCCGATGTCGCCGAGCAGCGCGTTGGAGATCTTGCGCACCTCGTCCACCCGCCAGTCCAGGCCGATGCCGCGGCAGTCGCAGACGAACACGCCCTCGCAGTAGGCGATCGCCTCGGCCAGGTCCTGCTCGCGCTCGCTCTCGTTCTTGCCGTCGGTGAGCAGGATCGCGTGCCGGATCGCGTCGCGGTGCGGTTCGAGCAGCCGACGCGCCATCAGCAACCACTGCCCCATGGCGGTGCCGCCGCGCGCGCGGAGCTTGTCCACCTCGCGCTTGGCCTCCTTGCGGCTGCGGTCGTCGGCCGGCACCAGCACCTCGTCGAACGGGTAGACCATCGACGCCATGCCGGTCCCGGACACCACCGCGAACAGCGTGCCGTCGCGGAGCGTGTCGATCGCCGCCTTGGTGGCCTGCTTGGCCGCCTTGAGCTTGCTGGAGGGGAAGTCCATCGAGCCCGAGGTGTCCACCATGATCACCTCTGCGCCGCGCCTGGCCGAGGCCATGCCCGTCGGCAACCCGGAAGCCTTGATGTGCGCCACGGCGTGGACCTCGTGTCCACCCATCGGCAGGTAGGCGTTCTGGTTGATCTCGATGGTGAATTCGGGGGCGCCTGACATGAATCCGACTCCTTCGCGTCTCGGGTCAGTCGTGGTGGGGGTCGCGCGCCGCGTCCCCGGGCGGGAGGTAGGGGATGAGTGCGACGGTGATGTTGTCCGCGCCGCCCTGGTCCAGGGCGAATCCGGTGAGCAACCGGGCCGCGGCCAACGGCTGTTCCAGCGCGTCCGGGAGCACCATCGCGGCCAGCGTCGGCGCCACCGAGAGGTAGTTCCACAACCCGTCACTGCACAGCAGCAACACCCCGGGCCCGGTCGGGCGCACGCTGGTCACCCGGGGCCGCACCTCGCCGGCGTCGGCGCCGAGCCAGGACACGATCGCGTGCGCGCGCCGATCCGCGTACGCCTCGGCCTCGGTCATCGCGCCGAGCGCGATCATCCGGGTCGCCCACGAGTCGTCCTCGGTCAGCAGCGCGGAAGGGGTACGCCGGCCCTGCTCGTCGTCGGATCCGTCCGGCTCGCCGCCCGCCCCGCGTGGCAGCGTGCTCGCGCCGGGCAGCGTGTCGTCGCCGTCCGCCGGGTCGTCGGCCCCACTGTCCGGGTCGGCCAGCCAGTAGGCGCGGCTGTCGCCCACCCAGCCCACGGTGATCTCGCCGGGCGTCATGATCGCCGAGACCAGGGTGCACGCGGGCGCGTTGCCCTGGTCCTCGATGCCGGGCATCCGGGCCACCGCGCTCGCGGCGGCGGCCACCCCGGCACTGGTGGCCTTGGCCGGCGCGCATCCTTCGATCAGGGTCGCCGCCATCGTCGCGCACGCGGTCGTGGCCGCGGTCGCCGACGCCTCGTCGGGCCGCGGCGAGGAGGACACCCCGTCGCAGACCACCGCCACCACCCGTTTGCTGCCGTCGGGCATCTCGAATACGCGCAGCGCCGCGGAGTCCTCGTTGCGCCGGTGGCGCAGGCCCCGGTTGCTCACCATCGCGACCAGGCCGCTCAGGTCGCTCTCCACGTGGTCGCGCGGGTTGAACGGCCGCCCGCACGCCTCGCACCAGCCGTCCGAGCCGATGGTCGCGGTGCCACAGGCGGAGCAAACCGGTCCGTGTCCGCTGGGCGTGGGTACCCGCCGCGGCGGCGGCCGTTCGGCCACCGGGGTCGCGGGGATGTCCAGGTCGTAGCCGCACGACTCGCAGTAGCGGTCGTCGGCGTCGCCGGCCAGACCGCAGGACGGGCACCCGTCGGGGACGGCCGTCACGGGCGGCTCGGGCGGCGGGGCGGCCTCGCCCCCGTTCGGGGCGCCCCCGAGCCCGGTCGCGTCCAGTCGTCCATATCCAGCCACTCTGATCACACCCACGTCCACGGTCGCACTTCGTTCGCCCGGTCGACGAGCGCGATGCGCTCCGCATGCGTCGTCACGTGCCGGGCCAGATCGCGGTAACACTTTTCCAGGGCGAACCGCAGAGGCTTTTCCTTCAACTCGCTGCCGAGCACCTTCGCGGTTCCATTCGCGCCCCCGGCGCCCGAATTTCCCCCGTTCGCTCCCGCCTTCACCCACTCCAGGGCCGTCTCCAGCAACTCCACGGCGAGCCGGTCGTGCGCCTCGCCCTCCAGCCGCAGCGCGGCGAGTCGATCGGACGCGGTGGTCAGATCCGCCCCGAGCGGCTCGGCCGCGGCCCGGCCGCTGATCCGGGTACGCAACGCCGCGGTCTGCGCCGCGACATGGTTGGCCGAGGTGTCCGGCACGCTCTCCAGGATGCGCACCGCGCCCGCCCGGTCGCCGGTGGCCAGCAGGCAGCGGGCCAGGCCGAAGGCGGCCGAGACGTACGCGTGGTCGGTCGACCAGACGCCGCGATACTCGGCGGCGGCTTCCTGGTGACGGCCCATCAGTTCGCGGCAGGCACCCAGCGCGATACGCGGCGCGGGCTCACCGGGCAGCGCGCCCCGCACCCCGTCGAAGAACTCGTGGGCGCGCGGGAGATCGTGCTGGGACAGCGCCGCCAGCCCCTCGAACCAGGGCAGTCGCCAGTCGTCGGCGTCGATGTCGGCCAGGAACGCCCGGGCCCGCACCACGTCGCCCTGTTCGATGCACATCCGGACCAGGCGCAGCGTGCCCTCGGCCGAGGAGATGCCCGCGGCGGTGAGCGCGGAGAGCAGTTCGTCGGGGTCGGTGGTGGCGACCGTGGCCAGCAGGTTGGCCGCCGGGTCGAGGGGGTCGACCCGGGGCACCGGCAGCGCGCCCGCGATCACCGCGGGGTCGGGCGCGGGCGCGAGCAGGCCGGGTTCGGTGTTGCGCGCGGCCACCTCGGCGTGCACCACCCGCGTCTCCGGCCCGAACAGACCGGACACGCCCGGGCGCGGCTCGCCGGAGCGCATCGCGACCACCTCGCGCAGCACCGCGACGCACTGCTCGGCCATGTCCGCCGCGGAGGCGAAGCGCTGCTCCGGTTCGGGGTGCGTGGCCCGCAGCAACAGGCGGTGGTAGGACTCGAATTCGGTGAACAACGGCACGTCGCCGGCGGGCGGCAGGGAGGCCTTGTACTTGCGGGTGTAGCCGGCGAAGTAGAAGCTGAGCACCGCCATCGTGCGACCGATGGTGAACAGGTCGGACTCCACCGACGGTTCGGCCCGCACGGTCTCGATCTCGGGTGCCTGGTAGCCGACCGTGCCGTACGTGAACTTGCCCGGCCGGGCCAGGTCGGTCACCGCGCCGAGGTCGATCAGCTTGAGCTGGTCCTCGGTCTGGATCACGTTGTCCGGCTTGAAGTCGCAGTAGACCAGGTTCTGTTGGTGCAGGTAGCCGAACGCGGGGAGGATGTCGATCGCGTAGGCCAGCACCTGCTCGACCGGGAGCACCGCCTTGGCGTCGACCTCGCGCATCTGCTTGAGCCGGTCCATCAGCGACAGACCGCCGACGTACTCCATCACCAGGTAGGTCTCGTCCTGGCCGGTGAGCGGGTCGGGGTGCTGGACGACGGTCTGGATGTGCACGATGTTGGCGTGCTGGATCTGGGTGAGGATGCGCTGTTCGGCCAGGGCCGCGGCGCGCGAGTCGGGGTCGTCGCTGCCGAGCAGGCCCTTGAGGACGACCCACATGTTGTGCGCGGCGGTGTCCTGGGCGAGGTAGACCCAGCCGAAGCCGCCGCGGGCGAGACAGCCGATGATCCGGTACTGGCCGACCATGTCGTCGCGCTGGAGCTTGGGCGCGAAGGAGAACGGCGTGCGGTCGCGCGGGCAGAAGCCGTTGGCCACCCCGGGCCGCCCGCCGCGTCCGCGCCCGACGGGCTGTTCGCACTTGCGGCAGAAGCGCTTCTCCTCCGGGATGACCGGATTGCGGGCCAGCGCGCTCTCGGGGTTGCGGCGCGGCACGTTCGGCATCTCGACCAGACCGCCGCCCAGTCGCCGACTGGTCCCGGTGCTGCCGCGTCGCGAACTGCGCCCGGAGGCGCTGCGCGAGGAGGACGAACCGGCGGTGCCGGCCGTGCCCGACGTGCCCGCCGTCCCGGAGACCCCGGACCGCCCGGTCTTCGGGTCGGGCACCGGCGCGCCGGTCGGCAGCGGCTCGTTGCCGCACGCGTTGCAGAAGCCGTCGTCGATCTCGCCCGGGCAAGGCGGGCGATTGCACTTGATCATCTCTGGTCCCCCTTGTCGTCCGGACGATCCTTGCGTTGTGCGGCGATGACCGCCTCCTGATAGCGGGTCACCACCCGTACCGCCACGTCGAGTTCACACGGTGCTCGCCACAACAACTCCTTGGCGTGGTCGTACAGCGACTCGAGCACGGCCTCCTCGCCGAGCCCGCCGCGCGCGGCCATCGCCCGGTAGGACTGCACGAGGCCGCGCAGTTCGTCCCGCCGGGCCAGCGGCGCGTCGATGTGTGCGCGCGTGGCGGCCAGTCGCTCCCGGGCGCCCTGCGCGTCGTTCTCCAGGGCGCTCAGCTCGCGCGAGACGCGCACCCAGTCGCCCCGGGTGCCGAGCCCGGACACGGTGGTCGACCGTTCGCGCAGGGTGGCGGCGCGCAGTGGTACCTCCGGCACCCGCTTGTCGCTGATCCGGGTCAACACGTGCGCCCGCCGCCGGATCGTGTCGCCCTCCTGGTAGTCCAACTCCTCCAGCACGCCCGCGAGTCGCCGGAGCCGCTCCTCGAAGCGGGCCCGGACGATGGTCAGGTGCCGCACCTCGTCGGCGACTCGGCGCAGTTCCGCCTCCAGGGCGGCGACGTCCACGCCGCCGATGCGCCGGTCGTCGCCGGCGGTCAGCGCCAGCGGGTCGCTCGCCACCAGGGTACGGGCCGTCTCCAGCCGACGGCGAACCCCGTCCAGGGCGGCGGTCTGCTCCGGCATCGTGTCGGGACCGCCGAGTTCGGCGATCCCGGCCTCGGCGGCGGCGATGCCCGCGTCGACCCGGTCCAGGGTGGGCACCAGGCGGGTCCAGACCGCGTCCGCGGCCTCCACGACCGCGGTCGCCTCGCTCCAGGCCGGCGCCATGTCGGCGACCAGTTCGCCCAGGCTCATCCGGTGTACGTGCATGGCCGGGTCGAGCAGGCCGCGCTGCCCGATCGGCACGTCGCGCGCGGCGAGTTCGGCGGATTGTCCGAGCAGCAGGAAGGACAGCTCCTCCAGCTCCGGCCGTTGCGGCTTGCCGCGCCGTCCGCGCAGCGTCCGGGCCCGGTCGAGGACCGCGCCGTACGCCTCGCGGTGTCCCCACAGCAGCGCGATCGCCCGGCGGCCGACCTCCCAGCGCTCGGCGGTGCGTCCGGTCAGCGTGCCGCCTTCGAGCAGTTGCCGGCCCGGGTGGCTCTCCAGCTCCATCAGGCCGGCGGTGATGCCGTCGTACTCGCGTTCGTGACGCACGATCGACTCGTCGATCTCGTCGCGACCGAGCACGCGGGGGGCTCGGTTCACGTGGCGTCCCGGTATTCGGCCTCGGGCGGCGCGGGCGTGTCGGCCCCGAGCGAGGTGCCCAGATACTCCCGGTACAGCTCGCCCCATCGCCCGTTGCGGCGCAGTTGTTCGAGCACCGCGTTGACGAATCGCACGAAGTCGCCGCGGTTCTTGGCGATCGCCATGCCGTACGGCTCGAAGGTGAGTTTGTCGCCGACCACGACGGTGAAGACGTGGTCCTGCGCCTGGAGTCCGGCCAGGATCGTGTCGTCGGTGGTGACCGCGTCGGCCTGACCCTGCTGGAGCAGGACCAGGCAGCCCGCCCAGGTGTCGCCCTCGATCACGCTCACCTGCGGGGCCTGTCGGCGCAACAGGCCGATCGAGGTGGAGCCGGGCACCGAGCACACCCGCATGCCGCGCGGCAGGGCGGCCAGTCCGCCCGAGTAGTCGGCGCGGTCCGCGGTGCCGTCGCGTTGCACCAGCAGCCGCTGGCCGGCCCGGAAGTAGACCGAGGAGAACTCGACGCTCTGCCGACGTTCGCAGTTGATCGTCATGGTCTCCGCGACGATGTCGACGTCGCCGCGCGCGATCGCCACCGTGCGGTCCTCGTTGCGCACCACCCGGAACTGGACGCGGTTGGGCCCGGCGTCGCCGAAGATCGCCTTGGCCACCTCGCGCAGCAGGTCGATGTCGAAGCCCCGCAGCGTGTTGCTCCTGGGGTCGACGAAGCCGAACGGGAAGCTGCTCTGGTCGATGCCGGCGATCAGGAAGCCGCGCCGGCGCAGGGTGTCCATGGTGCTGCCGGCGGGGAGCGCGGTGGGGGCGGGCAGCGAGCCGCCGGGGCGCAGGCTGGCCAGCACGTTCGGGCACGAGGTGTCCGGTCCCGGGACGGCCTCGGCGGGTGCGCGCGGCGCGCCGGCGGGGGGCGCGGCCGGGCGGCCGAGGGCGCGCTCGGCCGACCCGGCGCCGCATCCGGCGACGGTCAGCGCGAGGGCGCACACCAGTGCGGGCAGGGCGATGCGGGTGCTCATGGCCGGTTGTACCTCCCGACCTCGCGACGGACGCCGTCCACGGTCGCGGCGGCGGCGATCAGGGCCGACACTCCCATGCCGACGCCGAGGCCGCCGAGCGCGTCGCGGCCCCGGCGGACCGAGCGGGCGAAGTCGCCCTGGTCCTCGGTGACCGCGGCGGCCAGCGCCTCGTCGATCCGGGTGAAGGCCGCGCGCGACGCGCCGTCGGCCTTGGTCACCTTGGCGACGGCCTGTTCGAACTGGCCGTTGCCGTAGAGCGTGATGACCTCTTCGTGGGCCTTCTTCCAGTCGGCGGCGGCGGCTCGCGCGGCCTTGACCTTGGCGAGCGTGCCGGCGTCGGAGCGGGTGACCCGCTCGGCCGTGGCCAGCATGCCGGTGACCGCGGGTCGGCCGTCGCGCGCGTCGACGCCGACGAGCCTGCCCCACACCTCGTTGAAGTCGGCCTCGTACTGGCCGTTGTCGCTGCCGCGCATGACCAGGGTCAGGCTCTCGTCGCCGTGCGCCTGCAGGGTCAGGAAGCGGGCCTGGGCCAGCGTCTCGACCGGTCCCCAGCCGTCGCTGCGGCTGCGGTCGAGGTGGTCGCGCGAGGTGCCGGTGGCCGCCCACAACCAGCCGATCGACACCAGGGTGGCCAGGCCCGCGATCAGCAGGCCGATGTTGATCCGGCGGTGGGTGCGCCGGGCGAAGAACCACAGGGCGCCGGCGCAGGCCGCGAGGGCGACCAGGAGCAGTGACAGCGGGGCCCACGGGGTCGACGTCGCGTCGCGGTGGTCGCCCGCGAGACGCTTTTCGGCGATGTCGTGCAGGGCCGTGGCGGCGGGCAGGATCTTGGCCCGCATCACGTTCTTGGAGGCCGAGCGCAGGTAGGCGGCACCGACGGTGTTGCCCTGCCGGGTCTCCGCCCGGGCCCGCTCGACCAGGCGCGCGTATTCGGGCAACTGCACGCCGATGACCGCGAGTTTGTCGGCCACCTCGCCGGAGGCGCCCGCGGCGGTGGCCTCGATCAGCTTGCGTGAGGCGGTCTCGATCGCCTGCTGGTAGCGCTCGCGCACGTCCGCCGACTCGACGCCGCCTTCGAGCAGGCCGGCCGCCGCGGTCGCGTCGGCGTCGGCGAGGGCCCGGTAGATGTCCTGGGTCTTGACCCCGAGCGGTTCGCTGCCGGTGGCCACCGCCTTGGCCGCGTCGGCGCGCCGGTCCACCGCCAGGACCGCGAACAGTCCGGCGAGCAGGCTGATCAGGACCAGGGCCACGCCCGTGACGAGCATCAGCCCCGGAGTGGTGTTGCCGACGCGAATCAGCCGGCCCACGGATATCCGACGGGGTCGGAACGCACGGGGAGAACGGCCCGCCGCCCGTGCGGGCGTCCCCGGACCCGGTGCTTGCGAAATCGGAACGGCTGCCGCCAACGCCTTGCCTCCCCCACTGTCGCGTGTGCCCCCTGCCGGTCGACCCGACACACCCTGCTGGTCTTCGTCGAACGCCGAACATCGACCGCCGAGGTGCCCGGTGAACGCCGTCACCCAGAAGTTATCGCGAGCGTGTCACGGCTCCCGATGGTCTTCCCTCGTTCTCCCCACAAGACCCTCAGGGCCAGGACCCTACCGCTGCCGGCGACCCACGTGACCGCGACGCCGGTTGCGATCGGCCGGGCGGCGGGCCGGTGGATCAGCCCGCTGCCGGCGATGCCGGCGGCGTGTGCGTGTGATGCCGGCGCCCCGGGCGACGCTGGGTTCCATACGAGGCGAGCCGCGTCGATCGGTCGACGAGCGCCCGCCGGACGAATGTGACGGACACCCACGGGGAGCAACCCATGACATACGCGATCGAGACCGAGGGCTTGGTCAAGCGGTACGGCGACACCACCGCGTTGGCCGGGATCGATCTGCGGTCCGAGGCGGGCACCGTGCTGGGCCTGCTCGGCCCCAACGGCGCGGGCAAGACCACGATGGTGCGGGCGCTGGCCACGTTGATCAAGCCGGACGCGGGGATCGCCCGGGTCGGCGGGTTCGACACGGTGCGCCAGGCGCAGGACGTGCGCCGGCTGATCGGTCTGACCGGCCAGTACGCGTCGGTGGACGAGGAGATGACCGGGTTCGAGAACCTGCTGCTGCTCGGCCGACTGCTCGACCTGCCCCGTGCCGAGGCCAAGGCGCGGGCCCGCGAACTGCTCGCCCGGTTCGACCTGACCGAGGCGGGCGGGCGCAGCCCCGACACGTACTCGGGTGGTATGCGGCGGCGCCTCGACCTGGCCGCCTCGCTGGTCGGACGCCCGTCCTTCCTCTACCTGGACGAGCCGACCACCGGCCTGGACCCGCGCAGCCGCGGCGACGTGTGGCAGATGATCCGCGACCTGGTCCGCGACGAGGGCGTGACCGTGTTGCTGACCACGCAGTATCTGGACGAGGCCGATCATCTGGCGAACGACATCGTGGTGATCGACCACGGCCGGGTGATCGCGAACGGCACCTCCGACGAGCTCAAGGCGCAGATCGGCGGCCGGAGCCTGGAGGTGCGGCCGGTCGACCCGACCCGACTGCCCGACGTGGTCGAGCTGTTGCGCGAGATCGCCGGCCGGGAGCCGTTCGTGGAAGACGAGCGCGGTCAGGCCACCGTCGCGGTGAGCGACGAGGACGTGCTGCCGGTGGTGGTCCGTCGGCTCGACGAGGCGGGCATCCGGGTCAACGAGTTCACCCTGCAACTGCCCAGTCTGGACGAGGTGTTCCTGACCATCACCGGGCACCGCAGCCAGGAATCGGCCGAGCGGGACGACGGCGCGGACCCGAAGAGGAAGGCCGCGTGAACCGACTTCCGGACCGTTACGGCACACGTGTGATGCCGATGCTCGCCCTGCTCCTCACGATCGTCTCCCACCTGGCCCTCATCCCTGGAGCCTCCCGATGACCACGACCACCGTCCGCCCGGCCGACCCGAGCGCCACCCCACCCCCCGCGCACAAGCCCGCGGCACACCGCAACGACCCGAGCGCCGTGGTGCGGCACACGCTCACCCTCACCTGGCGCAGCCTGGTAAAGCTGAAGAAGCAGAGCGAGCAGCTGATCGACCTGACGCTGCAGCCGATCCTGTTCATCGTGATGTTCGTGTACCTGTTCGGCGGCGCGATCGAGGGCAGCACGCACGACTATCTGCAGTTCGTGCTGCCCGGCATCATGGTGCAGACCGTGGTGTTCGCGTCGGTGGGCACCGGTGTCGGGCTGTGCACGGACATGTCCACGGGCGTGTTCGACCGTTTCCGCAGCCTGCCGATATCGCGCCTCGCGCCGCTCGCGGGCACCGTGCTCGGCGACGTGTTGCGCTTCCTGGTCGCCATCACGTCGGTGTTCGTGTTCGGCACCATCATCGGTTTCCGGTTCCACACCAATGTGCTCGCGGTGGCCGCCGCGGTCGGTCTGGTCCTGATCTTCGCGTTCGCGTTCTGCTGGGTCGTGGCACTGCTCGGGGTGAGCATGAAGCAGCCGCGCACCGTGCAGGGCGTCTCGTTCCTGATGATGTTTCCGCTGACCTTCGGCTCGAACCTGTTCGCCAAGACCTCGACCATGCCGGGCTGGTTGCAGGCGTGGGTGAAGGTCAACCCGGTCACCGCGGTCACCAACGCCTCGCGCGGGCTGTTGACCGGGGGCCCGGTGGCGCACCACGCGATGGTGGCGCTGCTGTGGGCGCTGGGTCTGATGCTGGTGTTCATTCCGCTGACGGTGCGTCAGTACAACCGTCGGGCCTGACCCTCCGCTCCTGCGTCGACCACCCGTCGCCCGACACCCACAGCGGTGGCGGCGCGACGGGCATGTCGGCCGCGAGCAGGGCGACCACCTCCTCGCGGGTCATCGCCGTGCCGATCGCCCGGGCCCGGTCGAACTCCTCGACGCTCAGCCGCTCCAGGACGCGCCCGGCCACCCGGTCCGCGTCGACGTCGCCCAGATCGGGATGGCCGCGCACCACCTGTGCCCCGCCGAGCAGGGTCGCGGCCTGCTCCGGCTCGCCGGAGACCAGCGCCAGTGCGGCGAATCCCTCGATACAGCCCGCCAGGACCGGCATGTCCTGGCTCTCCAACGCGAACGGCAGCCCGGTGCGCAGGTCGGCGCGCGCCGCCGCCGCGTCGCCGCGCGCACACGCCACGTGCGCCCGGCCGACGTACAGGCTGCAGATGAACTGCGGCGGCAACTGCGGCAGTCGCGGCGTCGGCGGCAGCGCCGCGAGCACCTGGTCGTAGCGCTGTCCCGCCTCGTCGAAGTCGCCGACGAAGCGCGCGAGTTCGGCCAGGCCCAGGGTGGTGCCCAGACCGGTGGTGAGCGAGGTGCCGGGCGCGCCGGGGCGGCGCGAGATGTCCTCCATCACCTGCCGGGCGAGGGCGATGTCGCCGGCCCGGGCGTGGATCATCCCGCGCCGCACCATCAGTTGCGGGATCTCGTCCTCGGCCTGGAGCGCGCCCAGCAGACCCAGCGCCTCGTCCACGGCGGCCAGCGCCTCGTCGTAGTCCGCCGTGTACATCAACAGTTCGGCCAGTCCCGAGATCGCCGAGGCCCGGCCCCAGCAGTCTCCGATCGCCGCGAACCGATCCCGGGCGTCGGTCAGGAAGGTCACCGCCTCCTTGGGGCTGCCCAGGTTGACCGCGAAGTGTCCGCGCATGAGCCGGGCCATGGCCTGGACCCACGGATCGTCGATGTCGTCCGCGTCCTGCAACGCAGCCCGCAGAGCCGCCTGGTCGGTGCGGATGATGGACGCCAACAACTCCATGAACACCGGCAGTTCGGGCACCTCGCCGGGGTCGAGCCGACGGCTGATCAGCCGGGCCCGGGCGTAGGAGCGCAGCGCGGTGCCCCGCTCTCCCGCGGAGAACGAGTGCAGCGCGTGGAAGGCGAGCGCGGTGGCCCGGCGGGCCTGCGGCACGGGGCCGGGCAGGGCGAGCGCCTCGTGGCCCCAGGAATACGCCTCGGCGTGGGTGCCGCGCATCGCCCAGTACCAGGAGAGCGCGTCGACCAATCGGGTGGCCAGCCCGGCGTCGGCGTGGTCGACGGCGTAGCGCAGCAGGAGGGCGAGGTTGTCGTGCTCGGCGGTGATCCGGCCGATCGCCTCGATCTGTTCCGGGCCGCGCAGCCGGGCGCCGGCGGCCTCGGCGTAATCGATGAACCAGCGCGCGTGCCGCGCGGAGGTCGCCTCGGCCTCGCCCGCCTCGGCCGATTTCTCGCTCGCGTACGCCTGGATGGTCTCCAGGAGCCGGTAGCGGGTCTCGGTGCTGCCCATCACATCCACCAGCGACTTGTCCACCAGTCCGGCGAGCAGGTCGAGCACGTCGGCCGGGTCGAAGTCGTCGCCGGGCAACACCGCCTCGGCGGCCTCCAGGGTGGTGCCGCCGGCGAACACCGACAACCGGCGCAGCGCGGTGCGTTCGCGCTCCTCCAGCAGGTCCCAACTCCACTCGACCACCGCACGCAGCGTCTGGTGGCGGGGCAGCGCGGTACGGCTGCCGCCGGTGAGCAGCCGGAAGCGGTCGTCGAGGCGGTGGGCGATCTGCGCGGGGGTGAGCGAGCGGGTGCGGGCGGCGGCCAGTTCGATGGCCAGCGGCTGGCCGTCGAGCCGGCGGCAGATCTCGCCGACCGCGCCGATCGTGTCGGCGTCGACGGCCAGGCCCGGCCGCACCGCGCGGGCCCGGTCGGCGAACAGCCGCACCGAGGCGTAGCCCAGCGCGTCCGCGGCGTCGACACCGACCGGCGGCAGGGCCAGCGGGCCCAGCGGGTACAACATCTCGCCGTCGATGCCCAACGGCTCGCGGCTGGTGGTGAGGATGCGCAGCGACGGCGCGCGGGCGAGCAGTCGACCGGCGAAGCTCGCGGCGGCGGCGATCAGGTGCTCGCAGTTGTCCAGGATCAGCAGGCTGGGCGGGCCGGTGAACGCGTCGACGATCCGGTCGATCAGGTCGCGCGCACCGGCCAGATGCGGATCGAGCAGGCCCACCTCGCGACGGCCCAGCGCCCCGAGGACGGCCTGCGGTACGTCCAACGGGTCGAGTACGGGGGCGAGTTCGACGAACCAGATGCCGCCGTCCACGCCCACGCCGCGGGTCGCGATCCGGCTGCCGGCCTCGGTGCTCAGTCGGGTCTTGCCCGCGCCGCCGGGGCCGACGACGGTGACCAGGCGCGATTGGCCGAGGAGCCGGTCGACCCGGTCCACCTCGTCCTCGCGGCCGACGAAGGTGGTCAGCCGGGCGGGCAGATTGCCCGGGGCCGGGCGGGCGACGGCCGGCGGGGCGGGCGCGGGCGACGCGAAGGCGGCGACGGGCGCGGGCACCGGCGCGGGCCGCGAGTCGCCGCCGCGCAGCACGGCCAGGTAGGCGGCCTCCAGGTCGGGCGAGGGGTCGATGCCCAACTCGTCCGCCAGCCGCTCGCGCAGGTCCTGATACAGCGTCAGCGCGTCCGCCCGGCGGCCCTCCTCGTGCAGCGTGCGGATCAGCAGGCCGTACAGCCGCTCACGCAGCGGATGCTCGCGGGTGAGCTGCTCCAATTCGGCGGCCAGCCCCTGGCTGCGGCCCAGGATCAGCTGCGCCTGGACCCGGTCCTCGATCGCGCCCAACCGCTGCTCGGTCAGCCGCGCCGCGGGTCCCGACGCGAAGCTCGCGTCGGCGGCGTCGACCAGGGCCGGGCCGCGCCACATCGCGAGCGCGCGCGTGAGCGTCTCGGCCGCGCCGGCGGGGTCGCGCCCGTCGAGTTGCCGGCGTCCGCGCACCGCCGACTCGGCGAACACGTGCGCGTCCAGGTCGTCGGGGCGGATGTCGAGCCGATAGCCGGCCGGCCCCGATTCGAGCCCGACGGGCAGTTGCCGGCGCAGTCGGGAGATCAGCGACTGCAACGCGTTTCCCGCGCCGGACGGGGGGTCCTCACCCCACACGGCCGTGATCAACCGGTCGGCGGAGACCGGTCTGCCGGGGTCGAGGGACAGGCGGATCAGCAGCGCGCGCAGGCGCGCGCCGCCGATCGTCACGGATCGACCGTCGTCGTCCCACGCCTGGAGCGGGCCAAGCACCGAGATGTACACCCCACCACTCTTCCACCCCGACGGGTCGCCCGGGGGTGTCGGCCGGCGGCGCGCGGCGCGCGGTGGGGGTCGGCGACGGAGAGTTGCGCATTGGGGAGCGCCCCGGGGCACGGGAACCCGGGACGATCATCTGGAGAATTCACTCTTTCGTGGGATTAATTCCCACTCGTGGGAGTGAGCACCCCGAACAAATCAACCGTTCGGTATCGGATCGGGGCCGACTCAGGCGCCGACACGACCGATAAACGTTTGCCACGCACCGGATTCCAGTTCGAGCACCGGACCGGCGGCAACTTTCGAGTCGCGCACCAGGACGGCGTCGGTGTCGGGGGCCGTCTCGACGCAATTGCTGGTGGCCCCGCTGTAGGTGCTGCGCCGCCAGGCGTGGCCGACAGCAGCCTCGTGACCTGCGACTTTCCCGCCGGAGTGGGAATCGATCGCAGCATCTTGGGAAACGGACGGGAAATGTGATCCCTGCTTTGTGTTGCTCAAGACAATTCCTTTGCTGTGAGCTCGATCATGGACAACGATTCACCGTACGACAGTGCGGCCGCGCGGATGTCCTCAAACATCCGCTCATAGACACTGACGTGTTCGGGCTCCTCGAGATAGAGGCTACTCGTATGCGTGTCGAGGACGACCACATCCAGATCGGAAAGTTCGGGGAATCCGATGATCGCGAATGAACCCTCGATCGCGGGGTGTGCGCCGGCGGCGAACGGAAGGATCTGCAACCGCACGTGCGGCCGGGCCGCGGCGGCCATCAAGTGCTCCAACTGGGCCCGCATCGTCTCCCGCCCGCCCACCACCGTGCGCAGCACCGACTCGGAGATCACCACGCTGAGCCGAAACGTCGCCTCGCCCTGCGCGCCGACCCGGTCGAGCACCGCCTGCCGCTCCTGACGCACCCGCACCAGCATGTCCACCTGTTCGGCCGGCATGTCGTCGCGGACCGCCGCGATCACCGCCCGCACGTAGTCGGGCGTCTGCAACAGGCCCGGAATGAGCGAGAGTTCGAATCCGCGCATGCCCGACGACTCGGCCTCCAGGCTGAGCAGTTCGGCGTAGGAGCTGGGCAGGATCGACGAATAGCTGTGCCACCAGCCGCGCTTCTTGGCCTCGCGGGCCAGGGTGAGCAGCGAATCCCGCTCCCGCTCGTCCGCGACCTCGTACAGGTCGAGGAGGATCCGCAGGTCCACCGGTCGTACTCCGCTGCGCCCCAACTCGATCCGACTGACCTTGGAATCCGAGCACTCCAGGCGTACGGCGACGTCCTCGAGGCTCAGGCCGCGCGCTTCGCGCAACCGGCGCAGCTCGGTCCCGAGCCTGCGCTGCCGAACGGTCGGATTGGGCGCCATGGCCACGCCGCACCTCCATGTACACGCTGTTGACGCACCGAACCGGAACGTCGGCGCGTCCGATCGGGGGACAGTGTGCCCTACTGGGCGCGGAAGTGTGGTTACTACCGGAATCTTCCCGTGCATCCAAGAGTGGGAGTTGCACACTCATTGTCGACCGGGCACGCTCCACACCGGCCATGACTTACTGTTGTCCACGGGTCGCTCTGGGTGCATGTTTCCGGATCGTGCGACCCCCTGCCGCACGTCCGGAGGTCGACATGCCGGTGATGGCGGAGGACGTCCGTCACTATTGCGTCCAACTGGCCGCCTCGGCACCGGCGGTGGGCCGTGCCCGCCGGACCACCGGCAAGGTCCTGCACGACTGGGGCCTGGCCGAATTGGTCGACGTGGCAGAGGTGTTGCTGACCGAACTGCTGACCAACGTGCTCGTGCACGTCGGGCCCGGCGCCTGGCACGCGCTCACCCTGCTGCACGACGGCGACCTGCTGCGGGTGGAGGTGCGCGACTCGTCGCCGCGCATGCCGATCGCCCGGGTCGGCGACTGGGACGAGGAATCGGGCCGAGGGCTGCGGATGATCGACGGTCTGGCGCACGCGTGGGGCGCCGACCGGCTCCCCCCGGGGAAGGTGGTGTGGTTCACCCTGCCCGACGCACCGTAGGGCGGATCCGGGCCGCGAACCGGCCCCGGCCCGCTCAGGGGGCGGTCGATCCGGCGACCGCGAGCAGGCACTCCTCGGCGAAGGTCAACACCCGCAGGTGATAGGCGCGCGCGGCGTGGTGAAGGCTGATGTTGTGCCCCACGCCGCGCTGGATGTGCGTCTCCACCGTGCGCGCCCGGCGCAGCGACTCCCGTGCCAGGGAGGGTACTTCGGGTCCGGACGGGTGGGACCGCTCGAACTCGGCGACGGTCCAGTGCACCGCCGGCGTCACCCTCGCGAGTACGTCGGGCAGCGTTTTCGGGCTCTCCCGCACATCCACGAACTCGGCCATCGGCACCGGCGCCACCACCCGGCCCGCCCGGGTCAGCAACGCGGGATCGTAGGACCCCGGTGGCCCGAAGAAGGCGTCCGGGGCGGCGCCGCCGGTCGAGGGGACGAAGTCGCCGTCCGTGGGGACGGCGGCGAACTCGGCGAGCCGGGCCGGGGTGTACCGCAGCGGCACGCCCGCGACGGCCAGGCCGAGCAGATCGCGGCCACGCTTGTCGGCGCCCATGCGCAGCGCCAGGACCGCGCCCATCGAGTGCGCGACGACGAACACGGGCGGGCGCGCCGGCTCGGCGGGCCCGGCGGCGGCCGACGGGTCGGGGTCGCCGTCGGGGATCGGGGCCTGCCCGGGATCCGGCGTCGCGTCGAGCGCCCCCGTCGTCAACCCCTCGACGAGGGCGAACAGGGCGTCCGCCTGCGCGTCGAGTCCCTGGCGGGCCCGGTCCAGGCCCGCGGACGCGCCGTACCCGGGGCGGTCGATCGCCAGCACGGTCCAGCCGAGCGCCGCGCCGAGCAGCAGGAGCGAGCCGTCGGGGGCGGCGTCGCGATGCCAGTAGGCGGCGCGGGAGCCGCCGCCGTGGATCGCCAGGAGCAGCCCGCGCGGGCGGACGCCGGCCTCGGGTCGGGCGAGCAGACCCGACAGGGTCGTACCCGCGATGTCATAGCCAACGTTCTCGACCCGGCCGGGCATGGTGCTGACCTCCACGTGCGGTTGCCCCCCGATGACACCACATCGCCGCGCCGGACATTGACGGGGTATCACCCCCGACCAACAATGTAACGGTGTAACAGAGACGAGGTCGGAGCACGGACGCCCACCCGTCGCGGACATTCACCCCTACGGGACAACGGAGTCACCCCTTGAAACACCGGGACGTGGTCGCCACCGGGCGGCGCATCATCGAGCACATCACCCACCGCACGCTCGACCTGGGCGCGGCCCCCGTCGTCCTGGACGGCTCGGCCTTCACCGATCCGGTCCGGCACGCCCGCGAGCGCGAGGTGTTGTTCCGACGCACGCCGCAGGTGATCGGGTGGGCGGGCGAGGTGGCCGAGCCGGGCGACTTCATCGCGCGCGACGTGGACGGCGTGCCCGTCCTGGTCACCCGCGACCGGGACGGCGAGCTGCACGCGTTCCTGGACGCGTGCACCCACCGGGGGATGCGGGTCAGCCGGGACACGCCCGAGCCGGAGGGGCTGTCCGGGACCGGTTGCGGCAGCGCGCGGCGATTCCGCTGCGGCTACCACGGGTGGACGTTCGGCAACGGCGGCGAGCTCACCGGCCTGCCCTCGCGCCCGCAGTTCCCCGGCATCGACCCGAAGGAGTTCGGTCTGCGCCGGCTTCCGGTCGCGCTGTCCGCGGGCCTGGTCGTGGTCGGCCTGCGGCCGGAGGTCGACGTGGCCGGCGCGCTGGACGAACTCGCCGACGCCTACGCCGGTTTCCCCTACGACCGGACCCGGGCGGTGGTGAGCGAGCGGTTCGAACTCGACTGCAACTGGAAGCTCACCGTCGACGTCAACGTCGAGGCCTACCACGTTCCGTTCCTGCACACCGCGACGATCGACGGCATCGTGCTCAACCACGGCATCGTCGACACGTGGGGACCGCACACCCGCTTCGCGGTGCCGATCGTCGGCTTCGAGCGGCTGGCCGAGGTGCCCGAGGAGTCCTGGCCCGCCCGGTTGCCGATGGTCAACGTCCAGACCGTGCTGCCCTCGACCGTGCTGATCGAGAGCCCGCTGAGCACCACGATGTTGCGGATCTACCCGGGCGATCGGCCGAACCGCTCGGTCGTGCACATGACCGAGGGCACGTGGGAACCGCTCGGCGAGCGGAGCATCGCCGGCGCCAAAGCCAACCACGAGACCAACAAGCGGGTGCTGGTCACCGAGGACTTCCCGGGGGCCGAGTCCTGCCAGCGCGGGTTCGACGGGGGGCTGCCGACGATGGTCGTGGGCATGGGCGAGTCGGCGGTGGCGCACTGGCACCGGGTGTGGGACGACGCGCTCGCCACGGCCGGGGACTGACGGCTCGGGACGGGGCGAGGGCCGGAGCGCCGGGCGGGGCGGCGGGCGGGGCGGGGGGCGGAGCGCCGGGCGCGGCACCGGGCGGGGCGGGCGGACGGGACGGCGGGCGGGACTCCGGGGACCGTCGGGTTATGATCGTCCCGCTCGCGAAACGCTGTGCGGTTCGCGAAGGAGGCGCCTTTGGCCGGGCGCCTCCTTTTCTTTGCCCGAATCCCGCTCCGTCCCGCGCCCGCGCGGCGGGTCTGCGCGGCGCGGGCGCGCGAACCGTTTCCGGATCGTTTTTCCCCGCTCTACCCGTGTCGTGCCGCAGGTCCTACTCTGCTCTCCAGCAAGCACGTCGACGGGTCCCGAAGGGGCGTGGGCGATGCCCGGGGTGCGCACGCTCGAAGAAGTGCTCGACCACGACGGCCCCCTCGCCGAGGGGCCGTTACGCGAGGTCGCGGCGGGTATCGCCGACGCGTTGGCCCGGGTGCACGCGATCGGTCTCGTGCACGGCCGGCTCGGTGCGGACCAGGTCCTGCTCACCCCTCACGGCCCGCGCGTGACCGGGTTCGCCGGCCGCGCCGACACCGACGACGGCGGCGATCCGTCGGAGGACGTGTACGCCTTCGGCACGCTGATCACCCTGGCCGGGGGCGGGGCGTCCTGCGGCGAACTCGGCCCGCTGCTGCGCCGCTGCCTCGACCCCGATCCCGGGCGGCGCCCGACGGCGGTCGACGTGGACCGGGTGCTCACCCCGAGGCCGGCCGTGCTGACGCTGCCCGCGGGGGTGGTGGACGACAGCGCCGACGTACCGCAGGAGGCACGCGCGCAGGATCCGCCGACCGGGCGCGGGCTGACCCGTCGGCGCCTGCTCGTCGGGGGCGGGTTCGCGCTCACCGCGGCCACCGTGACCTCCGCCGGCGTCGCCTTCGCGCGCTACGCCGGGGACGGTCGCTCGCGTCCCAGGGTCCGGTGGCGGCGCTCGGTGGAGGGTCGGGTGACCACCCTTCAGGTCTTCGACAACGTCGCCTACTGCACCACGACGGACAACGTGGTGATGGCCGTCGGCACCGAGACCGGGGTCGCGCTGTGGACGGCGCGGACCGAGTCGATGGTGTGGTCCCAGCCCGTGGTCTCCGGCACCGCGATGTTCCTGGCCTGCGTGGCCGGACAGGTCTCCGCGCTCGATCCGGGCACCGGCGAGCGGCTGTGGCAGCAGCACGCGGGCGACCGGATCCTCGGCGCGCCGGTGCTGTACGGCTCGTCCCTGGTGGTCGGCACCCGGGACGACCGGGTGGTGGGCATCGACATGACCCAGGGCGCGCAGAGTTGGCAGTGGAGCGAGGGGATGCCACACGGCGGGGTGATGCCGGCCGTCGCGGAGACCGGCGGCGACTTCCTGTACCTGACCTACAGCGACGGTACGGTCGGCGCGATCCGCGACGATCGCGGGAAGCCGAGGTGGTCGACCCGGCTCGACTCGCCGATCGCCCGCCCGGCGCGCGCGATGCGCGATCTGGTCTACGTGGTGTCGGGCTTCACGCTGGTGGCGCTGAGCGTGTCGACCGGCGAGGTGCGGTGGCGTTTCCAGGGCGCCCCGGACATGACCGTCCCGGTGGTGACCGAGAACCTCGTCTACACCACCGACGTCGGCGCGCTGTACGCGCTCGACGCCCGCACCGGCCGGGAGCGCTGGCGGCAGCCCACCGGCGCGCGGGTGCCCAGTCCGGTGGCCCTGGTGAACGGGACCGCCTATGCCGGCGGCACCGACGCGCTGTACGCGTTCGACCCGATCACCGGCGGGCGGCATTGGCGGCACGGGCTGCCGACCTACCTGACCGCCGCCCCGGCGGGGGTCGGCAAGGTGCTGCTCCTCGGTACGGCCGGGTCCGAACTGGTCGCGCTCGAAATCTGATCCGCCCGGGTCGCGGCGGCGAGCGCGGCGTGGGCGGCCGGCGCGTCGGCCGCGGTCACCGTGATCAGCCGGCCGCCCCCGGCCAACGCGCACACCGCGCGCCCGGGGGCGCTCGACGCCGGTTCGGCCGGTGCGGGCAGGGTCAGCCGGGCGGCCACCACGGTTCCGCCGGCGGTGCCGGCCGGTCCCCGCCACCCGGGCGGGGCGGCGGGGCCGTATCCGCTCTGCTGACGCAGCACCGGCCGCCCGGCCACCACCGCGTCCCAGCGCGAGAGCACGTCGCCGCAGGGTTCGCCGGCCCGGCCCAGGATCAGCGTCTCCCGGGCGAACAAACGCGCGCCCTCGGCGAGTTCGGCGTGCACGACGGTGTGGAACGCGGCCCGCGCGGCGACCACGACCGGCTCGGGCGACCAGTCGAGGACACCGCCGGCGGCGATCACCAGGTCGACCCGCTGCCGGGCCGGGGTGCCGTCGCCGATCAGCACCACCGCGGCGGCGGCGGTCCGGATCCGCAACCCGGCGCCCGGCCCCACCTCGACCCGCACCGCCAGGTCGTCGCCGCCGATCGGGCCGGCCGCGCCGCCGACGAGGACCACCTCGGGGATCGGCCCGGGCACGGCCACCTCGCGCGGCGCCAGTGGCACCTGTCCGCGCAGCCGGGTCACCACCGAGCGGCCGTGCCGCACCTCCGCGCGGATCAGGGCGCTCGCCCTCACCCGCCGACCGGGGCCGGGTACGTCGCGGGGGCGGGGACGCCCGCCCGCCAGGCGGCGATCCGGTCGAGCACCCACGCGGCGACCACATCCGCGTCCGGGGTCTCGCGCAGGGACAGGAAGACCACCGGGGTGCCGGGGCGCATCCGGGCCGCGTCCCGGTCCATCACCGCCAGGTCGGCGCCGATCTGCGGGGCGATGTCGGTCTTGTTGATCACCAGCAGATCGGAACGGCTCACTCCGGGGCCGCCCTTGCGCGGGACCTTGTCGCCGCCGGACACGTCGATGACGAACATCTGCACGTCGGCCAGTCCCCGGCTGAACGTCATGGTCAGGTTGTCCCCGCCGGATTCGATCAGCACCAGGTCCAGGTCCGGATGCGCCGCCTCCAGGTCCTCGACCGCGTCGAGGTTGCCGCTGATGTCGTCGCGCACCGCGGTGTGCGGACAACAGCCGGTCTGCACCGCGGCGATCCGGTCCGCCGCCAACACCCCGGCCGCGCGCAGGAAGTCGGCGTCCTCGGTGGTGTAGATGTCGTTGGTGACGACGGCGAGCGAGAAGCGCCCCGCGAGGACCCGGCACAGCGCGGCGACCAGCGCCGTCTTGCCGGATCCCACGGGACCGCCGACGCCGATCCGCAACGCGCGCGTACCGGGCGCCGCGGGCTCCGGGTGCGCCGACGGCCCGCCGTTGCCGGGTGTGTGGTCAAGATGCAAAGTGGACGACCTCCTCCTGGACGTGCAGTTCGTGGCAGACGTCCAGGCCCACGGCGGACCAGCAGGGCAGCCGGTCCCAGTCGCCGTCGGTGGACACGGTGCGGGCCGCGTCGGCGGCCTCCTCCGCCACCTGGTCGCAGTGCCCGGCCATCTCGGCGAGCACGACGGTGACCGAGATCGGGTCGAGGGAGAGCAGTTTCACCGCGGCGGAGGCGGGTCCGTTGACCACGTTGGTGGCGGCCAGCACGGCCGCCTCGCGCGCGTCCAGCCGGGCCCGGGTGGCCGCGGCGCCGAGCACGATCGCGTGGTGCGGGGAGACCCCGAGCGCGGTCCACGGCTCCGTGGGCCAGGCGGCCTTGACCACCCGGCGCAACGACCGGCCCTGCGCGCGCGAGGCGGCCCGGGCGGGCGCCGACGCGGTCCTGGCGTCGAGTTCGGCGTCGAGTTCGGCCCAGGGGCCGTGTTCGGGCAGCGTGTACGGGCCCGCGGTCAGCGCGGCGACGGCGGCGAAGGCCGCCTGTACCGCGCCGGTGGAGTAGAGCTTGCCGAGCAGGAACTCGGTGAGCGTGTCGAGGTCGTGCACCTCGCCGCGCAGGACCGCGTTCTCCAGACCGCCGGAGTGCGCGTAGCCGCCGGCGGGCAAGCGTGAGTCCCCGAGCAGGAGCAGTCCAGCACCCATGAGTACCACCTCTTACTGGTCGTAACGTGTCGATGTCGGTCCCGGCCGGTCACCGCAGTCACAGTTCTCTCCCCTGACGGTGAGTCAGCTTTCCCTGACCCTCCGTCAAGAAGCAAGCGTGCGCAATCAGAAAAGGAAATAACGTTGGGCCATCGGCAGGGTTCCGGCCGGCGCGGCGACCACCTTCTCGCCGTCCACCCGGACGGAGAACGTCTCGGGATCGACCTCGATGTGCGGCATGGCGTCATTGAGCGGCATGGCCGACTTGCCCCGACCCCGCACGTCGCCGGTGGGCACGAGTCGACGATCGAGGTTCAGCCGTCCCGCGAGCCCGTCCTCCAACGCCGCCGGCGCCACGAAGTGCACCGAGGTCGCCGCCGCGGTGCGCGCCGCCGCGCCGAACATCGGCCTGGGCAGCACGGGTTGCGGGGTCGGGATCGACGCGTTCGCGTCGCCCATCGCGGCCCACGCGATCGCCCCTCCCTTGACCACCAGATGCGGACGCACGCCGAAGAACCTCGGGTCCCACAACACCAGGTCGGCGAGCTTGCCGACGGCGACCGAGCCGACCTCGTCGTCGAGTCCGTGGGCGACCGCCGGGCAGATCGTGTACTTGGCCACATACCGACGGGCCCGCAGATTGTCCGCGGCCCCGTCGCCGGGCAGCGAACCGCGCCGGACCTTGTTCACGTGCGCGGTCTGCCAGGTGCGGAGCACGGTCTCGCCGACCCGGCCCATCGCCTGGCTGTCCGAGCCGATCATGGAGATGGCGCCGAGGTCGTGCAGCACGTCCTCGGCGGCGATGGTCGAGGGGCGGATCCGCGATTCGGCGAACGCCAGGTCCTCGGCGACGGCCGGATTCAGGTGGTGGCAGACCATCAGCATGTCGAGGTGTTCCTCGACCGTGTTGACGGTGTGCGGCCGGGTCGGATTGGTGGACGAGGGCAGGATGTTGGGCAGTCCGGCCACGGTGATGACGTCCGGCGCGTGGCCGCCGCCGGCGCCCTCGGTGTGGTAGGCGTGGATGGTGCGCCCGCGGATCGCGGCCAGCGTGCTCTCCACGAAGCCGGTCTCGTTGAGCGTGTCGCTGTGCAGCGCGACCTGGATGCCGGCCCGGTCCGCCACGCGCAGCGCGGCGTCGATCACGGCCGGGGTCGATCCCCAGTCCTCGTGCAGCTTGAGCCCGCCGGCGCCGGCCCGGATCTGCTCCCACAGGGCCTCCTCGGACACGGTGTTGCCCTTGCCCAGGAGCACGAAGTTGATCGGTACGCCGTCCAACGCCTCGAGCATGCGGGCCAGATGCCACGCGCCGGGCGTGACGGTGGTCGCCTTGGACCCCTCGGCAGGACCGGTCCCGCCGGCGACCATGGTGGTCACCCCGGCGGACAAGGCCTCGGGAAACTGCGTCGGCGAGATCAGATGCACATGGCAGTCCACGGCGCCGGCGGTCAGGATGCGCCCGTTGCCCGCGACGATCTCGGTCGACGGCCCGATCACCAGATCGGGATGCACCCCGTCCATCGTGTCGGGGTTGCCGGCCTTCCCGATGCCACACACGCGGCCGTCCCGGATGCCGACGTCGGCCTTGACGATGCCCCAGTGATCCAGGATCACCGCCCCGGTGATCACGGTGTCCGGAGCCCCCTCGGCCCGAGTCCGAAGCGACTGCCCCATCGACTCCCGAATCACCTTGCCCCCACCGAAGATCACCTCGTCCCCGGCAGCCCCGAGCGGCCGAGTCAAATCCTCGGTCACCTCCACCAAAAGCTCGGTATCGGCCAACCGAATCCGATCCCCGGTGGTCGGCCCGTACAGAAGCGCATACCGATGCCGATCGACGGTCGTCACCGAGAGCCCTCCTCGGGAACAACCACTCCCGAAGCCGCACCCGTCACCACTTCGCCGGGCACCTCGTCGAGAACCCCACCCCGCCCGCCCCGAAGCCCGGGCACCACCCGAGCCCCCGCGATCGGCACCAACTCCACCTCACGCCCGACCCCCGGCTCGAACCGCACCGCGGTCCCGGCCGGCACATGCAACCGATGCCCCCAGGCAGCGACCCGATCGAACTCCAACGCATCGTTGGCCGCCGGAAAATGCAGATGCGACCCCACCTGCACGGGCCGATCCCCGGCGTTCAACACCATCAACGTCACCACAGCCCGCCCGGGATTGAGCACAATCTCGCCCGAGCCCAACAAGACCTCACCAGGCACCACAGCAGCCAACGACCGCCGGGCCCTACCCCCACTCACGGAATCGGCCGATGCACGGTGACCAGCTTCGTCCCATCCGGAAAGGTAGCCTCCACCTGCACCTCGGCCACCAACTCCGGCACCCCGTCCATCACATCGTCCCGCCCAAGCACATGCCGCCCGGCCTCCTGAAGATCCGCCACAGACCGCCCATCCCGAGCCCCCTCCAGCAAAAACGAAGCCAACACAGCAGTAGCCTCGGGATGGTTCAGCCGCAGCCCACGCGCTCTACGCCGCTGCGCAAGCTCAGCCGCATACGACACCATCAACCGCTCCTGCTCATGCGGCGTCAACAACACGCGGCAACCTCCTCCAGGACCGCACCGACTCGTTGCCCAAGCCTGACCACCCCGTGTTTCCCACCGAAACGCTGCATGTTAACTAAGGGTATCCAAATTCTCACACTCAGGACAACGGATACCTACGCCATACAGTCGATATGCCTGTACTTATATACAGTTTGAGCATCATCCGGGCGGCGGTAGCGAGCCGGCTATAGACCGCCGACTTTTCGGGGCTCAACGAAGGATGACCATCCAAACAAAATCGGCAGTTTTCTCGTTGACCACATGAGGACCGAGAACGCAATTATGTTCAGGAGTCGCCACACTCAAGCCATCTCCGGGTGGCTATCCTTTCCTGCTCGGGTGTTCCCAGCCAACCCGCTTGCCAGTCGGCGAGTTCTCGAAGACCTGCGAGATCCCGGAATCCATTGACCAGAACAGTGCCGATCGAGGACTCCCCTGTCACGCCACAGACGATAACATCTCCGGTCAATGAAAGCATAGCAAATTCCGGTGCGCCGAAATCGTTCCCGAGTGCAGCAGCCGAACCAGCACCCACGATATCCCAAACTTCGGCCAGCCTGACATGCGCCCACCACCAGGAATCCTCGCTGTCATGGATTTCGACGGCGACCAGGAATTCTCGATCGTCACCGAATAGTCCACCCTCACGAGAGAGATCGAACCAACCTTTGTTGGCCTTGCCGACAAAATCCGGGTCACCGCTGTCCACGATCGACCTCGGCCATTCCTCAGGCAAATACCCCGAGGCCAAAGTAGCGAGCGTCGGTGGAATGAGGGGCCTCTCCGAACTCACCAACCTCAGGAAGACAAGGCCACTGGAAGCAAGTCGTTCAACGTAATCCATTGATTCGGCCTTTCTGGAAAGCATCATGAAGATCCGCAGATACGCCGAAGAAGCAGCGCACGGCACCCATCGAGAGTACCGTGCACTGCTTCCGCTATGGTCTACAGCTACCACTTATAGAGCTGCGGTGAGTTGTAGTTGTGCTCACCATTTCCCTTCAGAGGAAAATGGGCGATCTGACCAGTTTGTTCATTGATCATAATTCTGATCTGGCTGCCCGGTTTACCATTCCAGTAGATCGGAGATCCTCTCCAAGGCCCCCAAAATGCTTCATCCCTGCCGCTGAGTCCGGTCCCTCGAAACCTGTCTACACCGCCGCTCGGAGTAGGACGCGGCGGCATGTTCGGATTCGCGGTCACCCTCCTCACCAGATCGTGGGTTTCCGGATGAACATCGTAGAAGGCTTTGTTCGCGGCGCTTCTATCCGAAATAGCCTTGTCCGAATAGTTCTCATCAGGAGTCCACTTGCTCTTGTTGTCCTCACCACAATTGTGAACAAGAACGGGAGTGGCGCCCGCGAGCACATAGTACGTGTGCAGGTTGGATACAGTGAGGTTGCGAACGCTCTGGGTTTGTGTCCACGACCTGACCGAAACAGCCTGCACCCAGACCCCAGCAGACGTCCGGAGCCAGGCACCAGGCACGATTCGATCCGCACGCGTCCATTCCTGAACTTCCGGCAGCCAGAACGGGTGACCGTCCGTCGCAATTATCTTTTCGGTTGCCGGCCCGGATTCCCCATCCGTATCGACAGTAATCTCTACGAGGTTTTTAGCCCCCTCGCCCTGGATCAGCGCGACGACCGTCTCTTGACCGCTGCGGCCCGACTCGGGATCATCCGCCAGGATCGAATCACCAAGCTGGATTTCTGCTATCGGCTTCACCGAACCGTCGGCCATCAAGACTCTGGTGGTCGGGACGAAGCTGTTCGTCGGGCATGAGGTCTCCTTAGCCGGCTTGTCTGCCGCCTTCTTGCCCTCGGTTGACTTCGATGCCTTGCCGTCACCGTCCGCGCTCTTGGCCTTGGTGCTGGATTCCTTGCCCTGCTTGGCCGCGGACGCCGCTGCCTCGTCGGCCTTCTTGGCCGCAGCCGCAGCAGCTTCCTCTTGAGCCTTCTTCGCTGCGGCGGCCTCCTCCTCCAGCTTTCTTGCTGCCGCTGCTGCTGCTTCCTGTTCTCGTTGCCATGCCGCCAGGTCCTCGGCGTACTTGGCCATTGCCTGCTGGTAGCGCTCGGCTCTCGCGATGATGTCGAGGGCGCGTTGGACTACGCCGGCCCACTTCTTCATCGCGTCGTAGGCGCGCTTCAGACCCTTGGCTATTCGCTTGGCCGCGCCGCCGCCGCCGAAGAAGGAGAAAGCGGCGTCTGCGGCAATGCCGGCGCAGGCCCAGCCGTCGCCGCTGACGCAGTCGCGGATGTCGTTGTAGCCGGATGCGTCCTTGAGGGCCGACATCGCGGCCTCCATCGCGACGTCGATCAGGCTGCGGCCCTTGGCCCAGTGCGCCCAGGCCAACTCGGCGTCCGAGAAGTCCTTGATCGGCATCACCGGCATGCTGATGGCCAGACCCGACGGGTCGCTGAACGTCACCGGGGAGTTGGCCGCGTACACGTACGCGTTCATCTGCTTCGGTTCGCTGTAGTCGACCACCGGGTCGACGGACAGGAACCGGCCTATCGCCGGGTCGTATTCACGCGCGCCGAGATGGACGAGCCCCGTGGACTCGTCGTTCGTCCCGCCTACGAAACCCTGGTTCCCGGGCCAGATCGACGGCTTGGTCCCGCGAACATCACCGAATGGAGTGAACTTTCGACGCGTCACCTCCTGGGTGTCCGCGTCCACCGCCGTGTTCGCGGTGCCGTTCTGGTCGGCCATCAGGTACGAACGTTTGGTCTGGCCGTTCTCGACCGTCTTGACCAGCGTCGGGCCCGCCGGGTGCGCGTAGTAGCGCGTGCCCTTGACGATGTTGCCCGCCGGGTCGAGTTGGACCTCGGTTCCCGGGAGATACAACGTGGTGCCCGACGGGTCCCGCTTGATCAGCCGTTCGCCGCCCGCGTCGTACAGGAACGACGTGACCTTGGTGCCCTCGGTGACCTTCGCGACATGCCCCTCGGCATCCCACTCCAGGTTCTGCGTATCCCCCTGGACCGTCCGCGTCGCCGTGTTGCCCGCCGCGTCGTAGGAATACGACTCGGTCCGGCTTCCGCCCGGGCCCGCCGTGTCGACCTTCTTCAGGTAGTTCGCGCCCGCCGTGCCCGGAGTGCCGTACGTGTACGTCCGGTTGACGTCCTGGCCCGCCACACCCGCCGGGTCGTGCTTCGTCTCCGTCTTGCGGTTGCCCGCGGCGTCGAAGCTGTAGGACGACCAGTACGAATCCGGTCCGCCCACATTCGGCCGGCCGCCGCTCGGACCGACCTGGCCCGGCTTCGCGGCGCAGTCGTCCGTGGCCGACCACGCTTCCGTCATCCGGCGCATGTAGTCGTACACGAAGCACTGGGTGTCCGTCGTCGACGGCGTCGGGTTCGACCCGAACGCGTCCGTGATCTTGGTGATGTTGCCGACCGTGTCGTACTCGGTTCGCGCGTCGTTGATCCGCGACGGCGAGGTCTCCCGGTCGTTCACCGTGCGCGTCGGTCGCCGCGTCTGCTCGTCGTACTCGTACGTCGACCAGACCTGCTTCGGCGCCGGTCCGGCATGCGTGCGCAGTACGTCGCCCAGCGGCGAGTAGTCCACCCGGTCGACGAACGTGTCCCCGTTGATGCCCATCACGGTGGGCAGTTCGTACCGGTTGTAGGACATCGTGATGTCCTCGATCGGCAGACCCGCCACCGCCGGGAACGTGCTGGTCTCGGGCAGACCGTTGGTCTCGGAGTAGGTGCTGGAGAAGGTGTACGTCTTCGCCAACTTGCCCTCGGAGGGCGGGATGGTGATCTTCGTACCCTTCGGGCGGTACTCCGTGTCGTAGCCCGTGACCTCCTGCTTGTACGCGTTGCCGTTCACGAACCGCGTCGACGACACCGGCAGCCCGAGGGCGTTCGGCAGCGTGTCGAACACCGACTCGGTCAGCTTCGGGCCGGTGATCGAACCCTCGTGCGTGGCCTTGACCCGGCCGAGCACGTCGTACTCCGGCGCGATCGTCTTGCCCCGCGCGTCCGTCGTCGTCGCCAACCGGTCACCCGCGCCGTAGGTCATCGTCGACGTGCCCTTGTCCGGGTCCGTCACCTTGACCTGACGACCCCGCAGGTCGTACTCGAAGCCCCACGTGTTGCCGGCCTCGTCCACCACCGACGACAGTTGCCCGCGTCGGTTGTACGCGTAGCGCGTCGTATCGTGCGCGCCGCTGGGATCCGTGCCCTTGAAGAACTGCAACTCCGTCTTGCGGCCGACCGCGTCCAGGATCGCCTTCGTCGGCGTCTCTCCCGTCGGCGGGTCCACCGTGACGAAGTCGCCGCCGTACGTGGTCGTCGTGCGCGAGGTCTCGACCCCGAACTTGCGCGAGATCTGGACCGTCGGCTGACCCGTCGAGTTGTACTCGGTCATCGTCGACGCCGGGACCTTGGTGTCCAACGGCGCGAACATCGCCCCCTCGGGCGCGCCGTCGGCGTAGTAGCCGCCGTTCGACTTCCAGATCTGGCCCAGGCTGTTGTAGAAGGTGTCGGTCACCATCCGACCGCCGCCCAGCGCCTCCATCTGGGTTTGCCGGATGCGCAGACTGCCGTCGTAGATGTCGTAGCTGGTGCGGTAACTGCCGTCGTCCAACAGGTTCTTGTTGGTGATGACGACCGGCCCGTCACGACGCACCGTGTACGAGAACTCGGCGTCCGCCGACTTCTGATCGGGGTTGCGGTCCGGCGACCACGCCTTGACCAGACGACCCAGCGCGTCGTACCGCATCACGCTGCGCCGCTTGTTGGCGTCCTCCTGGACCAGCGTCGCGCCGCGTCCCGGGTCGGTCTCGACCGACTGCCGGTGGCCGAGCGGGTTCGTGATCGTGGTCTTGGTCGGGATCTGCCCGGCGGCCGGGAAGTACTCGGTCGAGTTGACCGCGCCCAACACGTCGGTCACCGACTTCGGCCGGCCGTACGCGTCGAACGTCGCCGTGCCGTCCAGCACATACACCGGCTGTCCACCCACGTAGTCCGAAAGGGACTCCGTGCGCTCCAGGTTGCCGACCCCGTCGTAGAACATCCTCGCGTCGGAAGTGACATCCTCCGGCCGCTGTACGTTCTGCGCGTCACACGCCTTCGCGACCGACTCGATCCGCGACTGGCGGTCGATCATCCACTTCGCCTCGTCCGGGGCGTACCAGTACCGCGTGCACGAGTCGTCGTTCGCATCCGCGATGTCGCCGAGCGACGACGTCGTCTCGATGAACCCCCGCGCGTTGAACGTGCTTTCCGTCGCCGTACGGCGCCAGCCCCGCCCGTCGGTGAGCAACACCCGCGAGGCGGTCTTCGTCGTCTGCTGCACGAACGCCTGCAACGGCGGTGTCTCGTTGGCCCGCACGCGCGTCGCGGTCGGACCCGACAACCACGGCGTATACGTCGTGGCCGCCTGGAGCGCGCCGCCCTCGCCGTCGTAGACCAGCACCTCGCGCGTCTGGCCCGCGAAGAGCTTGTGGTCGGCGATCTCGCCGTTCTCGGAGTCCTTGACCTTCACGGTCCGCCGCGTGTTCGACGTCGGCGACGCCCGATCACCGTCCAGACCGCGGAAGAACAACGTCTCGGTCTGCGTGCGCCGATCCGGGGCCTGCCCGATCAGCGTGCGCACGCGCTCGTAGCCGCGCCACTGCGACCACGTGCGCGTCTTCGGCTCGGTGAGCTCGTTCTCCTCGTCGTACGCCCACGCCGGAGTGCCGAGGTAGTCGTACGAGGTCACCCGGGTCGGCGTACCGGCGATCGCGTCCTGCTCCTGGACCCGCTCCACCACGTGCTTGTGGAAGTAGTCCGTGACGTAGAGCTTGCGCTTGTGGTCCGGGTCGGTCGGGTCCGGGATCTCCTGGATCACCGGATAGCACCGCAGCGCGTTCGACTCCGCCGCCGTCGGCAGCTTCACCGGGTCGACCGCCGAGCACTCGGTGTCCTTGAACTTCACCGAGACGATCGAACCGGTCTCGGTGTCGATGTTCTCGATCCGGTACCGCAGATACGGCGGCAGCGCGTCGCCGTCCTTGTCCACCCGGTTCGGCATCTGCTTGCCGCGGAAGGTGACCGGCGGCAGCGTGATCGGCGTACCGTTCTTCCCGGTGCGCTGGATCGACGCGAGCCACAGCGGGTAGTCGGTGCCGTCGCCCGTCATCGGGAAGTCCTGGGTCAGCGCCCAGGTGTCGACCGGCTGGTAGGCGGCGCCCGTCCAGACCTTGGTGTTGATCTCGGTCAGCCGCTTGCGGGTGAAGAACGTCGGGGTGAACCGCGCCTTGCACTCCTCGTTCGCCGCGCACAGCTGGTCACCCGGGGTGTCCGGCCACATCTTGGCGATGTTCCAGTCGACTTCGGGGCCCAGCTTGTTCTCGGCGCAGTCGAACGTCGGCGAGGTCAGGCAGCGCTCGGCCACCGTGAAGTCCACCTGTGCCGGGGCGTTCGTGAAGAGGTTGTCGCCGCGCAGGCCGTACGAGACGTGGTCGAGCCAACCACCGCGGTCGTAGGCCCGGTTGGTCGAACCACCGGCGAACTTGAAGTTCGCGCCGTAGTGGTTGACCTCCTTGTTGTACCAATAGGTCATCGCGTTGCCGCGCGGATCCACGACGTAGTCGAGGTTCCAGCGCCAGGCCCGGTCGCAGGCCGAGTCGGCGAAGTCCGGCTGGTAGCAGGGCTCACCGGGCTGGTTGTTGTAGATCGGGACCAGCCAGGCCGAGTTGGTGACGGGCTTGCCGCTCTGCCACCCCGGCAGCTTGTTGAGGCCGAAATAGAACTGCACACCCTGCGGGTTCGTCACCCGCCAGTGCACGCCCTCCTTGTCCCCGTTGAGGTCCTGGGCGCCGGTGATCAGCTCGATCCGCGAGCCGTCGTCCTTCGCGGGCCGCCAGGCGCCGGACGCGTCGTCGCGAACCAGCGGCGTCGATCCGCCGTTGAGCGACATCGTCATCATCGGCGCGCCGTGGCACAGGTCGCCGGTGTCGTCCTTGGGGTTGTTGAACCCGGACCCGTCCTTCTTGTCCTGGCTGCACGGCACCCAGGCGCGCTCGATGTAGTTCGAGCCGAGGTCCCAGCCGTCGCCGACCCACGAACTCTGCTGCAACGAGGCCGAGGTACGGCCGTCGATGCTCGCCGAGGAGTAGCCGAGCGCGAGCGAGGGGGCGGGGCCGCCGAGCGAGCCGGGCAACTCCAGCGGGTACGACCACGAGAAGTCACCCGCGGCGCCACCGGCCTGCCACGACCCGGACGCGCTCAGCGACGTGGCCTTGTAGGTCCCGTTCGGCCCACTCGCCGAGGGGGTGGCCGCGAGCAGCATGCCCTGCGCCGGCGCGCCGGCCGTCCGGGCCTGAAGGCCCGCCACGCCGGCGGCCGCGGGCTGCACCGTCGCGGTCAGCTTCCCCGTGCCGGAGTCGTTGCGCGTCTCGACCGGGGTGCGAGTCTGACACACGGGCAACTGCGGTGTGGTCACGGCACATTCGGGCATCGCGACGAACTGCAACCGGGAACCCCAGCCGCCGCCGTACGCGTTCTTGAACGCGCTGTAGTCGAGCTCGACGGACACCGGGGCCGTCTCGACGCCACCGTCGGTGCGCTTGACGCCCAGCACCAGCCCGTTGCCCACGCCGGCCTTCGTCGCGGTCGCCCGGTCGAGCAGGTCCACCTTGACCTTGACCGGCGGTGCGTCCACCGCCGTCTGCGCGGATCGACCCACCGCTCCGGGCACCGACGGCGAACCCACCCGGATCGGCAACGCGCCGGCCGGGACACCCGCGGGAGCGGCGGCCGACTTCGCGGCCGTCATGCCCTGTGCGCGCGGGACTTCCACCTCGGCCGAGCCGGGTGCGGGCCAGGCCACGCCGGGCGCGCCCCGCCAGGTCCTCAGCTGTGACTCCGCCGGCGGAGGATCGGTTCGCTTCGTCGACGCCCGCTCACCCGGCACCCGGGTCAACTGCTGCAACTCCGGCAACGAAGGCTTCGCGGTCGGCTCCGCGGCGGCCGGCATCACGGTCAGGCTCGACCCGACCAGTACCGCCGCCACCAGTGGCACCGGCCATCGCCACGGACGTTTGACCACCGTGCTCATCGCACGGGCTCTGCGTCTGCGCACAACCCCACCCAAGGATTCGGACGTGGGCCCCCCAAGATCCACGTCACCCAATGATGGCGGTGAAGCTAGCAGTCGCAGAACCGTTACGGCGACTTTATCGATTTTTATTCTCCGGCCGTCGATCCGGCATTCATAAACGAATATCCACAGGGTCGGAAATCAGGATCTATAAACTGGATACCAACCACTTGGTCGTAATGTCCGTAAGGCGACAAGCTCGCCAAGCAGGGCTGTGACCTGCTAAAACTCACGCCAAGTGCGGTGCTTTGCACCGGACCGACCAGTCGTTTTCGAGCCACGGCAGTGCCGCATCCGCTCCTTCGGCGCCGTGCTCTTCGAGCCCATTCCTTCTCTCCCCGGAAGCATCGTGAAACCCTTGATAAAACCCGTGCCCACACCCATTTATCGCCCGAAAAGGGCGTCGATCTGGGTGATTGCGGCGGCATTGTCCGCCGGTTTGATCACCGCGGTACCGACCGGCTCCGCATCGGCCGCACCCGCCGCCGGAGTCGACAAGGAAACATCCGCCGGCGCGAAAACGGCCTCGGCCAAGCAGGCCGACGACCAGGCCGGGGCAGCCGCCGAGGCCAAGAAGACCGGCCGCCGCGTCGAGGTGGTGTCGCTGCGCACCGAGACGGACGAGGTCTGGGCCAACCCCTCGGGCACGTTCACCTCGGAACGCGCGCTGAGCCCCGTCCGGGTCTGGCGCGACGGCAACCTCGTCAAGGCCGACGACACCCTCACGGCGCGCAAGGACGGCCGGCTCGCGCCCAGGGCGGCGAGGATCGGGATGTCGTTCTCCGCCGGCGGCAACGGCCCCTTGGCCGAACTCGCCAAGAACGACCGCAGGATCGCCCTCACCTGGCCCGGCACGCTCCCGAAGCCGATCGTCGAGGCCGACTCCGCGACCTACCCCGAGGTCCTGCCCGGCGTGGACCTCAAAGTCGTCGCCAACGTCGACGACTTCGCCCACTACGTTGTCATCAAGACCCCCGAGGCCGGCCGGAACCCGGCCCTGGCCACGCTGAAGTTCGGCCTGAAGACCACCGGACTCGACATCACCAGGGACGAGAGCGGCGAACTGCGCGCCCTCGACCCGACCGGCCAAGCGGTGTTCACCGCCCCCAAGCCGCAGATGTGGGAGGCCGGCACGAACGCGACGGCCGGCCTGGATCCGGCGGCACGCGCGCTCACCGCGGACGGCGCCGCGACGACGGCGCCCGCCGACCCCACGGACGGCTACGACCCCGGCGCCAAGCACGCCGACCTCGGCGTCAAGCTCACCGGTCAGACCCTCGAACTGACCACCGACCAGGCCCTGTTGACCGCACCCGACACCAAGTTCCCGGTCGTCGTCGACCCGGTCTGGCGCGACGACTGGAAGTTCGCCTGGGCACTCGCCTACAAGCACAACGCCATCGCCGGTTCCGCCAACACCAGTTACTGGAACGGCGGCACCATGACGGAGAAGTACGGCCGGGTCGGCTGTGCGAAGGACGCCGACCGGGGCGGCGCGACCGTCTGCGCCAAAACGTTCTTCCAGGTCGGCATGACGGACCTCTGGGACAAGCAGATCATCAACTCCGTGCTGCGCCTCCAGCAGCCCTACGCGGGTGCCTGGAACTGCCGGTCCGGCGAACTCGAGGTCTGGGACACCGCAAGCATCAGCAAGGCGACCACCTGGAACAACCAGCCGAGCTGGGACCGCATGGTCGGCAGCATCGACGAGTCCTACGGCGGCCGGAACTGCCCGGGCGCCAACGACACCATCGAGGTCAACGTGACCTCGGCGGTCGACCAGGCCGCCCGTAGCCACTGGGGCAACTGGACGCTCGGCCTGAAGAGCCAGAAGGACACGATCGACGTGTCCTGGCGCAAGTTCAAGCCCGACTCGGTCCGGATCAGCACCGAGTACAACACCCCGCCGGAAACGCCGGCCAACCGCGCGACCGACCCCTCGACGCCGTGCACCGGGGGCATCATCGGCCGGACCGACCAGGTCGTGCTCTTCGCGCGCGCGGACGACGCCGAGGACAACAACCTCACCGCCGAATTCCACTACTGGAAGGACGGTTCCACCGACGGTCCGACCAGGATCTACCGTGACATCTCGCGCGGCACGGTGGCCCGGGCCGAGATCCCGGCGAGTGCGCTCGACGGCACCTACCGCTGGGACGTCCGCATCTTCGACGGCCGCGTGTTCAGCCCGTGGGCCGGCCAGTGCCTGTTCACCATCGACGGCAGCCGCCCCGCCGAACTCCCCGGCGTCTCCTCGCCGCAGTTCCCTGCGGGCAATCCCGACCAGGCCGCCCAGGTGCGCACCCCCGGTGACTTCACCTTCACCGCCAACGGCGTCGCCGACGTCACCCGGTACCAGTGGTGGACCGAGAGCGATCCCAGGGTCCGGGACGTCCCGGCGACGAACGTCGGCGGCCCGGCGACCGTCTCCTTCACCCCCACCGTCGCCGGCTCGAACTACCTCTACGTACGCAGCCTGGACGCCGCCGGAAACCGCTCCGACGTGCGCAACTACCTGTACTACGCGAAGCGTTCCCCGAACCGGGACGCCCCGGGCGACCTCAACGGCGACGGCCACACCGACCTGATGAACATCGATCCGGGCTCGGGCAAACTGCTCACCCGACCCGGCCAGGGCAACGGCGTCTTCGGCGCGCCCCTACCGGTCGCGGGCTCCTTCGCCGACGTGCGCTCGCTCACCCACCGGGGCACCTGGACCGCGGACTACTACGAGGACCTGGTCACCCTGCGCCCGGCGCCGGACGGCCTGCGCAACCGCCTCTACGTCTACCCGGGACGCGGCGACGGCTCCCTGGAGAGTGCCGACAGCCAACGCCGGGAGCTGCGGGTACGCGACCGCGAGACCAACGACCACTGGGCCGACGCCGACCAGATCGTCTCGATCGGCAGCGTCAACGACGACGACGGCAACGGTGTCATCGACGAGGCCGACTACCCGGATCTGCTCGTCAAGACCGGCGCCGCGCTCTGGCTCTACCTGGGCAGCCCGACCGGCTTCATCGACACGCGCGGCGACGCCATCGCCCTGGGCAACGCCGACTGGCAGAACATGACCCTGATGTCCCCGGGCGACCTCAACGGCGACAAGCTGCCGGAGATCTGGTCCCGGGACACCGCCTCGGGCAAGATCCACCAGTACACCAGCCGCGCCAAGCCCGCCCCGGGGCCGGACGGCGACGGCAACCCCACCGCACTCGATCTCACCGTCTACGGCGACCCGGCCGTGCGCGCCGCCGCCATCGGCACCGGCTTCACCGGGGCCGCATACCCGCACCTGACCAGCGACGGCGACCTGGAGAAGGACGGCTTCGCCGACCTCTGGTCACGCGACGGTGAGGGCAGGATCGTCGAATTCCCCGGCCGAGCCCCGTCCAACGGCTCCGCGTTCGGCCCGGCGCGGCAACTGGCCCTCGGCAGCACGCCGTGGAGCGAGTGCGAGTCGTTCGAGTCGGCGGCGACCGGGCGGCACGAGTTGTGCGGTCCGGTGCTGGCCAAGTTCCGCGCGGCCGGCGGCGTGGCCAACGGCTACCCCATCAACGACATGAAGATCGCCCCCGACGAGGTCGGCCGCTACGCGCACTTCAGGGCGCCGAACCGCCTGGACTGGTCGATCTACTGGCACCCCACCACCGGCGCCACCATGATCGGCGGCGGCATCCGCCTCAAGTGGGCCGCACTCGGCTGGGAGACGAGCATCCTCGGCTACCCCACCGCCGACGACACCCTCGTCGGCATCGGCGACGCCTGGGTCAACACCTTCCGGGGCACCGGCGGCAACGGCGCCATCTATTGGACGCCCGAATACGACGCCTGGTCCGTACACGGCAACATCTACGACAAGTACACCGCGCTCGGCGGCCCCGCCGCACTCGGCTTCCCCACCACCGACGAGTCCGGTCTCCCGAACAACGTCGGCCGCTACAACCACTTCCGCAAGCTCTCCGACGCCGGCAACAGCGCCTCCGTCTACTGGAACGCGGGCACCGGCGAGACCTGGTCGGTTCGCGGCGCGATCCGCACCCGCTGGGCCGAACGCAGTTGGGAACAGGGCTACCTCGGCTTCCCCACCTCCGACGAGTTCACCGTCGCCAACGGCTCGACCCGGACGAGTTTCCAGGGCGGCTACATCCTCTACGACCCCGTCACCGCGGGCGCCGCCGACCACCACCCCGACGACCGCACCGCCCACCTGCGCACCGACCTGTCCGGCGACTTCAACGGCGACGGCCGGGCCGACATGCTCACCGTCTACAACCTGGGCTCCGGCACCAGCGCCCTGCACACCCTCATCGCCCGACCCACCGGCGGATACGACCCGCCCCGCAACGCCTGGACCGCCCACATCGGCTGGTTCGACTACGACCGCTCGAAATGGACGACCGGCGACTTCAACGGCGACGGACGCACCGACGTCGCCGCCCTCTACGGCTACTGGGACGGCGGCAACCGCCTGTTCACCTTCCTGTCCAAAGCCGACGGCACCTTCACCGAAGGCGCGGACAGCGCCTACGTCGCCCCCGGCAACTGGGCCTGGGACAACGCCCGCCTGCTCTCCGGCGACTTCAACGGCGACGGACGCACCGACGCCGCCATGATCTACGACCACGGCGACAACTCCATCGGCACCTACACCTGGATCGCCAAACCCGACGGCACCTTCAACGACTCCTTCCTCGGCTGGCGCGGCGCTCCGAACACCTGGGACGCCAAGTCCGCCAAATACGTCACCGGCGACTTCAACGGCGACGGACGCACCGACATCGGCGCCATGTACGGCTGGTCCGACACCAGCGTCAGCCTGCACACCCTCCTCGCCGACCCGGAAGGCAAGCTCACCGCGCCCCTCCTGTCCTGGCGCGTACCCCCCGCGAGTTGGAACTGGTCCGACGTCAAACTCACCGCCGGTGACTACAACGGCGACGCAAAAGCCGACATCGTCGCCATCTACGACTACGGCGCCGGCCACTCCGCCATGTTCACCTTCCTCGCCAAGCCCGACGGCAGCGGCGGATTCCAGGACCACCTGAAGTCCCGCGACACCCCCGACGGCTGGTGGTGGGGCTCGAACACCGGTCAACCCGTCTCCGGCGACCACGACAAGGACGGCCGCACCGACATCTCCATCATGTACAACTACGCCAACGGCGCCACCACCGCCTTCGTCTTCAAGGCCCGCCCCGACGGCGGCTTCGACGGCGGCGAAGCCGCCTGGCAGACAGCCCCCGGCACCTGGTAGCCGGCGAGCCGCACCACGCGCGGGCCGCCGCCGAACCGCACCACGCGGTTCGGCGGCGGCCCGTCGCGCTCCGTCAGAAACCGCCGCCCGGGGGCGGCTCGATCGGGTCGGCGGGGGTGAAGTCGAAGACTCGGCCGTAGAACCAGAGTTCGGCCTCCAGGGCGCGGATGATGTTCTCCGCCCGACGGAAGCCGTGTTGTTCGCCCTCGAACGCCAGGTAGACGTAGGGGAGTTTCTTGTCCCTCAGGGCCGCCACGATCATCTCGGCCTGGGCCGGCGGCACCACCTCGTCCTCCAGGCCCTGGAAGACCGCCAGCGGGCTGGACAGGTGGTCGGTGTGGTTGATCGGCGAGCGGGCCCGGTACACCGCCTCGGCCTCCGGGTACGGGCCGACCAGCCGGTCCAGGTAGCGCGACTCGAACTTGTGCGTGTGCCGGGCCAGGGCCGCGATGTCGGCGACGCCGAAGTGGCTGGCGCCGGCCGTGAAGACGTCGTTGCCCACCAGCGCGGCCAGCGTGGTGTAGCCGCCCGCCGAACCGCCCCGGATGGCCAGCTTCGTGCCGTCCACGACACCCGTGTCGGCCAGGTGCCGGGCCACCGCCGTGCAGTCCTCCACGTCGACGATGCCCCACGAGTCGTACAGCAGGTTGCGGTACTCCCGGCCGTATCCCGTGCTGCCGCCGTAGTTCACGTCGGCCACCGCGAAGCCGCGGCTGGTCCAGTACTGGATGCGCAGGTTGAGCACCGCCGGCGCCTGCGCGGTCGGGCCGCCGTGGATGGAGACGATCAGCGGCGGCAGCGCACCGGCGGGCGCCTGCGCGTGCGGATTCTTCGGCAGGTACAACAGCGCGTGCGCGGTCCGCCCGGCCACCGAGTCGAACTCGATCGGCCGCGGCGGGCTGAACCACCGGGCGTCGAAACCGAAGTCCCGGGCCGGCCGCAGCCGTTCGATCTGCAGCGCGGTACCCCCGGTGGGCGCGAGCCGGACCCGGCGCGGCGCGTCCTCGTCGTCCGGACCACCCCCGATCACCAGCACCCCGCCGGCCACCGCGGCCGGGTCGGACAACCAGGTCAGCCCGGTCTCCACCCGCGTCGGCGGCTCCTCCGGGCGGGTCGGATCGAGCACGCCCAGGTGCACGAAGCCGCCCGCGTTGACCGTGCAGGCGATCCGGCCGTCGTCGAGGAAGGCGTAGAACCGCTCGCCGAACACCCACTGCGGGCCGCCGATCTCGGCCTCGACCGGCGCCACCGCCTCCACCTGACCGCCCGCGCCCACCCGGTACAGGTTCCACCACCCGGTGCGGTCCGAGGCGAACCACAACGCCCCGTCGGGTCCCCACTCGGGCTGCAACACGGACTCGCGTCCACCACCCGCGACCGCCTGCGCGCCGGTCGTGCGCGGTCCCGCCTCGATCGCGGCGACCATCAACTCGGCCGCGTCCCACGGCATGTCCGGGTGCGACCACTGGGTCCAGGCCAGCGCCGAGCCGTCGGCGGCCGGTCGCGGCGAGGAGACGAAGTCCGGCCCGGTGACCAGGACCCGCGCGGGCCGCGTACCGTCCAGCGGCAGGGCGACGATCTCGTTGACCGCCTCGCCGTGCGCCTCGACCGCGGCCGGCTCGTGACTCTCGCGCACCGCGACCAGCCACTCCCCCTCCCCCCACTGCCCCGCGGGCACGACGGTGAGGTCCGCGTAGCGCAGCCCCGCCGTCTCCCGCGGCTCGGCGGTGATCGCCACCGGCGCGTCGTCGCCGGGCCCCAGCCGGTACAACCGCTGGTCGCTCCAGTTCGCGAAGACCAGCACGCCGGCCCGGACCGTCCAGGCCGCGCCGCCGTACTCGTGCACCCGGGTCCGCGCCGAGAAACCCTCCGGCAACACGTCCTCCGGTGCCCCACCCGGGCGTAGGCGCACCAATTGGATGCGCCCGCCCTCCGTCGGCCGCGCCTCGGCCCACCACACCTCTTCCCCGTCGGCCCGGATCTCCCCGGGACCGGCCGCCCCCTCCACCAACCGCTCGGCCGTGATCGGCGAGGGCCAGGAACCGTATGCCTGCGTCTGTTCCGCGTTCGTGTCGGCACTCATCCCACGATCCTCGCCGTCCCACGCCGGGAAAGCATCCGGCGACCCCCGGGAAAACCCCGGAAAACCCGGTCGACCCCGGCCGGGTGCACGCGGGATCATGTGCGTATGACGACAGATCTCGACATTCGCGGCGTGCCGATACCCGCCGCCGAGCTGTCGTGGCGGTTCTCCCGTTCCTCCGGCCCCGGCGGACAGTCGGTGAACACCACGGACAGCCGCGCCGAGGTGTCCTTCGACCTGGGCGCCACCACGGCGCTGCCCGACGTGCTCAAGCAGCGCGCGCTGCGCCGACTGGAGGGGCGTCTGGTCGACGGCGTGCTCACCGTGGCCTCGTCCGAGCAGCGCTCGCAACTGATGAACCGGCAAACCGCCGCCCGGCGCCTGGCCGACATCCTGGTCGAGGCCACGGCACCACCCCCGCCGCCCCGGCGACCGACCAAACCCACGCGCGGCATGCGCGAGCGCCGACTGCGCAACAAGCACCACCGCGGTGAGATCAAACGACTGCGCCGCTCGACCGGAGACTGATCCCGGGTCCGAACAGGCTCCGAAGCGGACGCAAAGTCGAGATGAAGCGTCGCTTACCGAAGCATTACGGATCACACCCGGAAAACCGGCGCATGAGCACGATTCGCCATCGCAGACTGCGAACGCCGGCCAGTGCCGCGTACCGCAGCGAACGAAGCGAAGGACTCCGGGATGCCCTCCCCCGCACGTGCGCCACACCCACCGCGACCGACGCTCCCCCCCGTCGCGTACCACTCGTGGAGTCATCCGTGACCGCCGTCGGGCGGGCCCGTGCCCGCGCTCGGCACGAGCGGCGCACCTCGACGAACCACCACCGCGAACCCGAGCACGAACACCCGCCCGGGCCGGTGTTCGTGCGCTGGACCATCGCACCCACCGTCGCGGGCGTACCGGAGGTCCGGCACCGCCTGCGCGACCTGTTACACGGCTGGGGGATCGCCGAGGAGCTGATCGACACCCTGCTCCTGCTCGCGACCGAACTGACGTCCAACGCGGTGCGCCACGCGGCGATCCGCACCGACCGGGTCCGGATCACCGCGGCGCACGGCGGAGCCGAGATCCGCCTCGAGGTCGCCGACGGACACCCCTTCCGCCCGCACGCGCTCCTGGAGACGGGGCCGGAGTCCGAGGACGGGCGCGGTCTGATGATCGTGAAACTGATGGTGGCCGAGCTCGGCGGCCGGATCGACGTGGTGCCCAGCGGTCCCGGCAAGAGCATCCGGGTCACCCTGGACACGGACGCACACGCCTAGCGGCCCCGGCGCGACCGCGCGCGACGGCTCAGTGGAAGGCGTCCAGGCCGGTCAGCGCCTTGCCGATCACCAGCGTGTGCATCTCGGAGGTGCCCTCGTAGGTCAACACCGATTCCAGGTTGTTCATGTGCCGGATCACCGGATACTCCAGCGAGATGCCGTTCGCGCCCAGGATGGTGCGCGCGCTGCGGGCGATCCCGATCGCCTCGCGGACGTTGTTGAGCTTGCCGAAACTGATCTGCTCCGGCCGCACCCCGCCCGCGTCCTTGCGCCGCCCCAGGTGCAGCGCGAGCAATTGCGCCTTGCCGATCTCCACCGCCATGTCGGCCAACTTGGCCTGGGTCAGCTGGAACGCGCCGATCGGGCGGCCGAACTGCTCCCGGGTGCGGGCGTAGTCGAGGGCCGACTCGAAGCAGGAGCGCGCCGCGCCGACCGATCCCCAAACGATGCCGTAGCGGGCCTCGCCCAGACAGCTCAGCGGACCGCGCAGGCCCACCACGTCGGGCAACACCGCGTCGGCCGGCAACCGCACGTCGTCCAGCGTCAACTCGCTGGTGATCGAGGCCCGCAGGGACATCTTGTGCCGGATGTCGACGGCCGCGAACCCGGGAGTGTCGGTCGGCACCACGAATCCGCGCACGCCCTCCTCCGTGCGCGCCCAGATCACCGCGACCTCGGCCACCGAACCGTTGGTGATCCACATCTTGCGCCCGTTGAGCACCCAGTCGTCGCCGTCCCGCTTGGCGTGGGTACGCATCGACGCCGGGTCCGAGCCGTGGTCGGGCTCGGTCAGGCCGAAGCAGCCGAGCGCCTCGCCGGCGGCCATCCGGGGCAGCCAGGTCTGTCGGTGCTCCTCGCTCCCGAAGCGGTGGATCGCGTACATCGCCAGCGAGCCCTGCACCGACACCAGCGAACGCAGCCCCGAGTCGCACGCCTCCAGTTCCAGACAGGCCAGGCCGTACTGCACGGCGCTGGTGCCCGCGCAGCCGTAGCCGTCCAGGGTCATCCCGAGCACCCCGATCCCACCGAGGCCGCGCGCGAGTTCGCGCACCGAGGGCAGCTCGCCGCGCTCGAACCAGTCCGCCACGTAGGGCGTGACGTGGTCGGCGCAGAACCGCCGCACGGTGTCCCGGATCGCCCGGTCCTCGGCATCGAGCAGGTCGTCGATGCCGAGCGGGTCGGCCGGGTCGAACGCGGGTGCCTTGGCCATGCCTGGTGCCTCCTGGGTGCTGTTCGGGAGACCCGAGCGCTGTCGAACGGGCCCCGATAGATTGCCCCGAACATAGATCCGGAACACGGGGGAGCACCACCATGACCCAACCGCCGCCCGAACCGCATCCCCTGTTCGCGGGGGCGACGGGCCCGAGCGACGAGACGCCCGAGGAACGCCGTCGCCGACTCGAACAGGAAGAGGAGGACCGCCGCCGGCGTGAACGGCGCGAGGACCTCGCGGAGGGCGCCGGCGAGGGCCTGGGCGACCTGCCCGGGGGCGGCGGCGGGGGAGGTGACGGCGCGGGCGGCTCCGGCGGCGGGGGCGGCGGCGGGGGCGGCGGCTGCTTCGGTCGGGGCGGCGACCGCAACCGCGACGGCAACGGCGGCTGCTTCGGCGGAGGCGGTGGCGGAGGCGGTGGCGGCGGAGGCGGCGGTCGCGGTGGCAGCGGCGGGGGCGACGGCTGCGGCTGCGACCCCTGCCTGCTCAACCTGCTCTCGCTCCGCCTGATGTGGATCACGCTCACGAGCCTGCTCCGCCCGCGCGCCGGCTCGCCCGCCCGCCGCCTCGGCGCCGCCGTCGACCGCTACCGCACCGAGATCAGCCCGCAGACCGCGCCGTGTTGTGCCTTCACGCCCACGTGTTCGACCTACGGCAAGCGGGCGCTGCACCGCCACGGCGCGCTCCGCGGTACGTACCTGACCGCCCGCCGACTGCTGCGCTGCCGGCCGGGCAACGGCGGCTTCGACCCGGTACCGGCCGCGCGGCCGGCGCGGCGGCCGCGCTGACCGGCGGTCGGGGCGGGCCCGCGCCCGCCCCGACCCGGGGTCACTTCTTCGGCGACGGCGAGCGGCGCATCTCCTTGTGGATCAGCTTCCACTCCCGGGCGCGTTCGGCCCGGATGCGGTGGTCCTCGCGCGAGGCCATCCACCGGGCCTCCCGGAGCAGCTTGCGATAGCTGTCCAGACGGCGCTGCGGAAGTTCGCCCGCCTCGATCGCGGCGAGCACCGCACAGCCCGGTTCGCTGTCGTGCGTGCAGTCGGCGAACCGGCAGTCGGCCACCAGCGCGTCGATGTCGGAGAAGGTGCGATCCAGCCCCTCGCCGACGTCGTACATGCCCACCCCGCGCATCCCCGGGGTGTCCACGAGCACGCCGCCGTTGGGCAGCGGCACCAACTCGCGCCAGGTGGTGGTGTGACGGCCCTTGCCGTCGCCGCGCACCGCCTGGACCGCGGTGACCTCGGTGCCCGCGAGCGCGTTGGTGAGGGTGGACTTGCCCGCGCCGGAGGTGCCGATCAGGGCGACCGTCTGCCCGGCGGTGTACGCGTCCAGGACGTCCAGGCCCTCGCCGGTGACGGCGCTGGCGACGACCACGTCGACACCCATCGCGACCGCCTCGACGTCCGCGCGCAGATCGTCGGCGTCGGCCGCGAGGTCGGCCTTGGTGAGGATGACCAGCGGCCGGGCGCCGCTCTCCCACGCGAGGGTGAGCAACCGCTCCAGCCGGCCGAGGTCGGGGGGCGTGTCCAGCGGGACGACGGCGCCGATCAGGTCGACGTTGACCGCGAGGACCTGACCCGCCGAGCGCCCGGACGCCTGCGAGCGCACCAGGGACGTACGCCGGGTCAACAGCGCCGCGACGAACGGTTCGCGACCGTCGTCGGGGGTTTCCAGGACCGCCCAGTCACCGGTGCAGGGCAGGTCGCCGCCGCCGTGCGCGGCACGCACGGTGCCGTCGGCGGTGACCACCTCGCACAACGAGCGGTCCACCCGGGCGATCCGGCCGGGGATCAGGCCGTGTCCGAGGTAGGGGGCGAATTCGGTGTCCCGCTCCGCGTCCCAGCCGTAGGCGGCGAGCACGTCGGAGGTCGGGAAGGAGGAGGAAGAAGAGGTGGAACGGGTGTGCTGCTGGGAAGACAAGCCGGTGGCCCTTCGAGGGGCGGATCCGCCGACCTGCGCGCCGTCACGACGAACGACGTGGCGCGGCTACGCGGTGCGGACCCTGAGGATGGGGGTGGGGTATGAGGTCCAGCCCGTCCGGGCGACCGTCATCAAGGTCGTGGTCACGACATCCACCTCCCACCTGTCTCGTGCGGCTCTGGGCCGCGCTCCGGGCTCCGCTTCGTACGGCCCTCGGGCCGCTCGAAAAATCCTAGGCCATCACGGGCGCTCGCGTCGAGCGTGTTCCTGCTCGCCGACCACCGGTCGGGTCGGGCGCGGCGGCCACGCGGTGTCGTCCAGCGGCAGGCCCGGCAACTCCTGACCGGCGGGCATGTGCAGGCTGGGCGGCTGGCCGTTGGTGGGCGGCGGCCCCGGCGGGCGCGGCGGCCGGGACGGCATGCGGTTCTGCGGCTCGCCCGCCCGCCGGGCGCCGTTGGCCCGGCCGTTGATCGTGCCCGCGTCGCCGCGTTTGGCGTCGCGCGCGTGGATCGCCCAGCGTTCGGGGAACTCCGACGGCGGCTCGCCGAGGTCGGGGAGTTCGCCGTGGATGACGGTGTCCTCCATCTCGTCGTGCTCGCCCCCGGGCGTCCAGTCGCCGGGAGTGCCCCGGTGCCGCCCCGAGCGCAGGTGCTCCATCGCCGCGGCGATCTCCTCGGCGGCCTTCTCCTTGTCCCGCTCCGCCCGGGCCTGCGCGGTCTCCTGGCTCGGCCACACCTGGTCGATCGCGGCGTTGACGGCGGCGCCGATCAATACCGCCATGGCGGCGAAGTACATCCACACCATCACCGCGACCGGGGCCGCGAGCGAGCCGTAGACGGTGGGCCCGTCGATGGTGGTGGCCAGGTACACCCGGAGCAGGAAGCTGCCGACGATGCACAGCAGCAGTGCGACCAGCGCCCCCGGTATGTCCTCGCGCCACGGCGTCCGCACCGGTACCGACACGTGGTAGAGCGAGGTCAGGAAGCAGACCGAGAGCACCACCAGGACCGGCCAATAGAGGATGTGCACGGTCCCGGCGAAGTGCGGGAAGGCCTTGACCACCAGTTCCGGGCCGGCCACGAGCAGCGGGATCAGGAACATCCCGAGCAGCAGCCCGACCACATAGAGGGTGAAGGACAACAACCGGGTGCGCACGATGCCGCGCTTGCCGGACAGGCCGTACATGATCGTGATGGTGTCGACGTAGACGTTGAGCGCGCGCGAGCCGGACCACAGCGCGATCAGGAAGCCGGCCGAGATGATGTCCGCGCGGCCGGAGTCGAAGACGTCGTTGACCAGTGGGACGACCACCTGGTCGATGCTCTTGTCGGAGAGCACCGACCCGGCCGCCTTGACGATGTCGGCCTTGAGGTCGTTGACGGTGCTGCCGCCGATCAGGCCGTGCAGGTAGCCGACGGTGCCGGCCAGGCCGAGCAGCAGCGGGGGCAGGGACAGCAGCATGAAGAACCCGGCCTCGGCGGCGAGGCCGGTCACCCGGTGGTTGAAGCAGGAGATCACCGTTTCGCGGAGTATCCGCCACAGTGCGCTCCGCAACCGGATGCGACCGGCCCCTCGCAGGCGAGGTCGTTGTTGGTAGTCCGCTGCCACCCCTTTAAGGTATCCGGCCGGAGGCCCGCCATTCGCCAAGTCGTCGTCCGGGTGAATCGCCCCCGGCGCGAGGTGCCGCGCCGGACCGGTGCGCGGACCGGTCCGCGCTGGTCAGCGGCTCGGGATCAGCACCCCGGAAAGCCGGCTGAGCACCCTGGCCGCGGTCCGCAGTTCCTCGGCCGGAAGGTCGGCGAAAGCGCTCTCCCAGCTCTCCCGGAACAGCGCGTCGAGCCGGTACAGCTCGCGCCGCCCGGCGGGGGTGAGCCGAGCCACCGAGCCGCCCCGCCCGCGCCCGGCCCGCACCGCCTCGACCAGGCCCTCGCGCCCGTGTACGTCCAGCAGGTCGCGCACCGCGGCCGGGGACAGCCCGAGCACCCGGCCCAGCCGCTCGTTGTCCAGGTCGAGTTCGTCGGCGAGCGTCGCGAGCAGGCGATGGCGGGCGGCGTCGGCGTCGACCGGATCGGCCCGCCCGGCGCGGTCGGCGCGGATCGCGGACAGGAATCCGTTGAGCGCGTAGCGCAGCGTCTCGACCGCCTCCTCGCGCCGCGGCTCGGGCCGCTCGGCGGCGGGCGCGGGGCCGGCCTCGACCACACAAACGGAGCGCGTTCTGCGCCGAGGCACACCCAGAACCTCGCCTGGCATACCGATCAGCTCCTCGTCCACTGTGGTGCGTGGGTCGTGATACCGCCCGGGGGTGCGTGATCCGACCACCCGTACCGTAACCAACCGCGGCGACGATCCATGCCGCGGCCGACGGCAAAAGATCATCTCATCCCACATTATGGGCATGGGTGTTCGAAATATGAGATGACCGTTCGCATCCCGGACACCGATGGACGGCTATCTGGCTCCATGTCAATCTTTGCGACATGTCTCGCGCCGGTATCGCTCTCGTAGGTCGACTCCACGTCGACCTCGGACGCATGTCCAGCGCCGTCTGTTCGCCGGTCTGACGACCCGCCCGCCGCATCAGCCTGCCGGGCGCGCGGTCGCACCGGCACCACGACTCTCACGGCCGGTCCGGCGAGGGTGCGGCCGGATGCCCCACCGTGCGTCCCCCACCGATCCGCCCGGAGGACGCTCCCCATGGCCGCCACTACCGACACCGCCGGCAGCGGTCCCCGCGCCCGCAAGACCGCTCGCCATCGCGGCGAGGGTCAGTGGGCCCTCGGCCATCGTGAACCGCTCAACGGCAACGAGCAGTTCAAGAAGGACGACGACGGTCTCAACGTGCGAGCCCGCATCGAGAACGTCTACGCCCACCGCGGCTTCGCCTCGATCGACCCCAACGACCTGCGCGGACGCATGCGGTGGTGGGGCCTGTACACGCAGCGCAAGCCCGGGATCGACGGCGGCAAGACCGGCGTGCTGGAGCCGCACGAGCTGGACGACGAATACTTCATGCTGCGCGTGCGGGTCGACGGCGGCCGGCTGAACCTGGCCCAACTGCGCGCCGTCGCCGAGGTCTCCGAGCGGTTCGCGCGCGGCACGGCCGACATCACCGACCGGCAGAACGTGCAGTTCCACTGGATCCGGATCGAGGACGTCCCGGAGATCTGGCGGATCCTGGAGGGCGTCGGCCTGTCCACGACCGAGGCGTGCGGCGACACCCCGCGCGTGGTGCTCGGCTCCCCGGTGGCGGGCATCGCCGAGGAAGAGATCATCGACGGCACCTGGGCCATCGACGAGATCAACCGGCTCTACATCGGCAAGCCCGAATACTCCAACCTGCCGCGCAAGTTCAAGACCGCGATCTCCGGATCGCCGCTGCTCGACGTCGCGCACGAGATCAACGACGTCTCCTTCGTGGGCGTCGTGCACCCCGAGTTCGGTCCGGGCTTCGACGTCTGGGTCGGCGGGGGGCTGTCCACCAACCCCAAGCTCGCGGTGCGACTGGGCGCCTGGGTGCCGCTGGAGGAGGTGCCGCAGGTCTGGGAGGGCGTCATCTCGATCTTCCGCGACTACGGCTACCGCCGGCTGCGCAACCGCGCGCGACTGAAGTTCCTGGTCGCCGACTGGGGGCCGGAGCGCTTCCGCGAGGTGCTGGAGAGCGAATACCTGGAGCGCAAGCTGATCGACGGCCCCGCGCCGGACGCGCCCGCGCAAGTGTGGCGCGACCATGTCGGCGTGCGTCCGCAAAAGGGCGGCGGCTTCTACGTCGGCTTCGCCCCGCGCGTGGGCCGGGTGGACGGGGCCACGCTGGGCAAGATCGCCGACCTCGCCGAGCGGCACGGATCGGACCGGGTGCGCACCACGGTCGAGCAGAAGATGCTCATCCTGGACGTCGCCGAGGACAAGGTGGCCTCGCTCAAGGAGGGTCTGGAGGCGCTCGGCCTGCGGGTGGACCCGAGTCCCTTCCGGCGCGGCACGATGGCCTGCACCGGCATCGAGTTCTGCAAGCTGGCGATCGTGGAGACCAAGGGTCGCGGGATCACGCTGATCGACGAACTGGAGCAGCGGCTCCCGGAGTTCGACCAGCCGATCACGATCAACATCAACGGCTGCCCGAACGCCTGCGCGCGCATCCAGGTCGCCGACTTCGGCCTCAAGGGCCAGTTGGTCCTGGACGAGAGCGGCGAGCAGGTCGAGGGCTACCAGGTGCACCTGGGCGGGGGCCTGGGCCTCGACCCCGGCTTCGGCCGCAAGATCCGCGGTCTCAAGGTGACCTCGGCCGGGCTGGCCGACTACATCGAGCGGGTGCTGCGTCGTTTCGAGGAACAGCGCGGCGAGGGCGAGCGCTTCGCCCAGTGGGCCGTGCGCGCGACCGACACGGACCTGTCGTGAGCGCCGCCGGCGGTGCCGAGCCGGGCCAACGGGCCGTGCCGTTCTACTGCCCCTTCTGCGGCGACGAGGACCTGCGCCCGCACGAGGAGGGGCACGGCACCTGGTTGTGCTCGGCCTGCCGGCGGGCGTTCTCGCTGAAGTTCCTCGGCCTGGTCTTCCCCACACGGCACAGCCCCGAGAAGCATGGCGACGGGCAGCGGGGCCCCGACGGGCCCGGCACCGAGCCGCTCGCCGGCCACACGCACCAGTCGATCGCACAGGAGGAGGGCCGATGACCGTCACCGAGAGCACCGACCTCGAAGCGCTCGCCGGCCGGGCGGCGCTCGAACTGGAGGACGCGACCGCGTCCGAGATCCTGGCCTGGACGCACGAGCGGTTCGGCCCGGCCTGGTGCGTGACCTCCTCGATGGAGGACGCCGTGGTGGCACACCTGGCCTCGAAGGTCGCCCCCGGGGTGGACGTGGTCTTCCTCGACACGGGCTACCACTTCCCCGAGACCATCGGCACCCGCGACGCGGTCGACGCGGTCTACGACGTGAACGTGATCACCGTGCACCCGGAGCTGACCGTCGTCGAGCAGGACGCGAAGTACGGCCCCGCGCTGCACGATCGCGACCCCGACGCGTGTTGCGCGATGCGCAAGGTGGCGCCGCTGGAGCGGGCGCTGACCGACTACCGCGCGTGGGCCACGGGCCTGCGCCGGGACGACTCGCCGAGCCGGGCGAACACCCCGGTCGTCTCCTGGGACGCGCGTCGGCGCAAGGTCAAGGTCGCCCCGATCGCGCGCTGGACCCAGGACGACGTGGAGGCCTACATCGCCGAGCACGGCGTGCTGACCAACCCGCTCCTGATGGACGGCTACGCCTCGATCGGCTGCGCGCCCTGCACCCGCCGGGTCGCTCCCGGCGAGGACGCCCGCGCCGGCCGCTGGGCCGGCCTGGGCAAGACCGAGTGCGGGATCCACGCATGACCGGCCCGATACGCACCACGGCACCGTGCTCGACGAAGACGAAGGAGGGGTTGGCGTGACCACGACGATCGACAAGGGCACCGCACCCGGAGCCCTGACCCACCTGGACGCGTTGGAAGCCGAGTCCGTGCACATCTTCCGCGAGGTGGCGGGCGAGTTCGAGAAGCCGGTGATCCTGTTCTCCGGCGGCAAGGACTCGATCGTGATGTTGCACCTGGCGCGCAAGGCCTTCTGGCCGGCGCAGGTGCCGTTCGCGCTCCTACACGTCGATACCGGGCACAACTTCCCAGAGGTCATCGAATACCGCGACAACGTGGTGGCCGAGCACAATCTGCGGCTGCACGTGGCGAGCGTGCAGGAGTTCATCGACAACGGCCGGTTGCGCGAGCGCCCCGACGGCACCCGCAACCCGCTGCAGACGGTGCCGCTCCTGGAGGCGATCGAGTCGCACCGCTTCGACGCGGTGTTCGGCGGCGGCCGACGCGACGAGGAGAAGGCCCGGGCCAAGGAGCGGGTGTTCTCGCTGCGCGACGAGTTCGGCGCGTGGGACCCGCGGCGCCAGCGCCCCGAGTTGTGGCAGCTGTACAACGGCCGGCACCGCGTCGGCGAGCACGTGCGGGTGTTCCCGATCTCGAACTGGACCGAGCTGGACGTGTGGCAGTACATCGAGCGGGAGAAGATCGCGCTGCCGCGGATCTACTTCTCGCACGAGCGCGAGGTCTTCGAGCGCAACGGCATGTGGCTCTCCCCCGGCGAGTGGGGCGGCGCCCGGGCCGACGAGGCCGTCGTGCGGCGCGTGGTGCGCTACCGCACGGTCGGCGACATGAGCTGCACCGGTGCCGTCGACTCCCCCGCCGCCACGGTGGCGGACGTCATCGCCGAGATCGCGGTGAGCAGGCTGACCGAACGAGGTGCCACGCGCGCGGACGACAAGATGTCCGAAGCCGCGATGGAGGACCGCAAGCGCGAGGGGTACTTCTAGTCATGAGTGGGACGTCCGAGATTTCCCCGACGGCCGGCGTGACCGTCGACGATCGTGTGGGCCTGCTCCGACTGGCCACCGCGGGTTCCGTCGACGACGGCAAGTCGACCCTGGTGGGCCGGTTGCTGCACGACTCGAAGTCGGTGCTGAGCGACCAGTTGGAGGCGGTGACCCGGGTCAGCAACGAGCGCGGCCAGGAGGAGGCGGACCTCGCGCTGCTCACCGACGGCCTGCGGGCCGAGCGCGAGCAGGGCATCACCATCGACGTCGCCTACCGCTACTTCGCCACCGCCCGGCGCCGGTTCATCCTCGCCGACACCCCGGGACACGTGCAGTACACGCGCAACATGGTCACCGGCGCCTCCACGGCGGAGCTGGCCGTGGTGCTTGTGGACGCGCGCAACGGCGTGGTCGAGCAGACCCGGCGCCACGCGGCGGTGGCGGCGCTGCTGCGGGTGCCGCACGTGGTGCTCGCGGTCAACAAGATGGACCTGGTCGACTACAGCGAGGAGCGCTTCGCCGAGGTCGCCAACACGTTCACCGAATACGCGAAGGCGCTCGGGGTGCCGGACGTGCGCTCGATCCCGGTGTCCGCGCTGCGCGGGGACAACGTGGTGGACCCCAGCTCGCACATGGACTGGTTCTCCGGGCCGACGCTGCTGGAATACCTGGAGACGGTGCCGGTCGAGACCGACCCGACGCAGGAGCCCGCGCGCTTCCCCGTGCAGTACGTGCTGCGGCCGCAGTCCGACGACGAGTACCGCGACTACCGGGGCTACGCCGGGCAGATCGCCTCCGGCGTGTTCCACGAGGACGACGAGGTGGTGGTGCTGCCGTCGGGACAGCGCACCACGATCGCCGGCATCGACCGGCTCGGCGTCCCCGTCCGGCGGGCCCGGCAGGGCGAGTCGGTCACCCTGCGGCTCGCCGACGACGTGGACGTCTCGCGCGGCGACCTGATCGCGCCGATCGACGAGGCGCCCACCCCGACCCAGGACGTGGAGGCGACCGTGTGCCACGTCGCCGACCGGCCGCTGCGCACCGGCGACCGGGTGTTGCTCAAGCACACCACCCGCACGGTCAAGGCGATCGTCAAGGACATCGCCTACCGGCTCGACCTGAACGCGCCGATCGACGGCGAACTCGGTCACGAGCAGCACCCGACCGAACTGCGCGCCAACGACATCGCGCGCGTGGTCCTGCGCACCGCCCAGCCGCTCGCGCTCGACGACTACGCCGTCGGCCGCCGTACCGGTTCCTTCCTGTTGATCGACGAGGCCGACGGCTCCACGCTCACCGCCGGCATGGCCGGCGCCGCGTTCGCCGCGCCGGGCCGATGTCACGGCTGATCCGAACGCGGGTCTGACCACCCGCTTTTGACGCTCCGTCAGCCCTGTTCGTGGCATCGCCCGTCGCCCATCACATTCGTCATCCCGGCCCGCGCCCGACGGCGCGGGCCCGAGGGAAGGTCCCCGCATGTCCGTTTTCGGGACGCAATCCGGCCAATACCGCCGCAGATCCATCCGTACCGGCTTCGCCGCCGCCCTCCTCCTGCCGCTGCTCGCCATGTCCGCGTGCGGCTACGGCTCGGACAAGAAGGACGACAAGAAGAACACGCCGGCCGCGGGCGCGGGTCCGGCGACGGGCGGCGCGAAGGCGGGTACGTCGGCCTCGCAGATCCGACTCGGCTTCTTCGCCAACGTCACCCACGCGACGCCGCTGATCGGGCTGAACGAGGGCTTCTTCGCGAAGGAGTTGGGCACCACCGAGATCAAGCCGCAGGTGTTCAACGCCGGTCCGGCCGCGATCGAGGCGCTCAAGGGCGGTTCGATCGACGCGACCTACATCGGTCCGAACCCCTCGATCTCCGGGTTCACCAGCACCAACGGCGAACTCCTGCGGATCGTCGCGGGCGCCACCTCGGGCGGCGCGTCGCTGGTGGTCAAGCCGGGCATCAACGGGCCCGCCGACCTCAAGGGCAAGAAGATCGCCTCGCCGCAGCTCGGCGGCACCCAGGACGTCGCCCTGCGCGCGTGGCTGACCAAGAACGGCTACAGCGTGGACACCTCGGGCAAGGGCGACGTGAGCGTGGTCCCGACCGACAACGCGCAGACCCTCGCCGCGTTCCAGAAGGGCGACCTGGACGGCGCCTGGCTGCCCGAGCCGTGGGCCACCCGGCTGGTGCTCGAGGCCAACGCCAAGGTGCTCGTGGACGAGCGCACGTTGTGGCCGGAGGGCAAGTTCGTCACCACCGACCTGATCGTGTCCACCAAGTTCCTCAAGGAACACCCGGACACCGTCGAGGCCCTGATCAAGGGGCAGGTCGCCGCGAACGACTGGGCGGCGGGCAACCAGGACAAGGCCAAGGCCGCGGTCAACGCCAAGATCACCGAGTTCGCGGGCAAGCCGCTCGCGCAGAACGTGCTCGACGCGGCCTGGCCGAACATCGCCATCACCAACGACCCGCTCGCGGCGTCGCTGGTGAAGCTGTCCGAGGACGGGGTCGCGGTCGGCGTGACCAAGAAGCTCGACATCCACGGCATCTACGACCTGACCATCCTGAACAAGGTCCTCGCCGCCGCCGGCAAGCCCGCGGTCGCCGACGCCGGACTGGGCCCGAAGAAGTAATCCGCTCGTCGTTCTCCCCCCGGGCCACCGCGCCCGGGGCGCACTTCCCGCCCGACGCGCCACCGAGAGAGGTGATCCGGACATGACCCAGACCATCAGCGAGGCCACGCCCACGGCCACGACCCCCGTCGACACCGGCTTCGCGGTCCGCCTTGACCAGGTCACCAAGATCTTCGGCCGACGCGGCGGCACCCCCGTCCTGGACGGCATCGACCTGACCGTCGGCCCGGGCGAGTTCGTCTGCCTCCTGGGCGCGTCGGGCTGCGGGAAGTCCACCCTGCTCAACCTGATCGCCGACCTGGACCGGCCCACCTCGGGCACCATCGAGGTCTCCGGCGACCGCCCCGCGCTGATGTTCCAGGACCACGCGCTGTTCCCGTGGCTGACCGCGGGCAAGAACATCGAACTGGCCCTGAAACTGCGCGGGGTGCCGCGCGAGCAGCGCCGCGCCGAGGCCGACGCGCTGCTGGAGTTGGTCCGACTCGGCGGCGCGTACGGCAAGCGGGTGCACGAACTGTCCGGCGGCATGCGCCAGCGGGTGGCGCTGGCCCGGGCGCTGGCCCAGGCCGGCGACCTGCTCCTGATGGACGAGCCGTTCGCCGCCCTCGACGCGATCACCCGCGACGTGCTGCACGACGAACTGACCCGGATCTGGGCGGAGACCGGCCGCTCGGTGGTGTTCGTGACCCACAACGTGCGCGAGGCCGTGCGGCTCGCCCAGCGCGTCGTCCTGATGTCCTCGCGCCCGGGTCGGATCGCCCGGGAGTGGACCATCGACATACCGCAGCCGCGCCGGATCGAATCGGCCGGCGTGTCGGATCTGTCCGTCGAGATCACCGACCACCTGCGAGGGGAAATCCGCCGCCATGGCCGCGCCTGATCTGACCAAGCCCGCCCCCGGGGCGGACGCCGCCCCGGAGACCGACGCGGACGACCTCGCCGGGCTCGAAGCCGGCCTGGACGCGCTGGAGACCTACGACAAGGAGCGCAAGCCCCCGCACCGGGTGCTCCTGGAGAAGGTGCTGCCGCCGGTCGTCGCGATCGTGCTGGTGCTGGCCGCCTGGCAGATCGCCTACTCCATGGAGATCAAGCCCCGCTACGCGCTGCCCAGCCCCGCCGACGTGTGGGACGCGTTCATGGTGCAGTGGAAGAAGGGCACCGTCTTCGACATCCTGTGGACCAGCCTCTCCCGAGGCATCCTGGGCTTTTTGATCGCGGTCGCCATCGGCACCCCGCTGGGCCTGATCGTGGCCCGGGTGAACTGGATCCGGGCGGCGATCGGGCCGATCCTGTCCGGGTTGCAGTCGTTGCCCTCGGTCGCGTGGGTGCCGCCGGCGGTGATCTGGTTCGGCCTGAACAACAGCGCGATCTACGCGGTGGTGCTGCTCGGCGCGGTGCCCTCGATCGCGAACGGCCTGGTGGCCGGCATCGACCAGATCCCGCCGCTGTACCTGCGCGCGGGTCGGGTACTCGGCGCGCGCGGGCTCAACAGCGTGTGGCACGTGATGCTGCCCGCGTCGCTGCCCGGCTACATCGCCGGCCTCAAGCAGGGCTGGGCGTTCTCCTGGCGCTCGCTGATGGCCGCCGAGCTGATCGCGGCGGGGCCGGAACTGGGCTCGGGTCTGGGACAGTTGATGGACCAGGGACGCGACCTGGGCGACATGCCGATGATGTTGACCGCGGTCTTCATGATCCTGATCGTGGGCATCGGCATCGAGATGCTGGTGTTCACTCCGATCGAGCGCCTGGTGCTGCGGCAGCGCGGCCTGGTCGCGGGCCGGTAGGAAGGCGGCCATGAACCTCGCTCCCCCGCTTGTGGCCGTCGCGCACGGCAGCCGCGATCCCCGGCATGCCGCGGCGATGGCCGCCCTGGCCGCGCGGGTGCGCGCGCTGCGGCCCGGGTTGCGGGTGGAGATCGGCTATCTGGACCACTGCGGCCCGCGTGTGCCGGAGCGGTTGGCCGAGTTGGCCGAGGCGGGGGCGGACACCGCGGTCGCGGTGCCGCTGCTGTTCACCCCGGCGTTCCACGCCAAGCAGGACGTGCCGAACGTCCTGCGCCACCGCGGATTGACGGTGCGCCAAACGGCCACACTGGCCCCGTCCCCGCTGCTGCTCGACGCTTTGAACCTGCGCATGCGCGAGGCCGGGGTACGGCCGGGAGACGCCCGCTACGGCGTCGTCCTGGCCACCGCGGGCTCCACCGATCCGGAGGCGAACGCGGTGACCACCATCGTCGCGCGGGAGTGGCGGCGTACCGGTTGGTGCGCCGTGGTCCCCGCGTTCGCCTCCGTCCACCAGGGCTCCACGGTCGGCGCCGCGGTCGAGGGGTTGCGCGCCCTGGGCGCCGAGCGGATCGCGGTGGCGTCCTGCATGCTGGCGCCGGGGATCCTGCCGGACCGCATCGTCGGACAGGCGCTGGCGGCCGGTGCCGAGCTGGTCACCGAACCGGTCGCGGACACCCCCGAAATCGCCCGGTTGGTCCTCGATCGCTACGACGCGGCGCTGCCGGCGAGATCCGGGCTCTCCGCCTGAGCCCGGACCGGTACCATCTCCGGCGTGATCGACTCGGTGGCCGGCGAACGTTCGGTGCTCGTGCGCGCGTGTGCGGAGGTCGAAGTGCCCTCCGCCGACGCGACGTTGCTCTCCTTCGGCGAGAACGCGGTGTTCGCGCTGCCCGGTCCCGGCCTGGTCGCGCGGGTGGCCCGGGGGGCGCACCTGGCCGAGCGCGCCCGGCGCGAGATCGCGGTCGCCTGCTGGCTGGCCGAACAGGACTTCCCGGCGGTGCGACCGGCGGCCGGGATCGAGGCCCGGCCGGTGCTGGTCGACGGGCGCCCCGTCACCTTCTGGGAGTTGTTGCCGCCGGCCGAGCGTGAGCCGAACGTGGCCGACCTGGCCCGGCTGTTGCGCAAGCTGCACGCGCTGCCCGCGCCGCCGTTCGCGCTGCCCGCCCGCGATCCGCTGGCGCTGGTGGAGACCTGGCTGGACTCGGCCGACGCGGCGGTGGGGCTGGCCGATCGGCGCTATCTGTCGGCCCGCCGCGACGCGTTGGAGGCGGCCCGCCGCGAGCTGACCCCGGCATTGCCGACCGGCCTGATCCACGGCGACGCGCTGCTGCGCAACGTGGGCGTACACGGCGGCCGGGCGCTGCTGTTGGACTGGGAGACGGTCGCGCACGACCTGCGCGAGTTCGACCTGGTGCTCACCCCGATGGCCGCCGCCCGCTACGGCCTGCCCGACGGCGCGGAGCGGCGGTTCGCCCGCAAGTACGGCTTCGACGTGACCGAGTGGCCCGGCTACCCGGTGCTGCGCGACACCCGCGAGTTGGCCGCCACCGCCTGGGTGGCCCAGCACGTGCCGGGCAACCCGGCGGCGGAGGAGGAGTTCCACCACCGGGTCCGCACCCTGCGCACCGGCGACACCGAGGCGCGCTGGCACGCGTTCTGACCGGGTCCCCGGCGCTCACGAGGTCCGCTTGCCCGCCACCCACAGCTGCTCGAACTCCTCCTGGAACAGCGGGTAGAGCCCGCGTCCGGAGCCGCCCGCCGCGTCGGCGCGCAGCACGAACGCGGGCGACTCGACGCCGCGCGCGTGCCGCAGATACGGCTGGATCAGCCCCACCTCCCCGTCCACCAGGTAGGCCCCGAAGCGCGGCGCCTCGTCGTAGAGCCGGATCTCGATCCGGCGCGGCTCGCGCAGCATCGCCCGGACGCGGCGCATGTGCAGGATGTTGAGCGTGGTCATCCGCGACAGCAGCCCCTTCTTGATGCCCTCGTCGCGCTCGCGCTGCTTCATCGCGTCGCCCGCGGGGTTGAGGAAGAGCAGCCGCATGTCGCACCCGCCGGCGCCGAGCCGGGCCAGATCGCGGCCCGAGTGGTTCTGGCACAGCAGGTTGAGCGAGACGCCCATCGCGTCGATCCCGCGCGCGCCGTCCACCAGGTCGGCGAAGGGCAACCGGCGCTGCAGCGCGGAGCGGTCCTGGAAGACGCCCACCACGTCGGCGTAGCGCCCGGCGAACAACTCCTCGACCGCGTCCAGGGCCAGCCGTCGGTCGCCCTGGTCGGCGAGCGGCCCGTCCAGCATGGCCAGCACGCGCAGGCACGCGCGTTCCACCTGGGCGAGCACGTCGGGCGAGAGCACCCGGTTGCGGGCCACGATGTGCCGGCCGATCTCGACCTCCTCCAGGGCGCGTTCCAGCTTGCGCCGGTCCGGCAGGAAGGGCTCGAAGCACCACCAGTTGCGCACCATCAGCTCGCGCAGCTGCGGAAGGGTCAAAAAGGCGATCAGCTCGTCGTCGGCGGGGTCCACGATGTAGCCGCGCCGGCGGCTCATCTCCCGGACCGCCTCGGCGCGTTCGACCCATTCGTTCTGCACGCTGCCGGCCGCGGCCAGCACCCACGCGCCGTCGTCGTGCGGGTTCTCTCCGGGTCCGTAGACCGGGACCAGCACCGCGCTGATCACCGCGCGCAGCCGCTGCTCGATCAGGTTCAGGTACACGTACGCCCGACCGGCGCGGCGGCCGCGCAGCAGGGCGGCGGCCCAGTCGTCCTCGGTCCAGGTGAGCGTCGCGGGGTCTATCCCCGGCATCGGGTCGGGCGGCCCGGAGCCGTCCAGGACGGCGGTGCCGGCGGCCGCGTGGCGGGGGCCGGGCAGGCTGCCCGGGTCGAGGGCGAACGAGCCGGTGTCGGTGAGTCCGACGGTGCCCGGGAGACCGGCCGTGCCGCCCGGGGGGTCGCCGTCGGGACAGGGGGCGTACGGGTCCGGGAAGGTGTCGCCGCCCGAGCCGAATCCGGTCGTGCCGTCGAGACCGGTCGTACTCGTCCCCGCCGCGGGATCCTCGTCGGTTGTCGAGGGTGGCGGGTTGGACTCCCGATCGGCCATCGCGTCCCATCCGTTCGTCGTCGAGCCGGAACCGAACGAGCGTATAGCGAAACCCGGCGGCCTCGGGGGGCCCGCGCGGGCCGGTCGGCGTGCCCCGTTCGGGTGACGAATGCACCGGCATTACCCGGATGGCGTAAGGCGATTGGGGGGACTCGACGCGCTCTGGCAACTTCTGCCGAGCAGCGCAACGTCATAGCGAAACAATTGCCGGACGGGAGAGGGTCTTCCCTCCTCCTGTTCCGGGGCGCAACCGAGACGGATCGACGATCCGTCTCATCCGGCAGGAACCGTGGCACCCAGGAGGTCGTCATGTTGGCCACGAACAGCAGGATCCCGGCGGTACACGACGGCGCCGAGGACGATTTCGCCCGGTATCGCGATGTGGTCGCGGAGATCTTCGCGCACCATCGGCGCACCGCGATCCCCGACACCGACGGCGTGGCGTGCTCGTGCGGCGGCGCCTGGCCCTGCCGGGAGGAAATGCTCGCCGCCGAACTGCTCGACTGGATCTGATCGTTCCGACCGGAATTGATCGGCGACGATCGGTTCGGCCGGCCGCACACGGCCCGCCCCAGGCATGAAATCCACCCGACCGGGGGACGCCGGAGTGGATTGCACCCCCGGATCGGGTCCGGTACGGGAGACTGCAAGCTGCCGAAATGCTGCCGAAGCACGATCCGCGACAAAGCAGGTTGCTCATGCAGGTCTGGCCCGGTCATTCGTATCCGCTGGGCGCCACGTACGACGGCGCCGGCACCAACTTCGCGGTCTTCTCGGAGGCCGCCGAACGCGTCTGGTTGTGTCTGCTGGACGAGGAGGGCACCGAGCGGCGCATCGAGCTGCGCGAGGCCGACGCCTTCGTCCGGCACGCGTACCTGCCCGGGATCCAACCCGGGCAGCGCTACGGCTACCGCGTCCAGGGCCCGTTCGACCCGGCCGCGGGCACCCGGTGCAACCCGAACAAGCTGCTGCTCGACCCGTACGCCAAGGCGATGAGCGGCGAGGTGCACTGGCACGAGTCGATGTACGGCTACTCGTTCGAGCACCCCGACCTGATGAGCACCACCGACTCCGGGCCGCACACGATGACCTCGGTGGTGATCAACCCCTACTTCGACTGGGGCGACGACCGGCCGCCGCGCACCGGATACCACGACACGGTGATCTACGAGGCGCACGTGCGCGGGCTGACCCGCAGCCACCCGGGCCTGCCCGAGGAGATCCGGGGCACCTACGCGGGCATGGCGCACCCGGCGGTGATCGAGCACCTGGTGAGCCTGGGGGTGACCGCGATCGAGCTGATGCCGGTGCACCAGTTCGTCCAGGACCACCGGCTGTCCGACCTGGGGATGCGCAACTACTGGGGTTACAACACGATCGGCTTCTTCGCGCCGCACGCGGCCTACTCGTCCACCGGCGAACGCGGGCAGCAGGTGCAGGAGTTCCGCTCGATGGTCAAGGCGCTGCACGCGGCGGGCATCGAGGTGATCCTCGACGTGGTCTACAACCACACCGCCGAGGGCAACCACCTGGGCCCCACGCTGTCCTTCCGCGGCCTGGACAACGCGTCCTACTACCGGCTCGCCGACGACAAGCGCTACTACCTGGACACCACCGGCACCGGCAACAGCCTGCTGATGCGCAGCCCGCACGTGTTGCAGCTGATCATGGACTCGCTGCGCTACTGGGTCACCGACATGCACGTGGACGGGTTCCGCTTCGACCTCGCCGCCACGCTGGCCCGGCAGTTCCACGAAGTGGACCGGCTGTCCTCGTTCTTCGACCTGGTCCAGCAGGACCCGGTGGTCTCCCAGGTCAAGCTGATCGCCGAACCGTGGGACGTCGGCGAGGGCGGCTACCAGGTGGGCAACTTCCCGCCGCTGTGGACCGAGTGGAACGGCAAGTATCGCGACACGGTGCGCGACTTCTGGCGCGGCGAGGAGCGCACCCTCGCCGAGTTCGGCTCACGACTGACCGGCTCCTCCGACCTGTACCAGGACGACGGCCGCCGACCGATCGCCTCGATCAACTTCGTCACCTGCCACGACGGCTTCACCCTGCACGACCTGGTGTCGTACAACGACAAGCACAACGCGGCCAACCGCGAGGACAACCGCGACGGCGAGAGCCACAACCGGTCCTGGAACCACGGCGTCGAGGGCGAGACGGACGACCCGGACATCCTCGCGCTGCGCGCCCGTCAACAGCGCAACTTCATCGCCACCCTGTTGCTGTCCCAGGGCGTGCCGATGATCGCGCACGGCGACGAGTTCGGCCGCACCCAGCAGGGCAACAACAACGTCTACTGCCAGGACAACGAACTCTCCTGGGTGCGCTGGCCCGACGGCGAGGGCCCCGACCTGCTCGAGTTCACCCGGATGATGACCCGGATGCGCGCCGAGCACCCGGTCTTTCGGCGCCGCCGCTTCTTCCACGGCAGATCCGTCCAGGGCACCCACGACGAGCTGACCGACATCGCCTGGTTCACCCCCACGGGCGAGGAGATGTCGGACGGCGACTGGTGGGCGGCGGCGGCCAAGTCGGTCGCCGTCTTCCTCAACGGCAACGCCATCTCGGAACCGGACCCGCGCGGCCAGAAGATCACCGACGACTCGTTCCTGCTGCTGTTCAACGCCTCGCACGAGGCCGAGGAGTTCACCATCCCGGCGGACCTGGGCCGATCCTGGACCGTGGTGGTCGACACCGCCGACGACAAGACGGTGATACACGAGCCCAGATCCCGCCCGACCATCGAGGGCGGCGCCGCCCAGACCGTCGAGTCCCGCTCGCTGGTGGTCCTGCAACGACCGTGACCCGATCACCCGCCGGCGTGGGTTTCACCACCCCGGCGGGTGGTAGGTCACGGATGTCCGGGGAAGCTTGTCGGCATGACCTCGTCGCCTTCTCGTGTTCCGACCGGCACCTATCGGCTCCAGCTGCAACCCGCCTTCGGGTTCGCCGAGGCCGCCGCCGCCGTGCCCCACCTCGCCTCGCTCGGGGTGAGCCACCTGCACCTGTCGCCCGTCCTGCAAGCCGTCCCCGGATCCACCCACGGCTACGACGTGGTCGACCACTCGCGCGTGTCCGCCGACCTCGGCGGCGAGGACGGGCTGCGCGAGCTGGCGGCGGCCGCCGCCGCACACGGGCTCGGCCTCGTGGTGGACATCGTGCCCAACCACATGGCGGTGCCCACGCCCGAGTCGCTGAACCGGCCGCTGTGGGAGACGCTGCGCGAGGGCGCCGACTCGCCCTTCGCCCGCTGGTTCGACATCGACCGGACCATGCACGACGGGCGCGTCCTGCTGCCCGTGCTCGGCGGCCCGGTCGAGGAGGTCGCCGACGAGCTGATCGTGGACGGCCACGTGCTGCGCTACCACGACCACGAGTTCCCGCTCCGTCCCGGCACCGAAAAGCTCGCGCTCGACGAACTGCTCGCCGCCCAGCACTACGAACTCGCGCACTGGCGGCGCGCCGACACCGAGCTGAACTATCGCCGCTTCTTCACCATTTCCGGGCTCATCGCGCTGCGCCAGGAGGACGACGAGGTCTTCGCGGCCACCCACGGAACCATTCTGCGGCTGCTGAACGAGGGCCTGATCCAGGGGCTGCGGATCGACCACCCCGACGGCCTCGCCGACCCGCGCGGCTATCTGGAGCGGCTGCGCGCCGCCGCGCCGAACGCGTGGATCGTGGTGGAGAAGATCCTCTCCGACGAGGAGACGACGCCCGCCGACTGGGCCTGCGACGGCACCACCGGCTACGACGCGCTGCGCCGGGTGGACAACCTCTTCCTGGACCCCGAGGGCGCCGACCCGCTGCGCGCGCTGCACCGCGAACAAACCGGGGTGCGCGAAGGCTTCGACTACCTCGCGCAGGAGGCCAGGGCCGAGGTCCTCGCCGGCGGCCTGGCCACCGAGTTCGCCCGACTGCGCCGCACCCTGGACCGGCTGGAGCCGGTGGCCGGCGCCGGCGACGTCGGCCGCGCGCTGCCCCCGCTGCTGACCGCGTTCCCCACCTACCGCCCCTACCCCGGCGCCGGCCCCGGCTCGATCGCCGCGATGGCCCGGGCGCTGACCGGGGTCCCGGGACAGGTCTCCGAGGCGGCCCGCGAGATCGCCGAACTCGCGCTCGCCGACGGCGAGTTCGGTACCCGCTTCGGCCAGGTCGCGGCGGCGCTCGCGGCCAAGGGCGTGGAGGACCGCGCGTTCTACCGCTGGTACACCCTGAGCTCGCTGAACGAGGTCGGCGGCGCGCCCGACACGTTCGGTTCGGACCTCGCCGGGTTCCACGCCGCCTGCCGGCGCATGTCCCCGACCACGATGACCACGCTGAGCACCCACGACACCAAGCGCAGCGAGGACGTCCGGGCCCGGCTGTCGGTGCTCGCGGAGATTCCCGAGGACTGGGCGGACCGGGTGCACGCCTGGAACGAGCTGTCCCGACCGCACCGTTCCGAGTTCCGCTTCGGCCCGGACGGCTACGACACCTACCTGCTGTGGCAGACCCTGGTCGGCGCCTGGCCGCTCACCCCGGACCGGGCGGTGGCCTACCTGCGCAAGGCGATGCGCGAGGCGGCCCGGGAAACCACCTGGGCCGACCCGAACCCGGACTACGAGGCGGCGAGCGAGGCCTTCGTCCGCGCCGTCCTCGCCGACGACGAACTCGGCGCCGACATCGCCGACTTCGTCGCCACGGTGGACCGCGCCGCACACGCGGTCTCGCTCGGCGCCAAGCTGGTCCAGCTGACCATGCCGGGCGTACCGGACGTGTACCAGGGCGGCGAACTGGCGCTGTACACCCTGGTCGACCCGGACAACCGGGCCCCCGTCGACTTCGGGCGCGAGCACGGCCCGCTGGACGCGCTCAAGCTCCGGGTCACCTCCGCCGCGCTGCGGCTGCGCCGCGCGCGTCCCGACTGGTTCGCCGGCGCCTACACGCCGCTGCGCGCCCGCGGCAAGGAAGCGGACCACGCCATCGCGTTCATCCGCGGCGGCGAGGCGATCACGGTGGCGACCCGGCTGCCGGCCGGTCTCGCCGCCAAGGGCCACTGGGGCGGCGCGCTGCTCCCGCTGCCCGAAGGCCGCTGGGTCGACGCGCTGACCGGCGGCACGTACACCGGCCAGGCCCGCCTGCGGCACATCCTGGAGGACCTGCCCGTCGCCCTGCTCACCCGGGGCTGATCCGGCCGGGGCCCGGCGCCCGGCCGTTCCCATCCGTTCGCACGCGTTCCCGGAAGGACACAACCATCGTGGTCAGGTTCGAGGTCTGGGCTCCGAAAGCGTCGTCCCTGGAGGTCGTCGTCGACGGCCGACGCAAGCCGATGCGCGACGCGAACCGGCCGGGGTGGTGGCAGGCGGACGTGCCGACGGCGGTACACGGCAGCGACTACGCGTTCGCCATCGACGGCAACGACCCGCTGCCCGACCCACGTTCGCGGTGGCAGCCCACCGGCCCCGACGGCCCGAGCCGCGTGGTCGACCACGCGGCGTACACGTGGGGCGACGGGGCCTGGACCGGCCGGCCGCTCCCGGGCGCGGTCGTCTACGAGCTGCACATCGGTACGTTCACCACCGAGGGCACGTTCGCCGCGGCCGTCGAGCGGCTCGACCACCTGGTCGACCTCGGCGTCACCCACGTCGAGGTGATGCCGGTGTCCGCGTTCCCGGGCCGGCACGGATGGGGCTACGACGGCGTGTGCCCGTGGGCGGTGCACGAGCCCTACGGCGGCCCGGACGGCCTCAAGCGGTTCGTCGACGCCTGCCACGTGCGCGGCCTGGGCGTGATCCTGGACGTCGTGCACAACCACCTGGGCCCGTCCGGGAACCACCTGCCCGCCTTCGGCCCCTACTTCACCGACCGCTACCGCACCCCGTGGGGTTCGGCGGTGAACCTGGACGGCCCGGGCTCCGACGAGGTCCGCGCCTACCTGGTCGGCAGCGCGCTGATGTGGCTGCACGACTACCACGTGGACGGACTGCGCCTGGACGCGGTGCACGCGCTCGCGGACAACCGCGCGGTGCCGTTCCTGGAGGAGTTGTCCGAGGCGGTGGACAAGCTCGCCGCCGCCACCGGCCGGCCGCTGTTCCTGATCGCCGAGTCGGATCTGAACGACCCTCGCGTGGTCACCCCGCGCGAGAGCGGCGGCATGGGCGTGCAGGCCCAGTGGAGCGACGACTTCCACCACGCGCTGCACGCCCTGCTCACCGGCGAACGCCAGGGCTACTACGGCGACTTCGGCTCGATGGGCACCCTCGCCAAGACACTCACCCGGGTCTGGCTGCACGACGGCACCTGGTCCTCGTTCCGCAAGCGCACGCACGGCCGCCCGGTGCCCACCTCGCGGATGCCCGCGTATCGATTCCTGGGCTACCTCCAGACCCACGACCAGGTCGGCAACCGGGCCACCGGCGACCGGATCTCGGCGACCCTGCCGCCGGCGCTGCTCGCGGCGGGCGCCGCGCTCGTGCTCACCGCGCCGTTCACCCCGATGTTGTTCATGGGCGAGGAGTGGGGCGCGTCCACGCCCTGGCAATACTTCACCGACCACACCGACCCGGAGCTGGCCGAGGCGGTACGCAACGGCCGCCGCGCCGAGTTCGCCTCGCACGGGTGGGACGCGGCGCAGATCCCCGACCCGCAGTCGGCGCAGACCGTGCGCGACTCGTGCCTGGACTGGAAGGAGCCCGCCCGCGCCCCGCACGCGGCCCTGCTGGCCTGGTACCGGCGGCTGATCGCGCTGCGCCGGGAGTGGGAGAACCTGACCGATCCGGACCTGACCCGGGTCCAGGTCAGCTTCGAGGAGACCGCCGGCTGGCTGATGGTGCACCGGGGCGCGTTCCGTACCGCGGTCAACCTGGCCGAGCAGCCCGCGACGCTGCCGATGGGCACCGGGGCGGCGGAGATCGTCGCGGCCTGGGACGACCGCGCGGAGATCCGCCGGGGCCTGGTCGGCACCACCCTGCGGCTGCCCGCGACGTCGGTCGCGGTGGTCCGGATCGGCACCCGTTAGGGGCGTGCCGCCGCGCCGACCGCGACCGCCGTCCTCGGCCGTCGGAAACGCTCAGGCGTCGAGCAGGCGCTTGCGCTCGGCCTCGACGTCGAAGTCGCCCGCCGGGTAGCGGGGGTCCAACTCGGTCAGGTGCTCCAGGAGCAGCCGGCTGATCGCCCAGTTGCGGTACCACTTGCGGTCGGCCGGCACCACGTACCAGGGCGCCGCGTCGCCGTCGCACTTCTCCAGCGCGGCCTCGTAGGCGGTGCGGTAGTCGGGCCACACGGAACGCTCGTCGATGTCGGCCGGGTTGAACTTCCAGTGTTTGTCCGGGTTGTCGAGCCGGGCCAGCAGCCGTTCCTTCTGCTCCTCGGGCGAGATGTGCAGGAAGACCTTGACGACGGTCACCTCGTCCTTGGCCAGGCTCTGCTCGAAGCGGTTGATCGTGGCGTAGCGGCGCGACCAGACCTGGCGCGGGACCAGGTCGCGCACCCGCGCGATCAGCACGTCCTCGTAGTGCGAACGGTCGAACACGCCGATCAGACCGGGGCCGGGCACCTGGGCGCGGACCCGCCACAGGAACGGGTGGGCGAGTTCGTCCTCGGTCGGCGCCTTGAACGCGTGGATGTGGCAGCCCGACGGGTTGAACTGGCCGATCACGTGCTTGACCGTGCCGCCCTTGCCGGAGGTGTCCATGCCCTGGACCACCAGGAGCACCCGGCGGCGCGCCCCGCCGGCCACGGCCTGCGCGTACAGCCGCTCCTGGAGTTCGGCCAGCCTGGGTCCCATCGCGCCGATGTCGGCGAGCGCGTCGGCCTTGTCGCCCGCGAAGCTCGGCGTGGCGCGCGGATCGATCGCGGCCAGGTCGACGGGGCCGCCCGGCAGCCGCAACGCGGCCCGTACGGACGGCACATCGGCCGGGGGCGCGTACTTGTCGGCGGGCACCTCGACGAGCACCCGGAGTCGGGGCGGGGCGGGCTCGGGCCGCTGCTCGGCGGGACCCGGCTCGACGGCGGTCGGGGCGGTCGGGTCGACGGCGGGCTCGGCGTCGGGGGCCGGATCGTCCGCCGGGTCGGCGACCAAGTGTACGGCCGGGCCGACGGCGGGCTCCGGGTCCGCGGCCGGCGCCTCGGCGATCGCGCGCTCGGCCTCGGTCTGCTTCGCGAGTGCCTTCGCCGCCTTCGCGGCCTCGGCGGCGACCCGCTCGGCCGCGGCCTCCAGCGCCGCGGCGGCCTTGCGGTCCGCCTTCTTGGCGGCCTTCTTCGCCGCCTTGGCGAGGTCGGCCTGCGCCTCGCGCTCGGCCTCGAGCACCTTGGCCGCCTTCTTCGCGGCCTTCTTCGCGGCCTTGGCCGCCTCGTCGACCCGCTCCGCCTTCGCGGCCCGGGCGGCCTTGTCGAGCTTGGCGGGCTTCGCGGGCTTGTCGCCCTTCGCGGCCTTCGCCGCCTTGTCGAGCTTGGCGGGCTTCGGGGACTTGTCACCCTTCGCGGCCTTCGCGGGCTTGTCGCCCTTCGCGGGCTTGGCGGCCTTCGCGGCCTTCGCGGGCTTGGTCGCCTTCTTCGTGGCCGTCGGCCCCTGCACGACCGCCTCGGCGTCCGGGGCCTCGCCCAGGCCCACCGGCGTCGACCCCTTCGTGCCCCGGTCGGCCCTGCCTGCACTCCTGCCGTCGGCCTTCTTCGCCATGCCGCTGCCTCCGCGTCGTCGGGACCCGGCTCCGATGATGCCGCACCGACCCGCCGATCGCCCACGCGCGGCGTCCGGGCGGCGGCGGATCAGCGGGGGGCGGGGATGCGCTCGGCGCCGTCGCGGGCCATCGACACCAGGCGCGATATCGCGCGCAGGTACTTCTTGCGGTAGCCGCCGCCGAGCAGTTCCTCGGTGAACAGTTCGTCGAACGGCACGCCCGAGGCCACCACCGGCAGTTCGCGGTCGTACATCCGGTCCGCGAGCACCACCAGACGCAGCGCGGTGCCCTGGTCCTCGACCGGGTGCACCCCGCGCCAGAAGACGCCGGTGATCCCGTCGAGCATCGCGCCGTAGCGGCTGGGGTGCACCGTGGCCAGGTGCGCGAGCAGTGCGGGGAAGTCGTCCAGCGCGGCACCGTCGGGCGCGGCCTCGGCGGCCGCGGTGACCATGTCCTCGGCCACTGGCGCGGGCGCCGCCGGCAGGCCCCGGTGCCGGTAGTCCTCGCCGTCGATGCGCAGCGCCTCGAAGCGCGCGGACAACCCCTGTATCTCGCGCATGAAGTCCTGCGCGGCGAACCGCCCCTCGCCCAGTTTGTCCGGCAGCGTGTTCGAGGTCGCGGCGAGCTTGACGCCGGCGTCGGCGAGCTTGCCCAGGAGGGTCGACACCAGGACGGTGTCGCCCGGGTCGTCGAGTTCGAACTCGTCGATGCACAGCAGCCGGTGTCCGGACAGCGCCTCGACGGTCCGCCGGAATCCGAGCGCGCCGACCAGGTTGGTCAGCTCGACGAAGGTGCACAGCGACTTCGGGCCGGGCGAGGCGTGCCACAGCGAGGCCAGCAGGTGGGTCTTGCCGACGCCGTAGCCGCCGTCGAGATAGATCCCGCTCGGCCCGGCCGCCTGCTCCCGGCGGAACCAGCGGCGCTTTGCGCCGTCCCCGTTCAGCCCCGCCGCGAACCGCTCCAGCCGGACCACGGCCGCGGCCTGCCCGGGTTGGTTCGGGTCGGGGATGTACGTGTCGAAACGCACGTCGCCGAACCGCGGCGGCGGGACCATCTCGGCGACGAGGCGGTCGGCGGGGACGCTGGGGTGGCGCGTGGTCAACGACACGGGAGCTACGGACACGATCATCAAGCCTACGACGCGTGCGAAACTCGATCGCATGCGCCGTCTCCTTCCCGTGCCCTCCACCCCCGACGAACCCGACGTCGACCTGGTCGAGGCCTACGCCTATCCCCCCGACCGCACCTGGCTGCGGGCGAACATGGTGACGAGCCTGGACGGCGCCGCGCAGGCCCCCGACGGCCTGTCCGCCGGCCTGTCCTCACCCGCGGACAAGCGCGTCTTCGGTGTGCTGCGCGGCCTGGCCGACGTGATCGTGGTGGGCGCCGCCACCGTGCGCCAGGAGGGCTACCGGCCGCCGCGGCCCAGGCCCGCCTACGCCGCCGCCCGGGCCGCCGCCGGACAGTTGCCCGCGCCGGTGATCGCGATCGTCTCGCGCAGCCTCGCCATCGACTTCACCACGCCGCTGTTCACCGAGGCGGTCACCCCCACCATCGTGATCACCTGCGAGGAGGCCCAGCCCAAGGGCCTGGCGGCGGCGGCCGAGTACGGCGACGTGCTCCTGGCCGGGCGCGACCGGGTCGACCTGGGCCTCGCCCTCGACGCGCTGGCCGCCCGCGGGCTGACCCGGCAGCTCACCGAGGGCGGCCCGCACGTACTGGCGCAGATCGCCGCGTGCGGCCGGCTGGACGAGCTGTGCCTGACCGTGAGCCCGCTGCTGACCTCGGGACCCGCCCACCGGCTTCTGGCCGGCCCCGCGCTCGCCGAGGCGCAGGCGATGCGCCCGATCTCGATCCTCGAGGAGGACGGCGCGCTGTTCTCCCGCTACGTCCGCGCGTAGGACCCGGCCGGGGCCGTTTCGGCGGCCCCGGCCGGCGCCCGCCGGTCGGTGCGAATGGGAGGGTGGACTCCGGGCAGACGGGGCGTGGACACCCGGCTCGACCGATGCGTCAAGGAGTGTTGCGTGTACACGATCGTGCTGCTCGTCGAAAAGGTCCTGAACGAGGCGGACGTCGCGTTCGTGACCGGCCTGCACGAGGGCGTCGAGACCTCGTTCGTGGTGGTCCTGCCCGGCAAGGCCGACCATCGCAAGCTGCTCCAGGCGCTGGACGACGCGGCCCTGGTACGCCTGGGCGAGGTGGCCGACGACATCGAGGAGCGGCCCGGCCCCGACGACGGCGCGGAGGCGGCCCGGCGCACCCTGGAGGCGAGCGTGGCGGCACTGCGCGCGAGCGGCGCCACCGCCGTCGGCGAGACCACCCCCGGCCGGGACCCGCTGGACACGCTCAAGCAGATCGTCGAGCGGCACCACGCCGACGAGGTGATCGTGCTCACCGACCCGCACTTCATCGAAGAGGTCTTCCACCGCGACTGGGCCTCGCGGGCCCGACAGAACGTGGGCGTGCCGGTGCTCAAGCTCTTCGCACACGACGTGAGCTGACACAATCGCGGGGAGCCCGCGCCGAACGCGGGTCCACCCCATGCGAAGGAGCCCGCTTCATGGCACCCCCCGCCGAGCCCGTCGACCTCGGCAGCCCGTTCTTCGTCGGCATCGGTGGTGCCGGCATGTCGGGGCTCGCCAAGATCCTCGCGATCCGCGGCGCGAGGGTCTCCGGCAGCGACGCCAAGGACTCCACCCAGGTGCTGGCGCTGCGCCGGCTCGGCTGCACGGTGCACGTGGGCCACGATCGGGCGAACGTCGCCGAGGACGTCTCGTGCGTGGTGGTCTCCTCGGCGATCCGGGAGGACAACCCCGAGCTGGTCGTCGCGCGCGAGCGGGGCATCCCGATCGTGCACCGCGCGGACGCGCTGGCCCGACTGATGGACGGCCGGCGCTCGGTGGCCGTCGCGGGCACGCACGGCAAGACCACCACGACGAGCATGCTCGCGGTCGGCCTGACCTCGCTCGGCCTGGACCCCTCCTTCGCGATCGGCGCCGACCTCAACGAGGCGGGCAGCAACGCCCACCACGGCCTGGGCGACATCTTCGTGGCCGAGGCGGACGAGAGCGACCGCAGCTTCCACAAGTACGCGCCCGAGGTGGCCGTGGTGCTGAACGTGGAACTGGACCACCACGCCAACTACGGCTCGCTGGACGACGTGCTCGACGCGTTCGAGATCTTCGCCGGCCGGATCGTGCCCGGCGGCACCCTGGTGCTCTCCGCCGACGACGCCGGCGCCGGCGCCCTGCGCGAGCGGCTGGCGGTCTCCGCGCCGACGCTGAACGTGGTCACGGTCGGCGAACACGAGGGCGCGGATCTGCGCCTGGCGCGGATCGAGGCGTCCGGCCTGAGCAGCCGGGTCACCGTGCACGGCAAGGCCGTGGGCGGCGAGTCGGTGCTGACCGTCGCGGTGCCGGGGCGGCACAACGCCTCCAACGCGGTGATGGCGCTCGCGGTGGGCCTGGCGCTCGGCGTCGAGCCGCGGCGCATGGCCGAGGGACTGGCCAACTACCAGGGCGTGCGCCGGCGGTTCCAGCTCAAGGGCGAGGAGAGCGGCATCCGGGTCGTCGACTCGTACGCGCACCACCCCACCGAGATCACCGCCGATCTGGCCACCGCCCGCGGCGCGGTGGGCGCGGGTCGGGTGATCGCGGTGTACCAGCCGCACCTGTTCAGCCGCACCCAGCAGCTCGGGGTGGAGATGGGCCGCGCGCTCGCCGCCGCCGACATCGCCGTGGTGATGGACATCTACGCCGCCCGGGAGGACCCGCAGCCCGGCGTGACCAGCAACATCATCGCGCACGCCGCGCTGGACAACGGCGGCCTGGTGCGCACCGAGCACAGCTGGTCCGACGTGGCCGGCTCGGTGGCCGCGCTGGCCCGCCCCGGCGATCTGGTCCTGACCATGGGCGCGGGCGACGTGACCCTGCTCGGCCCCGAGATCCTGGACGCGATCCGCGCCCGCAGCACCGCCGCCCGCTGAGCCGACACCCGCCGGCGCCGTGCCGTCCCCTCGGGGAACGTCGCGGCGCCGTTGCGTGTTGGATGTGCACATGGCCTACGAAATCGAGAAGACCGACGACCAGTGGCGGGCCGAGCTGACCCCGGACGAGTTCCGGGTGCTGCGTCGGGCGGGCACCGAGCGTGCCTGGACGGGCGAGTACACCGAGACCAAGACGACCGGCGTCTACCGCTGTCGGGCGTGCAAGGCGGAGCTGTTCCGCTCCGACACCAAGTTCGACAGCCACTGCGGCTGGCCGTCGTTCTACGCGCCGCTGGCCGAGGACCGGGTCGAATACATCGAGGACGACACGATGGGCATGACCCGGGTCGAGGTGCGCTGCGGGACCTGTGGCTCGCACCTGGGCCACGTGTTCGAGGGCGAGGGCTACGGGACGCCCACCGACCAGCGCTACTGCATCAACTCCATCTCGCTGACCCTGGAGCCGGACCCGCAGGGCTGAGCCGAGGCGCGGGTCGGCCCCCGGGCCGGCCCGGTCGGCGCCGCCGTCGCCCGTTCAAACATCGGTACGGGCGGTGCGGCAAAACTCACATCGAGCCCGCGCGCGGCGGGTGCGTCCGCTATGTCTGGGGACCATGAATCCCTGGCTGCCACCCCTCGCGTACTCGGTCTGGACGGCGCTCGTACTCGGCGTCGCCATCGGGTCCGCCCGGCGCGGCGGCCGACGGGCGGACCGGGCGCGCCTGGCCGAACTGGGCGCGGCCGAATACGCGTTCGTCGGCGGCGGCGCGGCCCGCGCGGTCGACGTGTCGATCCTGGCCCTGCTCGGCGAGGGCGCGCTGCACCTGAACCGCGACGGGCAGGTGGTCGCGGCCCGGGCACCCGCGGCCGACGCGACGGGCGACGCGCCGCTGCGGATCCTGGATCGGGAGTACGGCGGCCTGCCGCTGCGCGACCTGCGGACCCGGCTGGCCGCGGCCCCGGAGATCCAGGGCATCGGCGCCGACCTGTTCGCGGCCGGCCTGATCGCCCGCCCGGACGCGGGGCCGCGCCGGCTCCCCCGCTGGGCGCTGTTCGCCACCCTCCCCCTGGGCCTGGCCACCGCCGTCGCGGGCTTCGTCCGGGCCGACGACGCGACCTCGGGCGCACTGCCGTGGGTGGGCCTGCTGCTCGCGGTGATCGGCAGCCAGGCGTGCGTCGCGGGCCTGCTGCTCCTGGGCGTGTTCGGCGAGCGGGTGGTGCCCACCGCGCCGACCACGCGCCGGCTGATCCGGCTGCGCCGCGACGAGGCGGCCGTCGCCGCGCTCGGCGCCGACGGCCTGGGCACGGTCGCCCTGTGGGGCCTGGACCGCTTCCCCGACCCGGTGATCAAGGAGATCTTCCGCCGCAACGCGCCCACCCCCGCCGGCCGCGCCCCGGAGTCCACCTGGTGCGGCGGCACTTCCTGCGCCTCCCCCCAGGGCGCCCGGGCGGGCTCCTGCGGCGGCACCGCCGACGGCTGCGGCAACTGACCGCGCCGAGCGCCGGGCGGCCCGCGACCCGCCCGCGTCGCCGGCCGCTCGCCACCCGGCGCGCTCAGGCGGGCGAACCGAGGGAACTCCGCCTGTTTCGGTCCGGGACGGACCCGCCATGCTGGACGTATGCGGACAGCGGTGGGAATCGGATGGCGGCCGGAGATCGATCTGACCGTCGAGCGCCTGGCCGGCGTCGACTTCGTCGAGGTCGTCGCGGAGAACGTGTGCGTCGGACACCTGCCCGAGTCGCTGCGCGTGTTGCGCGAGCGCGGCGTCGAGGTGATCCCGCACGGCGTCGGCCTCGGCCTGGCCGGCGCGGACCGTCCCGACCCCGCGCGGCTGGCCCGGCTGGCCGAAGTGGCCGACGCCCTGGGCTCGCCGGTGGTCAGCGAACACCTGGCGTTCGTCCGGGCCGGCGGCATGGAGGCCGGTCACCTGCTGCCGACACCGATGACGTGGGACGCGCTCGACGTCGTCACGGAAAACGTCCGCGTCGCCCAGGACGCGCTGCCGGTCCCGCTCGCCCTGGAGAACCCGGCGACACTGCTGACCTGGCCCGACAACGAGATGAGCGAGGCCCGCTTCCTCACCGAACTGGTCGAGCGCACCGGCGTGCGACTGCTGATCGACGTGGCCAACCTGCACACCCAGCGGATCAACCACGGCGTCGACCCGGCCGCCGCGCTGGCCGAACTCCCGCTGGAGGCGGTGGAGTACGTACACGTCGCCGGCGGCGTCGAGCGCGACGGCCTGTGGCACGACACCCACGCGCACCCGGTGACCGAGCCGATCCTGGAGGTGCTGGCCACGCTGTGCGCGCTGCGCCCGCCGCCGCGCGTACTGCTCGAACGCGACGGCGACTTCCCGACGGCGGGCGAGATCGCCGCCGAGTTGGCCGCGATCCGCGCCGTGGTGGACCGGACGGCGGCGCGCCGATGAGCGCGCGCGAGCGGCTGGCCGCACGGCAGACCGCGCTGCTCACGGCACTGGTCGCCGGCGGGCCGACACCGCCGGGTTTCGACCCGGACCGGATCCGCGTACAGGCCCGCGCGCTGGCCGCCAAACGGCGCGACTCGGCGCTGCGCGCGCTCCCGGAGTTGGCGACGACGCTGGGCCCGCGCTGGCCGGGCGAGTTCATGACCTGGGCCCTGGTCCACCCGAAGCCCGCCGAGGGAGGCACCCGCGCCGACGTACACGCCTTCGCGGCCCATCTGTGGGAGCGGGACGCGCTGCCGAAGGCGCTGGCCGAGGTGTTCGTCGAACGAAAGCCGTCCCGATGGGCCCGGCTGCGCACCCGATTCGCATCCCGTGCGCCGGCCGGCCACGGGTAGGCACCACCCACACGGGGGTCGGCAACATGTCCTTGCTGCTGCTCGTGGCGGTGGCGGTCCTCGTCGCCGCCCTGCCGATCGTGATCGCCGTCCGGGTCCACCGCGCGGCCCGACGCCGGCTCCGCCACACCTTCGGCCGACCGGCCGGCCCGCCCCCCGGCCACGCACCCGGCACCGGCAGGCCCTACGGCGGCGGGCCCGGTCCGTACCCCGGTCCGTACCCCGGCCCGTGGCCACCCGGCCCGCAGGGGAACCGGGGGCATCAGGGTCACGACCCGCACGACCACCATCACCACTGGCACGGCCACCACACCTGGTGCGGCACCGGCTGGTCCTGCGCCTCGGGCGGAGGCGGCGACTCCTCGGGTTCGGGCGGGTCGTCCTGTTCGAGCGGATCGTCCTGCGGGTCGTCGTGTTCGAGCGGCTCATCGTGTTCGAGCGGATCGTCCTGCTCGAGCGGATCATCCTGTTCGAGTTCGACCTAGGTTCGAGTCCGACCCGGATTCGAGTTCGACACCGCACCCTCGGTCGGTCGGAGCGATCGCTCGCCCGCTGCCCGACCGACCGGGGCGCGGGCTCAGGCCAGGCCGGCGAGCAGTTCGGCGACCGGGTGCCGGCGGCCGGTGTAGAACGGCACCTCCTCGCGCACGTGGCGGCGCGTCTCCGAGCCGCGCAGGTGCCGCATCAGGTCGACGATGCGGTGCAGCTCGTCCGCCTCGAAGGCGAGGATCCACTCGTAGTCGCCCAGCGCGAACGACGGCACCGTGTTGGCCCGCACGTCCGGGTAGCCGCGCGCCATCCGCCCGTGCTCGGCGAGCAGCCGGCGGCGCTCGTCGTCCTCGAGCAGATACCACTCGTACGAACGCACGAACGGATACACCGCGACGTAGTCGCGCGGGGTCTCCTCGGCCAGGAAGGCCGGGATGTGGCTCTTGTTGAACTCGGCCGGACGGTGCAGCGCCATGTTCGACCACACCGGCTCCAGCAGCCGGCCCAGGCCGGTGCGCCGGAAGCGGTTGTACGCCTCCTGGAGCGCGTCCGAGTCCTCCGCGTGCCACCAGATCATCAGGTCCGCGTCGGCGCGCAGGCCGGAGACGTCGTAGGTGCCGCGCACCACCACGTCCTTGTCGAGCAGCTGCTCGAACAACTGCTCCACCTCGCCCGCCAGCCCGGCCCGCGCACCCGGCAGCGGCTCACGGAGCCGGAAGACCGACCACATCGTGTACCTGATCACCTGGTTGAGGTCGCGGGCCTTGCGCCGGACCGGAGCGGATTCGCCCGCGGACTCGGGGCCGTCGGCGTTGAGGGCGGCGTCGACCACCGCTGCGGCGGCGTCGACCGGTTCCGGGGTGTTCTCCGAGGTGCTTTGCGTCATGGTCCGATTCTGCCTGGCTCGTCCGCGCGCTCAGTGCACGGGGCGCGCGTACGGCCCGGCGAGCTGCGCCAGCACCTCGGCCGCGGCCTTGGACGCGCTCGCCACACACGCCGGGATGCCGACGCCCTCGTACACCGCGCCGCACACCGCCAGGCGCGGCAACCGCTCGACCGCGTCCCGCACGCAGGCGATCCGACCGAGGTGGCCGACCGCGTACTGGGGCAGCCCGCCACCCCAGCGGGTGACCCGGGTATCGATCGGCTCGGCGGCCAGTCCGACCGCCTCGCGCAGGTCGTCGAGCGAGTCGGCGACCAGTTCGGCGTCCTCGCGCTGGAGCACCGCCTCCTCGCCGGCCCGGCCGAGCGAGGTGCGCAGCACGAACAGGTCCGGATCCGACTCGGCGAGCCAGCCCCACTTGTTCGACGCGAACGTGCTCGCCTTGATCCGCCGGCCGTCCACCGGCGGCACCAGGAACCCGGTTCCGGCGGGCATCGACGCCAGGTCGGCGCGCCGGAACGCGAGGGTCACCAGCGCCATTCCCGCGTATTCGATCGAGGACAGCTCGACCGCCGCGACCGTCGAGTGCGGGCGCAGGAGGCGGGCCGCGGGCGCGGCCGGTACCGCGAGCACCACGGCGTCCGCCTCGATCGGGACGGGGGCGTTGGTCGGCCCGGTGATCAGCCGCCAGCCGGTCGGCGTGCGCTCCAGTTCGCGCACCGTGGTCCGGGTCCGGATGCTGCCGCGCCCACCGGCCACCACGGCGCCGGCGACCGCGAGCGGCAATCGCCCGACACCGCCGCGCACCCCCATGAACACCGGCCCCGCGGGCCGCTCGGCGGCGGCGTCGAGCAGGGCGCGCACCCCCGCCACCAACGAGCCGCCGGAGCGGGCGATCGGCAACAGTTGCGGAACGGCGGCGGCGAGCGAGATGTCGTAGGCGTTGCCCGCGTACACCCCGCCGAGCAGCGGTTCGACCAGCCGGTCCACCACCTCGTGGCCGAGCCGTTCGGCGACGTAGCGGCCGACCGAGACGTCGTCCTCGTACCGGTGCGGCGCCAGCGCGTGGTCCAGCGGGATCCGGGCCAGGCCCGCGGGCGACAACACCCCGCTCGCCGCCAGCGGCTCCAGGTCGCCCGGCACACCCATCACATGCCCGCGCGGCATCGGCCGCAGGGCGCCACGCGTCCACAACGACGCACCCGCGGTGGCCGGGGGCTGAAGATCGTCGCCCAACCCGACCTCACGAGCCAGTTCGACCGCCTCGGAACGCCGAGCCAACATCGACTCCGCACCCTCGTCGACCGCGACCCCCGCGATGCTCCCGGCACGCAGCTTCCCCCCGACCCGGGAAGCCCCCTCGAGCACGGTGACGGTGAGCCCGGGATCCCCGTCCCGCAGCAAAACCCAAGCGGCCGTCAACCCGGCGATCCCACCACCCACGACAACCACATGCCGCCCGCCGGCCATCACCGAACCACCCACGTCACACCCTCTCCCACAAGCCACCCCAACCCGACACCCAAACCCGAATCCCCCCACCCCACCAATTCCACCCCAACCACCCCACCCCACCCAAACCAACCCAGCCCGGCCAACCCAGCCCAGCCCGCCCGACCCAGCCCAGCCCGCCCGACCCAACCAAACCGACCCAGCCCGGCCAGCCCAGCCCAGCCCGCCCGACCCAGCCGACCCGAACCCGGCCAACCTGACCCAACCCAGTCAGCCCGCCCGACCCGACCGAGCCCGTCCAACCCAGCCCTGCCAACCCGACCGAGCTGGCCAACCCGACCCAACCGAGTCAGCCCGCCCAACCCGACCCGACCGAGCCCGGCCGAGTCAGCCCGACCAATCCGACCGACCCGACGAACCCAGCCGATCAAGTCAGCCCACCCGATTCAGCCCGGCCGGCGTTTGAGGCCACCCCAACCCGACCGAACGCCAACGCCGGCCCGACCAGAAACCACATCAACCCCGCCGACGACGCCAAGCCACCCACCCCCCGAGCCGGCCCGACCGCAAACCCCCAGCCCGGCCGGCGCTTGAGGCCAAAAAAGCCGACCTACCGAGCGCTCGCCGCATGGACGTGCGCCACCAGGCGCGTGAGCACCTCGGGATCCGTATTCGGCAACACCCCATGCCCCAAATTGAAGATGTGCCCCTCCGCACCACGCCCCGCCGCCAACACCTCGTCCGCCTTGGCCCGAACCGCCTCCCACGGCGCGAACACCACCGCCGAGTCCAAGTTCCCCTGCAGCGCCCGCCCCGGCCCCACCCGCCGCGCCGCCTCGTCCAGCGGGATGCGCCAGTCGACGCCCACCACGTCCGCCCCGGCCTCGCCGAACATGCGCAGCAACTCGCCGGTGCCCACCCCGAAGTGGATCCGCGGCACGCCGTAGTGCTCGACCGACGCCAACACCTTCGTGCTCGCCGGCAACACCGACGCCCGGTAGTCCGCCGCGGACAGCGCCCCGGCCCACGAGTCGAACAGCTGGATCGCCGACGCCCCCGCCTCGATCTGTACCTTCAGGAACGCCGACGTGATCTCCGCGAGCCGGTCCACCAGGTCGGCCCACAGCTGCGGGTCGCCGTACATCAGCGCCTTGGTGCGCTCGTGGTTCTTCGACGGCCCGCCCTCGACCAGGTAGCTCGCGAGGGTGAACGGCGCACCGGCGAAGCCGATCAGCGGCGTGCCGCCCAGCTCGTCGACGAGTCGGCCGACCGCCTCGGTGATGTACGGCACGTCGTCGGGCGTGAGGTCGCGCAACTGCGCGAGGTCGGCGCGCGAGCGGATCGGGTTCGCCACCACCGGACCGACACCGGGCTTGATGTCGAGGTCGACCCCGATCGCCTTGAGCGGGACCACGATGTCGCTGAAGAAGATCGCCGCGTCCACCCCGTGCCGGCGCACCGGCTGCAGCGTGATCTCGGTGACCAGGTCCGGCCGCATGCACGACTCGAGCATCGCGGTGCCCTCACGCAGCTTGCGGTACTCGGGCAGCGAACGGCCCGCCTGACGCATGAACCACACCGGGGTGTGCGGGACGGGTTCGCGCCGGCAGGCGCGCAGGAAGGCCGAGTCGCGGACGGTGGCGTGCGGAAGGCTCGTTTCGGTCACATCCGCCATCGTCCCAGACGCACGCGGGCGGCCCAGACGGAGCACCCCGCCCGGCGCGTCGCCCGGGCCCGACCCCCCCGACGCGGCCTAGGCTGCCAGGCATGGCAGGAGTCGGCGAGACCGAGGAGCCCGAGGAGTTCCGGCAGGCACTGGCCGGATGGCGGGCCGCGGTCCTGCGTCCGGAGATCGTGCTGGACGAGATGGCCCGGCCGCGCGGCCTGGCGCCGTACTCCGCCGCGTTCACCGCCGAGGTCGCGCTCGGCGAGGACGAGGACGAACTCGCCGGCGGCCGGATCGTGCTGCTGCACGACCCGGCGGGCCACGAGGCGTGGGAGGGCACGTTCCGCGTGGTCACCATGACCCGCGCCGAACTCGAACCGGAACTGGCGATGGACCCGCTGCTGCCCGAGGTCGGCTGGACCTGGCTGACCGAGTCGCTGTACGCGGTCGGCGCGACCTATCGGGCCCCCAGCGGCACGGTCAGCCGCAGCACCTCCCAGGGCTTCGGCGGACTCTCCGGACAGATCGCCCGCACCGAGATCGAGGTCAGGGCGTCGTGGACGCCGGCCGACGACGAGTTGTTGCCGCATCTGCTGGCGTGGACCGAACTGCTGTGCACCTGTGCCGGTTTGCCGCCGGTGGCGGCCGGGGAGGGCGTCGTCGCCATACCGCGCCGGCCCTCGCGACCCGGTTCCTGACACGCCGGATCACCATCGCGAGACCTCCGGGTCACACACCCGGGTCAACGTCGCATAACGGATTTGGATCTTCCTCTAAAGCCCGACGCCATATGTGCCGAAGGACAGGGTGACCACCCCGAAGGAGTAGCTGGTCGGGCCGCTTCTTCGGGAATCGCGATCACTGCGCAGGAGGCCCGGTGTCGGTACTTCTCGATCACCCTGCAAACCTGCTTGCCTATCGTCCTTCCAAGCCCACGGCGATGGTCGTCGTCGCGGACCCCCGGGTTCGCGACGCCGTCATCCGCCACCTGTGGGCCCTCGGTGTACGCGACGTCGTCGGGGCGTCGACCATCGCCGAGGCTCGCTCCCGCGCCGGCACGCCGCGCGACCTGTGTGTCGCCGACGTGCACCTGCCGGACGGCTCCGGACTCACGCTTCTCACCGAGATGCGCGCGTCCGGGTGGCCGAACGGCCTGGCACTCTCCGCAGCCGACGACATCGGTGCCGTTCGCTCCGCGCTTGCCGCGGGTGTTCGGGGCTACGTCGTGACCGGCGCGCGAGCGGGACTGAACCCTGGACACGCACGGCAAGCCGGAATGCACCACGGGATGCCCCAGGCAAACCGCATGCGTCCGTCGGAACAGCGCGGGACGGAGCCCGGCTCCGGCGTCCGGGAGCTTTCGGCGCGCGAGATCGAGGTCCTGCGCCTCGTCGCGGAGGGCCGGTCCAACAAGGCGATCGGCCAGGCGATGGGCCTGTCGGCGCTGACGGTCAAGAGCCATCTCGCCCGCATCGCCCGCAAGATGGGCACGGGCGACCGGGCCGGCATGGTGGCCCTCGCGTTGCGGGCGGGCATCATCAGCTGACCCCGGTCGGCATCGACCGGCCCCGGGCCGGCGGAGCATCAGGACACCTCATCAGGTGACACACCATCAGGTACAGCCGAATCCCGGCGGGTGAACCCACCCGCCGGGATTCGGCTTTTCCGGGAGCCGGCTTTCCGCTTCCGCGCGCGATTTCGTGCGGTTCCGACCGCCCTACACCCGCCGTGGCGCGCCCACCTTGGCGGGGACCTGCCCGGTCGGCCGGGCGGGCGGGTTATTTTGGTGGGGTGACCGACGCCTCCTTCGAAACCTCATCCGAACTTCCGGCGCCGGTCCCCCCGGCGCCGGTCCCGCTCCTGGCACCTCGCGAGGGCGTTCCGCCGGTCGTGGCGGACCCGGAGGCGCTCGCCGAGACCGTCGCCGCCTTCGCCGCCGGAGCGGGACCGGTCGCCGTCGACGCCGAACGGGCGTCGGGCTATCGCTACGGGCAACGCGCGTATCTGATCCAACTGCGCCGGGCCGGCGCGGGCAGCGCCCTGGTCGACCCGGCGGCCTGCCCCGACCTGTCCGCGCTCGGCGCCGCGATCGTCGACGCCGAATGGGTCCTGCACGCCGCCTCCCAGGACCTGCCCTGCCTGGCCGAGGTCGGCATGGTCCCGCGGCGCATCTTCGACACCGAGCTGGCGGGCCGGCTGGCCGCCTTCCCCCGGGTGGGCCTGGGCGCGATGGTGGAGACCGTGCTCGGCTTCTCGCTGGAGAAGGGGCACTCGGCGGTGGACTGGTCCACCCGTCCGCTGCCCGAGCCCTGGCTGCGCTACGCGGCGTTGGACGTCGAGGTGCTGATCGAGTTGCGCAACGAGCTCGAGGCGACGCTGACCGAGCAGGGCAAGCTCGACTGGGCGCTGCAGGAGTTCGCCGCGATCGCCGCCGCGCCGCCGCCCGCCCCCCGGGTCGACCCGTGGCGCCGCACGTCGGGCCTGCACCGGGTGCGCCGCCGCCGGCAGTTGGCCATCGTGCGCTCGTTGTGGCAGGCGCGGGACACCGTCGCCCGCCAGAAGGACGTCTCGCCGGGTCGGGTCATCCCGGACACCGCGATCGTCGAGGCCGCGCTGGCCGGGCCCGCGTCGGTGGCCGCCCTGCTCGCGCTGCCCGGCTTCACGGGCCGGGACAGCCGACGCCAGGCCGGGGTGTGGCTGGCCGCGATCGAGCAGGCCAGGGCGCTGCCCGAGGTCGAGCTGCCGATGTCCACGCTGCCGCACGAGGGCCCGCCGCCGGCACGCGCGTGGACCGACAAGGACCCGGCCGCCGCGGAGCGGCTGACCGCCGCCAAGACGGCGGTCGCGGCCATCGCGGACGAGCACACGCTGCCCACCGAGAACCTGCTCGCGCCGGACTACGTACGCCGGTTGGCCTGGGCGCCGCCGTCGGCCCCCACCGCGGACGCGGTCGGCGACGTACTGCGCGTGTTCGGCGCCCGGCCCTGGCAGATCGCGCTCACCGCGCCGGCCCTGTCCGGCGCGTTCCTGCGCCTGGCCGCACACGCCGCCAACGGCACGGCCGGGGCCTAGTCACACACCGGAACCGGGGCCTGGGAGCAACTGCCGCGAGCCGCGCGAATCGGTGCCGGCGCGGCGCGCTTTCGGGTGCCCGCAGGCGACCGGCGAGCCGCCGCCGGCCGCCCGTACCGCCTTACCCGAGCTTTGCTTTGTCCGCATTGACGCCGGATCCCTCCGAATGGTTTGGTTAGGCTCGCCTAATTTCTCACCATGTGTTCGAGCCTGCGGGGTGGCCTGTGTTCGCCAACTACCTGATAGGTCTGCGCGAGGGGCTGGAAGCGGCCCTCGTGGTCAGCATCCTGATCGCCTATCTCGTCAAGAGCGACCGCCGGGACGCGCTGCCCGCCGTCTGGCTCGGGATCGGCGCGGCCGTCGCGCTCAGCGTCGCGCTGGAGGCCACCCTCGAGCTGACCTCGGCCGAGATGACGTTCAAGCAGCAGGAGATGTTCGGCGGCTCGCTCTCCGTCCTGGCCGTGCTCCTGGTCACCTGGATGATCTTCTGGATGCGGCGCACCTCGCACGCGTTGAAGGCGGAGTTGCAGGGGAGGCTGGACCACGCGCTGGCGATGGGCACCGGTGCGCTGGTGCTCACCGCGTTCCTGTCGGTGGGTCGGGAGGGCCTGGAGACCGCGGTCATCGTGTGGGGCACCGCCCGCTCCACCGGCGAGAACACCGAACCGATGGTCGGCGTCGCCCTGGGCCTGGCCACCGCCGTCGTGCTCGGATACCTCTTCTACGCCGGCGCCGTCCGGATCAACCTCGCCAGATTCTTCCTCTGGACCGGCGCCGGACTCGTCGTCGTCGCCGCCGGCGTACTCGCCTACGGCGTCCACGACCTCCAGGAGGCCGACTACCTCCCCGGCCTGAACGACCGGGCCTTCGACATCAGCGACACCATCCCGCCCGACACCTGGTACGGCACCCTCCTCAAGGGCATCCTCAACTTCCAACCCGACCCCACCGTCCTCCAGACCACCGTCTGGCTCCTGTACCTGATCCCCGTCATGGCACTCTTCCTCCTCCTCCCCAAGGGCGGCCCGAAGAAGGCTT
>NZ_BIFH01000023.1:261130-319805 GCF_003967355.1 Embleya hyalina | reverse complement strand
TTGATTGAACCTGACGGTACGTCAGATCATGGCGGCGAGGGAAGCGGCATCGCGGCGATCGAGACGCACACCACCGCGAAGCGGTGGCGACCGATGATTGAAGGCTGACTATGCGCAAGTTCGAGACGCTGGGCTACGAGCAGGAAAACGGCGTCGCGTGGGTGACGTTGAACCGCCCGGACCGGCACAACGCGTTCGACATCACCATGATCGACGAGTTGCACGCGTTGTGGCGCGACCTGCGGCACGACGACGAGGTGCGCTGCGTGGTGCTCACCGGCGCGGGCGACAAGGCGTTCTGCACGGGCATCGACCGCGGTGTGGACATCCCGCAGCCGTCGTCGCCGTACATGATGGACGACCCGATGCTCCGGGTCGGCCCGAAGTTCTCCGACCTGTGGAAGCCGGTGATCGTCGCGGTCAACGGGATGGCCTGCGGCGGCGCGTTCTACCTGCTGGGCGAGTGCGAGTTCGCGATCGCGGCGGAGGGGGCGACGTTCTTCGACCCGCACACCACGTACGGCATGGTGTCCGGGTTCGAGTCGATGCACCTGGCGCAGCGCATGCCGCTCGGCGAGGTCATGCGGCTCACCCTGCTCGGCAACGCCGAGCGGATGAGCGCCGAGCGGGCCTACGAGACGGGCCTGGTGTCGCAGGTGGTCCCCGCCGCCGACCTGCTCGACACCGCCCGCTGGGCCGCCGAGACCATCGCCTCCTACCCCCCGCACGGCGTCCAGGGTTCGATCCGCGCGATCTGGGCGGCCCGCGACCTCACCCGCGCGCAGGCCCTCACCATGGCCCCGCACCTGATCGAACTGGGCAACCTGGACTGGTCCGAGCAGGCGGGCCTGTTCCAGGGCCGCAGCAAGGAGTTCCGGGTGCGCTGAGGCCGCGTGGTCCGGGGACGCCACCACCGCCCCGGGAACACGAATGCCCCCGATTCACCGAGGAACCGGGGGCGTTCGCGCGTGACGACGGCCGCCTGATACGTCGTCAGTCCAACGGGGCGGGTCAGAACGCGGGTGTGGGCGGGGCCGGCGCGTCGCCGAGCAGGTCCGCCGCGATCCGGTCGCGGTGTACGCCCGCGTCGCCCCACGCGGTACCCAGCGCCCAGGCACGCTTCATGAACAGTTGCAGGTCGTGTTCCTCGGTGTAGCCGATCGCGCCGTGCACCTGGAGGCAGTTGCGGGCCGCGAGGTCGGCCGCCTCGCCCGCGTAGATCTTCGCCATCGACACGTCGCGGCCCGCCGAGGGCAGGTCGCGGGCCAGCGAGTAGGCCGCGCGCAGCACCACCGGGCGGGCGAACTCCAATTTGATCAGCACATTGGCCAGGTGGTGCTGGACCGACTGGTGCGAACCGATCGGCACACCGCGCTGGACCCGCTGTTTGGCGTACTCGACGGTGATGTCCAGCATCCGCCGGGTCAGGCCGAGCAGTTGCGCCGCGGCGCCGAGCGCGCCCCGATCCGCCGCGCGGGCCAGCGCCCGCCGGGTGTCCGAGGCCACCAGGGTCCGCGCGGTCGGCGTGAAGTCGACCGTGAAGAGCTTGCGGCTGCGGTCGACCGAGCGCCGCGCGGTCAGTACGCAGTCGGCCGGCGTCGCCACGTGCAGGTCGCCGTCGGCCAGGCCGATCACCAGGACGTCGGCGGCCGCGGCCTCGACCGCGAGGCGCTGCCCGGGCAGCAGCACGGAGGCCGCCGCCCGACCGGCCGCGATCTCGGCCAACCACCCGGCGTCGGGCGCGAACTCGGCCAGCAGGCCGGCCGCGACCGCCGATTCCAGCAGCGGCTCGGGCAGCGCGGCCCGGCCGGCCTCGACCAGCACGGCGGCCAGTTCCTCGTCGCCCATGCCCAGGCCGTCGTGCTCCTCCGGGATCACGATGCCGGTCACGCCGACCTTGGCGAGTTCGACCCAGCGCGCGGAGATCGCGGTGTCGGCGGCCCACGCTGCGCGCACGTCGGCCGTGGTGCACCGGTCGGCGAGGAAGTCGCGGACCGTGTCGCGGAACAGTTCCTGGTCTTCGGTGTATGCGAGGCGCATCGTCGGGACCCTTCTACTTCGCTCGGGGCAGGCCGAGGATGCGCTCGGCGATCGTGTTGCGCTGGATCTCGTTGGTGCCGGCGTAGATCGGCCCGCCGAGTGCGAACAGGAAGCCGTCCAGCCAGCCGCCGTCGCCGTCGTCCAGCTCGCCCGCCTCGCCGAGCAGGCGCAGCGCGGTCGCGTGCAGCTCGACGTCCATCTCGGACCAGAAGACCTTGTTGATCGAGGAGTCGGCGCCGATCGCGCCGCCCGCCTGGAGCTTGGTGACCGTGCCGAAGGTGAACAGCCGGTACGCGTCGGCGTCCATCCAGGCCCGCACCACCGCGTCCCGCTCGGCCGGGCGCGGGTCACGCCGGTACAGCTCGATCAGCCGGTTCGCCGGCGCCACGAAGCGGCCCGGGCTGCGCAGGTTGAGCCCGCGCTCGCTGCCGGTGGTGGCGATCATGATCTTCCAGCCCTCGTCCACCCCGCCGAGCACGTCGGCGTCGGGGACGAAGACGTCGTCCAGGAAGACCTCGGCGAAGCCCGGCTCGCCGTCGAGCTGCGGGATCGGTCGCACCGTCACGCCCTCGGCGGCGAGGTCGACCATGAAGTAGGTCAGCCCGCGGTGCCGCTGCGCGCCGGGGTCGGTACGGAACAGGCCGAACAGGCGGTGTCCGTAGGTACCGCGCGAGCTCCAGATCTTCTGGCCGCTGAGCCGCCAGCCGCCGCGCTCCTCGTCCCGCTCCGCGCGCGAGCGCACGTTGGCCAGGTCGGACCCGGCCTCGGGTTCGGACCAGCCCTGGACCCAGATCTCCTCGCCCGCGGCCATCGCGGGCAGGTAGCGGTCCTGCTGCTCCCGGGTGCCGAACTCGAAGAGCGTCGGGGCGAACAGGAAGATGCCGTTCTGGCTGACCCGGCCGGGGGCACCGGCGCGGTAGTACTCCTCCTCGAAGATCAGCCACTCGGTCAGACCCGCCTCGCGGCCGCCGTACTCCCGGGGCCAGGACACCACCGCCCAGCGCGCGTCGAAGAGCTTGCGCTCCCACGCGCGGTGGGCCAGGAAGCCCTCGCGGGTGTCCATCGACGGCAGTGGCTCGGCGGGCACGTTGGCGGTCAGCCACGCGCGCGCCTCCCGGCGGAACTCCTGCTCCTGCTCGGTGAATTCGAGATCCACTGGGCGACTCCCTCGACGGGTGTGAGACCGAGGACACACAGGTCGAAACCCGGTCGGACACGGGTAGCATAACTGACGGGTCGTCAGGTTAGCTGCTGTACGCGGTGTGGCGACAGCGTGCGCGGCGTGTGATCGGACACGCGGACCGAGGCAGGTCGTCCGTGGAAACAACGAGGATCAAAGGAGGCCCCAGTGGCCGAGGCATACATCGTCGACGCGGTCCGTACGCCGGTCGGTCGCAAGAAGGGCAGCCTGTCCGGGGTGCATCCGGCCGATCTGGGCGCGCACGCGCTCACCGCGCTGGTCGAGCGCAGCGGCATCGACCCCGACGTGGTCGAGGACGTGGTCTTCGGCTGCGTGGACACCATCGGCCCGCAGGCGGGCGACATCGCCCGTACCGCGTGGCTCGCCGCCGGCTACAGCGAGGCGGTGCCCGGGGTCACCATCGACCGGCAGTGCGGCTCCTCGCAGCAGGCGATCCACTTCGCCGCGCAGGGTGTGCTCTCCGGCACCCAGGACGTGGTGATCGCCGGCGGCGTGCAGAACATGAACCAGATCCCCATCGGCGCGGCGATGACCTCGGCGAAGCCGCTCGGCTTCACCGACCCGTTCTCCGGCTCCAAGGGCTGGGTGGCGCGCTACGGCGACGAGCCGGTCGACCAGTTCCACGGCGCCGAGCTGATCGCGAAGCGCTGGGACATCTCCCGCGAGGAGATGGAGCACTTCGCGCTCGCGTCGCACGAGCGGGCGATCCACGCGATCGACAACGGGTGGTTCGAGAAGGAGATCGCGCCGATCGACGTGGACGGCACCGTGGTCTCGGTCGACGAGCCGCCGCGCCGGGGCACCACCCTGGAGAAGATGGCGGAGCTGAAGGTGCTGATGGAGGGCGGCCGGATGACCGCCGCCGTCGCGTCGCAGATCTCCGACGGCGCGGCGGCGCTGCTGATCGTCTCGGAGCGGGCGCTGAAGCGGCACGGCCTCACCCCGCGCGCCCGGATCCACCACATGAGCGTGCGCGGCGCGTCCCCGATCGAGATGTTGTCCGCGCCGATCCCGGCCACGGAGTACGCCTTCGCCAGGTGCGGCCTGGGCATCGACGACATCGACGCGGTCGAGATCAACGAGGCGTTCGCCCCGGTGGTGCTGTCCTGGATGAAGGACATCAAGGCGCCGCACGAGAAGGTCAACCCCAACGGCGGCGCGATCGCCCTCGGCCACCCGCTCGGCGCCACCGGCGCCCGCCTGATGACCACCCTGCTCCACCACCTGGAGCGCACCGGAGGCCGCTACGGCCTGCAGACCATGTGCGAGGGCGGCGGCCAGGCCAACGTCACCATCATCGAACGCCTGGGCTGAGCCCCGGGCACGACGAACCCGAAGGGCGCGAGTACCGGGTCCGGTACTCGCGCCCTTCGGGGTTCGCGGGAAGCGCCTGGCGATCAGTAGCGCTGCTGGTACACCTGGGGCTCGTAGGTGGACGGGCGCTGCGGGACGTACTGCTGGGGGGCCTGGACGCGGGGGACGCGGCTGGGCCACCAGTTGGCGCGGCCCAGGATGGTCATCAGCGAGGGCAGGATCACGATCCGGACCACGATCGCGTCGATCAGGACCGCGGCGGCCAGGCCGACGCCCATCTGCTTCATGTCGAGCATGCTCAGCGTGCCGAAGACCCCGAAGACCGAGACCATCACGATCGCCGCGCTGGTGATCACGCCGGCCGAGCTGGTGATGCCGCGCTCGACCGCCGCCTTGGTGGACATCCCCTGCATGGCCGCCTCGCGGATCCGGCTGACCACGAAGACGTGGTAGTCCATCGACAGGCCGAACAGGACCACGAACAGGAACAGCGGCAACCAGGAGATGATCGCGCCGCTGGAGTGGAAGTCCAGGTACTTCTCGGCCCAGGTGTGCTGGAAGACCACGACCAGGAAGCCGAAGGAGGCCAGCGCGGAGAGCAGGTTGATCGCGATCGCGGTGAGCGCGACCACCACCGAGCGGAACGTCACCGACATCATCACGAAGGTCAGCAGCAGCACGAAGCCGATCACCAGCGGCAGCTTGTCCTGCACGTGGTCGGCGAAGTCCTTGTTCAGCGCCGTCTCACCGGAGACCGCGAACTCGGCGCCCGCCACCGTGCCGACGGTGTTCGGCAGCACGCTCGAGCGCAGTTGCTTCAACGCCGTCTTGGCTTCCTTGGAGCTGGAGATGTGCGGCACGATCACGTCGGCCTTGAACGCGCGGCCGTCCTCGGAGACCAGCACCTCGACCGGGTCCTTGGCGAACAGCGGGTTGGTGCGGGTCTGCGCGATCGCCTTGTCCAGCGCGGCGCGGGTCTCCTTCTCCTTGCCGGCCGGGGCGAGGGCGATCAGGTTGTACGGGCTGTGCTTGCTCGGGTAGGCCTCGGTCATCCGGTCGTAGGTCTGCATCGTGGCCATCGAGCGGGGGAAGTCGTCGTCGGAGGTGTTCTGCAGCTTCATGTCGAAGGTCGGCAGGGCCAGCGCGCCGAGGGCGATCACCGACACGAGCAAAGTGGTCTTGGGGTGGTTCAGCGCCGGGCGCAGCATGGCCTTCCACACACGCGGCTCGCGGTCCGCGCGGGCGGTCAGCCGCCACAGGATCGGCACCCGGGGCCGGTCGATCTTGTTGCCCAGCTTGGCGAGCAGCGCGGGCAGCACGGTGAGCGAGCCGACCATGGCGACCGCGACCACGATGATGCCGCCGGTGGCCAGGCTGGAGAAGATCGCGTCGTCGGCGATGTACATGCCGGCCATCGAGACGATCACCGCGATCGCGGAGACCACCACGGCGTGTCCGGAGGTGGCGGCGGCGATCTCGATCGCGTCGATCCGGCCGCGGCCCTTGGCCCGCTCCTCACGCTCGCGCTTGACGTAGAAGAGCGAGTAGTCGACGCCGACCGCCATGCCCATCATCAGGATGATGCTGGACACCGAGCCCGCGTCGGGGAAGACCGTGGAGGCGAGGCCGTACAGGCCGATCGAGGCGCCCACCGCGGAGATGGCCAGCAGCACCGGCACCGCGGCGGCGATCATCGCGCCGAACGCGACCATCAAAATGACCAACGTGATCGGCAGGCTGAACAGTTCGGCTTTGCCGAGGTCCTCGGCGATCTGGTCCTGGATGCCCTTGCCGAGCGAGGCGTCACCGATCTCCTCGACCCGCAGGTCGGGGTGTTCCTTCTGGACGCTCGCCGTCGCCTTCAGCAACGGGTCGATGTGGTCCTTGGCCTTCTCGGCGTCACCCTTCATGGTGAGCGGCACAAGGAGCGCCTTGCCGTTCGTGGCCGGGATCGGCTCGGAGACCTCGGCGACCTCGGGCAGTGCCTTCAGCTTGGTGGTGACCTCGGCCGCGATCTTGTTCGCCGCGGTCCGGTCCAGCGCGCCGCTCTTCGCGGTGATCAGCACGTTCTCGCTCGCCGCGCCGTCCAGGCCGTACTGCTTGGCGATCGCGTCGGCCCGGCCGGACTGGCCGGTGCGCATGTCGGCCTTGGTGGTCTTCTCGGTACCCGCCGCGCCGCCGACGACCAGGCAGATGGCGACGAAGGCGATCCACATCGTGATCGCCCGCCACGGGTGGGTGGCGCTCCATCGTGCGACGCGAACGGTCGCCGGCTGCTTGGCCATTGTCAGGTCCCCTCGGTATCTCGCTCTGCTTCCCGCTGACAGTTCGAGTCTGTCGGCGGACCGCTCGCGGAACACTGCGCCGGGACCCCGAGCAGGGGTGGGTCCAGACCCACCCCCCGGATCGACGAGGGGCGTCGGCGGGGCGGGGGCATCCCCGGCGAACACGGCCGAATACGGCCGGAAATGCCGCCGGCACCGCCCACGGGGGGGGCGGTGCCGGCGAGGAGGTTCGAGGCGTCGGGTCAGACCCGGGCGGCCTCCAGGTCGTACAGGATCGTGCTCGCCTGCGCGGTGATCCGGTCGATCAACTCCGCGCACGAGGGCAGGTCTTCGATCACCCCGACCACCTGGCCGGAGGCCATCACGCCCAGGTCCGGTCGGCCGTCCACCATCGCGGCCTTGAGCAACATCGGCGTGTTGGCCGCCATCAACACCTGCGGCCAGCTCAATCCCTGCGACTTCTTCATCGCCAGGCCCTCGCGGGCCATGTCGGTGAGCCTGGCGCCGCTGAGCCTGCGGAACCGCAGCGCGTTGGCGATCGAGCGCGGATAGCGGGCGATCACCGAGCGCTGTTCGAGTCGCTTGACGAAGTCGGTGGCCAGCACCCGGTGCGGGACGCCGTCCACCTCCTTGGACACCACCGTGCCGTTGACGTCGGTGGCCAGGTAGACGTCCTTGACCGCGTTGCCCACGGGGCTGTCCGAGGTGAGCAGGAAGCGGGTGCCCATCGCGATCGCGTCGGCGCCGTACGCGAGCGCGGCGACCAGGCCGCGCCCGTCGAAGAAGCCGCCGGCCGCGATGACCGTGACCTCGCTGCCCCGGAGCACGTCGGTGACCTGCGGCAGGAGCAGGGTGGTCGGGATCGAGCCGGTGTGCCCGCCGCCCTCGCCGCCCTGCACGATCACCCCGTCGACGCCCCACTCGGCGACCTTCTGCGCGTGCCGCTTGGCCCCGATCGAGGGCACCACCAGCATGCCGAGGTCGTGTGCCCGTGCGATCAGGTCCTTCTTCGGCGCCTGCGCGAACGACGCGACCTTGATGCCCTCGCGACCCATCAGGTCGATCCGCTCGGCCGCGTCCGGCGCGTCCGCGCGCAGGTTGACCGCGAACGGCTTGGCGGTGCGCTTCTTCACCGCCGCGATCGCCGCGACCAACTCCTCGTAGGTCATCGTGGCGGAGGCCAGGATGCCCAGGCCGCCCGCCTCGGCGGTGGCCGCGACCAGGCTCGGGTAGGACACGTAGCCCATGCCGGTCTGCACGATCGGATGCTCGACGCCGAACTTCGCGGTGAAGCCGTTGCGCAGGGCCGGGTGCGGACCGGCCGCCCCGCTCACGCCGTTCGCCCCGCTCACGCCGGCACCTCGCGAAGGCGCATCCCGCGCGGGTCCAACACCTCGCGCACGATCCGCAGTTCCTCGTCCGACGGCACCCGGGAGGTGGGCACCTCGGCCGGGACCACCAGTTCGAAACCGGTCGCCTCGACCACCTCGTCGACGCTCACCCCGGGGTGCAGCGAACGCAGCCGCATGACCTTGGTGTCGGTCTCGAAGTCGAGCACGCACAGGTTGGTGACGACCCGTCGGATCTCGTGGAAACGACCCGCCGAACCCGTCGCCGCGGCCCGGTCGTAGCCGACGCAGGAGACCATGTCCACCTTCGGCGTCAGCACCCGCGCCGAGTGCCTGGGGATCCAGTAACTGGTGGTGTGGTTGATCGTGTTGCCCGGTCCGCCGCGCGAACCGAGCACCTGACGCTTGGGCCTGGCCCAGTCGCCGATCGCGGAGATGTTGGCGTTGCCGTGCGCGTCGATCTGCACCGGGCCCATCATCACGTGCCGGCGCCCGGAGGCGAGCACGTCGAGCACCTGGCGGTACGGGATCCAGCCGACCACGGCGAACTCGTCGGGCTTGGCGCCCAGTCGGGCGTCGCCCTCGAAGAAGTACGACTCGCCGTTGGACAACATCAGGTCCGGCTCGAAGGTCGCCCGGGCCAGTCGGGCGCCGATGGTGGGGATGGTGCCCATCGGGCTGCCGATGATCTCGCCGTCGCCGCGGAAGCAGTCCGCCACGGCGGCCACGCACACGTCCGCGCGCGTCGCCTCGGTCAGGGTGTCGGTGCTCACTTGGCGTTCTCCTTCGCGAATTCCGCGACGGCGGCCTGATACGCCGCTTCGCTCTCGACCTTCAGGAAGCGCCGCTCGAACGCGGCCCACGCCTCGGGGTCGGCGGCGGCCGTCGCGTACGCCTTCTGGAACGCCTCGTCGCGGCCGTACTCCGGCGGACACTCGGTGAAGTGCGCCCCGTTCGGCGCCTCGACCACGCCGTGCGTCATGTAGCGGTGCACGGTCAGGGTGTGTACGCAGCCCGCCGCCTTGAGCAGTTCCTCGCTCGGCACCACGCGCTCGGCCGAGACGTACGCCTTTTCCGCCGCGAGGCAGAACAGGTCGTCCATGAACTGGTCCGGGCCGGTCAGCGCGGCGTTGCCGCGCTCGTCGGCGACGTTGGCGTGGATCAGCGCGACGTCCAGGTTCAGTGCGGGCATCGCGACCAACGTCTCGTCGCCGTACGGCGATTCGATGGTCTTCAGGTGCGGCGAGACGGTGAGGATGTCCGAGCCCAGACCCGCGCGGGTGGGCAGGAACGGCAGGCGCTGCGCGGCGGCGCGCAACCCGGTGAGGAACATGCCCTCGTCGTACTCGACCGCCTCGACCAGACCGTTCTCCCGGACGTGGCGGAAGTTGGGCTCCAGCGGGATCGAGTCGAGCGAGACGAACGCGTAGACGAGCTTGCGCGCCTTGCCGGCGCGGGCGAGCAGTCCGACGTCGGGACCGCCGTACGAGACGACGGTCAGGTCCTTGAGGTCGGATCGCAGGATCGCCCGGACCAGGGCCATCGGCTTGCGCCGCGACCCCCAGCCGCCGATCCCGACGGTCATCCCGTCGGAGAGTTGTGCGACGACCTGATCGGGCGTCATGCGCTTGTCGGCCATGGATGGTTGCTCCCGTCTCTGATGCGAGGTCCGCGTCACTTGGAGGTGTCCGCTTCGCGGCCCTCGGTGAAGGCGTCGCGCAGTTCGTCCGACACGCCGGTCAGGTTCAGCTCGAACGTGAAGCCCTGCTCGTAGCGGTACGAGCGCTTGACGTCGACCGGGTCGATGCCGTTCAGCGACGCCTTCGCGGCGCGGATCACGGTCGGGCTCTTGGCCGCGATCGTGCGGGCCACCTCGAACGCGGTCTCGACCAGCTTGTCCCGGTCGACCAGCTTGTGGATGGAGCCGTACGCGTGCAGTTCGGCCGCCGGGGCGTTCTCGGACGTGTAGACCATCTGCCGCATGCGGTGCTGCGGGACCAGCCGGGCCAGGTGGGTGGCCGCGCCGAGCGCGCCGCGGTCGACCTCGGGCAGGCCGAAGAACGCGTCGTGCGAGGCGACCACGATGTCCGCGTTGCCGACCAGGCCGATGCCGCCGCCGACGCAGAAACCGTGCACGGCGGCGATCACCGGCACCTCGCAGTCGTACACCGCCGCGAACGCGTCGTAGCAGCCCTTGTTGGCGCCCACGAGCGCGTCGAAGCCCTCGGCGTTCGACATTTCCTTGATGTCGACGCCGGCGTTGAAGCCGCGTCCCTCGGCCCGGAGCACCACGACCCGGACCTGCCGGTCGCGGCTCGCCTCGCGGAGCCGGTCCGCGAGTTCGAACCAGCCGGCGACGGTGAGCGCGTTGACGGGGGGTGCGTCGAGCACCACCTCGGCGATGCCCTCACGCACCTCGTAACGGATAGCCATGGCAACCAGATCCATTCGGCCGCGTGCGTCGGATCGGCCGGTCATGCGCCCGGTACCGGCGGGTGCGGCCGACGCGGCCGTCCGGTCGTGAGAGGCACATCACCACCCGATCTGACTGATCGTCAGATTTCTGCCACCATAGTTGACCCCGAGCGACCCACGCCAGACGAACCGAGCGTGGCGCCCACGACACCGCAGACCTCCGGGAGCCGCCATGACCTCCGCCACCGACCCGCTCGACATGGGCGGACGCGTCGTCCTCGTCACCGGTGGCGGCAAGGGCATCGGACGGGGCATCAGCGAACGTTTCCTGGCCGCCGGCGCGGACGTGGTGGTGTGTTCGCGCCAGGCGCCGGACACGCTGCCGAGCGTCGGCGGGCGCGGCGCCGTGTTCACCCCGGCCGACGTGCGCGACCCCGACACCGCGTTCGCGGCGGTCGCGTTCGCCGAGGAACGGTTCGGCCGGCTCGACGTACTGGTGAACAACGCGGGCGGCGCGCCGCAGACCGACGCGGCCACCGCGTCGCCGCGTTTCTCCCGCGCGATCATCGAGTTGAACCTGCTCGGTCCGCTGTATTTCGCCCAGGCCGCCCACCGCTTGATGCACCGTCAGGAAACCGGCGGGGTGATCGTGAACATCTCCAGCGTGAGCGGCGTACGCCCCTCGCCGGGCACCGCGGCCTACGGCGCGGCCAAGGCCGGGATGAATTCGCTCACCCGCTCGCTCGCCGTCGAGTGGGCGCCGAAGATCCGCCTCAACTCGGTGATCGTGGGCCTGGTCCGGACCGAACAGGCCCACCTGCACTACGGGGACGAGGCCGGCGTGCAACGCGTCGCGGACACCATCCCGCTCGGACGTATGGCCGATCCGAGCGATGTGGCGGACGTATGTCTGTTCCTCGCGTCGCCGATGTCACGGTACGTCAGCGGAGCGGAACTGCTCATGCACGGCGGCGGGGAAATGCCCGCTTTCCTCCGTGCGGCGGACAGCGGTACGGATCATGCGCCCGTAAACTGACGGCATGACAGGACAAGTTCGCACCGTCGACGGCCGCGTCGCCGGGCGACGCGGACAGGCGACGCGGCAAAAGCTGCTCGACTGCCTCCGCGAGATGCTCGACACGTCTCCGTACCGGGACGTCAAGGTCATCGACGTCGCCCGTATGGCAGGCACCTCTCCCGCCACCTTCTACCAGTACTTCCAGGATGTCGAGAGCGCGATCCTGGAGATCGCCAACGACATGGCCAAGGACGGCCAGCGGCTGAAGACCCTCGCCGAGGACCAGAGCTGGGCGGGCAAGGGCGGCTACGCCGCCGCCGAGGCCCTGGCCGACGGATTCCTGGAGTTCTGGCGGGACTACGAGCCGATCCTGCGCGTCGTCGACCTCGCGTCGGCCGAGGGCGACAAGCGGTTCTACAAGGTGCGCCAGAAGATCCTCACGGCGGTCACCGGCTCGCTCACCGAGGCGATCGAGAACATGCAGGCCAAGGGCAAGGTCGGCGAGGAGGTGCACGCCAACGCCATGGCGGGCACGCTGGTCGCCATGCTGGCGGCGGTGGCCGGCCACCAGAAGGGCTTCGAATCCTGGAACATCAAGATGAAGGACGTCCGCCCGGCACTCTCCACGCTGGTGTACATGGGCGTCACGGGCAAGAAGCCCCCCACGCGGTAGACCCACGCGTCCTCGAGCGCCGGACGGCCCGATCCCGTCCCGCCCGACGCTCGAGGACAACCGAACACACCCACAACCCTCGCCCCCAAGCCGAGCAACCCCAGCCGGCCCGGCACTTGAGGACAACCGGGCGCAACCGCAACCCTTGAATCGGAACCGGGCAACCCCAGCCGATCCGGCGCCCGAGAACAACGGTTTCGACCACAACCCTCAGATCCAAGCCGAGCAACCCCAGCCCGTCCGGCGTTCGAGAACAACGGGTGCAACCACAACCCTCGGATCTGAACCAAGCAACCCCAGCCGATCCGGCGCCCGAGGACAACGGTTTCGACCACAACCCTCAGATCGAAGCCGAGCAACCCCAGCCCGTCCGGCGTTCGAGGACAACCGGGTGCAACCGCAACCCTCGGATCGAGGCCGAGCAAACCCAGCCGGTCCGGCGCCTGAGGACAACGGTTTCGACCACAACCCTCGGATCCGAACCGAGCAACCCCAGCCCGTCCGGCGTTTGAGGACAACCGGGTGCAACCGCAACCCTCGGATCCGAACCGAGCAAACACCCAGCCCGTCCGGCGTTTGAGGACGGCGAGCGGGACTCGGCTAGATCCCCGCGAGCGCCGCGATCCGCTCGCGCTGCAACCCGCGCTCCCCGAGCAAGTGCGCCGACGTGATCGCCCGCTTCAGATACAGATGGCAGTCGTACTCCCACGTGAACCCGACGCCACCGTGCAACTGGATCATCTCCTCGGCGACATGCCGATACGCCGCAGTGGCCGTCGTCATCGCCAACGGCGCCATCACCGCCAACTCACCCGGCGAGGCCAACCCCGCGGCCTCCGCCTCCGTGGCCGCCCACGCCGCGTAGTACAGCGCCGAGCGCGCCGTCTCGACCTCGACGTACAGATCCGCGCAGCGGTGCTTGATCGCCTGGAACGACCCGATCGGCCGCCCGAACTGCACGCGCCCCTTCGTGTACTCGACGGTCGCCTCCAGGCACCGCCCCGCCCCGCCGACCGCCTCCGCCGCCACCGCGATCTCGGCCAGCGCCAGCACCCGCTCCAGGGCCGCGTCCGCACCGAGCACGCCCAGCAGCCGGGCAGGCGTGTCCGCGAAGGTCAACCGAGCCTGCTTGCGCGTCTGGTCCAGCGTCGGCAACGCCGTGCGCGTCAGCCCGGCCGCGTCCCGGTCCACCGTGAACAGCGCAAGGTCGCCGCCCACCCGTCGCCCGCCCCCGCCCTTGTACGGAGTCGCTGCGCTCCCGCCCTCGACCCGTGCGCCCACCACGATCAGATCCGCGATCAGCCCGTCGATCACGTGCGTCTTGACGCCGTCCAGCCGCCACCCGTCGCCGTCGGCCCGCGCCGCCATCTCCACCGCGCGTACGTCCCGCCGCCCCGGCTCGGCCAGCGCGAGCGCCCCGAGCGTCTCGCCGGCGGCCAGACCCGGCAGGTGCTCGGCCCGCGCCGCCTCGTCACCGGCGTGCAGGAGCGCGTACGCGGTCAGCACCGACGACGCCAGGAACGGCGAGGGGAAGAGCGCGCGGCCCATCTCCTCCATCGCCACCACCAACTCGGTGAACCCGAAGCCGACCCCGCCGTACTGCTCCGGAATCGCGAGACCGGCCAATCCGGTCTGCTCGCACACGCGTCGCCACACCTCGGCGTCGTAGCCGGTCTCGGTGGCCATCACCGCCCGGACGGCGGGCGAATCGCTGTGCCGATCGAACACGTCCCGAAGCGCTTTGCGAATCTCCTGCTGCTCGTCGCTGAACTCGACGTCCACGTGGCGCAACTCCTTGGCACTCATGTCGCGCGGGGTCCGGGTCGGTCGCCCGGCCCGAGTTCCGGTCGGCCCCATTGACGATCCGGCAGCCCGCGAGCACCAGTATCTGACACACCGTCATACCTTTAGAACATTGCTTTCGTCACACCTCCGAAACGTCGCCTTACCCCGGGCGTGTCGTGTTGTGTGGCATACACCACCCCCCACGCCGATACTTCGCGCGCAGGCCGAAGGGACCCGTTGTGACCGTTCTCGCCCAGGTGCTTCGTGAGGCCGCCCGACGCTTTCCCGAGCGGCGGGCCCTCGTGCACGGCGGAAGCGGGTTCACCTACGGCGGCCTGGACGCGGTCACCGATCAGGTCGCATCGGGCCTGGCCGGACGCGGTGTGCGGCCCGGGCATCTGGTCGCCCTCGTGCTCCCGTCCGGGCTCGAGTACGTGATCGCCTACACCGCCCTGGCCCGGCTCGGCGCGATCACCACCGGGGTGGGACCGCGCTACACGCCCACCGAACGCGCCGCCATCCTGGAGCGCGCCGCGCCGGACCTGGTGCTGGCCGGGGAGGACCTGCTCGACGGCGTCCCGGCCGGCCCCGAGGTCGTGCGCTGCGTACCCGCCGCCGACGCGGCGGACGTCTGGGCCGAGTTGCGGCTCGACACGATCCCGCCCGCGCCGCCGGTGACGGGGGATCAGAACCCGGACCTGCCCGAGACCGTCGTGTTCACCTCGGGCACCACGGGCACTCCGAAGGGCGCCCTGTTCACCTCCCGGCAGATCGCCGCGATCACCGCGATGGACACCGGCGACCGCTGGGGCGACGGTGGCCCGCAACTGATCGCCACCGGCCTGCCGCACGTCGGCTTCATGACCAAGCTGGCCGGCTACCTCAAGACCGGCGCGACCCTGCACATCCTCGGCCGCTGGCGGGCCCAGGACGCGTTGCGCGTGGTGGCGCGCGAGCGCATCCCCTATCTCGGCGGCGTCGCCGCGCAGGTCTCCCTCCTGCTCGGTCGACCGGAGTTCGAGCGCTACGACCTCGCCCACGTGCGCGGTCTGATCGTCGGAGGCGGGCCGTCCCCCGCCCCCCTCGTGCACGAGGCCCGGACCCGATTCGGGGCGGGCTACTCGATTCGCTACTCCTCCACCGAATCCGGGGGGCTGGGCACGCTGACCGCGTTCGACGCCCCCGACTCCGAGGCGCTGTACACGGTCGGCCGCCCCCGACCGGGCACCGCCGTGGAGATCCGCGACCCGAAGACCGGCGCGATCCGACCCGCGGGCGAGGAGGGGCAGATCTGCCTGCGCTCGCCCGCCGTGATGGCGGGCTACTGGCGCGACCCCGCGGCGAGCGCCGCGGCCCTCGACGCGGAGGGCGGGCTGCGTACCGGCGACCTCGGCCGGATCGACGAGGCCGGCTGCCTGCGGATCACCGGGCGGATGACCGAGATGTACATCCGCGGCGGATACAACGTGTATCCGCAGGAGGTGGAGGCGGTCCTGCTCGACCATCCCGATGTGGCCTCGGTCGCGGTGATCCCGCGACCCAGTCGGGTGATGGGCGAGATAGGGGTCGCGGTCGTGGTGTCACGTGCCGCATCCGAGCCGTCACTGGCCGCGTTGCGCGCGTTCGCGGCCACGCGACTGTCCGCCCACAAGCTCCCCGAGGCGATCCGCATCGTGCCGGCACTGCCGTTGACCGGCATGGACAAAGTGGACCGCAGATCCCTGACCCAGCAGGAAAAGTCCTTCGGGGACGTTTAGTAACCGCGCGATGACCAGCAGATATCCGCAACATGTTTGACCAAGTCAGCAAATGTCCAGGTGATCGGACAGATGCGTCGGGACCGGGCCGGTGAGACAGTGGACAGCCCTGACGTCCCATCAGCAAGCTAACTGACTAACCGTCAGCTCGATTCCGGCCTCGATCGGGCTTCGATCGGATCTGGCGGCGACGAAAGATCGAAAAAGGGACGGGCGCGATGATGCTTCACGACAGCAGAGGACACCACTTCCCGGGGCACACTCGAACCAGCGTCACCGCGAACGCGGATCCGTCGGCCGAACTCGACGTGACCGGCCGACCACTCGCGCTCCGCCCCGCCGACCTGGACCGCTTCTTCCGACCCCGCACGGTGGCGGTGATCGGCGCCTCGGACACCGAGGGCCGACCGGGAGCGCGGATCACCGCACAGCTGATCGCCTGGGCCGAGCGGGTCGGCGCACGGTTGTTCCCGGTCAACCCCAAACACGAACGCATCGCCGGCCGGCCGTGCCACGCGGACATCTCGGCGGTGCCCGAACCGGTCGACCTCGCGGTCGTCCTGGTCGGCGATCCGGCCGAGGTGCTGGAGCAACTGGCGGGCGCAGGCGTGGGTTTCGCGGTCGTGTTCGCGGCCGGCTTCGCCGAGGCGGGCAACGCCGGGGCCGAGGCCCAGGCACGGCTGGCCCAGCTCACCTCGGGCGGCTCGCTGCGGCTGCTCGGGCCGAACACGAACCTGAACGCGTTCGAGGAGTTCCGCACCGACCTCGACGGTCCCGCGATCGCGCTCATCACCCAGAGCGGGCACCAGGGCCGACCCGTCTTCGCGGCGCAGGAGATCGGGATCCGGGTCTCGCACTGGGCACCGGTGGGCAACGAGGCCGACCTGGAGATCGCGGACTTCGTACGGCACTTCGCCGACCAGGAGGAGGTCGGGGTGATCGCCGCCTACGTCGAGGGGTTCAAGGACGGGCGCACCTTCGCGCTGGCGGCCGACCACGCGGCGCGGCAGGGCGTACCGGTGGTGGTGGTCAAGGTCGGCCGGACCGAGACCGGCGCGCGGATGGCCCAGTCGCACACCGGCAAGCTGACCGGCGGCGACCGCACCGCCTCGGCGGTGTTCCGCCAGTACGGGGTCACCCGGGTCGACGGCCTCGACGAACTGATCGACACGTCGCAGTTGTTCGCGCGTACCCGCACTCCGATCGCGCAGGGTGTGTGCGTGTACTCGATCTCGGGCGGTACCGGCGCGCACATGGCCGACCTCGCCGCCGCCGAGGGCCTGGCCGTCCCGCAGTTGGAGCGGGCCACGCAGGAGAAGCTGCACGAGTGGATCCCGCCGTATCTGACCGTGTCCAACCCCGTGGACAACGGCGGGCACCCGGCGGGCGACGAGCGCGGCCGGAAGATCATCGACACGATCCTGGCGGACCCCGCGATCGGCGTGCTGGTGTGTCCGATCACCGGCGCGTTCCCGCCGATGAGCGACCGGCTCGCGCAGGACCTGGTGGACGCGGCGGAGGCGACCGACAAGGTGGTCTGCGTGGTCTGGGGCTCACCGGTGGGCGACGAGGACGCCTATCGCGAAATCCTCCTCAAGTCGAACAAGGTCGTGGTCTTCCGCACCTTCGGCAACTGCGTCCGGGCCCTGCGGGCCTACCTCGACTACCACCGCTTCCGCACCCAGTACTCGTCCCCGTTCGAGGACGTGCCGCGCACCGCCTCGCCGGCCGCGGCGAAGGCGAAGCGGCTGCTGTCCTCGGGCAAGCCGCTGTCGGAGCACTCGGCGAAGCAGCTGCTGCGCACGTACGGGATCCGGGTGCCGCGCGAGCAGCTGGTCACCTCGGCCGCCGCGGCGGTACGGGCGGCGGGGCTGATCGGCTACCCGGTGGTGATGAAGGCGTGCGGCCCGCAGCTGCCGCACAAGAGCGACCTGGGCCTGGTCAAACTGAGCCTGCGCTCGGCGAGCCAGGTGCGGGACGCGTACCGCGAGATCACCGACGCGGCCAAGGAGGCGGGCGCGGGTCGCCTGGAGGGCGTGTTGGTCTGCCAACAGGTGGACCGCGGCGTGGAAATGGTGGTCGGCATCTCACACGACGACCTGTTCGGCCCGACGGTCTCGGTCGGCCTCGGCGGCATCTTCGTCGAGGTCTTCGACGACATCGCCATCGGCGTCCCGCCGTTCGGCGCCTACGAGGTGAAGCGCATGCTGGGCGAACTCCGCGGCCTCAAGTGCCTCCAGGGCCTCCGAGGCCAACCCCCGGCCGACCTGGACGCGCTGGTCGACGTGGTCATGCGAGTACAACGCATGGCCTTGGAACTGGGCGACGAGATAGCCGAGTTGGACATCAACCCACTGATGGTCATGCCGAGGGGCGGCGGCACAGTCGCCTTGGACGCCCTCGCAGTGGCCCGCTGAAACCCAAGCCCCACCACACCCACGAGCCCGCCCGGCCGACCGCGCCCAACGAAGCCGAACAGCTTCACGAGGCCAACGACGCCGGGCGGGCGGCACAGCCCGGCCGACACATGAGGGCCACTCAGCCCGGCCGGCGTTTGAGGCCAACCCAACCAAACCAACACCCAACGTCGGACACAAACCTTCCCAGCCCGGCCGGCGTTTGAGGCCAACCCACCCAGACCAACGCCCAACGTCGGACACAAACCTTCCCAGCCCGGCCGGCGTTTGAGGCCAACCCACCCAGACCAACGCCCAACGTCGGACACAAACCTTCCCAGCCCGGCCGGCGTTTGAGGCCAACCCAACCAAGCCAATACCCGACGTCGGACACAAACCCTCTTCCAGCCCGTCCGGCGCTTGAGGACGACCAACCACACACAGGAGCCACCATGACCACCCCCGACCAGGACCTGCTGCACAGCGTGCGCGCCGGCGTCCTGACCCTCACCCTCAACCGCCCCGCGGCCAGCAACTCCCTCACCTGGGCCCAACGCGAACTCCTGATCGAGCTCCTGGCAGAGGCCTCCGCAACGGAACAGATCCGGGCCGTCATCCTCACAGCCGCAGGCCAAAAGCACTTCTGTACCGGCATGGACCTCCGCAGCAGCCCCGGCACCAAGTCCCTCCTGGCCGCCGCCGAAGACACGACCACAGACGCGGGCGCGGACGCGGACACCCCCCAACCCCCCGCCCGCCCCACCGGATACGCCACCCGCATGATGAAGACCGGCGTCCAGCGCCTGACCAACGCGATCCTGGACTGCGAGAAGCCCGTGCTCGCCGCGGTCAACGGCACCACCGCCGGCTACGGCATGAGCCTCGCCCTCGCCTGCGACCTCGTGATCGCCGCCGACTCGGCCCGCTTCATCCAGATCTTCACCCGCCGCGGCCTGGTCCCGGACGGCGGCAGCGCCTACCTGCTCCCCCGCCTGGTCGGCCCGCAGAAGGCCAAGGAGCTCATGTTCTTCGGCGACGACCTCCCCGCCGCCGAGGCGCTCCGGATCGGCGTCGTGAACAAGGTCGTCCCCGCCGACGAACTCGAAGCCACCGCCCGCGAATGGGCCGAGCGCCTGGCGACCGGCCCCACCCGGGCGTACGCGTTCACCAAGCACCTGGTGAACCGATCCCTCGAAAGCGACCGCACGACGGCCTTCGACGAGGAGGCCCGCATCGTCGAGGCGAACATGACCTCGCGCGACGCCAACGAGGGAGTCGCGTCGCTGATGGAGCGCCGCAAGCCGGAGTACTACGGCTGGTAATCGAACGCCGGCGGCCGGCCGAGGCCCCCCACCACGGCCCGCCGACGGGCGGATGTGCCTTACACCACAAGGCAACTGACGAGTCGTCAGATGTGACGAAGGACCCCCTCTCCTTTGATTGACGCAAGGAAATCGGGTGACGTAGCGTCACAGACCCGACGCCCCTAGACACCTGCGAGGAAGTCCATCATGGGCAAGATCGACGCAGCGAGCACGAAGCCGGCGGATCCCGCCGCGATCGCCCTGCCCGAGGGCGACGGCATCGTCGAGGCCGCCACGTTCCGCCACGTCCTCGGCCACTTCGCCAGCGGCGTGACGGTGATCACCGCGCTCGACGGCGACACCCCGGTGGGCTTCGCGTGTCAGTCCTTCGCCTCGCTCTCGCTCGACCCGCCGCTGGTCACCTTCTTCGTCGCCAAGACCTCCACCACGTGGCCGCGCATCCGCCCGGGCGGCCGCTTCTGCGTCAACGTCCTCGCCGAGGACCAGGAACGCCTGTGCCGCGCCTTCGCGGTCAGCGGCGCCGACAAGTTCGCCGGCGTCTCCCACGCCCCGACGCCGACCGGATCGCCGAGGCTGGCCGACGTACTGGCCTGGATCGACTGCACGCTGGAGAGCGTGGTGGACGGCGGCGACCACGAGATCGTGATCGGCCGGGTCCAGGCCCTCGACGCGCCCCGCGTGGAGTGCGCGCCGCTCCTGTTCTACAAGGGCCGCTTCGGCCACCCCAGCCGCAACGGGTAGCCACGATCCCGGACCCGGGCGCGAGCCGCCTGGACCGGAGTCCGAGACCGTGGCGGTGCGCGATCAGTGCGCGCCGGCTCCGGTCAGGGCCCTGACCTCGAGTTCGGCGAACTTGCGGTCGTCGTCGTCGGTACGCCGGCGGCGGGCCGACATCGCGCCGATCGCGGCGCACGCGAAGCCGACCGGGATCGAGATGATGCCCGGGTTCTCCAGCGGGATCGGCGCCGGCGTCGTACAGCTGAACAGCGCCGTGGCGTTGCCCACATCCTTGCGGTCCTTCGAGACGTCGCAATCGGACGCCTGCTTGGCCGTCAACTGCTTGATCGCGGGCTTCGTATCGGAGGCCCCGCCCCAGCAGATCGGGGACAACAACACCACGAGCACCGAGGTGACCAGGCCGCCGTAGATGCCGAACACCGCGCCGCGCGTGTTGAAGTTCTTCCAGAACAGCGAGAACAGGATGGCCGGCAGGTTCGCCGAGGCGGCGATCGCGAACGCCAGCGCGACCAGGAACGCCACGTTCAACTCGCGGGCGAACACCGACAGTACGATCGCGGCCGTACCGATCACCAGCGCCGAGATCCGCGCGACCTTGACCTCGTCCTTGTCGGTGGTGCGGCCCTTGCGGAAGACGTTCGCGTACAGGTCGTGCGCGAACGACGAGGACGACGCGAGGGTGAGCCCGGCCACCACGGCCAGGATGGTCGCGAAGGCCACCGCGGCGATGAAGGCCAGCATCAGCGCGCCGCCGGTGGTGCCCGCGCCGCCGCCGAGGTGTTCGGCGAGCCGGGTCGCGGCGGTGTTGCCGCTCGGATCGGCCTTCTTGATCTCCTTGCTGCCGATCAGCGCGGCAGCGCCGAAGCCAAGGATCAGGGTCATCAGGTAGAACACCCCGATGATGCCGATCGCCCAGGTCACCGAGCGGCGCGCGACGCGCGCGTTGGGCACGGTGTAGAAGCGGACCAGGATGTGCGGCAGGCCCGCCGTACCGAGCACGAGGGCCAGACCGAGCGAGATCAGGTCGATCTTCGACCAGCCGTCGGTGGCACCGTACTTGAGCCCCGGCTGCAGGAACGACTCGCCCGAACCGGACTTGCTCGCCGCCGTGCCGAGCAGGTCCGCCACGTTGAAGTCGAACTTGGCCAGCACCCACACGCACATCACGAACGCGCCCACCATCAGCAGGCCGGCCTTGACGATCTGCACCCAGGAAGTGCCCTTCATGCCGCCGACGGTGACGTACACGATCATCAGCGCGCCCACCGCCGCGATGACCGAGATCTGCGCGGCGTCGCTCTTGACGTCGAGCAGGAGCGAGACGACCGAGGCCGCGCCGACCATCTGTGCGATCAGGTAGAAGATCGACACCACGATCGTGGACACGCTCGCGGCCGTTCGCACGGGACGTTCGCGCATCCGGTTCGCCAGCACGTCGGCCATGGTGAACCGGCCGGAGTTGCGCATCGGTTCGGCGACCAGGAGCAGTGCCACCAGCCAGGCGACGAGGAAGCCGATGGAGTACAGGAACCCGTCGTAGCCGGACAACGCCAGGATGCCGGCGATGCCGAGGAAGGACGCGGCCGACATGTAGTCGCCGCCGATCGCCAGGCCGTTCTGGAGTGAGGTGAACGAGCGGCCGCCGGCGTAGAAGTCCGCCGCCGTACGGTTCTTGCGGCTCGCCCAGAAGGTGATGCCGAGAGTCACCACGACCAGTATGGCGAACATCGCGAACGTCCAGCCTCGGTTGCTGGACTTCGCGGCGAGGTCGAGAGAAAGATTCACGCTTCGAGTTCCTCTCGCAGTTCGGTGGCGACGGGGTCGAGTCGGGTACGCGCGAATCGCGAATAGGCCCAGGCGATCAGGAACGTCGACACGAATTGGAGCAGACCGAACACCAGGGCGACGTTGATGTGGTTCATCAGTTCCTTGGCCATGAAGTCGCGCGCGTAGGCGGACATCACCACGTACAGCAGGAACCACGCGAGGAATGCGGCGGTCACCGGGAAGATGAAGGAACGTTGACGCCGTTTCAGCGCCCCGAATCTCGGATCCTGTTCCATCTCCAGATACCCGGTGCGATCGTCGACGTACGGCACGCGCGGAGCCGGGACGGAGGCGGAGTCCGGTTCCGGCTCAAGCTCGGCGACCAGCTCGGAAGCGGGCTCGGGGGGACGATCGTGCGGATCTTCGTGCGGAGTCGGCATGAGGCGGTAGGGCTCCTCTCCAGCGGACACCCCGCGCGTGGCCCGAGGCGCCGATCGGGTACCAAACCGCGGTCCGTGGGACCTGGGGCCGCAGCGGAGCGAGTTTAGAGGCGCCGCCGGGACGCGCGGAACCTATCCGATCAACTGAAAGCGGGACTGACGGGTTACGCGGATAACCCATGAATTCCCACATCCCACGGAATTGATCGAACTTGGCACCGATTCCCCGAACTTCGACCGAACCACCACCCAAGTCGCCTATTCCGGAACACGTTTGCCAATGTCGGTCACACTCGAAACTCCTCGATCACCATCCCTTGATCCGGATATTTCCCATCCAACCCGTCGAGCCGGCGCACCGCCGGTCACCGCCGCCGCATCCCCACCACGACCGACTTGCCGCACCCTGGCCGCGCCACCACGGCCCACACGTCGGCGACGCGGTCCACCAGCAACAACCCACGCCCACCGCAGTCCCGCCGCCCCGGCGAGCCGACCCGGGGCCGCCCGGATCCGTGATCGGAGACGGCGAGCCAGAAGTACCCGTCCACAAACCAGAGCACCATCTCGACCGGCCGCCGCGCCCCGTAGCGCACCGCATTGGTCACCAACTCGGAGGCCAAGAGCACCAGTTCATCCACCATCTCGGCCGAACAGCCAGGCGGAAGCGCCCCGACAACAGCCCGCCGAGCACAACGCGCCGAGGCAGGCTCGGCGGGAAGACTCCAATGCGACGGAACAACCGGAATCGGAGGCGAACATCGATCGTCGGAACAGAGGGTCTCGGACATGGCCAACTCCTCGACAAAACAGCCGTGATGGGAACAGGACGCGCCGAACACGCGCCGCCGACGACCCCGGTGGCCTACCTCCCGAGCGCGACACACCCACCCCGGAACAGGCGAGCATGCTCACGCGGTGCACTTCCGGCATCGCCGTGCGTAGGTTGATCAATACCGAGCGTAGAACACAGCGGGGCAAATTTGCCACCTAATCAAGAGTAATCACCCAATCTTGGCTACGGTCACACCCAGCAACAGGGCAGACTGCTCCGGACGGCGGAGAGAAGGAGCGGCATGGCCTCCAGAACAGTGCTCACCGAGCGCCAGAAGCGCTTGGGCAGCGAACTGCGGCGGATGCGAACCTCGGCGGACATGTCTGCCGAGTACGCGGCAGGGCTGCTGGGCGTGGATCGGGGGAAGATTTCCAACATGGAGTCGGGCTCACGTTCGATCAGCGCCGAGCGGCTGCGAACCTTGGCCTGCAACTGCGCCTGCACCGACGAGCGTTACCTCGAAGCGCTGGTCGCGATGGCACAGTCCGATGCCAAGGGCTGGTGGGACCGCTACCGGGGAACGCTGCCCCAAGGCTTACTGGACATCGCCGAGTTGGAGGCTTTCGCGATCGGGATGCGTGTCGCGAACACCGTGCACATTCCCGGGCTCCTCCAGACGTCCGACCACGCGCTCTCCGTCTTTCGAGTCGCAGTTCCCGTGCTTCCCGATCACGAGATCGGACTCCGTCTCGCCCATCGCGCCGAACGGCAACAGGTCTTGGACCGACAAGATCCACCCACGTTTCGGGCGGTGGTCCATGAAGCGGCGCTTCGGATGCGATTCGGCGGCGGCAACGTCGTGCGTGCGCAGCTGGCACATCTGATTGAAGTTGCCGAGCGACCCAACGTCACCCTGCGTGTCATCCCGTTCGAGGCGGGCGCGTTCCCTGGCGCCGGTCAGAGCGTCCTCTACGCCGAAGGTCCGGTTCCGCTGCTCGACACCGTCCAGATCGACAGCTCACACGGGCCGACGTTCATGTGGGCCGAGAACCAGCTGGCCAAGTATCGAGCGCAACTGGACTGGTCCGAGCATCTGTCCCTGTCCCCCGAGCAATCCCGCGATTTCATCCACAAGATCGCGCGCCAAGTGTGAGGAGATCATCAATGCCTGACATCACCTGGGAAGACCCCTTCTGCGCCGAGGGCAACTCCTGCTTCCGCCTCGGCACCGACACCGAAGGCAACGGCTACATCGCGGTCGCCGGGCACGAGGACACCTACCTCACCGACACCGTCGACGCCCTCCGCACCCTCATCCGCGACATCAAAGCCGGCAAGGCCGACCACCTGCTCTAGCGGATCGGGACAGGGGCCTGTGCGTGCTCGGCTGCCCGGCCATGCGGTCCGGAGGATGCCGACGTCGACACCCGAACAACGGCGCCGGCTGCCGTGGCGTCGGGTTGGCGCGCCAGTGGGCGGCCACCGACAAGACCCGGTCCTCCGTCGCAACAAGGAGCCGGCTCAGCGTTCCTGCATGTCGAGGTCACGGACGCAGAACCCGTGGTGTGCCCATTCCTCGTTCAACACCACCCGCAGGCACTCGACCACGGACTTGCCCACGGCATACGGCGGCCAACCCGGTCCCGCGGGAACGGGAGCGACCGCGGACAGCTCGTCGACCGTCACACTCGCCAGCCAACGCTCCAGCTCGGCGGACTGTTCGTCCCGCACGGCCAGAACCTCGTCGAGACCAGGGGTCGCCGCTCGATCGAGGCCCTGTTCCTCCTGATCGGGCACGAAGTCGGATGCCAACCCGATCCGAGTGAAAGGCTGGGCCGATCCCAGGCAGCAACGGCGAAACCACGAGTCGTGCACGAAAACCAGGTGGCGCAGGGTCTCCACTGCCGACCACTCGTCGGCTACACGCCGGTGTTCGGAGCCCGCGTCCATCGCACGGAGCCGCTCGACCGTCCTCGCCCAGTCATCCCGTAGCCGTCGATGGGCCAACCGCAGATCGGCCGGCTCATCCGAGCGCATCAGCAACCGAACCGGATACCGGCGGTCGAGCTCGGCCTCGATGTAGGACGTCACCTCCACGCCGTTGACCACCATGTTGCCGACCAGCCCGTCGATCACGACGTCCCGCATCACCACGCCGATCAGCCGGGCCCGGGTCAGGTCGCACTCGCGAAACTCGGCGTCGGTCAGATCCTGATTCTCGAAACTCACCATGCCGCGCATTGTGCAACGACGGGTCGACACCGGGCGGCAGACCGGGTGGAGGGCCGGGTGGGTGGAGCCGGGCGCACGTGTGTCAGGGGCACGTAGGGGGTGCGTCCGGGGAGTCCCTTAGGCCGCCGGGCCGAGGTGCCGATCTCGAGTCTTCTCCAGAGTTGAGGTCGACGACGCCGGGCACATGACGGGCGTCGCGGCTCCTCATCCTTGACTCTCCGATACCCGACGAGGACTCGATGATCGAAGCCCAGGGCCTGACGAAGAGGTACGGCGACAAGCCGGCGGTCGATCAGCTCTCCTTCCGCATCCGGCCGGGCACGGTCACCGGGTTCCTGGGCCCCAACGGCGCGGGCAAGTCCACCACGATGCGCATGATCCTCGGCCTGGACTCCCCCACCGCCGGCCACGTCCTGGTCAACGGCCGCCCCTATCGACACCTGTCCGCGCCTTTGCGCGAGGTCGGCGCGTTGCTGGACGCCAAGGCCATGCACGGCGGGCGCAGCGCCCACCACCACCTGCTGTGTCTGGCGCAGAGCAACGGCATCCCGAACCGCCGCGTCGACGACGTCCTGAACATGGTCGGCCTCACCGCGGTCGCCAAGAAGCGCACCAAGGGCTTCTCCCTGGGCATGGGCCAGCGCCTGGGCATCGCGTCCGCGCTGCTGGGGGACCCCGGCATCCTGATGTTCGACGAGCCGGTCAACGGACTGGACCCCGAGGGCATCCTCTGGATCCGCAACCTGATGAAATCCTTGGCCTCGGAGGGCCGCACGGTGTTCGTCTCCAGCCACCTGATGAGCGAGATGGAACTCACCGCCGACCACCTCATCGTCATCGGACAGGGCCGGCTCATCGCCGACACCTCCATGCGCGACTTCATCGAACGCAACTCCACCGCCCACACCGTGGTCCGCTCCCCGCAGGCCGACAAGCTCGCCGAGCTCCTCGCCGCCAAGGGCGGCCGGATCACCCCCGAAGGCGACACCGGAGGGCTCCGCGTCACCGGCCCGGACACCGCCGCCATCGGGGACATCGCCGCCGAACACGGCATCGCCCTCCACGAACTCTCCCCCCGCTTCGCCTCCCTCGAAGAGGTCTACATGCGCCTCACGCAGGACGCCGTCGAATACCGCTCGAACCGGCCCGGCCGGATCCACGGAAGCGAAGGCTGAGCACCATGGCGATTCCCACCCCACGGCAGGCACCCACGAGCGTGACGACGGGCGCCGAAGACGACGGCAGCGTGCCATCCGCGCCTGTGAACGGACGCACGAGCGAGCGGGGTTCGTACGATCCGGAGCACTCGCAGACCTCGGGCTCGTTGCGGCTGTACCGGCAAAAGCCGGTCGGCAGCCTCCACTTCACGCGCATGTTGCAGTCCGAGTGGACGAAGATCCGCACGGTCCGCTCCACCATGTGGTCGCTGATCGTCATGGTCGTGCTGATCGTCGGCATGGCGGCCGTCCTCGGCGCGACCATCATCACCCCGGACGACGACGGCAAGGACCCGACCGTGTCGCTCGCGCTGGCCGGCACGGTGGTCGCGCAGATCGCGGCCGCGACGCTCGGCGCGCTCACCATCTCGGCCGAGTACACCACCGGCATGATCCGCTCCACGATGACCGCGTACCCGCGCCGCATCACGGTCCTGGCCGCCAAATCGGTCGTCTTCGGCCTGCTGATGTTCGTGGTCGGCCTGGTCTCGTGCTATCTCGCCTACCTCGTCGCCGACGGGATGTTGTCGCGCGCGGTGGCCGCCGACTCCACCAACCGGGAGATCCTCAAGGGTGTCGTGGGCTCGGCGACGTACCTGGCGCTGCTCGGCCTGTTCGGCCTCGGTGTGGGCACCATGCTCCGGCACTCGGCCGGAGCCATCACCGCGGTCCTCGCCATCGTGCTCGTGCCGACGATCTTCGGCGGGTTCATCCCCGGCAAGTTCGGCGACTGGGTCGTCGTCTACTCGCCCACCGCGCTGCTGACCAAAATGGTGGCGCCCTACGGGGACGTGGAGGGCGGCATGGCAGGCGGCCTCGGCCCGTGGCCCGGCATGGTCCTGATGACCTGCTACGCCGCCGCGGCACTGGCCGGCGCCGCCACGCTCATCAAGTCACGCGACGTCTGACCCGAGCCGCTCCGAAGTCCCGTCCACCGCCTCCCGGACGGGACTTCGCCTCGTAGTCGCGGATCAGACGGCGGTGCGGAAGGTGCGGCCTGCGCAAAGGCCGACGGTGCCAGAGGTCGGGTGCCCCGCGCGCACGTCGACCAAAAGAGGGAGGCCCCACCGACCCGCCGGGTCCGGGTCCGGGTCCGTCAGGCGACCGGGCCGCCCGCGTTGTGGATCAGGCGTTGGAGCACCTTGAGCGTCGTGACGTAATCCGCGTCGTCGATGCCCTCGTGGAGGGCCGCGCGGATCGCGGGGGCGTTGCGGGCGAGGTCGACGCGCGCCTGTTCACCGGCCTCGGTGAGGAGCAGGCGGTCCTCGGCGTCGCGGGTCAACCAGCCGCGCTCCACGAGCACCGCGGACTCCGCCGCCAGGTCGTCCTCGGGGCGGAGGTAGGAGGCCATCGCCACCCGCAGTTCCGGCACGGTCATCGCCGCGCCGTCGGGCGAGATGTCGTTCACCGACAGATTGCGCAGCAGCCAGAACTGCGGCTGGGTGTAACCCTGTTCGACCTGCCGAGCCCGGATGTACGCGATCAGCGCCTCGTAGGCGACACCGGTCCAGTACGCGGCGGGCTGCCCGGCGAGTTCGGCGTCGGAGATCTGCGGGGTGGTCATGGGACTTCCTCCTGGCACTTCGCTGCGAACCCTGCACTCCATGCAGGTCATGCGGCGACCGTAGGACTTCAAGCTCACTTGAAGTCAAGGGCGCGCATCGGCGCACCCCGGGACCGTCGGGAAAGCCGCCCGGGTCAGTTGAAGGCGTCCAGGTACACGGAGCAATCCGCCGCCGCCGGCGGCGTGTTCACCAGGGCCGTCGTGGGCCACGTCTTCGTGTCGGTGAGCGCCGTGGTGGTGCCCGCGTCGGGGCGCCAGCCGTGGCGTTCGGCGAACCGGCGGACGTTCTGCGCGCCGCCGGCGTCCATCGCGACGGGGGTGGTCAGTTTCGCGTCCGCCAATACCCCCGGGACCGTGCCGCAGGGGATCCGATACGTGAGCTGTACGAGCGTCCCGCGCACGTTCGCCTTCACGTAGTACCGCACGTTCGTGGCCCCCGGCGGCAGCGTGAGCCCGGTCAGCCGCAGCGACTCGCTCAGCGAAACGTCGCCGCTCCCCGGGTCGGCGCGCGCGTCACGATCGTCGTCCGACCAGGGGTGCCACAGGAACAGGCGCAGCACCCCGTAGACCAGCAGGCCGAGAATCAGCATGCCCGCGCAGAAGACGCCCGCCAGGAACAGGGCCCGTCGGGCGCCCTCCCTCGCCACGCCCCCAGACGTCATCCGGCCAGCCCCGGGGCCGCGTACCAGGTCGTGCTGCCCACGATGTCGAAGTCGTGGGCCAGACCCGTCTCGTTGAGCCGGGCCAGGTCGTTCTGCGACACGCCTTTGATGTCGCTTCGGGGTACGCCCCCCTCGGGGTTGCCCCAGTTGTAGCGCTTGTAGATGTCGACCCGGATCGTGCCCTCCGGATGGCCGTTGACCATCTTGAAGTCGGTCCCGACGATCCGATACTGATAGCCGTTCATCGTGTAATAGAAGTCCTGCAACTCGGGCGTGACCGGTCCGTTCTGCATGTCCCGGGCCACGCTGCCGCCCTTCCATCCGGTATCGAAATCACCACTCGGCCCATTCGCCCGTATGGTGTCGTTGAGGATCTGCTGAAACCCGGGATCCGCCTTCAGGAACTCCTGCGCGTCGAACTGGACGTCCCGCCCGTTGCCTTCGAGCCAGTACTTCATGTAGGAGGCCGCGCGGTCGTTTTCGAAGTACCCGTCTTGCCCGGCGACCATGGCCATTGCCGCCAGTTCGGTCGCGCGATCCTTGGCCGTGGGATCGGTGACGTCGAAGTCGCGCTTGGGGCCGGTGTCCTCGGGGTTGACCGGCGGCTTCGTGAAGTAGGGCGGGATGAGGTTGGAGCCCCCGAAACTCGTCGTGTTGCGATCCGGCGGGTGGTCCGCGATTTCCCGGATGCGCTGGGCGACGCTCCGGGCGGATTCGTCGTGTTGGCTCTTCAGGTCCTTCGCGGAATCGATGATCAGGTCAAGCGCGTCCTCCGCCTGTTCCAGCGCCTTCTTCGCCTCCGCGTGGCGCGTGAGCAGCGCCTCCTGCTCCTTGCCGGATGTGGTCATCACCTCGAAAACGCGAAGATCGACGTCCGGGTTCCCCTCCATCTGCTTCACCCGGGCCCGCGCCGCCACCGCCTGTGCCTCCAGTTCCGTACGCGAACGCTGATATTCGGCGAGCAGGAACGACCATTCGCCGATGGTGCGTTCGACGCCGGACAGGGCGTCGTGCATGATCCACACCTCGGGATAGATGTGCTGTACCGCGTCGTGGCAACTGCCGCCGGCCAACCCGCTCCAGGCCCCGGGGTCCCGCAGCGCCTTCTCCATCTCGGTGCGCACGTTGCCCACCTGCCCCGAGGCCTGGCGCACCTTCTCGGCCAACAGCGCGAGCGCCGGCAGCAGCCCGGGCGCCGGGTCGAACCGCAGCCCCGGAAACTCCTTCTCGGCCGAGCTCACGCGAACGCCTCCCCGATCCGGCTCGGCGTGGTCTCGGCCGTCGCCCCGGCCGGCGCGGAGGAGCCGTTCGGGGCCAGTGCGGATCGCAGCGTGCTCATGGACGTGGCCGTGTGCTCATCGGTCACGGCGTAGGCCTGCTTGGACAGATCGACGGCGGTACGGAATTCGCCGATCCGGTCCTGGAAATCCTTGACCCGCTTCGACCACTTGTCCTTGAAGTGATCGCAGGCGGTGTCGAGGTCCTTGTGCCCGGTACGAATCGGGCCGGTCTCGTGGAGCGCGTCGAGCGCCCATTTCGTCGCCTGGACCGAGCCGTCGAACCCGGATATCAGTGTATCCAGCCACGCGAAGTCGACAGAGAACTTTTCCGCCATCGCAATCCCCCCGGTTCGCAGCGTGGCAGAAACTATATCCCGTCTGTTGTAGAGGGCAATGAAAAACTCGGGAATCGGTCGTGATCAAAAGGAGGAAGCGCGCCCCTCGATCACGAGGGACGCGCTTCGACACGGCGACGATCGCTGGCGGAGGCCGGCGGGACGCCGGCCGGGGAGACCGACGTCAGAAGACGAAGACGCCTCGGGCGACCTTGCCCGCCTCGGCGTCCTCCACCGCCTGGTGGAAGTCGTCCAACGCGTAGGTCCGGGTGACGAGTTCGTCGAGCTTGAGCGCGCCGGTCCGGTACAGGTCGGCGTAGCGCGCGATGTCGTACTGCGGGCGCGAGGAGCCGTAGCGGCAGCCCATGATCGACTTGTCCAGGAACATCGAGGACACGTGGAACGACGCCTCGGCGTCCGACGGCGCCACGCCCAGGATGATCGCCTGGCCGGCCCGGCCGAGCATGTCGATCGCGTTGCGGATCACCGCGACGTGCCCGACGCACTCGAACGCGTGGTCCACGCCGCCCGGGACGAGTCCCTGTACCGCCTTGACCGAGTCCTCCACGGCGCGTGCGTCGACGAAGTCGGTCGCGCCGAACTCGCGCGCCACCGCCTCCTTCGCCGGGTTCGCGTCGACGGCCACGATGCGGACCGCGCCCGCGAGCTTCGCGCCCTGGATCACGTTCAGCCCGATGCCGCCGGTGCCGATCACCGCGACCGTGTCGCCGGGCTGTACCTTCGCCCGGTTGAGCACCGCTCCCACACCCGTCAGCACCCCGCAGCCGATCAGCGCGGCGGAGGCCAGGGGGATGTCCTTGGGGATCTTCACCGCCTGGACGCCCTTGACCACGATCTGCTCGGCGAACACCGACAGGCCCGCGAAGTTGTAGACCGGCTTGCCGCCGCGCGTGAACGGCTGGTTCAGCTGGCCGAAGCTCTTGGCACACATCGTCGGCCGACCCCGGTCGCACTCACGGCACGCGCCGCACGAGGCCAGCGTGGAGAGCGCGACGTGGTCACCGGCCTTGACGTGGGTCACCAACTCGCCCACGGCCTCCACGACTCCCGCGCCCTCGTGCCCGAGCACGACCGGGGGCGGGAAGGGGATGGTGCCGTTGATCACCGAGATGTCGCTGTGGCACAGACCGGCCGCGCCGATCTTCACCAGGACCTCGTTGGCCCCGGGCGCGCGCACCTCCAGGTCGTCGACGATCGAGGCTTCCTTGCCGTCGAAAAGAACGCCCTTCACCGGTTCCTCCTCCATCGGAAATGGGCTGACGAGCCGGGGCGCTCGACGGCTGACCGACCCGACCGTCTCCGGAACCGAATTCCGAGCGCGCACGCGTACCCGCGCGGCACTCTAGCCCGGAACTGATGAGCAGTCAGCTGGTTGTGACAGTCCTCTCGTATCACCCCGACACCACCTCTGAGCAGCCCGTAATCACACACGTGTCACCTCCACTCGCGGTTCACCACCGGTGTCGCGGCGGCGACTTCACGGCAGCCGCGGCACCCCGGCGGCATCGAGGATCCGATGCATCACCGCGACCGGAAGCGCGGGATTGGCCGCCGCGCTCGGCCCGAGCTCCGGATCGTCCAACACCGCGAGCAACCGCTCGCCCGCCAACGCCGGATGCCGCGCGAGGGCCGTTCGCACGCACCGCTCCGGATCGGCGAGCAACGGTACGACCACCTCCGCCGGCGCATCCGGATCCCGCAGCACCAATTCCCGCATCCCGGGATCCGGATCGTCGGCGAACCGGGCGAGCCCGTGCGTAGGAAACCCCGGACGCCAGGTCAGCCGACCCCGCCCCCGCCCCCGGAAGTCCCGATACGCCCGCAACAACACCTCCGGCGCCACCCCCGCCTGGTGACGACAGGTCAGCACCCGCACCCCGAGGTCGGAGTCCCCCACCAGGACGTCACGCGCCTCCCCCGACAGCCCACCCGAACACGCCGCGATCCGCCGCACCCCGGCATGCGCGGAACGCGCCCACGTATCGGGCGTGCCGGCCATCGGACGCGCGTCGTAGCGAGTGGCGTCGTCCAGATCCGCCAACTCCGGCACCCGGTAATCGATCGCCGCCCGCTGACCCTCCGTCATCTCGGATCGCATCGACACCCGGTAACGCACGGCCGGATCGGCATCACGCCCGAGCACCGCCACCAGATCGGCCGGCAGATGCGGATTCCCGGCGGCGTAGTACCGATAGCGCGCCGGCGCCTCCCCCCACACGATCCGCTCGGCATCGGCCCGGGCGAGCAGCCGGTACGAAATCGCCGACTCGCTGCCGCGCCCGGTCGGCGCCCAGTCGATGTCGGTCAAACACGAGCGGGCCTCGATCGCCACCCTCCTGGCATGGCCACGCACCCCGGGCACCGGGTCCAGCGTCAAAGCCACCCGCTCGGCGGCGGAAAGCCCCCTCCACCACTGACACGACACAAGCCGCAGTTCCGCCTCCGGTCGTCGGCAGAACGATCGAAGGACGTGCACGGGCGTGTCCTGGGAAGAGATGAACTCCCCCAGCACCTCGTCCCGGGTCAACATCCCACCGCCATCGCCCTCACACGACATCACCCAGGACAGACCCCGCGCGTATGCCTCGTCCGTCAACGGACGCGGATCCCCGTCCGAATGCCGCCGTCCGGCCACCGCCCGCGCCACCACGACCCAATCCGGATCCGTCACCAACCGCGCCCGCTGCACCGGATCGACGTGTGAATTACCGGCAACCGCGCTGCGTACCCGACGATCGGGATGTCCGATCATCGCCTCGGCCACATCTCGTGTCAGTTGCGCGGTGTCACCGAACGCCCACCAGACCTGTTGTCGATCGACCGCGGTCAACGCCCGCAACACGACCCCGGCGGGCGCCCCCGGATTCCGCACCACACCCGCAACCAGCCCATCGCTCCCCGACACACCCCACCCCCACTCACCCAGGATGACCCCGGCGTCCGCACAGCCGGAGGTTCCACGCCCGGCGCCTTCGAAAGCCCGGGCGTGTCAGGCGGCGTGCGGGACGAAGACAGCGGCCGCCACGTCTCCGTCCAACGCGATGTTCATCGACGCGTCGAGCGCCTTCGCCAGCCGAGCCAACAGCGGGAGCGTCGGTACCGTCCCACCGAGTTCGAGCTTGGAGATCTGCGGCTGGGTCATGTTCGCCCGCCTGGCCAACTCCGTCCGTGAGATCCCCAGTTCGCTCCTCCGGTCGTACACGGCCTGCCCGAGGTCGAAGGCCATCCGAATCTCCATCCGCACAGCCTCGACCTCGGCCGATTCCGTATCGTCGCTCAACAGCTTCCGTTCACGGGCGAGCTTCCACCTCGTGTGGCTCATGGGGTTTCTCCCTTCCCGACGTCTCGAACGAACTCCTCATGCGCGGACACATGTTCGGCCTCGCACGCCTTCCGCGCCAGTCTCGCTCGTCCAACCTCGCCCTCCTCGCGCATCCGCGTCTTGCGGAAGACGGTCAACAGGACAATGCGACGCCCCGGTGCGAGCCAATACGTCAGACGTATGCCGTTGCCGTCGTGGCCCAGGATGAAGCGCAACTCACGGAGACCGTCGCCGAGATGACAAGCGAACGGCCCCGCGAGGGTCGTGGGCGCCGCCGAGAGGCGTTCGGCGGCGTGCTCGGCGTGCAGATAATCACGGTCGGACACAGTGCACAGCCACAGCCGCACCTCCGGTTCGATCTCGATCACCCAGGTTCATCCATATATTCAAGTAGATGACCCGCTATTCGAAAACGACCGGCGTGCGACCGGGGGCGCCCTGTGGGTACCGGTGGAGCGGCTCGCGGGCGACCGCGGAAACGGAAGGCTTGGCGGTCGGTACGGCGGGGTAACGCGAAGCGAGTGCATGTGTCGGGTCGAGATGATCCGGCGCGACGATGCCCTCGCGGCTGTGCCCGTCCGATGGGGCCGGTGGTACGGAAGGTGCTGCCGTGGTGCCGTGGCGGCGACGCAGACGAATCGTGATCTGTCGCGCGAAATCGGCGCCCCGAGGGTGTTGACGGGCCGTCCGACACTGATCACCCTGAGTGTGGCGGTCGTTCGCGAGGGGACGACGAGGCGCCCGGGACGTGCCCCGGGTTTCCTCGACGAAGTGGGACCGCCGCCGTTCCGGGCCTCGTCGCGGTGCCCGGAACGCACGCGGACCCCGGGACGGGCCGATCCCGTCCGGGGTCCGCGTGCCGTGCGATCTACGCGTGTTCGGGACGCGGCCGGCCCGCCTACTTCACGGCCACCGGGTTCACCGGCGTCCCCACGCCCCCGACGAAGGGCTCCGGCGACGCCTCCAGGAAGAACTCGTACACACCGTCCGCCGCGCAGTCCTCGGACAACTCCTCCAGGTTCCAGTTCTGGCCCTGGAGCATGCCCATCTCCACCAGGTGCAGCGCGTGCACCGCCATGAAGCAGTCCTCGATCTCCGGCGGGAAGACCTCGAACGTCACGGTGTCGTTGGCCACCGCGGCCACATCGCGCGCGTGGAACCACTCGGGCGTGCGCACCGACAGACCGGGGCCGTAGAAGTACATGTCCTTCTCGCCCGCGAAGTACTGCCGGATCTGCCCGGTGCGCACCAGCACGATGTCGCCCGCGCGCACCTTCACGTTGCCGAACTCCTCGGCCGCCTCCAGGTCCGCCGGGGTCACCGCGTACTCCGGCGCCAGCATGTCCACGCCCTTGGCCCGCGCCACGTCGAGCAGCACCCCGCGCGAGACCAGGGTCTTCACATTGTGGATGCCCAGCCTGCGCGCGCCCTCCTCGGCGGTGACCGTCTCCTTCGCCGAGTGGCCGTTGTACAGCCGGTCGTCGTACGTCGCGTGGGTCAGCCCGTCCCAGTGCGTGCCCGCCTGGATGCCCATCGTCACCGCGTCGTCGCTGGTGGCCACCGTACCGGGGCCGAAGACCTCGTGGTTGACCAGGAACGTGGTGCGCTTGGGATTGTCCCGGCCCGGGATCATCCCGTTCTGGATGCCGTCCTCGCGCAGCTCGACGGCCAGCGAGAAGCGCTTGCCGGTGCGGACACAACCGGCCGCCGCCCGGACCACGTCGTCCGTGATCAGGTTGATCGTCCCGATCTCGTCCTCCCGGCCCCAGCGGCCCCAGTTGTTCACGCGTGCGGCCAGTTCGTGGAACTCGGGGGGCAGCGACATGGGGGCCTCCTCCAGGCGGTGGTGACACGTGCCGACGGGCACGAATACCGGCGGGCACATTCTCGAACGAATCCGGGAAGCGTGCGCCGCGCTGTGTGCTGCGGCACTCTACCCAGGAAAACTAACGGATCGTCAGATAATGTCGAGAGGGCGTTCTCACAGGCCGCGCACCTTGCGTACGCAAGGCCGCGAGGCCGGGTACGCCCGCGCCCGGCGATGCCGGCGGCCCAGGCCGCAACGACCGACCCGGACGCGCCACGACCGACCCGACCTGGGCCTCGGCCCTCGATTCCCGGGGCCTACTGGCGAGGCCACCGACAAGGAGCGGACAACACATGGGTGACTTCCTCACGGGCAAGGTAATCGCGGTCACCGGCGCCGGCCGGGGCATCGGCCGGGCCGTGGCGCTCGCCGCCGCCGCGCACGGCGCCAAGGTCGTCGTGAACGACTACGGCGTCGCCATGGACGGCAGCGCGCCGACCAGCGAGGTCGCCGACGCCGTGGTGAAGGAGATCGAGGCGCTGGGCGGCGAGGCCGTCGCGGTCGCCGACTCCGTGGCCACGATGGAGGGCGGCGCCCGCATCGTGCAGGCCGGCGTCGAGAAGTGGGGCCGGATCGACGGCGTCGTGACCGTCGCGGGCAACCTGCGCGAGCGCATGCTCTTCAACATGACCGAGGACGAGTGGGACAGCGTCATCGCCACCCACCTCAAGGGCACCTTCACCGTCGTACAGGCCGCCTCCAAGGTGATGAAGACCCAGGGCTTCGGCTCGATCGTCGGCTTCACCTCCGGGGTGTACGCGCTCGGCTCGGTCGCCCAGGCGAACTACGCCGCGGCCAAGGGCGGCATCGTCTCCTTCGTGCGCTCGGCGGCACTGGGCCTGAACAAATACGGCGTCAACGCGAACTGCGTCGCGCCGGTGGCCCGCACCCGGATGTCCGAGGGTGTCCCGCAGACGCTCAAGGAGATCGGCGACCCCGAGGACGTCGCCGAGCTGGTGGTCTTCCTGCTCTCCGACCACGCCAAGAACATCACCGGCCAGGTGTACACGACCGCCGGACCCAAGATCGCGCTGTGGGACCAGCCGCACGAGATCAAGACGATGTACTCGGCCGACCGCTGGACGGCCGAGGAGATCGCCGAGAAGCTGCCGACCCAGATCGGCCAGGACCCGATGCCGGTGCTCGCCCAGCTCAAGGAGTACGCGGCCGCCGCGGCGAAGAAGAAGGCCGCCGAGGCCGCCGCCGGCAACTGACGCGACCCCCGACAGGCGACGCGCGCGGGGTCGGTGCGCACCGATCCGGTCCACCGCCCCCGCGCGCGCGGCCGTCGTCCCGTTCCGACGACGACGAGGCGACGAGATTGGACTGGCTGTGGATTTCCGGTACAGCGCCGAAGACGAGGAGTTCCGGGCCGAGGTCCGCGCGTGGCTCCGGGAGAACCTTTCCGGTGAGTTCGCCGCGGCGGTCGGTACCGGCGGTCCCGGCAGCGAACACGAGCACTTCGAGATCCGCCGGGCCTGGGAGCTGCGCCTGGGCGAGGGCGGTTGGATCGGCCTGGCCTGGCCCCGGGAGTACGGGGGCCGCGAGGCGTCGCTGATGCAGCAGGTGATCTTCGGCGAGGAGTACGCCCGCGCCCAGGCGCCCGGCCGGGTCAACCACATGGGCGAGAACCTGCTCGGCCCGACCGTGCTCGCGTTCGGCACCGACGAGCAGAAGGCCCGCTTCCTGCCCGCCATCGCGCGCGGTGAGGAACTGTGGTGCCAGGGCTACTCCGAGCCGGGCGCCGGCTCCGACCTGTCCAACCTGCGCACCTCCGCCTCGGTCGACCCCGAGTCCGGCGACTGGCTGATCACCGGCCAGAAGGTGTGGACCTCGCTCGCCCACGAGGCGAACTGGTGCTTCGTGCTCGCCCGCACCGATCCCGGCTCACAGCGGCACCGGGGCATCACCTTCCTGCTGGCGCCGATGGACCAGCCGGGTATCGAGATCCGCCCGATCGTGCAGCTCACCGGCACCAGCGAGTTCAACGAGGTGTTCTTCGACCGGGCCCACGCCCGCGCGGAGCACGTGGTGGGCGAGGTGGGCGCGGGCTGGGGCGTGGCGATGGGCCTGCTCGCGTTCGAGCGCGGGGTGTCCACGCTGGCCCAGCAGATCGGCTTCGAGATCGAGCTGGACAAGGTGGTCGCCGAGGCGAAGGCCAACGGCGCCATCGCGGATCCCATCCTGCGCGACCGGTTGTTGCAGAGCTGGATCGACCTGAAGGTGCTGCGCTGCAACGCGCTGCGCACGCTCGGCTCGCCCGATCCCGGCGCCGCCTCGGTGGCCAAGCTGGTGTGGGCCGGCTGGCACCAGCGCCTCGGCACGCTCGCGATGGACGTGGCCGGCGTCGAGTCCACCCTGGCCGCCGCGGCACCGTACGAACTGTCCGAGGCGCAGCGCCTGTTCCTGTTCACCAAGTCCGACACCATCTACGGCGGGTCGAACGAGGTGCAGCGCAACATCATCGCCGAGCGCGTCCTCGGCATGCCCCGTGAACCGCGAGGAGACGCCAAGTGAGCCCCACCGCCGCCCCCACCTACGTCGAGGGCCACGGCCTGCTGACCGGCAAGACGGTCCTGATCACCGCCGCGGCGGGCACCGGGATCGGCTTCGCCGCCGCCAAGCGCGCCGCCGAGGAGGGCGCCGTGATCGCGATCAGCGACAAGCACGAGCGCCGCCTGGGCGAGGCCGCCGACGAACTCGCCAAGCTGATCGGGTCGCGGCCGTTGGCCGTGCCGTGCGACGTCACGGTCGAGGACGACGTGCAAAACCTGATCGACACGGCCGCGCGCGAACTCGGCGGCATCGACGTGCTGATCAACAACGCCGGGCTCGGCGGCGAGGCGAACCTCGTCGACATGACCGACGCGCAGTGGGACCTGGTGATGAACGTGACCCTCAACGGCACGTTCCGCTGCACCCGGGCGGCGCTGCGGCACATGCGACCGCGTGGCAAGGGTGTGATCGTCAACAACGCGTCGGTGCTGGGTTGGCGGGCGCAGAAGGGCCAGGCGCACTACGCGGCGGCCAAGGCCGGCGTGATGGCGCTGACCCGCTGCTCGGCGGTGGAGGCGGCGGAGTTCGGGGTACGGGTCAACGCGGTCGCGCCGAGCATCGCGATGCACGCGTTCCTGGCGAAGGCGTCGTCGGAGGAACTGCTCGACGAGTTGTCCTCGCGCGAGGCGTTCGGCCGCGCCGCCGAGCCGTGGGAGGTGGCGAACGTGATGGTCTTCCTCGCCTCGGACTACTCGTCGTACATGACCGGCGAGGTCGTCTCGGTCAGCTCACAGCGCGCGTAGGACATCGCGACGGCGCGCGGAGCCCGTCGCGGCGTCGGCGCATCGCGGCGCGCGGGCTCACCGCGCGCCGCCCGTTCTTGACGCAGCGTCAGCCCTGGCGCCGGGACCGTCACCGTCGCCGCGGGATCCGGCGCGGTGCCGCTGACGCCCCGTCAACACCCGTTCCTGGGACGGGGTATCAGCCCCCGCAGCGACCCGACCGGGCGTCGGCGCGCGCCCGCCCAGTCGGGCCCGCGGCTGCCGCGGGCGAGGAAGTCGAGGATGTCGGGCAGGAGTTCGGAGACCCGGTAGGGCGGGCCGTCGGCGTCGGTCTCGTCCGGGTCGGGACGGGTCGCGTCGTCGGGCTCGAACGCCGACCACTCGACCTCGCACCACGGGTGCTCCCGACCGCATTGCGGGCAAGCATTTCCGCTCATGTCCACCCACGATAGGTGGTCGATCGCGGACGCGCCGTAACTTTTCCGGACTTGTCCAGAACCGTTTCGTCGGCCCTGGCGTGATCATGCCCACCCCGGAGCCCCCGCACGCCCCGGCGCATACGCGGGCGCCGGATCGTGCGCGCGCCGGGAACCGGGCGCGAACCAGGGCGCAAACGCGCCGAAGCCGAACCGGAGCCGTCCCGGGAACGACCCGCCCCGAATCCGACGAGACGGGGCCCACACATCATTTGCCGACCGCCACTCGAAATGAACCCAGGCCGGTGTTACCTTGATCTGACTATCCGTCAGGTTCTGTGCCGGCTGCCTCACCTGCACGTACACAGGTGAGGCAGCCGGCATGGGCGCGCCCCGAAAGGCGACCCGTGGACTTCGACTTCTCCCCCGACCAGACCGCGTTCAGCGAGACGGTCGAGCGGTTTCTCGACGCCAATCCCGACTCCGAAGTGTTCGATGTCACCCGGGAGAACATGGCCCAGGTCGTCGACACCCCCGCACGCCGCGCCTACATGCGCAAGATGGCCGACCAAGGCTGGCTCGGCATCACCTGGCCCGAGGAGTGGGGCGGCCAGGACGGCGACGGGGTCTACGAATACCTGCTCAACGAAGCCCTCGCCGGGCGCGGTGGACCGCAGATCGGCAAGGGCGTCGGCATCATCGGCAAGACCCTGCTCGCGCACGGCAGCGACAAGCTCAAGGCCGAGTTCCTGCCCAAGATCCTGAACAACGAGGTCGAGTTCGCGGTCGGCTACAGCGAGCCGGAGGCCGGCTCCGACGCCGCCTCGATGAAGCTGCGCGCGGTCCGCGACGGCGCGGGCTGGCGGCTCAACGGTCAGAAGACCTGGACCACTTCCGCGCACTTCGCCGAGTGGTACTGGGTCGGCGCGCGCACCGACCCCGACGCGCCCAAGCACCACGGCATCACGCTGTTCCTGGTGCCGATGGACCACCCGGGCATCACCGTCCGGGCGATCTGGACGATGGGCGACGAGCGCACCAACGACGTCTTCTTCGACGATGTCTGGGTCTCCGACGAGTACGTGGTCGGCGAGCTGAACAAGGGCTTCCAGTACATCTCCCAGGCGCTCGACCTCGAACGCTTCACGATGTTCTCGTTCGCCCCGATCCAGCAGCGGCTGAACGTACTGACCGAGTACGTCAAGGAGGCCACGCGCGACGACGAGCCGCTGCGCGAGGACCCGATCGTGCGCAAGCAGCTGGCCACGCTGGTCACCGAGGCCGCCGTGGCGCGCCTGCTCGGGCTGCGCGTGGTGGCCGCCGCGGCAGGTGGCGGAAAACCGCCCACGGTCGAGGCGTCGGGCTACAAGCTCTACGCCACCGAGCTGTCCAAGCGGCTCGCGAACGCGTCGATGGACATCGCCTCGCCGGGCACCCAGCTGCGGGTGGGCACCGAGGACGCGCCGATGACCGGTCGCGCCGACTCGACCTACCGCTACACCGTGCTCGACACCATCGGCGGCGGCACCTCCGAGGTGCAGAAGAACATCATCGCCCGGCGCGGTCTCGGCCTTCCCAAGAACTTCTGACGGGGCCGAGGTCATGTCCGGAGAGTTCCTGCAAGGCGTCACCGTATTGGACCTGGCGAGCGTGGGCCCCGCCGCCCGCGCCTCGCGCTGGCTGGCGGACTACGGCGCCGACGTGATCAAGGTCGGCCCGGTCCCGGCCCGGAGCGGCGTGCAGATCACGCCGCCCTACTACTCGTACAGCGCGCACCGGCGGATGCGGCGCGTGCTGCTCGACATGAAGGCGCCCGAGGGCCGCGAGGCGTTCCTCACCCTGGTCGAGGGCGCCGACGTGGTGATCGAGAGCTTCCGCCCGGGCGTGGTGGACCGCCTGGGCATCGGCCCGGACGCGGCCTCGGCGCGCAACCCCTCGATCGTCTACTGCTCCACGTCCGGCTTCGGTCAGGACGGTCCGTATGCCCTTCAGGCCGGGCACGACCTGAACTACCTGGGCGTGGGCGGCTTCCTGCACGTATCCGGGCCGGGCGCGGACGGCGGACCGCCGATCCCGGGCGCGACCGTCGCGGACAGCGCGGGCGGCGGGATGCACGCGGTGATCGCGATCATGGGCGCGCTGCTTCGCCGGCAACGCACCGGCGACGGCGCCCGCCTGGACGTCTCGGTGGCCGACGGGATGCTCGCGCTGATGGCGCTGGGCGTGGACGAGTATCTGGCCACCGGCGTCGAACCGGAGCCCCGGCACGGCATTCTGACTGGCCGTTACGCGTGCTACGACACCTACCGCGCGCGGGACGGCAAGTGGCTGGCGGTGGCCGCGATCGAGGGCCGGTTCTGGGCCAACCTGTGCCGGCTGACCGGGTTGGACAAGTGGGCGTCGCGCCAGCTCGACGACGACGCGCAGGACGCGATCCGGGCGGACCTCTCGACGGTGTTCGCCGGCCGCGACCGGGACGACTGGGTGGCCGAACTGGCCCCGGCCGACACCTGCGTGTCGGCCGTGTCGTCCGTACCGGAACTGCTGGCCGACCCGCAGTATCTGGCCCGCGGCGCGTTCACCACCGCGACCCACCCCGCCCAGGGCGAGTTCCGCCAGGTGGGCCCGGTACTGGCCGGCCAGCAGGCGCCGACCGAACCGTACCCGGTCCGCGAATCCGGGATCACCGACACCGACGAGCTGCTCGCCTCGGCCGGGTACACCTCCGACCGGGTGGCCGAGCTTCGTGCTTCAGGAGTGGTCGCATGACGGCACAGGACACCACGCTGCCCGAGGACGTGGCGGCGCTGATCGGCAAGGTCCAGTACGAGAAGCGGGGTGACTTCCCCGCCGAGCGCGGCTACATCTGGACCTCGTGCGCGTCGGTGCAGAACGGCAATCCGCTGTTCTGGGACGACGCGGTCGCGGCGGAGCTGACGGGTGGTCACATCGCCCCGCTCAGCCTGCTGTCCGCGTGGGCCCGCCCGCACTACTGGGCGCCCGGCGCGGAGGGCGAGCAACTTTCCCTCCAGGTGCACTTCGACCTCAAGATCCGCTTCGAACTGCCCGAGGCGATCATGACCGACAACACCAACGTGTTCTACGAACCGGTACGCCTCGGCGACATCGTGACGTCGCGTCAGGTGCTTCGGTCGGTCAGCCCGGAAAAGCGCACCAAGCTCGGGATCGGCCGCTTCTGGGTGATCGACGTCGAGTACCACAACCAGGACGGCGCCCTGCTCGGCACCGAGTCCTACACCGGCTACGGCTACCGGCGGGAGGCCACCGCATGAGCGACCTGACCCTGGACCGGTTGGCCAAGGGCGACGCGCTGCCGACCTTCGGCGTGGACGTCACCGCGACCACGGTCATCCTGGGGGCGTTGGCCAGCCGCGACTGGCGGCCGATGCACCACGACTACAAGTTCGCGGTCGAGCGCCAGGGTGTGCAGGACATCTTCCTGAACACCCCGAACCAGGCCGCCTGGTTCGAGCGCTACCTCAACGACTGGACCGGCCCGAAGGGCCGGATCGGCCGGATGGTGTTCCGGATGACCAAGCCGGTCTTCCCGGGCGACCACATGCTGCTCACCGGCACGGTGGACGACGTCTCGGTGGACGAGACCGGCTGCGGCTGGATCCGGGCCGAGATCTCGCTGACCGTCGACGGCGCGGTCCGGACCACGGCCACCGCGCGAATCGCGTTGCCCACCACCCCCGACGACAACCCGTGGGACCGGCGCGGCGAGCGCTGGAAGCCCTAGAGGAGACGCGCGATGGACCTCGATTTCACCCAGGAACAGGACATCCTCCGGGAGACCGTGCGCGGCCTGACGGCCCGGCACGCCGACCTCACCGTCGTTCGCGAGTTGGAGAACGACCCGGTCGGCTACCCCGAGGACTTCTGGAAGAAGCTCGGCGAGTCCGGCCTCACCGGTCTGACGCTGCCCGAGAAGTGGGGCGGGTCGGAGATGACCACGCTCGACGCGACCGTGGTCTACGAGGAGTTCGGCCGCTCCCTCGCGCCGACTCCGCACTTCGTCAGCTCGGTGCTGGTCGGCGGTGTGCTGGCCGCGGCCGGATCCGACGAGCAGCGCGAGAAGTACCTGCCGGGCATCGCGGCGGGCACCACCATCGCGAGCGTGGCATGGCTGGAGCCGGACCGCGGCTTCGGCGGCAAGGGCGTCGCGCTGGCGGCCCGCGCGGACGGCGACGGCCACCTGCTGTCCGGCACGAAGCGGCACGTCGCCTACGCGGCGGCGGCCGACGTCCTGCTCGTGCTCGCCCGGACCGGCACCGCGGGCACCCCGGGCGACCCGGCCCAGGGCGTGTCGCTGTTCCTGGTCGACCCGAAGGCGGACGGGGTCACCACGACCCAGCAGCAGACGATCGCCTCGGACACCCAGTACCGGGTCGAACTCGCGGACGTGCGCGGCGAGTTGGTCGGCACGGCCGGGGCCGGCTGGCCGGTCTGGTCGGACGTCCTGCACGACGGCCTGATCCTGCTCGCGGCCCAGGCGGTCGGCGGCGCCAAGCGCGCCCTGGAGATCACCGTCGAATACGCCAAGCACCGCAAGCAGTTCGACAAGCCGCTCGGCGCCTTCCAGGCGATCGCGCACAACCTGGCCGACGCCTCGACCGCCGTCGACGGCGCCGAGACCCTGGTCTGGGAGGCCGCCTGGTCCCGCGACAAGGGCCGCGACACCGCCCGCCTGGCCCCGATGGCCAAGCTCTTCGCCGCCCGCACCTACCGCGAGGTCACGGACCTGGCGGTACACGTCCACGGCGGGATGGGCTTCACCCTGGAATGCGACGTACAGCTGTACTTCCGCCGCGCCAAGTCCCTGCAACTCAACTGGTGGGACGACCGCTACCTGGAGGACCTGATCGCGGCGGACGTGCTCGACAAGGGCTGACGCCCCTGGCCGTGTCACGTCACCGAACCGAAGGCGGCACCCGAGACGCGGGTGCCGCCTTCGGCCGTCACAGGCCGGGCGGGGGCTTCAGGTCGATGGGCTTGTCGAGTTCGGTGATGTCGGTGCTCAGGCGGGTGATCGGGGTGCGCTGCGTCCAGCGGCGAAGGTATCCGGTGTCGTCCGGCGTGAAATAGGCGATCAGCGTGCCGCTTTGCACGCCGAAGCAGCGCACACCGTCGATCTTGACGGGCTCCACGACGGTCAAGGTCTCCGGGTGGGCGGCGGCCTGTTCGTAGAGCGACTGGGCGAAGGTCGGTATCGCGGCGACTTCCCCGCTCGACATCGACGGGTGCTCCGGGTCGACGGCGTAGCGCTCCCACGGGCCGTAGCCGTCACGGCTGAACAGGTCCGTCCCGATCACGATCTCCTCGATCGCGAAGTCGCCCTCCCGAAGGCTGGTGCGACTGCCCTTGCCCGTGACCAACCGCAAGTCCATCACGGTCGGCGAACCGTCGTCGCTCTCGGCGGTCTTGACCATGTGCAACGACGAGGCCGAGCGCACCCGTTCGATCCCGGTGCGCACGATCCGAGCCACGTCGGCGGACGGCGTGGTCCCTGCCGCACCGGGAGCCGCCTCGGCGGCCACACTCGGAGCCGCCGAGCCCCGGGCCGACGGGGCCTTCTCGGCGGCGCACCCGGCAACGACCAACGCGACGGCGCCCACGACGGGCACCATGAACAGGCGCAACGATTCCTCCAGGAAGGCAACGCGCGTCGACTACGCGCGCGTTGAGCCTACGACCTGCGCATTCCACGCCCCGAGGCACCGGCACCCCGAAGTCGGCCCGGCAGGCATCAGCCGCCCCGCACCGCCGTCGCGCGGCCCAACCGCCGGTTCCAGCAACGACAAGGCCCGCTCGCCCGCATCGAGGCCGGCACGAATACCCACCGGCATCGGGAGATTCGGGCCCGCGTGTCCGAACTCGACGTTGCCCAGCACCGGGATGTCCCGGTCGCCGAGGACGTCCAGGACGATCTCGGCGAGGGTCGGCGAGGCGTCGGCCGATTCCAGTCCGCCGATCGCCGTCGGTACGCCGACGACCATGCCCGCGATCCGGTCGAGGATGCCGCAGTGCCGCAGCACCTGGAGGTCGCTCCACACCCACGACGCCTGGCCGCCCAACTCCTCCCAGAACAACACCGCGCCGTCGAACCGTTCGAGCGGCAGCGCGAAGCGCGTGGCCTGGGCCCGCACGATGCGGTTGAGCACCCCGCCGACCAGCGGCCCTTCGGCGCGCCCGGCACGCCAACACTCCCACGAGGGCCCGGTCGGCAGCGGGCCGATCGCCTCGGTGCCGGTCAGCAGCGTCGAATAAAGACCCTCCAGTACCTCCCTGCGCGCGGCCGGCGCGGCCTGCCACGCCTCGCCGATACCGGGCGTGGCCAGGTCGGCGTGGAACCCGACCAGGCCCGTGCGCGAGTGCAGCACCAGGTGCAGCAGCGAGATGTCGCTGTACCCGAGAATGGGCTTGGGGTCGGCGACGATCGCCTCGACGTCGATCAGGTCGAGATAGCCGAGCACCGTCTGCCCACCGTCATGCGCGACGATCGCCCGCACCTCGGGATCCCGAAGCAAAGTGTTGAACTCCGCCGCGATCTCCGCCACCGGAGCCGAACTCCACCAGTGCCTCCGCCCGGCTTCCAGCAACGGCGCACAACGCACCCGGAACCCCATACGTTCGAGCACGACCACCGCCTGCCGAAGTCCGGGCACGTGCTCCTCGTCGAGCGGCCCCGACAACGACGCGATGACCACGAGATCGCCGGTGACCAGGGCAGGGGGCCGAAGCAGTGGAGGCATCGCACGGGTCATGCGAGCAGTCTTCCGTCCACCCCACCCACACGCCACACCTTTACCACCGGCCACAACACGCGAGACAAGCCCCCCAACGACTCCCACCCGCCGAGAGGCGGAGGGCAACCGAGTGACCCCGCACAAGCCATCACACGGGAGTGCGCAACGGGATCCGTACGACACAACCCGCACGTCGCCCTTGCCTCGGTTTGGGCCGGGACAGGTCGGATCGAGTCCCGTGCAGAGCTCCGAGACTCGAAGCTCTCGACGAGACGGGCGCGTTGCTCGGCGAAAGCCGGCCGGCAGCGGCGGACAGGGCAAGGGGTCAGGTCGAGTCCTCCGGGGAGGCTTCCCGAATGGGCCACGCGTTTTCGGCAAGCGCCACGCCTTGCGTTGCTTGGGCCGGTGCGGGGCCGGTCTGGGTCGAGGAGTGGGCCACCGCCGGCGTGCAGGGCTCCGAGACTCGAAAGTCGCGACGAGACAGGCGTGTTGCTCGGCAGGAAAACCGGCCGGCAGCGGCGGGGAGGGTGCTCGGGTCGAGTCTGTCGGGGCCTTCTCAAGTGGGTCGGGTGGTTTCGGTGTGTGGTGGGTGTGTGGGTGACGGATGGTTCACGAACCCGGATCCCGTTGGGTGTCGCAGCCTTCGCGTGAGAGAAAACCGCAGGTCAGCACCGATGGGACTGCTTCCGGTGGCTTCGGGATCCGGTTTCGAAACCCACTGGGCACTTTCGGTCTCCTTGACGGCCTCCGTGAGGACGCAGCACGCGAGGCCGACTCCCACTACGCAGTTTCGGCCTCTTCACCGGCGTCGAGGGGTCTGGGCGCACGAAACCGGCACTCGACACCCCGACTTGCCACCCCGACCGCACAAAACCGCAGGTCACCGAGGTGCGAAGCGCAAAACCACCCACCGAGATCCGGTTTCAAGCCCCAACTCCTCCCCCAACACCCCCGAAACGACCCGTCCCACCCTGGAAGTCGCCCCGGAAGACTCGACCCGAGCACCCTCCCCACCCGCCGCTGCCGGCCGGTTTTCCTGCCGAGCAACACACCCGCTTCGTCGGAAGCCCCGCCTCTCGCAGCCCCGCACACCGGCAGCGGCCCACCACCGACCCGGACCAGCCCAAGCTACGAAAGGCGCGGCGCTCGCCGAAAACGCCCGACCTACTCGGGAAGGCTCTTCGGAAGACTCGACCTGACCCCTCACTCTTCCCGCCGCTGCCGGCCGGTTTTCGCCGAGCAACACGGCCGTCTCGTCGGAAGCCCAGAGTCTCAAAGCCCCGCACGCCGGCAGCGGCCCGCCTCACGACTCAGGCCACCCCGACCCGGCGCCCCGCAACCAAAGCGCAACACTCAACGGAAATCGACCGGCGCCGATCCGGCCCGACCGTCGTCGTCAACGGCGACGTCATCATGGGCCCGACCCCACACCCCCGGAAGCCCGCCCGACCCAACGCGAACGGAAACGGAAACGGCAGTCGACCGTCTCCGACGACAGCGGCAGCCGCCGTCGGTCAACCCGCGACGCGGGCGCTCGTCAGGTCGGCCAGGATGTGGTCGACCGTCCGGTCCGGGGTCAGGTCGGAGGTGTCCAGCCACAACCCGAGACGCGGGGTGTCCCGGCGCAGGGCCCCGTCCAGGGCGTCCACCGTCCAGGGCCCGCCGTAGCCGGTCTTGGCACGGCCGGCCTCCCGCCCCGTCACCGCTTCCGGGCTCGGGGCGAGCACGACGACGTACAGGGGCCGTGTGGCCACGGCGTCCACGAACGCGGCGAGGTGTTCGCCGAGCACTACGTCCTGGACGACGACGGTCCATCCCGCCTCGGCGTAGATGTCCGCGACCGCCGCGGAGGCGCCGTGCCGCAGCCGCAGTTGCTCCGTCGCCTCGGCGGTCGGCCGAGGGGTCACCTCCTCCCGGCCGGACACGATCATCCGCCGGAAGGTGTCACCGCGCAGGTGTACGGAACGCGGCAGCCGCTCGGCCAACAGCTGGGCGACCGTGGACTTCCCGGCCGCCATGACACCGGTGACGAGCACAATCGCCGAATCCAGCTCCCGCACCGCAATCCCCCTCGTAGTGAGCCTTCGTCCGAACCTCCCGAAAGCGCGGCCGGAAACCGACAACACCGCAATCCGTGCCGACGCGAAGGGAGTTCGGTCCCTCAACCGCCCGCGACACCCCCGTCGGCGCACGCCGCAGGGCGGTCCAACCGCCAGACCTTGTCGATCCCGGTCCCGGACGGGGCCACCGGCGGCGTCCCCGGTTCGCGCCGGATCTCGGTGAAGCCCAACCGACGCGGTATCGCCTCACTGGCGGCGTTGGCCACGTCGTGCGTGATCTCCACGTACTCCAACTCCGGCAGGGCGAACATCTCTTCGACCAGTGCCGCGGTCGCCCTCGTGGCGAGGCCCTTGCCGGTGGCGGCGGGATGCAGCCAGTAGCCCATGCGCCGACCCTGGGGCTCGGGTGCACGGTAGGTCTGGCACATGCCCACGGGAGTGCCGTCCTGGGTGATGGCGTAGTTGTACACGTCCCCGTTCGCCCAGCCCGTCTCGAACCGTTCGAGCAGCTTCCGGGTGTACTCCTCGCTGTGCTGCGCCACCCACGGCTCCCAAGGGCGAAGGTGGTCCACGGACTCGTCGATCAACGTGAACGCCGCGGCGAAGTCGTCCTGCGCCCGCCAACGTCGCAGGACGAAGTCTCCACATTCGATGATCTGCCTCGGTTGCGCCATGACCGCCATGATCGTTTGCACAACGCCGCTTCGCAACGGGCGTACATCGGCCCTGCCCTCCGCCCGCCCCTCACCGCCTCGCCGTCTCAGCGGACCTGATACCGCAGCAGCGCGACCCCGTTCCCGAAGGACCGGTTCTCCACCAGTCGCAGGTTCGTCTTGTGGTCCGTCGGCCGGAACATCGGCCTGCCGCGGCCGATCAGCACCGGGTAGACGTACACCACATACTCGTCGATCAGGCCCAGCCGCTGGAACGTAGCCGCCAGGTCCGCCCCGCCCACCACCATGTCGCCGCCCGGCTCCGCCTTGAGCGCCATGATCTCCTCGGGCACCACTTCCCGCTTGATCGTGGTGTTCCAGTCGGTCCGCTCCCACGTGCGCGAGAACACGATCTTCGGCATGTCCCGCCAGATCGAGGCGAACTCGACCATCGGCCCGGTGCTCTCCGGATCGGCGTCCGCCGTGGGCCAGAAGTCGGCCATCAACTCGTGCACGACCCGCCCCTGGAGAAAGGCGCCCATCTTCCCCAGCCGCTCGTTGATGTGTTCGTGCAGCTCGTCGTCGACCAGATGCCAATCGATCTCCCGATTCGGCCCCTCCATGAAGCCGTCAAGGGACATCGACGACCAATACACGATCTTCCGCATCGCACACCTCACCGAACTCGTCGTCGACCGGACAGGACCACACCGCACGCACAGCCCGCACAGCACGCCGCACGCCGGAACCGGCACAATTCACCTCAGCCGTTCCCCCGCGCAGATCCCCACACGCGGCCCGCCCCACACTCCCAGACACCGACGACACCACCCGGCCCGCCGACCCACACACCCACCCACCCACCCGACCGAACCGGGCACAGGATGTCGGGTCCGCCCCACCCAACCCTTCCTAACGTTGTCGACTCGACGGAAGAACACAGGACACAAACACGCGGAGGGAAAGAAGGAACCCGCAGTGCTGGAGCAGCTGAACCAGGCCCTGGACCACATCGAGTCGCACCTCGACCGGGACATCGACGTGGCCGAATCGGCGCGGATCGCGATGACGTCGGAGTACCACCTCCGCCGCCTGTTCTCCGCGTTGGCCGGGATGCCGCTGTCGGAGTACGTTCGACGCCGACGGCTCACCCTGGCCGCCGCCGAGGTGCTGGTCGGCGAGCGCACCCTCCTGGAGGTCGCGGTCCGCCACGGCTACTCCTCGGGCGAGGCGTTCGCCCGGGCGTTCCGCGCCATGCACGGCGTGGGGCCCGGCGAGGCCCGGCGTACCGGTGCGGCCCTCAGCGCACAGCCGCGGATGTCCTTCCGACTCGTCGTCGAGGGAAGCAGCAGCATGCGATATCGGATCGTGCACAAGAACGCGTTCCACGTGGTCGGCAAGAGGGCCCGGGTCCCGCTCGTCCACGAAGGCGTGAACCCGGCGATCGCCGAGTTCGTCGGGGGCATCGACCGGGAGACGAGCGCCCGCATCAAGACCCTGTCCGACCAGGACCCGGACGGGATCGTCGCGGTCACCGACGACCTCGACCCCAGCCGCGCAGAGGGCACCGAACTCGACTACTACCACGGCGTCGTGACGAGCAATCAGGTCCCCGACGACCTCGACGCACTGGCCGTGCCGGCCGGCACCTGGGCGGTCTTCGAGAACTCCGGCCCGTACCCGCAGGCCCTCCAACACCTGTGGCGCGACATCTTCACCCAGTGGTTCCCGTCCAACCCGTACCGCAGCCGCCCGGGCCCGGAAATCCTCCGCGTCCGACCCACCGAGGACGGCACCCGAGCCGACGCGGCCCTGTGGATCCCGGTGGAACCCACCGCGTCCTGAACCGAGTTCAGCAGTACCGCAGGGCAAGGCCGAGATCCGGACCGCAGCAATCCCAACACTCGATGCCACCCGCGGCCGAGACGACGTCGCCGACATACCAATGACCGGCCGCGTCCCGAACGACCTGCCGGCCCTCCACGTCGATCACACAGTCGACGTGGAGGGTCCGGCCGTTGTAGGTCGCAGTGCCGGGCGTGTCCGGAATCCGGGCATCGGGACAGCCGGTGAGCCGCCGGATGTCGGTCAGCGTCCAGGGGTGGGGCAACCGCTCGTCCCGGTCTTCGGCATCGGGAAGGAACTCGACCACGGCGGTGCCGAGTCGGGGTCGGATCCACTCACCGTCGCGCTCGATGCCCAGAACTCCACCGAGGAAGCCCATGTCGAACGTGCCGGCGAGGGTTTCCCACCGAAAGGGCACCTTGGAGACGTGTGAGGGAAAGTGGCCCGCGGCCGTGCGACCCGCTCCGAACTCGTCCTTCGGCACGGGCCCGCTGTCGCCGTACCGGTGGGCGAGGAAGGCATTGATCCATCCGGTGACCGAGGCGCCGCCGGAGGCCGACCGATACTTGTAGATCGACCGCCAGAATTCCTCATCCACACCATCCCCCGAGACGGTCGCGGCGATCGTGTCCAGCACCGGGCACAGGCCCGCGAACCACGCTCGCAGCCCCGCGAACCGCTCGGCCAATCCGCGCACCCGGGCGGCGAGCAGACGCCAGTCCTCGTCCGTACCCTCCAGCCGGATCCGCGGAATGCCGCACAGTGTCGTCCAGTGGAAGTCGTAGTACGGACCGACCACATCCATCAGCGCCACCAGCACGGCGGTGGCATCGGCGGCGGTGGTGGTCGAGAAGGACGGTTGGAAGAGATCGGCCGTCGCCGTCCCGATCCGCGCCCGCAGCGGTCCCCGCACCAGGCCGATCGACCGCCCCCAGTCGAGCGGCGCCGCGTCGTCGCGCACGACGATGGTCCGCCGCTGCCCCGGGGTGTCGGTGAACAACTCCGCGTAGGTTTCGGCATCGAGCCGCACATGGACGGCCACCTCGTGCACGACGACGTACCACAGCACATCAGGCGACAGGGCGAGCGGCAGGTGGGCCGAGAAGCACATGTGCATGGCCCGCAACAACAGACTGGCCGACGATTCCGTGACCTCCGGAGCATCGGACGGTCGGCCCACCATGCGATCCGTGTCGAGGTAGTGGAAGCGCGCCGAACTCCCCGCCACCGCCCGCAGGAACCGCCCGTTGCCGATCTCGGCGAGCTCACCGGCCCACTCGGCCGCCTCGGCATCCGCACCCAGCGGCAGGTCGATCTCGAACGCCATGTGCTCTCCTCGATCCGGGCCCGATCCGGGCCGGGTCCGGTCTGTCAGACGCCGTAGCCGCCGTCCACGTCCAGTTTCTGGCCGCTGATGAAGCCCGCTCGGTCGGAGGCCAGGAAGCAGACCGCCTCGGCGATGTCCGTCGCGCCGCCGAAGCGTCGCAGCGGGATGTTGCGGCGGGCCACGTCGAGCGCGCGGTCGTCGAGGTCGCCGCTGTCGATCAGCCGCGCGGCCATGCCGTCGGTGAGCATGCCGGGCCCGACGCAGTTGGCGCGCACCCCGAAGCGGCCCTCCTCGGCCGCGATACCGCGCACGATGGCCTCGACCGCGCTCTTCGTACAGGACGACAGGCCGTCCCGCACCGGGAATCGGCTGGTGGCCGCCGTGGTGACCGCGACCAGGCTCCCGTTGCCCGCCGCGCGCAGGTGCGGCAGCGACGGGTGTACCAGGTTGAAGAACGCGGCGGCGTCGCCGTCCAGTTGCTCGCGGTACTGCGCCGGCGTGACCCGACTCAGGTGCAGCATCGGTACGTGCGGCCCGGCCGCGTACACCACCGTGTGCACCCCGCCGAACTCCGCCGCCGCCTCGGCCACGAACGTCGCCACCGCGTCCGCGTCGGTCAGATCGACCCGCCACGCACGAGCCCGCCGCTTGTACTCGGCCCGGGCCTCCTCGGCGACGGCCTCGGTCGCCGCGGCCCCGTTGCGATAGGTGACCGCCAGATCAGCCCCCCGCGCGGCGAACATGCGGCAGATCGCGGCCCCGATCCCACCCCCGGCCCCGACGACCACGACCGCCCCGTCCCGGCTCCCGAAGTCACGCTCCATGATGACTGGCTCCCTAGCTGCCGAGCTGATCTGACGATCAGTCAGGAATATCCCCGGCCTCGCGAACTGTCAACGGACCACCGCCCTGATCAGCACAAACGGCGACTGCGATACTGAGCCGGCCGCGCCCCACCCACCACTTCCCGCAAAGGTTCGTGCATTGGTACGTGTTCGTCCGCACCGGATGGTCGGCCCGCTCGTGATCACCCTTCTCGCCGCCGCGACGGCGTGCGCGAGTCCCGCCGAAGAGCTCGCCGACGCCTCCTCGGTGAAGCCACGCACCCTGACGGTCCCGACACCCGGTGCGTCGGGCGCCGACCCCGGCACCGGCGGCGCCTTGTCGAAGGCGGAGCTCAAGCGGATGCTGCTGAAGAAGACGGACATGCCGGAGGGTTGGCAGCTCGACGTCGGCTCCGACCGGGACGACGAGGAACCGCCGGCCATGTCCGACGACTGTGATCGGCTGGGCGCACAGAGCAATCCGACGTCCGGGATGTATCACGTCCTGGCGAAGGCATCGATCGTCACCCACGATCCCGCCCCCGGCGGCAAGGCATACGCGATTCTCGGTGCCGGCCTGACCTCCCTCTCGGCCGACGACGCCGGAAAGGTCATCCCCACCGTCCGCGACCTGCTTCCACGATGCGTGAACCAGCGTGTGACGAAGGACGGCATGTCCGGCCTTCTCACCTACCGAGCCTTCGACTTTCCCCACCTCGGTGACGAGACCCTGGCCTTCGAGGCCACCTCACGCACCGACACGGGGCAGGCCTGGGTGCACTCGATCGTCCTGGTACGCGTGGGCACCACTCTGATCCGCATCGCGCGCGTCAATCTCACCGGCACCACGCCACAACACCCGGACGAAGCACTGGTCCGCAAACAGGTCGAGCAGGTTCTCGCCGGTCCGAACAACGCCGGCTGACGCCCGGGCCGCTCCGCCTCCGGCCGACCCCGCATCCAGCGCGCAGAGATGCAAAACTTCTTTGCAAAAGCTCTTTGCAACTCCTGCGCCCGCGCATAGGCTCGCCATGTGACCACCTCCCAGCCCCCGGAGCGCCAGGAGATCACCGACCTCGACGCGCTGCGCCTGCTCGCGCATCCCCTGCGCTACCGGATCGCCCGCGCGCTGCGCGACGGGCCGGCCACCTCGACCTCACTCGGCCGCGCCCTGGGCCTGAGCAGCGGGTTGGCGAGCTACCACCTGCGGCAGTTGGCCGAGCACGGGTTCATCGAGGAGGCTCCGGAGCTGGCCAAGGGCCGCGAGCGCTGGTGGCGCGTGATCAAAACCGATCGACGCTTCCCGATGCGCAGCGAGCAAACCACCGAAATGCGGGCCGTCTTCGACGAGATGACCCGCCTCGACCTCGCCGCCGACCTCGAACAGCTGGCGCGGTTGCGGATCGAGGGCACCGACCTGCCCGGCGAGTGGGCCGACGCGGTGCCGTTCTCGCACAGCGAGATCAAGGTGACCTTCGACGAACTCCTCGAATTCTTCGAGGAGTACATCAAGCTGCTCTACCGCTACAAACGCTCCCCCGAGGACACCCCACCCGAGGCCCGCACCGTCCTGACCCGCTTCTTCGCGTTTCCGGAGCCGGCGGACCCGGCGGACCCGGCGGACCCGGCGGAATCACCGGAACCACCGGAACCACCGCAGTCGCCGGAGCTGCCGCCCACCCGAGCCTGACCCGAAGCACCCACGAACCAATACCCGAACCAATACCCGAGCCGGTACCCGAACCAATACGCACACCAACACCCGCGCCCGGCCCCGCAACGACTCCGGGCCGTCGAGTTGCAGCTCGACGGCCCGGATGGCGGAGGCCGCACCCCACGTCCGCGAGGACGTGTCTTCACGAGCGCGCGCATCCACCCACGAGGAGATCATCCCGTGTTCCGCACAGGCAAGTCGATCGCCCCTGCCCGCAACCACCCACCGGGACGGGACCCGGCCACCGATCGAGCTCCCGGGCCGCCGACCGGCAGGCGCCACACCTGGCCGGCGCTCCTCGCCTGGCTGATCCTGATCGCCATAGCCATTCCCCTCGCCTCCCAACGCGCGCCGCACTCCCGCGACAACGCCACCGTCGAACTTCCTCGCGGCGCCGAATCCACCCGAGTCGCCGAACTCACCGACCGCTTCCCCGACGGCGACCTCGCGGACGGCATCCTGATCTACGCCCGCCCCGGCGGCCTCGGCCCCGCCGACCTCGCCAAGGTCGAGGCCGACCGCGCCGCCCTCGCCCCGCTCGCCCGCGGCCCGATCCCCGCCGCCGGCCGCTCCGTCGACGGCGCCGCGATCACCCTGGTCGTCCCGCTCGACGCCAAGGCCCGGGACGGCCGTACCCCCGCCGACCAGGCGCGCAAGGTCCGCGACCGGGCCCGCGCCGAGCTGCCGGCCGGCCTGACCGTACGACTGACCGGCCCGGCCGGCAACGCACTCGACGCCGAGGACGCGATCGAGAGCACCGGCCGCACGCTGACCCTGGTCACCGTGCTCGTGGTGGCCGTCCTGCTCCTGTTCACCTACCGCAGCCCGATCCTGTGGCTGCTGCCCCTGGTCTGCGTCGCCGTCGCCCTCCTGCTCAGCCGAGCCGTCGGGCACCTCCTCGAACGCTTCGCCCACCTCACCGTCGACGACGGCAACACCATCACCGTCACCGCGTTGCTGTTCGGCGCCGGCACCGACTACGCGATGCTCCTCCTGGCCCGCTACCGCGAGGAACTGCTCCGGCACCCCACCCCGTACACCGCGATGCGGGTCGCGCTGCGCCGGGCGCTGCCGTCGATCGCCGCGTCCGCCGCGACGGTCGCCGCCGCGCTGCTGTGCCTGCTCGCCGCCGACATGGGCTTCAACCACACCCTGGGGCCGGCCGGCGCCATCGCGATCGGCTGCGGCTTCGTGGTGACGGCCACCCTGTTCCCGGCCCTGCTCGTAGTCCTGGGCCGCCGGGTGTTCTGGCCGCTCATCCCGCGCCACGGCGCCGAGCCGACCGCCCGCCGCTCGATCTGGCCCCGCCTGGGTCGCGGCGTGGCCCGCCGCCCGCGCCTGGTCTGGATCGGCACGAGCCTGGCCCTCGGCGTACTGGCCGTGGGCGCCCTCGGCATCGAAACCGGCCTCGACGACGCGCACACCGTGGTCGGCGAACCCGACTCCGTCGCCGGGCAGGAACTGCTGGCCGCGCACTTCCCGGCGGGCCGGAGCCGCCCGGTCCGCATCGTCGCCGACAGCGCGTCGGCGGAAGCCGTCACCCACGCGCTGCGTACCGTCCCCGGCGTCGGCACACCCGGCGCCCCGCTCCGCTCCACCGACGGCACGCTGGTCGAGATCCGGGCCGTGCTGGACATCCCCCCGGACAGCGCCGCCGCCGCCGACCGGCTGTCCGCGATCAAGGCCGCCGTACACGCCGTCCCGAACGCCCACGCCCTCGTCGGCGGCCCGACCGCGACCGGCGTGGACAAGGCGACGGCCCAGGCACACGACCGGCGCACGGTCATCCCGTTGGTGATCGGCGTCGTGTTCCTGATCCTGGTCCTGCTCCTGCGCGCCCTGGTCGCGCCACTGCTCCTGATGGCGACCGTACTGCTGTCCTACCTCGCCGCCCTCGGCGTGAGCCGGCACCTCTTCAGCCACGTCCTGGACTTCCCGGCGATGGACGTACAGGTCATGCTGGTCGGCTTCCTCTTCCTGGTCGCGCTGGGCGCCGACTACAACATCTTCCTGATCCATCGCATCCGCGAGGAGGCCCGAACCCGCACCCACGAATCGGCGGTGCTGAGCGGCCTGACCGCCACCGGCGGCGTGATCACCGGCGCCGGCGCGGTCCTGGCCGCCACCTTCGCCGCGCTGACCGTCGCGCCCCAGGTCGCCTTCATCCAGATCGGCGCCATGGTCGCCCTCGGCGTGCTGATCGACACCTTCCTGGTCCGCTCGATCCTGGTCCCGGCACTGGCCCTGGACGCCGGACGGGCCTTCTGGTGGCCGGCCCACCGCCGCCCGAAGACCGCGGACCCGCGCAAAGATCCCGTAGCGTAGTCCGCGCCGGACACACAGCGACCGGCAACGACAGAGCGATCAGCGGGTGTTCCACACCGGGAGGCCAAACCGATGGCGTTGCCACCGTCCGAAGCCCATTCGTCCGACGACCCGATCCGCGTTCTCGACGTGACCACCGACGACTACCGCCGAGCCTTCGAACTCTTCCTCGCCGGATCCGACGAAAAGGCCGTCACCCACGCCCACCTGCTCGCCCTGGTCGAACAGCTGCCCCGGCGCTCGGTGTTCCTCGACATCGGGGCGGGTTCCGGGGCGACCACGCGGTACCTGGGAACGCACTTCGAGCGCACCATCGCCATCGAACCCAGCAAGTACATGCGCGACGCCCTCCGCCTCACCTACCCGGAGGCGGAGGTGCTGAGCGACCCCGTCGAAACGGCCGAGCCGCCCGCCCTCGCCGACTTCGCGCTGTGCTCGCACATGTTCTATTTCCTGCCGGAGTCGCAGTATCTGCCCACGGTACGCAGGCTGCTCGGCTGGGTCCGCCCGGGCGGCGAACTGGTCCTCGCCCTACAAAACCCCGACAACGAATGCATGCGCCTGGTACGGCACTTCTTCGACATCCGCTTCGACCTGGCTCCGACGGCAAAGGCACTCGGAACCGGCCACGAGGACCTGGTCGAGTCCTGCACCCTGGAAACCCTGCCCGTCCGCTTCCACGCCGACAACCTGCCGGACGCCCTCGCGGTAGCCGAGTTCATGGCCAACGTCCCGGACCTGGCCGAACGAGCCACGCGCCCCACCCACCGGGATCTCGAAGACTACGTCACCACCCACTTCGCCGACCCGACCGGCACCGGCTACACCATCGACCACGACCACGACATCGTCCGCATCAAACGACCCGAAACCCCATGACAGTCCCGCCCACCCCAACCAACGCCCTTGTCCGACCGCTCGAACCGGTGGCTACGCTGATCCTCACCGGAGGGGGCGGCTGCGATGGCGATGGCTCGCGAGACTGCTGTGGCGATGGTGCAGAGGATCATGGACTCGGTCCACGCCGACGACGCCGAGTTCGCCCGGGCCACGGAGGCGCTGGACCTGGCTCTCGGCTGCCCGAACGGCTATGTCAGCGGCTTGATCTTCTGGCCGGAGGGACCTGAGCCGACGGCCGAGGAGGTCGTCGACAAGGCCCTGGAGTACCGACCCTTCGCACTGTGAGGATGACCAGGGCCACGCCCGTCGTGGCAAGTCGCGACCACCCGGAGGCCCTTCGGCTTGTCGGTTGCGCTTCCCGTCCCACCCCTCGCCAAAGCCCGCCGGCCGCCCACCTCGAAACCCCTCACAAAGGCGGGCGGCCCGGCCGGCGCCCTTCTCCGGGATCGCGTGGCGGATGCCGCGCTGCCGCAAGTACCGACGGCAGGGACCGTTGCCATAGACCTCGTCCGCCCGCGACGCCGCCAGGCTTCCCGCGAGCCGATACGGGGGGAACGAACCAAACACAGTCGCCCCGCTCCCCGGACATAACGAGGGACGACGCCAGGCGCCAGCAGCCGTCCACATCAGGTGGATCTCGCCGGTAAAGCCACCGCACCAGCAGCCCAGACCCTCACCTCCCAATCAGCCACTGAGGCCACACCACAGACCACCAAAGCCCAACACCCCAACCGCCGCCCAAACCCAACCAACCCGGCAACACCCGAGCCCAATCACCCCGGCCG
>NZ_BIFH01000023.1:0-260612 GCF_003967355.1 Embleya hyalina | reverse complement strand
CCAACGCCCGAACCCAATCAGCCCGGCCGGCGTTTGAGGCCAATCAGCCCGGCCGGCGTTTGAGGCCACCCAACCCCACCAAATCCCAACGCCGGCCAAACACCCCAACAGCCCGGCCGGCGCTTGAGGCCAACCCACCCGCCTGGGCACACAAAGGCCAACCCCAGCCCGGCCGGCGCTTGAGGCCAACGAGGAGCCCAACCGGCGCATGAGGCCAACCCCGGCCCGCCGCAAGGCTAAAGCGTGGAGGCCAACGCAGCCTCGTTCTCCTCCGCCGCCCCGAACTGCGTCGCATGCACCCACGAGCGCTTCACATACAGATGCACGTCCACCTCCCAGGTGAACCCCATCCCCCCATACACCTGCGTGGCGTCCTTCCCGTTCCGCGTCGCCGCGTCGTCCCCCATCACCTTCGCCGTCAGCACGGCGACCTCGGCATCCCCCACCGCCGGATCATCCAACGTCACCGCCGCCGCGTAGACCGCCGCCCGCGCGATCTCGGTCCGCACCAGCATGTCCGCACACAGGTGCTTGACCGCCTGGAAGCCACCGATCACCCGACCGAACTGCTCGCGCTCCTTGGCATACTGCGTCGCCAACTCGGTGAGCCGCCCCGCGATGCCCAACTGCAACGCCGCCGTGAGTACCGCCCCGACCCGCCGCCACTCCTCCGCGACCCGCACATCGGCCACCACCTCGCCGCCCGGCAGCTCGTCCACCGCCGTCACCGGGGTGAACGGATCCACCGGATGCGCGACCAGCCTCCCCCGCACCGACGCCGGATCCACCCGCCGGATGCCCTCGTCCGTGAGCACCAACAAACAATCCAGCGCGTCCAGATGCTCCACGAGCAGCGGCCACGAGTCGCCCTCGATCAGCCCGACCACCACGTCGCCCGCGGCCGCCTCCTCGCCCAGCCGTCCCGGCAACGACGCGGCCAGGTGCGTGGCCACCAGCGGCCCGGGCAACAACACCCGCCCGGCCTCCTCGTACACCAGCGCCGCCTCGGCCACCCCGAGTCCGACCCCGCCCGCCTCCTCGGCGATCCGCAGCGAGAAGAACCCGGTCTCGGCCAGTTCGCGCCACAGCGCACGATCCACCATGCCGGGCACCGGCGCGGTGTCCACCAGCGCCCGCATCCGCTCCCGGTCGAACCGGCCCTCGCAGAACTCCCTTACCCCGGACCGCAGATCGCGCTGGTCCTCGCTCAGTTGGAAATCCATGTCCCGATCACCTCCTCGCTCGACCTCGGCCGAAATCCCACGACCCCGCTCACCGTTCCTTCGGCAGACCGAGGATGCGCTCGCCAACGATGTTGCGCTGGATCTGCGACGTACCCGCCGCGATCGTGTACGACAGCGACGAAAGCCGCTCGTCCATCAACGTCGCGCCCGGCAGCCCCGCGACGTCGTCCACGGCCAGGGCGGCCCGTCCGAGCAGCCGGTGCGCGAGTTCGTACACCTTCTGCTTCGTCTCGGAGAACCGCAGCTTGAACACCGAGCCGCCGACCCCGGGTACCCCGGACCGCTGCGCCTCGGACACGTTCCACTTGGTCAGCGCCCACAGCGCCTCGAACTCGGCGGTCAGGTGGCCAAGTTCGCGCCGCAACGCGACATCGTCCCAGGCAGTTGCCTGACGCCGCGTCACCTTCTTCGCCAACGCCGCGAGTTCGCGCAACAGCCGCTGACACGCCACCACTTCGCTGACGAACGCGGTGCCGCGCTCGAACGACAGGGTGACCATGGTGACCCGCCAGCCGTCGTTCTCCTCGCCGACCCGGTTGGCCACCGGCACCCGGACGTCGTCGAAGAACACCTCGGCGAACTCCGAGGTCCCCATCACCGTTTCCAGCGGCCGGATGGTGATCCCCGGCGTGTCCATCGGCACGATCAACCAGGTGATGCCCCTGTGCTTGGGCGCGTCCGGGTCGGTGCGCACCAACATCTCGCAGTAGTCCGCCACTTCGGCGTGCGAGGTCCAGATCTTCGAACCGTTGACCACATAGTCGTCGCCGTCCCGAACCGCCCGGGTGCGCAGCGAGGCGAGGTCGCTGCCCGCTCCCGGCTCGGAGAAGCCCTGGCACCACACGTCGTCGCCGCGCAGGATCCCCGGCAGATACCGACGCCGCTGCTCGTCCGTGCCGGCCGCGTCGATCGTCGGCCCCGCGTGCAGCAGGCCGACGAAGTTCGCCCCCACATAGGGCGCGCCGGCCCGCTCGGTCTCCTCCAGGAAGATCAGGTGCTCGGTGGGCGTGGCGCCCTTGCCCCCCGCCTCCACCGACCAGTGCAGGCCCGCGTATCCGGCGTCGAACAACAGGCGCTGCCACGCCGTGTCGTAGGCGCGCCGCCCGGGCCAGTCGTTGCGATCGGGCTTGGGTGGCAGCAGCGGGATGGCCTGATCGAGCCACGCGCGCAATTCCGCGCGGAAGCCCTCCTCGGCCTCGGTGTACCGCAGGTCCATGGTTGACGACTCCCTGTCGAACTGGGAACGGGCAAACGAAAAAGCGAACGAAGACGGCCGAACCGAGACGTCCGACGGACGCCTCGACCGACACGTCCGACCGAGGCGTCCGACCGAAGCGACCGAATGCAGCGACCGACCGCAGCAGTCCGACCGCAGCAGTCCGACCGAGGCGACCCGACCGCAGCAGTCCGACCGCAGCGGTCCGACCACAACGACCCCGCCGAACTCAGGCCCCGTACACCGGCGTCGGCGTCGGCGCCTCGTCGAGCAGCTTCGCCACCACCGGCCCCAACTCGGCCGGCTCCCACCGCCGGCCCGCCGTGGCCTCGGGACCGTGCTGCCATCCGGTCGCGACGGAGACCTTGTCCCCCTCGACCTCGAAGACCCGCCCCGTCACCTCCCCGGACTGGGTCGAGCCGAGCCAGACGACAAGCGGCGACACGTTCGCCGGGTCGTAGAAGTCGAAGCCGCCGTCCTCGGGCTTCCGCACCAGGTCCGGCATGGCCTCCTCGGTCATCCGGGTGCGCGCGGCCGGCGCGATCGCGTTGGCGGTCACCCCGTAGCGGCCCATCTCCACCGCGGCGATCTGGGTCAGGCAGGTGATCCCGGCTTTGGCCGCCGCATAGTTGCCCTGTCCGACCGAGCCCATCAGCCCCGCGCCCGACGTGGTGTTGATCAGCCGCGCGTCGACCTCGACGCCCGCCTTCGCCTGGGCCCGCCAGTACGCGCCGGCGTGCCGCATCACCGCGAAGTGCCCCTTGAGGTGCACCCGGATCACCGCGTCGAACTCGTCCTCGCCCAGCGAGACGAGCATGCGGTCGCGGAGGAAGCCCGCGTTGTTGACCACCACGTCCAGCCGGCCGAACGTGTCGATGGCGGTCCGCACCAGGCGCTCCGCGCCCGCCCAGTCGGCGACGTCGTCCGCGTTGACCACCGCCTTGCCGCCCAGCGCCTCGATGTCGGCCACGACCTGCTGGGCCGGGCCGAGCGAACGCCCGTCGCCCTGGCGCGAGGCACCGATGTCGTTGACCACCACGTGCGCGCCCTCGCGGGCGAATGCCAGCGCGTGTTCGCGCCCGATGCCGCCGCCGGCACCGGTGACGATGACGACGCGCCCCTCGCAGATCCCACTCATTCCAGGCCCCTCTGGTGTAGAAGACCGACGCCGTACCGAGGACCGACCCGCGTCGAATACCTCGGAAGCGGCCCGCCGAGAAACTCGACGAGCCGCCCCCTACCACCGCACCGCGAGTCACTGCCATGACCACGCGGCACGTTCGTACCGAAGAACCGAACCGACCCCGAGCCGGCCCGAGCCGACCCGACCCGAGCCGGACCGACCCGAATCACACCGCCCGGACCGACCCCAGCCGGACCGACCCGAAGCAGCCCGCCCGAAGCGACCCGAAGCAGCCCGCCGCCATCAGGTGCCTCAAGCCCCCGCGCCCACCCGATCCCGATCGAGATCGAGATCGAGCATCCGGATCGCATTACCCCGGATGATCTTGTAAACGGTCTCCGCCCCCAGCCCCGCGAGATGCTCCTCGGCGATCTTCTTCGTGTGCGGCCACGTGGAGTCGACGTGCGGGTAGTCGGTCTCGAACGTGACGTTGTCCTCGCCGATCACATCGAGCGAGTTGACCCCGTGCCGGTCCCGGAAGAAGCAGGCGAACATGTTCCGCCGGAAGTAGTACGACGGCGCCTCGGGCAACACCTCACCGGTGACCGCCCAGGCGCGGTGCTCCAGCCACACGTCGTCCATGCGCTCCAGGGCGTACGGGATCCAGCCCATCTGCCCCTCGGAGTAGGCCAGCTTGATCTTCGGGAACCGGGCCGGGACGCCCGCGAAGATGAAGTCGGCCATCGAGGCCATCGCGTTGTTGAAGCTCAGCGACGCCTGGACCGCCGCGGGCGCGTCCGGCGAGGCGGCCGGCATCGTCGAGGACGAGCCGATGTGCATGTTGATCGTCACGCCCAGGTCGGCGCAGGTCTCGAAGAACGGGTCCCAGTAGCCGGTGTGGATGCTGGGCAGACCGAGGAAGGCGGGGATCTCCGAGAAGCACACGGCGGTGACCCCGCGCGCCCGATTGCGCTTGATCTCCTCGACGGCGAGTCGCACGTCCCACAGCGGGATGATGATCAGCGGGATGAGCCGCCCGCCGGAGTCGCCGCACCACTCCTCGACCATCCAGTCGTTGTAGGCGCGCACGCACGCGAGCGCGACCTCCTTGTCCGCGGCCTCCGAGAAGGTCTGGCCGCAAAAACGCGGGAAGGTCGGGAAGCACAGCGAGGCCTCGACATGGTTGACGTCCATGTCCTTCAGCCGCTCGGCCGGGTCGTACAGTCCGGGGCGCATCTCGCCGCGCGTGATGCCTTCGAGGGTCATCTCGTCCCGACTGAAGCCGACGGCGGCGATGTTGCGCTTGTACGGGAAACGCAGATCCTCGTAGAACCACCAGTCGGCCGGTGGGCCGTTCGGATCGGTGGTGATCTTGTAACTCGCCCCGGTGTACTCCAACTGACCGATGCCCGTGGTGACCGGCTTCGGGCCGCGCTCGTGGTACTTCTTCGGCAACCAGCGCTCGAACAGGTGTGCCGGCTCGATGACATGGTCATCGACGCTGATGATCTTCGGCAGTTCACCGAAGGAGTTTCCGGACTGCGTGGCAGCCTGCCCGGGCTGGTTGGTGCTCATCGGCCCCTCCCGCTCACTAAATCTGATGGACCGTCAGATTTAGCGTAATCTCTGGGCGGAGGGAACCACAAGCTGACTCAACGTCAGGAGAATCACGGATGGCCCTGCGTCTCGAAGAACTGATCGACCCGGGACACACCGCGTTGATCACCCAGGAATGCCAGAACGGAGTGATCGGCACGCAGGCGGTGTTCCCCGCGCTGACCGCGCACACCGGGGGGCTGATTCCGGCCGTCGATCGGCTCGCCAAGGCCGCCCGCCGGGCCCAAGTCCCGGTCGTGCACTGCCTGGCGGTGCGCCGCCCGGACGGGCGGGGCGCCAACACCAACGCCCGGATGTTCGGCGCCGCGGCCAAGGCGCCGGTACTCCTGGCCCCCGGCTCGGACGCCGCCGCGGTGGCCGACGGGATCACCGTCCACCCCTCCGACCTGGTGCTTTCCCGCTACCACGGGCTCGGCCCGATGGCCGACACCGGACTCGCCGCCGTGCTGCGGAACCTGGGCGTGCGTACCGTCGTGGGCGTCGGCGTCTCGCTCAACGTCGGCATGCTCAACTTCGCGATGGACGCGGTGAACGCGGGATTCCAATTCGTCGTGCCGCGCGAGGCGGTGGCCGGTTTTCCCCCCGAATACGCCGAGGCCGTACTCGCCAACACCTTCAACGCGATCGCGACGATCACCACGGTGGACGCCGTGCTGGCTGCCTGGGCCTGAACCCTGATGCCCCGTCATCAATTCGGTGACGGGGCATCAGCAACTGTTCGGCTCGGCCGGAAAGGGCCGGCCGGCGGTCAGCGCCGGGGCGTCCAGGGCTTCTTGTCGTACTCCTCGCGCAGCTTGAACTTCAACACCTTGCGCAGCGTCTCGTTCCGCGGCAGCGCGTCGACCAGTTCCAATTGCTCCGGGATCTTCTGCGTCATCAGCCCGGCCTCGCGCAGGTAGCCGACCATCTCGGCGAATTCCAGGTCGGATTCACCCGGTTGGCGCTCCACCACGGCGCAGACCCGTTCTCCGCGCTCGCGGTCGACCAGGCCGATCACCGCCGCGTCGGCGACCTTCGGGTGGGCGAACAGCAGGTCCTCGATCTCGCGCGCGGAGATGTTCTCCCCCTTGCGGATGATCACGTCCTTGAGCCGACCGGTCAGCGAGAGGTGTCCGTCGGCGCGCAGTCGGCCCAGGTCGCCGGTGCGGAAGAAGCCGTCCTCGTCGAACGCGTCGGCGGTCAGCGCGGGGTCGGTGTACCCCTTGAACACCATCGGCCCGCGCAGCCGGACCTCGCCCTCCTCGCCGACGTCCGCGACGGAGCCGTCCGCCCGCGCGATCCGCACCTCGATGCCGCTGACCGGCTTGCCCTCGGTGTACGAGCGCTGGTCCTCGGAGTCGTGCGGGCCGCCCTGGGCGATCATCGGCGACTCGGTCATCCCGTACCCGTGGCACAGGATCGCCCGCATCTCGTCGCGCACCTCGCCGACCAGCTCCGGCGGCTTGGGCGCGCCGCCGCCGGAGACGATCCGCAGGGTCGGGATGATCTTCTCGCCGGGCTGCTTGCGCTGCTCGTTCAGGAACGCGACATAGAACGCGGTCGAACCGCCGACCATGGTGACGCCGAGCCGCTTGTACACCGGCACCACGCCCGCCGGGTCGAAGTTCTCCACGATCACCGCCGGGAAGCCCGAGGCGAGCACGGTGACGATGTAGTCCGGGCCCGCGATGTGCGCGTACGGGAACGCGATCGAGCCGATGTCGCTCTGCGACATGTCCAGCGCGACGGCCAGCCCCTTGCCGCCCGCGAGCAGCGTCGAGTCGCTGTGCTGGACGCCCTTCGGGTCGGACGTGGTCCCGGAGGTGTAGTAGAGCCAACGCACCTCGTCGCCGTCGGTCGGCGCGGGCGGCAGGTCGGCCGGGTCGCCCTCGGGCAACTCGTCGTAGGCGACCATGACGCGCGGCGCCGGGCTCAGCTCCTTGGCCAGCGCCTCGCCCATGCCGACGAAGTCGAAGCCCTTCCACTCGCGCGGACACAGGAAGAACTCGGCCCCCGTCTGCCGCAGACAGAACCCGACCTCCTTCTCCCGATAGAACGGGATGATCGGGTTCTGCACCGCGCCGAGCCGGGCCAGCGCGAACGAGACCACGATGGACTCGATCCGCGTGGTCAACTGCCAGGTCACGCGGGTCCCGGCGGTGACGCCGAGCGCGTGGAAGCCCGCGGCCACGCGCTCGGCCCACGCCTTGAACCCACCGAAGGTGACCCTGCGGTCCTCCGGATCGAGCAGCATGGGTACATCGGGAGACGCCGCCGCGCGGCGCTCCACCAGCTCCCAGAGAGTGGTGGCGTCGTAGATCGGGTCAGACACGTGTCCTCCGCGCGGGAAGCCGGGGCCGGGGTACGTCGCCGGGGCATGGCGAAGCCGAAGCCCCGAGGCATTGACCTGACGGTACGTCAGAAGCTTTGCGGGAAGAAAGACTTCGCGTGGTCACGCGGATCACAACCGGATCTCGGCGACCTTGATCGCATACTGGCGAAGCAAGGCCGTACTGCCTAACCTGGGGCGATACCGCCAACCCCGGGGGCACGATGTCACCCTTCCGCCGGGAGCGCCCACCGGTGTGCCTGGGCCCGCTCGCGAGCCTCCCCGAAGACGTCCCGACCCGGGTCGGCACCAGCCCCCCGGTCGCGATCCTGCGCCACGGCGACACGGTCCACGTCTTCGAGGACCGCTGCCCCCACGCCGGCGCCATCCTCTCCAGAGGCACCCTGACCAACGAACACCTCACCTGCCCGGCCCACAAGGCCACCTTCGAGATAGCCACGGGCCGCTCCCTGGGCCCGATCCCCTGCCGCCCACTACGCACGTACAAGTCCTGGACCGAAAACAACCTGGTATACCACTCCCCCTCCCCCCTCCCCCCCAGAAAATCCAACTCCTCCCCCTGCCCCAACCAACCCTGACCACCCCAACAACAACAACGAGACGCACCCCCACACACAGCCCAACCACCCCAAAAAAACCCCACTCAAGCCCGACCCACCCCACCGACCCACCCACCCAGCCCGGCCGGCGCTTCAGGCCACCCCAGCCAAACAATGCCCACCCCGCCAAACCCCCCTCAGCCCAGCCAACACTCGAACCCGACCCACCCCGCCAACTGAGGGGCCCCGCGTTTTCCGGACGCCTTGTTTGCTGTCCTTTTATGCCGCGAGTCCGAGTTCGTCGTGGTCCCGCAGGGCTTCGAGGGGTGTGCGGTATCCCAGAGCGGAATGGAGTCGTCGGCGATTGTAGAAGCCCTCGATGTATCTGACAACTTCGCGGCGTGCCTTCGCGTGGTTCGTGAAGACGTATCGGTTCAGGTATTCGTTCTTCAGTGCGCCGAAGAAGGACTCGGCCATCGCGTTGTCCCAACACACTCCGGTGCGTCCGACCGATTGGCGCATGTCGTGGCCGGCCAGGGTCCGGGCGAATTCCTCCGAGGTGTAGTTGCTGCCGCGATCCGAGTGAAAAATCGCGCCTTTCCCGATTTTCACGCGCCCGCGGGCCATGTCGAGTGCGGCGGTGACGAGCGAGGTCTTGAAATGATCGGCCATCGCCCAGCCGACGACCGCCTTGCTGTGGCAGTCGATGACCGTGGCGAGATAGAGGAATCCCTCCCACGTCGGAATGTAGGTGACGTCGCCGACGAGTCTGGCGCCCGGCCGGTCGGCGGTGAAGTCGCGGCGGACGAGGTCGGGGATGCGCGGGTGCGCGCCGCCCGTCCGGGTGGTGACCGCCCGCCACGGCCGGGGCTGACACGGCACCAGGCCCAGGCCGCGCATCAACGCGCGGACCAGCTCCGGCGAGGCCGCCTCGCCGGAGCGGGCCAGGACGGCGTGCACGCGCCGATATCCGTAGGTCTCGTGATTCGCGGCGAAGATCTCCCTTATCGCGGTCGTCAGTCGGTGGCGTCGTCGTGCCGTGGTGGATTCCGGGCGGGTGCGCCATTCGTAGTAGCCGGAGCGGGACACGTCGAGCCATCGGCACATGTCGGCGATGCGAAAGGTCGCCTTCTCCGCGTCGACGAGTTCGTAGCGGGAACTCACCGATGGTTGCGGGCGAAGAAGGCGCTTGCTTTTACCAGGAACGCGTTCTCCTCGCGGAGTTTCCGGTTCTCGCGTTCGAGTTCCCGTTCCCGCGCGGTCACGGGTTCATCGCCTCGCGGCGTCGATCCGGGATCCGTCAAGGACCTGCGGTATTGCGCGACCCAGTTCCCGAGCGTGGTGTCGTTGACACCCAGCTCCCGCGCGACCTGGACGATCGGACGGGGGCCGTCCAAAACCAGGCGAACGGCTTCGTCCTTGAACTGCTGTGTATATCTCTTTGGCACGTGCTTTCTCTTTCCGGTTTCCTACAACCCTACGCGGGTCGCTGTCCGGAAGATCAAGGGCACCTCAAACCGACCCACCCAGCCCGCCGACGCTCGAGCCCAATCCACGCCACCAACCGACCCACTCAGCCCGGCCGGCGCTTGAGGCCACCCCAGCCAAACAACACACAACCGGCCAAGAACCCCCTCAGCCCAACCAACGCTCAAGCCCGACCCACACCGCCAACCGACCCACCCAGCCCAGCCGGCGCTTGAGGCCACCCCAGCCAAACAATGCTCAACCCGCCAAACCCCCTCAGCCCAACCAACGCTCAAGCCCGACCCACCCCGCCAACCGACCCACCCAGCCCGGCCGGCACTTGAGCCCGATCCACCCCACCAACCGACCGACCCACCCAGCCCGGCCGGCGTTTGAGGCCACCCCAGCCAAACAACACACAACCGGCCAAGAACCCCCTCAGCCCGGCCGGCGTTTGAGGCCAAGAAGCCCCGACCCGGCTCGCGCAGGAGCGCCGCCGGCCAAGCCGGGTTCACCCCGCAAAGGCCCCGCAGCCCCTGGCCCACGCCCCCGAGAGATCCGCCCCCGGCGGAAACCGGCCCGCCAACTCCAGCGCGACCATCCCGTGCCCAAACCCCCACACGGCCCGCGCAGCGTCGTGATCGCCCCCCACCGCCCGCATCAACGGCGCCGCCGCCCGCTCCTCCAGCCCCTCCGGCAACGCGGCTCGATCCAGCGGCTGCCCACTCATCAACCGATACAGATCCGGATGCGCGAGCGCGTAGGCCCGATACGCCCCCATCAACGCCGTGATCCGTTCCAGCCGCGAACCCCCCGCCGCCGACTCTGCCGACCCCGCCGACCCCGCCGACCCCGCCGAGCCCGCCTCCGCGGCCTCCAGCGCCTCCGCCAATTCCGCCATCGCCTGCGCGACCAACGCGCTCTCCACCGCGGACTTGTCCGCGAAGTGTTTGTACAACGACGGCGCCTTGATCCCGATCCGCTCCGCGATCCGCCGCATCGACACCGCCTCCGGCCCCTCCCCCTCCAGGAGTTCCCGCGCGGCGGCCACGATCTCCCGCGCCCGACCGCCGACCGGAGGAGCGGAAACGTACGAAACGTCAGACATGCCTACGGAACCCTTCGGGAGTGCGCAGTCCGTACCCCGCAGCACGGTCCATCGCGATGTGGGTGAGCCAGCCGAGGCCGGCGGTGAACAGCGGCGGCCACTCGATCGGGCCGACGGAGTAGCCGACCAGCACGATCAGCGGGACCCAGGCCCGGTGCAACGCGTTGTAGAACGGCACCGCACGCACCTGCAGCCGACCCCGCTCGTGCGTGCCGTCCCGCAGCGCGTCCCCGGCTCCGACGAACATGGTCAGGTCGGGCAGTACGAAGAAGACCAGCGCAGCCGCCGAAGTGGCGAAGCCGTACTTCACGCTCTCGAACACCGCGAACGCCGCCAAAAACAGCGCCAGTACGCCCCACGCGCCGCGCCGCGTCCACCGAAGTGCCGCCGAACCGCGGATTCCCGTGCTCACGATGGTGCTCATGCCGCCTCCGTTCGCCTGCGGCTAACGATGTTAGCCTTCTGCGTCCATCATCCGGCTAACACCATTAGCCGTCAAGCCCCGACGGCGTCCTCCACACCCATCAAGAGCGCCGCACGCCCACCGAATCCCGTCCTCGAACCCCGGACACCACGGACCCGACCCCGACCCCCAAGGCGGACACAACCCCGACCACAAACCCGAAAACCGGCCACCCCACCGACCCACCCACCCGCACCCCGCCCACCACCGGACGCCCCGACCCGCCCGCCCGAACCGACTCGCCGACCCCACTCGACACATCGAACTCCACCCGCACCCCGGCGTCCACGGCCGACGCGACAAACGGCCGCCGCCCCGACCCGACCGCCGCCCGCCCACCACCGGCGACGTCGCCCACACCCGCCACCCCGGCCCGCCACACCGACGTGGCCCACTCCCGCGAAGCGACCGCCCGCCGCCCCGACCCGAACGGCCGATCCACCACAGCACGCCCGGCCCCGTCCGCCAAGCCGACCGAGCCCCCGCCACCCACCGACCCCACATCCACCCGAAACGCGGCCGGCCCCACCCCGGGCACCGCCGCCCCCGCCGGCCTCGTCATCACCGGCCCCACCCCCGCCGCCCCCAACACCGGCGGCTTCGGCGCAGGCGGCTTCGGGGGCTTGGTCGCCGGCGGCCGAGGCGGTCGCGGATTCGCCGGTCTCGTCGGCGGCTTGCCCCCGCCCTCGACCCGTACCGCCGCCCCCACGTCACCCCGAGCCCGGTCACCGCACGCACCGGCCGACACGTACCCGGCACCCGTCCCCCCGACCCGCACCCCACAGCACGCCCTGCCCGAACCCCCACCGGCCTCGATCACGACGCCCGCCCGCCGCCCACACCCCTCGGCCTCCGCCGAACCGCAGCCCCCGACAACCGGCAAGCACACACACGCCACCACCAGGAACCGCGCCACAACCCGAGAGTCGGCCATGGCGCAAGGTTGACCCGACCCACCGAATCACCCCGAACGAACCCCCGAAAATCCCACGTACGAGTGACCCACCGCCCCACCCCACCGGCCCCGCCCCGCCGACCCGATCCGACCCACCAACCCCACCAACCCCACCAACCGACCCCACCTACCAAACCCACCGGCCCGCCGACCCGAACCACCGGTCCGCCCCGCCCACCTCACCCGACCACGCCGCCCTCCAACACCCCCCGCACCGCCGCCGCAAACGCCCGCGGATGCGTCAGATTGCCGTTGTGCCCTCCCGGAAACACCGCCGCCTCAACCCCGACGACCCCTTCCAGCGCCACCGCACACCGCCGCGTGAAGACCCGCCGCCCCGTGGTCGCACCCACCCCGGGGACGATGCGCGTCGCCGAGGAGCGCACCGGATCCAGCGGCAGCACGTCGTCCACGACCGCGGGGAACTCCCGCCCGATGAAGAAATCGAAGTTCGCCATCCGCCGCGCGGTCATCGGCTGCGCGGTCAGATCCGGCTCACGCTCCTCGACACCCGGCTCGATGCCCAGGTGAGCCGTGATGGCGGGAAACGCGCCACCCATCCCGGCCCGCGCGTGCACCTCCCGGATCGCGCTCAACTCACCGCGATGCGCGTCGCGTTCCGCGTCGGAGAGCAACCACGGCGCGACCGGCTCGTGGGCGATCAGCGTGTGCAGCAACTCCGGCCGGGTCGCCGCCACCCGCAACCCGATCAACCCGCCCATGCTGAGCCCCAGCATCGCCGCCGGCCGATCGGCGACCTCGACCAACAACCGCGCCACGTCGTCGGCGTGGTCCCCGATGCTCACCGGCGCCGCCAGGTCGGCCAACGTACTCCGGGAAAGTCCACGCCGGTCGTAGGTCACCACGGTGTAGTCGGCCACCAGCCGATCGACCATGTCCACACTGCGCCCGGCGTCCCCCTCGCCACTCTCGCCGATCAGCAACAGCGGCCCGGAGCCCCGTACTTCGTAGTACAGCTCCGCACCCGGCACGGACAACACGGCACCGGCGGCCAGGTTCGCGGCCATGAGAATTCCCCCGGGAAATCGTCGCGGGCGGCGCCGACTCGCCACCCACCCATGATCGCGACCATAATCCATCGAACCAGATACATCAACATCGATACATCTTTTCCGATGTACTATCTGCCCATGACGTCCCCCACCCCCATGACCCCCGTCGACCTCTTCCTCCTCGGCCGCACCCTCATGAAGATCGGCGAGGACGCCCTACCCGCGCCCCAGGTCGGCGCCGCCCCGCACCCCGGCAGCGTGCGCTCGATCCTGATCGCCCTGAGCGACATCGCCGCCCACCCCGACAGCGCCATCGGCGAGATCGCCCGCCGCACCGGCCTCCCGCAAAGCCAGGTCTCCACCGCCGTGGCCCGCCTCAGGGAAACCGGTTCGATCGAAACCGCCCAGGATCCCACCGACCGCCGTCGCCTCCTGGTCCGCACGGCCGCGACCCCGTCCCCCAGGGTCACCGAAGTCCGCGCCGCCGGCATCGAGGACGCCCTGACCCGTGCCCTCGCCACCACCGACGAACAGGTCCTCGCCGAAGTCACCGCGGCCCTGACCGTCCTGGCCCGCCACCTGCCCCCGGCGGCCCTGTCCCGCCTGCGCCCCTGAGCCCGACTCAGCTCGCCGTGATCTCGGGACCGATCGTGAAGCCCTTCAACGGCCCCTCCGGAATCGTGACCGCCGTCCCGTAGACCGCCCGCATCGACATGCGGTACTTACTCTTGGCCGCCTCCGGGTGACACAGCACCGTGACCGTCCCGTCGCCATCGAAGTCGTCGACGATCACGTAGACGTCGATGCCGGCCTCGGCATAGGCACGACGCTTGCGCTCGCGATCCCGTTCTGCGGCCTCCCGCCCGGGCGACACGATCTCGGCAACGAGAACCACGCCCGAGACCGACACCCCGAGCCCCTCCGAGTCCGGCGCCTCGTCCAAATCCTCGGGCGCCACGAAGACGTCGGGGATGTACACCTTGCCGCGATGGATGACGTTGATGTCCTGGTAGGCGGCGAATGCCCCGTCCGCATCCAAATGTTCCTTGAATGCGTCCCGAAGCCGGTTCGCGACCTTCCCATGTCGCCGGGACCCCGTGGGAGACACCTCGATGGCTCCTCTGATGATTTCGGCGCGGAGTCCCTCGGGCGGAGTCATCGCCTTCCATGCCTGCCACAGAAGCTCATCGAGGTCACCGGACGGTGAAGTAGTCACCATCGGCTCATGCGTCGCGATCGCCATCGGGAAACACCTCCTCACCCCAGTGTGGGTCACGGTCGCCGGTAACGGACAGGTTCCCGACAACCGTAGGAGTCACCCGAGTCGCGCAAACGCTCCTCGGCCGCCCACCACCCGAACGAGTGATCCCCTACCGCACCCGCCGCGCCACCTCGGTCGCCCAATAGGTCAGGATCGACGCGGCCCCCGCCCGCTTGATCGACGTCAGCGTCTCCAGGATCACCCGGTCCCGGTCGATCCAACCGTTCGCCGCCGCCGCCTCGACCATCGCGTACTCGCCGCTGACCTGGTACGCCGCCACCGGCACGTGCACCTCGTCCGCGATCCGCCGCACCACGTCCAGGTACGACATCGCCGGCTTGACCATCACCAGGTCCGCGCCCTCGGCCACGTCGAGCAGCACCTCGCGCACCGACTCGTCGGAGTTCGCCGGGTCCTGCTGGTACGTCATCCGGTCGCCGCGCAGCGTCGACTCGACCGCCTCGCGGAACGGACCGAAGAACGCCGACGCGTACTTCGCGCTGTAGGCCAGGATCGACACGTCCTGATACCCGGCGCCGTCCAACGCCCGCCGGACCGCCCCGACCTGACCGTCCATCATCCCGCTCGGCCCGACCATGTGCACACCGGCGTCGGCCTGCACCACGGCCATCCGCCCGTACGCCTCCAGCGTCGCGTCGTTGTCCACCGAGCCGTCGGCCGCCAACACCCCGCAGTGCCCGTGGTCGGTGAACTCGTCCAGGCACAGGTCGGACATCACCACGGCGTCCGCGCCCACCTCGGCCACCACGTCGCGGATGGCGACCTGGAGCACCCCCTCGGGGTCGAACCCGGCCGAGCCGACCGCGTCCTTGACCGTCGGGATGCCGAACAACATCAGCCCGCCGACGCCCGCCGCGACCGCGTCGTGCGCGGCCTTGCGCAGCGAGTCGCGGGTGTGCTGGACCACGCCCGGCATCGACGAGATCGGCACCGGCTCGCTCGCGCCCTCGCGCACGAACAGCGGCAGGATCAGGTCGGCGGGATGCAGCCGGGTCTCCGCGACCAGCCGGCGCATCGCCGGGGACGTGCGCAACCGCCGAGGACGATGCGCGGGAAACCCTGACGATGCGTCAGCCTGGTACGACATGAGCCAATCGGCCTTTCTCACCGATCCGCCGAAACCACCACAGCCGGCGGATTCACCACGATCACTACGATTACTTGGCCTTGCGTCGCGACCCCGGCCGCCGCTCACTCGGCCGGGTGACCGGGTCACCCGCCTCGATCATCGCGGCCCGTCGCGCGGTACCGAACTCCGCCAACGCCTCGGCCAGGGCGGACACCGACGGCTCGGGCGCCAGCACGTCCACGCGCAGCCCGTGCTCCTCGGCGGTCTTCGCCGTGGCCGAGCCGATACACGCGATCACCGTCACCGCGTGCGGCTTGCCCGCGATGCCGACCAGGTTGCGCACCGTCGAGGACGACGTGAACAGGACCGCGTCGAACCCGCCGCCCTTGATCGCCTCGCGGGTCTCCGCCGGCGGCGGCGCCGCGCGCACCGTGCGGTACGCCGTGACGTCGTCGACCTCCCAGCCGAGCTCGACCAGACCGGCCACCAGGGTCTCGGTGGCGATGTCGGCGCGCGGCAGGAACACCCGGTCGATCGGGTCGAAGACCGGGTCGTACGGCGGCCAGTCCTCCAGCAACCCCGCGGCCGACTGCTCGCCCGAGGGCACCAGGTCCGGCTTCACGCCGAACTCGACCAGCGCCCGCGCGGTCGCCTCGCCCACGGCCGCCACCTTGATGCCCGCGAAGGCGCGCGCGTCCAGGCCGTAGTCCTCGAACCGCTCGCGCACCGCGCGCACGGCGTTGACCGACGTGAACGCGATCCACTCGTAGCGGCCGGTCACCAGGCCCTTGATCGCCCGCTCCATCTGCTGCGGGGTGCGCGGGGGCTCGACCGCGATGGTCGGCACCTCGTGCGGCACCGCGCCGTACGAGCGCAACTGCTCGGAGAGCGTGACCGCCTGCTCCTTGGTCCGCGGGACCAGCACCTTCCACCCGAACAGCGGTTTGGTCTCGAACCACGACAGAGTGTCGCGTTGGGCGACCACCTCGCCGACGACCACGACGGCCGGCAGCGTGATCTTCGCGGCCCGCACGTCCGAGGCGACCTGGGCGAGCGTGCTCACCAGGGTGCGCTGCTCGGTGGTGGTGCCGTTGATCGTGACCGCGACCGGCGTGGCCGGCTTGCGTCCGCCCGCCACCAGCTCCTGGGCGATCTCGGCGATCGAGTCCAGCGCGCCGCGCAGCACCAGGGTGCCCTCGACGGAGCCGACCGTGGCCCAGTCGATCGTGCCCTCGGCCATGTCCAGCACGCGCACACCGCCGCTGCCCTTGGTCGGGTGCAGCGGGATACCCGCGTAGGTGGGCACGGCCGTGCTGACCGGCACGCCCGGCACGACCTCGAAGACGATCTTCGCCTTCGCGACCGCGGTGACCTCGTCGATGACCGACTGGTCCACGCACGGGTCGCCGGCCACGGCCCGGACCACCTGCCTGCCCGATCGCGCGGCGGCCACCACGACCTTGGCCCGGGCCACGGCGGACAGGAGCTCCCCGTCGTCGCCGGTCACCGGGTCCAGGACCTCGACACCGCTCTTGCAGTGGAACAGGACCTGGCGCAGCGTCGCCTCGTCGGCGACCACCACGTCGGCCTCTGCCAGCACCTCGATGGCCCGCAGTGTGAGCAGTCGCGGGTCGCCGGGACCGGCACCCACGAAGGTCACGATGCCGCTGGGCTTCTTCTTCGCTCTGGGGCTCAAGGGACGCGCTCCCCCATCAAACCGGAGGCCCCTCGGGCGAGGAGTTCGGCCGCGAGTTCGCGCCCGATCTTCTCCGCCTCGTCGAGGGTTCCGGTGGCGGACAACCGTACGCTGTCGGTGCCGTCGACATTCGCGACTACGGCCCGCAGGTACAGCTCGGTGACCTGCTCGCCTTCGGCGACCTCGCAGAGGGCGCCGACCGGAGCCGAACATCCGGCTTCCAGGACGGCGAGCAGCGTGCGCTCGGCCAGTACGGCGGCTCGGGTGTCCGAGTCGTCCAAACCGGCGAGCAGTTCGACGAGGGCGGCATCGTGTGCCGCGCACTCGACGGCCAATGCCCCTTGACCGGGGGCAGGCAGCATGTGGAGCGGATCGAAGGTCTCGGTGACCTCCTCCGCACGGCCCAGGCGGCCGAGGCCGGCCCTGGCCAAAACGACGCCGTCGAGCTTGCCGGAGCGTACGTAGCCGACCCGGGTGTCGACGTTGCCGCGGATCGGCAGGATCTCGTGACCGAGACCGAGCAGTCGCAACTGCGCGGCGCGGCGCGGCGAGCCGGTCCCGATCCGGGATCCGGCCGGCAACTCGGCCAGCGCGAGCCCGTCCCGGGCCACCAGCACGTCGCGCGGATCGTGCCGCGGCGGCACGGCCGCGAGGGTGATGCCCTCGGGCTTTCCGGTGGGCAGGTCCTTGAGCGAGTGCACGACGAAGTCGACCTCGCCGGCGTGCAGCGCGTCGCGCAGCGCGTTGACGAACACGCCGGTGCCGCCGATCTGCGTCAGCTGCTCGCGCGAGACGTCGCCGTGGGTGGTGATCTCCACGAGTTCGACGGCGCGACCGGTCCGGCTCGTGACCGCCTCGGCGACATGACCCGACTGGGCCATCGCCAGGGCGCTTCGCCTGGTGCCCAGTCGCAACGGTGCCTCGGTCACGCCACACCTTCCACGCTGTCGGGGGCGTCGGCCCGGCGGACCACCTCGGGGGTGCCCGGGTCGAGATCGAACAACATCCGCAGCGCGTCGGCGTACGACGAGCCGGCGGGCTCGCCGGCCAACTGCTTGACCCGCACGGTCGGCGCGTGCAGCAGCTTGTCCACCACGCGCCGTACGGTCTGCTCGACCTCGGCGCGCACCCGCTCGTCCATCTCCGGCACCCGGCCGACCAGCCGCTCCAACTCGGCCCGGACCACATCCGAGCCCATGCTGCGCAGCGCGACCACCGTCGGCGCGACCTGCTGCGCCTGCTGCGCGGTCGCGAACGCCGCGACCTCCTCGCAGACGATCTTGCGCACCAGGTCCACGTCGGCCTCGCCGGCCGTACCGGCGGAGACCTCGGCGAGCAGTTCCAGGTCGATCAGCACCACACCGTCGAGCTCGCGCACGCCGGAGTCGATGTCGCGCGGCAGCGCCAGGTCGATCAGCACCAGTGGCTGCTCGACCCCACGCTCGCGCCGCGCGGCGAGCACCGACTCGATCTCGTCCCGGCCGATCACCAGGCCGGCCGCGCCGGTGCAGGAGACCACCAGGTCCACCGAGGCCAGCGCCTCGGGCAGCGCCGACATCGGCACCGCCCGGCCCGAGACCGACTCGGCCAGGTGTTCGGCACGCGCGTAGGTGCGGTTCGCGACCACGATGTGGCCCACACCCTCGCGGTGCAGCGTCTTGGCGGCCAGCGCGCTCATCGAGCCCGCGCCCACCACCAGCGCCCGGCATCCGCCGATCGGCCCCATCGACAGCTCGGCCTGGGCCAGCCCGACGGTCATCAGCGACCGACCGGCCTGGTCGATCCCGGTCTCGGCGTGGGCCCGCTTGCCCACCCGCAGCGCCTGCTGGGTCAACTCGTTCAGGACCCGCCCGGCGGTGCCGTGGGTCTGCGCGAGCGCGAGCGCGGCCTTTATCTGGCCGAGGATCTGCCCCTCGCCGACCACCATCGAGTCGAGCCCGCAGGCGACCGAGAACAGGTGCTGGACCGCGCGGTCCTCGTAGTGCACGTACAGACACGGGGTCAGCTCGGACACCGGCACCCCGGTGTGCCGCGACAGCAGGTTGCCCAGTTCGGTGACACCACCGTGGAAGCGGTCCACGTCCGCGTAGACCTCGACCCGGTTGCAGGTCGACAGCAGCACCGCCTCGCCGACCGGCTCGGCCGCCACCAGGTCGTGCAGAAGCGCCTCCTGGGCCGTCCCGGTCACCGAGACCCGCTCCAGGAGACCGACCTCGGCCGTTCGGTGGCTGAGGCCGACCGCCAGGACACTCATGGTGTCTTCCTACCGTTGATCGCCGTGTTCGCGGGCGCGACACCCGTGCGACAGCCGGTCACGCGGGCATCACCTCGGGGAGGTCGCCGCGTTCCCCGGGCTTCGAGGGTCGCGCCGGGACCGGCCCCGCGACGGGGTCGAGACCGGACTTGCGCTGTTCGTGGAAGGCCAGGATCTGCAACTCGATGGACAGATCCACCTTGCGCACGTCCACCCCTTCGGGCACCGAGAGCACGGTCGGCGCGAAGTTCAGGATGCTCGTGATGCCGGCGGCGACCAGTCGATCGGCCACCTCCTGCGCCGCGGGTGCCGGCGTGGTGATCACGCCGATCGACACGTGGTCCTCGCGCACGATCTGCTCGAGGTCGTCCATGTGCCGCACCGCCATGCCCGCGATCCGCTGCCCGGTGACCGCCCGATCGGCGTCCAACAGGGCCGCGACCCGGAAGCCGCGCGAGGCGAACCCGCCGTAGTTGGCGAGGGCGTGACCCAGATTTCCTATGCCGATGATGGCGACCGGCCAGTCTTGGGTGAGCCCGAGTTCACGCGAGATTTGGTACACGAGATACTCGACGTCGTAACCGACCCCGCGGGTGCCGTAGGAGCCGAGATACGACAGGTCCTTGCGCAGCTTCGCCGAATTCACCCCGGCGGCAGCGGCGAGTTCCTCGGACGAGACCGTGGGAACACCCCGCTCCGACAGCGCACTGAGCGCCCGGAGGTACAGCGGAAGCCGCGCCACCGTCGCCTCGGGGATGCCACGTCCCCGCTGCGCCGGTCGCTCGGTACGCCCTGTAGCCACGCTGCTCCTGTGGGTGGGACCTGGGATTTCGATTGCCAGGTTAGGCTTTTGTGAACGTACGCACAAAGTAGGTGTCCGATTTGCGCGCCTGTCGTGATGCTCGTCACGCCTTGGTTCCGAAGTCGGGCGTGAACTCGATCACATGAGGTGACTCGAGCATGGCCCGTGCGTAGTCGTGGTGACCGATCGCATCCACCTCCCCACCGTACGTGTCGGCGATTCGTCCCCCGGTCGGCCCCCTCCCCCGGTGGACGACCGAACGCGACCGACTCGGATCGGCGCGGACCGGCCCTCGGATCGACTCAGCCGCCGAGCGCCTTGCGCAGCCGCCGCTCGTCCACCCGCCAGAAATCGTGCTGTGCGCCGTCCACCAGGGTCACCGGGATCTGCTCCCAGTACTTGTGTTGAAGGTCCGCGTCCTGCGTGATGTCGACCTCGGTCCAGGTCACCCCCAGTTCCGCGGTCACCCGTTCGATCACGACCCGGGCGTCGTCACAGAGGTGACAACCGGGCTTGCTCAACAGCGTCACGGAGCGGGTCGCGGCGTCGGGGCGGCGGCGGAAAGGATTCACGTCCTCGATTGTCACCCCACCGGAGGCCGACCGGGAGACCACCTCCCGGCCCCGGCCGGAGGCGGCGCTTCACCGAGGGGGCGCGCGCCCGCAAGACCGGCGCCACACGACCGCAATACCGGCCTACTACGCTCGACACCATGGTTTTCTTGCGCCGGCTGTCGAGGACCGAGAACAACCACGACAACGCCGTGCGGGCGGGTGAGGCGGCGGCGGCCGCGGCACACGCGAGCGCCCCGGCGCGCGCCCCCGGCGAGGCCGATGCGCCCGCCCGGATCGGCGCCGCGTTCTTCGACCTGGACAACACCGTTATGCGGGGCGCGTCGATTTTCCATCTGGCCCGGGGCCTGTACGCGCGCCGGTTCCTGACCACCCGCGACATCGCCCGGTTCGGCTGGCAGCAGGCCAGGTTCCGGCTCGGCGGGGAGCACATGGGGCACGTGGGCGACGCGCAGGAGAGCGCGCTGTCGTTCGCCAAGGGGCACACGGTCGAGGAGATCCGGGCGATCGGCGAGGAGATCTTCGACGAGTGCATGGCGGACAAGATCTGGCCGGGCACCCGGGCGCTCGCCCAGATGCACCTGGACGCGGGCCGCCAGGTCTGGCTGGTCACCGCCGCGCCGATCGAGATCGCCGACACCATCGCCGGCCGACTCGGCCTGACCGGCGCGCTCGGCACCGTACCCGAGACCCGCGCCGGCGTGTACACCGGCCGCCTGGTCGGCGAACTGCTGCACGGCGAGGCCAAGGCGGAGGCGGTCCGCGCGCTCGCCGCCCGCGAGGGGCTGGACCTGGGCGACTGCTCGGCCTACAGCGACTCGGCCAACGACATACCGATGTTGACCCTGGTGGGCGATCCGTGCGCGGTCAATCCGGACGCCCGACTGCGCCGCCACGCCCGGGCGCACGGGTGGCGCGTGAAGGACTACCGCACCGGCCGCAAGGCCGCCCGGATCGGCCTGCCGGCCGCCGCCGGCATCGGCGCGGTCGCGGGCGCGGTGGCCGCCGGAACCGCCGTTCGGCGGCGGGTGCCGACCCGGCTCTGAGCACCGGGCCCCGACCCCGCACACCCCCCGCGACCTGCGGCGAGGGGGTCCGTCCGGGGCATCCCGCGCCGCCCGACGAGCGGCGAGTTGTCCGCATATAGCACACCTGACACGCGGCAACCCGACAAACACGCAAAGAGCACACATCAGCGGTCGATCCCGGTAGCTTCACAACGCCGATGGGCACACTTGGTATCCCTTCCTTTACTAAGCGTTATTCTCGATCGGCGCACAGCGGTATCCAAGTTCCCTACTATGGGTGATCGATTCCGCACCGAACGTAATTACCGCTGAAGCAACAGGGAGTCCCGTGCACCGAATCGTCCGGGTTGACGTGTCCGGGCTGGCGACACTGCGTGCGGCGGTGTGCGCGAGCTTTGCCCCCCCGTCCGTCGGTTTCGCCGCCACAGCCGGTTACGGCGCCGGTGTCTGTCGCACGAGTACGGCCGGGCCCTTGGGCCTCGCCCTCGCGGCGCGCGCCGGCACCACCGAACCGACCCGTCCCACCCGAGGCTCCGGCTACACCCGGGGCCCGGGTCCGGACGGCGAGGCCCGCCGCATCATGGCCCTCGTCGAACTCGCCCAGGACGGCGACGGCGACGCGTTCGCCCAGCTCTACGACAACTACTTCGACACCGTCTACCGGTACATCTACTACCGGGTCGGCGGGCGCGCCGTCGCCGAGGACCTGACCAGCGAGACCTTCCTGCGCGCGCTGCGCCGGATCGGCACCTTCACCTGGCAGGGTCGCGACTTCGGCGCCTGGCTGGTGACCATCGCGCGCAACCTGGTCGCCGACCACTTCAAGTCCAGCCGGTTCCGCCTGGAGGTCACCACCGGGGAGATGCTCGACGCCAATGAGGTCGAGTCCAGCCCGGAGGACTGCGTCCTGGAATCGTTGTCCAACGCGGCCCTGCTCGACGCCGTGCACAAGCTCAACCCCCAGCAGCAGGAATGCGTGACCCTGCGCTTCCTGCAGGGTCTTTCGGTCGCGGAGACCGCACAGATCATGGGTAAGAACGAGGGGGCGATCAAGACGTTGCAGTACCGCGCCGTACGGACGCTCGCCCGTCTCCTGCCCGAGGACGTGCGGTGAATCACACTTCCGTAACCTTCGGGGTCCGCGGCTCGTTCTCCCCGATAGCGACCCCCTTCGGGGATCGTTGCGGCGGGGAGCCGCCCTGTGGCCCCCGACCCGGAGACTTCCCTGGACGGACATCCGGGGAGAGGAGGTGCGGCCTGTGAGCATTGCGGCCCTGGATCGGCGACCCGCGAGCGCCTTCGCGCGAGCCCTCGACGAGAACGACCGCGACAACCGATCGGCGGAGCCTCTGCCCGCGCTGGTCCCGCTGCTGCGGACCGCCGAGATGCTGCGCGAGCGGTCCTCGGCGGCACCCGTACCGAGCGCGGACTTTCGCACCGCGCTCCGGCAACGGCTGCTGGACGAGGCCGCGGCGCTGCCCGCGACCGAGGGTGCGGCCACCGTGCCCGCACCGCGCGGCGCGCATCGCCGTCGCGAGTCGCAGGCCCCGCCGCGCACCGTGCGCTGGCGGCGGCGGGCGGCCATCGCCGGCGCGTTCGTGGTGGTCACCGGCGGCGGTCTCGGCGGGGTGGCCTACGCCAGCTCCGACGCGCTGCCCGGCGACCTGACCTACGGCGTCAAGCGCACGGTCGAAGACTTCAAGATCTCGCTCGCCGACAACGACCACGAACGCGGCGAGCGTTACCTGCAACAGGCCGACACCCGGATGGGCGAGGCCGAACGGCTGCTCAGGCGGGCCGGTCGCAACCCCGACAAGGAGACCGTGCGACATCTGCGGCAGGTGCTCGACGACTGGCGCGACGAGGCCGACAAGGGCCGCACGCTGCTCACCGACCACTTCCGCAAGAGCGGCAGCGACGGGTCGATGCGCAACCTGGCCGACTTCGCCCGCTCCGGCAACGAGCGCATGGAGCGGATCGGCGACCGGCTCCCGCCGGAGCTGCACTCCGAGCGGGACCGGGTCCGGACCCTGCTCACCGCGATCAACGAGCAGGTCGCCCCGATCGCGGGCACTCCTGGCCGGAGTTCGGCGAAGCCCGGCACCGGTGGGCACACCGACGGGGCGCCGGCCGCCCCCGGCACCGGCCCGGGCGGCGCGCCGGGCACCGGCGGCCTGCCGCTCGTCCCACGGCTCCCGGGCCTGGGCGACGGCGCGCCCAACGGCGCACCGCCGCAGAGCGGCTCGACCACGACGGGTGGTGCCGCACCTCGACAGCAGCCGCAGCAGGACGGCGGCCTGCTCCCGGGGTTGAACATCCCGCTGCTCGGCGGTGCTCCGGCGCAAAGCCCCTCCGACCGGTCCGACGGCTCCGGCGGCACCCCGGCCCCGGCGAAGACGCCCAAGGGGCAGATCCTCCCGCCCCTGCTGCCCGGCCTGCCGGGCATCGGGCTCAACCTGCTCGGCCCCGCCGAGGAGGAGCCACACAGCTGACCGAGCCGGTGGGCGACACCGAAGGCGGCGCGCGGACCACCGTCCACGCGCCGCCTTCGTGTTGCGGAGTGCGGACCCCGATCTAGAAGAAGACCGACCGCCGCTGCATCAGCAGCCGGTAGATCGTGTGCTGGATGGTCTCGCGCACCTCGTCGGTCAGGTTGAACACGACCATCGGATCGTCCGCCGCCTCCTCCGGATACGCGTCGGTGTGGATCGGCGCGCCGAACTCGATCCGCCACCGCGTCGGCAGCGGCACCAGGCCGAGCGGGCCGAGCAGCGGGAAGGTCGGGGTGATCGGGAAGTACGGCAGGTTGAGCAGGCGCGCGAGGGTGCGCACGTTGCCCACCATCGGGTAGATCTCCTCCGCGCCCACGATCGAGCACGGCACGATCGGCACCCCGGTGCGCAGCGCCGCCGACACGAAGCCGCCGCGCCCGAAGCGCTGGAGCTTGTACCGCTCGGCGAACGGCTTGCCCAGGCCCTTGTAGCCCTCGGGCCACACGCCGACCAGTTCGCCCTTGCCGAGCAGCCGTTCGGCGTCGGCGTGGCACGCGAGGGTGTGTCCGCTCTTGCGCGCCACCGAGCCCACCAGCGGCAACTGGAAGACCAGGTCGGCTGCGAGCAGCCGCAGATTGCGTCGAGCCGGGTGGTGGTCGTGCACCGCCACCTGCGTCATCAACGCGTCCACCGGCAGCGTGCCGGAGTGGTTGGCCACGATCAGCGCGCCGCCCTCGGCCGGAACGTGCTCCAGGCCGCTGACCTCGATCCGGAAGTACTGCTCGTAGACCACCCGCAGCACGGCCATCAGCTTGTCGTTGAGTTCGGGATCGAAGCCGAACTCGTCCACCTCGTACTCACCGGTGATCCGGCGGCGCAGGAAGGCCAGTCCGTCGGCGGCCCGATCCTCCCAGCCCGGCCCGGCCACGCCGTCGAGGAGTCCGGCGGCGGCACCGCCCACGACCCCGCCGACCGCGCCCGCGAGCGATCCGAACAACGAGCGCCCGGATCCCGGCTCGCGCCGGGGCCCCGCCTCGGCCGAAGCCTCGTCCGCCGGCCCCGTATCGGCCGACCCCGTTTCGGCCGGCCGCGCGGATTGCGCCCGCTTTCGACCCGGTCGCGCCTCGATCGATCGCACCGGCACCTCACCCTCGACCGGCTCGGGCACCCGGACCGCACGCGCGGGCCGGGTGGGCCGACGCCCCGACCGGGGCGCGGGCGGGCGCGCTCCGGAAGCGGCGCCGTCGAAGGGAATGATGCGGGCCTCACCCATCGGGGTTCCTCCTGGTGAGCAGCAGGTCGGCGAGTCGATCGGGCACCTGGGCCAGGCGCCTCGGGTCGAGCAGGCCGGTCGAACGACGACCCTCGGCATAGTCGGCGAACGTCTCGGCCGTGCTCCTGACCGCGACGAAGCCCAGTTTCTCCCGGGCCCGCGCGGGGTCCACCACCCGTCCGTGGGTGAGCAGGCGCACCTGCTCGGCGGACAGGTGCACCGAACCCGCGCGCCGCAAACCCTGGTTGACCAGACCCACCGCCGCCGCCGGGAACGGCACCACCGGTCGGCCCAGTCGGCGCGCCGCCTGGGACAGGAACAGCACACCCTCGGCGGCGATGTTGTACGTGCCCGGCCGATCGGCGAGCATCGCGATCCGCAGCGCCTCGCGCAGGTCGTCCTCGTGCACGAACTGCAGGCGCGGGTCGTAGCCGAGCAGCGTGGGCAACACCGGCAGCGCGAAGTAGGCGCCCATCGGCGAGTCGGTGCGGGGCCCGAGCAGCGGCGCGAACCGCAACACGGTGACGGCGACATCCGGCCGGCGCCGGGCGAAGCCGCGCACGTAGCCCTCTATCTCGACGGCGTCCTTGGCCCAGCCGGTCGAGGGCTGCACACGCGGTTCGGTGTCCTCCGCGAACAGCGCGGGGTCGCGCGGCGAACCGCCGTAGACGGCGGTGGTCGAACGCACCACCAGGCGGCGGATCGACGGCGCCTTCTGGCACGCGGCGAGCAGCTGCATGGTGCCGATGACGTTGGTCTCCTTGATCGAGACCGCTCCGCCCCGGATCGGCGGCAGCTCGCTGGGGCTCAGGTGTACCACGGTGTCCACCGCGGCCGAGGCGACCACCTTGGCGATCATCGGGTTGCGAATATCGGCGAGCACGAAGTCCACACCGGCCGGCTCCGCGGCGGGCGCCACCATGTCGACCCCGATCACCCGGTCGACATCGGGCTCATCGCGGATCATCCGCACGAACCCGGCCCCCGGATCACCGGCAACCCCGGTAACCAGGACGACACGCCCCATGCTGCGTCCTCCCCAACCCGACAACACACCCGAACCACGAACCCCCAACGTAACCGTACGCACCCCCCACCACCCCACCACCAACCCGCCGCCCCCAAACCACAACCCCAGAGCACCAAGCACGAAACGCGAGCGCGAAACGCGGACTCGGGACACCGGGCTCGGGACACGGACCCGCGACGCGGGTTCAGGGTGACTCGGGACGCGGACTCAGGGCACGGACCCGGGCCACCGACTCGGAGCACCGGACCCGAGCCTCCCGGCCCAGGCGCCGAACCCGGGGCTCCGGGGCCGAGGCGCCGAACCCGAGATGCCCGGGGCAAGGGGCCGGGGCCGTGTGCCTGTCGCGGAGCGGTGGTCGTGGCGGCGGCGGGCGCGGTGGCCGGTGTGTGGGCCTGGCGCGTTCGTCCTCCCGCGCGCGCACGCGCCCGAACGCACGACGACCGCCCGTCGCGCCCCCGAACGGGAGCGCGGCGGGCGGTCGCCCAAGGCTTCAGCGGCGCAAGCCGGTGGGATGCCTACTTCTTGTTGCGACGCTGCACACGCGTCTTCTTGAGAAGCTTGCGGTGCTTCTTCTTCGCCATGCGCTTGCGACGCTTCTTGATGACAGAGCCCACCGACAACCCTCGCTCACGTGACGTTTCTACCGCGCGGAGCCGGATCAGCCCGCACAACTGGGGGTCAGCCTACTCGCCGCCCCGGCCCACCTCTAAACGAGGCGGTCCGTAATGCCCCCCTACGCTGTTTCCACGTAGGAGTCTCGCAGGTAGTCGTGGACGGCCTGCTCCGGAACTCGGAAGGACCGACCAACCCTGATGGCCGGCATCTCGCCACTGTGGACCAGGCGATACACCGTCATCTTGGACACCCGCATCACCGCGGCCACCTCGGCCACAGTCAAGAAGTTGACCTCGTTGAGAGGCCTCTCTCCAGAAGCCATGACGCACCGAACCATTCAGCACGCGTCGGGCGCCGGCTTCCCCTCCGGCGACTGCCACACGCACGTGCGTCCCTCCAGAGTAGTGGCGTGTGGTACCAGTGGGGAAGAGGAGTAGTTATCCCACCTGAATCGCCCATCAGGCTGTTTTACCGATCGATTCCGGACAGTCCGGACCGATCGAGCACGTACGCCATGACCGGTTCGTACAGGTGTGGCGCCACGTTGTCGTCCAGCGGAACGACCACCTCGACCCGCCCCTCCTCGGCCGCCACGAACAGCGCGGGGTCGTTGCAGTCGGCGAGGCCGATCGCCGGAACCCCCGCCTGACCTGCGCCTCCGGCCCAACCGTGGTCGCCGATCAGCAGATCCGGCAGCAGCTCGGACCCGGCCGCCAGCTCCGCCAGCATCGCCCGGATCCCGCGCGCGGAGTGGGTGTGTCGGAAATCTCCCGCGTCGTCCACCACCATCGCCACGTCCCCCCGATACCGGATCGCGCGGCTCTGCCCGCCCTCGGCCGTGGGCGTGCGATAGGTCCACCCGGCGGCGGGGCGCAGGAGCTTACACCCCGCCTCACGCAACACGCGCGCCAACGTGCGGTACCAATCGCCTAGTCCGTTCGGGTGACCCGTGGCCACGATCACCCGCTCGCGACGCTCGGCGGCGAGCGCGATCCGGTCCGCGTACGCGTCCAGCGCGGCCAGGGTCAGGTCCGGGTCGATGGTGTCCTGCCCGCTGCGGTGGGCCGGGTCGGCCACCACTCCGCAACGGCGCACCATCAGCGCGAGTACGTCGTCCGCGGTCCACCGGCCGTCCGGTTCCAGGCCGAACAGATGGCCGGGATGCCGCTCGCTCATCAGTCGGTAGTGCCGGAGGTTGTTCTCCCTCGTGGTCGCCACGTCACCGGCGATCCGGCCGCGCACGAGATGGGAGCGAAGCTCAGAGGGGGTGGGAACCGCAACGGTCACGCACAGCTCCTTGGGTCACGGGTCGGGGTCACCGCAGGCGTCGGGACCACCGGGTCACAGATCGAACATCGGGTCGAGGCCGTGCGCCGGGAAGACCGCCCGCCGGGTGGCCAGAATCGATTGGTCGGTGCGGTCCGCCGGGTCGTAGCCGCCGGAGAACGGCCGAAAATCGCCCGTCCCGCCGTCGGTCATCCGGTGCGGACCGGCCTGGCGGGTGAGCATCCGAACCTCCTCGCGCCAGTCGAGCGGCACCTCGCGGGTGGGCTCGATGGCATGGCCGGCCGCCTCGGCCACCAGGTGCGTCCACGAGCGCGGCACCACGTCGACCGTCGCGTAGCCCCCGCCGCCGGTGGCTATCCAGCGCCCGCCGGCGTGTTCGTGGGCGAGCGCGTGCAGCGCGGCGTGAGCCGTGCGCTGCGCGTCGAGGCTCACCGCGAGGTGGGCCAGCGGATCGTCCACGTGGGTGTCCGTCCCGTGCTGGCTGACCAGCACGTCGGGGCGGAAGTCGGCGAGCAGCGGCGGCACCACGGCGTCGAACGCGCGCAACCACGCGGCGTCGGCGATGCCGGGCGGCAGCGCCACGTTGACCGCGAAGCCCTCGGCGTCCGGCCCGCCGATCTCGTTCGCGAAACCGGTGCCCGGGAACAGGAAGCGCGGGCTCTCGTGCAGGCTGATCGTGAGCACGCGCGGGTCGTCCCAGAACGCCCGCTGCACGCCGTCGCCGTGGTGCACGTCGATGTCCACGTACGCGACCCGCTCGGCGCCGAGTTCGAGCAGGCGCGCGATCGCGAGCGCCGGGTCGTTATAGATGCAGAACCCGCCCGCGGCGTCGGGCATCGCGTGGTGCAGCCCGCCCGCGAAGTTGATCGCGTGGTCCGCGCCGTCGGGGTGTTCGGGCCCCCGCCACACCGCCTCGGCCGCGGCGATCGAGGCGCCCGCGATCAGCGCGGACACCTCGTGCATCCCGGCGAAGGCGGGGGTGTCCTCGGTGCCGAACCCGAAGGTGCCGTCGGCGGTCCGGGGGTCGAGGGAGGCGGCGCGCACGGCGGCGGTGTACGCGTCGGTGTGCACCATCGCCAGGTCCGCGTCGGTCGCCGACTTCGGCGGGCACACCCGCAGTTCGGGCAGGGTGTGCAGCCCGAACGCGCGGATGAGGTCGATGGTCAGGCGCAGCCGGACCGGGTTCATCGGGTGCCACGATCCGAAGTCGTACCCGGTCATCCCGTCGTCCCACAGCACGTGCACCGCTCGACTCATGCGGTCACGCTACCGCCCGGGTCGGCTCCCGATCATCGGTCGTGAGCGGGTTCACCGTGCGGGGCGAAGGCGCGGGCGAGCGGCAGTACGGCGAGCACCAGGAACAGCGGCACGAGCATCGCCAGGCGGAACGAGGCCAGGTCGGCGATCCCGCCCACGAGCGGGGTGCCGATCAGGAAGCCGACGTAGTTGAAGATGTTGAGCCGGGCGACCGCCTCGTCGGCGTCCTCCGGCGACTGCCTTCCGCCCGCGGCGAAGGTCTGCGGGACCAGCACGCACAGCCCCACGCCCAGGATCACGAAGCCGAGCAGGCCCACCGCGGCGTGTGGGGCGGCGAGTACGACCGCGAAGCCCGCCGCCGCGACCACCGCGCCGCCGCGGACCACCTCGACCATGCCCCAGCGGCGCACCGCGAGGTCGCCGACGCCGCGGCCGACGAGGGTGGTGACCATGTACGCGATATAGGGGATCACCGCGAACGCCTCGGAGCTGTCCAGCACCTTCTCCAGGTAGACCGCGCTCCAGTTGGCCACCGTCGAGTCGCCGATGTAGGCGAACGTCATGACCAGGCACAGCGGGATCAGCGGGCGCCAGGGCAGGGTACGGCGGGGCCGCTCCGGATCGGCGACCGCCGGGGCGTCGTCCGCGCGCAGGTAGCCGGGGCCGACCACGAGCAGGGCCGGCACGGTGAGCGCGGCGGCGCCCGCGTACATCGCGACCAGCGGCACCCCGCCCCACGCGCACAGCCCGGCCGCGCCGGCTCCGGCCAGGCCGCCGAGGCTGTACGAGGCGTGGAAGCCGAGCATGATGCTGCGTCCCGCGCGGGCCTGGATCGCCACGCCCTGCATGTTCATCGTGGCGTCCACCGCGCCCAGGGACAGCCCGAACACGAAGAGCACGACGGCCAACTGCCACAGCCCGTCCCCGGCGCCGACCCCGATCAGGGTGGCGCACACGATCGGCTGGGACACCCGCAGCACGGTACGACTGCCGAATCGCCGGGCCAGGGCGCCCGCGATCACGCTGCCCACGCCGGCGACGATCGGCACCACCGAGAGCACCGCGGTGAGCGTGCCGTCGCCCATGTCGTAGCGGCGCTGGATCGCCGGGATCCGGGTGACGAGCAGCGCGAAGGACACGCCCTGGATCAAAAAGCACGCGAGCAGGCTGAACCGCGCACGGCGCAGCGTCTCGTCCTCGGTCGACCCGGCGGCCGCTTCTCTCACCCGCATGGGCGAGCACGCTACCGACGGGTCACTTCCACGGACAGGGGCCGAGGAGATCTTTTGATGAACCGTCAGATTCACCGACCGGACAAAACTCGGCGAAATCCGTCAAATGCCCAACAGTTCCGGCAGGTCGACCATGTCCTTGAACAGCGCGTCGGCGTCCGCGAGCCGTTCCGCCGGGGTCATCGCGGCGTGGCCGTACACCGTCATCCCGGCCGCCCGCGCGGCCTCGACCCCCAGCGGACTGTCCTCGACCACCACGCAGCGCGCGGGATCGACGCCCATGGTCGCCGCCGCGTGCAGGAACAGGTCCGGCGCGGGTTTGCCCCGGGCGACGTCCTGGCTGCTGAAGATCACCGGTTCGGGGAAGCGCCCGATCAGCCCGGTGCGGGTCAGCGCGAGCCGGATCCGCTCGTGCGTACCGGACGAGGCCAGGCAATACGGCACCCCCGCGGCGTCCAGCGCGGCCAGCACGTCGACGACCCCCGGCACCGCTTCGAGTTCGGCCCGGAATCCGGCGAACACCCGCTCGTGGTAGACGTGATCGAAGTCCTCGGGCAGCGTGACGCCGTCCCGTTCGCGGACGATCGTGTGCACCCGGGCCATGGTGCCGCCGAGGTAGTCGCGCAGCGAGTCCTCGTAGGCGGTGGGCACACCGAGTTCGGTGAGCAGCGCGGCGAGCACCCGGTTGGCGATCGGCTCGCTGTCCACCAGGACGCCGTCGTTGTCGAACAGGACCAGCTCCGGCCTCACGACAGGCCCTCGGCGATCTCCTGCGAACGGTTGCTCGCCGCCTCCAGGGCGGCGAGCAGCGCGGCACGCACGCCGTGGTTCTCCAACTCGCGGATCGCGGCGATCGTGGTGCCGGCCGGCGAGGTCACCGCCTCGCGCAGCAGCGTGGGGTGCTCGCCCGAGTCGCGCAGCATCACCGACGCGCCGATCGCGGCCTGCACGATCAGGTCGTGCGCGGCCGCGCGCGGCAGGCCGAGCAGGATGCCGGCGTCGGTCATCGCCTCGACCAGGAAGTAGAAGTAGGCCGGCCCCGAACCGGACAGCGCGGTGACCGCGTCCTGCTGCTTCTCCGGGACCCGGATGGTCTTGCCGACCGATCCGAAGATCTCCTCGACCCGCTCCAGGTGCGCCTCGCCGGCGTGCGCGCCGCCGGAGATCGCGCTCATCCCCTCGTCCACGAGCACGGGGGTGTTGGACATGACACGCACCACGGGGGTGCCCGCGGCCAGGCGCGCCTCCAGGAACTTGGTGGTGATGCCGGCCGCGCCGCTGACCACGAGCCGGTCGGCGGGTACGTGCGGGGCCAGTTCGTCCATCAGCGCGCCCATGTCCTGGGGCTTGACGGTCAGGATCAGGATGTCGGCGGCCTTGGCGGCCTCGGCGTTGCTCACCGCCTCGACGCCGTAGCTCCGGCGCAGGTCCTCGGCCCGCTCGGTGCGACGGGTGGTGACGAGGAGGTCGTCGGGGCTCTTGCCCGCCCGGATCATCCCGGACAACAGCGCTTCACCGATTTTCCCGGCGCCGACGACGGCGACCCGCTGAGCCATGGCCCCACACTTTCTCGCGTTCCTGGTCCGTCGGGGCACGCCCGGTGCCCACGGTGGCCACCGTACGGTACGTACACGTGTCCGAGGGTGGGTCCCGGCGCGGGTCCCGGGTCGCTCAGGGGGTGCGCCGGCGCAGCGTCAGGGCACCGAGGCCGAGGGCGGCGAGCACACAACCGGCGATCACCGCGACGTCGCGAAGCAGCAGGCCGGAGACCTCGTGCTCGGTGGACAGCCGGGTCATCGCGTCCACCGCGTAGGACAGCGGAAGCACGTCGGAGACCGCTTCGAGCACCGGCTGCATATGGTCGCGCGGCACGAACAGCCCGCACAGCAGGAACTGCGGCAGGATCACCGCGGGCAGGAACTGCACCGCCTGGAACTCGGTGTCGGCGAACGCGCTCACCAGCAGGCCCAGGGCCATGCCGAGCAGCGCGTTCAGGACCGCGACGCACAGGATCAGCCAGGTCGGCCCGACCACGTCCAGGTCGAGCAGCCCGATCGCGAGCCCGGTGGCCACCGCCGCCTGGAGCACCGCGACGATCCCGAACGCGAGCGCGTAGCCGCCGATCAACTGCATCTTGCCGATCGGCATGGTGAGCAGCCGCTCCAGCGTCCCGGTCGAGCGCTCGCGCAGCGTGGCCACCGACGCGACCAGGAACATCACCACGAACGGGAAGATCCCCAGCAGGGGCCCGCCGATGTGGTCGAACTGCTCCGGCCGGTCGTCGTAGAGCCAGTACAACAGCGTGAGCAGCACACACGGCACCAGGAGCATCAGCGCGACGGTGCGCGGGTCGTGCCGCAACTGGCCGAGCACCCGGCGGGCGGTGGCGGTGGTCGCGGTGCCGGTCATGACGCGCTCCTCGGGCCGGCCGCGGTCGCGGCGGACGTGGTGGGGGTTTCGGGTTCGGCCGCGGCGTCGACCAGTGCCAGGAAGGCCGCCTCCGCGTCCTCGGTCCCGGTGCGGGCGAGCAGCGCGGCGGGGGTGTCGTCGGCCAGCAGCGCGCCGTCGCGCAGCAGCAACAGCCGCTCGCAGCGCTCGGCCTCGTCCATCACGTGGCTGGACACGAGCAGCGTGACGCCGCCGGCCGCGAGCCGGTGGAACAGGCCCCACAGGTCGCGGCGCAGCACCGGGTCCAGGCCGACCGTCGGCTCGTCCAGGACCAGCAGTTCCGGTGTCCCGAGCAGCGCGGCGGCCAGTGACACCCGGGCCCGCTGCCCGCCGGACAACCGGGCCACCGGGGCGTCCTGCCGATCGGTCAGGTCCACTTCGCGCAGCACCCGGTCGAGGTCCTCGGTCGAGGCGCCGAGGAGCCGGCCGAAGTAGCGCAGGTTCTCCCGCACGGTCAGATCCGCGTACACCGACGGCGCCTGCGTGACATAGCCGATCGCGCTGCGCAACCGCCGATGCCCGGCGGGGCGCCCGAGCACGTCCAGCCGCCCGCTCACCCGCGCCTGCACGCCGACGATCGCCCGCATCAGCGTGCTCTTGCCACACCCGCTCGGCCCGAGCAGCCCGGTGACGCTCCCGCGCGGCACGGCGAACGAGACGTCGTCGAGCACCACGCGCCCGCCGCGCACGACCCGCAGCCCCTCGGCTCGGATCGCATCCTCGCCATAATTCATCATGTGTTGAATATGCGCTTCCCACCTCGCGCCGTCAAGCGATTGCCTACGCTTTCCCCCAGTCGGCAGAGGGGGGCACGCCGGTGGCGCGCATCGGCCCGTACGAGGTGCTCGAACGGCTCGGCGCCGGCGGAATGGGCGAGGTCTTCCTCGGCGTCGCCCCCTCCGGCCGCCGGGTCGCGATCAAGGTCATCCGGGCCGAACACCTGGACGATCCGGGCTTTCGGGCCCGATTCCGACGTGAGGTCGAGGCGGCTCGCAGGGTCGGCGGCGCGTTCACCGCGCCCGTGGTCAACGCGGACCCCGACGCCCCCGAACCGTGGTTCGCCACCGTCTACATCCCCGCGCCGTCGTTGGACACGGTGGTCCGCACCGGCGGCCCGCTGGATCCGCGTGCGGTGCTGCGCCTGGCGGCCGGGCTGATCGAGGCGCTCCAGGACATCCACGCGGCGGGCCTGATCCACCGCGACCTCAAGCCGGCCAACATCCTGATCACCGAACACGACGGCCCGAAGGTGATCGACTTCGGCATCGCGCGGGACACCGGCCACTCACTGCTCGTCTCCACCGGCACCGTGCTCGGAACCCCCGCCTACATGGCCCCGGAGCAGATCGAGAAGGGCGCCGCCGACTACCCGACCGACGTATTCGCGATGGGCTCCGTCCTGTCCTTCGCCGCCACCGGCCGACTCGCCTTCCCGGCCGACACCCCCATCGCGGCACTGGGGCGGATCGTCTACGGCGAGGCGGACCCGACCGGGGTCCCGCCGGAACTGGCGGACCTGATCCGCGCCTGCCTCGCCAAGGCCCCGAAGGACCGCCCGGCCCTGACCGAACTGGCCGCGATCGTGGGCGAACGCCTCGCTCCGGCACACCGGCCCGCCCACCCGGCACCGCCGCGGCAGGACCCGGCCGCCGAGCCGCCCTTCACCCCGACCGCCGACGTCGCGACCTCGCATCGCCCACCGCCACCGCGCCCCGCCCGCGGCCGCGACATCGGCGCGCACCCACCGCGACCGGAACACGAACGACGCCGCGCGCTCCTGATCACGGCCGTGACCACGGCGGCGTTCGTCGCCGGCACGGCCGCGCTGATCCACTACGCGCCCTTCTCGGACGACGGCCCGTCGGCACGCGGATCGAGCGCCCGCTCCCCCGATTCGTCCCCGACCGGGTCCACGACACCCACGGCACCCGCGACGTCCACGACGCCGACGTCCGCCGCGAGTACGCCCGCCGGCGGCACGGTCCCGGGTGACGGCAAGCCCGCACCGGACGGCGGCACCTGGTGCACCCCGGCCATGATCCGGGTGCAGATCCAGTCCGTGGAGGCGGGGAAAAGCGCCTACAGCACCGCGCAGAACGTGGCCCTGAAGGTGATCGTCACCAACGAGTCCGGCCCCGCCTGCTACGTGGACTTCGCCCCGAGCCGCGCCTACATCGAGGTCATGGCCGGCTCCGACCGGCTGTGGAGCTCGGCCGACTGCGCGTCCGGCCCGGGCACCGACGTGCGCCGGATCCAGCAGGGCGCCGCGCAGGCCGTGTCGATCACCCGGGACTGGGCCTGGACCCGTTCGAACGCCGCGCAGTGCGCCACCAACGGCGGGCAGACCAAGGCGGCCCCGGCGGACAAGGCCGCCTACCGGGCCAAGGGCGTGCTGGCGGGCCTGGAGCCCTCCGGCGAGTTCGTCTTCACCGCCACGGTCGTCCGGTGAGCCGAAGGGGCGTCCCGGCCGCGGCCGGGACGCCCCTTCGCCGAACGCCGTGTCTCAGTCGAACAACGACACGTCCCGCACCGCGCCCTTGTCCGCGCTCGTGGCCATCGCCGCGTACGCCTTCAGCGCCGTGCTGACCACCCGCTCGCGCTTCGCCGGGCGGTACTTGCCCAGGTCGTGCAGCAGGTGCTCGCGCCGCTCGGCCAGCTCCTCGAAGGAGACCTCCAGCTCGATCCGGCGGTTGGGGATGTCGATCGTGATGACGTCGCCGTCGCGCACCAGCGCGATCGCGCCACCGGCCGCCGCCTCGGGCGAGACGTGCCCGATGGACAGGCCCGAGGTGCCGCCGGAGAAGCGGCCGTCGGTGATCAGCGCACACTTCGCGCCGAGCCCGCGACCCTTGAGGAACGACGTCGGGTACAACATCTCCTGCATGCCCGGACCACCCTTGGGGCCCTCGTAGCGGACCACCACCACGTCGCCCTCCTTGACCCGCTTGGTCAGGATGGCGTCGACCGCCTCCTCCTGCGACTCGACCACCACGGCCGGGCCGGAGAAGGTCCAGATCGACTCGTCCACGCCGGCGGTCTTGACCACGCAGCCCGCCTCGGCGAGGTTGCCGTACAGGATGCCCAGGCCGCCGTCCGCGCTGTACGCGTGCGCGATGTCGCGGACGCAGCCCGAGGCCGCGTCCAGGTCGAGCGAGTCCCAGCGCTCCGACTGGCTGAACGCGGTGGCCGAGCGCACACAGCCCGGGGCCGCGTGGAACAGCTCGACCGCCTCGGCCGAGGGCGAACCGCCGCGCACGTCCCAGGTCTTGAGCCATTCGGCGAGCGAGTCGGCGTGCACCGAGGTGACGTCCTCGTGCAGCAGCCCGGCCCGGTACAGCTCGCCGAGGAGTGCCGGCACGCCGCCCGCGCGGTGCACGTCCTCCACGTGGTACGGCGCGTTGTTCGGCGCGACCTTCGCCAGACACGGCACCCGGCGCGAGAGCGCGTCGATGTCGGCCATGGTGAAGTCCAGCTCGGCCTCCTGCGCGGCGGCGAGCAGGTGCAGGATCGTGTTGGTCGAGCCGCCCATCGCGATGTCCATCGCCATCGCGTTCTCGAACGCCTGGCGGGTGGCCACGTTGCGCGGCAGCACGCTCTCGTCGTCCTGCTCGTAATAGCGCTTGGTGATCTCCACGATCGTGTGGCCCGCGCCCTCGTACAGCGCCTTGCGCGCGGTGTGCGTGGCCAGCACCGAGCCGTTGCCCGGCAGCGCCAGGCCCATCGCCTCGACCAGGAAGTTCATCGAGTTGGCGGTGAACATGCCCGCGCACGACCCGCAGGTCGGACACGCGGCGTCCTCGATCCGCTCCAGGTCCTCGTCGGAGACCTTGTCCGACGCGGAGTCGGCGATCGCGGTGATCAGGTCCAGGTGCGGACGCACCCGCCCGTCCACCATCACCGCGGTGCCGGCCTCCATCGGACCGCCGGAGACGAACACGGCGGGGATGTTCAGCCGCAGCGCGGCCATCAGCATGCCGGGGGTGATCTTGTCGCAGTTGGACACGCACACGATCGCGTCGGCCTGGTGCGCGTTGACCATGTACTCGACGGCGTCGGCGATCAGCTCGCGCGAGGGCAGCGAGTAGAGCATGCCCGAGTGGCCCATCGCGATGCCGTCGTCGACGGCGATCGTGTTGAACTCGCGCGGGATGCCGCCGGCGGCGGAGATCGCCTCGGAGACGATGCGGCCGACGGGCTGGAGGTGGGTGTGCCCCGGTACGAACTCGGTGAAGCTGTTGGCGACCGCGATGATCGGCTTGCCGAAGTCCGCACGCTTGACGCCTGCGGCCATGAGGAGCGCGCGGGCGCCCGCCATTTCGCGACCGTGGGTGACCGTCCGAGACCTGAGTTGCGGCACTGCACACACCCTCTCAGCAATTCACCGGTGGATCCGGGTGCTTTCGAGCTTACGTCCGCGACCGCGATCGACGGCGCGGCCGTCCACGATGCGACCGTCGGCGGGCCCGCGCGCCGGGGGCCCGGGCGCCGTGCGGGCAGCGGGCGCGAGAGTCGGTCAACCGTTCAGGTGGCGCTGGAGGATCGGCGCGAGCCTGCGGGCGATCTCGGCGCCCGGCGTCGAGGCGATCGGCTCCAGGCGCAGCACGTAGCGGGTCAGCGCGACGCCCAGGAGTTGGCTCACGCACAGGTTCGCGCGCAGCGCCGCGTCCGGGCCGCCGATGCCCTCGGCCAGGCGCGCGGTCAATTCGGCGCCGACGAACTCGCGAAAGGCCGGGTCGCCCCCGTCCAGCACCGCGGTGCGCATGATGGCCAGCAGCCGGGTGCCGGTGTCCGGGTGCTCCCACAACCGCACGAACGTCTCGGCCAGTCGCTCCCCCGCGTGCCCGACACCCTGGGCGAACGCCGTCGTGACCAGCGTCTCGGGATCGATCGGCAGGTCCATGGCCGCGATGAACACCCGGTCCTTGGAGCCGAAGTAGTGGTGCACGAGGGCGGGATCCACCCCGGCGCCCCGGGCGATCGCCCGGACCGACGCGCCCGCGTAGCCGCGCGCGGCGAACTCGGCGCGGGCCGCCTCCAGGATCCCGTTCCGGGTCCGCGAGGCGTCCCCGCGCCGCCCGGGCGGCCGGCCCGGACCGCGCCGCCGGGCGCCGGGCGCGTCGGCGGCGGTCTTCGGGTCAGCCATGCCGGCGCTCCGCCCCGGCCTCGGCCGCCAGGTGCAGCCGGGTGTACGCCAGCGCCTCGGCGAGGTCGGCCTCGCGCTCGGCGCGGTTGCCGCACCGGCGGGTGTTCACCTCGAGCACGACCGCGCCGGCGAACGAGGTGCGGGCCAGGTGCTCCAGGAGTTCCGCGCACGGCTGGGTGCCGCGTCCGGGCACCAGGTGCTCGTCCTTGAGCGAGCCGCTGCCGTCGGCCAGGTGTACGTGCCCGAGCCGGTCGCCCATCCGGGCCAGCATGGCCAGCGCGTCCGAGCGCGAGGTGGCGGTGTGCGACAGGTCGAGGGTGAAGTACCGGTAGTCCTCGTCGGAGGGGTCCCAGTCCGGCGCGTACGCCGCGACCTCCTTGTCCCGGTAGCGCAGCGGGAACATGTTCTCCACCGCGAACAGCACGTCGGTCTCGCCGGCCATGCGCTCGATCCCGCGCACGAAGTCGCGGGCGTAGCTGCGCTGCCACCGAAACGGCGGATGCACCACGACCGTGCGCGCGCCCAGCCGCACGGCCGCGTCCCGCGCGCGCACCAGCTTGGCCCACGGGTCGGTGCCCCACACCCGCTGGGTGATCAGCAGACAGGGCGCGTGCACGGACAGGATCGGCATCGCGTGGTGGTCGGACAACCGGCGCAGCGCCTCGATGTCCTGGCTGACCGGATCGGTCGAGACCATCACCTCGACGCCGTCGTAGCCGAGCCGGGCCGCGATCTCGAAACCGTCCGCGGTGGACTCGGGGTACACGGAGGCGGTGGACAGGGCGATCTTGGCGTCGGGCACCCGCAGCACCGCGTCCGGCACGCGCGCCGCGGACGGGTCGGACCCCGTACCCGTGAGTATGTCGTGGTCGGCCACGTCGCCCAGCGTAGAACCATCGACCGCCGTATCGACCTCGTCCCGCCGCATCGGCGCGTCCGATCCGAACCGAATCGCCACCCGACGCCCCGTCCGGCTCGACCCCCTCGGCCCCGATCGACCCGATTCGTCCCGGCCCGACGCGTCGCCGCCGGCGGGCGTCAGTCCATCCAGTCCAGCCGGCGCAGGATGATCCCCTCCCGCAGCGCCCACGGACAGATCTCCAACGTGTTCACGTCGAACAGGTCCAACGCGGCGTCGGCCACTATGGCGCCCGCCACCAACTGCGGCGCGCGTCCCACCGACACCCCCGGCAGCGCGGCCCGCTCGGTCGCGGTCATCGTCGCCAGTCGGGGCAGCCAGTCGGCCAGCCCGGCCCGGCTCAGCGAGCGTTTGACGTACGGGCCCTCCCCCGAGGACGGCGCGCCGGCGATCCGGGCGAGCTGCTTGAACGTCTTGGACGTGGCCACCACGTGGTCGGGTCGGCCGAGTCGGCTGAACTCGGCGACCGTGCGGGCGATCTCGGCGCGCACGTGCTTGCGCAGCACCCGCACCTCGTCCGCCGTGGGCGGGTCGGTGTGCAGCCAGTTCCGGGTCAGCCGGCCCGCGCCCAGCGGCAGCGAGGCGGCCGCGTCCGGCTCCTCGTCCACGCCCGCCGCGATCTCCAGCGAGCCGCCGCCGATGTCCAGGACGAGCAGCCGACCGGAGGACCAGCCGAACCAGCGGCGCACCGCCAGGAAGGTCAGCCGGGCCTCGTCGGCGCCGGTGAGCACCTGGAGGTCCACCCCGGTCTCGCGCCGCACCCGGTCGAGCACCGCCTCGGAGTTGGCCGCCTCGCGCACCGCCGAGGTGGCGAACGGCAGCAGGTCCTCGACGCCCTTGTCCTCGGCCACCTCGAGCGCCGCCGCCATCGTGCGGACCAGCAGATCTATCCCGTGCGGGGCGATGCTCCCGTCCGGCTCCAGCAGCTCGGCCAGGCGCAGATCACGCTTGTGCGAGTACGCGGGAAGGGGCCGAGCACCCTGATGGGCGTCGACCACGAGCAGGTGGACCGTATTCGATCCCACGTCGAGAACACCGAGTCGCATGGTGTCGAAGGTAATCCGTCGACCCGGGCGCGCGAGCGGGGGCGTTCCCTCGCTTGCCACGCCTTTGCCGAACCGGACATCCCACCCGGCGCTCTACGCTGGTGACGTGCCTGAGGTAGACCTGGATTTTCCCCGTGCTTGGTTCGAGTTCCCCGACCCCGACGACGCCGATCAGCTGTTCCGCTGCGATCTGACCTGGTTGACCTCGCGATGGCAGTGCATCTTCGGTGCCGGCTGCCACGGCGTGGTGGCCGGGCGGTCGCCCGACGGGTGTTGTTCGCTGGGCGCGCACTGGTCGGACGAGGACGACGAGAAGCGGGTGCTGGCCTGGGCCGAACGGCTGACCCCGCAGACCTGGCAGTTCCACGACCTGGCCGCCCGAGAGGGGGTCAGCGAGTTCGAGGACGGCGACAAGCGCACCCGGCTGGTCGACGGCGCGTGCGTGTTCCTGAACCGGCCCGGCTTCGCCGGCGGCGTCGGGTGCTCGCTGCACGCGCTCGCGCTGCGCGAGGGCGTGCATCCGCTGGAGACCAAGCCGGACGTGTGCTGGCAACTGCCGGTGCGGCGGACCTACGACTGGATCGACCGCCCGGACGAGACGCGCGTGTTGATGGTGACGATCGGCGAGTACGACCGCCGGGGCTGGGGCCCGGGCGGCCACGACCTGCACTGGTGGTGCACCGGGAGCACCGAGGCGCACGGCGCGGGCGAGCCGGTGTACGAGTCCTACGGGCCGGAGTTGCGCGAGCTGATGGGCGAGGCGGCCTACGCGGTCCTGGTCGAGGCGTGCCGGGCCCGGCTGGCCGGCGGTCGGCCGATCGCCCCGCACCCGGCGGATCCGGTCGGCTGACCGGGGTGGAGCCGGGCCCGGTCCGGGCCCGGCTCAGCCGCCGGCACTCGGGCCGCGCGACGGCGGCGTGCTCGTGGGCGTGCCGGTCGGCGGCGGGCCCGACGTGGTCGGATCGCCGGTGCTGCCCTCGATGGTGACCACGGTGCCGCCCGGATCGATCATCACCCTGGCCGACCACGAGCCCCGGGGCGCCTTCCCGGCGACGACCGAGATCGTGACGGTGTCCTCCTGCCCCGGCGCGAGCGTGCCGCGGGGTCGGCTGGGGCGCAGCCAGGCCGCCCCGGTCCGGGCCTGCCAGTCGACCGGGACCGCGCCGACGTTGCGCAGCGTGATCACGGTGCGATCCCCGGTGTGGGTGGCCGTGACCAGCGGCGGGACGGGGGCGGGGTCGCCGGGCGGCACGAACACGACGCCCGGCGCGATCCGGTCCGGCGGCGGTACGGGCGGCGCGACGGCGGCCGGTGCCGAGCCGTGTCCGTGCGACGGGCCGCCGACACCGGGGCGCACGGCGGTCGCGGCCGGGGAGGCCGTCGGTTCCGCGGGCCCGTTCGACACGGTCCCGTCGGCGGTGTCCACGTGCGCCGACGCGATGGTGACCACCCTGACGGTCGGCCCGGCGGCGGACCCGCCGGAGGCCTGCCACAGGGCCAGCGCGGGCGCGGCCACCACGGCGGCCACCACGACCGCCGCGATCACCGTGGCCCGGCGGCGATTGCCGCGCTCGACCACCCGGGCCGGAAAGACCGGGAAGCCGGCCCGGTCGAACTCGGCGACCCGGCGGGCGATCTCCGGCGGCCGCTGGGCGGAGCGGCCCTTGCCCACCTCGCCCAGCACCTCGATCCGCAGCGCCGCGGGCGGGGCGACCAGCGCGAGCCCGACCGGCACCGCCGCGGCGCCCGTGGTCGGCGCGAGCAGGGTCGCCGCGCGGCGCACGTGCGGCCCGCACCGCCGACACGTCTCGACGTGTGTGATCAATCGTTCGCGCAGTGCCGAGGTGAGCCGCCCGGTGGCCAACTCCTGGCCCTCCGGGCAGCCGTGCGAGGCCTCGGCGCCCGCGACCGCCGCCCGGGTCCGGTCCACCTCGCGCCCGGCGCACAGGAGCAGGCTGCGGGCGTGCTGCTCGTCACAGCCGAGCACGGCGGCCAGGCCGCGCGGATCGAGCCCGTGCCGCGCCGACAACTCCAGCGCCTCGCGCCGCTCCGGCGCCAGTCCCACCGCGTCGGGCCAGGCGAGTTCGTCCAGGTCGCCGCGCGGGCCGGGGGCGCGCCCGGCCTCGGTGCCGGGGAACAGGTCGATCGGCTCGTCGGCGTCGCCCGCCAGCGGCGGCAGGCTGCGCTCGTGCGCCCACACCACCCGTACGTCCTCGGGCCGGGCGGGCCCGGCCCCGACCCGCACGTGGGCGTCGAGGCGCACCAGGCACTCGTAGCGGGCGAGCGCGTACAACCACGGTTTGAGCAGATCCAGGTCCGGCAGTCGGCCGATGTGACGGTCGGCGAGCACGAACGTGCTGCGGAGGGATTCCGCGGCCGCCCGATGATCGCGCAGCACCGACAGGCAGTAGGTGTAGAGCCCTTCGGCGTAGGCGTCGTAGGCGGCGCGTCCCCACGAAAGCACCGCGGCGGGGGCCGATGCCCGGCCGGTTACCGAATCCGTCACGTTCGTGAACGTAGGTGGCGGAGCGCCCCCGACTCAGGCGATTTGCACTTTCATACGCCTTTCGAGGTCGACAATCATACTTTCGAGTGAATATCCGTCACCTTTGCCGGAATTCACTCGTCGCGCCTCCATGCGACGGCGGTCCTCCGGTGACCGACAGCGAAACACCGGTCGGATTCGCCGAAACGGACACCGCCCACGTGGTGGCCGGTGCCCTGTCCGGATTCGCCGAGATCGTGATCGATATCGACTGCCCGTTGGCGAGTGTGCCGGCGCGGGAACTCACCGTGAGCCAGTCGTTCTCCGACATCGTCAGCGACCAGGTGACCGGCCCGCCGGTCGCGGTGAGCCGGACGGTCTGCGCGGCGCCGTCCGCGCCGAGGTCCACCGTCGAGCGGGACCAGGACAGGGTGCCCGGCGCCGCCGGATTGCCCGCGTCGGTGCCGCCCGACCGGGGAAGGGTCACCGGCCCGCCGGCGACCGAGGCGGCACCGCCCGTCGAGGGCTTGGCACTTCGGCTCGTCCGCGCGGTCGGCTTCGCCGCCGCGGCCCGGGTGCTCGGCGCCGAGGTCGGCACCGCCCGCGCCGTCGACGGCGCCGGCGCGGTACTCGGGACCACACTCGCGACGGCGGCCGGCGGCTCGGCCGGACGCAGCGCCGGCGGCCGCTCCGGGGGTGGCGCCGTACTCAGCGCGATCGGCGTGTCGTGCTCGGCCCCGGGCCGCAACAGCACCGCCGTGCCGAGCACCAGCGCGACGGCCGTCGCACACGCGGCCACCACCGGCACCCGCGACCTCGGCCGACCCGTGCCCTTCGGAAAGCCGCCCCGCTCGACCGGATCCACCGGCTCGGCCGAGCCGTCCGCGCGCAGCGCCATCCGGATCGCGTACGGCGCGTTGGCCGACCCGCCGCCCGCGAGCAGCGCCCGCACCTCCACCGGCCCCGGGCGCAGCGCCACGCAGTCCGGGCAGGAGTCGACGTGCAGGTGCAGCGGTTGTCGCAGCCCCGCCTCGACCGCGGCCCCCGCGTCCGGCAGCAGCAACGCGAGTTCAGGGCAGTCCCGCCGTGCGTGCGTGGCCACCGCGTACACCGCGAGCGCCTGCTCGAACTGGACCGGTCCGCGCGCGAGCAGCCGCGCCGCCCGCCGCTCGGACACGCCCAGCACATCGGCCACTTCGGCGTCGCTCAGGCGGTGCCGCGCCGACAGGTCCAGGGCGATCCGCTCGTCCTCGTCGACCGCCCACAGCGCGTACGGCACCAGCGGCGCCAACCGGCGTCGATCGGGTACCGACCACCCCGCGCCGCCCGCGGCCAGGACCTGCTCGACCACCCCGGGACCGGGCCGCTCGACCGCCGCCCGCTCGGCCACGACCCGGACCAGCGCGTACAGCAGCGCCCGGCTCCGGCGCGGGTCGCGCAACGCGCGGATCCGCTCCGGCGCGACCGCCAGCGTCTCGCGCACCACCCGCTCGGCGACCCGGGGTCGATACCCGAGCGCCACACAGAAGCCGAACAACGCGTCACCGTGGGCGTCGTACAACGCCACCGCGTCGGGCACCGCGCCCGTTTCGTCCGTCGTCCCGGATTCCCGCACCGCACCGTCCCCCGCCATGCCGCCACACGGTAGGCAGAACGCCCGACCGCCACCATCGCTTTGCCCACCCGGTGACAGGATCAAGACATTCCGCCCGTGATCGATCCCGACCGCTCCTCCATTGTCGGCGCGGGCCGTTACGGTTCCTGGCATGGCCAGGACCACCACGAAGGATCGCCCGTCGTATCGCTGTACCGAGTGCGGCTGGACCGGGCCGAAATGGCTCGGCCGCTGCAACGAGTGCCACGCGTGGGGCACGGTCGAGGAGTTCGGCGCCCCCAAGGCCCGCTCGATCGCCGCCGGACCGGTCACCACCGCGGCGCTGCCGATCGGCCGGATCGACGTACAGCAGGCCCGGTTCCGCCCGACCGGCGTCGACGAGTTGGACCGGGTGCTCGGCGGCGGCCTGGTCCCGGGCGCGGTCGTACTGCTCGCGGGCGAGCCCGGCGTCGGCAAGTCGACCCTGCTGCTCGACGTGGCGAGCAAGTCCGCCTCGCCGGACGCCCGCACCCTCTACATCACCGGCGAGGAGTCGGCCGCCCAGGTCCGCCTGCGCGCGGGCCGGATCGGCGCGCTCGACGAGGAGCTCTACCTCGCCGCCGAGACCGACCTCGCCGCGCTGATCAGCCACGTCGACGCGGTCAAGCCCGCGCTCCTGGTGGTCGACTCGGTGCAGACCATCGCCTCACCCGCGATCGACGGCGCGCCCGGCGGCGTATCGCAGATCCGCGAGGTGACCGGCGCGCTGATCCGGATCGCCAAGGAACGCAACATCGCCACCGTGCTGGTCGGCCACGTCACCAAGGACGGCTCGATCGCCGGCCCGCGCCTGCTGGAGCACCTGGTCGACGTGGTGCTGCACTTCGAGGGCGACCGACACGCCCGACTGCGCCTGGTCCGCGCGATCAAGAACCGCTACGGCACCGCCGACGAGGTCGGCTGCTTCGAACTGCACGACGAGGGCATCACCGGCCTGACCGACCCCAGCGGCCTGTTCCTGACCCAGCGCGCGGAGCCGGTCTCCGGCACCTGCGTCACGGTGACCCTGGAGGGCAAGCGGCCCCTGGTGGTCGAGGTCCAGGCACTGGTGGCCCCGTCCCAGATCCCCACCCCGCGACGGGCCACCTCGGGCCTGGACTCGGCCCGGATCGGCATGGTGCTCGCGGTCCTGGAGCGGCGCGGCGGGGTGCGCCTGGAGAAGACCGAGATCCACACCGCCACCGTCGGCGGCGTCAAGCTCACCGAACCGGCCGCCGACCTGGCCGCGGCGCTGGCCCTCGCGGGCGCCGCCGCCGACCACCCGCTGCCGACCAAGCTGGTCGCGGTCGGCGAGGTCGGCCTCGCGGGCGAGATCCGCCGCACCACCGGCGTACAGCGGCGGCTCGCCGAGGCGTTCCGACTCGGCTTCACCCACGCCCTGGTGCCGCCCGATCCCGGCAAGATCCCCAAGGGCATGAAGGTGATCGAGGTGGCCGACATCCGCGAGGCGCTGCGCGCGTTCAACCTGGTCTCCGCACGCGAGCGCCGGGACGACCGCACATGATCGTCCGGGCCCGCCGACCCGGCCCGCGACACCCTCCCCCGCGCGCCCGGCCCCGTTCCCGGGCGCCGTCCGGCAACTTTCCGGGTGCCCCGAGGAGTGACCATGTGTCGCCTCGGACATACTCGACACGCGGAGCGGCGCGCACGACCCGTGCCGAAACACGGCTTCGAGTCGGTTGCGGCGACCGGTCGGCGGCCGGGAGGCACTAGACTTTTCCACCGATCTTCCGACGTAGCGGCCGACCTGTGTCGTCCGCAGGTCCTGAGGCGCTCCCGGCCGTGCATACCGGAGCAAATGCCCGGGTGACGGCCGATGGCCGGCCGAGGATGGCAACGACCACGGGGAGTTCTGTGGCTACGAATGACCGGACCGACAAGGGCACGAGTGCCGACGCGGCTCTCGTGAGGGCCGCGCTGCAGTCCGTGGCCCCGGGCACCGCCCTGCGCGACGGCCTGGAGCGCATCCTCCGGGGCAACACGGGCGGCCTGATCGTGCTGGGTTTCGACAAGACGGTGGAGGCGCTGTCCACCGGCGGCTTCGTGCTCGACGTCGAGTTCTCCGCGACCCGGCTGCGCGAGTTGTGCAAGCTCGACGGCGGGGTGGTGGTCGACCGCGAGTGCACGAAGATCGTCCGGGCGGGCGTGCAACTCGTCCCGGATCCGTCGATCCCGACGGAGGAGACCGGCACCCGGCACCGCACCGCCGAGCGGGTCAACAAGCAGACCGGCTACCCGGTGGTCTCGGTGAGCCAGTCCATGCGCCTGATCGCGCTCTACGTGAACGGTCGGCGACACGTCCTGGAGGACTCGGCGGCGATTCTGTCCCGGGCCAACCAGGCGCTCGCCACCCTGGAGCGCTACAAGCTGCGCCTCGACGAGGTGTCGGGCACGCTGTCCGCCCTGGAGATCGAGGATCTGGTCACCGTTCGCGACGTGTGCGCGGTGTCCCAGCGGTTGGAGATGGTGCGCCTGATCGCCCGCGAGATCGACGGCTACGTCACCGAGTTGGGGGTCGACGGCCGGTTGCTCTCGCTGCAACTCGAAGAGTTGATCGCGGGTGTCGAGGACGACCGCAAGCTGGTCGCCCGCGACTACGTGCCGGAGCGCGCGATCAAGCGCGGCCGGACCGAGGCCGACGTGCTCGACGAACTCGACGGTCTGGCCCACGCGGATCTGCTCGACCTGCAGACGGTGGCCCGCGCGCTCGGCTTCACCTCGGGCCACGAGGTCCTCGACTCGGCGGTCAGCCCGCGCGGCTACCGACTGCTCGCCAAGGTCCCCCGGCTCCCACCGGTGGTGATCGAGCGGCTCGTGGAGCACTTCGGCGGCCTGCAGAAGCTGCTCGCGGCCAGCGTGGACGACCTCCAGGCGGTGGACGGCGTGGGCGAGGCCCGGGCCCGCAGCGTCCGCGAGGGGCTGTCCCGGCTCGCCGAGTCCTCGATCCTGGAGCGCTACGTCTGACCGCTCGACGGTGACACGGGAAGGGCCCCGGCGCTTGGCGCCGGGGCCCTTCCCGTGGTGTCCACGTCCCGCGTGCGGATTTCGCCGTGCCGGTACGCCGTTACTTGCCGACCGTGGCGGTGAAGATGAACTCGCCGGAGGGCTCCAGGCCCGCCAGCACGCCCTTGGCCCGGTAGGCGGCCTTGTCCGCCGGGGCCGCCTTGGTCTGCCCGCCGTTGGTGGCGCACTGCCGCGCGTCGGAGCGGGTCCAGGCCCAGTCCCGGGTGATCGACACGGCCTGCGAGGCGCCCTGCTGGATCTGGCGCAGGTCGGTGCCCGGACCGGGCGCGCAGTCGGCCGAGCTCCACAGCCGGTCGCTGCCGGACAACACCTCGATGTAGGCGTGGCTCGGCGCGAGATCGACGTAGCAGGTGGGGCCGGACTCGTTGGTGACGATCACCTTCAGGGCCACGTTCTGCGAGGCGTTGTAGGCGCTCTTGCCCGCCTCCACCGGCTGGATCTGCACCCGGATCATGGCCGGGGTGCACCAGGTGCCGCCGCCCGGAGCGGGCTTGCCGCCACCCGGAACCGTGCCGCCGCCCGGGTTGCCCGCGCCGCCCGCCGACTGACCGCTCTGGCCGCTCTGCCCACCGGGCTGGCCGGAGGCGCCGGCCGACGTGCCGGCGGAGGCGCCCGAAGAGGTGCCGGTGGTACCGCCGGGCGTGCCCGTACTCCCGCCGGGGATCGGCGGATTGGCACCGTTGGTCGGGTTGGCCCCGGGCGTGATGCCCCCCGGATCGGGCGAGACCGAGCCGGACGGGATCGGCTTCTTGTCCGAGGCGTTCTTCTTGTCGTCGGAGTCCCCACCGGCAGTGCATGCCCAGGCCACCAGCGCGATCAACAGCGCGAGGGCGAGCAGCACGACGACCCGCCGACGCCAATAGACGGTTGACGGCAGGTGACCCACGGGACGGCGCATCGAGTCCACGCGCAAACTCTAGGGGAGATCGTTACGCCGTCCGGTGTAGCCACACCGTCCGAAGCGTTGGATTTTCCCGCCGTGTCGCGGCCGAAGAAGCCCTGGTCGCGGGCCTATTCCGGCATTTGCGGGCAGAAGCCACCGTCACTCGCCCGAGTGACCCCCCCGTAACGTGCGAGGATCGGGGAGAGATGTCACACGCACTGCACGAGCCGATCCTCGACTGGTATTCGGCCAACAACCGCGATCTGCCCTGGCGTACCCCCGACGCGTCCGCGTGGGCGGTGGTCGTCAGCGAGTTCATGCTGCAACAGACCCCGGTGGCCCGGGTGTTGCCGGCCTATACGGCCTGGCTGGAGCGCTGGCCCACCCCCGCCGCACTGGCCGCCGACGAGCCGGGCGAGGCGGTGCGGATGTGGGGCCGGCTCGGCTACCCGCGCCGTGCCCTGCGCCTGCACGGCGCGGCGACCGCGATGGTCGACCGGCACGACGGCGAGGTGCCGCGCGAACACGCGGACCTGCTCGCGCTGCCCGGGGTCGGCGAGTACACCGCCGCCGCCATCGCCTCGTTCGCGTTCGGTCAGCGACACATCGTGCTCGACACCAACGTACGCCGGGTGATCGGCCGGGCGATCGACGGCGTCGAGTATCCGCCGCAGGCCACCACGCCGGCCGAACGGCGCACCGCGACCACGCTGTTGCCCGCCACCGCCGAGACGGCGTCGACCTGGGCGGTCGCGATCATGGAACTCGGCGCACTGGTGTGCACGGCCAAGTCGCCCAAGTGTGTCGGGTGTCCGATCGCGGCGCTGTGCGCGTGGCGACTGGCCGGCAAGCCCGCCTACACGGGTCCGCCGCGCCGCGGCCAGACGTACGCGGGCACCGACCGCCAGGTCCGGGGCCGACTGCTGGCGGTGCTGCGGGACAGCGCCGAACCGGTGGACCAGGCCGCGTTGGACGCGGTGTGGGACGAACCCGTCCAGCGTGCGCGGGCGCTGGACGGGCTGGTCGCCGACGGGCTGGTGGAGCCGCTGGCGGCGGGTGTGTACCGCCTGCCGGCCGGTCCGCTCAGTGACAGTACTTCTTCTCCGCGTCGATCGGATTCGTCGGAATCCGCATCGAATTCCGTTTCACCGAGCCGGTGAAATTCTTCCAGAATCGGGACAACGACATCGGCTCGCGGGTCGCTTCCTGAAGTTCGCGAATTCCGCCGCAATTCAGCGCCCGACGGGCCGCCTCGACCTTTGCCGGATCGACATTGCGCAGGTCGAGCGGGGTGCCCGGCCGGGTGAAGTCGGCCAGAATCCATTCGATGTAGGTCAGTTTGTCGTGCCCCGACCGGGTCCGATAGTCGAGGTCGAGGTGTGCGCCGAGCGGATTCGCCAGGCCGAAGATGTCGATCGCCAGACCCGAGGTCGGCACCAGCACGGCGGGCTGGCCGAGCGCGCCGTAGACGACCGAATCGGTGACCGGGACATGGTATTTGAGCGGCGCGGACCGGAAGTCGAAGTTCAACATCCAGAACTTGTCGGGCTCGTGGTAGTAGGTCAGATAGACGAACTGCGCGCCGGGCGCCGCCCGATCCGCCTGCCATTCCCTGCCGACCCCTTCGAGCCGCTTCACGAACGCCGCCCGATAGGACGCCGCGGTGACCGGATTCGACTCGCCCGTCCAGGCCGTGTACCAGGTGCGGGTGTCCTCGATGTTCTTCGGCCCGAAGCCCTGGTACGGCACCCGCATCGCGGCCGCGCAGACCAGCGACCACACCGCGAGCGCGGCCGCGGTACTCGCGTACAGCCGTTGCAGCGGCAACACCAGGACCGGCAGCAGGAAGGCGAAGGTGCCCGGCAGCAGCAGCCGGGCGTGCATGAAGTCGCCGCCGACCACGATCACGTAGCCGAGCAGCACCGTGCCCGCGACCAGCGCGGTCCCGGTCAGCACCCGGATCCGGTAGCGCTCGAAGTCGCCCACCGAGCGGCCGACGGTCGCCAGCAGACCGACCGCGACCACGGTCAGCAGCAGCGGCGCCCAGATGTTGTACGGGCTCGCGTAGTCCTCGAAGTACGTCCACCCGCGCCCGACGTCGGTCTTGGTGCCCTCCTTGGCTATCGCCGTGTTGGGCAGCAGGACGCCGTAGTAGCCCATCCGGAAGAGCTGGTACAGCACCGGCAGCAGGCCGCCGCACGCCGCGAGCACGGCCAGCCGTTTCGGGGTCGGCCGCAGCAGCAGCCAGGCGGCCACCGCGAACACGACGGTGCCGAGCGCGAGGTCGGGCCGCACCAGGACACCCATGCCGAGCGCGAACGAGGTCCACGCCTGGCGCGCGAACGAGGTGACCCGGTCCAGCCGGACCAGCAGACACCAACTCGTGCCCAGCCAGACGAAGATCAGGCCCATCTCCAGGCCCGAGGTGGCGAAGTCCCAGAACGGCGGGAGCGCGGCGATCACGAGCGCGCCGGCGGGCAGCGGCAGGCCGCCGCCGGGCAGGTCGCGGTAGAGCCGACGAGTGCCCGCCGAGGCCAGCGCCAGGCCGACGACCGCACAGCCGAGCGAGCCGTAGACCGCGACGGCCACCAGGTCGATCCCGGTCACCCCGCCGACCAGCGCGAGCAGCCACGGCCACAACGTCGAGGTCGCCGCCTCGGCCCGCTCGCCCACGTTGAAATTGGGTCCGTTGCCGTCCAGAATCTGCTGTGAGACGCGGACGAAGATCAGCCCGTCGTCGCCGATCCAGCGCCGCTGGAAGGCGGCCACGCCGAGCAGCAGGGCCGGGACCAGCACGACGGCGAGACCCCATCCGGTCCGCGCGTCCGGCCGATACCACGGTCTATGTGGCGATATATCCGGACCGGAATTCTTCGCGTCCTCGACCGCGTGGTCCTCGACCAAGGCGCTTTCTACGCCCATCGTCCTGCCCCCGAGCTCTTGTGGTTCACACTTCGATCCGCTCGATAATAACATCGGTGAAATACCTGTTCGAATTACCCCTGCCCGAAGCCCGGCAATGCGATCGAAAACTGTATCGATCCACCGCGCCCGACATCGTCTTTGCGGGCGTATTCTTTTCCAACGTAACGAAATAAACGAGCGAACGCATTACCCGCCCACCCCGGCCCGACCGACCGGCGGCCCGACCGACCGGCGGCCCGAGGACCGCGGGCCCCGGACCGACCCCCTCGCCGCGCGCCGCGCTCCCCCGGCCGCCCGCGACGCGGCGCGGCGTTCTGCCCGGAATGCCGGCGCCGGGCCCTCGACGAGCGAATACTGGTTGTGCACGCGGCCGCTACGCAACGCGATCCGACCGCGCCGCGGGCGGTACACCGAGAGCGAAGGGGGACGCGGTGACGGAGGACGACGGGCACGGATCGGGCGACGCGATCCAGTGCATGGGCTGCCAGGGCACCGGCCTGGACACCTCGGGTCGGGTGTATCGCAGCAGGCACCGCGAGGTGTCGACGATCTGGGCGGGCACCCGCTGTCCGCACTGCCGGGGGACCGGTTGGCTGCGCAACGGCCCGACCGATCCCCCCGAGGGCTCCCCGGGCGGTCCCTGGCGCACCGGCACCTGACCGGGCGGGCCCACCCTCAGCCGCGCGCCGCGCCGTTCGCGACGGGTCGCAGATAACGCCGGAACCCCTGGGCGAGGGCGTCGAACCCGCAGGCCCGATAGAAGGCGTGCACCTCGGCACCGTCGGCGGCGAGCAGTTGCACCTTGTAGCACCCGGCGTCGCCGGCGGCGGTGAGCGCGGCGGCCATCAACCGCCCGCCGATGCCCCGCCGGCGATGCGACGCGGCGACCACGACGTTCTCCACGAACATGATCGAGTGCCCGCCCCGGGTGAGGTTGGGCAGCACCACGCTGTCGACGGTGCCCACGACCGTGCCGTCCAGGTCGGCGACCAGCACCGTGCGCCCGCGCTGGGTGGCGATGTCCGCCCAGATCGCATGCGCCTGCTCGATCGGCGGCGGCACGTCGCCGGGATGGAATTCGGCGTAGAGCGCGAGCAACCCCGACAGATCCCGGGCGGTCGCCGGGCGGATGGTCATGGTCATGTCGAGAGCCTACAAATCGGGACCGCCCGGGGCACGACACCCGGCCGCCCCGCCCCGGCCCGTCCCCGGGCCCGCCCACTCACCCACTCGGGTGAAATCCCACCCGTCCGCGCACGAGCCGGCGCGGATCGCATTCCCCCAGTTGACGGCGCCGCGCCGGGGTACCGCCCGACCCCGCCCCGACCCCCTCCGGTTGTCGCATCGCCCGATTCGCCGTCTGCTGGAGAACGAAGCTCCCACACGACTACCTCCGGCCGGCGGCACCCCCGCCGCGACTCCGGGAACAGGAGCGTTGGCTCGTGAAGACGAATGTCACCCCGCAGGAACTGATCGGCCGCAAGGTCGTCGATTCCGAAGGCAGCAAGATCGGGACCATCGGCCAGGTGTACCTGGACGACCGCACCGGCGAGCCGGAGTGGGTCACCGTCAAGACCGGCATGTTCGGCGGACGCGAGAGCTTCGTACCGCTGGGCCCGGCCGACATGCAGGGTGACGACCTGCGTGTGCCGTTCGACAAGGAGCTGGTCAAGGAGGCGCCCAGTCTGGGTACCGACGAGCACCTGTCGCCGGAGGAGGAGGCCCGCCTCTACCGTCACTACAGCGTGACGCCCTCGGCGGGCATGACCCGCACCGGGACCGCCGAAGGCACCACCGGAACCGCCGCCGGAGCCGCGGGAGCCGCCGGGGCCGCGGGTACGGCCGCCGCGGCGGGCACCCGACACCGGCCCGACATGTCCAAGTCGCAGCTCGCCGGTTCGGACGACGGCTACGAGGAGCTGACCGGCAGGCACGACCCGTCGGTGCGGACGAACGACCCGCCGACCCGGGCCGCGGACGCGCTGGACACCACGGCCGCCGGGACCGCCGGCGCCATGAGCGGCCGGGCCGCCCGCCCGACCGCGCGGACCGGCACCGAGGCCGGCACCGCCGGCACGACCCGGCCCACCTCCGCCGCCTCGGGCACCGCCCGGACCGCGGCGACCTCCGGCAAGGCCGGCATGGAGTGGATGACCCGTTCCGAGGAGCGCCTCGACGTGCACGTCGAGACGATCGAGGCGGGCCGCGCCGCGCTGCGCAAGGTGGTCGAGACCGAGCGCGTGGACAAGGTCGTCCCGGTGATGCACGAGGAGTGGGAGATCGTCCGCGAACCGATCGACGACTCCACCCGCCGCGGCGCCCTCGACAGCTCCGACATGCGGGAGAACGCGGTCGAGATCGTGCTGCACGCCGAGCGGGTCGTCGTCCACAAGGAGGTCGTCCCGGTCGAGCGCATCCGACTCGTCTCCAAGCGGGTGCAGGGCGAGCAGCGGGTGACCGAGGAGGTCCGCCGCGAGCGGATCGAATTGCACGACGGGGACAAGGTGCAGATCCTCGACGGCAAGGGCGAACGGCTCGACGAGAACCGGTGACACCGGCACCACACGAAGCCCCCGATCACCCCGGCACATGCCTCCGGCGGCGGTCGGGGGCTTTCGCGCGCGGACCCGCGCGGCCCGGGAAAATCGCGGGAAAATCGCGGGAAATCACCTCTTCCGCCCGGCGTTACTCGCCAGTAGGGTCCGAGCATGGACCTCACGGTGTTCGCCATTCCGGCCTTCACCCTCCTCCTGTTCGTCGAGTGGGTGTCGTATCGCTTCGCCCCCGACGACGACGAGCGCGGGTATGCGGTGAAGGACACCGCGACGAGCCTGACCATGGGTCTGGGCAGCATCGTGGCGGGCCTCGGTTGGGGATTGGTGACCGTCCTGGCCTGGGACGGGCTGCACGAGCTCACGCCGTTGCGGCTGCCGCACACGTGGTGGACGTGGATCCTGGTGATCGTCGGCGTCGACTTCTTCTACTACTGGGAGCACCGCGCCGGTCACGAGATCCGGCTGCTGTGGGCGAGCCACGTCGTGCACCACTCCAGCCGGCACTACAACCTCTCCACCGCGCTGCGGCAGACCTGGACCGGCGCGCACCACATCGTGTTCATCGGGCCGATGTTGCTGCTCGGCTTCCCCTTCGCGATGGTGGTCACGTCCTTCTCGATCAACCTGCTGTACCAGTTCTGGATCCACACCGAGCGGATCGGCAGGCTCTGGAAGCCGATCGAGTACGTCTTCAACACCCCGTCGCACCACCGCGTGCACCACGGTTCGAACCCGCGATACCTGGACCGCAACTACGGCGGCATCCTGATCGTGTGGGACCGGCTGTGCCGCAGCTTCGAGCCCGAGGGCGAGCCGGTGAACTACGGGCTGACCACGAACATCGGGACGTACAACCCGCTGCGGGTGGCCTTTCACGAATACGCGGCGATCGCGCGCGACGTGCGGGCCGCGCGCACCTGGCGGGTGCGGTTCGGGCGGGTACTGCGCGGTCCCGGCTGGCAGCCCGCGCCGGCCGCGTCGACGGTCCCGGCGGGCGCCGCCGCCGAGGCCGCGGCGTGAGAGCTCGTGTGCTGCTCGTCGCCTACCTGACGCTGGGCGTCGCCGATTCGGTACTCGCGGCGGCGGATGTGGACGGGCCCCGCTGGGTCACCAAGACACTGTTGATGCCGGTGCTGATCGCCTTCGTGTGCGTGGCCGCGCGGCCCGGCGCGAAGCACGATCTATGGCTGCCGATCGGCGCGCTCGTGGGCGGGTTCGTCGGCGACGTGGGGTTGCTGGTGGACCGGGAGGCCACGTTCCTGGTCGGGATGGCCGGGTTCGCCGTCGGGCACGTCTGCTACCTGCTCGCCTTCCGGCGGGTGGGGATCACGCTGCCGCCGTGGCTGCCCGCGGTGTACCTGCTCGCCTGGGGCGCCATGATGGCCGGCGTCCGCGGCGGGCTCGACGATCTGCTGGTGCCGGTGCTCGGCTACAGCCTCCTGCTCACCGCGATGGCCGTGTGCGCGGCCGGCGTGGGTCGGCGCACCGGGCTCGGCGGCGCGCTGTTCCTGGGCTCCGACGCGGTGATCGCCCTCGGTCTGGCCGATGTCGACCTGCTGCCGGGTCAGGCGGCGCTGGTGATGCCCACCTATGTGGCCGGGCAACTGCTGCTGGCGCTCACCTGGGCGGCGTGGCCGTTTCCCCGCCGGTACGCCGACAAGGCGGTGGACCCTCGGTCCACCGCCTCGTCGGGTTGAGCGGGTCGGTCAGTCGGCGTACCTGGCCGCCGCCGCGGTGTACTCCGGCTCCGGGTTCATCGCCGCCGCGAGCCGCAGATACGGCGCCGCCTCGGCCCCTCGGCCGGCCCGCTCCAGGGTGCGGCCGAGCGCGTGGGTGGCCCACGCGTCACACGGGTCGAGTTCGATCACCCGGCGCAGCGTGGCCTCGGCCCGGCGGAGTTGGAGCGAGAGGTAGTACGCCCGCCCGGCGAGTTGCTGCACGGCGACGTTGTCCCGCTCCTCGTCGAGGGCCGGCTCCAACAGGCGCAGCGCACGCAGCGGTTCGCGCTGCTCGACCAGTCCTTCGGCCATGCGGTAGGTCTCCAGGGTCAGCGTCACGTCGGCTCCCTTCGCGATGCTCGTGACGGCGTCGGACACCGAGCAGAACCGAATACCCCGGCCGGGTATTCCGCCGGTACGCGGGCCCCGCTCAGGCGCCGGGGACGAGTACCGCGCGGCCGTTGATCCGGCCGTGGTGCAACCGGTCGTACACCTCCGGGGCGTCGTCCAGCGCGAACGTCTCCACGTGCGCCTTCACCGCGCCGCGGCGGGCCAGGTCGATCAGTTCGATCAGTTCGGCGCGCGAGCCCCAGTAGGGGGTGCTGACCGAGCACTCGTACGGGATCAGGCCGAAGCCGACCGGGAGGGTGCCGCCGCCGATGCCGACGATGGTCAGGTCGCTCTCCACGGCCGCGCACTTCGCGGCGAGGTCGACGGTGGGTTGTACGCCGGCGAAGTCGAGCACGAGTTGCGCCCCGCGTCCGTCGGTGGCCTCGCGGACGATGTCGGCGGCCCCGGCGTCGGAGGTGATCGCCAGATGCGCGCCGGAGGCCCGGGCCAACTCCAGCTTGTCCTCGCTCACGTCCAGCGCGATCACCTGCGCGGCGGAGAGCGCGCGGAGCAACTGCACCCCGATGTGGCCGAGGCCGCCGACGCCGATCACCACGGCGGTGCTGCCCGCGTACAGCTTGTCCAGCGAACGTTTGATCGCGTGGTACGGGGTCAGTCCGGCGTCGGTCAGCGGAACGGTCCGCACCGGGTCCAGGTCGCCGATCGGGACCAAGTGGCGCGGGTCGTCGATCAGCAGGTATTCGGCGAGCGCTCCCGGGGCGCCCAGGCCGGGCGGGCGGATGCCGAGTTCCGCGGCGCGCGAGCAGTAGTTCTCCCGGCCCTGGGCGCAGGCGTGGCAGGTGCCGCAGCCCCACGGCCCGTACACGACGACGGCGTCGCCGATCCCCAGGCCGGTGACCCCCTCGCCGAGCGCGGCGACCACGCCGGCGCCCTCGTGGCCGAGGGTGAGCGGGGCGGCGAAGCCGAAGTCGGCGGGCGGGCGGCTCATCACGAAGATGTCGGAGTGGCAGACACCCGCGGCGGTGACCCGGAGCAGTACCTGTCCGGGGCCCGGTTCGGGTGCGGGGATCTCCCGCACCTCGACCGGCTTGCCGAACTCGACGTATTGGACGGCCTTCATGGGTTTCTCCCTTTCCGGCGTACCGGCCCCCACGCGGGTGACGTGGCTGGTGCTCGGGTGGCACGGTGGGCCGGCGACGTCGATTCCAGACTATGACCCGCCAACCGGATGGATTACCGGGGCGGGGTATCCCGACTCCCGTGCTACGGCGCGGTGTAGCCGCCGTCGACCGGGTGGTAGCTCCCGGTGACGAACGAGGCCCGGTCGGAGAGCAGGAAGGCCACCGGTTCGGCGACCTCCTCGGGGGTGCCGAGCCGGCCCATCGGATGCAGCCGGGCCAGCGCGGCGCGCGCCTTCGGGTCGGCGTCGGCGAGCAGCGGGGTCTCCACGAAGCCGGGGCCGACCGCGTTGATCCGGATCCCGCGCCGCGCGTACTCGATCGCGGCGGTCCGGGTCAGGCCGAGCACACCGTGTTTGGCCGCCACGTAGCCGGCCGCGTTCGGGAAGCCGACCGCGGCGAGGATCGAGGCCACGTTGACGATCGCCCCGCCGCCGCACTCCAGCATCGCCGGGATCTGGTGGCGCATCCCGTGGAAGACGCCACCGAGGTCGACGTCGATCACCGTGCGCCAGCCGTCGGCCGGGTATTCGCCGGTGGGCGCGTGCGGGCCGGTGACGCCCGCGTTGTTCACCGCGAGGTGCAGGCCGCCGAACGCCGCCACGGTCGCGCGCACCAGTTCCGCGCAGGAGTCCGGGTCGGCCACGTCCACCCGGATGCCCCGGGCACTGCCGCCGGCCTCGGTGATCTCGGCGGCGACGCGGGCCGCGCCGACGTCGTCGAGGTCGGCGACCACGACCCGGGCGCCGTCCGCCGCGAGCCGCCGGGCGACGGCCGCGCCGATCCCGGAGGCGGCCCCGGTGACGATGGCGGTCCTGGCGGCGAAGTCGGCACTCATGCCTTCGATCCTGGAAGCCCCCCGCCGCACCCGCCCGCCGAAGGGGGCCTATCGGGGGACGCGCGTCAGAGGCCGCTCAGCGCCACGTCGAGGCCGCGGCTGACGATGTCGGCCTTGACGTCGTCCGGGAGTCGGGCCAGTTCGGTGTCCAGGAGCAGCACGCTCAGGCCGTGTACCGCGGACCACAACACCACGTCCGAATACCTGCGCCGCTCCTCCGGGAGCCGGCCCAGCGCGACCAGGTCGTCCAGCGCCTCGGACATCAGCGTGTACGACTCGTCCGACCCGCCGGGCGTGCCGCCGTACACCTTCCCGTCGTCCCCCTCGGCCTCGGCCGCCTGCCGCCGGCCGATCGACGGCTCGCCCTCGGCGGCGCCGAAGAAGATGGTCCGGAACAGGCCGGGTTCGGCGAACGCGAAGCGCACGTAGCCCAGACCCGCCGCGCGCAATCGGCGCATCGCCTCGTCACCGGGGTCCGGACACGGCTCGCCCTTGGCCAACTCGGCCCGCATCGTCGCCGCGAGCAGCGCCAGGCCGTGGTCCTTGACCGCCACGACCAACTCGTGGTGGTTGGCGAAGTGTCGATAGGCGGCGGTCGAGGACACCCCCGTCGCCCGCGCCGCCTCGCGCAGCACGATCGCCTGCGGCCCGGCCGCCCGGGCCCGTTCCACCGCAGCCTCGGTCAGCGCGTTCCGCAGGTCGCCATGGTGGTAGCCGCGCCGGCTCGGCGCGCCTGCGGCTTGCTCGCTTGGCATGGTTCTCCGTTCGATCCAGCCCCATGTTGACACCGCGCACATTCAATGCCAAGTTATCAATGCCAACATTGTTATCGGCGTCAACATGGCGTGCCGGACTCCGCACCCTCCGTTCCCCACGGATCGCATGAAAGGTCGATGATCATGCTCGAACGACTAGGGGACCTCGTCTTCCGCCGAGCGCGCGCCGTGCTCGTGATCGGCACACTGGTGTTGCTCGTCTCGGCCGGGGTGGGCTTCGGAGCCTTCGGCAAGCTGAAGGCGGGCGGGTTCGACGCGCCGAACTCGGCCTCGACCCGGGCCCAGGAGGAGATCAAGGACACCTTCGGCGGTCGCCCGAATCTGGTGATCGAGGTCCGGGCCAAGGACGGCTCCGGCGTGGACACCCCCGCCGTCGCGGACGCCGGTCGGCGGCTCACCGCCGCCCTCGCCGCCGCACCGGGCTTCGACCAGGTGGCCTCCTACTGGACCACCAACGCGCCCGGCCTCAAGGCCGACGGCGGACGCGGCGCGCTGCTCGTCGCCCACTCGGCCGAGGACGACATCGCCGAACTGCCCGAGAGCGCGCGACTGCCCGCCGACAGCCCGCTCCGGGTCCGGATCGGCGGCGACGCCGCGATCGGCCCGGCGGTCAACGGCCAGGTCGGCACCAGTCTCGCGATCGCCGAGTCGATCGCCGTACCGCTGACCCTGCTGCTGCTCGTGCTCGCGTTCGGCAGCCTGATCGCGGCCCTGGTCCCGCTGGTGATCGGCTTCGTCGCGATCATGGGCACGTTCGCCGAACTGTTCGTCCTCGGCAGTCTCACCGACGTGTCGATCTTCTCGATCAACCTCACCACGGCCCTGGGCCTGGGGCTGGCCATCGACTACGCGCTGCTGATCGTGGCCCGACACCGCGAACTGCTGCACTCCGGACACGACCTGCACGACGCGGTGGTGGGCACGGTGCGCACCGCCGGGCGCACGATCGTCTTCTCCGCCGCGACGGTGGCCGCCGCGCTCGCCGTGCTGCTGGTCTTCCCGCAGTACTTCCTGCGCTCGTTCGCCTACGCGGGCATCGGCGTGGTGATCATCACCGCGCTCGCCGCGCTGATCATCGCCCCGGCCCTGCTGACCGTGCTCGGCCCGCGCGTGGAGTCGATGCGCATCCGCGGCATCAAGGGCGTCCAGGGCGCCGAGGCGCCGATCTGGTCCCGACTCGCCGGTTTCGTCACCCGCCGGCCCGTGCTGACCGCGCTGCCCGTGGTCGCGGTGCTGCTGCTCGCCGCCTCGCCGCTGCTCGGGGTCACCTTCGGCACGCCCGACGAGCGGGTCCTGCCGACCAGTACCCAGGCCCGCCAGGTCGGCGACACGCTGCGCGCGGACTACAGCCTCGACGACACCCGCTCGCTCGACGTGGTCCTGCTCGGCACCGGTGCCCAGGCCCCGGTCGACACCTACGCCGATCGGCTCGCCGCCCTGCCCGGGGTGACCCGGGTGGACACCGCCGGTCCCGACCGGATCCGCCCGAACGCGCGGCTGATCTCGGTGATCACCACGCTGCCCGCCAAGTCGGACGCCGCACAGGACCTGGTCCACGACGTGCGCGCGGTGCCCGCCCCAAACGCCACCGAGGCCCTGGTCGGCGGCACCGACGCCCGCCTGGTCGACACCAAGGCCTCGATCGGCGACCGCCTGCCGCTCGCCTTCGGACTGATCGTGCTCAGCACCTTCGTCCTGCTGTTCCTGTTCACCGGGAGCATCCTGCAACCGCTGCGGGCACTGCTCCTGAACGGGCTCAGCATCACGGCCGCGGTCGGCATCACGGTGTGGGTCTTCCAGGACGGGCACCTGTCCGGTCTGCTCGGCTTCACCCCGCTGCCGATGGACACCTCGATGACGGTGCTGCTGTTCTGCATCGCGTTCGCGCTGTCGATGGACTACGAGGTGTTCGTGACCAGCCGGATCAAGGAGCTGCACGACGCGGGCGCGTCCGACGCGGACGCGGTCCGGCAGGGCCTGGGCCGCACCGGTCGCATCGTCACCACGGCCGCGGCGCTGCTCGCGGTGACCTTCGTGGCGTTCCTGACCAGCACCGTGAGCTTCCTGCAACTGTTCGGCTTCGGCGCGGCGCTGGCGATCCTCCTGGACGCCACGCTGGTCCGGGGCGTGCTGGTGCCCGCGGCGATGCGCCTGCTCGGCCGGCACGCGTGGTACGCCCCGCCGGTGCTGCGCAGGCTGCACGCGCGGGTGGGCCTGCACGAGTCGGCCCCGGAGTCCGGCGCGGCGCTGCCGACCAGGACCGGCGCCGAACGCGACACGGACGTGCCGGGCGTCGTGCGCTGACCCGCCGGCCGCTAAGGCGGCGGGCTCGCGCACGGACCGCCGCACCCTGTCACGCGGGGGAGGGTGCGGCACACACAAGGGGCCGCCCCCGGGATTCGCATCCCGGGGGCGGCCCCTTCGTCACACCTCGCGTCGGCTCGCGCCGGCGACTACTCCTTGGTCAGGTTCGGGCCCGAGCCGGTCGCCTCGACGGGCGGCGCGTCCGGCAGCGGTGCCTTCTCCATGCCCTCGAAGGTGAACTTCTCGTCCTTGCCCTCGCCCTCGGTGTCGACCACGATGATCGACCCCGAACGCAGCTCGCCGTAGAGGATCTTCTCGGAGAGGTTGTCCTCGATCTGGCGCTGGATCGTCCGACGCAGCGGACGGGCGCCCAGCAGCGGGTCGTAGCCCCGCTTGGCGAGCAGCGTCTTGGCGGCCGGACGGAGCTCGATGCCCATGTCCCGGTCGCGCAGCCGCTCGTCCACCTTGGCGATCATCAGGTCGACGATCTGGATGATGTCTTCCTCGGAAAGCTGGTGGAAGACGATCGTGTCGTCGACACGGTTGAGGAACTCGGGGCGGAAGTGCTGCTTCAGCTCTTCGTTGACCTTCGCCTTCATCCGGTCGTAACCGGTCTTGACGTCGGACGATCCGGAGAAACCGAGGCCGAAGCCCTTCGAGATGTCCCGCGTGCCGAGGTTGGTCGTCATGATGATGACGGTGTTCTTGAAGTCCACCACCCGACCCTGGGAATCGGTCAGCCGACCGTCTTCCAGAATCTGCAGCAGCGAGTTGAAGATGTCCGGGTGGGCCTTCTCGACCTCGTCGAACAGGACCACCGAGAAAGGCTTGCGACGGACCTTCTCGGTGAGCTGGCCACCCTCTTCGTAACCCACATATCCGGGCGGCGAACCGAACAGGCGCGAGACCGTGTGCTTCTCGGAGAACTCGCTCATGTCCAGCTGGATGAGCGCGTCCTCGTCGCCGAACAGGAACTCGGCCAGCGTCTTCGACAGCTCGGTCTTACCGACGCCGGACGGGCCGGCGAAGATGAACGAACCACCGGGACGCTTCGGGTCCTTGAGTCCGGCGCGGGTGCGCCGGATGGCCTGGGAGAGCGCCTTGATGGCGTCCTTCTGGCCGATGACCCGCTTGTGCAGCTCGTCCTCCATGCGGAGCAGTCGCGCGGACTCCTCCTCGGTCAGCTTGAAGACCGGGATGCCGGTGGCGGTCGAGAGAACCTCTGCGATCAGTTCCTCGTCGACCTCGGCCACGACGTCCATGTCGCCGGCCTTCCACTCCTTCTCCCGCTTCGCCTTGTCGGCGAGCAGCTTCTTCTCGCTGTCGCGCAGGGACGCGGCCTTCTCGAAGTCCTGCGCGTCGATCGCGGACTCCTTGTCCCGACGCACGTTGGCGATCTTCTCGTCGAACTCGCGCAGGTCCGGCGGCGCGGTCATCCGGCGGATGCGCATCCGCGAACCGGCCTCGTCGATGAGGTCGATCGCCTTGTCGGGCAGGAACCGGTCGGAGATGTACCGGTCCGCGAGCGTCGCCGCGGCCACCAGGGCCTGGTCGGTGATCGACACGCGGTGGTGCGCCTCGTAGCGGTCGCGCAGACCCTTCAGGATCTCGATCGTGTGCGGCAGGGACGGTTCCGCGACCTGGATCGGCTGGAACCGGCGCTCGAGCGCCGCGTCCTTCTCCAGGTGCTTGCGGTATTCGTCCAGCGTGGTCGCACCGATGGTCTGGAGCTCGCCCCGGGCCAGCATCGGCTTGAGGATGCTCGCCGCGTCGATCGCGCCCTCGGCGGCACCCGCGCCGACGAGCGTGTGCAGCTCGTCGATGAACAGGATGATGTCGCCGCGGGTGCGGATCTCCTTGAGCACCTTCTTCAGGCGCTCCTCGAAGTCGCCGCGGTAGCGGGAGCCCGCCACGAGCGCGCCGAGGTCGAGCGTGTAGAGCTGCTTGTCCTTGAGCGTCTCGGGCACCTCGCCCTTGACGATCGCCTGGGCCAGGCCCTCGACGACGGCGGTCTTGCCGACGCCGGGCTCGCCGATCAGGACCGGGTTGTTCTTGGTGCGGCGGGACAGCACCTGCATGACCCGCTCGATTTCCTTCTCTCGCCCGATGACGGGGTCGAGCTTGCCCTCGCGGGCCGCCTGGGTCAGGTTGCGCCCGAACTGGTCGAGCACGAGGGACGTCGAAGGCGTGCCCTCCTGCCCGCTGCCGCCCGGGGTCGCGGACTCCTTGCCGCTCGAGTAGCCGGAGAGCAACTGGATGACCTGCTGGCGGACCCGGTTGAGGTCGGCGCCGAGCTTCACGAGGACCTGGGCGGCGACGCCCTCGCCCTCGCGGATCAGACCCAGGAGGATGTGCTCCGTGCCGATGTAGTTGTGGCCCAGCTGAAGCGCCTCGCGCAGCGACAGCTCGAGGACCTTCTTCGCACGGGGCGTGAAGGGGATATGACCGGACGGGGCCTGCTGACCCTGACCGATGATCTCCTCGACCTGCTGACGCACTGCCTCAAGCGAGATGCCGAGGCTCTCCAGGGCCTTCGCAGCGACGCCCTCACCCTCGTGAATGAGGCCAAGGAGGATGTGCTCAGTACCGATGTAGTTGTGGTTGAGCATCCGGGCCTCCTCCTGAGCCAGGACGACAACCCGCCGCGCGCGGTCGGTGAACCTCTCGAACATCGTTATCGCTCCTCAGAGCGGTCGTGCAGATCGGGGACGGTCCCCTCCCTGTCCTTCCGCATGCTAGTCCTGCACGCAGGACCGCTCGATTCGTCCGTGAAGACGGGCGACCCACGTGTTGCGGACCGCCTTGGACAACTAGTCAAACCCGATGGTGCGAGACGATGTTCCCGCCGGCCACGTACTGAGGCCGATTCCGAGTACGCCAGAAGCGAACGCGGCATTTTCGATCGCCGGTTTCGCCGTCGATCGCACCGAATCCGGCCGCCGTCGACGACCGCGCTTCCCCGTCTCCCCTCCATGCTCGGGTCATACCCCGGACGACACCTGCTGTATACCGGCAGGTCACGACCGGTGTGCGGGCGACCGTGCCGGCACCGGGGGCGGCGCCGCGCGGCGCGCCCTCGCACCATGTCACGCATCGCGGTCGGCATATCACCTTTCGTAACCTCGCCGTCGTCCCGGAGTTGAACACGGTATGGCAGCCACGCTTGTTTTCGCGTCCCGTTCGGCGCCCGTCGTACCCGGTCCGTTGGACGAGGCCCTGTGGTACGCGCGGGCCCTGGGCTGGCCCGCGGCTCCCGGGACGGTCGAGCCGATGGACCCGGTCACGGCCGCGACCACCGATCCCCGGCTGCTCTCGGCGTATTGGGCGGACGCGCCGCGGGCGGCCGTGCGGCTGGCCGCCGGGGTGCGGTTCGACGTCCTGGACGTGCCGGGCGCGGCCGGGGCGTGGGCGCTGGACCGGGTCGAACGCCAGGGGCTGCCGGTCGGGCCGGTGGCGGCGACCGGCACCGGTCGCACGCAGTTCTTCGTCGCCCCCGGCGTGGCGGACGACCTGCCCGCGCTCCTGGACTGGCTGGACTGGGCCGACCTGGACCTGGACCTGCGCGCGTACGGCGAGGGCGACACGGTGGCCGCGCCGTCCCCGTGGCCGGCCACCTGGCGCTCGCCCTGGCCCCGATCCTGGGAACACGCGCGCTGGCTGCGACCCCCGGTCGACCCCGGCCGGATGCCCCCGGTGAACGACCTCGCGGCGCCCGCCGCGCTTCCGCACGTGGACGTGCGCTTCCCGGACGTCACCCGGCTGATCGGCACGCTGGCGCACGCGTGCCAGCACGTACGGCTGTTCCCGAGGCCGCGGGTGCGCGGGCCGAGGCTGCTGACCCACCACCGTCCCGGCGCCGCCTGAGAGCCGGGCGCACAACGACACGAGCGGTGCCCTCCCCCGGTACGTACCGGGGGAGGGCACCGCTCGTCGACGGCGTCGGCGATCAGGCGTGGGCCTTCTCGTAGGCGTCGCGGATGTTGCCCGGCACACGACCGCGCTCACTCACGTCGTAGCCGTTCTCCTTGGCCCAGGCGCGGATCTTGGCGGTGTCGCCCGAGGCGGCACCACCCTTGACCACCTGGCGGACGCCGCGACGGGCGGCGACCCGGCCACCGGTCTTGCGGCCGGCGTCGACGTAGGCCGTCAGCGCCGCGCGAAGCTGCTCTGCGTGCGTGGCGCTCAGGTCGATCTCGTAGGAGACACCGTCGAGCGCGAACGTCACCGTCTCATCGGCCTTGCCGCCGTCGAGGTCGTCAACGAGAAGAATCTGGACCTTCTGTGCCACCAGGATTCCCTTTCATCGGGAGGGTTCACAACGAGCTCAAGAAAAGGAAACCGCTTTCTGCGGCAAAATACAAACCCACGGGCGCGGAACCACGCCGGGTCGGCAATACGTTACCGGGTTTGTGGTCACGACTTCACCGCACACCACACCGCCGTGGGCAAGAAGCGTCAAGAGGTTCACCGGCACCGGTCGCGCGATCTCCGCCACACTCGTCCGGTCTACGCGGATCGAGATCACTGCCAGAGATGGAGCAGCATCCGCGTGTTGCCAAGGGTGTTGGGTTTGACGCGTTCCAGATCCAGAAACTCGGCGACGCCCTCGTCGTACGAACGCATCAGTTCACTGTAGACATCGCCGTCGATCGGCGTCTCCTCGATCTCCACGAAGCCGTGCTTCGCGAAGAAGTCGACCTCGAAGGTCAAGCAGAATATCCGTCGAACACCCAGCCAACGCGCGGTCTCCAGAAGTTTGCTGAGCAAGAGGTGGCCCACCCCGTGTCCGGTACACACCGGATCCACCGCGAGAGTGCGCACCTCGGCGAGGTCTTCCCACATCACGTGCAGGGCCCCGCAGGCGACCACCTCACTGTCGTCGTCCCGCTCGGCGACCCAAAACTCCTGCACGTCTTCGAAGAGGGTGACCGTGGGTTTGTCGAGAAGGATGCGTAGCCCCACGTACCCATCCACAAGGCGCCGAATGGCCCGCACATCGGACGTTCTGGCACGTCGGATCGTCACTTCCATGGGCTGACGCTATCGCGATCACGATAGGCGTCGCCGCTCCGCCCGGTTTACCGCCGATCCGCCCCGGTGCCGGTGGAAACACCCGGATGGACAGGCGAAGGCCCGGGCGGGGTTTCCCACCGCCCGGGCCACACGTTCTTCATACATCCGGCGCCGAGATCCGGCGCGGACAACATCCGACCCGACATCCGGAGCCGATAGCCCCGGCTTCCGAACCGTGCCCTTGTGGAGCGATCAGGCCGGATATGGACTGATTTCCCCGGTCATTACCGTGTCCGGGAATCGGCCACGCGCGTGCTCGCACAGGCGGCCTCGGCGTCGTCGGTACACGCGTCGCGGATCACCCGCTCGGCACCCGGCGCGCTGACGAAACTCGACCTCGCGGTCATCTCGGAACCGGCCGCGCCTTCCGGCACCGTGAGCACGAGAATCAGCGAGACCTCGGCGCCGGGCTTGATCCGACCGGTCTTCCACACTCCGGTGGCACTGTCGAATTCACCCTGCGAGGGCTTGGATTCGACCCGTTTCCCGCCCGCCGGCAACGTGTTGCGCACGATCGCCGACTTCGCCTCGGTGCCGCCGCCGTTTCGCACGGTCACCGTGTGGGTGATCCGGTCACCGGGCTTGGCCTGCGCCGGGTCGGCCGCACGACGCAGTTCCAGCTTCGGCGGCGCGGTGGGGTCGACCGGCCGGTGCGTCACCGAGGAGGTACCCATGCCCCGGTCGGGCGGGTCGGGCAGCTTGACGCCCGGCGGCGGACCGGTCGGCCGGTCCATCGGGTCGGCGAGCGAGCCCTGGAGCCGTCGGCCGAGCGTCGCCCACAGGCCGTCGAGCCGGACCCGCAGGTCGGCCATGGCATCGCCGAGGGCGGTTCCGCCGGAGGTGGTGGAGTCGCCGGCATGGGCGGGCGCGACGGGTTGCGGCCGATATCGCGGCACGGGGGTCGCGGCCGCCGTACCGACCGCGACCGGGTACGCGCCGACCGCGACGGTCACCCCGACCGCGACCGCCGCGAGGGCACGTCCCGCTCGGGTTTTCGCTCGCATCATGTCGGCCCACTTTCCGTTCCGCCGCTTGCGTTCCACCTGCACGGAAGTCCGCTTTTCTTACGTAGATCATTAATACGATTACGCAGAGTCGCGTCCCGAAGACGCTGCGGATTGCGCCGAACGAATTGGCAAGGCCCTCGATCGGCCCAGGGAAGTACCGAAGATCGCGCGAATCGGCTCACGGCAGCGCGACCCGCAGCGCGTCGCGCAACGCCTCGATCTGTTCGGGCGTCATGCCCTCGACGAAGTGCACCAGGGCCCCGGCTCGACCGCCGCCGGAGATCCAGTCGTCGCGCATCAACTCGGCGGTATGGGCGTCGCGCGAGTACACCGCTTCGTAGAGATAGGCCCGGCCGACCAGGCGGCGGCGCAGCAGTCCCTTGCGAAACAGTTTGTCGAGCACGGTCATCACGGTCGTATAGGCGAGCTCACGATCGGGCAGCAGCGCCTCCTGCACCTCGCGTACCGACGCGGGGCTGTTGCGCCGCCAGATCCGGAGCATCACCTGGGCTTCGAGTTCGCCTAGTCGATTCATGTCCGACCCTTCGGGAAACCTCGTCGTGCCGTGAACTGCGTCACGCCGGCCGCGACGTCTCCTATGCGGCGTCGTAGCGGCAGTTTCGTCCGGGTTCGACCGATTTCAAACCGGGATCTTCGGCCCGGCGATTCGGCCGGGTGGCGGGGGCGCGGGTGGACGGCGCCGGGGTGCGACGAGGCGTGGGGCGGCATCGGGGTCGGGTGCGCGTGCGGGTTTTGCTACTACGCGAGGGCGTAGTGTCCGCTCCGTTACGACTTGGTGGATATACGGCGGATTGTTACCACTGGTGTCGGCCCCCGTCGTCGACACCCCGAGGTATTCGTGCCGCACTCCCCCGCAACCCCGCCCACCGAAGCCCCCACCACGCCCGTCGACCGCCGCGCCCGGCTGCGCGGCGCGCGTCCGGGTCGCACGGTCGTCGTGGTCTCCAGCCTCGCGCTGCTGGCCGTGGCGGTCACCACCGGCGTCCAGGGCACGGGGACGGACTCGACCGGGAAGCGGGCGGCCGGTGCGGCGAGCGCGGATCCGGAGACGGCGCGGCGGCTCGCCGATCGTGGCGCGGACGTGGCGGCCCGCTCCGAGGAGCGCTCGACGCTCGACGCGGCGGGGTCGGCGGAGGCGGCCCGCCAGGCCCGCGAAACGCGCGAAGCGGAGCAGGCGGCCGCCGAGGCCGAGCAGGCCCGGGAGGCCGAACGCGCGGCGCAGGCCGAGCAGGCCGCGCAGACCGCGCAGGCCGCGCAGGCCGAGCGGGAAGCCGCGGCGGCACGGGCGGACGCGGAACGGGCCGCCTCGGGGTGGGTCCTGCCGACCTCGGACTACACGCTGACCGGCCGCTTCGGCAACAGCGGCGCACGCTGGGCGCACACGCACACCGGCCTGGACTTCGCCGCCCCCTCGGGCACCCCGATCCGCGCCGCCGCGGCCGGGACCATAAGCTCCGCCGGTCCGGCCGGCGCCTTCGGCAACCGCATCGTGCTCACCCACCCCGACGGCACCCGGACCTGGTACTGCCACCAGTCGCGGTTCGCCAAGACCTCCGGCTCGGTGGCCGCGGGCGAGGTGATCGGCTACGTGGGCACGACCGGCAATTCCACCGGCCCGCACCTGCACTTCGAGGTGCACCCCGGCGGCGGCTCGGCCGTGGACCCGAACGTGTGGCTGACGGGCCGGGGCGTCAAGCCCTGACCGGGCGATGGGCGCGGCGGGTCGGCCGCCGCGCTCAGTGCCCCGGGGCCAGCGAGTCCAACCAGTCCCACCAGCCGCCGTCGGCGATCAGCGCGGCGAGTTTGGCGTAGCCCGCGGCGTCGCAGTGCGCGCCGTCGCCGTAGGCCTCGATGCCGGCCCACCACTGCGGGTCCTCGCGCAGGGCGCGCTGTATCGGCACGAACGGGATGCCCCGCGCGGCGCAGGTCTTGGCGTACGCGTCCTCCAACGCGAGCGCGGCCTCGCCGTCGTCCCGTTCGCCGGGGACGGGCGGCGCGCCGACCACCAGGCAGGTCCAGCGGGCGCCCGTCGCGGTGTCCAGTATCGCGTCGAGGTTGGCGACGCTGTCGGCGTGGGCGACCCTGGGGCGGCCGTTCTCGACCCGGACGTCGTTGACGCCGAACGCGAAGACCATGCCGGTGCCGTCGGCGTGCCGCATCCTCGGTACGGCCTCGCCGTACCAGCGCTCGGCGACGTCGGCCGAGGTCTCGTACCGCACGCCCAGGTTGTACGCGGTCACCTGCCGGCCCCGGCGACGGGACTCGGCCGCGAGGCGGCCGACCCATCCGCCGCCGGAGAGGTCGCCGACACCTTGTACGAACGAGTCGCCGGCGACGCAGATCCGCAGATCGGGGGCTGCTGCTTCCATGCGGCCGACCCTATGCGTACGAACGGGTGACGCGCCCGGAAATGCGCCAGGAGCCCCCTCGGGGGCGACGAACCGTCACCGAGGGGGCTCCCGTCGTGTCGATCAGTCGGTGGTCGGCTTCACCAGCGGGAACAGGATCGTCTCGCGGATGCCGCGGCCGGTGAAGGCCATGATCATCCGGTCGATGCCCATGCCCACGCCGCCGCTCGGCGGCATCGCGAACTCCAGCGCGCGCAGGAAGTCCTCGTCGATCCGCATGGCCTCGACGTCGCCGCCCGCGGCGAGCAGCGACTGCTCGGTGAGCCGCCGGCGCTGCTCGATCGGGTCGACCAGCTCGGAGTAGCCGGTGCCCAGTTCCATGCCGAAGCCGATCAGGTCCCACTTCTCCGCGACGCCGGGGACGCTGCGGTGCTGGCGGGTCAGCGGCGACGTCTCGATCGGGTAGTCGCGGACGAAGGTCGGCTCGATCAGGGTGTGCTCGACCAGCGCCTCGAAGATCTCCTGGACGAGCTTGCCCTGGCCCCAGGACTTGTCGTATTCGATCTCGCGGGCGTCGGCGAGCTTGCGCACGGCCTCGATCGGCGTCTCCGGGGTGACCTCTTCGCCGAGCGCCTCGGAGACCGAGCCGTAGACGGTGATCTCGCGCCAGTCGCCGGAGATGTCCACCTCGCGGTCGCCGTAGCGGAAGATCCGCGAACCGAACACGTCCTGCGCGACGTGCTGGTAGACCTCGCGGGTGAGGGTGGCCACCGTGTTGTAGTCGCCGTACGCCTCGTACGCCTCGAGCATGGTGAACTCGGGGTTGTGCGTCGAGTCCGCGCCCTCGTTGCGGAAGTTGCGGTTGATCTCGAAGACCTTCTCGGCGCCGCCGACGACCAGGCGCTTGAGGTAGAGCTCCGGCGCGATGCGCAGGTACAGGTCCATGTCGTACGCGTTGATGTGGGTCACGAACGGGCGCGCGGTGGCGCCGCCGTGCACGGGCTGGAGCATCGGCGTCTCGACCTCCAGGAAGTCCCTGGCGTCGAACCACTCGCGGATGGCGCGCACGATCCGGCTGCGGGTGCGCAGGATCGCCCGCGACTCGTCGTTGACGATCAGGTCGACGTAGCGCTGGCGGACCCGGGCCTCGGGGTCGGTCAGGCCCTTGTGCTTGTCCGGCAGCGGACGCAGGCACTTGGACGTGATCGCCCAGGAGTCGACCATGATCGACAACTCGCCGCGCCGGGAGGTGATCACCTGGCCCTCGACGCCGACGTGGTCGCCCAGGTCGACGTCGCTCTTCCAGGCGGCCAGCGACTCGGCGCCGACGCCGTCCAGCGAGACCATCACCTGGATGTCGCCGTCACCGTCGCGCAGCGTGGCGAAGCACAGCTTGCCGCCGGTGCGGTACAGCACGACGCGGCCGGTGACGCCGACCCGGCGCCCGGTCTCCACGTCGGCTTCGAGACCGTCGAACTCGGCACGCAGCGCGCCCACCGTGGTGGTGCGGGGGAAGCCGACCGGATACGGGTCGGTCCCCTCGGCCCGAAGCCGATCGAGCTTGTCGCGGCGAACCCGCATCTGCTCGGGAAGGTCGTCGATCTGCGGCTGCGCTGCGCTCTGCTCGGTCACCCCACAAGGCTACCGACCCGCCGCGCGCTCCCCGAACCGATATCCGACCGGGCCGCGCGCACATGGCGGAGGGCGGGACCGCCGCCGCGATCCCGCCCTCCGCCGATCGATGCCGATCAGGCCGCGAGGCCCGCGCTCTTGCGTCGACGCACCACGAGGAACGCGCCGCCGCCGAGCGCGAACAACGCGACCGCGCCGCCGGTGATCAGGGTCGTGGACGACGAGTCGGAGCCGGTGTTCGCAAGCTCCGTGCCGTTGCCGCCACCGGTCGCACCCGCACCGGCGGTCGTGGTCGTACCACCGGTCGACCCGGAGCCGCCGGAGGTGGCGCCTTCCTTGGCGGTGAAGACCATGTCCACGAGCGGAACGGCGCCGGGGGATCACGGAACGGTCTCGGCGCGTTCGGGTTCAGCCGGTGCCGGTCTGGAGGATGTCCGGCGTGGGGAGTTGGCCCAGGGCCCGGCCCTGGCGGCGGTGGGGGATCACCGGGGACACGGACTCCCGGAGTGGGCCCTCGGCGTCGGGAGGCGTGGGGCTCGGGACAGGGACGAACGCTTCGTCGGAGGGGGCCGACTCGGCGCCGGCGGTTGCGGGGGGCGATGCCGTCGCGGCCGGTGCTTCGAGGGTGGCGGATGTCGGCTCGGGCGCTTCGTGGGCGGGAACCCCGGGCTCGGGGATCCGGGATTCGGCGGTTTCGGGCTCGGCGGGCTCCGCGGCCGCGGATCCGGTCACCGCGGGCTCGACGGGCTCGGTCGCCACGCACTCGGTGGCCTCGGGCTCGACGGGCTCGGGCTCGACGGTTGTGGCGGTGGGTACTTCGGCGGGCGGCTGCGGGCGTGATGCCCTCGTCGGTGCCGATTGCCACGAAGGTGGGTTCAGGGAAGGGCGGATGCGGGTGGGGATGAGGATTTCCAGCGGGTCGGGTCTGGTGGCGCGGTCGGCTTCGGCGGCGGCTCGGCGGTGGGCTCGGGCGGTGAGGCGTTGTTCGAGGGCGGCCTCCGCCAGGTGTGTACAGCGGCGCAACAGGGCCGCGCGGCTTGCCCGTTCACGGGGGCCGCAGGGGAGGTCGACGACCGTGCGCAGCGCCGCCAGGTCCTCGGCCGACGGCACGTGCGCGATCTCGTCCACCGCGTTGCGCAGGCAGGCCAGGAACGTGGCCGCGCTCCCCGGCAACGCGGCGCGATAGCGGCGCAGTTCGGCAGTCATGAAGGCGCGCAGCCGCTCCCGCTCGTCGTGCGCCTCGCCGATCGCCCGGCCCAGCAACCAGAAGTCGACCGAGTCGCGCCCGCCGCGCAGCGCGACGGTCAGCGCCCGACGCAGCACCCGCACCTCGTGCGCGCTGAAGGCCATCCCCTGGTCACCATGTGGCGTCGGCATACCACGCACTGTATGCGGCGAGCCGGACAATCCTGCTTATTTCATGCTTGTGTTTTTCCGACTTGGACCACGAATCCGACCCGGACCGCGCTCACACCGCCGTGTTGCGCTCGTACACCATCCGCAGACCGATCAGGGTCAGCCACGGCTCGTGTACGTCGATCACCGACGCCTCGCCCAGGACCAGCGTGGCCAGCCCGCCGGTGGCCACCACGGTGACCGCGTCCGGGTCGTCCGGGGACAGTTCGGCCGCCATGCGTTTGACCACGCCGTCCACCTGGCCGGCGAAGCCGTACAGGATGCCGGCCTGCATCGCCTCGACCGTGCTCTTGCCGATCACGCTGCGCGGGCGCATCAGCTCGATCTTGCGCAACTGCGCGCCGCGGGCGCCCAATGCGTCCACCGAGATCTCGATGCCGGGGGCGATCGCGCCGCCGACGTACTCGCCCTTGGTGCTGACCGCGTCGAACGTGGTCGCGGTGCCGAAGTCGACCACCACGCACGGGCCGCCGTACAACTTGACCGCCGCGAGCGCGTTGATGATCCGGTCGGTGCCGACCTCCTTGGGGTTGTCCATCAGGACCGGCACGCCGGTCTTGACCCCGGGTTCGACCACGACCGTGGGGATGTCGCCGTAGTAGCGCCGCACCATGTCCCGCATCTCGTGCAGCACGGACGGCACGGTGGAGCAGATCGCGATGCCGTCGATGCCCTCGGCACCGAGGAGCGGATGCTGGCCGAGCAGGCCCGCGAGGACGACCGCGAGTTCGTCGGCGGTGCGCCGGGCCTCGGTCGAGATGCGCCAGTGCTCGACGATCTCGTCACCGTCGAACAGGCCGAGCACGGTATGCGAGTTACCGACGTCGATGGTGAGCAACATCGTGGGCGTCCTTGGTGTTCTGGCTCGGGCCGTGGGGGACGGAGCGCGGCTTCGGGAGGATGGGAGGAGCGGGGACGGCTGATCCGGTGAACGGTACCGGTCGCTCAGGCCCGCAGGTCCACACCGATGTCCAGGATCGGGGCGGAGTGGGTGAGCGCGCCGACCGAGAGATAGTCCACGCCGGTCTCGGCGACCTCGCGGGCGGTCTCCAGGGTGAGCCCGCCACTGGCCTCGAGTCGGGCCCGGCCCGCGACCAGGGCCACCGCCTCGCGCATCCGTCGGACGCTCATGTTGTCCAGGAGGATCAGGTCGGCGCCCGCGTCCAGGACCGGCGGGATCTGCTCGAGGTGGTCCACCTCGACCTCGACGGGCACGTCCGGGAACGCCGCGCGCACCGCCTCGAACGCCTCCGCGACCCCGCCTGCGGCGACGACGTGGTTGTCCTTGACCATCGCCGCGTCGGACAGCGACATGCGGTGGTTGATCCCGCCGCCGCAGCGCACCGCGTACTTCTCCAACGCGCGCAACCCGGGCGTGGTCTTGCGGGTGTCCCGGACCGCGGCACCGGTGCCGGCGATCGCGTCCGCCCACGCGCGAGTGGCGGTGGCCACCCCGGACAGCCGGGACAGCAGGTTCAGCGCCACCCGCTCGGCGGTGAGCAGCGAGCGGGTGCCCGCCTCGGCGCCGAACAGCACCGTGCCGGGCGCGACCGCGTCGCCGTCCCGGACGTACCGAGTGACGACCAGGTCGGCGCCGCAGACGAGTTCGAGAACCGCCTCGGCGACCGGGAGGCCCGCGACCACACCCGCGGCGCGGGCGGTGAAGTCGGCGTGGCCGCACGCGTCTTCCGCGACCGTGGCCACCGAGGTGACGTCCACACCGCCGGCCAGGTCCTCGGCGACGGCGGCGGCCACGAGCGCGGCGACGGCGAGCGGGTCGAGGCCGGCCTCGGCCAGGCGCGCGGTGAGGTCGGCGGACAACTGGTCGGTGCTCACGTGGTGGACTCCTTCGGTTCGTGGGCCTGGTAGGCGACCCGCAACTCGCCGTCGCGCAGCGACGTGACCAGATTGCCGCGCCACGCCGTGTCGTCCGGGTCGGGGTGGTCCTCGCGCCAGTGGCAGCCGCGCGTCTCCTCGCGCAGCCGCGCGGCCCGGGTGAGCGCGCTCGCGACCAGGTGCAGGTTGGTGGTCTCCCACGTCGGCGTGCACGGATCGTCGCCGGCGCGGGCCGCGAGCGCGGTCAGCGTGGTCTCGGTCGCGGCCAGCCCGGCCGCGTTGCGCAACACCCCGGCGCCCGAGGTCATCGCGCGTTGCAGCGGCAGGCGGACTGCCTCGCCCAGCAGCCCGGCGGGCGCGCTCGGGGCGACCGGCTCGGCGAACGGCGGCAGGTCCCGGGCCAGGTCGGCGGCGATGCGCTCGGCGAAGACCAGGCCCTCCAGGAGCGAGTTGGAGGCGAGCCGGTTGGCGCCGTGCACGCCGGTGCAGGCCACCTCCCCGCAGGCGTACAGCCCCGGCACGCTCGTGCGACCGTGCAGGTCGGTGCGGACCCCTCCACTGGCGTGGTGCGCGGCGGGAGCGACCGGAATCGGCTCGGTCACCGGGTCGATCCCGTGCGCCAGGCACGCGGCCAGGATGGTCGGGAAGCGGTGCTTCCACATCTGCGCGCCGAAGTGCCGGCCGTCCAGGTACATGTGCTCGGCGCCGGTCTCGGCCATCCGACGCATGATGCCCTTGGCCACGATGTCGCGCGGCGCCAGTTCGCCGAGCGGGTGCCGGTCGGTCATGAACCGTACGCCCGCCGCGTCCACGAGATGCGCGCCCTCGCCGCGGACCGCCTCGGAGACCAGCGGCTGCTGTCCCTCGGCGTCCGGGCCCAACCACAACACGGTCGGGTGGAACTGGACGAACTCCAGGTCGGTGACCTCGGCCCCGCCGCGCAGCGCGAGCGCGACCCCGTCGCCGGTGGACACCGAGGGGTTGGTGGTGGACGAGAACACCTGGCCCATGCCGCCGGTGGCGAGCACGACGGCCCGACCCACCGCGGCGCCGACCCCGTCGCGCGCGCCTTCGTCCATCACGTGCAGCGTGACGCCGGCGGCCCGCCCGCCCTCGTCCTTCAACAGGTCGAGCACGAGCGCGTTCTCGATCACCTCGATGTCGGGCAGGGCGTGCACCGCGGCGGCCAGCGCGCGCGATATCTCCGCCCCCGTCGCGTCGCCGCCCGCGTGCACGATGCGGTTGCGCAGGTGGCCGCCCTCGCGGGTGAGCAGCACGTCGCCGTCGGGTCCGCGATCGAACTCGGCGCCGGTGTCGATCAGTCGGCGCACCGCGTCCGGCCCCTCGGTGACCAGCACCCGGACCGCGTCCTCCGCGCACAGCCCGGCGCCGGCCACGAGCGTGTCGCGCAGGTGCTGTTCGGGGCTGTCGCCCTCGCCGAGCGCGGCCGCTATCCCGCCCTGCGCCCAGCGGGTGGAGCCCTCGTCGAGCCGGCCCTTGGTCACCAACAGCACCCGGCCGGCCCGCCGGGCCCGCAGCGCGAGGGTCAGGCCGGCCACGCCGGAGCCGACCACGATGACGTCGGCGCGCACCGTCCAGCCGGGATCGGGCGCGGCCAGGCGCATGGGTTGTGCGGGCGCGTTCACGGCGCGCTCCGAGCCGGCGCCACGCGGTCGCCGCGCACGGTCTCCCCGCCGGGCAGCGCCTCGGCCGGGTCGTGCCCGGTGCCGGTGATCGTGTTGGCCGCGTCGACGAACACCACGCGCGGCTTCATCGCCCGCGCCTCGGCGTCGGTGACCTGCGCGTACGCGATGATGATCACCAGGTCGCCGGTGTGCACCAGCCGTGCCGCGGCGCCGTTGATGCCGATCACGCCGGTGCCGCGCGGGCCCGCGATCGTGTACGTCTCCAGGCGGGCGCCGTTGTCGATGTCGACCACGTGCACCAGTTCGCCGGGCAGGATGTCGGCGGCTTCGAGCAGATCCTCGTCGATGGTGATGGATCCGACGTAGTGGAGGTCCGCCTGCGTGATCGTCGCGCGGTGGATCTTGGACTTGAACATCGTGCGCATCATGACCGGGGGACTCCCGTGATCGTCAGGCGGGCGTTGTCGATGAGGCGGGTGGTGCCGACGCGGGCCGCCAGCGCCAGGATCGCGGGGCCCGCGTGGTCCGCGGCCACCGGGGTGAAGTCGTCGGGATCGACCAACTCCACGTAGTCGGGCTCGAGTACGGCCCGCAGCACCCCCTCGGCCGCGGCCCGCACCGCCGCCGCGCCGTCGGCGGCGCGCCCGGCGCCCGCGTCGAGCGCGCGCCCGAGGGAGAGCGCGATCTCCCGCTCGGACGCGGAGAGGTAGCGGTTGCGGCTGGACCGGGCCAGCCCGTCGGGTTCGCGGACGGTGGGCACGCCCACGATCTCGACGGGGAAGTTCAGATCGCGCACCATGCGCCGGATCAGCGCCAGTTGCTGGGCGTCCTTCTCGCCGAAGAAGGCGACCTTCGGGTCGGTCAGGTGCAGCAGCTTGGCCACCACGGTGAGCATGCCGTCGAAGTGGCCGGGGCGGGAGGCGCCTTCGAGGACCGAGCCGGTGGGTCCGGCGGTGATCCGCACCCGCGGCTCGCCGCCGGGGTACACCTCGTCCACCGAGGGCGCGAACACCACGTCGGCGCCCGCCCGCGCGCTCACCGCCAGGTCGGCGTCCAGGGTGCGCGGATAGCGGTCCAGGTCCTCCCCCGCGCCGAACTGGAGCGGGTTGACGAACACGGTGACCACCACGTGTCCGGCCGGACCGACGAACGCGCGCGCGGCGTGGATCAGCGCGGCGTGCCCCTCGTGCAGCGCGCCCATCGTCATCACCACCGCGCGCAGCCCGTGCGGGCGGGTGTCCTCGGCGAGTTCGGCCGCGGTCCGGGCCAGTCGCACATCGGTCACGGTCGGCCTCCCTCGGCCAGTACGCCGAGCAGCGCCTCGGCCGCCTCGGCCTTGAGCAACCCGGCGTTGAGCGCGCGGTCCGCGGTCAGTCGGGCCATCGCCACGTAGGCGGCCAGCGCCTCGGGCGAGACCCGCCGCAGCTCGGCCACGTGCGCGGCCACCGTGCCCGCGTCGCCGCGCGCGACCGGACCGGTCAGCGCGTGGTCGCCGGCGCGCAGCGCGTTGTCCAGGGCGGCGCCGAGTAGCGGCCCGAGCATCCGGCCCGGGGCCCGCACGCCGGCCGCGCCGAGCAGTTCGATCGACTGCGCGACCAGGGTGACCAGGTGGTTCGCGCCGTTGGCCAGGGCCACGTGGTAGAGCGCTCGGTCCTGCTCCTCGATCCACTCGGGCTCGCCGCCCATCTCCACCACCAGCGCCTCGGCGACCGGCCGCAGCACCTCGGGCGAGGTGACCCCGAAGGAGCAGCCGGCCAGCCGTTCCAGGTCGACCGTGCTGCCGGTGAAGGTCATCACCGGGTGCAGCGCGAGCGGCAGCGCGCCGGCGCGGGTGGCCGGCTCCAGGACGCCGACGCCGTAGCGGCCGGAGGCGTGCACCAGGAGCTGGCCGGCCTTGATCGCCCCGGTCTCGGCCAGACCGCGCACCAGGGCTTCCAGCGCGTCGTCGGGCACGGTCAGCAGGGTCAGGTCGGAGGCCGCGATGACCTCCTGCGGGGTGACCAGCGGGACACCGGGGAGCAGCTCCTCGGCGCGGCGCCGGGATGCCTCGGAGACGCCGGAGGCGGCCACCACGGAGTGCCCGGCGAGGGCGAGGGCGGCGGCGAGGGTCGGGCCGACGCGGCCGGTGCCCACCACGCCCACGCGCAGCCGCGCGGGGCGGTCGGCGGGGTCGGGCGAGCGGCCGTGCGGATACGGGCGTGCGGTGATGTCGTTGTTCACGCGAGCGAGCCTTCCGTTCCAGTCCGCGGCGGGTACCGGACGAGTACTGGCCCGATCAGGGTACTCACGCGCCGGGCGGGCCGGTCCCCGGGATGGTCGGCGGGTGGGCCGGCCGCGGACTCGGCGCGGACCACCGGTAGCGGGAGGCGCCGGCCGCGTAGGAGGCCCGCAGGGCGACCTTGCGGCGGATCAGCTCCGGTCCGCGCATGCCGATCGCGCCGATCGCGGTGAGCACGAGGCCGGTCAGCAGCATCGTGCCGGTGACCACCCGCGCGACCCGCACGCTGCGCGGACCGCCCTGGGTCTGCAGCGAGTAGGCGGACGGGGTCGCGTCGGTGCCCCGGGGGGCGGATTCCACGGACGCGACCGCGCTACTGCGCTCGGGTGACGGGGCGGGAGCCGGGCCGGCGTCCAGGGCCCCGGCCGCCGCGACGATCCCGACTGCGGCGACCGCGAGCGCACAACGGCGTCCCGCGCGTATGACCAGTTGACGGCTGCCCATGGGGAGCCTCCCGGAGACCGGTGTCGATGAAACCGAGTACGAACCAGTGCGGACCAGGTGCGAGGATTCGGCCCTCTTCGCCTTCCCCGAGTCGATCGTCTATGTGTCCCCTTTCGACCGGTGTCGCATGCCTGTCCCGGGAAAAAGCGCATGCCGAGACCCCGGACGGGCACGGCCCGCCCGGGGTCACCCTCGGTCGCCGGTCGCTACCCCAGCCGCACCGGCAACCGGGTGAGCGCGTTGTTGAGGTTGGAGCACAACCGCTCGGGCTCGCCGGTCCGCTCGATCACGGGATGCGCCGCGAGCAGCTCCTCGAAGAACACCCGGCCCTCCAGTCGGGCGATGTGCACGCCCAGGCAGAAGTGCTCGGCGAAGCCGAACGACAGGTGCGGGTTGGGCCTGCGGGTGATGTCGAAGCGTTGCGGGTCGGCGAAGACCTCCTCGTCGCGGTTGGCCGAGGTGTAGTACATCGCCACCTTCTCGCCCGCCGCGATCCGCACACCGCGCAGTTCGGTGTCCCGGGTGGCGGTGCGGCGGAAATAGTGCAGCGGGTTGGCCCAGCGCAGGATCTCCTCCACCGCGCCCGGCACCAGCGCACGATCCGCGCGCAGCGCGGCGAGCTGGTCGGGGTGGGCGAGCAGCGCGTCCAGTCCGGCGGAGAGCATCGTCTTGGTGGTGTCGTTGCCCGCGGTCACCAATTGCACGAAGAACCGGCCGAAGTCGAGGTCGGTCATCATCCTGCCGTCGAACTCGGACTCCAGGATCAGCGACGTGATGTCCGCCCTCGGCTCCTCGATCCGGCGCCGTGCCGCGAAGCCCATGGCGTAGCGGGCCATCTCGATCGCCGCCGTGCCGCCCTCGCCCGCCGTGTTGCGCTCGGCGAGCGCGTGGATGTGGTCCCAGTCCGCGACCGGCAGGCCCATCAGTTCGCCGATCACCTGGGTGGGCAGCCCGGAGGTGACGTCGTGCACGAACTCGACCTCGCCGCCGCCCACCCGGGTCAGGATCTCCCGGCAGATGGCCCGGATCCGGTCCTCCATGCCGCCGACGACCCGCGCGGTGAAGGACTTGACCAGCGGCTTGCGGTAGGCCCGGTGCCGCGGCGGATCCATCGAGAGCAGCGTGCCGCGCAGCGCCTCCAGGCGGTCCGGTTCGAGGTCCTCGACGAGGATCCCGCCGGCCTCGGCGGAGAAGATCTCGGGGTGCTGCGACACGTACTCGACGTCGGCGTGCCGAAGCACCGCCCAGTAGCCCGGCTGCCCCGGGATGTCCTGCCAGTACACCGGCCGGGTCCGGCGCAACTCGGCGAACAGCGCGTGCGGCGGGCCGTCCACGTACCGCTCGGGGCGGTACAGGTCCGGTTCGGCCCGCTCGGCGGTGGCGGTCATCGTGCCCCCTCGCGACCTCGGCTCGCGGACATCCTCAACCCACCAGCACGTTCGGCCGGCCGAAACCCTGCGCCTCGCACAGCGCCCGGTAGGCCCGCAGCGTGCCGGGACCGTCGGTCACCGAGGTGATGTTCCCGTCCGCGTCCAGGTTGAGGTTGGCGCCGTACATCTGGAACCAGACCCGGGTGTCCGGCTCGACGCAGGTGAGCGTGTGCACCGAACCGGCGGGCTCGTACAGGAACGAGCCGGCCCGGTTGACGTAGTCGTACTCGGCGTACTTCCACGCGCCCGAGGTGGTGTAGCCGTACACGGGTCCGGTGTGCCGGTGCGTCTCCACGGCGAAGCCGGGCTGGAAGACGTTCTCCACGATCCACAGGCCCTCCTCCTCCTTGACGCACAACACCTTGAGCTTGTTGCCGCCGCCGATGTCGACGAACGGCAGATCGTCGGCGCCGAGGTGGACGGCGGGGCGGCCGGGTGCGGTGGTGGTCATGCGATCTCCTTGGTCATGGCGGGTCCCCCGGACGGGCGCCGCGTCCGCGGCGGCGCGACAGCACGTCTGTAACGGTGTAACAGCATGCCTCGAACGGCGCCGAGTTTCGAGGGCCGCGCAGGATGGGCAACACCATCGATCGCACGCGTACGCGCGGGAACACGTGCGGCGACGGGCACAGGGGACGGGTACAGGGGATGGGGAGCGGAGATGGGACAGCTCGACGGACGGGTCGCCGTGGTCACCGGCGGCGCCGACGGGATCGGCCGCGCGTGTTGTGAGCGCTTCGCCGAGGAGGGCGCCGACATCGTGGTCGCGGACGTGCGCGACGAGGCCGCGATGGACACCATCGAGGCGGTCGAGAAGCGCGGCCGACGGGCCACCTACATGCACACCGACCCCAGCAGTCCGACCGACACCGGAACGGTGATGCAGCACGCGATCGACACGTTCGGCGCGATCGACGTGCTGGTCACCGCCGCGGGCATCACCACGGCCGACCACGTCGGCGGCCGGCGCCGGCGGGCCGCCCCGGTCGAGTCGGACCCGATCAGGCGGTTCACCGACAGCCCGCTCGCCGAGTGGCAGCGGGTGCTGGACGTGAACCTGACCGGCACGCTCCTCGCGGTCCAGGCCGCCGCCCGCTGGATGGTCGCCCAGGGCCGGCGCGGCTCGATCATCACCGTCGCCTCGATCGCGGCGCGTCACCCCGAGACCGGCGGCCCCGGCTACGCGGTGTCCAAGGCGGGCGTGTGGATGTTGACCAAGCAGGCCGCCCTCGCGCTCGGCCCGGCCGGGATCCGGGTCAACGCGATCGGCCCGGGCTTCATCGAGACCAACATGACCGCGGTCCTGCGCGGCGTGCCGGAACTGGAGCAGCGGCTGCTCGGCAGCGTGCCGCTGGGCCGGATGGGCACCGCGCGCGAGGTGGCCAACGCGGCGCTGTTCCTGGCGAGCGACCAGTCGTCCTATTTCACCGGCGAGATGTTGCACCCGGACGGCGGCTTCTACACCGACTGATCGAGCCGAGCCGCCCGAGCCGGACGACCGAGCCGCCGACCGAGCCGCCCGAGGGAGCCGATCGGGCGCGCGGGCCGGGCGGTCGGCCCGCGCGCCCGGGACGCTATCGGCCGCGGGCCTTGACCAGGCCGGTCTCGTACGCGAGCACCACGACCTGGACCCGGTCGCGCAGCCCGAGCTTCATCAGGATCCGACCGACGTGGGTCTTGATGGTGGCCTCGGACAGGAACAGCCGCTGGGCGATCTCCGCGTTGGACAGGCCCTGGGCGACCAGCATCATCACCTCCAGCTCGCGCTCGGTCAGCGCGTCCACCACGTCCGGGCGGGGCTCGTGGTCGCTGGGCAGGATCGGCGCGAACCGGTCGAGCAGGCGCTTGGTCGTGCTCGGCGCCACCACCGCGTCGCCCGAGGCCACCGCGCGGATGCCGGACAGCAGCTCCGGCGGCGGCACGTCCTTGAGCAGGAAGCCGCTCGCCCCGGCCTTGAGCGCGGCGAACGCGTACTCGTCGAGGTCGAAGGTGGTCAGCATGAGCACCTTGGGCCGCACCCGGCCCTCGGGCAGCACCAGGGCGTTCTCCCCGCCGTCCGCGCAGATCCGTCGGCACGCCTCGACGCCGTCCATCCGCGGCATCCGCACGTCCATCAGGACCACGTCGACGTCCACGTGCCGAAGCTTGTCGAGCGCCTCGACGCCGTCGCCGGCCTCGGCCACCACGCTCATGTCCGGCTGCGCCTGCAACACCATGGTGAAGCCGGTCCGCAACAATTCCTGGTCGTCTACCAGCATCACCTTGATGCTCACTGGGCTCCTTGAAGAGTCGTTCGGGACGGGCCTGCGGCGGCGGGCGAGGAATCGGGCCGGCCGGCGTAGGGCAGCATCGCACTGACCGACCACCCGCCGCCGACGGTGGGACCGGTCCGCAACCGGCCGCCCAGCATCGCGACCCGCTCGCGCATGCCGACCAGGCCGTGCCCCATCCCGTCGCCCGGCGCCGCCGCGCCCCGCCCGTCGTCGCTGATCTCCATCTCCAGGCCGGCCTCCCCGTAGCCGACACCGACCTTCGCGGTGACGTCGGGGCCGCCGTGCTTGCGGGCGTTGGTCAGGGCCTCCTGGACGATCCGGTACGCGGTCAGCGCCACGCTCTGCGGCAATTCGACCGGCACCCCCGCGACCGTCAGTTCGACGTTGAGGCCCGTGGTGCGCACCTGCTCGACCAGTTCGTCGAGTTGCTCGACGCCGGGCTGCGGCACGTACGCCCCGGTCTCGGCCTGCGAGCGCAGCACGCCCAGGAGGCGGCGCATCTCGGCCAGCGCCTCGCGCCCGGTCGCCGCGATCGTGCCCAGCGCCTCGCGGGCCCGATCCGGCGCCGCGTCGATCGCGTACGCCGCGCCGTCGGCCTGCACCACCATCACCGACACGTTGTGCGCCACCACGTCGTGCAACTCGCGGGCGATCCGGGCCCGCTCGGCCGCGGCGGCGATCTGCGCCTGCTGGTCGCGCTCGAACTCCAGCCGGGTGGCCCGCTCCTCCAACTCGGCGTAGAACGCCCGCCGGGTGCGCATCGAATCGCCCAGCACCCACGCGATGGCGAGCAGGACCACGGTGAACGTCAGGCCGAAGAGGTTGGCCTTGAACGACGATTCGGCCGAGGAGGGGAACCGGGCGAGCAGTACGGCCGGCCCGATCAGGGTCATCGCCAGGCCGGCCCGGGAGAGCCAGCGCGGGCCCGATTTGGCGGCGGTGTACAACGACACGAGCATCGCGTAGTTGGCGGCGGTGATCGTGTTGTCCCAGACCAGCTGCATCAACCCGCCGACCACGACCAGCGCGGTGGCGGTGAACGGGCGCACCCGGTGCAGCATCATGCCCAGGCTGAGCAGCGTGGTGAGGAGCAGCCACCACCATGTGGGGGCGTCCGAGCCCGAGCCGTCGGAGAAGATCTGAAGCACACCGAGGCCGAAGACCGGAATCGTGCACACCGAGTCGACCCACAAAGGGTGTGCTCGCAGCCACGCGTAGATTCGTTGCACACTTCGACGCTACGTGGGCCCCGCCCGACGCGCGTCCACCGACTTACCGAATCATCCCTCCGCCACAAGTCGCACCCCGCGCCGGGCACGTCTCGCCCCGGAGGCCGGCCGGATCGGTTCAGGCACCGTCCGCGGGTCGTACCGGCAGCAGCGCGCGCACCTGCCAACCGCCGCCGGGCGCGGGCCCGGTCTCCAGCCGGCCGCCGAACATCGCGACCCGCTCGCCCATGCCGACCAGGCCGTGCCCCATCCCGTCGCCGGGCGCCGCCGCGCCGCGCCCGTCGTCGCCGACGTCCAGCTCGACGTCGTCGCCCAGGTAGCGCAGCCGCACCAGCGCCTTGACGTTCGGGCCGCCGTGTTTGCGGGTGTTGGTCAGGGCCTCCTGGACGATCCGGTACACGGTCAGCGCCACGCCCTGGGACAGCTCGACCGGCACCCCCTGCACGGTCAGGTCGACCGGGAGGCCGGCGCTGCGGACCCGGTCGAGGAGGTCCTCCAGCTGTTCCACGCCCGGTTGCGGGACGTAGGTGTCGGTCTCGGTCTGCGAGCGCAGCACGCCGAGCAGGCGACGCATTTCGGCCAGCGCCTCGCGTCCGGTCGAGGAGATCGTGCCCAGCGCCTCGCGGGTCAGCTCGGGCGCGCTGTCGAGCGCGTAGGCGGCGCCGTCGGCCTGGACCACCATCACCGACACGTTGTGCGCCACCACGTCGTGCAGTTCGCGCGCGATCCGGGCCCGCTCGCCGGCCGCCGCGATCTGCGCCTGCTGGTCCCGCTCGCGCTCCAGTCGATCGGCCCGGTCCTCCAGCTCCATGTAGTAGGCCCGCCGGGTGCGCATGGAATCGCCCAGCACCCAGGCGATCACGAACGGGCCCATCAGCAGCAGCGTGAAGAAGACCACCCCGGTCATCCCCACGTCCGGGTTGTCCCACCAGCGCAGCACCGCCGCGATCGGCGCGAGCACGCCGCCGACCAGCGCGGTACGCGAGGCCCAGCGCGGGCTGTACGCGGCGGCGCTGTAGGCGATCGCGGGCATCGCCAGCGCCTCCAGGCCGGGCGCCACGTCGTCGAAGAGCTGGAAGACCCCGATCACGAGGGTGGCCACCAGCGCGAGGGTGGGATTGCGCCGCCGGATCAGCAGCACCAGCGACATCGCGCCGAGCGCGACCAGGTGCGGTACGTCGGGCGGGCCGGGTTGATCGATGATCACCTCGAACACGCCGAACATGAGCAGCAGCAGCGCCCACGCTCCGTCCACGAGCAGGGGGCGTCTCCGGAGCCAGGCGTACAGGTGATGCACACAGGAAGGGTAGACGGGCACACACGTTCGCCCACACTCCGGACGGATCGCCACGGACCCGACCTCGATCGCACGGCAGCGTCGGCGGGCCGGTACCGTCGAGTGCGATGGAACGATGGCTGACCTGGCAGGAAGCCACCCGTCGGGCGCTGTACGGAGCCGAGGGCTTCTACCGCCGGGCCGAGGGCCCGGCCGGGCATTTCCGGACCTCGGTACACGCCTCCCCGCTGTTCGCCCGGGCGCTGGCGGAGCTCGCGGCGACCTCGGGCCTGGACACCGTGGTGGACGTGGGCGCGGGGCGGGGCGAGTTGTTGATCGCGCTGTACCGGATCGCGCCGCACCTGGCGTCGGTCGGCGTCGACGTCGCCGACCGCCCCGAGGGGTTGCCGCCGTCGATCGGGTGGGGGCCGGAGATCCCGGCCGGCCGGAATGTGCTGCTGGTCGCCAACGAGTGGTTGGACAACATCCCCGTCGACGTGGTCGAAGTGGACGCGCGCGGGGTGGCGCGGGTGGTCGAGGTGGACGTACGCACCGGTCACGAGCGGCTCGGCGCGCCGGTCGGCGGCGAGGACGCGCGCTGGCTGGAGCGCTGGTGGCCGCTGGGGGACGCGCGGCCGGGGCGGCGGGCGGAGATCGGCGCGCCCCGGGACGCGGCGTGGGCGCGGGCGGTCGGGCGGCTGGAGCGGGGGGTCGCGGTCGCGATCGACTACGGGCACGTGGGCGAGGGGCGGCCGCCGTACGGGTCGCTCGCGGGGTATCGGCAGGGCCGCCAGGTGCCTCCGGTGCCGGACGGCACGTGCGACGTGACGTGCCACGTGGCGATGGACGCGGTGGCGGCGGCGGGCGAGGCCGCGGGGGCGGGCGGCACGGTGCTGACCACCCAGCGGCACGCGTTGCGCGCGCTGGGCGTGACCGGGCGGCGCCCGCCCTACGAGCTCGCCCGCACCGACCCGACCGCCTACCTGTCCGCACTCCGCGACGCGGGCGAAGCCGGCGAACTCACCGCCCGAGGCGGCCTCGGCGACTTCCACTGGCTAACCCAAACAGCCCCCACCCCGTAACCCACAGCCGAGCCGGGACGGACCGCGCAAAGGCCGGCCCGAACCGAACAGCACCTGGGGCCAAGCCGGAGCCGAAGGCGAAAACCACACGCGACAGGCAGCCCGCCGACCGACCCGGAGCATGCCCCACGCGCACGAGGCTCGCGCGTGAAACCAAGCCGGGTTGGGGCCGGCAGCGCACGGGCCCGGAGGCACGAACCCAACCCGGCCACGCCCCCACAGTCCAAGCACACCCCACCCGGCCCGGCCGGCATTCGAGGCCACCCCAACCCAACCGACACACGAGCCCGACCCGGCTCGACCGACGTTCGAGGCCCACCCATGGGCGTGCCCACCCAGCCCGGCCGGCGTTTGAGGCCACCCCGGCCCAACCGACACACGAACCCGACCCGACCGCACAAGCCCGCCCTGGCCCGACCGACGTTCGAGACCCGCCCATGGGCGCGCCCATTCAGCCCGGCCGGCGTTTGAGGCCACCCCAGCCCAACCGACACACGAACCCGACCCGACCGCACAAGCCCGCCCCGGCCCGACCGACGTTCGAGACCCGCGCACGGACGCGCCCACCCAGCCCGGCCGGCGTTTGAGGCCACCCCAACCCGACCGACGCACGAACCCGACCCGACCGCACAAGCCCGCCCCGGCCCGGCCGGGGTTCGAGGCCCGCGCACGGACGCGCCCACCCAGCCCGGCCGGCGTTTGAGGCCACCCCGGCCCAACCGACGCACGGGCCCGACCCGACCGCACAAGCCCGGCCGGCGTTCGAGGCCCGTGTCGGGGGCCGGGCCCGCGCCGGGGCGGCTCAGCTCGTGCCGAGCGCGCCCGCCGCGCGGAGTTCGGCGATCTTGGCCTCGTCGTAACCGAGCAGGTCCGCGAGGACGGAGGCGCTGTGCTCGCCCACCGTCGGCGCCCGCTCCGGCACTGGAAGCGTCTCGCCGACGAACTTGATCGGCGACGGCAACTGCTCGCAGCCGAGCCGGTCCTGGCCGATCCACGGGAACCGGTGCCGGAACTGCGGGTCCTCGGCGATCGTCTGCGGCGTGTTAACCGGCGCGATCGGCGTGTTCGCCTCGTTGCCGAACTCGATCCACTCGCGCGCGGTCCGCGTGGCGAAGATGTCCCGGAGGATGCCGCGCAGTTCGACGTTGCCGACCGCGTGGTCCGCGTACTTCGAACCGGGCCAGCGCTCGAACAGGTCGGCCCGGTCCACCGCCTCGCAGAAGTTCTTCCACAACGACTGCTCGGACGCCATGAACAGCACGTGCCGGTCGTCCTTCGTCGCGTAGATCTGGTACCGGACACCCTTCTCCATGCCACCGGTGCCGGGCGCCCGCCGGGCGTAGCCGTCCGACTTGTTCCCAGTCACCTCGGACTCGGGCCGCTCGTACGCCTTCCAGGTCTCGCTGCGCAGCCAGTCCATCGACGCGGCGGCGTCCGACTGGGCGATGTCGATCATGCCGCCCTCACCGGTGGCCCGGGCCCGGATGATGCCCGCGAGCACGCCGAGCGCGCCGAACATCGGACCGGCGTGGATGCCGATCGAGGCGTGCTCGGGCAGGTACGGGAAGCCGTCCTCGTCGATCGCGGGCTTCACCACCCCGGCCCAGGTGTCGTAGGCCACACCGTGGCTGGGCATGTCCCGGTACGGACCGGTGGCGCCGTAGCCGGAGATCGTGCAGAAGACGATCCTCGGGTTGATCTTCCGCAGGTCCTCGAAGCCGATCCCGCGGCGCGCCAGTCCGCCCGGCCGCATCGCCTCGATCACCGCGTCGGCGTCCTTGACCAGGGCCTTGAAGGTCTCGATCGCCTCGGGCTTGCGCAGATCCAGTACCAGCGACTTCTTGCCGCGGTTGACGTGGAGGTGCATCAGCGAGGTGCCCTCCACGATCGGCCACGTCATGTCGCGGATGTAGTCCCCCTGCGGCGGCTCGATCTTGATCACCTCGGCGCCGAGGTCCACCAGCGACGAGGTGATCGCGGCCGGTCCCAGCATCGAACATTCGATGATGCGAACCCCCGCGAGCGGGGCCCCACCCTTCGACTCGACCTGACTCATCGCTGCCTCCCTGCGAATATGACGATGCGTCAGATATTAACCGGCGCCCCCGTCGAGGGAAGAGGCGGAACCTGACGAGCTGTCAGATGCCCCCTGGATCCAGCGTTCCGTGCCCGCTCCACGACGCCCGGTACGCGAGCGTTCGGCCTGTTCCGCGACGATCCGGTCCGCCTCCACCGCGTCCCGTCGGGCCGCTCGCACGTGTACCGGGCCCGGGGTCGAGTCGAGGTGCACCGTGGCCAGGCCCAACCGGCGCTCCCACGGCCCCTGGGTGCGTCGTACGCTCTGCACCTTCGCGTGCGGGATCACATCGAGGATCCGGTGGAAGCGCCCGCTGCGCGCGACGAACACCTCGGCGTCCGCGCCGTAGGCGTAGGCCGACCAGCCCACCGGGTCGTGCCAACGGGCCCGGCGCGGAGCCGGGATCAGCTCGATCGTGTCGATCGCCACACCCGGCAGGATCTGTCCGAGCAGCCCGTGCGCGACCGCGCGCGGCGCCACCGGCAGCAGGATCGTCTCCTTGGCGTCCGTGTCCTTGCCGCCGTAGCCGGCCACGTTGATCTCGACCCGGACCCAGCCGGTCAACCGCCACAACCACGGTTGCACGATCCGCACCGCCTGGACCCGACCGGGCGGCACGGTCTGATGCCGCTGTTCCAGCAACCCGTGCCGCAGCCGCAACCCGTCCGGCGAGCGCGCCACGGTGAAGTCGAAGTTGCGGATCACCCGGCCCGCGGTGAACTGCCACGCGGCCAAAAACAGCGGCAACGTCCCGAACACGAAGGCGAGTTCGTGCAGCACGAAGGCCAACACCAGGATCGCCACGCTCGGCGCCAACGCGGCCCACGTGCCCACCGACAGCAGTACCGAGCCGACCACCGCCGACAGCGGCACCGCCACCAGCGGTTGCTCGGGCGCCTCCCCCACGTCCGGCCGCACCCCGGCGGCACGCGCGAGCAGTTCGGCCCGCAACCGCTGCGCGTCGGCCTCGCCCAGGTAGGACAGACTCGCCTCGGCCTTGTCCCCGCCCGCCACCTGCAACTGCAACTCCGCCAACCCGAACAGTCGGGCCACCAGCGGACGCACCACGTCGACCGCCTGGAGCCGGGACAGCCGCACGTGCCGGGTCCGGCGGAACACCATCCCGGAATCGATCCGCAGGTCGTCGCCCTCGATCCGGAACGTGGTGAACCACCACGACAGATACCCGTAGGCGAACGCGAGCGGCACCAGCACGCCGAGCCCGATGATCAGCCGACTCGGGGTCGCCCAACCGGAGTTGACGTTGTGCACCACCACGCCGAGGCAGGCCGCGACGACCACCCAGCCGCGCGCGGGCGGGGTCAGCGGGTGCAGCCGACGCGGCTCGACCGTGGGCGCGCCCGACCGATCGCCCGACTGCTCGACCGACGGCTCCACCGGTCGCTCGCCGCCGGTCACAGCCCCGCCGATCGGGCCTCGCCCAGCGCCGCGAGCCGGTCGCGCAACCGCGCGGCCTCGGTCGGCGGCAGGCCGCGCACCCGTGCGTCGGAGGAGGCCGACGCGGTGTGCAGGGTCACCGTGGCGATCCCGAAGTGCCGCTCCAGCGGACCCGCCGCGACGTCCACGAACTGCATCCGCCCGTACGGCACCACCACCAGCCTGCGCAGCAGCACGCCGTGTTCGATCAGGAGGTCGTCGGCCCGCTCCGCGTAGCGCCACGAGCGCTGGTTGCGCCGGATCAGCGGGAGCGCCCAGGCCCCGAAGCCGGCCACGCCCAGCACGAACACCGCGCCCGCCCACCACACGACCAGCCACCCGAGCAGGCCGCCGCCGAGTATCGCGAACAGGATGCAGACGCCGAACAGCAGCGCCCGACGCATCCGGTACAGCTGTTCCGAAACGGAACGCCAGTCGAGGTCGGGGGGCGCCAGGGCGTCGTCGGCCGGTTTCATAGGGGCAACCTTCCCAGGTGGGCACACAAGGGTGCGAAGGAGGCCGTGACTACTGGCAGACTCAGGGTCCATGACCGCCAGGACCGTGGGCGTGGGTATCGGCGCCGACCAGCTCGACACGACCGACATGGTGCTCAACATCGGGCCCCAGCACCCCTCCACGCACGGCGTGCTGAGGTTGCGACTCGTGCTCGACGGCGAGCGGATCGTCTCCGCCGAACCGATCGTCGGCTACATGCACCGGGGCGCGGAGAAGTTGTTCGAGGTTCGCGACTACCGGCAGATCGTGATGCTCGCCAACCGGCACGACTGGTTGAGCGCGTTCGCGAACGAGCTGGGCGTGGTGCTCGCGGTGGAGCGCATGCTCGGCATGGAGGTGCCGCGGCGCGCGGTGTGGGCGCGGACCCTGCTCGCCGAGCTGAACCGGGTGCTCAACCACCTGATGTTCCTCGGCTCGTATCCGCTGGAGCTGGGCGCGATCACCCCGATCTTCCACGCGTTCCGCGAGCGCGAGGAGATCCAGGCGGTGATGGAGGAGATCTCCGGCGGTCGTATGCACTTCATGTTCAACCGGGTCGGCGGCCTCAAGGAGGACCTGCCGGCGGGCTGGACCGGGCGGGTGCGGCACGCGGTGGCGACCGTGCGCACCCGACTGGCCCGGCTCGACGACCTGGTCTCCGACAACGAGATCTTCCGCGCCCGCACCCGGGGCGTGGGCGTACTGACCCCCGCCGTGGTGGCGGCGTACGGGGTCAGCGGGCCGATCGCGCGTGCCTCGGGGGTCGACTTCGACCTGCGCCGGGACGAGCCGTACCTGGCCTACGGCGAGCTGACCGACGTACTGCGCGTGGTCACCCGTGAGGAGGGCGACTGCCTGGCCCGCTTCGAGTGCCTGCTGGAGCAGGTACACGTGAGCCTGGACCTCGCCGACGCGTGTTGCGACCGGCTCGACGACCTCCCGCAGGGGCCGGTGAACCTGCGGCTGCCGAAGGTGCTCAAGGCGCCCGAGGGTCATACGTACGCGTGGACCGAGAACCCGCTCGGCCTGAACGGCTACTACCTGGTGTCCCGGGGCGAGAAGACCCCGTGGCGGCTCAAGCTGCGCTCGGCGTCGTACAACAACGTGCAGGTGCTCGGCGAGGTGCTGCCGGGCTGCCTGATCGCGGACATGGTGGCGATCCTGGGCTCGCTGTTCTTCGTCGTCGGCGACATCGACAAGTAGGCGACCCGATCCACCGGACGCGCCGCGCCCTAGGCGTGCTTGCGGATGTCGATCCTGGGGATTTCCTCGGTGTCGTCGTGCGCGGTGAGGTCCACCGGGAGCGGCTTGGGCCGCGCGGCGCCGGAGCGGGCCCGGCCGGGCTCGGTGGGGGCGAAGCGCACCCCCTGGCCTCGGTGCGCCGGTGCGGGCTGTGCGGCCGGGGTCTCGGCCTCGGCGGGCACCGGGTCGGCGATCCGGTCGGCCTCGATGTCGTCGGCCACCGGGTCCGCCGGGGCGTCGGCCTCGGGCGCGACGTCGGCCGGCTCGACCCGGTCCGCGTGCGGGCGGCCGGCGATGAGCGCGTCGTAGCGCGCGTCGGAGCCGAACAATTCGTCGGTGAGGAAGCCGGTGGCCTCGGGCTCGGCCAGGGGCGCGCGCGGCGCGAAGAAGTCGAACCGACCGGACGCACCGGCGCCGGCCACCCGACGGGTCACCTCGAGCACCTTGTCCCGCACCATCCGGGTCACCTCGGCGGTCTCGGCGGCGACGGGCACGCTCTCCACCGCGGCTTCGGTCGCGGCGGGTACATCCGCGGGGTCCCCGGCCGGCGCCTCGGCGACCCGCGGTTCCGCGACGGGCGCCGCCGCCTCGGGCCGCTCGGCGGCGCGAACGGCCTCGGTGTAGCGGGTGAGCTCGGTGGGCGGCGCGATCGGCGCCGCGGGACGCGCGGCCGCACCGGCCGGCGCGTCGGCCTCGACCGACACGGTCTCGGACACGGCCCCGGACCCGAGCACGGTCGCGGACTCGGGCACGCGCGCACTCCCGGGCGCCGGCGTCGACGCGGTCGTGGGCGCGGACGCGGTGCCCGCCCGGGACAGACCGGCCGCCTGCGGCGCGGAACCCGGCTCCGCCATCGCCCGCACGCCCGCCGCGGGCGCGGCGCGCCGCTCGTCGCCCCGCACCGCCTCGTTCGCGGCCGCCTCGACCGCGGCCGCCGGCGCGACCGGAGGCCGTGCGCCCGACCGCGCACCCGGGCCGAACACCGAGGCGGCGTAGGCCCGAACCAGGTCCGGCGAGGACACCGGAGGCCGCCGCACGGCCGGCACGATGGACGGCGCCGTGGGCCGGTCCCCGCCGCCGCGGCGGTCCAGCAGATCGAGCACGGCCGAGGCCCGCGCGAACAGATCGGGGGTCAACTGCTGCGGACGCGAGGTCAGATGCTCGGCGGCCACGTCCAGAACCAGCCCGTGTTCCTCGGCCCGCTCGACGGCCGACCGCAGTTCCTCGGCCATGCGCTCGCGCTCGCGACGCCGCGCGATGCTCTCCTCGGCCAGGCGCCGCTGGTGCGCGGTACTCCCGCGAACCACCCACGCGACCGCGCCGACGGCGGACGACACACCGAGCAGCACGGCGATTCGAAGGGTGTTCGCACCCCCCGCGACGACCGCCAACACGACGGCGACCAGCGCCGGTGCGCATATGGCGGCAAGCAGGGATATGCGTGTGGCGGTCGAGACCGAGCGATGGCGTCCACGGGGCATATGGAGACGTTAGCGCGCACACGGTGTTCGGCTCGGTGCGGGGGCTGTCGCCGGCGCGTGTCGTTTTCCGCCCTCGGTACGGGCGACTGCGCAGGGGGTGGCCCCGAACGCCGGCCGGCCATCCGCAAGTCCGGCCGGCGTCGGGGGATTTGCCGGTGTCGAGGCTTTACCGAAAAATCAGATCAGGTTCTTCGACTTCAGGTATGCCTTCGCCACATCGGCCGCCTTCTTGCGGTCCTCGTCGACCTGCTTGTTCAACGCGGTCAGGTCCTCGGTGGTGAGCACCGGGGCGAGCTTGTTCACCAGCGGCAGGATCTTGTCCGCCTTGCCCGAGTTGACCACCGGAAGCACGTTGTCGGCGTTCTGCAGCTTCTTGTCGTCGGCGAGCACCACGAGGCCGAACTGATCCAGGGTGGCGTCGGTGGAGGTGGTCAGGACCAGCTGGTCGCTGCCGTTCTTGACCGCCTGCTTGGCGGCGGTGGTACCGACGCCGAGCGGGTCCACGCCGGAGACCTTGATGCCGTACGTCTTCTCCAGGCCCGGTGCGCAGAACGGCCGCGTCTTGCACTCCTCGCCCGCCGCGATCTTCACCTCGACGCCGGCCCTGCCCAGGTCCGACAGGGTCTTGAGGTTGTACTTCGCGGCGAAGTCCTTGGTCACCGCGAACGCGTTCTGGTCCACCGCCTGCGAGGGTTCGCCGCTCTTGAGTCCGGCCGGAGCCGCGAGCGTGTTCAACGCGGCGACGGTGGCCGTCACATCGGGCGAGGCGACCGGCGCCGCGTCGGGGCCGTTCTTCTTGCGATTCAGGAATTCCGCCATGGTCGCCGCGTATTCCGGCACGACCGCGATCTTGCCCTTCTCCAGCTCGGGTTCGTAGAGCTCACGGTTCTTCACCGTTTTGACGCTCGCCTTCACCCCGCCCTTGTCGAGCAGCTGTTTGTACATCTGCGCCAGGACCTCGGACTCGGTGAAGCCGGCCGAACCGACCACCGTCTTGTCGTCGTCCGAGGACGAACACCCCGTCGCGCCCACCAGGAAGACCAGCGAGAGTCCCGCCGCCAGACCGACCGTCATACCCGTTCCACCACGCCGCTTCGGCATGCGATGCACCGCCCTTTCCGTTCTCACGAGGTCACACCGCCACGCGGTGTCCGGGCCGTGAACCGCTGCACGAGCGCGAACAGGCCCTCCACCACCAGAGCCAACGCGGCCACGAGGAAGGCCCCCGCGACTACTTGACCGTTGTCCTGCAGGTCGAAACCGGCCGTGACGATGCGCCCGAGACCGCCCCCCGCGACCAGTGCCGCGAGTGTTGCCGTGGCAACAACCTGAACGGCACACGTACGAATTCCCGTCATGATCAACGGAAGTGCGAGCGGGAGCTCGACGCGGAACAACATCTGCCCGCCGGTCATGCCCATGCCGCGCGACGCCTCGACCACGTCCCGGTCCACTCCGCGCATGCCGACGTAGGCGTTGGTGAGCACCGGCGGGATCGCGAACAGCACCAGCGCGATGATCGTCGCGGTGTCGCCCATGCCGATCGGACTGAGCCCGAGCAGCACGAGCACCGCGAACGTGGGGACGGCCCGGCCGATGTTCGAGATGTTGATCGCGAGCGCGCCACCCCGGCCCAGATGGCCCAGCCACAGCGCGATCGGCAACGCGATGGCGACCGAGATCAGCACGCACACCACGGTCAGCACGACGTGTTCGGAGAGCCGGTTCCACACCCCGCTCTCGCCGCTCCAGTTCGCGCCGTCGGCCAACCAGTCCCAGGCGTCTCCCAGTACGGTCACGCCGCCGCCCCCGCTCGTGTGTCCACCTCGGCGGTCGGCGCGGACACGAACGGCAACCGCCGCTTGCGGCCGCCCGCCCGCTCCCACGGCGTCAACAACCGCTGTACGCCCAGCAACAGCAGGTCGGCCACGATCGCCAGCGCCACGCACAACACCGACGCGGTGAGCACCTGTGCCTTGAACAGCGTGTCGATGCCCGAGTAGATGAGATTGCCGAGGCCGCCGGAGCCGACGATCGCGCCGACCGTGGTGAGCGCGACCGTGGACACCGTGGCGACCCGCACGCCCGCCATGATCGCGGGCAGCGCGAGCGGCAGTTCGACCTGGAAGAGCAGTCGTCCCGGCCCGTAGCCCATCCCCTTCGCCGCCTCGACCACGTCGGGCGGCACCGCCCGCAGACCGGCCAACATGTTCCGGACCAGGATGGTCAGCGAATACAGCACCAGACCGATGATCACGGTGGTCTCGGTCAACCCGGTGAACGGCTGCAGAATCGCGAACATCGCCAGCGAGGGGATCGTGTACAAAATCGTGGTGGAGCCGAGCAGCACGCTGCCGGCCGGGCGCCACCGCCGGGCCGCGAGGGCCATCGGGAACGCGACGAGAACACCGATCACCACCGAGACGACGGTCAGATAGACGTGTTCGCGCAACGCCGTGGTGATTTCCCCGGAGTACTCGTCGAAGTACTTCCCGCAGACCCACGAGTTGCGCTTCAGGCAGTCACCGGAGGCCACAATCACGGGCGGACAGTACCCCGGCGCTCCGACACGCATGCCCGTGACGGCGGACACACCCGGTGTGCCGGCAAGGGTGCCCGGGTACGTTGCCTCCCCTGGGGGCCGGGAAACACTCGGGTCTCCGGACACCTGCCACGACCGCCTGCCACGCCCCCGGAGGGCCCCATGATCCGGCTGGACCGCGTCACCAAGCGGTACCCCGACGGCACCGACGCGGTGGCGGACCTGTCCCTGGACGTCGCCACGGGCGAGCTGGTCACCCTGGTCGGCCCGTCCGGCTGCGGCAAGACCACCACGATGAAGATGGTCAACCGGCTGATCGAGCCCACGTCCGGGCGGATCTTCCTGGACGACGAGGACATCACCCGGGCCGACCCGGTCAAGCTGCGCCGGCGGATGGGCTACGTGATCCAGTCCGGTGGCCTGTTCCCGCACCGCACCGTGCTGGAGAACACCGTCACCGTGCCGAGCCTGCTGGGTTGGGACCGGAGGAAGGCCAAGGCGCGCGGCGTCGAACTCCTGGAGCTGGTCGGCCTGGACCCGGCCAAACTCGGCGACCGCTACCCGCACCAGCTCTCCGGCGGCCAGCGCCAGCGGGTCGGCGTGGCCCGCGCGCTCGCGGCCGACCCGCCGGTGCTGCTGATGGACGAGCCGTTCGGCGCGGTGGACCCGGTGGTACGCGAGCACCTGCAGACCGAGTTCCTGCGCCTCCAGCAGGAGTTGCGCAAGACGATCCTGTTCGTCACCCACGACATCGAGGAGGCGGTCCGGCTCGGCGACCGGATGGCGGTGTTCTCGATGGGCGGTCGGATCGAGCAGTTCGACACGCCCTCCAGCGTGCTCGGCGCGCCCGCCAACGACTACGTCGCCGATTTCGTCGGCGCCGACCGCGGGCTCAAGCGGTTGTCGGTGACCGAGATCACCCCCGACGACCTCGAACTCCCGCCGATCGTGCGCCTGGACGACCCGATGCCGGAGGCGCTGGCGAAGTTGCGCGCGGCCGGCTCGCGCTGGGCGGTGGTGCTCGACGACGCGGGCGATCTGCACGGCTGGGTGGACGACCGGGTGGGCACCGGCACGGTGCGCGACCGGGCCCGGCGGATGGAGGCGTGGGTGCCCGTGCACGCCTCGCTCAAGCAGGCGTTCGGCGAGATGTTGCAGCACGACGCCGGCTGGGTCGCGGTGGTGGACGGCGACCGGTTCGTCGGCGTGCTGACCCCGGCACGGCTGCACGAGGCGCTGCGGCGGTCGATCGGCGCCGAGGAGCGGGACATCCCGCCGGCCGACGTCGTCCTGGACACCATCGAGGGGTGAGCCGGCCGGCGGCCCACCGCCTACCGGATGGTGGGTACCGGCCCCCGATTCACTTGTCCTCGGGATCCTCGGGCACGCGCAGTATGCGCTCCAGGAACAGACACCCGCCGACCAGGAGCACGCCCGCGCCCACCGCGAACGCGCACCGCTGGGCCTGTGCGGAGCGCTCGGTGACCTCCAGGAAGTGCGAGAGGTAGAGCGCGTAGCCGCCGTACACGCCCACCACCAGGGCGCCGACGAGCGAGCCCGCCTTGGCGAAGACCACCGCGCGCGCGGCGACCAGCGGGTCCACCGCGCGCGCGTTCGGGCGCCGCTCGCGCTGCGCCTTCAACCGCGAGCGCAGCGACAACGCGGTGGCCAGCGCGACCGCGGCCAGGCACAACAGCACGATGGGCGCCAGGATCGGGACCACGGGCGGTGTCCCGCGCGAGTCCCACAGGTCGATTCCGGCATACGCGATGCCGCCCGCCCCCAGCGCGAGGGCGAGCAGGACGAGCGGGCGCGTGGGCTTCATCGGTCTGCGGTCAGCTCCAGATCGTCACGGCGGTGCACGCCGGCCGGGCCCACCCGCGCGAGCAGGTCGGCGATCGGGCCGTGGCCCGGCAGTTCCGCCTCGGGGTCGATGTCGTACCAGGGCGCGAGCACGAACGAACGCTCGTGCGCGCGCGGATGCGGCAGGGTCAGCCGCGGGTCGTCCCGGGTCACGTGCTCGAACCAGATCACGTCCACGTCGAGTGTGCGCGGCCCCCAGCGCTCGACCCGGACCCGCTGGAACGCCTCCTCGATCGAGTTGGCGCGCTCCAGGATCAGATCCGGGGTGAGCAGCGTGCGCACCTCGACCACCGCGTTGAAGTAGGTGCCCTGCTCGGGACCGCCCACCGGGTCGGTCTCGTAGACCGGGGACACCCGCTGCAGGGTCACCCCGGGGGTGTCGGCGATCTCGTCGATCGCGCCCTGCAGGGTCTCGAGCCGGTTACCCAGGTTGCTGCCGAGCGCGAGCACGACCCGGCTCCAGGACAGCCGCGCGCGCTGCGCGGTGGTCTCGGCGGGGTGCTCCGGGGCGGGCTCGCGCGGGGTCCGGGCGGCGGAGGTGTCGGTCATCGGTCACGTCCTCGCACGATGGTCACCGTCACGTCGTCGAACGGGACGGTGATCGGGGCGTCGGGCTTGTGCACGATCACTTCCACCTCCTGCACCAGCGGGCGGGCCAGGCACACGTCGGCGATCCGCTGGGCCAGCGTCTCGATCAGGTCCACGGCGTCGCCCTGGACCACGCCGACCACGTCCTCGGCGACCTCGCCGTAGTGGACCGTGAGGGTGAGGTCGTCGGACTGCGCGGCCGGCCGGGTGTCCACCCCGAGCACGACGTCGACCACGAACGTCTGGCCCTCTTCGCGTTCCTTCGCGAACACTCCATGGTTGCCGCGGGCCTTCAGCCCCCGCAGCGAGACGCGGTCCAGCATCAGTCGCCTCCTCGGCGCGTATCCCATCACTGCGCACCCCGAACGGTCGGTCGCCCTTCCGGTCGAGGGGCGGTCGCGCCGACGGCCGGACCACCTCTGTGCGGTACGAATGTACCCAGCGGTCCCGACAGGTTCCGTCGTCCGGGTGCCTCGAACGCACCCGAACGACACCTCGAAGCGGTCGGGATCGGTCAGATCTCCTCTTCGGCGTCGACCTCCGCCATCACCGGGGACGCGTGGTGCAGCCACAACCGCCAGCCCGCTGGAGTGCGTCGGAAGACGTTGGTGACCACGGCACGGCCCCCGGCGAAACCCGTCTCGTCGCCGCCGTCCTCCTCGGCCATCCCGGTCAACATGTTGGCCGTGCAGGACAACACCGCGACCTCGCCGGCCAACTTGACCTCGACGTCGGTCAGGAAGAACTGCACGTACGCGGTATTGGCCATGATCAGCGCGTAGGAGCGCAGGATCTCCGCGCGTCCGTGCAGCGCGGGCCAGCCCGGATGCACACAGGTCACGCTCGGCGCGTCGGCGCCGTCGGCCCAGATCGCGCCGAGGGCGTCGATGTCGCCCTCCTCGACGGCCGTCCACAGCGCGAGGTTGACCTCGCGTACCGCGTCCGCCTCGGGCGACGTCTGGTCGTCGATCGGGTTCATCGGGCCTCCTGCCAGGCAGCCGCCACCTTGACCGCGTCGAGCGAAGCGGGCACCTCGTGCACACGGACGGCCCACGCGCCCGCGGCGGCGGCCAGCGCGGAGACCGCGGCCGTCGCGTCGTCGCGCCCGCGGGGCGGGCGCAGTGTGCCATCCTCGGCGGCGAGCAGCCGACCGAGGAAGGTCTTGCGGGACGCGGCCACGAGCAGCGGACGACCGAGGTCGTGCAGCGCGTCCAGGTGGGCGAGCAGTGGCCAGTTGTGTTCGGCCGTCTTGGCGAAGCCCAGGCCGGGGTCGAGCACGATCGCGTCGGGGTGGACCCCGGCCGAGACCACCTTGTCCATGCGCTCGGCGAGTTCGGCGCGCACCTCGGCGACCACGTCGGAGTAGACCGCGTGCTCCTGCATCCCGCGCGAGTGGCCGCGCCAGTGCATGACCACGACAGGCACTTCGCTCTCGGCCACGTAGGCGGCCATCGCCGGGTCCGCGAGCCCGCCGCTGACGTCGTTGACCAGCCGGGCACCGGCCGTCACCGCCGCGCTCGCCACCTCGACCCGGGTGGTGTCCACGCTGACCACCGCGCCGGCCGCGGCCAACTCGCGCACCACCGGCACGACCCGACGCAGTTCCTCGTCGGCGTCCACCCGACCGGCCCCCGGGCGGGTCGACTCGCCGCCCACGTCGATCAGGTCGGCCCCCTGTTCGATCAACGTGAGCCCGCGCGTGATCGCGGCCTTCGCGTCGAACCAGAGACCGCCGTCGGAGAACGAATCGGGGGTCACATTGACCACACCCATGACCGCGCACCGGCCGAACTCGGGCAGGCCGCGCACCCTCGGCGGGCGGTCGGGAGCCCGATGGCGCGGGCCGGTCGTCGCTGTCATGGGGAACAGAGTAGGGGTTGACCGGGCACTGCCCGGTCAACCCCCGACTACTGCGTCGCGACTTGTTATCGGCACCTCGTCGGCTCGCGACCGTGTGCCCTCGGGTCGCTACCGGCTCAGGATCAGGCTCATCGCCTCGGCCCGGGTGGCCGCGTTCAACAACTGGCCGCGTACGGCCGAGGTGAGCGTGCGCGCACCCGGCTTGCGTATGCCGCGCATGGTCATGCACAGGTGCTCGCACTCGACCACCACGATCACCCCGCGCGGGCGCAGGATGTTCACCAGCGCGTCGGCGATCTGCGTGGTCAGCCGCTCCTGCACCTGCGGCCGCTTGGCGTAGACGTCGACCAGGCGGGCCAGCTTGGACAGGCCGGTGATCTGGCCGTCCTCCGACGGGATGTAGCCCACGTGGGCGACGCCGTGGAAGGTGACCAGGTGGTGCTCGCAGGTGCTGTAGACCTCGATGTCCTTGACCAGGACCAGCTCGTCGTGGCCGAGGTCGAAGGTCGTGGTCAACACGTCCTCCGGCTCCTGCCGGAGTCCCGCGAAGATCTCCCGGTACGACCTGGCCACCCGCGCCGGGGTGTCCTTGAGGCCCTCGCGGTCGGGGTTCTCCCCGACCGCGAGCAGCAGCTCCCGAACCGCGCGCTCGGCGCGATCCTGGTCGAACTCACCCACGGCGGGGCTGCCGTCGAAGGTGACCGGGTCGATCGTCACGTTCAGTTCTCCGGAGAATCGGACGGCGGTTCGGGGTGCGCTACCGCCCCACCGGACCCCGTCGTGGTGCCCGTCGCAGAGGTCGCGCCGCCGTTGAGAATCCCATTGTCGCTGCCGCCGCCGGAGAGCGTGAGCTCGCGGGGCGTCATCACGGGGGGACGGCTGGACGGCTGACGCCGACTGGAGCCGGTCCACGCCGGGCGCGCCGGACGCTTGGTGACCGGTGCGAAGATCTCGGCGACCTGGGCCTTGTCCAGGGTCTCCTTCTCCAACAGCTCCAGCACCAGGTTGTCCAGCACGTCGCGGTTCTCGACGAGGATCTCCCACGCTTCGTTGTGGGCGGTCTCGATGAACCGCTTGACCTCTTCGTCGACGATAGCCGCGACCTCTTCGGAGTAGTCGCGCTGGTGACCCATTTCACGACCCAGGAAGGGCTCGGCACCGTCGTTGCCGAACTTGATCGCGCCCAGCCGCTCGGTCATGCCGTACTGGGTCACCATCGAGCGGGCCAGGCCGGTGGCCTTCTCGATGTCGTCCGATGCGCCGGTGGTCGGGTCGTGGAAGACCAGCTCCTCCGCCGCGCGCCCGCCCAGCATGTAGGCGAGCTGGTCGAGCATCTCGTTGCGGGTGGTGGAGTACTTGTCCTCTTCCGGCAGGACCATGGTGTAGCCGAGCGCCCGGCCCCGGGACAGGATGGTGATCTTGTGCACCGGGTCGGTGTTCGGCAGCGCGTGGGCCACCAGGGCGTGGCCGCCCTCGTGGTACGCGGTGATCTTCTTTTCCTTGTCGCTCATGATCCGGGTGCGCTTCTGCGGCCCGGCCACGACGCGGTCGATCGCCTCGTCCATCGCCAACGCGTCGATCAGCTTGGCGTCGGAGCGGGCGGTGAGCAGCGCCGCCTCGTTGAGCACGTTGGCCAGGTCGGCACCCGTGAAGCCGGGGGTGCGCCGGGCGACGGCCTTGAGGTCGATGTCCTCGGTGACCGGCTTGCCCTTGGCGTGCACCTTGAGGATGTCCCAGCGGCCCTGCATGTCGGGGCGGTCGACCGCGATCTGCCGGTCGAAGCGGCCCGGGCGCAGCAGCGCGGGGTCCAGGATGTCGGGCCGGTTGGTCGCGGCGATCAGGATCACGCCGCCCTTGACGTCGAAGCCGTCCATCTCGACGAGCAGCTGGTTGAGCGTCTGCTCGCGTTCGTCGTGGCCGCCGCCCATGCCCGCGCCGCGGTGTCGACCGACCGCGTCGATCTCGTCGACGAAGACGATCGCCGGCGCGTTGGCCTTGGCCTGCTCGAAGAGGTCGCGCACCCGGGAGGCACCGACACCGACGAACATCTCGACGAAGTCGGAACCGGAGATCGAGTAGAACGGCACACCCGCCTCACCCGCGACCGCGCGGGCGAGCAGGGTCTTGCCGGTTCCGGGCGGGCCGTAGAGCAGCACGCCCTTGGGGATCTTCGCGCCGACCGCCTGGAACTTGGCGGGCTCCTGGAGGAACTCCTTGATCTCGTGCAGTTCCTCGACCGCCTCGTCGGCACCCGCCACGTCGGCGAAGGTCGTCTTCGGCGTGTCCTTGGAGATCAGCTTGGCCTTGGACTTCCCGAAGTTCATCACTCGGGAGCCGCCGCCCTGCATCTGATTCATCAGGAACAGGAAGACCACGACGATGAGCACGAACGGCAGCAGGGAGAACAGGATGCTGACGATCGTGCTCTGCTTGCTGAGCTTGACCGTGTACGAGTCCTGGATCTTGCCCTGCTCGTACTTCGACTGGAGCAGGCGCTGGATCTCCACGCCCTGCTCGTCGATGTAGGAGGTCTTGATCTTATTGTGCTTGTCGATCTTCACCCCGGGGATCAGGGTGAGCTCGAGTGACTGATCGTTGCCGCCGATGAGCTTGGCTGACTTGACCTGGTCGTTCTGGATCGCCTGGATCGCCTTGCCGGTGTCGACACCCTTGAAGCCGCTCGAAGAGGAGACGAGCTGCATCAGGAGGATCACAGCAATGACGGCCAGCGCGATCCACATGACCGGCCCGCGGAAATAGCGCTTGACGTCCATCGATGCGGGGCAGCAGACGCCCCGTCCCTCCTGCCGACTTTTGACCCGGGCGCCTCATGGCCCCCGGGTACGTTGCCTGTCCGGTATCGCCCGGCACGGTCGCCCGTGCTGATCGGATGTCGTTGCGTTAGACGGTACACCGGGCGTTCGCACGCCAACGCGCCGCGCGTTCACTCGCGATGCGCGCCTTCGTGGATCGACCCCCGACGCACCCTCCAACGAGGGGAAACGTTCCCCTTGTTCCCGGATGCTGCAACCGGATGTCGATCGCGCAAACCCGAAGTCGTGATCCGAGTGCCCGAGCGGGTCAGGTCGGCTTCGAACCGCCGTATACGTGCTCGGCCAGTGTGCCCACGAACGGCAGATTGCGGTAGCGCTCGGCGTAGTCGAGGCCGTAGCCGACCACGAACTCGTTGGGGATGTCGAAGCCCACGTACTTGACCGGGATGTCGACCTTGGCCGCCTCCGGCTTGCGGAAGAACGCGCACACCTCCAGCGAGGCGGGACCACGCGAGGTGAGGTTGGCGAGCATCCACGACAGGGTCAGGCCCGAGTCGATGATGTCCTCGACGACCAGGACGTGCCGACCGGCGATGTCCGCGTCGAGGTCCTTGAGGATGCGCACGACGCCGGAGGACTTGGTGCCGGAGCCGTAGGAGGACACCGCCATCCAGTCCATCTTGACCGGCGAGTGCACCGCCCGGGCGAGGTCGGCCATCACCATGACGGCGCCCTTGAGCACGCCCACGAGGAGCAGGTCCTGGCCCCGGTAGTCCTCGTCGATCCGCTCGGCGAGCTCGACGAGCTTCGCCTCGATCTCCTCCTGCGTGACGAGGACCCTTTCGAGGTCGGCGCCCATGTCCTTCTCGTCCACCACATGCCTTACTACGAAGTTGTCGACAGAGCCCCGCGAGCACCGGTCAGGATTGAGCCGGCCGGTGAAAGAGAAGCCTGCCACACCGCCTGCGTATCTCGACGCCCCCGGGCAGGTGGATGGGGCCCTGGCCGTGCCACGAGATGACCAGCTTCTCCACCGCCTCCACGTGGCGCGCGAACAGCGCGCCGGACGGGCTGCCCGCGACGACCGCCGTGCGGCGCAGCACCCGGCGGCGCACCGCGGCGGGCAGTTCGGCCAGGCCGGCGACCTCGAGCTCGCCGTCGTCGTGGGTGACGTCGGCCTGGGCCCGGTCCGCCCACTGGTCCAGCGCCTCCGCGTCGTCGCGGAACAGCCGCGCGGTGCGGGCCAGCGCCTCGGACACGCCGGGGCCGAGCGCCTTCTCCAGGACCGGCAGCACCTCGTGCCGCACCCGCGCCCTGGTGTAGGCGGGGTCGGCGTTGTGCGGGTCCTCCCAGGGCAACAGGTCCTGCGCGACGCAGGCCTGCCGGGTGATGTCGCGGCCCAGCTCCAGGAACGGGCGCTGGTAGTGGCCGGTCAGCGGCGGCATGCCCGCGAGGGATCGGGCGCCGGAGCCCCGGGCCAGCCCGAGCAGGACGGTCTCGGCCTGGTCCTCCAGGGTGTGTCCGAGCAGCACGAGCGCGGCGCCGTGGGTGCGGGCGGCGGTGTCCAGGGCGGTGTATCGGGCCAGGCGCGCGGCGCCCTCGGGACCGCCCCTGGTGCCGACCGTGACGCCGAGCGCCTCGACCGGCGTCAGGCCCAGCTCGCGCAGCCGGGCGACCAGGTCCACGGCGCGACGGGTCGAGCCCGCCTGCAGGCCGTGGTCGACGGTGATGGCGCCGGCCCGCAGCCCCGCGCGCGGGGCCTCGAACGCGGTGGCCGCTGCGAGCGCCAACGAGTCCGCGCCACCACTGCACGCGACCAGGACGAGATCACCCGGTTGCAGGTCGCGCAGGGTATTGCGGACGGCCAGCCTGGTGGCGGCCACGGCGGGATGGGGTCCCACGGCTCGACGACACCTCCTTGCACGTCCGGTTCGGCCGGTCAGCGGAGGTCGCGGCCTCCGCGAGATGTGCCGAAGAGAATTGGTTTGCCCACGCTACGTCACCCGAAGCGGCTCGGGCCGCAGACACCGCCGGATGTCGCCCGGATGAGGACGCGGGCGGGCCGGCGATCGGCCGAGCGGCGCCCGGCGGGCCGCCCGGACCCGGCCCCGGTCGGCCGCTCCCGGCCGCCGGGACCGTCGGGTCGGACGCCCGGATCACTCCGCGTCGGTCGGTCCCGCGGCGCCGGTCTCGCCGGCCGTGCCCGCCCTGCCGTGCACCCGGTCCACCCAGGAAGCCGGGTCGGCCACCTCGGCCTTGGTGGGCAGGGTGTTCGGCGACGTCCAGACCCGGTTGAAGCCTTCCATGCCGACCCGCCCGACGACCTCGCGCACGAACCGCTCGCCGTCGCGGTACTGGCGCAGCTTCGCGTCCATCCCGAGCAGCTTGCGCAGTGCCTGGTCGAGCCGCCCGGTGCCCTGCGCGCGGCGCTCGGCGAACTTCTCCCGGATCTCCGTGACGGTGGGGATGACCTGCGGCCCGACCCCGTCCATCACGAAGTCGGCGTGTCCCTCCAGGAGCGACATCACCGCGGTGATCCGACCCAGGATCTCGCGCTGCTCGGGCGTCTGGACCAGTTCGACCAGCGAGGCGCCGTCGCCGTCGCCCTCGCCGCGGCGCGCGCCGGCGAACGCGGAGACCGCCTCGCGCAGCCGGCCCAGCACCGCGGACGGATCCACCTCGGTCTGCCCGAGGAACCCGTGGATCTCCTGTTCCAGGTGGTCGCGCAGCCACGGTACGGCGGTGAACTGGGTGCGGTGGGTCTCCTCGTGCAGGCACACCCACAGCCGGAAGTCGTGCGGGTCCACGCCCAGTTCGCGCTCGACCTGGACGATGTTCGGGGCGACCAGGAGCAGTCGGCCGGGGCCGCGTCCGCCGGCGCCCGGGGCCTGCGGGGCGAATGTCTCGTACTGGCCGAGCACACGCGAGGACAGGAACGCGAGCAGGGTGCCCAGTTCCAGGCCGGTCATCTTGCCGCCCACCGCGCCCAGGGCGGCGCCGCCCGGCAGCGTCTCGCGGCGCTCCTCCACCTTGTCCAGGAGCGGGCGCAGCACGTGCCGGAAGCCCTGCACGTTGGCGCGGGCCCAGCCGGGTCGGTCCACCACCAGGACCGGGGTGTCGTTGTCGCCGGCGTCGAGTCCGGTGAAGGCCCGTACGTGCTCCTCCGACGTCTTGGCGTGTGCGCGCAATTCCGCGACCACGGCCCGTGCCTCGTCCCGCCCGACGTCGGGGCCCGGCCGCACGAGCCGGTTCGCCGTCGCCACGGCCAGGTCCCAATCGATCATGTCCGCACCGTTGCCGCTCGTCATACGGCCACGTTACGTGCTCGAAGCGGCCCCGAAAGAGGATCGGGGCTCCGCGTTCGATTCGGGTTCCGGTTTTGCCGGCCGCGGACCGGCGCGCCGGCGGGACGGACGCGGGTCAGCCGGCGGTGCCGCAGCCGCAGTCGGCCAGCGCGGCGGCCATCCGGTCGATCGCGGCGCGGGCCGGGTCGGGGTCGCCGGTGAACCGGTCGGCCAGTATCGCGAAGGCGAGGAGGCGGCCGTCCCGGTCGCGCACCAGGCCGGACAGCGTGCTGACCCCGGTCAACGAGCCGGTCTTGGCCCGGACCACGCCGGCCGCGTCGGCGGCTCCGCTGTTCGGCCCGTACCGTTCGGTCAGCGTGCCGGTGAAGCCCGCGATCGGCAGTCCGGTGAGCGCCCGGCGCAGTTCGGGGTGGGCGCCGGACGCGGCGGTCGAAAGGGTCTGCACCAAGGTCTGCGGGGTGAGCCGGTTCTCCTTGTCCAGGCCGCTGCCGTCCTTGAGGTTCGAGGCGCCGTAGGTCACACCCAGACCCTCCAGGACCTGCCGGGCCGCGGCGGTGCCGCCCTGGAAGCTCGCGGGCTGCCCCTTGGCGATCGCGACCTGCCGCAGCAGCGCCTCGGCCAGGTCGTTGTCGCTGACGGTGAGCATCTGCTCGACGATCGCGGACAGCGGCGGGGACTGGACGGAGGCGAGTTCGGGCGCGCCGCCGCCGGGCGCGGTGCCGGGGGCCGGGGCGCCGTCGACCGTGACGCCCGCGGTCTTGAGCATCGCGGCGAACTTCTTCGCCGCGTCGACGCCCGGGGACGGCACCCGGGTGCTCTCCTTGCCGACCACCGTCGGGTCCACCCGGCCCTCGTCGACCATCAGCGACACCACCGGGGCGATGTTCTCGTTGACGCCGATCGCGTGCAGCGCGGGGCCGGTGTAGAGCGAGGTGTCGTACAGGAGCTTGACCTGCGTGGTCCCGCTCGCCTTGAGCGCCGACGCGGTCGCCGCCGCCAGGTCGGAGAGGCGGGCGGGCCGATAGCCGCCGTACTGCCGGCCGTCGAGCGCGGTCAGCGTGGGATCCCCGCCGCCGACCAGGACGATCGTGCCCGGCGTCGGACCGGGCACGACGCGGGTGGCGATGCGGTGGTCGGGGCCGGGGGCGGTGAGCGCGGCCACCGCCGTGGTGATCTTGGTGGTGGACGCGGGCGTCGCCGCGCGGTCCTGGTTGGCGCCGTACAGGAGGCGTCCGGTCAACGCGTCGACGACGGCGACCGCGGGCGGCGCGCCGAGCGCGGTCGTGCGGCCCAGCGGCTCGAGCACGGCCCGGATGCCGGCCTCGGTCGGGGTCGCTCCGGCCGGGTCCCCCGAAACCGGCACGAGCACGGGCGGCGCGGCCGTCGCGGCGACCCGACCGGTGCCGTCGTCGGCTCGGGCGCCCAACCGCTCGCCCTTCCACGATCCGTGGACGAGGGTCACGAGCACGGCCAGCAGCACCGCCGCCAACGCCGCGGCGATCGCTTTGCTCCTCATGCCGGGCACGCGAGACCATCCCCTTCCGCCGGACCACCGGCCATGCGAGACACTGAGACCAGATCAGGTTCTGTCCGGGACCTGTGCCGGGTTCGGCCTCGCGGACAGAACGACCCTAACGGTCCCGGCAACGGTCCCGGCGCAGCACATGGAGGAGCCTTGGAGTTCGACGTCACCATCGAGATCCCCCGGGGATCGCGCAACAAGTACGAGGTGGACCACGAGACGGGTCGCATCCGGCTCGACCGCATGTTGTTCACCTCGACGCGCTACCCGGCGGACTACGGCTTCATCGAGGACACCCTCGGTGAGGACGGTGACCCGCTGGACGCGCTGGTGCTGCTGGACGAGCCGACCTTCCCGGGCGTCCAGGTGCGCTGCCGCGCAATCGGCATGTTCCGGATGACGGACGAGGCCGGCGGCGACGACAAGGTCCTGTGCGTTCCGGCGACGGACCCGCGTGTGGAGCACCTGCGTGACATCCACCACGTCTCGGAGTTCGACCGCCTGGAGATCCAGCACTTCTTCGAGGTCTACAAGGACCTGGAGCCGGGCAAGTCGGTCGAGGGCGCGAACTGGGTCGGTCGCGACGACGCCGAGGCCGAGGTCGAGGCCTCGCGCAAGCGGCTCACCGAGCAGGGTCACCACTGACCCGGTAGCCCGATCCGGACGAACGCCGATCGGCGGCAGCCACCCCTCGGGATGCTGCCGCCGATCGGCGTCCGTGCTTTTCGCGTCCTCGCGTCGCGCGGGTGGTCGCGCGCGTGGTCAGGACGGGCGGGCGTAGTAGTCCGGGGTGCCCATGGAGAACAGGTTGCCGATCTTGACCACGTCGCCGGTGCGCGGTGCGTGGATCATCCTGCCGCCGCCCAGGTACATCGCGACGTGGTGGATGTCGGAGGCACTCTTGGTCTCGGTCCAGAAGACCAGGTCGCCCGGGCGCAGGTTCCTGTACGACACGGGCGTGCTCTCGAAGTACTGGGTGGCGGCGAAGTGGGCCATCCGCACGCCCGCCCGGCGCCAGGCCTGCATGACCAGGCCGGAGCAGTCGAAGCCGCTCGGCCCCTCGCCGCCCCAGACATAGGGCTTGCCGAGTTGGGCCTTCGCGTAGGCGATCGCGGCGGCGGGGCCGGCCGCGGCCCTGCCGCCGGAGCGGTCGGGCCTGCTCGCGGCCGCGGGGTCGACCCGCTCGGCGGGCTTGGCGGTGGTGTCCGGTTTCGCGGGGCGGGCCGCCGCCTGTTCGCCGGCCGCGTCGGCCGGGCGCGCCTGCTCCGCCCGCCGGTCGGCCTCCTCCTTCTCCCGGCGCGCCTGTTCGCGGTCCGCGTCGGCCTCGGCCCGGGCCCGGGCCTCCTCCTCGGCACGTCGTTGCGCCTCGGCGGCCCGGCCGTCCCGGCGGCGCGTCTCCAGGTCGATCGAGGTCCGCCTCAGCGTGGCCGACTCGGCGAGCAGCGCGGTGTGTCGGGCGGTGATCTCGTGGACCCGGCTCCGCTGGGCGGCGAGTTCGGCCTCGACCCGGTCCTTGGCCGCGCGCACCGCCTCGGTCGCCCGGGCGGCCGCCTCCGCGCCGTGTTCGGCGTCGGTCTTGGCGACCGCGGCGTCGTGTACGGCGGCGATGCCGCGCCGGAGCGTGTCGTCGCCGTCCTGGGAGATCCGCCGCAGGCTCTCCATCCGGGAGACCAGGTCGCCGGGCGAGTCGGCGCCGAGCATCGCCCGGAAGGCGCCGAGCCCCGCGCCGCCGCCCATCCGGTAGGTCTGCGCGGCCAGTCGGCCGAGTTCGTCCCGGGCCCGGGACAGGCGGGCGTCGGCGGTGCGCAGGTACACGTCGGCGTCGGCGGCCCGGTCCCGGGCCTGCCGCCGGAGCACCACGGCGCCGTTGTACTCCTCGACGGCGGCGTCGGCGCGGATGTCGAGGCGGGCCAGGTCGTCCGCCTCGCGATCGAGTTCGGCCTCGATCCGGTCGATGTCGTCGACCTTGCCGGCAACCGCGTCGTGGGCCCGGCGCACCTGGTCGGCATCGGGGTAGCCGGCGCCGCCGGGGTCGTCGGCGAGCGCTCCGGGCGTCAGCGTGAGGACGAGGACGGCGGCGAGTCCGGCGGGTACTGCGGTACGGAAGAACGATCTACGAGGCATGCGGTCTCCCTCCAAGCGGCGGGCACCGAGGGGAACCGGAGATTCCGATTCCGGGCAGGTCTATGCACGTTAGTCACCCGTGGTCACAAATGCACCATAAGTGGCATATTTCCCGCCAATGGGCTTATCGCTCGGGAATCGACTCGAACATCGGTACGCACTCGCGTCACGTCCGTGGCCGATCGGGCGTGCACCCGGCCACCGAGGCCGGGTCAGCCGACCGACTCCAGCGTCCACGCGCAGACCGTCCCCGACTCCGCGTCGGCGGTCAGCCAGATGCCGTCGGAGCGCACCACGAGCCATTCGCGCGGCGCGTCCTCGGGGTACTCGATCTCCGCGACGGCACGCAGGTCCGGCACCGAGAACAGCACGTGCCGCTCGCCCGAGGAGGCCGCGAGCACGAGGTCGCGGCGCAGGAAGCCGGCGTAGATGTCGAAGACCTCGTCCGGGTCGGGGAAGACCTGCTCGCCCGGTCGGGCCGCTATCACCGCGCCGTCCGGGAAGCGCACCAGGGACAGCGGGCCGGCCTCGATCGGCGTGGTCAGCATCATCTGCCCCGACGCGTGGATGTCGGTGAGCACCCGGCTCTCCCCCGGCGGCACCTCGGCGACCTCCTCCGCACCGGCCGAGGCGAGGACGAAGATCCGGTACGCGTCGTCGGCGTGCGACGCGGCCAGGCCCAGGTGTACGCCGTCGGGGTGCGGGATCAACTCGGAGCCGACGGTGGCGGGGGCCACCGGCCGGATCACGCGCGGCGCGCCGTCCGCGGCGTCGAGCAGCACACACCGGTCCCCCTCGGCGGTCCGGACCACCGCCCAGATCCCGGCCGCGGTGACCGCGCTCGACCCGGCCTCCTCGGCCTGCCAGGGCACGTGCGGGTGGGACCACACCTCGGTGCCGTCGGCGTCGAGCACGACCACACGATCGGGGGTCGAGGCGACGAAGCGGGCCAGGTCGGGGGTGACCGAGTGGCCTCCCTTCCAGTCCCCCGGCAGCCGGATCTCGCGGACCACCGCCAACGAGTCGTCGAGCACGACGAGGGAACCGTCCACGCCGTGGGCGAGCCAGGCCGCCGCCCCCGGGATGCGGTCGAGACTCCACAGGGACGGCAGGGTCGCCCGGGCCAGAAGTTGAGCACGCATGGCGTGCACTCTATTGGCGCACGACACCCGTACGGCTCAGTGGCAACAGCCGTCCTACGCGTCCCGCCGGTCGTCGCCCGCCCGGTGGCGCCCCCGGCCCGCGGCCGGCTCCACCGGCTCGGCCGACGCGGTCGGCTCGACCGCGGCCCGCGTGCGCGACGTCGAGCGGGCGCGCAGGAGTTCGATCGCCACCGGGATCACCGAGATCAGCACGATGGCCACGAGGATCAATTCGATGTTGTCGCGGACGAAGGCGACCTGGCCCAGCGAGTAGCCGAGCACGGTGACCCCGCACGCCCACAGGAAGCCGCCGACGATGTTGTAGACGACGAAGGTGCGGTACTTCATCCGGGCCACGCCCGCGACGATCGGGGTGAAGGTGCGCACGATCGGGACGAACCGGGCCAGCACGATCGAGCGCGGGCCGTACCTGTCGAAGAACTCGTGCGCCTTCTCCACGTTCTCCCGCTTGAAGAAGCGCGAGTTCGGCCGATTGAACAGCGACGGCCCCACCTTGCGGCCGAACAGGAAGCCGACCTGGTCGCCGACCACCGCCGCGGTCCACAGGAGCAGGCACACCAGCCACAGCGGCTGCGAGAACTTGCCGTCGGAGACCAGCAGGCCGGTGGTGAACAGCAGCGAATCGCCCGGGAGGAAGAAGCCGATCAGCAGGCCCGACTCGGCGAAGACGATCACCAGGATGCCGATCAGGCCGAACGTGGAGATCAGCTTGTCGGGGTCCAGGAACGAGGGTCCCAGGGCGATGGTTTGCACGGCGCGTGCCTCCCGGAGCGGGCGATGGCGGACAGCGGAAGCCCCCCGACCAGGTCATGGTTGGGCAAAGAGATTTCCTTCCGAAGGTAACGTCCGCACCGGGAGACCGGTTCCCGGGGACCCGAATCGAACCGCGGCTCAGACCCGCTCGGGCCGGGTCAGCGCGACCAGCGCGCCGTCCTCCTCCAGGGTCAACTCGACCGCAAGCGAGCGCAGTTCGCCGAGTCGGGCCAGGTGCGAGCCGCCGCACGGGACGTGCGCGTCGCCGTCGGGCAGCCCGCAGTGCCACACCCGACGCGCGGTCAGCGCCGGGGCGGGCACCTCGATCCGGACCCCGGCGTCGGTCTTCAGCCACTCGCCGAGCAGCGCCTCGACCTCGTCGCGGATCCCGGGCAGGTCCTCGGCCAGCGTGTCCGCGGTGAAGCCCTTCTTCCGCAGCGACTTGCCGATCCGGTAGTCGTCCCGGCTGCCCGCCTCGGTCAGCCGGGACCGGGTGATCGCGAGGTTGTCGAAGTCCGGGCGGCCGAGGCTGTCGGTGCGCACCTCCTTGCGCCAGCGCGGCGCGAGCACCGCGTTCAGCGCGAACGCCAGCAGGTGGCACGCGGTGTGCGCGGCGCTCAGCGCGGCCCGGCGCTCGGCGTCGACCACGAGTTCGGCCGCGGCGCCGACCAGGTCGGCCGGGTCGCCCGGGGCCGGGTCCACCACGTGCAGCGCCAGCCAGGCCCAGTCCTCGTCGCCGCGCCGCACCGGGATCGCCTCGCCGACCGCGAACGTCCCGTCCGGGCCGACCCCGCCGGTCAGGCAGTCCACCACCGGCAGTTCCGCGCCCGCCACCCGGATCACCCCCGTGTCCGCGGGCTGGTCCGGCCAGGTGTGGTCGAGCGGATGGAACGGCGTACGTCCGACCACCAGGGCGGTGCGCCCGTCCGGCAGCACGGGCGCCGCCAGGATCGGCGCCTCGCCGGTGGTGGCACCGGCCGGGAAGGTCACCTCGGTGGAAGTCGTGGGGAGGGTCATGCGCGTCCTAACCTCGATTCGATCCGGTCGCCGTCGTGCGGGAGCGGCGATGGCGCCGAGCGGTCCATTCGATCATGGACAATCCTCCTCACACGGGAATCACGAGCAGGGACGGGCTGTGCAGCACCAGGGCTGGATCTCGACCACCGCGCGGCTGGCGGGCGACGCCGAGGCCGGGCCCCACGGCGTCGGCTGGATGCTCGTCGCCTTCATCTTCACCTTCGCGGTGACCAGGCTGATCACCCGGCTGATCCGGGCGGGCAAGGGCCCGTTCCGGAACATGGTGGTGGGCAAGGTGCACGTGCACCACCAGGTCTACGGAATCTTCCTGATGCTGATCGCGGGCGCGCTCGAGTTCTCCTACGAACCGGGCGGCGCGCTGCGCCAGGTGCTCGCCGGGTTGTTCGGGATGGGCGCCGCACTCACCCTGGACGAGTTCGCGCTGCTCGTGCACCTGGACGACGTGTACTGGGCCGCGGACGGGCGCAAGTCGGTGGACGCCGTACTGATCACCGCCGCGATGGGCGTGCTGCTGTTCGTCGGCGCCAACCCGCTCGGCCTGGGCGACGGCGACAGCAAGCCGGTGGCCGCGGTGATCGTGGTGTTCAACCTGGCCTTCGCGTTGTGTGCGCTGGCCAAGGGCAAGGTGGCCACCGGGCTGATCGGCGTGTTCGTCCCGTTCGTGGCGATGGTGTCGGCGGTGCGGATCGCCAAGCCCGAGTCGCCGTGGGCGCGTTGGCGCTACAAGGAGGGCCCGGGACGGACCTCGCCGCACGCGGACACCAAGCTGGCCCGCTCGCTGCGCCGGTTCCCGCCCGACCGGCGCACGTGGTGGGACCACACGAAGGACTTCGTGGCGGGCGCGCCGCACCGCTGACCTGCGGCATTCGGCGGTCGGCGGGCGGCCCTGGGTGGGCCGCACCGCCGACCGGCGCTCGCTACAGGTTCGGCAGTACCTCGTTCTCGAACAGGCGCAGGCTCTCCCAGGCCAGCTCCGGCGGGATGCCGCCCATCATCGGGTGCAGGATCGCGAACGCCGCGTCGCCCTGGGCCTTCAGCTCGGCCACCAGGGTCTGTGGAGTGATCACCCGGTACTGCCCGCCCGCACGCAGCGCGTCGGCGTCGGTGACGCTCGCGTAGCCGCCCACCCCGGCGGTGCCCGCCCTGGCCATCGTCTCGCCGTAGGCGTTGACCTCGTGCAGCGCGTGCGGCGCGATCCGGTCCCAGTCCCGGTCGGGGTCGTTCGAGAGGTGGAAGAAGCCGGTGTCGCCGCCGAAGTACGGGCCCGGGTCCTCCTCGCCGAGCTTGACCTTCTCGTCCCGGTAGAACTCCCAGATGTCCGGGTTGGACGGCATGAACCCGTCGGCGATCCGGGCGGCCCGGCGCGCGGCGGCCTCGACGCTGCCGCCGAGGATGATCGGCGGGCCACCCTTTTGGAACGGCGCCGGGGTCACCCGCACGGTCCGGCCGCGGAACTCGAACTCCTCCCCCGTCCACGCCCTGCGCAGCGTCTCGACGGTTTCCACGGTGCGCTTGACCCGCTCGCGCATCGGCACGTCGTACATCGCGAACTCGGTGTCCACGTAGCCGTTGGTGAGCACCACGTTCACCCGACCCCGACTCAGCAGGTCGAGCACCGCCAGCTCCTCGGCCAGGTGCAGCGGGTCGTGCAGCGGCGCGGGTATCGCGGCGATGGTGACGCCCACGTTCCGGCTGCGCGCGGTGATCGCGGCGGCGAACTGGAGCGGGGCGGGCAGGTATCCGTCGGCGAAGCCGTGGTGCTCGGACAGCGTGACCATGAAGAATCCGCGCTCGTCGGCCCACTCGACCATGTCGAGTGCCGCGGCGTAGCGCTCCCCCATGGTCGTCCCGGCGAAGGCCGGATTGCGGAAGTCGAATCGCAGCGCGAACACAGCCATGCCGTACTCCTGTCCCCGGCGCCACCGGGGTGGGTGACACCGCACTGTCTGATGGCGCGTCAGATTAGTGGCCGGGGTCGAGGAGAACCAGGGTCGGCGCTCAGTCGTCGTTCAGGGCCCGGTCGAGCAGGACCCGCAGGGCCCGCCGGTCGGCGTCCGGCAGCCCGGACAGCGGCGGGTCCACGGCGAGGCCGGCGAACAGGCGGGCGCGCAGTTCGGCGCCTTCCGAGGTGAGCGCGATCAGCTTCGCCCGGCGGTCGTTCGGGTGCGGTCGGCGCTCGACCAGGCCGCGCTCGACCAGCCGGTCCACCACGAACGTCACGTTCGGCGGCTCGCAGCACATCCGGCGGCCCAGCTCGCGCATGCCCAGTGGCTCGGCGAGTTCGTGCACCGCGTTGGCCTGGGACGCGGTCAGCCCGATCGCTCCCGCGCAGGCCGCGAAGTGCGCGTCGAGGCGGGCGGTGGCCGCGTAGAGCAGCGCGGTCAGTCCGGGCGGCTCGCCCTCCGGCGTGGTCATGGCCACACTCTAGCCGAACTTCGTTACAACTCGAATGATTCGAGGTGTAACGTCTGCCGCGAGCTGACAGATCGTCAGCCCCCTTGGTCGCCCTTGGAGGAACCCGCCCATGCCCGCGATCCTGGCCGGCCGGATGGCCCTGGTCACCGGTGGCAGCGGCGGCATCGGCGCCGCCTGTGCGGCCCGTCTGCTGGCGGACGGCTGCTCGGTGACGCTCGCCGCCCGCCGGGCCGACGCGCTCGCCGCCACCGCCGAACGGCTGCGCGCGGGGGCGCCGGCCGGCACCGAGGTGCGGCACGTCGCGGTCGACGCCTGCACCACCGACGGCGTCCGCGAGGCGGTCCGCGCGGCGGGTCCCGCGCTCGCCGTCTGCGTGGCCACGGTGGGCGGCGGGGGCACCGCGCCGATCCTGGCCATGGACGACGACGCGTTCCTGGCCGATCTGCGCCGCAACACGCACAGCGCGTTCCTGGCGATCAAGTACGCGGCGCCGGTGATCGCCGCGCGAGGCGGCGGCGCGATCGTGTGCGTGTCCTCCACCGCGGCCCGACTGACCATGCCGTTCCTGAGCGGCTACGCGGCCGGCAAGGCGGGCCTGGAGGCCCTGGTCCGGGCCGCCGCCGACGAGTTGGGCGCGGCCGGCGTCCGGGTCAACGCGGTCCGTCCCGGCCTGGTGCGCTCGCGCGAGGACGCGCGGATCTTCGCGGACGAGGAGATGATCGCCCGCTTCCTGGCCAACAAGCCGCTGGGCCGCACCGGGTTGCCCGAGGACATCGCCGAGGCGGTCCGCCATCTGGCCGGCCCCGAGTCGTCCTGGACCACCGGGCAGAGCCTGGCCGTGGACGGCGGCAACGAGTTGCGCCGCGCGCCCTCCTTCGAGAAGTACGCCCGGACCGCGCTCGGCGACGCGGTGATCGACGCGGCACTCGCGGGCCGCGACCCGTACGCCCCGCCGACGCCGGCACCCGTACCCACTCGACCGACCCACCCGCCCCGGCCGATCCGCCCGCCCCGCCCGCTCGCGGACCCCGACCCCGGTCACCCCCTCGCCGCCGGCACCGAGCCCGACACGGACACCGACCCCGATTCGACGGAGCATCCGAATGAGCACTGACGTGCAACTTTCCATCGGCCTGCCCAACTTCGGCAGCTGGCCGGCCGGCGACTGGCGCGGCTTCACGGACGTCGGTCGCGCGGCCGACGACGCGGGGATCGACCGCATTGTGCTGGTGGACCACGTGGTGATGGGCCCGAACACGCAGAACTACTCCTGGGGCCGCTTCCCCACCCCGCCCGAGGCGGACTGGCCCGAACCGCTCACCCTGCTCGCCGCGATCGCCGCCGTCACCTCGCGGGTACGCCTCGCCACCGGCATCCTCGTCGCCCCGCTGCGCGGCGCCACCCTGCTCGCCAAGACCGCCGCGACGCTGGACCGGCTCTCCGGCGGGCGGCTGGAGCTGGGCGTGGCCGCGGGGTGGCAGCGCGAGGAGTACGACGCCGCGGGGATCGACTGGGACAACCGCGGTCGGCTGCTCACCGACACCCTCGCGGCCTGCAAGGCGCTGTGGACGGACCTGCCCGCGTCGTTCGCGTCCGAGACGGTGAACTTCACCGACGTCTACTGTGCGCCGCGCCCGGTACGGCCCGGCGGGGTGCCGCTGTGGATCGGCGGCACGCTGAACGCCCGCAACCTGGCGCGGATCGTACGCAGCGGCGACGGCTGGATCCCGATCATGGGCCTGTCCACCGCCGACATGGCCCGGGACGTGGCGCGGATCCGGACCGCCCTCGCCGACGCCGGCCGCGACCCGGGGGCACTGCGGGTGCAGGGCCCGCTGCCGCTGGTCAAGGACGACGCGGGCCGGTTCGACCTGGCCCGCACGATGGCCGGCGCGCCCGAGGTGATCGCCGCCGGGGCCACCGCCGTGCATCTGCCGATCCAGGTGTTCTGCGCCGGGCCCGAGGGGGCGCCCGCCTTCTTCGCCGAGGCCAGGAAGGCGTTCGACAAGGTGGTGTCGGGCGTTTGAGCGAACCCGAACCGGGCTTGTCACCTGGGGCTTTACCCCTGCTTGGTTAAAGTTTCAGGTTTGCGGAACGTCGCCGGGGGGAGGGTCGTTCCCCTGGACAACGGCGCGATACGGCGTCTTTGTCCAATCGGGAGGGCCCCCCATGTCCGACGTCACGCTGCCCACCGGCGCCAACGCGCCCCTGACCGGCGACCGCGCCGAGGTCTCGATCGGGTGGGCCTCGACCGACGTCGTGGACGTGTCCGCCGTGCTGCTGACCGACGCGCACAAGGTGCGTACCGACGAGGACCTGGTGTTCTTCAACAATCCCGTCGGCGGCGACGGCGCGGTGCGCACCACGGCGGGACCCTCGGGAACCACGCACGTCGCGGTGGAACTCGCCAAGCTGCCGGCCGAGATCACCAAGGTGGTGGTCGTGGTGAGCGCGGACGCGGACCGGCCCGGGGCCACCCTCGGCCAGGTACCCGGCCTGGGTGCGCTCACCACCTCCGGCGACGCGCGGATCACCTACCCGGCCGGCGCCTTCGAGGGCGGCGAGACGGTCGCGGTGCTGGTCGAGCTGTACCGGCGCGGCGACGCGTGGAAGGTACGCGCGGTGGGCCAGGGCTACGCGAGCGGACTGGCCGGGCTCGCCACGGACTTCGGCATCTCGGTGGAGGACGAGCCGGAGCCGGAGCCGACTCCCGCGCCCGCCGCGCCGGTGCACGCCATGGTCAAGGAGCCCGCCGCCGCACCCGCGCCGGCCGCGCCCGCGCCGATCTCGATGGCCAAGGAGCCGCTGGGCCGGGTCGACCTGGCCAAGGGCGGCCGGGCGACGATCAGCATGGACAAGGGCGACCGCTCGATCACCGTCACCGCGTCCCTGGTCTGGGACGGCGGCAACGACGCCCGCCGCAAGTCCGGCGCCGACCTGGACCTGTACGCGCTCTACGTGCCCCGGTCGAAGCTGGGCGCGCTGAACAAGGGCGACAGCGACGGGGTGATCTACTACCGCGACCTGGGCAGCATGAACTCCGCGCCCTACATCAAGCTGGACGGCGACTCGCGCGTACCCGGCCGCGAGACGGTCCGGATCACCCGGCCCGACCAGCAGGGCTATGTGCTGATCTGCGCCTACAGCGCGGTCGAGAACGGCTTCGGCAGCTTCAAGTCCTACGGCGCGCACGCCGAGGTCACCGACGGCCAGGGCTCGACGGTGAACGTGCCGCTGTTCAACAACAAGCGGGCGGTGTTCTGGGTGGCGATCGCGCTGGTCGACTTCACCGACCCCGAGGGCGTCTCGATCCAGCACGTGGAGAAGTACTCGAAGCTGATGCAGGAGCGCCGCCCGATGCTCTACCCGGACGGCACCTTCGAGATGGGCGCGGGTCCGGCGGAGTTCAAGACGGTGCGCGCCCCGCGCGAGCGCTGAGCTCGGGTCCGCGGGCCCCGGGGTCGGGACCGCTCGGCCGTGCCTGCCGAGCGGTCCCGAACGTCGGAACGGCGGGTGGGTCCGCGGCCTACTTGGCCGAGCGGTAGACGATCACCTTGTCGCCGACCCGGGTCTCGTTGAAGAGCTGCTGCACCAGGCCCTTGTCCCGGACGTTGACGCAGCCGTGCGAGGCGCCGTTGTAGCCGTTGGCGGCGAAGTCGGCCGAGTAGTGCACGGCCTGGCCGCCGGAGAAGAACATCGCGAACGGCATCGGCGTGTGGTAGATCGTCGAGACGTGGTCGCGGCTCTTGAAGTTGATGCTGAACGCGCCCTCGCGGGTCGGCGTCTCGGCCGAGCCGAAGCGCACGGCGGTCGAATACTGCACCTTGCCGTCGATCACCCAGGTGAGCCGGTCGGTGCGCTTGTCGATGCAGATCGCCCGACCGGTCAGGCACCGCTCGTCCAGCCCGGCCTGCGCGGCCGGCGGCTTGGGCTTGGTCGTCGCCGTCGGCGGCTTGCTCGTGGTCGGCGGCTTGGTGGTCGGCGGCTTGCTCGTGGCCGGCTTCGCGGACGTCGCGGGAGCGGTCGGCGACGCGCTGGTCGGGGCGCTGCTGCTCGGCGCGGCCGACGTGGCGGGGGGCGTACTCTCCGCGCTCGGCGTCACGGGCGCGGACGAGACGGTGGTGGGCAGGTTCGACTGTGCGCCCGCCTTGGCCGTCGAATCACTCGACGAGCCGGAGTTGCAGGCCGACAGGGCCAGGACCGCGGTCACGGCGACCGCGAGGGATATACGTGTCTTCTTCATCGAGTGGTGGCCTCTCCCGACCCTAACCAAAATGTGGTGTTCCCCGAGTCGTGCACCCTTGTAGACGCTGTTGGGGCCCGAGAGGTTGCGTCCCTAGTTTGACCCATTCGGGTGGATGTTAAGCCGGACGTGCTCGGCCGTGACCTGTTCGGGATCGATCGATCGCAGATCCGTGGCCCAGGCGTCGAGCGCGGCGCCGATCCCCCCGTCGGCCAACGCCGTGCCGATGCCCAGGCAGCGCATCCCGGCCGCCTCGGCGGCGCGTACTCCGCTCTCCGCGTCCTCGACGACCAGGCAGCGGTTCGGCGCCACGCCCAGCAACTCGGCCGCGCGCAGGTAGCCCTCGGGGGCCGGTTTGCCCTCGATGACGTCCTCCGCCGTGATCATGTACACCGGTTCCGGCAGCTCCGCCGCACGCAGGCGCCCCCGCGCGACCCGGCGGGTGCCGGAGGTGACGATCGCCCAGCGTGCCGAGGACAGCGCGGCGAGCAGGCCGGCCGCGCCGGGGATCGGCACGACGCCGGTGAAGTCGCGTTCCTCACGTTCGACGATCCACGCGGCCTCGACCTCCGCGTCCAGCGTGGGGGCGACCACGCGCACGAGGTCGATGTCCCGGCGGCCGTACGAGGCGGCGACCGCGACGTCCGGATCGACGCCGCGGTCGGCGGCCCAGGCCCGCAGGATGCGTTCGATCAGGGGGTGGGAGTCCACCAGCACACCGTCGAGATCGAACAGGATCGCGTCGCAGTCGAGCGTCGTGCCGTCGTTCGCCATGCGGTCAGGCTGTCAGGCGCGGCGACGCGGCGTCGAGGAATTCGCGGCGGGTGGTCGCGGGCGCGTCCATCGTGTGATCGCGGGCGCCTCCGCCGCATGATCGCGCTGTGCCGACCGGTCACCCACATAGCGCAGATACCGATTGAAATCGATCGTCGGCAGACGCGGGAAATCGGCCTTCGTTGCCTAACCGTCACGTTTGCGCCGTTCGCCACCGGCTAGGGGCCTACTACGGCCCGGACGAGCTCACCCCAGGCGGCACTCATGTACTTGGTCCTAGCTCTGCTCGCACCGATCGTGATGTTCCTGTTGATACCCGGACTCGCCTGGCTCGAGGACCGCCTGCTCGGGCCGCTGACCTCGCCCGCACCGCCGCGTCCGCCGTCGACCGCACGACCCGCGATCGAACCCGGCGCCGCCGCGCCCATCCCGCTCCCGGTCCCGGCGCCGCTCGGGCGGTCGGGCGAGCGCCGGCCGACCGACCACCACACGGTGCGCTCGGGACGCGGCAGGCACGCCCGCCGAAGCAAGTCGGTACTCGGCTACCGCCACCACATCGGGCGCCGACGACCGCCCCGCGCCCCGGCCTTCCGCTGACGTCCCGGTCCGCCATCGACCGGTACACCCCGCCCCGGAGTCGACCCTGACCGAGTCCGCCGCACCGCCGCCGGTGCGCATCGAATCCGTCCCGCCCGAGCTTGGCTCGCCACTGGACGCCACCCCGCTGTCCCCCCGTTCCGACATCTGGCACGTGCTCGGCAGCGACGCCGAGGCGGTGCTCAAGCTGGCCACGCCCGACGGTACGGCGGCGGCCAATCCGCGCTACTGGGCCCGGGAGATCGAGGCGTACGAGAGCGGTCTGGCGGCCGGCGTCTACGCCGCGCACGGGTTGACCGCGCCCCGGACGCTGCGGGTGGATCGGCGGGGCGACGGGTCGGTGGCACTGTGGCTGGACTACGTCCGGGGCGTGGCCGGGACCGAATGGGACCCCGCCCGATGGGCCGACTTCGCCCACCGCCTCGGCGCCGCGCAGGCGGCGACCGGACCGCTCGGGCCGTCCTGGTTGTTCGAACGTCCGCCCCCCGTCGGGCCACTGGCGACCCGGGTCGCCGAACTCCCGTACCTGCTGTGCCACCTCGATCTGCGGCCGGGCAACCTGATCGCGCGGGACGAGGACGTGGTGCTGCTCGACTGGTCGCACGCGGGCTACGGGCTGCCGGGCGAGGACCTGGCCGGATTGATCCTCGCGCACGTCGCCGAGCCGAGGGTGGTCCAGGCACTGGACACCGCGCTGCCCGCCGAGTACGCCCGAGGCGCGGGACTCGCCGAGGCGGACGTCCGGGTCGCGATCGCCGCGACGGCGCCCGCCAGGTACGGGCCCGGCGCGAACGAGGCGACCCGGCGGCTGTTGCGCACGTGGGCGAAGGACGCGGCGACCCGGTGAGCCCGGCCCGGTCGCCCTACCGACGCTTCGCGCGGATCGCCCAGACCAGGAGCGCCACGGTCGCCAGTGCCGCGACGCCGGCGGGCACCGGCCCCCGACGCGCCCGCATCGGGGCGGCGAGCCGCGTGTAGCGCAGCGGATCGGGGGTGTGCTCGAAGAGCGGGTCGGGCGCGGGGCGACCGGGGGCTCGGCTCGGGGCGGTCATCGATGTGTGCTCCTCCGCGCGGTCCGGGTCGTGCGCATGCCGCCGAGCGCCGCGACCGGGACCGTCTCCCCGATCCTGCCGGGGGCGCAGTCCCGGCAGGACCGAGGACACGGTCTCGGCGTGCGACGGCCTCGATCCCCGATCGGTGTCTCGGGCCCGAGGCTAGAAAGGACTTCCCCGAGAGTCACGGATCGTCACCCGGATGCCTCACCCGGCGTGTCCGACCACTCGACCGTCACGTGACGGCGCGCGGGCGCGGGCTCGTGCTCCTCGGCCTTCCGGCACGGGTGATCGATTCGGGCTTGCGCGGCCGGCTTTCGGGCCACGCGTGCGGGTGAAGCTTCGGGCGCGGGGCGTGCCGCGAGGTGGGGCGGGGCGCTCGGGGGCCCAGGATCGGGGCGGTCGACCCGAGATCGTGCCGGCTTCGGCCGGCGGAATCGCCAGTGCCGGAGGTACCCGTGCCCACCGCGTCCGTGTCCCCCACCCGAGTGCGCCGTGCGGGCGCCGCGGTATTCGCCTGCTGTGTCGTGCTGTTCGGGCCGGCGAGTGCGCGGGCCGACGTGCCCACCGATCGGGTGCGGCCGGTGGCGGATCCCCGGCCCGTGCCGGGCCCCCGACCGATCGTGCCGCCCACGCCGCCGGGGCTGCCCGGGCCGCGCGCCTTCGCCGACGTGGTGGGCACCCGCGCCGGGCAGTCGGTGGATGTCGCGGTCCTGGCCGACGACACCGGCGACGGGCTCGTCGTGCTCTCGCACACCAATCCCGAACACGGTCTGGTCTTCCAGGCCGACGAGACGAGCGGGACGGACGCCGTGCTGCGCTACACCCCGGGACCGGGCTTCGTCGGCCGGGACGACTTCCGCTACACGGTGAGCGACCGGTTCGGGCGGCAGGCCACCGCGAACGTGCGGGTCGAGGTGGCACCGGCCGCCGCCCGGGTGCGGGAATCCGCCGTGAGCCACGTCGTGGACGAGCTTCGCGCGACCCCGGCCGACGCGGCAAGCCGGCGACACTCGGCCGGGACCGAGCCGGGCCGACGGGTGCTGCTCGTCGTGTTCCTGGGCTCGGCCGTGCTCGGCGCCGGCTTCCTGGCCCTGGTCGCGCAGCGTCGTCGGCCGCGCGCCCGGGCGGCTCACGCCTTCCGGTCGCCCTGGGCCAATCGATAGAACCCGTACAGCAGTTCGGCGATCCCGAGGATCAGCAGCACCATGCCGAGCTTCCCGGGTTCGAACACCGGCGGGTGCACATCGTCGGCGAACACCTTCAGGCCCGCGCCCACCAGGGCGGTGACCAGGCCGGCCACCATCGAGCCGCGCGCCTTCGCCACGGTCCGCCTCCTCCACTCGACACCTGCGGATACGGCTACGAGGCTAGGGCCGCGCCCGCCGTCGGCACGCCCTCCCGCAGGACGAAGCGGCGTACACACTTCGGCCTAGAGGGGCGGGGCTCGGAACCGCGTCCCGCGGCGGTCGCAGGACGCCGTACACCCTGTCCGGGGGCGCCGCGCCGACCGGGCCGGACGAGGTGGTCCCGGACACCACGCTCGCGCGCCGCGCGGCGGTCGGCGTCGGCGACCGGGTCCGGATCGCCGCGCACGGCGGTGCGCGCGCCTACCGGGTCAGCGGGATCGCCCGGCCCGCGCGCACGGTGCCGCAGGCCACGATGTTCTTCGCCGCGGCCGAGGCCGACCGGCCGGCCGCGCCCACCGGCTCCGTCGCGGACATCGCGACGCGGACGCGGGTCGGGCCGGCATCGGGGTGACGGCCACCGCCGGCTCACCGGCCGAACTGCGCGGCGACACGGTGGCGTTGCCGAGGTCGCCGGCCCGGTCGATCCATCGTGGGCTCGGCGACACGATCCGGCTGCGCCTGGGCGACGGCGCCTCGGTGGACGTCCGGGTGGTCGCGCTGTTCGAGAGCCGGCCCGGCTACGACACCATGCTGCTGCCGGTGTCCCTGCTCGCGCCGCACACCACGGACGGGCTGCCCGCGCAGATCCTGGTCCGCGCGGCCGAGGGCACCGACCCCGACCGGCTGGTCGCCTCGCTGGGCGCCTGGGCCAAGGAACAACCGGGGCCGCGGGCGGCCTCGCGCGACGCGCTGCCGAAAACGCACGCCGAGGAGTCGAAGACCCAGGCGTGGGTCAACCATCCGATCATCGGCATGCCGACCCTGTACACCGCGTTGTCCCTGGTCGACTCGCTGATCCTGGCCACGCGCAACCGCCGCCGCGAGTTCGGGCTGCAACGCCCGAGCGGCGCGACCCGCGGCCGGATCATGCGGATGTCCGCGGTCGAGGCGACGCCGACCACGCTGATCGGGGTGATCCTGGGCACCGCGGCGGCGGCCGCCGCGGTGGTCCCGTTCAGTCTGTCGTCGACCGATTCGTGGCTGCCCATGGGCTCGATCCGGATCTACGCGGTCGTGGTCGGCACGGCGGCGGCGCCGACCTTCGCGGCGACGCTGCCGCCGACCTGGAAGGGGTTGCGGACGAACCCGGTGGCGGTGGCGCAGGGTTGACCGGACCGGTCGCCCGGGACGGTGCGGCGGGGTCGGATGGCCGGCCGCCGTACTGTCCCGGCGTGTTCGGGTCACCGGCCGCCGCGCGCCGGGCAGCCGCCTCCGGGGTCGTGTCGCAGGTCTGCCGGGAGCGCCGCCGACAACGCTCAGGGGCCGGCCGCCGTCGGCCGGTCGGCGGCCGTCACCAAGGCGTCGAAGGACAACGGGGCGCGGGCCGGTGCGGCGGCGGTTCGGATCGGGCTCGGGCCCAGGCCGTCCAAGGCCAGGTCGAGGTGGTGGTGCAGGAGGGTGTCGTCGGCGTCGAGCCGGGCCAGGCCGCCGGGCAGCGGACGGGAGAGCCGGATCGAGAGCAGGACCAGGTCCCCCATGCCGACGTCCGGGCGCAGCGTGCCCGCCGCGTGGGCGGCGTCGATCAGGGCCTCGACGGCATGCACGGTCGCGGTCCGTACCCGCACCAACTCCGCGTCCACGACCAGCCCTTCGAGCAGCACCGGGATGACCGCGCCCATCCGCAGGTCGGCGGCGGCGTGCACGAAGCGTCGCAGCGCCGCGTACGCGTCGTCGTCGACGCGCGCCGCCTCGTGCGCGGCCGCCTCCAGCCGGCCCAGGAGATCCCCGGTGAGGTCGCGGACCAGCGACTCCCGATCGGGGTAGCGCCGGTAGAGCGTGGCGGGGCCGACCCCGGCTCGGCGCACGATCAGGTCCAGCGGAGCGTCCGGTCCGCGTTCGAGGAAGACGTCGCGCGCCGCGTCGAGGATCCGTCGTCTGCTGCGTGCCGCGTCCGCCCGCATGGCGCACCATCCTCGACTGTCGAGAGCCAATCGGAGACTTTCTCTCCGCCTATGCTATCGCTCTTGCCCCCCCGCACCGCGCCGGGGCGGCGGCCGCGTCGGCGCGGCCACCTCGCGAAGCCGGATTGGCCATCGCCGTCCGAATCGGATTCATTTGGGTGCGACACGCCCGTGACGGTGGCGAAAAAGGGTTCAACGTCAACTTCGACTTGCCGTCATGCACCCGCCGAATCCCCTTTAGGCTTCGGCCAACAAGCCGGGTCACGACCGATCCGTGGGGGGATCGCACGTCGGGCCCTTCGAGATGATGAGAGTGGGTATGACACCTTTAAGTGAACGGACGCACGGCACCGCGCAGGGAGGACGCCGATCGCGATCGGCGTTACGCGCGCGCCGCTCCCTGGGCGGCCTCGCGGCACTCGCCGTCGGGTTCGGCGGTTTGGCACTGGCGGCGGCGCCGGCGTATCCGCTGACGGACGACGGCTCGGTGACGGTCCGCGTCGTGCGGGCCGTGGACACCACCGGGGTATGGAGTCCCGCCCTTGAACCGGGCATGGGCGGTGTCACGGTGACGCTCACCAACGACGACGGCGCCAAGGTCACCGGGGTGACGGCCGCCAACGGCACGGTCACACTGGCGCCCGGCACGGCTCGGACGCCCGCGGGCAAGTACCGGATTCAGGTTGTGAATCCGAAGCCGGGTGTGCTGTTCCCGGCGTTCGCGTCGCGGAAGGGCTTGGGCGGCGGACCGAACGAGCTGAGCAGCAACGAGGAGTTCGTCGACCTCGGCAACGGCAAGAACGTGGAGTACACGACGGGGCTGTGGAGCCCCGGCGACTACTGCCAAAAGAACGCGCCACTGGCCACCGCGTGCCAGCCCGCGACGAACGAACCGACGTCCGCGCGGACATTGGTGACGTTCCCGTACAACGCGCGCGGCACGAACACGAACGTGACGGACCTGTCCACGAACGCCGCGACGGGCAACCTGTACGGCATCGGTTGGAGCAAGCCCGGGAAGCGGCTGTTCAGCTCGGCGCTGGCCAAGCGCGACACGGTGTACGGCCCCGGCGGCGCCGGCGGGATCTACGTCACCGACGTCGCCACGAAGAAGACGTCGCTGTTCACCACCGTCCCGGACGCCGGCACCTCGGCACACGGCGTGGGCACCAGCGACAACGCCTTCCTCGCCGCACCCGGCAAGGAGGGCCTGGGCGACCTGGAGGTTTCCGACGACGGCCGCGACCTGTTCGTGGTCAACCTCGAAAACCGCAAGCTGTACCGCTACGACGCCACTGTGGCGACCGCCACGGCGCCGGTGAACTCGTACGCCATCCCGGACCCGGGCTGCCCCGCTCCGGGCGACTGGCGGCCGTTCGGTCTGGGACTGCAGGACGGCGTCGGTTACGTCGGCGGCGTCTGCTCGGGCGAGTCGACCGGGAAGCTCTCGGACATGCGCGCCGTGGTCCTGGCCTTCGACCCGGCGACGGGCGTCTTCGGCAAGCAGGTGCTGAACCAGCCCCTGGACTACCCGCGCAAGGCCACGCTCGGCGGGGCCTGCCCGGGAGCCGCCTGGTTCCCGTGGACGGACACATTCCCGGCGCAGCAGAACGGGCAGACGTGCGCCGGCGCGATGGCCAACCCCGAACCCGAGTTGGCCGACATCGCGTTCGAGACCGACGGCTCGATGTTGCTGGCCTTCCGGGACCGGTTCACCGACCGGACGACGGCGTACGCACGGCCCGGGGAGCCGACGACCGCCATCGCGATGGTGGCCGGCGGCGACCTGAACAAGGCGTGCCTGTCCGAGGGCAAGTACGTCATGGACACCAACCTCGGCTGTGGCAAGACGCCGAGGGGCACCAGGTTCTTCGACGTGAACACCATGGGCGGCGGCCACCCGAACGCCGCCTACGCCGGCCTCGCGCTGTCGAAGGTCGAGGAGTTCGTCGCGACCGCGGGTGTCGACCCCATCGACACGCCGTGGAGCGCCGGCACGATGTTCACCAAGCGCGACGGGACGCGGCAGCCCGCCGCGGGCCTGCGCCTGAACACCGAGGGCAACGCCTCCTTCGGCAAGGGCGCCTCGATGGGCGACCTGGAGGTGCTCTGCGACCAGGCACCGCTCCAGATCGGCAACCGGGTCTGGTACGACCCCGAGCGCAAGGGCATCCAGAGCCCGGGTCAGCGTCCGGTTCCCGGCGCCACCGTCAACCTCTATGACGAGTCCGGCAAGGTGGTCGGAACGACGAAGACGTCGGCACGTGGTGAGTACTACTTCGACGACTCGAACGTCACCGGCGGTCTGAAGCCGAAGACCAAGTACACGATCCGGATCGACAACCCGGCCGACTACGCGCCGAACGGGCCGCTGTACCAGTGGGTGCCGACCGAAGAGGGCGTCGGCGACAACCGCTTCGTGGACTCCAAGGGCAAGGTCCCGACCGGCGGACGTTATCCGGAACGGGCGCTGACCACCGGCGGACCGGGCGAGAACGACCACACGTTCGACTTCGGATTCCGTCAACAGGAGGGCTCGGTGCGCCTGGTCAAACACGACCAGGACGGCAAGGCGCTGGCCGGGGCGAAGTTCGAGTTGTGGCGGGAGACGAACGGGACCGAAGGCTTGCAGTCCGACGGAACCACTCCCGACACGAAGGTCGGCGAGCCCTGTACGACCGGAACGGACGGCGTCTGCAAGCGCGACGTGCTGCCCGGGACGTACTTCTGGAAGGAGATCAGCCCTCCCCTGGGCTACGCCCCTCCGGAGAAGCCGGTGCTCGGCCCGCTCGTGCTGAACGCGCAGAACCTGGACGCGGGAGTCGAGGTGACGGCGGTCAACAAGCTGCTGCCGCCGACCACGCCTCCGCCGACGACGAGCGCGCCGACGACATCCGCTCCGTCCACGTCGGGCGGAAACCACGGTGGTTCGTCGGGGCCGCTGGCGCGGACCGGTCTGGGCGGGAACCTGCCACTGGTCTTCGGCGTCTCGGCGGCGATGATCGCGCTGGGCGGCGGGGCGCTGGTGCTGTTCCGTAGGCGCGGAGCGCGGCAGCAGTAACCGCGGGGCCGGCGGTCGGCGTTCGATACCGGGCGCCGATCGCCCGGCCGGCGGCCGGCGGCCGACGGTTGTCGGCTGCCGGTCACCGGCTGCCGGCTGCCTCGGTTGCCGAAAGAGATGGAGCGGGCGGGTTCGCGGACCGGTGGTCCACGGGCCCGCCCGTGTGTTGATCGACGTGAGAGAAGGCATCCGCATGGCCCGGAAGAAGACCGGCGACCGGCCGCCGCGTCGGCGGCGGCTCTGGATCACGGCCCTGGTGGCGGTCGCGCTGTGCGGGAGCACGGCGGGCGGGCTGGCCGTCCACCGGGCGCTCTCCGACGACGGCGACCCGAACCGGGCGGTGACCATCGACGAGGCGGGCCGCCTGGCGCTGTCGCGGCTGACGTTGTACCAGGCCAGTCCGGTCGCGGTGACGCTCACCGCCGCCGAAGGGGGTGGCGTCACGATCCGGGTCGAGGGGGTCGTGGACTACCGCAACCACCGGGCCGTGGGCGGCTATCAGGTCACCGGAGCCGCCGGCCCGCTCGACCGCGGCCTGATCGTGTGGGACGGCGCCGGGCTGGGACTGGCGCCGGTGCCGGCGGGCGTCGACGGCCCGCCGTGGCAGCAGGCCGAGCACATCCCCCGTTCCGGCTGGTCGTCGCGCGCCTTCACCGCGGACCCCCTGGACTCCGGGCTGCGGTTGCTGATCCAACTCGGCGCGGACCGGCCCGACAACCCGATGCTGCTCGCCCAGTCGGGGGCACGCTGGCTGGGCCGCGACCGCATCCAGGGCCGGACCTACGACAGGTTCTCCGGTCCGCGCGCCCAGGACGCCGCGCGCGGGGCGGGCGACGGCGAGTTGTCGCCGCTGACCTACTGGGTCGACGGTGACGGCGGCCTGCGCCGGGCGACGATGCGCATGCCGGGCCTGGGCACCCCGACGACCGTCGAGGTCACCGGGCGCGACGACAAGGTACGCATGCCCGAGGCGCCGTGGATCGCGGGCTGACCCCGCCGCGTCGACGGCGGCGGGGCGCTCAGCGTGGTTGCGGCATCGCGGCGGCGTCGGTCGGCAGGGCGTAGCGCTCGGGATCGACCACCCCGGGCAGGTCCGTCGCCGGCCAGCCGGGCACCGTCGGGTCGGGCATCGAGGGCTGCGCGGGCGGGGCGGGTACGGCGTGGAACGCGACGCCCGGCGGCGGTTGCACGGCGACGACCCGACCCGCCGGGACGGCCCGGCGCGGGGTGACACCGCACCCGGCGAGGTCCTCCAGGCCGCTCGGGCTCTGGGTCGCGGGCGAGTTGCCGGTGAAGCAGTTGCCGGGGTCGACCGAGGCCGTCACCAGGTCGGCGCCGTTGTCCGTGACGCGGTTGCCCTCGACGCGGTTGCCGACGGCCGGATGCCCCGCCGGGTCGGTGACGAGCACGCCGGCCGAGCGGTTGCCCCGGATGAGGTTGCGGGCGACGCGGTTCTCCTGGCCGCCCCCGATCCCGATGCCGATCCCGAAGCCTCCGTCGGCCTGTTCGGGCGTGTCCGACGCGTTGTTGTCGGTGATCACGTTGCCGGCGATCACCGCGCCGTGTTGCGGCGCGAGCGCCTCCAGGTCGTTGGAGTTCACCGTGACTCCGACGCGGTTGCCGACGACCCGATTGCCGAGCACCGACAGGCCCTCCGAGGCGTTGGTGATCTCGATGCCGACCGCGTTGCGCTCCACCGTGTTGCCGCGCACCAGCGTGTCGCACGGCTTGCACTGGCCGACGTAGATGCCGGAATCGGCCTGCCCGGACGCGTAGGAGTCCTCGATGACACCACCGCGCGCGTCGAAGGCGTAGATGCCGTAGAGCCCGTTGTTGTACGCCGTCACCTTGGTGGCCCGAAACCCCTGCACCATCGGGAAGCGGGCGGTGTCCAGCGGGTTGTACGCCGAGCCGCCCGCGCCTCGCCCCTGCAGCCGCTCGTCGGTGACGCCGGTGAACAGGACGCCGTTGGCGAGGTAGCCGCGGACGGTGAGGTTCTCCACCACGGAGCCCGCGCCGGTGACGGTGATGCCGTTGGCGAGCCGCACACCGCCGTCGAAGACCACGGCGTTGCGATCCGTACCGCGCAGCACCAGGCGCGGCACGGCGACCCGCACACTCTCCCGGTACACGCCGGGGCCGACCAGCACCGTGTCGCCCGCACGCGCGACGTCCACCGCCTTCTGCACCGTGCGGAAGTCCTGCGGCACCCGCAGCACGTTCCCGGCGGGATGCTTCCCGGCGGACGGTTCGGCATCCGTCGACGACGAGCAGGCCGCGACCGTCGGCGCGACACACACAAGTGCCACCGACAGGCAGCGCAGCGCCGTCGTCCTCGACCGCCGAACCGCGGAGCGAGCCGTCTCGGGGCGTAACGAACGTGCGGGAGACTGGAGTTGCATGACAGGTGTTCTATCGTCTGCAATGTCGCCCATGCATACCGACCCGGAAAATCGACAGGCTCAGGCACGCCCTGCCACATCCGGTTTGGGACGCAGAGCCCTGCTCGCGACCGGAGCTGCACTGGCCGCGGCGGTCGGCGCGGCGGCGGAACCGAAGGCGAGCCGACCACAACGCCGCGACCCCGCGTCCGGCGCCCCGCCGGCGGCCGCGATCCCCTTCCACGGCCCGCGCCAAGCCGGTCTGACGGGGCCCCAGTTACCCGCCACCCACATACTGTCCTTCGACGTCCCGCCGACGACCGCCGGCGCGGACCGCGAGACGCTGCGCGACATCCTCACCGCGCTGACCCACACCCTGTCCACCGCGGCCGCCGGCACACTGCCCGACCCGCGCCTGCACACCGGAGAGCCGACCCGCCTCGCCTGCGTCGTCGGCGTCGGCCCCGCCCTCGCGGCCCGCCTCGCCCTGAACGTGCCCGCCGAACTGGCCGACCTGCCGGCGTTCCCCGGCGACCGCCTGGACCCGGCCCGCAGCAACGGCGACGTCCTGCTCCAGCTATGCGCCGCCGACCGCTGGACACTCACCATCGTCGCCGAACTGGCCACCGCCGCCGCGCGGTCCGCCGGCGCCGTCCCCCGCTGGACCCAGTCCGGCTTCCTGCCCCACACCCCACCGGGCATCACCCCGCGCAACCTCTTCGGCCTCAAGGACGGCACCGCCAACCCCGACGACGCCACCGCCGGGCGCTGGGTCTGGGGCCCACCCGGAGCCCACGAACACGGCACCACCCTGGTGTTCCGCAGGATCCACATGGACGTAGCCGGCTTCGCGGCCGTCCCGCAGGACCACCAGGGCAGGATGATCGGCCGCCGAGCCACCGACGGCGTCCCCTTGACCGGCACCGCCGAACACGACGACCCGGACATCTACGCCAAGCACCCGGACGGCTCCTACGTCATCCCGGTCACGGCCCACGTCCGCCTCACCAGCCCCCGCCTCGACGCCGGCGCCCGCATGCTCCGCCGCAGCTACAACTACGACGACGGCCCCACCGACAGGGGCCTCCTGTTCTGCGCCTACATGCGCGACCAGTCCCTATTCACCCGAGTCCAAACCCGCCTGGCAGCCCGAGACGCATTGAACCCCTTCCTCGAACACCGCTCCTCAGCAGTCGCCTACATCCTCCCGGGCGCCCTCCAGGGCACACCCCTGGGCAACGCCCTATGGGCATGACCGAAGGCACTCAAAAAGTCCCGACCTCCCTTGCCCGCTTACTCCCGGCCGAGCACCACCGAAGCTCGGCGGAATGACAAAAGCCCAGGCCACGGGGCATGTGACCTGGGCTCTTGCGGAGAAACGGGTCCGAGTGGCCCGCAACGCACGGGACACGGCGGCTCGTTGCGTGTCGAGAGATCGCCGGCTTGCGCACGACTACGCGCTGCGCCATCGCAGGGTCGGCGTCGGCATCGACCGGGCGAGCCCGGCCGAGGATCCGAAGGCGAGGGAGGTCGGGCCGGCGACGAGGCCGGCGCGCTCGATCCGGTCGGGTCCGTGCCTCGCGTGCCGGGCGTGGCCTCGTCTAACCGAGTTGGTCTCCGGTGTAGCGGTAGATCACGTTGCCGGAGTTGACGCCCCACACGTTGCCGTCGATGCCGGCGCCGATGTCGCTCAGCACGCCGGGGATCTTCACCCAGGGATTGGCGTCGTGGTTGGTGAACCGATAGACGCTGCCGGCGGAGTCCAGGCCCCACACGTTGCTGCGGGATCCGGCGGAGATCCGCACCAGGCTTCCGGTGATCTTGACCCAGTGGTTCGCCGAGGCGTCCTGGTCGCCGATGTAGCGGAAGATCTCGTTGCCCTTGTTGACCCCCCACACGGTGCCGTCGGCGGCGACGCCGATGTCGCTGAGGACCCCGGGGATCTTCACCCAGGGGTTCTTGTCGTCGTTGGTGTAGCGGTAGATGCCGCCGGCGGAGTCCAGGCCCCACACGATGGTCCGCGACCCCGCGGAGATCCGCACCAGGCTGCCGGGGATCTTGACCCAGTGGTTCGCCGAGTCCCGGTCGCCGATGTAGCGGAAGATCTCGTTCCCGGCGTTGACTCCCCACACCGTGCCGTCGGCGGCGGCGCCGATGTCGCTGAGGACGCCCGGGATCTTCACCCAGGGATTGTTGTCGTCGTTGGTGAACCGATAGACGCTGCCGGCGGAGTCCAGGCCCCACACGATCGTTCTGGACCCCACCGAGATCGCCGTGAGACTGCCGGTGATCGTCTTCCAATCGGCCATGCCGAATCCTCCCCTTGATGCCGGACGTCGCACCGGATACCTACGGAGCGCACACCCCCGGCAAACGGTCCGCTCCTCGAATGGCCGGAACGATCCCCCGCGGTCCGACCGCCACCACCCGATCACTCCAGGTAAACGACCCGACACGCGCAGGCACCCCGGAAGGCTTGGCCTGAAAGCCCGTCGCACGAACGAGGGACTCGACACCCGGCCCCGGACACGCCTCCCGCCGACACCGGCACGCGGACCTTCACACCGAAAGCCATGAAGTCCGGATCCAGGAGGTCTCGTTGCGCCCCGCGGCGTCCCCACACGGCGACCCATCCGCGAACATCGCCGACATCACGCGGTCCTACCTATGCGACAAAAGCAATGGACAGGTAAAACCCCAGGTCGATGAGGTCTTACCCGTCCATATGTTGAGCCGCCTAAGGGAGTCGAACCCTTGACCTACGCATTACGAGTGCGTCGCTCTAGCCGACTGAGCTAAGGCGGCTTGTCCTTCCACCTCGCGGTGGCGACAGGGAATGAGTGTACACACCCGTCGGGGTGGTCGACACGCGCGTTTGGTGGGGGTCAGCGGCAGGTCTTGCCCTTGGGCGGGACGGTGGACTGGGTGAGGTAGTCGACGACCGTGCGGTCGACGCAGTCGCTGCCTCGGCCGAAGGCGGTGTGGCCGTCGCCGTCGTAGGTCAGGAGGTTGCCGGAGGCCAGTTGGCCGGCCAGGGACTGGGCCCAGGAGTACGGCGTGGCCGGGTCGCGGGTGGTGCCGACGACCAGGATCGGGGCGGCGCCCTCGGCGCGGATCGGGTGCGGTCGGCCGCTCGGCGGGACCGGCCAGGACGCGCAGGACAGGCCGGCCCAGGCGAGGTTGCGGCCGAAGGTCGGCGACGCCGCCACGTACTCGGGCAGGCTCCGCTCGACGTCCTCGCGGGTCGTCGCCGCCGGCGGGGAGTCCAGGCAGTTCACCGCCGCGTTGGCGGACATCAGGTTGCTGTACCGGCCGTCCGCGCCCCGCTCGTAGTACTGGTCGTTGAGGTCGAGCAGCCGCTGTCCGTCGCCGCGCAGCGCCGCGTCGAGCGCGCGGCGCAGGACCGGCCACTGGTCCTTGGAGTAGAGCGGCGACAGGATGCCGGTGGTCGCGATCGACTCGGTGACCCGTCGGGTCGCGTCGCCCGGGAGGGGGCGCGCGTCGAGCTGTTGCAGCAGGCCGCGGATCTTGGCCAGCCCGGCCTCCCGCGTCGCGCCGAGGGAGCACGAGCCGCCGCCGACGCAGTCGTCCAGGAACGCCGCCAGCGCGGTCTCGAAGCCGCCGCCCTGCACCTTGTTGGCGGCCATCGCCGACTGGCTCGGGTCCATCGCGCCGTCCAGCACGAGACGGCCGACCCGCTTGGGGTACAGCTCGGCGTAGGTCGCGCCGAGGAAGGTCCCGTAGGACGCGCCCAGGTAGTACAGCTTGGGGTCGCCGAGCGCGGCCCGCAGCAGGTCCATGTCACGGGCCGCGTCGACCGTGCTCACATGGCCGAGCAGGTCCCCCGAGCGGTCCGCACAGGCCCGCCCGTACGCCTTCTCCCCCTCGACCCAGGCCTGCTCCTCCGCGGGGGTGTCCGGCGTCGCGTCGAGCTGGGTGAAGGCGTCCATCGCGTTGTCGGCCAGGCAGCCGATCGCGGTGCTGCGGCCGACGCCGCGCGGGTCGAAGCCGACGATGTCGAATCGTTTGCGCAGCTCGGCCGGGTACCGGGTGGCCGCGTACTGCGCGAAGTCCAGCCCGGAGCCGCCCGGACCACCCGGGTTGAGCACCAGCGAGCCGATGCGGTTCGCCCCGGTCGCCGGCTTGCGCATCACCGCGATCCGGATCTTCGGCCCGTCCGGCTTGGCGTGATCCAGCGGCACCTGGAGCGTGCCGCACTGGAAGCCGCCGGTACACGGGGTCCAGCCGATCGGTTCCACCGCCGCGGTCGGCGGCGCCGACTCCGTACCCCCGCCGCCCGAGTCACCGTTCGCCGGCGCCGTGGCGGTGTCCGCGACCCGGTCCGGCGACCTCGACGACGAACCCGTCGAGCACCCCGCCACCAGGAGCAGACCGACCGCCGCGGCGGCGACCCTCGCGCACGAACCCCGCATCATGCGACCGCTCCTCCACTAGCCCAGACCCACCGTGCACCTCTGGGGAGGGTAACCACGCGGGCCGGCGATACTCCCCAACGACCCGACGACCCGACGACCCGGCGCCGACGACCCACCCGCTGGCCTCCCGACCGCCGGCGCCCCGAAGACACCGCCGAGCGGCCCGCGCCGCACACCCTCAGCTACACCGCTTCCCCTTCGGCGGCATGGTCCCGCGCAACAGGAACCCCTCGACCGCCCCGTCCACGCACGGGCTGTTGCCCCCATACGCCGTGTGCCCCTCACCCTCGAAGGTCAACAGCGTCGCGTCCGCCAACTGCCCCGCCAGCTTCTCGGCCGAGGCGTACGGCGTCGCCGGGTCGCCCGTCGTGCCCACCACCAGGATCGGCGCGCTCCCCTGCGCCCGGATGGCGTGCGGCTTGGCCGGCGACCTGAACGGCCAGCTCTCGCAGTTCTCCCCGGTCAGATCCTCCGCCGTCACATCGCGCGACAGCAGCGGTGCCTCGGCCTTGAGCCGGGCCAGCGCCGCCTGCACCTGCGCCGGCGTCGGCGCCTCCCCCGCGCCGTCCGCGCAGCCGATCGCGACGAACGCGTCGGCGCTGTTGTCGTAGTGCCCCTGCTCGTCCCGCCCGTTGTAGTTGTCGGCGTAGAACAGCAGGGCGTCCGGCGACCTGCGCACGATCGCGTCGGCGAGCGCGTCGCGCAGGTACTTCCACTCGGTGTCCTTGTCGCCGTACAGCAGGCTGATCACGCCGGTCCACCCCAGGCTGGAGGTCAGCGTCCGGCCGCCCCGGCCGGCGACCAGCGGGTGCTCCTGGAGGCCGTCCAGGAAGTCGGCGGCCTTGCGCGGCGCGGTCTTCGGGTCGGTGCCGAGCGCGCAGCCCGTGCGCCCCGCGCAGTCCTCGGCGAACCGGCGCAGCGACCGATCGAAGCCGACCTGCTGGTCGATCGCCTGGTTCAGGTTGTCCGCGGCCGGGTCGACCGCGCCGTCCAGGACCAGCCGGCCGGTGCGGGTGGGGAAACGTTCGGCGTAGGTGGCGCCGAGGTAGGTGCCGTAGGAGAAGCCGATGTAGTTGAGCTTCTCGTCGCCCAGCGCCGCGCGCAGGACGTCCATGTCGCGGGCCGCGTTGTCGGTGCCCACGAAGGGCAGCAGTTCGCCGGATCGGCTCTGGCACTCGGCCGCGTAGGCCCGTTCCCGCTCCTTGGCCCGGGCCTCGGCCCGGACCGGGTCCTCCGGCAGGTCCTCGGCCACGTACGCGTCGCGCTCGGCGTCGGTCATGCACTTCACCGGTGCGCTGCGGTCGACCCCGCGCGGGTCGAAGCCGATCAGGTCGTAGACGTCCTGGACCGGCTTGCCGATGGTGCTCTCGGACATCCACCACGCCGCCGTCACCCCGGAGCCGCCCGGGCCGCCCGGGTTGATCAGCAGCGAGCCGAGCCGCTGCCCGGGCTTGGCCGCGCTCTTGCGGGTGACCGCGATGTCGATCGTCCGCCCGGTCGGTCGGCTGTAGTCCAGCGGCACGGTGAAGGTCGCGCAGCGGAACGCCTTGGCCTGGGCGCGCTCGTCGTCGTCCTCGCTCTCGCAGGACTTCCAGGTGGGCCGCTGGGTGTAGAAGCGGGCCAGCTCCGGGTTGGGGTCACCGGGCGTGGCCGGCGCCTTGGCGGCGCCCGACGCGGGGCTCGACGTACTGGTGCGACCACCGCCCGCGGCGTCGCCGAGGTCGGACGCGACGGAACAACTCGCGACGGTCGCGACGGCGAGCACGACCGGGATCGCACGGCCGAGGAGCCCCACTCGGGGTATTCGTTTCACCCGTACTGCCTACCATCCGACGCACGCCGACGCACGAACGGGACCCGGTACACCGAGGCCGCGAGACTTTCGCCGCGCCCCGTGTACCGAGCCCCGCCGCGCGCCGTCACGCGGCCGGATTCCGGGTGTTGCGGCCGAGGAAGGTGAGCGCGTCGGGCAACTGACGCGTCGTGTCGGTGGAGGCGCCGCCCGCGCCCGCGACCGCCTTGACCGTGGTCGGGGCCTTCGCCTTCGCGGCGAAATCGCTGCCGGTGGTGCCCGGGTGGCCGGACAGCATGATCGCCACGTCGGGTCGCGCGTCGAGCAGGCGGACCGGGTCGTTCGCCGTCCTGACCGCCGATTCGCCGCCCCACAGCGCGGACTTGAGCGTGGTCCGGCCGGACAGGCTGACCGCGCTCGCGTAGTACTGCGGGTATTGCAGGGCGTACTTGACCGCGCACAACCCGCCCGAGCCGTCCCCGATCAGCGCCCAGGACGCGCGGTCGGAGCTCGCGCGGTAGGTCGTGAGCACCGCCTCGCGCACGTCCTCGTTGTGGAAGGTGGCCATCTTCGGCCCCTTCGGGATGTCGCTGCACTCGGTGTCCTTGGCCGTGGTCAGGCCGGCCTCCACGTCCTGCTTCGAGTAGGGCATCAGTTCGGGCGCGACCACGATGTACGGCGGGACGGTGCCGGACTCGATGCCCGCGGCGAGCTTGCTCAGGAACGCCGACGAGTCGTCCACGAAGCTGTTCGACTCGACGCCCGGCAGCGACGACTGGGCGACCAGGACGGGGTAGTTGCGGCCCTGGTTGGCGGGGGTGTCGTAGCCCGGCGGCAGCCAGACCCACACGTCGGCGGTGACCGCGGACTGCCGGCCCGTGACGGTCATCCGGTTGAGCGTGCCACCGGACTTGGTGCCGACCTTGGTGAACTTCTGCGGCGCGGCCTTGGGTTGGCCCGAGGTCGCCACCGGTTCCACCGACGGGGCGGCTCCGGTGGCGGCGACGTTCTGCGCGTCGTCGTGGGACATGTTGCGGTAGGCGAAGGTACCGCCGACCCCGGCGGCGATCACCGTGACGGCGAGCAGGCCCACGCCCAGCGGCGAGCGCACCCCGCGCCGCCGGCGTCGCGGCGCCGGGACGGTCGGGGCCGCCTCGGTCCGGGCCGGTCGTACCGGCTCGTGCCGGGGCGACCCGGCGGGTGCCGAGGAGGCGGGCCCGACCGGCGCGAACGGCGGTGGCGCCTCGGCCCGTTGCGGCGTCGTCCCGGCCGCGCCGGCATCCCGCCCGACCGACGTCGAGGCGACCGCCGACGCCGCGGCGACCTCGGGCCCCGAAGCGACCGCCGACGCCGAGCCGACGTCCCGAACGGACTCCCGAACCGGCGCGACCTCCCGCGCCGGCGCCATCGCCCGCTCCCGCACCGACACGTGTGGCCCGGCCGGCGGCAACTCGGCGGGCCGGGGCCCGGGTTCGCCCTCCGGGCCGGCGATCGAAACGGCGTCACGGCTCTTGCGCGCCCTCAGCACGAGAACGACAACCGCCCCGAGGGTCACCGCGATCAGCAGACCTTTGAGCGTCCTGGTCACGGAACGCAACCCCGCACCGTCCTTCCGAGCCTCACCCGTCACAATGTTCCCGCGTGTTCCCGCGAACTCTCCCACGATGACGTCCGGGTGGGGGTTTCGGGTTCCGTCCGGCGAACACCTCCGCCCCAAGGAGTGAAGCGGCGTCCCTCCCGGGTCGGCGCGGCCTCAGCCGGTCCGCAGCGTCAACACCATCGCCTCGACCGCGAGCAGCGGCGCGACGTTGGCGTCGATCGCCCGCCGGCAGGCCAGGATCGCCTCGATCCGCCGCAGCGTCGCCTCCGGCGTGGACGTACGGGCCACCGTGTCCAGGTCCGCCCGCAACACGTCGTTGGCCAACGGGACCGCGGCCCGCAGCTGCAGCGCCAGCACGTCCCGATAGAAGGCGGTCAGGTCCACCAACGCGCGGTCCAGGCAGTCGCGTTGGGTGCGGGTGGCGCGCTTCTTCTGCTTGTTCTCCAACTCCTTCATCACGCCCGCCGTACCGCTGGGCATACGACCGCCGCCGACCGCGCCGAGCGCCGCCCGCAGATCCTCGGTCTCGCGCCCGTCCAGATCCGCCGCGACCTGCTTCGCGTCCTCCGCCGCCGCGTCCACCAGACGTTGTGCGGCGGCCATCGCCAGACCGATGTCGCCGACCACCATCGGGATCCGCAGCACGTCGGCGCGCCGCCCCCGGGCCTGTTCGTCGAGCGCCAGCCGGCGCGCGCTCTTGATGTCGCCGCCGGACGCCGCCGCGGCGAACGCGGCCATGGCCGGGTCGATCCCGTCCCGGCGCATCAGCAGATCGGCCACCGCCCCGGCGGGCGGAGTGCGCAGCGCCACATGGCGACACCGCGAGCGGATCGTGGGCAGCGCGTCCTCCAGGGACGGCGCGCACAACAGCCACACGGTGCGGTCGGCGGGCTCCTCGATCGCCTTGAGCAGGACGTTGCCCGCGCCCTCGGTGAGCCGACCCGCGTCCTCCAGGACGATCACCTGCCAGCGCCCGCCCGCCGGCGTCATGGCCGCGCGGCGCACCAGGTCGCGGGTCTCCTTGACGCCGATCGAGAGCAGTTCGGTGGCGACCACGTCGACGTCGGCGTGCGTGCCGGTGAGCGCGGTGTGGCAGCCGTCGCAGTGGCCGCAGCCCGGTTCGGCGCCGAGCGCCAGATCGGGACTGACGCACTGCAACGCCGCCGCGAACGCGCGCGCGGCGGTGGCCGTACCCACCCCGGGCGGGCCGGTGAACAACCAGGCGTGGGTCATCCCGCCGACGCCCTCGCCCGCGAGCACCGCCCGGGCCGCACCGGCCGCGGTGCGCAGCTGCTCCGCGACCCGATCCTGCCCGACGAGGTCGTCCCAGACGGTCACGCGCTCTTGTCTCCTCGTTCCGGTGTGCCCGATACGACCGTACCGGGGCGCCGTGACAATCGACGCCACGTCACCCCGGTACCGATCGTCCGCGACACCCCGGCGGGACCCGGGGGCGGGACCTGTGGATCAGGACTCCCGACTCAGGACTTGTTCCGGCGCCAGCGTCGCTTGCGCCCCGCCTCCTGCGCCGAGTCCGCGGTGGACGAGTCCTCCGCGTCGCCGCCCTCGGCCGCGTCCGCGTCGTCCTCGGCCCGCCAGGGCCCCAGCAGATCGTCGGCCAGCGACTGGTCCCCGGCGGCCGGCGGCGTCAGCACCGGCAGCGCGTGCGTCTCGTCCAGGCTCACCTGCGGGATCTCCCGGGTGTCCTCGGCCGCCTCGCGCAGCCGTATCTGCTGCAACTCGGTGGTGTCGGCCTCGTCCGACGAGACCTTCGGGACGCCGTGCACGGGGGTTTCCGCGAGGGCGGGGTCGGGGCGCCGGATGCCGTGCACCGGCGTCTCGACCATGTCCGTGTCGGGTACCGGGCCCGCCTCCGCCGCGAGCGCGGCGGCCTCCCGCGCGGCCCGCGCCCGCGCCGACGCGGCGGCCTCGGCGGCCCGGGACGCCTCCCGTTCGGCCCGCCGGCGATCCGCCTCGGCACGGCGCAGGGCGTCCTCCGCCCGACGGCGCTCCTCGGCGTGCCGCCGCTCGTCGGCCACCCGCACGGCCTCCTCGGCGCGCATGCGCTCGACCTCGCGGGCCGCCTCGGCCTCCAGCCGTTCGCGCTCCTCCTCGGCCGACCGCTGCCGCTCCAGGGCGGCCTCGCGCTCCTCCTCGGCACTGGCCCGCGCCTGCTCGGCCTGCAGCGCCGACGCCTCCTCCAGCCGGCGGCGCTGCTCGTCCCGGCGCTCGGCCTCCTCCTCGGCGCGCACCCTGGCCTCCTCGGCCCGGGTCTTGGCCTCCTCGGCGAGCCGCTGCTGCTCCTCGGCCCGCCGTTCGGCCTCGAGCGCCAGCCGGCGCCGCTCCGACTCGGCGTGCAGCCGGGCCTCCTCCGCCGCCTGGGCCGCGGCGCGGGCCCGCTCGTCGGCCTCGGCCGCGATCCGGCGGGCCTGCTCCTCGGCGTACCGCTGCTCCTCCTCGGCGAGCCGGGCCGACTCCTCGTCCAGCCGGGCCTGCTCGGCCTGCCGCTGGCGCTCCTCGCTCTCCGCCCGCAGCCGGGCGATCAGCGCGGCCTTCTCCGCGTCCCGGGCGGCCTGCTCGGCCTTGCGCCGGGCGTCCTCCTCGCGCATCCGCTTGGCCAATTCCAGCGCCTGGCGCTTCTCCTGCTCGGAGAGCGGGAGTTCGCGGTCGAGCCGGTGCCGGATCGGCGTGGTGACGGCGTCCGGCTCCTGGTCGGCGTCCACCACCAGGTAGCGGTCCGGGTCGTGCGCGGCCAGGTCCAGGAACGCGTGCCGCACCCGCAGGTGGAACTCGCTCGACTCGGACTCGATCCGGTCGGGCGCCTCGGTGAAGCGCGCGTGTCCGACCGCCGGGTCCAGGTCGAGCAGGATGGTCAGGTCGGGCAGCAGCCCGTCGGTGGCCCAGCGCGAGACCCGGCCGATCTCGCGCGCGCCCAGCGAACGCCCGGCGCCCTGGTAGGCGATCGAGGAGTCGATGTAGCGGTCGCTGATCACGATCGCACCACGCCGCAGGGCGGGCAGGATCACGGTCTGCACATGCTCGGCCCGGTCCGCCGCGTACAGCAGCGCCTCGGTGCGCGGGTCGACCGGATCGCCGTCCAGGTCGAGCAGCATCGCCCGCAGCCGCTTGCCGACCTCGGTCGCGCCGGGCTCGCGGGTGACCACCACCTCGTGGCCCTTGGCCCGTATCCAGGCCGCGATCGCGTTGGCCTGGGTCGACTTGCCCGCGCCCTCGCCGCCCTCCAGGGCGATGAAGAAGCCGGTGGCACCGGCCGGCCGGCCGGTGATGTGGTCCTCGTTGCGGGTCGCCGCGGCCAGGTCGCGCAGGATCGGCACGCCGCGCCGGTCGTCCACGCTCAGCAGCGCGATCCAGCCCAGGATCACCACGAGCACGCCGGTGCCGCCCAGGACCGGCCCGGCACCGCTGTAGTCGAAGGTGAACCGGTCCGCGATCACCCACGAGCGCAAGCCCACATAACCCGCGGCGATCGGCGCGGCCACCAGCGCCACGAACAGCACGACGCGTACGATCAGTTGGGCGAACGCGAAGGCCCGGGCCCGCATGTCCTCGCCGAAGTCGAGGCCGTACATGGTGTATCCGGTGACCCAGGCGACGCCCGCGAACACCCCGAGCACGGCGGCGAGCACCGCGGCCACCACCACGTTGGCGACCGCGCCCAGGATCAGCAGGGTCGCCCCGGCGCACATCACCGCCATGCCGTACAGCCGCCGCCGACTGAACGCCGGCACCACCCTCGGGCCCCACAACATGCCCGCGCTGACACCCGCGATGAGCATCAGGAACACCGTGCCGTACGCCGCGTTGCCCGCGTGCAGCCCGACCACGAGCAGCGGCGCGGTGGACACGAGCGCGCCGCCCGCCAGGAACAGCGCGACCATCCCGACGATCAGACCGCGCGCGGTCCGGCCGTGGCCGAACACCCGGCGTCCGTCGGCGAGCACCTTGAACGGATTGGGCCGCCGCGTGCTGACCGAGCGCCCGCGCGTGGGCATCCGGATCAGGAACGCGAAGACCGCGGCGAGCAGGAACACCGCGCCCGCGAGGTAGAACGCCAGGTTCGAGGGGTGCTCGACGAACATCGACACGTCGTGCGAGAACGCGGTGCCGACCAGCGCGCCGAGGATGAACAACAGCGCCGCCGCCGGGGCCGCGCCGTAGGAGGTCACCAGGTTGAACTGATTGGCGGTGCCCAGCCGTTGCCGGGGCACCAGGTTCGGCACGGTGGCATCCCGCGCGGGCCCGGCGAGCGCGCCGATCACGGCGACCACCGCGGTCGCGCCCCAGATCCACCACATCCGGTCCACGAACGGCACGGACACGAGCACCAGGGCCCGGACCACGTCGCACGTGACCAGCGTCCAGCGCCGATCGAGATGGTCCACGATCGCGCCCGCCACCGAGGCGACCAGCGCGGCCGGCACCATCCGCAGCGCGAACACCACGGCCACCGCCGTGGCGTGCTTGCGGTAGTCGCCCTCGACCGTCCACAGCGCGGCCGAGGTCAGCGCGAGGAGCGCGAGCCAGTCACCGAGCGCGGAGGCCGCGACCGCGAACCAAAAGCGTCGGAACGGGCGGATGCTCAGCACGCCCCCGACGCTCTCCGTCGGTTCGACCTGACGGGGCGGTATCGCCGAATCCGGCGCTTGCTGCTCCGCGTTCGTCATACGGAGAACCCTAACGTCGTCATCTGACGGGAAACGGCAACCTGGACCGGATCCCCGTGTTCCGGCGGCGGGACCGTAGCACAGGGCCCGTGGTCGTCGCCGCAACCGACCGGGGCGACGCCGGATCCCGCCGGCGCCGCCCGATCGATTCGTACCGGGACGTCCCCACCGGGAACATCCCTACCTCGGTCCTACCGCGTCACGCCTCGTCGGCGGCGTTGTGCGCGCCGGCGTTCGCGGTCGCCTTCGCGGCGGCGGCCTTGGTGGTCTTGCCGTCGGCCGCGGACTTCTTCGCGGCCGTCTTCTTCGCGGCGGTCTTCGTCGCCGTCGCCTTCTTCGCGGGCGCCTTCTTGGCCGCCGTCTTCTTCGCCGTCTTCTTCGCCGGGCCCTTGGCCCGCTTCTCCGCGAGCAGCTCGTAGCCGCGCTCGGGGGTGATCGTGTCGACCGCGTCGCCCGCACGCAGGGTGGCGTTGGTCTCGCCGTCGGTCACGTACGGGCCGAACCGGCCGTCCTTGACCGTGACCGCCTTGCCGCTGACCGGGTCGGTGCCCAACTCCTTGAGCGGCGGCTTGGCCGCGGCCCGACCGCGCGCCTTGGGCTGGGCGTAGATCGCCAGCGCCTCCTCCAGGGTCACCGTGAACAACTGGTCCTCGGTCTCCAGCGAGCGCGAGTCGGTGTCCATCTTGAGGTACGGGCCGTAGCGGCCGTTCTGCGCGGTGATCTCGGTCCCGGTCTCGGGGTGCTTGCCGACCACCCGCGGCAGGGTGAACAGCCGCAGCGCGTCGTCGAGGGTCACCGTGTCCAGCGACATCGACTTGAACAGCGACGCGGTGCGCGGCTTGGGACCGTTCTTCGCGGCGGTCTTCTTGGCGGTCTTCTTCGCCGGCTTGGCGCCGTCCGCGGCCGGGGCGGGCGCGGCGGGGGCCTCGGGCTCGGGCAGCACCTCGGTCACGTACGGGCCGTAGCGCCCGTCCTTGGCCACGATCATGTGGCCGCTGACCGGGTCGATGCCCAGCTCGTGGTCGCCGCTGGGCTTGTCGAGCAGTTCCTCGGCCTTGGCCACGGTCAGCTCGTCCGGCGGCAGGTCGTCGGGGACGTCGGCACGCCGGTCGCCGCGCTCGACGTAGGGGCCGTAGCGGCCCACCCGCAGCACGATGCCCTCGCCGACCGGGAACGAGTTGACCTCGCGGGCGTCGATCGAACTGAGGTCGGTGACCAGGGCCTTGAGGCCGCCGAGGTGGTCCTCGTCGGGCCGGCTCTCGTCGCCGAAGTAGAACCTGCGCAGCCACGGCACGGCCTCGGTCTCGCCGCGCGCGATCCGGTCGAGGTCGTCCTCCATCTTCGCGGTGAAGTCGTAGTCGACCAGTGTGGCGAAGTGGCCCTCCAGCAGCCCGACCACCGCGAACGCCAGGAAGGACGGCACCAGCGCGGTGCCCTTCTTGAACGTGTAGCCGCGGTCGAGGATGGTGCCGACGATCGAGGCGAAGGTCGACGGGCGGCCGATCTCCCGGTCCTCCAGCTCCTTGATCAGCGACGCCTCGGTGTAGCGGGCCGGCGGCTTGGTCGCATGGCCCTCCGGGGTGAGCTGATCGGCGCTCAGCGCGTCGCCCTCGGTGACCATCGGCAACCGGCGCTCGCGGTCGTCCAGCTCCGCGTCCGGGTCGTCGGAGCCCTCGACGTAGGCCTTGAGGAAGCCGTGGAAGGTGATGATCTTGCCGCTCGCGGTGAACTCCGCGTCCCGCCCGGGCAGGTCCGCGCCCTGCGCGACACCGCCGATGCGCACGGTGACCGACTGGCCGATCGCGTCCTTCATCTGCGACGCGACGGTGCGCATCCAGATCAGCTCGTACAACCGGAACTCGTCGCCGGACAGACCGGTCTCGGCCGGGGTGCGGAAGCTCTCGCCCGAGGGACGGATCGCCTCGTGCGCCTCCTGCGCGTTCTTGACCTTGCCGGCGTACACCCGGGGCGCGTCCGGCAGGTACTCGGCGCCGTACAGGTCCCGCACCTGCGCCCGGGCGGCCGTGACGGCCGTGTCGGAGAGCGTGGTGGAGTCGGTACGCATGTACGTGATGTGGCCGTTCTCGTACAACTTCTGCGCGACCTGCATGGTCCGCTTCGCGCCGTAGCCGAGCTTGCGCGAGGCCTCCTGCTGGAGCGTGGTGGTGCGGAACGGCGCGTACGGGGAGCGGCGGTAGGGCTTGCGCTCGACGGCGCGCACCGAGAACGCGGCGGATTCCAGCGCGGCGCTCAGCGCCCGGGCGCCGGCCTCCTCCAACTGGAGCACGCCGGCGTTCTTGAGCTTGCCGTCCGGACCGAAGTCGCGGCCCGAGGCGACCCGCTTGCCGTCGAGCGAGACCAGGCGCGCGTTCATCGTGCTCGGGTCGGTCGGATCGCCGGGGCGACCGGTGCCGAACACGCCGAGCAGGTCCCAGTAGGACGCCGAGGTGAACGCGCGGCGCTCCCGCTCGCGCTCGACCACCAGGCGGGTGGCCACCGACTGCACGCGGCCGGCCGACAGGCGCGGTCCGACCTTCTTCCACAGGACCGGCGAGACCTCGTAGCCGTAGAGGCGGTCCAGGATGCGCCGGGTCTCCTGCGCGTCGACCAGGCGCTGGTTCAGCTCGCGCGGGTTGCTCACCGCAGTGCGGATCGCGTCCTTGGTGATCTCGTGGAACACCATGCGGTGCACCGGCACCTTGGGCCGCAGGACCTCCAGCAGGTGCCAGGCGATGGCCTCGCCCTCGCGGTCCTCGTCGGTCGCGAGGAAGAGTTCGTCGGCGTCCTTGAGGAGCTTCTTGAGCTTGGCGACCTGGGCCTTCTTGTCCGCGTTGACCACGTAGATCGGCTCGAAGTCGGCGTCGACGTCGACACCCAGGCGGGCCCACGGCTTGCCGGCGTACTCGGCCGGCACCTCGGCGGCGCCGTTGGGCAGGTCGCGGATGTGTCCCACGCTCGCCTCGACCACGTAACCGGGGCCGAGATAGCCCTTGATCGTTTTCGCCTTGGCCGGGGACTCGACAATGACGAGTCTCAGGCCGTCGCGCGCGGTCTCGCTGCTCGGGGACACCTTCGCTTCTCTCTCCATCGTCGTCGGCTGCGACCGTGCCCGATCGGGCAGGGCCGTACTGCGGGATTCGTATTCACATTGCGGTCGACCTGTGGCGGAGCGTGACCGGTGGTCGGCCCCGCGTGTCAAACCGGCGCTGCTCGGCTTGCGTCGCGGAGTCGTCCCGGCGCGGCTGTCCGTCCGGACGGTCCCCCCGGATCCGGCGATTACTCCGACGGCCGGGTCCCACGCCCCTCGAACGGTAACGCGCGCATCGCGGTTCCCGCCTCCCGACCCCGTTGGTTCGCGGCCGAGCGTGGTTCGCGGCCGAGTCGGGAGCCGCCGCCTCCATACAACACATTTTCTTGGCAACGGCAAGGAGCATCCGGTGGGGACAACACCTGCGACTGTACAGGCGTGTCGGCCCGGATCACGGTGCACCGGGCCAAGCCGCGCTCAGTCGGCGGTGCGCGACTGCGCCGACGGAGCGTCGCCGGCCTCGGGAAACAGCAGGAATCCGTCGGCCACCAGACCGCGCAGTTCACCGGGCACCGCGTCGCGCAGGGCGACCGGGTCCTCCTCCAGCAACTGGGCGATCGCGTCCACGATGACGCCGGCCGGAAGCCGCCCGTCGCTGGCCCCGGCGAGGGCCGCGCCGACCGTATCCACCCGATCCGCCCGGCACATCCCGCGCCGCTGACGCAGCACCACGCTCTCCGGGTCCTCCGCGCCGGGCGCGCCGGTCTGCTCCTGGACCACGTGGTCCGCGAGCCGGAAGGCGACGTCGAGCAGCCCGTCGTCGTCCGTCCGGGCGAGCCGGTCCTGCCGGTCGAACCAGGCGTGCACCTCCGCGCCGAGCGGTTGTTCGATCGCGTGCGGCCAGTCCTCGATGTGCACCGTCGGCGTGTCGGCGCCCGACGCGCGCAGTGTGATCCAGCCGAAGCCGATCCCCTCCACGCCGTCGCGCTCGAACGCCGCCAGCCACGCGTCGTAACGCTGCGCGTACGCCTCGCCGCGGTGGTCGCCCGAGTCGCGCAACCACAGCTCGGCGTACTGCGCCGGGTCCTGGACGTCGCGCTGGACCACCCACGCGTCGCACCCGGTCGGCGCCAGCCAGGCGGCCAGCCGGTCCCGCCAGTCCTGTCCGCGCAGGTGCTGCCAGTTGGCCAGCAGCTGGCAGTAGCCGCCGTCGGCGAGGTGGCGGGGCGCCTGCGCGACCAGCAGCCGGCACACCTCGTCGCCGGGCAGGCCCGCGTCGCGGTAGGTGTACCGCTCACCCACCGGAGTGATCACGAACGGCGGGTTGGACACGATCAGGTCGAACCGCTCGCCCTCGACCGGCTCGAACAGGCTGCCCTCGGCGAGGCCGACATTGCCCACCCCGGACAGCGCCATGGTCAGCCGGGTCAGGTCGAGCGCCCGCTTGTTCACGTCGGTGGCCAGCACCGACTCGGCGTGGCGCGACGCGTGCAGGGCCTGGACGCCGCACCCGGTGCCCAGGTCGAGCGCGCGGCCCACCGGCTCGCGCACGGTGATCCCGGCGAGCGTGGTGGAGGCGCCGCCGATGCCGAGCACGTGGTCGGCGCGTACCGGACCGTTGACCCCGCCGATGCCCGCGCCGAGGTCCGAGACGACCCACCAGTCGGTGTCCGCCTCGCCGTAGGGCCGGATGTCCACCAGCGGCCGCACCGCGTCACCGTCCCGCGCCAAAAGGCCGCCGGCGAGTGCCTCCTCGAGCGGCAGGGCGCGCCGCACGTGTGCCTCGGGCGCCGAGGTCTGGAGCAGGAACAGCCGGATCAGCACCGCGAGCGGGCTCGCCGCGTCGGCCCGCAGCGCGCGCAGCGCCGGCACGGTCTCACCGCGCGACAGCGCCGCGTACGCCTGCGGGCCGAGCGCGTCGAGGCAGCCGTCGACGGTGTAGCCGGCCGCGATCAGGGCCTCGCGGAGGCGGGCCACCTGTGAGGTGTCGTTCATGGTCACGCGCACCATCCTGCCCGCTGCCGGTCGGCCCGAACGTCAGCCCGTCGCCGGCGGGGCGCTCGTGGTGCCGCTCGGCGGCGGCGACGAGGAGTCCGCGCCGGCACTCGACGGCGGCGGGCCGCTCGGCGCGGTGGATCCGGACGGGGCGGGCGAACTCGGCGCCGTGGACCCCTTCGGCGTGCTGCTCGGGGACGCGCCGGTCGTGGGCGCCGAGGTCGCCGGCGCGGTCGGGATCACGTCGGCCTTGCCCGCCGCGCAACCCGGCACCGACGCGAGCGCCTTGCCCGCCTCGCCGCGGTGCAGCTTGTTCAGCGCGGTGTTCGAGGACGCCCGCAGCGCGTCGATCTCCGGTCCCAGCGAGCGCAGCCCGTCGGCGAACACGTTCTGCTGCTCGGCCGCCAGGCCCTCGATCCGGTGCTGGATCCCGGCCCAGCCCTTGGCCGCGTTGCGCAGTTCGTCGACCACGGACATGCGCAGCGTGGCGCCGTCGGGCACCGCCGGTATGGACGCCTTGTCGATCGCGTCGGCCAGCGCGTTGTCCGCGTCCGCGAGCCGGGACACGTCCACCGCGAGCCGGGTGCGCAGGGTCGTGGGCGACTCGTTGGGGACCACCTTGTCCACGTCGGCAAGCGCCGCCCGGGCCTCGTCGATCCGCGCCGTGACCTCCGTCGCGCAGACCTTGGCGGCCCACGCCTTCAGGTCGGCCTGCTTCTTCTTGTCCTCGTCGCTCTTGCCGTCGCCGCCGCCGCACGCGGTCAGGGCCGACGCCAGGACCAGCGCGGAGACCACCAGGAACTTCCTCGACACGCTTCCACCTTCGTTCGGACTTCCCTCGGAGCCGGACGCAGACTCGCACAGCGTGAAGGTGTCCGGTCAAACCGCGGGCCCGAACGCGGCACGGGCGCGGTCCCGGTTTCTCCGGTTCCGCGCCCGTACGTACCTCGGATCGTCGGGGATCAGGCCGCCGCCTTGGTCGGCTGCTCCTCGCGGTCCTGATCGCCGTCGCCGACGACCACCGACTTGCGTTTGCTGTACCAGACCGCGCCCACGATCACCACGACCGAGAAGGCCGCCGCGAGGGCCCGCAGGGCGCCGTTCTCGTCCGCGCCGATGCTCAGTTTGACCACCGCCGGGGCGATCAGCAGGGACACCAGGTTCATCACCTTGAGCAGCGGGTTGATCGCCGGTCCGGCGGTGTCCTTGAACGGGTCGCCGACCGTGTCGCCGATGATGGTGGCCTCGTGCGCGGCCGAGCCCTTGCCGCCGTAGTCGCCGTCCTCGACCATCTTCTTGGCGTTGTCCCAGGCCCCGCCGGAGTTGGCCAGGAAGACCGCCATCAGGGTGCCGGTGCCGATCGCCCCGGCGAGGAACGCGGCCAGCGGGCCGATGCCCAGGGTGAAGCCGACCGCGATCGGAGCCATCACCGCGAGCAGTCCGGGCGTGGCCAACTCGCGCAGCGAGTCGCGGGTGCAGATGTCCACCACCCGGCCGTACTCGGGCAACTCGCTGCCGTCCATGATCCCGGGTCGGGTGCGGAACTGGTTGCGCACCTCGAAGACCACCGCGCCCGCCGCGCGCGAGACCGCGTTGATCGCCAGGCCGCTGAACAGGAACACCACGGCCGCGCCGAGGATCAGCCCGACCAGGTTGTTCGGCTGGGTGATGTCGGTGGCGAACGAGAGCGAGGTGAGCTTGGACGCCGCGTCCAGTCCGCCCGCCTCGTCCACGGCGGTGCGCACCGCGTCCCGGTAGGACCCGTACAGCGCGGTCGCCGCGAGCACGGCGGTCGCGATGGCGATGCCCTTGGTGATCGCCTTGGTGGTGTTGCCGACCGCGTCGAGCTCGGTGAGCACCCGCGCGCCCTCGCCCTCGACGTCGCCGGACATCTCCGCGATGCCCTGCGCGTTGTCGGAGACCGGCCCGAAGGTGTCCATGGCCACGATCACCCCGACCGTGGTCAACAGACCGGTGCCCGCCAGCGCGACGGCGAACAGCGCGAGCATGACGATGCCGGCGCCGAGCAGATACGCGCCGAGCACCGCGACCGAGATCAGCACCGCCGCGTACACCGCCGACTCCAGACCGAGCGCGATGCCGGAGAGGATCACCGTCGCCGGACCGGTCAGCGAGGTCTTGGTGACGTCGCGCACCGGTCGCCTGCTGGTCTCGGTGAAGTAGCCGGTCAGCTGCTGGATGACCGCGGCGAGCACGATCCCGATCAGCACCGCCACCAGCGCGAACACGCGCGGGTCGGCGTCGTGCGCCAGGATCTCCTGGTCGGTCAGCCCGTCCAGGTCCGAGAACTTGCTCGGCAGGTACAGGAACGCGGCGCCCGCGACCAGGACGAGCGAGATGACCGCCGAGACGAAGAAGCCCCGGTTGATCGCGCTCATCCCGCTGCGGTCGCCCGCGCGGGGGGCGACCGTGTAGATGCCCACCACCGCGGTCAGCACCCCGATCGCGGGCACGATCAGCGGGAAGACCAGGCCCGCGTCGCCGAACGCCGCCTTGCCCAGGATCAGCGCGGCGACCAGGGTGACCGCGTACGACTCGAACAGGTCGGCGGCCATGCCCGCGCAGTCGCCCACGTTGTCCCCGACGTTGTCGGCGATCGTCGCGGCGTTGCGCGGGTCGTCCTCGGGGATGCCCTGCTCGACCTTGCCGACCAGGTCGGCGCCGACGTCGGCGGCCTTGGTGAAGATGCCGCCGCCGACACGCATGAACATCGCGAGCAGCGCGGCGCCGAAGCCGAAGCCCTCCAGCACCTTGGGAGCGTTCTCCCGGTACAGGATCACCACGAGCGCGGCGCCGAACAGGCCCAGACCGACGGTGAACATGCCGGCGACCCCGCCGGTGCGGAAGGCGATCCGCATCGCGGTGTCCCGGCTGCCGGCGCCGGCTCGGGCGGCCGCGGCCACGCGCACGTTGCTGCGCACCGCGAGCCACATGCCGACGTACCCGGTGACCGCCGAGAAGACCGCGCCCACCAGGAAGAACAGCGAGCGGCCGATCCGCTGGTTCCAGTCGTCGGCCGGCAACAGCATGAGCAGGAAGAAGACACCCGCCGCGAACACGGCCAGGGTGCGGAACTGCCGGGTGAGGTAGGCCGCCGCGCCTTCCTGGATCGCGACGGCGATCCGGCGCATCGAATCGGTGCCCTCGTCGGCGCCGAGCACTTGACGCACGAGTCCGGCGGCGACGCCCAGGGCACCGAGGGCGATCACCGCGACGATCACGACATAGGTGATATTGCCGCCGGACACGGACACGTCCGAGGCGAGTTGGAGTTCGGAGGGGTGGATCCCGGACATTCGTCCTCCTTGGCTAGGAGCACTTTCAGATCGGGACTTCTCAATGCGAAAGGAGTGTATGCAAATGATCAAGATCAGACCATGGGAATCGCCATGATCGGATCAAATTACCGATGAAATCCGGGCGCGATTCCCAAAATCGGCGTATCGATCCGGAATCAGGTTTTACGACCCGGAAATCGGGATACACGGGAACGCCGAAAATCGCCCCCGGGTGTCCCGGAGGCGATGCGGTGGAGCGTGATGGCGTGGTGGAGCGGGGTGGGGCCGGACGGACCCCGGGTCAGCCCACGGTCTCGGCGGACTTGGCGCCGGAGGGCCACGACATGCGGATCACGCCGCCCTCGGCGCCGGCCCGCACGTCGAGATCGTCGACGAGGCCGAGAATCACGGCCAGACCCATCTCGTTCTCGATCAGGTCGAGGCCGGAGCCGTTCGCGGACAGGTCGGGCACCAGCCCGGCCCCCTCCGCGACGCCCGCCTCGGTCAACGCCGGCTGCGGCACGCCGTCGTTGACCTCGATACAGAAGCGGCCGTTGCCGTCGTCCAGGGTGACCGTGACCGGGCGGTCGTCGTCCGCCCGGCTCCGGTGCATCCCGACGGCTCGGGAACACGCCTCGCCGACGGCGAGGCGCACCTCGTCGAGCACCGTCTCAGCAACCCCCGCTCGCCGCGCCACGGCGGCGGCGACGAGCCGCGCCGTGCGGACGTGTTCGGGCAGCGCGCTGAAGCGCAGCTCGACGATGGCCATGGTTCGTTCCCCCAGCCGTGCGTGCACCCGCCCGGATCCGCGCGGGTGCGATGTGCGTCCGGTCAGGACGTACGGTCGGTCAGTCGGACGCCTCGATGGCCGTGGCCACCGACGGATGAATCGGGAAGACCTTGGTCAGGCCGGTGATGCGGAAGATCTTCAGGATGCGCTCCTGAGTGCACACCAACTGCAACGACCCTTCGTGGGCACGCACCCGCTTCAGGCCGCCCACCAGCACACCGAGCCCGGTCGAGTCCAGGAAGTCGACTGCTTCCATGTCGACGATCAGGTGGAACTGGCCTTCGTTGACGAGTTCCACCAGTTGCTCGCGCAGCTTGGGTGCGGTGTATACATCGATCTCGCCGCCCACCTCGACGATCGTACGACCGCCCTCGGTTCGGGTCGACAGGGACAAGTCCACGGATCCTCCAGCACCTTGCTCTTGAGCGGTCGCCCCCCATGGATCGGCAGCCGCCAAGGCATTCAACCACTTATGGGCACTAGGGGACGATGAATCCCGCGACATTGGATGTAACACTGGTGCCCGATGCAGCCCAGTACACGCCCCCCGGAAGGTCTTCTCGGCCGCCTTATGGCGGGTCGGGATCGACCCGAACGAGTGACGCACGTCCGGCGCATACCCGCTCGCGAAGGCATCACCTCGGCCTGGCCCGACTGGGTTCGGCCGGAGGTGGGCGACGCGTTTCGCGGCGCGGGTATCGAACTGCCTTGGGAACATCAGGCCCGCGCCGCCTCTGTTGCGGCATCGGGCCGCTCGGTCGTGATCGCCACCGGCACCGCCTCGGGCAAGTCCCTCGCCTATCTGTTGCCGGTTCTCACGACCCTGGTCGAGGGCGCGGGCGCGCCCAGCGGGCGCGGTGCGACCGCACTCTACCTCTCTCCGACGAAGGCGCTGGCCTCGGATCAGGCGCGCGCCGTCGAGGAGTTGCGCGCCGCGCACCCCGCGCTCGGGTGTGTCCGCACCGCCACGTACGACGGTGACACCCCGGTCGAGATCCGCCAATGGGTGCGCGCGCACGCGTCGTACGTCCTGACGAATCCCGACATGGCGCACCGCGCGCTGCTGCCCGGACACCGCTCGTGGGGCGCGTTCCTGCGCACGCTGCGCTACGTGGTGATCGACGAATGCCACACCTATCGCGGCGTTTTCGGCTCCCATGTGGCCCAGTTGATCCGTCGGTTGCGTCGGGTGTGTCGCCGGTACGGATCGGACCCGGTGTTCATCCTGGCGTCGGCCACGGTGTCCGATCCGGCCGTCGCGGCCGAGCGGCTGATCGGCGCGCCGGTGGTCGCGGTGACCGAGGACGCCTCGCCGCACGGCGAACTGGTGTTCGCCCTCTGGGAGCCGCCGCTGACCGGCCACGAGGGTGAACACGGTGCGCCCGTACGGCGTACCGCGACGGCCGAGACCGCCGATCTGCTCACCGACCTGGTGCTCGACGGGGTGCGTACGGTGGCGTTCGTGCGCTCGCGGCGTGGCGCGGAGGTGGTCCGGGTGATCGCCCGGGACCACCTGGCCCGGGTGGACGAGGGGTTGGCCGACCGGGTGGCCACCTATCGCGCGGGCTATCTGCCCCAGGAGCGGCGGGCGATCGAGCGGGCGCTGCACGACGGCAGCCTGCTGGGGGTGGCCGCGACCACCGCGCTCGAGTTGGGCGTGGACATCTCCGGGCTGGACGCGGTGCTGATCGCGGGCTATCCCGGCACCCGGGCCTCGCTGTGGCAGCAGGCCGGACGCGCGGGACGGGCCGGGCGGGAGGCGCTGGCCGTGCTGGTGGCGCGGGACGATCCGCTGGACACGTTTCTGGTGCATCATCCCGAGGCGCTGTTCGATCGGCCGGTCGAGGCGACGGTGCTCGATCCGGACAACCCGTACGTGCTGGCCCCGCACCTGTGCGCGGCCGCGGCCGAGTTCGCGCTGACCGACGAGGACCTGGAGCTGTTCGGACCGGTTGCCGCCGAGTTGTTGCCGGGTCTGGAACGGCGCGGGCTGCTGCGCAGGCGGTCCACCGGCTGGTACTGGACCAGCCGGGAGCGGGCCACCGACCTGACCGACATCCGCGGCGCGGGCGGGCCGGCGGTGCGGGTGGTGGAGCAGGACACCGGCCGCATCCTGGGCACGGTCGACGCGCCCGCCGCGCACTCGGCGGTGCACCCCGGGGCGGTACACCTGCACCAGGGCGACACCTACCTGGTCCGCGAGCTCGACCTCGGCGAGGGTGTGGCGCTGGTGCGGCCGGCGAATCCGGACTGGACCACCAGCGCGCGCGAGGTCACCGAGATCCGGATCCTGGAGACGGTGCGCAGCCGGGAGTGGGGCGCGGCCCGCCTGCACTTCGGCTCGGTCGAGGTCACCGGCCGGGTGGTCTCCTTCCAGCGCAAGCGGATCGCCACCGGCGAGGTGCTGGGCGAGCACAAGCTGGACCTGCCCGAGCGCAGCCTGCGCACGCGGGCCGTGTGGTGGACGGTGACGCCCGAACAGGTCGCCGAGGCGGGCATCGACCCGACCGACCTGCCCGGCGCCGCACACGCCGCCGAGCACGCCTCGATCGGCCTGCTGCCGCTGTTCGCCACCTGCGACCGCTGGGACATCGGCGGGGTGTCCACCTCGCTGCACCCGGACACCCGCCTGCCGACCGTGTTCGTCTACGACGGCCACCCGGGCGGCGCCGGCTTCGCGGAACGCGCATACGTCACCGCCGACACCTGGCTGACCGCGACCAGGGAGGCCATCGCCTCCTGCGAATGCGACCACGGCTGCCCGAGCTGCATCCAGTCCCCCAAATGCGGCAACGGCAACCAGCCCCTGAACAAGCCGGCAGCAATCGCCCTGCTGGACGCACTCCTCCAGGAAGCACGAAAGCCGGCCGAGCAGCAGGACTGAACCACCGAGCCCGAAACCTGAGCCGGGGCCGGGCCGAGGCCGGCCAAGGCCGTGAGCCGAGTAGCGGGGATGGACGGCCGAGGCCGGGCGGGGCCGGGGCGGGCGGGGCCAGGGCGTGAGCCGAGGCCCGAGGTCGGGGCGGTGAGCTGGAGCCCATGACCGGGAGCCGCAGAGCGAGGCCAAGGTTGGGTGCGGGGCCGTGACCGGTGGGCGGCCCTCCGAACCGCAACCCGCGACAGGCTCGCAGCCCGTGCCCCTGCCCCGACCACCGCACCCCGGGACCGACCAGCCAACCAAGAGCCGGGACCGGCGGACCGAGCCCGAGGCCGGACCTGGGGCCGAGGCCGGGCCTGTGAACCGCGACCCGAGACCCGCCGGCCAAGAACCGGGGCCGGGTGGTGTGGCCGGGGCCGGAGGCGGGGGCGGGGGCGGAGCGGGCCCGTGAACCGCAACCCGAGACCCGCCCGCCGGCCAAGAACCGGGACCGGCGGACCGAGCCCGAGGCCGGACCTGGGGCCGAAGCCGGGCCTGTGAACCGCGACCCGAGACCCGCCGGCCAAGAACCGGGGCCGGGTGGCGTGGCCAGGGCCGGAGGCGGGGGCAGAGCGGGCCCTGTGAACCGCAACCCGGGATCCGCCCGCCGGCCGAGAACCGGGACCGGCGGACCGGGCCCGAGGCCGGGCCTGGAGCCGAAGCCGGGTCTGTGAACCGCAACCCGAGACCCGCCCGCCGGCCAAGAGCCGGGGCCGGGTGGCGTGGCCAGGGCCGGAGGCGGGGGCAGAGCGGGCCCTGTGAACCGCAACCCGAGATCCGCCCGCCGGCCGAGAGCCGGGACCGGTGGACCGGGCCGGAGGCCGGGACCGTGAACCGCAATCCGAGACCCGCACGCCGGCCAAGAGCCGGGGGTGGTGGACCCAGGTCGGGGGCCGCAGTTGTGAATCGCGGCCCGGGGACGGCGTGACGGTCGGGGCGGGTGGACTGGGGTTCGGGGGTTGTGGGCCGGGGGTGTGGGCCGAGAGGTGGAGTGGGGGTCGGGCTCTATCGGGTGGTGGCCGCCGGCTTGGAGCCGGCGGCGGGTCGGCGGAGGCTTTCGGGTGGGCGGAGTCCGGTGTGGTTGGGCCGGACGGGGTTGCCCGGGTTGGTGGCCGGGGTGGGGTCTACGGGGGGCGGGGGTCGGGTGGCAGGTCGGGGGTCGCCGGGCCGGCTCGGGCGGTGGCCCGGGCCGTGCCCGTCGGGGCGGGCGCCGATACCCGGACCTCGGCGAAGCCGTCGGTGAGGTGGCAGCTCGTCAGGTCCACGTGCTGGGCTCGGGCCACTCGGCGGGCCAGGGCACAGGCCTCGTCGGGGCCGGATCCGGCGGCGAATCGGGCCGCCGCGGCCAGCGCGGCCAGGTCGGCGGCGGCGCCCGCGCGGTGGCGGGCCGCGACCGCTCCGGCGAAGGCGAAGACGAACGCCGCCGCGCACATCGGGATCAACGCGAACGCGAGCACCCACAGGGTGGCCGAGCCATCCTGACCCGAGCGGCCTCCCCTCACGGCGGCGCCTCCGCCTCGACGGCCGCCACCGCCGTATGTTCCACGTGGAACGTGACCCCGGCCCAGGCCGCACCCGGCACGCCGACCTCGGCGGACACCCGGAAGCGCACCAGACCGTCCCCACCGGACACCCCCGTCCGCGCACCGACCGGCCCCGCGGCGGAGGCCCGCGCCACCGCGACCTCGGTCGGCTCGCCCCGCGCCAGCGCCCGCGCCCCCGCCTGCGCCGCGTCCACACAGCGGATCTGCGCTGCGGCGGCCCCGATCCCGGCCGTCAGCACGGCGGTCAACACCACCAGTACCGGCAACACCACGGCGGTCTCCGCGGTCACGAATCCGTCCGCCCCACGAAGCCCCCGCACCGCCGCGCGGCCCGCACCCGCACCCGCCTCGTCACGGGCCTCAGAACGAGACATCGAGCGCCTTGGTGATCACCTTGGTGAGCGCCGCAGCGACTCCCGGACTCGTCACGATCTTGAACAACACCGCGCCGAACGCCACCGCGGCGACCGTGCCGACCGCGTATTCCGCGGTGGTCATCCCGGTGTCGACACGCAACCACGACCACACTCGACGTGCGCTCGGAATCGAGATGCGCATGAGTCTCCCCCTCATCGATACAAAACCGCATGAAACATTCATGAACATGTGCATTCCGCACCCGACCCCGCCGACTCACCTCGACCTCAGCAGCGCCGTGCCCAGCCCGATCACGATCGGGACCACCCCGACCAGCAGGAAAGCAGGCAGGAAGCACAACCCGAGCGGGACCGTGGCGCGCACCCCCACCCGGCGGGCGGCCGAGGTCGCGGCCCGGCGCTGCTCGGCCCGTTGCTCGTCGGCCATCCCGGCGACCAGGACCGCCGCCGGCACGCCACCGGTCGCCGCCCGGGCCAACACCCGCCCCAGGGGCGCAAGCACGGGATCGTCGGTCAGCCCGAGCCAGCACCGCCCGGGGTCGCCGCCGAGCCGCAACGAGGCCACGATCGGCCGCAGTCGGCCCGCCAGCGGCCCGCCGACCGCGTGCGCCACCGCCTCGGCCGCGTCCGCCGGCGTGCTGCCCGCCACCAGGCACGCCGCGAACAGGTCGGCCGCGGGCGGCAGATCGGCCCGCAGCCGATCCCGCAGAGCCCGCCCCGACCGCGACTCCAGGCCGGTCAGCCGTCGATCCAAAACGACCGCCACCACGAGCCCGGCCGCACCCCCGAGCCAGCCGCCGAACAGCGCGAACACCGCCACCCCGCCGAGCCCCGCCGCAGCCCGCCGACCGAGCGCCGGATCCCGCCCCCTCGCCGACCGTGGGCGGAGCTCCGGGCCCCGCCCCCGCACCGCACCGGCCGCGGCGCCCGCCGCCGCGACGACCGTCACCAGCACCGCCGCCGCGCTCATCCCGGCACCGGCCCGGCTCGGGCAACCAGGCGATCGGTCCACTCCAGACCGACCGCCACCAGGGTCAGCCCCGCGCACAGACACCCGATCCCGGCCGGCGTACGCAACAGCACCTCCACCGGCCGAGCCCCCAGCGCGCCGCCCAGGAACAGACCGAACACCGGCAGCCCGGCCAGGACCTGCGCGGTCGAGCGGGCCCCGGCGAGTTCGGCGATCACCTCCTCGTGCGCGTCCTCCTCGGCCCGCAGACCCGCCGCGATCCGCTCCAGGGCCGGCGCGAACCCGGCGCCGCGCCCGGTCGCGATCCGCCAGCAGGCGGCGATCCGACGCAGCCCGGCCGCCCCGGGCACGGCCGCCGCGCGATCCAGCGCGTCCGGCACGTCGCCACCCACCCGGGCGGTCCCGATCGCCTCGCCCACCACCGCGGCGATCGGTCCGTCCACCGCGTGCGCCGCGGCGGCCAACGCCTGTGCCGGCGTGCGCCCGGCCCGCGACTCCCCCGCCAGCGCCGCACACAGCCGCACCACGCCGCGACGCACCGCTCCGGCATCCCGCTCCGCCCGGACCCGATCCCGCCGCCGCCGCACCACCCAGGCTCCCGGCAAAGCCACGAGCACAGGCACCACCGACCCCGACACCAAGGCCGCCAAGCCCCCGGCGGCCAACACCGCCGCGACCACCCGGCGCCGCCGAACCACCCCCACCCAGGCCGACCGCCCACCCCACCCGCCGCCCGAAACCCCCAACACCCCGGGCAACCGCCCAGGCCCCACCCGAGCCATCGACCACCAAACCAGCCCACCAACCCCAAACGCCCCCACCATCACCGAAATCACCCACACCACCCCCACCCAACCGCCACAACCACCCGGGAACCCGCCGCCCACCCGAGCCTCCGAGAACGCGCACCGCGGAAACCCGGAAGCCCCCACCCGAATCCGGCCCGTCCGGCGCGTGAGGACAACCACCGCAGGCACCCGAGAACCGCCACCCGAACCCGCGAGCACAACCCCACCCGGCCCGTCCGGCGCGTGATGTCAACCACCGCAAGCTCCCGCGAACCGCCACCCGAACCGGCCGGCACAACCCGACCCGGCCCATCCGTCGCTCGAGGACACCCGAGCCGAGCCGACCCGCCGGCCCCCGACGCCGTCGTCATCCGCGCCACCACCCGGCCAGCAGCGCGGCCAACCTGCCGTGGCCCGGGCCCGGCCGACAGCCACCGGCACGTTCGAAGCTCACCGCCGGGACCGGTCGCACCCAGCCCGCCGTGTCCCGTTCCAGGACATGGACCTCGGCCGCCCGCCGCAACCCGTCGCGCTCGCGCACCACATGCACGACCAGATCGAGCGCGGCCGCCACCTGGCTGTGCACCGCGCCCCGGCCGAGCCCGGCCAGCGCCCCCAACGCCTCCAACCGCGCAGGCACATCGGCCGCCGAGTTCGCGTGCACCGTGCCGCAACCGCCCTCGTGCCCGGTGTTCAGGGCCGCGAGCAACTCCACCACCTCGGCGCCCCGCACCTCGCCGACCACGAGCCGGTCCGGCCGCATCCGCAGGGCCTGGCGGACCAGGTCGCGCAGGGTGACCTCGCCCGCGCCCTCGACATTGGCCGGCCGCGACTCCAGCCGCACCACATGCGGGTGACGCGGCGTCAATTCGGCCGAATCCTCGGCGAGCAGCAACCGTTCGGCCGGATGCGCACAACCCAGCAGCGCCCCCAACAGCGTGGTCTTGCCCGAACCCGTGCCGCCCGAGACCAGGAACGCGGCCCGCGCCGAGACCACCGCACACAGCAGTTCGGCCGCGGCCGGCGACAACGAGCCGGCCCGCACCAGGTCGGCCACCCCGAGCGAGGTACGCCGAGGCACCCGCAACGACAGGCACGTACCCCGCACCGCGACCGGCCGCAACACCGCGTGCAGCCGCACACCGTCGGCGAGCGTGGCGTCCACATACGGCGAGGCGTCGTCCAACCGCCGCCCGACCCCGCTCGCCAACCGCTGGGCCAACCGCCGCACCGCCGCGTCGTCGGCGAAGGTCACCGCCGTGCGCTGCGGACCCGCGCCCCGATCGATCCACACCTCGTCGGGCGCGTTGACCAGCACGTCGGTCACCTCCGGGTCGCGCAGCAGCACGTCCAACGGCCCGGCCCCGGCAATCTCCGACCGCAGCGCCCGGACCAGGTCCGGCAACGCCGCCTCGCCGAGCACCCGCCCCTCGGCCCGCAACGCCGCGGCCACCGCCGCGGGCGTCGGCTCGTGCCCCCCGGCGGCCAACCGCGCCCGCACCGCCTCGACCAACGCCGGATCCGGCGGCGGAGCGATCACCGGACCGGCCGACACGACCGGCACCGCGACCGGCACCGCGACGGGTCGCGGCTGCGGCGCGGAGAAGACCCCGGTGCCCCCGACCGGCGGCGCCGGCACCGGCCACGGCGGCGGCTGCGGCACCCGGTCCGACCGCACGCCCCTCGACGGCAGCGGCGGCGCACCAGGCGGCGGGAACGGCGGCATCGGTGGCACCTCGCGCGCGCTCACGCCGCCTCCCGCGCCACGCCGGCCGGATTGCCCGCGAGGTAGTCCCGACAGAACCGGGCCAACGGCCCCCGCGTGCGCAGCCCCGGCGGATCACCCCGTTCGGTGGCCGCCGCCAACCCCGCCTCCGGCCGCAACTCCCCCGCGAGCGCCAGCCCCAGGCCCCGCGCGACCGCCTCGGAGGTCAGCCCCGACGAACTCGGCTGCCGCACCACCGCCCGCAGATCGCGCACCATCGACCCCACCCGGCCCGCCACCTGCGCCGCCGCGGCCAGCGCCCGCACCTCGGCCGGCACCACCAACAGCCCCGTATCGCACAGCCGCAGCGCCTCCGCCGCGACCGGGTCGGTATGCCGGGGCACGTCGAGCACCGCCACGTCGTGGCGCCTGCGCACCGCCCGCACCACCGAGCGGACCGTCTCCGGCGGGATCGCGGGCGGCCGGTCCCGGTCCCAGGACAACACGGTCAACCCGTGCAGGTGCGGCAGCGCATCGGAGAGTGCGCCTCCGTCGATCCGCCCGCGCGCGCTCGCCAGATCGGACCAGCGCAGCCCGCTCTCGTCCTCGCCGCCGAGCAGCACGTCGAGGCCGCCGCCCAGCGGGTCCACGTCCACCAGCGCGGTGGCCAGTCCGGTCCGCACCGCCGCCACCCCGAGCGCACAGGCCAGCGTGCTGGCCCCGCTGCCGCCGCACCCACCGAGCACCGCGATGGTGTGCGCGTCGGGCCCGGTGCCCTCGGCGACATCGCCCAACCGATCGACGATCCAGTGCTCCGCGTCGGGCAGGAACACCACGTGATCCGCGCCGACGTCCACCGCCCGCCGCCACACGTCGCCGTCGTCCAGGTCGTCGCCGATCAGCACCACGTCCTCGCGACGCGGCAGCCCGCACCGGGCCAACCCCGGGGTCACGTCGTCGCCGACGATCACCAGCGGCGCCCCCGGCCAGGCGGCCCGCGCCGCGCCCGCGTCCGGTTGCACCTCGGGCTCGATCCCGGCCACCGCGCACAGCCGCAGGAGTTCGTCGAGCAGGGCCGGATCGCCGGTCACCAGGAGCGGACGAGCCGGCCGAGGTGGGGAAAGCGCTGCCACGGAACCTCCAGGGGTCGGGGAGGTCCGGCCGAACCGGCCCTCCCGGGAACTGACCCCAACCGTCGCGGCAATCGCGCGTTCCGCCGAGCGGGTGGTTCCCACCTGTGGACAAGCCCGCGACTGTGGATTACGGATTCACTCGCGCGAGGTACAAACCGGGCCGTTCCGACGCCGCCACTGCCCCGACCTCCACCCCCGAACGCAAGGCCCACACCCCCGCGGGCCCTCGCTCCCCACCCACCTCCGCGACCCCGCTCACCCGCAACTCCGAAATCCCCACCCGATTCCCCACGACAAGCGCAACGCCGACAACCGCCGACAACCGCCGACAACCGCCGACAACCGCCGACAACCGCCGACAACCGCCGACAATCACGAGGGAACCGACCCGCATCGGGGATTACCACCCCGGCGATCACCCGAACAAAACCCCGCGCCCACCCGCATCGGGACGCAAAAAAGCCCCCCGGACAAGCGACGACCCCCGCCGGGGGGGAGAGCGGGGGTCGTCTCCGCGGCCGACTCGGGGGGGGGAGGAGTCGGACCGGGTTAGCACGGTCGCGAACGATCCGTGACTTCCAGGATGTACCCGAGGGGGTTCTCTAGCAAACCCACGACGCGGAGTTTACGCCGAATGGCTGCCCTTATCCTCGTGAACTGTGGAAACCCAGGCGCCGAAGCGGACAGCAGCCTTCTTCGACCTCGACAAGACCATCATCGCCAGGTCCAGTGCGCTGGCGTTCAGCAGATCCTTCTACCACGGCGGACTCATCAATCGCCGCTCCGTCCTCAAGAGCGCCTACGCCCAGTTCGTCTTCCTCGTCGGCGGCGCGGATCACGACCAGATGGAGCGCATGCGCGAATACCTGTCCGCGCTGTGCCGCGGCTGGGACGTGCAGCAGGTGCGCGAGATCGTCGCGGAGACCCTGCACGACATGATCGACCCGATCATCTACGACGAGGCCGCGTCCCTGATCGAGGAACACCACGCGGCCGGCCGAGACGTGGTCATCGTCAGCTCCTCCGGGGCCGAAGTGGTCGAGCCCATCGGTGACATGCTCGGCGCGGACCGCGTGGTGGCCACCCGGATGGTGGTCGAGGACGGCCGCTACTCCGGCGAGATCGACTTCTACGCGTACGGGCCCAACAAGGCCGCGGCGGTCAAGGAGTTGGCCCGCACCGAGGGCTACGACCTCACCTCCTGCTACGCGTACAGCGATTCGATCACCGACCTGCCGATGCTCCTGGAGGTCGGCCACCCGTACGCGGTCAACCCGGATCGCGGCCTGCGTCGCGAGGCGACCGCCCGCGGGTGGCCCGTACTGGTCTTCAGCCGCCCCGTGGCGCTGCGCCAGCGGGTGCCCACCCTCTCGGTACCCTCGCGCCCCGTGCTCGCCGCGACCGCGATCGGCGCGGGCGCCACCGCGGCCGGCTTCGTCTGGTACCTCGCCAGGAAGCGCCGCTGAGCGGGAAGCACCGGGAGGCACCGGGAAACACCGCGACCCGCCACCCCGGCCGGAGAGCCCGTGTCGGGGCATCGCGGTCGACCGCGGCGACGCCCGACGATCATCGACGGCGGAGCAAATCCGACAAAGGCCGAAAGTAAAGATCTTGGGCCAGGGGTTCCCCTCCTCTCGGCAACCCACTAGAAAAGGGACCAACGGCCCGTACGGCCCCCGCTCACCCGGGTGGCCGGGACGGATCGAGCACGACCGCCGGGAACCCACGTGCGACCGACCCTCGTAGGGGCCGAACGCGTCGGACAACCTGCATGTTCTTCCCCCCGTGGATGCGCATGCCGGGGCCGATCGTCATAACGGGTACACGCCTGATACCTCGGCGGGAGTGACAAAGCGGCGGCGTCCTCAGGGGCGCCGCCGTCTCGTACGTCCGGACCCGAAGCAACCTGCGGCGAACCGCGCCGAGCCCGGCCGCGCCCACCCGAGACGCCTCCAGCCGAAGCGCCCCGCCACCCCGCCGGGCGTCAGATCCCGCGCATCACCGCTTCGCACACCGCGACGCTCTCGCGCGCACCCAGAGTCATCGCCTCCGCGCAGTGCCGGATCCAGGTCGCCACACCCTCGGCGGTGCCGCTCTCGTACGCCCGCAGCGCCTCGGCGTAGGCGTCCACGCCCAGTTCCAGGTGGCCGACCTCCGGCACCGCCGCGCCCTTCGGGTCCAGGCCCCGGGTGATCAGCACGATCCGCTGCGCGGCGCGGGCGATCAGCCCGTTGCCCCAGCCGAACGGGGCCAGGCTCAGGATCTCCCCGTGGGTGACCGCGGCGACCACGATCGCGGGCGCGGCGGACGGCGCGAGCAACAGCCGGGACAACCCGTCGAGGCGAGCCGCCACCTCGTCCGCCGGGAGCTGCCCGGCCGACGACTCGTCGTCCCGGCGCGGCCGGCCCAGCGCCTCGGCGGGCACCGCGTCGGCCGCGGCGACCACGTGCAATCTGGCCAGCACCTGGAGCGGACTGTGCCCCCAGGTGCCGAGGAGCGTGCCGATCTCGGCGGACAGCCGCAACGCGCCCGCGACCACCGCACCGCCGTCGTCGAGCGAGGACGAGTAGTCGGTCCGCCGGCGAATCTCCTCCAGCGACCAGTCGACGCCCTCCAGCGCGGCACTGGCCCGCGCGCCGCGGAGCGCGGATTCGGCACTGATGTCCATGCTGCGGCGGCGCATCGTGCGGTGGCCGAGCAGCCGGTCCACCGCCGTGCGGGTGTCCTCGACGGACTCCGGCACGCCGGGCAGGAGCGCGAGGGCGGCGAGGGGATCGGTTGCGGTGCTCACCCGAGCGACCCTACGCCGGGCCGCGAATCACCCGCGACACGGGCCCGCGCCGAGCCCGACCGTGCCCGCGCGCGGTCGACGTCCCCCCGACCGACGGTTCGACTACTTTCCGACTTGACGTGATCACGGTCCGCAACGGATGATCCTATCGAAAACGATTGTCAAACTCATATATCAAGGGAGGGGCCGTGAAAATCGCCTTCGTCGGCAAGGGCGGCAGCGGCAAGACCACGCTCTCGTCGTTGTTCATCCGGCATCTGGTGGCCACCGGCCGGCCGGTGGTCGCCGTGGACGCGGACATCAACCAACACCTCGGCGCCGCGCTCGGCCTCGACGAGCAGGCCGCGGCGGCGATGCCCGCGATGGGCGCCCGACTGCCCACGATCAAGGACTGGTTGCGCGGCGACAACCCGCGGATCGGCTCGACCGAGCAGATGGTCAAGACCACCCCGCCGGGCCGGGGGTCGCGGCTGATCCGACTCACCGAGGACAACCCGATCCACGCGGCGTGCGCGCGCGAGGTTCCCGGCCTGCCCGGGCTGCGGCTGATGGCGACGGGGCCGTTCGCCGAGTCCGATCTCGGCGTCGCGTGCTACCACTCGAAGGTCGGCGCGGTGGAGTTGTACCTCAACCACCTCGTCGACGGCGCGGGCGAATATCTGGTGGTCGACATGACCGCCGGCTCGGACTCGTTCGCCTCCGGGCTGTTCACCCGGTTCGACCTGACCTTCCTGGTCGCCGAGCCGACCCGCAAGGGCGTCGGCGTCTACCGGCAATACCGCGACTACGCCCGCGACTGGGGCGTCTCGCTCGCGGTGGTCGGCAACAAGGTCCAGGGCCCCGACGACGTCGAGTTCCTGCGCGAGCACGTCGGCGACGACCTGCTCACCTGGACCGTGCAGTCCGACTACGTACGGGCCCTGGAGAAGGGCCACTCCCCCGACTTCGACAGCCTGGAGCCGGTCAACCGGGCCGCGCTGGAGGAGTTGACGCTCGCCGCCGACGCCGGTTTCGAGCGCCGCGACTGGGGGCGGTACACCGCGCAGATGGTCGAGTTCCACCTGCGGAACGCACGCGGCTGGGCCAACGCGAAGACCGGCGTCGACCTGGCCGAGCAGGTCGACTCGACGTTCGTGCTCGGCCCGCAGGCAATCTCCGCGCCGGTCTAGACGCCGACCCGGGACACCCGCCCGAAGCGCCGGTCGAAATCGTCCACCCGCGACGCCCGTCCGAACAAGCGCCGGTTCGAAACGCCCCGTCCGAAGCGCGACCCGAAGCCCGGGACGAGAGCCCCGATCACGACGACGCGGGGCGGCCCGCTCACCAGAGCCGGACCGCCCCGCGTCCACTCCGTCCCGCTCAGTCCTCCGTCGGGGCCGACGGCAGCTGCGACGAGATCAGGTCCATCACCGACGAGTCGGTCAGCGTGGTGACGTCGCCGAGCGTGCGGTTCTCCGCCACGTCGCGCAACAGCCGGCGCATGATCTTGCCGGAGCGGGTCTTGGGCAGCTCGGCCACCGGCAGGATCCGCTTGGGCTTGGCGATCGGGCCGAGCACCTTGCCGACGTGCTCGCGCAGTTCGGCGACCAGTTCGGCCGACTCGGAGGCGCTGCCGCGCAGGATCACGAACGCCACGATCGCCTGGCCGGTGGTCGCGTCGCTCGCGCCGACCACCGCCGACTCGGCGACCTTGGGGTGCGACACCAGGGCCGACTCGACCTCGGTGGTGGAGATGTTGTGGCCCGACACGAGCATCACGTCGTCGACCCGGCCGAGCAGCCAGATGTCGCCGTCGTCGTCCTTCTTCGCACCGTCGCCGGCGAAGTACAGGCCCTCGAAGCGCGACCAGTAGGTGTCCTCGAACCGCTGGTCGTCGCCCCAGATGGTGCGCAGCATCGACGGCCACGGCCGGTCCAGGACCAGGTAGCCACCGCCGCCGTTGCCGACCTCGGTCGCGGTGTCGTCGACGACCTTGGCCGAGATGCCCGGCAGCGCGCGCTGCGCGGAGCCCGGCTTGGTCGAGGTGACGCCCGGCAGCGGGCTGATCATGATCGCGCCGGTCTCGGTCTGCCACCAGGTGTCCACGATCGGGGTCTTCCCGGCGCCGATGTGCTCGCGGTACCAGATCCACGCCTCGGGGTTGATCGGCTCGCCGACGCTGCCCAGGATGCGCAGCGAGGACAGGTCGAACTTGGCGGGGATGTCGTCGCCCCACTTCATGCAGGTGCGGATCGCGGTGGGCGCGGTGTACAGGATGGTGACCCCGTACTTCGCCACGATCTCCCACCAGCGGCCCTGGTGCGGGGTGTCGGGCGTGCCCTCGTACATGACCTGGGTGGCGCCGTTGGAGAGCGGGCCGTAGGTGATGTAGGAGTGCCCGGTGACCCAGCCGATGTCGGCGGTGCACCAGTACACGTCGGTCTCGGGCTTGAGGTCGAAGACCGCGTGGTGGGTGTAGCTCGCCTGGGTCAGGTAGCCGCCGGAGGTGTGCAGGATGCCCTTCGGCTTACCGGTGGTGCCCGACGTGTACAGGATGAACAGCGGGTGCTCGGCGTCGAACGGCTGCGGCTCGTGCTCCTCCGACTGCGCGTCGACCAGGTCGTGCCACCAGACGTCGCGACCCTCGGTCCACGCGACGTCGCCGCCGGTGCGCCGCACGACCAGCACGTTGCGCACGTCCGGACAGGACGTCAGCGCCTCGTCGATGGCGGGCTTGAGCGCCGACGGCTTGCCGCGCCGGTAGCCGCCGTCGGCGGTGATCACGATCCGCGCGTCGTTGTCGGTGACACGTGACGAGACCGCGTCCGCGGAGAAGCCGCCGAAGACCACCGAGTGCGGGGCGCCGATGCGCGCGCACGCGAGCATCGAGATCACCGCCTCCGGGATCATCGGCAGGTAGATGGCCACCCGGTCGCCCGCCTCGACGCCCAGCGAGGTCAGCGCGTTGGCCGCCTTGGAGACCTCGCGCTTGAGGTCGGCGTAGGTGAGCGTGCGGGTGTCGCCCGGCTCGCCCTCGAAGTGGATCGCGACCCGATCGCCGTGGCCCGCCTCGACGTGCCGGTCGACACAGTTGTAGGCCACGTTCAGCTTGCCGTCGGCGAACCACTTCGCGAACGGCGGCGTCGACCAGTCCAGCGTCTCCTGCGGCTCGACCGCCCAGTCGAGCCGCCGGGCCTGCTCGGCCCAGAAGCCGAGCCGATCGGCCTCCGCCCGCTCGTACGCGTCGGCCTTGACGTTGGCGTCGGCCGCGAGCGCGGGCGGAGGTGCGAAGCGGCGCTCCTCGCGCAGCAGGTTCGACAGTGCCTCGCCGGCCTTGTCTCCCGTGTTCCGGTCTGCGTTGCTCACGCGTACTCCTCCGTGCGGCTGCGGTCTCTTCTCTGCCGTAGCTCATCAGGGACCGGCCCGAGCCGGCAAGAGGAGCGTGGAGATTGGTTTAGACCACTTCGAGGCACAGTGCGCATCGTGGCCGACCGCGCGAGGGTGCGGGCCGGCTATCCGGGATTGAGCGCCGGAAAAGTGTGATCTTCGGCGCTCGGCGGGACGACCTGCGGGAGGGCCCCGGACTCGGCCCGCTCCGCGTCCACCGGACCGAAGTCGCCGCGCACCGCGTCGTAGAGGTACATCTGCGCGGACGCGAGGTCGAAGTAGAGCCCGAACAACCGCAGTCGACCCGCCGCCACCGCCTGCGCGACCACCGTGTGGTCGAGCAGGTTGTGCAATTGCTGGACCACGTTGGTCAGGCACAACTGCTCCACCGGCGGCACGGCGTGACCGGTCACGGTCGGCGCGGGGTCGGCCGTGAAGCGGGCCAGCGACGCGTCGCCGTGGCGCAGCCAACGATCCAGGTGCGGCGTGGCGCCGGGCCCCGATCCGGCGTCGGGCTCCGTGCCGACCTTGTCGAGCAGCGCCTTCATCGCCCCGCACCCGGAGTGCCCGCACACGGTGATGCTGCGCACCCCGAGCACCGACACCGCGTACTCGATCGCCGCGCCCACCGACGCGTCGCCCGTGCCCGGGTCGACCCGGGCGGTGTCGCCGGGTGGCACCAGGTTGCCGACGTTGCGCACGGTGAACAGGTCGCCGGGACCGCTCGCGGTGATCAGGTTCGGCACGATGCGCGAGTCGGCGCAGGTGATGAACAGTTGCGCCGGCTTCTGCCCCTCCAGCGCGAGTCGTTCCAGGAACGGCTGGACCAGGGGCGCGGTGCGCTGCCGGAACTCGCGGGCACCGGCCACCAGGGCCTGGGACGCGGTGCCGTCCTCGCGCGGGCACGCGCGCTGCCAGTGCCACCACGGCGCGAACCAGCGCGGCGACGGGGTCAGTCGGGACCGCCGGGGCCCCGGGGTGCCGCCTGCGGCCCGCTCGTAACAACCGTCGTGGATCTCCTCGATGTCCACCCGGCCGCCGCTCGCGAGGTAGCCGGCGCGCCACGAGTGCACGGTCTCGAACGCGGCCTGGTCGAGGTAGTCCACCGTCATGTCCACCACCACGTGCTCCCCGGGCGGCAACTTGGCGAGCACGCGCGACAGTCGCGGCACCGACAGGAAGGTGAGCGAGCCGTGCACCTCCACGTGCAGCACCCCGTCGCCGGGGTAGACCCGCACGGTGCTGCGGCTGAGCCGGTACAGCGCGGTGCACACCGCGACCACCACGCCGAGCAGCACGCCCTGGAGCACCCCGGCCAGGATCACCCCCGCGATCGTCGCGGCGTAGGCCGGGAATTCGCGGTGGCGGTGTACGTGCCGGATGTGCGCGAGACTGACCATCTGGAGGCCGACCGCCATCACCAGGGCGGCCAGCACCGCGAGCGGGATGCGCTCGACGAGCGCGCCGCACAGGGCCACGAACACCATCACCCAGACCCCGTGCAGGATCGTCGCGGCCCGGGTGGCCGCGCCGGCCCGCACGTTGGTCACCGAGCGGATCGCCACGCCGGTGACGGGGTAGCCGCCGATCGCGCCGGAGACCACGTTGCCCACGCCCTGGCCGATCAGTTCGCGATCGAGTGCGGCGCGCGGCCCGTCGTGCAGCCGATCGACCGCGGCGGCCGACAGCAGCGACTCCATCCCGGAGACCAGCGCCACGCTGACCACACCGACCAGGATCGCGCCCCACACGTTCGACGGGGGCAGCACCGGGGTGGTGAACACGACCGAGGACAGGTCCACCCGCGCCACGTCCAGGTGCAGCACGCCCGCGCACGCGGTGGCCAGGGAGACCGCGACCAGCGGTGCCGGCACCCGGTGCAACGCCGCGCCGCGACCGGGCAGTCGGCCGAGCAGCGGCCAACCGAGCAGCAGGGCCAGGGTGATCACCCCGACGGCGACCGCGGAGGTGTGCAGACCGGCGATCTGACGGGGCAGTTCGCGCAGGTTCTCCCAGGCCGAACGTTGCGGCGCGCCGCCCAGGACCACGTGCAACTGGGCCAGCGCGATCACCACGCCGATACCGGCCACGACGCCGTGTACGACGGCCGGCGACAGGGCGAGGGTGGCCCGGGCCACCTTGGCCACGCCGAGCAGGATCTGCAGCAGGCCGGCGCCGACGGTGACCAGGCAGGTCACCCGCCAGCCGTAGTTCTGTACGAGACCGGCCACGATCACCGTCAGACCCGCGGTGGGGCCGCTCACCTGGAGTGGCGCGCCGCCGAGCAGGCCGACCACGATGCCGCCGACCACGGCCGAGATGATGCCGGCGCCGAGCGGGGCGCCGGCCGCGAGCGCGATGCCGAGGGAGAGCGGCACGGCGACCAGGAAAACCACCAGTGAGGCGCCGAAATCGGCCCGCGCGGACGCGGCCCTGGAAACCGGCGCGGGCGTGGTGACAGGGGCAACGGGCATGTCCGTGTCCTCCGGGGTCAGTCATGTCAGTCATGTCATGGCGGGCATGGCTGCCGCAGGGGTGGCGGCGCGCGGTCGTAACCAGAGTGTTCGGGCCGGATAGGCCAACTTAACTCTACGTATTTATCTCATCACAGTAAGGCTATCCTTTTCAGAACGTAAAATGTGCACCCATATGGGTGAAACACATGTTTCACACCAGACACCTTCCACACTGTGTGTGATGGCCCGTAATCTCCCCGGAGTGGGGGTGGTGCCGTGCAGGTGCTCACGCTGTTCGCGACCGGGCTCGGCGCGGGGTTCGCCGCGGGTGGCGCGTCCTGCGCGGCGGTCCAGGGCGGCCTTCTGGTCGGCGCGGTCCGCCCGTGCGGGCCGGCCTCGGCCGCCGGGCCCACCGATCGCGCCGACACCGCCGAGGCCGCCGACTGCGCCGGGTCCCCCGTGCGCCGCCCGCTCCCCCGCGCGCTGGCCGCCTTCCTGGGCGCGAAGCTCGTCGCCCACGCCGTCCTGGGCGCGCTGCTCGGCCTGGTCGGCGGCGCGCTGCAACCGGCGCCGAGCACGCGAGCGGTCCTGATGCTCCTCGCCGCCGCGCTGATGGTGCTGTTCGGGCTGGCCATGCTCGGTGTGCCCGGCGTGGGTCGGCTGTTGCCGCGCGGCTCGGTCCGCGGCGCCGGGCGCGGACCGCTGCTCCTGGGCGCGGCCACCGTGTTCGTCCCGTGCGGGGTGACGCTGGGCGCCGAACTGGTCGCCGTCACCTCGCGGAACGCGCTCGGCGGGGCGGCGGTGCTGACCGGTTTCGTACTCGGCACCATCCCGCTGTTCACGGTCCTGGGTCTGCTGGTCGGCGCCTCGGGTCGGGTCCTGCGCGGCCGACTGACCGCCGCCCTGGGCGTGTTGGTGCTGGCGGTGGCCGTGTGGACGGTCGGCTCGGGGCTGCGTCTGGCCGGCTGGTGGACCCCGACGGCCCGCGGCGCGGTCGACCACGCGGCGGCGAGCACGGGGCCCGACGGCGTGCAGCGGGTCACCGTCCGGGTGGCCGACAAGGGTTACCACCCGGCCCGCGCGCTGGCCCGGGCCGGCGTACCCACCGTCCTGGTGTTGCGCACCGACCACACCACCGGCTGCACCCGCGGCTTCGTGCTGCCCGCGCGCGACCGGCAACAGGTGCTGCCGGTGTCCGGCGAGACCACGATCGACCTGGGCGTACCGCGCCCCGGGACGGTCGACTGGACCTGTGCGATGGGCATGTACGGCGGGCGGATCGAGTTCCGCGCCGACCCGTGACGGGAGGGTGACGCCGGATCGCTTCCGAGGCCGACGCCCCGTACGGTGATGTGTCCGCGCTCACGCGCTCCGGACGATCCGATGGATCCCGGCCCGGGTACGCGGGGAAGCGGACCGGCGACGCACGCAACCGGGTGACCCCGGCGTGCGTATGTATCGATAGGGAATACAGCCCGGTCCGGCATGTCCATGGGAAGAGGTGAACTGTGCGAACTGTCCGCGGCGCTGCGGTGCTCGTCGTTGTCGCAGTCCTGGCCGCTATCGGTTTCGTGGTTTTCGCAAAGGACGGGAAAGATTCCGGCAACTCCTCTGCAAAGAACCCTGGCAGCGGAAATCCGAGCGATCCGGGTAAGGAATCGGACAAACCGAGGGGTCCGGTCAAACCGATCGGTGACGGCTCGACCGCCGACACCGGTCCCCAGCCGAACCAGCCCAAGGTGGAGAAGCTCAAGCCGGGGGAGAAACCGCCGCAGTTCGTCGTGTTCTCGTGGGATGGCGCGGCCGAGGACGGCAACAAGCTGGTTTCGCAATTCCTGAAGCTGTCCGAGGCGAACAAGGCCCAGATGACGTACTTCCTGAGCGGTATCTACATGCTCCCGAAGACGAAGAAGGCCATGTACACCGGGCCGAAGCACACGGCGGGCGCGTCCGACATCCCCTACATGTCCGACGAAACCGTGCGCAACACGATCATCCAGATGCGCGAGGTCTGGCTCAAGGGCAACGAGGTCGGCACGCACTTCAACGGCCACTTCTGCAACACCGCCACGAGCGGCAAGAGTTGGAGTCCGGCCGACTGGAAGAACGAAACCGAGCAGGCGGTGAAATTCGTCCAGAACTGGAAGACCAACACCGGCTACGCCGACCTCCCGCCGCTGCCCTTCGACTACTCGATGGGCAAGGAGCTCATCGGTGGTCGCGCGCCGTGCCTGGAGGGTCAGGCGAACCTGATGCGGGCGGCCAAGGAGATGGGATTCCGCTACGACGCGAGTTCGCCCGGCGGTCTTCAGGTGTGGCCCAAGCGCGGCAAGGAGACCGGAATCTGGGACTTCCCGCTGCAGTCGCTGCCGTGGCCGGGTGACCCGAACAAGTCGCAGCTCTCCATGGACTACAACATCATGTTCGAGCAGGAGCAGCGGCACGGTAAATACGACCCGTCCAAGAAGGACGCGTGGGAGAAAGAGGCCCACGAGTTCTACATGAACGGATTCCAGCGCGCCTACACCACCAACCGCGCTCCACTGTTCATCGGGAATCACTTCGAGGACTGGAGCGGCGGCATCTACATGAACGCCGTCCGGGACACGGTGACCTCGGTCTGCACCAAGGCCGACGTGCGCTGCGTGACCTTCCGTCAGATGACCGACTGGCTCGAGGGGCAGGACCCCGCGGTGATCACCAAGCTCCAGGGACTGGGCGTCGGCCAGGCCCCGTCGGACTGGAACTCGATCGTTTCCGCCGGAGGCCCGAACAAGCCCGCCGCGAACCGGGCACTGTCCGTCGAGGAGAACGCGCTGCCGACGCGCCGACAGGACTGACCGACCGGCGACCCACCGCTCCACCAGGGCCCCGTACCGAGCGCAACCTCGGTGCGGGGCCCTCGTGTTGCCGTTCGCGGCGGGCCATGATGCGCGCCGTGTCCCGGATCGGGTCGGCGGAATCGAAAATCTTGTCGATACACTGACGGGGACCGGGTCCGGGTCGGACCGCTCCCGCGTCGTGGGTCTCCCCCGTCGGGAGACATGCCGGGAAGTCTGGTCGGCGCTGTTTTGTCGTTTTCGCAGGGCGGTATACGCCCGCGAACCGCCGCCGACCTGGAGGTCCCGTGGGTGCCGAGTCCGCGCCACGCAACAAGTTCTTTCGGCGTCCGTCCACCCTGGCCGAGCGGAATTTCATCGCCGACGCGCTGCGCACCGAAACGGTCGGCGGCGCGCTGCTGCTGATCGCGGCGGTGGTCGCGGTGGTCTGGGCGAACACCGGATGGAGCGACGCCTACCAGGACCTGCGCGACGTCCGGTTCGGCCCGGCGGCGCTGCACCTCGACCTGTCGCTGAGCACCTGGGCCGCCGACGGGCTGCTCGCGATCTTCTTCTTCGTCGCCGGCATCGAACTCAAGCGCGAGCTGGTGGTCGGCGACCTGCGCAATCCGGCCCAGGCGATCCTGCCGGTGGTCGCGGCCGGGTGCGGAATGCTCACCCCCGCGCTGTTCTATTTCGCGGTGAACACCGGCGGCGGCTCGCCGGACGGCTGGGCCATCCCCACCGCGACCGACATCGCGTTCGCGCTGGCCGTGCTGGCGGTGATCGGCACCAGCCTGCCGTCCGCGCTGCGCTCGTTCCTGCTCACCCTGGCCGTGGTGGACGACCTGGGCGCGATCCTGATCATCGCGATCTTCTTCACCGATTCGGTGAACTTCCTCGCCCTGGCCGGAGCGTTCGCGCTGCTCGCGGTCTTTTGGCTGCTCCAGCGCCGGCGGGTGCGCGGCTGGTGGTTCTACGTACCGCTCGCGCTGGTGATCTGGGCGCTGATGCACGAGAGCGGGGTGCACGCGACGGTCGCCGGCGTGGCGATGGGCCTGCTGATGCGGGTGGTCCCGGACCGGGGCGAGCGCACCTCGCCGGCCGAGCACGTCGAGCACCTGGTCCGGCCGGTCTCCGCCGGTCTGGCGGTGCCGATCTTCGCGCTGCTGTCCGCGGGTGTCGCGATCTCCGGGCCGGTGCTCGGCGACGTGTTCACCCACCGGCCCACGCTCGGCGTCCTGCTCGGCCTGATCGCGGGCAAGGTGGTCGGCATCTTCGTCGGCACCTGGCTGGTCGCCCGGTTCACCCGGGCCCAACTCAGCGACGACCTGGCCTGGCCGGACGTGTTCGGCATGTCCATGCTGGCCGGCATCGGCTTCACGGTGTCGCTGCTGATCAGCGAACTCGCCTTCACCGACGACCCGGTGCTGACCGAACAGGCGAAGGCCGCGGTCCTGGTCGGCTCGGTGCTCTCCGCCGCGGCGGCCACGGTCGTGTTGCGGATACGGAACAACACCTACGCCCGGCTGTGCGCCGAGGAGAACCGCGACGACGACGGCGACGGTATCCCCGACGTGTATCGCACGGACGCCGATCGGCTGCGCCGGGACAAGCTCGCGTAGTCCGGATTGCTTCGTTTCCCATCCGAAACACTCGTACGACGTGCCCCGGTGGATACGTATCGCCGCAGCAGGGCATGATCGGGGTTCGGATTATCCACACCGGTACGAGGAGTGACCATGGCAGGCACCGACAGGTCCCCGGCCCAGGACGTGCCCGTCGACGCACAACGATCCCTGGGCGAGCTGTTCTCGTCCGCCAGCAAGGACATGTCCACCCTGGTCCGCAGCGAGATCGCGCTCGCCAAGAGCGAGGTCAAGGTCAGCGTGGTCAACGTCGCGAAGGGCGGCGGCGCGTTCGGCGCGGCGGCCTTCGTCGGCGTGTTCGCGTTCGTCTTCCTGAGCTTCGCGGTCGTGTACGGAATCCACGCCCTCGGTCTCGGTGTGGCGTGGAGCTTCCTGATCGTCGGCGGCTTCTACCTGCTGCTCGCGGGCGCGCTCGGCTACTACGGGATCGCGTCGTTCAAGAAGGTGCGGCCGCCGGAGCGCACGATCACCACCACCCAGGACACGATCACCACGCTCAAGAACGTCGGCTGACCCCGCGGCGCGCCCGGGCCGGGGAAACCGGGCGCGGAAACAGGAGTGCGATCGCGAGTGTGCAACCCTGCTCGGCATGACGGTTCCCGAGAGCACCGTGGTCAACGTGGCCGGGCCCTGGACGCACCGCGACATCGCCGCCAACGGCGCGCGGTTCCACATCGCCGAGACGGGCGAGGGACCGGTCGTGCTGCTGCTGCACGGATTCCCGCAGTTCTGGTGGACCTGGCGGTACCAGATGCAGGCGTTGGCCCGGGCGGGTTACCGCGCGGTGGCGATGGACCTGCGCGGCTACGGCGGCAGTGACCGCACCCCGCGCGGCTACGACCCGATCACCCTGGCCCTGGACGTGACCGGGGTGATCCGCTCGCTCGGCGAGCCGGACGCGATCGTGGTCGGCCACGACCTGGGCGCCTATCTGGGGTGGACCGCCGCGGTGTTGCGGCCCAAGGTGGTCCGCCGACTGGTCGCGGTGTCGATGCCGCACCCCCGGCAACTGCGCGGCGCGCTGCTGACGGACCGTCATCAGATGGCGGCGAGTTCGCACATCTTCGGCTTCCAGCGGCCGTGGGTGCCCGAGCGGCAGCTGATCCGCGACGACGCGGCGATGGTGGGCGACATGCTGCGCGCGTGGTCGGCGCCGGGCCGGCCGGTCGACGAGTCGTTCACCCGCTACCGCCAGGCGATGCTGGTGCCGGGCACCGCGCACTGCGCGGCCGAGCACTACCGGTGGCTGATCCGCTCCATCCCGCGCCCGGACGGCATCCAGTACTCGGCCCGGATGAAGGCACCCGTCGAGGTGCCCACGCTGCATCTGCACGGCGCCCTCGACCCGGTGATCCTGCCGCGCACCGCGGCCGGTTCCGGGCGCTACGTGGAGGCGCCGTACCGCTGGCGACTGCTGGACGGCGTCGGGCACTTCCCGCACGAGGAACAACCCGCGATGTTCACCGAGGAACTGCTGGGCTGGCTGAAGGATCCGGAACCCGAGCGTTGAAGTTCGACAGCGCTTCCGGGCTTTCGTTGTGTGATCTCGATGGGTATATCCGACACTTCCGTACAGATCGCCCCGAGTGGGCTCGGGAATCGTTTCCGGCCCGGCGGGCGGCGCGATTACGCCGTCGGTGGCCCGGGTAGGCGCCCCCGTATGAGCCGGACGTACAACGCTCCGAGCATGGCGGCGGGGGCCGGGGACACCCGGTCGGAGACGGCAGAGACCCTCATGGTTGAGATCCACACCACCGGTACCCAAGGGTTCGAGCACGAGCGAGGGGCGCCGGCCGGCGCGGTTGCCGACCGGGGGGATCATTTCCCGGGGCTGATGGGGATATTGCGCCGGCGAGCGCGCTGGTTGACGTTGCGCCTGCGCTTCCCGCGCTGACCCGTCACGGGCCGTCGCGCACCGGCGGCCCGTCGGTTCGACGTCACATCGCGCAACTCTGGGTGTCCACGGGGCGGTCGGCGACCGCGCCCGCCTCGGCGTCCGCGCGGACCTCCTCGACGGTGAGCGCGTATCCGGTGGACTCGTCGTCGAGCGACTTGGCGAAGATCACCCCGGCGACCTTGCCGTTCGGCGAGATCAGCGGTCCGCCGGAGTTGCCCTGGCGGACCTTCGCGTAGAGCGAGTAGACGTCGCGACTGACCGTGCCGCGCTTGTAGATGTCCGGACCGCCGGCCTGGATCCGGGCCCGCACGCGCGCGGCCTCGACGTGGAAGGCGCCGTTCTCCGGGAAGCCCGCCACGATCGCGTCCGCGCCGCTCTCCACCTTGGGCTCGAACAGCAGTGGGGTGGCCTTGAGCCCGGGCACCTTGAGCACCGCGATGTCGCGCTTCCAGTCGTAGAGCACGACCTCCGCCTGGTACTCCCGGCCCTCGCCGCCGATCTGCACGGTCGGCTTGCGCACGCCGCCGACCACGTGGGCGTTGGTCATCACCCGCTGCGGCGCGTAGACGAAGCCGGAGCCCTCGATCACCTTGCCGCAACTCTTCGCGGTGCCGACGATCTTGACGATCTTGTCCTGGCTGTCCCGGACCGCGGGCATCGACAACAACTTGGGGTCCGGCGGCGGCACCTGCGGGATGTCCTCGCGCACGAACGGACTGAACACCTGCGGGAAGCCGTTGCGGTCGAGCAGGTTGCCGAACGAGGAGAACCAGGTGTCCGCCCCCCGGGGCAGCACCTTCTGCACGCCGCCGAGCACCTGGGACGAGCGCACCTCGCGCGAGACGGTGGGCATCGACGCGCCCGCGACGGAGGAGCCGATCAGCCACACCACGATCAACAGCGCGCACACGCTCACGATCGCGCCGCCCGCCGCGTCCACCAGGCGCGCCGGTCGCCAGGTGAGGTGGCGGCGCAGCCGGTTGCCGGCCGCGGTGGTCAACGCCTGGAGCGCGGTGGCCAGCACGAGCACGACGCAGATCGCCGCGATCGAGGGCCCGAGCCCGGGCTCGAACCGGTTCAGCAGCGAGGGCACCAGCCACATGCCGAACACGCCGCCGCCGATGAAGCCCAGGAACGAGAGCACGCCGACGATGAAGCCCTGCCGGTATCCGGAGATGGCGAAGGCCACCGCGGCGGCGAGCAGCAACAGGTCCAGGACATTCACGCGCTCACGTTCTCACGTGCGAGCCCGCGCTGTCCGCAGCCGTGCCGGTTCGTCGAACACCGGTGACACAGCCGTACACGGCCCTGTCGACGCATCGCCGGCGCGGTCTCGCGCCCGGGCCGGCGACGCGTCGGCGCGGTGCCGCCGCAGCCTCGCCGGGATCCGTCGGACGAAGTCCGGATCAGTCCCGGACCTCGGGTTCGGAGGCGGTCTCCTCGTAGGGGTCGAAGCCGCGCCGGGCCAGTCGGGCCTCGGTGTCGGACAGGGTGATCTCCCGCCGGGGATCCCACGGCCGCTCCCAGCCGGTGTGGTGCAGCACCCGGTCGATCAGCCCCGCGGTGAAGCCCCAGACCACCAGGTCCTGCACCTCGAACGCCGGTCCCAGGTGGCCGCCGGGATGCCGCAGCCGGACCCGGTTGGCCGGGTCGGCGAGTTCGGCGATGGACACCCGCAACACCCGCGCGACCTCCTCCGGCGCGCCCGGGGCCACCTCGCTCTCCCGGTGCCACCAGGCGAGCACGGGCGTGACCACGAAGTCGCTGACCGGGATGTACAGGTCGGGCAGTCGGCCGAAGACCCGCACCCCGGCGGGGTCGAGCCCGACCTCCTCCTGCGCCTCGCGCAGCGCGGTGCCCTCCGGCCCGTCGTCGCCGGGATCCACCGAGCCGCCGGGAAAGGCGGCCTGGCCCGCGTGCGAGCGCAGCGTCGCGGCACGCTGGAGCAGCAGCAGGTCGGGGCCCTCGGGGCCCTCGCCGAACAACACCAGTACGGCGGAGCGCCGGCCGCCCTCCGCGGGCGGCAGGAAGCGGCTGAGTTGTTCGGGGCGGACCGACCGGGCGGCGCGCGCCACCGGGCGCAGCCACTCCGGCAGGTCGGCCTCGGCCCACGTCTGGATCCCGGTTCCGGTCTGCGTCACCCGGCGTCCCCCTCGTCTTTCGGTGCTTTCGGTGCGTCCCGCGTCGGCTCGGCCGGCCGGCCCAGCACCGGTTCGGCCGGCGGCTTGAGCCGTTGGCCGGGTTGTCCGGCCATCTCGTACTTGAGCAGGGCCCGGGCCTTGATCGGGTCCGTCTCGCCCTCGCCGTAGGCCGGGCACAGCGGCGCGATCGCGCACGCCCCGCAGGCGGGACGGCGGGCGTGGCACACCCGGCGGCCGTGGAAGATCACCCGGTGCGAGAGCAGGGTCAGGTCGCGGCGCGGGAAGAGCGCGCCGACCTCCTTCTCGATCCGGACCGGATCGTCGTCGGTGGTCCACCCGAAGCGGCGGGCCAGTCGACCGAAGTGGGTGTCGACGGTGATCCCGGGGACGTCGAAGACCTCGCCGAGCACCACGTTGGCGGTCTTGCGGCCGACCCCCGGCAGGGTGACGAGGTCGGCGAGCCGGCCCGGCACCTCGCCGGCGTAGCGGTCCAGGATCGCCTGGGCCAGGCCCTGTACCGAGCGGGTCTTGGCCCGGAAGAACCCGGTCGGCTGAATGATCGACTCCAGCTCGGCCGATTCCGCGGCGGCGATCGCGGCGGCGTCGGGGAAGCGGGCGAACAGCGCCGGGGTGACCGTGTTGACCCGGCGGTCGGTGGTCTGCGCGGACAGCACCACGGCGACCAGCAACTGGAACGCGTCGCCGTAGTCGAGTTCGCAGTGCGCGCCGGGGTATATCTCGCCCAGTTCGCGGTTGATCCGGCGCGCACGGCGCACCAGCGCCAGGCGGGACTCGCCCTTCCCGGCTTTCGCGGCTTTCACGACCTTCGCGGTACCCCGCGACCTGCGCGGTGCGGGCTCCGTCACGTTGCTCGACACCCGGCCAGAGTACGCAGATGCGCGGGCACTACGGTCGAGCAGTCCGCACACGCTCGATCACAGGAGCGACATGTCCGGTTACTGTGGATCCGCCCGTTCGTGATCCAGGCCACCCCGCGTGATGATTGCGGGTACCGGTGCGTCAGACTGTGACCGATCGCACTGTTTGACCGTCCGGCTTCATTGGTGTCGACCAGGCCGGCCTAGGAGGAACCTCGTGGACGACGTTTTGCAGCGGGCTCCGCTGTTCGCGGCGCTCGAAGATGAGGACGCCGCCGAGCTGCGGGCCTCCATGACGGAGGTCGGGCTCGAGCGTGGGGACTCGCTCTTCCACGAAGGTGACCCGGGCGACCGGCTTTACGTGGTGATCGAGGGCAAGATCAAGCTGCACCGCAGCTCCAACGACGGCCGGGAGAACATGCTCGCGGTGCTCGGCCCGGGCGAGATGTTCGGCGAGTTGTCGCTGTTCGACCCCGGACCGCGGACGGCGACCGCGACCGCGCTGACCGACGTGCGGCTGCTCGGCCTGGGCCACTCCGACCTGCAGCCGTGGCTGACCGGTCGGCCCAAGGTCGCCGCGGCACTGCTGCGCGCGATAGCCCGTCGGCTCCGGCGGACCAACGAGAGCCTGGGCGACCTGGTCTTCTCCGACGTGCCCGGCCGGGTGGCCAAGGCGCTGCTCGACCTGTCCCGCCGGTTCGGCGTGCCGGCCGACGAGGGCATCCACGTGGCGCACGACCTCACCCAGGAGGAGCTGGCCCAGCTGGTCGGCGCCTCGCGGGAGACGGTCAACAAGGCGCTGGCCGACTTCGCGAGCCGGGGTTGGCTGCGGCTGGAGGCGCGTGCGGTGGTCCTGATGGACGTCGAGCGGTTGTCGCGCCGCTCGCGGTAGCGCTTCGACGCATCGAACCGTGGGCCCGCCATCGGCGGGCCCACGGGCGTGTTCGGACGGCGGTGCGCTCAGGCGTCGGCGCGCTCGGCCAGATACTCCAGTTGGGCGCGGACCGACAGCTCGGCGGCCCACCACACGTCCCGGTCCACGTCGGCGTAGACCCGCCGGACGACCTCCTCGGCGGTGGTGTCGCCCGCGGCGACCGCGGCCTCGACCTGGGCCAGCCGGGCCGCCCGGTGCGCCAGGTAGAAGTCGAGCACGCCGGCCGCGTCGTCCAGGATCGGCCCGTGCGCGGGCAGTACGGCGGTGATCTCGCCGGATTCGACCAGCGCGCGCAGGCGGCGCAGCGAGTCCAGGTAGTCGCCCAGGCGGCCGTCGGGATGCGCGACCACCGTGGTGCCGCGGCCGAGCACGGTGTCGCCGGTGATCACGAAGCGGTCCTCGGCCACCACGAAGCACACCGAGTCACCCGAATGGCCGGGGGTGACCAGCACCTGCAGATCGAGCCCGCCGTCGTCGATCACCTGCCCGTCGGTCAGGCCCTCGCCGCCGAGGCGCCACTGTGGGTCGACCGAGTGCACCACCGCGTTGGTGAGCGCCTTCAGGCCCGCCACGCCCGCCGAGTGGTCGAGGTGACCGTGGGTGAGCAGGATCCGGCCCACCCGGCGGCCCTCCGCCTCGACCGCGGCGACGATCGCGCGCAGATGGCCCTCGTCGTCGGGGCCCGGATCGATCACCACGGCGGTGTCCGCGCCGGGCTCGGCCACGATCCAGGTGTTGGTGCCGTCGAGCGACATCACGCTCGGGTTGGGCGCGAGTAGACAGGTCACGCGCGCGCTCGCGGGTCCGCCGATGCCGGCGCGGGGGTTTCCGGGCAGGGGCTGTGCGTTCATGGTCGCCATCCTGTACCTCGGGTGCCCGGGACCGAACGGTGGATCGTTGCGTATCGGCCCCCGGGGCGCCGACGCGGGGTCAGCGCAGACCGAACGGGTCCGCGATGCCGGGCCATTCGAGCACGAGGCGGTCCCCGTCGAAGCGGCCTTGGGCCATGATCGGGCTGATCTCGCGTTCCGCGGCGGCGGCCAGCGCCGCGGCGGGGTCGGCGAGTTCGGCCAGGTGGCGCAGCGTGTCGATGGTCGGCGGCAACATCGCCATCTCCTGCGCGCGATGTTGGGCCAGCGCGTCGGCGGGGCGGGCCCAGGTGACCCGGTCCGCCTCGCCCGAGACGTCGCGGGTGCGCTGGCCGGCGGGCAGCGCCGCGACGAAGAACCACGTGTCGTAGCGTCGGTCCTCGAATTCCGGGGTGATCCAGCGTGCCCACGCGCCGAGCAGGTCGGAGCGCAGCACCAGGTCGCGACCGGCCAGGAACTCGGTGAAGGTGCGCTCGCGGGCCACCAGCGCGGCGCGGTCGGCCTCCCAGTCCGCGCCGGTGGTGTCCGAGACGACGGTGGTCGGATCGGGCCCGGCGAGCAGCACGCCGGATTCCTCGAAGGTCTCCCGGACCGCCGCGCAGACGATCGCGCGGGCCTCGGCGACCGTGGTGCCCAGCCGTTCGGCCCACTCGGCGGGTTCGGGTCCGGCCCAGGCCACGGAGTGGTCCGCGTCGCGGGGGTCGACCCCGCCGCCGGGGAAGGCGTACATCCCGGCCGCGAACTTCATCGTGGTGTGCCGCCGCAGCAGGTACGCCTCGGCCCCTCGGGGGCGCTCGCGCAGCAGCACCACGGTCGCCGCGCGGCGCGGGGGCACCGGTTCGGCCTCGCCGGCGATGATCGCGCGGGCCCGCTCGGCCCAGGACGCGGGCATGCCCGCCCGGGCGTTTCCGGCTTGCGTACTCCCCGTTTCGGCCATGCGCCGGATCGTACGCCTGACCGAGTCAAGTTCCATCCCTGACCCCCCGAAACCGAGCGGACCCGCCCCTTTCGGGTGCGGGTCCGCTCGGCGCGTACCTCGACGTGGACGAGCGCCGTCGGGGTCAGACCACCTCGACGAGGATCTCCACCTCGACCGGGGCGTCGAGCGGCAGCACCGCCACGCCGACCGCGCTGCGCGCGTGCCGACCGGCCTCGCCGAAGACCTCGCCGAGCAGTTCGCTGGCGCCGTTGATCACGCCGGGCTGGCCGGTGAAGTCGGGCGCGCTGGCCACGAAGCCGACCACCTTGACCACCCGGCGCACCAGCGCGAGGTCGCCGAGTTCGGCCTTGACCGCCGCGAGCGCGTTGAGCGCGCACCGGCGCGCGAGCTCCTTCGCCTCCTCGGCGGTGACCTCGGCACCGACCTTGCCGGTCGCGGGCAGCTTGCCCTCGATCATCGGCAGCTGGCCGGAGGTGTGGATGTGGTTGCCGGTGCGGATCGCGGGCACGTAGGCCGCGACCGGGGGCACCACGCCGGGCAGGGTCAGACCCAGCTCGGCGATGCGCTGTTCGGGGTGTACCTCGCTCACGCCGCCACCTGCTTCGCCCGCTTCATGTAGGCCACCAGGCTCTCCGGGTTCGGACCCGGCACCACCTGGACGAGTTCCCAGCCGTCGTCGCCCCAGTTGTCCAGAATCTGCTTGGTCGCGTGCACCAGCAGGGGGACGGTCACGTATTCCCACTTCGTCATGGGTCCAGACTTTAGACCGACGCGTCCGGCGGTTCGACGGGGCGCCACGCCACCGGCGAGGACAACACCATCGTGCTGGAGGGTTTGCCGTGCTCGGCGAGCCGGTCGATGAGCACCTGGAAGTCGGCCATGGTGGCGACCGCGACCATCAGCAGGCAACACGCGTCGCCGGTGACCCGGTGCACCTGGAGCACCTCGGGCCATTCGCGCACCGTGTCCGCGTCGCGGCGCAGCAGACAGCCCGGGCCGTAGCAGTTCATCCGGACCAGGGCGACCACGCCGCGGCCGGCCGCGGCCGGGTCCACGTGCGCGTGGTAGCCGGTGATCACGCCGCTGTGTTCGAGCCGACGCACCCGGGTGGCCACCGCCGGCGCGGAGAGGTTGATCCGCCGGGACAGTTCGTTGAGCGAGGTCCGGGCGTCGCGTTGCAGTTCGGCGAGCAGTCTGCGGTCGATCGCGTCCATGTTCGCCCTCCGTTCACGATCGTGAGGGTATGTCGTCCGACACGTTGCGAGCGTAAACCGAACCGGCCGTTCCGAGGTTCGACGCCCATTCCCAACCGATCCGTCGCACGATTGCATGTGGGCACTCCCCGACCGGCCCCCGGCGGGCCCGGCGCGAGAGGCGGACGCGATGACGGTCGGCACACCGACGCCCCGGAGCGAACCGACGCACGGCGTGCGCCCGCCGGACCCGCGGCCGGCCGGCGCGGTGCCCTACGCGGACTACGTGCGGCTCGACACCCTGCTGTCCCTCCAGCGCACCCGCACCGACGTGCCCGCCGAGATGTCGTTCCTGATCGCGTCCCAGGTGATGGAGTTGTTGTTCGCGCTGCTCCGGCACGAGTGGACGATCGCGGGCGAGCGGCTCGACGCCGACGACGTGGTGGGCGCGACCGACACGCTGCGGCGCAGCGTGCGCGAGTTGGACGTGCTGGTGTCCGCGTGGGACCTGCTCGCCACGCTCACCCCCGGCGAGTTCGGCGCGTTCCGCGAGGAGTTGGGCGAGGCCTCCGGCTTCCAGTCGCACCTGTACCGGCACCTGGAGTTCCTGCTCGGGATCAAGCGCGCGGGAGTGCTGCGGGGCTACGTGGGCGCCCCGGACGTGCACGCGGAGTTGGAGCGGGCGTTGCGGGCACCGAGCCTGTACGACCGCGCGCTCGACCTGCTCGCCCGACGAGGCCTGCGCGAGACGGAGAGCGGGCGGCCCGACCCGAGCCGGCCCTACGAGCCGACGGAGGACGTCGAGCGCGCGTGGGCGGGCACCTACACCGACGGGACGCACGACCTGGTCGCCCTCGGCGAGGTGTTGACCGACATCTCCGAGCGCTGGACCCGCTGGCGCGAGCGACACCTGGCCGCCACACTGCGAGCGCTGGGGAACCGACCGGGAACGGGCGGTTCCGCCGGTGCTTCTTGGTTGGAACAGACCGTACGTGTGCGCGTTTTTCCCGAGTTGTGGACCATGCGCACCTTGGTCGAACCATCGAAGTCCTGATTCATCGAAAGCTGGTGGAGCATGTCGGATTCCTCGTTGAACACGGTCGCCGACGATTCGTCGGACCCACGCTCGACCGCCGGCCTCGCGGCCGGGCGGAGCACCACCGCGGCCGCGCTCGACGCCGCCGATCCGCTGGCGCACGTGCGCGAGCGGTTCCTGCTGCCGGACGGCGTGATCTACCTCGACGGCAACTCGCTCGGCGCACTGCCCGCCGGCGTACCCGAGGCGCTGCGGGACGCGGTGCACCGGCAGTGGGGCACGGACCTGATCCGTTCCTGGAACGCCAACGACTGGTGGGGCGCGCCCGCGCGGATCGGCGACCGGATCGGCGCGCTGATCGGCGCCGCGCCCGGCCGGGTGGTGTGCGGCGACTCGACGTCGATACAGATCTTCAACGCGATCGCGGGCGCGTTGCGGCTGCGCCCGGGACGCGGCGTGGTGCTGGCCGACCCGGACAGCTTCCCGACCGACCTCTACCTGGCCGACTCGATCGCCGGGCTGCTCGGTGCCGAGGTGCGCCGGGTGCCGGTCGGCGAGGCGGCCGAGGTGCTGCGCGCGGACGGCGACTCGATCGCGGTGATCGCGTACAACCACGTCGACTACCGCAGCGGCGAACTGCGCGATCTGCCCGGCCTGACCGCCGCCGCGCACGCCGCCGGCGCGTTGGCCCTGTGGGACCTGTGCCACTCCGCGGGCGCCTTCCCGATCGACCTGGACGCGCACGACGTGGACCTCGCGGTGGGCTGCGGCTACAAGTACCTGTCCGGCGGGCCCGGCGCGCCGGCGTTCGTCTACGTCGCCGAGCGGCACATCGCCGCGTTCGAGCCCGCGCTGACCGGCTGGCACGGGCACGCGAACCCGTTCGGCATGGAGGCCGGCTACACCCCGGCGCCCGGCATCGAGCGGGCCCGGATCGGCACGCCCCCGCTGCTGTCCATGCTCGCCCTGGAGGCCGCCCTCGACGCCTACGACGGGGTGTCCATGGCCGAGGTGCGGGCCAAGGGCCTGGCGCTGACCGACCTGTTCATCGCGTGCGTGGGCGACCTGGGCCTGGAGACGCTGACCCCGATCGAGCACGCCCGGCGCGGCAGCCAGGTCGCGGTGCGCCACCCCGAGGCGCACGCGGTGATGGCGGCGCTGATCGACCGGGGGGTGATCGGCGACGTGCGACCGCCGGACGTGCTGCGCTTCGGCTTCAACCCGCTCTACATCGGACACGCCGACGTGGTCGAGGCCGCGCGGGTGCTCGGGGACATCCTGGAGACGGGGGCGTACAAGGAAGCGCGCTACGCCGTTCGGTCGACGGTGACGTGACGCGGGTCACCCCGGGGGGATCACCTCCGACCCGGCGGGGAGCGGGTGGTTAGGCTCGACTCGTGAGTTTGGGTGCGAGGTCACACGGGTCCGGTGGTCGTACGTGTGCGGCCGAATGGCGCAAGCCTTCGAGGGCAGGGATCCGGGCATGCCGCCGCCCCGAGCCGAGCGCGCCGCCCCGTCCCGCCGGGCGGCTGCCGTGACGACGTGGCCGGCGGGCGCACGCACGACCGACGGCGACGCCGATTGGGAGGGTGTGCGCCTGCACGTGGTCAGCGGCAAGGGCGGCACGGGCAAGACCACCGTGGCCGCCGCCCTCGCCCTGGCGCTGGCCACCGGTGGGCGGCGCACGCTGCTGGTCGAGGTCGAGGGACGGCAGGGCATCGCGCAGCTCTTCGACTGTCCGCATCTGCCCTACGAGGACCGCAGGATCGCGGTCGCCCCGGGTGGTGGCGAGGTGTACGCGCTCGCGATCGACCCGGAGGAGGCGTTGCTCGAATACCTCGACATGTTCTACCACCTGGGCCGGGCCGGTAAGGGCCTGAAGAAGCTGGGCGCGATCGACTTCGCCACCACCATCGCGCCGGGTCTGCGCGACGTGTTGCTGACCGGCAAGGCGTGCGAGTCGGCCCGGCGGCGGGTGCAGGGGGCGTTCGCCTACGACGCGGTGGTGATGGACGCGCCGCCGACCGGGCGGATAGCGCGATTCCTCAACGTCAACACCGAGGTGGCCGGGCTGGCCCGGTTCGGTCCGATCCACACCCAGGCCGAGGCGGTGATGGGGGTGATCCGCTCGGCGCAGACCGCGGTGCACCTGGTCACCCTGCTCGAGGAGATGCCGGTCCAGGAGACCGTGGACGGTGTCGCCGAACTGCGCGCGTCGGGCCTGCCCACCGGCGGTGTGGTGATCAATATGGCCCGTCCGCCGCTCCAGGCCGAGGACGAGAGCGACACCGGCCGGCGGCTGACGCCCGAGCTGCTGGAGGCCGGGCTGCTCGCCGGCGGGATCAAGCCCACCCGGCCGCTGGTCGCCGCGCTGCTCGGCGAGGCCGACGAGCACGCGAGCCGGATCGAGTTGGAGAGCACCGGCCGGGCCCTGGTCCGCGGGCTGGATCTGCCGGTCTACGAACTGCCGCTGCTGGCCGACGGGATGGATCTGGGCGGTCTGTACCGCCTCGCCGAAGCGCTGCGCGAGCAGGGGATGGCATGAACAGGCTGGAGATCGACGCGCTGCTCGACGACCCGGGCACCCGCATCCTGGTGTGCTGCGGCTCCGGCGGCGTGGGCAAGACCACCACGGCCGCGGCGCTCGGGCTGCGCGCGGCCGAACGTGGTCGCGACGTGGTGGTGTTGACCATCGACCCGGCGCGCCGACTCGCCCAGTCGATGGGGCTGACCGAGTTGGACAACACGCCCCGCCGGGTCGTCGACGTCGACGAGACCAAGGGCGGCAGCCTGCACGCGATGATGCTCGACATGAAGCGCACGTTCGACGAGATCGTCGAACAACACGCCGATCCCGAGCGCGCGCAGCAGATCCTCGACAACCCCTTCTACCAGTCGTTGTCCGCCGGCTTCGCCGGCACGCAGGAATACATGGCGATGGAGAAGCTGGGCCAGTTGCACGCGACCGGCGAGTGGGACCTGATCGTGGTGGACACCCCGCCGAGTCGTTCCGCCCTCGACTTCCTGGACGCCCCCCAGCGGCTGGGCTCGTTCCTGGACGGCCGGCTGATCCGGATACTGTCCGCCCCCGCCAAGGTCGGCGGACGCGGCGCGCTCAAGTTCCTGTCGGCGGGCATGGGGATGATGACCGGCGCGCTGAGCAAGGTGGTCGGCACCCACCTGCTGACCGACATCCAGACCTTCGTGGCCGCCCTCGACACCACCTTCGGCGGCTTCCGCAAGCGGGCCGACGCGACGTACAAGCTGCTCCAGGCCCGGGGCACCTCGTTCCTGGTGGTCGCCGCGCCGGAGAAGGACGCGCTGCGCGAGGCCGCGTACTTCGTCGACCGGCTCGGCACCGAGCGCATGCCGCTGGCCGGCCTGGTGCTCAACCGGGTGCACGCGACGAGCGCGGGGCGGCTGTCCGCGGAGCGGAGCCTGGCGGCGGCCGAGTCGCTGACCGAGCGGGCCGACGATCTCGACGACCCCGGCGACGGGGAATCGGCCGACGACGCGCCGCGGCCCGCCGATCTGCGGCTGGTCGCGGGACTGCTCACGCTGCACGCCGAGCGGCTGCGGATGATCGATCGCGAGGAGCGCACGCGGACCCGCTTCACGTCGATCCACCCCGAGGTACGGGTGACCGAGGTCCCGGCGCTGCCCGGGGACGTGCACGACCTGGCGGGCCTGCGCGTCATCGGCGAGAGCCTGGGCTCCGGCTGACCTCGCGGCCGGGCCGGGCCCGCCGGCCCGGGCGATCCGGACCGCGGTGACCCACCGCCCGACGTCTCGTCACCACCGCGCCGGGACCCGGGCCTGACTCCCGGCCCCGGCGGGCGGTGACGTTCGCGCGCGATGGCGTTGCGGATGCGGCGGTGTTCGAAGGTGCCGGCCTCGGGTCGTCCACACGTGTTGCGCCACGTGTGCCGACACGTGTTCAGCCGGCGACCCGGAACTCCTCGTCTCCGTGGATGTCGCGCTCGTACTCCTCGCGCGCGGTCTCGAGGAGCCGACGCCACGAGGTGATCATCGGCCGGCGGCGCAGCAGCGCGCGCCGCTCCCGCTCGGTCATGCCGCCCCAGACGCCGAACTCCACCCGGTTGTCCAGCGCGTCGGCCAGGCACTCGGTGCGGACCGGGCATCCGGTGCACACTGCCTTGGCGCGGTTCTGCGCCGCCCCCTGCACGAACAGCTCATCCGGATCGGTACTCCGGCAGGCGGCCTGCGTGCTCCAGTCGGTAACCCAGCTCATGCTGGTGCCGTCCTCTCCCGATTTTCGAGGCTCCCCCAACGGCGGCGCCGGGAATTCCCGATGCCAAGCAGGACGGTACGAAACCCTGGGCACGCGCAACAGCCCCTGCGCGGGCAGTCATCGATGGCCCGGAAGGACTATGCGCAAATATGGACCCACCCGTCCGGGTGAATGCTCTTGCGCTTTGGGTCCGGGCTTCACTCAGAAGAGGGCACGTCGGAGGCACGAGAGACGGCAGCAGGACCCGACATCCGGCCTCTTTCACTCCAAAGAGTGAAATGCGTGATGACACGAATCCCCCGGCTGCTCCGCCAGCTTAGGCGAAGTACCTTCGCCGCGTAGGGTGTTTCGGCACGTAGGCTGTCGCCCATGGCCCGAACTTCCTCCGGCTCGGCCCGCCCGAAACGCGGTTCGTACCGTCCACGATCCCCGCTGGGCTTCGTGGGACGGTTCGCCGCGTTCGTGGGCGCGAGCATCCTCGCCGGCGCCCTGGTCGCGGGAGTCGCGCTGCCGTTCGTGGGCGGCCTCGGCCTGTCCGCGAAGGCGGCGTCGGAAAACTTCGACGACCTGCCCGGCGATCTGGATCAGCCGTTCCTCTCGCAGCCGTCGTACATCCTCGACTCCGAGGGCAACCAGCTCGCGATGGTCTACGACCGGTATCGCATCCTGGTGAACTTCGACCAGATCTCGCCGATCATGCGTCAGGCGATCGTGGCGATCGAGGACTCGCGTTACTACGAGCACGGTCCGATCGACCTCAAGGGCACCCTGCGTGCCCTGATGCGCAACCAGCAGTCGGGTGGCACGGGATCCAAGCAGGGCGGATCCAGTCTCACCCAGCAGTACGTGAAGAACATCTTCGTGGAGGAGGCCGGCAACGACCCGGCCAAGGTGGCCAAGGCCCAGGCCCAGGAGGTCTCCCGCAAGATCAAGGAGCTGAAGTACGCGATCGGCCTGGAGCAACGGCTGTCGAAGGACGAGATCCTCAACCGGTATCTCAACATCACCTTCTTCGGCCGCCAGGCGTACGGCGTCGAGGCCGCGTCGCAGCGCTACTTCAGCAAGCACGCCGCCGACCTGACCCTGACCGAGGCGGCCACCCTGGCCGGCGTGGTGCAGGCGCCGTCGGCGTACGACCCGATCGGCTATCCGAACGCCGCGCGGGACCGGCGCAACATCGTGTTGCAGCGCATGGCCGAGGTGAAGGTCATCACCCAGGCCGAGGCCGACACCGCCAAGGCGACCGAACTCAACCTGAAGACCCAGCCGCTGCCCAACGGCTGCATCACCGCCGACCAGATCGACGGTGCCGCGTTCTTCTGCGACTACGTCGAACGGGTGGTCAAGAACGACCCGGCGTTCGGTGCGAACAAGGGCGAACGCGACAAGATGTGGCGCGAGGGCGGCCTGCGGATCACCACCACGTTGGACCGAAAGGCCCAGAAGGCGGCCTACACCGCCGCAACCAAGGGCGTACTCCAAAAGGACCCGGTCGCCGACGCGGTCGTCATGGTCGAACCGGGCACCGGGAAGATCAAGGCGATGGCGCAGAGTCGGCCGTACGGGTTCGGCGACTACGAGACCACGCTCAACTACTCGGTCGACCACTCCATGGGCGGCTCGACGTACGGCTTCCAGACCGGGTCGACGTTCAAGCCGATCACCGCCGCGGCGGCGCTGGAGAACGGGATGAAGGTCGACCAGGAATACTCCACCGGCTACGACATCGACATGCGGAAGGAGAAGTTCCGCACCTGCGGCGAGCCGGCCCGCGACGCCAAGTACCAACCGCAGAACGAGAGCCGCAGCGAGACCGGCACCTGGAACATGCAGACCGCGCTGGAGAAGTCGATCAACACCTACTTCGTCCTGTTGTCCAAGGACGTGGGGCTGTGTCCGATCGCGACGCTGGCCGATCAGATGGGTGTGCACCAGGGCAACGGCGAGGCACTGAAGCAGGTGCCCAGCATGACGCTCGGCGCCAACACCATCGCGCCGATGAACATGGCGGCGGCGTACGCGGCGTTCGCCAGCCGCGGGGTCTACTGCACGCCGATCGCGGTCACCGAGGTGGCCAAGCTCGACGGCACCAAGTTGTCCGTCCCCCAGGCGGGCTGCAAGCAGGTGATGAAGCAGTCCACTGCGGACACCATCAACACCCTGCTCAAGGGTGTGGTCGAGGACGGCACCGGCACCCAGGCCGGCCTCAAGGACCGCGACAACGCGGGCAAGACCGGCACCACCAACGAGCGCAAGGCGGCCTGGTTCGTCGGCTACACGCCGAACCTGTCCACCGCGGTGTGGATCGGTGGCGCCAAGAACGATGTCGAGATGGTCGACATCAAGATCGCCGGGACCACGTACGAGAAGGTCTACGGCGGACAGGTCCCCGGACCGATCTGGAAGAGCGCGATGTCGGGCGCGCTCAAGGGTGTGGACGCGCCGGACTTCGCCGCCCCGCCCCCGGGCGCGATCCCGCCGAAGCCCGATCCCAACAAGAAGCCGGACGACGGCAAGCCCAACCCGCGCGACCAGAACCGGCCGCCGGGCGGCGGGAACACCCGGCCGCCGTGGACGCCGTGGACTCCGCCGGTGACGCTGCCGACCTCGCCGACCACCGGCGGGGGCGGTGCCACCAAGCCTCCGGAGACGCAGCGGCCGCCGGGGCACACTCGGCCGCCGAGCACGGGCGATGTCGGGGGTGGGGACTTCGGGGGGTTCTGAGCGGGGGTGATCGCGGCAGTCGTCCGTGATCGCTCGTGGAAATGTCGATGGTGGTGCTCCCGATGTGTTCGGGGGCACCACCATCGGCGTGTGGAGCGGGGTCGGGCGGGTGTGCCGGGGGCGGCCGCGCGGCGACCGGCCTGGTGGGGTCGGCCCTGTCGGGTCGGCTCCGTGGGGTCGGCTCCGTGGGGTCGGCCCTGTGGGGTCGGCCCTGTGGGGTCGGCCCTGTGGGGTCAGCCGGCCAGCTGGCTCTTGATCTCGGCGGCGATCCGGCCGCCCTCCGCCCGGTCGCCGACCTTGGGGCGGACCACCTTCATGACCTGACCCATCGCCTGCGGGCCGGCGGCGCCGCTCTGCGCGATGGCGTCGGCGACGATCGCGCGGAGGTCGTCGTCCGACAGCTGCGCCGGCAGGTAGGCCGCCAGGACCTCGCCCTCGGCACGCTCGCGGGCGGCGGACTCGGTACGGCCGCCGTTCGCGAAGGCCTCGGCGGCCTCGCGGCGCTTCTTGGCCTCGCGCACGATGACCTTCAGCACCTCGTCGTCGGACAGCTCGCGGGCGGTCTTGCCCGCGACCTCCTCGTTGGTGATCGCGGTCAGGGTGAGGCGCAGCGTCGAGGAGACCAGTTCGTCACGGGACCGGATGGCCGCGGTCAGGTCGCTCTGCAAACGGCTCTTGAGGGTGCTCATGGGGTCAAGTGTCGCAGCCGTGGCCGGTGTGGCCGTACCGAATTACCGCGCCCGGAGTGCGTCCCGACCACTCTCACCCGGGCCCGGCCCGCCGTCCCACGACGTCGGGTGCGCCGCCGAGACTGCCGAGCAAGGGCCGGCTCTGCCAGCATGGAGGGATGCGACCGCGTTCAGCCTTCCCCCTAGCCGTAGCCGCCACCGGGGCCGCCTGCCTCACCTACGCGGCGGCCTACGAGGCCCGTTCGTTCCGTCTGCGCCGGGTCGAGGTGCCCGTGTTGCCGCGCGGCGCCCGGCCGGTACGGATCCTGCAGGTGTCCGACATCCACATGGTGTCCGGGCAGCGCCGCAAGCAGGAGTGGCTGCGCCGGCTCGACGCGCTGCACCCCGACATGGTGCTGAACACCGGCGACAACCTGTCCGACCCGGAGGCGGTGCCGGAGACGCTGGACGCGCTGGGCCCGCTGCTCGGTCGGCCCGGGGCGTACGTGTTCGGGTCCAACGACTACTACGGCCCGCGCCCCAAGGACCCCACGGGCTACCTGCGTCGCGACGACGGCACCCGGCGGCTCGGCCGCGAGAACCCGTGGACCGACCTGCGCGACGGCTTCGACGCGGCGGGCTGGGCGAACCTCAACAACGCGCGCGGCCGGCTCAAGGTGGACGGCCTGGACATCGAATTGGTCGGCCTGGACGACCCGCACATCGACCGGGACCGCTACGAGCAGGTGGCCGGCGGCCCCGACGGGAGCGCCGACATCTCGCTGGCCGTGGTGCACGCGCCGTACCTGCGCGCCCTCGACGCCTTCACCGCCGAGGGCTACCCGCTGGTGATCGCCGGCCACACCCACGGCGGCCAGGTCTGCGTCCCCTTCTACGGCGCCCTGACCACCAACTGCGACCTCGACCGCAAACGCGCCAAGGGCCTCTCGAAGCACCTCTCCGCCGACCGCGAGGCGTACCTCCACGTCTCGGCCGGCTGCGGCACCTCCCGCTACGCCCGCTTCCGCTTCGCCTGCCCCCCGGAGGCCACCCTCCTCACCCTGACCCCCCGTCAGTCCACCGCCGGCACCCCCTCCGCGCCCCCGCGCTAAACCGGATTTCGCCTCAGCCCCCCGACCCGCTAAGCTGAACGCGCAACATCGGGGTGTGGCGCAGCTTGGTAGCGCGCTTCGTTCGGGACGAAGAGGCCGTGGGTTCAAATCCCGCCACCCCGACTTCGTAGTAGCAGGTCAGGGCCGGTTTTCCTTCAAGGAGACCGGCCCTGACGGCGTTTCAGGGGGCGTTGGGTGTCGCCTGGGTGTGATCTTGAACGGTCGGTCACACTTCGGCGGCACTCTCCTGCAAAAGTCGGTCGAGGACCGGCACCGGCCGCCGACCCAGGCTGCGCTCAAGTGGCTCGTGGACCATCTGTGGCCCCACTGGGCACCTGCCAAGCGGCTGCGCAGGTCCGCGACAAGGTCGGATCCCAGCGCCGACCGGTGACATCGAACGTATGGCGAAGCGGACGGGTCTCAGTGGCCGACCGCCCCCAATCCACGACTCGGCGGGCCCGGCATGCGTGTGGCCCGAGGAGGGACGTACGTATAGACCACCATGCGGCGAACAACCCGACCTCCTCAGGAGTCCTCGGGTGGTGCGGCGTTTCCCGGGCCCAGCGCCGTGGCCGTGTCATGGCCCTCCCATCCGGATGGTGTTCGCCACAGGAGGTGGACACCGAAGGCGCCCTTGATGGTGTCGGCGGCCCAGTCCTGGGCGGGGGGTTCGGAGAGGACCAGGTAGAGGCGGTCGGCCCTGCGCGGCAGCGAGTAGTCGATCTCCAGGAGCCGCGTGGCGCCGGCTCGAAGGTCGGCGTACGCGCAAAGCCCGGCGCCGAGGACCTCGTACACGAAGTGTCCGTCGCCACCGACCCGACTGACATCGACCGTGGGCGAATCGGATGGCTTCAGTCCCGCCCACAGCAGAGCCGCCTTCAACTCGTGGCGCACTGCCTCGTGCGTATTGCAGTTGCGGTCGGAATCGGACGCGGCTGCCAGTCCAAAAGGGTGGTGTTCACCGGCGCCTGCCGAGGGTGAGGGATGTGCTGATCATGGTCGGTTTCGACGCCCTTCGGTGCGATCTCGGCTTGTGGTTCGGCTGTCGGTGTCCCCGCGTCGGGTGACATACCGTCTCGGGTCTCGTCGGCGCCGCGCTCACGCAAGGTGATGTCGAGCCTGCCGTTCCCGGCCTCGTCGTACAGGTCGGTGATCTCGTCCGCGTCGACGACCGACGCCGCGGGCCTCCGCCCGGTAGAGCCGCGGTCGACGTCCGAGCCGTGCACGGATCCGGTGGGCGGGAATCAAACGGCCCGTGTCGATGGTTTGGTCGATTGGTCCGCTCCGCCGGGGTCGGTGCGCGCAGCCACTGTCATCTTGAGAACGAGGTAGTACAGCGATGCCGTCAGCCCGTGCGAAGGAGCGTCCTGATCTCGTCACCGAGTCGGTGCCGAGTGAGCGGGCCGAGCGGGCGCCCGGGGCCGTGCTGACGTTGGTCGCGCTGTTCCTGGTGGCGATCAATCTGCGTGGGGCGATCACGAATGTGCCGCCGCTGCTTACCTCGATTCGGGAGGATCTCGGGCTGTCGGGGGCCGCGGCCGGGGTGTTGACGGCTATTCCGGTCGTGTCGATGGGGGTGTTCGCGCCGCTCGCGCATCGGGGGGCGGCTCGGTACGGGTACGAGCGGACCGTGGCGGCGTCGGTGGTTGTGCTGCTGCTGGGGGTGCTGATCCGACTGGGCGGGGCCTCCGTCGTACTGCTCTTTCTGGGCACGCTGGTCGCCGGCGGCGGGATCGCGGTTCTGGGTGCGGCGCTGCCGGGTGTGGTCAAGACGCACTTCGCCGAGCACGCGGGGGCGGTTACCGGGTTGTACAGCGCGGCGGTCGGAGTCGGCGCGGCGGGTGCGAGCGCGCTCGCGGTACCGCTGTCCGACGGCTTCGGGTCCTGGCAGCTCTCACTCGGCGTAGTCGCCGTCCCCGCTGTGCTGGGGCTGTTCGCCTGGCTTCCGGTGATCCGACGCACGAAGCCGGTACGGATCGACCCGAGCCGCACCGGCACCGACGAGACCGCGGCCCGGCCCACCAGGCCCGCAGCCGCCCTCGGCACCGCAGCGCCCGACCGCTCCCCTTGGCGACGCCCCGTGGCCTGGATCCTCGCCGTCTTCCTGGTCATGCAGACCACCGCCTACTACGGCGTGGTCGGTTGGGTACCCGCCGCCTACGAGGAGCAGGGCTGGAGTGCCGAGCGCGCGGGGCTGCTGCTGTCCGTGTTCGGCCTCACCGGAATCGTCTCCGGCCTGGTGATCCCGGTGCTCGCGGACCGCTTCACCGACCCCCGGCCGCTGTTCGCGGTCACCGTCGCGGGAGCCGTGGCCGGCATGGGCCTGCTCGCATTCGCGCCGAATCTGGCACCGTGGCCCACCATCGCGCTGCTCGGCCTGACGCTCGGCGGCGCGTTCCCGTTGATGCTGGTGATGCTCGTCCGCTTCGCGCCCAACCCGGCGGCGGCCGGCCGGCTGTCCGCGATGACGTTCCTGATCGGCTACCCGATCGCCGCCGCGCTTCAGATCGTGTTCGGCACCATTCACGATCTGACCGGCGACTACACCGCGGTGTTCGCGGTGCTGTTCGCGATGACGCTGGTGGAACTCGCGGTCTCGCTCGGGTTGGATCCCAAGCATGCCCGACACCCCTGACCGTTCGTCACCAGCCGTCCCCCTGTCACTGTCCGCCCTCCCGCCCCGCTTTCGGGACGTGCCGTACGTCTACGCCCGACACCCGCAGACCGTCGCCGACGGTGACCTGAGCGCCGGCGCCAATTGCCAGCTGTACGCGTACGCCTTCCTCGCCCACCACGGCCTGCGCGTCCCGCCGCTGCGCTCGTCCGAGTTGTGGGCCGACGACACCGCGACCGTGCGGGTCACCGAACCCGCGCCGCTGGACCTGCTCCTGTTCGACGCCGGCCCGCGCCCGGGTCGGGATCCCGGCTACGCCGCGCACGTTGGGGTGTATCTGGGCCCGGATCGGGTGCTGCACCTGTGTCGGGAGGTCGGAAGGCCGGCCATCTGGTCGTACACCGAGTTTGCCGCACGCCCCGAATACGCACGTCTGTTCGGAGTCAAACGGTGCCTGTCGGTGACGGAACACAACCGGGCCCGCTCGTAGTTGAATTGCCACATGCCCGCTCCCGAGAACACCGCCGCCGACACCGTCGAGACCACACCGTCCATCGCCGAGCCCGCGCCGACCGTCCCCGCCTGGGAACGTCGCTACCGGGCGGCTCGGATCAGCCTGCCGCGCTGGGCCGACCACGCGCCCGCGAAGTCCGTCTTCGTCTCCAACGCCTCCGGCACCTTCGAGGTGTACGCGTGGGACCGCGTCACCGGCGAACAGCGCCGGGTGACCGACCGGCCCAACGGCACCGCGTCGGCCCGGATCAGCCCCGACGGGCGCTGGATCTGGTGGTTCGCGGACACCGACGGCGACGAGTTCGGGATCTGGATGCGCCAGCCGTTCGACGGCGGTGCGGACGAGCCGGCCGTGCCCGGCCTGGCGCCGTCCTACCCGGGCGGGCTCGGGCTCGCCATGGACGGCACCGTGGTGGTCGGCCGGATGAGCGACGACGAGGGCTCCTCGATCCACGTCGTACGCCCCGGCGCCGAGCCGGTGACCGTATACCGGCACGCCGAGTCGGCCTGGTTGTCGGGGCTGTCCGAGGACGGCACGCACCTGGTCGTCGCCCACAACGAGCACGGCGACGCGATGCGCTCGTCGCTGCGCGTGTTGCGTCTGGACGGCACGCCGGTGGCCGACCTGCACGACGGCCCCGAGGGGGGCCGGCCGGACTTCGACCTGTCCTCGATGGGCTTCTCCCCCGTCGCCGGCGACCAGCGCCTGCTGGTCGTGCACCAGCGGCGCGGCCGGGACGAGGTGCTGCTGTGGGAGCCGCTGACCGGTACCGAGACCGAACTCGACCTCGGGCTGCCCGGCGACCTGTCCGCCGACTGGTATCCCGACGGCCGCGCGCTGCTGGTCGACCACGAGCAACACGGGCGTTCCGAGTTGTACCGCTACGACCTCGAAAGCGGCGAACTCGCCCGGATCGACACCCCGCCCGGCACCATCGGCGGCTCCGGCGCGCGGCCCGACGGCAGCGTCGAGTACCACTGGTCCAGCGGCTCGACCCCCGCCGAACTGCGCTCGACCGCGGGCGGCGCGCTGCTCACCCCGCCCGGCGAACGCCCGCCCGGGTCGGTCCCGGTCACCGACGCGTGGGTCGAGGGCCCCGGCGGCCGTGTGCACGCGCTGGTGTCCAAGCCGGTGGGCGAGGGTCCGTTCCCGACCGTGTTCAACATCCACGGCGGGCCCACCGCGCACGACGGCGACCACTTCGCCGCCGACGTCGCGGCCTGGGTCGACCACGGCTTCGCGGTGGTCCGGGTCAACTACCGGGGCTCGACCGGCTACGGCAAGGACTGGACCGACGCGCTGCGGGTGCGGATCGGCCTGATCGAGCTGGAGGACATCGGCGCGGTCCGCGCGTGGGCCGTCGAGTCGGGCCTGGCCGACCCGGAGCGGATCGTGCTCTCCGGCGGTTCGTGGGGCGGCTACCTGACCCTGCTCGGCCTGGGTGTGCAGCCCGAGGCGTGGGCCCTGGGCCTGGCCGCGGTGCCGGTCGCGGACTATGTCACCGCCTACCACGACGAGATGGACGTGCTGAAGGCGATGGACCGCACGCTGCTCGGCGGCTCGCCCGAGGAGGTCCCGGAGCGCTGGGCCGCCTCCTCGCCGCTGACCTACGTCGAGCAGGTCCGGGTGCCGGTGTACATCAGCGCCGGCGAGAACGACCCGCGCTGCCCGATCAAGCAGATCGAGAACTACGTCGAGCGGCTGGCCCAGTTGGGCAAGCCGCACGAGGTATACCGCTACGACGCGGGCCACGGCTCGCTGGTCGTCGAGGAGCGAATCCGGCAGATGCGCCAGGAGTTCGCCTTCGTCGACGGGGTCATCGGCCTGCCGGTGCGCAACCCCGCGTAGGTCGCCGCGAGCGGGCCGAACCGGTCGGCCCGCTCGCGCGGTCTTCCGGTCGGGCCGGGCGGGGCCGGCGACCGACGTGCCGGGTCGCTCGGCTCCGTGCGGCGCACCCGCCCACCTGGTCTGTCACCCGGCGCGGGCCCGGCGCCCGGTGAAGCACCGGACCCCGAGGGCCCGGCTGCTCGGCGTGCACCGGGACACCCGCTCGCCGGGGCTCCGCGGCTGCTCCGGCGACTCCGCTCGCCCACCCCCGGTCGCTCGGGCTCGCTCGTCCCGCCCCACCCCGATCGCCCGGCCTCGGCTCGCGCCGCGCCCGGACCTCAGGTCTCGACGCCCAGCTCCGCGAGCAGCTTCGCCTCCTGCTCCTCCGCGCGCTCGTCCGCCTCCCGGCGCACCACGCGCCACCACACGAACACCGCGGCACCGGCGAACACGAACCACTGCGCGGTGTATCCGAGGTTCTGCCACGCCCGCCCCGAGATGCCGCCGCCCCCGGACGCCTTGGCCCGCGGCATCGGCACCAGCGCGGCCGAGTCGGCGGCCGGGGTCTGCGCGGTCAGCGCGACGAAGCCGTCGGTGAGCGGATAGGGCAGCACGTTGACCAGTTCTGGCGTGCTGATCATGGACAGCTGACCCGGCTTCAGGTCGGTGGCCCGATCCACGTCGGAGGTGTGCTCGGCCTCCGACCACTCCAGTCGACCGGTGACGGTGACCGTGCCGGCGGGCGGGGCGGGCACGGTCGCGCCCTCGACCCAGCCCCGGTTGACCACCACCGCGGGCGCGCCGGCCACAAGCAGCGGGGTGACCACGTACGACCCGGTCCGCCCGTCGTGGCGCCGCCCCGGCACCACCAGTTGGTGCGCCGGGTCATAGCTCCCGGTCACCGTGACCGAGCGGCCGCGGTCGCCGCCCTCGACCCGGCCCCCCGGGGGCAGCAGTTCGGCGAGCGGCACCGCGGGCGCCACCGACACCTTCTCGCCGCCGTCCCCGCTCCGCTTGTGTTCGCCGTAGCGGTGGAACTGCCACAATCCCAGCGCCGCGCACACCGGGACCGCGACGAGCACGATCACATGGAAGACCAGCCAGCGCGGCTGGAGCAGGAACCGGTACACCCCCCAACGGTAACCGTCCGCCGACGGGGGCCGATCCCGGGTGTCACCCCACGCGCGCGTACTCCCCGGTCCGGTAGATGTCGGTGCGGTACACGGTGCCGCCACACGTCGGCGTGAGGGTCACCTTGGCCACGTTGAAGTCGTCGGCGGCGAGCGCGTAGCCGAGCGCGGGCACCGGCGCCTTGGGCGCGTCGGCGGCACACGTGCCGTCCGCGCCCGGGGGTTGCGGCTTCCACGCGAACTGGAACTCGTACGCCTGCCCCGGTCGCAGCGTGATGCCCTGGGCGGACGAGGACGGCACCGGCAGCGCGGTCGCGGCGTCGGGGCTCGGCGCCTGGACCACCGTCACCTGCACTATCGGATTGCCGGGCGGGGAGACCACGACGACCACGCCGGGGCCGGTCACCACGCAGTCCTTGGCCGCGTTGCTGCGCACCTGGAGCACGCCGTACGCGAGCCCGTCGGCGCGGACCGGGCCCAGGCGCGCGTCCTCCCCGGACATGTCGACGGTCCGACACGCGGGCGGCGGCTTGACCGGCGGCGCCGTCTCGCTCGGCGACACGCTCGAGGACGGCGGCACGCTCTGTCCCGTGCCGGTGCCCGCGGTCTGCCCGCCGGTGGGCGCGGTCGAGGAACCGGACCCGCTGGTGGGACTGCTGCCCCGGGAGGCGGGACGGGTCTGCCCGGCGCCCGGCAGGCCCGCGCTGACCCCGTCGCTAGGCCCCGGCAGCGGCTCGGTCGCGTTGACCACCGACGAGGACGGGTGGACGCCGCCGACATTCGACCTGGAGTCTTCGCCACCGGTCACCGCGGTGCGCAGGACGGGCGTACCGACCAGGATCGCCGCGGCCAGCCCGGCGGCGCCGAGCGTGGCCATCCGACGCTGTCTGCGGCGGGCGGGCACGGCGGCGCGCAGCCGGTCGAGGGCGTCCGGCGCGGGCTGCACGTCGGACACGGCCTGGTGCAGCCGTCGGCGTACCTCTGCCGCGAGGTCGTCGGGGTCGGGACCGAGGGTCCCCGGGTCGTTCTTCACGGCGTCTCCATCCGGGCCCGGAGGGCTTCCAGTCCGCGTGAGGCGTACGCCTTCACCGAGCCGACCGACAGCCCGAGCAGATCGGCCACCTGAGCCTCTGTCAGATCAGCGTAATAGCGCAGCACGATCACTTCCCGCTGCCGCCGTTGCAATTCGCGCAACGCCCTTACCAGCACGTCGCGTTCCAGTACGTGTCGCGAACCGTCCTCGGTACTCGTCGAGTCCGGCTCCGGTTTGGAGAGTAGCCGCATGCCCATGATCCGCCGCCGCAGCGTCGACCGGGACAGGTTCACCACGGTCTGCCGCAGGTAGGCCAGCGTCTTGTCGGCCTCGCGCAACCGGTGTCGGGCGGTGTGCACCCGGACGAACGACTCCTGCACCACGTCCTCACACGAATCGGTGTCGTCGAGCAACAGGGAAGCCAAGCGCAACAACGAACCATAGTGCGCGCGGTAGGTCTCGGTGAGGACGTCGATGGAGACGCCCGCGTCAGAGGACACGGAAGCTCCCGAAACGTCCGGTTCCAGCGCGCCGACCACGGGCATGCGAACCGGGCGCAGCACCGATTCCGCCCTCACGACCATTTCTGCCACGACTGTTGGACACCCGACCCCCCGGGAAGGTTGTATACGCCTGCGATCCGGGGACGGTCGTCGGCTTCAGCCACACGTCCGCCCACCGTAGTGGGCCGGATGAGATGCAGTCAGCTACTCGGGGCGGGGAAGGTCCGCGACGGGACGGTCCGTTGCGGAAAGATTCGTGACGGAAACGTCCGCTACGGAGTGGTTCGTGGCGGAAAGGCGCGTGGCGGCAAGACGCTTGGCGGCAAGACGCTCGGCGCGACCGCAATCGCGGCCGGCGGCCCGCACGCACGGCAGCCGGCGTCCCCACCCGGGGGGCGCCGGCTGCCGCGTCGGTTCGCGGACAGGCCCTAGTCGCGCTCGGTCAGCTCGGCGGCGACGACCTCGGCGATCTGGGCGGTGTTCAGCGCCGCGCCCTTGCGCAGGTTGTCCCCGCACATGAACATGTCCAGCGCGAACGGGTCGTCGATCGAACGACGCACCCGGCCGACCCAGGTCGGGTCGGTGCCGACCACGTCGGCCGGCGTCGGGAACTCGCCGTTCTCCGGGTCGTCGCACAGCACGACGCCGGGGGCGCCGTCCAGGATCTCGTGCGCCCGGGCCACCGACACCTCGTTCTCGAACACGGCGTGCACCGCGAGCGAGTGCGTGGTGATCACCGGGACGCGCACGCAGGTCGTGTGCACCTTCAGGTCGGGCAGCCCCAGGATCTTGCGCGACTCGTTGCGGACCTTCAGCTCCTCGGACGACCAGCCGTCGTCCTTGAGCGAGCCGGCCCACGGCACCACGTTGAGCGCGAGCGGCGCCGGGAACGGGCCGAAGTCGCCCACCGCGCGGCGCACATCGCCGGGCTGCGTGCCCAGCGTACGGCTGTCCGCGACCTTGCCGATCTGCTCACGCAGCGCGTCGACACCGGGCTGACCGGCGCCGGACGCGGCCTGGTACGAGGCGACCACCAGCTCCTTGAGGCCCAGTTCGGCGTGCAGCGCGCCCAGTGCGACGACCATGGTCAGCGTCGTGCAGTTCGGGTTGGAGATGATGCCGCGCGGCCGTACGCGCGCCGCGGCGGCGTTGACCTCGGGCACCACGAGCGGGACCTCGGGGTCCATCCGGAACGCACCGGAGTTGTCCACCGCGACCGCGCCCTTGCTCGCGGCGATCGGCGCCCAGTGCGCGGAGACCTCGTCGGGCACGTCGAACATCGCGACGTCGACGCCGTCGAAGCACTCCTCGCTCAGCGCGATCACCTCGACCTCCTCGCCGCGCACGACGAGCTTCTTGCCCGCGCTGCGCGCCGACGCGATCAGGCGGATCTCCCCCCACACGTCCTGGCGGGTGGAGAGCAGTTCGAGCATCACCGTGCCGACCGCGCCGGTGGCGCCGACGACGGCCAGGGTGGGCTTGTCCTTGCGGGTCATCGGCCGGTACCTCCGTAGACGACGGCTTCGCCGGACTGGTCGTCCAGGCCGAACGCGGTGTGCACGGCCTGCACGGCGGCCGGAACGCCGTCGGCACGGCAGACCACCGAGATCCGGATCTCGGAGGTCGAGATCAGCTCGATGTTCACCCCCGCGCCGGTGAGCGATTCGAAGAACTTGGCGGTCACGCCCGGGTGCGAGCGCATACCGGCGCCGACCAGCGAGATCTTGCCGATCTGGTCGTCGTAGCGCAGCGACTCGAAGCCGATCTCGGCCTGGGCCTTGGTCAGCGCGGTCATCGCGTTCTGCCCGTCGGACATCGGCAGCGTGAAGGAGATGTCGGTGCGGCCGGTGGAGGCCGCGGAGACGTTCTGCACGATCATGTCGATGTTGATCTCGTTGTCCGCCACCAGGCGGAAGATCTTGGCCGCCTCGCCCGGCTTGTCCGGGACCCCGACCACCGTGATCTTCGCTTCGCTGGTGTCGTGGGCGACCCCGGAGATGATCGCGTGCTCCATGTCGTCCCCTTCGGGTTCATCCGTCACCCAAGTGCCGACGAGTCCCGAGAAGGACGACCGCACGTGCACGGGCATGTCGTAGCGGCGGGCGTATTCCACACACCGCAGGTGCAGCACCTTGGATCCGCTCGCGGCCAGCTCCAGCATCTCCTGGTAGCTGATCCGGGAGATCTTCCGGGCCTTCTTCACCACGCGGGGGTCGGCGGTGAAGATGCCGTCCACGTCCGTGTAGATCTCGCAGACCTCGGCGTCGAGCGCGGCGGCCAGCGCGACGGCGGTGGTGTCCGAGCCGCCGCGGCCGAGTGTGGTGATGTCCTTGGTGTCCTGGGACACGCCCTGGAATCCGGCCACGATCGCGATCGCGCCCTCGTCGAGCGCGGAGCGGATCCGACCCGGCGTCACATCGATGATGCGCGCTTTGTTGTGGACCGCGTCGGTGATCACACCGGCTTGGCTGCCGGTGAACGACCGTGCGTCGACGCCCAGGTTTTTGATCGCCATCGCCAGCAGCGCCATCGACATCCGCTCACCCGCGGTGAGCAGCATGTCGAGCTCGCGCCCGGAAGGGATGGGGCTCACCTGCTGCGCCAGATCGATCAGCTCGTCCGTCGTGTCGCCCATCGCGGACACCACCACGACCACTTCGTGGCCCTGCTTCTTGGTGTCGACGATTCGCTTGGCCACGCGCTTGATGCCCTCGGCATCGGCGACGGAGGAGCCGCCGTACTTCTGCACGACAAGGCCCACGTGCGCTCCTCGCTTGATATCTGTGCGGTCGGCACAGTCTAACTAGGCCGCACAGTGGTCAAAGCTTTATTCACATTGTGAGACGTACGTATCACTAAGCGGGCAGTCGGAACCGAACGCCCATGTCGGGACGCCGGATGCGGCGACACCCGCCGTACACCGGGCCCGGGGTGGGACTCCCCCCGTGCGCGGGTGTGTTGCGGCTGTGCGCGTGTGCGCGTGTTCAGGTGTGCGGGCCGCCGAGGACCACGGCCTCGTCGAGTTGTTCGGCGAGTTCGTCGACCAATTCGTCGGCCAGCGCCTGTCCGGCCGGGTCCAGACTCTCCATGATCGGATCGTCCAGCCGCGCGTGCGAGACCACCGACTGCAGCGCGCGCAGCACGGCGCTCGCGGTGGCGCCCCAGTTGGACAGGTACGAGAACTGCCACCACCACAGCGCTTCCCGATTGCGCCCGGCCCGGTGATGGGCCAGCCCGTGCGCGAGGTCGGCGACCACGTCGGCGACGTCGTCGGACAGACGCGCGGCGACCGGCTTGGACTTGGGCACGTACGGGTCGAAGACCTCGTAGTAGACGTCGATCGGCTCCAGCAGCCGGGACAACGCCGAGCGCAGCGCGTCGACGTCGGGGTCCGGGCCCGAGTCGGGTTCGAATCGGTCGTCGGGCACCACGTCGGCGATCGCGCCGAGCCGGCCGCCCGCGAGCATCAGCTGCGAGACCTCCAGGAGCAGCATCGACACCGCCTGCTCCGGCTCCTCGCCCTTGGCCACCTCTGCGACGGCCAGGACGAAGCTGTCGATCTGGTCGGCGATCTCACTGGTGAATTCGTTCAGGTCGTCAGACATCGAGCAGTCGTCTCCCCTCGAAGGCACGCCCGAGCGTGACCTCGTCGGCGTACTCCAGGTCGCCCCCCACCGGCAGCCCGCTGGCCAACCGGGTCACCCGCAGACCCATCGGCTTGCACAGGCGAGCCAGATACGTCGCGGTCGCCTCTCCTTCCAGGTTCGGGTCGGTGGCCAGGATCAACTCGGTCACCGTGCCGTCCGCGAGCCGGGTCATCAGCTCACGGATCCGCAGGTCGTCGGGGCCCACACCCTCGATCGGGCTGATCGCGCCGCCGAGCACGTGGTAGCGGCCCCGGAACTCGCGGGTCTTCTCGATCGCCACGACATCCTTGGACTCCTCGACCACGCAGATCACCGCGGCGTCGCGTCGCGGATCGCGGCAGATTCGGCACTGCTCCGATTCCGCCACGTTGCCGCATGTGACGCAGAACCGCACCTTGTCCTTGACCTCGGTGAGCGCGTGCACGAGGCGCCGGACGTCGGCCGGGTCGGCCGCCAGGAGGTGGAAGGCGATGCGTTGCGCGCTCTTCGGCCCTACACCGGGCAGTCGGCCCAGCTCGTCGATGAGGTCCTGTACGACGCCTTCGTACACCTACCGTCTCCCTGCTCGCTCTGGTTGTGGGTGGGTCCGTTGTCGACGGGTTCTTGTCGGTGGGTTCTCGGTCGGTGGTTCTTGATCGGTGGGTTCTTGATCGGTGGGGGTTCTTGATCGGTGGGTTCGGCTTACGGTCGGGCGGATCCGGCTCACATGCCGGGCAGGCCCAGCGGGCCGCCGGCACCCATGCCCTGGGCGAGCGGGCCCATCAGCTGGGACTGCATCTCCAGGGCGGCACGGTTCGCGTCGCGCACCGCGGCGACGATCAGGTCGCCGAGGGTCTCCGTGTCCTCAGGATCCACCGCTGACGGCGAGATCTCCAGAGCCAGCAGCTCGCCGGCCCCGGATACGGTCGCGGTCACCAGGCCGCCACCGGCGCTCCCGGTCACCTGGGTACGGGCGAGTTCGTCCTGCGCCGCCATCAGGTCCTGCTGCATCTTCTGCGCCTGCTGCAGCAACTGCTGCATGTCGGGCTGGCCACCACCGGGAAACACCTGGACACCCTTCGTCGCTCGCACGCGGCCTCGCACCGCCTCGGGCGGCCCGCTTCAGCGTGCCCGTCCTGCGGTCGAGCCTACGGCTCCGGGCGGGGCCGACGCGCGGCGACGGCACGGTTCGCCGGGTCAGGTGGTCGGCGACTCGTCGATGATGGTCGCGCCCAGCTCACGGGCGAGCAGTTCGTGGGTGGACTGGCCGCCGTCGTCGGCGAGGTCCTCGTCGTCGTAGCGGCCGAAGTCCTCGGGGATGTCGAAGTCCGGCTCGGGGGGCGGCGGGGGCGGGGCCTGCTGGGGCTGCGGGCGCGTGGGCGGTGCCTGGGGCGGCGGGGCTGCCGCGGGGGGACGGGGCGGGGGCGCGGCCTGGGTCGGGGCCTGCGGCGGGGCGGGGGTGGCCGCGGGGGCCGGCGGCGGGGTGCCGGGCCAGGCGCCGGGCGGGGGGGCGGCCGGGGCGGCGGGCTGCCGGTCGGCCTGGGGCATCGGGGCCGGGGCCGGGGTCGGTGCGGGGGCCGGGCGGTGGGTGGGGGCGGCGGCGCCCTCGCCGGCGACGACGCAGTCGATCCGCCAGTCGAGGCCGAACGCGTCCAGGACGGACTGGCGCACGATCTCGTCGCGTCCGCTGCTGCGGAAGCCCTCGCGGGTGCCGGCCTGTTCGAACGCGAGGGTGAGCGTGGTGCCGTCGAATCCGGCGACGGTGACGGTCTGGAGCATCATCCAGGCGACCCGGTTGCGGGCTCGGACGGCGTCGAGGATCTGCGGCCACATCTCGTGGACGCGGGTCAGGTCGCCGGCGGGGGCGGGGGGCGCCTGGGGCGTGGGCTGTTGGGCCTGGGGTTGCCGGGGCTGCGGTTGCTGGGGCTGCTGGGGAGCCTGCGGGTGGCCCTGGGCGGGGGGCAGGCCGGAGCCGGCGGCGCGGGCCTGGGGCCAAGCGCCGGGTTGTTGGGGCTGCTGGGGCTGAGGTTGTGGGGGCTGCGGCTGGGGCTGTTGTACGGCGGGCGGCGGGGCCTGGTACGGGGCCGGGGCGGCGGCCTGCTGTCGGGCGGCGGGCGCGGGCGGCGGCGCGTCGGCGCGCGGGGGCTCCGAGCCGGCGGGCGCGGCGGGGAGGCCGCCGACGGAGACCCGGCGCTCGAGGCGTTCCAGGCGCGTCTGCAGACCCTGCTCACCGGAGTCCACGGCGGGCAGCAGGACGCGGGCGCAGATCAGCTCCAACTGCAGCCGCGGCGCGGTGGCGCCGCGCATCTCGGTGAGGCCGGTGTTGACGATGTCCGCGGCCCGGGTGAGCCCGGCCCGACCGAACTCGGCGGCGTGCCGGACCATCCGCGCCAACTGATCGGCAGGTACGTCGATCAGGCCCTTGTCGGCCGCGTCGGGCACCGCGGCCAGAATCACCAGGTCGCGCAGCCGCTCCAGCAGGTCGGCCACGAACCGGCGCGGGTCGTAGCCCCCCTCGATCACCCGGTCGACCAACTCGAACGCGGCCCCGCCGTCCTGCGCGACGAACGCCTCGACCACGTCGTCCAGCAACGACCGGTCGGTGAATCCGAGCAGGGAGGTGGCCATCGCATAGGTGACCCCGTCGTCGGCGGCCCCCGCGAGCAACTGGTCCATCACCGACATCGAGTCCCGAACCGACCCGGCCCCCGCCCGCACGACCAGCGGCAGCACGGCCGGCTCGACCTTGATCCCCTCGGCCTCGCACACCGACGCCAGGTGATCGCGCAGCACGCCGGGCGGCACCAGCCGGAACGGATAGTGGTGCGTCCTGGACCGGATGGTCCCGATGACCTTCTCCGGCTCGGTGGTGGCGAAAATGAACTTCAGGTGCTCCGGCGGCTCCTCGACCACCTTGAGCAGCGCGTTGAAGCCCGCCGACGTGACCATGTGCGCCTCGTCGATGATGTAGATCTTGTAGCGCGAACTCACCGGCGAGAAGTGCGCCTTCTCGCGCAGGTCGCGCGCGTCGTCCACACCACCGTGCGACGCCGCGTCGATCTCGATCACGTCGATGCTGCCGGGCCCGCCGAGCCCGAGATCCCGACACGACCGACACTCGCCACAGGGCGTCGGCGTGGGCCCCTGCTCACAGTTGAGACACCGGGCGAGAATGCGCGCACTGGTGGTCTTGCCACACCCTCGCGGCCCACTGAAGAGGTAGGCGTGATTGACGCGATTGTTGCGCAGGGCCTGCATCAGGGGTTCCGTCACGTGCTCCTGCCCGATGACCTCTGCGTAGGTCTCGGGTCGATAGCGACGGTAGAGGGCGAGCGACACGCCCCCGACGATAGCCGGGCCGAACGACAGACGCGGAACACCGAACCACCCCCGCGGCCACCCGTGCCCGAACCGGGACCCGAGTCGGGTACTGTAGGCCCCGGACCCCCCGTGCGGCGGTATCCTCCTGAACCTCCCCAGGGCCGGAAGGCAGCAAGGATAGGGAGGCTCTGCCGGGTGCACGGGGGGTTCACTGCATCCCGGACCCGCACTCGAATAGGGGTGCGCGAGCACCCACGGACCTCCTGTAAGCTTCCGCACGGAGGATTCGCCTAGTGGCCTAGGGCGCACGCTTGGAAAGCGTGTTGGGTTCACCCCCTCACGAGTTCGAATCTCGTATCCTCCGCCAGCCTGAACAGGCAAAACGTTGCCCCCGGTCGCCATGCGGCCGGGGGCGACGTCGTTGTCGGTCTCAGTTTCGGTCTCGGTTGCAGCGCATGTGCCCCTCGCTCCCGTTCCCGGCCTTCGCACGCCGCGTCGGTGTCGGGCGTACCGGCGGCGCCGCGGGTTGCGGCGTTATGCCGCGTGTAGGAGCCGGGCGAGCCAGTCGGTGCGGGTGCGGCGGGCCGTGGCCGAGATGTGCGCCTGCGGGTACAGGGCGTCGAAGCCGTGGAAACCGCCTGCCCAGACGTGGAGCTCGGCCTGTCCGCCGGCCGCCCAGATCCGGGTGGCGTAGTCGGTGTCCTCGTCGCGGAAGACTTCGGCGGAGCCGGTGTCGATGTAGGTGGTCGGCAGGTTCGAGAGATCGTCGGCCAGCGAGGGTGAGACGTACGCGGGCACGTCGTCATCGGTGAGGTCGCCGAGAACGCAGCGCCAGCCGAAGTCGTTCATCTCGCGGGTCCAGACGCCGGGGCCGCCGGAGTACTGGAGGCTGGAGGTGCTGGTGTTGCGGTGGTCGAGCATGGGGCAGTTCAGTATCTGCGCGGCGATCGCCGGAGTGCCGAGGTCGCGGGCCAGCAGGGTGACACCGGCCGCCAGGCCGCCGCCCGCGCTGGCTCCCGCGACGATGATCCGGGCGGGATCGACGCCCAGTTCCTCGGCGTGTTCGGCGACCCAGAGCAGTCCCTGGTAGCAGTCGTCGACGGGGACGGTGCCGGTGGCCTCGGGCGCCAGCCGGTAGTCCACGGACACCACGACCGCGCCGAACTCGTCGAGCCACTCCAGGGGGATGTCGATCTGCGAGAAACGGTCGCCCATCACCATGCCGCCGCCGTGGATCCAGTACACGCAGGGCGCGGCGGTGGTGCGGTCGGCGCTCCCGGGGGTGAAGACCGACAGGGGTATCGCGGTGCCGTCCTTGGCGGGCACGGTGACCTCGCGCCGGTCGACCCGCCGGTCGGCGAGCAGGGACTCGACCGGCGTCGAGGGGTACTGCCGCAGTTGTGCGAGCAATTCCGGGTCGAGCTCGGACATCAGCGGCATGTCGGAGAGGAGGACGCGAAGTTCGGGGTCCAGGGCGGGGCGCGCTGTGGTCATGGTCGTCGGCCTTTCGCGGGGTGGTGCGGGGGCGTTCGGGCGGGATTCCGGGTGGAGCGAGGGCCGCCTCGGCAGGCGCCGGGGCGGCCTCCCCATGGCCTAGAAGGCGGCCTTGCCGCAGATCGGGACGTAGTCGGTGTTCTCCGGCTCCTTGGCCAGCAGTTCGCCGATCCGCGCCACGATCGCCTGGGCGGCCTCGCCGGCGAACGTCCGGTGGTGGTCCTCCTCGCTGTTCCATCCCTCGGTGACGTGTACGACGTCGGGGTCGGAGGCGGAACGCGAGACCAGGTAGACGACGCAGTGCTCGCTCGCGCCGGGGCTGCCCTCGTCCAGGCCGGTCGACAGCAGATCGACCAGCCGGCCGCCCATCCCGGGAGCGGCGGTCAGCGTGGCGTTGAATCCGTAGTTGGCAATCATGGGGAGCCTTCTTCGTTTCGGTGGAGTGGACTTCCTCCATTCAATGCCCCTGACCTGCGGAAACGTTAGAATGATCCTCTCCCGCTCTTGCACGATCCTCGCGAACCCGGGAGTGCTTTCGCGCATTGCTGCTGAAATGGGCGCATGTCCCTCGATGAGTTCCGCGACCTCCTGGCCCGGCACGCCCGCCCCGACTGGACCACCGCCGTCGACGGCGTCCTGATCTCGAAGGTCGACCGGCCCGACCCGCCCGCGCCCTCCATGTCCGGCACGGTCCTGGCGGTCATCGCCCAGGGCGCCAAACGGCTCGCGCTGGGCGATCGGGTCTACGAGTACGGGCCGGGGCAGTACCTGGTCGCCTCCGTCGACCTGCCGGTCACCGGACAGTTCACCCAGGCCGACCCGGGCCGCCCCGCGCTGGGCTTCGGACTCGTTCTCGAACCGTCCGCCGTTGCCGAGCTCCTGCTGCAGGCTGGCCCCGGAGACATGCCCCGCACCGGCGGCGGCCCGCCATCGGGGATCGCCGTCAGCAACGCCCCGCCCGCCCTCCTGGACGCGGTGGTCCGGCTGCTGCGCCTGCTCGACGAACCCCGCGACCGCGCCGTACTGGCCCCGCTGGTCAAACGCGAGATCCTGTGGCGCGTGATCACCGGCGAGCAGGGTGCGACGGTGCGCCAACTGGGCATCGCCGACAGCGGTCTCAGTCATGTCTCACGTGCCGCACGCTGGATCCGTGAGCATTACGCCGAGCCCTTCCGGGTCGAGGACGTGGCCCGCCTCTCCGGCATGAGCGCCTCCGCGTTCTACCGCAACTTCCAGGCGGTGACCGCGATGAGCCCCATCCAGTTCCAGAAGCAGATCCGGCTCCAGGAGGCACGACTGCTGCTGGCCACCCACCCGGGCGACGTCGCCGGGGTCGGCCGGCGCGTCGGCTACGACAACCCGTCGCAGTTCAGCCGCGAGTACCGCCGCCGGTTCGGCGCGCCCCCGGGCCGGGACGCGGTCCGCCTGCGGGACGCCGCCCGCACCCCGGCAAGCATCATGCTGTAAGCACGGTTGGGCAGAACGGGAGAATCGTGCAAGTACGGGCGAGGATAGTTCTACTGTTTTCCCAGTTCAGAGCGATTCAATGGGATCACCGAAACCACCGCCGAGCAGGAATGAACATTCCAGTCCGCGGATCCCACCACATCGCAAGGGGCACAGCATGAACACCGTTCTGATCACCGGGACCTCGTCCGGCTACGGCCGCGCGACCGCCCTCCACTTCCACGCACAGGGGTGGAACGTCATCGCGACGATGCGCAGCCGGCGCCCGGACGTCCTGCCCGAGTCGGACCGGCTGCGCATCGTCGAACTGGACGTGACCAAGCCCGACACGATCACCGCCGCGCTCGAGCTCGCCGGGCCGATCGACGCCCTGGTCAACAACGCGGGTGTCCCCTCGATCAGCGTGTTCGAGGGCACCCCGATGGCCCGCGTGCGGGAGGTCTTCGAGACCAATACGTTCGGCGTGATGGCCACGACGCAGGCGGTGCTGCCCCAGTTCCGCGAGCGCGGATCCGGCGTGGTGGTCAACGTGACCTCCAGCGTGGTGCTGGGCGACATGCCCCTCTCGGCCGTCTACAAGGCGAGCAAGGCGGCCGTCGAGGGGTTCACCTCGTCCCTCGCGCTCGAACTCGCACCCTTCGGCGTACGGGCCAAGACGGTCCAGCCGGGCGCCTGTCTGACGACGAACTTCGCGGGCAAGGCCATGAACGGCGGGCCGCTGGACGAACTGGTCCCGCCGCCCTACGCGCCGTTCGCGAGGAAGGCCATGGCCGACTTCACCGGCCAGGATCTGTTCACCCAGGAGAGCGACGTCGCCGAGACGGTCTGGCGCGCCGCCCACGACACGACCGGCCGACTGCGCTTCCCAGCCGGCCCCGACGCCGTCCGACTCGCCCAGGCGACGTGACCGAACCGGATGCGCTCTCACGTGTACCGGCGTGGGATTGTCCGCAACGGGCATGGGGAGACTCGACCCGCTGGGCACGGCGGCCGCCTTCACCCGCCGGCAGTGGCGCTGTACGCCCCTCCATCCCAAAGCTGCCACAGACCGCCCGCAGCACCACCGAGTCGTAAGGCGCGGGCCCGAGAACCCCAAGGGTGCAGGGGAGGTTGTCAGCCTGATCAACGCAATCAAGAGTCATCACCCTGGTTGCAGTTCTGGTTGCATTCACCGGCGTACACCGCTGTTCGCAAGGCTGACGGCCGCGTACTCCACCGCATGTCAGGACGTTGGCGAGCGTCGCCGGATCAGCGGATGACCCCTTGGAAAGCGTGTTGGGTTCACCCTCCTCACGAGTTCGAATCTCGTATCCTCCGCCAGCCTGAACAGGCAAAACGTTGCCCCCGGTCGCGATGCGGCTGGGGCGACGTCGTTGTCGGTTCTTGCGTGTCGCGCGGCCGGTCCGGCGGGCTCGGGGGTGAGTGGATCCCTCGCTTGGGCCAGCTCGCGCCTACCGTTTCGGCTGTGACCGAAATGTGCGGGGGGCCGTACCGACCACCCTCCTCCATCAGACTGCGCCATTCCTGCCGACGTCGGTCGAAGTGATGACGATGACGGTCGGATTGCCGCCGGGCGACGCGGGCACGCCGCCGCACAGGCGCTCGGGCCCGGTCTTCGGCTACATGGTCGAAGGCGAGCCCGCACGGATCATTCGCGCCGGTGAGGCGTTCCGGGAGCCGGGCGGCGACGTCATCCACTATCGGGCGGGCAACAACCTCGCGGACGCGTGGAGCCGGTTCGTGGTGGTCATGGTCGGGGTCCCCGGCGAGCCCATGCTCACGCTCGTCGAGGAGGGCGGGTTGCGCGAGCGGCGAGGTCGCCGAGCGGCGCGAGCGGTTTCGTGAGCTTCGGGCCGGTCGGCCACACCGGCGCCGTACGCCTGGGGACAGGCCCTGGACCTGCTCGGCGAAGTGTTGGTGGCAGAGGGATTGCGGGTGGGGTCGAGGGGCACTCGACCTTGGCCTCGCACTTCTCCCACCCTGTGCGGGGACCGGCTCGCCGACGTCGCACCCGTGGTCAGGATCGGGTGAGTCTCAGCAGAGCCACGTGGTAGGCCCACGCGTGGGTGGCGACCTTCCGCTCGACACCGAAGTGCCGCCCGGTCGCGCGGTCCAGCACGTGGTGATACTCCTCGAGAAACGCCCAGGACACCTTGGTGAAGTCCTCGTCGGACCAGTTGTAGAGGTGGCGAAGTTCGAACGCCACGGCGGCCAGGAAGGCCGTCTCCTCACGGTCCACGGGTTCGATCCGGCCGCCGCCGGCCTCCACCCATCGTTTTACTTCCTCGGGTGCTCGCTGCCACTTGCTGCCCGAATCACGCAACTCGGCATAGTCGACCCAGGCCCAGAATGCCTCGGCGTCGGCAATGTCCGGGGCCTGTCGATGGTGCTCCACGCAGAGCAGGGCAAAGTTCCGCACGTCCATCGAGCCGCCCAGGGAAGCGGGAACGACGTGCGCCCGTTCGACCGGTGAGCCCCAGCAGATCAGGCACTCGTCGGCGATCCCCAGGTACTCCATGATCGACTGCTTGGACGGGGAGCTTCTGCGACTGCTCTGCTCGGTCTCCCGCGGGCGCAAGGGCAGAGAGTCGATGTCGTACCAGAACGACTTCTCCTCCCCTTCCGGGTAGCCCACGAACACTTGCTCCGGGACCAGGTCGTCCTGCCCACGCTGATTCTTCATCACATACTGCGGAGTGCTGAGCTCGGTCAGATAAGGGAGGACCTTCCTGGGCAGAAAATCCTTGAGCATCTCCCAGGCATCGCGGTCATAGTCGCCCTCGTTGTTCCGATGGCCTTGCACATCGAAGAACAACACCCGGGGCGCCCCTGGCGCACCCTGCTGTGCTTTGTGGAGCATCTCGAATATGCGTGGTGCGCAGCGCTCGAAATTCTCGTATACGGCCATGTCGTGGTAGAGCGCCACCGGTTTCACCTCGCGTGAGGTATTCCGCCCGGCCTTCCGCCCCACCTTCTTGCGAACCCTGCTCTTCGGCAACGCGCGCTCCCTCCCCGCCGCCGCTCAGGATCCCACGGCACGCCGACACCGATCGTGTGGTTGCCGGAGCGATGCCGGGCTTCGGTGCGCGACGGTTGGTCGTGTGTCGGGGGTGGGGAATCCCTCTGGCGACTGAGGTTCGGTGGGGGTTCGGGGCACATACTGACTGGATGTCAGATTGGTTCGGCGGCGTTGTCGTGCGGTTGCGGGCTGTGCGTGGGGACAGTCGGCTCTTGGATGTGCTGGTCGCGGGGGCGGTCGCCGCGGCGGTGTTCGTGCCGTTCTCGACCGCGGCCGATGTGACGGTGCTCGGCTTCGTGGTCAACCTCGGGACGGTCGTGCCGTTGATCTGGCGTCGCCGGGCGCCGTTCGCGGTCACGTTGATCGTCGCCTTCTTCGCCACGGCCGTGTCGTTGCACGACCGGCCCGGGCAGACGTTGCAGTACGGCGCGTTGGTGGCGATCTACACGCTGGCCGACCGCGGGCGGCACCGGTGGCAGCGCTGGGGGTTCATCGGCACGCTCACGGCCACCACCCCGTTCGGCGCGCTGCTGGTCAAGGACAACAACGCGGGGCAGTTCATGTTCACGCTGCTCCTGCCCGTCACGGCGTTCCTCATGGGCATGCTCGCCCGCGCCGCTCGAGAGAGGTCGAATGCGTTGATGGAACGTTCCGCCCAGCTGGAACGTGAACGTGAGGCCGAGGCCGCGCGGGCGGCGGCCGAGGAGCGCGCGAGCATCGCCCGCGACATGCACGACATACTCGCGCACGCGGTCAGCATCATGATCGTCCAGGCGGAGGCCGGACCCGTGGTGGTGCGAACCGACCCCGACCGGGCCGAACGCTCCTTCGACGCGATCGCGGAGGCCGGACGCGACGCGATGGAGCAACTGCGCCGCATGCTGGGCGTCCTCAAGGACGACCAGGAGCAGGACGTCGGTGCCCGCGCACCCCAACCGACCGTCGACACGATCACCCAGCTCATCGAACACGTCGACCGCACGCACGTCCGGGTGCGACTCGTCGTCGAAGGGGACCGCCGCGACCTGCCCGCCGACGCGGACCTGGCCGCGTACCGCATCGTCCAGGAAGCCCTCACCAATACGGTCAAGCACGCCGGCGCCTCCACGGCGGAGGTACGGCTGAGCTGGACCGGCGACGAACTGGAGATCACTGTGACCGACGACGGCAGGGGCGGCGGCGAAGCGAATCCCGCGGGCTGGCGGCGCGGCGGGGACGGCCTGATCGGCATCCGCGAACGTGCTCTCGCCTGCGGCGGAACGGCCGAGGCCGGTCCGCTGCCCGAAGGCGGGTTCCGCGTACACGCGCGTCTGCCCTACACCCCGGCCGCGGCGGTGGCCTCGTGATCCGAGTGGTGCTCGCCGACGACCAGGAACTGGTGCGCAGCGGCTTCGCGATGATCCTGGACGCGCAGCCCGACATCGAGGTCGTGGGCGAGGCGGCGGACGGTACCGCCGCCGTCACCGCCGTCCGCGAGCACGTCCCCGATGTGGTCCTGCTCGACATCCGCATGCCGGGCCTGGACGGCATCGAGGCCGCGAAGATCGTGTGTGCCGAGACCCCGGCCCGCGCGATCATGCTCACCACCTTCGGCCGGGACGACTACGTCTACGACGCCCTCTACGCGGGGGCGAGCGGCTTCCTGCTCAAGGACGTGCGGCGGGACGATCTCGTGCACGCGGTCCGGGTGGTCGCGGCGGGGGAGTCGCTGCTCGCGCCCGCCGTCACCCGACGGCTGATCTCGGACATCGCCCGCAACCGGCCGCGCGCCGGCGCGACCGAGTCCCAACGCCTGGCCGTGCTCACCGCGCGCGAACGCGAGACCCTGCGCATGCTCGGCCGCGGTCTGTCGAACGCGGAGATCGCCACCGCCATGGTCGTCAGCGAGCACACGGTCAAGACGCACGTGAGCAACGTGCTGTCCAAGCTCGGCCTCCGCGACCGGGTGCAGGCCGTCATCGCCGCGTACGAAACCCGGCTGATCGAGCCGGCCTGACCGACCTTCGGCAGGGCGCGCACCGGGTGTACCGGGCGCACCGGGTGCATCGGGCGCCCGGGCGCACCGGACCGATGGACCGACGGACCGACGGACCGACGGACCGACGGACCCACGGCCATCGGTCGCGCGGGGGAGCAGGGCGGCCCCTTCTCCCCCGCGCCGGCCATACCCGGAGATCACCGCCGGCGGCGATCTCCGGAACCGTCGTTCTCCACAGGATTGAGGACATGGGAAACACCCCGTTCCGAATCCCGGGAGAACCGCTCATGACCAGGACCGCCTTCCACCTCGCCCCCGCCCTCATGGGCGCCTACGGTGTCGTCCGCCTCATCGACGGCATCGACGGGCAGCACGGTCCCGGCCCCGCCTGGACCGTCGGCCACCTGCTCTTCCTCGGGTCGCTGCTCCTGTACGGCGTGGTGATCGCGGGACTGCGACGCCGGATCCTCGACACCGAAGGCGGCGGTCGGGCCCGCCGGATCACCGCCGGCGCCCTCACCACCGTGGCCGCCGTCGGGCTGGCCGCCTTCGTCCGCGTCGCCGTCGTCGACATCGTCGTCGGGCTGAAGGCGGCCGACGCGGCCGAGAAGAGCGCGCTGTCCGACCGGTACGCCGACGTCCCCGCCGTGATCCCGCAGGCGTTCTACGAGATCGGCCCGGTGTTCTTCATGCTGGGCCTGCTCGCGCTCTTCGTCCAGTACGCGGTCGTCGGCCCCCGGCGCGGCCTCGCCTCGGCGGCCGCCCCGGTGCTGGTCCTCGTGGGCTTCGTGGCCATCATGGCCGACCTGAACCTCCTCCCGATCGGCGCCGCCCTGATCTGGGTCGCCCTCGTCCCCCTCACCCGCGCCGACACCGTGACGCGGGTCCGCCGGGACGCCCCGGTCACCGCCGCGGCCTGAAGCGCGCGGTGGCGCGGAGCATACGACGCAGCCGGTGCCTCCCCGGGTCACGGCCGTGACGTTAACCGTCAGGTTAACGCGCCTTGCGGAAACGGCCGTTGCCGACGATCCACCCGAGATCGGATGGTTGACCTGCGGCGACGCCCTCGTGGCCGCGTCGTCGAGGTGACTCGCAACCAGGAGGACGCACCATGGAACACCTGCAGACCGGCGTGCTGCTCACCGCCCTCGTCACCGCCGGGCTGATGGCCGGACTGTTCGCCGCCTTCTCCTACTCGGTCATGCCGGGTCTCGGCCGGTCGTCCGACCACACGTTCGTCGAGGCGATGCGGGACATCAACAAGGCCATCCTCAACCCGGTCTTCATGCTTCCGTTCATGGGCACGATCCCCCTCCTCGGTCTGGCCGCCGTCCAGGCCTGGCGCGACCAGGGTCGGCCCGTGCTGCCCTGGGTGCTCGCGGCGCTCGCGCTGTACCTGGTGGGCTTCGTGGTCACCGCCGGCGTCAACGTGCCCCTCAACAACCGACTCGCGGACGCCGGTGATCCCGACCGGACCGGGCGATCGGCGGCGATCCGCGCGGACTTCGAGGGCAAGTGGGTCACCTGGAACATCGTCCGCGCGTTCCTGCACACGGCGGCGTTCGCCTGCCTGGCCTGGGCGCTGATCGTGCACGGCGCGCACCGGTAGCACGGACGCGCGGACGCCGACGCGTCCGCACGGACCGTCGCCCACACCGATCGCCCCGGCGGTATGCCTAGGGATACCCGGGATCCGCCTGCCTCCCGGAGTGCCCCCGACCGCCCGTGTTGATGGACTTCGGGTACCGCCCGAACCGTGGCGGCGAGCGGGGGCCGGGAGGGCGACGTGGGTGGCATGAGCGGCAAAGTGGAGTACGCGCCGAGGGACGCGGAGCCGGTACGGCCCGCTCCGGCGCGGCCCGATGTACCGGTCCTGGAGATGCGGCAGGCGGTGCGCGGGTACGGCGGCGGCGACGCGCGGGTGCGGGCGCTGGACGGTGTGGACCTGTCACTCGACGCCGGTGCCTGGGTCGCGGTGATGGGGCCGTCCGGATCGGGCAAGTCGACGCTGCTGCACTGCGCCGCCGGGCTCGACACGGTGGACTCGGGCCGCGTCACCCTCCTCGGTGAGGACCTGACCGGCGCGGACGACCGGCGGCTGACCCGACTGCGGCGCGGCACGGTCGGGTTCGTGTTCCAGAACTTCAACCTGGTCGCGTCGCTGACCGCCGAACAGAACGTGGCGCTGCCGCTGCGGCTGGCGGGACGCAGGGCCCGGCGCGAGGACGTGCGGTCCGCGCTCGCCGACGTCGGGCTCGCGGACCGGGCGCGGCATCGCCCCCGCGAATTGTCGGGTGGGCAACAGCAGCGCGTGGCGCTGGCGCGGGCGATGGTCACCCGGCCCAGGGTGCTGTTCGCGGACGAGCCGACCGGCGCGCTCGATTCGGCGTCCGCCCGTACGGTGTTGGGGCTCTTGCGGGGCATGTGCGACGACGCGGGGCAGACGATCGTCATGGTCACGCACGATCCGGTCGCCGCCGCGGCCGCCGACACCGTGGTGTTCCTCGCGGACGGGCGGGTGGTCGATCGCATCGAGCGGCCGTCCGCGCGGCGCATCGCCGATCGCCTCGTGTCGCTGGAGGTGTGAGCCGATGTTCACGCTCTCCTGGAGCACACTGCGCGACCGCAAGCAGTTGTTCGCGGGTGCGCTGGTCGCCATCGCGCTGGGCGTCGCGCTCGTCCAGGCGTCGCTGCTGGTGTTGATGTCGGTGTCCGATCCGGTCATCCCGTCCGACCTGCCGCGGGCCGAACGCAACGAGATGCGCGAAGGCTTCGTCGGTGCGGCGATGCTGATGGGGCTTCAGGTCCCGCTCGTGGTGTTCCTCGCGGTCTTCGTCGTCGGCTCGACCTGCGCGTTCGCGGTCGCCCAGCGCCGCCGGGACCTCGCCCTGCTGCGCGTGCTCGGTGGCGGCCGCGGCCAGGTGCGGCGGTTGCTCGCGGCCGAATCGCTGCTGTTGGGTGTCGTCGGCGCGCTGTGCGGCGCTCCGCTGGGGCTGGTCGCCACGTGGGGCCAGGCGCGACTGCTGGAACACGTCGGCTTCGTACCGGCCGGGTTCCGCCCGACGTACTGGGACTGGAAGGCCGTGCTCGTCGCGGGTGCCACCGGAACCGGCATCGCCCTGCTCGGCTCGTGGAACGCGGCTCGGCGCGCGGGGCGCATCCGTCCCCTGGAGGCCATGCACGACACCGGCGCGGCGGCCCGCGTGATGACGCCGGGCCGGTGGTGCGTCGGCCTGTCGTGCCTCGCCCTGTCGATCCTGCTCGCCGTCGGCGCGCAGGCCGCCGACATGATCGGCGCGGTCACCATCGCGATGGTGCTCGCGGTCGTCGGGGCGGTGGCGCTGTCGGCGCTCGCTCCGCTGGTCGTGCCGCTCGTGGCAAGGGTGTTCGGGCTGATGTTGCGGCGCAGCGCGCTGGGTGCGCTGGCCGAGGCGAACATCCGTGACGGCGCGCGTCGCAACGCGGCCGTCGCGGCGCCGCTGATCACCCTCGTCTCGCTGGTCCTCGGATTGTCGGGCGCGCTGGGGGTATTGGCGCGGTCGATCGGTGTCGAGCAGGAACACCTGACCCGTGGCGACCTCGTCGTCACGTCGGCGGACGGCGCACGGGCCGCGCGGCTGGCGGGGATCCCCGGCGTCGCGGACGTGTCGACCCGGCTGACCGTACCGGTGCCGGTGACCGCCGAGGTTCGCCGGGACGGCCCCGGGGCCGCTCGGCCGCACGTCTTCGACGAGCGGGTGATCGCCGTCGACCCGGCCGCCTACGCACGGGCCCGTACGCTCGTGCCGGTGTCCGGCTCGCTGGCCGACCTTCGCGGCGACACCGTGGCCGTCGGCTCCGCGGTGCCCGCCGAGGGCTACCGCGCCCCGCGCGTCGGCGACACGGTGAGCGTCGACGTCGCGGGCCGAGAGCGCACCTTGCGGGTGGTCGCGGTACTTCCGGAAACCCTGGACATCGGCGACGAGTTCCTGATTCCGCGCGAGGCACTGCCCGCCGATCTCCTCGCCGCCGCGCCGGCGGAATCCGTGCTGACGGTCGCGCCGGGCACCTCCGTCGCCGAGGTCGCGAAGCGCGTCCGCGCGGCGGGCCTCGGCGAGTCGACCACGGTGGCGCGCTGGGCACAGGGCCGAGCCGACGCGCAGCAGGACGGCAACGACAAGATCTTCGCGGTACTGCTCGGGCTCGCGGGCGTCTACGCCCTGATCGGCGTGGTCAACGCGCTGGTCATCGCCACGGCCGAACGCCGCGCCGAGTTCGCGGTCGTGCGGCTCAGCGGCCTCGAACGCCCGCAGGTGGTACGGATGGCCCTCGTCGAAGCCTGTGCCGTGACCACGATCGGCCTCCTGCTCGGCGGTCTCGTCGCGGCGGCCGGGATGGCCGGCACGGCCCGGAGCACGGCGGCCGCGACGGGGACGCCGATCGTGGTGGTGCCGTGGGGCATGTTGGCGACCACCGTGCTGGGGGCGTTCGCCGTGACGGTGGTGGCCGCCGTGGTGACCACGCGCGAGGCGACGCGGGAGCGGCCGGCGCGACTCGCCGGGGCGCGTACCTGACGGTCGCCACGCGTCGGTGCGGCCCGAGCGCGCCGGTCGTTCGGGCCGCGCCATCCGCGCCATCCGCGCCGACGACCGTCGGGCCCGCGACCGGAGGGCCGGGCAGGGGGCCGACGGAACCGGTCGGTCGGCTCCGGCGGCTCGGTGGGTACGGTGTGCGCACCGCCGCCGACGATCACGAGAGGACCGCCGTGCCGTCGTACGCCCTGCTTCGCCGCCGGCGGTCCGGAAGCCGCGCGACCGCCGACCACGCGACCGCCGACCGCACGGCCGACCACACGGCCGGCGCGGGCCCGCGGCGGCGGCTGCGCGGGCTCGCGTACCTCGCCCTCGGCCTGCCGGTCGGCCTCCTCGCCCTGGTCGTCCTCGGCGCGCTCACGGCGCCGGTGTTGATGGCGTGCGCCCGGCCGGCCGACATCTCCTCGTGGGCGGACGCCGCCCGCCGTGCCGCGCTCCTGACCTTCGGAATCCTCCTGACCGTCGGCGTCGCGCCCCTGGCCGCGGCTCCGCTGGCCGCCCTGGAACGCCACCGGCTGCGCGTACTCGCATCCGCGCCGACCGAGCCGACCGCGCCCGAGCCGCGCCCCCATGCCGTTCGATTCCGCGCGAGGTACACCACGGCCCGCGCCTGGCGGGAGGTCGCCGCCGGGTACCTGGTCGCCGTCGCCGGACCCGGGCTGGTGCTGCTCGCGGCGACCTGGGCCGTCCTGTGCCCGATATGGCTCGCCGCGCCGCTCGTGGTCGCGCGCAGCAGCGGCGGCCCGGTGGCGCTCGGCATCGGCCACGCGCGCAGCGTCCCCGACGCCCTCCCGTACTGCGCCGCCGGGCTCGCCGCGGGCGTCCTCGGCATCGTGGTCCTCATCACCCTCGTCCGCGCGCAGGCCGCCCTGTCCCGGACCCTGGTCGAGCCCCGCCCCGACCCGCTGGCCACCCGCCTCGTCGAGGTCACCCGCTCCCGGTCGCGCCTCGCGGACGGCTTCGCCGCGGAGCGCCGCCGCATCGAGCGCGACCTGCACGACGGCGCCCAACAACAACTCCTCGGCCTGACCCTGCAATTGGGCCTCGCCCGGATGGACCTGCCCGCCGACTCCGCCGCGGGACAGGCCGTCGCCAGGGCGCACGACCAGGCCAAGACCCTGATGGCCGACCTGCGCGAACTGATCCGCGGCATCCACCCCCAGGTGCTGACCGACCGGGGGCTGGGCGCGGCCCTGTACGAACTCGCCGAGTTCTGCCCGCTGCCCGTCGCCGCCGACATCGACCTGCCGCACCGCCCGCCGCAGGCGGTCGAGACCGCCGCGTACTTCGCCGCCGCCGAGGCACTGGCCAACGCGCTCCGGCACAGCGCCGCCGACAACATCCGGCTCACCGCCCGAGTGCGGCACGACCGGCTGACGGTCGACGTCGAGGACGACGGACGCGGCGGCGCCCGCCTCGCCGACGGCACCGGGCTGACCGGGCTCGCCGACCGGGTCGCGGTCGTCGACGGCACGATCCGGGTGTCCAGCCCACCGGGCGGGCCGACCCTCGTGCGGGTGACGATCCCGTGCCCGCCCCATCCACAGGAGGACGACCGGTGAACCCGATGCGCCTGATCCTGGCCGAGGACACCGTCCTGCTCCGGGCAAGCCTCACCGGGCTGCTGGAGCGCCTCGGCTTCGAGGTGACCGCGGTCCCGGACGGCGCGGCGCTGACCGCCGCCGTCCACGAGCGAGTCCCCGACCTCGTGCTGACCGACGTCCGCATGCCCCCGGCGTTCGCCGACGAGGGCCTGCGCGCCGCACTCGCGCTGCGCGCCTCGTTCCCGGCCCTGCCGATCGTCGTCCTCAGCCAGTACATCGAGCCCGACGGCGCCGCCGAACTGCTCGCCGGCGGTGGCGGACGCGCGATCGGCTACCTCCTCAAGGACCGCATCGTCGACGTCGAGGACTTCGCCGCCACCCTGCGCCGCGTCGCCGCGGGCGGCACCGCCGTCGACCCCCAGGTCGTCACCCGCCTCCTGCGCCGCCGCGCCGAACCCGTCGCCGTACTCACCCCGCGCGAACACCAGGTCCTCGCCCTGATCGCCGAAGGCCTGTCCAACGCCGCGATCATGCGCGCCCTGGACATCTCCGAACCGGCCGTCGGCAAACACGTCCGCAACATCCTCACCAAGCTCGGCCTGCCGCCCGACGACGACACCAACCGCCGCGTCCTCGCCGTCCTGGCCTATCTCGGCTCGCGCTGAACCCCCTCGATGCGGAGCGGTTCGGCTTCCCGGGGCCGAGGGCACACGCACCGCGAACCTCGTGCCGTGCCCTCGGCGATCCGGCGGGCGACGCCGCGCCGCGGCGGGTCAGGGGTTGGTGCGGAGCCAGGTGAGGACCGCGAGGACTCGGCGGTGGTCGTCGTCGGACGGGGGGAGGGCGAGTTTGTCGAAGATGGCGGAGATGTGTTTCTCGATGGTGCCCTGGGTCAGGGACAGGGTGCGGCCGATGGCGGTGTTGCGGCGGCCCTCCGCCATCAGGGCGAGGACTTCGCGTTCGCGTGGGGTGAGGGCGGCCAGCGGGTCGTCGCGGCGGCGGGTGAACAGGGCGGAGACGACCTCCGAGTCCAGGACGGTGCCGCCGCCCGCGACGCGGGTCAGCGCGTCGGAGAGTTCGTCCAGGCGGGATACGCGGTCCTTGAGCAGGTAGCCGACGCCGCCGCCGTCGGCCAGCAGGTCGCCGGCGTAGCTCTCCTCGACGTACTGGGACAACACCAGGATCGCCGTCCCCGGCACCTCGCGGCGAATCCGCAGCGCCGCCCGCAGCCCCTCGTCGGTGAAGGTCGGCGGCATCCGGACGTCGACCACCGCCACGTCCGGCCGGTGTGCGGTCACCGCCTCCACCAGGGACGGGCCGTCGCCGACCGCCGCGACCACCTCCGCGCCGGTCTCCTCCAGCAGGCGGACCAGGCCCTCCCGCAGCAGCAGCGAATCCTCCGCCAAAACCACCCGCATCAACGCTCCCCCACCCCGCTCAACGGAACCTCCGCGGTCAGCGTGGTCGGCCCACCGGCCGGGCTCACCACGTCGAGCCGGCCCTCCACCGCGGCCAACCGGTCGACGAGTCCGGCCAGGCCGTGTCCCTTGCCGGGATGCGCCCCGCCGCGCCCGTCGTCGCGCACCTCCACCGACAACGCCCGCTCGTCCACCCGCACCCGCACCCAACACCGCTCGGCCCCGGCGTGCTTGGCGACGTTCGTCAGCGCCTCGGTCACCACGAAGTACGCCGTATTCTCCACCGCCGGGGCGAACCGCCGCCCCTCCGGCAACTCGGCCGTCAGCGCCACCGGGACCGGACACCGCGCCGCCGCCGCGGTCAGCGCCGGCACCAGGCCCCGGTCGGCCAGGATCGGCGGCGCGATCCCCCGGGACAACGCCCGCAGTTCGGTCAGCGCCTCGTGGCTCTGCGAGATCATGTCGGCGACCAGCGGCCGGGCCCGCTCGGGGTCGTCGTCGAGCCGACGGGCCACCGTCTCCAGGTCCATCGTGAGCCGCACCAGCCGCTGCTGCGGGCCGTCGTGCAGGTCCCGTTCGAGCCGGCGCAGCGTATTCGCCTCGGCCGCCACCGCGCTGCGCCGACCCTGTGCCAGCTGTTCGGTGCGCAGCTGCAACGCCGCCGTCTCGTTGGTCAGCAACACCCGGGCCAGTGCGGCCTGGATCGCGACCAGCGCCCGCACCATCGGCGCCGCCGTGGCGAGCACCACCACACCGATCCCGGTGTTGAACGCGATGTCGGCGGCCCGCGACGAGATGCCGAACATCAGGTCGAGCAGACCCCGCTTGCCCTCGTCGCGCGGGATCGGCCACGACCACGCGACGTACAGCACCTCCCCCAGCCCGCCCACGGTCCAGGTCAGCGCGAGGCAAAAGCCCACCACCCGCAGCGGGAAGGACACCACCATGTGCGTCAGGTCGCGCCAGGACTGCGGCTCCCGCAGCGCGCGCAGCCACGCCTTGAAGCCCGTGCCCGTCGACGCCCGGTAGCCGTGCGGCGGCAACGCCCGACCGGTCACCGCCTCCACCCGCCGCCGCTCCACCGAGGCGAACCACCCGGCCGCGGCCAACACCCCGACCAGGACCGGGATCCCGAACACCAGGACCGAGCCCACCGAGCCGATCACCAACCCGCCGAGCCCGACGACGAACGCGGCGACGCCCAGCGGCAACCCGCCCAGCAGGAAACCGAGTCGGCGCGAGAACATCCGAAACGCGCCTGCCCCCCGCGGGAGTTCACGCGGCGAGGCCGCCACCGGGGATGATGTGGTCGTCTGGGTCATGACCACATCCTCGCCGCCGGAAACGACCGTGCCCAGCGGGTACTCCGGGCCCTCGGGGTAGGGCACACCCCCAGACGCCCCCTCGGCCCGAACCCGACGACGCCGGCCCTATCGCGCGGGCACGATGTTCTGATTCGCGTGGAAGAGGTTCCCCGGGTCGTACTTCCGCTTGATCTCGGCGAGCCGGTCGTAGTGCCCGCGATACGTCGCCTCGACCCGATCGTGGCCCTCCCCCTCACCGATGAAGTTGACGTACGCGCCACCCATCGAGTGCGGATGCAGGTCCTGCCAGTAGTCCACGCACCACCGCCGAATCGTCCCGGCGTTGGCCGGGTCCGGATCGACACCGCCGATGATCCCGGACCACACCGCGTCCCGGTAGTCCCACGCGGTGTCGTCGCGATCCACCCGACGCGCCGCCCCGTCGATCGGATACAGGTGCATCGTGGACAACGCCGTCGGCAGGTTCTCGGCGTACTCGGCGTGCACGTCGATCGCGTCGTCCGTGACGCGATCGAAGAAATCCCCGCGCCAGTACCACTGGAGGCCGGCGGGGATCAGCTCGTCGAACATCGACTGGAGCGCCGGATACGGCATCGGCGCCGCGAAGTGGAAGGCCGGCGCGCCGGGTTCGCGCACCACGGCGAGCACGCGCTCCGCCGCGTCCGGATCACCGCTCCAGCACCACACCACGCCGCACATCGCGCGCCCGTGGATCTCCTCCGGGAACGGCGGCCCCGGAGGCACCGTCAGCAGCGCGAAGAAGCCGTACAGGTCCTCCGGCGCCTGCGGCAGGAACTCGCGGTACCACCGCAGCACCTCGCGCGTGTGCTCGACCGGCCACACGGTGACACCGGCGGTCACCATGTTCACCGCGTGCAGCCGGAAGCGGAACGAGGTGACCACCCCGAAGTTGCCCCCGCCACCGCGCAACGCCCAGAACAGATCCGGGTGTTCGCTTTCGCTCGCGGTCACGAGGCGGCCGTCGGCGAGCACCACGTCCGCGGCCACCAGGTTGTCCACGGTCAGCCCGTACCGGCGGGTCAGATAGCCGTGTCCACCACCCAGGGTGAGCCCGCCGACACCCGTCGTCGACATGATCCCGGCGGGAGTGCCCAGGCCGAACGCGTGCGTGGCGTGGTCGAGGTCGCCGAGCAGGCTGCCGCCGCCGACCCGGGCGGTGCGCGCGGTGGGATCGACTCGCACCCAGCGCATCGGCCGCAGGTCCACGGTCACCGCGTCGTCGACCACACACAGCCCGCCACCGCTGTGGCCGCCGCCGCGAACCGCGAGTTCGAGGTCGTGGTCGCGGATGAAGTCCACCGCGGCCATCACGTCCGCCGCGTCCGTGCAGCGCACGACGGCCGCCGGACGCCGATCGATCATCGCGTTGTAGATACCGCGCGCCGCGTCGTACTCGGCGTCCCGCGGCCCGATCACCGGCCCGCGCAGCGCGGTACGCATGTCTTCGAGCGTTGTGCCGTCCATGACCATCTCCCTGACGGGACGCGGACCGCGAACCCGCCCGGTCGCGTGCCGACCGGCCCTCGGGAAGCAATCATGCGCCCATCCCCCGGCGCCGCCGTGGCCTGCAGGACTCGCCGAACGCCGCAGGGCTTACCCGTCCAGCGTCCCGCCGAGCCCGGCGACGCGCAATTCCGGGCGGCCCCGCTCCGCCCCGCCGATCACCGCGCGACGCGACCGCGCCCCGCCGATCACCGCGCGACCCGGCACCGGTTGCCGCAGATCGCCAGACTGCACCAGCGACGCCGTCCGCTCGCGTCCAGGAACAGCCAGCCGCACGCCTCGTCCGGACACCTGCGGACGAGGAACCGGCGCGGATCCGCCAGGAGCTCGGCCGCGCTGCGGGCCACCGCGTACAGCGGCAGCGCCAACCCCGCCGCCGGCGACAACCGCCACCGCCCCAGCCCATCCTCGCCGCGCCGGAACACCGCCACCCCGGCCGCCTCCCGGGCCGTCTCGGCCACCGCGTTGAACGCGCGCACGTCCTGCGGATCGATCAGGCAGGCGTACAGATCGGCCCGGAACTCCCGCGCCCGCGCCAGTGCCGCAGCGGCCTCGTCCGGCCGCTCCCGCGCCCGCCGAAGCAGCCACCCGACCAGCCGCTCGTCGGCCAGGTCCAGATGCCCCGTCCACACCGCGAGGGTGGCGTAGCCGCGCAACCAGTCCGCGCCCGGGCGCTCGGGGCCGCCCCAGCCCGCGTACGTGTTGCAGAACTCCGGCGCCGGATGCCCACTCGTGTTCCAGGGCAGCCACTCCTCCCCGACCCGCACCGCGTACACCGGCGCCGAGGGCCGATCCAGGCGCGGGTCGCCGCGCAGGATGCGCTCGTGCAGGCCGGTCAGCGTCGATCCCGGCTCGATGCCCAGTTCGCTCACCAGCACCTTGTGGGTACGCCGGTACGCCTCCAGCGCCTCGGCCCGCCGACCGGCGCGACACAGCGCGGTCATCCGGGCCGCCACCAGTCGCTCGCGAGCCGGGAACTCGTCGGCCACCGGCGCCAGATCGGCCAGGACCCGATCGTGCAACCCCATCGCGAGCCGGGCCTCGGCACGCTGTTCCAGGGCGGACACGCGCAGTTCGTCGAGCCGCCCGGCCAGCCGACCGCGCAGCCGGTCGTCGATCACGTCCGCGAGCAGCGGACCCCGCCACAGCGCCAGTGCCCGATCCTGACACCGCACGCGCTCCGCCGGATCCGCCGCGCCGACCGACCGCCCGACCAGGTCCAGGAACTCCCGTACGTCCACGGCATGCGCGTCGGCGTCCACCGTGTAACCGCCGTGCCGGGTCCGCACCCGCAGCCCGTACGGCGCGAGCCGGGCCCGCAGCCGACCGATGTAGGTGTGCACCGTGCCGCGCGCCGAAGCGGGCGAACCCCCTTGCCACATCAGGTCGATCAACCGCTCCGTGGTGACCACCCGCCCGGCGTCGAGCAGCAGCAGGGCCAGCAGACACCGTTCCTGACGCCGGGTGCCCACCAGCACGCTCCGCCCCTCGTGGCACGCCTCGAAGGCGCCGAGCAACCGAAACTCCATGACCACCTCCACCGGGCCCGCGTGGTGAGAATCCGGTCAGCGCGGGGAGCGAGGCTGGGCGGCGCCACCCGGATCGGTGCCACCCGAATCGGGCGTGCCGACCGCACCCGACCCCACCTCGCGAAGGAACCCCATGCGCCGAACCTTCGTCACCCTGACCGTACTTGCCGCCCTCCTCGGCACCGCCGCCGCGACCCCCGCAGCGGCCGCCGACCCCACCCCGACCGCGTCCGAGACCACGACCACCCAAACGACCGAGGCCCCCTCCACCTGGGAACCCGCCCCGCCCACACCGCCGTTCGACTACCCGGCCGGTGCCCGCTGCGACTTCCCCGTACACGCCGAGGCGATCCTCGACGAGGTGGTGCAACGTGTCCTCGAAACCCACCCCGACGGCAGCCCGAAGCGGGTCGCGTACAAGGGCCCCTTGGTCATGCGGGTGACCGATACCGCCGGCGGCGCCCACTTCGACGCCGACGCCGGCGGCAGCGCCGTCGTCGAGTATCGCCTCGACGGGTCCCAACGCTGGCTGGTACTCGGCCCCGTCCTCACCACCTTCCGCGCGAACGGCGGCACCCTGCCGCGCGGCGTCTACACCATCGACGGCGCGTACATCCTGGACATCACCGCCGACCGCACCAAGACCCTGACCATGCTGCACGGCGGCACCGACGACATCTGCGCCCGCGTGGCCCGATAGGCACCCCGCCGCCCAAGGGGGATGCCGGCGGAAAACCGCCGGCCGCGACCCGGTCGGGATGGTGGAGTGGGACCATGACGAGCCCGCGTGACACCGCCCTGACCTTCCGCGCCCTGCACACGAATTCCGCGCCCCTCGCCCTGGCCAACGTCTGGGACGCCGCCGGCGCCCGCCTGGTCGTCGAGGCCGGCGCCCGCGCGGTGGCCACCACCAGCGCGGGCGTCGCCTGGGGCCTGGGCGCCGCCGACGGCGACCTCCTCGGCCGCGACCGGGCCCTCGAACTGATCGCCCGGGTGGTCGCCGCGGTCGAGGTGCCGGTCACCGCCGACATCGAAAGCGGATTCGGCGTCGACCCGGACGGCGTCGCCGAGACCGTGCGCGGCGTGCTCGCCGCCGGCGCCGTCGGGATCAACCTGGAGGACGCCTCGCACGGCGGCCCGACACCGCTGCGCCCGATCGCCGACCAGGCCGAGCGCATCGCCGCCGCGCGGGCCGCCGCCGACGCCGCCGACATCCCGCTCTACCTCAACGCCCGGGTGGACACCTACCTCCGAGGCACCGGCGAGCCCGCCGACCGCCTGCGCGAGACGCTCGACCGGGCGACCGCCTATCTCGCCGCCGGCGCCGACGGCATCTTCGTGCCCGGCGTGATCGACCCGCCCACCATCGCCGCGCTCACCGCGTCCCTGACCGCCCCGCTCAACATCCTGGTCGGCCCCGGCGCCCCCGACGTCGCCGAACTCGGCCGGCTCGGCGTGGCCCGGGTCAGCCTGGGCTCCGCCGTCGCCGAGGCCGCCTACGCGGTGGTCCGCCGCGCGGCGCGGGAGCTGTACGACAGCGGCACCTACACCGGCCTCGCGGACGCGATCCCGTACGGCGACCTGAACGCGCTGCTCGCCCGCTGACCCGAGCTTCGGCGCCGGCCCGGTCCACGCCGGGCCGGCCGCCGCCGACTCAGCCGAACGCCGGGGTGTCGTCGCCCGCCGGTCGGCGCAGCAGAGCCAGCCGATCGGCCAGGTCACCGCCCGGAGGCGGGGTGTACAGCACCACCCGGCGGTTGTCCTCGGGGGTGATCAGGACCTGGCAGTCCACCTCCACCAAACCCAGCACCGGGTGCAGCACCCGCATCCGGCTGTGCCGCCGCACCGCCACCTCGTGCCGATCCCACAACTCGGCGAACTCGTCACTGGCCTCGCGCAACCGGCTCACCAGCCGAGTCACCGCCGCGTCGTGCGGCCGGTGCGCGGCGGCGGCCCGCAGGTCGGCCACGTGCAGCCGGCTGTAGTACTCGTGCTCCTCGGCCGGATACGCGGCCCGCTGCCGGTCGTCGCCGAACCACCGCCACACCACGTTGCGGCCGTGCTCCGAGACCGTACACACCCCGCCGAGCAGGGCCCGCGCCATCGCGTTCTGGGCCAACACGTCACCAAGGTCGTCGAGCACCTGCGCGGGCGTGGCGTCCAACCGGTCCAGCAGATGCAGCAGCGCCGGCGCCACCTCGTCGCCGGCGGTCCGCGCCGCGGGCGGGCGATGCCCGGCCAGCAGGTACAGGTGATCCCGCTCGTCGTCGCTCAACCGCAACGCCCGGGCCAGCGCGCCGAGCATCTGCGTGGACGGCTGCGGCCCGCGGGCCTGCTCCAGGCGGATGTAGTAGTCGGCCGACATCCCGGCGAGCTGCGCCACCTCCTCCCGCCGCAGGCCGGGCGTACGCCGCCGAGGCCCGGCGGGCAGCCCCGCCTCCCGGGGCGAGACCCGCTCCCGGGAGCGCCGCAGGAAGTCGGCGAGCTGGTCCCGAACAATCTTCATGCGCCCATCGTCGCGCATCGCCGCGTCCGCAGACTGGGACCGCCGATCCCAGGGTCGGCGATGCTCTCCCGGGTCCGAGGCCCCGGCGGCAGAGTTCGAGGGGTCGGAGCCGATGCCCGACGTCGCTCGACACCCCGCCGTTTCGTGAAGGAGCTCGCCATGCCCGTCGTCAAGGTCGCCGACGCCCAGGTCCACTACGCCGTCTCCGGTTCCGGCACCGGCCCCGCGCTGCTGCTCGTCCACGGGGTCGGGTCCGTGGGGGCGCCGGTGACCTGGGGCTCCACCGCCCCCCTGCTGGACGGGGACCGGGTGGTCATCGCGGTGGACCTGTCCGGGACCGACGCCACCGTCGACGACGGCGGGGAACTGACCGTCGAGATCCTGACCGGCCAGGTGATCGCGGTGATCGAGGACGCCGACCTCGGCCCCGTGGACCTGCTCGGCTTCTCGATGGGCGCGGCCGTGGTCGCCGCGGTCGCCGCGCTGCGGCCGGACCTGGTGCACCGGCTGATCCTGGTCGCCGGGTGGGCGTACACCGAGGGCGACGAATACCTGCGCAACACCTTCGCGCTGTGGCGGCGGCTCGGGGACACCGACGCCGAGTCGTTCTCCCGGTTCGTGACGATGACCGGCTTCGCCCGGGGCTTCCTGAACTCGATCGGTCGCGACGCGGTCGAGGCGATGACGCACAACATGACGCCGACCCCGGGCACGCTGCGGCACGTGGACTTCGCCGTGGCCCTCGACATCCGCCCGCTGCTGCCGCTGATCCGGACCCGGACGCTGGTCGTCGGCTGCGCGCGGGACGCCACCATCCCGGTGGAGCACAGCCGGGCCCTGCACGATGCGATCGCGGGCGGCTCGTACGTCGAGATCGACGCCGGACACGTGGTGATGTTCGAGAAGCAGGACGAGTTCGTCGCGAGGGTCCGCGAGTTCATCGCCGCCGGGTGAGGCGCGAACGCGGGAAAACCCGCTGACCCTCGCCCCCGGTCCGGCCCACAATGTGGAACCGACGGCGGTGTCCGGACCACCCGAGCGGGTGTCGGTCGGCACTGGGATCATCGAGGGACACCGAGGGGAGGTGACGGACGTGGCGTACGGCGAACGTGCCCCGCAGGCACCGATCGTGAGCCTGACCGACCGTCGGGCGCTGGAGGCGTGGCGACCGGCCGACGACGAGGTGATCGCGCGGGCCCGCAAGCTCAAGGAAGAGGCGCTGCTCGACTTCGGCATGGAACTGTCGGTCATCGCCTCGTGGTTGTACACCAAGTGCCACCACCACATCCCGACCACCGCGATCGACACGGCCGCCGTGATGGCCTCCGGCGACGGCACCTGCCTGCTGCTCTACAACCCGCGGTTCTTCTGCGACCTGGGCCTGGACGGCGTCAAGTTCGTGCTCTTCCACGAGGCCCGACACCTGATCCAGCGGCACCTGTTCGCCGAGGCCGACCTGCGCGCCGACCCGGTGTTCACGCTCGCCGCCGAGGTGACCATCAACCACGTCGCGATGACCCGCCTGGGCCGCACGTCGCTGCCGATCGTGCGGCGCACCGACCCGGACACCGGCGCGCAGATCGGCGAGCCGACCGGCATCGACCCGCGCGAGATCCACCGCGCCTACGTCGAGGACCTCCGGGACCAGGGCCTGGAGTCGCTGCCCTACGACGACTTCGTGGACACCGACGCGACGGTCTACGCCGAACTCAAGCGGATGAAGCACCCGCCGGTCCCGCCGCCGCTGTGCGTACACGTGATCCTGGGCGAGGGCACCGGACTCCACGACGGCATGGACGGCGAGACGGTCGACCGGGTGGCCTCGGAGGTGCTGCGCAGCGTGCTGCTGGCGGCGCGGCGGGGCGAGCGGCTGGCCCGGCGGGAGTTGCTCGACCTGCTCTCCCGCACCGACGGCGCCACCGACCGCACCTCCAAGCTCTGGGGCGATCTGGGGGCCGGCTTCCTGCGCGGCGAGACCCAGCGCACCCGTCGGGTCGAGTGGTGGCAGCAGTGGCTGGTCGACGTGCTCGCCTCCAAGCTGCGCGAGGGCGAGCGGCTGGTCTATCCGAAAAAGCGCGGCGCGCTGCTCGCCGCGCTCGGCCACGACCCGATGCTCGCCCGACGCGGTCTGGAGCGCACCAAGGTCGTGGTGATCGCCTACGACACCTCGGGCTCGATGCCCGACCAGGTGGTGGCCTGGTTGACCGAACTGGTCGGCAAGGCCGAGGGCGTGGAGACGCACTGGCTCAGCTTCGACGGCACGGTGATGCCGTTCAAGCCGGGCGAGCGGGTGCTGGGCGGCGGGGGCACCAACTTCCAAAACGTCGCCGACTACGTCGAGGGCCGACTGACGATCGAGGGATCGGGCCGGTTCGAGGAATCGGTGGACGCGGTGGTGATGCTCACCGACGGCTACGCGCCGCCGATCACCCCCGCCGACCCCGACAAGTGGATCTGGCTGATCACCGAGGGCGGCGACGACTGGCCCGAGCGGCACGACCCGCCCATGGACTGCCACCGCGTCCTCACCGGCGACCACTGATCGGGGCCGCCGATGCCGACCCGCCTCGCCGACCGATGCCCGCGCCGGCCGACACCCCCGGCCGAAAAGCCCTCCGCGACAGCACGCCGTGCGGCCGCCCCCGGAAGGAACCATGACGATCACCGCTGACACCACGCGCGCCGGCCGACCCGCGTCCGAGCCCAAGTGGAAGGTCACCGCCACCTTTCCCGAGCGCCCCAAGGGGTGGAAGGGCGTGTCCAAGCTCGAGGAGTTCATCGACGCGATGATCGACCTCGGCCAGACCGGGCAGATCTTCGGCGAACACGGCATCGGCAAGACCGCCACGTTCTTCAGCCACATCCCGGACCGGCACGAGGACACGGTCCTGGTCTTCGTCCCGGCCGCCAACCTGACCCCCGACGACCTGCTGATCAACGCGCCGGTCCGGGACACGCGCACCGGCGAACTGGTGCTGCGTCAGCTGATCATGCGTCAACTGCGGCCCGGCAAACGCTTCGTGCTGCTGATCGACGACGCGTTGCAGGCGGGCGAGACGATCCAGTCCCAACTCATGCAGATCGCCTGCAACTGGACGCTCGGCGAACACGACCTGCGCGAACTCGGCTGCGTGGGCGTCTTCCTCACCGACAACGAGTCGCTGGCCGAGACCGCGACCCGGCGTACCGACCTGGCCATCCTGGACCGCATGGTCACGGTCAAGATCACCGCGACCGACACCGCGTGGCGCTACAAGCTCGCCGAGCGCTTCGCCGGCACCGACCTGACCCAGGTCTTCCAGGTGTGGACCAGCCTGTCCCCGGCGCTGCGCCAACTGATGTCCCCGCGCACGCTGGAGCACGTGATCGACTGCGCGCTGGCCGGCTTCCCGCCGGTGTGGGGGCTGCCGCTGGTCAACGGCGAGCGGCTGGCGCTGACCGAGACCAAGAAGGACGGCTCCCCCGGCCCGGACCGCACCGACGAGGTGCTGGACCGGATCGCCTCCGGCCTGGGCGTGCGCAACCCCGACCAGACCCCCGACGCGGTGCGCCGGATCGTCCGCGAGGCGATCCACCGCCGCTGGTCGGTGCTGATCCAGGGTCCGCCCGGCTGCGGCAAGACCGAGGTGGTGCGCGAGGTGGTGCGCGCCGAACTCGGCCACGACCCGCTCTACTTCTCGCTGCCGGTCACCAACGTCGAGGACCTGTGCGCGCCCGTGCCCACCCCCGACGGCTCGCTGGAGAACCTGCTGGCGGCCAAGTTCACCGATCCCGGCGCCAAGGTGATCGTCTGGGACGAATACAACCGGCCCAAGGACAAGTCCACCTTCGCCAAGCTGATGGAGGTCACCCAGGAGTGGTCCATAGCGGGCCGCCCGATCCCCGGCCTGCGCGCCCAGATAGCGCTGCAGAACCCGCCGTACCACCTCGGCCGCAAGATGCTCGTCTCGCGCAACAACATCGCGCAGGCCACCCGCTTCACCGCGTCGCTGACCATCCGTCCCGAGGACATCCCGGCCAACGAGTGGCTGATCGCCACCTATGGCCCGGTCGCCGAGACGGTGCTGGAGTGGTGGAAGAACGACATCGACGACGAGGGCCGCGACTGGATCACCAAGCGCACCCTGGAGCGGCTGATCAAGCTGCACCAGCGCGACCTGCCGCTGGAGATGGCCAAGGTCTACCTCGGCGACGGCGAATACGCGCCCGTGGCGCTGAACGCCCTCGAGGCCAGGTTCGCGGAGAACCCGGCCACCGGCCTCGGCGACATCTCGGCCAACCTCGACGAATGGGTGCGCCGACTCGACGCGGCCAACGAGGAGTCCGGCGAGGGCACCGACGACACCGACATCGTGCACCAGGTGCTGGCCAACGCCGAGTTGTCCCAGCTGCGCGAACACATGGACACCGTCGCGCAGTTGCTCGCCGGCCTGCCGCCCAAGCTGCGCTCCAGCTATCTGGTCGGCCAGTCGGTGGACAAACAGCGCTTCTGGATCGAGGCGTTCGCGAAGATGCCGCGCCGCTGAGCCCGGCCCCGGTCGGCCCGTCCGTCAGCGTTTGCGGCGGGCGGTGCCGAACAGGCTGCGGGTGATCTCCCGGCCGATCTGGGTGCCCATCGAGCGCAACATCGACTTCACTGCGGAGTTGCCCATCATCTGCTCGACCATCCCGGGCTTCGGCTTCTCCTCCCGGGCCCGCCCGCGCGCGGGTTCGTCGGCCGCGGGCGTCGTCCCCGGTTCCGCGGGCGGCTGGGCCTGGACCTGGGCCGCCGTCAACTTCTCGAACGCCGACTCGCGGTCGACGGCGACGCCGTACGTGGGGAACAACGGCGAGTTCGCCGCGGCCGTGCGCATCGCCTCCTCCGGGATCGGCGCCATCAGCGACCGCGGCGCCCGCAGCCGGGTCCAGGCCACCGGCGTCGGCGCGCCCTTGTCGCCGAGCACGGTCACCACCGCCTCGCCGGTGCCCGCCTGGGTGAGCACCTGGTCCAGGTCGTAGGACGAGCGCGGGAACGTGGACACGGTGGCCTTGAGCGCCTTCGCGTCCTCCGGGGTGAAGGCGCGCAGCGCGTGCTGGACCCGATTGCCCAACTGGGAGAGCACGTCGGCGGGCACGTCGCGCGGCGTCTGCGTGACGAAGAAGATTCCCACGCCCTTCGACCGGATCAGCCGCACGGTCCGGGTGATGGCGGTCGAGAACGCCTTCGACGCGCCCGTGAACAGCAGGTGCGCCTCGTCGAAGAAGAACACCAGGCGCGGTCGATCCGGGTCGCCGACCTCGGGCAGATCGTGGAACAGGTCGGCGAGCAGCCACATCAGGAAGGTGGAGAACAACTGCGGCTTGTCCTGGACCGCCGCGAGTTCGAGCAGCGAGACCACGCCGTGCCCGTCGGAGGTGGTGCGCAGCAGGTCGGCGGTGTCGAAGGCCGGTTCGCCGAAGAACGCCGCGCCGCCGTTGTTCTCCAGCGTGATCAGCGCGCGCAGGATCACCCCGGCGGTGGCCGCGGAAAGGCCGCCGATCCGCTTGAGCTCCGCCTTGCCCTGATCGTCCGTCAGGTACTGGATCACCGCGCGCAGGTCCTTCAGATCCACCAGTTCCAGACCGCGTTGATCGGCGAAGTGGAAGATCAGCCCGAGCGAGGACTCCTGCGTCTCGTTCAGGTCCAGCACCTTGGCGAGCAGCGTCGGCCCGAAGTCGGTGACCGTGGCCCGGATCGGCACCCCGGTACCGATCCCGCCGAGCGCGTAGAACTCGGCCGGACATCCGGCCGGTTGCCAGTCCTGGCCGACCTCGGCCGCCCGCGCGGCGACCCGCTCCCCGGGCTCCCCCGGCGCGGAGATGCCGGAGAGGTCGCCCTTGACGTCGGCGAGGAAGACCGGGACGCCCTGCGCCGACAACTGCTCCGCGATCAGTTGCAGCGTCTTGGTCTTGCCGGTGCCGGTCGCGCCCGCGACCAGCCCGTGCCGGTTGAGCACCCCGAGCGGGACACGCACCTGCGCCCGCGGGTGCGCGGTGCCCGCGACGACGGCGGCGCCCAACTCCACCGCGGGTCCGGTGAAGGTGTACCCGGCCGTGATGGTCGCGATGGTGTCGTCCTGCTCGGTCATGCGCTCCTCCGCTCGCCGGCATCCGGGAAGCGAATACACCGATAGCGCAAGAAATATCCCGATTGCCCCGGCGGATCGGCCATCCGAGCCGCCCCGATCCGCGACGCCGCTCCCTCGCTTCGGCACGGGGTGGGGGTTAGGGGACCACGATCCCGGTAGGCTGAGCCTGTGATCTTCAAGCGGATCGGTGACGGCAAACCGTACCCGGACCACGGGAGGTCGGGTGCCCGGCAATGGGCCGACATCGCCCCGCGGCCCGTGCGTCTGGACCAACTCATCACGACGAAGCGGCAACTCGACCTCGACACGCTGCTCGCCGAGGACTCGACCTTCTACGGCGATCTCTTCGCGCACGTCGTGAAATGGCAGGGCGACCTGTATCTGGAGGACGGCCTGCATCGCGCGGTCCGAGCCGCCCTCCAACAACGCCAGGTGCTGCACGCGCGCGTGCTCGAACTCGGCTGAACACGCAACCTCGGCGGCCCGATCAGGTGGTCGTCACGAGTACGGCCGTGCCCGGATACGCAAGGTGCCAGGTCGGCGCTAACCTCGACTCCATGGCGACCGGGACCACGGCCATGCCGTGCAGGAGGAGGACGGGGGCACACCGATGAGCATGCTCACTCCCCGCGGCATGGGAGGCCAGTACAAGATCACTGGCAAGCTGTATCCGCGGATGACGCGGCGCAGGCGACGCATGCCCGTGGTGATCGCGATCGTGGTCGGCCTGGTGGTCCTGGCGACCGCCGGCTGGGGTGTGTACCACTTCACGTCCGACGACGGCGGCACCGCCGCGGCCTGCCCCTCGCCGACCGCCTCGGCCCCGCCGCCCACCCAGGCCGCGCCGCTGCCCGAGCCCAAGGCGATCACGGTGAACGTCTACAACGCCACCAAGCGCACCGGCCTGGCCAAGACCGTCGCCGAAGCGCTCAAAACGCGCGGGTTCACCATCGGCAAGGTCACCAACGACCCGCTGAACGCGCCGATCGCGGCCACCGCCGAGATCCGCCACGGCTTCCCCGGCGCCACCCCCGCGAAGGTGGTCGCCGCCCAGGTCGCCGGCGCCACCGACAAGGAGGACCAGCGCACCGACGGCTCGGTGGACCTGGCCATCGGCGACGCGTGGACCGACCTGGCCACCCCGGAGGCAGCCGCCGCCATCCTGGCCCCGCCGCCCCCGCCCCCGCCCAGCCAAACCCCCGGCTGCTGACCGAAGGCCCCGCTGCCGCCCACGCCCGAGGGGGCGGCAGCTCCCGCCCACGGCCCGCCAAGCCCCGAAAACGCCGAAGGCGCCACCCGAAACCCGGATGGCGCCTTCGTCCTGCAAGAGCGGTAGCGGTGGGATTTGAACCCACGGATAGCTTGCACCATCACACGCTTTCGAGGTCTGCGTGTGGCCGTTCACCGCAGGCCAGAGCGCTCCCCACCTGCCCGGAGCCGCCCCGAGCGGGCCACGCTGAACGCCTCTGAACCCCCACGAATGAGACCGCAACTGAGACCGGTGCGGGTCCACGCTCAGCTCGCAACGGCGCACCATGGTCGGAGATACGTCATCGCCGACGCGAAGGCTGCGATACCGGATGCCCAGCCAATAGCGCATAGACGAACACTGCGGTACTTGGACTCTCACGGCGCGATAGAACCATGGCTTCATACGGCGATAGCCACCGCGATAGAAGAACGCATAGAGGTAAGCAATAGAAGTGGTAGTGTTTAAACGGCATCTAAGACGCACGAAGGCCCCGCCCTATGGCAAGCCAACCAGAGACGGGGCCAACGCGCTGCACGGTGCACAGTGACCCTGGTAACCGACTTATGTCAGTTACCGGGGTCGCTGCCGTCATAGAGGTCCCACAGTCCACGCGTGAGCGCGTAAGCCATTGGACCCCACTTACGGACCGCAAGAACGGCCCGAGCGGCATGTCTGCGCACGTTTCGTCGCCGTGGCCACTTTGGCATCGCCAACGAAGTCACCTCCTCCCGAGACCGGGGCTCGTAAGCCCCATGGGTGGTCACGAACACCCGGCAGGAGAAGGGTTGTGCTGGAGAAGAGAGTACAGCTAAAACCCGGGACTTTCAGTCGTGACGACACAGACCGGAAATCGAGCAAGGGCACAATCGTGGAACGTTCCGGAACGTTCGAGAACGTTCGATGCCCATCATGGCCTTTAGGGCTTCGAGTTACGCACTTCTACCATGTTCTACTATGACGGACATCACATCGACCTCTCCGGTGCGTCAAAGCGCATTGCGAGATTCGAGGGTCACGCTCTCCCCATCGTGGGATCGAATCGCGGGGGAACTGGCACTTCTCAGCGCATCAGTCACTCTGACTGCGAAGGCTTCGACCATCAGTTCGTCGACGGCGCTCGGATCCACCCAACGAAACTCGGCTACCTCATCGTTGGTCGACAGCTCACCGCCCACAAGCCGGCAGCGGAAGACCAGCGCAACGACACCAAGCGGCATGTTCTTGTAGACCCCGGTCAGAGCCAGCGGCTCGACTTCGAGACCAGTCTCTTCACGCACCTCACGGCGCAGCCCATCGGGGATGGACTCAGCCAGCTCAAGCACACCACCGGGTGCCTGCCACTGGCCGTTGTCCTGTCGCTTCGTTAGCAAGCAGCGCCCCGCATCGTCCACGATGACGCCAGCAACGCTAACGGAGTGCCTTGCGGGATGAACCATGACTTAATCCCCGAAGTGAGCACAGAGGGCAACGGTGGCATCGTCGTGCGCCTTGCCTCTGAACTTCCCAGGTGGGGTCTGCCGCTCGGCGTCCCGAACCGCCTCCACCAGCGCCGCAGGGCCGGTGGATACGAGGCTGTCGAGCAGACGACTCAGCTCCCAGTCGTACCGCTCGAAGAGACGTGAGACTCCGTCGGTCATCACTGCCGCGCGCCGAACATCGCTCGCCGGAATCGAACCGATGACCGCGTGCTTGGCAGCTTCGGGCTTCGTGCTCGCGACCCAGAAGCCGCCCGGCTGGTTGCGAACCTCTTGCAGAACCTCGCGGGTGTAGCCGGGGAGATGGGCGGTCGCATCGTCATTGATCAACTGGATGTCGCCGGACGTCGTCTCGATGACGATGGGCGAGTCGCACAGCACCAGGTATTCGACCAAGCCGCCCTGGTTGCGGAGCAGGGCGACGGTGGTCGACGGGCTGTTCGGGTTGGTCAGGTCGCACGTACCTGCGTGAAGGTCGCAGACAGCGGCGATGCCGTCCGCCAGGATCTCGCTGAGCGGCGCACCGTCGTCCGTGATGAGCCGGGCCGAAAGTTGGGCGGCTAGCCGGCTCACCACCCATGGGACGTCGTGGATGCAACCGGTGTCCAGGCCGTTCGCGGTCGCGCCGTCGAGCACGATGACGAATCGTTCGCTGGCCACGATGTAGTCATCGTTGATGCCGCCGGGCGACGGCTCACTGATGTGGCTGACCTGCAAGGTTCTTCCCGTCTACTCGGGTGCGGCGAATTCGTAGCAGAACACGTGGCTGTCTCCGGACACCACGGACTCAAGCACTTCGAGCGGCCCGCTCGCCCCGAAGGCGATGCGCCGCAGCTCGGCGACGGGCGTCCCGGGAGTGAGCCGCAGCCCCTGCACCTCGGTAGGCGTTGGCATCCGGATCCGGATCTCTTCCCGGAAGCGCTCAAGGGTGAGCCCCTTCTCTTCGAGCCGGGCGTAGCTGCCGCCCGGTCCGGTGTCCGGCGTCCGGATCGCCGTGTCCTCGACGGTGTCGAGACGGTAGTAGCTGTCGGCAAGCTGAGTGGGCGTGTCGCCAACCAGGTTGCGGCGACGGCGCACGAAGACCGTGGCCCCCGCATCCACGCCAAGCCACTCGGCGACCCACTCGGGTGCAGGCACTTCGGCAAGTTCAAGAACCTCTTGCCCCCATTCCAGCCCCTGCCGCTCTATCTCAGCCTCGAAGGCCGACTTGCCTTCGGCGCGGGTCTGGCGCGAGAACCGGTGGGACCCGAGCCGGATGGTGGGCGGCTGCCGCTTCACGTAGACGCCCTTCCCCCTCTCGGCGACCACAAGGCCCTCTTCCTTCAGGAGCCGCACGGCCTGCCGCGCCGTGGCCGGAGCCGTCCCGAAGCGTCCTACCAGCATCTTTTCCGAGGGAAGCGCGTCACCGGGTGCCAGACGCCCGCTCGTGATCTCTTCCCTGAGTTCATCAGCAATCTGCCGCGACGGAGAGCGCGGGTCGGTCGGATCAATGGCCATGCACGCCATCCTAGGCGACTTCACTAGTGAGGTATTGCGGTCTCGCGCTCCGTGGCGCTACTGTCACACCACTGCCTCACTAGTGAAGCAGTGAGCCACAGAACTATGCACGTCAGAACCACGCGACCTGCCAGGGAAGACGGCTTCGGCCGTACGCCTGTAAGCGCCGGGACAGCTCGGTCCTTGAGAACTCAACAGAGTGACGAACGAGATCGAAACGAGTGTTTTTGGTCCTCGGCGCGCGGCATCACGCGTGCGTCGGGGGTCACGGCCACTCGTCTCTGAAGACGGGGCACACCGATGTGTGCCGGGGCGCCCGACGACTTGGCGGAAGGCGGGCGCCCCGTGGGTCGCAACTCCGACGCTGGGAGTACGACCGTGAGAAGCATTGTCGCTGGTCGCCACGCGGCCACGATTGCCGAGTTCGCCGAGTTGGCGCTCGGCATCGACTGGGCTCTGTTCGACGGGGAGCCCGGGGAGAGCGAGCAGGAGCGTGCGGCGCGGTTGGATGCGGCGCGGGACATCCTCGCCGACCTGTGGGCAACGGATCGCGAACTCGCCCGGCACGTCGAGGACATGTTCGCGTCGTTGTGGGCGGTGGATTCGGGCACGGCGGTGTGCGCCGCGCTGCTGCTCGACTCGGCCGCCGTGCGGGCCCGGGAGACCTTCGACGGTTTCGAGGGGGTGCGGGCGGCATGACGTGCAAGGCGTTGATGTCGTTTCGCGAGGGGCGTTGGCGGGTGTTCGTGGCGATGCCGGGGCGGGTGTCCCTGTGGCCGGAGCACCGGTTCCCCCGGGGTGCCGTGGTGCCGACCATCGCGCAGCGTTCACGGGTGGTGAACGCGCTCGGGTTCGTGTTCACGGACGGGGCCGAGTGGGAGTGGTCCGAGGACGCCGAGGTGCCCGGTGACGACACGTCGCGGGTGCGGTTGCTCGCCGCGATCCGGGTCCGTCGGGTGGACGGGGGCGGTCGATGAACACCGCTCAAGTGCGTTCGGCGGAGCAGGCGTTGAGCGTGGGGACGTGGGCGATCGTCGCCGGGGCGATGCTCTATTCGGTGCTGACGGTCACCCCGTTGGCCGCCGCGCACACCCCGCCCGAGTGGGCGTGGACCGCGCCGATCCTGCCGTTGGTGGTCGATGCCGCCGTGGTGATCGTGGTGCGCCTGGACGCCACCTTGGCCCGGCTGGGCGAGGGTGGCGGCGCGTGGCCGATCGTGCTCCGGTGGATGACCGGCGCGATGACCCTCGCCCTGAACGTCGCCGAGAGCGCGTTGCGCAAGGACATGGTGGGGGCTGCGGTTCACGCGGTCGCGCCGCTGCTGCTGATCGTCACCGCCGAGACGGGACTCGCCTACCGGCGCGCGATCACGGCGGCGCAGGTCGCGTTGAACGAACGTGAACGGGCCGAGCGCGCAGAGCGAGAGCGGGCCGAGGTCGAGCGTCGCGAGGCGGCTGAGCGCGCACGTCGTGAGGAGCGCGAGTACGAGGCTCGGGTAGCTCGTGAACAGCGTGAGCACGACGCGGCGATCGAGCGTGAACGCGCCGAGGTCGCCGAGCGCGCGCGCCGTGAGGAGCGCGATGCGGAGCGGGCCCGGGAGCGGGCCGAATCGGCCGAGCGTGAGCGGCGCGAACGCGAGGATGAACAACGGCGGGCCGAGCATGAACACCGTGAACGACAGGCCGCCGAGCGTGAACGGCGAGAGCGGCTGGAGCTGTTGTCGGCCGATCCAGCCGAAGGCAAGTTGCCCGAGGACCGCGCCCGGCTGATCGTGCGGGCCGCGTTCGAGGAAGGCCACCCAGTGCGGGCCGCCGCCGAGTTGTGCGGCTGGTCGGTCGGTTGGGTCTCCACGCGCTATCAGGAGTTCCGTGAGGAACCCCCCGCCGGACGGTTGAGCCTGGTGGAGGGTGCACGGTGACCCGGCCCCCGATCATCGGTGGTCGCCTGTGGCAATCAGTCGTGGATCGTGAGTGCGGCACCTGCGGGTGCGCCGGGGAGTGCGGACGGCGCCACAAGGAGACCGGCGGCCGGTGCACCCGGCACGACGGGTTGATCGTGGCGCCGCGTGATCTCGCGACGACGCTCGCCGTCGCGGTCGGGCTGGACCCGGCGGCGCTGACGACGTGGTGCGAGCGCTGCCACGCCCCGGCCGCTGCCGCCGCGCGCAAGGCCGCCGCTGTTCTGCGCGCGGCTCGTTCCGAGACCACAGCACTGTTCTGACCGGTTCCCCTCGCGCCCGGATCGCAGGTCGCGGCCGGGCGCGGGGGAAGCGGGGTCAGCCCTGCTCGAACCATTCACACCACATACGAGGGAGGGGCCCGATGGCCCAGCAGCGGCGCAGGAGCACGGCCCAGGACGTCCTGGGTGATCCGGAGTTCATGACGAACAAGAGCATTCGCGACTACTGCAACGGCGGGCGCCTGTTCTGCCGGGACGGCTCCCTCGAACTGGCCATGGCCGCTGAGGAGTTGTACGCGGTCCTGTCGCAGATCGCCCCGGTCGACGCCCTGCTCGCCGGGCGAGCCGGGCGCAAGCGGGCGAAGGACACATCGAAGCACCTGATCATCGCGGCGGAGGCGCTGAAGTACGCGGCCGGGTCGATGGCCAAGGCGTACGCGAGCTTCCAGAAGAACTACGCGGCCGAGTTGCAGGCCGCCGGGGTCAAGTCCAAGCCCGTCAAGCCCGCGTTCAAGTTCGAGGCGTGAGGAGACGCATCGTGGCAAGGAAATCCAGGCGTTCGCGGGCGACGGCGGTGGCCACCGCCCCGCTCGACCAGGCCGCCAAACACCTGACCAGCCGCGCGGCACCGTTGTTGCCGCCGTGGATGGTCGCGGCGGGTCTGACGATTCCGGCGGCGCTGGCGCACGACACGATCGGCACCAACCCGGCCGCCACCGCCCTGATCGGCGCCGCCGGTGCCGGGATCACGGTCGCGGCCTGGTCGGAGGCGTCGAAGCGCTCCCCGCGGCTTCGCGCAATGGCCACGGTGTCCACCGGCGCGGCCAGTGCCTATCTGACGGCCGCGACCGTGGCCGGGCCGACATCGCCGAACGTGGCCCTGTTGCAGGCACTCGGCGGGGGCACCCTCGCGCTGTGGTGGAATCTTCGCCACGCCCTGCGCAACAGCGGCGCCGAGAGCGTGAGCGACGGCCTGTTCGAGATGGTCGGCCTCGCCCGGACGCAGGTCGTCAAGGGCGAGGTGGTCGCCGGTGAGGTGAGCGCGGAACTCCAGCTCCCCCGGGGCGAGATGGTGCCGGACGACGTGCAGAACCGGATCCCGCAGATGGCGTCCGCGCTGGGCACCTCGCCTGCGGCGATCCGCGTCACGCCCAACCGCGACGACCACTCCCGGGTGACGCTGTCGGTGACTCCTGTGGATCACCTGCGCAAGTCCGTGCTCTACCCCGGACCGTCGCTGCCGGGCCAGTCGATCGCCCGCCCGATCCGCCTGGGCATCTACCAGGACGCGCAACCGTTGGAGTTCTGGTTGCCCGGCACCGAGGACCGCGACCACCCCCGCCCGCTCTCCCACCTGCTGACCACCGGCATGAGCGGATCCGGCAAGTCCGGAAGCCTCAAAGTGCTGCTGACCGAGGCGATGACCCGCTCCGACGCGGTGGTGTGGTTCGCCGACCCGTCCAAGGGCAGCCAGAGCATCGGCGCCATCCAGGGCGGCCTGGACTGGTGCGAGACCACACCCCAGGGCGTGAGCGCGATGCTCGACGTGCTCCCGATCGTCGTCAAGACCCGCGCGGACCTACTCGGACGCCTGGGCTACGCCCAGTGGGAACCGGAGTGCTGGACCAAACACGGGATCCCGCTCCTCCTGATCCACTTCGAGGAGTCCGCCGACGACGCGGTCGCCGATCACCCGAACGTCGTCCCGGTCGCCCAACAGGCCCGCTCCACCGGAACAGTCCTGTCGTTCTCCCTCCAACGCGCCTCGTTCACGGGCATCTCGACGGAGGTGCGGGCCCAGTTCGGGACATCCCTGATCTTCGGCGTCAAGGACGACGGCGACGCGTTCACCCTGGACGGCGCGGCCAAGGACGCCGGGGCATCGCCCGAACAGTGGGCCGCCGAACGCCCGGGGATGCTCTACCTCCAGGCCCCGGGCGTGGACCGCGAACGCTGGCCCGTGCCCGCCCGAGCGTTCCGCCTGCCCGAGGACGAACAGGTACGGAGCCTGATCGCCGCCTACGACGCGGTCCGCCCCAAGGGCGTGGACGCGACCACGGCGAAGGCCGCCGGGCCTCGCTACGCGGCCTACAAGACTCGCGCTATCCGCCGTGCGTGTGGGGAAGAAGAGGCCACCGGCCCGGGGCCGTTGCGGACCGCCCTCGCCGAACGTCCGCGTGTGCCCGCGAGCCTGGAGGAAGCGGAGATCGTGGAGAGCGAACCCATCGACGGCGAGACCGAGTTCGAGCCCACACGGCGCCCGTACGAGAGCGATCACGAGAGCGACCTCGACGCGCAGGCGGACCCCGACGCGGAGCTTGAGGAACCCTCGCGCGTGGTGCAGGTGGGCGAGCCGGAGTTCAGGGTCAAGCGTCCCGCCGACCAGGCCCGCGCCGAGATGCTGACGATCCTCGAAGAACTGCGGGCCGAGGACCGGGCCGTGTGCGCGCCGCGCGACTTCCCGGAAGCCCGGGTCGGCCGCTCCCGGAGCTGGGTCTCGCGCCGCCTGGCCGAGTTCGCCGACGGCGGCCGAGAGGTCGCCGAGAACCCCGGCGGACAGCTCGGATCCTGGCTCATCATCCCCCGCGACGACGCGTTCGAGGACTACGCCGCGTAGCCGTGCGGCGAGGTGTGCGCACGCGTGCGGCAGCCGTGCGCACGCCTGTTGCCCTCGCGCGCACGCGCGCGCGTTGACCTGCACTTTCGCCCGTGCGCACACCCGCACGCGTGCGCACACCCATACCCGCACACCACTACACAGCGTAATCAAGGAGATGGCCGATGAGCGACCACGACAACACGGGCGACTTCACCGTGACGATCATCCTGCCCGGCTCGCCCCGGCAGCCCGACTGCCCGACGCGGGGGTGCCTGCTGCCCGCCGGGCACAACGCCCGCTGCATGATCCCCAACCGCTGAATCCGCCCCAGGACGACCGACGACTTGCCGGAAGGCGGTCGTCCTGGGCCCAACCCGCTCCTTCAGGACCCGGAAGGGACCACCAGCATGACAAACAACCACGGGCGGATCATCCGCATCGTGTCCTTCGGCTACGGCCACAACCCCGCGCCCGAAGCGGAGATCACGCTCGACCTGCGGCGCCGCTTCCGCAACCCGCACGCCGACCCGACGATGCGGCAGCGGACGGGCCTGGACGAGGACGTGTACGCGCACGTCCTGGAGACCCCCGGCGTGCGCGACCTCGCCGCCGCAACGGCGCTCGCCGCGCACGACCTCGCCCACTCCGTCTCCGGGCGGATCACGATCGCCTGCGGGTGCGTGGGTGGCAGGCACCGCAGCGTCGCCGTCGCGCGCCACATCGCCGAGATCCTCGCCGACGGTTGCGCGGCGATCTCGATCGCGCACCGCGACGTCGACAGGCCCGTCCTTCCGTCCGGCATCCACACCACCGCCGAGGGCGGGGAGGGCCAGTGACCGGCGAACCGACGCTGCGCGTGCTCTCACTCGGCGCGGGTGTGCAGTCCACGGTCCTGCTGCTCATGTCGGCCCGGGGCGAGCTGCCGCGTGTGGACGCGGCGGTGTTCGCCGACACCGGATGGGAGCCCCGGATCGGGGCGCACCTGGACCGGCTGGAGGCGGAGGTGGCTGCCCCGGCGGGTATCGCGATCCACCGGGTGTCGAACGGGAATCTGCGTGATGACGCGCTGGATCCCGATCAGATGCGGAGCATTCCCGCCTACACCCTCGGCCCCGATGGCGAGAAGGGCATGCAGAAGCGGGCCTGCACTCAGCAGTACAAGCTGCGGCCGATCCTGGCCCAGACCAGGCGCCTTCTCGGCGCGTCCACCCGCAGCACCCCGTGCCGTCACTGCGAGGGCACCGGGCAGCGGATCGCGCCGTGGCGGGCCAAGCGGGGCGAGCACGAGGTCGGGCCCTGCTCGGTGTGCCGGGGCGAGGGCGTGATCCATCGCGTCGGCAACGCGCCGCGCGGGACCTGGGCGGAGCAGTGGGTGGGCTTCTCCACCGACGAGATCGAGCGGGTGTCCCCGCGCGGGGACACCGGTTACAGCCGCTCCCGCCATCCCCTGCTCGAACTGGGGATGTCGCGGACGCAGTGCACGGCCTACCTCGACCACCACGGGTGGACCGCCGTGGAGAAAAGCGCCTGCGTCGGCTGCCCGTACCGCAGCGCGGCCGAGTGGCGGCGGATGCGCGACACCGACCCCGAAGCGTGGGCCGACGCGGTCGCGTTCGACGAGGCGTACCGGGTGGGCGCGGGCATGCGGCACCGCCGCTACCTGCACATCTCCTGCACGCCCCTCGCGCAGGCCCCGATCGACCGTATCCGCCCGTCGGATCACCACCAGATCGATCTGTTCGACGTGGCGTTCGAGGAAGCCCTCGACAGCGGGGACCGGGGCGGTTGTTCGCCCTGGGGCTGCGACAACGAGACCCGGGAGGCCGCGTGACCGGCCGTCGTCCGCGCCTGCTGGACCTGTGCTGCGGCGCGGGTGGCGCCGCCCACGGTTATCGCCTCGCCGGGTGGCACGTCACCGGCGTGGACCTGGTCGCGCAGCCGAACTACTGCGGCGACGCGTTCGTGCAGGCCGACGCCTTGGAGTACCTGGCCGAGCACGGTCGTTCCTTCGACGCCATCCACGCGTCGTGGCCGTGCGAGACGTTCGCCAACGTCACCGGCGCCACCGGCGACCGCACCGCCCACCCCGACCTGGTCACCCCCGGACGACCGCTGCTCGTCGCGTCCGGTCGGCCGTGGGTGATCGAGAACGTCCCCGAGGCGCCGATCCGTGCCGACTACCTGTTGTGCGGCTCCATGTTCGGCCTCAACGTCCGCAGGCACAGGGCGTTCGAGACCTCGTGGACCGGACCGCAACTGACCCCGCCCTGCTGGCACCACCGCGACCTGGTCCCCTTCGACCACAGCCGCGAACGCGCCTACGCCGACGCCATGGGCTGCACCTGGATGACCAACAAGGAAGCTCGCAAGGCCATCCCACCCGCCTACACCCACCACATCGGCACCGACCTCATCGACGCGCTCACCACCCGCACCCGAGAGGAGACGGCCGCATGAACCCGCCCCTCACGTCCGACGACGAAGACGTCAACGACGAGATCACCCGTTTGATCGCAGAAGCCCGCGAACACGTGTTCACGGCCACCGCCCTGATGTTCGTTCGGCCCGACGACACGGACAAGGCCCTGGCCATCATCCACAGCGAGTTCGGCCCGTTCCCGCCCGACACGGCATTGACGGAGCGCATCGAACGGACCGCGCGCCAGTGGGGCGTCTCGTGAGCGAGCGGATGCGGACCGCGCTCGAACTGGCCCGGGCCGGTGTCCCGGTGCTGCCGCTGCGGGCCGGGAAGGTCCCGTTCGGGAACTGCCCGGCCTGCGCGGGCTCGGCCTGCGGTGGCCGACCCAACATGCTCGCCGCCGGGCCCTGCCGGTGCGAGCGGGTGTGCCACGCGTGGGCCGCTGCGACCACCGACCCGACCGTCATCGCCTCCCCGTCCTGGGCGTGGGCTTGGGCGCGGGCGGTCGCCGTCGCCTACCACCCCGGCGGCGCCGGGTACACCGTCGTGGACCTCGACGACCGCGACGCGATCGAGTGGGCCCGCGCAACCCTGCCGCCCACGCGGGTGGTGGCGACCACGCGCGGCGAGCACTGGATCTACCGGGGCGCCACCCGCTCCGCGAACCACGTCCGCCCGGGCGTCGACATCAAATCCCGCATGGCCTACGCCCGTTGGCTCGGCCCCGGCACCGGCCACACAGCTCCGGTTCCCTCGGCCGTCCGCGCGCTGCTCGACCGGGAGAAGCAAGAGACCACCCGGCCGCCGGGAGGCGTGGACTCTTCCTCCGGACCGCAGAACACATGGACGCGCGCGGTCGCCACCGGATGCCGCCACACCGAGCGATACGTTCAAACCGGCCTCGAACGCGGACTCGACATCGTCCGCAGCCACACCAAAACCGGCGCCGGATCCAGCGCGTACGGCGTAGCGGCCTTCCTCGCCAAGCAGCACACCCGATGCCCCGGCCCGTGCGGACTCGACGCCCTGGGCGAGGACATCGTCTCGGCCGCCGTCACGGTCGGCGTGCCCGAGCCCTACGCGCGCCGCGCCGTCCGTAACGGGCTGCACGCAAGCGCCTGAACCATCCCACCTGCACACCAGCCACCCGAGGAGGGTCGCTCCGCCATGGCCGAGTTCCACATCGAGTTCAAAGACGCCGCAGGCAACAAACGCGGCAGCCAGTACTACAGCGAACCGACCGACACCCACGCCCTGACCACCGGACGCAACCTGCTCACCTCCGCGCACCGCACCGACAAGCGCATCGTGCTCGGCACCGTGTCCCGCCGCGTGCTCTTCCCCAACCGGGCCAAGGAGATCGCCGACCTGAAGGTCTGACACCACGTCGGGGCGGCCGACGAGTCACCGAACCCGCCGACCGCCCCGGCCCCCGTCCGACTCGCCGTCAGCCAACGCCTCACCAGCGACAGGAGAACAACCGCATGACCGACACCCCGCCCACGATCGACGGGGCCAAACTGCTCGACGAGATCGAGCGGTTCCACCGCAGGTTCAACGTGTTCCCCACCGAGGCCGCCTACGTCGCCGTCGCCCTGTGGGACGCGCACGCGCACCTGATCGACGCGTTCGACGGCACCGCCCGCCTGGCGTTCCTGTCCCCGGAGCCGGGATCGGGCAAGTCCCGCGCGCTGGAGATTGTGGAGACGCTGACCCCGAACGCGGCGATGACCGTCAACGCGTCCGCCAACGCCCTCTTCCGGCTCGTGGAGGCTTCTCACGGCATGCCGACCCTGCTCTTCGACGAAATCGACACCGTCTTCGGACCCAAGGCCGGAGACAACGAACCGGTCCGAGGATTCCTCAACTCCGGCTACCGGCGCGGCGGAGCGGCCCTGCGCTGCGTCGGGGACGGCTCGAACCAGGTCGCGGGCTGGTTCTCCTCGTACTGCGCCGTCGCCATGGCGGGCCTGGGCTCGTTGCCGGACACGATCCTCACCCGCTCGGTCATCATCCGCATGCGCAAGCGCGCCCCGAACGAGAAGGTCTCGCCCTACCGGCGCCGCCTCCACGAGAAGGAGGGACACGTCCTGCGGGACCGCCTCGCCGAGTGGGCCGACACCGTACGGGACGCGGTCGCCGACGCCTGGCCGGAGATGCCCGACGGCGTCACCGACAGGCCCGCCGACGTGTGGGAACCCCTGCTCGCCGTCGCCGACGCGGCCGGAGGACACTGGCCCACCCGGGCCCGCGCCGCGTGCGTCGACCTGGTCAACGCCGCCCGCGATGACGACGAGGCATCCGTCGGAATCCGGCTGCTGACCGACCTGCGCGACCGGGTCTTCTGCGGCGCCGACCGCATGCCCACCACCGCCATCCTCGAAATCCTGCTCGCCCTGGACGACGGACAGTGGGCCGACGTGGACGACAAGCCCCTCACCTCCCGCATGCTGGCCCGACTGCTCGGCCGGTACGTCACCCCCGCGAACAAGCCCATCAAGCCCCGCGTCATCCGAACCGCCTCCGGAACCCCCAGGGGCTACTACGCGGAAGACCTCACGGACGCGTGGACGCGGTACTGCCCTCCCCCACCCCCGGAGATGCGCAACATGCGCAACGCCGCAACACCGCAGGTCAACAGGGGCGAATTCGTTGCGGATGGCCCGTAGACGTCCGCAACACGGCCCGCGAAAGCGCCACACTCGCGCGCCGAGCGCCGGGCCGAAGCACCGCCGGATAGGTGCCGCCGCGCCCCGCGTGGAGCGGCACCTATCCGCAACACAACCGCTATCCGCAACAAATCCGAGCCTGTGACCTGCGGTGTTGCGGTGTTGCGCATGTTGCGGATCTGAGAGGGAGGGGGACGGCACCCTGCCCCTTCCGCGAATTCACCTTTTTCCTGCTCGTCGCTGGCCCTGGAGTCGCCATGTCGAATCACGCTCCCCCGCCCACGAACTTCGTTTTCACGGTCGAAGAGGCTGCTCTCTTCCTGAAGCTCGGCCGCACGACGGTGTACCGGCTCATCGGTACCGGCGAACTCAAGTCCGTGACCATCGGTCGCTCGCGACGCGTGCCCCTCGAAGCGCTGACCGCCTACGTCCACGACCTCATGAACCCGGCCGACCACTCGGCCGCAGCCTGACCGGGGGATACATGACTGCCAAGAAGCGGCGCCCGAACGGCGCTTCGACCATCTACCAGGACAAGGAAGGTACGTGGCACGGTCGCGTGACCGTGGGTACGAAGGACGACGGGTCGCCCGATCGCAGGCACGTGCGTGGGCAGACGCAAGGTGTCGTCATCGACAAGGTGCGCAAGCTGGAGAACCTGCGGGACGCGGGGAACGTGCCCAAGCCCGGGAAGCCCTGGACCGTGAAGCTCTGGCTGACGCACTGGGTGGAGCACATCTCGGCGCCGTCGGTCGGGGTGAACACGATCGCCGGGTACCGGGTCGCTGTCTACCACCACCTGATTCCGGGGCTTGGCGCTCACCGGCTCGACAAGCTCACCCCGGAACACCTTGAGCGCTTCTACGCCAAGATGGAGAAGAACGGCAGTGCGCCCGCGACCGCGCACCAGGCTCACCGGACCATCCGAACCGCGCTCAACGTTGCCGTGCGGCGCGGGCATCTCGCGCGCAACCCCGCCTCTCTGGCCAACGCGCCACGGCTCAACGACGACGAAGACACCGAGGTTGAGCCGTACTCCGTCGAAGAGATCGGCCGCATCCTCCACATCGCCGAGCAGCAACGCAACGGCGCGCGGTGGGCCATCGCGCTCGCCTTGGGCCTGCGCCAAGGGGAAGCGCTCGGCTTGCAGTGGGCACACGTCGACCTCGACAACGGCCTGATGCGGGTGCGCCGGAACAGGCTCCGTCCGAAGTACCGGCACGGCTGCGCGGAGGTGGAGCCCTGCGGACGGAAGCATGCCGGCTACTGCCCGGAGCGCGTTCCGATCCGGCCCGACACGAAGGGCACGAAGTCGCGGGCGGGTAGGCGCGTGATCGCGATCCCGGATGCGCTGCTCGCCATCCTGAAGCAGCACAAGGAGGAGCAGGACCGGGAGCGGGACAAGGCCGCCCAGCTCTGGCACGACGGCGGTTGGGTGTTCGCGACCGAGATCGGGCAGCCCACCAACCCGCGCACCGACTACACCCACTGGAAGCGGCTGCTGACGACGGCCGGCGTCCGGGACGGTCGCCTCCACGACGCTCGACACACAGCAGCAACTGTTCTGTTGCTACTGCGGGTGCCCGGTCGTGTGGTGATGGCCATCATGGGCTGGTCGAGCGCAGCGATGCTCCGCCGGTACCAGCACGCGATCGAGCCGATCCTGAAGGACGCGGCCCGGCAGGTGGATGGCCTGCTCTGGGCACCGCCCGACGGCGACGAGGAAGGCCCCGACAAGGCCAACTGAGACCGAAACTGAGACCACAACGCAAAGGACCACCTACTAGGCACTAGTAGGTGGTCCTTTGCTGTCCTGCTCAAGAGCGGTAGCGGTGGGATTTGAACCCACGGATAGCTTGCACCATCACACGCTTTCGAGGCGTGCTCCTTAGGCCACTCGGACACGCTACCGAGAGAGAGCTTACCGGATGCCGGGGTGTGCTTCGTAACCGGATTCGTCGGTGCGGTTGAGGGCGAAGAAGTCGCGCAGGATGGCGGTGCACTCCGCCGCCGCGACGCCGGCCACGACCTCCGGGCGGTGGTTGAGGCCGCGGTCGCGGAGTACGTCCCACAGGGAGCCGGCGGCGCCGGCCTTGGGGTCCCAGGCGCCGAAGACCACCCGGTCGACCCGGGCCAGGACGATCGCGCCCGCGCACATCGTGCACGGCTCCAGGGTGACCACCAGGGTGCACCCGGACAGGCGCCACTCCCCGACGGCCTTGGCGGCCTCGCGCAGCGCGACGATCTCCGCGTGCGCCGTCGGGTCGCCGTGCGCCTCGCGTTCGTTGCGGCCGCGGCCGAGCACCGCGCCGTCCGGGCCGAGCACCACGCACCCCACCGGCACGTCTCCCGTGTCCACCGCGAGCGCCGCCTCGGCCAGGGCCAGCCGCATGGCCGGCTCGTACCGCCGCAGCGCGGGGTCGAAACGGGGCTCGGGCACCGGTGGGGGCATCGTGCTCAGCGGACCGTCTCCAACTCGTCCGCGCAGCCCAGACGTTCCGCTATCACCGCGATGGCGTCCGCGGGCAGCCCCGCCTCGCCCGCGAGGTCGGCCAGCAGTTGGGCCGACACCCCCAGGTCCACCAGGACGGTCTCGTCGCCGGCCGGGCCGGCCGGCAGCACGGCCTCGTCGTCCTCCTCCAGGCCGTCGAGCACGTCGGCCGTCAGCAACGCGTCCGCGTAGGCGCTGCGGGACACCGCGGCCACGTCGGAGACGTAGATGCGCGGGTCCTCCTCACCGTCCACCCGGACGACCGCGAACCAGGTGTCCTCCTGTTCGACGAACAGCAGTACCGGTTCGTCGTCCACCGCCGCCGACCGTGCCAGGGCGGTCATCCCCACCGAGTCCTCGACATCGTCGAGGTCGGCTTCACGGGCCTCCCACTGCTCGTCTGTACGTACGAGCACTGCGGCGAAGTACGCCACGGGACTCTCCAAGATCGTTCGCTTCGGCGTTGTCTCTCGCATCGTGGCAGATACCGGACCACCACGACGGGAATTGGCGCACGTTGACGGACAAGGTCGCCGCGACGATCGCACGCGGATCGTTTTCAGTAACGGAACGTACGCATCCGCATCATCTGCCGTAGCCGCTCGTTGCGCGCGCGCCGCGGTTGGATCCGGGCCCGCAGCTCGCGCGCCTCGGCGAGTTCGCGCAGGAAGAGGGTGCGCCGGCGCCGACGTGCGGCCTCCGCCTCGCGGCGCTCGGCCGCCGTCGTTCGAGGTTCCCGACTCTCCATCACCACGCCCCTGGACTCGAAAATCCACCGAAACCGACGTGGCAGTAGTTCCCGGGACACGCCGGCTCAGTCATCGCACCGCCGGACCGGGCCGGCTGTGCGCTCACAAACCGGTTCAATGACCCCAATTTACCCGGGATTCCCATAAACGCCCGGCCCGGGCCGCCCGCCGAGCCCGCCACACGACCGCCGAATGCCACCGAACACACCCCGAAACCGACAACCCCGCAGGGTCGCGGGAGGGGCCGGCGGGCTACTGTCGCTCCATGCGGATTCACGTCGTCGACCATCCTCTGGTGGCCCACAAACTCTCCACGCTGCGCGACCGGCGCACCGACTCGCCCACCTTCCGGAGGCTCGCCGACGAACTCGTCACGCTGCTCGCCTACGAGGCGACCCGGGGGGTGCGCGTCGACCCGGTCGCGATCAGCACCCCGGTCAGCGAGACCACGGGCGTCAAGCTCTCCTACCCCCGGCCACTGGTGGTGCCGATCCTGCGCGCCGGTCTGGGCATGCTGGACGGCATGGTGCGCCTGCTGCCGACGGCCGAGGTCGGCTTCCTCGGCATGATCCGCAACGAGGACACCCTCGAGCCGTCGACCTACGCCACCCGCATGCCCGACGACCTCGGCGGTCGGCAGGCGTACGTGCTCGACCCGATGCTCGCCACCGGCGGCACCCTGATCGCGGCCACCAAGCTGCTCCTGGAGCGCGGCGCGCTGGACGTGACCGCGATCTGCCTGCTCGCCGCCCCCGAGGGGGTCAAGATCATGCAGGAGGCGTTCGCGGACACCGAGGCCAACGTCACCGTGGTCACCGCCTCGATCGACGAGCGGCTCAACGAGCACGGCTACATCGTCCCGGGCCTCGGCGACGCCGGCGACCGGCTGTACGGCACCGCGGGCTGACCCGGGCCGCGCCCCGGGCGAAGACCCCGCCCCGGGTACGGCCGTTCGGGGCCGATCCCGCGGCCCGTATCCCGCGCGGGACCAAGGCCCTGCCCCGACAGGCCGAACGCCGGATGCGCACGGCCACGCGTCGGCGCATGCTGGAGATGTGCCCGGGGCTGGGCAGGAGCCCCGCAGGCACCCCGGGACTGTTTGCCGATGCTGCGAAGGTACGACCCACCTTTGCTCCGGCGGGGGTCCCACAGGGGAGAGAGAGTGGCCGGTCCCCCCGCGGCCGCTCCCTCTCCCCTATTGTTTCTCCCCGACACCTCATAGGGGAGGCGGGGACATGGCGGGGCAGACCAAACGGATCCTGACGCTGCTCCTGATCGTTTTCGTCATCTACACGATCATCGCCACGCCCGAGAAGGCCTCCGACCTCGTCGCGCAGTGGTTCCAGGCGATGTCCTCCGCCGCCAAGTGGTGCGGCGACCAGATCAGCAGGCTCACGGGCTGAGGTCGTGCGCCGAGCGGCGAGCGCGGCGTCGGGGCCGGAGCCGGCACCGGTCGACGGCTCCACCACCGAGACCCACGCGATACGCCGCTATCTGCTGCCGAGCGAGACCTGTGCGATAGCCGTACGCCGACACTGGGCGATCATCATCGGCCCGCTGGCGATCACCGTGTCCGGGATCGCCTTCCTGGCGCTGCTGCTGTGGTATTTCACGTCCGCGAACCTGATCGTGCGCTACGGCGTGTGGCCGGTCGGCACGGGACTGCTGCTGTGGTGCTCGGGTCACATACTGACCTGGCGCAACGACTACTTCATCGTCACCGACAAGCGCATCATCCTGGCCACCGGGCTGATCGGTCGGCGGGTCAACATGCTGCCGCTGACCCAGGTGACCGACATGAGCTACCGACGCAGCCCGGGCGGCCGATTGCTCGGACACGGGACGTTCGTGATGGAGTCCGCGGGGCAGGATCAACCGCTCAAGGAGGTCGAGTTCGTCCCTCGACCCGACGCCGTCTACCTGAAGGTGTGCGATCAGCTGTTCGGCCCGAATGTCGACTGATCGCCAAAGACCGACGAGTAATGCGAAACGGCTGGTAAAACCTCGAATTTTCTTTGCGGTGATACGCGGCTTTCGTACTGTCGACATGCCGCTAGATACACCCGCATCACCTGACAAATCGGGGATGTCGCAAGGGGTTTGGGGCGGTGACCCGCACCGGTAAGGGGGTACCGAACGACGGGCTGCCGTTCCACCATGGCCGGCAGCGGACAGGTTCCGCTCCAGGACCGACGAGGAGGTGGGCTCTCCAGTGCTGCTGCGAGATGCTTCCCACGAGGGCACAGCCGGCTCGACCGCCGACCGCGCCGCGCCCGCGCGCCTTCCCCGTACCGGCATCCCCCGCGCCCACGCGCTCCGGGGTTCCGGCACCGACACCCCCCAGGACACGCGCACGCTGTCCCGAACCCTCCTGCTCCGCCTCACCGACGTCGTCGAGGGATCGGCCGAGCACGCGTACGTGCGCAGCACCCTGGTCGAGCTGAACCTGCCCCTGGTGCGCTTCGCCGCCAACCGCTTCCGCAGCCGCACCGACCAGTACGAGGACGTGCTCCAGGTGGGCACGATCGGGCTGATCAAGGCGATCGACCGCTTCGACCCGCATCGCGGCGTCGAGTTCCCGACCTACGCCGTGCCGACGATCATCGGCGAGATCAAGCGCTTCTTCCGGGACACCTCGTGGAGCGTGCGGGTGCCCCGCCGGCTCCAGGAGTTGCGGCTCGCGCTCGCCGAGGCCACCGAGCAGTTCAACCACAAGTACGACCGGGCACCGACCGTGGTCGAACTCGCCAAGCACCTGAACCTGACGGTCGAGGAGATCCTCGAGGGCATGGAGGCGGCCAACGCCTACTCGCCCGCGTCGCTGGACGCGCACGACCTCGACGACGATCGCGACAACGCGCTGATCGCCCGTCTCGGCCAGGAGGACGAGGCGCTCGACGGGGTCGAGTATCGCGAGGCGCTGCGGCCGCTGCTGGCCCGGATGAGTCCCCGCGACCGGCAGATCATCATGCTGCGCTTCTTCGGCAACATGACGCAGTCCCAGATCGGCGAACGCCTGGGCATCTCCCAGATGCACGTCTCACGCCTGCTCGCCCGCGCGCTGGCACGGCTGCGCGCCGATCTGTCCGCCTGAGCGGCCACGACGCGACCCGCGACCTCGGCCGCTGTCCGGTGGGGCCCTGACGGATCATCAGGGCCCCAGCGGGCGGCCGATCGAGGTTGTCCGCACCCGGCGGGCCGGGTGCGGACGGCGGCTCAGAAGGTGAGCAGCCGGGCCCGGAGCCGCAGTTCGGTGATCGGGTCGATGTCCAGACCCTCGCGCAGATACGCGTCGAACGAGCCGTACCTGCTCCGCACCTCGGCGAACGCCGTGTCCAAATACGACTTCTGCACGTACAGCAGCGGGTCCATCAGACTCGGGTCCTGCATCAGCCCGGCGGCCTTCAGGCCCGCCTTCGTGGCCTCGTTGCGCGCTCGCAGGTTGTCGTTGCTGGCCAGGAAGTCGGCCTGCACGGTGGCGTCGTCGACGCCCAGTGCCTTGAGCACGATCGCACTCATCCACCCGGTGCGGTCCTTGCCCGCCGTGCAGTTGTAGATCACCGTCCTGCCGTCCGCCAGGTCGCGCAGCACGGTGGCGAACTGTGCGCGCTGGGCCGGGTCGTCGACGAAGCCCCGGTAGACGTTCTCGAGCGCGGCGGCGGCCTTGCCGTCGCCGAGCAGCTCCTTCTGCCTGATCGGATCCCGGCTGCCCACCGCGGCGTTGGTGATGGCGGTGAGGTTGCCGTCCGCGATCGGCAGGTTCTCGACCGGGATGCCGGCGGGCAGCCGGTTGACGCCGTTGCCGGTGATCTCGATGTCGGTACGGAAGTCGGCCGACACGTCGAGGCCCAGACCGCCCAGGCGGGCCACGTCGGCGTCGGTGAGCTTGCCGAGCGCGTCGGTGCGGAAGACCTGGCCGTACTTGACGGTCCGGCCCGAATCCGCGCGATAGCCGCCCAGGTCCCGGGCGTTGGGCGCACCCTGCAGGCCGAGCGAGCGCGGCGCGGTGACCACCCCGGCGCGCGGGCCGGCCGGGGTGATGTCGAAGTACCAGCGCTTGGCCGGGTCCAGGCCGGACACGGTCAGCGAGGTGCCCTCGGTCGTGCCGACGAGCCGGGTGAAGCGGTCCGCGTCGGTGGACGCGTACACGCGCATCGGACCGGGCCAACGGTCGGTCCAGGTGATCGTGTACGTGCCGTCCGGGCCGACCGTGGCCGAGGCCCCGGTGATCGAGCCGAGGCCCGCGCGGGCCGAGACGTCGGAGTCGCCGCCGCCCGTGGCGGCCGAGGCCGGGGACGCGGCGACCGCGACGGTGCCGCCGAGCGTGAGCGCCGCCGTCACGGCGAGGGTCGCGAGGCGGGTGGTGCGTATGCGCATGCGGTTGTGCTCCCGAGGAGGAAGTGTTCGTGACCGCCCGGGAACGACCTGGGAAAACAACCGGTCGTCGCTGCCGAGCGACGGACACACTGTAGTGACGACCGGGCACCGACTCCAGACGGTGCCGTATGGAGGGATGGTGCGATGGGTCACCGTACGAGCCGGTTGCCCGGATCCGCCGATCACCGGGCGGGCCGATCATCCGACGCCGACGCGCTCGTCGCCCGAATCCACCGCGTCCACAGGTCACTTCGGCGCAAAGCACACCGAACACACCACCGAGAGCGCCCGATCGCCGACATCCGCCCCCTCGACGGGGAACGCCGGCACCCGGTTCGGGAGTTTCCCTGATACGCCGTCAAATAGGTACCGAGCGACGGGATTCCGGGTAGAAGCCCGCCATCCGCCCGGCCGCCGGGCGGACCCGGTGCAAAGTGGGGACCAACGCGCGCGTGCGCACACGGGCACGGGCCGTGCACGCTATACCTGTTGATACCGGTCGCACGGGTGGGAGGACGTCCACTCACCGGCGACCCGAAGGGACCGGCTCGCCGGCCGGCCCGACGCGAAGGAGGAAGCCGTGCCGGACGGTACCAGCAAGCGCCACACCCCCGGCGATGGTTCGCCGGGCCGGCCCGTCCCGCGAGCCCAGGGTCCCCGGCGCTCCGGTCCGGGCGATCGCGAACGCCCCGAACCCGATTGGGATCGTCGGCCCGACCCCGACTACGACCGTCGGGCGGACCCGGACTACGACCGTCGGCCGGAGCCGGGCTATGACCGTCGGCCGGAGCCGCTGTACGACCGCGAGGTCGAGGCGCCTTCCGGACCGCCGGGCTTCCCCGACTCGGCGCCGCCGGACCAGGGCGGGCGCCGCTCCGGGCGGGCCCGCCGCGTGGCCAACTGGTTCGGGTTCGGTGCGCCGGCCGAGGAGGACGAACCGGATCAGTACGATCGCCGGCCCGGCTTCGGCCGCCGCGATCCGTACGAGGCCGACGCCGGGGTGTACGACTACGGGCGCGACCAGGGCCAGGAATACGACGACGACTACGATCCGGCTCCGCCCGTGTCGGGCCGCACTCGGCGACGCACCGGCTCCTCGCACTGGGAGGACGTGATGCTCGGCTCGTCGCCGCCTCCGGGCACGCCGATGTCGGACAGCATCCCCGGCGACACGATGCCGCCCGACCGGTTGCACCGCGACGCGCAGGGCGTACTCCCGCCGTCGCGCGGCGCCACCCGACCGGGACGCCGCGAGGATCCGTCGCAGTGGCGGCCGGAGCCCGACGACGACATCGAGCCCGCCGACCCCATGGATCCGGTCGACCCGCTCGACCCGGGTCCCGGCCCGTCCGCCGAACGCCGTCCGAACTACCCGCCGATCCCCAAGCACCGACCCGCGCCGGCCGTGGAGTCGGACAACTACTCGTCGATCGACGCGAGCCCCGGACTCGGCGACGAACCGGCGGAACGACGGCGCGACGTGGGTGGCGAGCCCGCCCCCGACGACGATGCCGGCGAGCCGGGCACCTCGTTCCTCAAGGTGCCCCCGCCCCAGCGCACGCCCCACCGCTCCGCGCCCGCGGACAACCCCGCCGACGAGGTCCCGCGAAGGATGTTGCGCATGCTCCCACCTCCCGCCCTCGCCGACGGCGGCGGCATGGTCGTCGACGGCGGCCGGCTGGGCCGGTTGAATGTGCGCGCCGCCGGAGTCCGGGGCGAACTGCACCAGCAACAGGGCCTGCCCAGGCAGAACTGCTTCGCGGTCGGCCCGGACCCGAGCGCCCGCTGGACCATCGCCATCGTCTGCGACGGCGTCGACAACGCGCACGCCTCCGAACTCGCCGCCCAGATCGCGGTCCGCAGCGCCTATCGCACCGTCGCACGGATGGTCGCGCGCGAGCGGCACGAGAACTGGGATTGGGCGGGCGTGCAGACCGAGGTCGAGGAGGACCTTCGCTCCCGCCTGACCGGTACCGCCGACCGCGCACACGAGCTGGGCCGCTCGGAACCCGCCACCCGTCTGGCGATATTGGTCACCGCCGCGGATCCGCTGGAGGACGACCGGGTCGACATGGCCGTACTCGGCGACAGCACCGTGCTCCGCCTGGCCCAAGGCGGCTGGCGCGCACCCCTGGGCATCCGGGACACCTCGCTGGAGACCGCGCCGGCGGCGATTCCCGACCAGGCCGGCGACGACCAGCTCCGCATCTGCCGGACCACGTGGCGGCCCACCGACGTACTGGTCATGATGACCGGCGGCTTCGCCGAGGCACTCGGCCAGCCGACCGCCGGTCTCGCTCCACGTCTCGCGGAGGACTGGCGGACCCCGCCGTCCCTGTTCGACTACCTGCGCGATGTGGACGAGGGCCTGCGACTGCGTGAGGAAGACGGCTGCGTCGTCGCGCTGTGGCCGTCGACCTGACCGAAGGGATCGAGCAGCGAACCGTGAATACCGAATACCGGAGTATTCGCGGAATGCATATCGCGGGCGGGACCCGGAGGGATGGGTCCCGCCCGCGGTATGTCGGCCCGTTGGTATGGCAGTCGGTATATCGACCGATGGGTGGGTCAGTTGACGGCAATGAGCACGACCGCCGCGACCACGATGATCGCGATCACGACTCCGGCGATCAGCAGGACCGGCGGGGCGCCGCGCCGGGCCGGTTCGCCGGGAGCCGCAGGGCGGTCCTCGGCGACAAAAGCCCGGAACATCTGAGTACTGGCTGCAGGATCCATCTCGTTGTCAGGCATGCGCAGACCATACCGCACCCCGG
>NZ_BIFH01000022.1 GCF_003967355.1 Embleya hyalina | reverse complement strand
CGATTTCACACGACGCCGACAGCAGGTGAGGATTCTCCGTGCCGAGTCGGTATCGGTGGTCTCGACAGCGTTGCAGTGCCGTCCAGGTCGCCTCGTCGAGTGGGAGAGCCACCGATCTGCCGGGGAACCGGACGCTCCGGCAGGAGGGATCGATTCCCGTGTCGGCGAGCAGGCGCAATTCGGTGATGCTTGCCGCGTGGAGCAGGGCGGCAAGTCCGATGAAAGCCTCGTGAGGGTGAATGTCGTGGCGGGTGGTCCACCTCCGGTACAGGGTGCGCTGCCGGGACGGAGTGAGGGTCGGGCCGTGGAATCCCCTCTGCTGTGCGGCGGATATCGGGTCGGTGGGGTTGTGAAGGATGGCCCTGGAGCGGTGGGCGTACGCGAAGAACTGACGCAGTCCCGCCAGTCGAGAGGCGCGGAGGGCGGAGTCGACGGCCAGGAAGGACTCCAGGTCGGCGGTGGTGACGCTCGCCCAGCTCGTGTGGCCTGATGCGTGGAGGTGACGAGCCAGGTCACGGACCCCGGCCAGGCGAATCTCGATGGTCTTCGGCTGGTTGGGCCGTAGTCCCAGGTGCTCGGCTTGCTCGCGCTGGAGCAGGAGAAACTCGGCGAACTCCGCGACGTGGGGGCGCAGCGGGGCGGGTGTGGCCTGGATCCGGCGGGCGCGGCGGGCTGCCGCCTGCTGGTCGGCGAGGGCCGGTGGTGGGTCGAGGTGGCCGTGGGTGTGGAAGAAGTCGGTGATTGCTCCGACGAGTTCGGGGGCGTCGTGGGTGGCGTGGGCGAGGAGGCGGTGGGGGTTGTGGGTCGAGGTGTCGAGGATCAACCGTGCCGTGGTGGCGACGATGTCGGCCGCGTATATCGGGTGACGATGCCCCGCGAGATGGGCGGCGAGGTCGTTCCACCAGGAGGGCATGGTGGGCATGCGCTCGGCCCAACCGGCCGCGCGGGACAAGACCGTGTGTGGTGAGTGCTCGTAGCAGCGCTTGCAAAGACTCTTGGCCCACTGACCGCTGGTTCCGCACCGTTCACAGGGTGCCGGAGGTGGTGCGATGGCGGGATCGACGCAGGCTCGGCAGCGCTGGGTCGCCGCGTCGAGGACGCGTCGGCGTCCGCAGTGCTGGCAGGGCCCTCGGGCCCGTTGTCCGGCGGATCGGCGTCGGCATGCCGCGCACGCTTGTTCGGTGGATCTGCGTGGGGCGCCACAGAGGGTGCAGGGCCGCGAACACCAGGGGCAGCGGCCGGTATCGGGGCGCAGCCGGCGCAGCCGGTGACAGGTTGGGCAGGTGTCCTTCACCGGAGGTGGCGCGGCATCGGTGGTCGCGGAAGGGTTCGTGGCGGAATCGGGTGCGGTCACAACGGTGGCAGGGATCGGTGGAGCGGCGCAAACGTTTGCCGCGGGGGTGGTGGGGATGGGGTGGTGCTTGGGATGGGGGGTGGGGGCGCGGCGGGATCGCCGACGGCCAGCAGGTCGCCCGGGGTGCAGTCGAGGGCGGCGCACAGCGCGGCCAGGGTGGACAGTTTCACCTGGGAGGGCTGCTTGGTGAACAGGGCGGACACCGATGCCGCGGACAGTTCGAGGCCTGCCCGCTCGGCGAGGAGTCGGCGCAGTTGTGTGCCGGTCCAGATGCCGCGCTGTGCCGCGGCCATCCGCAGTCTCCACTCCACCTGTGGCGACGGAGCCGAGGACTCGACGGCGCGCAGAGGCGGTGGTGTGGTCATGAGCATTCTGCCTGCCTGTGGGTCAGCCGGTCAGGCCGGTGACGGCGACCTGCGTCGCACGGCGCCAGGCGTCCTCGACGAAGGTGAGTGATGGGCGGACGTAGGCCATGGTCGAGGCGATGTGCCGATGTCCGAGCAGCTGCTGGACTACGAGCAGGTTCATGCCCTGCTCGTAGTGGTGGGTCGCGCACGCGCGGCGCAGGTCGTGCGGGGTGAACCGGTCGCTCTCGGGTCGGCCCTCGGCCTTCAGGAGGTGGGTCAGGCGGTCGCGTGCGGTCTCCGGTTTCAGCGGTCTTCCGTGGGCGTCGCAGAACAGTGCGGCGGTGTCGGGGAACAGAGGGCGGATATCGCTTTGGTACCAGGCGAGGATCCGGTCCAGGCCGTCGAGCATGGGTGCCCATCTCGGGCGCGGCCCCGAGGCGTTGGCCGCTTTGCCGAACCGTACGTGGAGCTTGCCGGTGGGGCCGAGTTCGGGGTGGACGTCGTATAGGTCGAGGTGGAGTGCTTCACTCAGCCGCGGCGCGGAGTGGTACAGGGTGCGCAGCAGCGCGTAGTCCCGTGCCGCGGCCGGGTAGTCGGACACGGCGGCCAGGCGGGTGCGGGCGAACGCGAAGAACGCGGTGAGACGCTCTCCCGAGGGCGGCAGCGGGTGGGGTGTGTCGTCCCAGACGTGGCGCAGCCGGTTGAACCGGTCCAGCGGGTCGTGGACCGGGACTCGGTACAGGGCGCGGATCCGGGCGGCGTAGCGCAGGCGCACGAAGGTGTGGAACGCGCGCAGCATGTCCAGGTAGCCGCGCCTGGTTCCCGCGGCCCGGCCCGCGAGCAGCAGATCGTGGAGCATCGCGTCCACGTGGGCGGGTTCGATCCGCCACACGGGGCGGTCGAAGTGATCCAGTACCCGCTGGAGCAGGGAGGTGTAGGAGGTGATCGTCGTTGCGGCGAAGCCCCTCACCACCCAGGTGTCGGCGAACGCCCGCGCGCAGTCGGCCTGGAAGGCCCACACGTCCGGGACCCGCCCGGGATCGACAGCCGGAGCCGCGGGCCCGCCGCCCTCGACCAGCCGCAGAATCGGCCTCTCCCCCATACCCCACCCGCCATCTCGCCACGACTCGTGGTTAAGGCGGCACCTGAACGAAACGCGCGCCACCTAAGTCGTCAACGAGACACCGCAAGAAAAGCAACTCCCGCCTTACGAACAACCCCCCGACCCACACTTCTCCCGCCGGTACTGCTGGGCCTCGTCGCAGACGATCACGTACGGGCGTCTGGGCAGGGTCTCGCGCAGCAGTTTGTCGAACGCGGTGGGGGTGCCGGGCATCTTGCAGCTGAGGTTCATCTGGTGGAACAGTTCCTCGCGCAGGTCCTTGGGGCCGGGGCGGGAACGGGCGAAGTCCAGCGGGAGGATCAGATCCGGGTTCATCTCCTGGATCGTGGCGCGGGTGCTGAAACTCTTGCCGAGCCCGGGATCGCCGTAGATCACCGACATGGCCCGCGACTCGACGGTGTCGACGACGGTGTCCTTGATCTGCAGCAGGGTGTCGGTGGGAACGAGCGTGGAATCCTCGAGGCCGAGGAAGAACTGGGGGCGCAGATCCGGGCGGCGGCGCGATGCCGTGCCGGGGTGGCTCGCCGGCGTGACCGGGCGGCGCTGGGGCAGGTGCCGGCGCTTGGGAGCGGTCGTCATGAGGAGTCGTCCTTGGGTGTGGTGGAAGCTTGGCCGGAGCGTGTCCAGCCGGGTGGGACGGGGGTCAGGGGCGAGTAGGACTGGGCGCGGCGACGGGGCGTGGCGGGCTTTCTCCCGCCGGCGCCGGCGAGTTCGTTCAGCGCCTGGTGCTCCGTCATGCGGATTGCCCGCACGGGCGGTTCGGACTCGGTGGAGGGCAGGTAGCGTTCCCGCTTGCGCTCGCCGGAGCGCTTCAGGGCCCGGCGCAGCGTTGCGCTGTGCTCGGTGCGGCCGGTCAGGACCTTGGCGCGCAATTCCTCCGTGGCCTCGTCGCTGAGCAGGGCCCGGCCGAGGTAGCGGTTCCCGCGGAAGGTGTAGAGGTCGATCTCGTGATGGTGGTGGGGCATCCATCGGACGCGTACTTGGACGCCGATGCGGCCGACGCCGTTCTCGGGCATGTAGCAGCGGCCCGCGAACTCCACTCCGTGGCTGGTGATCTTGCGGGGCCGGTGGTCGCTTTCGAGCATGAGGGCGCGCAGTTCGGTCGGGCCGGGCTCGGGGCGGATCTCGGTGGGGTCGGACAGCCATGCCTGCAGTGGTGTCAGCCCGGTGCGTGCGAGCACGTGTTCGGTGTTGTGGTGGTGTACCCACTCGCGCAGGAGGTCGACGAACGCCTCGAAGGTCAGCGGTGGGTCCTGGTCGCCGGCGCGGTGGCGGTGGTCGAGTCGGGGTGCTTGGGTGTAGCGGGGCAGGTCGGCGAAGAAGCGGGTCGTGCCGGTGCGGTTCAGCCGCTCGATGCCGCCCTTGTGGCGGGCGCTGCGCACACGGTGGACCGGTACGCCGAGGAGGCCGAAGGCCCGTTGGACGGTCTTGGACATGAAGTCGGCGCCGCCGTCGATGCGCACGAGGTGCGGCAGTCCGCCGGCCGGTCCGTAGGGGGCCTGGCGCAGCACCGATGCGCGTACGGCGGCCAGGACGGATCCGCGGTGCGCGGAGCCGGCGGTGACTGCCCAGCCCATCACGTAGCCGGTGCCGCGGTCCTCGAACCACGTCACCCACACCCTGGAGGTGGTGTTGTCGGGCATGGTCACGACGAGAGGGGCCTGTTTGTGGTCTGCCTCCCACACCTGGTTGCGGGCCACCGCAGGTCGTTTGAACGCGGGGTCGAAGCCGCGGGCGGCGGGAATGCCGGTGCGTAGGCCCGCCATGAAGCCGGGATCGAGGTCGCGGGCGATGGCGTCGTGCAGGGTGGTCAGCCCCGGTGGGTCCTTACCCGCGGCCAGGGCGGTGCGTGCCAGGTGCTCGTGGGCGCGTTTGACGTTGCCCTGGTAGTCGGCCAGCACATCGATGATCTCGTCGGTGATCCGTAGACGCTTTCGGATGGGCTTCTCCGGTGTGCCGCTCTCTTCGGCCTGCGCGAGCCAGCGCCATACCGTGCGTGTGCTCACCTCCACCGCGTCGGCGACCAGCCGCACGTGAGCGGTGGTCAACTCTCCCGCTCGGCGCAGCCGCAGGAGTTGACCGATCGCGGCGGGCCGCAACTCGTCCCGGTGCCGGCCCAGGCCGCCCTGGACCGGAGTGTCTCCCGGAGTGGTCACCGGGGACGCCCCTCGAGTGGGCGGGCGGGTGACGGCAGGGTGATCACGCGCGGTCTCCGACGTCGAACGATGTTGGTGTGCAGGGCAGTTCGGCCGAGGGCCCGTTCCCGAGGGCAGGCGGGCCGGAGGCGAGACTACGAGCCGGGAGCGAACTCCCGGCCCGACCGATCACCCGAACGGGTGACGGCCTGCCGTTCCCGTCACTCCGAACGACACACGTGCTAGGTGATCCACGGTGCGGCGGAACTCCCCGAACCAGGCGGGGACATCACGCCCCGACGATCGACAGGCAGAGAAAACGGCCAAGGCGACATCGACCGATGGCTTCGCATCACCACGATCGACCTGCCCAGCCACCCATGAACAGTGCTGATACACCTGCGTACCGGTGACGCACGAAGCCGAACCTCCCCCCCGCGCATGTTGACCGAACAGTGGATCAGCGGTGGTGGGATGCCGACCAAGCTGCGGAGACGCGCGCGTACATGCCCCAGGGGTCGTCCAGTGCCGGGTGCATGGCGAGGCATGCCTGTTCGAGGTCATGCCATCCGGAAGGGGTACTGAAGGTGCCGATGACCAGGCGCGTCAAAGACTTCCATGCGTCGGTGGCAGGTCTGCGACCCATCGCGGCCGTGGCGTGCAGGACGAGAGCGACGAGAGGTTCCTGCGCGCACGCCCGGTCCAAGTGCCGTACGTCCGGGTCGTCGGGGATCACACGACGGGCTGCCTGGTAGATCGGGGCGGCTTCTCCCAAGTAGCTGAAGACATCGCGTGCGCGACAGAGCGTGGTGAAGTCGATGCGCGGTAGGACACGCAGGAGGGTTTCGGTACCCGGATACCAGGTCAGGAGTGGCGCGTAGGTCGGTGACTCGCCCCGGAGTTCTCGCCGACGATCCTCATCTCGGCATTTTTCCAGGTCGTCGATGAGGCTTCGGTCGAGACGAGGTCCGTTCAACGTCCGTACGGGATTTCGCAGATGGGCGTCGTAAAGCGCGTCCAAGCCGATCTCCTCGGTTCCCAGCGCCGTCGCCGCGATCCAAAGCGTCCAGGCCTGCACATCGTTCGCGTCGTGGAGTCGGATGGGGTCGAAGAGATCCAGGTCTCGCCGTCGGAGGCGGCGTTGCCGGCGCAGGGCACGGTCGAAGTACCGACGCGCCGCCTCCAGGACGGCGTCTGCGGCTTCCTGACTGGTGCGGGCCCCGTGGGCCGCTTGCCGTAGGCGCCGCATCAGTGGGTCGTCGTGACGACGTACGTACCACTGCAGGGCGGCCCGTATCGCGGCCTCGGGTAGAGGGAGCCTGTCGGTGGCTCGGAAATCGTCTCCGGCTCCCGGATGCACGGTGAAAACACGGAGAACGGCCTCGTGAAGTGGCCTGCCCTGTCGTACCGCCATCGCGAGCGCCTCGGCGATCTGAAGGGTCTCCCGGGGGGTGCGCGATGTCGATCCGTTTCCGCGGCCGAGCGCCTCGCGTTCGTTCGCGGGCAGGATGCCAGCGGCTCTCCAACGCTCCAACTGGGGCGCCGTCACCGAGTGTCCTCGATCTCGCAATCGTTTGAGCAGTTCCTCGTCGGCTCTGCTCGGCGCGGTACGTGGCATGCCGGACAGGCTAGTTAGAACCCCATGATCTCTCGCCCGTTCCCGCGAAGTGCCGTGTGGCTGACTGGAGTCGTCCGGCGGTGGATGCCTCGCCGGCCCTCGTCGAAGCCCGTGCCGGGCAACCGATCGACAAAGGAGATGGTCTCGTGTCTCTCGTTTCCCGTCCCAGGGAACGTACGCGGCTCAGGTTGGCCTGTGCCGTGCTCGGTGGATTCGCGGCCGGCGTGGGTCGCGCCATCGCTGCCTGGCTCCTGGGGCGCTGGCACTGATGCCCACGACGAAAGACGACGGAGACAAAGGAGATACGGCGAAGGTGACATCGGCCGATACGGCTTCCTGTCACCGCACATTCGGGAAAACGTCACCATGATCGGCCACAAACAACCCCACCGACCAGCGGAAAACACCCCCACACACGGTGACACACGAAACCGAACAACCCACTGACACTCCCACCGAACCTCACAGTGCGACGTCGAGGAGGAAGTACTCGCACGGGCGTTGCCCTCCTGGGGCAGGCAGGAGGACAAGATCGCCGGGAGGGACACGGCGGGGAAGCCGCGGGGGATGTGGCGGGTGGGCGGCGCCGTGGTGGGGCCGGTGGCGTTCGGATGCCGCCTGTGTACGGCACGGCGCACCGGCAGGCCAGTGCGGGTGGTTCGGTACGCGGCGCGGTGGGAGCGGGCGTGCGCGCGGCACGCGCGGTGGAGTCCGGACGCGGACGCCGACGGTGTGCCGGAATATCTCGAGTTGCACGAAGTACCGGAGGTGGTCCGGGCGCAGCGGCGGTGGGCAGGTGTGGCGCGGCGGGCGGCGCGGGGCGGGGTCGATCCCGAGGCGGTGTTCGGTGTCGCGCGGGCGGTGGTGTGCCGAAGGTGGGAGTCGGCGCCCAGGGAGTTCCCGACCCGGACCCGATCGACCAGGCCCCGCTCGGACAGCCCTGAAGCGCTTTCATCCACAGCACCCCAGCTCGCACCACCGTCTACACACCAACGACCGCCCCCGGAACCACAACCGAGTACGGGAACAGAGCAGTTCGATTCACAGACCCACGTCAGCTGCGTACGAACGCCTGTACCATTCCCATTTCGGAAGTTTCCCGGAGACTACGTCTCCCGCATTGGGTGCCCATTCCCGCCTCACGAATATCGGTCGGGTCCGAAGCACGTCCCCGGATCGTTGAGCGCGCAGCACCAAACCCAGTGCCTCGATCGCGGGATCCCCCTCGTGGGTAATACGACCCTCCATGTCGTTGCGCACCGCATAGTCCACGAGCAGATCCGCAACCATCGACGGCGGCCGGCCCACGACGGGGAAATCCGCGATGCGAACCTGCGGTCCCCGCTTCGCGTCCAGAGCAACGGCACACAATCCCAAGTCCTCTTCGAAGTATGTCGACAGACCGGGATTCTCGAACTCCAGCCTCCACGGGTGGGTACTCGGTCGAGGAACGGCATCGACCAATGCGGCCCTCACCTCTTCGGGTGTCATCCCGAATCGCAAAGGCCCTACCCGTACACACGGTACAAAATCCCAATCCGCCCTCTCCGCTGCAACCGAGTCGTCGTCCATTCCCGGGCTTCTCTTCCTTGTCCATAGGTCGTCACGGCGCAACCCCAGGCGGAGAGCAGGCTCTTCGGGCGGCCCGCCGACGGCAAAGACCACGGCGGCTGGGTCACCGAGCCGCCACAGATCGACGTGGTCGACGAGGGCCCCGAAGGCCAAGGTGTTCCTGGTCGGCTCACCCGGCCATCGTGCCCACCACGTACGGCTGCGCGCACGGCAACTTCCCGGTGATGTGTCCTTTTCGATGTCGGCGATTTCCTCCGCGACCTCTGCTCTCCGGAGACGGGTGTCGGGGCGTTTGGGCCGGCGACGGTGGCAGCGGTGACGGGTGTGACGGATCACCCCTCGCCCCCGGGGGTCGTGCCGGTCGGGAGCCGGTTCGAGCTCTCCCACGCCGGTACGCCGGGGCTGTCGGGAGGGACGACGGGGGTCCGGGCCTGCGCGGCCTCCGCAGGCCGGGACCGGTCGGCCCCGAGGTCGACGTCCGCCCTGGTCTCGGTCGGGTCAGATCCGCCAGGACCGCAGGTGCTCGGCGACGGTGTACACGTCGGCCTTGCCGGTGTCGACGGCGCGGGCGAGGTCGACGAGCGCGCCGTACGGCGGATCCACGCCCTGGTCGGAGGCGGCCATGTAGGCGACGGCGACACCACACGCGAACAGGGCGTTTCGCGCGGGCAGCGGCCGCAGCCGGATCAGGGTGTGCAGCAGGGACGCGGCCCGCCAGGCGGGGTCGGCGTCCTCGCCCAGGCGGGGGGTGTTGACGCGGTGGCGGGCGACGGCCGCGACCAGACCGGAGTAGTCGTGGACGTCGGGTCCCTCGGGCAGGACGTCGGTCTGGCGCTCGAGGAGCCAGCGCAGGTCGATGTGGAGGATCACCGGGTCAGGCCGCCCCGCGTCGACGGGCCCCGGTGGGGGCGTCGTCGGGGAACGCGTCGTCGAACGCGGTCGTGTGTTCGGCGGTGAAAGCGCGCAGGACCGCGGTCATCGCGGCCAGGGCGCGGCGCTGCGCCAGGTCCTCGGTGACGGCCTCGCGGACCAGGCTCTTGAGGGTGACGCCGCGGGCCTTGGCCGTCTCGCGGAGTTCGGCGAGTTCCTCGTCGCTGAAATCGATGTTCAATGCGGGCATGGCCTCAGCATACGTTCGAGGTACCGGGAAGGGAAGAAACCCAGGTGGGTGGGCATGATTATGGGTACCCGGCATCGACGCCGCGGATGCGGTCGACCGAGGCCCGGGACTACGGATCGCGACCGAAGGCGAGCCGCCCCGGGCAGGCCTCGCCGCACAGGCGTGCACGACGAACGGTGCCCCGGTCGCATCGAGTCGTGGGCGACCGCCGGGGAACGCGGACGCGGCGGTGGAGGGTGACTCGTCGGGACGCCTCCGAACGGGCGGCCCCGCGACAGCAGTGCCGTCTGCCCCTTTCCCCGACCCACAACAGCGGCCCGGTCGGCCCGTGTCAGCCGGTGACACACACCCACACACCATCGAACAGGCACAACGGTGCCTCCCACCGCCGCCCAACCGCTGTCACCACGCCGACCATTCACAGCCCCCCACCGAACCTCACATGTCCGGCGCAGCGGCGGTTCGAAATGGCGGAGTCGGAGGTGCGGCGGCGGGTGTGGCCGGGCCGAGTGTCGCGAGGCCGGGACGTGGGACGGCGGCGTTCGGGGCGCGGCGGCGGGTGTGGCAGCGCGGGGTCGGGGCGGGTGGCGTGGGGGCCCGTGAGGGCGTAGGGGTCGACGGCGGCGGCGCGGTGGCGGTGGCGGTGCAGGAGATCGTCGTTCCCGGGCCCGGGACGGTGTTCGCCGGGTCGCGATCGGGCGCTGGGACGAAGGTCAGGTCGCGACCCGGCGCAGCGGAAGGCGCTGCTCGCCGTCGGCGTCGCGGCGCCGGCCGTCGGGGTGGCGGCGGAGCGGGGTGGGGTGTCGGGTGGGCCGAGGGCGGGGCGACCGTCGTGGACTCCCTCCCGGACGAGTCCACGAAGAACGACCACCTTGCCGAAACCGCGAAAGAGACCCTCGCCGGGCTCGACAAGCCGCCGAACGGACGCCGCGTACACGGCACGACGCGCCCGGTCCCGACCACCCCCAAGAGCGCCCGGAAGCAGGCGGCCATCGACAAGCAAAACAATCGACCCGAAAAGTCGTCAGGAAAACAAGACCGGAAAACCCGGCAGGAAACCGAGGCGCGCCGCAGGAACGACCGCGCCCGACAAGCCCTCATTCCGTGCGGTCCGCGACGGGTCATCGGGGGCCCTGTCGGGATCGCCCGCCCTCACGAACTGCTCGTCGTCGCTGCTCGTAGAGCCCCACGGCGTCGTCCGGACGGTCCTCGCGGCCTGCGGCGGCCTCGAGCTCGTCGACGAGCCGACGCGAACCACCCTGCGACGCGGTCACGGGCCCGCTCGGCCGCGTGGCCCACCTGCCCGCGCGGGATGCCTGCAGGGACGGGCGTGACGACGATCGCGCGGTCTTCTCGTCGGCAAATGCGCTACATGAAGCCGGAGTTCGGATGAACGGTCGCGTTCCTCCTATTGACACCGATGGCGGCGGTTCAAGGTTGCCCCAGCGTGACGCGGCGCGTTGCCTTCCCTTTCGCCCTTGAGGAGTCAGCCATGAGCGCACCGACCGTGACCGACTTGCCGATCGCTTTTCGCCTGCCGGAACTCGCCAACACGTTGCCGAAGGCGTTCCATCCCGAAACCGACCGACTCATGGACGAGTCCCGGTGGTGGGCCCGTCGTCACCTCGGTTTCGCCTATGCCGGCAACACGGGCCGCGTCGACAAGAACGTGGACGGCACCCTCCTGGTCTCGCTGTCCATGCCGCATGCCGACTACGAACTCGCCCTCTGCGCTGCGAAAGTGATGAACTACCTGATCGGCATCGAGAACAGTCTCGTCGACAAGGCCGGCCTGGGCGGGAGTTCGTTCGCCACCCGCAACGTGTTCGGCCGCTTCATGGCCGACCTGATCGGCTGGGGCGACGGACACACCCCGCTCTCCGAGGACTTCGGTTGGCTGCGCAATCGCATGCCCCGCGACCGCTGGACACGATTCGTGTCCTACCTGGAAGACTTCGCGCACGGCTTCACGACCGAGTTGGAGGACTGGCGGGACGCCGGCGTCTCGGACTACGACACCTACATGCGCGATCGTCGGCACAGCCTGGGGGTGCGTTGGTTGTTCGGCTTCGCCGAGGAGGCGATCCGCGACCTCCGGATACCGCCGCAAGCGTTCGAACACCCGGACGTCGTGGAGATCCACGACACCGCGATAGACGGTTACACGCTCATCAACGACCTCGTCTCCTATCGCAAGGAACTGGTCATGGGCGACCACGTGAACCTCGTGTACCACCTCGGCGAATCCGAAGGGCTCGACCTCGAAGGCGCGATGAACAGGATCTGCGCCCTGATCGACGAAACCGAAGGCAAGTTCCTCGATCTGCGCGACCGGATCTCGAACGGCCCCCACGGCGACGCGCCCGGGATGCGCGGCTACCTGAACGAGGTGGGACACATCATGACGTCCAACCTGTGGTGGGCCACCGTCAGCGAACGCTACCAACCCGGCGGATTCCCCTGGGACGGATCCATCGCCGGAACAATGACCTTCCACCGCGACCGCGTCGACTTCCTCGCCGACCCGCCCGCCGACGACTGACAACCCCGCGCCGAACCTTCCGAAGCGGGCCGCGTGAGTGCGTTCACCACAGACGACGGCGGGCAGCCACCGACCCACCCGGAGGACCCCGCCCTGTCAAGCGCGCACCACGACGCCACGACCGGGCGATCAGGGGATCGAAGGCTCGTTCATCAACGCACCTGCCACCACTGCGGTGACCGGCTCCCGTCCGGAACGCGGCCGGACGCGGCCTACTGCTCATCGGCCTGCCGCGCCCGGCAATGGCGCCGCGACCGCCGACGACGTGCCCACGCGGCAGCGGGGAACTCTCAAGGGCTCGGTGTACACCCTGAGCAAAGGGAGTATCCGATGACCGATGTGGCGATTACGACGACCGGGTCGACTGCGGTGGAGGCCGTTTCGGGGACGTCCGGGCCGGCTGCCGGGCAGGGTGTGGACACTACGTTGACGGCGGCCGTGGCCGAGCTCGCGGAGAAGGCGGCCGAGCAGGCCAGGGCGGGTGGGGTGCGTCTGCTCGGCGAGGGCGGCCTGCTGCAGGCGCTCGCGAAGCGTCGCTGCCGAGGTAGAGGGTGGTCTTGCCGGCCTCGCGGCGGATGATGCGATTGCCCTCGGCGTCGTGGACGTAAGCGTCATGCGGGCCAGGAAAAACACGTCGCGGCGTCCCGGAACTGTCGCCACCGATTGGGCAACACCCGCTCCCCGTGCCTCCGACACGACTGCTGCGGCGAAGGGCCGGGAGTCGCGGTGGAACTCGCGGAGCGTGCGACAGGTTGGCCGTCCGCAGGCCGGTTCGGCCACCGGCCGAACAGCGGAGGAACGGCGCCCGCTCCGGCAGCGAATCGTGCGACGGCCAGAAGAACCCGCTGTGTTCCACGACGCTCCATCGGGGGTGCATCCAACCCGGGGTACACCGCGTCGCACGGCGGCGACGTCCTGCCGTGGACCAGCCCCGCGCGGCCACCACCCGCGCCACCCGAAGCGGACGATGGTCCACGCTGCGGCGCACATCGCGATCGACACGGATCGTCGGATCGTGCGACCACGGCATGTCCGTCACGGTCACGCCCGGCCTCCACCGCCGCAACCCCTCACGCACAGGCGTCAGGTCACCAGCGTCCCGGGTCTTGGACGAGGGCATATAGAGCCACAGCGTCGCGCAACTGTTCGAGGAAGTCGCGTAGGCCGGTCGCGATGGGCGTGAAGCCGCCGTTCAGGGCGGCGGTGTGTGAGCGGTACACCTTGTTGTCGGAGCCCATGGCGTAGAGGATTCCTCCGCCGTTGCCGGCGAAGATCGTGCCGAGGTTTCCATCGGCAAGGACTACGGGCTCCTCGGAGAACTGCCTGATGACGTGGCTGGGCGGGTTGATGAAGAACGCGTTGGCGAAGGCACTCATGACCACCTCGTTGGTCACACTGTAGAAGGTGATCAGGTCCTGCGGGATTGCCGAGTGGACGCGCATCGCCTCGAAGTCACGTTGGTCGGAGCCTGTCAGGACGATCTCGTTCCTCCCGGGCGGGTAGGGGTCGTCGCCGTCGAACACGGACAGGACGGACCGGAGGTGCGCGGTGATGTCCACAGTCCAGTTGCGGACCCAGTGCGGATCGAGGGAATCAGAGTTCACGGGGTTGTCCTGCCGCTCGAAGTGTGACGCTTCCGCTCCTTCGGCACACCGGCGAACGTGTCGATCACTCGGCGCGGACGTCCAATATGTTCCTCGTCACCGGATACCTCGAGACCCACGCCGGACTCGGCGATCGTTTCCGAGACCTTCCCTGCCGGAAGCCGGCCGGCCGGCGGCGAAAGCGCGGCGCCTGGGAGGTGACAAGAGCGGCTTGCTTGTCGGAGGCGTCCAAGTCCAATCGCTGCCGCCCATTGTCACTTGGAAAAAGACGTCACTCCCGCCGATCGTTCACGTCGGAGTCGAGTCGGACAGCACGGCGTGCTTCAAGTCGTCGCCGCCGAACAGCTTCGGCGGAAGGTGGATCCTGCCCTGGTCATCCTTGACGTGCGAGGCGTACCGCTCGCACGCGTGGGCGATCTGACGACACGCCGCGGCGAGGTTCGCGATCAACGGCGCGCCCTCGGTCGGCTCGCGCGGCGCGCCCTGGTAGCCGACGAACAGCTTGAAGTAGGTGTCGAATCCGTCCATGGCCACGCCGCGACATTCGGCGAGCATGGTCCGGGCACCCTGCTGTGCCTGGGCGAGGACCTCGTCGAGGAGGGATGTGGCGGAGTTCCAGCTGCCGCGGGCAGAGGAGACTTTCCCGCGGCTGCCCCGGGAGGGGTTCAGGACGTGCTCGAAGGTGCCTTGTTTGTCGACGATGTGGGGAGTTCACGGCCGCGCCCGGTCGAATCGCAGGGATCGGCGGCCGGGCCGCGCAGGGCGTTGATGGCCGGGTCGATCGGCTGTGCGCGCATCATCGCGGCGGTGATCGCGTCCTCCGTGGCCAGGTAGTCGGTCGCGGTGCGCATCACGGTGGCGGAGGTGGCACCCATCACGGAGGCGGCGAACGCGATCTGGTCGAGCGTCTCCGCAGCGGCCGGCCGGTAGACCTTCGCGAACGCGTTGCCCGCGCCGTCGTCACCGGCCATCCCGGCCGAGCCGCCCAGGTCGTGCGCCGGGCCGTTCGCGATCGTGTTCACCTGTTCCCGCAGGGTGTTGAACCCCTGCGCGGTGACCACCAGCCGATCGAAACTCACGTCGAAATCCACCGTCATGCGAGCCCCCGGACGTGAACCGAACGTTGATGGCGATCTTTGAAAAAAAGAGGCTGTGACGCGTATTTCGGGACGATCACTTCCGAACAACCGGTTCTCCGGTTGAGGTTGGGCGTTCAGCGTCGTCGGCATGGAGAACGTGCGGGGGTTCTGGGGGTTGGTGTGGCCGGAGGTCGAGGGCCTGGTCGTGGACAAGGCCCGGATTGTCGGCGACATGCATCGGATCGATGCGCACGGAGGGACCGCGCGTTGTCCGGCCTGCGGGTGCGAGGCGACGAGGGTGCACGACGTCTACACGCGGCGCCTCGCAGACCGGCCGATCGGCGGTCGTCGCGTGGTCGTGTTCCTGCGGGTCCGCCGATTCCGCTGCGACGAAGACTCATGCGGGAAAAGGACTTTCGCCGAACAGATCGCACGTCCGACGACGCGCCACGGTCGCTCGACGGACGCATCGGCCCGGATGGTGCGGGCGACCGGTGTGGCCGTCGGCAGCCGGGCCGGTGCCCGACTCGCCACGCACCTGGACGTACGTGCCGAACGCGACTCGAATCGTGCGCCGGCCGAGGACACTGCCCGATCCGCCGAGATCAAGCGTGCGCATCCCCGGCGTCGACGAGTTTGCGTTCCACAGAGGTCGTACCCACGGCACGATCCTGATCGACGTCGAGACGCGCCGCCCGATCGACCTGCTGCCCGATCGCTCCGCGGACACGTCCGCGGCCTGGCTCGCCGAGCACCCCGAGGTCGAGATCATCCGCCGCGACCGACGCCGAGTCTTCGGCGAGGGCGACCGACGCGGCGCACCCCAGGCACGGCACGTGGCCGATCGCCGGCACCTGCTTCACAGCCTCACCTCGGCAGTCGAACGCACCGCCCACGCCCACCGGGCCTGCCTGCGCGAGAACGTCGAACATACGGTCCCCGAGGTTCGGGACGACGCGGTCGACCTCGCGAACGCGCGTGCCCTCATCGAATCCCCACCACCGATGGACCCACCGGGAAACCAACTCCGGCCCGCACCCGACAACGGCACGCCGACGTCCACGACCTGCGTGAACGCCGCTACACCATCAGTGCGATCGCCCGAGTCCTCGGTCTGGACCGCAAGACCGTGCGCCGCTTCGCGACGACCGACCTCGACGAACTCCTCGCCTCCGCGCGCGAGCGCCGGAGCGGGGAGATCGACCGCTTCCGGGCCTATCTCCAACGCCGCCTCCACGCGGGCGCGACGAACGCCGCCGAGTTGTACCGGGAGATCCACGAACCGGGATATCGCGGCAGCCGCGTCGTCGTCACCAAGTATGTCGCGACCATGCGCTCGGGTACCGCCCGTCCCCGAAGCGCGGCGAGTGATCCCCAGCCCACGGCGGAACACCTCCTGGATCATGCGCCGTCCGGAGAACCTCGGCGACAACGAACGCTCCGATCCGGACCGCGTCCTGGCCGCCTGCCCCGACCCGGCCACCGCCCACGCCCCGGCCGACGACTTCTCCGCGATCACCCGCGAACGACGCGGGAACGACCTGCCCGGCCGGGTGACCCACGTTCTCGCCGACGGACCACCGCCGTTGCAGTCCTACACGATCTCCCTCCAGACGGATTCGGAAGCCGTCGTCAACGGCCATACGTTGCAGTGGAGTTCGGGTGCAGTCGAAGGTCAGGTCAACCGCATCAAGTTCCTCAAACGGCGGTCATACGGCCGAGCGTCCTTCGATCTGCTGCGGACCCTCGTCCTGGCCCAGCCATTGTGATCGTCCCGAAACACGCGTCACAGCCAATTTCGAAGGTCCTCATCACCACGTGCGCGCGGGAGACACCACCCGCTTCCGCCACCGCGAGCAGACGACCCACCACCAACGGCCGCAACACTGCCGTATCCGAGGAACCAGCAGCAGGACGTACCGAAACCGAAGAACGACTCCTCGCCATGCCCGCCAGCACATACCGCGCCTCGGATCCCGGACACGGGAACGGGGCAACTCCATGACAAAACAACCCGCTTGTGTTAGGCACCCGACGTCAGTCGATGGTCACTCCCGTGACAGTCGAAACGATCACGGTCAACCACACCCCGACCAGCACACAAACACCCACACGACACCCGCACCCCACTGACGACCAACCACCGCCACCACAACGCACACTCACACGCCCGGCTCCTTCAGCGCGTCGACGAGCACGCGGTCGGCCGCGTCGGTGCGGTTCGTCAGGTGGGTGGCCGGCAGGCCGAACGCGGTGAGCAGCGCGGCGCGCAGTTGGGGCAGCGCGGGTTTGACTGCAACCTGTGCTCGATGGGCCGGGACCCGCCTGGGCGGCAACGCAGCGCCTGGTCGACGGCGACCGTCTTGCCGTGGCCGGTGTCGCCGTACACGCACACGATCCCGCGGGCGGCGACCGTGTGGGCGAGGGCTTCGGCCACCGCGCCGAGTTGGCGGGTCGACACCACGTGCGCGCCGGGCACGTGGAGCCGCGCGCCATTTGCGAACGGCGACGGTTGTGTCGTGGCGGGGCCGGTCTCGGTCACGGCCGGGGTGTGCTCGGCCGGGGACGGCAAGGTGATCCGGCCGGCTTCGTCGACCGTGCCCGGGAGCGCCAGTTCGGCCAGTACGCGGTCGTAGCTCGCCGATCGCATGTCCTTTCCGGATCGACGGGAGACCTCCGGAGTCCGGCCCGCGCGCACGTCACGGCGGATCACCCGTTGCAACGTGCTCAGCGAGGGCTCCGAGGTGTCCCAGTCGGCGAGCGTGCCCGTCGTCTGTCGTTCGAGCATCACCCGACGGAAGGCGGACATGTTGCCGCCCGGGCGGGTGAGTTCGGCCCACACCGGGTCCGAGAGCGTGAGGCCGTTCTTCCGGGGCGTGCCTCGAGACGCCCTCCGCGTGCTTCACGCAGCCACCGCCACATCGTACGCTCGGACACCCGGCCGTCTCGGCGACGATCCGCACATGCGTGCAGGTGACCGTCCCCGACGCGTCGATGTCGAGCAGGCAACGCACCGCCCACCCACGCGGCACCCCAACGTCCCGGGATCCGGGCGTCGGAAACGGCGAAGAGTTCCCACGCGGGCCTGCCACACCCCGCAGCACACACCCACCAACGGGCAGCGCACACGGGAACGGTCAACCAGCCGACAACGCCGGAGGTGTGTGGTGGAAGCCCTGTGACACTGCCCTGATCAACACATGACAGCCCACGACAACCCCACCACCACACCCGAAACGCTCTTCGACCGGCCCGGACGCCCCCACCGAGCGACACCCACCAACACACCACCACCACACCAACCGGCCACACTGTGATCGACGCAGAAACCCTGTCGCCACCGGGTGAACGGACCGGTGCATTCACTCCCGGGCCAAGTAGTCCTCGATCAGTTCAGCCGGGTTGGCGGCCGTGGTGGCCTCCTCCTCCCAGCCTGGGGATTCCATGTCGAACACGACCACGGGCAGTGGGCGGCCAAAGATCCTCTCGATGGTGCCGCTCGCGTGCAGGTAACGGGCGAGATCGATGACGGCATCGCAGAAGTGGCTTAGGAGAAGGGACTCGTCCTCCAGATCCCTATCGGGATCGAACTCGCCGTCGTACCAGATGCCGAGATTCCTGGCCTCCTCCTCGAAGAGCGGGCCGCCGAGCGGATCCTCGGGAACGTTGCCGAGCCTGTTGAAGCCGTCAAGAATCCAGTAGGCATAGTGCCAGCGCACCTCTCCCGGATCGAATTCCGGGCGCATCTCCTTCTGATACTGGGTCTCCGTGTTGTAACCGATGTCCACGCACGGGCGGCGCTGGTCGGTGTCGATGCGCCAGATGCCGAAGCCCAGGACGTATATCTCACGCCTCACATGCCCGGGGATGTCCTCCAGGATACTGGTGGTGGTCTGCCGCAGATGCGTCTGGAAAGTCGTTCGTTCCGTCATGGTGGGCTTTCCCGGTGCGAAGGAGGGTGTTGATCGGCTGGTCAGGGCGGGTTGCGGGGTTTTGATGATTGCCTGATTGGCCGCCGCTTGTCGGCGTAGTGCTTCTCCTCGTATTCGCCCGGGTGGAGCCGTCCAGGACGCTTTGGATGCGTTCGGGGTCGTACCGGCCGTCGATGTGGGCGAAGAGCGCGAGGTTGCCCTCGGCACAGGTCTCGACGACCCTGCCGCGGATGTACTCGGTCCTGGGCTCAAACTGGTCCGACGGCAACGGTTCGGGCCAGGAAAAATGCGCCAGACGTCGGCATCGTTCAGCGGCCGTCGGTTTCCGGGGTTTTCAGGGAGGATGCGGTGCGTGAGCGGCCGGTCGCGCCCTTGAGCGGGATCAATACCAGCCAGATCCACATGGCGTCTGCGCCGAGGGGCCACGCGAGTGGGATCGTCACCAGGAAGACCACGACCGTGATGGCGAGGTCGAGGATCCAGGCCCTGGCGAGAGTGGGAGGAAGCGGCGTGCGGTCGCGTTCGGGGTGGCGGGCCCGGAGCAGGACCAGGGGCGATCTGGGTGAGGTCCATGGCCGCGATGGTGGCGGCGTGGATGGCGATCGATGCCGGCACGGAGCCGTATTCGGACAGCAGTGAGGTCGGGAGGGTACGAACGCGGTCACACCGAGCCCGGCCAGGGTGAGGGTGGTGAAGCGGAGGTCGACCGAGCACATGCCCAGCAGGACGCGGCGGTGGTCGAGCCAGAAGGCCCCGATGATGAGGAAGCTGAGGGCGTACGCGGCGACCTTGGGTGGTAGTTCGCCCAGTGCGTGGCGGAATCCCGCGGTCCCCAGGTCGGGTGGGATCGAGATGTCGAGGACGAGCAGCGTCATCGCGATCGCGAAGACGCCGTCGGACAACGCGACAAGCCGCTCGGGGCCGTGCTCGTCGCCGAAACCACCGGCCTGTGCCATGCACTCGACCCTACGGTTCCCCGACCGGGCGACCCCACGGCGCACGCGCCGCGGGGTCGCCCGGTCGGCGGCGCGGTGGCTGTGACGTCTTTGGCTCAGCCCCACCGAGACGGCTCGTCCCGGCGCCGGCAGGTGTTCGTTGACAGCCCCAACCGGGTTCCCCGGCAATGTCCGCCCGGGTCGAGCGGTGGGGCCATTTCAGATTCGGGCCGTCCGAGTGGGGCCGCCGGGTAACCGTCACAGCCGGCGCGGTGGCGCCGGTGGGCGGGCCGGGTGTCGTGGCCCTCAGGCTCGTCGACGATCCACACGAGCGCGCGACGGCCCGCCCCGCCGGCGGCTTCGGAGGACACGGTCCGCACACGGGCACGTGCTGCTCCTGCACGGGGCTTTCGATTTCACCGACGGCGGGTCTCCGCGACGGCGGGTCCCGCACCGGACCCGGAGGGCGGGGACGAAGAGCGGGGGCCGAGCCGACACGGGTATCCGAGCCGGGGAGATCGTCGCGGTACGGCTGGGCAACTGGGTCAACAACCAACGCACCCGGCGGCGTTCCCTGTCCGAAGAGCCGGACGGCTTCCGACCGAACTCGGCATGCGCTGGTGAAGGGCGGTATCGGGTGGGGGTTCGTGTTCGGTGGAAGTGAGATTCGCAACGAGATCGAGGCGGGGTCGGGCTCGAGGGCGAAGCCCGTCGAGGACATAGGGCCGTCCGACCCGCCGGTTCCGGCAGCCGGTGACCCGGTATCCGTGGGGATCTCTCGCCGGGGTGTCAATTTCCTCGCTCGGGCTTCGTGGCAGACCGCTGTCGCGGCGTCGAACGCCGAAGAGTCGTCATACGTTGCGTATGATTTCCGGTATGGCGAATAGGGAACGGGTCACGGTGACGATTCCCGCGGACCTGTTGGCCACGGCCAAGGCCGCGTCGGCGGGGAATCTGTCGGCGTATGTCGAGCGGGCGTTGCGGGCCGAGGTGTTGCGTGAGGCGGGCGAGGCGATCGAGGCGTGGCGCGGTCGGCACGGCGAGGACGCGGAGGAGCTCGCGGACGTGTTCGGCGAGGACGTCGCGTGAACCTCGCTCGTGGGCAGGTCTGGGAGGTGGCGCTGGCCACCAAGGTGCGGGCCGTGATGATCGTCGAGTCGGACGCGGCCATCCGCGCGCTGCCGGGGACGTTGGTGTGCGTGACGATCGACCGGACCGGAGGCGCCCCGGACACGGTGGTGACGGTGCCGATCCCCGAGCCGGTCGCGGGAGCGGTCGTCGCGGTCGACCTGGTCGCCCTCACCGACAAACGCATCCGCTCCGGCACCTACCTGGGAACCGTCGACCCGGCCGTGATGACACGGGTGTCCGCCGCGCTGCGCGTCGTCCTCGAACTCACCGACTGATCCGAGTGGCCCTGCCCCATGCCGGTACACACAGGCATGGGCGAGGGAACGCTGCGGGTCCGGCCGGGGCTCGGGAGCCGCCCCGACGACACGACAGGCAGCAAACGCGCTGCCGGCGGTGGCATTCGGAGCCCGCATCCGGTGACGACGTTCCAGGTCCTGTCGGGACGGTGGCGGGCCCGGATCGTAGTGATCGTCGACCGCGGGCGGCACGTATCCTCGGGGTCGAACGCGATACGTGGGCGGTTGGTGATGCGGCCCGTGATTCGCGGGTGGTGGTGGGCTTGACGGGACTGCTGCTGTGGCGCGACGCGGTGGACGGGCGGACACGCTCGTGAGTACCGCATCTCTTCGCCCGCCACGGGGACGGCCCGCTCGGCCGGCCGACTGCCCGGGCTCGCCCGGCGCGGGCGGGCTGCGAGCGCTGCAGGCCGCGGCGGTGATGGCCGGGGCGTGTACGCGGGTCGGCTGGGTCCATCGGCAGTTGGGGCGGCCGGATCGGGTGTCGGCGGCGAACCCGCGGTGGCTGGCCGGGTATCGACATCCCCGGTATCGGGGGTCGCCCGGGGCTGACGGACTTGGTGCTCGCCCGCGCGGTCGGAGCGCGTTCGTCGTTCGGCGAACCGGGCGTTCGGGGAATCGAGCGGGGTGTGGCGGCGGAGCGGTCGGCCGGTGGGTCCGTCCCGGGTGGCGGGCTTCGTGTGGATGGCGCGGGGTCAAACCCATAGCGTTCCCGTCCAGAACGCACCGCTGCACGTGGCTCGGTTTCTCGGACGCTGCGGATCGTGGGTCGACCGCTGTTATGCAGGGGGCATACCGTAGGCCGCGCACGGGATCGGCTCCGGCTTTGCCGCCGTGTTCGGTGTTCGGGCGGCTCACCGTTGCGGGTTCAGGGGTTGTGGGAGATTTCCGTGTAGGGGAAGTCGGTCGTGGGTGCCTGCGTGCCGTCGTCCCAGATGCGTGGGATCCAGACGGTCGGGTGCGGAGCGTTCGGGGACTTCACGAAGAAGCCGGTGACACACAACGCCACGAAACGTTTGTAGGAGCTGTTGCCGTTGCGTGCGACGGTGAGCGGTGGAAGCGGGTAGTAGGCTCCGCCCGATTGATGGGCCGAGCCGACGTCCACGAAGACGAACCCGTCGTAGACACCGCCCGCGCCATAGATGTCGATGCGGCCCCACTTGGCCGCCTCGACGGTCAGTTCGGAGCTTTCGTCGGTGCCTTGGGTCCACGACGTACTCTCGGTCTCGCTGTGGCTCACGGAAAAGTTGAAATCACTCGACCCTTGCACCGTGCTCTGCTGCCCCACCTGGACGCCGACCGTGCCGCCGACCGACCAGCCCGAGGTTTCACTGTCGGTCCGGCTCACCGACTCCGAGACGGAATACGTGCAGCTCATCGCCCCCTTGACGGTGTGGGTACTCACCTGGTGCAGGTAATGCCGGGTGAGTTTGCCGGCGAAGGCGAGGGGATACGGGTTGGAGATCGTCTCGACGTCCCCGTAGTGCCCGATCAGCGCGTAGGGCAGCCTGCGCCGCGCCAGGATCCAGTCGGCGAAGACGCGGTCCACCCTGGAGTGGTCGGGGCGGCTTCCCGGGCCGATCTCGATCTCGTCGGACCCCGTGTAAGGCGCCATGCAAGCCACGTTGTCCCGGGTGATCTCCCTGAATCCGCTGTCCTTCGTGACTGCCTCGCGCAGCGCGTCGAGATAGGGAGGAAGAGCCAGTTCGCTGCCGATGGCGCCTCCGTCGGAAACCGCCTCGATCTCCGCGCCCTTCGGTGCGCCTTCTCCCGCGACGAAGGTGGGGATCTCGTACCCGGGGTTGTCGTAGAAGACGGACCGGCCGCCGTTCTCAGCCACCATTTCGAACACCTTCGCGTGAGGACGTTGCCGCTGCACGGTTCGGCGCGCCACACAGGCACGGGCGGCCCCGCCCTGCCGTGCGGGGCACGTCCGCGCACGCGGGCCGGGCATCGCAGAGCGACACCCGACACCACGACGGACCGGCAGGCCGTGACGCACACGCCGACCCCGTCCGGGAGTCGTACCCCGCCGTCGTCGGTGGACGGGGCGAGTACCGGACCACGAGGCGCACGCGCATGGTTCTCCTCCGGACGGGATGGGACGCATCAACCCAACCATCCATCCGCCCGACAGGGCGCCGGACACGGGCCTCCATCACCCGGACGGCCCCACGAGCACTCGGCCGCGGGAACCCCACGGCAGCCGAGAGGGCATGCGGGAGCTCGCACCGCATGGACGCCGGCTGCCGATCCTCGGAGGTCTCGACGGCGGTCCGGGAAGGCCGAGGTCGGGGTGTCGACGAAGGCCGGGCCCGCCCGGACGCCTGCCACGGCGTGCCGCCCCCATCGGCGCGACGTGGCGGGTCGCCCGGCGGCACGCGCGCGGGCACACCGAACCGTGGTGGCGTTCGATGTCACGCACCGGGACCCCCGGACGGGCGACGCGGACCCGGACACCGCCCGACCGGCATTGATCGCCGGCGGCCCCGCCGCAGCCGGGAAGACCACCGCACTGCACCCGCGTCGGACGCGCCTGCCACCTCGCGGAGACCGCCCAACGCGGCGCAGGAATGGAGGGGTGGAAGGGTGGGGCCGGTGGCGTACGTCCTCGTGCCACCGGGCGCGACCGCGAAGGCCCCGGCCGCCGAATTCGCCCGCCACCTCGGCGTCCCCGTCACCGCCCGGGCGACGCAGGCCCGGATCGCCGAGGCCGTCTGCCACACGTACGACCGGGCCGGTGTCCCTCCGTCCTCGTCGACGAGAACCCGCCGTCCTCGACCCGCGCACCACCACCGGTGCGAAGACCGCGGACCTGCCGAAAAGACCTCACCGAACGCATCGGCGCGACGTTCGTGTACGCGGGCATCGACGTGGTGGCGACCGCGTTGTTCGCGGGTGTACGCGGGGCCGGGCTCGCCGGACGGGCCTCGCTGGTCGAGTGCGGGGCGTTCCCCGCGCCGCTCGGCACACGCGAACCGTTCACCGAGTTGATCACCGGCGTGGAAACCGCCCTCGACCCGAAACACACACCGAGCGCGCCGGAACACCACCATCGCCTCCCCGCGTACCACCCGCCAACGCACCACCGGACGGATCGGCAGCCCCCTCCCACCTCATCCGCCAAGCCGCCGTCACCGCGATCTTCGACGGCACCGAACGCATCACCAAACCGGACTTGACGCGTTTCGCCTGGACCACCTCGCCGAAACCCGGCGCCACCCCGTCACCACCGGGACCCGCGCACCCGGGAGGGAACAGTTCAACGGCTGTGCAGGTAGCGCCTGGGCGTGGTGCCGACCGTGCGGCGGAATGCCGCCAGGAACGCGCTCGCCGTGGCGTACCCCACAGCGTGCGCCACCCGTGAAACCGGCTGCCCCTCGGCCAACAGCGGCAGCGCGGCCCGCAGGCGCACCTGGGTTCGCCAATGCTCGAAGCTCATGCCTGTGTCCTGTACGAACAGCCGCGTCAACGTCCGCCGGCTCACCCCCGCGGCGCGGGCGTGAGCCTCCAGGCTGCGGGGGTCGGCCGGATCCGCCAGTAGCGCGGCGGCCACTGCGCGGACGCGTTCATCGGTAGGTTGCGGTACGTCGATGGGCCGGGTGGGCAGCGGGTGCAGCAAATCGGGCACCAGAGCCTCGGCACGCCGTCGCGCTTCGTCGGCGAGGTCGGTGCGGGCGAGGTACCCGATCAGCTCGGCCAGCAGGCCGTCGACGCCGACGGCGGTGGGTTCGGGCCAGTCCAGGGCGCAGTGTTCCGGCGGCAGGTACAGGCTGCACAGCACCGCGCCGCGGGTCGCGCCGGTCGTGTGGGTGACGCCCGCGGGCAGCCACAGCGCCCTGGTGGGCGGCAGGACCCAGTACACCTCGCCCACACCGACGCTCAGTACTCCGCTCCGGGTCCACGCGAGCTGGTGGTGAGTGTGACGGTGCGCGGGGATCCGGTCTCCCGAGGCCAGTGGGAAACGGCCGACGAGGATCGCGCCCACGTCCTGCATACGGCTGTCCTCCATGCGACACAGTCTGGCCCCATCGCGGATTGTGGCCAAAATGCGGCGGATCCTAGTGTGACCGCATGCCGATGATCATGCTGTGCCTGGTCCAGTTCATGCTCGTGCTCGACGACACCGTCGTCAGTGTGGCCCTGCCCAGCATCCGCGACGAACTCGGCTTCAGTGCCTCCGAGTTGCCCTGGGTGGTCAACGCCTACTTCCTTGCCTTCGGTGGACTGCTGCTCCTGTGCGGCCGGATGGCGGACCTGCTGGGCCGACGCCGGGTGTTCCTCACCGGCGTGGCGCTGTTCGGGGCAGCCAGCCTGGCGTGCGGGCTCGCCGAGGAACCCTGGCAACTCGTCATCGGGCGGTTCGTGCAGGGCGCGGGCGCCGCGATGGCCAGCCCGGCGGCAATGTCGATGATCGTGCTCATGTACCCGGAACCGAGGGAGCGGGCCAAAGTCCTGGGCATCTGGGGCGGCATCGCGGCCCTGGGCGGGACCTCCGGCCTGATCCTGTCCGGAGCGCTCACCGACCTGGTGTCCTGGCGCGGGATCTTTCTGATCAACCTGCCCGTCGTCGCCGTGGCCCTGGCACTGCTGCCCCGTCTGGTCCCCGAGTCCCGCGCCTCCGGCCCGCGCCACCTCGATGTTCCCGGCGCCGTCCTGCTCACCGGCGCCGCGGTGTCGCTGGTGTACGGCCTGCTGCGGTCGGGTGAAACCGGCTGGAACGATCCGATCGTCATCGCTGCCCTCGCCCTTGCGGCCGTGCTCGCAGTTGCGTTCCGGTTGGCGGAGTCGCGGGCGGCGGCGCCGCTGGTGCCGAGGTCGTTCCTGCTCTCGCGGACGCGCGCAGTCGCCAACGGCGCGACCTTGTTGTTCTCCATGGCGATGTACGCGATGGCGTTCCTCCTGATGATCCGGGTGCAGACCGCCCTGGGGTACACCCCCCTCCTGGCCGGCATCGCCTATCTGCCCTACGGCGCCGGCATCCTGACGGGCATGTGGATGTCCTCGCGCATCCGGCTCCGAATCGGGACGCGCTGGGCACTCCTGCTCGCGTTCGCGATCAACGTCGCCGGCCTGCTCCTGCTCTCCGGCGTGGCAGCCGGCGACTCCTACGCGGCCCACGTCCTGCCCGGCATGCTCATCCTGAGCGTCGGCAACGGCCTGAGCCTGCCCGTCCTGGCCGCAGCCGCGGTCGCCGACACCACCGAGGACGACGCCGGCCTCGGCTCGGCCCTGTTCACCTCGGTCCAACAGATCGGCGGCGCCGTCGGGGTGGCCACGCTGGCCATCATGGGCTACCCACGCGGCCTCACGGTGGGCGCGATCTGCGTGGCGCTCGGCGCCCTGCTCATCACCGCGCTGCTGCCACCCCCGGGAAGTATCCTCCATCCGGCTCGGGTTGAGGGATGATCTCGGGTGTGATTCGGCGTCATGAGGCGAGCGACGCGGAGTGGGAGGCGTTGCGGCCGCAACTTCCGCCGGGTGTGAGGGGCCCGCGTTTTCCGGACGCCTTGTTCGCTGACTTTTTATGCGGCGAGTCCGAGCTCGTGGTGGTTTTGCAGGGCTTCGAGGGGTGTGCGGTATCCCAGGGCGGAGTGGAGTCGTCGGCGATTGTAGAAGCCCTCGATGACCCTGTTGCCCAATTGGGTTCACGTTGCGAGGTCGAGAGTGGCCGGCCGGGAAGCACGCGTGCGGGCGAGCGGGACTTCGTTCCACCAGGCGTCCAGGCGAATGAGGTTGACGGCGGTCGCGGTGGGAACGTGTGCGAGGTGCGTCTTGGCCCGCCCGATGTAGCGGGCCCTGCGGATCCCGGCGACCGCGAGGGCCTGATGGATGGTGCCTTCGACTCCTGCGCGGGCCGCGTGGCGTTCCTTCCACGCGTCTGTGGACTGTTCGGCCCGGACGCACTCCAATACGGCATCCTGTTCCCGGGGCCGGACGGTCGATTGTCGTCCGTATCCGGTGGATCGAGTGCATCGGTCACGCACCGGGCAGGGGGTTGTCCAACCCGGCTGTCCGGTATCGGCTCTTGGCCCCGGTCGGGCAAACGGCGTGCTCGGCCTGCCGGTCGATGGTGAAGGCGGTCCTGCCGAAGCCGTCCGCCTCGCGAGACTGGCGGGTGTTGTTCGACCGCACCGGGCCGACGACGTCGACACCGCGGAGAGACGGTGCCGTCGGCAGGAGTTCGGCAGAGGTGTAGCCCGCATCCAGGAGGTGCTCCGGGGGCAACAGGTTCCTGCCGGTGAGACGGTCGTGAACATCCTTGACGACCATCGCGTCGTTGACCGTGGCGTCAGTCGTGACGACGTGGGTGATCAAGTGCGGGCGCCGAGACCGTCCGGGATCGTCGTAGCTTTCACTGAGGTGGACCTTGTAACCGACCCAGGCGGATGCGCGCTTCTTCGCGTACTGGGCCTGTGGATCACGAGGCGAGGCGATCAGTACCCTGCTCGGCGGGAGATCGTCCTTCCCCCGCCAGGTCACCTCCTGTTCGCCGTCACCGACGGTGCGGGTGAACTGCTGCACCCACACCGTGCGCAGAACGGTGACGGCGGGAATCTCCCGCAACCATGGAGGCGCTGCCGGCGCGAAGACCGCTTCGAGCAGCCGATGTCCATCCTCGGCGATCCGCCGAGCCATATCGAGTCGTTCCCGTTCGTCGACCGGGAGCCGGTATGCATCGATACGTGCTCCGTAGCGTTCCTGCTACGCCGGTTCCATCCACACACGCAGCCGGTCCGGGGCCGCCGCCGCAAGCGCATCCAGCGCAACCCGCGGTGTTTCGCCGACGAACTCCAGGCAAAGTCGGTGCGCTGCCGCCCGCCGGGGGCGACCAACCCCATTCCGGCCAACCGTTCCAGGAGCAGGTCCAGGATCCTCTCCTCCAGGCCATGAGTCAGCAGCCGTTCCCGAAACCCGGTCAACACGGTGTGATCGAAGCCCGGATCGGTCAGTTCCAGACCGAGCAGATACTTCACATCGATTCTGGCCCGCACCGCGTGCGCGGCCTGACGGTCGGTGAGCTTCTCGGCGAACTGCAAGACGCTCACCAAGGCCAATCGGCCGGGTGAGACACCCGGACGTCCACGGACTCCGAACGCGTCCTTGAACTCCGTGTCCCGAAACAGCGGCCCGAGGCCGTCACGGATCCTCAACGCCAGGCAGCCCTTGGGAAACGCCGCCCGCGCCACCTCCCGCGTCCCCGCGGGAACCTCCACTCCCGAGCCGGCCCACATGGACACACGCCACCCCCGTTCCCTGATTGGACGCCTCGTCCGCGTCCATGAGTCAGCACTCACCACCCTCGGGTCTCAGGAGAGCACGCACCCGTTGATCACCGGGGCTTCATTTAATTGGGCAACAGGGTCCCTCGATGTATCTGACAACCTCGCGGCGTGCCTTCGCGTGATTCGTGAAGACGTACCGGTTCAGGCATTCGTTCTTCAGCGCGCCGAAGAAGGACTCGGCCATCGTTGCTGCCGCGATCGGAATGGAAGATCGCGTTTTTCTCGATCCGCATGCGTCCCCGGGCCATGTCGAGAGCCGAGGCGACGAGCGAGGTTTTGAAATGGTCGGCCATCGCCCAGCCGACGACCGCCTTGCTGTGGCACCGGCCGCGACGGACTTCTCCTTCAACCTCACCCTGCTCGGGAACCATCGCCATTCGGCCATCGAACCCGCGGGTGGCAGCCTCGACGGGTGCCCCGGATGGTGTATGCCCGACGACCGTTCATCACCCTGTAGTCAAGCTCCTTATACGGACAGTGCTGCCTGTGGGGTTCGCGGGTGTTCGGGACGGATCGGGACAGGGCTGTGAGCAGGGCGGACGCGCACGAGGTGTTCGGAACAAGCGCTCGCCGTTGTTCCGCCCGCCGGCTCCGGCAAGACTTGCGGCCGATCGGCCGGCGGCGTCCCGGACGGGTCGCCCGGTGTACGACAAGCACGGCCCCTGCGCGGGCCCGAACCGCACAGCTTCACAGTTGCCACGCGATCCGAACGTGAGGTTGGAAACACCGATGCTCTTCAGCATTCTTGGTCCACTGCACGTACGTGGTGGTGTCGACTCGGCCTCGCCCGTCCGCCAGGCGATGCTCACCGCCTTCCTGCTTCGAGCGGGACAGTGCATCACCGTCGGTGAATTCGCCGATCTGTTGTGGGACGAACCCCCGGCCTCGGCCACGGCGAACATCCGCAGCCATTTGGCGGGTCTCAGACGCGACCTGGACGAGGTCGAACCCGGGCTCAGCTGCCGGGTCAAGACCTACCGGGGCGGTCAGAGCGGGTACGCGCTCGAGGTCGCCCCCGAGGAGTTCGACATCCCCATGTTCATGCTGGCCGCACGGCACGGCCGAAGCCTGCTCCTGCACGGCGAACCCGAACGGGCGGTCGCCGCGCTGGAAGAGGCCATCGGCCTGTGGCGTGGCCCGTTCGGGCAGAATCTGCCGTCGACGCGGTGGTTCAACGCCCACGCCGCCGGCCTCAACGGCGCGCGCTTCGACGCCTATCAGGATCTGTTCACCGCCTGCGTCATCGCCAACCGCACCGACATGCTCACCTACCGCATCGAAAGCACCCTCGCCGAGGCGCCCTATCGGCAGCGCTTTTGGGAACTGCTGGCCGCGGTGCACTGCATCAACGGCGATGCCGCCGCCGCCCTCGACGCGATCAACCGGTGTCAGGCGCTGTTCGCCGACGACCTGGGTCTCGATCTGCCGCCCCACGCCGCGGCGATGCGTACCGCCGCCCTCAACTGGGACCGGGGCGAGGCGCTGCGTCTGGTCGCCGACCACGCCCCCCTCGCCGGCGGGTACCGCGCCTGAGACGGCGCATGCAGGCCGTATGCACGGCTCATGCGGAACGCGTGCGTATTCCGTTTTCGGACCATGCTGCCGGTGCATTTCGGCAGGCAAAGATGTCACCCGGGTCGCCGATCGATCGACCTGGTCGGCACCCCCATCGAAGACGGGAAAGGGGGTGACACACATGAACCCGATGTACGAGGGCGACATTTCGCTGCTGGAGGAGATCGCGGACCAGGATCTCCAGCACGACGCGGCGTACTACGCCGGCACCGGTTCCATCACCATCACGACGATCACCATCTTCAGCAATGATCTCGGGAACCACGGCAACTGGTGCACGCTGACCAAGGAATGCCAGCGAAGCTGCAACTGATGGGAATCGACCGGGAAGGGAGCGTGCCATGGAAAAGGACACCGACAGCCTCGGCCGCTACGACGAGGCCGAACTCATCGAGTTGAGCGAGGCGGATGTCTACGGCGGTTTCACCACGTCGGCACTGTGCGTCGCCACGATCACGCTGATCACCGCGACCATGTGTCCCACGACCGCGTGCTCCAGCAAGTGCTGAGGGCGACCGAACGCGGTTCGGTGAGCCGGTAGTTCATCGAGGCGGAATGGGGGCCGGCGACGGCCTCCATTCCGCCCCCGCGCACAACACCACGCGAAGATGGAGCAAATCGACGTGAATTCATCGGCCACGTACTATCCGGAGCTGGACGACGCCGAATTCGACGAGGTGATCGCACCGCTGGCCCGATTCGACGAACAGATTGTCGGCCCGCTTCGCGCGCACGAAACCGATGCGGCATCCGAAACGCCGAGCGACGGTACGCGGGCGACGGTGGAGGAGTGGATCGGCCGGCCGGAAGAGTATCCGTTTCAACGCATCGTCAAAGGGGTCGCCGCCGCCGTGGCGCGGGCGGATCCGGTCGGCCCCTTCCGGGAGTTGTTCGGCGATCCCCGGGTGATCCTGGAACAACTCCTCGAACGCACCGAGGCGCGCTTGCGCGAGGTGTACATCCGGCCGCTGGTGGTCGCCGTCAACCACGCGCGTCGAGGCGGCCTGCTCCGGGGCGCGGACCCTGCGGAGCGGTACGCGTACTTCGTCGAGCAGGCCGGCCGAGGTCGCCTGGAGGACTGGACCGGACTCGAGTTCCCGGTGCTGCGTGCCGTCACGCGCACCCTGCTGCGCACCGAGGCGGACAGCTTCCGCGAACTCTGCGGCCGACTGCGCGCCGACCGGGAGGCGATCGGGAGCACGTTCGGCATCGACCCCACCGATGTGATCGTCTCCTGCGGGTTCTCCGCGGGAGACACCCACCATCACGGTCGCAGTGTCTGCCTCCTCGCGTTCGGCTCCGGCAGGCGGCTGGCATACAAGCCCCGAGATGTCTCCTGCGAGGCCGCGTACGCGGTCCTCGTCGACGCGCTCAACGATCGGCTGGGGACGTCCCTGGTCGCCGCGCGGGTTCTGGACCGGGACGGCTACGGCTACGTGGCCTACGTCGAGGCGGCGGACGTCTCCGATCGGGCTGCGGAATTCATGTACGAGAGCGGCGAGTTGGCCGCTGTGATGTATCTGCTCAACGCCCGGGACATGCACCTCGAAAACATCGTGGCGACCCGCCGCGGTCCGGTACCCATCGACCTCGAGACCATCCTGCATCCGGAGCGGAACCATGTCGGCCCGACGGCCCAGATCCGGGGAAACGCGCACGAGACGATCGGGCAGTCGGTATACGGAATCGGCATCCTGCCGCTGGTCCTGTCCGGGAAGGGGGAGGACGGCGGCCATGTCGACCTCGGCTTTCTCGGCGACCAGGGCCGCGGCGACATGCCGTTGAAGACGATGCGGTTCGAGGACGCGTTCACCGATCGGGTGCGGCTGAGCCTGGAGACGCAGGCGGTGGGGGAGCGGCCGACGGTCGTCGGCGATCTGAGCGAGCGGGAGACCCATGCGTTGGGCGAGCGGATGGCGTCCGGATTCACGAGGGTGTGCCGGGCGGTGATGGCGGACCGGGAGGGGTGGAACGATCTGCTCCACCGGACGATGTCCGGTGTCCGCATCCGCTACATCCACAATCCGACCATGCTCTACGGGCAGCTGTTGCGGATGGCATCCGGGGCCGGTGCCATGGACGACGAGTCCGCGTATCTCGCCGTGTTGAAGCGCATCGCGATCCCCAGCACGACCTCGGCGCCGGAGATCGTACGGTCCGAGTTGCGGCAGCTCGCGGAGCGCGACGTTCCCTACTTCATCGTCGCCGCCACGGATGTGATCCTTCGGGACGGGGACGGCGCCGCGGTGGTGGCCGCGTTTCCCGAGCCGCCGATCGACCTGGCCCGGGCCAAGGCGACGAACCTGACGGAGTTCGTCCTGAGCGAGCAACTCCGGCTCGTCCACTCCGCCTTCTCGTGCCGCTTTCCCGACAACCACCTGGCCGCGGCCGACAACGACCCGGACGAGGGCTGGCCGCACACTGCGTCGGCGCGGCGGTCGCCCGGGTACTCCGGGGATGCGTTGGCCTCGCTGGTGACTCGGCTGTGCGACCACCTGGTCGCCACGGCGATGCCCGATCGGTTCGACGATCTCCCCCCGACCTGGATCGGCCCCCTGGCGTCGGCCCGGGCCGATCGGCCGTGGCCGCCGGGGGTGCTCGGGTTCGACCTGTACACCGGACGGGTCGGCCCCGCGCTGGCCCTGGCCGCCGCCGGGCGGGCCCTGGACAACCCGAACCATCGCGACCTGGCCACCCGGGTCTTCTCCGCCACCGCCGATCTCCTGGCCGGCGACACGTACGATGTGCGCGCCGTGCGACAGGCCGGGCTCTCGGCCTACACCGGCCTGCCCGGCACGCTGTTCGCCCTGGCGGCGGCGGGTCGGATCCTGGGCCGGGACGAGTGGACGACCGTCGCGCAGCGGGCGGTGCCGGCGGTGCTGGACCACGTGCGCGACCAGTCGCCGGCCGAGGCGTCCCTGGATGTCATCGGCGGTCTGGCCGGGGTGTTGTCGTGCGTGGCGGCGATCGGCGGACCGGACCGGGACGCCTCGATCACGACGGTGGCCTGCGCGCTCGCGGAGGCGTTGCCGGGCGATGACGGCCATCGGCCGGTCCTGGACCAGTCCGGCTGCGGGCACGGGGTCGGCGGAGTCGTCGAGGCACTGAGCCGGGCGTATCCCCGGGTCGCGCCCGACCGGCGCCACGTCGTCGAGGCGGCGCTGTCCCGACTGATCGACCGGTTGCGGGTGTTCCACGACCCGAAGGAGGACGACTGGTTCTCCAACGTGGCCACACCGTCGACGTTCTCGACCGGGTGGTGCCACGGCGCGGCCGGCATCGCCCTCGCGTTGTCCGCCTACCACACCGTCTCCGGTGACGACTCCGTCGCGCGCCTGCGCGACACCGCCGTCGCCACCATGAAGCGTCGCGGCTTCGGCCGCAACCTGACCTGGTGCCACGGCGATCTCGGCAACCACGACATCCTGTCCACCCTCGCCGCCGGTGACGCGTCGCTGCGCGACGACGTGGCGAGGATCGAACGCACCTGGTTGCGACCCGACGTCGTCGTCCGCAAGATCGAGGACCGCACGAGCCGGTACGCGCACACGAACAGCCTGATGGTCGGCAGCGCCGGCATCGTGGTGCATCTCGTCAATCGTCTCGATCGGGGCATGCGCATCTCCCCGATCACGGTGACGGTCGAGGGCCGATGACATGGGAATCGCCATCGGCGACCGCGGGTCGAAGCAGGCGCGTCGGGTGCCGACCGTCACCCAGGTGACGCAGACGGAATGCGGATTGTGCTGCGTCGTCGCGCTGTTGCGCCATCACGGCCGGGCGGAGGACCTGTCGAGCGCGCGGCAGGACATCGAGGCGGGTCGGGACGGCCTGAGCGCCGGCCAACTGGCGCGATTCCTGCGCTCACGCGGCATGGACGCGAGGCTCTTTCGGGTCAAGGGCATCGCCGCGCTGGAGAAGTTCACCTCGCCCACGATCCTGTACTGGGAGGGCTACCACTTCGTCGTCCTCGAACGCTTCGACGGTCGCAGCGCGATCGTCATGGATCCGGCCGTGGGACGACGGCGGCTGAGCCGGGAGGAACTCCAGGCCGGTTTCAGCGGCATCGCGGTGTCCGCCGAGGCCGGCCCCGACTTCGAGCGCACTCGGCGGCCGATCCTCGCCGACTGGCGCGGTATCCCGCTCTTCGCGGACGGATCCCGCGAACGCATCGCCCTGGTGGCGCTGTTGTCGTTGAGCGGATACGCGGCGGTCCTCGGGGTACCGATGCTGACCGAATGGGCGGTCGACCGGTTCGCGCGTTGGCAGGGCCTCGCCGACCTGGGCACGGTGATCGCGGTCATCCTGGCCGTGGCGGCCGGGTACTTCGTCCTGTACCTGGTCCGCGTCCTCGTCCTGTCCTCGGTGGTCGCGCTGCTGGGCAGGCACCTGATGACCCACACCTTCACCAAGCTGCTGTCCCTGCCGTACAAGTTCTTCACCACCCGACAACCGGGCGAACTCCTGTTCCGGCTGAGCAGCGTCAACGTGATCAGGGACCTGCTGTCCTCGCGGGTGGCCCAGGGAATCATGGACGTCGGGACCCTGGCGTGCGTGACCGGATACCTGTTCGTCGCCGAGTGGCGACTGGGCCTGATCGCGGCGTTCCTGTCCCTGCTCAACGCGGCCTACCTGGTCAAGACGCGCGTCCGCGTCCTCGAAGCGGTCGACGCGGAGATCAGCCTGTTGAGCAAGAGCCAGTCGGCGCAGCTGGATGCGATCGTCTCGGTCCCGACGATCAAGATGGGCGGCTACGCCCGCGAGTTCGTCGATGCCTGGGGCGAGGTCTACGCCGCGTCGCTGGACGCGATGAAGACCCGGATGCGCCTGCAACAGGGACGGATCTCGGGCCTGACGACCACGACCCAGATGTTCGGGCCGCTGATCGTGCTGCTGTCCAGCCTGTACTTCGTCAGCCACGGACAGATGTCGCTGGGCGGGGCGATCGCGGTGCAGACGGTGTCGGGAACCTATTTCGCCCTGTCCACCTCGGTGTTCCAGACCTACACGGAGTTCGCCGAGGCGTCCCGGTACATGGGCAGGCTGGCCGACATCGTCAGGACGCCGTCGGAGACACCCGGCGGCACCGTGACGGAACTCGCCTCGACGTCGATCCGGCTGGAGAACGTCAGCTTCCGATACACCAGGCACAGTGAATTGACTGTGCAGGACGTCTCGATGGACATCGAGGCCGGCGCCAAGGTGGCGCTCGTCGGGGCGTCGGGCTCGGGCAAGAGCACCCTCGGACGGATCATCTGCGGTCTCTACGATCCGACCGGCGGCACCGTGCGATTCGGCGGCCGGGACGCGGGCGAGTACGACCGGGAAGCGCTGCGCCGAAACATCGGATACATCCCGCAGGAGGTGCACCTGCACAATCGCACCATCCTGGAGAATCTGACGATGGGTCAGGACATTTCCCGGGAGAAGGTCCACGAATACTGCGCCGGCGTCGGGATTCTCGACTTCCTGGAAGACCTGCCCATGGGGCTCGACACACTGGTGTCGGAAATGGGGGCGAACTTCTCCGGCGGTCAGCGTCAGCGCCTGGCCATCGTGCGCGCGCTTCTCCAGCGCCCCTCGATTCTCCTGCTCGACGAGGCGACGGCCTCGCTGGACACGGTGAACGAGCGCCGGGTCGCGAACATCATCCGAGAGATGGGCGCGACCCAAATCATCATTGCCCACCGCCTGGCGACGATCAAATCGGCCGATCACATCTATGTGCTCGACCGCGGGCGGGTGGTGGAACAGGGCAGCCACGCACAGCTGTTGGCAGCCGGCTCGGTGTACCCGGACCTGTACTCGGAGAATTCACTCGACGCCCTGCTGAGAGGCGAGTCCGCATGACGAATCCGAATGTGGCGATCGACGCCTTCGTACCGTTCTACACGCACCTGGTGCCGAGAAGCGTCGTGGCCGACGGTCTGCGCGAGGTGATGGTCGCGGTCGTCGATCCGGAACACCTCGACGAGGTGTCGCACCAGGTCTGGTCGGCACTGTCGGCGAACGTCGAGGCGCACGCGTTCCGCATGCTGATCGGCGAGTTCCACTCCTTCCGTGCGGATCACGGGTTGCCCAGGACCGTGGACGGTGATCGGGCACTGCGGCGCTTTCGGCGACATCTCGACGAACCCGGTACCTGCTCGCGGATCATCGGCCGATATCCCGTCCTGGAGCGCCGTCTGGAGACCGTCCTGCGCAATGCGCTGGACGCGTACACCGACCTGTTCGTCGCCTACGCCGAGGATCGGCCCGCCCTGCGGGCCGCCGGTCTGATCGGTGCCACCTCGGCGGACGACGAACTCGTCACCGGCATCTTCCTCACCGGAGCGGACCCGCACAACGACAATCGCCAGGTGATCGGGGTCCGGCTCGGCGACGATACGCGGGTGGTCTTCAAGCCGCGTACCCTGACCACGGATCGCTTCGTGCGGGACCTGTATGCCGCGGCAGATCCGCACCTGTCCTTCTCGTTGCGGGAGTGTCTACCGCTCTCCCTGACCGTGGGATCGCACGGTTGGCAGCAGTTCATCCCGGCGCAGGCCATGGACACGCCGGAGCAACCCGCCCGGTACTTCTACCGGTTCGGCTCCATCTGCGCGATCCTCGGTGCCATCGGAGCGTCCGATCTGCATGACGAGAACCTGTTGGCGCGCGGTGAGCACCCCTGCCTGATCGACACCGAAACGATCCTGCGGCCCGACTCCGGCGTGGACAACGACACCCTGGCGCACACGTTGATCAACCAGATGAAGCTCTCGGTCGTCTCCACGATGCTCGTCCCCATGGTGCACCCGGGCTCCCCGGTCGACTTCTTCATGGCGGGCGTGGGGGTCGCCGGCGACCAGAGCTCGAAGTTGACCAGCACCGTCGTTCGTGACAACGGCACGGACAACATCTCCGTGCGCCGCGAACCCATCGTCTACCGGCATCGGGGCAACGTGCCGCGCCTGGGGGAATCGCCGGTATCCGCGACGGATTACTTCGCCGACTTGCTGGCGGGGTACTTCGACGCCCTCGCGTTCGTCCGCGGCGACGGCATCACGACGATCCTCGACGCCTATCCGGACATGCGCATCCGGTACGTGGTGCGCGCGACGCTGGTGTACGGCCGCTTCATCGACGCGTCCACGCATCCGGACTACCTGGCTCGTGCGGAGGAGGCCGTACGACTGCTCGGGCTGCTTCGGGACTTCTCCGACGGACTTTCGGCCGAGGCGGCGCGCCGGATCGGCGCCGAGGAGCGGGCCTGTCTGAGTACCGGCAACGTGCCCTATTTCAGCTCACGGGCCGACTCGTCGGAACTGGCGACGTCGAGGGTCCGGATACCGGGGGTGTTCCGCACGTCGGCACTCGACCACGCGAGGCGGGGCGTCGCGCTCAACTCGGCCCGTACGGATCGTTACCACCACTTCCTGCTGGAGGAGTGCTTCGGCGAGCTGTTCGACGACGAGAACCCCGCCGGGCTGTCGGCGGTGGGCGTGTTCGCCCCCACCCTGTCGAACGGCACGCGCCCGGGGACGTGGTGGCCGAAGATCGCGCGCACGATCGCGGACATCGGCGTGACCTTCGAAACCGCTGACGGTGCGCAGGTCGGCTGGTTGTGCGGGATCGGCCCCGGACGCCGGGCCATGACCATCACCCCGGGCAACTGCATCTCGTTCCACGACGTCGGCGGCATCGTCTCGTTCCTGACGCGGGCCGCAGAGCAGGGCGGTGTTCCGGCGGGCGTCGGTCTCGACGCGGATCGTGGTCTTGACGCGCTGGCGGCGGAATACGCCGAGGTGTTGATGGAGACTCCGGAGTCGGTGTTCTCCGGTGCCTCCTCGATGCTGCTCACGAGACCCGCCGCGGTGGACCCCGACTGGCTGGAGCGGGTACTGGTCGGGGTCGACGAACGGTCGGCGGCGCAGCTGCTGGAAACCGATCTGGCGAACGGTCCGGCCGGCCTGTTGATGGTCCTGCTGTCCCGTCTCGAAGCGGGCAACGGCGGTGTTCCGTGCGGCGAATCGTGGTTGGGACGGCTGCGCGACCCGGTCCTGGGCCACATCGGGGCGGCGCGGACGGTGGCGTGGTTCGACGTGGCGCACGGCGAGCTCGGATTGCGCTGGGCCGCCGCCCGCATGGGGCGCGTCCTCGGTGACGATGCCCTGGCCAAGGAAGCGGCCGACTGGCTGATCGGGCGGTGGGAATCCGGCGAGGAGTCCCAGTCGACGGGATGGTGCAATGGTGCCGCCGGCATGTTGTTGACGTCGGCGGAGATACTGTGCTCGGCCGGTCGGCGGGAGTGGTTGACCGATGGGCGGTTGACCACGCTGGTGGACAAGGCGACGCGGCTTCCCGTCGATCGGCCGGTCGACCTGTCGGTCTGCCACGGCAGCAGCGGCGTGGTCCAGTCGCTGCTCGCTGCCGGTGGCATCCTCGGCGACGAGGCGTTGTCGACGCGGGCGCACGAGTATCAGGAAGCCGTCTTGCAGAGGGTGCGTGCGAACGGCTTCCACACAGGGGCGGCCGGACGGACCTCGCTGCTCGGCTACATGCTCGGGTGGGCGGGCATCGGGGACACCGACCTGATGCTGCACACCACCGGGGTCGACGGGGGATCGGCGGCGGGGCATCGCTCCGTGCCGGTCGCGCTCATCGGGAGCCGCCACGGTTGACGCGGCGGAGGCCTCGCCGGCGCGGGTCCGCCCCGGGAGGGACGGGCCCGCGTGCGTGTCGGGGGTCAGTCGGTGCCGAACTCCATGGCGGCGCGGTCGGCCGCCCTCGGGCCGGGTCGGGTCGGCCGTGGACGGCCCGGGTTCCTTGCCCTTGCCGCCGAAGCGCCGCCCGACCGACGGTCGGCGTGGGCGGGCCCGAGTCGGATGGTCCCGTATCGGACGGGCGTTGACGAGGCCGACCGATGTGGCGGCGTGCCCGGGCGGCCGGCGTGTACTACTCCCGGATCAGTGGGCGCAGGAACCCGAGCCACTCCCGGTACAACTGGTCGAGGTGTCGTCGGCGCGTGCTCGCGGAGCGGCCGTAGAACGCCTCGAGGTCGCGGAGCCACCCGCTGACGGCGAACAGGAGCATGTGCGCGGCGCACGCGTACAACGCCGGGTCCTCCATGGGGGTGTTGCGGCCGGCGGCCTGGTGGCCGAGCATCCAGGTTCTGCTGTGCACGATCCCGGAGGCCATCGCGTAGATGTGGAAGGAATCGGTGTGTGGGCCGTTGGGCAGACCGGCCTTGATCGGTCGGTCGACTTCGGGCTCGACCGGCCACTTGATCTGTTGCGTGCCGTCCTCGAAGGAGACGGAGGTGGGGAACGACGCGTTGCCGTTCTTGCCGTTTAGGACCTCCATGCCCGCCAGACGCACGCTGTCGACGAGTTGCGCGAGCGCGTCGTCGAACGCGGTCGCCATCGCGGTGGACGCGTCGAAGGCGTACACCGCCCGGACTTCCTCCGGCGCCTCCGACACCCGCACCGCCGCGATCCTGGCCGGGGGACGCGCGGGGTCGAGTCCGTCCTGGATCAGATAGCGCTGCGGGCGAGGCCTTCGACCGCGACCCGGGACAGCGACAGCGACAGCGACAGCGGCGCCCACGGGCTTCCGGGTCTTTCGAGTTCGTGGCGCAACGCCACGAGGTGGTCGCGGGCGTTGAGCCGGGTGACCCTCGTGTGCTCGTGCACGAGAGCGTGTATCGGGGCCGGTTGGTCCTCGCGTCCCGATGTCGCGATCTCCTCGAGTTCGCGACCGGCGATCGCTCCGACGCTCGGCCCCGCGGACACCAGTGCCCACTGTTCGTCGGCGTGGCGCAGGCCCTGGCCCAGCAGCCGGCGGGTGTGTCGGCGGGCCTTCTCTCGGGGTGTGGCGTGCGTTGTTCGGCGCGCCCGCGCGGGCGGGCCGGTGGCGTCCGGGTGCGCAGCGGCGGTTATGCGTCGGGGCGCCGTCGGGGGGACGGCGAGGACGGCAACCTCCGCCGGTGTGCGTTCGACGCGGGCCCAGCGCGGTTGTTCCCCAGCAGGCGCAAGACCTTGGCGTTCGCGTCGTAGGGGATGTGGCGGCCGGGGGCCTGGCGGGCGTCGGTGACGTCGAGGCTGTCGAAGGTGCGGGCGACCAGGGCCTTGCCGTCACCGAGTTGCAGGATCGGCAGCGCGGGGCCGATGGTCGGGCTGACGTAGCGGGTCGAGGTGATCGGGCCGAGTTCCCGGGCGCTTTCCGCCGCAAGGCCGGTCGGGTCGCCGTCGTGGTGGCGGGCCGGTTCACGGTCGGCGTCGTGGGCGGTGACGGCGTCCAGGCGGTGGGCGTCGGCGGGAAGCGTGGCGGGGGCGAAGCGGTCCCGGCGGGGCTGTTCGGCGGCTTTGGCCTCGGTGCGCAGGCGGCGGGCGCGGGTCGCCCGGGCGCGGCGCAGTGCGGCGCGTTGTCCGTCGGTGGCCCGGTCGGCGAGGTGGGCTGTGCCCAGGCGGCGGCCGTGGAGGGTGGTGTGCGTTGGCGGATCCGGGCGGCCGGTCCGTCGGGTGCCCTGTCGGTGGGACGTCGGCGATTAGAGTGGGGCGGTCGGTTCGTCGTGAGGGAGGGGTGTGAGGTGACTGCCGAGCCCGAGTATTCGACTCCGGTGATCGCGCGGCCGGAGTGCACGATCGAGGGCGTGCGTGCGGCGATCGCGTTGTTGGCGCCGCACTGGCTTCCCGAGATGGACCGGTCCCAGCGCGAGGCGACCGCGAAGGCGTTGGAGGTCAACCGGCTCGACCCGTTGCGGGGCTGGTTGCGGCACTGGGCGGCGATCGCGGAGATCGAGCGTCATCCGGACCTGGCGTTCCGGTATCACCATGCCGAGCAGGTCGACACCGTCAGCGACGACCCTCGGGTGCGGGCCCGCGGTGTTCGGGTCGCCGGCGAGTTGTTGCGGGCCGCCTACGCCGCGGTGGGCGTGTGAGCTGGGGCTGGGAGTACGAGCCCGACCAGGCGAGCGTGGTGGGCGGGGCGCCGGAGGCGTTCGTCGCCCTGGTCGAGACCGCGGTCGCGGAGATCGTCCGCGCGGCCGAGGCCCTGTATCTCGACGGGACGCTGTACGAGGGCCCCAATCCGCGTGCGGCAACCGCCTACGTCGACGACGGCATGTTCGTGTACCTGATCGTGGTACGCAGCGAACGCGTCTACGTCCTGCAGACGACGTATCTTCCCGCCCACTGACACCTTTACGTCCGTTTTCTCGCATGCTTTGGGTGGCCTGTGTGGTCGAGCTGAGCGGCGAACGGCATCCGTTCCCCGCAGAGGTTGGGGTCCTCGATGCCGCCTTTCGGGTGGGGGCTGTGGGGCGGCAGCACGGTGATGTCGGCGTCCGGGGCGGTGAGCGCGGTGGGCACGGCGCGGGAGAGGAAGTTGCTGCCGCGGTCGAACCGCACGTGCTCGGGCAGGCCGCCGAACGGCCCGTAGGGGGCGGTGCGCACGATCGCGGAACGCAACGCGAACGCGGCCGGGACCGAGGCAGGGGTGGGGTGGCCGGGTGTGACGGCGACGCCTGTGATCGCCCTTGGTCGCGCAGTCGATGAACCAGGTGACGTACGAGTGGACGAGGTCGCCGTCGGCGGTCACCCGCAGCGTCGCCTGGACGTGGTCGGCTTCCGACGTGTGGTTGCGCCGGGTCCGGGGGCACTTGGCGAACACCTCCAGCGCCCGGGCGGCCTCCGGACCGTCGCGGTAGCCGGCCCACTCCGGCGACGGCCACCCGCTCTCGTCCCGCCGGGGGAAGAGTCGCCGGAACCGCGAGCAGCACCTCCTCGCGCACGAGTTCGACCGAGACCGGTGCCGGCCCGACAAGCGGACGCGAGGCGAAGCACGCGTCAACCCCCCGCTCCCCGAGGCGACGCACCATCGCGTCCGCGTTCGCCCGGAACAGCCGCACGTCGACACCCGGACGCTCAGCGCGAAAGCGCGCGAGGACCTCGGTGACCGACACGTCCACGAGTCGACCTGACGAGCCCTTCGGCCCCTGCTCGGCACTGAGAATGGCGGCAAGGTGGGTGCGGCCCGGTAAGCGATCGCGAGCTTGTCCGTCCGCACGGCGAGGGCGCGTCGACGGGAGCGCCGGACGCTACGGCCACACGACCCGGCCCTCTCGAACCATCAGGGGCTCGAACCGGTCCGACTCGTAGAACCTGGTCCACCCCAGGCGGATCGTCCCGGCGTCGGTGCGGTGTCGGTCATCCGCCTCGGTCGCCAGCCAGCCGAGCAGTTCACCGATCAGCTCGAACTCGTCGGGGTGGATCTCCTGACGAATGGTCAAAGCCCACGCTCCGTTCCGGGAATGCTCGGGTCTCACCAGCGTCGACACGAGCGCACCTCCCACATGCCGGGCCGCGCCGTGCAGGCCCAGAAGTGGCTCGGGGTGATCCTCCACGGCGAGTTCCCCGTCGTCCTGCTCCACCACGATCGGAAACCGGGGCACGATGCGGAGAGTCTGCGGTCGGGGGCCCAGCCCGAGATGCCACCGCAGTTCCGCGACCTCCTCGTCGGACAGGTCCTTGCGCAGATTCAACGCGATCGAGAGCTCGTAGACGTCGGCCATCGCGTCACGCTATCGCCCCGGTACGACGACACGATCGGCAACGGCGCGCCCGTCCCTCGGACCGGGGCCGAACACCGCACCGGCTGCCGAGCTCGTGCGAGATCGGCACGCACCGGATGCTGCCGTCCTATTCCTGGCCCTGGTCGCGCGCGTGATGTGGTCGGAGAAGGAGTTCAGGCTGCTGTGTGGCGCTCCGGCTACCGAAGCACCCGCCGGAACCCGGACTTGAGGCCGGTCGGTTGCGCGAGACCGAGTCGGGCGTCCTCGTCGTCGGGTTCCGGGGGGTGAGCGCTGGAGCACACAGCCGGCGACGATCCGCCGAATCGCGATCATCTCCTCGTGGAAGGAACGCAGTTCGTAGGCGAGCCAGTCGTCCGGGTTCGGGCCGAACCGGCAGTCGAGCCGACGGTCCCGGATCGGCGGGGTCGGCGCGACTCGCATTTTTGCCAATTCAGCAAATATATTTGCCATATTCGTGGGTTCGAACGCAGCCTGGAGGTACGGCCGCCTTCGGCCGTTGCAGACCATCAGGAGGGCAACGATGAGCGACCCCGTAAGCGTCGAAGCCGCAGGCGGAGACAAGCCCGAAACCCCGAGAGGCGACCGCCTCCGCCTCATCCGGGCAGGTGAGTCGAACCTCCCCGGAGTCGGCGCCGTCATCAGCGGCGGCACGGTCGGTTCGAGGAAGCTTTGGATGGGGCTGATCGTGAACCCGCCGTCGAGTGCGACGGACAACCACCATCACGGCGATTCGGAGGCGGGTGTCTTCGTGGTCAGCGGACACCCTCTGTACTTCTTCCACGACGGCACCAAGGAGGTACGCATCGAGGCGGGGCCGGGCGACTTCCTCCACGTGCCCCCGTTCGTTCCCCACCGTGAGGAGAATCCCGACCCGAACGAGCCCGTGGTCGTCGTGATCGCCCGAACCACCCAGGAACCGATCAAAATCTCCGTGCCGGAGCTGTACCGACTCGAAGAGGCATCCCCGCTGTAGCACGAGAGCGGGAAACGGCCGGCGGGCGCCGGGTTCGCCGGCCTCGAAGCGGGTTTCGCGGACCCGTCCCCCGGACGACAAGCCTTGGGAACGCACGGCGCAGGGCGCCGAGTTCGCGCTCCTCATGAGAGGCATGCCGTAGGCGGCCGCCGACGAGGTTCGGCCGCGGCGGGTTCTTCCGACCGGTGGGCGGCGTTCGGGCATCGGTCGGTCGGCACGGTCGTCCCCGGAATGAAATGCCTTCGACGGCCTTGCCGCGAAATCCGACCGTACGCCCGACGCCGACGCGCGAACGCGACAACAGACGCGTCGGCGTCTGCCCACACCGACGGCCGCACCCGCGTCGGCGCGGTCGTAACCCCCGTCGCGCTGCCCGTGACGGCCCCGCCACCCGACCCGGTGCGCGGCTCGACCTCCGCACCAGGAGAGCGCTGCGGCTGTGGATCGTCGCGGGGTGAGCGTTATTGGGCTTGATGACCACGACCGAGGATTTACGCTCGCTCCGCCCGGGCCGAATGGGCGCGACCTCGTGGTGCGACCGCTGTCGCGCCCGACGACGGCGAGGTGATCGTCGACGGTCTCAGTAACGAGACGTGGGGTGGAGTCTCGAGCAGGAACCCATGCCCGGATAGAACGAATTCGGCTCCATGTAGCCGAAGCCCACGTAGGGAACATATACGGCAACCATTCGATAGGCGTGAACGCCCACTTGCATCTCCACGACGCGTCCTCGGCCGAGTCTCACCGAGGTCCACTGCCGGAAGGCGTTCTTGGGCGGGACATGGAGCAGCGGGCCGTTCTCGCCGACCGTCTTCTTGCACCAGGTCGACGGCGGGTTGACCGCGTGGGCCGTGGCCGCCGGAATGGCAACCAGTGACGCTGTCCCCAGCGTCACGGCAACGAGGGCTCGAATCCCCGACTTCCTCATCACAATCCTTCACGTGGCGCGTTCACGACTTCCGCCACCGGAACCCGAGTTCTCGACCGCCCCCACACGGGTCTGCGATCCGCCGAGCCCTCGGCCGGCGGCTCCGCCCGAACGTCCATCCTGGATCGGATCGGAACCGGACGACGAGCAAAAAGGCGCCACATTGCCCTTCGCGTGGGCCTTCGCCGTGTGGCGAGGCCGGCCTCCGGCCGCGGGCGTCGTCACGGAGAATCGGCGCAGAATTACGTGCCGTCGTGACGCGATGCGCGTGACCGTGAACCTTCGATCGCATCTTCGAGTCGAGCGAGGCACATTCATATGCGAAACAAAGTGGCGGGTCTGTTCGCGACCGCTGCCACCCTGGTGTCCGTCGTCGCGTTCGGCGCGCCGCCGGCCGCCGCGAATCCGGCCCGCGCCACGGTGGATTGGCCCTGCCTGACCACGTCGAACGTCTGCGTGTACGAGCATGCGAACGGTGGTGGACGCAGGATCAACCACCACGCCTGTGGAACGTTCCCCCTCCCGGACGCGTATCGCAACGCCGTGTCGTCGGTGTTCACCGCGCAGGGCGCGCGGGTCACACTGATCGATGTGGACGCCAATCAAAGGTGGTACTTCGGCGGCCCCGGCGGCGGGAACGTGCCGGCCTGGATGAACGATCGCGCCGACGCCATCGAGATCTTCTGCTGAACCGCGCGACACCGATGAGGAACCCGAATCCGGCCGTGACGCAACATTCGGATGTCGTTGGTGATCTTCGACGGCGGCGCGGGCGTTCGCCATGGTGACGTACGGCCCACCGCTCGGTTCCCCGGGATGGGGTGCGGGTCGAGGGGACGCGGGGCGACGAACGGGCCTCCGGCCGGGACCCGGAGCCGGGTGAGCGGCCGGCGTACGGCGTCGCGGAGTCCCTCCGGAATCGGATCAATTCCCGTCTCGCACCGGGTGCGTACCCGGGCGGCACTTGGTCGAACAGCCGGGCGGCGGTGTCCTCCCGCCCCGCGGCACCGGGCGAACGCGCAACCCTCGGTCACCCCGGCGGTGCGACACCGCCCGGTCTTGCCGGTCGGGCATCGGGTCGTCGCCGGCGTGGCGCACATGCCGATCATGTGTCGGAATCCGGCAAGGTTTCGCCGGAGGTGGTCGGGTGGCGTCGTGGATCGGTTGCCGCCGGCAGGGAGACGTCAGGTCTTCGGGTGCAGAGTGTGGACGCGGATCCCGGCCGCCTCGGCGACGGCGAACCGGCTGCCGTCGGGGGAGAACGCGAAGCGCAGGACGGTATCGGGGTCGTGGGCCAGGCGGTCGGCGAGCGGAAGGCCGGTGGCCGGGTCCCACAGGCGCACGCCGCCGTGGACGCCGCTGGTCGCCAGGAGTGTGCCGTCCGGGGAGAAACGCATGAGCCGGACCTCGCCGGTGTGGCCGTCGAGCGGCCGGCCGCTCCGGTCGCGCAGGCCGTAGGGGTCGAACAGGTGCACGGCACCGCCCGAGGCCACGGCGAGCACCGTCCCGTCCGGGGACAGTTCCACCGCCTCGACCCGGCCGGGGACCCCGAAGGGCTTGCCGACCACGCGCAGGGAGGCCGGGTCCCACAGGTCCACACCGGATACCTCCGAGACGGTCACGATCAGGTCGCCGTCCGGCGCCACGATAACGTGTGAGATCTGCTCCGGCCGCGAGGACGGATAGCTGTCGCGTGGATTCGGCACACTTTGTGCGTACGGGCTCCGGGCCTCTCCGAGAGCGTGCCCGCGGTACACGAACAGGGTGCCGCCGATCGCGAAGGCCCGGCACTCCCGATCCGACGAATACGCGATCGGGGTGAGCGTGTCGCCGGGCTGCACCACCGCGGTGCAGGTGATCGTCTCGTAGTCCCGCTCGTCGACCCAGGGGCTGCGGACCTCCACTCTCCCGTTCCCGTCGGGCAGCGTCACCCACACGGCGACGGAGCCGTCACGGTCGACCTGGACGTACCCGCGCTCGCCGACCTGGCGTTGCGCCGCTGCGCGCCGGTCCGCCCACGAGGTGTCCGCGAGCCGGTCCCCGGTCTCCAGGTCCACGACGACCTCCTCTCCCGCCGCCGTGCCGACGTACAGACGGAAGGGGGCCCGACCGAAGACCGCGATCCACGCCGGGGGGCCGGCGAAGCCCGCAAGCAGGTGGTTGCCTCCCAGCCGGCCGCGACCGTGCGGCGCGTCGGTACGGCGGGCGTTGCGGACTCGCGCGGCACGGGTGCGCGCCTGCTGCCAGAGCCTGGCCCGCTCCGTCGAAACCCGGCACGAGGACAGCAGTTCGTCCAACGGGCCGGCCTGCGGAATCGCGCCGGCCCGCCAGTTCGCGATGCTGTTCTCGGCGATGCCCGCGGCCCTCGCCAACGAAGCCGCCGATTGCGTGCACAGCGCCTCGTCCAGCAGCGCCACCAACACCGCGGTGAAACCCTCCGGCGTGCCCACGTCCTCCAGATCCGCCACAGCGCACCCCTCCCCCGGTGTTGCGCCGCAACTTGCGCCCCAACCCCGCCCACGAGCCTAGGGCTACATCTGCGCCCTCACCTGCGGTTTCCCCAACTTGCTCAGGTGCGAGGCGACTTCGCGCAGGATGCATGGTCCTGCGGCGGCACCCGCCTATCAAGGAGACACCGGAGGCACCCGCCACCGGGAACCGCCCGCACCCCGGGGGACGCCATGACCTTCATCCGACTGCTCCTCGCACAGGCCACCGTCGGTCTCGCGGCCGGCCTGCCCTCCGCACTCGCCGCCGCCTTCGCCCCCTCGGCCGTCCGCCGTCTCGTGCGACGCCGCGCCCGCCGACACACCCGCCCGGAAGGCGAACAGGCCGAGTGACCCACTGCGGGGCGACACGCCGACCCCGACGCCCCACCGGCTGAAGTTCCCGCCCGCCGGACCGCCCCCGCACGAAATCCCCTACCGGTCGGCCGCCTTCGCGATGGCGCGGGGGCGCCGGCCTGCGGCGGTGCCTGCCGAGAGTCGAGCGATCCACATCGGCTCCCCGAACGGCGGAGCGAACGGCTGGGCGGGGTCCTGCTCCGGCGCGCGCATCGCGTGCGGGGCTGGGCGCGGCCGGGCGATCGATGCGGCGGCGCAGCACGCTCGGGTCGGCGCCGGTGGTCACCTTCCACGGTGGCGCGCGTGTGGCCGGGGTATTGCTCGCGCCGTGCGGCGTGGGTGGGGTCGTCGCGGTGGTGGGGCCTTCGTGGAGGCGGTTTTCGGCCCGGCGGGTCCGGGTGTCGATCTCGGCGGTGTGGCGGTGCAACGGCGTGGTGGCGCGATCGGGTTCGATCAACCGCGCCCGGGCCGGCGCGCGGCGCGGCCTCGCCGGTTCCGGCGCGCGGGCGCGGTGATCGCGACCCGGCCGCCTCGGACGACCGTGGGCCGGTCGGTCATTGGTACTCGAGCGCCCGGGTCGTCGACGTGCCGCTCATGAGGCGGTTGTCGGTGTCGACCGTGACCCGGAAATACAACCTGCGCGGTGGGAAGGTTCTCCTTGGCGGTGCCGGTGACGGGCCCGCCGGGCCGATGCCGCGGGTGGCCCGGTTTCATGGTCGTCTCGCGTGCGGCGGGGCGGGGCGGGTTCGCCGCAGCCGCTGGGGAGCACCCGTCGGCAGCACCACCGCGACCACACCACACCGGATTCCGAACGGGTCGCGAACACGCGCATGCGCCGCGAGCCTGGTGCGCAAAGGTGGTCCTCCGCCGGGGAGTTCGCCGCCGGTTCGGACGCGGAGGCTCGGCGCACGGAGCCGGGTGTCGTCCTCGACGAGACCACCGTGCGACGCCGGTTGTCGGGGCACGGCCGGTACAGCCGGTGACCCCAACGCGCCCAACGCCTGGCGCCGGAGCGCATCTTCGGACTCCCGGGCACCGAGCTCGGGTTCATTTCGCCGAACCTCCTGTAGCCGCACGCGAACGGACGCCGGACTCATCGCCGCCGTGCTCCCTTCGGCCCACGACGTGACCGTGCGCCCCTGGGCCGAACGGAACCACGACATCGTGCGCCGGACCGAACTCGACACCGGCGGTCACTTCCTGGCGATGGAAGTGCCGGATCGATCCGTCGGCGACGTTGGTGACTTCCTCCGCGCGCCGAGGTGGAGTGACCCGCGTATCGCGGACAGCGAGGGCATCCGGCGCCGGCCACACGGTCGCGGAACGGACGCGCGTGTGCCTCTGATCGCCTTGGCCGATCCTCCGGGCCGCGGAGCGGCGAGGGCAATCGAACGCGGGCTCACGGGCGGCCGCGCGGCATGGCGAAAAGTGCTGGACGCGCCGACGATCACGATGCGACTGTATGCCGCATGACACATATTCATGCAGACAGTGAAGGGTGTGCGTCGCTGACGTGGCCCAACGGCTTCCGGGCCTACACCGGCCATGGTGGGATGCGCGACCGGGGGGACGACATCTCGATCGTGGCGTCGGACCGGCCGTCCGTCAGCGCGGCGATGTTCACTCGGAGCCGCTTCGCGGGGCCGGCCGTGGTGCTCAGCCGCGCACACGCCGCCGGACAACACCTCCGGGCTCTTTGTACGTTGGCGAAGAATGCCAACGTTGCCACCGGGCGGCAGGGCGAGGAGAACGCCGCCGAGGTCGTCCGCCGGGTCGCCGGGATCCTGGACATCCCCGAGGGCGAGGTGCTCATCGGCTCCACCGGGGTCATCGGGCGTCCACTGCCGATGGACACCATCCGCGCCCACCTCGACGAGACCGCGCAGCGCGGTCCGGCGGCCTTCGAGGCGGGACCGCTGGACGTGGCTCGCGCGATGATGACCACCGATACGCGGCCGAAGACTGCCGAACGGACCGTCGGTCCGGCCCGCATCGTCGGCGTCGCCAAGGGTGTCGGCATGCTGGAACCGGACATGGCCACCATGCTCGCCTACGTGTTCACCGACGCCGCCCTCGCCCCGGGCGACCTGGACGCCGCGCTTCGCGGCGCCGTGGACAAGACGTTCAACTGTCTGAGCGTGGACACCGACACATCCACCTCCGACACCGTGGCGTTGATCGCCAACGGCGCGGCCGGCCCCGTCGACCTTGCGGCGTTCTCCCTCGCGCTCGCCGACCTGTGTCTGGACCTGACCACACAACTGGCCGGTGACGGCGAAGGCGCGACCAAGCTTCTGCGTGTGACCGTCGGCCGGGCCCGGGACTACCGGCAGGCCAAACGCGTCGCGAAAACCGTGGTGAACTCGCCCCTGGTGAAGACCGCCGTCCACGGAGCCGACCCGAACTGGGGCAGGGTCGTCATGGCCATCGGCAAGAACAGCGACGACACGGACATCGAACCGAACAAGGTGACCGTGCGGTTCGGCCCGATCGAGGTCTACCCCCGAGAACCCGAACCGGACACCCTCGACCAACTCGTCGACATCATGCGGCGGGACGAGGTCGACATCACCATCACCCTCGGCCTCGGCGACGCCACCGCCACCGTCTACGGCTGCGACCTCTCCGAGGGATACATCCGCGTCAACGCGGACTACACCTCGTGAGACAGGAGGACGCGGCGGTCGGGCACGGGCCCGACACGCGGGCCGTGGGGCCACCGTCCGACCATCGAGCCTCCCGTGTTTCCACCCTGGGCTGCGTCAGGTTGCCTCGGCGACGCCGCCGGGGCGCGGCCCCCTCGTCGCCCGTGTCGTTCATTTGCCGCCAAGCGGCGGTCAGTCGCGCACGGTCGGGCGGATCGTCGACGTCCGGATCGATCGACAGACCGATCAGACGCCCCACCAGGACCGCACAGTTCTCGGCCAGATCGGGGTCCGGGTCGTCGGCGAGGGGCAGTACGAGTTCGATGGCCTCGGGGGTGCCGACTTCGACGAGTGCCCACATCGCGGAGAATCGGACATGATTGTCGGGATCACCCAGGGCCTGCGCCCACAACCGAACCGCTCCCGGCGGGCGGATCAGATCCAGAGCCCGCACGGCGAGTTCCCTGACCAGGGGCGACTCGTCGTGCAGAGCGGTGATGGACAGGCTCGATCCGGATGTGTCACCCAGCTTGGCCAGAGCCATCGCCGCTTCCAGCGCCAAGGCCCGCAGTTCCCCGTCATCCGAGTCGGCGTACACCAGTGCGGCCCGCAGACCCTCGACCGCGGCCGGATCACCGTGGACGCCCAGTGCCGCCGCGGCCGCACGACGAAGGTCCGGCGTTCGACCGGCGTCGGACAACACGCCCGACAGCGCGACCGGTACCCCGGGTTCGTCGAGGGAGGCCACGGTATCCACGACCAGATACGGCAGGCAGCGCGCACAATCGGGGGGCATGTCGGGGACAGCGGCGAGCAACGTGACCCACAACGGCATCAGAGCCGGCTCGCGGCTCTGTCGAATGACCCGCTCCATGGCCACGGCGGATTCGGTCAAGGGCCAGTGGTCCATCACCATCACGAGTTCGCCGATCGCGCCGCTCTCCACGTCGGGCGGCACGCTCGCGCTCGCTGCCGCAACCGCCTCCGTACGCGCTCGAGCCAGCAACTCGGTTGCGGAGAAAGCGATCGCGGACCCATTGGAGCACGCGGACGCACGGCCCGCGGCCGTGAAGCATGGTCGTCCCGAACCGCGGTGCGGTGACCCGGGACGGACCCGCGCGATGTCACGGTGGAGTGGGCGTTGGCGTACCGAATCCGGGGGCGGCCGCGGTCACCCGACGTCGGCGGCGCCCAACGCGGCTTGCAGCAGCGCGTCGGCCCCTCGATCGTTGTGGTCCAGCGCTTGATCCACGATGCCCATCGCCGCCCCGAGTTCGATCCCTTGGTCGAATCCGAACGCTTCCAGTAGGTGACGGATGAGCCACATCCGCCCTGCGCGGACGTGTTCGGTGCGGAGTATGGGGGCGATGCTGTAGCCGGAACGATGAGCATCGCGAATTCGGTCCGGCAGGTTCCAGTGATGCTCGGTTTGGGAAAGGCGGCGGCCGAGGACGTCGTCGAGTTCATCGTCCGCCATACGGCCTGTCCGCCAAGCGCCGATCTCGAGGCACTCCGACAAGGCGAGGCCGAACGCTTGATGCATCGTCCACATCAAAGCCATCGCGGTCGGCGCCGCACCGGCTCGCTCGGCAGGCGAGCCCTGGGGCGAACGGAGTGTTCGCGCATGCAGGATTCGCAGGATTGCGGTCGGATCCCGGCCGGCTCCTCGCAGGGCCCGCAGTTCCTGGGCCGCGGCGACGATGTGGCGACGCGGGAGGCATGTGTGGTGTCGCGGCGGCGGTAACGACTCCGATCGGTCCAAGTCTCCGTGCGGCGCGGGAATCGAGAGACTCACGGTCACCGGGCCGTCATCCGAGCCGAGGCGGGCAGGCAGAGCCTCCGTCACCCGGGCATACGCATCCGCACCGCAGCGTGCGCGGACCTTCTCCACGCCGCGCGCCGTACGAGGCACGCCCTCGTCGAGCCAGTAGTCGGCGTCCCAGTGCACTTCGATGTCGATCATCAGCAACACCTCCGATGCGCCGATCGGCTCGCAGATGTCGTGCAGCTCGAACTGCCGGGCGTAGAAGTCGGCATGGAAATCGGGCGTCTACGACCGGGTACCAATTTCGCGCGGACGCGGGAGATGTCATTCTCCCCGAAGAATATCAAGGTAGAACTGCTCCATGAATGAATTCAGGGGGTGCGGCCCGGCGGAGACAGTGAAGCCCGATGCCTCCGCATCGAGTATGTATTGGCCGGAAGTGGCAGCATTCAGGACGGTTTCACGGTCGGCATGACGCTCCAGGGCGACAGCCTGGTCGAGTTCGCAGCGCAGTCGACGACGTTGATCGGATGTTCGCCAAAGATGGAAGATGAAATCCCCCAGAATTCCCCCTACTTGCCCGAGCGGGGGTAGTTGCAGGCCACGATGACCAACCGCATACAAGCGCCGAATCAAGGCGATATCGCGGAGCACTTCGTCGGGTCCCGCAAAGTGAGCCATGTGGGAATTGAACGGAAGGAACTCTCCGGCGTCGGTGTACACCTTGAAGGCCACTGGCCTCAGCTCTTCTACGGCCGTGCGCAACAGCAGCTTGAACAAGTTCACATTCCGCCGAACATCGACGGGCGTCGAAACGATCTCTCGGCTGCCGATCGGAAGAACGTAGGGCGCGGCAGTCGCGATGGAAAGGCGAGTATCTCCATCGATCCACCACTCTCCTGCGCGTCCGACGCAACTTCCACCGAGGCATTCGAGCGTCAAGGGAACGCATGTCGTCCTTATGAATCCACTCCCTCGGTCCACCTCATGTCGGGCCATCGTCGTTCGGATGGAGAATGAATACGTGGAAGAATCCCATACCTCAAGAGCAGCGAGGAGACCGCGTGAATCCATATGCCCCTGCCGGTGAAATATGGGGCGCAGGCTGTTCTCTGAAAAAACGCGGAACCCGTGGAAAACGGGGTCTGAAGCCTCCACTGTTCCGAGGGATTCGATCAGGACGGGGAGCGCCGACAGGGGGCGGCGGAAAGCAGACGGGTCGGTCCAGAAACGCGCTTCGAGATCAGTTGACATCACAGGCCTCGCGGCAGCGGGTTTCGGGTTTCGTCGGCCGCCTTGCGGTACCACCCTGCGGACTGGCCGGTATCGCCCGACACATAGGCAATCACACCGAGTTCGTTGGCCGAATCGGCATGTCCCGCTGCGGCCGCACGACGGAACCAGCGCTTGCCCTCCGCGACGTCGCCTCCCTGGTAGCCTCGCCGGCCGATCCGGAACATCGTGCCGTTGTGGCCGTCTTCCGCTGCCTGGCGATACCGGTCGCACTTGCGGATTCCTCGCATCGTGGAATCAGGCGGACCATGCCGGCCGCTCGTACCCGCGCCGAAGCTCGCTCGCGCAACATCCGCACACTCGCCAACGCTGCACGAGATCACCGCCCGGGGATAGGAGATTCCCGACGGTGTTCGTGCGTGCCCGCTGCATTACCGTCGCTCGGAACGGCGTTCCCCTCGCGGAGTTGCCGGGGCGGGCCGACGACGTGGCCTGGGCGACCTCTCGTAAGGTGCGGCGGCGGCAGGCGGTGCTCGCGCGGGCGCGGGCTCGAGCGGCGAAGGCCCGAAGTCGTCGCCCTCGCGCGTCCGTAGCGACGAGTGGCCCCTGCGGCGGGCGGGCATCGATCGGTACGACGTCTCAATGTGACAGGCCGAAGGCGGTTCGCGTGAGAGTGTCCTCGGTTCCGGACAGGCCGTCCGCCGGGGAGAAGGTGTCGACCCCGAAGTGTTGGGGCGCGGGGTCGTCGAATGTTCCTCCGATGCCGTCCGGGCCGGGGTCCATGAACGACTTGTCGTGGTCCATCAGGCCGAAGACGCCGTCGTCCGAAGTGGTGTGCCAATTGCCCACGCTGTGTCCGATCTCGTGCGAGACGAGATTCGCGATCACTCGGGATATGTAGGCGATCCTGTTGCTTTGTGGGGTCATGTAGTGGTTCAGCGAGGAGGTGTTGTCGGCGGATCCGCTCAGCACGTCCAACATGATGATCGAGGTGTCCTGTGTGTCGAAGTTTCCGGTGTCGATCGACGTGCTCACTCCCAGCGTCGGCAGCCCGGTCTCGGCGACGGTGCCGCCGACGATCACGTGATCGACGTCGCTCGGGTCGGCTGGTTCGGGATCACGCGCACCGTTGAGAACGCGGACGGCGAACCGGTGGTTCACGTTGCTCGCGTCGACGTCGGCTTGCACGCTTCGACGAACAGCCGCAGTGATCGCGTCGCTCAGGGGGAGTTCGTCGGAGGCGTCCAGACCCCACCCGTCGAGAAACGAGCGCATGGGGCTGGTCGCCCGCGGCCCGGCTGCCACCGGGGGCAGTCCCGCGCCGGCGAAGATCGAGGGGTCGAGTCGGGCGCCGGCGAAGTCCAGGACGATCGTCTGGACGCGGCCGGTCCGTTCGAGGTTCGGCCTGGTCGTCAGCACCGTGAGTGTGTACGACCCCGTGACGTCGCCGGAGACCCGGACCCGATACACGCCGGTGCGGTCGGCGATGTCGTCGGCGGACAGCTTTCCGGAGGGCAGGGGGCTCTTGGCCGGATGGTTGTGGGCCACGTTGCCGGTCGACCCCTCGGCTTCCGTTCCGCCCGGTCTGTAGATCGCCACCTTGTCGGGAACCCCGTCCACGGCGGCTCCTATCACGTCGCCCTTGCGCAGGCACACGGTGTAGTCGGTTGCCGCGACGACCCCCGCGCTGATGTCGAGTGTGTACGGCCCTTCACTGGTGACGCCGTTGCCACCGGCGGAATCGAAGGGGTCGGCCGGCCGTGATCCGGAGGCGGAGATCATGACGTGGTAGATCCCGCCGATGCCCACGGTTTCGATCAGGGTGGTGTTCGTACCACCCGGGACGTCGTCGGCGGTGGCCACCACGTTTCCCGAGGCGTCGTAGAGCGTCACCGCGGAGTCGAGGGTTCCGGACCGACTGCGGACCTTCACGGAGATCGTTTGCCCGGCGTCCGCGTCGACGCGATAGAAGTCGAAGTCGCCCCTGCCGTCACCACGGCTGCCGTGCGGCCCGTCGCCGATCACCCCATCGGTGGTGACCGCGTTGCCGACTTCCTTGATGCCGGTGGGTGTGGCGGTTGTCACGGATCCGTCGTCCTCGTGTCCGGGCGACATCGCGACCGGGACGAACGAGGTGGCCAGATGGCCGTCGACCGTGACGGAACGACGATCGTCACGGCCCTTTTCCAGGGGGTCGAGCGTTTTCGTCACGGGAGTCATCGGCCGATCCCCGCCATCGTCCCAGGACGACGCCGATCCACACGAGGGGAACAGATTCCGAAGGAACGGTCTCTCGGTGGTGCCGAGGCGTGGGCTCGACATGTCCGTCGTCGACGGAGCCAGTGTGATCACCATGCCCAATGCCACGAGGACGGCAACGGGCAGATGTTTCTTCATGGGACTCCTTGTCGGCCACGTCGGCCGGTGACCCGCGCCGTCGGTTCTTCCCGACGACGTCGCGGTCGGTCACACCCCACATGCGCCCGCGACTGGGACACCACGCGCGACCAGCCGATCACGCACGCCTCGGACAGCCTGCCGACGCCCTCCGGCGGCGCCTAGGAAGAACGCGACCCCTCCCGGTGTCGCACCCCTCGTGACGACCCGGCGGGAGAGCCTTCTCGGGAAGCGACGTGGTGTCGTTGGCCAACTGTCGGCGGCCACAGGTGTGTTCGCGCCCCGCACGACGAGTACGACGCGGCGTTCGTCGGCGTGGTGGCCCGATGCGATCGGGCGTTCGTCACGGTCCGAGCCGGTCTTCGAGGTCGCCCATCCGGCGTCAATCAGGGGCCCCTCCCCCGCCATCCGGGTGAACCCGTGGGTGCGCGCCGCCGGTTCGCCCGGCCCTGTCCTCTCGCGTCATGGTGGCGTGGTGACCCTTCCCGATGGCTTGAGCCCGTCCTCGCCGACGCGGTCGGCTGCTCCGGGCAGGGCACGCTCGAACAGAGCGAACGAGCCATCGGGGCCGGTCTGATGCGGCGACACCCGATCGTCGTCCCTCGGAAAGGCCGCCACGACAGCCCGGGCACCACCGCGCAGCGTCAGGAGATCGCCGACGCGCTCCAGGCCATGCCCCAGGTCCAGCACGTCTATGACCGCGGACGACGTCGGCCCCGGATGGAGCGGCGGCACCCTCACCGACACCGGCTCCGAACCGTATTTGGGCAACAGCGGCGACGCGGGATGCGATCGCGCCCTGGCGGGCGTACCGGCGGGTTCGATCACCATCGCCCTGGGTACGCGACGCGAGTTCGAAAGCTGCGACGGGCTGCCGCCGGCCGCCTCCGTGCAGGTGTACGACGGCGACGGCTCGGCGCTCCGGTTGGCCGAGACGCGTGGTGGATGGAGGGCGGGGTGAGGTCACAGGCGGAGTTCGTGGCGTGACTTGACTCCGAGTTTGCGCAGGACCTTGGCGACATGCTCCTCGACGGTGCGTCGGGACAGGAACATCGCCTGGGCGATCTCGCGGTTGGTGTGGCCGTTGGCCAGGAGGCGGGTCACTTCCCTTTCGCGGGGCGAGAGTTCGTTGCCGTATCCGCGTCGCCCGCGCCGTGAGGGGGTGGTCGCGCCCGCGTCGCGGATCAGGTGGCGGCAGCGGGCCGCATCGCTGGTGGCGCCCAACTCCTCGTACATGTCGACGAGTTCGGTGAGCCCCGCGACGTCGGCGGAGCGCGCCGCGACGGACTCGGTGAGCCGGGCCGTCCGGTAGGGGAGGCCGAGGTCGCGGAAGCGGTCGATCGCCTCGTCGAAGAGGCGGGCGGTGCCGGCGCCGTCTCCGGCGGCCTGGGCGAGTCGGGCCCGGCAGGCGATCAGGGAGGCCTGCGCGATCGGCGTGTCGAACCCGTGGAGCCCGGTGGCCAGATCGGCGACGAAGGCGTGCGCGTCGTCGTGGCGCCCGACGGCCAAGTACGCCTCCACCACGGGGCCGGCCGGTTCGCTCGCCCACGCCCACAGGCCCTTGCGGCGCAACAGTGCCGCGACCCGGTCGGCGTACGCGCAGGCCGCGGCGGTGTCGTCGCGGTTCAGCAGCAGCGTGACCGTCCCGCCGATCGCGGCGGCGGCGACCGGAATCAGGGTCGAGTCGGGCCGGTCCATCCCGGTGGCCCGGAAGGCCGCCCGGGCCCGGTCCCAGTCGCCACGCGCGGTCGCCAGCCACCCCTTCACCAGGTTCAACTCACTGGTCACCCACAGCATGTCGGCGTAGATCCGGTCGAGCCGTTCGACACGTTCGGCCAAGCCCTCCCAGTCTCCGACATACCAATCCAAGCGGGCGCGGGTGGCCTCGGCCGTGCCGAGGATGTAGGACGCGCCGACGCGCCTGGCCAGGTCCATGCCGCTGTGCAGGAACTCCCGGGCCCGCGCGTAGTGCCCGTTCCACACGCATCCGTCGGCCAGGTTGCAATGCGCGCGGGCGAGCGCGAGCAGCGATTCGGCGCCGACCGGCTCGGAGACGGTGGGCAGCATGCCGATCCGATCCCAGGCTCCGGGGTCGCCGGCGAGCATCCGGGACCCGAGCGTGGCGCCCAACAGTTCGGTGCGTAGATCGCTCGGCTCCAGGGCGTCCTGGCCCGCCTGCACCCGTTCCAGCCAGACGAGGTCGTCGGCGTACGGACCGGTGTTGATATACGGCAAGCACAACACGGCCATGCCGCGCAGGCGATGTTCGGGGCGACCGCGCAGCGCGTCGACGGCCGACTCGACCTCGGCCCGCCCCCGACCCATCGCGCCTGCCGCACGGATCAGCAGCCGCCCCAGACACAGCCGGACCTCGCCGCGCGCCTCGTCCGAGAGCCGGGGATCGGACAACAGTTGTTCGATCTGTGCGGTGACCTCTCGATGGTGCAGGCCGATCAACGCGCAATCGCACAGGCTGATCGCGAGTCGATCCACGTCGCCGGCCGGGATGCCGGGTTCGGCCACCGCGGCGCGCAGCAGTTCCATCGCGGTGAAGGCGTCGCCGGCCCGCATCGCGACGTCGGCCGCCGCCTCGCTGTGGCGCAGCCACTGCGCCGTCAGCCCGGCACGCCTGCTGTGCGCGGCCAGTCGGATCAGCGGTGGCGGGTCGAGTCGGGTCAACTCCCGAACCGCGCGCAGGTGCAGTTCCTGGCGGTGGGGCCCGGAGAGGGAGTCGTACACCGCCCGTTGGGCGAGTGGGTGTCGGAAGCCGTACAGATTTTCCGTCACTTCCACCAGAACCGCCCGCTCCAGCAGGCGAGTGACGTGCGCCCGACTTCGGTCCACGCCCGCGACCGCGCTCAGCAGTGCCACGGAGGCGGGTACCTCGAGTACGGCCGAGGCCTGCGCGACGGCCCGCGTGTCGTCCGGTAACGCGTGCATGCGCTCGACCATCGCCTCGCGCAGCAGTACGGGTACCTCCACGATGTCCAGAAGTCGTCGCGCCGTCGGTTCGTCGGCGCACAGGCGCTCCTCCGAGGCGCGCAGCGCGCACGTGGCCTCCTCCACCACGAACGGGATGCCGGCCGTGCGTTCGCGCATGATGTCGGCGAAGCCGGGCGTCACCGGGGCGTCGAGGATCGCCTCGACCAACGTCCGTACGCCCTCCGCGTCCAGCGGTTCCAGGCGCAGGTGCGTTCCGGTGATGCCCGGAGGTGGTCGGAACGCTCGGCCCAGGGGAGCGTTGTCCGGCAGGTCCTCGCGGCGGTAGGTCATGACGAGGGACAGGCCGGGTGGGGGGTCGGTCAGCACGAACCGCAGGAGTTGCCGGGTGCCCTCGTCCGCCCAGTGCATGTCCTCGATCACCAGCACGATGCGGCCGAGCGCGGTCAGCAGGTCGCGGACCGCGCGAAAGAGTCGGTGTCGTTCGGCGGCACGATCCTCCAGCGGCGGCAGCGCGGGCGGCAGGGAGTCGGCCAGTTCGGGCAGGAAGGGACGAAGCGCGCCCACCACCGGGCTCAGCTTTTCGCGTACCCGCTCCAGTCGCTCCGCGCACGGGCGCAGGCACTCGAAGACCACGCCGTAGGGGAAGGGGTCACGCAGCGGTTGGCAGTACCGGACCAGGGACCACGGGGAGCGCTCGCGCGGACCGGCGAGCAGTTCGGTGATCATCCGGGTCTTGCCGACTCCCGCCTCTCCCTCGACGAAGGTCATGGAGGGGAAGGCGGCCACCGCGTCGACCAGCGCGCGCAGTTCCCGGTCGCGGCCGATCAGCTCCCGTGAGCCGGTCCGCAGCACCGCCGGGGACGGGGGTCTCGCGGGTCGCGCACCGTTCGTCATCGTCCTGCTCCCGCCAAAACTCGCCGGCTCGACCGTTGATCGATGGTGGGGGCTCCAGAGGATAACCAAGGCGGTGCCGTCGCGGTAGCCCGTGTCCGGATGCCTGAAACCCGTATCCCTACGGGTACTTGCCACGGTTGTTCGCACGGCGCACCGGATGGATCGTGATCGCCGGGTGGCCCACCGTTCCCTGACCCCGGCAGCCACTCCTCGGGTCCCGCCCATCGGGCCGCGAGCGGGGAGACGGAGTTCTCATGCGAGACATACCCCTGCGCCGAACACGGCGCGTCGCCACGGTGGCCGGGCTGGCCCTGGCCACGCTGGCCGCGGCCGGCATGGCGGGCGCCGCGGAGTCCCGGACCGCGGCCGTCCAGGCCGAGGCCACCGTCCGGCCGGCCCACCAACCGGTGCCGGGACAGTACATCGTCGCCCTGAGGGACGACGCGCCCAAGGCCGTGAGCGGCAAGGCCCACAGCCTGGCGCAGAGTTACGGCGCGGAGGTCACCAGGACCTTCTCCGCCACCTTCAACGGGTTCACGGTTCGCGACACCAGCCCCCAGGCGGCCCGAAAGCTCGCGGCGGACCCGTCCGTCAAGGCGGTATACGAGGACGGCACCGCCCACGCCGCGGGCGGGGAACAGCCGGACCCGCCGTCGTGGGGTTTGGACCAGAGCGACCAGAAGACCACCAATCTGGATCGCAAGTACACATATCCGAATACCGCCGACAATGTCACCGCCTACGTCATCGACTCGGGTGTCAACAAGAACCACGCCGAGTTCGAGGGCCGGGCATCGTTCGGCTACGACTTCGTCGACAACGACGCGGATGCCAGTGACTGCTTCTGGCACGGAACGCACGTGGCGGGCACCATCGCCGGCAAGACCGTCGGCATCGCCAAGAAGGCCAAGGTCGTCGCGGTGCGAGCGCTCGGCTGCAACGGCAGCGCGCCCGACTCGGCCACCGTCGCCGCGCTGGAGTGGGTCGCCACCAACGGCCGGGGTCCGGCCGTGGTCAACATGAGCCTGGGCACCGACGTGGTCGGGGTCGGCGACGAACAGGTCAAGGCGCTGGTGGCGAAGGGCTTCACCGTCGTGGTCTCGGCCGGCAACGCCGGTGCGGACGCCTGCGGGGTCAGCCCCGCACGAGTGCCCGAGGCGATCACCGTCGGCTGGATCGAGCAGGGCGGCCGTCGCAACGGCAACTACGGCACCTGTGTCGACCTGTTCGCTCCCGGAGGCAACATCCACTCCAGCGACAACACCGGCGGCTACCGCAACGGCAGTGGTACGTCGATGGCTTCCCCGCACGTCGCGGGAGCGGCGGCGTTGTACCTGGAGGCGAACCGGAGCGCGACCCCGCGGCAGGTGCGCGACGCGCTCGTCGACAACGCCACGCCGAACCTGGTCACCAACGCCGGTGCGGGTTCGCCGAACAAGCTGTTGTACACCGGCTTCATCGGCGGCGGCCCCGGCCCGGTCTGCGGTGTAAAGGCCAACACCGAGGCCGTGCCCATTCCCGACTCGGGAGAGGGCGCCGGCACGATCACCGTGGCAGGCTGCGACGGCCGCGCATCGGCGACGCTGCCGGTGAAGGTCGACATCGACCACACCTACAGCGCCGACCTGGCCGTCGATCTCGTCGGGCCGAGCGGTGCCGGCTACTCGCTCAAGCGTGCGGGCGGCGTCGGTTCGGCGGACGGCGTGCACCAGACCTTCACGGTCGACGCCTCGGCCGAGAACGCCAACGGGGTCTGGACGTTGCGGGTCAAGGACACGTACCGCTACGACACCGGTGTGCTCACCGGCTGGTCCATCACCTTCTGAGGCCGCAAGAGAGCCGGGCCGCTCCCCCGGGAGCCGACCCCCGGTGCCTCGTGCCCGAGTCGCCGCGCGCATCGAACACAGCCGCGTACATCGAACAGCCGCGCGCGTCGAACAGCCCTCCGAGGCCGAACGCCGGCCTCTGTCGGTCTCCATGTCCGATCCCCAGCCCACCCATCCCATCGGCAAGGGAATCCTCCATGAGAGCACGTCATCTGATAGCGCCACTGATCCTCGCGGTGTCCGCAGCCGTCCTGCCGACCGCCCTACCGGCGTCCGCGCAGACGACACCACCCCCCGCCATCGCCGCCATCCCCACCGATCAACTCCACCCGGACGGTGGCGTCAGCCCCCACGTGGTCAACGGCGAGCGCACCACGGTCCGGGAGAACCCGTCCCTGATCACCGGGCTGCGGGTGGGCGGCGGCGGCCCGCAGGGCGCCTCGTGTACCGCCTCGGTGGTCGGCCGCAACAAGATCCTCACGGCCGCGCACTGCATGATCGACGTAACCGGTGACAAGAGCTACCTGTACGGCGACGACGACCTGAACACCGCAGGCGACGAGAGCTTCCGCACCAAGGTCGCCTCCTACAAGGTGCACCCGAAGTACACCGGGCCCAACAGTTGGCAAAACGGCTACGACGTCGCCGTGGTCACCACGGTGGACGACATTCCGGTGCCCGCGAGCCAGTGGGCCAAGGTGGCCGGGTCGGCCGACAGCGCGCTCACCCAGCCCGGCAGGTCGGGGGTGGCGGCCGGTTGGGGCAAGATTTCCAGCGGTGGCTCCTCCGGCGTGCTCAACAAGACCACGATGCCGGTCAACGACGCGGCCGACTGCCAGGTGTTCGACGTTCGGGTCAACCCCGAACTGATGGTCTGTGTCGGCTACAACGACGGCCGCACCGGCACGTGTTCGGGTGACAGCGGTGGTCCGTTCACCGTGGACGGCGTCGTGGTCGGCGTCGTGTCATGGGGTTCGAGCAAGTGCGACCGCTACAGCATCATGGCCCGCCTCACCAATGTGATGGGCGACTGGGCCAAGGGCGAGATCGGTGGGGGGCAGCCCGGTGACGGGAAGTTCTCGGTCGGTCTCAGTCCCTCCTCCGGGCGCGTGGCGCCCGGCAAGTACGTGTCCACCACGTTGACCAGTCAGGCCGGTGACACGGGGCCCGAGCAGATCGAGTTGTCGGCGACCGGACTGCCGGCCGGTACGACCGCGACATTCCAGCCCACCACCATCGGCACCGGCGGCACCGCGAAGGTCACGTTCGAGACCTCGGCGCAGACCCCGAAGGGCGCCCACACCATCACGGTGCAGGGCAAGGGCTCATCCGGCGCCAAGACCGCGACCTACACCCTCACGGTCGACGACGGCACCACCACCGAAGGCCCCAGGCCGGTGCTGTCACCCGATTCCGCCACCACCACCCCCGGTGGCTTCGTCCGCACGCAGATCACCGTGACCGGGGGCCAGGGCACCAGCAGGCTCACCGCCACGGGTCTGCCGACGGCGCCCTCGTTCTTCCCCCAGTCGGTGCCCGCAGGCGGCACCTCGCGGATGGGCGCCTTCGCCCCGTGGCAGGCGGGTGTCTACAAGATCACCGTCACCGCCACGGACCAGGCGGGCAAATCCGGCAGCGCGGTCTACACCCTGACCGTCCGCTGACGGATTCGACCCGGCGAAACGCGAGGACCCGCGAGCGACACTCGCGGGTCCTTCGCGTGTCGTAACTCGTGGGCCGGCGTGGTAACGCGGTTCGCTCCCGTTGACATTTCGCCGCTCGCCGAGGGACGCGACCCGTCAGGCCGACCCCAGCCGCGTCGGGGCCTCCTCGATGTCCTCGGACCAGAGCCCGGGCCCTACCCACGAAGCGAACTCAAGGAGTGTCACTCGTCAATGGGCCGCAAGAGCGTGGGGCCTGTGGGCGGGCTCTTCAAGGACAGGCTCACGCGTTCTCGCACAAGGTCGACATCGAGGATCCGGACCGTGACCGCCCGACCGGGAGCGATCATGTCGAACGGGGCACGAACCGGGCGCCGGGACAGCTCCGGAAGTTCGATCGCGGCGGTGAACCCGCCGATGTCGACAGACGCCTTCCCGGAGTCGGCGATCCCCGTCACGGTCCCGGTGACGGTATCGCCGACATGCAGTGTCGAGAGGAAGGCCCAGGTGTGGTCGCTTGGCGCCGGGTCCGTCCTCCATCGGGCCCGCAGTACGCCGTCGGCGTCCGGCAGCACGCCGGTGAACAGCGGATGGCGCCGGGAGACGTACCCGGATCGGACGGCCGCGGCGCGTGCTCCGCCGATCCGTGCCACGACTTCGGCGAACTGCTCTCGGTCGGCGATGGTGCCGCGGATCTGCCGCTCGTGGTCCTCCCAGACGAATTCGGCGATGTCGTCGGGAAGATCCGCCAGTACCGCGGTGACGTCGGCGGACAGCTCCGGCCACACGTACAGTCGGGCGCGCGGAGTGAGCCGGGTGCGCACCGAATCCAGATTGTCCGTGGTGAGCCGGTACCGGCGGGAGACGTTGAAGGCCGGCTGCTCCTCCAGGATCGCCGCCTCGCCTGTGCTCAGGCACCAGGCCGGCCGCGCCCAGAACACGTCGTCGGCAGGGCGCTGTACGCCCGGCTCCTCCTCGTACACGGCATCGAGCGGAGACAACTCCAGCCGAACGGGCCCGAACCCGAGCGCGTTCGCCAACGTGAGCGCCGTATCGCAGCGGATATTGCTGCCGATGTACACGTCGCCGTCCTCGCCGAGGTGGACGGCGAGGACGCCGGGGACTTCCAGGCGGCACCAGGCCCCCGCATCGCGCAGCATGACCCGAACCAACTCCAGCGCGACAGGCAGGGCCACCTGTGCGCCGTCGTGGAAGCCGGACAAGTCGTCGGGGAACAATCCGCTCAGTCCGTGGCCGGCGACCTTCGGCCTGCGGGTGAAGGCGTGTGGGCCGGGGGCGAGTCCCGGTTCGCGGACGAACACGTGGCGCACCCCCGTTTCCTCGGCGAACGCGGCAACCACCCGGAGGTACGCCTCCTCGGCCGGGCCTCGGCTTTCGAACGTTTCCTCGGCCCCGGCGTAGACGCCCCGCTCATCGCAATCGGCGGGGCTGATGGGGTGATCGCGTAGACGTGGTGCAGCACGGCCACCATCCTCGCCGAGCCGCGACCATGCCGCGCTCCTCGGTAGTCCCCGTCACCCGCCGGACGACTCCTACCGCACCCCGACCTGTCCGAAGGTGTGTCCGGTCGAGCGGCGTTCCATGTGCCGGCAATCCCGCTGACAACCGAGCCTGCCCTTGTGCCGACCAGCGTGCCTCGGCACAGCCAACGGCCCCGGCCCCAACCGGAAACCAGGCCCGAAAGTCGTACGAGACTCCCGTGTGTATCCGCGTCGTGCGGAAGAACGGCTTTGGCGAGCCTCGGTTCCGCGAACACCCCCGAGGCGTGTGAGTTGTGCGCCTCGGTCGCCTCACTGTGCGGCTGCGGCGCGGTAGCAGCGGGCCTGCTCCTTCACCACGTGGTTCGCGGCGGCGGACCACGAACTGCTGTACCTCGGCGCCTGGTTGAACGAACCCGTCCGCCGCGCTCGGACACGCTCCTGGCGATCTCCTCGTCCGCTGGTGCCGCGCACTCCGCAGACCTGCCCGGCCGGCCGTGGGCCGCGTTGCTGCGCGCCGCCGACGTCGCGATGTACCGCGTGAAATCCGGCGAGGCCGCGTTTCCGTATCCGGGTACGGAGGCCGACGCGGCCGCGGCCGCCGTCAACGGTCGCCGGTCCGGGCGAGCAGGCACGCACCTGGTGGCCGGTTCCGGTTCACACCCCGCGCAGCCCCGACCCACCCACGCCGGGGACGACGGCCCGTGCCCGACGTCGGATTCCTCGAGTCCCGGCCGGTCGATCGACGTTTCGAGCCGGCGCCCCGCATCCGGCGCCGGCCGGACGGCCTGTGCCTGTTCGGGGCCACGGGCTCGCCCACCGCCGGCGGCGGCCCCGTGCGGGCGCCGGGCGGCGGTGGGTGCGTCGGTCAGTCGGCCATGTCGGCGAACTGACCGGGCTGGTAGGAGCCTCCGGGGTTGCGGATGATCACGTTGAGCCGGTTGTTTGCGTTGATCATGGCGATCAGGGAGACGAGTGCGGCGATCTGGTCGTCGGTGTAGTGCTCGCGTACGCGGCTCCAGGTCTCGTCCGACACGCCGGGGTGGGCGTCGGCGATCCGGGTGCCCTGCTCGGTGAGTTCCAGGGCCGCGCGTTCGGCGTCGGTGAAGACCGTGGACTCGCGCCAGGCGGCGACCAGGTTCACGCGGACCGCGGTCTCCCCGGCGGCCGCGGCGTCCTTGGTGTGGTAGTCGACGCAGAAGCCGCAGCCGTTGATCTGGCTCGCGCGCAGCATCACCAGGTCCTGGGTGACCCGGGGAAGCGGCGAGTCGACGATCGCCAGGGCGACGTTGTAGATCCGCTTGGCGATCTTGGCGCCGAGGTCGTTGGCCATCAGGTCGAAACGGGGTTCCATCGTGGTGTCCTCACTCGTGGGTTCGGGTCCGGCGCGGGGTCCGCGCGCGGGGTATTGCGGATCGGGGGACGCCGACCGTCGGCTATCCGAGGCCGGCGGGCTCGTGGTCCCCGCCGGGCTGGCGAACGATGACCGACATGCGATTGGTCGCGTTCATGAGGGCGACGAGCATCACCAGATCGGCCGATTGATCGTCGTCGTAGTGCTCGCGTACGCGGTTCCAGGCCTCGTCGTCGACGCCGCCGGCGGCGTCGGCGATCCGGGTGCCCTGCTCGGTGAGTTCCAGCGCCGCGCGTTCGGCGTCGGTGAAGACCGTGGACTCGCGCCAGGCGGCGACCAGGTTCACGCGGACCGCGGTCTCCCCGGCGGCCGCGGCGTTCTTGGTCCACACGTCGGTCGCGTAGGCGTCACCGTTGATCTGGCTCGCGCGCAGCAGGACCAGCGTCCGGGTCGCGGCGGGCAGACTCGAATCCTGCAGGATCGTCCTGCTGGCCGCACCGAAGTGGGCGGCGGCCCTGGCCGCGGTCGCGGTCGGGTTGCCGAACAGATTCAGACGAGCGGTCATGATGTGCTCCTTGCACGTCGTCGGGCGAAGTCGTACAGGAGATGCCGGCCACCCGCGCCGCGTGACGCCGCGGCGATGTGGCGTACATCACCGAGATCGGATGTCACGCCGAGGGCACGGCCGGCATCTCGTGCGTGGCATCACGAAGAGGAACGGACAGGAGCCGGTGATGAGCGAGCGCAGTGACCGAACCGAAGAGACCACCCGGCCGCGCGCCGAAGGGGACCGCGTGGATCACGCCACCGACACCTTCGTCACCCACCGCAACCTCCTTTTCACCGTGGCCTACGAGATGCTCGGCTCGGCCGCCGACGCCGAGGACGTCCTGCAGGAGACCTGGATGCGGTGGGTGGACGTCGACCCGGAGATCGTGCGGGAGCCCCGCGCGTACCTGGTCCGGATCGCCACCCGCCAGGCGCTGGGCCGGCTGCGTTCGCTGCGCCGGCGCAGGGAGACCTACGTCGGGCCCTGGCTGCCGGAGCCGCTGCTGACCGCGCCCGACGTCGCCGAGGACGTCGAACTGGCCGAGGGCGTCTCGATGGCGATGCTGCTGGTGCTGGAGACGCTGACGCCGACCGAGCGCGCGGTGTTCGTGCTGCGGGAGGTGTTCGACCTGGACTACGACGAGATCGCCGAGGCAGTCGGCAAGAACCGGGTCACCGTCCGGCAGATCGCCCACCGGGCACGGAACCACGTCGCCGCGCGCCGACCGCGTGCGGCCGTTTCCCCGGCCGAGAACCGCGTGGCTCTGCTCGCTTTCCAACAGGCCGTCGAAACAGGAAATCTGCAGAGCCTGCTCGACCTGCTCGCCCCCGACGTCGTCTTCCTGAGCGACGGCGGCGGGGTCGTCCCGGCCGCGCTGTCACCCATCGTGGGCTTCGACCCGGTCGCCGAACTGCTCACGGTGGGGCTGGGACGGATCGCAGGCTCCGCGTCGGCGCAGTCGGCCCAGGTCAACGGCCACCCGGCGCTGATCATCCGGACCGGCGAGGCGATGGACGGTGTCCTGACGGTGCGGACCGAGGACGGCCTGATCACCGGCCTGTACTTCGTGCGAAACCCCGAAAAGCTGTCGCGCGTCGGGCAGGAGACCACCCTGCGCCGCTGAACGCAGTCGTGCTCGCCGGACTCGGCGGACGGAGTCCGGTGGCGATGGGAACAGAGATCGAATCCCCGCCGCCGGACCGGGCCGTCCCGGGCATGAAGTTCGGTGGATACGGCGAGGCGGACTGCTCGCGCACGGCAGCGGATGGTTCGAAGAAGCCGTATCCACCGCCCGGTCCTCCGGACGGGCGCCCTCGGAGGTCCACCTCATCGAGATCGTCCGGAATCCGCGAGCGCATTCGCGACGCCCGCGTCAGCGCCGGAGCGCGTTGAACGCGTCAACCAGATTTCCCAGGTCGCCCTGCCCGCGGGGAACGTCCATCCGCACGCCCGAATCGTCGGAGAACACCAGGAACAGCTTCTTCGTCGCCGTCCCGCCGCCGATCCGGAGCGTCACAAGCTGGTCGGGCGCGTAGGCGGAGGCGAGTTCGAGATTCGGCGACATGATCCCGAACGTTTGGCGAAACACCAGGGTTCGACGGTCGGTGACCGCCATGATCACGTCCTCCGCCGCTGGGAACCGCCCCGCATGGCTGCCTGCCGGAGCGCTCACCGACGTCTTGCCCGCACGTTCTGCCGCAGCCTCCGCCGCGGCCGACACAGCGCCGGCCGGGACAACGTCGCCCACGCCGCTCAACAGGCCGGACAAGAACGCCTTCCCGACGACTCCACGCGGTTTGACCAGCACCGCAAACACGGCCGCCTCGCCCGGCTGCAGCACGGCCACGGCCTTCTTGTTGACAAGCCCGGTGTACTTCACGACTGCCATATCCCCGCCCCCACAGGTCAGTTCCCCACCTGCGCGGAGGATACGCCCGTCCGCGAACCAGCCGCAGTCAAACCCGCCTCGGCACCACACTCCACCAAGGAGCCCACTGTGGACCGGCGTCCCGAACCCGTGACCCCGGGCGCCTTGCCCGGCGACCACATCGGCGAGGACACCCGCCGCGAGATCGAATTCGCCCCCGCCCTCGAGAAAACCGTCACCCATAGGAACCTCCGCCCGATGGGCCGCAGCATCCGCAGTACGCCCGAACCGAAACTGGCGACGCCGGTGTTCGCCGAGGAGTTCACCTCGGCGATGCGCCCGGCGGAGGCGGGGGAAGTGGTGGACACGGCTTCGTTCTACCTCGATGGTCGGACACCCTCCGCAGGCAACTCGTCGGCCTGCTCCTGTCATTGCCGCAGCCCGCCTGCGGCACCCACCGACCGGGCACGCGGGCGCGCAGGTCCACGCGGGCGGTGGAGTGGCCGGTACGCGCCGCCGCGAGCGCCGCGCCCACGTGTTGGCGGGGCGTCCGGGGGCACGATCAGCGGGAACGTCCGTGGCACCACATGGTCGTCGACCCACGGCCCACGGCCCACGGTTCACGGCCCACGCCTCACGGCCCGGATCCCGTTCCGCTCGTGGCCCGTCACTGCTCGCGCAGGTAGGTGAGGACCGCCAGTACTCGGCGGTGCCCCGCGTCGTCGGCGAGCAGGCCGAGCTTGTTGAAGATGCTTCGGATGTGTTTGTGGATCGCGGCCTCGGAGACCTGGAGTTCGGCCGCGATGTCGCCGTTGCGGTGGCCCTGGGCCATCAGTTGCAACACGTCGCGTTCGCGTGCGGTGAGGGCGGAGAGCGGGCTGCGGTTGCCGCCTCGGCGCATCAGCGTCGTCACGACCTCGGAGTCGAGGACGGTCTCGCCTCCGACCACGCGGTCCATGGTGCGCAGGAAGTCCTCGACGGCGCCCACCCGTTCCTTGAGCAGGTAGCCGACCGCGCCGGCGCCGTCGGCCAGCAGGTCGCCGGCGTACTTGGTCTCCACATGGGCCGACAACACGAGCATCGGGAAGCCGGGACGCGCGGTGCGGACCCGCATCGCGGCGCGCAGGCCCTCGTCGGTGTACGTGGGCGGCATCCGTACGTCGACGATGGCCAGTCCCGCGTCGAACTCCTCGATGGTCTCGTACAGTCGATCGGCGTGGGCGTGCGCCGCGACCACCTCGATGCCCTCGGCGGACAACAGCGCCGCGAGACCTTCGCGCAGCAGCGTGTCGTCCTCGGCGATCACGACTCGCATGGCAGCTCCATTCGCACCGACGTCGGCCCGCGGGGTGGGCTGGCGACGGCGACCGTGCCGCCGAGTGCCCCGATCCGGCTCTCGATTCCGGCCAGGCCACTGCCTTTCGACCGCTCGGCGCCTCCGTGTCCGTCGTCGGTCACGGTGGTGATCACGCGCATCTCGCCGTCGTCCTCCGTCCAGGTCAAGTGAATGTCGCACGCGGTCGCGTTGCTGTGCTTGGCCACGTTGGTCAGCGCCTCGGCGACGGAGAAGTACAGGGCCGCGTCGACGGACGCCGGGGTCGGCGCCGGGGCGTCGACGCGCAGCCGGGTGGGGATCTGCATGCGGTCGGCCAGCAGCCCCAACGCGGGCACCAGACCTTCTTCGGCGAGCATCGGCGGATACACGCCCCGGATGATGCGACGCATCTCGGCCAGCGCGTCGCGGCTGGCGTCCTGTGCTTTCGCCAGCGCCGTCGCGACGTCTCCGGTTCCGGTGCTCAGCTGCCGTTGCGCCGTGCCGATGAACATGGAGACGGCCACCAGCCGATTCTGCGCCGCGTCGTGCAGGTCCCGTTCGATCCGCCGCAGTTCGGCGCTGTGCAGGTCGACGGCCGAACGTCGGCGCTGTTCCTCCATGCGCACCCGGAGCCGGAGCTCCTGGTCGCGGGTCGGTGCGAGCAGCAGCTCGAGGAGCTTCGCGTCGGCGGAACGCACGGCGGGCGCGCCGATCGACCACGCGGCCAGTCCGGCGAGCCCGATCAGGCCCGATGCCAGTGCGAGCCACCACGACGTGATCTCGAAGAGTTGCTCGGCGGGCTTGCCGTCCGGCATCGCCCACCAGTACGTCGGCAGTGCCAGCGCCTGCAGGGACACCAACGGCAGCAGGATGGTGACGACTCCGAGGGGGATCCCGACGACGATCCGTTGGAGGACGGCAGCCAGGTCGCGGAGGACCGGTGTGCCGTCGGCGATGCGCCGGCGGGCGCCGTCCGGCCCGGCGGCGGGGCCGGGGTATGGGGAACCCACGTGTCGCCCGAGCGCGCGTCCGACCCTGATGCGTTCACGGTCGCACCAGTGGCGCAGCACCTTGGACGCGGTGCCGGTGAGCAGCAGCCCGACACCGACCGCCGACAGCGCGGCCACCGCCACGAGGACCGCGAGAACCAGCAGGCCGTACAGCCCGGAGAAGGTGCCGCCCGCCAGATAACGAACCGAAAGAGCCGATCGCCGGACGGACGTCGCGTCGCGTGATCGTTGCCTGGTGTCGACGCCTTCGATGAAGCTCACCCGGTGAGCCTACTTGCGCCCCCGAGTCCCCGGCGGAGCCGGTCGAGCCGCCCGCCGGGGAGGGGGTAGAGCGGGCGCTACCATGCGGGCGGGCGCAGGTGTCACCGCAGGTCGGGTACGCGGGGGACTGTGTCGCGGGCACCGCGAACCTACGGTCGATGACGTGAAAGCGCACAGGGGCGAACACCCCGGAAACCATGCCGACCAGGCCGTGACGGTCAGCGGGTTGAGCAAGAGCTTCGGCACCGATACCACGCGGTTCTGGGCCTTGACGGACATCGAACTCACCGTCGCGCCGCGGAGTTTCACCGCGATCATGGGACCGTCGGGCTCCGGCAAGACCACATTGCTGAACTGCCTGTTGGGCCTGGAGAAGCCCGACACCGGCTCGATCCGCATCGGCGGTACCGACATCACCGGCCTGGACGAGACCCAACTGGCGGAGATGCGACGTTCGCATGTCGGGGTGGTGTTCCAGTCCTACAACCTGATCCCGTCCCTGACCGTCGCCGACAACATCTCGCTGCCGCTCCGACTGGCCGGCCGACGGATCGACCGGGGCCGCGTACGCGATCTGGCCGAGACCGTCGGTGTCGGTGCCACGCTCGAACGCCGACCGGCGCAACTGTCCGGGGGGCAGCAGCAGCGCGTCGCGTTCGCGCGGGCGCTCGTGACGGACCCGGAGTTGATCGTCGCCGACGAGCCGACCGGCGCGCTGGACACCGCGTCGAGCGACGTCGTACTCGGCCTGCTCCGATCCATCGTCACCGACCTCGGACAGCGGGTGTTGCTCGTGACGCACGACCCGCGGGCCGCGGCGGTCGCGGACCGCGTGGTGTTCCTGCGCGACGGACGCCGGCACGGCGAACTTCGGGGGGCCGACGAGGGGCGGATCGCGGCGACCCTGACCGATCTCGGGCAGCGGTCGTGAACAGGCTCGCCCGACTGACCCTGCGGGCGCGTGCCGGCCAAGTCCTCGCACTGGCCGTGACCGTGTTCTTCTCGGCCGTTCTCATGGGGGCGTTCGGGGTACTCCTGGAGACCGGCGTCCGCGGCCGGGTCTCCACCGGCGAGTACGACAACGCGCCGTTGTTGGTCGCGTCCGGGCAGTCGGTGCCGGTCCGCGACGACGTCGACCTGACGGTCCCGGACCGGGCGTTGCTGCCCGCCTCCTTGGTCGACGAGATCGCGGCGGCGCTGCCGACGTCCCGCGTCGTCGCCGACCGGATCGTGCCCGCCGTCCTCGCAACCCGGGCCGGCGACGCCGAACCGGTGGATGCGCATCCCTGGTCGGCGTTCGCCCTGGGGAACCGCGAACTGGCCTCGGGACGCGCACCCGTCGGGCCGGACGAGATCGTGTTGCCCGGCCGCGTCGCCCGCTCCCACGGCCTGGCGATCGGGGGAAAGGTCTCGCTGGGGTTCGGCGACCGGTCCGTCGAGTACACGCTCGCGGGCACCACCACGGCCGACGACACGGGAGTCGACGCCCCGGACGTGTATCTGAGCGACGAGCAGATCGCGACGCGCGGCGCCCCCGACCGCGGCGTGGCGGTCATCGGCGTCTGGCCGCGGGCGACGCCCGACGAGCGGGCACTCGCCCGCCTGGTCCCCCGGGCCGGCGCCCGGCTGTGGGATCGCGGCGCCCGGGGGCCGGTCGAGGCGGTCTCCCAGGGTCGGGCGACGGCGGCGCTCGTCTCCGTCTCGGGCGCGCTCGGCGCTGTCGCGTTCATCGTCGCCGTGTTCACCGTCATCGCTCTCACCTCGCTCCAGATCCGCGAGCGATCAAGCGAGTTGGCCATGCTCCGCATCGTCGGCGCCACGCCACGGCAGGTGAAGCGGCTGCTTCGCGCGGAGATCCGCGTCGTCGCCGCGTCGGCGGCCGGCCTCGGCGGACTCGTCGGACCCCTGGTGGGAGCGGCCATGATCGGTGCCATCCGGTCGTGGGGGGTGCTGCCTCGCACCCTGGAGCCGGTCTTCGGCCCGTTCCCCTTCATCGTGGCGATGCTGACGGGTTTCGTCGCCGCGGAAATCGCCGTGCGCGTCGCGGTGCGTCGCGTCGTACGCGACAGTCCCCTGGCGCAACTCGAGGGCGGCGACACGGGTTCGTCCGGATCGCCGCGGAGCGCGGGGCGCGTCGTCGTCGGGGTGCTGCTCCTCGCGGTGGGCATCGTGATGGCCCTGGCGCCGACCTACACGTCCAACGTGGATGTGGCCGGCGGGCTTCCCGGGATCTCGGGGCTGGTGATGGCCTTGTCGATCGGCCCGCTGAGTCCGCAGACGGTACGCGCGGCGACCGCGGTCGTGCGCCGACCGGCGGTGCGGAGCGCCGCGGCGTACATGGCGCTGGGCAGCATTCGTCACCGGGCCGCCCGCGTCGGCGGCGCGTTGACCCCGATCGTCCTGGGAGTCGCGCTGGCCGCGGTCCAGCTCTCCGGTGCCGCGACCGCCGGCGCCGTGTCCGAGGCACAGGCGCACGCGGGAGCGCGTACCGACCTCACGGTCACCGTGTCGAGAGTCGGCGTCGGCGACCGGACGACCGAACTGGTGCGAGGTGTGCCCGGGGTCGGCTCCGTCACCCCGTTCGTGTCCACCGGCGTCATCGTGCGGCCGCCCGCCGGCAGCGACAACAGCCCCCAGGCCCTGAAGGCACTCGGCATCGCCGCCGACCAGGTGGAGCGTTACGCCGATCTGAGGCCCACGGGCGGCGGTGCGATCCGGCTCCGGGAGGGCGACGTGGTGCTCGGCGTTCTCGGTGCCGCGCAACTGGGTGCCCACGTCGGAGACGAGGTCACCGTCGTGCTGGCGGACGGGCGGTCGATCAGGCGGCACGTGAGCGCACTGTACGAACGCGGCCTCGGTTTCGGTGAGGTCCTGCTCCCCCTCGGCGACCTGCGGCCCGCCACCGCTTCGGGACTCGTGTCGGGCCTGGCCGTCACGGTCGTCCCCGCGTCCGCATCGGTGGCGCAGGTCGAACGCCGTATCCGCGACGGCCTGGCGGACGTGCCCGGAGCCGAGGTCACCCGGTCCGGCTCCGTCGACGACGGCGCCTCGGGCGCCTCGGGCGCCTCGGGCGGCGAGGACAGGTTCGGGTTGCTGATATTGGTGGTCCTCTTCGGCTATATCGCCATCGCGGTGACGAACTCCCTCGTGACGGCGACGCTCTCTCGCCGATCGGAGTTCGCGCTCCTGGCGGTCGTCGGCGCCACACCCCGCCAGCGACGCTCGGTCCTGCGCTGGGAGGCCGCCATTCTGGGCGTCACCGCCTGCGTGGTCGGGACCGGGTTCGCGCTGCCCGGTCTGTTCGCCATGACGTACGCCCTGAGCAACGGCGACCGCATCATGCCCGCGATCGATCCGTTCTCGTGGGCCGGGATCGTCGCGTTCACCTTCGTACTCGTCTTCTCCGCCACCGCCCTCGCCGGTCGAGCCGTCATGCGCGACCGGCGATGATCTCCCTCGGCCCTCGAGATCGAAGGTGATCCCGAGGGCCGGCGCGATCCACCGACGGCACGAAACTCGCGGACCGGTCCGATCTCCCGCGCGGGCCGGACTTCGGCCGCCGAACACGGACCGGCGTGCTCGACTCGGGGTACGCGGCCGGTGCTCGATCGCATCGGCTCACGGGTGGGGGAGTTTCGCGGCCACGGCGGTTCCGAGTTCGTCGGCGATCGCGCACAGACGGTCCTGGGATTGCGCCGCCCAGACCTCGATCAGTACGAGTTCCACGATCGGATGGGCGGGGCCGTTCGGGTACGTGCGATGCACGACCCGGATCGTGCATTCGTCATGGTCCAATTCGGAGGGTGTGAGGAACGCCTGACGGCCGGCCGATTGTCGGGGGGCGCCGATGTCGGGGGGCAGCGGCTCGCGTTGGTAGAACCGCACGATGATCGCGGCCTTGTCGACGGTGCTGTGCCATCGGCATTTCCAGTCGCCGAAACCGGGGTTCGGATGCTGCGCGTCGATCGCGGGCACGCGTGCGAGGGCGGACGCGTCCAACAGCGAGCAGGCGTCGAGCCGGATCAGCGACGCATCCCTGGCGGGGGACGAGCGTCGTGGGATCCGGCCGCGGCTCAGGACGTCGATCGCGTGATCGGTGACGGCGTCGGCCATGGCGCACACATCGATCGGGTCGGCGCCTAGGTTCTTGAGCGTCACCTTGACCACGTAGCCATCCGGAAGCCGCAGGATCCTGGGGCATTCCTTGCCCACGGGGGTTCCCTCGATCACCGTGATGTCGCCGATGCGCCGGGCGCGCGATTGTGGCCCCAGTTCCTGGCCGCCTTCGGTGAACGAGAGTTCCGCGTCGGCCGTGCGCCGGCCTTCGGTGTCGTGGACGAGCAGGTCGCATCGTCGGAAGCCGCCCAGTGTCGCGTCGAGCGTGCTCTTCCCGAAACGCGCCAAGGACGCGGGTTCGAGCAGGGCGCACGGGTCGGCGGTGCGTTCGTCACCGACGAGGATCGCTCGGGAGTCGGCCGCGGTGGGCGCGGTTCGACCGTCCAGGACCGGCGACCACGCCATGATCCCCGCCGTGGCCACGATCGTTGCCGCGACGCCGATCGGCCACAGGCGCCCCGGACGCCGCAGGTCCGGGCGCGGGAGGACGAGCCGGCGCGGCGGTCGGCTGTCGGAGGCGGTGTCGGGGGCGGTGTCGGCGACTCGGGTCGGCGTGCCGGTGCCGGTCGTCGTCGGGCGCCGGTCGGGTCGGGTCGCCGCGGATGCGCGCGCGGCCTCGAACTCGGCGGGGAAGGCGAAAGCGGGCCCGCACCGCGTCGCGGCCTCGGATCCGATCGGCTCCTCGACTCCCCGTCCGGGAAGCGTCCACGGTACGACGGCGCGGTCCGGTGACGACAGCGCGCGCAGCCTGCGTGACACCTCGGCGGGTTCGGGGCGGTGTCCGGGTCGTGTGTGCAGCAACTCTGCGATCAGTCGGGCCGGTTCCCCGGACGCGGTCGGTCGGTCGACGTTGCCGCTGCGGGCACGGCGCAGGAGCACGTGCGGATCGTCGCTGTCGCCGTACGGGGTGTGTCCTTCCAGCGCCGCGTAGAGCGAGGCGCCGAGCGAGAACACGTCCGACGCTCGACCCGCCCCCCGCCCTCGGGCCACTTCGGGGGCGAGGTAGCGGGGCTTTCCCCACACCGACCCGTCGCGGGTGCGGGTGCCGTCGGCGCCCAGTGCCCGCGAGATGCCGAAGTCGACCAGCTTGCCGGTCCCGTCGGCGGTCACCAGGATGTTCTCCGGGGTCACGTCGCCGTGGACCACGCGATGCGCGTGCACCACCCGCAGCGCTTCCGCGATCTGCCACCCGACGGACGCCACCTGCGCGGGTGTCGGGCGCTGTTCCGATCGGGCGATGAGCTGTCCGAGACTGTGTGAATCCACGTACTCCATCACCAGCCACCAGGTATCGCCCTCGACCACCAAGTCGTGAACCCTGACGACGTGCGGACTGTCGAATCTCGCCGCGATGGCGGCCTCTTCCTTGAGTCGTCCCATGCTTCGCGGATCGTTGACCCGCGCGCACTTGATCGCGACGCGACGTTGCAACAACTCGTCCCAGGCCTGCCAGACGACGCCCATGCCGCCGGCGCCGATCCGCGCCAGGAGGCGATAGCGACCCGCTCCCACGAATTCATCGATTACCACGAGCGGCACCCATCCACTGTGTGCGGACTCATCGACACGGAGCGTACTCACGCGTGTGCGCCTCGATGTCCGACTCCGTGGACATCGACCCCGGTGGGCACCGTCCGATCACCCTTGGCCGCAACGCGCCCCCGCCATCCGCCGAAGCGCCGCCGCGCGGCCGGAGTGCGCCGACTGTTCCGGACGGGCGTGTCCGCGAACGTCCGTTCGGCCGGGGCTCGATTGTGGCGGTTCGGGGAGGCCGCGACGTGTTTTTCCTGGCTCGGGTGACGCTTGCCGGCAATCATGGACGCGTGGCTCGACGGGGCAAGGCGTCGTCGACGAGGTCGGCGTGTCCCGGGATGTGCCGTAGCGATGGGCCCCGCATTCACGCGTTCCCACACCGCACCGCGCACGAGGTCGAAGACGTGGAGTCCGTGATGAACGAGGTCGAGCACGTGGCGCTCGCGATGCCGGAGCCGGAGGGTCCACATCACGCCGCCGGGACTCCGTTGACCGTCGGGATGCTTCGCGAATCCCTGACCGATGTGCCCGACGACTGGGAAATAGTGGTGCAGAGTGTGGGCGCCCTGCTGGACAGGGACATCTTCGCCTGCATGGTCGGAATCGAGCGATTGAGCGTCGTCGAAGCCTGGGAAGGCGTGCCACAGACAAGGTACTTCGACGCCCTTGCCATCGACATCGACCACCTGCCCGACCGGCCGATCGACAAGGCCGAGGACGATCCCCCGTACTGACAGGGCCTGGTGGCAGCGGATGACCATGTCGGAGCGGACGTGGAAGCCGGCCCATCCGAGCCGGCGCGTGGACCGTTCACCGCGTGCGGCACGCCGTCGCGGACGACCCGCACATCCATCGGGCGTTCGTCACCGCGCGGGCGATGACGAACGCCTCGGGGCCATCGAACCGTCGACCCGCGACATACGCCGCGCATCGCGAGCGGGTGTCAACGACCGGGGTGGGTGCGAGGGCGGGCCGGGATGGGGCACTCGCACGTACTGTGCACCCACGGGTAGCTCGTGGTCGTGTTCGACCGCCATGCGGACGCGAGTTCGGGCGACTTCGCGGTGGGGATGCGGCTCCGACCGTGTGCGCCGCCATCGCCGCCTCGGGTGGAAGGATCGGTGTCAGCGGCCGGATCGGCCGCGCACCGCCAGCAGTGTTCCGTCGGCGGTCGAGACGTACGCCGTTCCCTCGGATGCCGCCGGTAGGCAGGTGGAGCGGCCCAGCGGATACTGCCAACGCAGAGTCCCGGTGGAGAGGTCGACGGCGTAGAGCGTGGCGTCGCGATCGTCGTAGCCCACCGAGTACGCCATCCGACCGTCGACGACTACGCCGCGTGAGGCGAGGCGGTCGGGTATCGCGAGTGTCCAGGCGAGTTCTCGGCGACGCCGGTCGACACCCACCATGGTGTAGCGCCACTCGGGACCGGCCGATCGTGTCGGAGACGCGAGATGACAGGTGGTGCCGAGGATCCAATCGGCGGTCACCGCGATCGATCCGGTCCACCGCCGCTCGGTCGCCACCGACCATCGCCTGGTCCCGGACGCCGCATCGAAGACGGTCAACGCGGCGGCCGGCACGAACAGTTCGCCGCCGTGCGCCACCAGATCCTGCGCGGCGCCGGCCACCTCGAGGTCCGCGTCCGTGGGCGAAACGCCGTCCATGGAATCGCCGACCCCGCGCACGTGCTCGCCGGTCGCGACGTCGAAGACATGCACGGCGCTCGTGTCTCGATGGTCGTCATCGACGTTGACGACCGCGACGAACACGCGGCCGGCGACCACTACGGGGCGGCTGCGTGGCGTGGCGGCTCCCGGAAGGTATCCCTCCCAGTCGGGCCGCGGCCCGGAGGGTGTCAACCGCCACGCACGCAGCCTGTCCTCCGCGACGAACAGGCGCCCGTCGGCGATCACCGGTGTGGTGTCGGCCCAACCGGCATACGCTCCTCCGATCCACACCCCTCCGTCGTCGGGACACGTCCACACCGGTCTCGCCTCGCCCGAGGCGTGTTCGTCGAATGCCATCAGGCTCGGGTGATCCCCGCCGTAGTGGACCTTGCCCGCGTCGACGGTCACCGTGCTGCGGCCGAGCCCCCGCGTCCCGACGCCGGCCTGCCAACACTGCCGGCCGGTCACCGCTTCGAGTGCCCGCAGCTTCGCGTCCGCCGAGGTGAAGCAGTACACGCGGTCTCCGGCCACGGTGACCATGGGCCCGACCGGGCCTTCCGCGTCGAAGCGCCACCGCACTGTAGCGGCGGGCCGCTCCTCGTCCGAGTGACGCTCCGTCGTCGGAACGGCGTTGGGGGCGTCGTCGTTGTCGAGGCTGTCCAGGAAGCGACGGATCCCCGCGAACGTGGCCGCTCGACCGGCGCCCGCTTCGCGGTAGCTGTGCCGGCCGTTGTTGGTCCAGCCGTACACCGGGTCGGGTCGCCATACGACCTCCGGGGCGTATGTCACCAACCGCGCGGCGAGGGAAGCCGCGTGTCCAGGGTCGATCATGCCGGTGGCGGTCCACGCGCGAGCCAGGGCACGTTCCGCTTCCGCGGCCTCGTCCGGCGACGTGGCCCAGGTCAGGGGTGCCAGGAGCGGAAGTACGAAAGCCGGCGGGAACGGTGTCGGTTCGCCGGTCGGATGCCGGTCGAAGTGGGCGGCGATCCGCCACGCCTCGGTCCAGCGCAGGATCGGCAACGCGAAGTGCCCATCGGTGTGCCCCAGTTCGATGACGTCCTCGCAGTCCGGGCCGTCCAACGTGTGATGGATCCCCGGCGAGGAGCTGAACCGGATCATCCAGGTGTGCCCCGAGATGAACGGCAACCTGAGCACGGCACCGCTGTCCATGGCCGCGTCCATGGCCCGGACCTGCTCTTCGTCGTCCATCTCGTCCGTGATGACGTCGTACGGGTCGGGGCCCAGAAGCCACGCGAAGTCGAAGTCCGGATCGCTACCCAGTACGCGGGTGAGAAACGCCGTCTCGTCCTCGTCGTCGCCGTCGCCGTAGTTGAGCAGCGAGTCGTAGTAGGCGTACCAGAATCCCGGTCGTCCGAGAGTGGCGGCGGGATCGGTGATGATCGGCATGACGAAGGAAACTAGCCCGCGTCGTGCTGTGGGGCTTGTACGGATCCGCCACCCGCGAGGGGCTCGGCTTCCTCGGATGACACAGCGGGCGCCCGCGTCGGCGAAGCCGGCCGCCTGGCGACGCCCGCGCCGAAGTTCGATCCTCGGACGGTCGGGCGTCGTCGCGCACCGGGGGGGTTGTTGCGCGATTGCGAATGGGGTATCCGATGTCGAAGCCGTCGGGACGCCGTCGTGGTTCTCGTTCGAGCGGGGTCAGCGGCTCCACTCGATGGGTGGGGAAGTGAAGTCCGGCATGCGGAAGTCGACGGCGTCGAGGGATCCGGCGGCGGGCAGCAGGAATACCGCGCAGTCCTCACGGGTGACGCCCTTCGTGAACGACGCGAAGGTGGAGGACGAGCACTTGTCGAGCTTCCCGTAGAGAATGGCCGGCTGCATCCGCTGCCTGCGATCGTCCACACCCCCGAGCGGGATATTGGGCATGGTGTAGGACAGGTCGGTGTCCGAAAGGTTGGTGTAGGCGACCCGGACGTAGAAGGGGACGATGTTCTTCTGATCCTCTTTCAAGGCGAAGCCCGCCTTTTCGAGGTCCCGGGTCGATCCTTTCTCGATCGCGAGTGGTCTGACCTGCACAAGACCCTTCTTGGAGCCCGACGTGTACTCGGACACGGCGGATTCGCCCAGCTTCAATCGGGTTCCCGCCTTGGTGACGGTGCCGGGCGGGGCGGTTTCCGGAGACGCGGGCACCGCCGCGCTCGGCGCACCGGTTTCCGAGGCCGGCGGGGAACTCGGTGGCGCGACGACCGCCTCACTCCGCTCTGCCGGGGACGCGCCCGATGTTTCGGCGCTTTGCCCGATACCTTGGCCGATCGACTTCCGACCGTCTCCGTCGCTCCCGCAACCGGCGAGCAGCAGACACAGCGCGGCGACGGCGATCACACCCGTTCGCATGTTCATGTCCGACAATCTCAGCCACCTCCATGATCGGGGCTAGGAATTTCACGCCTCCCACGACGGACCGCCGGGTCGCGCCCGATGCGACAATGCCCGGATGCGACAGACGCGTTGGGCTGCTCCCGGCGGGCCGACGTACACGTTCGAATACCACTCGGGTGCGCTGCGGGTCGTCGTCGTCGCGGGCCGGACCCTGTTGGTCGGGATGTACTGCTCGGGGGAGGGTTTCCAGCGCGTGGACCTGCGGGACGCCTCCACCGGTGAGGTGGTCGACGTCCACGGCTTCGGCGACAAGGAGTGGTGGCACGACCCGGCCGGGCACTTCACGTGCTTCACCGCGCGGGGTGGCACGTTCGTCCTGCATATCACGGGCCGCCCGCGCGGCTATCGCGTCCTGCGGGTGACCCGGGACGGCTTCGAGGTCGTCGGGCACGTCGTCCCGGGCCTCCTGGGTGACGACATGTTCGTCGAGGCCGTGGCGCCCGCCGTCTTCTGCGGGAGATCGGCCATTCTCGCTCTCGGGTTCGACGGCTCCTCGCGCACCGTGGCGTCGTTCCGCGCGGCGTGGGACGGCGATCGGGTACTCGGGTGTTGGAACATCCCTCGGGGATGGAAGTGTTCGCGCCTGGTCGCGGCCGGCGAACGGACGTACGCGTGGCTGCGGCCGCGCCCGCCGGACGCGACATCCCCGGAGGAGCCGTGGCGGGTGACCGTCGAGCACGGCTGCCTGCTCTGGGACGTCACCTCGGATCGCCCGGTGGGCCGGCCACTGCCGGTCCCCGGCCCCGATCACGGCATCTGGGACCTGAACGGGCGGCCCGTGGCCCTGTTCGGGGCCGATCGTCAGGTGTGGGATCCGGCACGGCGGGAGCCCCTGGGCCCCGGACTGGGCGACGTGGATCTCGCGAACCCCCGGGTCGGGACGATGCGCGGACGACCCGTCATCGCGGGCACGACGCAACAGTCGTTGCGAGTCTGGGACATCGGCACCGCACGGCTGCTCGGGAGCACCGACCTGCCGGACGCACCGATCGCCACCGCGATCGACCCCGACGGCACCGCCTGGGCCATCACCCGCACCGGATACGTCGGCACTCTCACCCTCGGGTTCGCCGAAGTCCATCCATCGACGGCTCGACGGTCGCTCCGACGAGGGGGTGGTGCCCGTGGTGCGCGGGAAGCGTGGGGCGGAAATCGGCAGTAGCTCGATCCGGGCGATCTCGCTGTCCGTTCAGTTCGGTGTGGCCCAGGGAATCTTCCGTTCGCGCAGGTCGAGTTCGGCGAGGTCGGCGAGGTTGTCGCGGCCCAGGGCCCGGTAGGCCATCGCGAGGAGCTCGGCGGCGGCACGTTCGCGTTCCGGGATGCGGACACGGCGAGGGAGGCTGTCGTCGTCGCTGATGAAGTGCAGGTCGCGGCCCAGGGCCAACGCCTCGGCCGGGTCACCCGCGCGGCAGCGGTCCTTCGCATCCGCGACCAAGCGGTGCAGGGCCGACGGGTCGGCGGCGAGCGCCTCACGGATGTGATCGGTCAACGTACGGTTCTCGCCCCTGCGTTGGTGCCCCCGATCGAGAATCGTCGCCCCGGTGACGAGTGCTCCTGCTCCATCGAGCGTGGTGACGCGGGTCGGATCCACGGTGCGATACCAGTCGTCACCGCGTGAGCACCGCAGGTCGTAATCGTGGCCATGCTCGGGACGGTCGCCCGTCTCGTAGCGCATCAGCGTCTCCCGCAGCAGCCGAACCCGGTATCGGGCGGGTACGGGGTCCGCATCGCAGTCGTCCTCGTCGCCGTGGTGCAGGAAGAAGTTCTCGATCGCCGCCCGGACCGCCTCGAGGGGTGTGCCCCCCTCGGGAAACCCGAAGTCGGAGTTGTCCTTGGGGCTGTGGCGGAGCACACCGGTGCACGTGTGTCCGTCGTCGAACCACAGTCCGTGGTGCTCGCCGGGGTACGGGCCGTTGAGGAAGGTGACGAACTCCGGTGGGTCCCAGTAGTAGCGCCAGTGCATGCGCGGGTCCGACCCGTCGGCCGGCCGCCAGGCCGGGTCGTCGAACACGGCCATGATCCCGCACGTGTACAGGCCCAGGTCCTCGCCGAACGCCGTGCGTTCGACCGGGCCGAGCGCGAGGAGGAATTCCTGGAACCGGAAGATCGAGTCCGGCAGGACCACACCCCACACTTCGCGGCAACGCCGTTCGATCGCCGGGCGATCCCGCCGCACGCGATTCGCGGCGGCACGGCGAAGACCAGGATGGTCCTCGATTTGGGCCGTATCGGCTTTCCACCGCAGGTATGCGCGGTCGGCTGCGGCCCGCTCCACGAGGTACGAGCGCTCACGGGCCCGGTCCCAGATCGAGCTTTCCGGTTCACCGGTGCCGAAAATGGCCGCGAGCAGGCGGTCTTCCGGAGTGAGCTCGACATCAGCCGGGCCGCCGTGGGCCCGACGAACCACGTCGGGCAGCCACCGCGCCACATCCCGTTGCACCACCCGTGCCAGGTCCGCGGGCGCGAGCCCCGCCAACTCACGGTCGAACGCGTCCAGTACGTCCTTGCGTCGGGCCTGGCAACGGGCACGCACACCCGCCTCGTGGGCGACGTACGCGTCCCACTCGGCGGCCGGGTCCGTGTCGGGAAGGTGCAATCGCTCGACGAAGAACGTCAGGTCCTCGGCCCTGGCCGCGGCCGCGTGGTCACCGGCCACCCATGCGCGGAACGCGGCGGTCGTGTCCACGACCGGGCGGAGATCCCCTCGCGCGACGGACACCACCTCGGGCCGCCCGACCGGCACGCCGATGACACGGACCGATATCGGTTCCTCCTCCCATTCGTCGTCGTACTCCCCCTCGTCCCAGATCCCCGGGGTGCCGTCGCTCTCGACGCCGACGTCGACAACCACGTCGGCGTCGAGCGCCTCACCGATGTACCCCCGGTACCTGCCCCGAATGATCTCGACCCACCGTGTCATCGGCACCAACTCCTACAGGGACCCGGAAACGACCACCCCGCATCCCATCATCTCGGGACGACAACTCCATGCCACGGCAGCCGCACCTCGGTGACCGGATCGGGTCGTGGGCGCGGACCTCGCCGGCGGTGGGAGATCCCGCGAAGCGAAGCCGGCGTGCTGCGGGTTCCCGCCGTCGGGGGAGACTGCGAACACGCGCTCGCCGATGCCCACCACGACATCGCGCGACCAGGCCATCGATCCGGGCAGGCAGGATGATCGTCGATTCCGGTATATACCTCTTCGACTACCGGCGATTCCACGAAGAAGTCGTACCAGCCATCCGACGGCTGCACGCCGAAGGAGTGGCCGAGCCGTGGTTGGAGGCGGTGTGGAACAGGGGACGGCCGCGGCCCACTCCGGTCCCGCGGTTCACGCCCCACCTCAGGGAGTTGACCTTCGATCTGATGGCCGGGCACGACCTCGCCGGGGCGTTGCCCACCGAGTTGTTCCCCCGACCCGCGTCACGTCCCAAGCGCCGAGGTGAGCCGCGCCGGGTGCCACGCTCGGACGTGGACGACCACACGTTGCCGCCGGATCACGGCGACTGGCTGCGAGTGTGCGACCTTTTCCGGGTGGCGGTCGAGGAGACCTGCCTCGGCGACGGCGCCTTCATGGGCAACGTCACGCTGCCGGGATCCCTCGGTGTCTGCGTCGACCTCCGAGGCCTTCTCGAGTACGACCAAGACCTTCGGACCCTGCTCGAATGGTTGGAGAGCCGGGGCGACGCCTGGAGACAGGCCGGTGTCGACTGCTTCGCGGGCATATACGGTTGGCTCGACCCCGATGAGACCCTGCTGTTGGCCGACGCGCTCGACGGCCATCCCCTGCCACTCGTCGATGCGGCCTTCTCCGCCGTCGAGGCCGCCCGCGGCGCCGGAGTGGGAGCGTGCACCGACGGGAACAGTTGCCCGCTGTCGGCGGCGGTGCTCCGTGCCGTCGCGCGACTCGCGACACGGGAGGGACGAGGCCTGCTGTGGGGCCTGGACGCAACGCCTCCCGAGGGCGCGCGGCTCGTATAGGCCGTCTCCTCGGGCGGCCACAGCGGTGGCGCGCACCCCGCGGACGTCATCGAACGTGGTGAGGAACAGGCCACCGAACTCGCCTGGAACGACCGGCGGAAGACACGCCGTCGGGCAGCCGAGCCGCCCCGCCGACGGTTCGGGCAGTCCTGTCGGTTGCGTGGTCCGATGGAGTCTTCGCCTTGACCTTGATCGACTCGGCGCCCCCGGCGGTACACCACAGCACCCGCTCCGCCCTGCCGTCGCCCTGCGGAGGTCGCCCGAAACGGGTGCGGCCCAGCCCGTCTCCCTGCACCGAGAAAGGCTTGTCCTCCGCCAGGTGGGCCTCCACGATCACCGGACCGGGCGGCAACGGAGGCAATTCGACGGTGTGTTTCCGCGGGCCACCCCTGACCTCGTGAAGCAGTGCTTCGCTGCGTATGGGCCGCAGGGCGGCGTCCGGGGTGGGGCCGGCAACAGGGTCCGGGATGACGCTCCTCGTCGGCGAGCCGGGCGAACGGAAGGGGCAGCCGTGGCCGGTCGCGCACACCGTGAGGTCGTCGCAGCGCCCGTGCCAGCCGGCGCCTCGCACGCCGTTGCCCCGTCTCGCCCGCCCGTCCGGACGGGTGTGAGGGGGTCGTGGCCCGATTGCATCCGGAACGGGTTCCGGTTAGCCTGACGGGGTAATCGGAACGCATTCCGCTTTGGGCTCGGGCACCGGCCGGGCCGGGCGGGACGGCGATGTGGAGCAGGACATGGACACCCCGATACTCACCCCCGCCATCGAGGTCCCCCCGGGGACGATCGTCTGTTTCGCCGACATCGGCTGCCCCTGGGCACACGTGGCCGTGCACCGGCTGCACACCACTCGCGCGCGGCTGGGCCTGCGCGAGCGGGTGCGCTTCGACATCCGGGCGTTCCCGCTCGAACTGATCAACGACATGGCCACGCCCAAGCTGATCCTGGACGCGGAGATCCCCGTCGCCGGCGCCCTCGCGCCCGAGGCGGGGTGGCAGGTGTGGCAGGCGCCCGCGCACGAGTACCCGGTCACCACGCTGATGGCCATGGAGGCCGTGGAGATCGCCAAACGCCAGGGATCGGCCGCGAGCGAGGCACTCGACCGCGCCCTGCGGGTCGCGCTGTTCGGCCACAGCCGCAACATCTCGATGCGACACGAGGTGCTCCGCGTCGCGGCCGACTGCGAGGACGTGGACGCCGACGCGATCAGGGCGGGCCTGGTCGAGGGATCGGCGCGCGCGGAGATCGAACGACAGATCCCGCTGTGCGCGGGCGACACCGTGCAGGGCAGCCCGACCCTGTTCCTCCCCGACGGCTCCGCCCACCACAACCCCGGCATCGACCTGCGCTGGGAAGGCGCGTGGGGCGTCGGATTCCCGGTCGTCGAACGGGACGAGCCGCACGTCTACGAGGACCTGCTGCACCGGGCCGCCGACTGACGGGACGGGCGGAACGCGCCGAACAGGCGACGACGGGCAACGGCAGGCAACGAAGCGACCCGAAGCACTCCCGGGCACGCGAAACAACCCCCGATCAAAGGAATCGATCATGAGCGTCAACGTCGCGGTCATCCACTACAGCTCCACCGGACACGTGTACCAACTGGCCAAGGCCATCGCCGAGGGCGCGGAGGCCACCGGTGCGGAGGTCCGCCTGCGCAAGGTGCGCGAACTGGCCCCCGAGGAGGCCATCCGCAGCAACCCCGACTGGGCCGAGCACGCCCGGCTGACCGCTGACGTGCCGGAGGCCACGCTCGACGACCTGCTGTGGGCGGACGCGTACCTCTTCGGCTCTCCGACCCGGTTCGGCAACGTCTCCGCGCAACTGAAGCAGTTCTTCGACACCACCGGCGGGCTCTGGTTCGAGCGCAGGCTGGTCGACAAGCTCGTCAGCGGGTTCACCAGCTCCGACGACGTACACGGCGGCCAGGAGTCGACCATCATCAGCATGTACAACGTGTTCATGCACTGGGGTGCCATCATCGTCCCGCCCGGCTACGCCGACGACGTGGTGTCCGCGGGAGGCGGGAACCCCTACGGGGCCAGCAGCGTGCACGTCGCCAAGGACCCCTCGCCGGAGGAACTGGCCGCGGCGACCTTCCAGGGCCGGCGTGTGGCGGAGAAGGCGGCGCAGTTCCTGCGGGGCCGGGCCGCCTGAACCGGTGGTGCGCGCGGGCTCCACGACGAAGTGTCGTGGAGCCCGCGGCCGTTGCCGGGGTCCCACCGCGCGGTCCGCGGGCATGTCGCCCTCACGCGGGCGGGATGTTGTGGTTGAGGCGGAAGAGGTTCGTCGGGTCGTATCGCCGTTTCACTTCGGCGAGTCGCCGATGGATCGACGGTTCCCAGGCGGCGCGCACGGTGGCCTCGTCCACCTCGTGGCCGCCGATGAAACACACATAGGGGCCGCCCGTCGACCACGGGCTCATCGCGGCCATCAGCCGGGTCTGGTACGCGACGGCCTCGGCCACCCGGTCCGGGGCGGGGACGCTCGCGGCGAACAGGCTGAACGCCGCGTCACGGAAGCCGATCGCGGAGGGGACGGACGGCGTGCGCGAGAGGGCGCCGCCGAGGTGGCGGATCTCGACCGCCAGGAGCGGGCTGTCCGCCCGCGCGCCGATCAGCTCGATCAGGGTGTCGACGGCGTCGTCGTCCAACGAGCGCAACAGGGTCGAACGTTCGTGGTACGGGCCGGGTTCGGTGGGGTCGCCGTTGATCGTTCCGATATCGGTGTAGGGCATGCGCCCGACGGTGTCGATCAGGGCGGTTCCGATGGCCCGCAGCGGGGCCACCAGGCGTCGGCCGCTCTCCTCCGGACCGAAGTGGCAGACGCGGATGTGGGCCACGTACCTGCCGCGCAATGGTTCCGGGACGTCGTCCAGGTCGGGGTATCGGATGAACGCGATGGAGGAGGCCGTCCGCTCGGGCACGGTCGTGGTCCAGTCCCGGTAGGCCCGCAGGATGTCGGCGGCGGATTCGCCGGGGAGGAACAGGCCGCCGCCGTACAGCTCGGAGACCGGGAACAGGCCGATCTCCATGGCCGTGACCACGCCGAAGTTGCCCTTGCCGCCGCGCAGCGCCCAGAACAGGTCGGGTTCGGAGTCGGCGGAGACGGTGCGGGCCGCGCCGTCGGCGGTCACCACGTCGAACGAGCGCACGTGGTCGGCCGCGTATCCATATGTGCGGCCCAGGGGGCCCACGCCGCCGCCGAGCACGTATCCGATCGCGCCGACCAGCGGCGACGACCCGTTGGGCGGTGCCAGCCCCCGGGAGGCGGCCTCGGTGACGACCCTGCCCCATCGCACGCCGGCCTCGACGCGGGCGATCCGGGCCTCGACGTCGATGGTGACGCCGTCGAGTCGGCGGGTGACGACGAGCAGGCCGTCGTCGGCGGTGACGGACGGGCCGTGGCCGGTGGCCTGGACGGCCACGGGCAGCGCGTACGTCGCGGCGAACGCCACGGCTTCGCGGACGTCGTCGGCGTCCTCGGGCAGCACGACGATCGCGACCCGGTGCGGCACGGTGCGGTTGTGCGCGGCGACGGCCTCGGCGTAGCCGGGGTCGTCCGGGAGGAGCACGTCCCCGCGCAGTCGGGAATCGAGATCCGACGCGGCCTTGCGCGGCACGGGCGGATCCGTCGCCGATGAGTCGTGCACTTCGTCTCCTTCGCGGGCGGAGGGGTGTCCACGTTTCGACCGCGCGGGCGGGGGCCTCGTCGCGTCGGTTCTCGTGTCCCGATGCCGCGCCGGGGGTCGTCCTCGTCGCGTCGCCCGGCTCCGCGTGCGTGACGCGGTGGAGGTGGGGCGGAGGGCATCGGCTAAGCGGAACGCAATCCGCTTATGCCGAGGGTATCCGGACGTCGACGGCCGCGCAACGCTAAACGGAAGAGGTTCCGGTAACCTCCGCAGCGGGTAGTCCACGGCGGGTAAACACCTTCACCCCGGCCGCACGACCGGGAAACCGGGCACCATCGACGAGGGAGTGGAACGTGGCGAACGAGTCGACGGACCTACCGATGCTTCACCCGACGGAACCGATCGAACGGGCGGACGCGGCCCGCAACCGCCGAAAGATCCTGGACGCGGCGTCGCACATCGTGGCCACCAAGGGCGTGGAAGCGCTGTCGATGGAGGAGGTCGCCCAGAGCGCGGGCGTGGGCGTGGGCACGCTGTACCGCCGCTTCGGCGACCGCGCGGGCCTGGCCTACGCCCTCCTGGACGAAAAGGAGCGCGAACTCCAGGCGGCGTTCATGTCGGGGCCACCGCCGCTGGGCCCGGGTGCCCCTCCCCTGGAGCGCATCCGGGCCTTCCTGCACGCCCTGCACGATCGAGTGGAGGCGCAGCCCACCCTGCTGATGGTCGCCGAGATGAACTCCGCACACGCCCGATACGGCGGGGCGTACGGGGTGCACCACGCGCACCTGGCCGCCCTCGTCGCCGAGGCCCGACCCGGATCCGACGCCTCCTACCTCGCCGACGCGCTCCTGGCCCCGCTCAGCGCGAGCATGATCACCTACCAGCGACAACGCGGCATGAGCCCCGAACGCATCGGCGCCGGCCTCGACGAGGTCCTGGACGGGTTCACGTCCGACGCGTGAGGAAGCCCCACATCGTCGGACCCGAACACGGGCCGGGGGAACAAGAGCCGAAGGCCCGGACGTCCACCGCGGTCGCCACAACGATCCGATACCCGTACTCCCGGGCCGCGACGGGGACTTCGTGGCCGGCGGCGGGTTTCTACAAGCGGGTCCCGCAGTCCGCGGGACACGGTACCGGGCGTGGAACACAATGCGGGGAAACGCGGGAGGCGGGTCGAATCGTGTGCCGCTCGCGCGGTTCGCGGGAGCACCGGTCCGGTCGGGGTTCGAGGCCGGTCGGCTCCGTGCGACGAGCCTGGTCGCGGAGCGTCGTGATGGGGACGGGCAGGCCGACACGGGCGGCGTTGCGATCACACGTCCTGCGGCTGACCGCCGCGGGCGGTTCGGCTCACGGGGCGAGTCTGCTGCGGAGTCTGACGGGGCTCGGGTACGAGGTGACCGGCGGGGTGCTGTACCCCACGCTGCGCCGTATGGAGGCGGAGGAACTGCTGGTGTCGGAGCAGCGGGTGGTCGAGGGCACGATCCGTCGGGTGTACCGGGTCACGGCGAGAGCGGAACAGGTGTTGGCGGAGGAGCGTCGGCTCGTGATGGAGTCGGTGCGTGAGGCACTGGCCGCCGAGCCTCCCTCGCGCGCGACCGGGTCACGGGCAGCGGGGGCGGTCGACGACGGCGCCGGCGCGCCGGCGCCGTCGAGCGAGGTGGCCCGCGGGGAGCTCGACCCGCCGGGTGGGAAGGGTGGTACGTCGGTGTCTCGCGTGTACACCCCACGGTCGTGACGGCTCCGGGATTGGTCCAGGTGATTCATTCCCTGGCCACCGGTCCCGCCGGCGAGATCGCGCACGACGGTTGGCCGGGGATCGCGAACCGTCTCGTGCGTCTGGGCTGCGACTGGTCGGTGGTCGTCGATCTCGCCGCGATGGGCGCGCCCTCGGAGGCGGGTGTGGACGCCATGGTCGTCCGCCTCGCCGAGCGAAGCCGGCGGGCCCTCGCGGGCTCGCCGGCGCCGTTGTTCTGGGACACCGTCTGCGGCATGGTGGCCCGGGCGTGGCGTCTGGGCGCGTTCGACGAGGTCGACGCGATGTATGTGATGGACGGCCTCTGGTGGCTCACCCGGGGCCTCGACGGGTCGACCGGTCGGGGTGTCGGGATCATCCGGACCGGGATGGGGCTCAAGGAGGTCGTCGAGTTCTACGACATCCGCCCCGAGGCGACGATCCTGCTGCTCGAGGCCGATCTGCTCGTCCCTGTCGACGCCGTGGACGTCGCGCTGTGCGAGGCCGTGTTGGAGGCCGTGCGCTGACGCACCGACCGTCTGTTGGACGTGTGTCGAGGTCCGTCCGGTCGATCACGCGCGGGCGTCGATGGTGACGATGCCTACGTTTTCGGGGCCGACCAGGACCAGGACGCCGAAGTCCTGCCGGTCCTCGGTGTACTCGCCGTCGAACCAGTGGAAGGGCAGTCCCGCGGCGTAGGCGAGTCGTGGTGCCTCGGGCACGGCGCCGAAGACCCGGTAGGTCACCTCGGCGAAGAGATCGCGGACGAGCCATGGGAGGAGGTGTCCGGTCGGATCGGCCGACGTCCTCGCCTCGTCGTGGCCGGACGACATCATGTGGCTGCCCACGAGTTCCTCCCGAACGGCGTCCACGAGCGCGGTCAGGCCCGAGGCGTCCACCCGGAACAGCCCGTCGTCGTGGTGGTTGTGATCGAACTCCCATGATTCATAAGGGAGTTCAGTACCTTCCCGGATCTCGCTCCACAGCGGTGAGGCGCGGAACCGGGTCCACACCTCCCGGTCGTCGGCCCGCGGATCGTCGGGCAAGTCGAGACCGTGGGGTTCGACCGCGACCGTGCAGGTCATCGGCTCGTTGTTGTTCAGGTTCAGGAATTCGGCGAGGAGCGCGGTGGTACAGGCGGTTCGCGTACGGAAGGCGGCGCGGCGATGGTCCTCCTCGCCCAGCGAGCCGCATCCGCGATGGCCGGCCAGGACACAGGCCGGATCCGGCCGTGCGCGGCCCTCGGCGTGTGTGCGTACGGGCGCCACCGCCAGCCGGGTGATCGGGCCGTCGCGGTGACGAAACAGCAGGTGCAGCTCGCCGTCGATCGGGTCGCCGCCGGGCTCGTGGGCGACGTCCACCCACAGCACTTCGTGACCCCCGTCGCGGACGAGCACACCGGCGAGATGCGCGACGAGCAGCCGGACCCGGACGTCGTTTGTCGCCTCTCCGCCGGGGTCGAGTGTCGCCACGAGCGATCGCGTGACCCCGGCGACGATGGGCCGCTCGTCCCCGTGCGTCGGGACCGTCGGGGCCGCTCCGACGGCGGAGGGAAGCGGTCGTACCGCGACGGGGTGTCGTCGTCCGGCCGCTCCGGCGTCGACGAACACCCCCGGGTACCCGGCGACGCCCGTGACCTCCGCCAGGGCGTCGATCGGCGCGCGGTCACGATCGCTCGCCCGGCTCGCCCCACCGGATGTCGTACGGAACACGGACACCCGCCACGTCGACCCGTCGGCCCCCGACGGCGCCGGCAGCCAGTGTTCGAGCAGGCCCGCCGCGGCGGACACCTCGTCCATCCGCCGCGACCAGCCCCGCACGATCACCCGACCCGGGTCGTCGCACACGTGGCCGGCGCGCCCGCAGGATGCGCCGCATCCGGAATCCGGTGCCGGATCGCCGTGTTCGCGCAGGAACGCCTCGTAGGTGGGCCACGGGGGAACGGGACCGGCGCCGGCGCTGCCCTTTTCACGCATCGCGGGAGCCTATACAGGACCGTTTTCGGCCCCTCGTCGCGGGGGCACCGACCGGACCCGCCGGCGCGACCCACCGATCTCCCACCGCGCGGCGTACGATGTCGGCCCGGCGACCCGACGGGCATCGGGTCGCCGCGGACCGGGTCGTGCCCCACACGAGGGACGACCACCGTTCGCCCCGCACGAAACGGTGACAGACATGCAGGACGTCGAGCCCGGGCCCGCGCCGGCCCACTTCCGATTTCGCCGGGTGCTCCGCGCCGATTTTCCTCTCCTCGCCTCCTGGTTGTCGCGGCCGCACGTGCGCCGCTGGTGGAACCACGAGACGGAACCCGAAGCGGTGGCCCGCGACTTCGGCGACGCCGCGGACGGCCTGGAGCCGTCGGAGGACCTGCTCGCGCTGCGCGACGGGACGCCGGTGGGCCTGGTCCAGCGCTCGCGCCTGGCGGACTATCCCGAGTACCTCGCGGAGTTCGAGGAGTTCATCGAGGTACCCGCCGAATCCGTGACCATCGACTATCTGGTCGGCGACCCGGGCCTGGTGGGACGCGGCGTCGGCACGGCGATGATCCGGGCCGTCGTGGCGGACACCTGGGCCGCCCGAGCCCGGACGCCCGCGATCGTGGTCGCCGTCGCGGCCGGCAACATCGCCTCGTGGCGCGTGCTCGAACGTGTCGGCTTCACCCGGGTCGGCGAAGGCGCCATGGAGCCGGACAACCCCGTCGATCCCCCGTTGCACTACCTGTACCGCCTGGATCGACCGGTCGACGCGCAACCGTCACCGACCGCCGCCCACGACACCACGCCGCGTCCGCGCCCCGACCGGCACACGGGCGATGGCTCGATTTCCCCCGAGCGCGACACGCACGACGTGTACCCGGCGGCTTGCCCACCGCCGGTCGGACACGTATAAATCACCCATGGAACGCCGGGCGAGGGTGGCCGAAAGGCGATCGTCGGCTCGTCCCGAGCCGGGGCGAACGCCATGGTGAACCCACGCTCTCGGCCGACCCTGCTGACGAACTTCGTCGGTCGGGCCTCGGAACTGGATGCCTTGCGTCCGCTCCTGCGCGACGGCCGGCGCCTGTTGACGCTCGTGGGCCCCGGTGGGATCGGCAAGACCCGCCTGGCCCTGGCGTTGGCCACCGAGGATCCCGACGCGGACGTGGTCTTCGTGGATCTGGGCGCGCTCGCCGACGAACGCCTGGTCGACGCGGCCGTGCTCGAGGCCGTGTCCCCGGGCGTCAAACCCGGGCGGACACCCTTGCGCGCCGCGCTCCACGACCTGCGGGAGAGGTCGGCGGTGATCGTGCTGGACACCTGCGAACACCTGCCGGCCGCCGCGGCGAGAGTGGCCGACACGTTCCTGACGGCGTGCCCCCGCGCCCGCGTGCTGGCCACCAGCCGGGTTCCCCTGCACACTCGCGACGAGCGCGTATGGCGCGTTCCACCACTGACGGTGGGCGCCGGGGACGCACACGACCCCTCCGACGCGACACGCCTGTTCGTCGATCGGGTCGAACTCGTACGCGGCGACCTCGTACGGACCCCGGAGACCCGGGCGGACGTCGAGCGCATCGTGCGCGCGCTGGACGGATTCCCCCTCGCGATCGAACTGGCCGCGGCACGCACGCGCATGATGACACTCCGCGAGATCGCCGACGGATTGGATCTGCGCCTGCTGGCGGGCGGCCCCACCCGGGGCGAGGCCCGTCACCGGACGATGCGCCGTTGCCTGGACTGGAGCCACGCCCTGCTCTCCGACCGGGAAAAGCTGCTGTTCGCGCGCGTGTCGGTGTTCACCGACGGATGGACGGCGGACGCGGCTGAGGCGGTGTGCGGCGACGAGGAACCCACCGCGAGGTGGGTACGCGACACGCTGGCCGCACTGGTCGACAAGTCCCTGATCGTCGCGGACGGCAAATCCCGCGACACGCGCTATCGGATGCTGCTCCCGATGCGGCAGTACGCCACCGGGCTGCTCGGCGCCGACGAGACCTCGCGGGACTTCGTCCGCGTGAACGAGCGACACGTCGCCTACTTCGCGGCTCTCGCGGAACGGGCGGATCTGGAGCTGTGGGCCCTGAGCGTGGACAGGCGCCGGCTGATCGACGTGGAGATGCCGAACCTGCGGGCCGCGCTGGAGAGCGCCTGCGCCGCCGGCTCCGTCGACGCGTTGCGCATCACCGCCGCTCTGGGCTCCTACTGGCGCATGTGCGGCTCGCTAACCGAAGGAGTGGAGGCCACGGGCCGGGCGTTGGCGGCGGTCCCGGACACCGCCCACCCCGCACGGGCGATGACGCTGGCCGTCCGCTCGACGTTGACCTTTTGGACGGGCGACCTTCCCGGCACCGAGGCGGCGGCCACCGAGGCGATCGAGATCGCGAAGCGCTCCGGGGACCGAAGAGCCCTTTCGCACGCCCTCCTTCGGCTGGCCAACTTCATCTGCATCACCGATCCGCCCCTGGCACAACCGATGTTCCGTGCGGCGGTCGACCTGGCCAAGGGCGCGCACGACAACCTCGCCCTCGCGGACGCGCTGGGCTGCTACACGTTGAGCCTGCTCTGGCAGGGCGACTTCCCGCTGCTGTCCGACATCGCGCGTCAGGCACTCGACGCGGCGGCGGCCATCGACTTCGACGGCGTGCGCTCGCTCACGCTGTGGTGCCTGGCGGTCGGCGCCCGCTCGACGGGCGACGTCGCCGAGACGCTGCGACTGGCGGACGCCATGGTGCCCGCGGTGGCCGGCAACGCGGGCGAGGCCGCCGCGTTCGCGCTGACCTGCCGCGTGCAGGTGCTCTCGACGACGGCGGCCCTTCGGGGGGATCCGCACCGGGCCCGGGAACTGGCTCTCGCCGAGTTCGAGCGCGTCACGCGCGAACCGATGCGCTGGGCGTGCGGACTGCTGATCAAGGCACTCGCCTACGCCGAACTGGCCGCCGGCGACCTCGACGCCGCCCGCGCGTGGGCCGAGCGCGTGTACGCCGACGAACGGGAGGGCGCCGGCTTCCTGGCCTGGCAGGCCCAGTCGATCCTGATGCTCGCCGCGCTCGCCTCGGCCGATCCCGCGGGCGCCCGCGAGCACGCCGCCCACGTGACCCGCATCGCCGATCGGCTGGGGAATCGATACGCCGCCACGGTGGCCACCCTGGGCACCGCACGCGCCGCACTGTGGGAACACGACCCGGGGACGGCCGAGATCACCGCCCTGGACGCGCTGACCACGAGTTGTGGGGAAGGATGGTGGCTCGAGGCCGTCACCGCCGCCGAACTCGTCGCGAGCGCGGCCGTCGAGCGGGCCGAATACCGGCGCGCCGTCACGCTGTTCGCGGCCGTCGACGCGGCCCGCGACGCGTCGGGCGTCGTTCGCGTCCCGCTGGAGGACACCTATTGGAGCGGCAGGCGCGCCGTCGCGACCGACGCCCTCGACGAGCCCGCGCTCTCCCGGGCCCTCGCCGACGGCGCCGCGATGTCGCTCCCGGACGCCGCCGTGTACGCCCGCGACACGCACAACCCCCGGTCCCGCGCGTCCCGCGGCTGGGAGAGCCTGACGCCCACCGAATCCAGGGTGGCCCTGCTCGCCGCCGACGGACTGCTCAACCCCGAGATCGCCGAGCAACTCTTCGTCTCACGCAGCACGGTCAAGGTCCACATGTCCCACATCCTCGCCAAGCTCGGCGTCGCCAACCGCACCGAACTCGCCGTCCTGGTCCACTCCCGCGCACGCGACCCCCACAACTGACCGACCACGCGCCACGCGCCCCCGGCGAGTCCACCGCCGATCGTCCGTGTCGTGTCGTGATTCTCCTGGCAGCCACCCCGCCGAGCACGAAGTACCTGTCTGCGAACCTGGCATGGTCTCGGCAACGGCCCGCGGTGTGGACGATTCGATTTACTCGCCTTGGAGTTTGAAGTCCTACGGCACAGCAGTCGGGTGAGGCACAAGCCCGGTACCGAAATGATCGGTACCCACATCACGAGTGGCACCGGCGATCGACCGAGCGTTACGCTCGGTCGCGTCACCACGCCGGACGATCTTCGCTCGTCATCGCGATGGTCGGCGTGGCCGTCCCTGCCCGTCGCCATCACGTAGTCCCGCTCCGACCAAAGCCAAGGGTGCCCGGAATGCATGCTGACCCGATGGCGTCGACAACTCCCATCGAGGTCGAGCTGATCGGTGAATCGGCCGAGCCGGTCCTCGACGTGCCGCATCGGATCGGCGGGGGCGGGTGGGCGGCACGGTCGGCCGCCGGTGAGTTGCTGTTGATGGATGGCCGGCTCGCCGTGACGGGAAGCTTCCCGCTCCCGGCGGCGATCCTCCGGGAGAAGCCCGCTTCCGGTGTCGGCGGCCAAACGTGCCGGGTTGACGTCAGTCCGGACCTGAGGTTCGCGGCATTCGCCGTAACCGACCGTATTGTGGTGATTGATCGCAGCGGTGAGGTGCAGTGGCAGGTGACCCACACCGTGCCCTCCATCGAGGGAACGAACGATGTGGCGGGATGCGCTGTGTTCACCCCCGACGGCACCTCGTTGTGGGCATTCGTGCCGAGGCCCACGGACACCGACGCATTGCCGCGAGACGCATATCCGTTCCGCCCGCCGTTCGGCGTCGATCGTCATGTGCTCGATGTGAGCGACTGGCGTACAACGGCCCGTACAGCAACCGAATACCGGTGCCACAGCCGCGTGTTCCTTCACCCTGACGGCGAGCACGCCAGCTACGGGTCATTCGACGGGCACGACGGCTGGTCCTGCCGGTGGGTCCGCTGGGACAACGGCTCCGAGACGGTCGTCGTGACAGGCTGGATGAAGCCCGTCGACATCCATCCCAGCGGCGAACGCTGGCTCGCCCACAACGCGTGCGAGTTGGTCGCGGGCGACTTCCGCAGCGGCACTGTGTCGACCATCGCGGTGGAGGCCGACGTCGAGGAAGCACCGGAAGCGGACTGGGACGACCATCCGTACCACGGCTATGACCTGGACATCTCGACCGCCTGCCTGCTCACTCCGAACCTCGCTCTCGCCGGCTGCGACAGCCTCTCGGAAGCTTGCCACCGTCCACATCTGCTGTTCCGGGTGGACCCGCCTCACGTCTACGGACCGGTGTCCTACCCGCCGACAAGCATCTTCGGCGCAAGCACATACCAGGGGTGCGACGTAGGCATCGCCGGCGCCGGTGACGGCACCTGGGTGACCTGCGTCCCGGGCGGTCGACTGCAACGGTGGCGACTGCGCGCCGTGTCGTGATTCTCCTGGCAGCCGGCCGCCGAGCGCGATCAGACTGTCCGGCGTCGCCACGGATGTCCTTCCGTCAACGGTGAAACCTCCGCACGCGACCGTCTTCGCCACACCCCGCAGTCCGGTGGTCCGGCAGTCCCGACACGGACACGGAACCCGTTCTCCCGATCCGAGGGAATCGACAGCATGATCGTGTTCGCTCATCTCAGCGACACCCACTTCGACGGCGGCGCACGCAGCGTCGAGCGCGCCCGAGCGGCGATGGACCACCTCGACGCGCTTCCGCACGACCTCGACGCGATCCTGGTCACCGGGGACATCGCGGACAACGGCACCGCCGCCGAGTACGACACGGCCCGGACCGTGCTCGCTTCGCGACACCCGGTCCTGATCGGTCCCGGCAATCACGATGTGCGGGGCCCGTACCGCGCCGGCCTGCTGGGCGGATCCGCCGACGACGACACCCCCGTCAACCAGGTGCTGCGCACCGAGTCCGCGGTGTACGCGATGTGCGACTCGTCGATCCCGGGGCGACACGACGGTCTGCTCGCGCCCGAGACACTGGCGTGGTTGTCGGGCGTTCTCGACGAAACGCCTTCCGACGTACCGGTGTTCATCGCCTTCCACCATCCTCCGGTGGAGTTGCGGATCCCCACGCTCGACGTCATCCGCCAATTCGGCGAGGCCGACCTGGCGGACCTGGTCGAGCGTCATCCGAACGTCGCCGCGCTGCTGTGCGGGCACGTGCACAGTCCGGCCGCCACGACGTTCGCCGGCAGGCCCCTCCTGCTCGCTCCCGGGATCGTCTCCACGGTGCGGTTGCCGTGGGAACGTGACGAGCACGCGGGTCACATCGACCCGTTGCTGCCACCGATGTTGACGTTCAACGTCTGGGACTCGGGCCGGTTGACGACGCACTACCGCGTGGTGGGCGCGAACGACGCCCGTGTGGGTGGCGACCGACACGCATAGGTGCGGAACGCGACGGGCGGGTTCCCCACGTCTTGGCGCTCTTTTCCTATGGGTGCGCGAGTGTGAAGAACGATCGTCGTCACGTCCGGGAAGTCCCGGACGGGCATGTCCTCGTGCGCGAACCCTTCTTCCCGGCCGCCGTGTTCGATGTCGATCGAACACGGTGCGGTCGTCGTCCGGCCCCTTCGGTGTCGGTGTCCATGGAGCGTGCGGGGACGGTCCATGGCCGGTTGCGATGAGAATGAGGATGAGCATGACCACCACCCCGGTTCTGATGCGTGCGATCCGCCACGACGTGGCCGGGGGTTCCGACGTGCTTCGGCTGGTCGAGGTCGAACGTCCCGAGCCGGGCCCCACCGAGGTCCTGGTGCGCGTGCACGCCGCGGGTGTGAACCCGATCGACTGGAAGACCCGCACCAGGGGCGGGTTCGTGCACCAGGATCCGCCGTACACGGTCGGCTACGACGTGGCGGGCGTCGTCGAGGCCGTGGGCCTGGGCGTGACCTCCCTCGCCCCCGGGGACGACGTGTACGGCATGGCCCGCTTCCCGCATCCCGCGGGCGCGTACGCGGAGTACGTCACGGCCCCCTCGCGCCACTTCGCGCGCCTGCCGCGCGGGCTCGACCACGTGCACGCCGCCGCGCTGCCCCTCGCCGCGTTGACCGCGTGGCAGGCGCTGGTCGTCACGGCCGACGTCGCCCCGGGGCAACGCGTCCTGATCCACGGCGCGGCGGGCGGCGTCGGCCACCTGGCGGCGCAGATCGCGGCGGCGCGCGGCGCGCACGTGATCGGCACCGCGAGCCCCGCCAAGCACGAGTTCCTGCGCGGACTGGGCGTGGCCGAGGTGGTGGACTACACCGATGTCGACTTCGCCGAGGTGGTGCGCGACGTGGACGTGGTCCTGGACACGATCGGCGGCGACTATCCGCTCCGGTCGCTGCGGACGTTGCGCGAGGGCGGGACGCTGGTGACGATCATCCCTCCGGCGGACGACTTCCCCTACGAACAGGCCCGTGCGGCCGGTGTGCGCGCGGTGTTCGTACTCGTCGAACCCGACGCCGCCGACCTGCGCGAGATCACCGAACTCGTCGAGCGGGACGACCTGCGCGTCCACGTTTCGACGGTGCTCCCTCTCGCGGACGCGGCGAAGGCCCACGACCTCGGCGAACTCGGCCGCACCACGGGCAAGATCGTGCTCTCCGTACACGACTGAGCGAACCCGGGCGTGGGCCGGCCGCCCCCGCCCGGTCGCACGCGCGATCAGTGTCGGTTCTCGTGTCGATGCGGCTCGATGTCCGCGATGTCGTCGTGCGGTTCGGGTGCCTCGGCGGGTTCGGGCGCCGTGGTCGTGCGGGGGACCAGGGCGACGGCGGCCGCGGCGATGAGGGCGATCGCGGCGAAGAAATGGAAGTTCCATTCGGGCGCGAGTTCGGCCGCGACCAGGTGCCCTCCGATCGTGGGCCCGAGGATGGCCCCCAGGCGCCCGACACCCAGCGACCATCCCAGGGCCGTCGCACGTGCCTTCACCGGATACGACATGCCGATGTAGGAGTTGAGGAGGATCTGCGTGCCGACGCCGAAGCCGGCGCCGATCACCAGCAGGTAGGCGATCGCCTCGGGCGGTCGGGTGCTCAGCCCGGCGATGCAGGCCGCGGCTGTCACGAACATCGCCACGATCGCCGGTTTGGCGCTCCACCTGTCGGCGGCCCGGGCCATCACGAGCGCGCCGAGGATGGTCCCAGCGTTGAGGGCGAGCAGGAAGCTCAACGAGGCTCCCAGCGAGAAGCCGGCCTTGAGCATGATCTGGGGCAGCCACGTGTTCAACCCGTAGACGAGCAGGAGCCCGAGGAAGCAGGTGACCCAGAAGACGACGGTGGTCGCACGGTAGCGCGCGACGAACAGCGAGCCGACCGACTGCCCGCGCGACGCGCGAGCCTCGACGGTCGGCCGCACGGGTGGGCGGATCGGTGCCGGCAGCCCCATGCGGTACGCGAGTTCGTCGGCTTCGGCGAACCGACCTCGGGTGCGCAGGAAGTGGACGGACTCGGGGAGGGCCTTGAGCATGACGGGGAGTACGAGCAGGGGTGCCGCTCCGAGCGCGAACATTCCCCGCCATCCGAAGTCCGGCAGCAACGAACGGGCGGCGACGGCGGCCAGGGCGCCGCCGACCGCCCATCCCGAGAACATCAGGGCGTACGTGAAGCTGCGTCGATGGGCGGGGGCGTACTCCAGGGTCAACGCCGTGGCGGTCGGAATCACGCCGCCGAGACCCAGTCCCGCGACGAACCGCAGGGCGCCGAGCCACTCGGGCGAGGGCGCGAACGCGCACGCGCCCATCGCCACCGAGAACCAGCCCAGGCACAGCAGGATCGTCGGCCTTCGGCCGATGATGTCGGTGATCGTCCCCGCGACCAGGGCCCCGATGAGCATCCCGGTCAGTCCGTAGCTGCCGATCGTGCCCGCCTCGGCCACGCTCAGGGACCAGCCGGGCTCCTTGAGGAGTACGGGGATGACGGCTCCGTAGACGATCAGGTCGTATCCGTCGAACACGACCGTCACGAAACAGAGGAAGACCACGAGAAGGCCGGATCTCGGCCAGGCTTGTGATTGCCGCGTTTCACTCATCACAGTCTCCGATGACGTGAGTGGACTCGCCCGGATGTGCCGGCCCGGCCGTCGTCCGCACCTCGGGTGGGCGTGCGGATCGTCTGCGGATCGCGGCACGCGGGTGTGGCGACGGCGGGGCCGGTTGCGTGGACCCCCGGCACGCAAGCGGTGGAATATGTGTAACGCCCGATGAGACGATCGTCAATGAACTTGTCACATATAGTTCATCGTGGAAGCCGCTTCACGGATGCCCGGCACAGGGTGGGTGTCCACGCCGGCCCACGACCGCACGACGAGGCGATCGCCTGTACGGCGACGAGCGAGGGGTGTTCCGATGCGCGATACCGCGACGGTGACGGCGGCGGGAGGCGGGGCGGGCGAGAACTCGCCTCGTTCGCTGGTGTTCGACGTGTTCGGCGAGTACGTGCGCACCGACACCGGCTACATCACCCTGCAGGCGCTCTCGCGCCTGCTCGAGCCGTTCGACGTGCCCCCGGACTCACTGCGCGTGCTCATGTCGCGACTGCGGCGCGAAGGCTGGTTCGAGACCGTCAAGTCCGGCCGCATGAGCCTCTACCTGCCCTCGGAGCGTGGTTGGTCGCTCCTCGACGAGGGGTACGCGCGCATCATGGGCGGCCCGCACGACCGATGGTCCGGTGATTGGCACATGGTGATCTTCTCGGTCCCGGAGACCGAGCGGGCAACGCGCGCCCGGCTTCGCAAGCGCCTCACCTGGTTGGGCTTCGGGCCGCTCGCGCCGTCGACGTGGATTTCGCCCCGGGACCGCCTGGCGGAGGCGACCGAGATCCTCGCGGCCGAGCCGGACGTGCAGTACGACCGACTGGTCGCCCGATCGTTGAGCCCCCGGGAGGATCGGGATCGGGCCGCACGCTGTTGGGATCTCGACACGCTCGCGGCCGGCTATCGCGACTACATCGATCGGTGGGAGTCGGCGCTCGAGCGCCTGCGGACCGATCCCCCGCCGCCGCCTCGGGCGTTCGTGGTGCGCACGCGGGTGATCCACGAGTATCGCAAGTTCTTGTTCCTGGACCCCGACCTGCCCGCGCGGTTGTTGCCGCGGGACTGGCCGGCCTCCCGTGCGCACGGCCTCATGTTGGAGGTGTTCGCGACACTGCGTGACGCGGCGAGGCGGCACTACCGACAGGTCACCTCCGACATGCCGGCTCCGGGCCACGGCGGTCCGGCGACCCCCGTTCGCCCCCTGCCGCGCCTGCCGTGAACCCGGCCACAGCGCCCCACCTCCGCGACATGTAACAAGACAATTGACGAACGTTCTTCTTCGTGTTTCAGTTTACGTATGCGGGTCCCGCCGAGGACGCCGGTGACCGGGCTCGAGACTTCGGCGACGACGGAAATCCGAGGACGACATGGACGTACGAACCGGTTTCACCCCTTGGCCGGACGAGGTCGCCCGCCGGTACCGCGAGCGCGGACTCTGGCGTGGCCGCACGCTGGGCACCGAGTTCCGGGAACGCGCCGAACGCACCCCCGACCGCGTCGCACTGATCGACGGGGACGAGCGCCGGACCTACCGGAACCTCGACGACACCGCCGACCTCCTGGCCGCCCGACTCCTCGGGCGCGGCCTCGGACGCGGTGACGTCGTCGTCGTGCAACTGCCGAACACGGCCGAGTTCGTCATCCTGACGCTCGCCTGCCTGCGCATCGGTGTCGTCCCCGTGATGGCCCTGACCCAGCACCGACAGGCCGACATCCGCCACCTGTTCGACATCACCGACGCCCGTGCCTACGCGGTACCGACGCGCTACCGGGACTTCGACCACCTCGCGATGGCCGACGAGATCGCGGCACGGACGCCGTCGCTACGGCATGTGCTGGTCGCGGGCGAAGCGACACCCCCGGACCGGTTCCGCCTCGCCATCCGCGAAGACGGCGATCCCACGACGGCGCGTTCGAGCATCCGCCCGCACACCCCCGCGCCCGACGACCCCGCGCTGCTCCTGCTCTCGGGCGGGACGACCGGCCGACCCAAGCTCATCGCGCGCACCCACGACGACTACGCCCTCAACGCCCGAGCCACCGCCGACGTGTGCGGCATCACCGAGAACACCGTGTATCTGATCGCCCTCCCCGCGGCGCACAACTTCGCGCTCGCGTGTCCCGGCATCCTGGGCGTGCTCTTCGCGGGCGGAACCGTGGTGATGTCCGACAGCCCGGCTCCCGACCGGGCCTTCGCGTTGATCGAACGGCACGCGGTCACCGACACCGCCGTGGTGCCCGCGGTCGCGCACCGCTGGGCCGAAGCGGCCCGGACCACCGGATACGACCTGTCCAGCCTGCGTGCCCTGGCCGTCGGCGGATCACGGCTGGCCCCGGAACTGGCCCGCCGGGTGGAACCCGCGCTCGGGGTCCGCGTGCAACAGGGCTTCGGGATGGCGGAGGGCCTGATCAACTACACCCGCCTCGACGACCCCGACACCGTGCGGCACGGGACCCAGGGCCGGCCGGTGTGCCCCGACGACGAGATCCGCATCGTGGACCCGAGCGACCGGGACGTACCCGACGGACACACCGGCGAGCTGCTGACCCGGGGTCCCTACACGATTCGCGGCTACTACCGCGCGCCCGAGCACAACGCCCGCGCGTTCACGGCGGACGGCTGGTACCGCACCGGCGACATCGTGCGCCTTCACCCGTCCGGCAACCTCGTGGTCGAGGGCCGCGTCAAGGACATCATCAACCGCGGCGGCGAGAAGATCTCGGCCGAGGAGATCGAGAACTTCGCCTACGGACACCCCGCCGTCTCCGACGCGGCCGCGGTGCCGTCCCCCGACCCGGTCCTGGGCGAGGTGATCTGCCTCTACATCGTGGCCAAACCCGACACCGAACCGTCCCCCGAGGCTCTTCGGGAACACATGACGCGCGCGGGCATGGCCGTGCACAAGCTTCCCGACGTGATCCACGTGATCACGCGCATGCCCACGACCAACGTCGGCAAGATCGACAAGGCGGCGCTGCGGACCGACGCGGCCCGACGACAGGGCCATGCGATCCACCCCTGACACGACAGCGTGGTGACAAAGACCATGACGACACCCCCGCACACCGCGAACGAACGCTCCTACGCCGACCTCGGTCGACTCGGAGTAGAACCCCTCTGGCGTTACTACCGAAACCTGTTTCCGGCCGAACCGCACAGCCTCGCCGTGCCGTTCCTCTGGCGGTATCACGAACTACGCCCCCACCTGCTGCACTTCGCGCAGGCGCTGTCCCTGGAAGAGGCCGAACGGCGCGTACTGATGCTCGTCAACCCCGGCATGCAGGACCCGCCCGCCACCGTGAATTCGCTGTACGCCGGCATCCAGGTCGTCACTCCGGGCGAGACCGCCCAGGCCCACCGACACAGCGCGGGCGCGTTCCGTTTCGTCATCGAAGGGGAAGGCGCGTACACCACCGTCGACGGCGCGCGCCTCCGGATGCGACCGGGCGACCTGCTGCTCACCCCGGGGTGGAGCTGGCACGACCACCGGCACGAGGGAACCGGCCCCATGATGTGGCTCGACGCCCTCGACTACCCCCTCGTGAACGCTCTCGAAGCCGGTTTCTTCGAGACGTACGACCAACGTTCCCAGGACATCCGCGCGCCCCGCGACCTGCCCGCCTCCCAATACGTACACGGACGGCTCGTACCGGCGTGGGACACCGAGCGCGCGACGGCGTCCCTCGTGGGCAACCACACCTGGGAGGAAACCCGGCGGGCCTTCGACGCCATCGCCCACGACGCGGTCGGCAGCGACGTCGACGGCATCGTGCTCGAGTACACCGATCCGTGGAGCGGCGGCCCGGTCATGCCCACGCTCTCCTGCCGAATACAGCGGCTCCCACCGGGCTTCCGCGGTGCCGCGCGCCGGCGCACGCCGGGCACGATCCACCACGTCGTCAGCGGACGCGGAACCGCGCTCGTGGACGGACGAACACTGGACTGGCGGGACAAGGACGTGTTCGCCGTCCCCGGGTGGGCCTGGTGCGAACTGACCAACACCAGCCGCACCGAGGACGCGTTCGTCTTCTCCTACAGCAACGAGCCGGTACTGCGCGCCCTGGGCCTCTACCGGGAAACCCTGACCGAAAGAATGGGGTGAGGACGAATGCGCCTCGCGGTTTTCGACTCCCACCGGCTCGGCGTCGTCGACGAGGACCACATCGTCGACGTCACCGACACGATCGCCGGACCCCCGGACGCGGCGGGCCCCCTGCACCGCCTGATCGAGAGCCGGGGACCACTGCCCGCCCCGGGCACCCGGACCGCTCCCATTCCGCTGCACGAGGTGCGGACACGAGCGCCCCTGCCCCGACCGCCCAAGATCATCGGCGCGCCGGTCAACTACGCCGACCATCAGGCCGAGATGGCGGTGAGCCGAAGCATCACCGAGCTCGGGATCTTCCTCAAGGCCGCCTCCTCGGTGATCGGCCCCCGGGAGCGGGTGCGCCTGCCGTACAGCGACGTGCGCACCGATCAGGAGGGCGAACTGGCCGTCGTCATCGGCCGGACCGCCCGAAACGTCGCCGCCGACGACGCACTGGAGTACGTCTTCGGCTACACCTGCGCGCTCGACATCACCGTGCGGTCCACGGAGGACCGCTCCACCCGCAAGTCCTTCGACACCTTCACCCCCCTGGGCCCCTGGGTCGTCACCGCCGACGAGGTACCCGACCCCGGCAATTTGACGATGCGCTGCCGCGTGGACGGCGAACTGCGACAGGAGACCAACACCGGCGACCTGATCTTCGGCGTGGCCGACCTGATCCGCGTACACCAGTTCCGTCATGACGCTCTGGCCCGGGGACGTGATCCTCACCGGGACACCGGCCGGCGTCGGCCCCATCAACGACGCGGGGACGATCTCCGTGGAGATCGAACGGATCGGCCGGCTCGACGTCACCGTCGACGCGAGCGGCGCCGTCCCGTACGCCGGTCGTCCGGGGCCGCGATCCCGTCGCACGGGTGTGATCGCGCCATGACCCGGATCGCGGTCGTCGGCGGCGGCCCCGGCGGCCTGCTCGCGGCGGCGCTGATCCGCGAGCGCCGCCCCGACACGTCGGTGGACCTGTTCGAACGCAACGGCCCCGACGAGAGCTTCGGCTTCGGCGTCGTCTTCTCCGCGGCCAAGCTCTCCCGTCTACACGGAGCCGATCTCCGCCTCGGCAGCGCCCTTCGCGAGAACGGCGTGCACTGGGACGACATCGAGATCCGCCTCGAGGGCGAGCGGATGCGCTGCGCCGGGCAGGGATTCTCCGCCATCTCCCGCAGAAACCTGCTCGCGCTCCTGCGCGACCGGGCACACACCGCCGGCGTCGGGCTCCGCTATCACACCGAGGTGGACGCCCTCGACCTCGAAGACACCCACGACCTGGTCGTCGGCGCCGACGGCCTCAACAGCCGCACCCGCCAGGCGCACGCCGAGTCCTTCCGACCCACGATCGAGATGGCCACCGCCCGCTACATCTGGTTCGGCGCCGACCGTGCGTTCGACTCCATGACCTTCCTCTTCGAGCGCGCCGAAGCCGGCTGGTTCGCCGCGCACGCCTACCCCTACGACGACTTCAGCAGCACGTTCGTCGTCGAGTGCGACGAGTCCACCTGGCGACGCTCGGGCCTCGACAGCGTCGGCGAACTGCCCCCGGGCCACAGCGACGAGCCCAGCCGCATCGCGATGCAACGACTGTTCGCGGACGGACTGGACGGGGCACGGCTGCTGACGAACAACTCCCGTTGGGCACGCTTCAGCACCGTTCGGGCCGGGTCCTGGTGCCACGACCGCACGGTCCTGATCGGCGACGCGGCACACACGGCCCACTTCTCCGTGGGATCGGGCACCACCATGGCCATCGAAGACGCTCTGGCTCTCGCCGACGCGGTCGCGACCGCGTCCGACGCGGAACTCCCCGACGCCATCCGCACCTTCGAACACACCCGCAGGCCGGGCGTGGCGAGAATTCAGGACGCCGCCCTGCCCAGCCTCACCTGGTGGGAGCACTTCGGCAGCTACACCGGACTCGACCCGCGGCAGTTCGCCGTGCACTTCCTCACCCGCAGCGGCCGGGTGACCTTCGATCGACTCGCCGCGGGCGACGCCCGATTCGGCGCGGAGGCCCTGCGCCGGCACAACGTGCCGGACTCGGCGGCCGTGCTGCGCCTGCCCCTTCGACTGGGCGGGCACACGCTGCCCGACCGCACCCCGACCGAGACCGCGTTGGTCGACGCCTGCCCGCAGGCGCTGTGGATCACCGCGCCCTCGCACACCGGATCCGTCCCGGACGTCCTCGACGACCTGGAAAAACGATCCCCCGCACCCCCGCTGATCGTCGTACGCGCCGCCGGCACCGATCCGGTCGCCCACACCGCGGCACTGCTGCTCGCCGAGTTGACCAGGATCCGGGCACACGTGCCGGTGGCCCTGGTGGTGGACACGACCGACGTCGAACACCTCGCGACACTGCTCCTGGCCGGGCGCGCCGATCTGCTCGTGGTGCCCGACGACACCGAGGACACGTCCCGAACCGGCGCCGTCCCCGGAGCACACGTTCGCGGAAAGGCCGGCCGATGAGCACTTCACCGATCCCCGCGGCGGATCCGCCCCCCGGGCGGGATCTCGCGCGACTGTTCGCACCCCGATCGATCGCCGTGATCGGCGCGTCGGCCTCCCCGGACAAGGCGGGGCACGCCATGACGGTCGCGCTCGACGACTTTCCGAACCTTCATCCCGTCAACCCGCGAGCGGGTCGCATCAACGGACGACGGGCGTACCGCACCGTGGGCGAGATCCCCGAGCGCGTCGACCTGGCGATCCTCGCGGTCCCGCCCGCGGCCGTCGCCCGGACGGTCGCGGAGTGCGCGAGGGCCGGTGTCGGGGCCGTGCTCGTGTGCTCCGGCGGATTCGCCGAGAGCGGTCCGGCGGGTACGGCGCTCCAGGACGAACTCCGCGCGGTCGTCGCCTCCTCGGGCATCCGACTGCTCGGACCCAATACGTCGGGATTCGTCCACCCGGCCGCCCGGGCGCGGGCCAACTTCATGCCCTCCGTCGGCGAGTTGCGACCCGGCCCGGTCGGCATCATCGCGCAGAGCGGCGGCATGAACCTCGCGCTGTCCTTCCTCCTGCACGCCGACGACATCGGGATCAGCCTCGCGGTCGGCCTGGGCAACGCCGTCGACGTGGACTTCGTCGACGTCTTGGACCATCTCGCCCACGACGAGGACACCACCGTCATCGCCCTGCACATCGAGGGCGTCCGCGACGGCCGCGCACTCGCCGATGCCGTACGACGGGCGACCGCCGTCAAACCGGTGGTCGCCCTGAAGGTCGGCCGCGCCGACGTCGGCGACTTCGCCCGTTCGCACACGGGCGCGTTGACCGGCGACTGGACGCTGGCCCGCGCCGCGTTGCGACAGGCGGGAGCGGTGGTCGTGGACACCCTGGGCGAACTCGTGGACGCGGTCGCCGCGCTGGCGCACCGGCGCCTGCCCGCCCTGTTCGACCCGGGCGTCGCGGTCGTCACCGGCCAGGCCGGCCCCGGTCTGCTCGTCGCCGACCGGCTGCGCGCCACGGGAACCCGGCTGCCGCCGCTGACCGAGTCCACCACCGCACGATTGGCCGAGTTGCTGCCGCCGCTGACCTATCAGCGCAACCCCGTGGACACCGGTCGCCCCGACACGACGTTCCCGCAGGTGGTCGAAGCCGTCGGCGCGGACCCGCGCATCGACGCGACCCTCGTCTACACCCTCCAGGAGGCCGGCACTCCGGACACCGTCGCACACCTGGCCGAGGAACGACACGCGTGCACCGTGTTCGTCACCGGCGGGCTCGATCGGGATGTGCTGCCGCAACGGACCGCGCTTCGCGCCGCCGGCATCCCCGTCTACACCGCGCCCGAACGCGGCGTCACCGGATTGCGCGCCCTCCTCGACGACGCCCACGCCCGCGCCCTCGGCCGGATGTCCGCGATCGTGGTGCCCACGGACCCGACGGGCCCGGCCGTACCCGACCGCGGCGCGCTGGACGAGGATCAGGCCAAGACCGTCCTCGCCGGCCTCGGCCTGCGCAGCCCGCGGCGGATCGTCGCCTCGACCCACGCCCGGGCGCACGCCGCCATGGCCGAGCTCGGGAACCCCGTCGTGGTGAAACTGTGCGACGCGCGGGTGCTGCACAAGTCCGACATCGATGCCGTCCACGTGGGCGTCGCGACGCGGGCGGACCTGGACCACGCCCTGCGACGCATCGACGCGGCCGGCATCGACGCGAGTCCCCGCTACCTGCTGGAGGAACTGGCGCCTGCCGGTACCGAGTTGATCGTGGGCGCGGTGCGCGACGCGTCCTTCGGTCCGTTCGTGCTGCTCGGGGTCGGCGGAGTGGACGTGGCGACCCAGGCACCGCCCGCGGTACGGGCCGCTCCGCTGAGTCGGGCCGAGGCGCGCGAGATGTACCGGCAACTCCCCGAGCCCGTCCGGGCCGGGGCCCGGGGCAGGGCGCCGGTACCCGAGGAGGAGACGATCACCCTGCTCGTCGGGTTGGGTCGGCTGATGACGGAGAATCCGCATGTGGGGGAGGTCGACATCAATCCGGTCCGGGCCACGGCCGAGGGTCTGCTCGCGCTGGACGCCGTGATCCTCCCGCACCGAAGCCCCGATCGGGGGTCGACGTCCCACCGGGGATGAACCCGCCCGCGTCCGGGCACCGACGCCCGTACCCGAGACGTCGTCCATGGAACCTCGATGGAATCAGGAGAGCACGGCGAACATGAAGGAACGCGAACAGGTGTCGGACATCGAGATCCACCGTTTGTCGCCCGCCGACCTACCGGCGCGTCTGGAGGGGATGCGCGACGTCTACCGGGCGGTGTTCTGCGCGGAGCCGTGGAACGAGGACGAGACGGCGGCCGAGCGGTACCTGGAGCGCCTCGACGCCGACCGCCGACGTGACGGATTCGCCGTCACGGTCGCCGAGAACGACGACGTGCTGGGCTTCGCCGTCGCCTGGACGACGCCCTCGGTGTTCCCGACCACACGCAGCTACGCGCGGGTCGCGGCGATCGTGGGGGCCGAGCGCACCGAGGCATGGTTGTGCGGCGCCCGGGAGGTGGACGAACTGGCGGTGCGTCCCGGTGTCCGGGGCGCGGGAGTGGGCCGCGCGCTGCTGGCGGCGGCGACCGACGACGCCCCCTCCGGGAGGTGCTGGCTGCTGACGTCCGCTCACGTCGACCTGGCCGTCCGCTTCTACGAACGCGCCGGATGGCATCGCCTCGGCACCGACGACTCGGGCCTCACCGTCTTCGTCGGGCCGCGGCACCCCGCCGTGAACGACCCCTCCGCCGCCCGTTGACCGCCTCCCGCCGCGGGCATGGCGAGGGGGCGCGTGTCGCCGGCGTCGATCTCCACATCGACCTCGTGCGACGGGCGGCCGGGACCGGCCGCTCCCTCGAGGACGCGTTGCGCGAGGCGGTACGCTCGGGCCGGCTCGCCGCCGGGACACGCCTGCCGGGATCACGCGCGCTGGCGTCGGATCTGGGGCTGGCTCGTGGCACGATCGTCCGCGCGTACACCCAACTCGCCGCCGAGGGCTGGTTGATCGGCTCGTCGGGCTCCGGCACGCGTGTGGCGCACGTGAACGTTCCCGAATCGGTCGACGTCGATCGCCGGTCCGAGCGGGCGCCGACCGAACACCGTTGGCGGGTCGACCTGCGGCCCGGTCGACCCGACCTCGCGTCGTTCCCACGGACCGCGTGGGCGACGAGTGTCCGTCGCGTGCTGGCCCGCGCCGAGGCGGGAGTCCTCGACTACGGTGACTTCGAGGGGAGCGCGACCCTGCGCGCGAGCGTGGCCGCGTACGCCGCGCGGGCCAGGGGTGTGCGGGTCACTCCGGACGCGGTCGTCGTCACCGCGGGATTCAGCCACGGACTCGCGTTGCTGGCACGCGCGTTGCGGGACTCGGGGGTACGGGAGGCCGCGACCGAGGACCCGGGGCTCGCCCGGCATCGCGAACTGCTCACGGCGGCGGGCCTGACCTGCGTGCCGCTGCCTGTCGACGAGTTCGGCGCCGATCCGGCCGACCTCACCGCCGAAACGGGGGTCGCGTTGCTCACACCGGCGCACCAGCACCCCAGTGGTGTCGTGCTGTCGCCCGCACGGCGTGGCGAGTTCGTCGCCTGGGCCCGACGCACCGAGGGTTTCCTGATCGAGGACGACTACGACGGCGAGTTCCGCTACGACGGCAGACCGGTGGGGGCGCTCCAGGCGCTCGACCCCGAACGGGTCGTGTTCGCCGGCAGTGCCAGCAAGGCCCTCGCGCCGGGTCTGCGTCTCGGCTGGCTCGTCGTGCCGCCCGCGCTGCGCGCGCCGGTGTCGGCGGCGATCCGCGACAGCGGCGCGGGCGTGTCCGTGATCGAGCAGTTGACGCTCGCCGACCTGGTCGCCCGCGGCGACTACGACCGGCACGTGCGCCGCGTGCGCGCGGTGTACCGGCGGCGGCGCGGCGAACTCGCCGACCGTGTCCGCGCGGTCACCGGACTCGTGCTCGGGGGCGCGGCGGCCGGCCTGCACGCGTTGTTGCCCGTGCCCTCCGCCGAGCACGAACGTCGACTGGTCGCCGCCGGCGCGTACGTGGGACTGCGGCTGCAGGGCCTGCATACGTCCGGCTATCGCCATCCACCCGACCCCTCGGCCCCGGCCGCACTCGTCCTCGGCTACGCCACACCACCACCGCACGCCTGGAGACAGGCCCTGGACCTGCTCGGCGACGTGCTGGAGGCCGAGGGACCACGGGCGGGTCCCACCGCCTCCCGGCCCTGACCCGTCGACCGCCCGGCACGTGCCGACGGCTCCCGGACGTCGATACGCGCGGTCGCACGGCGCGGTCGAGGCCCATGCCGGGTCGGACGTGCCGGACGCGACGCCGTGGATGGGCGCGCGGCGCCTGGTCGGCGCCGCGCGCGGCGATCCGACCGGGCGGCCCCTCGGGGTCGTCCGGTCTACAGGGTGTCGAACCCGGATCGCCAGGAGGGGTGGGTCAAAGACCACCCGAGGTGTTTGCGGGCGAAATGGTTGTCCGCGCCTCGGGCCCAGTCGGCGCGGGGCGCGTCGCCCACCGTCGCGGGCGGTGGCGCGCCCACCGCTCGGGCGAACACCGGTGCCCACGCGTCGGCGGTCGCCGGTTCGTCGTCGACCACGTTCACGACGCCGGACGGCCAGTGCAACGCGGCCACCGCCGCCTCGGCGGCGTCGTCGACGTGTACGAAGCTCGACACGTCGCGCCCACCGGGCAGTCGGCCCGCTCGCGCGTCGTCCGCCTTGATTCCGTCCTTCGCGTACCAGGTGTCCGGGCCGTAGAGCAGGCCGTAGCGCAGCACCACCCACTCGGGTGCCTCGCGTACCGCCGTCTCCAGGGCGATCACACCCTCGATCGTGCCGCGCCGGGGCTGGGTCGTCGTGTCGTCGAGCGGCGTCGTCTCGTCGGCGGGCTCGTCACCCGCCTCGTACACCCACGCGATGCTCTGGGCCACGATGCGCCGCACTCCCGCCGCGTGGGCGGCGTCGACGAGATTGCGGGTACCGACCCGGCGCATCCTCGCGTTGGCCTCGAGGTCGGCCCGGGACAGGTCGGTGAGTTGATGCATCACGACGTCGGGTTCGGCCCGTGCCACCGCGCGGGCGAGCGACTCGCGGTTGTAGACGTCTGCGGACACGACCGTGACGCCGGGTGCGCGCGGGTCGACCGCGGCGTCCGCGCGGCGGGTCAGCGCGGTGACGCGATGCCCCGCGGCCACGAGCGCGGGCACGACCCGCCTGCCGAGGACGCCGGTCGAGCCGGCGAGGAGAACATGCATGTCGGGATTCGGCTTTCGGTCGGGGCGGCGGCGGAGGCGTCCGCGCCGCCGGCGATGCGCGGGCGGGGCTCACGGGGTCGGTCGAGGCGCCCGCCGATCGCGCCGTGCGAGCAGTTCCTCCTCCTCGACGATGGTGAGCATGGGTTCGCCGGGAACGCCGACCATCACCACCACGAAGCGGCTCCACGCGTCCGCGAGGTTGTTGCCGGCCTGATAGTGGATGACGTCGCCGCCCGGCTCCCAGAACGCCTCACCGGCACGGATGATCCGTTCGGGCTCGCCTTCGAGTTCGAACACCATCTCGCCTTCGAGCATGTAGCCGAAAACCGGACCCGAGTGTCGATGGGGAGGGGTTCCCGCGTCGCCCGGCGGCAATTCGACGGTCATGACCATCGCCTCGCCGGGTGTGGGCAGGAACGGCGGAATCTGGTGAAGGAGGGAGGTAAGTACGATCCCACCGCGCTTTTCGATCATGGCGACAACGCTAGGCGCGGATAGGTCCACGCAAGTGGTCCACTCGGACCCACATCGGGTGGACCGGTTGCCGCGCACGTGGGCGAACCCGTCCGGGTACCGCCGGAGCGAGGGCGTACCGCCGGAGTCCGCCGGCCTGCGGATGTCGGCAGCACCCGACGGAGCGCGCGAACGCCATGGTCCCGGCGAGCGAGTGGACCACCGGCGCGGGACGAGGACACGAAGCAATCCGAACTCCGGTCCGTGCCATCGGACGCCTCCGCACACCCGGTAGACCCGCGGACGTACTGCGGGCCGGTGTCGCGGCTCGCAGTACGTCCACCGGGACGGTTCACCAGTATTTGGTGAAGTCCGTCCCCTTCTTGATCAGGCGCAGGTAGCGTGCTTCGTCCTTCGCGGAGGCGTCCACCACCGTGCTGGTGAACGCGCCGTACGGGGTGGCGTCCTGTTCGACCTCGCGCAGTCGCGGGAGATGACCGCGAAGAGTCAACTCCCAGTACGTCACCGCGTTGATGTGGATCCGGTGCAGGTCCTCACAACCGGCGAACTCCAGGCGCCCGGGGAAGGCTTCGCTGTAGTCCTCGTCGAGTACGTTCCTGAAGTCCACCAGTCGCGCGTGCGGCCCGACCAGCAGTGTGTCGGCCTCGACCACGCAGTCCCGGAACGAGATTTCGCGAAGCCGGGTTCCGTCCCGGCCGTCGACGTCGACGAAGGTGCCGACGCGGATGTCCCGGGCGCCCCGGTAGTGGCCCTCCTCCAGCGCGAATCGCTCCAGCGCGGGGTGCGCGAACACGGACTCGTCGACCGTCGCGCCACGGAGGTTCAAGACGCGCAGGTTCGGGCAATGGGCGGCGAAGTCGAAACCCGAGAAGTCGGTTCTCGTGAAACCGAAGCGCTTCATCTCGAGGTGGTACAGCAGTGCTCCGTGCCGCTTCAGGAACAGGATCAGTCGCGCACGGTCGACCTCGTCGAGCCCGTCGACGATCAGCCGGAGGCGGCCGGCGCCGATCCCGGAGACATCGTCCAGGCGGTCCAGACCGTTGGGGGCGATGCGCCACTCGTGTTCGCCCGCTTCCTCGCACAGGGTGGCGAGGAATGTCGCAACGTCCGGGGCGAGGTAGGTCGGTGGCCGGTCGTGTCGGGTCACGAACACCTCGCCGGTCTCGCCGTCGACGGCCACCCCCCGGTAGGGGTCCTCGTAGAACGAACCGAGTTGCGACAGCCCGCCCCAGCCGTCGGGATTCTCGCCGCCCGAATACCGCTGAAGTGCCTGGTCGCCGTGGGTGATCTCGTGGGCGACGTGGAACGTGCCCATGTAGCGGGGGAGTCCAACCTTGGCGAGGACGGCTCGAAGGGTGGGGTCGATCGTGCCGTCGCCCAGGCGCTTCGCTTCCACGACGCACGGCTCGTAGTTGCTGTACGTATCGCGCAGTCGCTCGACCGCGGCGACCGCCGCGGCGGGGTCGGTGCGGGGCGGGGTGCGCTCGCCGTCCGGACGCAGCCCGGCGCGAACCGCCCGGTGGTAGGGGCCCGCGTATTCCTCGGCCAGCGCGGGCAGTGCGCGAAATCGCGGGTGTTCCCGCAGCGGGGCGAGGTCGTTGTCGTCGACGATCTCGCGTACCATCCCGGGCCGCACCCGCAGCGCCTGCTCGACGCAGTCCAACGCGGCGTCCGTCTCACCCGCCATGAGGCGGGCGTACCCCAGCCAGTGCCAGAGTCGACCGTCCGGGTGCTGCTCCAGCGCCTCGGTGAACACCCGGATCGCTTCGTCGTGTCGGCTCCGACGCAGCAGCAGCGCCCCGTGGTCGATCCAGGCGCCCACGGATCCGGAGCCGTCCGCCGTGGCCTGGGCGTAGTAGCCCAGTGCGGTGTCCGGGTCGCGGAGCAGGGCCTCGTGGACATGGGCCTGCAAGTGCCGGGCCGCGCCGGTCACTCCCCCTTCGGTGGCGGCCACGTCCGATTCCCGAAGCGCCCGGTGCGGATCGTGCCGGCACGACAGCCAGGCTCGCCATAGTCGGGGCAGACCACCTCCGGCGCCCAGTTCCGTCGCCCGCCGGAACGCGGTGTCCGTCACGTGGAGCAGGCAAGCGTCGTACGCGGCGAACCCGGTCTCCAGCCACAGTGCGCCGTCGTCGGGATTGCCCTGGAGCATCGTCACGATCTCGTCGAGGGGGCGGGCCGGGGGATTCGGCAGCCCCCGAAATGTGCGTACGACGAAGACGGGTCGTGTCGGTTCCCATGTGCGCTCGTACACGGAGGCGACGGTGGTCAGCGCCCGCAGGGTGTCCATGGCGCCGGGCGCCGTGCCCGCCAGAACGTCCGCGGCCTTCGCGGCCCGCGCCGCCGCCGGGTCGTCGAGCGGCGCGTCGGCAGGCAGGCGCGGATCGTCGAGCCCTCGCAGGTCCACGAGGAAGTCGAACTTCGACCACGACGTGTACAACTCGTCGGATCGCCACCGCAGTGCCTCCGGCACGCGCGGGTCCCCGGTGAGCACGTAGGCGCACCGCTGACGCGGTACGCCGGGGTGTTTGCGGGCGACCTCCGCGAGCACCTCGAGGCCGAGTTCGCCTCGCTTGGTTCGGCGCACCACGGCCCGCCATCCGCCTCGACGCATCGTCTCGGCCCAAGCCCGAGCGCGTGCCCGCGGTTCGTCCGCCGCCGGCGTCGTGCCGGCCACCACCGGGGCGTGATCCGTCGTCAGCGCCGCCAGGAGCGGCGTGGCTCGCGGATCCTCGGCCGGGGTCCGGGTGCGCCCCGGCCCACGCCCCAGCGAAAGCCACTCGCCGCCCGCTTCCCGGACGTACATGTGCGTCTCGCGTCGGATCCGGTCCGACCAGGGGCCGGCCGCGCCCGCCGCGATCATCTCGGGCCCGGCGAGCAGCAGGTCGACGAGCCGCCCGAACGTCTCGAAGCCGGCCTCGTCAATGAATGCGCGACCGTCTCGCACCACTCCGGCGAACTCGACGGCGCGGCCGTCGACGCACACGTCCAACCGGAGCATGTCCGGATTGGGAAGACCGGGTGCGTTCACCGAATACTCGCACCGGGGAGCCGATATCCCCTCTTCGCAGCGGCCCGCGACGACCTCCAGGACCGATGACGCGTCCGCGCGTTCGCCATCGACCGGCCGCCATCCGACTCGGTCGGCTCTTTCACACATGATCCGAATGCGGTTGTTCTGCCTACGAGTCAACAACACGAACAATGCCTCACTGTCGTTTCGGTGGTGCATGGATCACCGGCACCCTCACAGAGCGCACCGACGCTCGACGTCGCGACGGATCAGGGCTGCATCCGGCAGTGGCGAGAACGCCCGCCGCCGTGGGCGCAATGGCCGTTCGCGACGCGTTTGTCCGATCGGAAGCGCGCTTGGGGACACCAGGATCGGAACTACCGCCAAGGAATGTTGCGGTAGCAATCAATCGTGCGCGGAGTCGGATGAACGAGGTTCCGTTCCGTCGGGACGAACACCCTGTCGACTCGGCGAAGCGAGAGGAGAACCTCACCCATGTCCGATCGGAGTCTCCCCGACATCAGTCGCCGCACCTTCGCCCGCGGGCTCGCCGCCACGGCGACGGTCGTCGGCATCGATACCCTCTCCGGGCGGTGGATCACCCGGGCCGCCGCGGCCGAAGCCGGCTCTTCCGCGTTCGACGCGGTTCCACGCCTGGACGGTGAACTGCTGCTCGACGAGCCCTCGCGCCAGGCCGTCGCCGTGGACAACGGCAACCTGACCCGGGTGGTGCCGCGAGCGGTACTGCATCCGGGATCGACGGCAGACATCCAGACGATGATCCGGTTCGCCCGACGCAACGGCATCAAGGTGGCCGCGCGCGGGGCCGGACACACGACCGACGGCCAAAGCCTGTCCCCCGGGCTCGTCATCGCGACCGGATCGCTGAATCGCATCCACTCGATCGGACCCGCCGGCGCCGACGTCGACGCCGGCGTGCTGTGGAGTGACCTCGTACGGGCGACGCTGGCCCAGGGCCTGGTCCCGCCCCAGCTCACGGACTACACGAATCTGTCCGTGGCCGGGACACTGTCGGTCGGCGGTGTCTCCGGGCGCTTCGCGCAAGGCGCTCAGATCGACCGGGTCCGCCGCCTCGAAGTGGTCACCGGCACCGGCGAATCGCTGATCTGTTCGGCGACCGAGAACCGCGAACTGTTCGAGGTGATGCTGGGCGGCCTCGGGCAGTGCGGAGTGATCACCCGCGCCAGGGTCGACCTCGTCCGCGCACCCACGGCGGCGCGGATCCACACCCTCAGATACACCGACAACGCACGCTTCTTCCGCGACCTGCGCACACTGCTGCGCCGGGGAGAGCTCGACGAGGTCTACAACATCTGGGCGCCGGGGCCGACGGGTTGGGACTACCTGCTCCAGGCCGTCTCCTACTACGACGCCCCGTCGTCCCCGAATTCGGCTCGACTGTTGCGCGATCTGAGCGTCTCCCCCACCGAGGCGTCCGTCGTGGACCTGCCCTTCGCGGCGTACCTGGAGCGGATCAACAACGTCATCGACGCCACGAGCGGGTACGAACGCCTGGTCAAACCATGGTTCGACGTTTGGCTGCCCGACAGCACCATCGAAGGATTCGTCGGCGCGGTGCTGCCCACGCTGACCCCCGAGGACGTGGGTCCCTCGGGATTCCTGCTCCTGTTCCCGCAACAACGCGCCAAGCTCACCCGGCCCTTCTTCAACGTCCCGGATTCGAACACCTGGGTCTTCCTCTTCGACATCCTGACCAGTTCGCCCACCGATACCCCGCCGGCCGGCTTCGCCTCGGCTATGAAGGCGCGCAATCGCACGCTCTTCGACCGGGCCCGCGCCGCAGGCGGGACGCGGTATCCGATCGGAACGCTCGACTTCGATCGCGCGGACTGGAAACGCCAGTTCGGTGCTCGCTGGCCCGAACTCGTCAGACGCAGGCAGCGCTACGATCCGGACGGCATCCTCGCCCCCGGAGTCGGCATCTTCTGAGGCTGTTCGGGACGGAGCGGGAAGCGCCGACGACCGAAGGGACCGCGGGGCGGGCCACCGCCCCGCGGTCCCTCACCGACGCAACGATGGTGCCGCTCCCCGCCTCACCCGACCGAGGTCGAGGTGGCGCCGGACACGTAGCCCTCGGGGACACCGTCGACGATCACCAACGAGCTGTCCATGTGCGCCGTGCGCAGAGCGATGATGTCCCGGTAGGCGGGAGACTCGTACCAGGAGATCGCGGCGGCCCTGCTCGGGAACGCGATCACGACCAGGGACCCGGTCCAAGGATGCTCCAATACCTCCGACTCCCCTCCGTGGACGAGGTATCGCCCGGAGAAGGGAGCCAACGTGTCCTGTACACGATCGAGGTATTCGTCGACCTCCGCGTGCGGGGCTACATTCGCCAGGATCGCCACGACATACGCCGGCGGCACATTCACTTCGGTCATTCGAACCCGCTCTTCGTCTTCTCGTCTTCAGGGCACACCCGGATTACACGGGTTCCGCCGAGACCGTCCTCCCGTGGCGCCAGGGAGATCAGGCCGGAACGCATGTGGCGGCATAGTTGACCACCCACGTCGACGACACCCAGCCCCAGCGACCGTGACGGAAGCTGAACACGTACTTGTAGCCGTTCGTCGAGATCCGCAAGTCGGGACTGGCGCCCCAATAGCCCTGAACGGTGTTTCCTCGATACAGGGATCCGTAGACCGCGTACCCCGCGCCCGGCCCCGAGCGAAAATTCACCCCGTCCCCGGTGATACCGCCCACGCACTTGTACACCGACCTCACGTACGGCCCGGTCGGCACCGGGGCTGCCTGTGCGGCGGGCGCGAGGGCTGCGCCGCCACCGACGAGAACCATCGCCAGGGCAAAGCTCTTCGCTATCGCTGATTTGCTCATGTTCGCTCCTAGGGTGTAGAAGAAATGATTCGGCTCCGCTCGCCCGTCCCCATAGGAGAAATGCGTCGAGTACAGGGGTCCCATTCCGGGTGAGGACCCAACGGGCCGGGTACACGGGCAACTCGTCCGGCAACCATCGAAGGTCGTGTTCTTCCAAGCCAGGCACCGCGTCTCCGTCGAAGCTGAGTTTCCACTCACACCACACCGAGGACGGACGATGCGCTCTTTTGTCGAGGCCACGACGCGCCGCCGGAGCACGACCACCCTCGTCGCGGCTCTGGCCACAACGGCCGTCCTGGCCCTGGGCGGTTGCGGGAACAAGGACGACACCCCTTCGGCAGCCCCCTCGACCGCGTCGACATCGGCCACTTCCGCTCCCTCCCCGAGTGGGACGGACCGCACGAAGCCGACGTCCGCCGTGACCGCGCCCGCCAAGCCGACGGGGGTCGAGTTCCCGGCGCAGGTCGCGGGACACCAGCGGCTGGAGCAGAAGAACGCGCCCAAGGTGTCCTCACTGGTCGGTCTGCAGAACGCGCTGCACACGAAGGGGCTCACCCAGGTGCAGACCGCGGTCTTCGGGCCGAGCGCCGACAACGAGGCGAAGATGGTGTTCGTGTCGACGGGGCAGCCGGGCCAACTCGGGCCGCAGGCGTACGTCGAGAAGATCTCGTTCCCCCAGGCGAAGCCGGTCGACACCGGAAAGGTCACCTCGCCGGGCGCGTTCCGTTGCTGGGCGACGACGGGCGCCGACGCCGTGATGATGTGTCTATGGGGCGACGAGAAGAACTTCCTGGCCATGGGCACCGCCACCGGCTACGCCTCGACGCAGGAGCTGATCGACGCTCTCCTCACCGTGCGGCGCCAGATGTTCGGCCTCTGATCCGCGGCGCTCGACCGGCCGGGGTACACGCACCCGTCAACGGGACGTGATCGCTCGGAGCTCCATCTCGTGTCGCGCGTTCCTTCGTAGCAGCGCCTCCAGGTGGTACAATTCGGCGACAAGCCCGTCATCGTCGCCGTCGAGCACCCGGCGCGCCAGGCCGATCAACGAGTCGTCCTCGTGGGGCGAGGACCATTCGAACAAGAGATCACACAGCGCGTCGCCGCTCTCATCCGGCTCCGGCGCCATGCGCAGGCCGAGCCATTCCCGGTTCTCCCAATGACGCAGGAGAGCGGTGAACGTCGCGATGCAGTGCCGTTGACGCTCGGGGTCCGTATCGGAGTTCAACGCCGCGATCAGATCGGCGTACAACCGCGGCATGCCGAGCCCCAACGCACGCGCGCCCGCATACGCCCACCGGTCCGATCCCGTCCCGCCGCCGTACGCCTCCCAGTGCGGATTCCACAACAGTCGCGCGAACTCGGCGCGACCGGCGTCGCCGTGCAACGCGATGCCGAGAATCAGCCCGCCGTTGCAGTCCGTGGACGCACGGGTCTCGCCCCACTCGACGAGCCTTCCCAACCACGACGGATCACCCGTCTTGCCGGCGAGGACCGGCAGGAACTCGGGAAACAGGTGGGACCCGGCGTGCCGTTCCAGAGCCTCCGCGATCTCGGTGCGCAGACCTCGACACGACAGGTGCAGCAGGCCCAGGCACGCGTCCATCGACGTGTGGTACGAGTACGAGGACGCACCCTCGACGTGCTCCCACAGGATCCGTTCGGCCGACTCGCACCCCAGGTAGCCGACGGCGCGCAGCACCTCGGTCGGCACATCGTCGCGCAGCCGGCCCGCCTCGACACCGACGTCCAACAGGCGCTCGGCCACACCGATATCGCCGTACCGAGCGAAGATCGGAACCAGATTCGCGCGAGCCGCGGGATCGTCGACGAACACCGGGAGCAGCGCCTCCACGTCGGACCGCGACCCGTGTCGCAACACCACGTCCACGACCGTCGACTCCCACCGACAGGTCACCGTCGACGGATCATCGACGTACCTGTCGAGCAACGTCCGCGTCGCCCACGACACCGCCATGCCGACCACCACCTCCATCCGGACAACGCCGTTCGTCACGGCCGAGAACCCGGCCCTGGGCCCGGCAGGCGCGCGGGCCTGTCCGTCACCGTTTCGGATTCGTCCACACCAGGGAGTACCGCCACAACAGGTGCCGCCGCCACCGCACGCCCGGAAGCAGCTCGACGGCCAGGCCGCCGCATCGTGGCGTAACGCTCCGGCGGCGGCCAGACGATCGGGGCCGTGGGCGTGTCGTTGTTCCGGTTCCGCTTCGGCCGAACCCGACCGACGATCTGGGCTGCCACCTCGACCGGGATGTCCTTGGGCAGTTCGGGCCTGGCCATGCCGATGACGACCAGGACGCCGCCCGGCGCCACCAGTTGCCGCAGCCCGACGAGTCCGGCGCGGGCATCCATGTGATGCAGCGAGGCGACGGCGCTCACCAGATCGAAGCTCGACGGTGCCGGCCGGCCGGTGACCACGTCGCCGATGACGTAGTCGATGTCACCGGCTTCGGGGTGGGCTCTGCATCGTTCGACGCACGGCCGATCCCGATCGATGCCGACGACCTCGGGGATGCCCCTCCGGCGCAGTTCGCGGGTGAGGCCGCCGTTGCCGCAACCCACGTCCACCGCCCCCGTGCAGCCGGGCGGGATGGCGTCGAACACGAGCGGCTCGTACCTGGAACCCATCCGGCCGAGTATCCCATGGCACAGCCGTCAATCCGGGTTCGTCGGGGGCCGGTTGCCGGTGCGGATGAAGCGGGTCGAGAGGGTCAGGATCGCGAGGGCCAGGATGACGAGCAATCCCGGTCGGAGCATGGACAGTTCCGTGCCCGGCGTGATCGCGGCGGTGACGACGGCGAGGCCGAAGGCACCGCCGATCTGGAGCGAGCTGTTGAGCAGGCCGGCCGCGAGTCCCTGCTCCTCGTCCGCCACCCCGGCGGTGCCGGCGACCATGAGCGCGGCGATGCTGAAGGCGAAGCCCACTCCCCAGAGCACGGACGCGGGCAGCAGCACCGTCCACAGGTCGGGCTCGGGCCCGATGCGCAGCATCAGCAGGTAGCACGGCAGGAACGCGACGAGCCCGACCATCAGGACCCGGTCGACTCCGAACCTGTTCATCAGCGCCCCGAGCCCAGGTCCGACGGCGACCACCGTCAGGCCCGCCGGCAGGAGCACCAGTGCCATCTGCCAGGGGCGCCATCCCTGGAGATCCTGGAGGTACAGCGCGAGCACGAACTGGAAGCCCATCGCACCTCCGTACAGGAGGGCGATGCCGATGTTCGCGACCACCAGCGTTCGGTTGCGGAAGACGCCCAGGCGGATCAGTGGCTCCCTCACCGTGCGCTCGATCACGACGAAGGACGCCAACAGGAGTCCGGACAGGGCGAATCCGCCGAGAGTACGCGGCGAGGTCCAGCCCGTCTCCGCCGTGGAGACCACCGTGAACACCAGAAGCAGCATGCCCGCGAGCAGCGTCAGCGCGCCCCCGACGTCGAGGCGTTGACGCCGGGGGCGCGGCGGGTCCGGCGGCAGGAATCGCAGTGCGCCCAGGAGCAGCAGGACGGACAGCGGGATCGGCAGGACGAAGATGAATCGCCAGTTCAGCCCCGCGAGCAAGCCGCCCACCAGGAGCCCGGAGGAGTATCCCGAGGCCTCGAAGACGTTGAAGATCCCGAACGCCTTGTTCCGCTGCGGGCCTTCGGGGAACGTCGTGGTCAGCAGCGACATGGCCGCCGGTGCGGCGAAGCCGGCCGCCATGCCCTTGACGAAGCGCGAGACGATCAGCGGGGCCGCGGCGTCGGCGAACACGCCGAGCAGCGACACGATCGCGAACGCGGCCATCGCGAGCACCAGTACGCGCCGCCGGCCGAACAGGTCGGCCACCCGTCCGCCCAGCAGCAGGAATCCGCCGAAGGCCAGGATGTAGGCGCCCACCAGCCACTGCGCGGTGGCCGCGCTCATGCCGAGTTCGTGCCGAATCTCGGGAATGGCCACGACGACCATCGAGATGTCGAGCCCGTCGAGCAGGATCACCCCGCTGAAGATCAGGATCGAGATCCACAGTCTCGACGACCAGCGTGGGGAATCCGCGCCGATTTCGGATGACTCCGCCTCGGGTGTGCACGCCGCTCCGCTTCCCGGTCGCTGCTCGCTCGCTGCCGGACTGCTCGACATTGATGGGCTCCTCTCCAGAACGATCGGCCCCCGGGCACGCCGGCTCACGATTCGGTGGAGTCGAAGGTGGGCGCCGCACGGGCCGCGACGGTGCTCGTGGAGCATCGCGCGATCGAACGTCGCGCAATGCCCGACGGTGCCGTCGACTCCCCGGCGGGCGGGCCGATCACCAGCGTGCCGCAGCCGGGCGCGGGCACCCAGCCCTCTGTTCGGCGTACGACCGGTGTTCCCACCACCGCCGGGGTCAGGCTCGGCGCACCCGCGTGCGGCCGCACCGGGGCTCACGCGGGCGTCGGCCGGGGGGATCGGCTACCGCCGCCTCGAACCCCGGTGGTGCCGACGGGCGGGGCGCGCCGATCCGCGCCCCGCCCGTGCCCGGTCGCGTCGCCCCGCGGCGTCCCGCGAGCCGGTCGTCACCGGCGCTGCCACCGGTCTCGGGTGAGTTCGTACTCGACGTCGCCGTGCTCGGAGCCCTCGATCTCCTCCGGCCAGTCCTCGAAGAAGGTCCGGACGAAGGTCAGGCCCACCTTTTCCATCACCCGCCGCGATCCCGTGTTGACGGTCATCGTGTTGGCGGTGACCCGCTCGACGCCGAGTTCGGCGAAGCCCTTGTCGATCAGGGCGCGGGAACCCTCGGTGGCGTATCCGACTCCCCAGGGCGCCTTGCGCAGTCGGTATCCGAGTTCCACCACCGCGGGACTGTCGTCGACGAGGGGCGGAACGCGAACCAGCCCACGAACGCGCCTGCGGATCGTTCCTCGGCGATCCAATACCCCGGATGTCCCAGGCCCGGACGCACGTGCAGGAACCTCGGCAGGGTTTGCGACTCGATCGCCTCGCGACTCGTCGGCCGACCGCCGTCGATGAATCGCTTCGGGTCGACGGCATCACCGGCGGGCCCGTCCCGGCGTCGGCTCCGGCTCTCGGAGCGACTGCGGAACGGGCCCCGCCCCCGCGTGGCGGTCGATCAGGCCACGGGCTCTCCCGCGAAGACGACCTCGTGCTCCCATGCCTGCACGGCCTGGGTGTGCAGGCGCCAGTAGTGCTCGGCGATGGCGTCGGGGTCGTACTCGGTGCCGGGGGCGACCGGACCGCACACGGTGACCGTCGCGACGTGGACCCCGGCCGGCCCGTAGGACCGGCCCAGTAGTTCGGCGAACGCCCGCAGTCCGGCCTTGCCGAGCGACAGGCTCGTCAGAGTGGGTTCGGGGTTGGGCATTCCTCCCGTGAAGACGATGGTTCCCTTGCCGGCGTCGACCATCCGAGAGCCGATGTGGGTGGCCGCGGTCATCGCCCCGCCGACGTTGATCTTCCATGCCTCCAGGTGGTCTGCGATCGAGAGCTCGCCGGGAGCGTCGGCCCGGATCAGGCCCACGTTGTAGACGAGGACGTCGGGCACGCCTTCGTGGGCGACGGCGGTGTCCAACGCCTCGCGCAGCGCCCGCTCGTCGGTGACGTCGGCTCGAATGCCCCGAACCCGCGCGCCCGAGGCGGCGAGATCCGCGGTGGCACGGTCGATGGTCTCGGCCGTTCGTGCCAGCACGGTCACCGGCAGGCCCTCGTTGGCGAACCTGCGGGCGACGGACAGGCCGATGCCCGGACCGACGCCGACGACGATTGCACCGGACATGTGTTTCTCCTTCGAAACCATCGGTGCCGAACCGGCGTTCCGTCCGGTTCGGCACCTACACGTTCAATCACTTGCCGACACACGACCCTCTGCGGCCGCTGCCGCGTCGTAGGAGGGAAGAGTGAACAGTTCGTGCAACTGGCGGCGACGGATGCCCATGTTGCCTCCGTCGTAGAGCGGAAACGCCAACGCGTCCTGCATGAATCCCGTGAACGGCAGATCCGTCGCGTAACTTTCCACGCCGACGATCTCCATGAGGTCCACGATCACGCGCACCGCGGTCTCGGACGCGAAGATCTTGGACATGACGGGAATTTCCGATCCGAGCCCGCCGGTCGCCTCGAAGTAGTGGCACGCCTTCCACGTCAGATATCGGGCGGCCTCGATGCGCGTCTTGACGTCGGCGAGCCCATAGCCCACGTTCTGATGGGTGATGATGGGCGCGCTGCCGCCGCGACGTTCGGTGCGGGCGAACTCCAGTGCCGCGTCGAAGGCGGCCTTCATCACCGCGACGCATCCCGAGCCGACCAGGGCCGCGCTCCAGGAGAACGTCCGGGTCAGGATCTCGATGCCGTCCCCCGGCGCACCGAGGATGTTGTCGACCGGTACCCGTACCTCGTCGAAGGTGACCTGGGGGGAGAGCGCGGCGCGGTGGCCCATGGTGTCCAGGGCCCGTCCCACGTGGATGCCCTCGGCCGGACCCGGTACCGCGATCACGGCGAGCGAGCTTTGCGGCGGTCGGGTCGGATCCGTGCGACACACCACGGTGTACAGGTCGGCGCCGTTGCCGTCCCAGCCGGCGCCGTTGGTGGTGAACTGCTTGCGTCCGCTGATGACCCACTCGTCGCCCTCGCGGCGCGCGATGGTGCGAATGCCGCCCTCGGGGTCGGGGTTGTCGAAGTTCGCGGTCCCGCCGACCTCGCTGAAGGCGAACGCGCACAAGGGCGCGCCGTCGTCGACGAGGAACGGTGTCAGCAGTCGCGCCTTCTGTTCCGGCGTGCCCCAGTGGAGCAGCGGTTGCAGGCCCAGGCCGGAGGAGAAGAGCCCGCACGAGACGTTGACGTCCACGGCGGTGATCTCCTCCCCGGTGATCGCCAGGTCGAGCAGGCCGACGCCGGTTCCGCCGTCGGCCTCGGGGATCAGGCCCTTGAGGAAGCCCGCACGGACCATCTCCTCGTAGAAGGGCCGAATCGCCCGGAAACGTTCCTCCGGGGTGGGCAGACCGGCGATGGTGGCGGCGACCTTGGTCAGGTGAGCCTCGGCGAAGGCGCGGGCCTGGGCGCGGGCTTGCAGTTGTTCGTCCGTGAGAGAGAAGTCGACCGGCATGGGAGTGGCCCTTCGTGAAGATCGTGCGTTCCTGTCGCGTGGACCGGCGGTCGATGCGGGCCGCCGGTCCCGGTCCCCGAAATCCTCAGCCCAGAAAGATCGAGACGCCCTTGGTCTCGGTGTAGAGGTCGAGCGCGGATTCGCCGTGCTCACGGCCCCATCCCGATTGCCGATAGCCCCCGAACGGGAGCGCGGCGTCGGTGGTGTTGTACGAGTTGACGTACACCGCGCCCGCGCGCAACCGGCGAATCATCCGGTGTGCGAGCGAGAGGTCCTTGGTCCAGATGCCCGCGGCCAGTCCGTACGGGGAGTCGTTGGCGATCCGGGCGATGTCGTCCAGGTCGGAGAAGGGCTGGGCGACCAGGACCGGCCCGAAGATCTCCTCGCGGACCACGCGCATGTCCGGTCGGGTGTCGACGAACACGGTGGGGTCGAGGTAGAAGCCGTCCGTGTCGACCCGGTTGCCGCCCAGCAGCGTCTTCGCCCCTTCGTCGGCGCCGACCCTGAGGTAGTCGAGCACCCGGTCGAGATGCCGCTGCGACACGACGGGTCCCATCGTGGTCTCCGGGTCGAGCGTGGGTCCCACCTTGATCGCCCGAGCGAAGTCGCTCACGCCGTCGAGGACCCGGTCGAGGACGCGGTGGTGCACGTACAGGCGCGAGCCCGCGGTGCATGCCTCGCCGGCGTTGTAGAAGATGCCCTGCGACGCGCCGAGGATCGCCTGGTCCAGGTCGGCGTCGGGGAAGATGATGTTCGGCGATTTGCCGCCCAGTTCGAGGGAGACCTTCTTCAGGTTTCCGACGGCGGCTTCCACGACGCGCTTGCCGACGCCCGTGGAGCCGGTGAAGGCGATCTTGTCGACGCCCGGGTGCGCGGCGAGCGCGGCTCCCGCGGTGGGTCCGAACCCGGTGACCACGTTGACCACGCCCGCGGGTACACCGGCCAGCTCACAGATCGCGGCCAGGCGCAGCGCGGTCAGCGGCGTGTCCTCGGCGGGCTTGAGGACGACGGTGTTGCCCGTGACCAGTGCCGGGGCGAGCTTCCACGCCGCCATCAGCAGCGGAAAGTTCCAGGGGATGATCTGCCCCACCACGCCGATCGGCTCACGGAGGGTGAACGCGTGCCACTCCCCGGGTTGGGAGATGTCGACGGTCGATCCGCCCATGCGGGTGGCCCACCCGGCCATGTACCGGAAGTAGTCGGCGCTCAACGGAACGTCGGCCGCGCGGGAGGCGGTGATCGGTTTCCCGACGTCGATGGTCTCCAGCAGGGCGAATTCCTCGGCGTGCTCCTCCAGGAGGTCGCCGATCCGCCACACGACGCGCGAGCGGTCCGCGGGCGTCATCCGCGACCACGGGCCGCTCTCGAAGGCCCTGCGGGCGGCGCGGACCGCCAGGTCCACGTCGGGGGCGTCACCCTCGGCGACTCGGGCGATCTCACGACCGGTGGACGGATCGACCACCGCGAACGTACGACCCGAGACGGCGTCGGTCCACGCGCCGTCGATGTGGAGCTTGGGAATCACGGTCCCCAGGGCGGTATCCGCCTTGGCCAGGAGCGACATGGTCAACCTCTCGCTTTCGACGACGACAGACGGCTCTCGTCCGGGTCGGGTTCTGGTGGAATATCGGTCGGCTGTGAGGTTTCATACCCATTCATCTGGGTTTTCCGGGGCGCGGAGCCGGTGAACGGGCGGGTCGACCGGAGTCGGCGGGCGCCGGTGGCGGCCACGAGCGCGCAACTTTGCACGAGCAGTCGCAGCGAGGTGGGCAGCCCCATGGTGAAGAGCAGCTGATCGAGCTGCGACAGGAACAACGCGCCGACCGCGGTGGCCACGACGCTGCCCCGGCCGCCCGTGAAGGCGGTTCCGCCGATCACCACGGCCGCGATGACCGGCAGCAGGTAGCTGTTGCCCGCGCCGATGTCGGCGGTGCCCACGTAGGCCGCCAGCACCATGCCGGCCGCGGCGTAGCACAGCGCGGCGCACATGTAGGTCCCGATGGTGTAGCGGGTGACCCTGATCCCGGCGGCGCGGGCGGTGGCGGGGCTCGCGCCCGCGGCCACGAAGCGGCGCCCCACGACGGTGAAGCGGGAGATCACCGCCACCGCCGCCACCACGAGCACGGCGAGGTAGACCGTGTTGGGGATACCGAGACGGCTGCTCGACGCGGCGTGGTGGATGGAGTCCGTGACGGTGATCGGAAAGCCCGAGCTGTAGCTGTGCTCGGCGCCGACCAGCAACGAACCGGTGGCCAGGGTCGCCACCAGGGGCGTGATCCCCACGACCGCGACGAGCACGCCGTTCAGCGCTCCGCACACCAGCGCCACGCCGCAGGCGGCGAGGATCGCGAGCGGAATCGGCGTGCCCGACGCCGTCTGCTTGGCGAACACGAGTGCGGTCAACGACATGACACCGGGCACCGACAGGTCGATTCCGCGTGACTGGATGACCAGGGTCTGCCCGGCCGCCGCGAGGGCCAGCACGCTCGCGAACGGGAGCATGCTGGACAACGCGGCCGAAGTCAGGGTGCCGTCGGCGAAGACGGCGCCGGCGCCGAAGACGGCCAGGGTGGCGATCCAGATGCCCCGGTAGCCCTCGTGCGCCGCGCGCCGTCGGCGGGCCCGGGTCGGCCGCGGGTTCGTCTCGTTCGGTTCCGCGATGGTGGACGCGGCGATGTCGCTCACGACGCACCCGCCTCGATACTGCGGCGGCTGCGGGAGTAGGCGGCGACGGCCACGATGATCATGCCGCCGAGCAGGTAGGACTGCCAGGCGATGGTCAGGTGCAGGAACGCGGTCACGGTGGCGACCTGCTGGATCAGCAGCGCGCCCAGGACCGGTCCCACGAACGAGCCGCGACCGCCGAAGATGCTCGCGCCGCCGATCACGGCCGCCGCGACGCTGCCGAGGGTGTATGTGTTGCCGGCCGAGGCGACCCCGGAGCCGACCTGCGCCAGGAGGGGGATGGCGGCCAACGCGGCGAACAACGAGCAGGCGAGATAGGCCTTCAGACGGGTGAGGGCCGGGTTGACGCCGGTCGCGAACGCCGCGTCGGGCCGGGAGCCCACCGCACGGATGGACAGGCCCCACAGGGATCGACGCAGCAGTCGTTGCAACACGACGGCGACCGCGACCAGGCCGAGCAGACCGACCGGCACGAAACCGACGGCCGTGGTGATCCGGTCCGCCAGTCGCACCGAGATGAGGCCGCCGGGCGTGGGGCGCAGCGTGAGCGCTATGCCCTGGAGGGCCATGTAGGTGGCGAGGGTGGCCACCATGGCGGCCAGTCCGACGACTTCGACGAGGAACCAGTTCACCAGCCCGACCGCCGCCGCGATGGCGAACAGGAGCAGCCATCCGAGTGCCTGGTGCGCGGGGGCGGATCCGTCGACGAGGTAGTACGACTCGACGACGACGAGGAGGCCCATGAGGGGGCCCACGGACAGGTCGATCCCGCCGGTCATCATGACGAACTGCTGGGCGATCCCGGCCAGTCCGAGGGCGACGACCAACGTGAGCATGCCCTGCAGGTTGCGGTGGGTGAGGTAGGCGTCGTTGGCCACGGCGGCGTACAGGCCCAGGAGGGTGACCACCGCGCCCACCAGCACGCCGGGTGCGGAGTCCCGGGCCAACCAGGTGAGCAGGCGCGGGTTCGCGGTCGTGCGCCGTTCCCGGACGGTGGTGGCGGTGACGGCCGCCTCGGTGATGGTGTGCTCCGCGACCTCGCCGACGTCGAGGGTGCGCACGACCTGTCCCCGGGAGAAGATCATCACCCGGTCGCACAGGCCCGCGAGTTCCAGGCTGTCGGAGGAGAGCAGGAAGACGGTCGTGCCGGCGTCGGCGGCCTCGCGCAGGACGGTGTAGATGTCCACGCGTGCCCCGACGTCGACGCCCTGGGTGGGCTCCTCGGCGAGCAGTACCCGGGGTTTGGTGGCCAGGACGCCCGCCAGGACGCTCTTTTGCTGGTTGCCTCCGGAGAGGCTGGAGATGGGGGTTTCGATGTCGGGTGTCCGGATGCCGTATCGGGCGACGGCCGATCGTGCCGCGGCGGCGTCCGGTCGGCGTCGCACGAGGCCGTGGTGGGAGAGTTGCGGCAGTTGGCGCAGCGCGACGTTCTCCCGAACGGACAGGTCGGGCAGGATCCCCTCCCGATGTCGATCGCCGGGGATGTGGGCGATCCGCGCCTCCAGCGCGCGCGAGGGCGAGGTGAGCACGATCGGCCTGCCGTCGACGCGCACGTGCCCGCGGTTGGATCGGCGGCCGGCGAGGGCCCGCAGGAAGTCCTTCTGTCCGTTGCCGTCGACCCCGGCCAGCCCGACGATCTCTCCGCGTGCGGCCGTCATCGTGATCGGGGCGAATCCGGGGCCGGCGAAGTCGACGAGTTCGACGTGCGGGGTGGGGTCGATGTGGTCGGGGCGGTCGGGGAAGGCCATCTCCATCGGCCGTCCCACGATGAGGTCGATGATGCGTTGTTCGGACAGGTCGCCGGCCGACGCCTCGTGCGCCACCACGCGCCCGTCGCGCAGGATGGTGAGTTCGCCGGCGATGGCCCGGACCTCGCGGATGCGGTGCGAGATGTAGACGACCGCGGTTCCGGCGGCGGCGACCCGGCGCACGTGCTCGAACAGGCGGGCGGTGTCCTGGGCCGCGAGGTGCTCGGTCGGTTCGTCGAGAATCAGGGCCACGGGTTCGGCCGCGAACGCCTTGGTGATCTCGACCAGGAAGCGGTGCTCGGGGACGAGTTCGGCGACCCGGGTGCCGATGTCGAAGGGCACCGCGCCACCCCATGTCGTCAGTTGGCGTCGGGCCCACGCGTTCCGGTGGCCCGGGCGCGGCCGGTGGGCCTCCGGAACGCCGAGACAGAGGTTCTCCGCGACGCTCAGGTCGGGAAGCAGGGCCGGTTCCTGGCGGACGATCGCCAGGCCGAGGGTTCTGGCTCGTCGGGGTGTGGCCGGTCGCAGCGGTTCCCCTCCGATGGTCACCTCACCGGTGTCCGGTGTGATGATCCCCGCCGCGACCGCCATCATGGTCGACTTGCCCGCCCCGTTCTCGCCGACCAGACCGTGGATACGGCCGGGCTCGACGTGCAGATCGACGTCCGACAGGGCCTGTACTCCCGGAAACGCCTTGCTGACCCCGTGGATCGTCAGTCCTGCGGTCGACTGGAGCATCGGGTGTTCCCTTCCGAATCGTGGGGTGCGCCCGGCGCGCGGCCGGGCCTTCGTCCGCTGGGCTCCGGCGCCCCCGTTGGAGTCGGTCGCCGGATACCGGGTCGCGGGCATGCCTACTTGAAGATGGAGTCCAGTTCCGCCGGAGTCAGGCTCGATCCGAGGGAGGCGTCGGGCGGCAGGTTCGGCGAGCAGACCGGATTCTTGTTGGCCGCGGTGTCGACCTCGACGGGCATCGGAACCACGGACGGCTCGGTGTCGGTGATGTTGTTGAGCGCCGCCAGGCCCTTGCGCAGCGCGACGGCGGCGAGCTTGACCTGGCCGTCGATCGACATGTACGGGAAGGGCGTCGACTTCCAGTAGCACGCGGTTCCGTTGGAACTCGCGACGGCCGCCAGCGCCGGAGGTGCCATGCCGGCCTGCTTGTAGGCGTCCAGGGTGGCGTTGTCGATGGCGCCGTAGTCGGAGATGACCACGTCGATGCGCCCGTACTTGGCGAGCAGACCGGACATGACCTGCTTGCGCTTGCCGGGTTCCCAGTCGGTGTCCACGACCCGGTTCTCGACGAGCTTGACGTTGGGGTAGGCCGCCAGCGCCGCCTGCACCGGCTTGAAGAACTGTTGGCTGGACTGGGCTCCCGGAACGCCTCCCAGGAACACGGCCTTGCCGCTGGGGGCGACCTTGCCGATCCATTCGGCCCAGGCCCGGCCGGTCGCCTCGGTGTCGGGCAGGACCATGTCGGTGTAGTCCGTGCCGGCCTTGCCCCCGGGATCGTCGATCAGGGCGATGACCTTGGTGCCCGACTTGACGGCGGAGCGCATCGCCGACAGTTGGGCGGCGCCGAACTCGGCCATCACGACGATGATGTCGACGTCCTGCGCCACCAGGCTGTTGATGTCGGACAGTGACTTGGTCTGGTCACCGCCGGCGTCGGTGTACAGGGTCGCCTTGATGTTGGGACACTTCGCGGCCTCCTTCTTCAGCTCGGCCAGGGTGATCTTGGTCCAGCTGTCGCCCTTGCCCTTGGCGAACGCGATCTTGATGGGTCGTGTCCCGCACAGGGAGGCGATATCGCCCGGCGCTCCCGCGGGGGCGGCCCCGGGGGCCGGGGCGCCGTTGTTCGGGGCGCTGTTGCCGCTTGTCTCGGATGTCTTGGTTTCGGCGCAGCCGGCGAGCACCATGCCCAGCGCCGCGACGCCGGCGGCCCAGCCACGCGCGGCGCTCCAACTCTTGGATCGCATCTCGATCTCCCTCGCGATTGAAAAACTAACGATTGCTTTTCTTGGTTCGTCGCTTCGGGTCGACGAAAGGCGTCCGAGGATCGTCGTTCGCGAGACGGGAGTCTCGATCACTCCCCCGAGTTGATCGCTTCGACGCGCTGGACCGTTCGATCGGTCGTACCGGGACACTCCGGCGGGATCGATCCGCTCCGACGGTCCTAGACGGGCGATTCCTCGATGTATCGGCTCGGGACCCAGCCGCCCAGGTGGGTGGCGACGAGGTCCGCGTGCACCTGCACGGTGTAGAACTTCCAGACCCCGTCGACCCTGCGGTACTCGTCGGACTGCGTGCCGCCCAGCCAGGTCGCGGTCGGCACGCCGTCGACGTCGCGCGTGGACGGCATCAGCCACTTCCACGTGCCCGTCGCGGTCTCCAGGTCGTCGTTGACCCGGATGTCCAGCGGGATCATCACGTGCAGGACGAAGTCGTAGAGTCGGCCGTTGAGTTCCCAGAACCTCCGGATCTCGTCGTGACCGTGGTAGCGGGTCTGGCCGCGGCTTCCCGCCTCCAGGGGGTCGTCGATGTCGGTGAAGACCCCGAGCCAGGTCCCGTCCTCGCACCACAGGTCGACGAGCGCGTCGACGAGGTACCCGGCATCGGTCAGCTCGATGTGGTGCTGCTTCAGTCGTTTGATGTCCTCGATCGCCTCGAGCTTCGCGATGCGAGCTTCCAGAGCGTCCACGGGATCTCCCTGCACCATGATGTACAAACGATTGTTCGCATAGGACATACCCGACAGCGCGAGGTGTCAAGACCCCGATGTCGGGCACGTGTCGATCACCCCAGGGCGCGCCTGCACGCGCCCACCACGCCCGCCGCCTCGTCGAGGTCGCGCCACAGCGGATCGACGACGATCTCGTCGAAGCCCAGGGCCGCGTACTCCACGACGCGCTCCGGCAGATCGGGGAGGTCCTGGGGCGTGGTCGCGGTGATCCTGAGCACCGCGCGGAACCTGTCGCGCCCGCGTCCCGCCGTGTGCAACAGTTCCTCCGCCCGGCGCAGGCTCTCCCCGGGGCCTCGCGGCGACTGGCTCGGAGTCGCCAGCGCGATCCAGCCGTCGCCCATCGTCGCCGCCCGCTTGAGCGCGGCCTTCGACATGCCGCCGAACAGCAGCGGCACACCGCCGGGCCGGGCCGGCAGGGGTCGGCAGTGCACGCCCGGACCGTACCGGAAGTGCTCGCCCTCATAGGCGCGTCGATCCCCCGACCAGGCGCGCCGCAACACCTCCACGGCCTCGTGCATGCGTGCCACACGGGAGGGGAAGTCCCGGCCGAGGGCGGCGAACTCCTCGGCGAGCCACCCGGCGCCGACGCCCAGGAACAGCCGCTCGCCCGAGAGGCGGTCGATGGTCGCGGCGGTCTTGGCGACCTCGAACGGATGTCGTTGCGGAAGCACGAGCACCGACGGGCCCACCTCGACGCGCCGGGTGTGCGCCGCGATCCAGGCGCACGCGACCAGGGGGTCGAACACGTCGAGATCGGGAGGCCACGGGAACCTGCCGTCCTCCGCGTACGGATAGCGCGACGTGGCGCCCTCGACCAGGAGCACGTGGTCGGAGATGTGCAGGGAGTCCGCGCCCGCCTCCTCGGCCGTGGTCGCCATGGCCACCACGCCGGGCCGCACCGCTCGCTCCCCGGTGTTGGCCACCGCCACGCCCAACCGGGTCATCGCGCTCCTCCTGGAAGGTCGGCGTCGTCGACGTCCGGCAGATTGACCACGACGTTGTCCGGCGTGCGGGCGGTCAGCCACACCAGTTCCGCGTCGTCGCTGAGGTTGGCCTCGATGTGCGGGATCCTCGGCGGGACGAACACGAAGTCGCCCGCCTCCAGGTCGACGAACTCGCGGTACGCGCGCCCGAAGTAGATCCGCGCCCGCCCTTTGAGGACGTATCCGGCCGTCTCGGCCTCGCCGTGGTGATGCGGCACCGACCGGTACCCCGGGGCGTTCGAGACCTTGCCCAGCCAGATCCGGCTGCTCGGGGTGGCGCCCGGGCTCACCCCCGCCAGTCGTCGGGCGCCCTCGGACTGCGCGGTCTGCTCGGTCTCGGTGCCCGCGCGCACCACGAAGGGACGGTTGTTCTCGGTTGCCATGGTGAACTCCTGTGACAGGGGGGATGGGATGGACTCCGACTTCGTCGGGGTCGGGACCGCGGGCCGGCCGTGCCCGTCGTGCGCGCCCGTGGGGACGGGCACGCCCGTCGCGCCCGGGTGTCGCCGACGATTCAGACCGGGGTGATCGCCTGGCGTCGGGCGGCGCCTGTGGCGGGCCGGCGCCGATACACGTGCAATCTCTCGATCAGTTCGGCACGCAGATGGTTCGCGGGCACCACCGCTTCGACCGCGTTCTCGTTCGCGATCTTGAAGACGTCGATGTCGGCCGCGTACTCGGCCTGCTTCTCCGCGATGAATCTTTTGCGTTCGTCGGGGTCCGCGATGGCCTGGATGCGGTTGTAGTGGATGCCGTTGACGGCCGCGTCCGGTCCCATGAGAGCGGGTTTGGCGGTCGGCAGGGCGATCACCGCGTCGGGTCTCATGGGCGCTCCCGACATGGCCAGATAGCCGCCGCCGTAGGCCTTGCGGATCAGCACGGCGATCCTCGGCACCCGGCTCTCGGCGACGGCGAAGAGCATCTTGGCCCCGTGTCGGATGATGCCCTTGCGTTCGACCTCGGACCCGATCATGTAGCCGGCGATGTCGACCAGGAAGACGAGCGGGATGTTGTAGGCGTTGCAGATCCAGATGAACCGGGCGGCCTTGTCGGAGGAGTCGGGGAAGATGACGCCGCCGCGGGAGACGGACTGATTCGCCACCAGGCCCACGCTTCGTCCGCCCAGCCGGGCGAACCCGGTGACCAGTTCGGGGGCGAAGAGTTCCTTGTAGGGGAAGAAGCTGTCCTCGTCCACCAGCGCGTCGATCAACTCGTGGACGTCGTAGACCTCCGACTCGCTCAGTGGCACCACCTCCTCGACCGTGCGCGCGGAGCCCGGCGGCCGGGCGTCGACCGCGGGCGGGGAACCGCGCCAGTCGGACGGCAGATACGACAGCCAGACCCGAATCGCCGCTATCGCCTCCTCGTCGTCCTCGACGAGGCAGTCGCCCAGGCCCGAGGTGGTGCAGTGCATCTCGGCGCCGCCCATCTCCTCCAGGGTGACCCGCTCCCCCGTCACCATCTCGGCCAGGCGGGGCGATCCCAGGTAGGCGGTCGCGTGGCCGCGCACCATGACGGTGTAGTCGCACAGCGCGGGAACGTAGGCCGAGCCCGCCGGCGATGGACCGAAGAGCGCGCAGACCTGGGGAATCCGGCCCGACATCTGCACCTGGTTGTAGAAGATGTTGCCCCAGGCCCGGCGCCCCGCGTAACTCTCGAACTGCTCGTCGATGCGAGCGCCGGCGGAGTCGAAGAGATAGACCAGGGGCATCCCGGTCTCGTCGGCGATCTCCTGGGTGCGCACGATCTTCTCGAAGGTGCGTTTGCCCCAGGTGCCCGCCTTGACGGTGAAGTCGTTGGCGACGACGGCGACATCGCGCCCGTCGACCCTGCCGAAGCAGGTGACCACCGCGTCTCCGGGCAGCCCCTCGTCGAACCGCGCGAGCAGACCGTCCTCGAACGACCAGCCCTCGTCGAAGAGCAGCTCCAGTCGTCGACGCACCAGCAGCTTCCCGGACGCCGAGACCTTCTCCCGGGCCTCGGCCGATCCCCCGAGGCGAGCGTGGGCGAGGCGATCCCGCAGCTCGTCGTGCACAGTTCGCGCCATACGTCACATCCGATTCCGACGGGTTCGCCTGCTTGACCGCCCTCGAAGGTGCGCTTTAGCTTAGCGAACGAACGCTTGTAAGTTAAGGGAGGGATTCGATGTCCGTGGACCAACCGACGAAGATCTCGCGATTCGAGGTCACCGGTCAGTCGAGCCACTACTGGGAGGACCTCGCCGTCGGTGACGTCCTGCGCGGCCCGGGGGTGACGGTCACCGACGCCCACCTGGTGACCTGGGCCGGGCTCACCGGGGATTGGGTGTCACTGCATCTGGACGAGGAGTACGCGGCGAGCACCGGCTTCGGTGGTCGCGTCGGGCACGGCCCGCTCTCGTTGTCGCTCAGTCTGGGCCTGCTGACCCAGACCGGGTGGTTCGGCAACGTGCAGGCGTGGCTGGGGTTGGACGAGGTGCGCGCCCACGCGCCGGTCCGGATCGGCGACACCATCCGACCCACCGCCGAACTCGTCGCGGCCCGGCGGACCTCGAAACCCGGTCGGGGGCTGTGGACGCTGGCCTACACCACCGTCGACCAGCACGCGCGCACGGTGATGACGTTCACCGGCAGCTTCCTGGTCGCGTGCCGGGAGGTTTGACCCCCCTGTGACGCCGCGACGCGCGGACCGGGACGACGATCCCGGGCCGCCCGTCCGGCGTACGGGTCGAGGGCTCCCGCCGCAGGCGCGGCTCACGGACCACCGGATGCGGCGTCGGCCCCGTGCCGACGCCGCATCAGCGCGACCCGCCGCAGGCTGCACACCAGTTCCCCGTCCTGGTTGTACGCACGATGTTCGAGGCGGACGATCCCGGCGTCCGGACGGGACTTCGACAGCCGTTTCTCCAGCACCTCGCTCTCCACCCTGAGCGTGTCGCCGACGAACACCGGGCGGGGGAAGGACACGTCCTCGAAGCCCAGGTTTCCCAGGGTCGTGCCCAGGGTCAGGTCCGCCACGTGCAGTCCCGCCACCAGGCCCAGGGTGAACACACTGTTGACGATGCGCCGGCCGTAGATCGAGGCTTTGGCGAACTCCTCGTCCAGGTGCAGCGGTTGCGGATTCATCGTCAGCGTGGTGAACAGCAGGTTGTCGGTCTCGGTGACGGTGCGCGTGACACTGTGGCGCACGACCTCACCGACGGTGAACTCCTCGAAATGACGTCCGCTCACAGCGCTTCGACCTCCTCGTCGACGTGGGACGCGGCCAGCAGGTCTCGTGCGTGGCGCACGTGGGCCAGGTCGATGTGATCACCTTCGAACCGGACCGCGCCCTGCCCCGATCCGGCGGCGTGCTCGTAGGTCTCGACCAGTCTGCGGAGTCGATCGCGTTCGGCGTCGCCGATCGCGTACTCCTCGTTGACGACCTCGACGTGCGAGGGATGGATGAGGACCTGACCACCGAAGCCGAGCCCGCTGTTGGACCGGGCGAAGGCGCGCAGGCCCGCGAGATCGTCCACGTCCTGCCACAGGCCGAGGACGATGTGGCGCAGACCGGCCGCCCGGGCCGCGAGAACGATCCTGCTGCGCAGGTACAGCGTCTCCTCTCCGGTCGGCGTCCAACGAAATCCCACGTCGCGCGAGACGTCCGCGTCCCTGGCCGCCGCCGCCATCAGCGACGTCACCCGCGGGCCCGTCGCGATCGCGTCCACGGCCGAGATCGACCGCGCGGTCTCCAGGCAGGGCACGAGTCCCACCCCGCCGCGAGGCATGCCGCGCTCGATCTCGGCCGCCGTGACCAGCGCGTCGTAGGCCACCACGTCGTCGCGACCGTCGACCTTGGGCAGCAGCAGCCCGGTCAGCCCCGGATGCACGACGGCCGCGACGTCCTTCGCGAAGTGCTCGGTGTCCAGCGCGTTGACCCGCACGAACACCCCCACCCGGCCCCACCCGAGGTGTCGGATCACATCTGACACGGCCTCGCGTGCCCGGTCCTTGGCGGATTCGGGTACCGCGTCCTCCAGGTCGAGGATCAGCGCGTGGGCGCCGGAGCGCAGGGCCTTGGCCACCCAGGGCGGCTTGTGCCCGGGTACGAACAACATCGAACGGTACGGTTTCATGGCGACTCCCGGACGAAACGGCGATCACTCGGTGGACGACGGGGCCGGCTGCCCGGTCATCCCGGATCCGACGCGATGAGGGCGAGTGCCTCCCCGGCGGCCACGACGCTGCCCACCACCACCTTCAGGCCGGCCACGACACCCGCCCTCACGGCGCGGACCGGATTCTGCATCTTCATCGCCTCGACCACGAACAGGACTTGGCCCGCGGCCACGCGCTCGCCGTCGCCGACGTTCACCGCCACCACGGTCCCCTGCATCGGGCTGGCCACGGTGCCGTCGCCGACCGCGCCCGCGGCCTTGCGGGGCCCGCGGCCCGACCCACCGCCACGCGCTCGCCCGGCGACGGGGCCGAGCGTGGCGCCGGCGGCCGGAGCGCCCGAGGAAGGGCCGCCGTGGTGGGCGATGGTGTACGGGCGACCCGCCACCCACACCCGTTCCCGCCCGGTGCCGCCGTCCTCGCCCGGATCGTCGGCGATGTGCCCCTGATCGTCACGCGAGGCGGACGAAGGGAACTCCACGCGGGTCTCGAGCCAACGCGTCGAGATCGCGACCGCCGCGAAATCGGGATGGTCCAGCACCGCCGCGACGGCCGTCGCGGTGGTCGGCGGTCCCGAGATCACCAGTTCGTCGACCGCCGCCCGCAATCGACGCAGCGCGGTCGCGCGATCGGGGGCCCAGACCAGCAGCTTGCCGATGAGGCTGTCGTAGTACGGCTGGACCTCGTCCCCGCTCTCGTAGCCGGTGTCGAAGCGCACGCCCGGTCGCGGGGGCACCCGAAGATCCGTGATCCGACCGGGTACCGGCACGAAGAGCCCTCCGGCGGTGTCCTCGGCGTTGATCCGGCACTCGATGGCGTGACCCCGGGGCGCGGGCCCCGACTCGGTCACGGTCAGCGGCGACCCTGCGGCGACCCTCAGCTGTTCGGCGATCAGATCGAGGCCGAGGACCTCCTCGGTCACGGGATGCTCGACCTGGATGCGCGTGTTCATCTCCAGGAAGTAGAAGTCGTCGCCGTCGACGAGGAACTCCACGGTCCCCGCGCCGACGTAGTCCACCGCGCGCGCCAGCCGCACCGCGGCCTCGCCCATGGCGACGCGCAGTTCGGCGGACAGCCCGGGGGCCGGGGACTCCTCGACGAGCTTTTGGTGCCGCCGCTGGACCGAGCAGTCGCGATCGCCCAGCCAGATCGTGTGGCCGTGGCCGTCCGCGAACACCTGTACCTCGACGTGACGTGCCCCGCCGAGGAAACGTTCGACGTACACGTCCCCGTTGCCGAACGCCGCCGCGGCCTCCCGCGCGGTGGCCCGCAACGCCTGTTCGACCTCCTCCGCCGCGGCGACGGTGCGCATGCCGCGCCCTCCACCGCCGTACGACGCCTTGATCAGCAGCGGGTATCCGTGTTCCGCGCCGAAGGCCAGGACCTCGTCGGCGCGCGTGACGGGAGTCGTCGTGCCCGGGATGAGTGGTACGTCGGCGGCCAGCGCGACCTTGCGGGCCGCGACCTTCTCCCCCATGACGTGGATCGCGCCGGAGGAGGGGCCGACGAAGACCAGCCCCGCCTCCTCGACCGCGCGGGCGAAGTCCGCGTTCTCGGCGAGGAACCCGTAGCCGGGGTGCACGGCATCGGCCCCGGACGCGGCGGCGGCGGCGAGGATCGCGGCGATGTCGAGGTAGCTCTCGGCCGGGGTGATCCCGCCGATCGCCACGGCCTCGTCGGCGACCCGCACGTGCAGCGCGCCGCGGTCGGGCTCGGAGTACACGGCGACCGAGGAGAGCCCCAGTTCGCGGCACGTGCGCAGGACCCGGACCGCGATCTCGCCCCGGTTGGCCACCAATACCTTCGCGAAGGTCATCACGCGCTCGCTTCCTGGACGCAGGTGTTGCGACAGGTGCCGATGCCCTCGATCGTGGTCTCCAGTACCTGGCCGGCGCGCAGGAACTCGGGGGGTTTGCGCGCCGCCCCCACACCGCCCGGGGTGCCGGTCAGCACGATGTCGCCCGGGCGCAGCGTGGTGAACCGCGAGACGTAGGCGATGAGGTCGGCCGGCGCGAAGAGCAGTTGGGACGTGCTGCTGCGCTGCTTGAGCACACCGTCGACGGTGCAGGTGATCCCCAGGTTCGCCGCGCCGTCGAGTTCGTCGGGGGTGACCAGGACGGGCCCGAGCGGAGTGGTGGCGTCGAACGCCTTGCCCTGGAGCCATTGACCGCTGCGGTGCTGCCAGTCGCGCATCGACACATCGTTGGCGACGGTGAAACCGGCGATCGCGTCGCCGGCCTCGCTCACACTCGCATGACGCACGGTGCGACCGACGACGACGGCGAGTTCGGCCTCCCAGTCCACGGACGTGGACCCGCTCGGCAACACGAGGTCGTCATCCGCCCCCATCAGCGTGTCGCCGAACTTGGCGAAGAGTGTGGGGTACTCGGGGGGCACTCGGCTCATCTCGAAGATGTGGTCCCGGTAGTTGAGCCCGACGCACAACACCTTCGACGGTCGCGGGACCACCGGCGCGAATTCCGCGCGAAGGCCCGCGATCCTGGTGCCGGAGAGGTCGCGCAGGCCGTCGCCGCCCCGTCGGGCCGACGCGACGAGCAGCGATCCGACGTCGGGGTGGGGCAGAAGCTCCAGGTGGTCCGCGCCGACGACGACCGCGCGTGTGCCGTTGCCCTGCCGGACGGTGGCCAATCGCATGCGACACTCCTTGATACAAACGATCGCTTGTTTTTCAATCTATGTGGAACGCCCCGGATCGGTCAATGGGGGACGAACGACGAAGCGCCCGGCCCGAGCACAGGCTCGGACCGGGCGCCAAAACTGTTCCGGACGGTCAGGCCCCCACCGCGGAGGCGGCCTCGATGGCCTCGATCTCGTCGGCGGAGACGCCCAGTTGCCGCAGACACAACACGATGTTCTTGGCCACGATCTGATCGATCGACAACTCGCCCTGCGGCCGGTACCACGTGGACACATGCGTGCCGATCGCGACGATCGCGTACACGCTCAACCGCGTGTCCACCACGTCCGCCCGCCCCTGCGCCGCGGCCTCCTCGACCAGGACGCGCAGCACCTTCTCGTACTGGTCGCGCTTGGCCACCACGGTGCGGCGGTCCTTGTCGCCGAGGGACCTGAGCTCGGAGTTGCCGATGAACACCTCGCGAGCCTTGCCCGCGTGGAAGCGGATGTGGCAGTCGATGGCCGCCCGCAGCCGGTCCACCACGTCGGTCCGCCCCCGAAGCGCGGTGCGCTGAGCGGCGAGAAGGTCGTTCATCACGCCGAGCATGATGTTGCGGAGCAGGTCGTCCTTGCCGTTGATGTGGTTGTAGAGACTGCCCACCTGGATGTCGATCCGCGCGGCGACCTGCCGCAGACTCGTCGCCTCGTATCCATGCAGATAGAAGAGTTCGGCCGCTGCTTCGTGCATGGCGTCGGCGGTCCGTACGCCGCCGGTCGGGCGAGGCATGATCAACTCCAATCGGCTCGTTCGGTGAGGCGAGAACCGGATCCATCGTAGCGGACGAACAAACGAACGTCCGCTCAGCATGGGACGGCTCACCAACCGAGGTCGCTTTTGAGCCGCTCCTTGAGGGCCTTTCCGACCGCCGAACGCGGAATCTGCGACGCCTCCCGGAAGACCACCCGCTTGGGCACCTTGTAGGCGGCGAGCCGGGCGCGGAGGAAGCCCCGCAGTTCCGCCTCCGTGGGAGCGTGTCCGGGACGCGCGACCACGATCGCGCGCACCTCCTCGTCCCATTCCGTGCTGGGCGTGCCCACCACCATCGCCTCGATCACCCCCGGGTGGGTCAGCAACACCTGCTCGATCTCGGCGGAGTAGACGTTCTCCCCACCGCTCTTGATCATCTCCTTGGCCCGGTCCCGGAAGTAGAAGTACCCCTCGCGGTCGCGCACCGCGAGATCGCCCGTGCGCAGCCAACCGGCCCGAAATACCGCCGCGGTCTCCTCGGGACGGTTGAAGTAGCCGGACATCACGCTCGGCCCCCGCACGCAGATCTCGCCCGACTCGTCGGGGGCGACCTCCCTGCCCTCGTCGTCCTGGATCTGCGCCTCGACCAGCAGATACTCCTTGCCGATGGAGCCTTGGAGGTCCTCCCGCAGCATGTCGACCGGACGCAGTCGGGTCACCATGGGGCCGGCCTCGGTCAGTCCGTAGCGAAAGTACAGCGAGACGTCGGGCATCGCCTCCACCAGGGCCAGCTTGTCCGAGGTGCGGAGCAGGCCCGCCCCGCTGTGCAGGGCCCGGAAGAATGTCCGGAAGCCGGGTGTCTCGAAGGCGTTCGCGTTCATCAGGCGCCGGATCATGTTCGGCACCATGAACATGTTCGTCACCCGTTCCCGCTCGACGACGTCGGCCACCTCCGCCTCGTCGAAGCGGTGCAGCAGCACGCTGGTGGCCCCGGTGGCGTAGTGCGGCAGGAACCAGCACAGCAGGCCGGCGGAGTGGAACAGCGGCGTGGTGATCAGGCCGCGATCGGTGGCGGAACGACCGACGCCGCAGTCGATCACCTCGTTGCACATGTTCGCCAGGGCGGCCGCGTGCGAGAGCACGACGCCCTTGGAGACCCCCGTCGTGCCGCCGGTGAACAGGATGCACAGCGGGTCGCTCGGCGCGATGTCCACGGGCGGCGGCCCCCCGGGGCGCAGGAACGACTCGTAGCGCTCGCCCTGGGGCACCACCAGGCGCACGTCGTCCAGATCACCCGTCGCGCGCGCGGCCTCGAAGGCGTCGGTGAACATGTCCTCCACCAGCACGACCCGAGCCGCCGTCTCGTTCACGCCCGCCACCAACTCGGCGGTGGACCATCGCCAGTTGTACGGAACGAACACCGCGCCCGCGGTCGCGATCCCGAGGAACGCCTCCGCGCAGAACGCGCTGTTGCCGGCGAGGACCCCCACGCTGTCGCCGGGACGCACGCCGTTCTCGACCAGCCCCCGGGCCAGGGCCCAGGCACGGTGGGAGAGTTCCCGGTGGGAAAGCCTGCCCCGGGCGTCCACCACGGCTTCGCCGGACGGGCCGCGGCGTGAGTTGAGACGCACCATGTCGGCTACCGTGCGCATATGTTCCCTTTCATTGCTTTATCGAGCGTATTGCCCCAAAGGGTGGTGCGTCTCGCGGCGCGAGGCCCGCCATCGCGCGCCGGAGGCCGACGGCGGTCGGACCGACGGCTATCGACTCGTCACCGCGCACGCGTCGTCGACGCACACGTCCCACGTCCCGATCCGCATCGGCGCACGAGGGCCCCGTGCGGCGTCGTGCCCGACGGGAAGCGCCTGCTCGCACCAGATGGTCTTACCGATCGGCGACTGGCGCGTGCCCCAGCGTTGGGAGAGCTGCGCAACCAGCAGGAGCCCGCGCCCGCCCTCGTCGAAGGTCCGAGCCCGCCGCAGATGCGGAACGGTGTTGCTGCCGTCGGAGACCTCGCAGATCAGGGTGCGATCGCGGATGAGTCTGAGTCTGATGGGCGCCTCGCCGTGGCGGATCGCGTTGGTGACGAGCTCACTGACGACCAGCTCCGTACCGAAGACCGCGTCCTCGAGGTCCCATTCGGTCAGCTGCCGGGCCGCCTCGGCGCGCACGCGGGCGACGACCTCGGGCTCCGCCGGAACCTCCCACGAGGCCACCTGGTCGTCGCGAAATGCCCGCGGTCGGGCCAGCAGGAGCACCACGTCGTCCTTCGGCCCGTCGGGCAGCAGGGACGCGATGACGTTGTCGCAGATCGCTTCGAGCGAGGGGGCCGGAGCGGCCAGGGCGTGGCGCAGCTCGTCGATCCCCTGGTCCACGTCCCGATGGCGGGACTCGATCAGGCCGTCGGTGTACAGCGCGAGGACGCTGCCCTCGGCGAGTTCCACCTCGGTCGACTCGAACGGCATCCCGCCCAGCCCCAGCGGTGGCCCCGCGGGCAGGTCGAGCAGTTCCACCGCGCCGTCGGCACCGACCACCGCGGGCGGCGGGTGGCCCGCCCGCGCGACACTGCACCGGTTGGAGGCGGGGTCGTAGACCGCGTACAGGCACGTCGCCCCGATGTCCCCACCGGCCCAGTCCTCCTCGAGGTTGGCCTCCGCCGACAGCCGGATCACCAGGTCGTCGAGCTGGGTGAGCAGTTCGTCGGGGGCCAGATCGACATCCGCGAGCGTACGCACGGCGGTGCGCAGACGCCCCATCGCGGCGGCGGCGTGGATACCGTGGCCGACGACGTCCCCCACGACGAGCGCCACGCGCGCGCCCGACAGCGGAATGACGTCGAACCAGTCCCCGCCCACGCCCAGCTCGACGTCGGCGGGCAGGTATCGGTAGGCCGCCTCGGCCGCGGCCTGGTCCGGCAAACCCTGCGGCAGCAGACTGCGCTGCAGGGTGAGCGCCGCCGCGCGCTCGCGGGCGAAGCGCCGGGCGTTGTCCAGGCACACCGCCGCCCGGGCCACCAGTTCCTCCGCGAGCGCCAGGTCCGCCTCCTCGAAGGGCTCCTCGCACCTCGTGCGCCCGAACAGCACGACCCCCAGCGTCAGGCCGCGAGCCCGCACCGGGACGATCATCCAGGAGTGGAATCCGTACTCGGTGATCTTCGCCCCCCGGGCCGGGTCGGCGGCGACCCACGAGGCGATCGGTTCGTCCATCGTGCGATGCAGCGTCGATCGGCCGGTGGCCAGGCACACCGCCGGCGGGGAGTACTCGGTGTAGACGTCCACGTCCCCCAGCGCCACCACCGCCTCGGGCGCCCCGGGAAGCACGGACTGCTGGGCGACCCGCCGCAGCACCATCGTGCCGGTGATCGGTCCGGGAACGGGCTCCTCCCCGCGCAGCAGGCCGTCGAGCAGGTCGACGTCGACGAAGTCGGCGAGTCGCGGCACGGCGATGTCGGTCAGCTCCTGGGCCGTCCGCATCACGTCGAGAGTGGTGCCGATGCGCACACTCGCCTCGTTCAGCAGGGCCAGGCGCTCCCGGTCGCGAAATCGATCGGTGACGTCGAACGCCGTCGTACACACGCCGACGGCGTCCCCGTTTCGGTCCTGGAGCAACGACGCCGACATGGAGAACAGGTGATCGTGATCGGGGTCGGCGTGGGTTCGACCGCGGATCCGAAAGTCCAGGCACGGTTCGCCCGTCTCCAGGACGCGACGCATCCGCAGCTCCCATGCCTCCGCGTCGGGACCGCGCGGCAACCGTTGCGGACACGGACCGCACAGGTCCTCGGTCGAGACACCGCTGAGCGCGGACATCGCGTCGTTCTGCCACACGCACCGCAGGTTCGTGTCGTAGACCGTCATCGCCATGGGGGAACGGCTGCGCACCCAGTCGAGCATGGCCCGGTCCCCGGGCCGTGCGTCGATCCGCGACTCGACGAAGGTGACCAGCCACTGGAATCGGGCGCCGCCACTCGCCAGCCGCTGGGCCCGAAGGTGCACATCCACACGGCGACCGTCGCGATGGAGAAGCGGGAGGTCTCCGGTCCACTCCCCCACCCCGTGCGCGACGTCGCGGGCCGCGATCGCGTCGGCGGGTCGGGCCAGCAGGCGCAGCGCGGGGCGCTCGATCACCTCGCCCGCCTGGTATCCGAGCAGTACGGCCGCCTCGGGGTTCCACGCGGCGACGAGTCCGCTTTCGTCGATGACGGCCAGGGCAGTGGGGCCACCGAGCACGTCCATGACATCCACCTCATCGATGAGGGTCGCGGTTCGCACTCCTCCCGAGCGGCCGGTCCTGTCGACCAAAACGTGCAAACGCTTGTTCGTTAAACTACGCCTCTCGAGGCGGTCGGTCAACGTGATCACACGGATCTCGTCGAAGTCACCGTCGATCCGGCCCGCCGCCGGGGTATCGGCCCGGTGTCAACCGACGACGTGGACGGGCAGCGGTGCCAGGCCGTTGAAGCCGACGGCCGCGGTGGTCGTGGTGTAGGCGCCGACGGACCACACCGCGACGCGGTCGCCCTCGCGCAGCGCGGACGGCAGCCGGTAGGGGTCGCCTGCGCGGAGCACATCGGCGCCGTCGCACGTGGGGCCGCCGAGGAGCGCGTCCGAGACGGGCTCGTCGGGAGCGAAATCGGGCGCGGTGACCGGGTACTCGAATCTGCCGTCGCGGCCGTCCACCAGCCCGGCGTTCCAGACGCCCGCGCCGAGGAAGACCCATCGCACGGCGTCCTCGCGATGCGCCACGGCGTGCACGGTGGTGAACAGGACCGCCGCCTCGGCCACGAGGACACGGCCGGGGTTGATCGCCACCTCCGCCGGGGGTTCGTCGAATCCCCGCGCGACGGCCGCGCGGATCGCGGTCGCGAACTCCGTGAGCGGGGGCGTCGGCCGGCGGTCCCGGGCGGGCAGACCGCCGCCCAGGTCGAGGACGCGCGGGCTCATCCCCGTACGCCGCAACAGCTCCCACACGCGGGCGGCGGAGGCGACGGCGGCGTCCCAGGCGCGCGGGTCGCGCCGCTGGGTACCGATGTGCAGCGCCAGACCGACCACGTCGAGTCCGGCCCGTGCCGCCGACGACGCGATCGTCGTCGCCTCGCGGGGCAGGCAGCCGAATTTGCGGCCGGCCGGCGCCGGTTCGACCGCCAGGCGGATCAGCGCGCCCGCCCCCGGGGCCACCGCGCCGAGTCGACGGGCCTCGTCCGCGGTGTCGAGCGCGAACACGCGCACACCGCGGTCGTACGCCCGGGCGATGTCGCGGGTGGAGCGTATGGGGTTGCCGTAGGTCAGGTGCGCCGCGTCGGCACCGGCGTCCAGGCACAGGTCCGCCTCCGCGACGGACGCGACGTCGAAGCCGATCCCCCGCGCGGCGAACGATCGCAGCAGCGCCGGATGCGGGTTCGCCTTCACCGCGTAGCGGACCCGGAAGCCGGCGAACGCGGTGGCCGTCGCGGTGAGCGCGGCGCGGGCCGCGGCGACGTCCAGGGCCATGTGGGATGGTGCGAATGCCGGTCCTCGCGCCCCGGATCGCGGTGGTCGACTCATGCCGGTGACTCCTTCCTCCCGGCCCCGGTCGCGTCCCGGAGCGTGTCCGACCCCGTCCCCGCGTACGGCGCGCGACGGCCGCACGCGAACCGTGGGGAATATCGGATTTCGATGCCCAAGAAGGTAATCCCACCCGGTGGGATTCGTCATCCGCCGGACCCCGTTCGCGCGGATTTCCCATTACCCACTCCGGGTTTACCGGCACGTATCGTCGAACCCCGGAACACCCTGCGCACCGGCGGATCGGGAACTTCGCTCACGGAGCGAAATTGCCCGTAGACGGTGCGACAAGAACGCTTTCGACTGTTGCCGCGAGGACTATTGACGTGCCACGATCCTCCTGCTGCGACCCGCCGCACCTGCGGTGTCCGTCGCGATCCGCACGCCCCACGCCCTTTCGGGCCCTCTTGCACGATGGTCACCGGCGAAGTCCGGGGCATCGGTGCGCATTTCCTCCTTGCTTTCCTGCGCGACGGATGAAGGCGGTTGGCTGCCGCCGTCTCGACGCACCGCTGTCCGGAAGTAGGAATATGCTCGACGACACGTTTCTTCCTTTCCATTCCCTTGTCGCGGCCGTCGCCCGCGACGCGCCCGCGACCGTGGCCGTTTCGACCGCCGGCGGCCCGGTCACGTATGCCGAACTCGACGCCGGATCCAATCGGATCGCCCGACTGCTCCTCGCCCGCGGCCTGAGACCGGGGGAACGCGTGGTGGTGGGCCTCCCGCGCGGCGCGGCTCTCGTCACCTGCGCCCTGGGCATCTGGAAGGCCGGCGGGGTATACGTGCCGGTCGACGTCGACGACGCCTCCCGCCGGACGGTGGACATCGTCACCGAGTGCGGCGCGGCACTGGTGCTGTGGTCCTCGGACACGACGCCCCCGCCGTCGACCGTCGGCCGACGCCTCGTGGTCGACCCGGACGACGCGGCGGCACACCCCGCCGACGACCCGGGACTGATCGTGTCGGCCGAGGACGCGGCCTACGTGATCCATACCTCCGGGTCCAGTGGTCGTCCCAAGGGTGTGGTCGTGGGGCACGCCGGTCTGGCCAATCTCGCGCACGCGCAGCGCGAGGTGCTGGACATCGGCGCGGGTGACCGGGTCCTCCAGTTCGCGGCGGTCACCTTCGACGCCTCGATCGCCGAGTTCACCCTGGCGCTCGCGCACGGCGCGTCGTTGTGCGTGTACCCGCGCGAGGAACTGACGCCGGGCGAGCCGCTGGCCGGTGTGTTGCGGGAGTCGATCACCCACGCGATCGTGGTGCCGTCGGTGCTGGCGGTGCTCACCCCCGAACGTTTCCCTCGGCTGCGGCTGTTGGGTGTCGCCGGCGAGGACTGCCCCGCCGAACTGGTACACGCGTGGGCCGGCCGTCACCGGTTGACCAACCTCTACGGCGTCACCGAGTGCGCCGTGTGGTCGACGTACGCGCCGGCACGCGTCGAGGAGGGGCGCGTCCCCATCGGGCGGCCCGTCGCGGGCACCGCGGTGCGGGTGGTGGACCCGGACCTGCGCCCGGTGCCCCCCGGCGCCCCGGGAGAGCTGCTGCTGGGTGGCGTCGGCGTGGCCCAGGGATATCTGGACCGGCCGGAGCTCACGGCGGAGCGGTTCGTGGGACCGCTCGGCGGCGCCGACGGGGTCGGGCGCTGGTATCGCACCGGGGACCTGGTGCGTGAGCTGTCCGACGGGTCCCTGCTCCACCTGGGCCGGCTCGACGACCAGGTCCAGATCCGCGGCCAACGGGTGGAGCCGGGAGAGGTCGAGGCGGCCCTGACCGCGCTGCCCGGGATCCGGCAGGCGATCGTGGTGGCCCACGCCGCCCGGGGCGAGGATCGGCGCCTGGTCGCCTACGTCGTCCCCGAACCCGGCCACTCCCCGGTCGAGCGGGACACGCGCCGGGCCCTGTCCGAACGGTTGCCGACCCATCTCGTCCCCTCGATCGTGGTCACCGTGGACGCCGTCCCGCTCACCGCCCACGGCAAGGCCGATCGCGCGGCACTGGCGGCACGCGTACCACCGCCGCGGCCCGCGGCCGCGGCCGACGACCGGTCCGACCACCGGTGCGACGACGGGGTCGCGCCCGACGGGGTGTCGGAACGTGCCGCGATCGTGGCCGCGTTGATGGCGGAGGTTCTGCATCTGCCGGCGATCGGCATCCACGACAACTTCTTCGACCAGGGCGGACATTCGTTGAGCGCCGCCGATCTGCTGTCCCATGTGCATCGCCGGTTCGGGGTCCACGTCGGCCTCGGCGCGTTCTTCATCGACCCGACCGCGGACGGCCTCGCCGAGCACCTCGACGGGTTCGCGTCCCATTCCGTCGAGGGGCGACGACCGGCGTGAGGACCTTTCCGATGCTCACACCGGTCAACGATCTCGGCGACGATCCCCGCCGTCCGGTGCTGATCTGCCTGCCCTACGCGGGCGGCTCGGCACGGGCGTTCGGCGCATGGGGCCCGGCGCTGAGCGCGGCCGGTATCGGGCTGCTCGCGGTCCGCCTGCCGGGGCGTGAGGAACTGGTCCGGCGGCGGCCGTACACGCGGCCGAAGGAACTCGTCGCGGACCTCGCGAACGAGATCGCGCCGATCGCGAGTTCGCGACCGTACGCGCTCTTCGGCCACAGCATGGGCGCGGGACTGGCCCACACGCTCACGCACGAGATGTCGCGGCGGCGGTACGCGCTGCCCGACCCGCTCGTGGTCTCCGCGCACCGCGCACCGCATCTGCCCGCGCCGTGGCCGCCGACCGGAGATCTCGCCGACACGGAACTCGTGGATTTTCTCCGGGTGTTCGGGCTTGTCAGTGTCGCCGCCCTCGCGATTCCCGAACTGGTCGAGCTGCTGTTGCCCATGTTGCGCGCCGACCTCGCCCTCGCGGCGGCGGTCCCGTGCCGCCCCCGGCGGCCCCTGTCGTGTCGGACCGTGGTGTACGGCGGCCTGGACGATCCGTTCGTCGACGCCCCCGCGCTCAGCGCCTGGGGGGCCGCGGTGCTCGGTACCCCACACGTGCGCCGCTTCCCCGGCGGCCACCTCTTCCCCTGGGAGCATCCGGAGGAGTTCGGCCGGATCCTGCTCGCCGACCTCGCCGCGCTGTCGGCCACCACGGTCGGGGAGGCCGGATGAGCGCGAGCGCGTCGAGCCCACCGGCCCGGGACGAGGCGCTGCCCTCGCTGGTCGAGCTCTATCAGCCGCGACACGCGAGGGACCCCTACGCGCTGTATCGCCGTCTGCGCGAGGCGGGACCGGTGCACTGGGACCGGGCGCTACAGGCGTGGACGGTGATGGGTCACGCCGACATCCGCCGGCTGTCCCGTCATCCCCACCTGTCCGAGGATCGGGTCAGCGCGTACCGGGCCCGGCTGCCGCCGGATCGCCGTCGCCTGTTGGCGCCGCTGGCGGATCCGCTGTCGCGCATGATGCTGTTCCACGAGCCTCCCGAGCACACCCGACTGCGCGCGCCGCTGCGTGAACCACTGGGTCGACGGGCGGTAGGACCCTGGCGCGCCGTGGTCCGCGAACGGCTGCACGAGTTGCTCGACCGCCTGCCCGAGGGGCCCGTCGACCTGTTGCGCGATCTGGCGGACCCCCTGACCGCCACGATGATCGCCGAACTCCTGGGCGTGCCCGCCTCGCACCGTCGGCTCCTGAACGACTGGAGCAGTCTGCTCGACGAGTTCTTCGGCCAATCCACCCGCGAGCTGCCGCGTGTGGAGGCCCTGCGCACGCTGTTCGAGTCGATGCGCGGCGGGGGTGCGAAGGGCGCCGGCCGCCCGGTCGGGGGGTCGTTCCCGAACCTGTTCGCGGACGGGTCGGGCGATCTCACCGCGGACGAGTCGTTCGCCGCGTTCCTCCTGCTCGTCGACGCCGGCCAGGCGACCACGACCCATTTCCTCGCCAACGCCGTACGCGCCCTGCTGGAACACCCGGATCAGCTCGCCCTCGTGCGGGACCGGCCCGGGCTGCTGCCCGGTGCCGTCGCGGAACTGCTCCGCTACGACGGCCCGGTGCAGTTCGTCGCGCGGACGGTTCGTGCCGACTTCGACTATCTGGACACCCGCTTCCGGGCCGGCCAGACCGTGCTCCTGGTGCTGGGATCCGGGAACCGCGACCCGCTCGTCCACGCGGATCCGGACCGTCTCGACGTGACCAGGAGGGTCACCGACCATCTCGCCTTCGGACACGGGGCGCACTACTGTCTCGGAGCGGCGCTGGCGTTGTCCGAGAGTGAGATCTTCCTCGAGGTGCTGCTGGACCGGGCCCCGGGGATACGGGGCGCGTGGGACACGCTGGCGTGGAAACCCACGGTCAACTTCCGCTTCCTCACCGCCCTCCCGGTCGAACTGGGCACCGCGGGCGTCACATAGCGCGCCCCGTCGGGACGCGCGGTCGGCGACGCCCGCTCGACCATCACCGGACGGCCCCTACCGGCGGTGCGCGGCGGACGTGAGGAAGTCCAGGACGAGGGGGCTCGCGTGGGCGCGGAACTCCTCGAAGTAGGCGTGTCTGGCCCGCGGAATCAGATGTAGTCGGGCTCCGGGAACGCGCTCGGCGATCAGGGTCGCGTTGACGGTGGGGTTGAGCAGGTCGTCGCCGCCGTGCACGACGAGTGTGGGTGTGTCGATGTCGGGCAGGAGGTTCCAGGCGTCGTGCCGGTTGCTCGCCGCGAGGTGACCGCGCCGGGCGTGGGCGGGCATCGTGGGATCGCCGAGGGTGTGGTGGGGGCCGGGATGGTCGGCGAGCCAGGTCGGGGTGTACATCAGCTCCAGCAGGGCCCGTCGTGCGGCCGCCGGATCGGGCCGGGCCAGGGCACGGCGAACCTCGGTACCGCGTTCCACGCCGTGCGGCCCGCCGGGTGAGGTGCAGCCGAGTACCAGGGCACCGACCCGGTGCGGGTGGCGGGCGGCGATGTGTTGTGCCACCCGGCCACCCATGGACGTGCCGTAGACGTCGGCCCGATCGATGCCGAGTTCGTCGAGGACGGCGATGACGTCCGAGGCGAACAGTTCGGTGCTGTAAGGGAGATCGGGCCTGTCGCTGTCGCCCGTGCCCCGGTAGTCGAGGGTGACGGTGCTGCGGGCGGCGTGGAAGTCGGCACGGCAGGTGTCCCACCAGTGGTGGTTGTTCGCCTGACCGGCCAGGAGGACCAGTGGCGCTCCCTCGCCTCGGACCTGGTAGGCGATGCGAGTCCCGTCCCGCGTCGTCGTATGCGTCATGCGCCCCTCCGCTCCCGTGCACGGACAACCATCATCGGTCGCACCGTTTCCACGGATGGCCCCGGCCCGTCACATGCCCCCGACGCCCGGTCGACGACGGGTTCACCGGCTTGGGGTGGTGTCGGGAGCCGGTGAACCCGTGCGGTCGGCGCGCTATGCGACGTCCTGTGGCAGGTGGGCCTTGACGTCCTCGTAGCCGGTCTCCTCGGTCGGCGCGGTCCGGGCGTAGACGAGGTGGAGCACTCCGGTCTCGAACGCCTTGGACGACAGGAGTCGCAGCGGGATCGAGTCCTCGGCCTCCTCGAACAGGCGCATGCCCGAGCGCACGGCGATCGGGTGCACGAACAGGTGCAACTCGTCGAGCAGGTGCGCGTCCAGCAGTTGGCGGACGATCGAGACCGACCCGCTCATGGAGACGTCGCCACCCGGTTCCTCGCGCAGCGCGGTGACGGCGTCCACGAGTTCGCCCCGGAGCTGTTCGGAGTTGCGCCAGGTGAACTCGAGGTCCTGCTTCGAGACGACGATCTTGCGGGCGTCGCCGAACATGCGCGCGAACCCGGCGTCCGCGCCTCCGGCCGCCTCCCGCTCCGGCCACGCGCCGGCGAAGGCGTCGTAGGTCTTGCGGCCGAACAGCAGGATCTCGGCCGAGTTCGCGATGGCGGCGGCCATCTCGTCGTTGTAGTACGGGAAGTGCCACTTCTCGGGTGACTCCACGACGCCGTCGAGCGAGATGAACAGGCCTGCGGTGATCTTCCTCATGATTGCTCCTGCGGTCCGTGCTGACGGTTCCGGTGGTTGGACTGCGCGAACCCCTCGAACTCATCGACGCGGGCTCTTCGTCCCGATCCTTCGTGCGCGGGTCCGGCGACGACCGGCGCTCACCGGCCCGGCCCGTGACCCCGAGGTGGCCACGACGCATCGAAGAGATCATGACATTTCAGCCAAAGATGCACGCCAAATTCCTTTCTGGCAAGAACCCGGGTGAAAAGGCCGCGGTACGACGTCGCCTCATGCGCCTCGACGAGACGGTTCGGGCACCCGAAGGAAGCCCTCCCGTGGATCGACACCGTCCCTGACGGCGCGGGAAGGCACGACGGCCTCGGCCATGTACCGAAGCCGGCTTCCCGGGGACGGGGCCGGTCCCGGTGATCGTGGCATACGGATCGTTGGCGCCGGATGGACAAACGCGCCATCCTCACGTCCGGTGCGACCCGACGCGACACCGCGACTTGACGGCCGTAAAGTCCACACCACACGAACGAGTCACGGCGTGACCGTCCACCGGCGGCGGCCGGCGAGCTCGACCGTCGCGGGGCACCCGGTGCGTAGCCCGGGGATCTCCACCGCGGGCGCCGTGGCCGATGGGCGAGGACGGAGCGATGGCTTTCGACGTGGTCTGCCTGATCGCCGATTGGATCCCGACCGTCGCGGCCTGTCGGCAGTCGCGCGGCACCGCTTTCTATTGGGACGCACCCGAGAACCCGGACGGGGACGACCTTCGGTTCGCGAGCGAACGCCACCACCGGGGCTTCGACTTCCTCGAGGCGGGTTCCTACTACGAGACCCTGCGTCGCCGCTTGCCGAACCGTCCGCGAGTCGCCGCCGACGCCTTTATGGGGTCGGTGTACCACGATCTCGGCCCGGACCGTCCGGCGCCGCCCGACGATCTGGCCGAGGACGCCGATGTCGAACTCTCGCAATACGAGGCCTACTACTCGATGCGCCCCGCGCGTGTGCGCGCGGTTCTCGAACGCGCGCGATCGGTCCCATGGTCGGAGATCGAGCCGGTCGCGGCCGACATGGCGATGGCGTCACGCGTCACCCGACACGACGTCCGCGACTTCGAACACTTCCGCCGCGTCGTCGGGCTCCACCAAACCTGGCTGACGGAGGCGGCCCGAACCGACCGGGGCCTGATCGTCCTCCTCAGCGGATGACACGCGCGGTCCGGACGATCGGAATCGGGCGGCCGGGACTCGGAAGAACACGCCGGCCGAAACAGGAGACTCCCACCAGAGCGGTGGTGCTCCGGCGTCGCTCCCGTTCCGGGAGGGGTACGGGCTACTCTGCCTCGATGTACTCGGCCGCGTGCGACCATCTTCGCCGCGTCGACGATCGTGGTTCGTACGCGGAATTGCATCTCACGCTGGAGTGCGACCGGGCCGGTGTCGTGACGAGCCGCGACGTGGACGAGGACCACTGCGCGGCGGCGCTCGATCGCTGGCTGCGAGCACACCCGGGGCGGACCCTCACCGAGCTTGTGGTGACGACGAGCCGGGTACACAACGGCTCCTTCGCCCCGGTCGTGGACGTCCTCGCCCGGCACCGGCCCGAGATCGTGCGCCTGGGACTGGGCGCCCTCCTGTTCCCCGACTTCGAGCGCGGCGACCACGCCCCGACCACCCCATCGGGTGACGGCTCCTCGTGGCGGCTTTCGGTGCCGCTCGACCGGGTGTTCGCGGCGGTGCCGGCTCTGGGTGAACTGGTCGTGCAATGCAACGACATCGCCCTCGTGGACACGGGGCCCTCGCGCGTGTGGCCGAAGACCGCCCATCTGCGCCGTCTGGTCCTGCGCGACGAGGCGATCGACCCCGCCGTGGTGTCCGCGCTGGGCGCGGGTTCCTTCCCCCGGCTCGAATCGCTCGAATTGTGGCTCGGACGCTTCGGATACGGCTGGGGCGGCTCGGCACGGGACCTGCTCCCGCTGCTGAACGGTCCCGGCTTCGAGAGCCTTCGCCGGCTGACCCTGGTGAGCGATGTGAGCGACGAGCTCGTCGACGTGCTCGCCGACAGCGCGCTGGGGGCGCGATTGTGGTCCCTGCGACTGCCGTTCGGCGTGCTCGACGCCGACGCGGCGCTACGGCTGTGCGAACGCTGGTCCGCCTTCGGCGAACTGCGCCGACTCGACGTCACCGGCAACGCCATCCCCGCCGCGGCGGCTCGCGCGCTGCGCTCGAAGGCACCCGACGTCGTGAACCTGGGCCGCCAATACGTACACGTCGACGAGGACCCGTACTTCGCGCCGCCCCTGGTCTCCCTCTTCGACGCCTGGAGCAGCGACACCTGCGACGGCGGCCCGAGACACTAGCGCCCGCGCACGGGCGACATCGAGGAACAGGGATCGGACCGCGACGACGCCACGGCCTCACCCGCTCCGGTCGACTCGGGCCACGCGTTCACCCCGAGACATCGCCGGCCTCGGCGTCGAGGAGATCGGCGGCGGCACGGAAATCGGCCAGGACCCTCGGTTCGCCCCAGCGCACGGGCCACGCGTATCGACGCCCCACCGCCCAGGTGAGAACGCGGTCCAACGCCTCCTCCCGGTCCGACGGTGCCACCACGACGTCGGCTTCCAGGGTCGTCGCCCAGACACGATCGTCGAGGGGAAATGTCCGCGGCTCGTACTCGTAGGCATCGTGGCCCTCCACGGGACTCGGCCCCTCGGGGGTCCGGAGAAGGGTGAAGTCGCCGAAGACCCCGCCGGTTTCCGCGTGGACGAACCGCACACGCCGGTCGGCCACCAGGACGATGGTGTCGCCGGCGCCCCAATGCACCGCACGGGCGCCTTCGGCGGGGAAGGCCCGCAGCCGCTCGGGGTGGACGGGGTCGGCGAACGACAACAGTTCGACGGTGTCGGCGTCCGTCAGACAGGCCGCGCGATTCCCGTCGGGAGCCCAGGCCCACATGTCGCGGTCGCCGCTCCGCTCCTCGCCGTCCCGCCATCGCGGGTGCGAGATCGCCACGGAACTCGTGTGCTGCTCGGCGTCGAAGACGTGGACGAAGGAGGCCACCGGGTCCGAGCCGTGCGTCAGCACGGCGAGACGATTCGGACGTCCGTCGGCCCAGCGCAGGGTACAGGCGGTGCCCAGATCGAAAGGACCGCCCTCGCATCGGCCACTGTCGGCGTCGAGAAAGGACAGGCCGTCCGGAGTCACGACGGCCACACGATGCCCGTCCGGACCGAGCGCGGCGAGCGAAGCGGGGACATACCACCGCACCGCGCGGGTGCCGGCGTCCACGCAGATCGCGTTGGTGCCCAACAGCCGTGTCCCGTCGGGCGACCAGACCGGGTTCTCGATCCACCCGCCGACGTCGTCGTGGCCCTCGACGTGCCGAAACGCCTCACGGACGTCGTCCGAGAGCCCGCGCGCCATGGCGTACGGGTGATCGGCCGTCACATGATTCGGCAACCAGAACAAGGCACCGCGATCCAACGGGACGACGCAGCCCTGAAGTCCGCCGTCACCGTTGGTGGTGCAGTGGTGGTAGACGCTGCGCCCGTCCGGGGAGAGCGCGAACGACGACGGCCGGGAGTTGCCGTCCGACACGTCGATCGTCGCGACCGGCTCCACGTTGTGCGTAATGGGACTCCACAGCCCCACCACATTCGTGGCGTGGGCGACCGCGAGGCGCGAACCGTCGGCGGACCACTGGATCGTTCGCCCGTAACCGGGCCACCCGACGCCGCCGTCGACATCCGGGATCGTGTCGACACATCGCCCCGACGCGACCTCCCAGATCTGCAGGACGCCCCCGGCGTCGTAGTCGCCGTCGGGGCACCAACTCCCGGTGGCGAGGTACCGACCGTCGGGACTCATCGCGTGCCCCACGATCTCCGCGCTGTGGCCGAACGGATGCCACAACCTCGCCGCAGCCGTGGTTCGCAGCCGGCGAGTGGCCAGCCGGTGGGCCTCGGTCACACCTCGGTGCCGCTCCAGGTCGGCGAGACGGGCACGCAGCGGCACCAGGTCCCGATCCGGGACGAACGCGGACCAGTCGGCTTCCGCGACCAGTGTGTACCACGCGTCCGCGTCGGTGGGCACGGCGGACCGGGACAGGAACGGGGCCGGCTCCTCGTCCGCGGGCCCGGCTGCGCCTTCGCCGCGTGCGAGCATGCCGAGCAGGGCTTCCTCGTCGAACTGCGGTGCGCGGAGCATGTGTTCGGTCCGGGGTATGGGGCCCGGTTCGCCCGTGGCGAGAAACATCAGGTCCGTCTCGCCGGTCACGGCTTCGGTCACGCGGGCGCCCAGCGCCTCCAGGCGGTGCACCGCCTCCGTGTTCCCGATGGAGCGGAACTCCCCGAACAGCACAACCGATCGTCCCCGAAGATCCATGGCCGAGACCCTAACGGTGGACGCGGACACCAGCCGCTCTCGTCGAAGCCGCCGCGACGCCGCCTTTCTCGGAAGCCGCCCTGTCGTTCGCGAGCGGTAGCATCCGCGCATGAGCAGCATCGGGGACTCGGTGCCGGCCGCGGCACGGATCGACACCGTCCGTCCGGTGGATCCCGGCGTGAGCGGCTCGACCGCCGCCGCCGAGGTGCCCGGGCTGCGATGCCTCGCCGACTGGCTAACCGCCGACGCCTGCCGGGACCTGCTCCGAGACATCGACGCCGCGCCGTGGTCGACGCAGTTGCGGCGACGCGTGCAGCACTACGGCCGCCGGTACGAATACGGCCGTCGCCGGGTGGCGATCGACGGGGAGGCGACGGTGCCGCCGCTTCCGGCGTGGGCGCGGGCGGCGGCCGTCCGGCTCGTGCGCGAGGGCCTGATGGACCGCGAGCCGGAGCAGGTGATCGTCAACGAGTACCTGCCCGGACAAGGGATCAGCGCCCACGTCGACTGCGTGCCCTGTTTCGGTCCGATCGTCGCCGCGATCTCGTTGGGCTCCGGCTGTCTCATGGACTTCACCGATCCCGAGGGCGGCACGAAGCTCTCGGTGCCGCTCGCGCCGGGCAGCCTGCTGGTCATGACCGGTCCGGCCCGGTTCACCTGGCGCCACGCCATCGCCGCGCGCAGGAGCGACCCGGGCGTCGACGGCCGCGTCCCACGCGGGCGGCGCGTATCGGTGACCTTGCGCACCCTCACCGACACCGACACCGATCGGTGAGCGCCCACCCTTGCTCACCACTCCCACACCGACGTTCTTCGGTGTCGCGTTCTTCCTTGGCGACGTGGCCGCCGGTCGGCGATGGTTGACGGGCGGAAGCCATGGAATGTCGCAACCCCCCGTTGGCGACCTCGGGTTCCATGAGTACCGCAGGCGACTGCGCCTGGACGGGGCGCGGTCGCCCACACCGCGTGGCACCGCGCCCCGCCCGCACGCCGAAGCGGTTGCGGGCGGGCTCCCACGACGGCCGAACTCGCCGCGGTGATCGACTGTCGCCGTCCCGGGCCCCGTCGGTGGGCATGCCGCACCTCCCCGGTGCGATGGTCCGGTCCGGTGGATGTGCCGGCCGTCCGACTCGCTCGTGATCGTCGGGGCCGCCGGGGGATCTCGTCACGAGATGTTCACCCGATGGCCGGTCCCGTCGGTGGGAAGGGCCGGTCACTCTGGACAAGCGACGTCTTCTCGTTTCGCGTGTCCCGTCCAGCGGCGGGGTCCGGGCATTCGGGGTGAGCGGACGATCGTGATCGGCACGGCGGGAACGGCCCCCTCGATCGGGGTGGTTCACGCCACGGCACCCCGTCGACCGCACGGCGCGCGCCCCAACGACCCACGTCGCCCCCACCACCCGTGGAGCCCTCATGCGTCTCGGACCGCCTGTCGGAATCGCGCTCGGCGCGATGCTGATATCCCTCGTGACCCCCCTGACCGCACAGGCCGCCCCCGACGCACCACCCGTCGGCAAGGACACGGCCGCGGCGGACGACTACTACGCGTCGGCACTGGGCCTGAGCGGGCCCGCGTTGAAGGCCGCGCTGCACACCATCATCAGTCGCGGCACCTCCGCCGTGAACTACGACGGCGTCTGGAACGCGTTGCGTGCGACCGACGAGGATCCCGCCGACCCGTCGCACGTGATCGAGCTCTACACCGGCCGGTCGATCGCCAAGAATCGATCGGGCGGCGGCAACGGCGACTGGAACCGCGAACACGTGTGGGCCAAGAGCCACGGCGGCTTCGGAACCGCGACCGGCCCCGGCACCGACCTGCATCATCTGCGTCCGGAGGACGTCTCGGTCAACGGCGTCCGGGGCGACAAGGACTTCGACAACGGTGGTTCCCCGGTCACCGGCGCACCGGGCAGCCGCACCGACGGCGACTCGTTCGAGCCGCGCGACGCGGTCAAGGGCGATGTCGCCCGCATGATCCTCTACATGGCCGTGCGCTGGGACGGCGGCGACGGCTTCCCCGACCTGGAGCCCAACGACCGTGTGGGCAACGGATCCGCCCCGGCCATCGGACGAATCACCGTACTCAAGGCCTGGAGCGCCCAGGACCCGCCCGACGCCTTCGAGCGACGTCGCAACGACCTCATCCACCGCGACTACCAACACAACCGCAACCCCTTCATCGATCACCCCGAGTGGGTCGCGTCCATCTGGTAGCCCGACCCCACGAAGGTCGATCGCCCCGGGGGCGCGGCGAGGTCCAGGAGAAGGACGATGGCTTCCTTTGTTGCGCGCCCTCGTGCGCTGACCTCGGTAAGCGCCGCCGCGACGTCGGCTGCGGCTCAACTGCGCAGGGCGATGATCACCTTGCGGCCCGGGCGTTCCGCGGCGGCGATCGCCTGGAAGCCGTGCAGACCGGGCACCTCGATCCGCGTCCGCAGGCCTCGCTCGGCCGCCTGCCGGGCCGAGGCGTAGCGGTACGCCATCAGGCGCACGTCGCGGGGCAACGATCGCCGACCCTGGGTCAGGCCGGTGAGCCACATGCGGTCGCGGGCCGCCCAGTCCAGTCGCGCGCCGGCCGACAGTCCGACACGGGTGTCCGCGGTGGTCGGGAAGCGGGCTACGTGCCCGAACGGCATGCGCCGGGCGTCGCGTTCGCGCTGGGCGCGAGTGTTCTGCCGACCGTTCTGCGTCAACCTCGGGTTGATGATCGGATGGTCGGGGACACGTCCGTCGTTGAACAGGCTGGGCTGGTTGTCAATGTGGCCGCCGTCCGCCAGGAACACCAGGTGTCCGGTGTCCGGATCCTGGAGCACGGTCGGCAGGAAGAACGGCCACTGGCTCATGGACACGCGTGCCCAGAAGGCCGGACTGTGGTCGTCGATCTCCCCGGCCAGCCACGGAAGATGCTCGCCGACGGTGTCGGGGATCCACATCTGACGAAAGTGTTTCCAGGGGAACTGACGGCCGAAGAACGCCCACCGGAACAACCGTCGAATGGTCGGCGGGTCGCGAAGTTCCGCCGCGGTGAACCGTCGCGGGTGGCTGCCGGCCGTGCGCCAGACGACGACGCCGATGCCCACCCGGTGCGTGACGCCGCGCGGGGCGCTGTCCCCCGGACGGTAGCGCAGGTCGCGAAACGTCCGGATCCCCGCCCACTCCAGCCAGGCGGCGAGCCAGCGTTCGATCCCGTCCAGGTGGTAGATGCCCGCGAGGTCGAGGTTTCCACGCTCGTACCAAGTCGGGCCGCCGACCCGCGTGATGGCCTCGCCGGTCGGCGCTCCGGCGTTGATGATGCGCCGCCGGTGTTTGCCGATCCCGGCGGCGAGCGCCAGGCCGGGGATCGTTCCGCCCGACGCGAGGTCCAGCCGGATCGGGTCGACGATGTCCTCCAAGGCGTCAAGGACACCCGCCTGCCAACTGGCGCGGAAGCCGCTGGAGCCGACGACGGCGATGACCGGGGGGCGCCCCGTCGGTAGACGGTCGGGCACGTTGTCCCGATCGGACGGCGGTACCCGCCACACGAGTCGCTCGACGGCGGAGGCGCGAAGCGGGTTCACGGGCTTCCCGCGATCCTCGGCCGCAACGGCGGTGGACGCGGCGTCGACGTAGGGGGTGATCGTCGCAAGGGTCGCTCTGGCGACCATCCCCGGCCCGCCTGCACCCGCCATCATGTTCCTTCCGCCCGATCACCCGTTCACCGAAACCACCGGAGCCGGGCGTTGACCGCATCGCGTCGGGGGGAGCCGAAGCCGCGCGGCTTCGTATGGGGTCGGTGACGACTCGGACGACGGCGACGAACGCGTCGTCGGTGAGCCGTTCCGCGGCACCGAGTGGGTGATCAGTGTGAACGGAGCCGCGAGACCCGCCATAGGAAGAACGCGACCCGGTGCCCGACATCGTCCGGGAAGGGCCCAATGTCGCGCCCGAGAATCCGGATGGGGACGATCCTGCGTTCGCGCTCGATCCGGGGTGTCCGAAGCCGGCGGACGATCTCGCCGACTTCCGCCACTTCGAACATTTCCACTGGGCGCGGCTTCGGGCGGCCAGGGGATCGGCCGATGTCGGTCATCGCCGTGCGATCACGTCGCGTCCCTGCGATACGGCGAGGTCGCCCTGATCCCCGCGACGATCGCGATCCGCATGCTCTCGGAGCCGCCCACGCCGCAACGCCGGCGCGCCCGCCGCCCCGACGTGCTCGCCGCCCTGCGACCGGTGTTCGCCACCAGCGGCACCACCAGCTTCCTGGCGTTCGCCGTGATCGGGCTGTTCCCGACCCTCGTGCCCACGTACACGGCAACCCTGTCCGGCAGCACGAATCTCCTGCTCGGCGGAGCCGCCGTCGCGCTCGTGCTCGTGTGCTCCGCCCTCGCCCAACTCGCCGGCCACGGCAAACCGGCCCGGCGTCCGGAACTCGGCGGGCTGCCGCTGTCGGCACTCGGGTTGGTGCTGCCGGGTGTCGCCGGCGGCGTGTCCTCGCCGACGCTCCTCCTGGTCGCGACCGCAATCGCCGGCATCGGCCAGGGCCTGGCATACCTCGGGCGGCCTGACCACGATCATCCAGGCGGCCCCGGCCGATCGGCACGCCGACGTGGTCTCCGGCTTCCGCATCATCGCCGTCGGTTTCCTTGCCACCGACAAATCGGATTCCTCTCGGCCGTCCGCTACTTCGCCCACACCGTCGCCGCCGCGTGCACGATCCGCCTTCTCGCCCACCTGCGCCGAGGTCGCGTGACGGACCGGGATGTTCGGGTTCGGAAGGATCGTTCGAGGGATAGCATCCGTGAATGGGCAGCGTCGAGGTGTTGATACCGGCCGCAGGCCGGGTGGACGTCGCCGGCCTGCGCGCGCTCGACGCGGACGTACTCGCCCGCTACGCGGCCGACCCGACACACCCGTGGTGGCGACGCGGGCCCTGCGTGCGCGCACTGACCGGGCGGGTTCCGGAGCACCGGGTCGCCGACCTGGTCGCACGGGTCCGGGACCGGGACGAGGTGGCCGAGGTTCGCATCGCGCTACTCGAACTGCTCGTGGAACGGCCGGAGTTGATGCCCTGGCTGCGGGACGTGGACGGGCGGCGGGAGCGTTCGTACGGCCTGCCCGAGGCGATCCTTCGGGCCCGCGGCGAAGTCGGTGACCGCTCGGCCGCGCCCGAGTTGGCGACGCTGGCGGCGTCCGCGTGGCGACGCCGGCAGCGGATCGGCGAGGCCGGGCTGGAGGCCCTGGTCGCGCGCTACGGGGTCGAGCCGATCCTGACCGATCTCGGCGACCGGCCCGAGGATCGTATGTTCCGCGTCCGGATGCGCCATCGTGCCGGAGCGGACGTGACGGAAACGCTGACCGACCCCGACCGTGACGTCGCGTACCTCGCCCAGTCGCTCCTGTCGGATCCGGCACGCCTGCGCGGTTACCTCGACGAGGCGCCGACGGTCGAGGCGAAGTCGTGGGCCGTGTTCGCGCTGCATCGCCTCACCGGCGACACGGACGAGACCCGCCGCATCCACGCCGCGCTGGGGCACCCGCGGGTCGAGGTGTCCGGCCTGGACGACGAGGTCCGAAGCGCGATCGTGCACGAGTACGCGGGTGGTTGCCAACGGCGGAGCGATCCGCGATGGCGCGTCGAAGCCCTGTGCGCCGAGCCACCCGCGCGTCCCGACGTGGACGGGCAACTGCGCCGCGCGACGGCGGCGTTGACGCGGGCGGGCCTCGCGCCGATGCCACCGGTCTCCTGCGGCGATCACCATCGACAGGGCGACGGGACCTACCACGTGATCGTGTGCGACGAGGGCGAGCTGCTCATCAGCACCCTCGGCCGGTTCGCCACCGGCAACGAAGACCACCCTGTCGCCCGTCGGGCCCTCGAGGCGGCCGGCTTCCGCTGGATCGACGACGCCACCGGCGCGATCCGAGTCACCGATCTGTGCGTCTACCACTTCGGCGACCGCGAGCCCCTGACCGTCGACACCCTGCTGTTCCACTGGCAGGACTGAGCCATCCGTCGACACCCGATCGAGTCCGGTGTCAGCGGTGGGCCGGGTTCGCGGTCGTGCGTCCGCGGGTGGGTCGTCGCGGGGTTGGCGAACGTTCCCCCGACGAAGGCCCCCCACCCGGTGGCCGGAGCCGGCGCGCCCGGTGGAAGAACGGGTCGACGGCGACCACGCAGAACGCGTGCATCGGTCGGTCCGCGCCGTCGGGGTGGAAGAAGCCGACCATGTCGCCGAGGAAGCTTTCGCCGGTCCGGTGGATGTGGCGGTCCCCGGCCACCCGGTCTCCGACGGCGGTGAGCCAGTCCCCCATCATGAACAGGACTTCGGCACGGGCGGTGATGACCATCGTCGCGGCGCATTCGGCGAGGCGGGCGGGGTGGCGGTCGGCTCGGCGCAGGACGTCGTCGTCGCGGTCGGCCGGTCGAGGTGCCGGAGCCGTCACACGCGACGGCGTCGAGGTTCGGCGCATCCGATGCCGCAACTTCGGCCAGTCGCGGGTCCGCAGTCCGGTGTCCTCGCGGGCCACGAGCAAGGGCAGCGGACGAATGTCCCGCCCGGCGGAGGTCGCCATCGGTCGCGCGCCCGGCGGCACCGGGACGTGGATCGCGCTGTGCGGGCTCGTGGCGGCGACGCGGAACAGCGCGCCCAGCCGCAGGAGATCGGCGCGATTCGCCTTCAGGTACGCGACTCGCAGGTCGGGCGGGTGGACGACGGTGTCGCGGAGCATGTGTCCGGTGCTCAGGATCCGCCCGAGTCCGGACTCCGGGTCCGCCACGGGATGACTCGTCACGCGCAACCGCATCCGACCGTCGCCGACTTCCATGCGGTCAGTAGAGCACGTCGACCGGGGGTGACCAACCGCTTTACCGCCGTGGGGCCGGCGGGCGGGTTTGTACAATCGGGTCCGGTGGCGTCGAGGCCAAGGTACGTCTCGTGGAACACGACACCTGGAAATCCCCGATGCCACGGCCCGAATCGCGCGAGACGCGTACCACTCGGGAGAGGCGCGCGTGACGGGCGATACGGCACGCGAATCGTTGAGTTCGCGCGTCCTGCGGGTGATCGACGAGCGCGGCGCCGTGCACGGCGCGGGGGTGCTGCGGGATCTGACGGAACACGGGGACGTCGTGACCGCGGGGATGGTCTATCCGCTCCTTTCCCGGCTGGAGGCCGAGGGGCTGTTGGAGTGCGATCGGCGGGTGGTGGAGGGTACGACCCGACGGGTGTACCGGCTGACCGCCGTGGCGAGGTCCGCGGCGGAGGAGGATCGGCGACTCCCGACGGAGTCGCCGGGCGGGGCGTCGTCCGCCCGGTCCCCCGCCACGACGTAGCGTTCGCGCCAACCGATCGTGCCCTTGGCGACCGTGCCCCGGAGCGGTTCACCCCTCGATGAGCGCCGGCCTCGCCCGCTCGCCCGCGCGATCGTCGTGGGTTCAGTCGGCGATGGTCTCGGGTGGTAGGGCGGACAGGGTCCGCAGCGCGTTCAGGAAGCCGAGTCGGTCGGCGTCCGGGAGGCGCGCCAAGAGGCGTTCCTCACGGACGCGGATCCCGGATCGTACGGCCGCGCGTACCCGGTGGCCCTGCTCGGTCAGCGACAGCAGGCGGGCGCGCCGGTCGGCCGGATCGGGGCGGCGACGGATCAGGCCCCGCTGTTCCAGGTCGTCCAGTACGGCGATCACACGCGTCTTGTCCGCGCCGATGGATTCGGCCAACGTGGCCTGGGAGCGCACCGGTTCGTCGCCCAGGGCGAGCAGCACCGTGTACGCCCACATGGTCAGGTCGTGTGCGCGCAGCACGGGGAGTTCGGCGGCCATCAGAGCCCGTCCGAGCGGTACGACCATCGCCGCCAGGTCCGGACGGTCCGGGTCGCGGCGGGTGGGGGCGAGGGCGTCGCCCGAGTTCGCGCGCTGGGTCTGGGCCATGGCACAACGATACTCACCGGCCGACGGTACGCCGCCGCGTACCATCGGCCCGATGGGCCTCGGGGCGAGGGTGCCCGGGTCATCGGGTGATCGGGATGCCCGCACTGGTGGCGGTCTCCGACTCGACCGGGGTGGACCCGGTGACCGACGGATTGCTCCGTCGGGGTGACCCTTGCGGGCCTTCTCGCTTCCCCGTGGTCGCGTTCGGCGCCGGTGAGGCGTCGGACGAGACCACTCCACGAGCGTTTCGCGTCTCCTCTGTGTCAGGGGCGACGTGTACCGATCGATGTGTCAATCGTTCGATGTTGCGCGCCGAGTTGACGGCGCGGCGTACGCGCAGGCCGCACTTCCCACACGCGAAACGATCGGTGCCCAGGCGCGGGGGTGGGTTTTCCCACGCGCACGACGAACAGATCGCATTGGTGGGCGTTCCGGGGGCGAGGTGTACGACGGTCGAGCCGTAGCGGCGTGCCTTGTAGTCGATCTGGCGGCGGGTCTCGCCCAGGGCCGCGTCCCGCAGGAGGCGGTTGAAGCGGGACTTGACGCCGACGTTGGTTCCGGGTTGCTCGACCGTCCCGCGCGCGGACGCGCTCGCCCGGACGAGATCGAAGCGTTCGAGGCCGATGACGTCGAAGGTGGTGGTGATGCGCTTGGTGAGTCGATGCAGATGCCCCGCCCGGCGTTCGGCGACGCGGGCGTGGATCGCGCCCAGTGCCCGGGCGGCCCGGCGACGGCGCTGTGAGCCGCGGACGGTGCGGGAGAACCTGCGATGTGCCTTGCGCAGGCGTCGGGCGTCTCGTTCGATCCACCGCGGGTTCGGCGTCGTGTCGCTGTCGGGCACGGCGGGATCCAGTGGTCGGGAGAGCGTGATCAACCATCGCACCCCCAGGTCCACCCCGACCGTGCCACCGGCGCGCCGCGCTCGCGTGGGCGGGCTCGCGTCGGTCACTTCGGTCAACACGCAGGCGTACCAGCGGGATCCGCGACGCGTGACGGTCACGTTCTTGATGGTCGCGATCCCCCGCGTGATCAGCCGTCCCAGTCGGCGGGCCGAATCGTGCAGGCGCACCGAGCCGATGCGGGGAAGGCTGATCCGACGGTAGCCGTCCAGGCGCAGGCCGATGCCGTACAGACGGAACGAGTCGCGGGCCCTGCCCTTGCGCTTGAAGCGGGGCATGCCCACCCTGGGGCCCGCGCGTTTGCCGGCGACGGACTTCACCCAGTTGTCCCAGGCGGTGTCGCAGTCCGTCATCGCGGATTGGAACGCGTGCGTCGAGACCTCGTGCCACCAGGGGCAGGGCGGATGCGGCCCGTACGCCTGGGGCTCGGGAAGGTGGCGACGGGAGTCGCCCTTGATCCTGTTCAGATGTTTTTGAATGGCCGCCTTGCTCGGAATGCGAACCGTCGTCGCCTTTTTCGCCGAAGCCTCGGTGTGCCCGCTCTCGATCAATGCCGAAATCTCCGCTCTGCGAAGATCGTAGGCCGCGATCTTGTGCCCCAGGGCCCAGTTGTAGGCCCATCGTGCCGCGCCGGCGTGGCGCGTGAGGTTCATCTCCTGGTCGGCCGTGGGATCGAGCGTGAATCGAAAGGATCGGATGGTCGTCTCGACCATGCCGAATTCCCCCTTCGTCGCGATCGCTCGATGCACTCGGGCCATCGGGTGACGGCCGAAATACATCCCATCAAAAGGGAGAGGTCGCGGCTCGGAAATACCCGCCAAGCCGTACGGTCGATCGCGGCCCCGACGCGGGCGTTCCCGGGACCGCGACCGAACGTCCGCGTCAGATGCCGTCGATGCCGCGTCGCCGCCGGGCGTACAGGGCGGCCGCCACCCCGATCGCGAGCAGCGCGACGCCCGAGAGAATCAGGGGCAGTTCGTTGCCGCCGCCACCGGTCTCGGCGAGCTCCGACCCGTCGTCGCCCTGGGAGATGGGTATCACGGACTCGCTCGCGGTCGGATCGTCCGACGTCGTGGGCGTCGCGGTCGACGTCGGGGTCGGCGATCCGGTCCCGGTCGGCGTGGCCGTGGGCGACGTGGTCGGCGGTGCCTGGACGTCGCTGGTGTAGTGCGCCCGAGCGGTGGCCCGGCTGGGATCCTGCTGCCAGTTGGGGCCGCTCACCTCGAGTTCGAGATCCTGTGCCTTGCCCGAGAAGACGGCCGGGACCTTGAAGGCCGCCTGGCCCGTGGTGCCCGCGATCGCACCGAAGGTGCACTGTACGACCGTCGGTTGCACGTCACACGTGCCGTCGCCGGTGGAGGGGCCGGTGAAGCGCACGTTGGACACGGCGGTGATCTTGAGCTTCGCCGGGCTCGGGTCCTTGCCCAGGTTGGTGACCTTGAACGGGATGCCGCCGTCCTGGACGACGCCCGTCTGGGTGTTCACGTAGACGAGGCTCTGCGCCAGCGGCTCCAGTTGGCTGCGGTGGTTGACCGAGACGGTGCCCTTGAGGGTCTTGCCGGTCTTGTCGGTCACGGTCAGGTTCACGTTCTGCGGAACCGTGACCCCGGCAGCGGCGGTGAGCGCGAAGTTCCACAACTCGCTGTCGAGCCCGAGGGTGTTGGCCGCGCACGTGTACACCAGGCCGGACCCGGAGCAGGTGGAACTCGGCTTGATGGTCACCCCCGTCAACGCCTTGTCGAAGGTGAAGGTCGCGGTGTCTCCCTTGGGCGCCTTCACGGTCACGGTCTCCGTGTCGCCCGGGCGTACGTTCAAACGCTCGCTGCCGTTGTCGAAGGCGGGTTCGGCGACCGGCGCGGCGGTCACCAGCGCCGCCGCGCCCATCTGGACGCCGACCAGGACGCCTGCCGAGACCGCGAGTGCGGCGACCCGTTGTGAACGTCGATTGCGGACCACTGATGGCATCGTGTTCCCCGATTTATCGCTCTTGTCCGCGCATCGTTCGCTTCGACCGGACGCGGAGGGACAAATGATTGATAGCACGGTTTTCGGCCGGCCGCATCGACGCATTTATGGCGTGTTTTTACTTTTTCTCATCCGATATCACGCATTCAATGTACGCCTTGAATCGACTCCGGATACCGCTGCCGTGACCGTTTCCGATCCGGCATCGGGATGTCTCGACGAGGCTTCCGGAAACCGTCTCACGGCCACTCAGCGGAGAACCCGGTAATGGGTGGTCAGTCTGCCCGCGTCGTCGAGGACGTGGAAGGCGAGCGCGGGCGGGATCGTGCGGTCGACGGAGACGTCCCCGACCGGGTGTTCCCAGGGCAGCCGGGCTCCCGAGACCACTCCCGGCGCGACGATCAGCGGCCTGCCCGCGAACGTCGTGGCCACCGGAGCGTGCGCGTGTCCGCACAGGAACGCCACCACGTCCGGCCGATCCGCGACCACCTCGGCGAGCCGGTCGGCGTGGAAACGCCGGACCGGCTCGGCGTCGGGGGCGCCCAGTTCCACCGGCGGATGATGGAAGGCCACGAACACCGGGGAGGCGCCGGTCGACGCGTCCAGGATGCTGCTCAGCCAGGTCAGCGTCTCATCGGTCGGCGGTTCGTCGACGCGGCCCGGACTCAGCCAGTCGCACAACACGTATGTGGCGTTGGCCGAGCGGTACACCCGGTTGATCGGAGCGTCGCTGTCGACCCCGCCCGCGTCGCCCAGCAGTCCCGCACGAAACAACCCGCGCACATCCTGGTTGCCGGGCAGCGCCAACACCGGATGACGAGAGGTCAAGAGCGTGCGGGCCCCGACATACTCGGCCGGCAGGCCGTTGCCGGCGACGTCCCCGGTCACCAGGATCGCGTCCAGGTCCCCGGGAAACGCGTCGAGATAGCTCATCACGGTGCGGGCGCGCGCGGCGCTGCGGCGCGTGCCGTCGATATGGATATCACTCACGTGCGCGAACACGAACATGCGACGGATCCTCGCAAAGGGATGGAAGGCAAACGGGGCGGGTACCGCGATGCCGTCGACACGGCACCCCACGACGGCGGGCGCGAGACCACCCTTCGCCGCCACCGGGACCGTGCCGCCGGTGCGTGGGGCTGGGCGACGGGGTCGTGTGGATCAACGCTATGCGTCCGCACCGGCCTCGCGGCACGCCGCACATCCCTCGCAGACCACCGGTCCGTGTGAGGTAGCCCAAGACCTTCTTGTGGTGTCGTCGGGGGCCTCGGATCCCGTCCGCGCATTCGTACACCGACGTTCCTCGGTGTCGCGTTCTTCCTTGGCGGCGTCGCCGCCGTTCGGCGATGGTTGGCGGGCGGGAGCCATGGAATGTCGCGACCCCCCGTTGGCGACCTCGGGTTCCATGAGTACCGCAGGCGGCTGCGCCCGGACGGGCGCGGCCGCCCACATCGCGTGGCGCCGCGGGCCCGCCACCCCGGAGCAGTCGCGGACGACCTCCCACGGCATGCGAACTCGCCTCGACCACATGAGGTTTCGGGATACATCGCACCCCGGTCGCGGGATTCGAGCCGGGTGATACCGCGGTCTCGATCCCGGCCGGTGTGACACCCGGGTGAAGGGTCGCACCGGGTCCGCGACGAGCGCGACCGGTCGCGATGAACCGGGACACGATCCCTCCACACCGGGAACTCCCTCGCGGGGAGCGCCGGATCCGGCCCCGTCGAGCGGTGACCGAGCCATCCTCGACGTCGGACATGGTCGCCTGTCGAGCCGCCCGCGCATAGGAATTCCGCGACAGTCGATCACCCCGCCCCCGTCGACGCCAACGTCCGTCGGCAGACACCGGAGGCACTCGAAGCATCCGAACGGGGGAGGAGGTAGAAGACGACGTCCTCGGAATCGGGCACCTCGACACCGAGGCCGCAGACCGCCAACGCCTCGGCGAGTCGCCGTTCGTCCCCGGCCCACTGCAGGGGCAGGGGCAACAGCAGGTCGCAGTCCCGATCGAAGCAGTTCTCGTGATTCTGTGTCGTCCAGAACACGGCGCCCGCGTCACCGCCACGGCTTCGGACGGACGCCCAGCCGTCCGTGTTGGCCCAGGCCAAGGCTCCCTCGGCGACATAACCCCGCGCGCGGAGCCCGGCGAACACCCGCATGATCCTCTGCAAGTCACGCGCGGCGGTGTCCTGCGGCAGCAGGGTGGCGACGCCCTCGTCCTGTGTGAGGGGGATGACGAGGACGAGGCCCTGGGCGGCGAAGGCGACCTGCGCGTCGGCGGCGCTTCCGCGCCAGGTCACTCGCAGTTCCCGAACGACGTTGCCGTCCGCGTCGAAGCTGTCGTCCTCGTCGACGGGCAGCCGCAGAAACGGGTTCGCCTCGGGCACGTCCTCCTCATCCGCTTCGAGCACCGTCCAGCCGATGTCCTCCAACGTGTCCAAAGCGGCGTCGTACCTCCCGGTCGTGGACTCCGTCACCGGGGTGGCTATCCGGGCCGAATCGCCTTGAGGAACGGCATCGAGTCGACCGGGTCGATCTTGACGGCCACCCCCGGGCGCGGGGCGTGGATGATCTGCCGGTTGCCGATGTACAGGCCCACATGCCGGTTGTCCGGGTAGAAGAAGACCAGGTCCCCCGGCAGGAGAGCGCCTTTCTCCACGCCGGGGCCGTCCTTGATCTGGGTGTACGTGGTGCGGCTGAGCTTGACCCCCGCGGCTGCCCAGGAAGCCTGGGTCAGACCCGAACAGTCGTAACTGTCTGGCCCTTCGGCGCCGGAGACGTACGGCTTGCCGATCTGTTCGCGGGCGAACTCGATGGCCTTGCCGGCCCGCCCCGACACGGGTACGTCCGCGGACGGAGTCGTCGGTTTGTCGCGCGAGCCGTGCGGTGTGTCCCGGGCGACGTCGGTCGCGCCGTGCTCGTCGGAGGCGAGAATCTCCTCCTGCTGCTTGCGAGTGAGCGTGTTGAGCAGCCGCTGCGCCTCGCCGAGCTTCCTTTGGATCTCGGCCCTGCCCGTGGTCAACTCGGTGCGCAGCTTTTCCAGTTCCGCGAGTTGCGAGGACGCGTCGGCACGGTCCTGGCGCAGTACCCGGGCCCGGGTCGCGATCTCGCGGAGTCGGGCGACCTGGCGCTCGTCGAGTTGCGCCATCAACTGGGCCTTTTGCAGATATCCTTCCGGGTCGCCGCTCAACGCCAGGGACAGTGCGGGCGGAAGTCCACCGCCCCGGTAGGCGTCGGCCGCGAGTACGCCGATCTCGTCGCGCAGGGTGTTCAGCGCCGCCTGCTCGTCGGTGATGCGGGCCTGGGTGCGGTCCACCGTGACCTGCCGGCTCTTGACCTGCTCCTCGACGCCGTTGGCGGCGTCGGTGGCCTTGACCACCTCGCCGTGCAGTCGATTCACCTCCTCCTTGACCTGCTGGAGCGAGGGAGCGGGGTCGGCGTAGGCGGCGCCGGAGAAGGCGACCACTCCGGTCATCGCCGCGGCGGCCGTGACCACGGTCGCCGCGGTACGGACCGCGCTGGGCGGCTTGGGCTTACGGTGCTGTCCGGATCGACGTTGGGACGCCACGGGCGACGACTCTCCTTAGTGGGTCGATTCCATGGACCCGAATGGGCCTCGATGAACCGATGAACCTCGTTGCGACACGACATCGAGCTGTCGAAATCGGTGGAACGAACAGCCGACATCGGGCCGACCAGCGGGCACAAACGTCGACGCAATCACCCGAGTCCGTACTCGGCGACGGCCAGACTATCAAGTCCTCGAAGGCCATCGTATTCACGATCCAAAAACGGCCGGCAGGACTCCGGTTTCGACTGCGCGGATAGGAAAAACGCGTCGATCCGACGAGGAGAATATCGAAGGGTTTCCCGACTTGAACATCCGCACTCGCCGACGCATTATTCCGAGCGGTGTCTCCCTTTCCGGATCGGCCTCGACGAGGGGGCGCTCATCTCGAAGCGGGAATTTCGGACTTCCCGACGGATACGAGCACACTTGGATCCCCACATGTCTCGCACTTCGCCTCCCACTTCCGACCGTCGCCGACCGTCCGTGAAACGCCGCCGGCTCGTTGTCGCCGCCGCGGTGTCGGCCGTCGTCGTGATCGGCGGGGCCGTCGCCGCGATCTCCTCCGGTGACTCGACCGGCAATGTCGCCTCCACGGCTCCGTCGCCGAACACCACGCCCGACTCCGTCGTCGTACCGCTGCCCGGCGCGACCGGCCCCGAGCCGGCGGCCTCCCCCACCCACGCCCCGTCGACCCCGGCGAACGACCCCTCTGCGGGCACGCCTGTGACGTCCGGTTCGAACAAGCCCGAAGGCGCGTCCGGTTCGGACACCGCCGGCACATCCAAGACGGGGTCCACCTCGGCGGCCGAGGACAGGACCGCGGCCGGCGGCGCCGGGACCCGATCGGGAGCGAACCTGGCCAAGCACGCCGGCGACTTGGAGATCAACGTCGACGGCACCTCGATCTCGAACATGAACATCCAGGGCAACCTGTTCGTCGTCGCCAACGACGTCACCGTCACCAACGTCAAGGTCGACGGTTATATCGCGATCAACCGCGGTCGCACCGGAATCGCGCCGCTTCCGGTGAAGCGCAACATGAGATTCACCAATATCGACGTGCGTACGATCGACAACGTGGGGCTGGACACCGTCGTCGTCGACCGGGCCCGCTTCCGCGGCGCGACCGACACCACGCACTTTCAGGCGACCAACTACCGACGGGACGGAAAATTCTGGAAGTGTGACGGGCTGACCCTGAGCAACTCCGTGTTCGACCCGCCGCCGCCGGTCACGAACTCCGAGGTCCACATGGAGGCCCTGCATCCGATGGGGTGCAGCAACCTGGTCATCCGTAACAACGTCTTCGACATGACCGCGCCGAACCCGCGGACCAAGGCACAGACGACCGCGATCATGATGCTGCAGACCTGGAACGACCGGGTGAACGAGAACGTCGTCTTCGACGGCAACGAGTTGCGCGGCGGCGGCTACTACCAGCTCTACCTGCACGCGAAGAACATGAGCGTGACCAACAACCGGTTCCACTCCTACCGCGAGGGCGCGCCCGTATATCCGCCTTCGGCGAATCCCGAGCCGTACACGCCCTTCACCCAGTCCGGAAACACCCTGGACGGCAAGCCCATCACACTGACCAACAACAAGTAACCCAGCCGGAGTACGCCTCGGGCCACTCACCGTCGGGCGTGATCGCTCACCCGCCTACGGCGTGCGCCGCACCGGGTTCGTCGCCGAGGCGGGATGGGCCCGTCGTGAACGGGTGCCGTGGTTCCCATCATGTCGCCGTCCCCAAGCGCCGGACGACACGACGGGAACCACTTCCCGAGCGACCCGGTCGATACGCGCTCCGGGGAAACCGGCCGTCGCACGCGCCTGCCTACGACCGATGCCGGACGACGCGCCCTGTCCGGGCCGCTCGCCAACGATCTCCGCCGAGCCGCCGCCGCGCATGGACAAACGCGCCACCACGTCCGACGCGATCCCGACACGACGGGACGGCATCGCCCGGGTTCTTCCGATACCTCGTGCCCGGTCACCAGTCCCGCTGATCGACGCGCCACACACCATCCGGGGCACGCACGACTTCGACCACGGCACTGAACTCCTCGACGACGTCCTTCCGTCGCTCACACCTGGTCACGACGCGGCCGTTCACCAGCACCGACACCGCGCTCTCGGTCGCCGGCGCCTCACGGGGGACGGTGCCGTCGACCTCCTCCGCGGTGGTCGCACACCGTCGCTCGACGAAATCCGACCACCGTGCCGCACCACCCTGGCGAAACGGCTCGTACTCGGCGGCCAGTCGGTCGGTGACGACGGGGCGTATCCGGTCGACCCACGCACTGGGCGCGGAATCCGTCCAGCTCACGGAGCGGTACCGGACGAGCCATTCACGGGCCGCCGCGATCGGCCCGTCCAGGACCGGCTCCCGGCTCGCGGACGACGACGGGACACCTCGCCCTCCTTCCGTGTCACGGGGAATCGGCGTACTCGTTCGGCCGGTAGGCAGCGGCACGAACACGAACGAGCTCGACGGGCCATCGACGGGGACGGGGCTCGATCCCGTGTCGGCGCCGCAGGCAGTCAGCGACACGACCACAAGTGCGACACCGAGCACGTTCCTCGCGCCGTTGTCCCTTCCGCGCCCGGTCGGCTTCATTTCGCCCCGTTCCTGTTCGCATTCCGGCACAAGTCGGCCGGTAATTCTTGCGTGCCGCTCCCGGACGAGGAAAGCAAAAACACGACATTTTCCATCCACCTGTCGAGCGATCGACCGATCCCCGGGAACCGTGCGAATAAAGGCGCATTTTTCCGTGTGCGATTTCCGCCCGCGTTGCATCCTGGCGTATCGATGGCCACTCACGGTGCGACCTGCCCGCCACCGTGCAGAAATGGACGAACGTCCGAATCGCACGTAGAACACGGTGATCGATCGTGAAGAAATGGCTGGCGCTGGGATGCCTTCCCGGTGCGCTTTTTGTCGTATTTCTCACAATCGTGACCGCCGTCATCGTTCCCTCTCAATTCGCGACGTCCGAGGCAGCGGCCTCGGCCGGGCAGCACGGTGTTGCCTGCAGCCCGGACGGGTCGAACATTCCCAACGGCATCGCGGGGTTTCGGGGAGAACAATTGCAAAATGCGTCTCTCATCGTCGCGGCCGGGAAAGAGATGAATCTTCCTCAGCGCGCATGGGTCATTGCCGTCGCGACTGCGATGCAGGAAAGTACGTTGCGGGTTCTGAATCACGGCGACAAAGCCGGGCCAGATTCACGAGGCCTCTTCCAACAGCGCAACTCGTGGGGATCCCTGCAGGAGCGCATGGATCCGAAGAGCAGTGCGAAGCTCTTCTATGCTCGCTTGATCGCCCTACCGAACTGGGAATCCCTGCCGCTGACGATCGCCGCCCAGAAGGTGCAAATCTCCGCTTTCCCGGAGGCATATGCAAAATGGGAAAAGCCGGCCAATCAAATAGTCGGCGCGATCGAGGGAGTCAAATGCCGGCAAGTCGCCCTCGCGCCGATGACTCCGAAACAGGAAAGCACCGTCATCGGAGCGGCCATGAAACAGGTCGGCGTAGCCTATTCATGGGGCGGCGGAAACGCGACGGGGCAAAGTTACGGGATCAAGCAGGACGCGAAGAAGATGGGATTCGACTGTTCCGGATTGGCGCTCTACGCGTATGCGCAAATCGGCGTGACTCTGCCACACAACACACAGGAAATATGGAGAAAATTTCAGCCCGTCATTACCGATCAGAATTCACTGAGACCCGGGGATCTGCTGCTGCTCGGCTACGGAAAATCCACATCCCAGATCCATCACGTCGGCATCTATCTGGGAGATGGCGCGGTCGTGGAGGCTCCGCACAGCGGCGCCAAGGTGAGGGTGATTCGTGACGTCTTTGCTCCGGGCGCCTATTACGCCTCCGAGTTCGTGGGGGCGGTGCGCCCGGGGAGTCGATCGCTCCTGGTATGAGCGAGCCGACCGCAAACGCCATCGCTCGCATCCGAAGCGACGCTTCACCGGCAACCGCTCCCCCTCGGTTCGACCCCTCGGCCCCGGACACGGGCTCCGCTTCCCGGTCGCCGTCGTTCCCGGTACACCACCTTCACCAACCACGAGAGGCACACGTGCTCGATATCCAACGGCTGCGGATGCTGCGCGAGTTCGGGGTTCAGGGCACGCTGGGTGCCGTTGCCGCGACCATGTCCTCCACGTCCGCCTCCGTCGCGCGCGAACTCGCGCTCCTGGAGGCGGACATCGGCGTTCCCCTACTGGAACTGGCGGAGCGACGGGTGCGGCTGAGCGTGCAGGCGGAGATCCTGGTGGCCCACACGGAGGCGATCCTGGCGCGGCTGGCTCAGGCGGAGGTCGATGTGGCTGCGTCGCCCGCGGCGTTGATCGGGACCGTACGGGTGGCGGGATTCAACATAGCCGCGCCGTCGCTGATGTCGGCGGTGCTGAACCTGTTGCGCGGCAGGCATCCCGAGCTGCTGGTCCGACTCACGGACCATGCGCCGGACGCGGCCCCGGCCGCGTTGTCGGCCGGGGAGATCGACATCGCCCTCGTGGAGGAGTATCCGGGTGAGCCGCCCGCGTGGCCCGCGGACGTGGAGGTGACCGAACTCGGGCACGACAGCGTGTGGTTGGCGCTGCCGCCGGGAACAACGGTGAACCGGGACCGCCCCTGGAGCACGATCGTGGCCCTGGCCGAGCAGCCGTGGGTGATGGAGCCGATCGACACCCCTTCGCGGCGCTGGGCGGACGCCCTTCTCGCGCGTGCGGGCATCGAGGCGGACGTGCGCTTCGAGTCGCGCGATCCGACGGTGCGCGTGCGATTGGTCGAGGACGGCCACGCGGTCGCTCTCCTGCCCGATCTGGCCTGGGGCGACGGAACGCCGACCGGACCGACCGTGTCGATCGGGGAGGCCGGTCGACGAAGTCTGTCGATGACCGTGCGGCGGGACCGGAGTTCGCGCCCGGTCGTCCTCGCCTTCCGCCGGGCGGTGCGGCATACCCTCGAGCAGGCGCTCCGCGCACGTCCGGCCGGAGTCACGCGAACCCCCCACCGGACGTGATCCCCGTCGTGACGAGACCGGATCCGAAGGCACTCCCGTCGACACGCTGATCGGCCTCGCCGTTCGGCGCGGCGTCGGGGTGGGATCCCGGCTCGGGGCTACCCCCGCGTGCTGGAGGAGTGCGCGTTGCGGGTGGTGGATGCACGGGGGATGAGGGGGTAGGTCGTGGCGAAGAGGTCGAGGACTTCGGGGTCCGATGTCTCGATGTGCCATCTGGAGCAGTGGAGGGCTTCGATCGAGAGCACGGTCTCGCCCGTGGTGACGGTCGCGCCCTCGACTCGGCCGTTGATGACCCGGGTGTCGGGAGTGATCAGCGACAGGAGCCCGAGGGTGGAGATCCGGTCGCGGGACGACAGGGTCTCCAGCTTCGGGGCGTGTGGGTGGCCCGGCGTGATCTCCTCGATGTCGCACGACCATTCCAGGACGAGGCCGCGAGATCCGAGGCGCAGGAGGATCTCCGCGAGGGGGATGTGCGTCGAGTCCCGCCACGCGGAAAAGGAGATGAGCATCGGCCACTCCCTGCTTCGGATTCGAACGTCACGCTGATTGCGGAGCAAGGGGGAGAAACGCGCCCCCCGCGCGCCCGGGTGCCGGTGGCCATGGCACGAGGTCGGACACACCGGCCCGAGCGCGCGAGGACGGGCCGCTCAGTACTCGCGGTTGTCGGTGCCGTATTCCCGGTTGTCGGTCCCGGCGCCCGCGCCGCCGGCGTCGTCGGCCGAGGTCGTCTGCGTGACCCGCGTGCCGTCCGTCCGGGCGGGCGGCGTCTCCGCGCTCGTACCCGCCGCGAACGCGGCCCCGCTGCCGCCGACGACGAAGGCCGCCGCCACGGCGCCTCCCACGATCCACCTGCCGACTCGACTCACGATGAAGTCCCCCTTCGTACAAGGGCGTTGGCCTTGACGCCCGCGCCCGGCGGGCTCATCCTCGCGCACCGGCGCTGACCGAACGCTGAACGCGGACGGGTCCGGCTCAGCCGCCGTCCACCGCCAGTCGGTAGCCCCGGTCGGGCAGGGTCTCGATGGCCGCCCGGTCGAACGGTCGGTCGAGTTTGTTGCGCAGACGCCTCACGTAGACCTCGACCAGGTTCGTGGCGCCCTCGAAGTCGTCGCCCCAGACGTGTCGCAGGATCTCCCGCTTGGACAGCCCCTGGCCGCGACGGCGGAGCAGGAACTCCAACAGGGAGAACTCACGACCGGTCAGCGTGATGAGGGTGTCGCCGCGGCGTACGCACCGGGTGGCCGGGTCGAGGGAAAGATCCCCGGCGACGAGTACGGCGGGGCGTTCCGGCGCGCCGCGACGCATCAGGGCGCGCAGTCGGGCCACGAGTACCGCGAACGAGAAGGGTTTGGTGAGGTAGTCGTCGGCACCCTGGTCGAGCCCTTGGACCTCGTCGCGTTCGCCGGACCTGGCCGTGAGGATGAGGATCGGCGTCCAGACGCCGTCGTCCCGAAGGGTGGAACACACGCGATATCCGTCGAGGCCGGGTAACTCGACGTCGAGGATGATCGCGTCGTAGGGGTTCTCGCGGCCGAGCCAGACGGCGTCCACGCCGTCGCTGACCGCGTCGACCACGTACCCTTCGCCCTCGAGTCCCCGACGCAACGCGTCGGCCACGTGCTCTCCGTCCTGGACCACCAGAACCCGCATGACGACAGTGACCCTCCCCGCCTTCGAGCGGTTCGCGTGCTCGCGGGTCAGTGTCGTCGCGCGCCGGACATCCCCACATGGAAGAACACGACAGCCCCAGCGTTTCGAGGGGTGGCGCCAAGCCGAAGTGGGTGCCCGATCCCGTGGGTTCGGCGTACGCGCCACCGGCTCACGCGATGGCGGCGCAGGACGTGGGTCGGCTCTCGATGCGCGCGTCCGTGTCCGACTCGGCTCGCGTCGCCTCGGGAGGAATCTCCGCCCACACCGTCTTGCCGCCGTCCTGGTGACGTTCGACGCGGCTTCGGCCGCCGACCTCGGCGAGTACGGCCCGCACGATCGCCAGTCCCCGCCCGCTCGTCGGCAGTCCCGCCCGGGTTCGGGCACGCAGGCGCGGTCGCCCGGGATGGCGGTCGCGGACTCCCAGGCGCAGCGTTCCGTCGTCGCGCTCCTGGAGCACGATGGCGATGTCCGGGGTGACCCGGCCGGCGTGCTCGACGGCGTTGGTGATCAGCTCGGAGGCTACGAGACGGATCGATTCGCCGGTCTCGGACCGCACCGGGACGCCCCAGCGGGCGAACACGGTCAGCACCGTCTGCCGGGCACCCGCGACGCGGCACCCCAGCGAGGGGATGGTGAACATGTAGGTGTGTGCTCGGATGGTCGTCATGATCGTCTCCCGGGTCTGCCGCCGGTCGGCCCCGTAGCCGGCCGATCCCGAACCCGTCCTCGCCCCGAGCACGCGACGGACTCTGCGACGATCCTGCGCTCATGCCGTTGGCGATACATGACCCAAGTGGCCAATATCGGGTATTTCGGTGATCGCCGTCGAAGGGACGAAGGAGTGATCGCGGCCGTGATGTGGCGGCTTCCTACAATCGCGCCGCGCCGCACGGCCGGAAATCTTGGCACTCACGGTGCGACACCGGACGCGTCGAGCCGAGCCCCGTCGGGCCGGCGACCATCGGTGGGGGGTGACGCCGTGTCCGCCGCGAGACACCACCTGCGGAGACAGCCATGGGACTGAGCCTGCACGACCACATTCGACGCATCGGTGCCTCCATCCCATGCCGCACGTGTGATCCCGAAGTCTTCTTCGACGAATCGGCCCGCGGCATCGAGAAGGCCAAGAGGGTGTGCCGCCACTGCCCGCTTCGCAGGTCCTGCCTGACCGAGGCGCTGGCACGCAACGAGCCCCGCGGTGTGTGGGGCGGGGAGCTCCTGCGCGACGGGGAGGTCATCCGACCCAGGGGACCTCGCGCCGTGTCCCGATGAGACGGCACGCCTTCGGTCGTATTTTTCCGATCCCCACGGATGCGCAACGCCGATCGTTGCCTGAGATGCCCATATTCGTCCCATCGGGAGCTTTCGGTGGAGGTGACGCGGCCAGTCGACATCGTCCACCGTCCGAACCGGGAGAGGAGACGTGCCCGTGCCCCGGCACAAGCGCCGCCGACACCTGCGCCTCCCTGGCCTGGACCACGCCCGCCCTCGCGGCAGACACCGCCGCTCGCCCCTCGTCCCCAAGCCCCTGCTCGCCGCCTTGGCGATCCTCGTCGCCGTATCGGTCACCGGCGCGGTCGTCGCGCACACCCGGCCGTATCGAGCGGACCGCACGGGAGCAAGCGACACCACCACCGTCACCGCGCCCGAACGCACCCCGTCACCCACGGGGTCCACGACCACGGCGAAACCATCCGCCCTCACCCCGACCCGGCCGCCGAGCACGACTCACTCGTCATCCGTGCCCTCCGCGACCGCCCCGGGCACGCCGCGCGCCGCGGCCACCCCCCGGGCCACCCGGAAACCGGCCACGCCCCGGAAGACCGGCGGCACCCCCACACCACGCGGATCGTCCTCACCTCCTCCGACGGTCGCCCCCACCCCCGGCCCTGCGCACACTCGCTCCCGAACCCCTCGATCACCGTCGACGTCGGCCCCACCCTCGCGGACCCCCCTCCCCTCCTCCGCTCCCCCGTCCTCGACCCACCCGACGACGTCACCACCGCACGACCCCTCCCCCACACCGTCCGACAACACCACCCACCCCCAAGCGCGGCACACCGTTCGACCTCGACCGTGACGACGTCCGGACGGACACATCGAGGCGCGCGACCTTCCCGCCCCGACGGCGCCCGATCCGTCACAGGGGTCGCCCGGACGGCTATTTCCTATCGCCCCGACGACGCCCCGAGCACGTTGTGCACGTCACGATCCGGTCGGCACGGTCGCCGACCGGTGGCTCGACGTGCGGCGATTCGGCGATGGAAAGGGCAAGTTCGAGGATGGCAGGCGCAGATCTCACGGTCATCACTCCGGTGCACGACGGGGCGATCCCATTCCTGGCCGAAGCCGGGCGCTCCCTGGGTCGGCAACGGACACCGATGGAATGGATCGTCTCCTACGACGGCGCGACCATCCCCCGGGAACTCCTGGAGATCGTGGCGCGTGTGGAAGAGCCGTCACTGACGGGAATCAGGGTGATGGCCACCGGCCGTCCCAGCTGTGCGGCGGTGGCCCGAACAGTGGCCCTGGGTCAGGTGACGACACCGTGGCTGGCCACCCTCGACGCCGACGACGTGTGGCTTCCGGGCGGGCTGGACGCGTTGTTCACGGCGGTGTCGAACGACGACGCCGTATGGGGTGCGGGATTGACGGTCGATCTGGTCGGTGACCGCATGGTGGCGTTCCCGGATTATCTGAAGCCCGGGCGGCAGGCCCGCGGCGCGATCTACGACCGGTACCGGGAACTCGGATTCCCTCCCTTCTGCGGAGCCGCCGTCGTGGCCGAGACCGACGCGGTCCACCATGTCGGTGGATGGCCGGCGCTGCCGGTGTCCGAGGACACCGCCCTGATGCTCACCCTCGGCGAACACTTCGAGTGCCACTACCTGGCCCGAACTCCCGTGTACGGGTACCGCCGTTGGCCGGACCAGACCACCGCGCAGCCCGACTACTCGGACCGGCGCGACGCGCTCCGCGCCCACCACGCACGGCGTATCGCCGCGCTTCGGGGTGGTTCCGTGTTCCGCACCCGCCGGCATGTCCCGATGAGCCGGGGTGCGTAGAAGGTGCGAGCGGAGGGTGAGTTCCGCCGCTACGTCCGGACACCGGCGTTTGACGGGAATTTCCTATACCGCCCCCGGGCCGGGCCACGACGCTGTGACGGCGCTCGCACGCGGACGGTGCCGGGTCGCCGATGTCGTTGTCCGGGATTCGTCGAAGGGTTCGAGGTGCCGTGACACGCCCGTCGACGTCCCGGGAGTGGTTGGCGTCGGCGACCGGGTTCGCCCCGCCCGACCACGCGCGCCTACCGGTGGTCACGCACCCCGACACGGCGGGACACGTCGTGGAGGCGCCGGTCGAGGCCACCGTCGTGTGGGACGCCGTCCGGGCCGTGCCCCATCCGCACCACCACGACGGCACGGTCGCACTCGTCGCGTGCTCCGTCGACGAGACGACGACGTTCGGCGACCCACCCATCGAGCCCGCTCCGGCGCCGACCTCGAGTCCCCTCGATCCGGCCCGAGAAAGACCCAAGGGAACAGATGTCGATTCAGACCGTGGGCGTCGAAGAGGAGTTCCACATCGTGGACCGACGGACTCGACGCCTGAGCCCGGCCGCGACGGAACTGCTCGCCGAGCTTCCGGCGGCCGTATTCACCCGTGAGGCCAAGGAAACCTGCATCGAGACGAACAGCCGTCCGCACGCGAACCTGTCCGACCTCCACGCCGACCTCGTCGCCTCGCGCACACTCCTGGCCGACGCCGCCGAACGCGCCGGCGTGGCGGTCATCGCCTCGGGCACCGCGCCCATCGCGCACCTGGACGACGCGCCGCAGAGCGCCGGCGAGCGATACGTCGCCATCGCCCGCGACTACGCCCGGGTCGCCAGGGAGCAGGTCATCTGCGGTCTGCACGTACACGTCCAGGTCGACGACCGCGACATCGCCGCCCGCGCCATGGCCTGGATCTCCCCGCATCTGCCCACGCTGCTCGCCCTGTCCGCGAGTTCGCCCTACTGGCTCGGACAGGACACCGGCTACGCGAGCTGGCGCAACATGGTGTGGCAACGATGGCCCTCGGCGGGCCCGGCCACCGGATTTCGCTCCGCCCGTGAGTACGACGCCCTGGTCGAGGGCCTCGTGCGGTCGGGGGTGATCACCGACACCGGCATGTACTACCAGGACCTGCGGTTGTCCGCGCACGCGCCCACCATCGAGATGCGCATCTGTGACGCCTGTCCGGACGTGAACACCTCGGTGCTGATCGCCGCCGTCTTCCGCGCGTTGGTCCATAGGGGCGTCGCCGCGGCGGCGAACGACCGGACCATGCCGAGCTGTCCGGAGGTGTGGCTGCGAGCGGCCACCTGGCGTGCCGCACGTTCGGGACTCGACGGACTCCTGGTCGATCCGACGACGATGACCGCCGAATCCGCGCGCACCACGGTGTGGAGACTCGTCGAGGACCTGGCACCCGAACTCTCCGCCGCCGGCGACCTCGCATTCGTCCGGCAGGCCACCGCGGACCTGCTCGCCCAAGGCGGCGGCGCGCACGACATCCGCCGCAGCGCCGCCGACCCTCGACACGCGGTCGATCTGCTCATCTCCCGGACGAGGACGTTTCGCCCGGTCGGCTCCGACGCGCCGACCACCGGTGGCCGCGACCCCGCGGCCGTGACACCGCGTCACCTGCTCCAACCGCCGTTGGTCGGCTGACCCCACGACCGTCGTGGACACGGACGGCGGGTGTTCTTCCCCGTCGCCCGCCGTCCGTGTCCACGACGAATTCCACACCGGGCGAAAGGCCCGTACGCACAGCGTTCTCCACAACAACTCGCATCGCGCTCTTCCATCCGTGAATAACCTCGAGGCATCGGATCGGTCGACCCGATCCGCGATTTCGCACGGCGATTCCCGATGACCCTCCGCATATTCTTCGACACGAAGAAAACAGTTCGTGTGAATTTCGCAAACCCAATCCCTTCCCGGCTTGCGAAAACCCGGGTGGGATCTCCTACGATCAAGCCACTGTCCACTCGGGGCCGCCACGCGAGGCGTGAAGCCGGCACGAGTCGATTTCGTTTCGGCATTCATCGAGGGGATTCCCACATGTTCCGAGTACCCGGACGGAGCGTCGCACGCCTGTCGGCGTGGACCGCCGCGATAGGTGTGACCGGTGCGATCGGCTTCGCGGGCACGGCTCGGGCCGACGGAGTGAGCGGCACCCTCGAGGGTTTCGGGGCCGACCAGACCACCCTGGTCTCGGTCAAGGGACCGGACCCGAGGATGAACCGCACCCTCCCCATGGGCTACATGAACCTCAGGCTCGACGGCGGAGAGGTGATCAAGGTCTACTGCGTCGATCTGCTGCACGACGTCACGGACCGGTACCAGGAGTCCTCCTGGGAGGGAACCTGGCTCGCGGACAAGGACGTTCCGGCCGTCGACAAGGCCAAGCTCAAGTGGATCCTCGGCAACTCCTTCCCCACCAAGACCCTGCAACAGCTCAAGGACGCGTCCGGGATCGCGGGCCTGGACGCCGGTGAGGCCGGCGGCGCCACCCAGGCCGCGATCTGGCACTTCAGCGACGGTGCGGAGATCGACAACGCCAAGGAGAAGAACGAGGACGTCAAGAAGCTGTACGACTACCTGATCAGGACCGCGAAGCCCGACGACGGCTCCGAACCGAAGATCTCCCTGACGATCACCCCCGAAAGACTCACCGGCAGCCGTGCCGACAAACCCGGCATCGGTCCGTTCACGGTGACCACCAGCGCCACCGGCAAGGCGATCTCCGCCGCGCCGACCGGCACCTCCGGCACCAGGCTCGTGGACAAGGACGGCGCCACCGTCACCGGCCGGCTCGGCGACGGCGACCGGGTGTGGATCGCGCCACCCGAGGGCACCGAGGCCGGCGAGGCGACGCTCGAGGTGTCCGGCAAGGCGAGCGTCGAGGCGGGCCGCGTCTTCAAGGGGCTCAAGCCCGGGCAGCTGGTGATCGCGGTCGGTCAGCGCGACATCAAGGTCGAGGACAGCGCGAGGGCCGGCTGGACGGCCAAGCAAACGCCACCCACCCCCGGCGGAACCACGGGCGACACCGCGATCCCGCCCACGCCGCCCACGCCTGCCAAGGGACCGGAGTTGGCCGAAACCGGCGGCAGCGGGGTCGACACCCCCGCCGTCCTCGCCGGAGGCGCCGTGCTCGTCGGCCTCGGCGCCGTCCTGACCCACCGCGCGGTGCGCCGTCGCGCCACGAAGACCCCCGCGTCCTGAACACACCGGCCGCCCGCAGAGGCCACGCCACGCTTCGAGCGCGGGGCATGAGGTGAGCCGTCGCCCCGGTCACGCCATCGTGACCGGGGCGACACGGCATCCGATCATCGCCGCGGGTCGGGCGTCGGGCCCGCGTCCTACAGCGAGTGCGTCGCCTCGTACCGCGCCAACACCTCGGTGGACAACCGACCCCGGGTGTTGACCTCGATGCCGTGCGTGCTCGCCCACGCGCGTACCCGCGCCGGGCTGGGCCGCAGGACGGCGGCCTGCCCCTTCCCGGCGTTCCGACGCCGGTTCGTGTTCGTGCCGATCCTGCGGGCGGCGCCGAAATACGGCCCCAGTACGTCCAACAGCCCCTGAAAGCTGTCGATACCGAGATCGATCTCGTAACCGATGCCGTCCAAGCTGAAGGTATGCGTCACCACGTCCGCCCCCTCGCCGCCGGTGATGTCGTCGATATAGAGCGTGACCACGCGTCGAGCCATTGTCAGGATCCTTCTTCTCCGAAATCCAGCGACCGCACGACGCCGTCCGCCGAAACCACAGGTGACACGCACAACACTTCCACGGTGCTCCGATACGCGGATTCTCCGCGGACCGGTATCCGGGATATCCGCTCCGGTTTCCCCCCGACTCGCCGATACTCCGTCGCCCATGGCCCACCGAGCCGCGAAAGCGTCGGATCCGACCCATCCGCACCGAATCGCGCGTCACGTCCGCGCGACGGGAAACCTTCCCGGAAGGCGAACGGGGAATCGCCGATTCACCGACCCTCCCACGACACGCGGCGCCCCGGACCGGTTCGATCCGCGGCACCCTCGTGGTCGCTCGCCCTACCGGATCCGCCGATCTTCCCGGAGGACGTACGCGGCGCCGACATCCGTGCCGTGGATGGCCGGCGGGTTACCCCGCCGAGGTGACCCGTTCGGGCCTTCTCGTTTCGTCGCGGGCGTGTCCCGGACACGAATGCCCTCGGACGCGCCCCCTCCACGAGCGTTTGACGTCTCCCCTCCGTCAGGGGCGACGTGGTGCGTGTGCCGTGCGATCCGATGGATGTTGCGGGCGCTGTTGACGGCCCGGCCGATCCGGAGATCGCACGCGTGACAGGTGAACAGGTCCGCTCCGGGGCGTAGGGGTGGGTTTTCCCATCCGCACGAGGAGCAGACACGATTGGTCGGCGTACCACGATCGACAACCACGGGTGTACAGCCGTACCAGCGTGCCTTGTACAGGAGTTGACGGCGGAACTCGCCGAGCGCGGCGTCGTGGAGCAACCGGTTGAAGCGGGCCCTGACCCCGCTGCCGATGTCGGCGACGCCGGCCGTGGCGGCGGTGAGCGCGACCAGGTCCAGGTTCTCGATCCCGACCACCGCGAAGGTGGTCGTCAGTCGTTTGGTGATCCGGTGGTGGTGGGTGGATCGTTGTTCGGCGATGCGGGCGTGCAACGCGCCGACGCGTCGCGCGGCCCTGCTCCGGCGGTTGGAACCCGCGCGCGTGCGCGCGTATCGGCGCTGGGCCTTCGCCAACCGGTCCAGGTTGCGTTCCAGCAGGCGGGGATGGGGGATGCGGTCGCTGTCGGGACGATCGGGTTCCAGCGGTCGGGAGAGGGTGGCCAGGGCCCGCACGCCCAGGTCGACGCCCACGGTGCCGGCCGCGCGTTGCCGGCGGGTGGGCCGAGCGGGGATTTCCTGCTCGACCTCCGCCAGGATCGAGGCGTACCAGCGGTTCCCGGCGCGGGAGACGGTCACGCACTTGAGTACGGCGTGCCCGCGATCGATCAGGCGGGACAGCCGCTTGGTGGACTCGTGCAGTCGCACCGAACCGATTTTGGGAAGCAGGACACGACGGTACCCCTCGGGGCGCAGGCTCTTCCCGTACAGCCGGAACGCGTCGCGGGCACGGCCCTTCTTCTTGAACCTGGGCGGCCCCACGACGCGGCCGGCGCGTTCGCCGGACAGCGACTTGGCCCGGTTGAGCCAGGCGATGTCGCAGTCGTCGAAGGCGGACTGGAAGGCGTAGGTCGACACTTCGTGCCACCAGGGGCAGGGCCGATGCGGACCGGGGGCGTCCGGGGGCGGCAGGTGCACGCGAGAATCGCCCTTGAGGGCGTTGAGCTGTTTCTGGAGTTGCGCCTTCGTGGGCACGCGCGTCGTCGCGGCCCTGGCCGCGGACGCCCGGGTGTGCCCGGCCGCCACGAGTTCGGCGATCTCGGCGCGGCGTGTCTCCTGAGCGGCGAGTTTCAGGCCGTGGGCCCAGTTGAACGCCCAGCGAGCCGCTCCCGCGTGTCGCTGGAAGGCCCGAAGCTGGGTCGGTGTGGGATCGAGCGCGAATCGAAACGCGCGAACCACCCGCTCTCGCACCGCCGCCCCGCCTTCCGTCCGTCATGCGGATCGCCGTCTCCCCGCCTGGGCCGAAAGCCTGGCGAGGCCGGATGGACGTCGGAAAGGAAATCCACGACAGGGAACACGACGGGAGCCACGACAGGCGCGACGCCGGTTCCGCTGCCGCCATTCCGGTCGACGGACGCGGCGTGTTTATCCAAGGGGGTCGGATCCCGTCGCGGCCATGATCGCGACGTGGTGTCCATCGCCCGGGCCGCGCCCCGATACGACGATCCTGTGCGGGGTTCGCGCGCACCGTACCCCCGCCCCGCCGTTCGCATCCGCTCAGCGCGCGGGGGGCTCGTCCCGGTGCCATCGCAGCACGAGCGCCTCTCCCGGCATCAAGTGGCTTCGGATCACGTTGAGTTCCGTCACGCCCGGGGCACGGTCGACCCTCGTTCCCACCGGTGTCTCGCCGCCGTCGTGATGCTCCTGGACCGCGGTGCACGCGTCGATCCGTTGCGGGCCTCGGTGACGCACGCGCAGCCACAGTTGTTCGGTGGGACGGGCGATGGTCTGCCGCCAGAAGAGTCGATCGTCGAACACGCCACCCGTACACACGTATTCGATGCGGGCGGTGTCCCCGGGAGTGAGCGGCTCGGGCAGACACACGACGAACTTGCTCAGCGTGCTCGTGTCATGCAGTCGCTCCAGCCGCTGCCCGTCACCGGAACCGACCCCGTGCGACAGCCGCACGTCGAAGCGGCCGACGGTGCGTTCGAACCAGAAGTCGTGGTGCAGGCGCGTGACCGGGTGGGCACCGAGGTTGTGAACGTTCTCCCGCACGCGTACGACGGCTCGGCCCCGCGTGTCGATGTCGATGTCGACCGCGCGCGACGTCTCGATCACGGCCTGGGTGAACAGTCCCAGTCGCACCGTCCGGCTGCGCGGATTCAGGCCCCGTGTCAGGCGCGGATCAGGCAACGAGCCCTCGCCGGTGCCGTACTCGCCGGCCTGGGACGACACGCGCGACCGCGCCGACTCCCAGTCGCGCGGCGCCAGACCCAGCATGGCGCCGGGGATGCGCAGACCGTCCGCCACCCGCTCCAGCACCGTATGCCGCTGTGCGCACACCCTGCCCTCGACGTAGTCCGCCACACGACTGGGCGTCATCTCGCACAGCCTGGCGATTCTGCTGTGGTACAGACCCACGGTCTTCGCCAGCCGAAACACCGCCCCGACGTCACGTGCCGCGCACGCCGCGATCATCGCCGGATCCGTCAGAAGGCGCGTGGGCAGGGGGGCGGAGGCATCGAATGCGTGCACCGTGACTACTCCGAACTGTGGCAGCGGCGTTCGCGAAGGCGAACGGCCATCCGAGGCGGCGGCGCGATCGCCGGCGTGGATCCCACCCGACGCCCTGCCGCCATCGGACATACGCCGACACATGACAGGCGCCGAATCGGGATGCCCACCATGATTCGGTCCGGCCCGACGACACGGCTTGGACAGACACGACACAGGGCCGTCGGCACGTGACGATCCGCGGCACACGAACGGGCACAGCGCCGAGGCGGCCCTCACCCGTCGACGAAAGGACGACCATGCCAGAGACGCCGCACCCCCTCGCGACCGTCACTCTCGCAGGGGTGCTCGCGCTGGTCGGCGACGAGGTGATGGAGGTGGTGTACGCACCCGGGGGCATCGAGGTGCCGGTCACCGGAGTGGATCTGTTCGCCCCCGAAGACGACCACGGCGAACGGGGCGGCCGGGGCCGACACCGGGTCCTGCTCGCGATCGGGGTGCATCCGACGTCACCCGCCGTCGCGACCGTCCTGGCCGCCGCCCGACGGGCCGGCGCCGCCGCGGTCGTGGTGCGCGGCGGGCCCGAGCCGATACCCGCCCTGCTCCACGCGGCGATCGAACGCGAAGCGGCCGTCGGCGAGTCGCCGATGCCGGTCGTGCTCACCCGGGGCCCGGACTGGGACTGGGCACAGGTCCTGGATCTGCTGCGGACCTCCCTGACGTACACCTCCGTCAGCGGGACCGACGCCGCGGACGAATTGCCCATCGGCGATCTGCCGGGTCTGGCGAACGTCGTCGCCGACATGGTGGGCGGGGCGATCACCATCGAGGACCCGCAGTCGCGTGTCCTGGCCTACTCGCGCATGGACCGCGAGCCGGACCCGCTGCGCCGGTTGACCATCCTGGGGCAACGGGTACCCGCCTGGCGGGTGGCCGAGTTGCGCCAGAGCGGCTTCTTCCGAACCCTGTGGGCGAGCGACGACGCGGTACGGCTGCCCGCCGACGATCGCCACGCCGAACGCCTGGTGATCGCGGTGCGCGACGGCGCCCACGTGCTGGGCTCGATCTGGGTCGCCGCGGACGGCCGACCGCTCACCGATGCCGCCGCCGGCGCGCTGCGGCTCGCCGCCCGGGCCGCGGCCCCCCATCTCGTCCACCACCGCACCCGGGGCCGGCCGCGCGAGCGCCGACGCGAGCGGGCCCTCGGCGTGTTGCTCGACGAGGGCACCGCGGCCCGCCGGCCGGAGTTGGCCGGAGCCGCCCGAACCCTGGGACTGGACGTGGACCGGCCGTACTCGGTGACCGTGGCCGAGGTGCGCGAGCGCGGATCGTCCGAGGCCGACGCGCGCCCGGATCGGTCCCCCGTCGATCCCGGACCGCCGAGCCCGTCCGAGCAGCGACTGTTGGACGTCCTGGCGCTCCAGGCGACGGCCTCGGCACACGGCGTCTGCACCACCCGCGTCGGCCACCGACTGTTCGTGGTGGCCCCGGTCGGGACCGAGCCCGTGACGGCCCGGGCGGAGCAACTGTTGTCGACCGTCGCCTCGTTCCCCACCTGCGTGGTGTTCGCCGGTGTCGGCCCCGTCGCGGGCAACCTCCTGGAACTGCCTGCCGCGCGACTCGGCGCGGAAACCGCGTTGCGGGTGCTGCGCCGGCGCGCCGCACTCGGCGCGGCCCCGCCGACCTCGGCGTTCGTGTCGGCCGGCGACGTGGTGGTCGAGGCGACGCTGCTGGAGGCGTTGGAGCGGATGAAGCCGGTGTGGGAGGCCGCCACGAGCCCGATCCACACGATGCTGGACCACGACCGGGCACACGGCTCGCACTACGGCGCCACGGTGTCGGCCTACCTGGAGGTGTTCGGCGACACCGCACGGGCGGCACGGCGATTGCACATCACCCGGAACACGCTTCGCTACCGACTGCGGCGCGCGCACGAGCTGTTCGGGGTGGACCTGACCGATCCGGGCACGCGCCTGTTGGCCGAGTTGGGCCTGCGTCTGATCCGCGGGCACCCGTGATCCCTCCCCTCCCTCAAGATCGTTTCGTGGCGCGCGGCGGCACATCCCACAGCCGGCTTTGGTGTCGCGGGGTGATGACGTCGCACGTCCACGCCCCGAAGCTGGAGGACACGGCGGACGGGACCGCCGATCAACCCCGTCGGCACGTCGCACAGACGTGCCGACGGGTGCCCGGATCCGCTCCCGATGCCGACTTTCCCCACGCCGATCCCAGGTTCGAGGTGCACGGCAATGATTCCCGCTCCCACCCGCGTGCGACCGACTCCCAGGAACGTGGCCCTGGGCGAGGCCGTGCGCTTCGGTCTCCTGGGCGCACACGCGCCCGTGATCGGCCTCCTCGACGTCGACGGCGTCCTGCGGGCCGTCGACGAGTTGCGCACCGCCTTCGAACCCGCCCCGGTACTGCACACGTTCGCCGCGAAAGCCTGCGCTCTGGTGCCGGTCCTGCGACTGATGGCACAGGCGGGCATGGGCTGCGAGGTGGCGAGCGCCGGCGAACTGCACCTGGCGCTCGCCGCGGGGTTCCCACCCGAGCGGCTGATCCTGGACAACCCCGCCAAGACCGTCGAGGAACTGCGCTTCGCCCTCACCCGAGGTATCGCGATCAACCTCGACAACTTCCAGGAGTTGGCCCGGGTCGACGCGCTCAGGTCCGAGGGCGTCGGCACCGGCGCCCCGATCGGATTGCGGGTCAACCCGCAGGTCGGCACCGGCAGCATCGGCGCGATGAGCACCGCGACCCAGACCTCGAAGTTCGGCATCGCGCTCGGCGACCCCGGCGCGGTCAACGCGATCGTCGCCGCCTTCGCCCAGCGGCCCTGGTTGAGCCGACTGCACGCCCACGTCGGCTCACAGGGGTGTTCCCTGGAGTTGATGGCGGCGGGCATCAAGGCCACCTACAAACTCGCCGAGCACATCAACACCCTCCTGGGGCGCTTCCAGGTACGCTCCCTGGACATCGGCGGGGGCCTGCCGGTCAACTTCGCCGACGACGAAGTCAAACCCACCTACGCGGACTACGTCGACGTACTGCGCGCGCGAGTCCCCGGCCTCCTCGACGGACGCTACACGCTGCTCACCGAGTTCGGCCGCTCGCTGGTGGCCAAGAGCGGCACCGTGGCGAGCCTGGTGGAGTACACCAAGACGTCGGGCGGACGGCCGATCGCGATCACCCACGCCGGCGCCCAGGTGGCCACCCGTACCGTGTTCATGCCGAACGCCTGGCCGCTGCGCGTCGGCGCCCACGACGCGAACGGCCGACCCAAGGAAGGCCCCACGGTCCCCCAGGACATCGCGGGCCCCTGCTGCTTCGCGGGCGATCTGACCGCCGTGGCACGGCCGTTGCCGCTCCTGGAACCGGGCGACGTGGTGGCCCTCCACGACACCGGCGCCTACTACTTCTCCACCCACTTCGCGTACAACTCCCTGCCGCGACCGGCGGTCTACGGCTATCGGGTGGGCGAGGACGACCGGGTACGGTTCGCGCCGATCCGAGACGCCCAGAGCATCGGAGAACTGGTCCAGGAAGGCGGCGACGAACACGGCGATTCCCTCGTGGGCCTCCTCGACCCGGCGCCGGAAGAATCCGAACCCGCCGGTTGATCCACGCACCCTCACCACCGGGACCCTCATCATGCTCGTACCCACGGCCCTGCTGACCCTGCTGTGCCTCGGCAGCGCCACCGCCGCGATCACCGTGCCCTGCGCCCTACGGGCCCGCCGACGAGCCCTGCGCGCGGAGAGCGCGCGGCGGATCGACGCGGCCGAACACGCCCGCGTCGTCGACGCCTTGGCCGCCGCGGAGCATCGGGCGCTGCGCCGGGAGAGCGGGCTGCGCGTCCTCATGGACGAGAGCAAGCACCTCGTCGGCGTGCGACTGCCCGGCCTGTTCCGGCACCTCGCGGATCCCGACGAAGCCATCCCACCGGTCCTGCACCCGCATTTCGCAAACAGCGAGCCCGAGCGGCTGCAGCGGGAGCTGATGGACCTGGTGGCTGCGGCACTGCGTGCGGAACGCGTCGGAGCGCACACGTCGGGCCGGCTCCGGTGCGGCCGGGACCATTGACGGCGCCACGGGAGCGAGTGGCGGATTTTTCCTAGGGCCCCGGCGGTCGCCTCCCCCACTATGGGCCCGCGAGCCACGGACGCGCACACCGTGTCGAGACCACCCGTCGGCATCGCGCTCGCCGTGGTCGCGGACAGCGAGCCCTCGGCCGGCCCCGCCGCACACGTCGACGACGGCCGACCGCGGCGCGAACGACGCGGCGTCCGATCGGCCCGCGGCGCGATTCGATCTGGAGCACCGTGAGCACTACCGCGAACCCGACGCACGGCGAGGCGTCCGTCGAGGAGACGTTGCGACTGTTCCGGGAGTGCTTTCGCGCCCTCGGCGACAACATCGCGCGCGTGCTCGTCGGCAAGCGCGAAGCCATCGACCTGACCCTGATCTGCCTGCTCTCGGGCGGACACCTGCTGGTGGAGGATGTGCCCGGGACCGGCAAGACGACCCTGGCCAGGGCACTGGCGGCGTCGCTGGACGCATCATGGCAGCGCGTGCAGTTCACCCCCGACCTGCTGCCCTCGGACATCACCGGCGTCTCGATGTACCGCCAGACCAGCGGCACCTTCGAATTCCTGCCCGGCCCGGTCTTCGCGCACATCGTCATCGGCGACGAGATCAATCGCGCCTCCCCCAAGACCCAGTCGGCGATGCTGGAGGTGATGGAGGAGGGCCGGGTCACCGTCGACGGCGTCCCGCACGCCGTACCCCGCCCCTTCATGGTGGTAGCCACGCAGAACCCCGTCGACATGTCGGGGACCTATCCCCTGCCCGAGGCCCAACTCGACCGCTTCCTGATGCGCGTCTCGCTCGGATACCCCGACCGTGCCTCAGAGGTCGCGGTGGCCTCCGGCATGGGCGGCGCGCCCTCGGTGGAGACCCTTCCCGTCATCGCGACGGCCCGCCACGTGGAGGAGTTCACCGCGCTCGCCCGCCACCGGGTCGCCGCGATCGCGCCGGTGGTGGACTACGCGGTCGATCTCGCCCGACTCACCCGCGAGTCCGAGCACACCCGACTGGGCGCCGGGCCACGCGGCAGTGTCGCGCTGGTGCGCGCGGCCCGGGTCCGCGCCGCGTCCCTGGGTCGAGGGCACGTACTGCCCGAGGACGTCAAGGCACTGGCCGCGCCGATCCTCACCCACCGGCTGCTGCTGACACCGGACGCCGAGCTGGCCGGAGTCACCGCCGCCGACGTCCTGGCGGACGTACTCGCCCGAGTGCCCGTCCCCCGGCCCGCCCCGAACCGGAACCACACCTGATGCTCTCACCCGGCGGACACGCCGTGCTGGGCACCGGGGTGCTCCTGAGCGGCCTGGGCTGGGGACTGGGCTACCCCGAGGCCGTCGACCTGGGTGCCGCCTGCCTGCTCGCGGTCGTGCTCGCCGCCGCCTGGGCCTATCCGCGACAGTCGATCCGGGCCCGACGCGAGGTGGTACCCGCCAAGGTGGCCCGCGGCGACCCAACCGAGGGCGTGGTGGTGCTGTCCAACACGGGCACCCGCACCGTCCGCGGACTGCGTGCCGAGGACTTCGTCGCGGGAGAACCGGTCTACCCCGTCGCCCTGCCGCCGGTGCCGCCGGGCGGACAGGTACGCGCCCGCTACCCCCTGCCCTCGCACCGGCGCGGCCGGGTGCCCGTGGGCCCGATGCACCTGATTCGCGGCGACCCGCTCGGCCTCGGTCGGCACGCACGCGTCCACGGCGACATCGAGACCCTGTTGGTCCGCCCCCGGACCGTCCCACTGCCGGTGCTGCCCGCCGGACGAACCCACCACCTGGAGGGTCCGACCTCGGACACCGCCCAGGACGGCACCCTGACGTTCCACTCGCTGCGCGAGTACGTCCTCGGCGACGACCTGCGCCGCGTGCATTGGAAGTCCACCGCGCGGATGGGGAGCATGATGGTGCGCCGCATGGTGGACGTGAGCCTGCCGGTCACCACCGTCGTCCTCGACACCGACCCCTCCGCCTACGAAGACCGCGGCGGCCCCCCGGTGTTCGAGGTCGCCGTGGACGCCGCCGCGTCGGTGGCCTGCGCGGTCGCCCGGCACCACTTCCCCCTGCGCTTCCTCACCGGCGCCGGCCCCCTGGACGACGACCGGGGACGAGGCCCGGACGCCGGCCGCATCCTGGACCTTTTGGCCCTGGTGGAGACCGACCCGGGACACACCCTCGCCGCCGCCCTCGACGCCCTGGAACGCCTGCGGCCCACGGACACCCTGGTCGTGGTCACCGGCACCACCGCCACGATCGGCCCGAACAGGCTGGGACGCCTCGGGCGCCGCTACGACCGAGTGGTCGTGATACGGATCGCCCCGGCCCACCACCGGCACCCCGCGCCGAGCGCGCTGCCGCCCGGTGTGGTCGGGATGGACGTCACCGGACTGGACGAACTGGGCGTGGCCTGGCGGGCGGAGGCCCAAAGGTGACCGCGGCACGCCGACGCGCGACCCTGCTCCCGGTGCTGATGCTCGCGACCTGCGTCGGGCTCGCGTTCCATCGTGTCCTGGGCGTCCGGGAGGTCCTGGGCGTCACCGTGCTGTGTGCTCTCGCACCCACGGTGGTGGCGCTCGTGTCCTCGGGAGCCCCGCGGCCCGACCCCGCCTGGGCACACCCGTCGAAGCCCGCGCGCGAGACCGGCAAACCCTTGTGGCCGTCGCTGGTCGCCACCCTCCTCGCGTGGACGTTCGCCATGTCCGCCACCCTGTACCGCGACCGCGCGGCGGCCCGCGTCCTGCCCACCCCGGACCTGATCCGGCGCATGAGCACCGACCTGATCGACGCGCCGCGCACGATCCTGACCACGGTGCCACCCGCGCCCGCACGCCCGAACACCCTGGTCCTGGTCGCCGCGTGTGTGTGGTTCGCCGCGTTCACCGGGACCGAACTCGCGCTGCGCACCCGCACGTTGCTCGTGCCCGCCATCCCGGCCGCGCTCGCCCTGGCGGTTCCCGTCACGCTCGGCGTGGGAGGACCCGGAAGCAACACGATGATCGTGCCCGCGCTGATCGCCTCCCTCGGTCTGCTGCTGCTCGTGCGCGCCCCCGTCACGCGAACATCGGTGCGCACGACCGCCGTCGGCGTTCCGCTGGTGGCGACGATCGTCGTGCTCACCGGAGTACTGGGCCCGCTGCTGCATCGGGCCAACGCCCGGCAACCTCCCGATCTGCACGAGAAGGTGACCCCGCCACCGGGCGCACCGCTGCACGCGGTCAACCCGCTCGATCGCGTCTCCGCGTGGTTGCAGGAACCGGACGTCGCGCTGTTCACCGTACGGGGGAAGGACACCGAACCGCCCTCCGGCGGCGAAGGCTGCTGGCGGCTGGCCGTGCTCGACGACTACGACGGGGTCAGCTGGCTGCCGCCGGCCGGTCTGCGGCCGACCACCGGACGAATCCCGCGACAAAGCGGCCTCGCGCCGGAATCGAGCACACGCGCCGTGTACGGGGTGACCATTCAGGAACTGGACGGCATCTGGCTGCCGGAAGCCGATCGACCGGTACGCGTGGACGCGCCCGGTGTGGAACTGCTGATCGAACCGGCCGGCGGCGTACCGGCCACCGGCTCGGGGCTGCGCCCCGGTCTGCGCTACGAGGTCGAATCCCGGATTCCCCACCACGATCCGGACCGGCTGCAATACCTCCAGGCGGCCGACGACCCCGGGGCGACGTCGCTGCCGACGCCGCGGCTCGGCGACGCCGACGACTCCCCCACTGACTTCTTCCGCGAACAGGCCATGATCGCCACGCGGGGCAGCACCTTCCCGTACCAGCAGGCACTGCGCCTGGCCGATTGGCTGCGCGGCACCTACACGTACGACCGGGGGGCCGTGCCCGGCCACTCGTACCGCAACCTCCGGTTCTTCCTGGAGACGTCCAGGGCCGGCACATCGGAACAATTCGCCGCCGCGTTCGCGGTGATGGCGCGCACCCTCAACCTGCCGTCCCGCGTGGTGGTCGGCTTCACGCGCGGCGACGATCGCGGCGACGGCTCGGTCCAGGTGCGCAGCGGTGACGTGATCGCCTGGCCGGAGATCGAGTTCGCCGACGTGGGCTGGGTGCCGTTCGCGCCGACCCCCGGGCCGACGGCCGACTCGCCCGCGGCGTCGCCGATTTCCCGGGCGGGCGAGCCGGAGCAGGCACCGGAGCAAGCGGCCCCGAAGGAGGCGTCGCGTCGCGAGAAGGACGCCCGGATCGCCGCCGAACCGCGTCCCCCCGCCGGCCACGACGGGCCGACGTCGCGGGCGCACCGCCCCTGGCGACCGCCCCTGTGGTCGATGGCGGCGGTGCTCCTGGGCACGCTGCTCGTGGCACACGTACTGATGGCGGCGGCCGCGCCGCGGCTTACGCGTCGTCGACGTCGCGGCCGACGCGATCCCCACGATCGGGTGATCGGCGCCTGGGAGCAGGTCGGGGATCGACTCGTCCATGCGGGGATGTCGGCGGACGCGACGCGGACCGTGAGCGAGGTGGTCGCGTACGGCGTAGCCCGCCTGCCCGAACCGGGTGGCAGTGGGTTGTCCGAACTCGGCCTGTTGGTCAACGAGTCGGTCTACGCCGGCCGGCCCGTCGAAGCGGCCGACGCGGATGCCGCCTGGCTTCGTTGCACGGCGGTCGAGGCGGCGTTGCGCCACGCGGACGGACTCCCCCGACGGCGGGTGCGGGTATGGCGACGACTGCGCCCCGGCGGGGTGTGGGCGACGCTGCGGGCGAGGGACGGGAGGCGGAGATGATGGCGACGGCCGGCGAACACGACGTGCAGCGGGTGGAGCCGGGCTCATCCGGGCCCGATGGGAAGGCGGATCGGGGTATGGAGAGCCGGGAGTGGACCGGACCGAGGCTCACCGCTCCGCCGGGGTGGCCGAGCGTGGCGACACCACCGAAGCCGATCGACTCGCCGGAATTCCGACCGGAGTCGGCCACGTCCGGGGCGTCGCGCTCGGAAGCGGTGCCCTCCGAGACGGTTCCGCCCGAGGCATCGCGATCCGAGGCATTCGACGAGTCGACGGCGATACCGGCCACGGAGGTGTCCGCCACTCCCCCGCGGTCGTCCGAGTCGGTCGACTCCGCGCCCGCGCCGGACGCGGACGACGCGCCGCTTCCGGACGTGTCCCCGGCCGCACCACCGGACGCGGAGGCCGTGTTCGGTTGGGACTTCACCACACCTGCGGGTCCGGAAGGCGACTGGGCCTTCGGTTCGCCGAAGGCGCGTCGATCGTGGGTGTTGTGGACCGCGATCGGTGCGTTCCTGGTCGTCGCGACGGCCGTGGCCTTCGTGCTGGTCTCGGGTGACGGCACCTCCGAACGAGCGACGTCCCCGAAGTCCGCGCCCCCACAGACGGCCTCCGCGATCGGCCCGGAGTTGCTCGCCGCGTATCAGCCGCAACAGGTGACGCGACGACGCTTCGAAGGCAGCGTGCAGGTGTCATGGTTGCCTCCCACGCGCATCGACGGCGTCGCGGGATACCTCGCGATCGCGCAGAGCCCCGCCGGGGAGTTCCAGAACTCCTCGACGGTGCGCGCCGACGAGCAGATGACGGTCCTCGCGGGGAACGCCGTGACCGCCAACTCCTGTGTCGTGGTGGTGACACTGATCAGTGCCGAGCCCGCCATGAAGGTGGCTCCGAGTGAGCCGGTATGCGCGGCGGACAACCTGGCGCCGAATCCGGCACCCGCCACAACCACCGTCTCGAAGTCCCCGTGAAATGCACGGTCTTTGATCACTACATCGACATTTACCCTCGCGTCTCCTCCAACTCCCCCGCGCCCCCGCCCTGTTCATGCCTCTGACCTGCGCTTTTATCGCGATTCGCGCCTACCGGCCGAACGCCGACTCCCCGAGGTGATTCCCTGGCGGCACGTGCGATCGACGCTCAGATCGTCGTACAGGGCATCGTTGCAGGTCAGAAGGATCGCAGACGGCCCCGGTAGAGGATGCCGGAGAGACCGAGGAGCATGATCCCCAGTCCGTACATGAAACCGATGACCAGCCACTGCCAATTGTTCGGCAGATGCAGGGCGAGGAACCACACGGGCGCGATGGTCCCGTTGATCTTCATGATCGTGGGCACCAGCGCCTGGGGGACGCACGCGATCAGCCCCAGCACGGCGCACATCCACACCATCGGATGCCTTTGCCCGACTCGCTCCCCCACCGGCGACGTCGCGCCGGCTCGGGATGTGTCCGAGTTCGATCCCGTGCGCATGAGGTGCAGGAGTTCCGGCCCACGGGCGATCAGTGTGCGCCGCGCACGCCGTCCGCAGTACAGGGCCGACAAGCACGCCACGAGCACGCACAACACGGCGCCGACCCCGACCGTCGACGCGCTGCCCACACGTTCGCCGACCCACATCACGCCGAACCCCGGGCAGGTCACGGCGCCGATGCCGATCAACACGACGAACGCCTGGCCGGTGACGTTGCCGTGATCCAGGGGTGACGACTTCCGACGCCGCGGATCGGGGCCGGGAACGAGTTGTTCGACGCCGACGAGGAGCATGAGCCCGACACCGCCGGCCAGCGCCCCGAGTGTGGCGGCGACGGCCCAGGGCCATACGCCGGCGCGATCGTTCAGCACTCCCCCACCGAGCATGAGGACGATCGACGACGGCCCGAACAGGGCCATCCACGCGAGCGCCCGCCCGCGTACATCGCGACGCGCGGCCCCGGGAACCAGCAGCGTCAACCACAGGGCGGTGCCGTCCTGCCCGTACGGGTTCGCGGACGTCACCGCCCCCATCACGGCGGTCAGGGCACCGGCGAACGGCAACAGCGCCGTCGAGTCGAAGGCCAGTGGCAGCGCGCAGGACATGATCGCGAACGCCGGTGCCGCGACGAGGGTTTGCACCCGCAAAGGATCACGCCACCAGGCCCGCCACTCCCGCGACACCACCGCGGCGGTGGCTTCGTCGCCCCGGAACCCCGGTCGCATCGCCGGACGTGAGCCCCGCACCGCACCCGAACGTGCCCGCCGGCGGGGCCCCAGGGAGCGCGACCACAGCGTGAACAGCACAACGATCAACACACACAGACCGGCCAGATCCACGGCGACGACACCCCAGTCGGCACGGCCGGCGGCGTCGATGGCCGCCAATCCCCAGCCCGACGGCAGGGCACGTATCACCCACGAGACCCGCGGCGACAATCCGCTCACGAGAACCTCGTCCAAAGCGACGAAGACGATCCAACCGGACTGGCTCGCCACCAACATCGCGGCCGTGCACAGACCCGCGACCGCGGCACCGAGACGTGAACCGGACACCGCGCGAAGAGCACGCCCCGTCAACTGCGAGAGCACAACCACGAACAGGACCTGGAGTACCACGACCGGGACGGCCACCATCACCGGCGCCACCCCCAGACGGGCCGCGAACACCACGAGAGCACCGAACGCGATCAGGGCCACCCCGGTGGGTATCCCGACCAGGGCGGCCCCGAGCAGGCCCAGCGCCAAGACACGACGACGAAGCGGAACAAGCGCGAAGCTCTCCGGGCCGAGAACCGGCTCGCCGCTCCACACGGGGCCGAGCATCCACCCGAAGGTCCACATGGCGAGAACGAGCGCGAGAAGGTCCACAAGGGCCCCGGGGTGCCCCGCCTCGCGTGTGGCGAGCCAGATCGTGCACGACGCCGGACACAGCCCGGCGAAAGCACCGACGAGCATCCACGAGGCCCTGGAGTCGGTCATGCCACGCCGCATGATGGTGAGCTTCATGCGGATCAGGACACCAACCACGGCAGGACCTCCCCCTCCGCCCGCGTGCCTCCCACCAGCTCGACGAAGGCGTCCTCCAACGTGCCGTGCCCCTTGACGAGGTGCAGCGGGCCGGCCGCGACGACGTCGCCCCCGGCCATCACCGCGACGGTGTCGCACAGTTCCTCGACCAGCGCCATGACATGACTGGACAGGAGCACCGACCCGCCGCCGGCCACGAAGCGCCGCAGAATGTGCTTGAGACCGGCGGCCGAAACGGGGTCGACCGCTTCGAACGGCTCGTCCAGCACCAGGAGCTTGGGGGCGTGCAGCAGTGCCGTCGCCAGGCCGATCTTCTTACGCATCCCCGTCGAGTAGTCCACGATGGGCGTGCGCTGGGCGTCCATCAGGTCCATGACGTCCAGCAGTTCGTCCGTTCGCAGTGCGGCCGTCGTGCGATCGAGACGGCGAAGTCGGCCCAGGTATGTGAGCAGTTCGCGACCCGTGAGGTGTTCGGGCATGGCCAGACCGTCGGGAAGCACACCCAAAAGCTCACGAGCCCGGCCGGCCTGTTGCCACACGTCCGCCCCGAACACGTGCGAGGTTCCCGCGTCCGGACGCAGAAGGCCGACGGCCATCGACAGGGCAGTCGTCTTCCCCGCGCCGTTGGGTCCCACAAGCCCGAAAAAGGAGCCGGGTTCGATGGTCAAGTCGAGGCCCGTCACCGCGATCCGCTCCCCGAAGACCTTGCGCAGCCCGTCGAGGCGCAGAGCTGGCGCGGAGGAATCGACCTCTGCGGACCTGCCGCGCTCACCCCGCCGCGTCATGGGCTCACGCTTCCCTCTCCGTCACACACGATTCCGTCCCCGGCCGCCGGGGAGGGCGGCCCGAGCCTCAACCAAGGCATCCTCGCCCCCCATGGCGGCACCGAGCCAGGAAAAACCCGACTGATCGGGCGACCGCCACAACCGACCCCGACCCGCACGGGGTCGTCGGCGCCTCCCGCGGGCGTAGCCTGGCGGTGGTTCACACACAGGCAGGGTGGCGCCCCCGCCGTACACCGCACCGCCCCCGGGGGCAGACCCGAACCTACGGGTAGGGGACACAGTGGCTGACGATCGCGCACAGGAGATCGGCCGGCGCATCCGCGACCGGAGAACCCGACAAGGCATGACCCGCGCTGCGGTTGCCGCAGCCTGCGGGAAGAGTTCCGACTGGCTCAAGAGCATCGAGATCGGCAAACGAAGCACACCTTTGCCCATGCTCCTGCGCCTGGCCGACGTTCTGCACGTGGCGGACCTGACCGAGTTGGTCGGCCGACAGGTGCGCACCATGGACTACGCCCGGCCCGGACACGACGGTCTCGACACCGTGCGTCGCGCACTCACCGCATATCCACTGGCCGGCGCAACCGACGAACCGCCCACACTCGACCGCGTGCGCGCCCGACTCGACGGTGCGTGGCGCACGTGGCACACGTCGCCCCACCAACGGACCGAGATCGGTCGCGTACTTCCCGGCCTCGTGCACGAGGCCGAGCAGGCGGCCGACACCCACAACGGCCACGACAGGCACACCGCGCAAGCCCTGCTGTCCGAGGTTTACCACCTGGCGCAGGCGTACCTGGCCTGGCAGGCCGAGCCGCGGTTGGTGTGGCTCGTTGCCGATCGCGCGATGGCCGCCGCCCGCGCGTCCGGCGATCCGTTGGCCGTTGCGGGCGCCGCCTTCTACCTCGCCCATCTCATCCGAGCCTGCGACGGAGGCGACGAAGCCCAGGACCTGGTATCCCGCGCGGCCGAGTCGCTGCGCCCCCGACTCGGCGACGACCCGAACCGGCTGTTGCCGATATACGGACACCTGTGGCTGTGCGCGGCGTTGACCGCCGCACGTGAGCGCCATGAGGGTGAGGCCCGTAGGCATTTCGACAAGGCCGCCGCGATCGTGCCGAAGCTTCCCGACGGCTACGCCCACCCTTGGCACGGCTTCGGCCGGGCGATCGTCGACCTGTACGACATCATGATCGACGTCGAGGTCGGGCAGGCCGGCGAAGCGCAACGCAAAGCCGACCAACTGGACCCGAGCAGCATCCCCAGCGTCGAGCGCAGATCTCGGCACTGGATCGAACTCGCCCGCGGGGCGCACCACCGCGGCGATCATCTCGCCACCGCGAGCCTGTTGCACAAGAGCTGGCGTGCCAGCCCGGAAACCCTGACCTACTCCCCCAGCGGCCGGTCACTGATTTCCGGCCTGGTCGACAACGGTGGAGCGACCGTGCGTGAGGACGCGCTCAAGCTCGCGACCCGCGTCGGACTGATCGCCGCGTAGCACGCCAGGTACACATCGCGACCGGGGACGATCCGTCCCCGGTCGTCGCATTTACGGCCCGATGCTACGGACATGGACACGTTGCCGGCCGACGAGTGCCACGCACCACGTCTGCGACACGAGCCCCCGGAGCGCACGTGTCCACCCTGGGGACACCCGAGTGGCGTCCGGATCCACCCTCGCCATCAAACCGTGCTCGCAAGAATGTTGGAGTCCACATGACCGACGTCGGGACACTTCACGGGGCCGTCGTGTCCATGGCCGCCTGGAGCATCCATCTCAACCCCGTCGACGGTCACCTGCGGCCGTGGCGCCTGGCCGTCGTGTCCGCCGCGTTGGATGTGCCGGGGCCGCTCGAACGCGCGGCGTTCCACCTCAGCGACACGGACGTGGCGGTCCTCGCCGGCACGGTGCTGCGTCCACCCCGTCCCGAGGACCGGCCACCCGGCAGAGCCCGGGTGCTCCGGGGCGGAATCGGTTTGCGACTGCGGCTGTTCGTCCACGCGATCGATGGCGACCGGCCCGAACCACGCGGCCTCATCCACCTCCGGGAACACCACCGCCAAGTCCTCCTCGACGACATCGCCCGACACCGCCGAGACCTGATCCCCACCGCCACTCCGCCCGACCCCCGGCTATGCCTCGACCCGATGCCCGTCATCGGACTCACCATCGACCAGGTCGCCGCACTTCGCGACCGCTGCGACCACTGGCTGCACAGCGAAGGCATCCGCGCCGCGATCACGGATCGCGAACTCGCAGCGCGCGTCCAGGCCCGGGCCGCGGACCGATGACCCAGCGGACAGCGCCCGATCCCCCCACACATCGGATCGCCCTCGAACGCCCGACGGTTGCCACTACGGCGGACGCCTCGATCCGAGTCGGCGAAAAACTTGACGGCCGTAAAGTTCCGCTGCCGAGAAGACGCTCGGAAGCCGCCCAGCGGGAGCGCGGCAACTCCGCCGCTCCCCCACCGAGATCACGGATCGCGAGCAGCTGCCGAGGCAAAACTTGACGGCCGTAAAGTTCGGACCCTCGCGCCACGCGCACCCGAGCACACCCGGCAACCTCGCATGGGCACTCGGAGAAACTTGACGGCCGTAAAGTTCGACTCCTGCGCCACGCACATCCATGAACCCCCCGGAAGTCCCGTGCAGGTGCTCGGAAAAACTTGACGGCCGTAAAGTCTCGGTGCCGGCCCACCTCCGGACACCGCCCACCCCGGCACGCCAACTCGTCACTCCCCCACCGAATTCAACGGCGGCGCCCCCGCTCCCGGGCGAAACTTGACGGCCGTAAAGTCCGGCTCCGGGCCACGAACGCACCTGGATTCCTCCCCTGATGGCTCGCCCGACCACGAACTTGACGGCCGTAAAGTTCGGTTCGGCCCCGACCCGCATCCGGCGGCCATCGGAGTGCCATCCCGTACGCACCGTCGGGTCGCCGACGCATGGGGGACACATGTCTGCCAAACTGCCATCTGCCCGAAGTACCGGAACCCACGGGAAGCAAACGGAGCACATGGTTGCAAGCGTGTATGTCGTCTCGGTCGACCCTCAGGCGTCCACCGTCTGGTGGGCCGACCGCATCACCGATCTGCCCTTCGATTTCTCCCAGGAGCACGAGACTCCCGAACACCTGAAGCTCCTGAGCGGCGACTCCGCTCTCGTGCACGTCATCGCCAATCAAAAGGGCGGTGTCGGAAAGACCACCACGGCCCTCAACCTGGCCGCCGTGGTGGCGTCCGTCCTCGAAACGAGTGACAACGGCCGCCAGCACGTGTTCATCGACACCCCCGGCAGCCTCCAGGACGAAGACCTCCTGCGCCAGGCACTCGCCGTCGCCGACGACGTGATCGTGCCCCTTCCGCCGGAGCCCCTGGCGTTCGACCCCACGGCACGCACCATCGCCAGGGTCATTCGTCCGACGGGCTTGCCCTTCAAGGTGACCATAAACAACTGGGATCCCCGCGACGGCTCGGTCGACCTGGACCAGACGCGAGAGTACGTCGACGCCCAGGGGTGGCCCCGTACCAAGACGGTGATCCGTCGGTACAAGGTCCACACTCGCGCCGCCGCCGAGGGCCAGGTGGTCACCCAGTACGCCAAGAACAGGGTGGCGATGGAGGCCCGTGAGGACTTCTTCCGCCTCGCGCTCGAACTGGGCTACGGCGGGGGGAACGCCTGATGGCAGGCAAACGCACGAGCCTGGCATCGCTCGCCGGTGAGAAGGTCGAAGACGTCCCCGGCCGCAGCACCCCCACGCTGGTACGTCTGAAGCTCGAGAGCATCGTCCCCACCCCGCTCAATCCACGCACCAACTTCGGCACTCCGGAGGACCTGGCGGAACTCGCCGGGAGCATGCGCCGGCGGCAACTCCAGCCGGTCGTGGTCGTGTCCCGGGTGCTCTACCTCAAGCTGTTCCCGGAGCACACCGACGAGGTGGGCTCGGCCACCTACGTCATCGCGAATGGCGAGCGGCGCTTCCGTGCCGCGACCCATGGTGGCCTCGGAGTCATCGAGGCGGTGATCCGGGACGAGGTGGCCGCGTCGCGGCGGGAGTTCCTGGACGCGGTTCTTTCGGAGAACATCGACCGCAAGAACTTCGATCCGATCGAGGAAGCAGAGGCCGTGGAGGCCATGGTTCTCGAATTCGGCAGTGCCCGCAATGTGGCCGAGCACCGGGGCAAGCACGAGGCGTGGGTGTCCCAGCGCCGCTCCCTGCTGCGCCTGGGGCCGGCCCTGCGGGAGTTGGTGAGTTCGCGGCAGATGCCCGTCGAGAAGGCGCGCAAGCTGGCCAAGGCCACCAAGGACTACGGACTGGACGAGGCGGGGCAACTCGCGTGGTGGGCACTGGAGCAGGATCGGCCCAGGCCCGCCCCGCGTGCCTCGGCGCCGAGCGTCGCACCGGAGGCGCCTCCGGTTCATGACGAGGCTGCGGCTGCGCCGGCGGCACAACCGGCCCCCGTGCCGTCCATCCCTTCGGCTCGTCCGCAGGAATCCGTACCGGTAGTGCGGGACATCCCGGAGGCGCCGTCCGCACCCGCGCGGTCGACCGAGAGCACGGGCAACGGATCCACAAACTTGACGGCCGTAAAGTCGCCGCCCGCACCGGTGGTGGATGACCCGAAGGAGCGGCACGAGCCGCAAAACTTGACGGCCGTAAAGTCGGACACGGACACGCTCGGTCTGCCGTGGCACTCGCCGACGGCCCTGGACCGGTTGTTGCGTCGGCACATGACGGCGGAGCATCGTTCGCAGTTGATCGACCTCTTGAGCGTCGACGCGTGAGCCGGTCGGCTCCGCCGCCCGTCGGGTGTCGGAGCCGACCCCACACGACCACCGTGCCCGAGCGTGGAAGCACTTCCGCCGCCATCGGGCGAACGGCGTCCGTGGCGGCGGGCCCGAGAAAAACTTGACGGCCGTAAAGTCCGACCCCGGCGTCTCGCGGCGACGCGCCCAACCTGCGGCCCCGCCACGCGCACCCCACCGCCGCGACCCGGCCACCGTGTCTGTCGCGTTCTTCCAAGTCCGCCGGACGGCGCCCGGGCAATATGGATCCACCCCGGACGACATGCCGTGCCGACACCCCGGCACCGCCTGCCGGTGAAGGCGAGTTCAATGGTCGCGGTCCGGCACCGCGAGTGAATCGCGCGGATCGCTCACAAAGCGGTCGCGCCGCGGTCGGTGTCTCGCTTGGCGATCCGAGGAAGCCGACAACTGTTGATGTGCGCCGTCAGCCCCTTCGCGGTCGTGAAGGCGACATCCCGAGCCACGCACGGTTCGTGCACGACGCAGCGGTGGGTGAGGATTCCGGCCGGGTCGCTCCAACGGATGTCCCACACCTTCGCACCCTCGTGGACCATGTCGGCGTGCGACGTTCGGTGGGCGTAGGCGATCGCCATCGGTCCACCCCGGGTGGACCGATGGGGGAGTGGACACACGACTTCGGGCTTCCCCGTGGAAGAGCCGCCGAGTGCTCGGCCCTCACCGGCCGACCGTACGTCCGTCGAACCCGCCCCCGGCGCGTCGCGATCGGACACGGACGGGAAGGATCCGGCGTCGGTGGCGGAGCCCTCGGTCACGCCGCCCGTGAACCCGGCGACACCGGAGTGGGCCTCGGGCAGCTTCTGCCCCCGGTCGTACAACGCCGCCACATCCGACAGCGCGATCTCGCATCGGGCACACAGGTCGACCCTCCGCGCGGGCCCGTCCAGGGACAGCGAGTGGGAGGTGATCGCGGGCACGTCCAGGATGCCGTGCATGTCGCACCAGTCGCAGACGCTGGCGATGGTCTGTGCCATCAGACCCCGCCCCGATCACGCCGGCCGACGGCTCGCCGCTGATCCGCCTCGATGCCCATACGGATACTCACCACGCGTAGAACTCCGCGGCCGTCACCGGTGATTCGGCCACGGCCGGGGGGCATCCGGTAGCCGTCCGGATAGTCATAGGTGTTCGAGACGATACGTCCGAACGCGTCGAGGACCTGGTACCGCTTCGTGGGGCAACGTCGGCAACGCAGGACACGGTCGAAGCCACCGTCCTCGATGACTCGCGCGCTGTGCGGACCCCAGTTGTGTCCGAGTTCGCGGCACCGCAGCCAGGAAACGGGTATCTCCGCGGCGTAGCTGCGCACGGAATCGAGGTCGGCCTGTTTCGAGTCCATGGGCGGCACTGTAGTGACCGACCGGCTCGACGGACCAGGATGCGTTTCGGGGTCTCTTCGCTTCGTCCCGAATACTTGGCCCCGGTCTCGTCGGAGCGGTTCCGAGGCCGCGAATCCCTTCATCCGTCACCCACGAAGGGGTAGAGGATGACGCGCTGGGGCGTCTTGGCGGTGGGGGAGCGAAACAGCGCCATACCGCCGACCAGTGGGCCGACGGGCGCGACGACCACGTCCGGGAGTACGTCGGTGCGGCCGGTGGCGATGTCCAGGGTGGCTCCCAGCGGGGGCATGTTCTTGAGCTGGGAGTCGAATTCGCTCTTTTCCAGCGTCCCGTACGCCAGGCCCCGATCGGTCACCGTGCCGAACATGACGCCCTTGAGCTTTTCGTCCGGCCCCAGGCAGACCGCGCGTCCGGCCGAGAGGTCGGCCACGAGCGGGCCCGCCGCGACGTAGCGTTTGTTGGGTGATGTCGTGGGGACGAGCGGCAGTTCCTTCGTTTTGTTCAAAAGATCCGGAAACGCGGTGCAACTCACCGAGGTGATGACGGTCCCGGTGCCGAGGTCGTGCACCGTGTAGAGCACGGGGTCGCCCTTGAGCGGGTCCTGGTCGCGTTTCCACCACAGGGCCACCAGTGCCGTCGACGTCGTACCGAGCGGGATCCCCATCGGCTGATCGGCGGGGGCGACGTTCACACTGGACCACTTCCCGGATATGCCGAATTCGCGAACGCAGTCCTTGCACAGGCGGCCGGAGGAGGAGGACACCTCGTCGGAGGTGGTCTGGCTGAGCATCCCGGCCCTGGTCGGTCGCAGCATGCGAGTGGTGACCTGGCACGGTGAAGTGCGTTCGGGGCAGGTCGCGGTGGCCTTGGTGACGGCCGCGACGTCGGTCGTGGCGCCGGTCAGTGGATTCCACAGGACCGAGGGCGGTGGGGTCGCGGTGGAGGTGGCCGGGGACACCAACACTCCCGCGTCGCCGATCCGCACGGTCGCGTCACGCTCGTTGTCCTCGACCTGCCGCTCGAAGTGTCGTGTCGGCCGCACCCCGGTCCCGGAGGCGGTGGTCGGATACGCATCGATGCTGACCACGCGTTGAGCCCGAACCCGACCGGATTCCGGCGTGGTGCCCCGGCGTACCAGCAGGACGTACTCGCCGGCCTCCGTGTCGACCACGTGCAGTTCGGGGGAGTCCTGGTCGAGCAGCGTACCGGGGGGTTCCGAGGACCACAGGATCGCTCCGGTGCGGGCGCTGCGACCGACGACGAACGGGACGTCCGGGCTCTTGGCGGGGCTCGGGCGTCTACTGGGCGTGGGTGTGGCGCCGCGGGGCGGGATGGTGTCCCGCTCACCGTGGGAGTCGTGCACGTCCACGACGGCGCCCGCCTTCGGTGCGAAGGCGAACACCCGGTCGGCTTCCTCGAAGACGCGCCCGTGGTTGTTGTCGAATCCGTCGGGCACGTTCAGCTTCTCGCTCGCGGGAAGCGGGGACGCGCTGGTGGGGTTCACCGGCTTTCCCGTGCCGGCCGAGCCCACGCACGCGGTCAGGAGCAACGCCGTCGCCGCCATGACCACCAGTCTGCGCATCGTGCTTCCGGCGTCCGCCGCCGTGCGCCTTCCGGCCGGCCGCGTGGCGAGGTGTGGTCGCGAGAGGTGACGCATGCGTCCACCGTCACAGCTCTCGACTCGGTGAAACCGGAAAAAGGCGCCAGGCCGAGACACGGTCGGCACGTCGTTGGGCAACGTCCCCCGCGAAGAGGGCGGTTCGCCGTCCGGGGACGATCGACGAACCGCCGACTCTCGACTCGGCCGGCCGGCTGGCGCGTGTGCGGCCCATGGCCGTCGCGGGGCGGGGTCACGCGGGGCGGATCGCCCCGGTGATGGCCATCGTGTCGAAACGGTCGTAGCGTACGGATGCGTTCGAGTGCGGCGCGTGGATGATCCGGCCTTCTCCGACGTAGATGCCGACGTGCCCGGCGGATCGGTAGAACACCAGGTCGCCTCGGCTCAGTTGGGACAGGGGGATCCGTGTTCCCTTCGCGAACTGGGCATAGGTGACGCGTGGGATCGAGACGTTCGCGGCGGCCCATGCCTGTTGCACCAGGCCCGAGCAGTCGAACGCGTCGGGACCCTCGGCGCCCCATCTGTAGGGTTTGCCCAATTGTCGTTCGGCGAAGGCGATCGCCGCGTCGGCCTTCGACGCGGTCGCGGTGTCCGACGTCCGCGGTGTCGCGGATCGGTCGGGTGTGCCCGACAGCCGCAGGCGTGCGCCGGGGTGGATCAGGTCGGGGTCGCCGCCCACGGTGGATCGATTGAGCGCGTACAGCGCCGGCCAGCCGCCGGGCACCTTCATGGCGCCGGCGATGCGAAAGAGTGTGTCCCCGGGCTCGACCACGTAGGTGGGGGAGTCGGCCGGCGACGCGGGTTCCCGGGTGCGTGAAGTGACCTCCGCGGTCGGCGTCGGCGCGGGCGTCGTCGCGGCCGGGGCGGTGTGCGATCCGGTCAGGCCCGCCCCGCGGGAGCATTGTGGCCAGGCGCCTGGCCCCTGCCCGACGAGGATCCTCTCGGCCACGGCGATCTGCTCGCCCCTGCTCGCCAGGTCGGCGCGTGCGGCGTAGCGCGTGCCGCCGAACGCCTCCCACGTGCTCTGGGCGATCTGGAGTCCGCCGTAGTAGCCGTTGCCGGTGTTGATGCTCCAGTCACCCGAACTCTCGCAGGCGGCCACCTTGTCCCACGCGGCGGCGGAGGCGGCCGACGCGTGGCCGGCCAACAACGCCGGGGCCACCACCGCCGCCGTGAGCACGGAGGCGAGCGCGGGGCCGCGTGAGGAGGGGGGAGGTACCCGGCGGTGCCGCCCCGGATGATGTGCGCGTCGGTGTCTCCCGGTTCCGGAAAGCATGACAAGGCTTCCTCTCCCACGCCCGCGAGGTGAGCTGTCGGGTTCGGGCCGAAGTCGCCCGGTCGCGCTCGCGCGACTTCACCGCGACCGCCGTCGAGTCGACCCGGTGCGGTGTCGTGCCCGGTTCCCCGGCTCCTGCCTGCGGATGTCGAGCCGTACGTGCGCCGGTGGCAGGATTGGGCGTGCCGACGCACGTATGGGTGGTTCCTCGCCGGCGAACTTGCCGTCGGATCCGGCGGGTTGCGCGCCGAGGCGCGTCGTCGTGCGCCGGCTCGGCGGCCCCGGGGAGCGAGGCGCCCCGGGGCCTCAATTCTGCGACCGGAATTCGGTACGCATAGGAGAAAAGCGACGCGACGGACGCGGTCGCCGTGCGAACCACCCCTCCGGATGCGTGCGGTGATGCCGAGACCCGGCGACGCCGGGGGAGTGGCACGTCGCGGCGACCGGCTCGCGAGTTCCCCAACCGTTCCCGGCTCGACCGGGCCGGAGGAACGTCGGATCCCCGCACGAATCGGCGTGTTTCTCCTGTCGCGCACCGCAGGCGCGCGGCCATGCTGCGCGACGGGACTCGTGCGGTTCCGGACATCGACGAGGGACGGGGGAGTGGCCATGTTCCAGCGACGGTCGCCCGGTTCGAACGACATCGGTCCCGAGGTTTCGGGACCGGGAACGAACGCGGGCGCCGGGCCCGCCGGTTCGGTTCGTCGCCTGGTCGAGCGGATACGTTTGGGCCGCCGAAGTCCCACGGCGGTGGTCGCCGTGCTCGCGACCGGGGCGCTGATCGCCGCGTCGGCGATCGTCGGCGTGGGCGCGATGGGCGCGGACGCCGCGGTGTCCGACGTCGGCGCCTGGTTGCCGAGCAACGCCAGGGGCACCGTGACGCACGTGAACGGACTTTCCGGGCGGGTCGACGGCCGGGTGGCCCTGGCCCGGTCGAACGACTCGGCCCTGGAGGTGAGCAACGACGGCGACACCGTCCTGGTCCTGGACCGCAAGACGGGACGGGTCACTCGCATCGACCCCGCGCTGCTGACGGTCGCCCAGACCTCGGACGCCGGCAACCCGGCCGACGACATCGCCACGGGCGGAGGTCGCTCCTGGCGCATCTCGGCGGGCCGGGGCACCGTCCAGGCCATGGACCCGGTCACCCTCGCGCCCCTGGGCGCCCCGGTCGACCTCGGCGCCAAGCCGCTCGGACGCGCCCAGGTGGACGCGGGCGGCACGCTATGGGTGCCGATCTCGGCCACCGGCGAGGTCGTACCGGTGCGGGAATCGCAGAAGGGGCCGGCGATCAAGGTCGCCGAGCCGGGGGGCAGGATCCTGGTGACGCTCGCCTCCGGACGCATCGTCGTCACCGACGTGGTCGGGGCCAAGACCATGGTCGTCACGGACGGGGGCGTCGGGCTGTCGATCACGCTGCCGACCGACATGACCAAGGGCACGGGGGACAAGCTCTCGACGCCGGACGCCACCGAGGGTCCGGTGGTGCCGATCCTCGCGTCGGACACCGGCACCCTGACCCTCGTCGACATCGACAACCGTTCGGTGAAAGCGGTTCCGCTGCGCATCGACAACCACGAGTACGGCGGCCCGCAGGTGCTGGGGGTGCGCGTGTACGTGCCCGATCGCACCACGGGTTCGCTGGTCGTCTACAACACCGCGCAGGCCAGGTTCGAGACCCCGATCAAGGTCACCGGCGTCCCGGGGCCGTTGCAGATCACGGTGCGCGGCGGCCTGCTGTGGGCGAACGACGCCAACAACGCGACGGCCGCGGTGGTCAACGTCCAGGGCCGGGTGCACGAAATCGGCAAGGACGGCACGCCCGGTCGGGACACGCCCGGCGACCGGTCGATCCCCGGCGAGACGATCCCGTCCGCGCAGACCCCCTCCGGGTCGGCCCAGCCGTCGCGTCCGCCGTCGACGTCGCCCGGTCCGCAAGAGCCCGCGGAGGACACGGCGCCGCCCGAGGAGCCGATCACGGTGCCCGCGCAGGAACCTCCGACGTCCCCCGAGCCCCCGTCGAACCCGCCCGAGACGACCGGGCGCGCCCCGAAGCCGGAACGGTCGGCCCCCCCGCCGGCACCGCCGCGCCAGGTGCCGGGGCCGACAGTGACCGTCACCGCCACCGTGACACCGTCGTCCACGCCGGCGCGGCCGTCCAAGTCCGCGCGACCGTCCGCACCGACGGCCACGGCGACCCCCACCGGGACAACCACGTCGTCCGGGCCCCCCGCCTCGTCGAAGCCGACGCGGTCGTCGAGCCCGACCCCGCCCGCCTCCTCACCGCCCTCCGAGGCCCCGATGAAGCCGCCGGGTGTACCCCAGGCCGCGGCGAGCAACGGCAAGATCACGCTGACCTTCACCCCGGCGGCGGGAGCGACACCCACGCGCTACCGGCTCGGCGGCTCCGCGGAGGGTCTGACCCACACCCCGGACTCGATCGCCCCCGGCGGCGCCAAGATGTTCACCGTCTCCGGCGGCAAGTGCGACACCGAGTACAGCTTCTTCGTCATCGCCGACTACCCGAACGGCTCGATGAACTCCGCTCCGTCGACCCCGATTCGACCCTGCACCGCCCCGACCGCCCCCAAGGGGCTGAAGATCACCCCGGGCCAGGGGGGTCACGGGGCCACCTTGGCCTGGAGCGCCTCGACGAACACCGGCGGCGCCCAGGTGTCCTACCAGGTGGCCGTACAGGGCCTGCCGACCGCCACGGTCACCGCCGCCACGCACGTGGTGGGGCAGCTCAAGAACAGCCACGCGTACGCGGTGTCCGTCGTGGCCGGGAACGCCGCGGGCAGCAGTGCCGCGCTCACCGGATCGATCGACCTGACGCCTCCGCCCGTCGACTTCAACGTCGGACCCAACATCGCCAACGGCGTGACCATCGGCATCCACCCCGGGCCCAAGGTCTCGGCCCGCAGCCCCCAGATCCCGGCCGGATACACGGGGAAGATCACGGTTCACTGCCAGACGCGCGGGCAGCGGGTGACGCGCGATCGAGGTGACGAGCCCGCCGCTCCCAGCGACATCTGGGACAGGGTGACGTACACCGCGGGAGGCGCACGCGTCCAGGGCTACATGACCGACCTGTACGTCAGAACCCCGAACTCGGCCGCCGGAACGTTCTCGTCGGCCCGGCTGTGGACCTGCGACTGACCGAAGCGGGTACGAATCGGCCGCTGCGGGAGGGTAGTTCACCGCAGCGGCCACACACGGGCGGTGTCGCGGCGCACCGGTCCGGGCCGAGCCGGATCCACCACGACGCGCCGAAACGGCGTTACGCCGCCCGTTCCGCGGTCGCCGCGGCGGTCGATGCGCGCACGCGGTTGCGGGCGTAGGAGGACGGGGTGACGCCCACGATCTGGGTGAAGTCCCGCGCGAAGTGCGATTCGTCGAAGTAGCCCAGATCCACCGCGATCTCCGTCCACCGCTGCGGCAGACCCGCGGCCAGACGGGCGGCGGCCGTCTGGAGCCGGTACTGCCGAAGCAGCCACTTGGGGGAGATCCCCAGATAGTGCCGAAACAGGCGCTGCAGGGATCGGGTGGACAGGTGACTGTGCCGGCAGACCTCACTGACCCGGGTAATCGACTGCTCGTCGCGCATCATGTCGACGATCTCCTCGACACGGCTCAAACCCTGGTCCCGTTCCTCACCGTGTGACATGCGCAGTCTCGCCCGCACATGTCGCTCGACCACGGCGATCCGCGATCCTGTGTCGGTCGCGGCGCGCAACGCCTCCTCGAAACGGCGGACCTCCGCCGTGCCCCACGACTCGGCCAGCGGCCTGGACCTGTCGGTGTACTGCACGGCCGTTCCGCCCAGCAGGCCGAGCGCGGCACCGGGTCGAAACGCCATGCCGAAGGCGCTTCCCGTCCCGGAGAACCGCACCGTCAGGCGTTTGCGCTGCACGCCGTAGGCCGACACCCGGCCGGAGCCCAGGACCAGGTTCGTCTCGGGATGTCCGATGAAGACCGCCGATCCCTGCTCACCGGGCGGGACCTTCCATCGCACCGTCCAGAAACGGTCGATCACATCGGCGAGTTCGCTTCCGCACGGGTGCCGGTCCGCCGAGATTCGCACATTGCGCATGCCCACGATTCCGATCGCGGGCAGGACCGACCAATTCGTATCGCTCGGGACGGGGTACTGCATGAAGACTCCGATCGAGCCGGCGCCTGATCTCGCGAACACGGAAACAAGCCGTCGCGTCAGACACCGACCGCAGTGTGGTCGGCACGTTCGAGGCGTGGGGTGTTTCGTCGCGGGGGTCAGCGCGTGTCGGAGCGGGCTCGCTCGGCGAGGAACCGGTCGTGACGTCGTTCCTCCGGAGCCGGTGCGCCGGTTGGGGCCGACGGGCCGGTCGGCGGTGCGAGGCGGCATCGGATCCGAGCGGCCACGACGATCGCCCTGTCGCGGACAGGCGTGACGCGCCGCCGACGGCTGTGCCCGTCGCGTGTGCTCGTGGGGTCGATGCCTCGAGTCCGGTTCGACGTGTGCCCGACGGTCGCCGACGACCGTCGCGAGGCCGGTGCGTCCGGTGCCCGGGACCCGGGTGTCTCGGGCGGTGTTCCAGCCGCGAGGGGCCCGTTGGGTTCAGGCGGTGTCTCGGCCGTGAAGGGGCCGGTGGGTATGGGTGTACGTGACCCGGGAGAAGCCGGGCCGAGGGTGGAGTTCATGGATTCTTCGCGTTCCCCGTTGCCCGACGTAGAGGGTTGGTCGAGCGAGTGAAGATCTTGTGATTGCGCTAGAACCCTGTCGCGATCATCCGCCGGGAGCATGGCCCAGGTGGCCTATTTCCGGTCTCCGCCCTGTCCCGTCCCGGCATCCGCGCGGTACGGCGGCCCGGATCGTCGCCCCTCGCGGGCACACGGGCACTTGGCGTGTTTGTCCGATGCCCGCCGGCACCGGCAGGGCCACGATGTACATACGGCGACCGACGTTGCCTGTGCCCCCGTCAGGGCCGCCCGGTGCCCCACGGCGCCCGCGCGCGAGTGCTCGGCCGACGGAGCGCGGCTCTCGCCGACGCGGCCAACCGGCCTCCGGTGTGACGCGCGACGACGGTCTCTTCGAACAGGCGAGGAGTTGGTCCCGGCGTCGATTCCCGGGACGACCCGGGTCAACGGAGGCGAACCCATCGATACGTGTGGTTGCGACACACGACGGCGAACCGCGGCCGGGAGCCGGGGGCCGCTTTCCGGCATCGATCGTACGGCGCTACGGTCGGAGCACACGTGAGCACCGATCGACCCGCGCGCGTCGCCCGGCCCCGGTCCGAACCGCCCACGTCCTTCGTCGGGCGACGCCACGAACTGGCGGAACTGAAGCGGCTGTTCGAGAGCGGGCGACGGCTCGTCACACTGATCGGGCCCGGCGGCATCGGCAAGACCAGGCTCGCCGAGCACGCCGCCACCGCGTTCGAGGCGGACATCGACCGGGTCACCTTCGTCGACCTCGTCACCGTGACGGATCCGTGTTCGGTCGCCGCCGCCATTCTGGACGCGTCGGCGGTGGCGGCCTCGGCCGGCAGCTCGCCACTGCTCGCCGTGGCCGAGGCGTTCGCGGACCGGCACGGACTGCTCGTCCTGGACGGCTGCGAGCACCTGTCGGCCGACGTGGCCGCGGTCGTCGACGTCCTGGTGTCGCGGTGCCCGCGCCTGCGGCTGCTGATCACCAGCCGGGAACCGCTCGGACTGCCCGGCGAGACCGTCCTGGTGGTGCCGCCCCTGGCCGTCGACCCTTCCGGAGTCGACGGCCGGGGCGATCGTGGCGACGCGGCCCGACTGTTCATCGACCGGATCCTGTCCGGAAAACCGCGACAACACCTGACGAGCACCGAATCGCACATGGTCGACGACGTCGTGCGCGAACTCGACGGCATCCCGTTGGCGATCGAACTCGTGGCGGCGTACGCCAAGACCACGGCGCTGGCCGACATCCACGCCTCGGTCCACCGATGGCGACTGTCGGCCGACGACCCCACCCGCCAGGAACGACACCGCACCATGCGGCGTTCGCTCGACTGGAGCCACGCCCTCCTCTCCCACGACGAGGCGCTGCTGCTGGCCCGGCTCTCGGTGTTCGCCGGCGGCTGGACCCTGGAGGCCGCCGAACGCGTCTGCGCCGACGCCGCCCTGGCCGAGCCGGCGATCCTCGACGCGCTGACCGGCCTGCTCGACAAGTCCCTGATCACCCTCCGACACGGCGTGTCCAGTGTTCGCTTCGACCTGCTCGGGGTGGTGCGCGAGTACGCCGCCGAACTTCTCGCGGACCCGGACCGCGCCGAGGTCGTCGCACGCCATCGACGCTACTTCCTGGCCCTGGCGGAACACACCGACGTACCGGGGGAGTCCCACGACCCCGCCCGCCACGAACGCCTCGACGTGGAGGCCGCGAACCTGCGCGCCGCACTGGACGAGGCGTGTCGCCGCGGTTCGGCGGACGCGCTGCGCATCACCGCCGCGCTGGCCCTGCACTGGCGGATCCGGGGCCGCTTCGCCGAGGGGGCCAACGCGTCGGCCCAGGCCCTCGAGGCGGTCCCCGAAACCGCGAGCGGGGCAAGGGCCAGGGCGCTGGCGACGCACGCGACCCTGGTGTTTTGGACCGGGGACCTGACCCGGGCCAAGCTCAGCGCCCTGGAGGCGATCGAGGTCGCCCGCGTCGTGGGCGATCGCCGGGCACACGCGCACGGTCTGGCCAGACACGCGACCGCGGTGACGATGGCCCACCCTCGCGATGCGCAACCGGCGCTGCGGCAGGCGGTGCGCCTGGCCCGGGAGGTGGACGACCCGGTCGCGTTGTGCGACGCCCTCAGCGGCCTGGCGATGAGCTACCACTGGCAGGATGACTTCCCCCGCATGATCGAGGCGATTCAACGCAACGACGAGGTCGCCGCGTCGATCGGCCTGGACAGCGCTCGCTTTTGGACCGCCTGGGCCCTGACCCACCGGGCGCGGCTCACCGAAGGACCGCGGGCGGCGTGGGCGCGGGCGGCGGAGATGGCCGCGCTGGTGAACCGGGACGACGCGCTCGTGCGCGGCGTCGCGACGGAGGTACGGGCGATCATCGACGTGATGGCGGGCCATCCGGCGAGGGGATACGCGATCGCCGACGCTCAGGCGGCACGCTCGCGGCGGGAGGCGCTGCGTTGGGGCACGGGCATGTTGCGGCACGCCATGGGCCTGGCGAAGGTCGCGCTGGGGGACTTCGACGCGGCCCGCGACCTCGGGGAGGGGTTGTACGCGCGGGAACAAAACGGTGCCGGATATCTGGCGTGGCACGCGCAGGAGATCCTGATGCTGGCGGCGCTCGGCTCGGGCGACCCCGGCGCCGGCCGGGTTCACGCCGAGCGCATCGTCGCCATCGCGGACCACCTCGGCAACCGGCGGGCCGACACGGTCGCGCGCGCCGGGCTGGCCCGGGCCGCACTGCTGGAGCGGGACCTGGTGGACGCGGACGCGCGCGCGCAGGAGGCGTTGGCGGCGTGTGTGCGGCACGGGTGGTGGGTCGACGCGTTGGGGATCGTCGAGATCGTGGCGGCGGTGGCGGTCGAGCGTGGTCAACCCGACCGCGCGATACGTCTGTTCGCGGGCGTCGGCGCGGCGCGGGCCCAGCGCGGACTGGTGCGTTTTCGCTCCGAGGATCCGTTCTGGCAGTCCCGTCTCGACGCCGCCCGCGCCGCCGTGGATCCGCCGGCCCGCGCGCGGGCGGAGGCGGCCGGCGCCTCGCGATCACTGGAACAGACGCTGGAGTACGCGAGTCGGGGCAGGGGCAGCCGCAAGCCCCGGGGCCGCGGCTGGACGGGCCTGACCCGGATGGAACGCCAAGTCGCCGAACTGGCCGCCCAGGGCCTGCCCAACGCGGCCATCGCCGCCGAACTGTTCATCGCGATGGGCACCGTGAAGAACCACCTGGCCCACATCTTCGGCAAGCTGGAAATCACCAACCGCACCGAACTCGCCGCCCGCCGAGACCATTTGAACCGCGTCTCCTCCTGACCCCGACACGCCGCACCCACGTCGGCGTCACTCGGGCGGGACCTCGCGTGGTCGGTCGTACATGCGCACGTCGTGCGCGGTGATCAGCGGCAGCAGCCGGGCGAGGCCGATGTCGCGGTAGTGGTCGCAGGCACGATGGGCGGCGAATGCCGCGGAATCCACGTACTTCTCCAAGAACACGAATCGCTCGGGCACGTCCTCGGAGCGGAAGATCTCGTAGGACAGACAACCAGGCTCCTCGCGACACGCGGCGGCGAATTCCCGCATGACACGGCCGAACGCGTCGACATCCTTCGGGTCGCACGACACATCGGCGACAACCAGTACATACGAGTCCATGGCGCACACCCTACGACCGACGCGGCACACATAGGCGGAGCCGAGCACCCGTGGCGGGAAAGTCGGGCAGGTCGCCGTGAGGCGGGTGTTCCGGGTGTACAGAGCGCCTTCGAGACGTGGGGGAGCGGACGGGCCGCGATCCTGGACGCCGCGGACGGCCCTCGCCGTCGTGGGTGGGGACGGCGATCGCGGCAGCTGCACGCCCGGCGAGCTCGATGTCCGACGCGCTCGTGCGGGCCGACCACCGCGCCCACCGACATCACGTCCGGGGCGGTGCCATCGAGGACGACGAGACCCCACGAGCGACCTTCGGTGGCCGCCGTACGGTCGCCTTTTTCCAAGTCGGCGGACCTCGACCGCAAACACACTCGTGACGACGAATCGGAAGGAGCGTTTCCGATTTGCGACGGCAACGGCGAAACGCGGTCGACGGCCGGTCGACACGACACCCCGGCCCTGTTCGTGCATCGATGGACGGCTCCTCCCCGAATCGTTCGCGATCCCGCGTGCGAGTGGAGCGTTGAGATCAGTGGTCGAATACCGGCAATGGGCGGACCCGGGCATGGCCGTCGATCACGTCCGGATCTGGACCGACGACCCGACGGGCAGGGCCCGTGAGATGGTCCACCGCTACGGGTTCGCGGTGGCGGGAGGCTGCAACGACGGGGAGAACCCGGGAACGCTGTCGGTGGCCGTTCGTCAAGGCGACGTGGTTTTGCTGTTCACCCGACCCGGACCCGACCAGGTCGAGGCGATCGCGGGCCTGGAGCGACACGGCGAGTGCGTCGGTGACATCGCGCTACGCGTGTCGGACGTGGACCATGCCTTCCGACGAACCCTGGACGCCGGCGGCGTGGCCCTGTTGCGCCCGCAGCCCACGGCCGACGGGTGGGGCGGTCGCATCGCGGCGATCGCCGGCTTCGGCGACGTACGGCACACGCTCATCCAGGTCCCGGAGAAGTACGACGAGGGCGCGTACGTACCGGGCATCGGTCCGATCTCCGCTTTCGTCGGCGCCCGCCCGCGGCACGGTGTGCGTGCCATCGACCACTTCGCCGTGTGCCTGCCGAGCGGGCAACTCGCCTGCACCGTCGACTACTACCGGCGCGTCCTGGGCTGCGTGGCGACCTCCGCCGCGCGCGTCGCCGTCGGCGGCCGGGCGACACGCTCCCAGGCGGTGCGAAGCCGCTCCCAGGCGCTGACCATCACGTTCGTGGAGCCCGAACCCTCACACGCGCCCGGGCGGATCGACGGCTTCCCGCGCGACCACGACGGGCCCGGCGTCCGGCACATCGCCCTGGCCTGCGACGACATCGTCGCCGCCGTCTCGGGCCTCGTCGACGACGGGGTTCGCTTCCCGACCACACCAGCCGCCCGACGCGAGCCGGCGAGAACCCGGCCCTTCCCCATGCGGCACTCCCGCGAAGCGCTCGCCGAACTCGGCGTACTCGTGGACCACGACCACGACGGACCACTCCTTCGGATCGTCGCCGAGTCCACCCACCCACGGGGGACCTTCTCCTGGGAGATCATCGAACGCCCCGGCACGCGCACCTTCGGTAGGGACGACGGCACCGCGCTCCGCGAGTCGGCGCGCCCGACCCGGGGAACCGGTCCGCCGGCGTGGCGGGAACGCCCACCGAATCGACGACGAGCGTGACCCGCCCTCCCACCGGGATCGGCACTCGGCTCCTCGGGTAGGTACAACGGTCCGATGCCGAGGCGATCCGATCGTGCGCATACCGCGTGGTACCCGACGACGCGCCACGACGATTCGTACCATGCAGGGGTGGATCTTCCATCCGCTCCCTCACACCGGCCGCAGGCACGCGGCCCGGCGCCGGACCGCTCCGCCGCGCACACCCGACGTCACCGTGACCGGCGCGACGATCGGCGGCGCCACCATGGGTGAACCGAGCGGACACCCGCGCTCCGCGCTACCGGGCCAGGCCACCAGCTTCGTCGGTCGACGCACCGAACTGGCCGATCTCGCGGCATTGTTGGCGAACGGCCGCCGACTGGTGACCCTGGTCGGCGTCGGCGGCATCGGCAAGACCCGGCTCGCGGTGGCCTCGGCCGCCGCCTGGGCGAACACGTTCGAGGCAGCGACGATCTTCGTCGACCTGGCCGTGCTCGACGACCCGGAGCTCGTCGAGACCGCCATCCTCGAGGCGGCGGGCCTGTTTCCCGGCGCGGGCCGCTCTCACCTCGACATGACGATCGAGCGCTTCGCCGCCGAACGCGCGCTGTTCGTGCTGGACAACTGTGAGCACCTGCCGGCGGAGGCCGCACGCGTCGTGGTGGAACTGCTCGGGGGATGCCCCCGGGTACAGGTGCTGGCCACCAGCCGCGAACACCTCGGCGTCCCGGGAGAGGTGATCTGGTCCGTACCCCCGCTCGGCCTGGACACCGCGGCACCGGCCGACGGCGTGAGCGAGGCGGCACGACTGTTCGCCGAGCGCCTGCCCGCGACCTCCGCGCATCCGATGGACCCGGCCGAGGTGGAGCGCCTGGTCGGGGAACTCGGCGGAATCCCCCTCGCCATCGAACTGGCCGCCGCGCACGCCCCCAACCACGACCCGGCCACCGGTCCCGCGCGGGCCTTCCCGACGAACGAGGAACCGGACGAGCCCCCGGGACGACACGCGACGATGCGCCGGTCCCTGGATTGGAGCCGCAGCCTCCTGGACCCGTACCAGGCACTCCTGTTCGCTCGGCTGTCGGTGTTCGCCAACGGCTGGACACTGGAGGCCGCCGAGTACGTATGCGCCGACGAACGTCTCCCCGGCCCGCTGATCCTGGACGCCCTGACGGCGCTCCAGAACAAGTCGCTCGTCGTGGTGGCGAACGTGAACGGACACAGCCGCTTTCGCATGTTGGAACCGGTTCGACAGTACGCCGCGCAAACCCCCGACGCCGTGGCGGGCGATCCGGCCCTGCCGGCGCGCCACCGCCGCTTCTTCACCGACCTGGCCCTGCGGGCCGACCGCGAACAGTGGGCGTTCGACGAGGTCGGACGCAGCCGCCTGGACGAGGAATCACCGAACCTGCGCGCCGCGTTCGACCACGCCTGCCGGCACGACGCCCGAGACGCGCTCCGCTCGGCGGCGTCGCTGGCGCTGTACCGGCGACTTCGCGGACGTCTGCGCGAGGGCGCGGACGCCACCGGTCGGGCCCTGGCGCTGCCCGATGCCGAGGGTCTGCCCGAGCGGGCCCTCACCCTCGCGATGCACTCCACGCTCGTCTTCTGGATGGGGCGTCTGGAGGAGACGAGCGCGAGTGCCACACAGGCGATCGAGGTCGCGACCGCGTCGGGCGACGGACGAGCCCACGCACACGCGTTGGTGCGCCTCGCCACCGCCCTGATGATGATGGATCCCCGCACCGCCCAACCCATGCTCGAACAGGCGGCCGATCTCGCCCGGACGGCGAACGACAGCGTCGCGCTGGCCGACGCGCTGAGCAGCCTGGCCATGAGCTACCACTGGCAGGACGACTACGCGCGCCTGTCGGAGGTCGCGGCGATGGGCGACGCGGTGGCCGCGCCCATCGCCTTCGACACCGTCCTGTCCTGGAACCTGTGGGGCCGCGGACACCGCGCACGCCTCGCCGGCGACATGGCCGGCGCCCGCCGCGCGGCCGACGAACTCGCCGCGCTCACGTTCGGGGAAGACCTCCTGGGGCTCAGTGCCCTCACCGAACTCGCCGTCCTGGTCGCCGTCATGTCCGGAGACGACCCGGACACGCAGCGCACGATGATCTCTTCCCGAACGGGGCGCATGGCGCACGAGGCCACCCGCTGGGGAGAGGGAATCCTGCACCACGGCCTCGGCATGGTGGAGTTGGCCGCCGACCGCCTCGACGCGGCCCACGAGTGCGGCCGAATCCTCTACGAACGAGAGCGGCACGGATCCGGCTACCTGGCCTGGCACGCCCAGGAGATCATGATGCTGGCCGCCCTGGCACAGGGCGACCACCACCGCGCCCGAGCGCACGCCGAGGTGGTGCTGTCGATCGCGGATCGGCTCGGCAACGCCCGCGCCGCGGCGGTGGCCACCGCGGGCAGGGCCCGCGCGGCACTGCTGACCGGTGACCTCCAAGAGGCCGAGACCGGGGCACAGGAAGCCCTGGCGCCCTGCGTGGACAACGGCTGGTGGGTCGACGCGACCACAGCCCTGGAACTCATCGCCATGGTGGCCACACGCCGGGGCCAACACGACCGCGCGGTCCGGGTATTCACGGGAGTCCGCACCTTCCGCGACCGACACGGCCTCCACCGGATCCCCCGCGAGGAACCGTTGTGGACACAGGAAACCGCCCTCGCCCTCGCGGGCCTGGACCACGCCGACCGCGCCACATCCGAAAGCGCCGGCGCCACGATGTCCCTACCCCAACTGGCCGACTACGTACGCCGGGGTCGAGGCAGCAAGAAGACCCCGACGGACAACCCCTTCGGCCTCACCCCGATGGAACACCGAGTGGCCGAACTGGCGGCCCGCGGCCTCCCCAACCGCGACATCGCCCGGGAACTCTTCATCGCCCCGGGCACCGTCAAGAGCCACATGTCCCACATCTTCGCCAAACTGGCCATCACCAACCGCACCGAACTGGCCACGATTTTGCGGCGGGCAGTGGAGGATTGAGATATTCCTATATTATCGGCTCCATCGATGCGCTGAGACCACTTGCGATCTCCCTGGCCCCGGGAAGAACCGCACCCAGATGAGTTGCGTAACCTATCTTTCTGGTCGATGCTTCCATAACCTTCGTGGCGTCCCCAAGCACACGAAGGAAGCCTCCGTATGCATTTCCGGTTTCGAGCGCATCACCCGCCATACAATCCTCCCGAGACTAGAATCCCATTCCGGGGTTGAGCTCACTATTCTTGTTGAGACCATCCGTGTCCGACCGTTGCGTGCCCTCTTTCTCCGCCATCTTTTGTTGCTGGTAGATGGAAGTGTCGACACGGAATGCCGCATGATCCAGGAGACCTTCGGGAACCGCGACGAGAGGCAGAGGGGGCAGAGGGGTGGAGTTGTGCCCATCTCTCGGGTCGCATAGCGCAAACGGGCCGTAGTCGGGATCCATCATGAGTCGCAGGTGCGGATCCGCATGTTGAGTCCACCATACGGACATTCCCAGACTGACGTCGTTGCGCAGGTACTCGAACGAACGCCACATACTGCTCAACCGTGATACCGCCTCGGGATGAGCCCACCATTCCGGGCACCACAGTGCCACGGCCCGATTCAGGCGACGCCTGATCAGGGGCGCGAAGAACACTGTAACGAATTCCTCGAGCGAGGTGAAAAATATCGGCTCTTCGGATTCTCGCACTCTTCCTCTTCCATCCGTTCGAGAACGGCCACCTTGAATCAAGAGTTTTCTTTTATGACGCCTTCATGACATGGGTACGATGTCCTTCACCCTGCGGTGCGAATTGAGCCAAAGACAGGCGAATCTCGTCGGCATAGCTCCCCTCCCACCACGGTACGGGCTTGACCAGAACAGGTTTGGTACCGCTGAACTGCACGAATGCTCGCCCCCTCGGCATTGAGGCGAGGTCGGCCACGTCGAGAACGGATTCGGCTCGGGATGCTCTACTGATGTTCTTCTCGAAAAAGTCCGACGACTTCCTCGAGTAACTGATGGTCCCCGGCTCGAAGGTACCCGACGCACTGGAGAGGTCGCCCAAAAACTTGGTATCGAGAACGCCTCCACCGTAGACCCGAACATTCGCCGCGCCCCACATTTTGGCCATCCCGACATCCCCCCACGCCGCCACTCCCTGAGCCCACGACTGGAGAATCGTCATCATCACCACGCCTCGTGACCCGAAGTGCGAGTATTTATCGGGCAATGCCTTCCACGGGCATACGTTCGCCGCCTCGTCCAAGACGAAAAGCATGGGAATGGGGAGTCGACCGTCGGGCTGGTCGAGTCCGGCGTTCTCCGCCTCCTCGGCCAGAGCAGCCGTCAACGCCACCACCAGCGGCGCCGCCATCTTGTTCGTCTCCTCGGAGAGGAGGTAGATCGTGTCACCGCCGCGTACGAAGGCCTTGTAGTCGAACGATGGCCGATTGGGCTGATCTCCTGGAGTCACCCAAGCGGTCACTGTGGGTGCGATCAGGAAGGAAACGATCTGAAGAGCGGTGCCGTACACGCCGGCCCGCTGCCGATCAGGGGCGGTGATCACACCGTCCACGGCGTCCGCCGAGGGTGTATGCCCAGCCGCGCGCAGGATTCGCTCGGGAGTGGTGTCGGTCGGCCGTGTCAGCCACGTGTACACGCGCGTGATCTCGTCACCGTTGACCGAGGCCGCCAAAAGCAGATTGGAGATCAACGTCTCCGCCGCCGGTTCGAAGTAGGCGTCACTGCGAGCATGCGACGGTCGATTGATGGATGCGAACCGGCCGGCCAACTTGGTTGCCTTGACGATACTGTCGCCGACATAGGTCAAGGGATCCCAATACCAGGTGGGTTTGCCTCCCGCCTGATTCTGGGGATCAAATATCCACACCTCGCCGCGCCTGGACCGAGATAGGCGTGTCGCGTCGACAATGTCGCGTTTATTGGATGTAACGACAACCGCACCGGGCGCTGCAACGATATTCGGAATGGCACGTGCCGTCGTCTTGCCTGTCCGCGGCCCCCATATGTCGACGTGCATGTCCTCCCATGAACCCCATACATCGATCCCGTGCCGCACAGCCCTGCCAATGTAGACACCCGGCATCTCCCGAGCCGACACGCCGAAGTTCTCGGCCTTGGAGCGAACACCTTTCGTGGTGGCCGCTGTGAGCTCCCGAGGACGTGCGAGATACGGGACCGCCCGATCAATCGGCACCTGCTTCCTGCGCAAGCTCATCACGAGCGCGGCGAATGCCCCGAGAACACTTGAAGCAGCCACACCCAGCACTGCGGTGATCAGCGTGGCGTCGACGCCCGGCCACCGATAGTCGCCGACAATCATAAGAAACACGATGGCTGGTGGTGGCGGCGGTCCGGACTCGTTCGGAGCGGTTCCTGCTGCGGCCCCGAGCCACATCACGCCGGTGACCACCATGAGCACCGCCAGCACGGTGCCTATGAGATACCAGTCGGTAAACGGATCCGGACCGCGTTTTCTCTTCGTCGCACTCATGGGGTCTCCCTTCGGGTGTCGTCGGGAACCCTGGTCCATCTACGATTCGTGTCGTTGATTCCCAGTTCAGCCTCGGTGAGTTCGACCTCGAGGGGGATACCGGGACGCCCACCGACCTTGACCATGAACTTCCCTCGACCGGGTGGAGCCGCTCCCCGTCCGGCGGCGTCGTCCCAGGAGGGAGGCGTCGACCAATCGACCAGCATTTGTTGTTCCGCTCCGGTCAGATGCACCACCTCGTTCAGCTGAGGCATTTCGGCCGCCGGAAGCCCGCCGCAGATCACCATGCCCGCGCGTTCGACGAATCCCTTCGCTTTCATGCGGTCCTCCTCGGCAGCCAACGCGAGAAGATCCGACATGGTGTGCGTGATCATGGCCAGTCCCACACCTCGTTGACGATTCAGACGCGTCAACGCGTCCACTCGGTCCACGAGCCCGCGGCCGGAACGCAGCACGCGCCACAGCTCGTCCAAAATGACAAAGTAGTGACGTTGGGGTTCCAGACCGGCATCGGAAAGCGCGTGGGCGACCGAGATGGCCCCGAACCCATAGCTCCAGCACGCGAGCAGTGCCGCCGCCTGGAGTTGGGCCTCCGAGTCGTCGATGGTGCTCACGTCGAAACACACTGGACGGTCACGGCGCATGGGTTCGGTGGTCGGGCGCGCAAACAACTCACCGAGCCGACCACCCCCCAACAGGCCTATCAGGGAGGCCTCCAAGTCTTCGGTGATCTCGCGATACCGCGCCATCTCACCCCGGTCCAAAGCCGCATTGCGAACCGGATCCGGCGCTTCTTGCAGCAGACGAAGCAGATCCGAGAGCACCGGAACCCCCGTATGCCGTTCGTGAAGCACCTCGAGTGCCGTATTGAGGATGGTTTCCTCACGATCGGTGGGAGGGTGTCCACGCAGTACGGTGATCAGCGACGCGACCGCCGTCAGGCGACGCCCATGGGCCTCCGCCAGCAGAGCCGTTCGGGAACTCATCGGCAACCTCAGAGCCGCCTCGGTGACCTCACCGGGATCCAACACATTGAGATACCCGCGCCCACGACCGAGTGGAATGACCTGTCCGCCCAGCGCATGGATCAGGTCCACGTAGTCCGGCTTCAGATCTCCGAAGACCACAGGATGAACCCCGTACCCCGCCAGGCCAAGGGCTTGACGACGAACGACGGTCGACTTACCGAGGCCAGGTTTACCCAACACGAACTCGCTGGGGTTCAGCACGAGGTTGGCCCGCGTGAACCAGTTGACGGGGTCGCAACAAACAGTCGAACCGCCGGCCAGCGAACGTCCCAGCGGAATCCCGATGCTCGGCGTACCCGATCCGGATCCGAACGGCCACAGTCCACAGACCTGGACGGTGGTTCCCCTCCATTCCGCCGGCGCCTCCACATACGAGGCGGCACCGCGACCCCAACCGGCGAAACCACGAGCACCTGCCCGAGAAATCCGAACCGTGGGACCTTTCACTTTCCCGAACGCCCGTCGTCGCCCGCGCGCATCGACGGAGCGCCGGTCATCGGCGGGCACGTCCCGTATGGACTCCTCGGTCAACTGTTCGCTGATGCGAGTACGTTCCTTCTTCACGACACAAGCCCCTGAATAGGGTGACATTCACTGCATGAGGGAAGTTGTTGCATCACATGGCCTCTTGGACGGACTGTGGCACCTTCAAGTGCTGGGGCAGAACCAGGCCGAGTGGAAGAGCTGCGGCGAACGCCGAGGCCTGGGAGCCGTACACACGCCGGACCAGAATCCGTGACGATGCCGTGAGGTTGTCGATGGCAGACGCCGCGAGTCGCACATCCTCGGCTTCCTGCACGGTGGCGGTGATCAGCATCGCGAAACGCACGAGCCCGGCGCCGGTTGCCTCCTCACGAGCCGCCTGTTCCGCGGCTTGTACCGCGACGGAATCTCGGGCGTTGCCTCTTTTCGACTGTCTGGCCTTGAAGATCGCGTCCTTGCGGTCGCGTTCCACCAGGTGCGCCGCTGCTGCCGGATTGTGAGGGCGGTACAGAAGGGTGACCCTCTTGCGCATGATGTCCGGATGTGGGGCAACCAGTCGGGACAGCACACTCGAATAGACTTCACCCCGTGGGGCTTCCGACATTGCCCAAGTCACCGAGAAGGCGCTGTCGTGACGGTAGTAACCCCACCCCTCCTGTGTCGCCGTGGGACCTGCGTCATCCCAACGGAGATCGCCTCGAGCGGTGGCGTCGACTCTCTCGATGAAGGGCGCGACGGTGGGGTCATAGGCGATACGAACCATTTGCGTCATCTCGGGGCCGGTCATCGGGCGGGCCGGGCCCGCGCCCGTCATCTGCAGGCTGTTGCACAAGCCCGGCAGCCGCATCCCCAGGTCAACCGCCATCTCCTGTGCCGTGCGCTTCGCTCGTGTTGCGCGAGCGGCACCCGAGTAGGTCAGCGCCACGCGTGTCGTCACCTGCGCCGAACCGCGGCCGTAGACCTCGGTCACCTCTTGGAGAACCTGCTTGGCGAGTGGGGGCGCGTCGGGATGGAGGCTGAATTCCAGTTCACTGCGAAGACGCTCACCCGTATCCGGGGCGGATTCAATCGTCACGGAAGCAGCGACGATGCCCGGTTCATGGCCTATCTGCGAAAGCCACAGTCCCCAATAGGCGACCCATACGTCGACTTGTTCGACATCGACCAGTGAAGCACCGTCCGCACTACAGGTCAGGACGATGGTGTGATGATTGGTCGAGGGCGTGGTGACGATCGCGAAAGGTCGACCGTAGGCGTCGTGCGCCTCGTACAGGGCGCTGGTTGCGAGCAATCCGGGAAGCTTGCAGGTCCCCATGGGGATGCGACCGAGAGGTCCGGATCGATAGAGGTGCTGTCCCTGCGCTTTTCCCTGCGCCCAGGCCATTCGAGCGACGATCCACTTGAGGCCGTTTCGACCGTGCTTGTCCCGAAACACCAGTGGTGACAAAGCGAGGGCGATCAATCCACCGACCACGAGCGCGGCTTTGAAGGAGAACATCGATACGATGATCATGAAGAGCAGGCCGACGATCCCGGCTGCGGTTCCTGCGAAACCGAGACGACCGAGGCCCGGAGAAGTCGGCTTACGCCAGTTTCCGTAAGTGCGAGTTTCCTGTCTCGAGGTGTCGCTCAACGTGCCTCCTCCATTCCCGATTCCGGATGATCTACCGATGACGAATAAGGTTTGCCCCGGAGGCAACGACCCTCGCCCCGGTCGTGAGTGTGAAGGAGGTTGCCTCGGTTCTTGCCGACGTGGAGCCCGTGGCGGGACCGATGATGGTGAAGACGAATCGCACCGTGGCGGGACCGAGCCATGTGACAAGGACCAAGACGATCAGGCCGCGGAATTGCTCTGCCCACTGCAGTTGAGCACCGCCGGGTGGCGCCCATAGTTTAGCGCCGGCCACGAATATGGTCACAGTTGCGGGCTTCAAAAGAACAAAAGCTGCAAGACCGGTGATATTGGTCCGAAGAAGTGCCCTTCCATATGCCGTCGAGGAAACCGACGCAAAAAGTGGCATGACGCCCACCATCACCGGGGCGATAAAACTCGGGACCGTCATCATTCCGAATTCGACGACATTGGAGGGAACAATTATGACGACAGCCATCATGAAAACGGGGAACGACGTGATCTGATCCAGACCCTGAGTAAACTTTCCTATGGCGAGTTGAAGTTCCTGATCCGGGTCAGCGCCTCCTCCAGCGTCGGGGGCGAGGCCTTCGAGCACGATCCAATCGCTGTAACCTTGCCCCATTCGCACTGTCACATTGACCAGGAAAACAGTACTTCCGGCGACCAGAATCAAAGTGAGCACACCTTTGATGGCATCCTTGACCGAGCCGACATCTCGGCTGAAGGCCAATTTCACACCCGCAAGGACGACACAGAGAATGGACAGGCCATAAGTAAGTGCGTTGGTATGCCTGGTCAAGAAACTCACTGTATTGCCACTGCACGGCAACGCTGCATGCCGCACCTTGACCGGTTCCTTATCCGGTTTGCAGTCCTTGTCATTCGTCGAGATCAGAGGGTCCGGCGCCGTCACCCACCAGAGCGTGGTGATCTGAACGGCGTCCAGACTCGCGTCACGAATCCATCCGATCGGGTCCTCTACAAAGTCCTTCTCCTCTCCTTCCTTCTTCCCCTCCAGGGAGGTGGGGTGATTATTTGTACAGATGGACCCCCCATTCCTACTGCAGGAAGGAAGAGTCCCAGGGTCGAGCGGCCTCGACATTGCCGTCCATTCCGGATGTTCATTGAGGCATATACCCCGCAATTCTGGCACCGGAATCTCTCCGCACGGATTATTCCTCTGCTCGAGTAGATTTTTCACATAGATACATCTACTGAATTCTCGCTTCAGGCCTGCACCACCATGGGTTCCATTCATGAGATCGCATGGGTCGGGGGTGCCTTCCGAGCCCGGCATGACGAACGAACGATGCTGCTGAGACGACGTTGGATCCGGCTTTCCGATGGAGTTGGCCAGAGCTTCGCCTTTCACTTTACTTGCACGAACCCAGGCGTCCTGGGCTTCCTGAGCATTCGGGCTTCCGAGTATGTACACCCCCGACACCTTTTTGTACGTCGGCGGGTCCCCCGGCTTGGTCGGAGCACAGTAGTAATACCACCAGGTACCCACCACATTATCCGGCATCCACATGCATGTATTATCAAAAGGTTGCTCAATGGGGCGAAGGGTTGGAGCAGTTGCAGGCTTCGGAGTCACGGCGGAGCCGGTGTGGAATCCCTGCAAAATAAGAAGTACGGCCACGGCAAGAATCACCACGCTCATACGATGCAGCAGCGGCGTCCCGAGAGCAGAGAATCGCGACGTCCACGTACTCTCCCGAGGGAGTCTTGATTCAGATGTCATCGCCTGGCATCCCCCCACGGAACAAAATCCATCAGCGAATTCAGGCGTTCGACCGATGTGGAATCCGTACCATTCGCTCCAAGTACCAGCTTCCAATCGCCGTTCTCCCACACGACGGTCTGATGGAACGCAATGAGCAGACCTTGCATATCTCGACGTGCTATCGCTATCTCCGCCGAATCGCCGGTGTAGCGAACGAATTTAAATCCGGCCAGTTGGGTCACTTCGCCCGACCTCGGGATCGCCGGGGTTCCTGCTTCCAGTTCCTCGCCCAGTCGAATCATTCGATATCTCTCGACTTCAGAATTCGAGACAACCTGATACTTGACGACGCTGTTCCATTCCGGCGAAAGGATGAAGCGGGCCGTTATATGGGCGACAGCGAAAAGAGCTCCGGTCGGCGTATGTTCGAAACAACGCGCGACCTCGCCTTGGATCCGCTTCGGGCCCGCAGCGACGGAATAGGGAAGTGAAAGGGTACGAAAGATCTCCCACCTGACACCGGACGGAGCAGTCGCCGGGCGGACTGCATCGTGCAGTGCAGATATCGGACATGGTCCCGCAGAGCCCGCCGCACGATCGATCGGAGGCTCCGTGACAACTACCCCGACCGCTGCAGGGGAATCCTGGTCTCCTTTCACGGGCGGAGAAGATCGATAACCATCGAAAGCAATGACCGCCACGCACAGGACAACGAAGATCATCAAAAGAGCCGAGGCAATGAACCCCGGCTTCATGAAGGGACTGCGCTCCTCTTCGAGTGCAGTATCGAGGCCGCTCCGTTTTCCTTTCATGCGAAACCCGTGCCTACTTCTGTGTCGAATTTACTTTATCAACCCGCACCAGGCCCGTCGATCACCCAATTGAAAATGGATACGACACTGCCGGACATGACAACCGCCGTAACCGAAAATACGAAACCTTTGACAGGAGCCTCACCTCCGTCTTTGTGTGCCTTGACAATCATGGCAACACAAGCCAGAGTGGAGAAGAATGCGAGAATCAATATCGTCCAGACTACAAAGCCAATGATGCGCCCCAGTTGCTGATTCATGTCGTCCGTGACATTGTTGTCGAAATCGACTGGTTGGGGTATGTCCTGAAGCAGGCCAAAGGCTGACGAAGGCTCGATCGAGGCACTACCCACAAGCATATGGAATAGGTTGTGAGTGGTTGAAAACAGGTCGATAAGCATGCGTGTCTCAATTCTTGCCGACATATGTCAGCAAAGCCTTGGCAAGCCGGGACAAGGAAGCCGGCGAGTGGGACGGGGAGGCCGTGCCGAATCGCCATTCTTCGATCCACGGCACGGTCCATATCGCCGGAAAGGCACCGGTAAGCAATCGCAACAGGTCCCTCAAGGGGCGAGGCAGCGTTCCTGGGGCATCCGCGACGACCACCAATCCGAGGAGATGGACCTGCGGTATGGTCCCCGAAGCCCATTGGCGAGCTGCACCCTGTGCCGCGCGTAGTCCCGGAGCATGGGATCTGGCCACGAGTAGTACCCGGGACGCGGAGTCGTCTGTCGGCACGGGCCAACGTCGACCCGCGTCGATTCCCGCCGGGATAGTGGCAGCGAGACTGCTCACGCCGGCACCCCCATGGCAGCCCGTCCACCACCATGGCACATTCCGACTCGACGGTACGCTCCATTGGGGAAGTCGGCCCGCAGGATCACCAGGCAAGACGTACGAGCGCTCGGCAGCCACATGATGTGATTTCCTCTTGCCGGTTGGAGTACGCGCCTCCGCCTCGAGAGGCACTTTCGCTGTGATCCATGGGTTGCTCATCGGAGGCTTGGATGTCATGGCTTTCCTCGTGATTGCGTACGGCGAAAGCCGGCAAGTCGAAGCCCTCTCGGGATCCGATCCAGGTTCGATCAGACTTTATCGACATCCGAGAAAGACGCCTTCGCTTCGCCATGGCGAATTGCCGTCGTGTCCACCCACACCTGGGTTCAAAGGCCGGTGGGTCTTCACGCGCAATCTCGACGGCGGAGTATCTCCCGTCGGGCTTGGGCAAATGGAGTCGTGATGATCACCTCGTCAATCCGACGCCTGCGGCAAGTTGATCCCGTCGCGCCGAGTGATCGAATCCAAGCGACGCCCGGTTTTACGAACGCCTCCGTTCGAATGGCTTCAAAGTCAGTATCGACGAGGTGCGATCCGCAAACCTAGTAAATTCGCGACACGTTACACGGTGCCGATCGGAGGCACGGCCGGGTCCCTGGGGCACCGCACAGCCAATCCGTGGAGATTTACGGGGCAGTGGAGATACGGAATATTTGATCGAAACCTGGGTATTTCACCCAATAAGCACAAAATGGATTATTCCTGAAGCGCTGCCGACGAGGAGCGCCCCCACGAGAGCATGCAACACCCCACCGCCGACGTGACCGCCGCTTTGATACGCCATGGCCAACTGCGCTACGCACCACAACACCGCCATGAAGCAGCACAGTATTCCGACCCAGACCGCCAACCCCAATAGCTCCCCGATGGGTCCGGCAAAACTCGATGGGGCAGAATAGTCGTATCGGCTGTATGAATTCTTGTCACCCCGACCCCCACCGCGAAGCTCGAACCAATAGTTGGCATTTCTGCAGACAATTTGATCGGAGGGCGTGAGAACCGGCACTGTAGATCCGGGAAGTCGGTGCTTGCAAGGATTCGTTTCGAGATTTTCGAAGTTTGATTTCGTTACATCGGCGCACACATCCAGATCACTGGTTCTCGTAAGAGAAAGACATGGATTGCTATTTATGGTTCCCGTGTCGGGGCCACCATTTTTTCGATAGCGTTCAAGCCATGCCACCATCCGAGTTCGTCCCTCGTCCCACTGGCATTCGGCGATTAGATTCTGGGCCGTCAAGTCCTCCGCATATTCATTCTGATAGCTGCCGCCCTGCTTTTCCCAGAAGCTTGTCGAGGTTTCATATTTCGGACACCAAAAGCGCACACCCCAGCCTTTTCGCCTGACCTGGAAGCTTTCAGGCCCTCGACCGTTGCAGAATATTCCGAAAGTTATTCCTTCGAGATCCTGCGGAATCAATATGCAGTTTTTCCATTCATCTCGATACCCATCATCGTAGGCATCGGCCTGTGCACTGGAGACGCATGCGAGTGATATGACGACGAGGCACAGCAATGATCCGAGGAACCGCCTGCCGGCGCCGCGGGAGACTCTCGCGCCCAGCGAAAATCGCAACCCGAATCTCGGTACCTCTCCCCGTCGCGTTGTGCCAGACACCATGACTCCTGTACACGAGGTGCTGTCGGAAACAGGGAATCTATGGACTCGCTTGTCGGGTCGGATACAAGGGCCAAGTCCCACTTCCCCAAGTTATCCTGTGATCAGCATTGGCGGACGCATAGGAAAAATGCGCCGTCCTGGACCCCGGGACCGCGTGCACCATCTTCGAGAACGCGGCACCGTCTTCCCGACCTGCCTGTAGCAGGTCCGATCAATATCGTGATGCCACTGGCCTACCTCTGTCATGTGGACCGTGCTAATCCCCTCATGTGTGAGGACGGCGGGCGTGGATGTAGGCGGCGAGTTCGGTGCGGTTGGTGAGGGAGAGTTTTGTGTAGATGTGGGACAGGTGGATCTTGACCGTGCCGCGGGAGACGAAGAGTTGCTCGGCGATTTCGGGGTTCAAGAGGCCGTCGGCGGCCAGGAGGGCCACTCGGGTTTCGGTGGGGGTGAGGCTTTCCCAGCCTCGGGTTGCCCGGGCCCGCGGGTTGTGGGTGGTGCGGGCGTGGTCGGCGGCCTGTGACAGGGACATGGCCGCGCCCTCGGCGAGGGCTCGACGACGGTCGGGCTCGGACAGGCCCTCGCCGGCGGTAGCGCGGAGGGCTTCCCAATAGGTGGTCTCGGCGGGGACACGGACCATGCCCCGTGTCCGACGGGCCGTGTCGACGGCCGCGAACAGGCGCGTGGCGCGTGCGTGTTCGCCGCGTTCCACGGCGGCGGCCGCGGTGAACTCCAGGGCGGTGACCGCCTCCGGCCACCATCCCTCGTCGAGGGCGTGGGCCAAGACCTTCAGCGCGGCCGGTTCCGCGCTGCCGGCGTCCGGGACGAGCAGGGCGGCGCGAGCCTCGCCCAGGGTCGCGATCGCGAGCGCACGATGGTTGCCGAGGCGGTCGGCGACACCGACGACGTCGGCGGCATGGGCGCGGGCCGCCGCCGCGTCGCCATCGGCCAGGGCCGCGAACATCAGGATCGAGTGCGCCTGGGCGGCCAGATGCGAGGAGCCCCCGCTCTCCCCGGCGTCGAGCCGCCGGGCGAGGTCGCGGGCCTCGTCCAGGCGGCCCGCCGCGAGTGCGGCGAAGGCGAGTGCGTAGGTGAGCAGCCCGGTGCCCCAACGCATGGGTTCCTGCTCCAGGCGCGCGAGGTCGGCCAGGGCGAGCGCACGCGCACCGGCCGCGTCGCCGCGCATGGCGGCAACCAGTGAGAGCACCTGGATCCGACAGCTGCGGGTGAACGATCCCGCCTCACCGTCGCCGTCCGAGTCCGCCGCGTCGTCCTCCGGCGGCGTCATCGCGCGTGCCAGCCGTACCGCCTCGTCGAGATCGCCCCTCGCCCGCGCCCCGTGCGCCAGGCACCACAGGGTCAGCGACCGCACACTCTGAAAGTCGACCGGCACGGCGACGGCCAGCGCCTCCTCGGCCGTGCGCGCCATGGCGGCGAAATCGTCCTGCCACAGCAGGGTCATGGCCAAACTGCCCAGGGCATCGGCGAGTGCCGGGACGTCGTCGCACGCCCTGGCCAACTCGACCGCCTCGCGCAGGATGGGCTGCCCGAGCGGTGGATCGGTGATCGCCGTGAAGTTGGCCAGCCGCAACAGGGCATGCGAGCGGGCCCGCTTGTCCCGAACCACCTTCGCGACCTCGATCGCCTCCGTCGCGGCCGCCCGAGTGGTCTCGAGGTCGCCCATCCAAAAGGACAGGGTCGCCCGAACGGCGAGCGTCATCGCACGCGCCGGATGCGGCACGGAAGGAACCGCGGCCAACGCCCTCGCCGTCGCCTCGACCCCCTCGGCCAGGGAACCCCGCGCGCGCCAGTACGAACCGAGGGCGGCGGTGATGCGCAACGCGTCGGTCGAACCCAGCCGGCATCCCTCGTCCAGGGCCGCCCGCAGGTTGGGCATCTCCACCTCGAGCAACCGGCGTTCCCGAGGACGCAGGGCCCACAACCCCGCGTCGGCCCGCTCGGCGAAGCGCACGAAATACGCCAGATGACGGGCCGCCGTATCGACCGGGCCACCCGGCGACGCCGACTCGGTCGATCCCACAGACTCCACCGACCCCACCGACCCCGTCGGCCCGCCCGACTCCGGAAACCCCATCGGCAAGGCCGCAGCGTACTGCCGCATCGGCGAAAGCATGCGAAAACGATCCCCCGAAGACACCGCGAACCGCACCACCAACGACTTGTCCACCAGCGCCGTCAACGAGGCGAGAACCCGTTCGGCGGTCAGCTCCCCACCGGCACACACCTCCGCCGCGGCCTCGGCGGTCCACCCCTCGGCGAACACCGACAACCGGGCGAACAGCATCTTCTCCCTCCCGGAGAGCAGGGCGTAGCTCCAGTCGAGGCAGCGGTGCATCGTTTGGTGGCGGGGCTGACCACGCGCCGGACCCCCGCTGAGGAACCGCAGGTCCAAGCCGGCGGCGATCTCGCCGAGCGTCATCATTCGCGTGCGGGCGGCGGCAAGTTCGATGGCCAGGGGAAAGCCGTCCAACGCCCGGACGATGTGTTCCACCTCGCTCCACATCGACTCGGAGAAGTCGAGATCCCCACACACGAGGGAAACCCGATCGACGAACAGCCGCGCCGCCTCCGAGGGCCCGGGGGAGTACCGGTCACCGACGGCCAACGGCGGCACCCGCCACACCCGCTCGCCGTCGGTACGCAGCGGAATGCGGCTGGTCGCCACCACACGCACATCGGGACACCGCTCGATCAACGTTCGGGCCACCCGGGCTGCGGCGAACGGGAGGTGTTCGCAGGTATCCAGCACCACCAGGGCCGAACGTTCGCACAACCGACGGGCGGCCGTGCGCAGGGGTGTGTGACCGGGACCGGCCTCGGGGGCGACCGCGTCCGAGACCGCCGCGTCGACCAGGTGCTCCTGACCCAGGGCCCCCAGGTCCACGAACACCACATCGGCGGGCGGTTGCCCGACCTCGTGCGAGGCCAGCCGCAGGGCCAGCCGGGTCTTTCCGATGCCGCCCGGTCCGACCAGCGTCAACAGGCGACGGTCACGACGCAGGAGTGCGCGCAGCTCGCCCAGTTCCCCCTCGCGCCCGACAAAACTCGTCAGGATCACCGGCCAGGGCACCTTCGCGGCGGAATCGGCGCTACCCACCATCACGGCCTCCCATGAAACGCCGAATACCCGTGATGGTCCCCGCCGATGCGACAACCACCACGGTACGCGCCGGCGCCGCGACCGGGGCCGTCGTCGACGTCCGCGCCGCACTCCGATCGCCCTGCCCGGTGCTACCGCCGACTCCCGCCGATCCGGTAGGCGAACGTCGCACCGGATCTCCCCCCGAATCGCCCACACGAGTGGTGACCTCGGCGCGGAAGCAACCGCGTCGAATCGTCGCGGACGCGCGGACGACCTATGACGGTTGCCAGGACAGGGCGCGCTCATGCTGGTCGCCGAAGCACATCGGTGGCTCGGACAAACACGCCACGACCGCACACCCTCACGTCCTGCGGGTTGATGCGCCCACAGGTGAAGGCGTCGCGGGCGTCAAGGCCCGGGGGGTGGTGGGAGCGCCGAACACCCGTGACGTCGGTGCGGCTACCGGGGGAGTCGGCTCGCGACGAGCTTGGTCATGACCTGATCCAAACGCGGCAGTCCGGTGGTGTCCGGAACCGCCCCGGTGCCCAGTCCGCGAGCCGGGAGCGCCTCGAGGCGACCGGCCACGATGCCGGGAGTGTTCACGTCGCCCGCGAGCGCGACGTAGACGGAATACCCCGTCGCGGGCTTGCCGTTGCCACCACCGGTCCGGAAGGTGACCGCGGGTTTGCCGGCCACGTCGACCTCCCGGCGATCCGCGGAGGATTTGGAGTCGCCTCCGTACGCGCGGGCCATCGCGCGGGCGTCGACGTCGACGCGCAGTACGGAAGTGTGCGTGGGCTCGACGAAGAAGCAGCTCTGCCCCCAGAGCACGGCCCGGTACGCGTCGCCCAACACCTCCCTCACCGCGTCTGCGGCGAGGGCACATCCCATGCGGGGGTCGTCGGCGCCGTCGAGCACACCCTGGATCGTCGCGGGAACCGGCAGCGAGTCGTACGGCGTGCACGGGAACGAATCGTCGGCGAGGAAGTCGACGCACGCGCCCACCGCCGAGGAGTCGGACTCCTCCGGCGCGTAGAGCAGCCGCCGCGCCGGTTCCTGCCCGTCGGGCGTCGCCGCGCCGTCCAGCAGCGGCACGATCCTCGCGGCCAGGTCGGCCGCCGCGTCGCAACTTTCGGCCTTGAGGGCCACCACGGTGAAGCCGTTCAGCGTGCCGCCGAGACCCGACGCCCCCTGGCTCCATTCGAGTTTGCAGGCACCGGAGTACGTGGTGACCCGTGCCTGCCTGGTGCCGACGGCCCGGGTCACCACGTTGGTCCCGCCCATCGGATCGGTGGTGTATTTGACCTCCAGGTCGATCCCGCGTCGCAACACCTTGGTGTCCTTGGGCGTCGCCGTGCAGCTGTCGAGCGCGTAGATGCCGTTCTCCGCGATCGTGAACCGTTCCGCGTCGGCGGCCAACGCCCCGCGCATGACGGTGCACGCCTCCCGATCGACCAGCGGGCGCTTCCCGGGATCACCCTCGGCCGGCCCGCCGCCCGCGAGCAGTCCCGCGCCCGCCTCGGCGAAGGCCTTCACGGAGCCGCACGCGTCCCCGGTGGTCCCGTGCGCGAGTTCGTAGGTGAACCGGATCGACAACGTGCGGCCGACCGGCAGGTCCACGCGGCACCGCGAGGGCAGTTCGGCACGATCCAGGTACGCCTTCGCCCGGCCCGCGGTGATCGGTTCCGCACGGTATCGCTGCGCACGACTCAGTGAATATCCCGCCTGCACACTGATCCGACTGCCGATCAACGGCTTGTCGGTCACCGTGCAGGAGTGGGGGCTGTCGGGCAACTGCCAGAGTTTGTCGGCCATGCCCGTGCTCGCCGTCACGGACCGGTCGATCAACGCGCAGGCGTCCAGGCGCCGCAGAGCCGCACGCGCGGCGTCCACGGGGTGATCGTCGACCGGGGCCACCGTGGCGACATCGGCCGGTGCCGGCCCCACCGAGACCGATTCCCGGGCACCCTCCCCGGGCACGGGACCGCCACCGCCGTCACCGCTGCATCCCGAGAGCGCCAGGCTCACCGTGACGCCGACGACCCAGGCCGTCCATCCCTTGCGCATGCGAGGTCTCGCCCTCCGATCGGGGATGCACGCGACGGCGCACACGGGGAAGTCTCGACGCCCGGACGACGACACCACGCCTGTTGGGGCAACCATGGTGGGTGACCGGCGATCCGGGCGTCTGCGGACGACTCGCGTCGTCATCCGGGAGTTGTGGCTGTACGGGCCCCCGGTATCGATGACGACCAAGCCATCGCGACGCAGTCTCGACCGGGACGGCCCGGACGGACTTGCAAATACACGACGGCGCCGAGTCGCGATCCTCGTGGTGGCGACAGGGGCCGTGCCGTACATCTCACGGTGTACGGAAGCCAAAACCACTATCGGCCACTTGGGTGATGTTCGGCGTCCTCGACGCTCGCATACTGATGAACCCTCTCGTCCACCCCGGAGCGACGAGAGCCCCGAAGCCGGGCCGTCCACGGCTCGACCAGGAACGAATCAGGGACCGAGATGATCCCAGCCGGCGTGCGCAGACACATGTTCGCGATCCCCGCGATCGAAAGTCGAGTCGCGGACGCGCGCCGCCGGACCGTGCGTGTGCTGACCTCCTGGGGCCTGCGAAGGCACGACGAGGAGACCGTGCGGCTCGTGGCATCGGAATTGATCACCAATGCCGTCAGCCACGCCGGTCATCTCACCCCTTTCGTGACCGTCCTGCTGGAACTCGACGGTGTCGGCCGGTTGCGCATCGGCGTGCGCGACTGCCACCCCGGACCACCCCTTTCGAGCGGGTCTTGCGACGACGAAGACGTCGACGGACGGGGTCTGATGATCGTGGAGGCCCTCCTGGAGGAGTACGACGGCGGGATTACGATCGAATGGCACGACCCGGGCAAGACCGTCTGGGCCGTTTTCGGCCCGCCGGCCCGTATGGCCCCGTCGGTCGCGATACCGAGGCAGCGACAGGTCCGCCTCGGCTGAAGCAAGCCCCGCGCCCCCATGGCGGGCGCCGCACCGCGAGGTGGCAACGCATGATCACCGATGACATCGACGGCGCCGCCGCCGCTCGACCCGAGCCCACCCCGACCACGCGGGAACGGGCCCGCCGAACCGTCGCCGCGCAGGCGATCGACGCGGCGGACTGCCGGCAACTCCTGGACATGCTCGCCCTGTTTCCCGAGACCGACGCCGACCACGACGAGACCACGCCCGGCGCGGCGGTCGCCCTGTTGTCGTCGATCATGCGCTGATCGACCGCCCCGGCGGACCCGTCACGGGTACACGCGGTGGACGCACGGGTGAACTCAGTGCCAGTCCTGTGCCGCATAGACGTACAAGAGCAGGGCACCGCACCCCATCGCCGACACCGCGACCGCCCGAGCCAACGCGCCGTCGTGATCCTCGCGATCGAACCCTTCGCTCTCGTAACGACGATCGTCGAAGACGACGTACCCACAGGCCGTATCGAGCCAGGTCCGGGTGCGGACATCGTCGGCCTCGGCGCGGTCGACCACCTTGGGCCAGGTACGCAGGACGGCCCCGTCGCGAATCACCGCGATCTTCTGGGCTCGGCGCAGGATCGTGTAGCCCAGGGGGATCGCCTCGACGACATCGGCCCAGCGAAATCCCGGTGTGTCGGGCGGGTGTGCCGTGTGGGCGTAGCTCATGATCCCCCGGCTCAGCAGCACGAACTGGGTGGCCCCGATGGACACGTCGAACGGATCGATCCGGTGCTCCCCGGACGGAAAGGGGTGATAGGCGGGCGTTTCCATACGCTTCCTCGGGAGCTGGATGGGCGGTGACGACGAGCACGGTCCGCGGGCGAAGCCGGGACTACGGGGCCGCGGGAGTCGTCGTCACGGGTACGCAGGCGCTTTCCGCGGACACCCGGAGTTCGAGGCTCGCTCCGCCCTCCCCGGAGGTCTGCCGGGTGGTGTGGACCCGGATCCGGACGCCCTCGCGGGTCACCACGTTCACCTGGGGATCGTCCCGGGGCGTTTCGGGGGCGACCGTCCAGTCGGGGCCGGGGATCGGTGTCAGTCGGGCGAAGAAGCCGGCGACGTCGGTGGACACCGGCAATTCCGCCTTGGCGACCGCCCGCCAGGTCACGCCCAGGCGTCCCTCGTTCGGCGTCCGGCAGTTCTCCGGCGGGACCGCGTCGGCATCGGACATGCTGCCGCTCTCCGGAAACAGGTCGTCGCGGGCCGCGACGCCGGCGGCCCGAAGGAGCTCGCGAACGACGGGGGTGGCGAGCGCGAAGGCCCGTTCCAACGACTGCCGCTGCCCGGGTTCCGGGATCGGCAGCGGGGCGTTGCCGAGCATGCTGCTGCGGGTTCGGACGCTGCAGCGGTCCAGTTCGGCACGCACCACCGCCGAGTCACCCGTCACCCGAACACCGATCTGGTAGTGGTCCGGCCCGAGCAGGGCCAACGTGAACCCGCCGTGCTTTTGGGGCTGCCAGCCTGCGGCGAGTGCCCTGGTTCGGATCCCGGCCACCGACGACGCGGGTACGGTGCTCGTGCCCTTGGCGAGCAGCGCGCTGTTCGGGTCGCCGTCGAACAGACTTCCGCAGGTTTTGGCGCTGAAGGTGGCCGGTCCCACAAGGGCGGTGACGGCCTGCCGGAAAGCCTCGGGCGTGTTCGTCGGTCGTTGTGCGGCACAACCGCTCGCGACCAGCAGGGATAGCACCACCAGGCTCACGATGCGCCGTCGCCGTCGGCGAAACGGCACGGAGCCGACTCCGTCCCGCCTCGCGTCGGCGAACTCCGAGGACCGGGATCGACGCACCACTTCTCCATTCCGCTCACGAGCGTGGCGGCAGGGGCACGGCCGCACGGGACAGTGTGCGGAATGCGTCGATGCGAAAATCGGACAAACGCGCCTGAGTTGATTCGGGTCCCGCCCATCTCCACCGCGCACAGGGGCAGTGGACGATGCGCAATGAATTTTGCTCCGATATGGATTTTTTTATACGTTTCGTGACTGCTGTGGACGCGTTTGTCCAAGTGTCCGGGGGCATCTCTTCGCAAGATTTGTCCGTCCGAGGTTTTTCGACGAAGTCGAACGGGTCCGAGGGGCGATCGCCGGGTCGTCGCGCCGCCACACGCGGTGCGAACGTGTCGCCGCGCGTCGTGTCCGGCGGCCCGCGTGGGGGTCCCAGTGAACGAATTCCAGGAAGACGCGCTACCGGGCGTCAACGGCGCACCGCCGAACGCTCTGGTCGTCACCCTCACCACCGGCGACGGCTCGCCGGATGTGGGAGGAGCCGGCCTGCTGGCCGTGGGATGTGCGATGACGGGGGCGGCGCTGCACCCCTGGCACTACGTGTACGGAAATCACGTCGAGACCACCGACGGCGTACTGCGACTGACCGGGAGAACACGACTGCTCGTGAGCCTGATCGTGGCCCTGCCCACACTGGACAGGATCGCGCTGTACCTGGGGGTTCCCGGCACACCGGCGCCGCACCCGAAGCGGCCGTCCGGCCTGCGCCTGAGACTGGAGGACTACAACACGGGATCGGAGTACGCGACCGCCGAACTGCGGAACCCGACGGCCGGACGGTTTCTCGGCTTCGGCCACATCGTGCGCCGCCACGGCGGATGGGCCTTCCGATCCGCCCGGTTCCCCGAGCCGTTGACGTCGAAGGCGGTCGGCGACGCTCACGGGATACTCCCGGGCATGCGCTCTTCCGGGACCTACGCCGGGATGTCGTCCCACGGTTCGTGACAGCCGGCCCCGGGAGGACGGCCTGTCCGACGACGACCCGAGGTGGACGGGACAGCGTATGACAGGGACTCTCACCGGTACCGTCCGAGTACGGTCCCTCTCCTCCACCACGGGAAAAGGCCAGGTCAACGACCCGCGCATAGATCAGTCGGGGGCCGAAGGGACCAAAGGGACCAATTTTCCCTTTTCGAGGAACGCGTGCGGGGAGGCACTCGGGCGAACGGCGCAACACCCGGCCGACACAACCATCAACGATCGGACATTACGGTCCCTTCGGTCCCTATGATCCCTCGACGATCACCGAAACGGCCCCGACCTGCGCCTTCGACAGGGACCGAACGCACGGGACCCGACGCGGGGCCGGTCCCCGCGACCCATGGAGAGCTCGGCGAGGCGGCCGCGTCCGCACCCAAGAGAGGGACCGAAGGGACCGAAGGAATGAAGTGGGCGTGGCATCACACGCAGGTCCGGAGCTCTGCGCTAGGCTCTGACTCTCATTCGCAAGTTGAGTCCCTTCAGTCCCTTCGGTCCCTCCGCGCAGCGCCGCGAGCTGCGCTTTCTCGGTGAGACCGACGACGATTCCGCAAAACCGCCGACAAGGACGAGCGCGTGCGACGCCACGACGAGGACGGAGTTCCCAGGCCACCGGGGGTCGTACAGTCCCTCGACGTGGCACGGTGGTGCGCGCGCAACGGATGGCCCGTGCATCCGCTGGCCCCGAACAGCAAGATCCCGGCGGCCAACTGCGACGCGTGCCGAACCGGCACCCATTCCCCCCGACAATGCCCGTGCCGCGCCGCCGGCCGCTGGTGCCACGGCTTCCACGCGGCCACCACCGACCCCGCACGCATCGACGCCTGGTGGGGGTCGACACCGGGGTTGGGCGTGGGCGTGTCCTGCGGCCCGGCCGGGCTCGTCGTGATCGACGTCGACGCCCACCAGGTCCCGGTACCCGACCGCGACCGCCTCCTGCCCGGAATCCCGATCCACGAAAGCATCGACCTGACCGGGCTCGCGTCCGGCTTCGACACCCTCGCCCTGCTCGCCGCCTACCGCGAACACCCCGACCCGGCGCAAGACGCCTCGACCCTCAGGATCCGAACCCCCTCCGGCGGCCTGCACATCTGGTACCGAACCACGCGTGCCGAGGCCCGCTACCGATCCTCGACCGGATCGAGCACCAAGGTCGCCCTGGCCTGGCAGGTCGACGTCCGGGCCGAGGGCGGCTACATCGTCGCCCCCGGGACACGCACCCCGGCAGGGGAGTACCGCGCGATCGGCACCACGCGCCTGCCCGCGCCGCTCCCGACCTGGCTCGCCGCCGAACTCGACAGGACCGGGCACCCCGTGACGCCACCACCCACGAAGGTCGCCCGCTCCCCACGCGCCGCCGCCCCGAAGGCGAGCCGTCGGGCACTGGACGCCCTGCTGGCCGAGGTGGAAGCCTGTGCGGCGACCCCTGAAGGAGCCGGATTCACGGAGAAGCTGAACCGAGCCGCCTATACCGCGGGGGGACTGGTCGCGGCGGGCCGGGCCCGGGAGGACCGGATACGCGAAGTCCTCCTCGCCGCCGCCCGATCGGCGCGCCCTCGCCAGGAACACCGCAACGCGACCATCGTCGCCTCCGCCCTGTCCGCCGGTATGCTCCGGCCGCTCCACCCCCGAGGACGTTCATGAGCAGCGCCGCCGACAGCACTCGCTTCGATCCTGTGGACGCGGGCCGACAGATGCGCGCCATCCGGGACCAGGCGACGTCCGTGGGCGTCCCCGCGCAACACGGCGCCTCCGACGCGCGAGAGCCCACCCATTCCACGACGGGACAACTGCCCGCCCTGCTCACCGACCGCGGCAACGCGAAGTTGTTCGCCACCATGTACAGCGACCGATTCCGTCATGTGGAGGGCCTGGGCTGGTATGCCTGGGACACCTACCGCTGGAAGCGCGCCGGTGGTGAGAAGGCCGCAGTGTGGGCGGCCGGCGACATGGCCGAACAGATGCCCGCCACCGACGTGGAGGGCCGCTTCGGCAACCGCGAACTCACGGCGCACCGAGGGCGGGCGATGTCGACGTCGGGCATCAAGGCGATGCTCACCCAGGCCAAGGCCTCGCCCGCCCTGGCCCTCGACCCGGACGTCCTGGACGGCGACCCCTACTCCCTGTGCACCCCCGCCGGCGTGGTCGACCTGCGAACGGGAGCGTTGCGCAAGCCCGATCCGCTCCGGGACATGCACTCGCGGGCCACCGGCGTCGCCCCCGAAGGCATCCCCACACCGCGCTGGCACCGTTTCCTCGCCGACACCTTCGGCGAGGACGCCAAGGGTGTGGAAACCATCGACTTCCTCCACCTGCTCCTGGGTTACTCGATCACCGGGGACGTCGGCGCCCAGGTCCTGCCGTTCCTGTACGGCACCGGCGCCAACGGCAAGAGCGTGCTGCTGGACGTGATGACGCAGATCCTCGGCGACTACGCCCAGGCCGCCCCGCCCGGATTCCTGATGGAAAAGGGCAAGTTCAGCGAACACAGCACCGAACTGACCGAGTTGCACGGACGCCGCATCGTGGTGTGCAGCGAACTCAAGCCCAACGACAAGTTCGACGAGGCCCGCGTCAAGCTCCTGACCGGCGGCGACCGGATCAGCGCGCGCCGCATGCGTCAGGACTTCTTCAGCTTCACCCCCACCCACAAGCTCTGGCTGCTGGGCAACCACCGCCCCGAGGTCGGCACCGGCGGGCATGCCTTCTGGCGCCGGATGCGCCTGATCCCCTTCGAACGCGTCGTACCCGCCTCCCGCAAGATCGACAACCTGGCCAAGGAACTCGTCGACAGCGAGGGCCCGGGCATCCTCCAGTGGCTCGTCGAGGGCGCGCGCCGCTATCTGATCACCCGGGATCCGTTGACCGGGCCGGTGTCGGTACGGACCGCCACCGAGGCGTACGCCACCACGGAGGACCACATCGGACGCTTCCTCGGCGAATGCTGCATCCGGACCTCGAACGGCGAGCGCACGGACCTCAAGGTCGAACAGGGTCTGCTTTACGCCACCTACAGCGCGTGGTGCAGCAGCGGGGAGGAGGCCCGACCCGCCAGCGCACGGGCCTTCGCGAACCGGGTCCGCCAGGAACTCGGCCTGGCCTCACCTGCCGACATGACGAAGTCGAGTGGCCGCAAGTACTACCCGGGCCTGGGGCTGCTACCCGAGGACGATGCCGATCCATCGGCCCTTTTCTCCGAAAACGGGCGTCATGAAGGCTGATGTACTCCTGCCGCGGGCACGCACCCTCCAACTACCATGGACCCATGAGCGGGGAAAGCTCCCGCGAGAGACACCAGCGACCGAAAGCGAGAAGGGCCGGCCATGAGCTCGCTACTGAATGAGGGCGATCTCCTCCATGAAGACAACGTGGTGTGGCTGGAAAGTCCCGACCACCTCGACTATGTGCGCCAGGCCCTCGACAAGACGATGCGCCGGCGCGGGAAGCCCCGCTACGAACGCGACGGCCGCCTGGTCGGATACACCGAACTCGGCAAGAGCGCCGAGGCGGATCCCGACAGCGGCCTGCAACTGCGCAGGGTCTTCTTCCTCCTCCCGCACGACCGGGACACCGCGCCCGAAGGGCCCTACGAGGCCGGGGCGCCCGGCGAGGCGGTGGACCCCCGCACCATCGCCCCCAGGCGCGTCGGAAGGAAAACGCCGCGATCCCAGCGCGGTTCCTCTGCGGTTTCACCCGCAAGCCACTGAACGCGCCGCTTCCTGCCCTCCGTGACGCCGATTGATCGTCCTTGTCACGCCCATTTGTTCGACCGGGCCGAAGGTGCGGTTTACTCCCGATTCGAGACCATGGCGCATTCGGTAACGAAAAGGGGCGATTTCTTCCTGTCCGGAATTTACAATCCTCGCGGACGGCCGAAGAGAAAGATCGTCGTGCGGCGACTTCGTCTCCGGACGCGTCGCGGTGTGCCGGCCCGGTTCCGCCTCCGACACGCCTGACGTTTCGACGATCCACTCCCTCGACGGAGGTCCCATGGACACAGACCCCGTCGTACCGGCATGGCCCATCGTCCACATCGAACTCCTTTCGGACGACGTGGTACGCGTGGACGGCGAGGAGATCGCCGTGCCTCCGGGCGACTCCGCCCGACAGGCGGCACTCGCGAAAGCCGCGGAGACGGCACGGTTGTTGCGCCGCCCGGTCCGCGCCGAAGCCGTCGAGCCGAACGGAACGACCTTCCCGCTGATCGTCGCGGCGGATGCCACCGTGACCGAGGCCGGCGAACCCAGCCCCGCTCCGGCCGCCCGCCGCAGGCTACTGGGGCGAAGCAGATCCGCTCCGGCGAAAAAGGCCCCAAGCCGGCCCTCGGCCCCCGTGCCGACGATCCCGCCCGCTCCGGAACCGGACCAACGGAACAACGCCGCCCCAGCCCTCGGCATCCCGACGCCACCAACCCCGGCCCACCCGATCGAAATCCCCCACGACCGGCAGCCCGGCCGCCCACACACGGCGGCGAAGAACACATCACCGGTGGCACCCGTCGCCCCGCCGACACCCCGCCACAGCCCCGCCATCACCCACCCTGAGGACGAGCCCGAGGCGTTCACCGCGCCCGGCACGCATGCCTCCGAGCGGGTCGCCCAAGTCGCCCGAGCCGTCCAGGCAGGCGACCTGGACGAGGCGATGGCCCTGGCGGTGTCCTGGGAGACGGATCAGGAAGCAACCGCAACCCCCGACACCTCCGGCCTGGCACGCGAGGTACAGGCGTACGTCACCCTGCTCACCGGCCGACCCGAGGTGGCGGTGGGCCTGTTCGTCAGCGCCATCACCATGCGCAAGAGCACGCCGGGGGACACGGAGGCGATCAGGCTGGCCGACAACGCTCTCTACAGCTGGCTCCAAGTACCCGACCACCGATCCCGCACGGACCTGGGGGAGTTGGTCCTCTCCGCCTACGCCACGACAACCCCCGGCCACCCCGCAGAACAGTTCATCCGCGGGCACATGGCCTGACAGGACTCGGCAAAAAACCGGTTCGGACCCGGACCTCGAAGGAACCGGCGCCACGGTCGACGCACCGTGGCGGGCGTCAGTGGACGAGGACTATGAGGCCGCGATTCAGGTCCGCAGCCTCGGCGAGCCATTCCCGCTGCCTGTGAACCACCACGTGGACGAAGTACCAGGATTCCATCCGATCGGTGGTGCCCACTTCCCGTTCGATCTCCTGGAGTTCGCCGACGATTTCCACCTCGTCCCAGGGGATTCTCGAAGCGCGTTCCAGGGCGACGCGGACCGTCAACGGCCGCATCGAGAAGGCGATGGCCCTGTCGGGTGGAGCCGGTCTCCCCGGCCGACCGGCGTCCTCCCGGATGTCGTCCGCATCTCCCGCGTCGGGCCCCGGCCACAGCATGCTCAGGAAGGCATCCACGGGGCCGAACAGGTAGTGCGGCAGAAGAGGCCTCAGAAAGGCGTAGTAGTCCCGCGCGTCGAGGAAGTGGCTGCCGGGAGCGAAGTCCCGCTCGATGGCGAACGGCAGCGGCTCACGCTCGACCCACGGCTCCTCGGCGACGGCTCCCACCGTGGGACCACGACTGCGGTCCCAGTAGAAGTCCATACCGCGGGTTGCCCGGTAGGCCGCGACCGCCGTCTCCCATTCGGCGATCAGACCTGTGACGTCGGTACTCATTCCGCACGGACACTACCGCGCCACATCGCGGTCGTGGGACTCGCCGTCCGGAAGTACTCATCGGGCGGGCACCGACGGTGACGGAGGGACCGAAGGGGGACTGGGGACTGGGGGAGGGTTCGGTCCCTGTTTGGTCCCTCGGCAAAAGCGCAGGTCAGAGCCTTGGGTCGGATTTTAAGGGACTGAAGGGACTGTGGTTTGTAGTTATGAGCCGCATATCCCTCATACAGAGTCTTCGTGCGTACATACGCGCGCACGCACAATCGCCTGAACAGGCAAAATGAGTCCCTTCGGTCCCTTCGGTCCTTGCCGGATTCAGACGTAGGGCTGTGACCTGCGCTTTTGTGGGGGGACTGAAGAAGGACCGAAGGGGGACCGAAGTACGTCCGGCCCCTCCTTTCGGTCCCGCCGGTCCGAGGGTGCTCTCACAAGGCACAGCGAATGATGTACATGGCTTTCTTTTCCCGAGTTGTTACATACAGGGCAAAAAGTGAAAAAAAGGTGCCCCCGTCCTCCTCTCCATCAGGCTGTCTTTTCACTGTGGGTGACGGAAATGCTCACGGATCGCCGAACAGCCGAGCTGTGTACGGCGCCAACTCCCTGTCGTTTGCCAGGGCTTCCCGTGCCTGCCGTAGTGCGCTCAGGTACGAGATCCGAGCCCGTAGCGCGACCTCGAACCCGTGAGCCGTGATGGAGGCGTGGATTCCGCGCCGATCGTCCGGACAGGGGTGTCGTTCGACGAGTTCGCCTTCCACGAGACGGTCGACGAGCCGACTTACGGAACTTTGCGACAGGGAGGTCGCGTCGACGAGTTCGTTGAGGCGCAGCGGTGTGCCGGGTGCGGCCCGGGCCAGGGCGCTCAACGCCGCGTACTCCGAGGAAGTGATGTTGTGCAGGCGAACCAGAGTCGCATTCACCTCCTGCCGCATGGCCTCGTCGATACGGTGCAGCGCCCGCCAGTCGATCTCGGGTCGGGCGGGTGGTGGAAACGGAGACGGTGGCACGCGGGTTCACTCTCCTCGTGACCATGGCAGCACGACGCAACGCGTCTTGGGCGGCACCGGGGCGTGGATCCGATCGATGCATGTACACGTAAAGGTTTTTGGGGCCCTCGTCGGGAGCGTGGCTCACCTTACGAGCCCGGCCCGTTTTGCCAAAGGTGCGAAACGACACCGTTCTCGCGTATTCGGTGGGCGAATCGCCACTGTGGATCGAGACCATCGGCTGTTTCGCTGAGCCGCATGGAACCCACCTCCCTCGTGAACCGCATCGAAGTCCCCGCCCGGCAGGGCCGGGCCGTTCGGGTCGTGGCCGGCGGGCGTGTGCGCGTGGTGGACGTGGCCGGCCGACAGGTCGGGGACGTCTTCACGTTCGCCGCCGACGACCTCGGGGAATACCTGAGCGCCTCGCACACCCGAGCGACGCTGAGTCGACTGTTCCCCGCCGTCGGCGAGGACTTCGTCACCAACTTGCGCAGGCCCATCCTGAGGCTGGTCGAGGATGCCTCACCCGGCCGCCACGACATGCTCATCGCGGCCTGCGACAAGGCCCGCTACGCGGCGCTGGGCGCCGCCCCGGACCATGCCTCGTGCGCCGACAATCTGCGGGACGCCCTGGCGGACCTGGGCCTCGCCTCCATCGTGGTTCCGCAACCCGTGAACGTTTTCATGGACATTCCGGTGGACACCGCCGGTGGTCTGGACTGGTTCGAGGCCTCGACACGTCCCGGAGACAGCATCACCTTCGAGGCTTTGATCGACTGCGTGGTGGTGGTCTCCGCCTGCCCGCAGGACATCGTCCGTATCAACGACGGTGTGCCGTCCGCGCTGGAACTGCACCTGTGGGATCCCGATCCTCGGCCGTCCGACGCGGCGAGCGCCGTCGACACATCCACCCACGCGACCCAGACTCGACGCTAGAACGGATACTGCGATGAACACGGACACTTCAGTGGCCGAAAACCGGGTGCACGCGGCCCTGGCCCCGGCGCGTCTCGGGGGCCTCGACCTGGCCAACTCCTTGGCGGTCGCGCCGATGACGCGAGTCTCCGCGTCCGAGGACGGGGTGGCCACGGCCGAGATGGCGGACTACTACGCGGGTTTCGCCCGGGGCGGCTTCGGTGTGGTGATCAGCGAAGGCACCTACACCGACACCCGGTTCAGTCAGGGGTACCCGAACCAGCCCGGCATCGTCACCTCACGACACGTCGAGGCGTGGAGTCGGGTCGTCGAGGCCGTCGGCGCCACGGGGACCCCGATGATCCTGCAACTGATGCACGCCGGTGCGCTGTCGCAAGGCAGTCACTACCGTGAGGACACCGCCGGTCCCTCGGCGGTACGACCCCTCGGCGAGAAGATGTCGGAGTACGGCGGCTCGGGCCCATGGGACGTGCCGCGCGCCATGAGCCTCGACGACATCGAGGAGGCGATCCAGGGCTTCGTGGCGTCCGCGGTGAACGCGAGTGTGGCCGGATTCGCCGGGGTGGAGATCCATGGCGCGAACGGATACCTGCTGGACCAGTTCCTCACCGACTACACCAACCGGCGCACGGACCGATACGGCGGCGGCGTGGCCGACCGGGTGCGGCTCGTCGCCGAGGTGGTCGAGCGTGTCCGGCGGCACACGAGGCCGGAGTTCGTGGTCGGTGTGCGGTTGTCGCAGACCAAGGTCAACGACTTCGCCCATCGCTGGGACGGAGCGAAGGCCGCCGAAATCGTCTTCGGCGCCGTCGGCGCGGCCGGCGCCTCCTACCTGCACGTGGCCAGCGAGGGCCGGGACTGGCTCGAGACGGCCAGGCTCGACAACGGCGAGACCATCACGGCGGTGGCCCGCCGGGTTTCCGGTCTGCCGGTGATCGCCAACGGTGGGATGCATAATGCCGATCAGGCCGATCGCCTGCTCACCGAGGGCCACGCGGACCTGCTGTCCCTGGGGCGTGGCGCGCTGGCCAACCCCGACCTGCCGCATCGTCTCGCGAAGGGCGAGCCCCTGGAGGCGTTCGATCACATGATCCTGCAGCCGCGGGCGGACCTGGACAACGCGCGGCAGTGGCGGGAACGGCGCGCCGCCGCATAGCGCGCGGTCCGGCGACGTCCACGGGGAGCCGCGTCGCCGGACCGCGCTTTCGCGCACCACACCCACGACGACCACGACGAAAGCGGTATCGGCGATGAACACCGGTTGGACGGGCGGCGCGGCTGCGGTGGCCACCTTGACCTTCGATGTGGACGCCGAGGCGCCGATCCTGGCGCACGGACACCACTACGCGGAACACGCCTCGACGATGTCGCACCAGGCGTACGGACCGGATGTGGGTGTCCCACGCATCCTCGACCTGTTGGACGTCACCGGCGTGCCGGCCACGTTCTTCATCCCCGGGTGGGTGGCCGAGGCCCGGCCCGGGCTGGCGGCGCGCATCGTCGCTCGCGGCCACGAGGTGGCCCACCACTCGTACAGCCACCGGCCACCGACCGGGATGGCCCCCGGAGAGGAACGGGCCGACTTCGAGCGCGGCATGGAGGTCTTCGCCGCGCAGGGCATCGAGATCCTCGGACATCGCGCCGCGAACTGGGAGGCGTCGTGGGAGACCGCCACGCTGGTGGCCGAGCACGGACTGCTGTACGACTCGTCGCTGATGGGCGACGACCGTCCCTATCGTGTCACCACGGTGGCCGGGGGCGTCACCGAGTTGCCGGTGCACTGGTCGCTCGACGATTGGGAGCAGTACGCCTTCCTGCCGTCCCCGCACGTCGGTTCCGTCATCGAGTCGCCGCGCAAGGTGTTGGAGATGTGGACGGACGAACTCGACGCGATGGCACAGTTCGGATGCCTGTTCAACCTGACGAACCATCCCTTCCTCACCGGGCGCCCCTCGCGGGCGATCGTGTTGCGCAAGCTCATCGAACACGCGCAGGAACGCGGTGACGTGCGCTTCATGCGTTGCGGCGACCTGGCCCGTCAGGCGGCGGCGGACGAAACCCTGGCCACGCGCCCGCACATCCCGCCGGCGGCCTCTCCCGAGGTGTTCCCGCCCCGGTAGGCCCCGAGCCGCGTCCCGGGCCGCCTGTGGCGACCTCGGGGCACGGGCGGGCCATTCCCGGCTCCACACCACACACCACTGGGCCCGAGACCGCGACACGCGGTCTCGGGCCCAGTGGTGTCACGGCTTCGCCGGTCCGACGTGCACGTGACCACTCCCGAGCGAGTCGAACCGTGCCTCGGCCACCGCGAACAGCCTCTCCTCGTCGCCGACTCGGCCGACCAACTGAAGACCGACGGGGAGCCCGTCGACACTTCCCGCGGGAATCGTCAACGCGGGCAGCCCCGTGAGGTTCCAGGGCCACGTCAGCGCGAGCAGCGTCTCCCGGACGCCCACCCGGACACCGTCGACCTCGATGTCGCGGGCCCCGACCTCCGGAGCGACCACCGGCACCGTCGGCATCGCCAGGACGTCCCAGCGTGCGAGCAACGCCTCGAACGCCGGTGCGGCGGCGCGTCGTTCACGTACGGCCCGGGCCACGTCCCGACGCCCCACACGACCGGACTCGCGCAGCCGTTCCAAGACCTCCGGGTCGAACAACCCGGGAGCCCGCGCGACCCGTTCGGCGTGCAACGCGTACGCCTCGGCGCCCTGGAGCGCGACGAACGCCGCGCGCAGTCGGCGCAGATCGGGTACCGACTCGCCCGGCACGCCCTCCACCGGGCCGACCAGGTCCTCCAGGCGGGCCCGGACCACCGCCTCGACACGCGCGTCCACGTGCGTGTACGGCGACGGATCGAGCAGGCCGATCCGGGTTCCCACCACGGATTCCGCCGGCGTCCCCATCCGGTCCCCGCGCAGGATCCGGTACACGATCGCGCAGTCCCGCGCGGTGCGGGCGTGCACACCCACATGGTCGAAGGAGGGCGCCAACGGGAAGACCCCGTCGAGCGCGAGCGCGCCATGGGCCGGCTTGAACCCGTGGATGCCGCACAACGCCGAGGGAATCCGCACCGACCCTGCCGTGTCGGTGCCGAGCGCCACCGGCACGATGCCGGCCGCCACCGCCGCCGCGCTGCCGCCGCTGGACCCCCCGGTCATGCGGGCCGGGTCGTGCGGGTTGCGGGCGGCGCCGTTCAGGGACCGATCCCCGGTGGGCCCATACGCCAGCTCGTGCGTCGTGGTCTTGCCGACCACCACGGCACCCGCCGCGCGCACATCGGCCACGCAGCGCGCGTCCGTCGGGGCGACGCGGTCGCGGAAATGGGCCGAACCCCGCCTTGCGGGCAGTCCCGCCACGTCGATCAGGTCCTTCACCGCCACCGGCACACCGTGCAGGGGACCGCGGTCCACACCCCGACGCAGTTCGCGTCCCGCCTGCCGGGCGGCGGCGAGCGCCCCCGGCTCGTCGACGGCGACGAACGCGTTGAGCGTCGGATCGAGAGCCTCGATCGCCTCGAACGTGTGCCGGACCAAATCCTCCGGCGTGCTCCGCCCGGTCCGTAGATCCTCTGCCAGCCCCGTCAGGTCGCGCTCGGCGAAATACCCGAGGGCGCCCGGTGAAGTCCGCGTCGTGGACCGCTGTCGCGTCGATCGCATCGGATGATCTCCTTCCTCGATGCCTCGCGAACCCTTCGCGAAGCCGGCCTCCTTCGCGCACCGCCCGCGCCCACGCACCGAGGGCCACCCGGATCCCGGGTGGCCCTCGACGGTCGGCCCGGATGTCGGCCGAGGCCGGTCACAACACGGCGACGGAGGGATCCCCCGACACCGCCGGCTCCACGGATGTGGCGGCCTTCGGCCCGGTCACGCGGCGGCGGGCCGGCCGGGTGAGCACCAGGTACAACCCGCCGGCCACGACCGACCCGGCCAGCCACGACAGGTCGATGTCGCCCAGTGCCCGGGCGAGCGGGCCGCGCATCGCGGGCACGACCCCGTACTGACAACTCCAGGCCGCCACGATGCCCAGTGCCAGGCTCACCAGGCCGCTCCGGTTGAACGCCGCGAGCCGGGACCCGTGACCCGTCGTGTACAGCGCCGCGACGTCCGGACGTCCGCGAGCGACGACGAAGAAGTCCACCAGGACCACCCCCGCCCACGGGCTGATCCACACCAGAATCGACACCATCCAGTTGTCGAACGCGTGCGCGAAGCTGTTCGATCGCAGGAACACCACGAGCACGAGCGAGGCCACCACGCCCGACGCGAGCGTGACCTTCCAGCGCTGCGTACGCAGGCCGATCGAGAGCGCGGCCAGGGAACACGAGTACAGATTGAGGATGTTCGTGGCGATCGGCCCGTGCATGACCAGCAGCAGGACCGGCAGCGCCATGCCGCCGAACGCACCGATCACCAACTGCGAGGGGTCACCGCTGGAACCCGAACTCGCCAGGCACGCGCCCAGCGCCGCCAGCCACACCGTGGGTACGTACATCCCCAGCGCCGCGGCCCACACCACCTTGCGCCCGGACGTACCCGGGCGCACGAATCGGCTGTAATCCCCCGAATACGGCAACCACGTCACGCTCCACCCCACCCCGATCGCGGTGACCAACTGGGTGACGGCGGTGATCTTCGCTCCGGGCGTGGTGGCGGTCGCGTGCGTCCAGTTCGGGTCGACCTGGGTGAGCGCGACCACCGTCATGCCGGCCATGACCACGACGGTGAGCGGGACCGTGTACTTCTCGAAGGTGCGAATCGCGTAGAACCCGAAGAGCGCCAGGGCCAGTTGCGCGACCATGATGACCCCGGCCACCAGGTACTTCAGTCCACTCCCGCCCCGGATGCCCATCTCGTCGAGCATCGCGAGCGCGAGGTCCAGCACCACCCAGGTGTTGACCCCCACCCAACCCATCGCCAGCAGGCCCTGGATCACACCTGGCACGACCGCGCCGCGCCGCCCGAACGCGGAGCGGCCGAGCACCATCTGGTTCACCCCGGTGCGGTGCCCCATGAGATTGAACAGCCCGAAGATCGCGCAACCGAGCAGGTTGCCGAACACGACCACGAGCAATGTCTCGACCAGGCTCAGGCCGAGTGTGACGCCCAGGGCACCGAGTACCCAGTTGATCGGCGCGATGTTGGCGCCCGCCCAGATCCAGAACTGCTCCCAGGCGGTGGAATCGCGGCTCGCGGCGGGAATCGGGTCGATCCCGTGCGGGTCGAAGGCGGCTTTGGCCGGACCTCGGACCGTGTCGTCTGTGGCGCTGGGGGACATGGAACTCCTCCACTGCGTGTGTCCGGATCGACGGTGAATCGGCGATGAATCGACGGTGACGAGGTTCACGGAACCATCGCGGCACCCTCCTCGGTGAGTGGAGGATGAGTGCGTATCCGCCGAGAACAGGTGGTTGAATACACACCATGTTCACCATGCGTGCACTGGTCGAGGCGCGGGAGTTGCGTCTGGTGGTCCTGGTACCCGGGCCACCCGGCGCGTTGGACGCCGACGTCGACTGGGTCCACAACACCGAACTCTCCGACCCCTCGCCGTATGTCGGACCCGGCGAGTTGGTGATGACCAACGGTCTGTGGAGCCAGGGCACCCCCGCAGTCGACTTCGTGGCCAACCTGGTCCGCGCGCGGGCGGCGGGCGTCGTGTTCGGCCTGCGCGACTCGGTCCGGCGGACCCCGCCCGATCTCGTCGACGCCTGTCGAGCCGCCGATCTGCCGCTGCTGGAGCTGGCCGTCGAAGTACCCTTCACCGCGTTGTCCCACGCCGCCGCCGCGGCCTACGCGCGCCGGCGACAGGGCACGCTGGAGGCCTCGGTCCGCCGGGCCGACGCGCTGACGGACGTCATCTCCGGCGGCGGGGGAACCGCCGGCGCGTTGCGGGTGATCCGCCGGGAACTCGACCTGCCACTCGCCGTGGTGGACCGCGCGGGGCGAGCCCTGGCCCAGGTCGGCGTGCGATTGGCGGAGCACGAACGCACGACCGTCGCCGTCGCGCTCACCCGACGCCCGCCGCCGCTGGAGGTGCCCATCGGTTCCGAACGCGGCGCCACCCTCTTCCCGATCGGCGGCTTCGGCGCGCCCGCGGCGGCGCTCGTCTGTTTCCGCCCGCCCGCGCACCTCGGCGAGTTCGAACAGGGCGCGCTCCAGCAGGCCGCACACTTCCTGAGCCTGGAGATCGCCCGCAGGCGGGCCGAGCAGGCCATCGAGAACCGGTTCGCGGGCGAACTCGTCGACATGATCCTGTCCGGCATGGGCGCCCCACACGAACTGACCCACCGCCTCGAGGCCTTCGGCGTCGACGCCCGCGCTCCGCTGGCGGTGTGCGCGCTGGCTCGGCGCGGCACCGACGGAGACCAGCAGGACCTCGCCGACGCGGCCGCGGAGGCCTTCGCCTCCGACGGCGTGCCCGCCGTACTCGCCCCGGGCAGCCGCGACATCGTCGGAATCCTGGTGTGGCGCACGCCCGAGACCGAATTGGGCGCCTGGTTCGACCGATTCGCCGCGCGTTTGGAGGAGGCCGGTTCCGGTCCGGTGATCCTCGGCTTCTCCAGCGTCGCGGCCGGCAGTTCCCAACTGCGCACCTCGCTCGTCGAGGCGCGCCAGGCCTGCCGAATCCTGATGCGTCAACCGTCCGGCCCCCGCGTCGCCTCCTTCGCCGAACTCCCCTCCTACGCGGCCCTGCTGGGCCGGCTCGACGCGCCCACCCTGCGCCGGATGGCGGACGGTCTGCTCGGCCCGTTGCGCGAGCAGGACGCCGCGCGCAACACGCACCTGGAGCCGACGCTGCGGGTCTTCCTCGACCAGGACGCGCAGTTCGCCGCCACGGCCGAGATCCTTTTCGTGCACGTCAACACGCTCAGGAAACGGCTGGCCCGCATCCGCGACCTGACCGGCCGCGACCCACTGCTCACCGAGGGCAGGGTCGACCTGTTCCTGGCCCTGCAGGCCGACATGATGACGGGGCCGTGACCACCGGCGATCGCCGGTGGCCTCGTCGACTCGGACCCGACCGCCCCGAGACCCACGCCCGGGCGACCCCACCGACGTCGCGAACGCACCGTGTTCGGGTCGAGCGGCCGTCGGTACCGACCGACGACCGGTGTTCGGAGCCCGACGACGTGTGACGTGTCCGTCCAAGCCGGGACGGGTGTGGGCCGGTCATCGTCGGAGGTGTCGCCGTCCTCTCGCGGAAGGGTTGGGGGTCGAGGTCGTGGCCGAACACATACCGAAGATCGTGGCCGGGTTGGCGGAGCTCACGCACGTCGCCGACGTATGGGCGGAGATCGACGACCGGATCGCCCGGGGGGACGCCGCGTTCGCCGCGGACCTGGGGATCGCGGCCTTCGAGACGTACGGCTCCGAGTCGAACATGTGGCAGTACACCGCCGTCCTCGACCACGTGCTTCGCCGTTTGAGCGCCACCGCGGGTCTCGAGAACGTGGTCCAAACGCTGCGCTTGGTCGCGGCGATCGACCGGGCGACGCTCGATCGGCACGTGGCCTCGTTGTTGGCGTCCGGCCAGGACACGCGGAATCTGACCGTCGCGTTCACGAGCCCGGCGCCGGAGGAGCTTCGGGCCTGCCTGGTCCACGAACTCGTGCTCAGGGGCGTGGACGTCGAGCGTATGCCGGGGATCGCGGAGTGGGCGACGTCGCCGCACTGGCGCGGCCATCCGCTGGGCCGACTGCCCCTGACGCCGTCCGAGATGGAGGCGGGCGCGGACCTTCCCGTCCACGGCGACCACGGCAGGAACCACACGACGCCGTTCGGCCCGCCGGAGGTATCGGCGTCGACCGAAACGGTCGCCGAAGCGCGCGTCCCGCCGGCCCGGGAGACCACCGCTCCGGACACGGCCGCGGCGATGACGCGGGCGGTGGCGAGCTGGGTCGAGGAGTCCAATGGGCGGGTGGAGGCGCGGGTCTTCGAACTCGCCGAGCCGGTGGAGGTCGTGGCGGTCGCGCAGGTGTTGCCCACGCTGGGGTTGGACTGCCTGCGCGGGGCTGGGACGGACACCGCCGTGTCGGTCGCCGCCGGTCCGCCGGCCCGGGCCTGGCGATCGCTCTTCGTCGCGGCGGCCGGGGGAGGGGCGTACACCTTCGGCTCCGGTGGCGCCTACGGCCGCCTGGCGGCCTGGCGGTCCATGGTCGCGCTGGCCGGATGCCCCGAGGGTGCGGCGGTCGACGAGGTCCGGGCGCGGGTGGGGGAGTGCTCCTGGCATGTTTTCGGGGGCGACACCCCGTGGTTCGCGCAGGTTGCCTGGGATCTCGGCGTGATCGCCCTCGGTGCGGACCGACGGCGACTGGCCGTATTGGCCGCGACCGACTCCGACTGAACCTCACGCGGCGCACCTCGAGGTCGCGCGCGGCCGACGCGGACTCGGCGCGTTCTTACTGTCCGCCGCGACGCCGGTGGGTCGATCGTGTCGGGGCATCCGAGCGACGCGGCTCCCGGTGCGCCGCGAGCCGACGACCGCCCGGCGAGATCGGGCGAGGAAGCGAGACGACGAAACCGTGAACGAGCCGGATCCACCGCCCTCGGCGGTACGAGGACATCGGCCGTCCCCGGCGTGCGGCGACCACACGAACCCGCCCGAGGACACGCCTTTACCGGAACACGGCGATGCGCGGTGTCCGCCGTGTGGCACCTCGCGTGCCGCCGCGATCGGTGGGACCCGCCATGACGTCACCCGCCGCGATGCGGCCCGCCTCGACGGAATCGCCCGCACCTGTCGTCGCCTCGGCCGAGGTGTCGCCCCCGAACACGCGCCACCGGTGGGGAGTTCTCCCTGAACTCCACCGCTTCGCTGACCCTGTCCGCGCTCGTTCTGGTCGCCGTCCTGGCCTTCGCCGTCGTGCGCCCGCGCGGGTGGCCGGAGGCCGCCGCCGCGGTGCCGGCCGCCGTGATCGTGGTCGCCTCGGGGGCCGTCCCGCTCGACGACGCCTGGGCCCGGGTGTGCACCCTGTCGCCGGTGATCGCGTTCCTGGCCGCGGTGCTGGTCCTGGCCGAACTGTGCGCCGAAGAGGGGCTGTTCGTCGCCACCGGGCACGCGGTGGCGCGGCTGTGTCGGGCGCGGCCGGGGCGGCTGCTGCCGGGGGTGTTCGTGGTGGCGGCGGTGATCACGGCGGTGCTCAGCCTCGACGCCACGGTCGTCCTGCTGACCCCCGTCGTGTTCGCGACCGCCGCACGGGCGGGTGCGCCGACCCGGCCGCCCGCCTACGCCTGCGCGCACCTGGCCAATTCGGCCTCACTACTGCTGCCCGTGTCCAACTTGACCAACCTGCTCGCGTTCGCCGCGAGCGGGTTGTCCTTCGGCCGGTTCGCCGCGCTGATGGCATTGCCGTGGGTGGCGGCGATCGTGATCGAATACGCGGTCTTCCGTTGGTACTTCCGGACCGACCTCGCGGCGCCCCCCGCGCCGACCGTGGAGCCGCCGCGGCCCGAGGTCCCGTTGTTCGCGCTGCTCGTCCTGGCCTCCACCCTGGCCGGGTTCGTGGTGACCTCGTTCGTCGGCGCCGATCCGGTGTGGGCCGCGCTTGCGGGTGCGGTCGTCCTCGCCGCGCGGGCCCTGTACCGCCGCACGGCGAGCGTGCGCGGACTGCTGACGGCGGCCGATCCGCTGTTCTGCCTCTTCGTCGCGGCGCTCGGCGTGGTGGTGACGTCGGTGGTCGACAACGGCCTGGGCGGGGCACTGGGGCGGATACTGCCGGCCGATTCGTCCTGGCCCGCGCTGTTGGCAACCGCCACGATCGCCGCGGTCCTGGCCAACCTGATCAACAACCTGCCCGCCGTCCTGGCCCTGCTGCCGGTTGCCGCCTCCGGACCCGGCCCGGGTCCCGTGCTCGCCGTCCTGATCGGCGTCAACCTGGGCCCGAACCTGACCTATGTCGGCTCGCTGGCCACCCTCCTGTGGCGCAGGGTGCTGCACGACCACGGCACGAACGTGCGCCTCGGCGACTTCACCCGCCTCGGCCTGCTGACCGTTCCCACCACGCTGCTCGCCGCCACCACCGCACTGTGGCTGGTGCTTCCCTGAGGCCGTGTACCCACCGCGCCCGTCGATCGGTGCCCCACGCCGTGCGGCCACGAACGCGAGGCGGGCCGCCGTGAGGGCCTTCAACCAGCCGGCACACACCCGAGGAGGCCACCGTCGACGACGAGGTCCTGACCGGTGATGTACGAGGCGTCGTCGGAGGCGAGGAACGCGACTGCGGCGGCGACCTCGTCGGGACGGCCGAGCGTGCCCAGGGGCACCTCGCGGGCGTTGCGGGCACGTTCGGCGGGTTCGGGGTTGGCCTCGCGGTAGATCTCCGTGTCGATGTAGCCGGGACTGACCGAGTTGACCGTGATCGCGCGCGGCGCGAGTTCGGCCCCGAGGGTACGGGCGAGGTTGTGTACGGCGGCCTTGCTCGCGGAGTAGATCGACGCGATCGACAGACCGCGGTGCAGTGTCCAGGAGGCGTTGAGGACCACCGAGCCCCCGTCGCGCAGCAGCGGAAGGGCCTTGTGGACGGTGAAGAAGACGCCCTTGAAGTTGACTTCCACGGTGTGGTCGAAGTCGGTCTCGACGAGTTCCACGCTCGGCTTGAAGACGCCGACGCCGGCGTTGGCGAAGACCACGTCCAACCCCCCACGCCACGCCCGGATCCGGTGCATCAGGTGGTCCAGGTCGGCGGACACGGAGACGTCGGCGGCAAGGGCCAGGACACGTTCGCCCGCGTCCAACCGCACGGACGCCGCCGCCAGCCTCGCCGCGTCCCGGCCGGTGATGACGACGTGGGCTCCCTCGTCGAGGAATCGTCGTGCGGCGGCGAGTCCGATGCCGCTGCCGCCGCCGGTGATCAGGACGGTCTTGTCGGTGAATCGCTTCGTGGCCCGATCGTCGCCGTCGGCGGGGCCCGCCGACCGGGGCCGGTCGATCATGGGTCCGTCACCACCACCCTCGGCCGTGCGGTGGATTCCGTCCGCCTCGGGCGGGGCGTCGCCAGGTCGATCGGGTCGTGGCAGGCCCGTGAGGTGGGCGAGGCGCCACTCGTCCGTCCACTCGGTCGGGCGAAACGTCGTCGGATCCAGTTTCACCACGGTGCGCAGCCCCGAGGCCAGCAGCGTCCCGTCGGGCTTGCGGCAGGTGAATCCGTAGCGGATGCTCGTGCGCCCGAGGTGTTCGAGGCACAGTTCGACCTCCATCGTCCCCTCGCCGACGAACGGCGCGCGGAAGTCCGCCTCGACGCGGCGCACGGCATGGAATTTGTCCGGATTCACGGCGAGGTCGTCGGCCCAGTGGAAGCCCCGGCTCTCGTAGAACGCGGCGACCGCGCGCTCGACGTGTACGTGATAGCGGGCGTTGTGCAGGATCCCCATCGGGTCCAGTTCGTCGAAGTGCACACGAGCCCCGTACCGGAACGGCTCGGTCGGTCGCGGCTGCGGAGACGGCTCCATCATGTCCATAAGATTAGCACGATCGTTCGTACAAAAAATGAATCGGTGGGATCGGGACCGCGTGACTTCGTCGGCGAACGCGGCGCGGCGCGTGCGGATTCGCCGCGAACAGCAGCCGGTCCAGTCGCTCGCGCGTGGGCGGGTCCGCCGGGGTGTGGACGATCACGTGGGTCTCCGGGGTGACGGCGGTCAACCTGGTCGCGACGAGATTCAGCGACCCCACCTCGGCGTTGCGGATTCTCCGGATCCGCCGCTGCGGGGAGGCCACCTCACGACGACCCCACATGCGCGCGAACTCGGCACTCCCGCGCATCAGTTCGTCGACGAACCGGGTCCACTCCGGCTCACCCACGTGTCGACCGAAGGCGGTCTGCAACTCCGCGACCAGGTGGGTCGCCTCGTCGTCGCGATCGACGAACAGGTCGCAGGAATCCGTCGCCTCGAACAGCGCCGTCACGACATTGCGCCGGTCGCGGGGCCTGGCGACCATCATCGGAAAGACCCTGTCGTACGCCGCGTTCGAGGCCAGTACGTCGAAGCGGGCGTTGTACACCGCCGCCGGGAGAGCGCGGAGATGGTCGAGGATCTCGCCGAATTCCGGGGGAAGTTCGACACTCTGCGCACGGACTTCGCGCTCGATCCCGGACAGGCGGTACAGGTGGGTTCGCTCCGCCGGATCCAGTCCCAGCGTGCGCGCGATCGCGTCCAACACCTGGGCGCTCGCGTTGATCGCACGCCCCTGTTCCAGCCAGGTGTACCAGGTCAATCCCACACCCGCGAGCAGGGCCACCTCCTCGCGACGCAGCCCCGGGGTGCGTCGCCTCGGGCCCGGGGTCAGGCCCACCTCGCCGGGGGTACGTCGTTCGCGCCGGCTGCGCAGGAAGGCGCCCAACTCGGTGTGCCGGCTCGACGATCCGGCCGAGCGGGATCGGCGCGCGGACCCGCCCACCGCTCCGTGGGGGCTCACCCCGTCGTCGCCGGCCATCGCGGCGAACGGCCGAGGTACAGCAGGATCCGGTCGAGCGCCCGCGTACGATCCCAGCCGTCCAGGCTCGGCGCGAACGCGGCGCCCGGGCGCAGGCGGTGGTCGGTGTCGGGGACGGCCAGCGCGATCGGCAGCCCCGCCGTGACCAGATCGGCCTCGGGTTCGAACGGCACGCCGAGCGCGCGGGCGACGTCCCAGCCGTGCACGAGGTAGTCGATGAAGTGGAAGCCGATCGCCTCGACCGCCGGGAAGCCGCGGTCCACGCCGAACTCGGGCAGGTCGAATTCCACCTCCTCGCCCGCCACTTCCGCGAAAGCGGCGATCAGCGCGTCGGCCGACTCCCGGTAGGTGGCGGCCGGGTCGGTTCCGAGCGGCGCGATCGCCCAGTGCGTCCGGTCGCCGCCGTCCCCGGCCGCGGCCTTCCCGAAGCCCCGATGTTGCGCGGTCATGTGTCCGAGCAAATCCGCCAGTGTCCATCCCGCGCACGGCGTGGGTCGATCGAGGTCCGTGGACGCGGCCTGCCCGACCAGCTCGACGCTGTAGCGCACGGCGCGTGCGTCGAGCTCGCGGATCCGCTCCAGTTTCGTATGCATGAGCTTATGATAAGCAGCCGCATATGATTAGGCAACGGCATACCCGCCGACCCCCACCCACCCGCCGCCCTCCGAGACAGCCCTCTCCCGGCTACACCGCCCCCCGCGGGACATGTCAGGCGAGGCGCCAGTGCCGCAGTCGGGCGGTCGTGCCGCCCGGTGGACGGCTGGTGGTGGTCCATGTGCCGTCTCCGGTGGCGGCGAGCCAGTACCACTCCTGGTCGGCAACGGGGTATGCCACGCGGGCGATGAGCTGCAGGTTGTCGGCGTCCAGGAGTTCATGGGTGATGGGTTCCCGGGTTGCTGCCAGGACCAGGTTCCGGTCGAGGAAGAACGCTTCGTCGTAACTGTCGTGGTCCGTTGCCACCTCGTCCTCGTCGCCCTCGTCCTGCGGGTATTCGGCATCCGGTCGTCGGAGTGGGTTCATGTAGAGAGAGCCACTCGCATTCCCGAGCCACGTGGTGCGGTCCGGGTGAACATCGAGGGGACGGCCGACCCCGTCGGAGTCCTCGCCCTCATCCCAGAGGCCGCACCAGCCGTCCACGTCATGACCGTCGAACCCGGACGCGCCGTAGTACTGGCCGTCCGGAAATATGAGCCATTGATCCTGAGAATGTGAAAACTCTGATTTCGTGACGGTCAGGTCGGGCAGGGAGACCGTCCATCGCGCGCTTTCATATCCGGCGTCTTCGACCTCGGTGTCGTTGTCGGCCATCCCAGGGAACACGTGGAGTTCGTCACGGGTGGGGTGGAAGAACGCACAGACCACAACAGGGTCCCCGTCCACGTTGATCAGAGCCGGGTGGTCGGCTTCCCAGACAGTGTCGCCACCGGGCCCGACGCAGGTGGTGTGGCGCGTGTCGGAGAAAACCGCCCAGCGTCCGCTGGGATGGACGTCCCAGGAGTACCTGGTACCGCGGAAGCGGACGGGGATCGGGAAGCGCCGGCGGACACGCAGATCCGCGTCGAACAGCAGGATCCGGTACGAGGGTCCGTAGGCGGCCCAGCCACCCCTCACCCTCCGTACCTCGGCTCCGACAGGCTCGTCGGACTCGTGGATCAACTCGGCCTGCCTGAGCGGGATGTCCGTCATGGCGCACAGGCTAGGTGCCGGGCCGGACACGACCCCGTCCGCGCAGACACCGCACAGCGAGGACCCTTTCGCCGACTCCGAAACGTCCGGGCAGACGACCTGACGGCCGAACGAACACGGAACTCCACTCCAGCCGCGGATCCCGACGTCGCGAGTTCGTAGCCGATGCGACGCGCGGGCATGGGTACTCGGTCACCGGTGCTCAGAAGCGCAGGCCGACGGAACCCACACCCGGCCGACGGGGGCCGGGAGCCGGGATCACCACGCGGGCCGCCGTCGGCCGACCCTTCGCGGGCCGCAGCCGTACGGTGTCGCAGTCCGCCACCGGTACGCGCGCGGCGGACACCCGGAATCCGCTTACGCACAGGGCCTGGATCTCGGCCCCCGCGCCCAGGGGCGCGGTCGGTTCGAACGTGGTCGAGACCCGACCGCCGGGTTCCAACCGAAACCGGTCCACGAACAGCGGATCCGCGCCGCCCCCGCGCACCGACCTGCCGGGCGCCACGTGCAGGTGGACCAGCGCGGCGTCCACCGCCCGCGCGTCGGCGACGGCCTCGGCCACCACGACACACCACTCGGAGCGTGAGATCGTCCGGGCGTCGATCTCGGGCCCGGGTTCCCCGTGGGACCGCCGAACGGCCCGGCCACACACGCGACAACCCACCGTCGTCCCATCCCCGTTCCCGAGGTCGGCGCCACCGTGGACCACACGCTCACCCATCGACGCGCACCGATCACCATGCTCCGAGGCGTCGTCCCGCGCCGGGTGATCGCCGCCGGTCGGACCCAGCGCCTCCCACACGTGATCGAACCACCCCGCGGACTCCACCAGGGTGGTCAACGCCTCGGCCCAGGCCGACGCGTGACCGGCCACCCCGTCCGGACAGGGCACGATGGTGGCCTTCGGGGGCGCCGCGCGCAGGGCCGCGCGGATGGTGGTCAGCGCACGGCCTCCGTGTGCCTCCAGGCGCCGCACCGCATCCCCACTCGGCCCCACCGCCGCCCCGTTGTCGAGGCGAGCCCGCAGATGGCGGTGGATCCGCCCCACCGTCGCGATGTTCTCCAGCCAGGATTCGACGCTGGTGCCCGCCGAGGCCCAGCCGGTGGACTCGCCGCCGAGTCCGTCGTGATGACGCGTGACCGTCATGTGCTCTTCCCCCGGGAAACGCGGCTCGGACGATGTCGCCCGGCCGAAAACGTACGGCGCGAACGGCCGGACGACGTCGACGGAATCCGCCGCCGCATTCGAGTTCACCGCCCTGCGCGGCGCTCCGGAAGGCCGACCGCCCCCCATACGGCCATGCTGCGCAACCGGTCGGGCGCTGCCAACCGTGGGCAGAATGCGAGATGTTGCGGGTGGGCCACACACATTCGAGGGCTGAGCCGCGCCGCGAACGGCGTTCGGGTGCCCGAGGGGGCGTCCCACCCGGACGCGGTCACGAGCGCCGGGGCACGTCCCGTCCGTGCCCGCGTCGATTCAGGAGGGGATCTTCGCCGTCACCACGGCCATCAGGCGCTTCGCCCGGGCGCACGGCTCCTCCGAGGCGTGCGTGCCGTCGCTGACCGCGAGCGTGACCGTCCCGCCTCGCCACGACGTCGACACCCCGCACGTGTCCGGGGCGCTCGCGTCCGGAGGATTCACCTCGACCCGGCGCCCGGACGTGGTGTAGGAACTCGGCAGCGGATTGGGTGCCCCCGAGCGAAAGGCGATCCGCACGATGACGGCGGAGGAGTTGCGCATGACCTCGGCGAGTCTGTCGGCGCCCTGTGTGGCCATCCGGAGATCTCCCGCCGGGCCCGGCGGGAAGTCGCCGCGCTTCGCCTCGGGGGGAGGGGTGTAGCCCGCGTTGAACTGCATGCTCGACCACTTGCACACCCGATCCCATCCGTCGAGCCGATCGGGCCGGGGGATCGCGTCGGAGCCGCGCAGGCGAAGGTCGGCACCGGTCAACAGGGCGCAGGGATCGGGGGAGTCGGCGGGGCTCGCGCCCGTGGCCGTGGGTGTCGATTCCGGCGACGGCGCGCGCGATGCCATCGAGGGTTGCGCGGCGGCCGACGAGGGCGCGTCGCCGGGCGTGGGCGCGTTCGACGCCCCCGCCCACGAATGCCCCGCGTCGTCGCAGGCCGCGCACGCCAGGACCACCGCGCCCACCACGAGAGCCGCGCGCACGTGCGGGCGGCGCCGAACGACGGTCGTCATGCCCACCCCCGAGAGGAAGTCCGCCTCGCCCGAGACGACTTCGCACCGCCCCGGCCGCGTGAGGCCCCGGAATAGGGAATCCTGTCCCGATCCCGACCTCCGGCGCACGGAGAAACCCGACCCACGACCGACGCGCGGAGCGGTGCGGACGGCTGTGCCTACGTACCCGGCTTGTTGCCGAAGACGACGACCTTGTCACCGGTGCGGAGCGTGTCCCAGTAGGCCTTGGCGTCCTGTGGGCGCATGTTGACGCAGCCGTGCGAGCCGGGTGCGGACCACATCGGGCCGTCGATGGCGTGGAAGGCGATGTCCCCGTCGAAGAACTGGCTGTGGGGCATGGGCACGTGGTAGATCGAGGACACGTGGTCCCGGTGGCGCCAGAAGATCCGGAACCGGCCGGGCCTGGTCTCGAAGCCGTCGCGCCCGGTGCGCACGGCCACCGGCGCCCGCACCACGTCCTGGCCGTTTTGGATCCAACTGATCTGCGCGGTCAAGTCCACGCACGCGACGCGGCCGACGTTCGTGGGGCACAGCCCCGCCGCGTTGGGGTTGCGGGCGGCCGCGTTCTGCCGCGCCACCGACTCCGCGACGCTCGCGGTGATCGGACCCGCGTAGCCGACGGCGGGCGTGATCGACTGCGCGACCTGGAAGGCGCGGATCGCCCGACAATCGGCCGCCGAGGAAACCCCGTCGACCTTCAGCCCCAGCGCCGCCTCCACCCGCCGCTGATGTGTGCCCGTCCCCGTCCCGCACGACGCCGCCGCCTGTGCCGGCGCCGCGACGACCGCGCCCAGCGGCACGAGCAGACCGGCGATCACCGCCGACAGAGCGATCCGACGTGTCGGGTTTCTCCACCCACGCATGTTCGTTCCCCGTTCCGTCCTCGTGTGGTGAGACATCTCGCAGCACTCGCCCGACCCACCGGAGCCGCACGGGACCCCGCCGAGTCGACGGCGACACCACTCAAGGGCAGTCGAGCCGGACGCGGCCAGTAACTTCGCGACACGGATCGTAGCCACGGCCGGCGGTGCGGGTCGCCGGGGAGGCGGCGCCCGGCAGGGTGCGTCGACCTCCAGGGCCGCACACCCACCCGGCGCTGACGCCGCCGCAGGCAGCGTGCCGCCGAGGTCAGCGCCGCCCACCACGACGACGCGGGCCACTCGCGGGCCCGGCGACAGCCCCCACCCCGGCCGATGTCGCCCGCCGCGAAGGTCGTTCGCGCACGACACGGGGCCGCGAGGCGGCGGCGCGTACCCACGGGTTTGCCCGAGCCGACGGGGAGTGGGCCGTGATCGACGCCCGGACCGCGTCCGCGTGCGGCCCCTGCCACCACGGCAGCGGCTCGACCAGCACCGGGCGCCGCCCACTCATCAGCACCAGCGCCCGCCCGCGCGGCATCGACACCAGGTCGGCGACATCCAAGACCGGCTCGGACCGAGACGAACGCCCGACCGAATCGGGCCACCACGCCGACGAACGCCGCGTGGTGCTCGTGGTGCGCGGCTCGAACACACCCGTGGCGGCGGACAGTTCGCCCAGGAAGCGAGTATCCGATACGCCACCGCCGTAGACCCGGACGTTGGCCGCGCCCCACAACTTGGCCATCCCGACCTCGCCCCACACGGCGGCGCCCTGCGACCAGGACTGCAGGATCGTCATCATCAGGATGCCCCGCGAGCCGTAGTGGCTGTACATCGTGGGGAGTTCCTGCCACGGGCAGACGTTCGCGGCCTCGTCCAACACGAACACCGTCGGCACGGCCAACCGGCCACCCGGACTCTCGATCGCCGCACCCTCGCTCGCGTAGGCGATCGCCGTGGTCAGCGCCAACACCAGCGGCGCCGCCATCTTGTTCGTCTCCTCGGACAGCAGATAGATCGTGCCGCCGACCACGGAGGCGAACCGCGCGTGGGAGAACTCGCGCCGCGCGGGATCGCCACCCGGCGTCACCCACCGCGTGACCTCCGGCGCGGACAGGAACGACGCCATCTGCAACGCCGTCCCGTACACCCCGGCCCGCTGTCGCCCGGGTGCCGTCAGCACCCCCTCCACCGCGTCGGCCGCCGACGCGTGCCCCCCGCGACGCAGGATCCGAGCCGGTGTGTCGTCGTTCGCCCGGGTGAGCCAGGTGTACACGTCGGTGATGGGCCGCCCGTCGACGGAGGCGGCGAGCATCAGATGACCGAACAGATCCTGCCCGGCGGGCTCGAAATACCCGTCACTGCGCGTGTGCGAGGCACGATTGACGCTCGCGAAGATCGACGCCAACGTGATGGCCTTGACCACGTTGTCCCCGATGAACGTCAGCGGATTCCACCACCACGTCGCCGGCTCGCCCGCCTGGGCCTGCGGATCGAACACCCACACCGGGCCCCGACGCGCACGCACACCACGCGTCGCGTCCAGGATGTCCCGCTTGTTCGAGGTCACCACCACGGTGCCCGGCGCCGACACCACGGCCGGGATCGCACGCGTGACGGTCTTGCCGGTACGCGGCCCCCAGATGTCCACGTGCATGTCCTCCCACGAACCCCACAGGTCCCGACCGCCGCGCACGGTCCGTCCCACCCGCAACCCGGGCCCCGCCCCGCGACGCACCCCCATTCGGCGCGCCGCCGCCCGAGCGCCGCGCGTGGTCGTCGCCCGCAACTCCCACCGGGAGGCCAGGTATCGCACGGCCCGGTCGATCCGGTGCACCTTCCGCCGTCGCACCTCACGTCCGATGGCGAACCCGCACGCGGCCACCACTGCCGCCGGCACCGCCGCGGCGACGGTCGCCCATACACCCGGCCAGGAGTACTCGCCGACGACCCACGCGACGACGAACGTCGCCGGAGGCGGCGGCGATTGCGCCCCGTGCAAGCGTGCTCCGACGTCGGCCGCCAGCCACAGCCAGACGCAGACCAGGACGGCGCCGCCCACCAGGACGACGAGGGAAACGACAGGATTGTGCATGGAGGGGCCTCGGCCCCGATGGGTGGCGCTCACCGCGTGTCCGCTTTCGATCGACCGAATACCGGCAGGGTTCGATCGCGCAGATCCACCGACTATTCGCCGACGACGTTCCCGTCACCACACCGCGGGCGGGGCCTCACTCCCGTGCCGACCCACACACGGGGACAAGGCCGCCGAACCCGACACCACACACGCGGCGAACACGAACGCCGCCGCCCTTTCGGCGGAAGCTACGCGTACCCGCCGCGACAACGGGTCCCCGGCGGAACCGCGCGGTGACACAGGCGATGACGGCACCACACACCACGCCGACCGAGCCGACCGATCGAGCCGGCCGGCGAACACGACAACGCCGGGCGCGACCCACCGCCGACCCTGTCCATGTCCGCCGACCTCCGAGACGAGTGCGATTGCCCGGCGCTCGGATCACCCCACGAAGGTCGACGATCGAACGAGCGCTCCCCCGATCCTAGACACCAACCGCCGACTTCACGCCACACGACCCACGACGACACACCCGCCGGCGGGGCAACCGGCTTGACATACCCGCCCGTCACTGGTTGTGTCCCTCGGCGTGAACGGTCACACGATCTTGTTCCGACGCACCCACGTGGACCTCGTCCGGCACGCGGGCTGCCTGTGTAGCGGCCGGCGCTGACCTCGCCTCCAGCCCTTTCCCAGCGCGCTCTTCGCCGTTCCCCCCGGCCGTAGCCGTCGAAGCGATCGAGGGCGTCGAGGGGTGGCCTTCGTCACCCTCCGCCGTTCGTCGCCCCGAGGGCCGGCTGCCGCATGCCCGATCATCCCCACCCGACCGAGCGTCGAACTCCCGACGCCCGGTGCCGGGTCGACCCCTCCCGCGTCCGTAGGCGGGTCGACGCCGCAGGTCCGATCGGTACATGACGGGGTCCACCGCGAAGTGCCGCCGCACCGATCCGAGGACCCTTCATGCCCACACCTGCCACCGCGTTCGGCCACCCCGTCGTCCCCGGCCCTCGAACGTCGTCCGGCACGAGCGCCGAGCCCGCGAGCGCCGACACCGCGACCACGCCGGACCCGACCACCCGCGCCGAACGGCCGACGGACCCGCTCCTGGGCTACGCGGTCGAGACGGCGGCCGATCCCACACTCCTCGACCGACTGCCCCTGGACGCCACCCGACGCACCTGGATCCGCCTGTCCGCACCGGCCGGATGCGACGCCTGGCTCATCGGCTGGCCCCCCGACACCCGCACCGGGTGGCACGACCACGGCGGCTCACGCGGCGCGTTCCACGTCCTGCGCGGCGAACTCGTCGAATCCACCGTCCGCGTGAACACCCTCCCCACCCGAATCCGGGAACGAGTCCCGATGGCCCCGCACCAACCCCCGCCCCTGCGCCTCACGACCGGCCGAGGCCGCTCCTTCGGCCCCTCCCACGTCCACGACGTCCACAACGATTCCCCCACGACCCACGCCGTCTCCCTCCACCTCTACAGCCCCGCGCTGCCCCTGATGCGCCGCTACGCGATCACCGACGGCGACTTCCTCCTGCAAACGATCGAACACGCCGAGGACTGGTGACTTTGTCCCCGACCACGACCGCCGCCGGATTCGCGCCCGTGTCACGGCAGTTGCTCGACGCGAGGTCGGTCACGGGCAGCTCGGGAAGGGAGCACGCCGGCCGCCCGAGCGCGGACGACGTCAGCGCTCGGGCGGCCCGGCCGTCACCGCGTCCGCGGTGTCCACGAGTTCGGCGAGGGAGCCGGGAAAGTCGGGAAACAGCCGTGCCGCACACGCACCGGTTCCGTCGGGCGGTCGTCGTGCTCGGCTGCGGGACGCGTGCCAGGCGATCGGCCACCACCGCACCGCCCGTCCCGACCAGGAACGCGGCGACGGCAGTCGGAGTCGAGGCGTGTGCCAACCTGCCGCGCAGGTACGTCAACCCGTCGAAGCGGCGAGCGTCTCCCGGGCCGTATTGAGCCCTCCTTCCCTCCACCGTGCCGGATCCGCGCGATCGCCAGGAGTTTCCCGACCCCGTCGGGCGCATCCTGCGCTACGAGGAGCGTTTTCGCGCGGACGGCCTGCTCGCGCCGGACCAGGTCGTGACTTCGGTGGCGGCGTTCGACTTCGCCCGCGCGGTGACCATGGCCCGATGGGCGGTGGGAGCCGGCTACTGCACGGTGGCGCAGGCGGTCCCGACCATCGTCGAGGCCGGTCGTCTGTGCCGCGCGGTCTACGCCTCCTGGGAGGCGTTCTCGGCCGGTTACACGCTGGGGCGCGTGTTGTGGTTCGACGCCGACACCTACGGACGGTGGTACCTGGAAACCCTCGCCACCCACCACGTCCTCACCAGAGGACGACACAGCCCGTGGACGACGCTGCCGTGGACACAGCCGTGACGGACCGCCGACGGCAACCGACCACCGCAGGCGCTCCCACACGACTCTCCTGTCCGATCGAGCCCGGCCCCGCGGTGGCCCCGCGACATCGGTGCTCAGCGAGATTGCGCGGCGAGGCGGTCCCGGAATATCGCCGGACCAGCCCACGGCGACACCTCGTAGCCGAAATCGCGCGCTGTTTGCCAGTCGAGACGCACGTTCGAACATCGTGGTCCGGGCGGACGCGGATCGCCTTGGCGACCTGGGGTCACTCGTCGCCTTCGTACGGGTTGTAGACGAAGCGCCTGCTCTCCAGGTCCAGGCTCACGGGCAGGGCTATGGAGGTGAGGAGTTCGCCGGCGCGGTTGGTGGCCCGCCAGAGCCGGAAGTCGAGAAAGCGCAGGTAGCTCCGCAGCGTCGATTCGTCCGCACCTCGCCACGGGGCGAGCCACGGGTCGTCCCAGTCGACGTTCGCGCAGTCCGCGCCGATGGCCGACAGGGCCTCCACGTATCGAGCGGTGTCCGATTCCTCGTATGGGCCCTCGTGCGGATGGTGCGGACAATAGTCGAACTCCGGATCCGCCTCGGCGAACCGCTCGACGAACGTACGCAACGGCCCCAGGCCGGGCCCGTCGACGATGGTCCCGAGGTAGTGCGGATACGAATCCTGCACGTCGTCGAGCACGATCCCAGCGATCAACACCCCGTCGAAGTACACCAACACTTCCGCGTCCCGCAGCACCGATTGCCCCCTCATTGCGAACACCACCGTTCCATGCGAACCGCCGTCCCACGCGATCTCGTTCCTGTCCGCCCCGTCACGTCGTCCTCCCATGTGCCGGCGCGTCCGGACGAGGCGCCGCCGACAACGTGGCGACATGGCAACCGGGTTGGTTGGCCGAACCTCGTGGGCGTTCGGACCCATGCCACCATCCCTGTCGTGGTCAGGCTCGGGCCTGTCGTGTCCGTACAAGCCGACGCCGCCCCCGCAGGGCTAGCTTGCCCGGTGCCCGACCGGCCGCCAAGTCGTCGGTCGTCGCTCGGAGTTGCTTCTCGGGGGAGTGTGTTTCACGTGTCGGTGCTGCGATCGGCGATGGCCGGTGTGTGTGTCCTGGTCACCCTTGCCGGGGTGACTTCGTGTTCGTTCATGAAGGATCTCGGCTCGAAGTCCGACGCGGGCAAGCCCGCCGAGGCGGTCACGTCCACGCCGTCGCGGGTACCGGTGACCGCGAAGACGAGTTACGTGGCGTTGGGGGATTCGTACGCCGCGGGGGTGAAGATCTCGCCGATCGTGGCCGACGCGCCCGCCGGGTGCAGTCGTTCGCAGGTGAACTACGCGCATCTGGTGGCCCAGCGCAAGGGCATCGTCGACTTCGTGGACGTGACGTGCAGCGGGGCCACCACGGTCGACATGGCGGCGCCGCAGAAGGTGGCCGGTTCGCCGCCACCGCAACTGGACGCGCTGCGATCCGACACCGGGCTGGTCACCCTCGGGGTAGGCGGCAACGACTTCGGGTTCACCGAGGTGCTGCGCACCTGCGGGGAGAAGGCGCTGAGCCTGTCGTTGACCCCGTGCAAGGACTTCTACACGGCCGACGGCCGCGACGAACTGGCCCGCCGGATCGAGGAGATCGGACCCCGGATCGCGGGCACCCTCGACGCGATCAAACGACGTGCGCCCAAGGCGCGCGTCCTTGTCGTCAGCTACCCGTCGATCCTGCCCGAGTCCGGGTTCGGCTGCCCCACCCAGGCGCCGTTCGCGCCGGGCGACCTCGGCTACCTGCGCACGTTGGTACCCGGGATCAACGAGGTTCTCGCCGAGCGCGCCCAGGCAGCGGGCGTCGAGTACGTCAACCTTTACACCCCCAGCCTGGGCCACGACGTCTGCCAGTCGGACGACACGAAGTGGGTGGAGGGTGCCCGTCCCGCCGCCGGCGCCGCCCCGGTCCACCCCAACGTCCGCGGGCACCAGAGCGCCGCCGAGACGATACTTGCCCACCTGGGCTGATCGCCCGGGCGCGCCGCCGAAGCGCGAGGTGGCCCACCATCGGTGGGGCCTCGTCCGGCCTACGCTCGGGCACCCGTCAGCAGGGGGAGCATCCCCGCGGCGCGGGTGTGGCGGAGTTCGTGGACGAGGGCCCGGACGGCGGTGGAGGCGGCGAGTTCGGGGGTGGTGACGTAGCCGACCGAACGGGTCGGGCGGGTGGGCCCCAGGTCGGTGATCCGCACGGTGGATGGTGCTCCGGTGAGGGAGAGCGCGGGCATGATCGCCATGCCGAGGCCGCCGGCGACCATGGCCAGGACGGCCCCGTCGTCGTCCGCCTCGATCGTCGCCCTCGGGATCCAGTCCTGCGTCGCCCACCACTCGCGGGTGTACGAGGAACAGTTCTCGATCCAGTCGACCAGCGGCAGGGACCGGGACGCACGATGTCCGGCGGGGCGCACCAAAGCATAGGGCTCCTCCAAGAGGATGCCGGTGACCAGTCCCGGTGGCGTCGGGGTCGCGGTGCCCAGGGTGGCGATGCCCACGTCCGCGCGCCCGGCGGCCACCTCGCCGGCGGTGCCGGGGCCGACTTCGCGCACGATCCGCACGTGCGGTTCGATGCCCGGTCGGCGGGCGGTGAGACGTTCCAGCACGGGCGGCAGCAGGTGCAGGGCGGCGCTGCGAAACGCGGCGATGTGCAACGGTCCGCCGGCGGTGTGCTCGTCGGTGCCGGTGCCCCGGCCCGCCGCACGGGCGTCGACGAGCAGGACGTCCAGCATGCGCAGTACGCGTCGGGCGTGGGCAGCGGCCGTCGTTCCCGCCGGGGTGGGTCGGGCGCCGGTTCGGGCACGGGCGAACAGGACGGTGCCGACCTTGCGTTCGATGCCGCGCACGGCGTGGGAGACGGCCGATTGTGTGGTGCCGAGGACCTCGGCGGCGGCCGAGAAGCCGCCCGACTCGGCGGCGGCGACCAGGATCCGGAGCTCCTGGGGGGACAGGTCGGAGGGGGTGGTCATCGGGGCTCCCACCTGCTGCCATGAGGGCGTCTCATGGATACGGGCTCGTCATGAGCGCAACCCCCTGCCCGGCCCGGGCATTCCTGCCTACGGTCTCGTGCCATGAACGCGCTCCTGCCGAACGCCACGGCGGTCACCGTGCACCAGATCGCCCGCCCCGACGGCTTTCCCACCGCCGCACACTTCCGCTTCGTCGAGACGCCGCCGCCCGAACCGGTGCGGGGCACGGCGCTGGTGGAGAACCTGTACTGGTCGGTGGACCCGTACCACCGCGAGATGATGGACGGCGCGTTCGCCCTGAACGCCCCACTGGAAGGCCGTACGCTCGGCCGGGTCGTCGCCTCGCGCGATCCGGCGCTGCCCGAGGGGGCCGTGGTCTTCCACCGCCGGGGCTGGCGTACGCACGCGGTGGTCGCCCCCGACGAGACACAGGTGCTCCCGGACCTGCCGGGCGTACCCCTGTCCGCGCACCTGGGCCTGCTCGGCGGGACGGGACTGACCGCCTACGTCGCCCTCACCCGTATCGCGCCACTGCGCGGCGGCGAGAGCCTGTTCGTGTCCGGTGCGGCGGGCGGCGTCGGCACCGCCGTCGGCCGGTTCGCGCGCCTGATGGGCGTCGGGCTGTTGGTGGGCAGCACGGGATCGGCGGCCAAGGCGGCGTACCTGACCGAACGGGTCGGCTACGACGCGGCCTTCGACTACCGGCGGGGCGCGGTCGCGGACCTGCTCGCGCGGGCCGCCCCGGACGGGATCGACATGTTCGTCGACAACGTCGGCGGCGACCACCTCGAAGCCGCGGTCGGCGCCCTGCGCGACCGGGGCCGCATCGTCCGGGTCGGCACGATCAGCCAGTACAACCGCCCGGACACCCCGCCCGTGCGCTTCGACCACGCGGACTTCGTGGAGAAGAGCCTGCGCATGGAGGGATTCCTGGTCCGCGACCACACGGACGCCCGCGAGGAGCTGTACGCGTTCGCGGCGCCGCGCCTGGCCGACAGGAGCCTGGTGTCGGACGAGACGATCGTCGTGGGCTTCGAACGGATCGTGGCGGCGTTCGAGTCCATGCTGCGCGGCGGCAACGTCGGGAAGATGATCGTCGAGGCGGCGACGGCGTAGGCGAGCGAGGCGATCGCCGAGTCGTGGTGTGCGTGCCCGGCTTTCCCGGATTGCAATATGCAGGTAATCACCTGCATAATCGAGGGGTGAGTTTGGAAGCACACACGATGGACTCGGTGTTCAAAGCGCTGGCCGACCCCACCCGCCGACTCCTGCTCGACCGTCTGCACGCGCACAACGGTCGGACGCTGCGCGAGTTGTGCGAGCACCTGGCGATGGCCCGCCAATCGGCGACCCAGCACCTGGACATCCTCGAGCGGGCCAACCTCGTCACCGTCGTACGACGCGGGCGGGAGCGGCTGCACTACCTCAATCCGGCACCGATCCACGAGATCGAGGAACGCTGGATCTCCGGATTCGACCGACCCCGTCTAGAGACGATCGACGCCATCAAGAAGCAGGCGGAGGAATACGCCATGACCGACACCCCCACCCCCGAGGTCGTACCGAACTACGTCTACGTCACCTACATCAAAGCCGGCGCCGAGCAGGTGTGGCGGGCGCTGACCGACGCGGACCTGACGGCGCGCTACTGGGGACACGCCAACGTCTCCGACTGGCAACCCGGCTCCACCTGGGAGCATCGCCGCGTCGACGGCTCGGGCGCCGTCGACGTCGTCGGCCGTGTGATCGCCACCGAACCGCCCACGCGCCTGGTCGTCACCTTCGAGGACAACCCCGACGCCGCGCGGGAGCCGTCCGTCGTCACCTTCCTCGTCGAGCCGCACGAGGACATCGTGCGCCTGACCGTGACCCACGAGAACCTGCCCAACGCCGAGATGCTCGGCGGTATCTCGCAGGGCTGGCCGGCCGTACTCGCCAACCTCAAATCGCTCCTGGAGACGGGAGAGGTACTCCCGCAGGCCCCATGGGAGATGTCCTTCGCCCGCGGCTGAACCCGACCACGATCGGGTCGGATCCTCGCTGTGTCGTCGAGGCCGTCGCCTTTGTCCTTGCCGCCTCGGGCGCACAGACGAAAACGTGGTGCCGGTGCATGATTCGAGCGATCGACGAGACACGATCCGAGACGCCCTGGCGGCGGGCTCGGCCCCGTTCGCCGTACGCGGCGGGCGAACGGGGGTCGTGATGGCGCACGGGTTCGCCGGGACCCCGATCAATCTGCGGCCGTGGGCGGAGCACCTGGCGAGCGCGGGGCACTCCGTGGAACTGCCGTTGTTGCGAGGACACGGGACGCGATGGGAGGACCTGGAGGCCACACGCTGGTCGGACTGGTACCAGGGTGTGGAAGCGGCGTTCGCCGACCTGCGTGGGCGATGCGATCGGGTCTTCGTGTGCGGATTCTCGATGGGCGGTGCGCTCGCCCTCCATCTCGCGGCCACCCATCCCGACGCCGTGACGGGCGTGGTGCTCGTCAACCCTTCGGTGGGAACCCGCAGTTTGGGCCCCAGGCTGTTGAACCGCGTGCCGGCGATCGCCCGGATCAAACGAACCAGCCACGGCATCGGCGGCGACGTCAAGAAGCCGGGCGCCCGGACCACCGGATACGACAAGGTGCCGGTGCGCGCCGCGTACCAGCTGACACGACTGTGGCGCACCGTCCGCGATGAACTGCCCCGCGTCGTCGCGCCGACGCTGCTGTACCGCAGCCGAGTCGACCACGTCGTCGACGGACGCTCCGCCGAACTCATCCGTGCGGGATTGCGCAACGCCGAACTTCGGGAACACGTCCTGGACGACAGCTTCCACATCGCCACGATCGACCACGACGCCGAGGAGATATTCGCCGGCAGTCTGGAATGGATGCGCACATACGGCGACACCACTCACCCGGGGGCGGCCTGAAAGGCGCCCGCGGGCGAGCGCCCACGTGTGGCATGGCGAATGTTCGCGGCGCGCTCGTGGCCATGCTCGCTCGCGAGTTCGGCGAGGGGGTCGATACCGAGGACCCCGTTCTGCACGACGGTCGCCTCGTCGGGCACTTCGCGCTCCGCGCGGTCGAGTGGCTGCTGGACACCGGCGGGTTCGGTGCCGACGACGCCCGCTACACACGGCTGTGGGAGCGGCTGGGGGCGCGTGCCACCCTCGATACGCTCGCGAGCGCGCACCGGCGGCACGAGCGGGCCTGGCTGTCGGATGCCGACGTGGTCTGGCCGCTGCCGCCAGGCACGTACGTCGAGTTGATCCAGGAGGCGCTCGGCAGCGACCTTGCGAACCTGCCGATGGCGATCGAGCCGCCTCCGCCGGGCCGGGCCGCGGTCCGGTTCGCGGCGCCGTTCGACGAGAACATCGCCCGGTCCATCGCGGCGCGGACCGACTTCGAAGGCCACCTCGATCCACGCTCCTGGGTGATCCAGCGGTGCATCGGTCACGATCCACGCGCGCCCGACCCCACGGACACCCTGGACCGCTTCGTCGCCCACTGGTCGTATCGGCGCAGCGTCCTCAGCCCCTGGGTGGAGGTGAATCGGAGCGATGCCGTGGACCACCTGGTCAGGCTGCAACGCACCTCACTGCTGTACACGAGGCCACCGGGGCGGCGTCCGAGCGCGGACGTCGCGCGCGCCCGAGTGGAACTGTTCCTGGCCTGCTTCGGCGACGACACCCGGTTCTTCACCAACGGCCCCTGGTACGGGAGCCGGCGATCCGAGGCCGATCGCGACTTCCGCAGCCCCGACTTCGGCATCACCGACGCGACGGTGGACAGCGGGGTGGTGATGATCGACGCACGGGTGGCCGGACTCTGGTGGCACGCCGAGCAGGTCTGAACGCGCTCGCGGGCGGCGCCGGCGGGCCGCCGGACGCTCAAGGGCCGTAGATCGCCCGACGCAACGAGGCGACCTCTCGCACGAGTCGGTCCATCGAGGCGACCTTTTGCTTGACGCCCACGGCGAGGAAGTGCGTGTCGTCGGCCCAGGCGCACAATCCCGTCGCGTCGGCGTTCCAGCACCGGAAGGCGCCATCGGGCAGCGGAGAGGTCACTCGTACCTCCCCCTCGACACCCGAGATCTCCTCGAGGTAGACCCGGGGCACGCTCTTTCCGGGGCCGGCGATCGTGATGAAGGCGAACCGATCGGCGACTCGGGCGTCGGTGCCGTAGACGGCCGTACGCATGCCGGAGAGGTCGGGGTCGTGCGCCGTGTTCTCCCGGCCCACGAAGCGCGCGACGTCGCCGTCCGGGTCCTGCGGCAGTTTCGGGAGGCCGAAGAGCACGGCCGGAAGCTCGGGTTGCTCGCGTCCGGACGGGGCCGAGGTGGGCGCGGCGGGACGCGAGGCGGCGGGTTCGGGACCCGCTGTGGGAGTATCCCCGGGCACCCAGGAGGCGGTCTCGCCACCGCGGGCGGCGTCCTGGTCGGGGAGCGCGAATTCGCCACCACCGGAATCGCCGCACCCCGTCGCGCCGACGCCGAGCAGCAGCACGACCGCGCCCACGGCGACGGGGCGCAGGCGGCGCGCGACGCGGCGAGGGGACGCGGAGGCGGAGGCTCGGGGACGCATCGGCGGATCCGATCGGGACGGAGGCGGCGGGAGGACGGCAAGCTCCTCCAGCGTGCCGGGGCACTTCGTGGGCGGACTTGGACAAAGGCGTCCGCGTGCTCGTGCGGGTCCGCCCGTGCGGGTCGATCGCCGACGCGATCCGGCTTCGCGGTTCGGGTTTCCCGGTGTCGAGGACACGATCGTCGGGATGCCGCGGCGAGTGTGACCCGCCCGCCGACGGGCGGGCGGGTCACACTCGGACTACGACCGGTGGGGCACCAGAATGTCTGCCTTCGGAGTGGGTGGGGGTGCGATGTTCTTCAGGAACTTGGAGTCAGGGCGCTTGGGCTCGGGTGGCGGCGGCGGTGGCATCCACGGCTGACGGTCCGGCGCGCGCCAAACTTTGGTGGCGGGGGTGGATACGGGAGGAGCGGGTGGCTGTGCCGGCTTCGGAACCGCCTTGGGCTTCACGGTCGGCGTCCGGGGACGCTGAGTCGTCGTGACCGAGCCGGAGCCGGAGCCGCCCAATCGCCCAACCTTCGTGGAGCAGAGGGGGACACCCGGCACGCGTTTCCCGTTCCCGCCGACCGTGATGTGTGTGGCCGGAAACCAGCCCCAGCCGTTGTTGGAGTAGGGCTTGTCGGCCATCGTGAGCAGCCAGTAGTTGTTCGTTGCCGACCCGACTCTCGGGTTCGGAACCGTCGACCACGCCTGACAGACGAACCAGCTGCGCCCCTTGTTCAGGTGGCCCGTGGCGACGAGTCCTCCGCCGGCACCCCGGGTGTCGATCACCTCGCCGTCCTGGTAGGCGATGCAGTACGACGTTTCCACGGGTCCACTCGCTCCGGAGTCCCTGGTCTTCCCCGATCGCACGCAACTGGAAGTGTTGTCGTCGGTGGTGACCGCGGTGGCGCTGCCGGGAAGCAGCAGAGCCGCCGCCAGACCTCCCAGGACGGCCCCAACGGCCGTCATGGGTCTGCGAGTTCGCATCACATGAGTCTCTCTCGTGAGGTATGCGCACCGACTGTGAGTGCGCAGTCGATGCAACCGCCGCGCGGAGGGCTTGAATTGGAGAATGGCGACAGCATGGTCGATCGATCACGACGCGTGCGGTTCGGACGGTGCGCATCCGAACAACCCGGATCCGGCGACGCCGTTCGCCGGAGCAACGTCGGATCGGCGTCCGTCGGGGCAGGGAGCCACCGGCCCGGCAGGCCCCGGATTCCACCCGGCCGCCGGTACCCGCATCCCGTCGACCGGCGGTCGAGCCCCCCGCAGCCCCTGTCCTGCCCCGGCCGGTGGCCTACCCGGCCGGGCCCGGTTCGGGCCGGGCGTTGACCCGGACCGGCTCGACACCCTCGGCGCTGTGGCGGGCGGCCCAGTTCTCCAGGGATGTCCGGCACGCGTGGTCGAGGTGACGCAGGCCGGACATGTGCACCTCGATGGGCCGGTCCTGCGGCAGGGCTTCCAGCGCGTCGAGGATCTTCGGCAGTCGCAGGAACGTGGCGTTGCCGGTCAGGTGGGCCTGGATCGGCCCGGCGCCCTTGTCGATCACGTCCACGCGCACGTGGGAGGTGTCCCAGGCGGTCTTGACCACGGCCAGGGCCAACCCGATGAGAACGCCCTCGAACATGCTCACCGCGACGATGGCGACGGCGGTGACCACCAGGATCAGAGCCTCGCCGCGGTGTCCACGCCACAGTTGCCTCAACGCCGCGAGGGGGATGAGCTTGCAGCCCGCGTGTACCAGGACGCCGGCGAGTGCCGCGAGCGGGATGACGCCGAGGGCCGCCGGCAGCAGGGCCGCGAACAGGAGCAGCCACACGCCGTGCAACACGCGCGACGCCTTGGTTTTGGCGCCGGCCTGGACGTTGGCGGCGCTGCGGACGATGACCGCCGTCATCGGCAGCGCGCCGAGTACGCCGCACAGCGTGTTGCCCGCGCCCTGGGCCATCAACTCCTTGTCGTAGTCGGTGCGTTGCCCGTCGTGTAGTCGGTCCACCGCGGCCGCGCTGAAGAGGCTCTCTGCCGAGGCGATGAGGGTGAACGCGAGGACGGTGCCGATGAGACCGACGCCCGCGAGCTCTCCGAAGTCCGCCACGTCCGGTGGCTGGACGGCTCCCTGCAGGCCCTGCACCTCGATTTTCGCGACGGGCGGTCGGAGGAGCATCGAGGCGGAGGTGGCCAGAGCGACGGCGGCGAGCGGGGCGGGGACGATCCGTGCGGGGGCGGGGAGTCTCCTCCACAGGACGAGCACCGCGATCGTCCCCGCCCCCAACGCGAACGCGGCTTGCGCGGAGCCGGAACGGGCCGTGTCGAAGAGCATGTCGGGCAACCCGGTGATCTTCTCCAGTCCCCCGGAGGGGGCTTTCGTGTCGGCCATGGAGTAGAGCTGACCGGCGATCAGGACCAGCCCGATCCCGGCGAGCATGCCTTCGACGACGGCCACGGAGATGGCCCTGAACCATCGGCCCAGGCGCAGGGCGCCCATGAGCAGTTGGAGCAGCCCGGCGGTGAGGACGATGACGCCGAGGAGGGGCAGGCCGTACTCCTGTACGGCCTCGTAGACGAGAACGGTGAGCCCGGCGGCCGGGCCGGACACCTGGAGGCTGCTGCCCGGCAGCAGACCGGTGAGCAGGCCGCCGACGATGCCGGTGACCAGCCCGAGTTCGGCCGGTACGCCGGATGCGACGGCGACGCCCACGCACAGGGGCAGGGCGACGAGGAAGACGACGAGGGACGCGGTGAAGTCGTGCCGCAGATCGGAGGTTTCCACGTTCCCGCGGCCGCGGAGCAGGGTCGGCCATCGCCGTTCGGGCGCGTTCACAGGGCGAGGAAGGCGTCGGCGTGTGCGCTGTGGGCGAGCACGGAACCGGTGTGGATCTCATAGAACCAGCCGTGCAGGCGCAGTCGCCCATCCGCCAATCGGCGGGCGACACACGGGTAGGCGCGCAGCCGGTCGAGCTGGTCCAGTACGTGGGACTGCACCGCCTCGGCGACATCGGGGGGCCCGGAGTCGATGCCGTCCGGCAGTGGTGCCGCCTGCCGGAGCCAATCCCGGACGGCGGGCAGCGCCGTCAGATCCTCGCTCCGCGCCATCGCACCGACGGCGCCGCAATGCGAGTGACCGCACACGATGATGTCGGCGACGTCGAGCACCTCGACCGCGTACTCGATGGTGGCCGTCTCGCCTGCCGGATGCGGCTGGTCGTGGCGGGGGACGATGTTGCCGGCGGTGCGCAGCTCGAAGAGTTCCCCGGGGCGGGCCCCGGTGATCAAGGAGGGAATGACCCGGGAGTCCGAGCAGGTCACGAACAGGGCGTGCGGCGACTGCCCTTCGGCGAGCCGACTTAATTCCTCGGGCCGCCGGGCGGCCGCTCGGCGCGGGAACGCGCGGGCGTGGTCGACGAGATGCTTCATGTGAGGGTGCCTCCTGAGCGCCCTGCGGGCGCGTCGGTGTGACGGATGCGTCGGGAAGCGACGCGGATCATTGCGGGCGTGAGGGAGTACCGCCGAGGGCGAGCGTCCGGTGGTGGACGCGCGGCGGCACGGGGATGGGCGGGACCGTGTTCGGGAAAGCGGATGCCCGGGCGGGCGCGGGCCCGGGGTGTGGGCGACCGCGCACCGATTCAGCGATCGAACACCGCGAGAACGCCGAACGTTCTCTCCTTTGGCGATCCATGCCCGGCGGTCACCGACACGGCGGGTTTCGCCGTGGGACAGGACAGCCTCCGAGCGTTCGGGAGGTTGCGGTTCCGGCTGTGCTCGGCTGTCGCTTCGGGCTGCGGGAAGTGGCCGCACGCCGGGGCGGTTCGGGGTCGGGTGGCGACGGGTTCGGCCACTCGCGCGCGCGATCCGCAGGCTTTGTGGGCGTGCACTCGCCGGGCCGGCTCCACCGTGGTGGGCACGACCCCGGTCATCTGGACCATTCTGGCTCGGGTCACTACTCGGCTCCTCGTGTAGCAGAGTCGGGCCGGACTCGGGTCGGACGGTGAGAAATACGTGGTGGATTCGACCCTGCGGTCTCCACGACTACGAGCATATTAGTCACTCGTAACAAACGAATCGTTAACGTTGGGTGACCCGTCGGGGCCGGCGGTCACGCAAGGTCGCCGTAGGTGTCACGTACGCTGCCGAACCGCCTCGGTATCCACTCGGTGAGCTCGGATGCCCGCACTCGTCGACGAGTTCCGCCCGCCGGGCGGATTCCTGGCCGCCCGGGCGCCACGCCGAATCGGGCAACCCGCACATCACCGCTGTGCACGGCGCGGTGAACGTCGCAGATGAGGATGGACATCCGGGTCTTTTCTGCCGAGGTACGGGCCGCCGTGGTCGCCGCCGCCGACGCCCGGTGGGCGCAGGTCTCGAACATCGCGGTGAAACGTGAGCCAGGTGCCGCGGTCGGGGTACGTGTCCGTACCCTCCCAGGGTTTCGGCGGGCCGGCCATCACGTAGGCGGGCACCGCCACGCTCATCAGGTCGACGCGGCCAACCCGGCTGTGCGGGAGGTATCGCACGAGCTCGGCGAGTCCTTCGGGACGCTCCTGGAGCAACAGGTGGAGTAGACGTTGCAGCATGTCATCGTCGAGGCGCCGACTGGGGACCGTCCCGAGCGCATGCCCCACGGACGGGCCGTTGCGCAGGTGGGGCCAACGATTGCCGGGCGACCACAGTGCGGCGGCGGTCGCCAGGACGACGGCTGCGGCCGCGTACCCCTGACACGCTTCCCCGTCGGTGACGTCGGCCCGGTCCCTTCCGTCCAGTGGATCCGGGAGACCCGAATGAATGATCGCCGCCTTCACGGTCGGCCGGTGAACGGCCGAAGCCAAGGTAGCCGCACCGGGCCAGGCATCGGAGAGCCGTCTTGCCTGTGGAAGCCATTCACCTTCGGGCTCGAGTTGCTTCGCCGTGAGGTGTCTGCGGAGCCGGTCCAGGTACTCGGCGTGTGCCGTCGACACGACGCCTACTCGGATCGCCGTGCGGTGGGACCACGGTCATCGCAATCGATCGACATGACTGCACCATGGGGCCTCGTGCAACCGGAAGCGTCGCGTTGCCTGCGCGCCGATCTACAACTGCTGCTGTTCGGGTGTGCCGGTCGATTCGAGGGGCGGTTGGGCGTCGGCGTCGGCGTGGGCGGGGATGATCGGGGTGTCGCCGCGACGGGTCGCCAACCAGGCTCCGGCGAGGATGAGTACGAACGAGGCGCCGATCGCCCAGGTGAACCTTTCGTCCAGGACGAGGACACCGGCGACGACCGCGACAGCCGGGATGACGTACGTGATGACCGTGGCGCGGGCCGCGCCGACCTCGCGTATGAGCTCGAAGAAGAGCACCACCGCGATCGCGGTACAGACGAGGGCCAGCACACCCAAGGCCCCCAACACCTTGGCGCTCGGCATGCGCCCGGGCCATTGCGCCGCGGCGGGCAGGACGTACACGAGCGCGCTGAAGCCCAGACACGCGGCGGTCATCGGCAAGTTCGGCACGTCCTCGAGTCCGCGTTCGACGACGATCGCGGCGGCGGCGTAGCACACCGCGGTGGCGAGCACCTCGACGATGGCCCATGGGTCGCCGCTGTCGAGGGTGGGCCCGGCGAGTACCGCGACACCGCCGAATCCGACCGCGAGGCCGATCCAGCGCACAGCGCCCATCCGTTCGGCCCCACCAGTCAGGTACACGAGCACCGCGCCGAAGATCGGCGTCGACGCGAGCAGCAGCCCGGCGGTCGAACTGGACAACCTTCGCTCGGCGTCCGAGAGCAACCACCAGGGCACGACGAACTCGGTCATCGCGAACATCAGCAGCGGCCACGCGTGTCCGGTGAGTCCGCGAAACCCGTTGCCGCGCAGGGCGAACGGCAACAGGATCAGGGCGGCGAGCCCGGTACGCGCGAATACCAGTACGGCGGGCGACACCTCGTCCACCGCGACCTTGATCAGCAGGTAGGGGATGCCCCAGAACACGCACATGCCCGCGAACAACAACGTCGCACGACGACTCACGGGCGTCCCCCCATCTCCTCGGGTTGCCGACGTTCGTTCCCGTATCGGTGCCCACAGGCAGGCTCATGCTCGCCGACCACCACGCCGATGTGCCAGGGACGAACGCGACACCAAAGGCATCGGCGCACGGCGGGACGTGGCGTCGTACGCGATGTCCCTCGCCGGATCACTTGATCGTCGCTGTCGAGGCCGTTCTGCCCACGCACGCGATCCGTTTCGCCCGGCAGCGAGCGTTTCGCTGGATGGCGCGTCGTGCCCGGAGCAACGTTCGCGTTCGGCGATACCCGGTGATGGCTTTGGAGACGCACCTGCCCGGCGCCTCGAAGCTCTATCGGTGGCAATTCGCACAGCCACTGAAGCCGGTCCGGCCGGTCTCGTCATCGGCGGTTTCCGTCCGACCAACCGTCACCGAGCACGCCGTCCGCCATCACCTCGTCGGCACCGAGGTGTCCTGTCGGCTGTCCCGCCTGGCCTCCGGCCTGATCGAACCCGCGCCGACGCTCCACGCCGCTACATCCGCAGGCGCCGCGAAGGGAGGAACTCGCCCGACACGCAGCTGCGCTTGAGCGCTGCCAGTGCCCGATCTGCCCGGCCCTGGGCTTGCTCGGTGGTGCTCCCATCCGGGGAGGGCGAGGCACGACCGTTCCGGTGGCCCTCCCGGACGGTCACGCGGATTCGACGGGGAGGCCTGCTTCGACCCAGTCCTGGATGCCTTCACGGTACTTGCGGACGTTGGTGTAGCCGATGGCGGTGAGTCGGTCGGCGACCTGGCCGCTGTTGGGGCAAGCGGGGTTCGAGCAGTAGGTGACGATCGCGGCATCGAGGTCGGGGAGCAGCGAGGCCGCCTTCTCGTCGACGTCGGTCGGGGTCAGCGGGAGGGCGCCGGGCAGGTGCTGCCGAGCGTGGTACTCGCCGCCCAGTGCGTCGAGGACGGTGACGGTGCCCGCGTCGATTGCGGTTTTGAGTGCGTCACGGGTGATGAGCGCGGTCATGGTCCTACCTTCCAAAGAAAACGGACTTCAGTCCGCTTGTGTTCTCCCGAGATTAACGGACTGTGGTCCGGATTCGCAATCCCAGCGCGGACGCCCGCGCATGTCGCCCCGGAACGAGCGACATGACGCCGGTCGCGCTGGTGGTTACCGCCGTCGATCCACGGCGTGCTCGCGGCTGCTGCCGACCCCGAAGACACCACCCACACCCTGCCTGCGAGACGAGCGCCCGAACCCCGTCGCTCCGCACATCGGTGCGGCCGTGCACGCGGATCCAATCCACGCACGGCCTCGTACCAGTCCGACCGACGCGTGGTTTCCGGATCCGAAACGAGCCGCAGCCGGATGCTCGGCCCACGGACGCAGGCTGATCGGAGTTCCAGTGGCCGAGGACGTCCGCTGGACCGCACATTCACAGCGTGCGGTAGGCGGCCCACGGTCCGAGGGTGAGGCCGCTCCCCGCGCGTCGGACCTCCACGGCGCCCGCTCCACCGAAGTGCGCGGGGATGACCAACTCCCGCTCGTCGACCGCCCGTTCGAGTACGCGCCGCCGACTGGCCGCCGCCCCTACCGGGTCCAGGCACAGGCAACTGCTGCACGCGGGGGCGAGGATCTGTACCGGGTTGTGGACCAAGTCGCCGACCAGGACCGCCCGTTCGCCCCCGGAGTCGACGCGCAGCACGGAGGAGCCGGGTGTGTGGCCCGGGGCCGATTCCAGTGTGAGTGCGGCGTCGATGCGGTGGGTGCCGTCCCACGATACGACCTGTCCGGCCCGGTGAAGGGGAGCGATGCTGTCCTCGTAGATCAGCCGGTCGTCCACGCGCAGTCCGCCCCCGTACGCGTTGGCCGGGCCGAAGTGGAAGTCGTCGGCGGCGGGCAGCAGGTATCGGGCATTGGGGAACGTCGGTACCCACTCGCCCGCGGGGCCCGTGGTGTTCCAGCCGACGTGGTCGGCGTGGAGGTGGGTGTCGACCACGATGTCCACGTCCTCGGGGCGGATTCCGGTCCGCCGAGTCAGCCGGTCGGGGAAGTCGCTGCGCCAATGGTGAAACACCGACCCCGGACGCTCACGATCGTTACCCACCCCCGGGTCCACCACGATGATTCGGCCGCCGCTGCGCAGGATCCACGTCTGCAACGCGACCACCGCCTGGTCGTCGTCCGGGTTCCAGTGGTCCGGGGCGAGCCGGTCGCGGTTCTCCTCCCACAACCCCTCCAGCGCGTCGGGCACCAGCGTGCGGGCCGGTATGTACGGCCCCTGCCACTCCACAAGGCGGATGATCTCGACGTCTCCCAGCACGATGCTCGGTGCGTTCTCGGTGTCCATGCCGTCGACCCTAGAAAGCATGGATGAAGCTCTCAATGTCTCGAAAGCTCATCCGGATACGCGTACATCTCACTCCTTCGACTCATGGATACCCTGAGCCCATGGATGTCGTGAGCGACGCGATAGGCGCCGTACGGATCGGGCGCCCCTCCTGCACCCGCGTCGGCATCAGCGGAAGCTGGTGCACCCGGCTTGCCCCGTACGACGGGGCGGGTTTCCACGTCGTACTCAAGGGCGGATGCCGCCTGTCGCCCGACGGCCCCGGCCCCTCGCTCCTGCTCGGCACCGGCGACGCGGTACTCCTGCCGCACGGCGCCGGGCACACGATCGCCGACCGCCACACCGAACCGGACGCCGCCGCACCGGAACGGGCCGTCCCGTTCGAGCAGTGGCAGGCGACACGTCCCCCCGACCACCCGGAATCGCACACCGACGAAGTGCGGATGTTGTGCGGCAAGTACCGGCTCGACCGCGCCCGGATGCATCCGCTCATGGCCGAGCTGCCCCAGGTCGTACACCTCCCGCACCAGGTGGGCGGCCATCCCGCGCTCCGGTCCGCCATCGACCTGTTGGGCCGGGAACTGGGCGAACGGCAGCCCGGGGCCTGCGTCGCGGTTCCCAGCCTGCTCGACCTACTCCTCGTCTACATGATCCGCGCGTGGATGAGCGAGGACACGACGGGAACCTGGCCGACCGTACTGGGCGATCCGGTGACCGCCGCCGCACTCAGGGCTCTGCACTCCGACCCCGCGGCGCCCTGGACCAACGACCGCCTCGCCGCCGAGGTCGGCGTATCCCGCCCCACCCTGGCAAGGCGCTTCGCCGTCCTGGTCGGCCGCCCCCCGATGAACTACCTCACCTGGTGGCGCCTCACCCTCGCCGCAACCCTCCTGCGCGACACCCCCGACTCCCTGGCCACCATCGCCCGCCAAGTCGGCTACGGCACCCCCTACGCCCTCTCCCACGCCTTCAACCGCGAGTTCCACACCACCCCGGGACGCTACCGCGCGGCGCCGTCCCGACCGGACTGAGAAGAGACCGGCCACCGGCACCAGGAGTATGGGGAGTACACACGCGGACGGACCCGAACTGGACCCGACGACGCGCCCGTCACCGACGATCGGGACGCATCGAACAGCACACCGGCCGCAGCCGGTTCGAACGCATCCGCGCTCCGCGTGGTGACGCGGCCGGCGGTGTGAGCCGGAGGCGAGGCCGTCAAGTCCGCCTGTGGTGCCGCGAGAACGTACAGGTAAAGCTCGGGGCAGGGACCTTCCGGTCGTCGACCACGTCGTCACCCGGGGCCGCGCGCACCCCACCCACCGGGGCCTGATGCCGACCGCGCTCCTGCACGCGCCCGTCGCGGAACCCGCCGACACCGGCAGCGCGCGGCGAGCCGCTGCGTGCGGAGCACCGGAACCCGCGGTTGTGCGCCGGGCTGCTCAATTCGCGACAGGGCAGCGGTGGTTGGCGCGTTTTTCCAAGAAGGATCCCGTCGCCGGGACGACGATCTGCATAGTCGAACCGGAAAGTTGCCATCCGATTCTGGTCGTCCAGTGTCGCGACGGAACAGCGCCCTCTTCGACGCTTCCGGCAATGGCAATAGCCGACACCCCCGTGATCCGGATCTCGCCTCAAAAGCCCCGTGCTGCTCCGACACGGCCTTCGAACACATCCGATCCTTTCAATTCCCTCCGAGGGTTTTCCCTCCCAGGGCCGGCTGCCGATCCGGGTCTCGATCGACGACCCCGGATACCCCCTTGGTTGCAAGACTTCACCGAAATCGTGGCGGGACGGTCGCGTACTCGCCAATGACGCCCCTCGTTTTTGGAAGTGAGAGCCCATGCGCGTTCGAAGAATCCTTATCGCCTTGTTCGTCACGGCGGGCCTGCTGTCTGAGTCTGGGTGTGGTCGGCACCCAGAGCGCCTCGGCCGCGTCGGGATGTTACGGCAGTGGCCCTCGGGTGCGGGATGGAAACGGCAATCTCCAGTACACCAGGTACTGCTATGCCTATTTGAAATCCAATATGTACGACTGGCGGTACGGCGCCTCCCCGACCGCGATTATGGAGGCGGGGGAGAGCTGGTTCGTGTGCCAGTCCTATTTTCCGGGTCACGAGAATCCGTGGACTGGGAACGACAGAAGAAACTATTGGTGGCTCTGGAGCCAGGGCGATACCAAGTGGAGCCACAACGGATGGGGATGGTTCCCCGCCAACCGCATATCCGGCGCGGGAACCGGGGCAGCTCCCGGCCTTCGCGTGTGCTGATGTCGAACCGGCACCCGGCAGTCACGGTTGATGTGTCGGGTCGGGGGCTCGGACTGCGGGCAGACGGCCCCGGGGACGCACGCTTCGCTCGACGCGGCACCTGCTCGCCGATGGTGTGTGCCCAACGCGCCACCCTCGTCCCGGCCTCGCGCCGCCGCGATGAGTTCTCGCCGTTCCGCGAGTCCTACCCGGACACCTTGCCGCCGAGGAGGAGCGCTCCCATGAACGACGAACAGCTGATCCGTGATCTCATCGAACGCTGGGCCGGCGCCGTGCACGACGGCGACCTGCCCACCGTGTTGGCCGACCACGCGCCCGACATCGTCATGTTCGACGTCCCGCCCCCCGAGCAGGGTGTGCGCGGCATCGAGGAATACGCCGAAACCTGGCCCGGTTTCTTCGAATGGCAGGCGTCCGGCGCGGTCTTCGAGATCGAGTCGCTGGAGATCACCGCCGGCACCGACGTCGCCTTCGCGATCGCCCTGCTGCGCTGCGGCGACCACACCGATTTCGAACGCCACCCCGACCGCCGCCTACGCCTGACCCTCGGCCTCACCAAGACAAGCGGCCGCTGGACCGTCACCCACGAACACCACTCCTTCACCCTCCTTCCGAGCGACCAAACCCCGGCCGACTGACCACCCGACCACCGCGTCCCACACCCGACCGGCCGTCACTTCGGACCACCCTCGATCCCGGCGACGGCGCGCGGCGCCGGGGACTCGTCGGTCCGCACGCCCGATCAAGGGTGTGGGCCACTTCGCGGACCAGGTAGTGGCCCGACGGGTCGTGAGCACATTCCGTCGGGCCATCGAGACCGGCGCGCAATGGTGTCGAAGCCCGGTCGATGACGTCGCCGACGCTTCGCGGCCCCAAGTGCATGCCGGCCCGGGCGCAGGGGCGGAACAGGGCCGGGTCGTCGGGTCCGGTGAGCCTGGCGACCCGGACCCGCTCGAACTCGCTCGGGAACGACGTCACGCCGGCTGCGGTCCGACCGGGTCGGGGCCCGTTCCGATGTCGATCCGCAGGATGGGGCCGACCCCGGAACGGGTCCGCTCTCGACGTGGTCCACGTGGTCGGGCGACGAGCGGTGGTCGACCCGGCGGATATTGCCTGGCAGAGGCAGTCGGCACGGGCGAGGATCGCACCATGAACATGTTCCTGGGAACCGATCGGCTCGTGTTGCGCAGGTTCACCGAAACCGACGTCGACCACCTGTTCGCCCTGCACAACGATCCCGACGTCATGCGCTTCATCAACGGCGGCCGGCCGACGACTCGCGAATCGATCGAGACGGAGACCGTGCCGAAGTTCCTCCGGGTCTATCCGGGCCTGGGACACCCAGGGTTCTGGATCGCCGAAGACCGAGCAGATGGTTCGTTCATGGGCTGGTTCGCTTTTCGCCCCCTCGTTGACAACAGCCCCGCGGTGGTCGAACTCGGCTACCGGCTGCGCAAGGCGGCCTGGGGCGGCGGGTACGCCACCGAGGGCTCCCGTGCCCTGATCCACAAGGGCTTCGACGAACTCGGGGTCCAGCGAGTGACCGCCAACACGATGACGGTCAACACGGGTTCCCGGCGCGTGATGGAAAAGGCGGGCCTGACCTTCGTCCGCACCTTCTTCGAGGACTGGCCCGAGGAGATCGAGGGCTCCGAGCAGGGCGACGTCGAGTACGAACTCACCCGAGCCGACTGGGAGCGTCTGTGAGGCCCGACTCGTCGGGGCGAGCGCCTGGGGCGCGATCGGCCCGGGGCGGTGTCCGGATCGGCGCACCGCCCCGCGGTCTCGGGCCCGTCCCGGTCCCCGTCGCGATGGACCAAGGTGTGGACGGCCCGGAACGGGGCGGTGAGCTCGCCGTCGTCCCCGTCGACGACGACCACCGGGGATCCCGGGACGTCGGCGATGGCGAGACGGTCCGCTCCGAGGCTCATGCTCACTCCTTCATGTCCGGGGGTCGCGCCGGGACCACGCCGCGGCGTTCGAAGACATCGCACGCGAGGTCCATGGCGGCGAAGACCCTCGGGAAGCCCGCGTAGGGCAGAGCCTGCATGATGGCCTCCACCAGTTCCCCGGGCGACAGGCCCGCGTTGAGGGCGGAATCCAGGTGGGATTCGATCTGTGCGTGCACGCCGCCCAAGGCGATCAACGCGCCCAGGACGACCAGTTCGCGTCTCGCGGCGTCCAGGCCGGGACGGCGGTGGATGTCGCCCCAGGCGAACTCGATGGCCAGTCGGGGCAGGTCGGGCGCGATCCGGGCGACCCGTGCGTAGGTGTCCCGCCGCCGATCGTCGGGGCCGGCGAGTTCCGCCTGTCGTGCCAGGCCGAGGGCGAGTCGGTCGTTCATGCCACCGCCCTCGTCGAGTTTCGGGCAGTGAAGTCGAGCACACGGTGCCACGCATCGACACAGGCACCAGTCCACTCGTCGAAGGCCACGTCGAAGAAGGAGTGCGGCGCACCCTCGTACACGTGCATCTCATAGTCCTTGCCTGCGCGGTCGAACCCGGCGGCGAGCGTCTCGAACTCATTGCGGGAGGTCGCGACGTCGTCGCCGGCCAACAACATGAGCAGCGGCGCGGACAGTTCCGCCGTGGCGTTGTCGAAGAAACGCGGTGGCCCGTAGAAGCCGATCGCGCCGGCCAGGCCGGCCTGGCTCGCCGCCTGCCGCCACGAATGACTCCCACCCAGGCAGAACCCGACGGTGAAGACCGGCCCGGGACTGTCCGCGCGCAGTGCCGCGACGACCGCCGCGACGTCGGCGTCCACGTGATCGGCGCTGAGCAGCGGCAGGTGCTTGAGACCGTCGAAGTCGTCCCGACGCGGCGACAGGCCTGCGGAACGGCCGTAGTAGTCGAAGACCACGGTGTGGAATCCGGCCTCGGCGAAACGACGGGCGAGGTCCTCGTAGAAGGGATGCAGTCCTCGGACATCGGGGAGCAGCACGATGTTGATTCCGTTCGGTACGGCCGGCGCGGCCCGATACGCGCCGAAACGGTTGCCGTCGGCGGCGGTGAGGGCCACGGGCCCCTGGTTGGCGACGGAGCCGGTGACGACGGGAGAGGCGGGCGGGCGGCTTCCGATGGGGTGGCACATGATCGTGATCCTCGAAGGTCGATGCGAGTGAGCGTGATCCGAGCCTGACCGGGGTCGTCGACTCCACCCAGTACCCCGGTTGTACGGGTACCGGCAGGGCCACCCTGGTTCCGCGTCGTGACGGCATACTGGAGGACGTGGACGTTCCGCAGACACTGGGTGGATTCCTGCAGTCGCGACGTGCGAGGGTCGCCCCCCAAAGCGCGGGCCTGCGAGGTGGCGGTCGGCGTCGGGTTCCGGGCCTGCGCCGCGAGGAACTGGCCCAACTCGCCGGCATCAGCGTGGAGTACTACCAGCGCCTCGAACAGGGTCGGGCGGTTCGCCCCTCGGACGCCGTATTGGACGCGCTCGCCCGCGAACTCGGGCTCGACCGTGCGGAGCGTAACCACCTGCGCGCACTGGCGCACCCTCGACGCGAGTGTGCGAGCGAGTCGCCTCCGGCCGCTTCCCGCATACGTCCCGAGCTACAACGCGTGCTCGCCCTGATGGATCGTGTCCCGGCACTGGTGGTCAACGATCGATTCGACGTACTCGCGGCGAACGCGCTCGCGCTGCGCCTGTTCGTGGGGATCGCGACCGTCGAGCCGGCCGCCCGCAATCTCGCTCGCTATCTCTTCCTGGATCCGGAAGCGCGCGACTTCTACGTCGAATGGGACGAGGTCGCGGCCGCGACGGCGGCTCAACTCGGACTCGCGGAGGGGCTTCGACCGGGGGACCGGGAACTGGCCGCCCTGATCGCGGAGCTTTCGGCGGGAAGCACGGAGTTTCGGGGATTCCGGGACACCGGCGACGTCGAACAGCGCTCCCACGGCACCAAGACGTTTCGCCATCCCGCAGTGGGGGTGCTCGACCTGCACTACGAGAACCTGGACCTGGTAGGGGATCCGGGTCGACGGCTGGTCACGTTCAGTCCGCGGGCGGACGGCGCCGCCGAGGCGGGGTTGCAGCTCCTGCGTTCGTGGACGTCACCGGATCCGGCGGTCCTCCCGGGTGCGGAGGAAGCGGCGGACCTGATGATCGACGAGGTGGGTCGAGGCTGACGTTCTCGGCGAGGGCACCGCTCGCCGCCCGCACGCGCAGTGGCGGTCCGGGTGCCCTCTCGCGGTGGTACCCCGTCGCCTTCGATCGGTTCAGAGCCGTCGCAGATCGGACTGGGGGACCGCGGCGTCCGCACCCCAACTGGCCAGCAGGCGCAGGTTCTCCGCCGAGACGGAGCCGGGCTCGGCGTGATGGACGGTCAGCGACTGCTCGGAACCGTCGGACAGTGGCAGCGTCTCGAAGGAGAGGGTGAGGTCACCCACCAAGGGGTGTCGCAGGCTCCGCACGCCGAAGTTGTTCTCCCGGACGTCGTGACCGGCCCACATGCGGCGAAATTCCTCACTTTTCACTGACAACTCGCCCACGAGTGCGGAGAGTTGTGGATCATCGGGATGGCAGCTCGCGTGCAGGCGAAGGCCGCCGACGATGTCGGCCGCTCTGGACTTCCAATCCACGAACAGTCGACGATGCTCGGGTTGCAGGAACAACAGGCGCGCCCAGTTGCGCTCCCGAGGCGGCACCGCGTCCCAGTCGCCGAACAGCGCCGCCGCCGTCCGGTTCCAGGCGAGGATGTCCGAGCGCCATCCGCTCACGTACGCAGGCACGCCCTCCATGGACGCCAGCAGTTCCCGGATCGCGGGGCGCACGTGCTGCTGCTCCGGCATGCGCGTCTTGCGGCGTTGGCACTTGACCAGGTGCGTGAGGTACGCGTGCTCGCTGTCGGTCAGCCGCAGGGCACGGGCGAGCGCGTCGATCACCTCGTTCGAAACGTTGGGCCCCCGGCCCTGCTCGAGCCGGGTGAGGTAGGCGACCGAGACACCGGCGAGTTGGGCCAACTCCTCGCGGCGAAGTCCCGGCACTCTGCGATTTCGCCTCGTGGCGGACGGCAACCCGACGTCCTGTGGTCTCAGTCGGCCCCGGCGGCCGCGCAGAAACTCACCGATCTCGGCACGCGGATCGATCGGCTGCTCGCCGCCGGGATCCGCCGCCTCCTCCGTCACGGGTCGATCGTTCATACGGGCCAGTATCGCCTGCCACAGCCGCGCTCGGGCCGGTCGAGCCTGTCTCTGGCAGTAGTAGGAACACCGGTCGTAGGCCGAACAGGGATCTGGGTGACCTCCCCTTGTTGCGACAGCCTGGTGCCGGCTCGCCACCAGGGACGTCGCCGAGGCGCACAGCCCGCCGTCGGGCGCTCGACGGGCGACGTCGCAGTCGGCCATGGGCGACCGCCGAGACCCCGCAGAGCGGGTGCCGGTGCTCGGGCTCGATCGTTTCGAACCCGAGATCAGCCGTTTCGGAAAGGGAGAAATCGATGTCGGGCAGTTCGGCTCCGAGCGAGCGGCGACCGGGAGGCGATGTCGCCGCGTTCGAGGCGGGTGCATCCGAAGCCGCACGCGAGGCGACGGGGGCATCCGAGGTCGAAACGGCTTCCCCGCGCCGGCCGGCGAGGCTGTGGATCTCGATCCTCATCTACAGCGGGGTCATCCTGCTTGACGGGCTCGACAGTTCCAACCGGGCCTCATCGTCATCCTGGTCTTCGCGATCCTGACTGTCCTGACCCAACTCACCCGCCCGCGCCCCGGAAGCTGACCACTCGCGAACCCCGGCTGCGCCCACGCCTGTCGTCGTGTCCATCCGCCACCTTCGCAGGTCCTGTTCGATTGCTCGGCTGTAGCCCACCCGCAGGCGAGAGCGGCCGGCCGCGCGCTCTCGCCCCACCCCACCGCACCGCCGTCGGCAGTCGCCGTCGGTCGTCCTCTTGCCGACGGCGCTGCGGCTGTCAGTGGTCCCAGACCCAGACCCTGTGGGTCCGAATCTCGCCGCCGAGGGTCTGCGGGGGAGACGATGAGGGTTCGCCGAGGGGGGCGGCGCCCCAGGGGTACGACCACAATGCTCCCGGTCTCGTCGTCGTGGCGTATGCGTGCACGCAGCGCGAACACGTCGAGCAGCATGTCCTCCGTGAGGACGTCCCTCGGTGTGCCCTGTGCGACCACCCGGCCGTCCTTCATGGCCACGAGTCGAGTGGCGTACCGGGCGGCGAGCGAGAGTTCGTGAAGCACCATCACCACGGTGCGATTCGTCTCGGCGTGCAGCTCCTCCACCAGATCGAGGACGTCGATCTGATGGGCCAGGTCGAGGTGTGTGGTCGGCTCGTCGAGCAAGAGCAGGCCGGTTTCCTGTGCCAGTGTCATCGCGATCCAGGCCCGCTGTCGCTGTCTTCCGGACAACTCCTCCATGGGCCGTTCCGCCAGTTCGTACATGCCGGTTCGCCGTAGCGCCCGCTCGACCGCCGACTCGTCGTCACTGGACCAGCGGCGATACCACGATTGATGCGGATGGCGCCCTCGGGCGACGAGGTCGGCGACGGTGATTCCCTCGGGTGCGACGGGCGACTGGGGCAAAAAACCGACCAGTTCCGCCACCTGTCGTCTGGCGATGGCGTGGATCGGGCGGCCGTCCAGGAGCACGGTCCCCTTCCTGGGGCGAAGCAGCCGACCGAACGCGCGCAGCAGGGTCGACTTCCCGCATCCGTTCGGTCCGATGATCGCGGTCACCGACCCTTCGGGAATGTCCAGGTCGAGATCGCGCACCACGGTTCGATCGCCGTACGCCAATTCGAGGTTGCTCGCGCGCAGACGCGCACGGGGTGGAATGGGGGACTCGTGCTCGCCGGGGAGGCCCCGGTCCGGACCGGCGTTCATCTTCCGTGTGTCTTTCCGCTTCTTACCAGCAGATACATGAGGTAGGGGGCTCCCAGGGCCGCGGTGAGGATGCCGACGGGCAACTGCTTGTCACCGAACGCGGTGCGCCCGAGTACGTCGGCCCAGATGGTCAGCGCGGCTCCCAGCAGGGCCGAAGTGAGCAACGGCGGGGTCGCGGTCCGCAGGAGGCGCAGCGCCAGTTGAGGGCTGACGAGCGCGACGAAGGCGATGGGTCCTGCGGCGGCGGTGGCGGTCGCCGTGAGAACGACGGCGGTGAGCAGGAGCATCGATCGTGCGGCGTCGAGTCGCACCCCCAGCGCTCCGGCGGTGTCGTCGTCGAAGTTCAGCGCGCCGAAGGGGAAGGAGAGCATCGACATCGCGGGCAGCGCCAGGGCCAGGGCCGGCGTCACGGCCACGGCGTCGTCCCAGGTGGCGGCGTTGAGGCTGCCGGTCAGCCACACGATCGCGCGTCCGGCGTCGACGATGGAGGCCTTGATGAGCAACCAGGACACCAGGCTCGACAACAACGCCTGGATTCCGATGCCCACCAGGAGCACCCGATTGCCGGACAGACCGCCGCGGAGAGCGAGGAGGTACACGGCCGCCGCGGCCGTGAGGCCGCCGACGATCGCGGCCGACGGGATGCCGATCCTTGCCAAGTGGCCGCCGACGGCGCCGTAGCTGCCGCCGAGGACGATCACGGAGACGGCCCCCACCGCGGCTCCCGAGGTGACACCGAGAATCTCCGGACTGGCCAACGGGTTTCGCGCGATGCCCTGGACGATCGCACCGGAGAGCCCGAGAGCCGCCCCCACCGCGGCGCCGACGACCACGCGCGGGAGACGGAACTCGATCACGATCATTCGATCGACGGCGTTCCCGCCGCCGAGGAGGATACGGACCACGTCGAGGGCGGGGATCGGGACGTCGCCGTGGGCCACGCCGACGATGAATGCCGTGATCAGGGCCAGGACGACCACGCACGGGACCAGGAGTACCCGGGGCCGGCAACGGGCGGAGAGCGGGCCGACCCTGAGAGCGATTCCCCCGACCCCGCCGTCGCGGCCGAGCGATGCCCGGTTCGCGGTCGCCGGTTCGGACGCCGCTGTCGACGGTCGGGGCCTGCGTACCGCCTTCACAGGCGCGCCGATCGACGTCGGCGGACCAGGTGGATGAACACGGGCGCGCCGACGAAGGCGAGCATGATTCCCGCAGGAAGTTCTCCCGGCCTGGCGACCAGTCGACCAAGGATGTCGGCGCCGAGGAGCAGGATGGCGCCGAGGAGCCCGGCCTGGAGGAGCATGCGGCGGTGGTCGGGACCCACGCGGGCTCGTGCGATGTGCGCCGCCATGAGGCCGACGAATCCGATCGGCCCGCACGCGGCGACGGCCACGCCGGTCAGCAGTGTGATCGCGAGCATGCCGGTGAGGCGGCCCAGGCCGACGCGAACGCCGAGGGCTCGAGCGACGTCTTCTCCCATCGACAACGCGTTGAGCGTCGAGGCGTTCGCCGCCGCGAGAACCAATCCCACCACGACGAACGGAAGCATGTCGTAGGTGATGTCGGCGGGACGCCCGCCGACCGAGCCGACGGTCCAGAAGCGATAGACGTCCAAGGCCCGTTCGTCGAGCACCAGCATCGCGGCGGTGAGCGCGCCGAACAGCGCGTGTGCCGCGGCGCCGCCCAGCGCGAGGGTGATCGGGCTCGCTCCGCCGCGCGCGGATCTGCCGACCGCGAAGACGACCACGCCCGCGAGCATGGCGCCGAGGAAGCCGAACCAGACGTATCCGTGGAGGGTGGTGATCCCGAGCAGGAAGATGCCGGCCACGACGAACAGGCCGGCGCCCGCGCTGACTCCGAGCAGGACGGGATCGGCGATCGGGTTGCGGGTGTGCCCTTGCATCAGTACCCCCGCGACGCCGAGCGCGACACCGGTGACCAGGGCGAGGCAGGTGCGCGGGAGGCGCAGCGACCGCACGATCACGTCGCCCTCGGTTCCGGTGGGGTTCCAAAGTCCGTGCCAGACCTGCGGAATCGTGAGTGTCTTCGTGCCGAGCGCCACGCTGCACACGACGGCCACGGCGACCAGGGCGATCAGGAACGCCGGCCCCTGCCCGTGACGCGTCGGGCGTCCTGACGCGGAGTGCGCGTCGAAAGTGTCGACATCGGCGCCTTTCTCATATCGAGCCATTGTTAGGTGAGCCTAACCTTGCTCGAACTCGTCGAGTCGAACAAGGGAATCACCATGCAATCTCACTGGTCCACCGTCCTTCGGCGTGGTGCGATCCTTACGGCAACTGCGGCACTGCTGTTCGCGACGTCGGCCTGCGGGGATTCGGACGACGCCACGAGCGCGAGCGAGTCGTCCTCGAAGGCGTCGGAGGCGACCTTCCCGCGCACCGTCGACCACGCGATGGGCCGCACCGAGATCCTCGCCAGGCCCAAGCGTGTCGTCGCGCTCGACATGACCTTCGTCGATGCCGCGCTGGCGCTCCGGGCGGAAGTCGTCGGTTTCACCACGCCGGCCGGTTCCGGGGACAAGCTTCCTTCGTACTTCGGCGACGACGCCCGTACTTACGCGCCCGATGCCAGACCCGTCGGCACGCTGAGCGAACCCGGTCTGGAGAAGATCGCCGCTTTGAAGCCGGATCTGATCCTGTCCGCGAAGGTGCGGCACGAGAAGCTGTACAAGCAACTGAGCGCCATCGCGCCCACCGTGTTCTCGGAGAACACCGGCGCCGGTTGGCAGGGCAATCTGGAGCTGGTCGGCCGATCACTCGGCCGCGAGGACACCGCAAGAGAGCGGCTCGCCGCCTTCACCACCCGCGCTCGCGCGATCGGGGACAACGTCCGTCGGGCCCGGGGAAAGAACCCCGAGGTGTCGGTGGTGCGATTCGTGGACGGCCCCACGCGTGTGTACAAGGAGGACACCTACATCGGCGTCGTCGTGAACGCCCTCGGCTTCGCCATGCCCGCCGCCGCGACCGGCACCGGGTTCAACACGGAGATCTCCGACGAGGAGATCAAGAAGATGGACGCGGACGACATCTTCATCTCCACGTACGCCGACAAGGACGGCCTGTCCAAGCAGACGAGGGAGAAGTTCGCCGCCAACCCCTTGTGGAAGCAGCTCAAGGGCGCCGTCCACGAAGTGAACGACACGACTTGGATGAGCGCGGTCGGTCTGTACGGCGCCGACTCCGTACTGGATGACATCGCTCGCGTGTACCGGGTCCGCGACGCCCGGCAGTGATCACGCGGTTCGCGACCTGTTTCCGCAGACGGTCGTAGCGCCGGCCGCGTGTACGGCATATCGGGAAGCGCCTCCGCGTTCATGTCCCGATGGAGAACGATTTTCCCAACGAGAGGGCTTCACGGCATGCGTGCGATTCGCATCGACGGCTTCGGCGGATTCGACAGGCTGCGGGTGGAGGATGTGTCCGAGCCCCGCCTCGGGATCGGAGACGTTCTCGTCCGCACGATCGCGAGCGCGATCAACCCTGTCGACGACAAAACTCGTCGCGGTGGGATCGCGGGGGCCATGCCGGCGCCGCCCATGGTGCTCGGCTGGGACGTCGCGGGCGTCGTGCTGGATCCGGGTGCGGCCATGGACGATCTGCGGGTCGGGGACCGGGTTTTCGCGATGGTGCCGCAACTGGCGACGGGACACGGCACGTGGGCCGACCTGATCGCGATCCCGGCCCACCAGGTCGCACGGGCACCCGAAGGTACGAGCCTGGTCGAGGCGGCCACCCTGCCACTGCCCGGACTGACCGCGTGGCAGGCGCTGGCTGGGCTCGAACTGCGTTCCGGACAGCGGCTGTTGGTTGCGGGAGGGACCGGCGCCGTCGGTGGCATCGCGGTCCAGCTCGCGCGCCACGTCGGGGTCGAGGTGCACGCGCTCGTCTCGCGGCCCGCTCAGGTCGCCGCCGTCCGGGCGCTGGGTGCCGAGCAAGCTTTCGACGACCCGGCCGCGCTCGAACCGGGCACATACGACGCGGTCTTCGACACGTTCGGCGCCCCGGTGCTCGACGCGATCGCCGACGGCGGGCGTTACACGTCGGTCGCCACCGAGGCCGGCCCCGTCCCCGATCTGTCCCATCGCAAGGTCCGCACCACGCTGCACCAGGTCTCTCCGGACGCCGGGGCGCTGGCCGAGATCGCCCGGCTGGTCGACGCGGGCGCCCTGCGTGCGCGTGTGCACGCGGCCTTCCCGCTCCACCGCGTCCGCGAAGCCCACGAACACTTCGCCCGAGGAGGGCTCACCGGCAAGATCGCTCTGACCTTCTGACCCACACCCCTGGCACGGGCCGCGAAGTCCTCGTCCGCGTGATCCACACGGGCTCGGGCGATCGGGGTCGACGACGCCTTGGACGCGGACCCGGTCGACCGGCTCCACTCCCACCTCGACAACAACGGTGTCCGTCAAAACGGAACAAACTCAAGGACGTCAGCCAACGTCAGCCGTCGACGATCGCCAGTCGGCAATGGCGCAGAAGGTCCGAGGCGTCGGACAGCGCGCGAGCGCCCCGGTCGCGAATTTCGAGCAGTTCCGCGTTCCACGGCGATGCGGTCGCCGCAGCGTCGGTCGTCAGATCGTGCTCACCCGTGCGCGCGGTGACGGCGAGGTGCCCGGCGAAGCCGAATGGCAGCCGCTCGAAGCTCCACCCCGGCCAGGCGGTTGCCGCCGCCATGGCGCGCGACGGCGAGATGCGCGACTGATCCCAGTAACGCACTCGTCGCCCGGGGATGTCGATGACCACGCCGGTATCGATGGTCTCCTCGTGGGGCATCGGATAGGGCTGTTGGGCGAGCAGCGCGGGGACGATGCGTTCGCCGTGGGCCGCGAGCCAGTCCACGGTGTCGCGGGTGGTGAGTTGATAGTCGAGCACCAGACGGTCCGGCCGGATGACGCTGACGACCGCCGAAGCGGGTGCCCACCAGTCGGCGATGCCTTCGAAGTGGCGGACGGACACCACCTCTTGCGCGGGGTTCCAACCGGCGTACCAGCCCTCGCGGGACGTCAGGGGAGCGATCGGAAGCGAACGCGGCCTCTCGTCGCGCCGGACGAGAACAGGGGTCGCTCCGGGGATGACCTCCGGGAAGTCCCCGGGCCCACCCCACGCGTAGCGGACATCCCAACCCATCCACGTCGCAGTCCCGGCCAGTCGCGCCGCGTGACTGTCGATATAGGCCGCGCTCGGGAGGGCGAGGTCACAGCCGTAATAGCGCATGCGGTGGTCGACCAGGTCGAGGGCGAGCCCTCGGCAGAAGGACGAGTCGACGGATCCGGCGGCTCGGTCGTCGTCGACGGGTATGCCCCTGCGTCGGCTTCTGTCGATGAGCCGGGCACGTTCATCCGGGTCCCACACTTCCCAGGAGCCGTATTTCTCCCACGTCACCAGGCACGACGCGTCTTCGTCCCGCAGGAGGTAAACGGTCCAGCAGCCCATGGCGGAAAACCTACTCCTCATGGGAGGACAGGGAGCCAACCGAGCGTGCCGGGTTCGACGGAGGCCGCAGGTACGTCTCTGCGACGACCGCCGCCTCACGACGGCCACGCCCGTGACCGATCGGGCGTCGCGAAAGCCGACGTTGGTCACGCAAGCGCAGGCCGCACACTGCTGTCGGCGCCGCCGCGAGGAGGCCGCTGGGGGTCATGCGGTGCCTGGTCCGCCGGCGAAGGGGCGGCTCAGGCGTCTCGGACGAAGCTCGCGCAGTCCGGACAGTCGTCGAGGTATCGATGCCGACACTCAACGGTGTGTCGCAGGAAGGTGATCGCCTCCTGCCTCTGTGCGATCTCACCTTCGAGGTGGGTGATCTTCGCCCTCACGACCGCCTGGGCCGCCGACTTCGTCGGCGCCATGGCTGCGGTGACCTCGGGCAGGGAAAGACCGACGCGACGCAGTTTCAGGACCGTGCGTACCTGCTCCACGGCCTTGTCGTCGTAGACGCGGTAGCCATGGCCGTCGCGGCCCACGGTCAGTGCCCCGACGTCTTCCCAGTGCCGCAGCACGTGAGCCTCGATCCCCAGCTCGGCGGCCACCTCCCCGATCGTCTTCACCATGTCCGCCTTGCCTTCATGTCGACCTGAACCTCTAGCGTCTCGATCATGCCTGATCTCACCGGCCCCATGGGCAACCCCCGCCGTTCGTCGATCCTGGTCACCGGCGCCGCCGGCAACCTCGGCCGCGAGGTCGTCGACCGCCTCCAGTCGCACGGTGCCCTCCCGCGATGCCTCGAGCGCGATGGGACCGGCCGACGTTCCGGAGTCGAGTGGGTGGTCGGCGATCTCACGGACCCCGCCGCGATGCGCGCGGCGCTCGAGGGCATCGACACCGTGTTTCTGATCTGGCCATTGCTCGACGCGGCCCCCGCCCATGATCTCGTCGCGGAACTCGTCGCAGCGGGCCCTCGCGTCGTCTACCTGTCCTCGACGGCCATAGACGACGAAGCCGCCCGCCAGAGTGATCCCATCGTCCAGGTGCACGCGGACATGGAGGCCCTGCTTCGCGCCGCCGATCTGCGCCCCGTGGTGCTGCGCAGCGACACACTGGCCTCCAACGCCCGTGGCTGGGTGTCGCAGATCCGGGTGGGTGACGTGGTGTCGGGCCCGGACATGGCGCGTACAGCCGTTGTCGACGAGCGCGATGTCGCCGGCGCGGCGGCGGCCGTACTGCTCGGGCGGCACGACCGATGGGATGACGGGCCACACCTGTTGACCGGTCCCGAGGTACTCGGTCGTGCCGATCAGGTCGCTCTCCTCGGTACCGCGCTCGGGCGCCGATTGCGTTTCCGAGCGGTGGCCGCCGACCTCGCACGGTCACGCATGCTCGGGGACGGACGTCCCGAGCGGCTGGTGGAAGCGCTGATCGCCGCCTCGACGCGCCGGCCGGAGTCGAACCGCGTCACCGATCACGTCGAGCGCCTCACCGGCCGACCGGCCGGGACCTTCGCGAGGTGGGCCCTCGACCATGCGGCCGAGTTCGACCGAGGGACAACCGCCGCCCCGCCGAGCGCGCACGATCCGGCGACGCCTGGCCGATGATCGACGATGTCGAAAGGTCGAACCCCGCGTGAAGGCGAACCCCGCGCGCGGGGCACCCCTCGGGCGAACAGGCCCGGGCCACCGGCGGTCCGGGGCCGGCCGGTGGACGAAGCGGCCACACCTCGAAAGCCTCGGGGAAGGCGCGACTGATCCTGGTCCCGCCTCGGACCGACGCGCGAACCGGATCGCGCGTCCCGCCGACCGGCGGTGATCCCCGGAAACCTCCGCGAGCCCCCTCCCGTCGCCCCAGCACGGCGACCGGGACATCCACGAAGCCTGCGCCGTGCCCGGCCATGACGGGGTCAACCCCGGTCAGACCCCCTTGCGGACAGCGATCTTCCATCTGCGCGAGCGCTCGGCTTTGGTGGTGCTGGACACCTGCGAGCACCTCCCGGCCGTGGCCTCTCGCGTGGCCCGCATCCTGATCGAGGAGTGTCCCGGAGTCCACGTCGTGGCAACCAGTCGCGTCCCCTTGCGCACCCCGGGAGAACTGGTGTGGCCGGTGCCGCCCTTGGCCGTCGGCGGCCGAGAGTCGGCGAGGCCCTCGGACGCGGCCCGCCTGTTCGTCGACCGGGTCGCCCTCGTGCGCGGTGACCTCGAATTCTCGGCTTCGATGTGGGCCGAGGTGGAACACATCGCGCAGGCCCTGGACGGCTTCCCGCTGGCGATCGAACTCGCCGCGGCCCGGGTGCGGATGATGACACTCGGTGAGATCGCCTCCGCCCTGGATCTGCGCATCCTCAGTGGAGGCCCGACGCGGGGCCAGGCCCGCCACCAGACCATGCGCCGCTCGCTCGATTGGAGCTGCGCCCTGCTCTCCGAGCAGGAGAAGTGCCTGTTCGCACGGCTGTCGGTATTCGTCGAGGGATGGACCGCCGAGGCCGTGCAAGTGGTTTGTGTCGACGGACATCTGACTGCCGATCAGGTGCTCGACACGTTGACGGCGCTGGTCGAGAAGTCCTTGGTCGTGCGGTCCGCACCACCCTCGGGCGACCGATATCGCCTGCTTTTGCCGATGCGGCAATACGGGGCGGATCTGTTGGCGGCGAAGCCGGTTCCCGCGCGACCGGGAGAGTCCACCGCGGCATCCACCGCCGCGCGTCATCTCGCGTACTTCGTGCGCTTCGCCGAACACGCCGATGTCCGCCTATGGGCACTGCGCCCGAGGAAACACCACCTGTTCGACGCGGAGATGCCCAATTTGCGGGCGGCGTTGGCCGAGGCGTGCCGCCGGGGCTCGACCGACGCGCTTCGCATCACGGCCGCCCTCGGCTCGCACCGGCGCACCCGGGGTTCGCTGGACGAGGGTATCGAGGCAACCCGAAGGACCCTCGCCGCCGTACCCCGTACCCCGTACCCCGTACCCCGTACCCCGTACCCCGTACCCCGTACCCCGTACCCCGTACCCCGTACCGCGCACCCCGCGCGCGCGATGACCCTCGCGGTACAGGCCACCCTCACCTTCTGGGCGGGGGACCCCGCCGCCGCCCACGCCGCCGCGATCGAGGCGATCGAGATCGCCGACCTGATCGGGGACAAGCGGGCCCGCTCGCACGCGCTGCTCCGGCTCGCCAAGGCCACGGCGATCACCGATCCCCAGCTTGGACAACCGATGCTGCACGAGGCGGTCGAACCGGCCGACGCCGGGCCGGATACGGCACCCAGGTGTCGGGCCGCCAGATGGAGTGCGAGTGCTCCGCCCATCGAGAAGCCGCACACGAACATCTCGTCGCACCTGTCGCGCAGCTTGGTGAACGCCGCCTCGACGGCCCCGTACCAGTCCGACCAACGCGTGGTCTTCAAATCCTCCCAGCGCGTTCCGTGACCCGGTAGGAGCGGCAGTACCACGGAATGATCCGCGGCCAGGTACTCGGCCCATGGGCGCAGACTGATCGGAGTTCCGGCGAACCCGTGGGCCATCACGACCCCCGTTCGTCCACCGCCGGCGGCAAACGGGTGGGATCCCTCGGTCGGTTCATCCCGCGAAGGGTTCTGGTGCTCTGTCGGCTCATGCACTGACGGGATGATTCCCGGCTGCGCATGCGGGGGACACGGACAAAGGCGTCGGTCGTTGCTCGAGGTCGCAACCGCCGGCGGTGGGTGAGTGCCGAAGCGAAGCCGGGCGGACGGCCGTGCACGGTCGAGCCGAACGGTGGGACGGGCCGGGTCGGCCGCCGGACGCATTTGTCCAAGTCGGCGCGGGATGAGCGCTGAACGATGGAGGCGCTCGTCCCCTCCCGATCGGATTCCCACGATGCGCTCGCAACCACTTGTCCCCGGGCACCGTCGGAGAACTGCGCACCGGCTGCGCCCGGTTGTCTGGGGAGCGGCGGCGATGCTTCTCGGTTTCGGCGTGGTCGGGTGTGGTGATTCCGGCGGGGGGAATCCGCTTGTCGATGCGGGAGAGGCTCGCAGCGAGGTCGCCTCCCAGGCGCCCGGCGAGGCATCCTCGACCACTGCCGCGTCCGAATCCGCTGCCCCGCGTCCTGGGGCCACGACTGGGCCCTCGGCTCCACCCGCGCTCGCGCAACCCGAGCTTCCGGTCACGCTCTTCGGTCTCCAAAGGCTGCCCCAGGATCCGGACGGCGACGTCGCACGTTTCGTGGGCCGGGAGAACGCGGCGCACGATCCCGAACTCTCCGGCATGCGAACGGTGGTCTACGGCACCGACACCCGCGATTCCGGACGGTTCGCCTACATCACGATCGCCGGGCCCGGAGAGACCAAACCCCGTCTCTACCTCGAGGAACTCTCCGGCCTCGACGGGGAGGTTCGGGTGACGTCTCCGCTGCCCGGGGCGTTCCGGTGTTGGAACTTCGACTCGACAGGCGTGTGCGCCTGGGCCGACGACACACGCTTCCTCGCGGTCGGTGCCAGGCAGAACGTCGCCCCGTTCGAGACGCTGGTGCGCGACATCACCTCGATCCGTCGGACGATCTACGGCTCATGACCACCGTGGTGGCGCAGGGGTCTGTCGGGCGACCCGTGCGCGACGTGTTCGCCCAGGGCGCCGGCGCTGCGACCCGACGTGGGTCGCGAGGCGCCAGGGCGCCGACACCAGGCCGCCCGGGTCCGGGCGCGCGGGCCGAATCGAACCGGTGACGGCCGAGCCTGGATCAGGCGAGTTCGGCGTGGACAGCGCGGGAAACAACCTCGATCGCCTGTATGGACTTCCGCATCGTCGGCTTTCCCTCGGTCAACACCGCGATCGAATACTCGGATCGTCCTCCCCTGAAGAATCCGACGCTGTGGACTCGCCACGATCCCGACGATCGTTGCAGCCAACCATTCTTCAGGTATGCCGATTCCTTGTCGTGCGCTCCCGCCGTGACACCCCAACGCTGTGATTCGGTGACTCGGCTCATCATCTCCGCCGCTTTCGCGCGAGAACCTTCGTGGACGACGGGATTGTCGTACGCGAGCACGGCCAACAGCTTGATCTGATCGGCGGCGCTGGTCTGGGTCAGGCCCCAGACGCCATCCCGATCCGGGACGGTCGTGGTGGCGCCGATCATGCCGAGGAAGCCGGATATGCGGGCGACGCCGAGTCGATGCCAGAGCTCGGTGGTCGCCTCGTTGTCCGACTGCTCGATCATCCGGGCCGCCAACTCCTGCTCATCCCAGGTCAGTTCGCGGCCCTCGTCCTCGGCTCTGCGCAGAAGCGCACCGAGAACGGCTATCTTGACGACGCTGGCGGAATCGAATCTTCGCGCCGAATCGTAGGTGCAGGTCGTGTTTCCGATGCGCTCGTGTATCGCCACGGCGATGTGGCCGGGATGTCGCTCCACGGCCCTGCCGATGTCGCGCGAGAGCGAAGCGGCCAATTGCCTGTCGCCGGACGAACACTCGACGCGCGGACCACCGCGATCCGTTCCGGGCGCGTTTTCCCATGGCCGCCACAGAACGACCGTGAGGGAGACCAGCGTACAGAGGACGGTCGCGTAGACCAGGACCCGATCACGAGGCCGCTTCCGTGCGAGCTCCCCGTCTTCTTCGCGAAGTGGTGAGTGTTCCGTCATGTGACCGGCCTCCATGGTGACCCAGCGAGTTCCGATGACCGAACCTGGCACGGAGGCCGGATGGGCGCTTGCAGGAACCCGCCAACCGCTCGTGACCCGGTGGGCGAGTCCAGCGCCGACGAGGCCACCGCAGGCCTGCGCCACGTGGGCCGGCAGGACGAGGAGCGGGTGGCCGTGTCCGTGGGTCCCGACGGGAATGTCGTCGCTTTGTGGGCACGGCGCGGTGGCCTTCCGGTGCTCGTGTCCGCGACAACCCGTTCGGGAGGCGCGACGCTTCCGGACCCGCGTGTGCCACGGCCGGTGACCGTCCGCGTCTCGACGCACACGCCCGAGCCGACGGGGTCCGTCGAACTCGCCGGCCTCGAACCGGCCCATGTCACCGTCCAGCCGTTGCCCGAGAACCGGATTCTGGTGGGGACGCCAGAGCTCGGCGGCATCCGGACGGGCTCGACGGCGCCCAGCGGCGCGGAGCAGTTCGCTCCGCGATTTTCACCATAGGTGCGGAGCAAATCGCTCCGCAAAGGTTAGGGTGGACACATGACGAGTTCGCGTTCGTGGCGCAGCGACGAGGTGGCCCGTAACGACCGGGCCCTGCTCAAGGCCGCGCGTGAGGTGATCGGCGAGGACGGCGCGCACGCCTCGGTGGCCTCCATCGCGGCGCGCGCCGGGGTCGGCGTGGGAACCCTCTACCGGCGCTACCGAACCAAACGGGAACTCTTCCAGCGTCTGTGCGAGATCGCGCTGGGCGAGTACCTGGCGGCCGCGCGGATCGCGCTCGACATGGACGATCCATGGGAGGGCATCCGGCATTACGCGAAGACGTCGATCCACTCCGGGCCGGGGTCGCTCGCGCCGATCGCCGGGACGATCGAGACGACCGACGCGATGAACTCCCTCGCCGAGGAATCCGACGGCGCGGTGGCCGTACTCGTCGAACGCGGCCACCGCGCCGGGGTCCTGCGCGAGGGGGTGAGCGCGGCGGACCTCGAGCTGCTCATCGAGCAATTGTCGACCTCTCCGCTCGTGGAGCACCTCAACCGCCAGGGGCGCGCCGACCTGATGCAGGCCGCCCGGCAGGCGCGAGAACGCATCGTCGACATCGCCCTGGACGGCCTGCGCGCGACCCCTGCGGGTCCGGTGCCCGGGACCGAACCCGGATACGAACTGTTCACCGAACGGTGGAACCCGCACCCGCGAACGGGTCCCGCCGTCGCGACCGAGGAGGAAAGTCGATGAGAGCCGCAGCCCTGACCGAGTACGGCCCACCCGAGGTCCTGCGCAGTGTGGAGCTTCCTGACCCTCGGGTGGGCCCGGGCCAGGTACGTGTGCGCCCTCGGATCGCGGGCGTGCAACCCTTCGACTGCGGGGTCCGCACCGGTGTCTTTCCCCGCACGCTGACCGGAGACTTCCCGATCGTCCCGGGCAACGAGTTCGCCGGCACGATCGACCGCATCGGGCCGGGCGTCACCGGATTCGCGGTCGGGGATTCGGTTCTGGGGTTCTGCACCCTGGGCGCCTATGCCGAGAGCCTGGTCGTCGCCGCGGATCAGGTCGCGCGCAAACCAGGCGGCATGTCGTGGGAGACCGCCGGCTGCTTCTCCGGTTCCGCCCAGGGGGCTCGCAACGCCTTCGCCGAGATGCGGGTGACAAGCGGGGATGTGGTCCTGATCAACGGGGCCTCCGGGGGACTGGGAACCATGGCGGTGCAACTTGCCCGCGCCAAGGGCGCGGCCAAGGTCGTCGGCACCGCGAGCGAGGCGAACCACGACTACGTCAGGGCACTCGGTGCCGTCCCGGTCGCCTACGGACCCGGCCTGGCGGACCGACTGCGTGCGGTGGTCCCCGAGGGATTCGACACGGCTCTGGGCTTCGAGCCGGACGGCCTGCGCGCGTCCCTGGACGTCGTCCACGACCGGACCCGAGTGGTGACCATGGTTTACTCCGACGAGATCGCCGCGCTGGGTATCCAGGACTGGACCGGTGTGCGCAGCGCCGAGGGCATGTCCGAGATGCTCGCCCTCTACGAACGCGGCGATCTGACCGTACACGTGCGTGCCCGCTACCCGTTGGCCGATGCCGCCGCCGCACACCGGGACGTCGGTGCCGGGCACGGCAGAGGGAAGGTCGTCATCTCCATCGCCTGAGCGCCCAACCGAGGGACGAGACCTGCTCCGCGGGCCGGGCCCGAGGATGCCCGAGGAGGAGCGGTTCCTTTGGATCGTCGACTCATGCAGCCGGAGCGCTTTCGGCGATGATGTGGTGATACGACCGGGTCGGCGATCGTGCGGCCGAAAATCCGGCTGTTGTATCAAGTCGAGCGTTTCGGCAACCGGTTCGGCCGCGTCGAGGCCGATATTCTCGCGCATCCGGTCCGGGACTTCTTCGGGTGACCTGGGCAACCGTGCCGGATCCTCGGCAATTTGGTCCGCATTCGGCGACAGTATCCATTTCGGTTCGAAGGCGCAGTTGTCCGGGACGTCGAACTCGGTGGGCGCGTTCATCATGAAGCGCACCGGGAATTACGTGCCCTGCTCGGGTCGGTGCATGAGGCCGCGCAACTCGACCGAGGCATCCAGTGCTTCCCGGGGTGTTGGATTGTGGATAGGAAAAACGCGCCGAACGAGAAAGGCGTCCGCGAGAACGATGAGCGGAGGTGAGGGCCGCAAGTGCTAGCTTCGGCACGTGAATTCCGAAGGCATCGCGCACACGACTCCCACAGGTCCTCGGACGGAGGGTCAATCGACCCACCCGGATGAGCTCTTGACCGATCCCCATTTTCTTGTGCACGCGGATCCGGACCGGGTTCTCACGTTGTCACAACAGGCCGAGGGGGACGTCGCACGACTGTCCGCCGCCGTCTATCGAACCTCGTCAAGGCTGCATCGCACGGCTGAGCCCGCCGTGCGCCGCGCGGTCCTGGCCGTGGACGCGGCTCGCTGGGGGGCGGGATCGTTGAGCGATCGGTTTGCCGAAGTCCCGATGAGGAAGGGAAATCGACGCCGTTTCGGGTCTCCTGGGCAACAGGTGCCCGATTGGACGGTGCGGTGTTGTGGAGCGCCGAGATGGATCGCGACGAGTGGGGTCACGCCTGGTCGGCCGCTGCGCTGGTCGCGGGTGTGGTCGACGGGCGTGCGGTGGTGACAGCCGTTTGGTCCGTCGGGAATAGAGCACGCACGTGGGATGTATTGACCGGTGAGACCGTCCGTCGCCTTGCCATGCCACAGGACGTCGAAGCACTGGAATACGTGGAAATAGATGGTCAATCATCGTTCGTGGTCAGCGGGACCAGCGTCGTCGACGGCTTGAGCTTGCCAACCCCATGGCGTATCGACTGTGTGACCGGACTGCCCATCGACATGCCGAAGGGTCGCCGTCAACCGGGGGCCGTGGACTGGCGACAGCGGTCCTGAACGGCCGCGCGATCGCGATATCCGGGGGCCGTGATAACGGCAGGTTGCAAGCGTGGGACCTGGTTGGCGGACACCCGCTCGGGCCGCCGTTCGAGAAGCACACCGACCCTGTGGAGAATGTGGCGACCGCCATGCTGGACGGTCGCATTGTGGCGGTTACCGGAGACCGCAGTGGCGTTGTTCGAGTGTGGGATCCCGTGGAGGGTCGGGAGGTGCGCGAACCGCTGCAGGTCGCGGTCCACTATCGCAACAATCTGGTCACGTTCACGCTCGACGGCCGCCCCTCGGTGATCACCGACGGCACGAACGCTGGGCTCGTACTCCACGATCTGGACACCGGCGAACCGGTTCGGCAACTGCTACCGGACTCCAGGCTCGGGCTGGGGCCTCAAGCGGTGGCGGTTGCCGAGCCGGCGGGGCGTCCCGTTGTCATCGCCGGTGGATCGGGCGCGTGCCATGTCCTGGACCCGGCCACCGGGGACCCCCTGTGTGATCCGTTGCCGGTCGGAAAAGCCGACCCGGGCTTGGTGACGGTGGTCGATGCGGGCATCGGCCCGGTCGTGGTCGCCACCACCTACGCCAAAGTGTGGGCATGGGATCTGGCGGCCGCGTGCGAGGGGAGGGAGGCCGTGGGCCCGCGTGTACTTCCCGGCACGCTCACTGCCTTGAGCGTCGATGAATCGAAGGGAGTAAGCAGCATCGTCAGCGAGCACGCGGACCATGAGCGTATGGCCGGTCACAGACTCGGCACCAGTTACCTGTGCGTTACCGACCTCGCCGAAGGGACCCCGGTGCGACCGCCCGTCGAGCTACGCGGCGAAGGAGCGACGCGACTCGACCTGACTCGAATTGCCGGGGAAGCGGTTGCCGTCGTCGATGCCGCCAAGAAGCCGAGGCTGCTGCGTGTGTCGGACGGCACACCGATCGCGACGGCGTTCACCAACGCCCCCGCCTCAGAGGGTCGGTTTCCGCGATAGCCACGGGCTACTTGAAAGATCGGCCGATTGCGGTCGTTGGTGGAGATTTCAACGAGGGTCGTGTCTGGTATCTCGACGACGGGGCGATGTGTGGTGTGACCATGGGGCGCGGGGGTTTCTCAAAGCGGATCACCGCCGCGGCGATCGGAGTCGTCCGAGACCGTCCGGTGGTTGTCTTTGCCCGCCAGGGCCCAGGCTCCGGTCCACTCCACGTGTGGTGGGCGTCCAGCGGACGGCGCGTGTGCGAACCGGACTCCGGCCACCGCGGGAACGTACGCGCCATCGCGTTCACCGATCTCGACGCCGGCCCCGTCGCGGTGACCGCGGGCGACGACCGCCTGGTCTGCGTCTGGTCCCTGTCCATAGGCAAACGCGTGCGCGCCGCCCTTACGGGCCACACCGCGCCCGTCCGCGCCGCCGCGACCCTGCGCGGGGTGGCGCGCCCGGTCGTCGCCACGGGCGGCGAGGACGGGACAGTGCGCCTGTGGGATCTCGACCGCGAGCGTCAACTCGCCCGCCTGGACCTGCCCGATGCCGTGACCAGCCTGGCGCCCACCTCCGATGGCCGCCTCGTCGTCGGATTCGGCCAGGACCTGGCCGTGATCGCGCCACACATCGACTGGGATCGCTGACTCGTCCCGGCCGACTCGTCCCGGCGGACGTGGGGCGTACCGTCCCTGGGATCTGCCGCCTCGCGCCCAAGTCGAGGTCGTGACCGATGTCGAAGTCGTCATCGCGGATGTGCGACCGTGCCCGGTGGCCCGGGCGCGGTTGTATCGGGAGCTGCCACCGGTGGCCCCACCACCGAACCGAGACGATCTCGAACAGCGAACAGGGCGATTCCTACTCGCATTCACGCCGACCTACGGGAGCCACGTCGAGAGCCCGGAGACGTCCTGGTCCGCACGATCGCGAGCGCCGTCGACCCGGTCGACGACAAGACTCGGGCCGGCGGGATCCGCGGCGACATGCGGCCCCGCCCATGGTGCTCGGTTGGGACGTCGCGGGCGTAGTGCTGGATCCGGGTACGGCGTCGCAGCAATTACAGGTCGGGGACCGAGTGTTCGCGATGGTCCCGCAATCGGCGACGGGACGTGGGCGGACCTGATCGTGGTCTTCAGTCACCGGTGACTCGATTCCGCGCCCCCGGCTCGCCGGCGTCGCCTTCCGGCTCCGCCAGGAACGCACCGACCGAAGCGGGCTCGGCGGCGCCGAACCGCTTGTGGATCGCGACGGCCCTCCGGAGCTCGGCCGGCACGGCGCGCCGGCCCCCGGTCCCCGCCGGAATGCGCGCATCACCGTCCGGGGCTTGTGTCTCTCCGTCGTCGCCGCCGCGCCGGTCGACGAACTCGCGTTCGCCGGCGGGAGCGAGCGGCTCAACGTACGCCCGGGCGACACGGAGAACGTGATCGTGAAGGCCCCAAGGGGGATACGGCCACCTTCACGTTCGACAAGGCGTTGACCGGGGTGGACCATCAAGCCCGGTTCCACCTGCTCCGGCAGCGGCCTGGTGTACACCTGTGCGGCCAATACCATCGGGCTCGACAGCGAATCGTGGAATTTCGCGCTCACCGCCGGCGCCGGGGTCACGGTCCCGCAGAACGCCGACCTGACCGTGGTCGACAAGAACGGCAAGACCGTGAAGGGCAGCGTTTCGGTCAACCACCGCGGCCAGTTGGAGCCGCCGGCCCAGAGCCTCGTCTATGCGGAAACGAGGTCCCCCTGGCAATCGCGAGTGCCGCGCTCCTCGTGGCCGGTGCGGCCGCTGCCCTGTACGCCAGGCGTCGACGCACCTCGGGAGTCGCCTGACGCGGATTGTCGCCCCGTCGCGAGACTCGGGACGCGGAACACGGCCAAGCTTTGCCGCGTCCCGCATCGCGGTTGCCGAGAAACGATCCCGTCTCCGGTCGCTCGCATCGCAGGTCGGCTCCAAGCCATCCGCGGCGTCACCGAAGTCGCGAACCAACGCGTCCGGATCCGTCTCGGTGGTCTCCGCGCCGCGGCTCCTCCGCCGCCTCGGCGATAGTCCGAAAACGTGGACGATTCTCAGCAGGCTCGTCGAACCGGCTGCCTCGGCGCGGCCGGGCGACTCGGTGATGGCGAAGCGCTCGTCAGGCTGCCCGTCGTGCGAACCACCGCGCCGTTGCGCAGTAGTTCCCCACCCCAGACCCCCCATGACTCATTGCGGGCCAGGGCCTCGGTCAGGCAGAGCGTATTCAACAGGCACGCTCGGCACGTCGACTTGGCGCTCTCGATGCCTGTGAACGTCTCGTCGAAGAAGGCCTCCGGATCGCGTGAGCGGCACGGCACCGCGCCGCCCAGTGCTCGTATCCGGTCATGCAGAGTCGGCTCCGAGTACACCTCTCGGGCAGCACGTCTCGCGGTGAACATGGTTTCTCTCATTCCGTGTTTCGGGCAAGGGCGTGGGCGCCGTCCTGGACGCCCGCACCGCATCCGGCAAGCGTGCTCCCACGTACGTCGGTGCGCTTGTAGGAAGCCGCCGGATCGCGGACCCAACCACCGGCGCGCGCCGCGTCTTTCTCCGTCGAGTCCGCGGTCGGCGCGAAGCCGCACGCGGACACGCATAACGTGACCGGCATCGAGGAGTCCGCCCCCGGCATGGACCCGTCACCGGCCCATGGCACCCGACGGTTCGCCGGGTCGATCGTGAAGGGATCGATTCACGGACGGCGATACCGGATGGCCATCGAAGCCTCCCACCGGAAGGCGTTGGGCTTCACGAGAAATCGTTTGGTCGAGGTAGCCAACCCCTCGCACGGGATGTTCGTTCTATACGGGTGTGACGGAGATCCCGACGAGGGTTCCGACGCGCGAGCGGGGAGGACGGATGGGGGTTGACGCGGAAGCTGTGCGGTCCTTGGTGGCCGCTCGCGGCCAGGCACTCAAGCGCTACGCCTTTTTGTTGTGTGGGGACGACGACCGGGCCGACGACCTCGTCCAGGAGGCATTGGTCCGTACCCTCGCTCGGCAGCACCCGCGCGACCTCGCGGAGTTGGAGGCGTACGTCCGCCGGGTCGTCGTCAACGTCGTGATCGACGAGGCCCGGCGGGCGGGTCGGTGGGCGCGCTTGCGACCGATGCTGCGTGCCCGGCAGGTGCTGTTCGACGTTGAGGGGCCGGAGTCGCAGGTGTCCGCGCGATTGTGGACGCGCGAGTTGTTGCGGCGATTGCCCCCGGGGCAGCGGGCCTGTCTGGTCCTGTACTACCTGGAGGATCTTCCGGTCGCCGAGATCGCCAACATTTTGGGGTGTGGCCAGGGGTCGGTGAAGAGCCAGTTGAGCGCCGCGCGCGGCGCGTTGCGGCGGATGTCGACGGGTGCGGGCACTACGAACGGAAAGGAGGAGGCAGATCATGAGCTCGAACGGAGATGACATCCGCCAAGCCCTGGAGACTCTTTCCCGAGAGGCGAGCCCGCTCCGGGAGATGCCCGGGGAGGCGCTGGTGAAGGAAGCCGGCCGACGGCGGCGACGGCGCCGGTTGCGTGGCGCGGGGATGGCAACCGCGGCGGCGATGACGCTGACGGTGTGCGGGGTCGGGGTCTTCGCCGTGGCGGCGCGCAAGTCCACGTCCCCCCATCCGTCGGCTGCCGTGCCCGTCCCCGGCGACACGCCTTCATGGGGTGCGCAGGAGCCGGGCCTGTTCACGTGCGGTCGACCGATCGGGCTTCCCACTACCGAGCGGTTCGACGGGGTCGGTCTGTCGCCGTTGACCGTCGAACGTCCCACCGAGGCACCGGACGGTCCGCCTCGGGTCACGGCCGCACTGAGCCTGCCCCGACCAGTGGGCCTCGACTCCACCGAGGTGTATCCGACCGTGTTGGTGTTGTGGGACGAGGTCGTGGTGGGCGGCCCGATCCAGGCCGGGGGGACTCCGGCGGGGCGTCCGCTGCGCAGCCCGGATTGGCCTCTTGGGGATCGGACGATCCGGCAGTTGGCCCCCGACTGGCTGTGTGGAGCGGCGACCTGGCAGCAGGTATGGGCGGATCCGGGCAGGTACACACTGGCCCTGGTGATGACACCGCCGAAGGCGCAGGGCACCCGGATCGGCGATCGCCCGCTCGACGCTTCGAACCCGTTGTTGATCGCCAAGCTACCGCTCGCGATTGCACTCGACCCACCACCGTGAGGCGTGCATCGAGTCGCCACGATGCTTCGCGTCGCCCACGTCCATCGCTGGGGGCCGCCAACGCCGCCCGGCGTCAGGGTTCCCCCAGTGAGGAGCGCGCCTCCGCCCGGATCGACGAGCGCAGTGAGTGGGAGTGCTACAGGCGTGGTTCGTCGAAGAAGCGTCCGGAGGTGACGTGTTCGTAGAATTCGCTGATGCCGCTGCCGGTCAGCGGACGCGGCGAAAAGCCATCGAAGTACGTCAGAGGTACGCACACAGTCAGCAGCAGCGCCCCGAAGGCGACTCCGAACTGTGCGGATTTCACGTCGAGTTGGTAGTCGCCGAACCAGATCCACAAAACGATGAAGAAGTTGACGATCAGGAGGAAAGCCCAGCGCTCGCGGTCCCAGCCCGCGAGGGTCGCCATGGCGGGGGCAAGTGCCGCCAACACCGACATCGCCGGCAGCTTGGGTGGGCGGTCACCGGTCCGCACGAACAGGAGCAGCGCGATGGCGATCAGGACGACGAGGGGCAAGAGGTACAGGAAGACATCCCATCGCGAGTACAGCTTCCAACTGTTGGCCTGTGACCGCGAAAACACTTCGAGGGCATCCGGTCGTACCGGGAAGTGGGCGGCCTCCAGTTTGCGCTGCAACGCGAGCGAGGTTTCCGGCGCCGTCGGCTCGATCGTCAAAATCAGCAACCCGGTCACACAGGCTGGGGCGGCCGCCACTATCGCCCGAGCCGGCGCCAGCGTCCGTAGACAGGCCACGAAGAACAGCGGTAGCACGGTCAATGCGGCTATCTCGTGCACACACATCGCCAGTACCAGCAGCAGGGACGCGGGGAGCCACCGACCCCGGCCGAGCATCCACAGCGCGCCGAAAAGCAGCAGATAGAGAATCTGGTCGAAGTAACCGACCTCGTGAAACAGGTAGCCGCCGGTAGGCAACAGGAAGAACCCGAAGACGAGGAGGCGCCGCGCGGGAAGGTGTGTGGAGACCGCCTGAGAGATCAGTACCGCCAGCAGGCCCGCGAGTATCAGGAACGACAGCAGCGCGTATATCCAGTACGGGTACCCGGCCGTTTCCGCGATTGGGTTCATGACCGTGCCGACCAGGAACCGGCGGTGGAAACCGTCCCGGAACGACACCGATTGCAGACTCGCGGACCAGGCACTGGGCATGCGCATGCCGGTGTACGCCGCGACCAGCACAGAGACGGCGGCCACCGCCGGGGTCATCGGCCGGACTCGCCCCGGTCCGGGTGGACCAGGTGCCGACCGCGACGCGAGATGCCCGACGGGCTTGACTGCCGGCATCTCGTCGTTCGCCGCCGAGCGGGCTCGGCGAAGCATCGGGAACACGAAACCTGCCCTCGAGTCGGGGACTTGTTTGGGAAGCAACTCGCTGAAGAACCGCGACGAAGGACGTGTCACGACAGCCGATCCGGAATTCGTCCGGCCAAGTTCCCGAGCGACGAACACGGCCCCTTCCGGTCGGTCGGAAAGCGGCGCGAGGCCGTGGAAGGAGAACCCGGTTCCGGGGCGGTGCCGCGACGAAACCTCAGTAGTGCTCGCCCGACCGAGCGGAGTTGCCGGCACGGGGCGGGGCCGTCACACGTTTGCGAAGTACTCGCCCCGTTGCCGGCCTGTGAGAAGCGACGAATTCCGTGGCGACTACGGGGAGAAGAAGCGCGGCTCCGAACGCTTCATCGCCCGGTCGGCTGTGGTTCGCGACAGTGGGATCCGGCCGCTCGGCCCTGTGTTGCCCCAGTTCACCGCAGGACGCCGGGTCGATCCGTTGCAGGGTGCTCGGCCGGTCGGACAGGTGGTCGGTGTCTCGGCATCACACACGCACGGCCGCAGCCGGCGATAATCCCGTCGACGTCAGGATGGATCGGCACGTGACGCCTCTCGTACCGGGTGGGTTGCCCGTCGAGCGAAAGGGCGGCCGGCCGTCGCGAGATGTCCACACGGTTCCAGCCTCGGTCACCCGTGCGCAGACGGCTTGGAAAAACCCGTCCCTTGCGACGTCGGCGGGTTGGCGTGTGGATGCGACGGGCGGCGGAATACCGCGGTCACCGGAGCATTGAAATGCCACGAGGTGTCCGTGCGGAACCCAGGCGCGCACACGACGTTGCGGAGAGCCGTGGGTTGATCGCATCCGAAGACGTTTTCGCCTTCGGGGTGTCCACTCAGAAGGGAGCGTCTTCGGCGGGCTCCGCCGCCGATCCGACGTAGCGCCTGCACGCGGCGCGGTCTCCGGGCAGGTTGTACGGCCTGAGCATGAGGCGGAAGTTCGCCCACTGCCAGGTGTGTTCATCCAGCTCGGCCAGGGCGCGTACGACCTTGCGCGTCACGGCGTCGAGCTCCTTGTACGGGGGGAGGGGGTATGGCCTGTCGGAGCCGAAGGCTGTGTGCAGCGCGGCTGCGGTCACGGCGAAGGCCGACGGTCCCGACGTCCGGGCCAGGCCCGCCAGCAGAACGTCGAGGGCACCGATCCCGATGGCCCGGTCGGCCGCGACCAGGGCGATCGAGGCATAGCCGCGCAGGTCCCCTTCGTGGAATGGAATGCCGGGTACGCCCTGTTCGGGAGGGTCGACCACGGCCGCCGCCAGGATCTCGACCACCTCCTCGTCCGGCGACCCCAAACGCGCCAACCCGGTTGCGGCAGCCCAGCGCACCACGGGTTCGCCGGCGCTCAGGCGCCGACGCAGTACGCGTGCCGTCCCGGCGTCGTCCGCGGAGGCCATGAGCGCGGTGGCGATCAGGGCGGTGGCTTCGACCGAGGGCAGCGGTTCCACGGCGAGCAGACCGTGCAGCCGCGGCAGGATGTGCTCCGACTCCTCGGGGAACCAGGCCAGCGTATACGCCGCTTGGGCGCGGACCCTGGGATCGGGATCGTCGAGCAGGACAGCCAGCCGCGGCACCTGCGCCCTGACCGCGTCGTAGACGGCCGACTCGTGGCGTGCCGACTCGTAGGATTCTTCGGGATCGAACATGCGCAGCCGCATTTCGCGCACTCGACGGTCTCCCTCGTCGACCGCTTCGTCCACCCACTTCTCGAGGCGGCGGCGCATTGTGTCGCGGTCTCCGGAGCGTAGTTCCTCGACCTCGGCCCGCCGGCCCGTGATGTCCAGGCCCTGGGGGAGGTGGCTTTCGTCGAAGCCGACCGTGAGCGCGCCGATCAACGCGAGAATCTCGGCACGGCCCGGCGTGGCCGTATCCGCCGCCAGCCCGACGAGGAAGGGTACGGCGTACGTGGAGGCTTCGTAGCGGGAGCCCTGGTGGAAGATGTTTCCGTACAGGGCCCCCAACGCGCTCTCGCAGGTCGCGGGATCATCCGAAGTCAGCGCGCGGATCTGGGCCGGCACATCCCCGGCGGGACCGTACGCGTGTCTCAACCCCGCCCAGTCGACGGCATCCAGGCCGTCCAGTGCATCAAAGGTCGTCATATGCAGTCATTGTTCATACTCGCTTTCCATCCCAAGGGCAGGACCGGGAGTGAAGTCACGTGATCGCGATGCCCCGGCGGAGCGTGAACGGCAACTGGAGCGTGAGAATCGGAAAATCCGCGAGGAGAACGCATTTTCGGCGAAGCGGCGATGGGTTGAACCGGTCGATGCGACAGTCCCGGGAGAAGAGGTGCTCGGGTGTTGCGTGGCGAGGATTGGGCGGCCGGGTATGTCGGACGCGCAGAAGACAGCGCGGGCCACGGCATCGACCTGAACCATTCAATATTCCGAGTCGCGGCGGCAAATCATAGGAAGAACGCGACACCACGCCGAACCACGGCTCCGCGGTCAACCCGATGACGTGGCTGCGCAGCCACGGCGTCAGCGTCTGACGGCAACGCGACGGGCCCGACCGCGAACCTCCCGCTCCGGCCGGGCCCACCGCGTCGCGAACCGGGCCGTCGCCGTCATCTGCCCGCCGCGCACAAGCTCGCTCGCGAGCGTCTTGACCGAGCCCGAGGCGAAGTCTCGGATCAACCGAACATGCTGGACGCGGTGTCGGGGGAGGCCCGGCGCCAACTCGCCGTCAGAACCCGGATCGCCCTCCCGGCCGCGGACTCAGGGCGTACGCACGCTCGATGATCTGGGTCATCGTGTTGCCGGCGGAGTCGTGAGTCGTGGTGCGCAGGGCGACGAAGTCGCCGCCCGTTCCCGGGGGCGGGAGCACAGCGACGAAACGCCCGCCCCCGACGGGCATGGACGTCAGTCGTCGCCACGTCGTTCCCTCGTCGAACGACGCCTCGATCGTCGATGCCCGTACGTCGGCGGCATTCGTGCCCTCGACGGTCATCCGCAGCACGGACGGGTGATCCCTCGGAAGCAGATCGTCGGTACCGAAGTCCCCGTCGAGCCGGGTCGCGAAAAGCGGGGCCACTTCCTTCACGCACTCCTGCTCGGTGGGCCGCGACGACACGAAGGTCCACTCGGCCCGGACCCGGGTCGCGGTCACCGCCTTGTCGCGCCGGCCCTCCAGACGCATCGTGTATCGCGCCGGGCCCGAAAGCAGACCGCCGAGTTCCGCCGAGGACGGGGTGTCACTGGAGGACACCTCCAGATCGTCCCGAAGAAGTGTGACCCGTCCGGTCCACGGTCCTGCGGTCGCGGATCCGGTGTGCCCCGGGGCGGACGCGGAGAAGGGATGGAGCTCCGCGTGGATCGCGTCGCCGCATCGGGTGCTTGCGACGATCGGTGAGAAGGCCGGCGCGTTCCACGTCTCGACCGTGCGTCGACCGGGGGCATACCGGGTGACGGGTCCCGTTTCGTCTCCCGCGTCGGATTGGAGATATCCGGACCATGTCATGCGTGGGCCGGCCGAGAAGTACTCCGTCGTGGTACCCGGAATCGCGACGTCGTGGAACCACCCCGAGCCAAGACCGCTTTCGTCCAACTCCGACATCCGGGAGAGCGAACCCGACACCGAACGGTTGTCACCGTGGATTCGCGTCCGCACCTCGGCGAGGTCGCGCGTGCGCACCCGGTAGGAGGGATCCTTCGGAATACCTCCTTCATGCAGGAGTGTCAGGTTGTACGCGGTCCGCGCGTCACTGCGAAATTCGCGCATGACGAGCGAGTACGACCTGGACGTGACCTTCTCGGTCGGAACCGCGTACAACAGGGTCTTGGGGTCGGTGGCCGTAATTTCGCCTTCCTGCGGCACACCCGCGATCGTCTGGGCCACGGCCAGGCGCCGCACTCGCAGGCCCACGGTCGAGTTGTCGAGGTCGACGGTGACCGGCTTGCCCGCTCGGGCGTCCAGGGCGAGGGAGACGTTCCGTGCAACGGTCACCTCGGGGGTGCCGGCGACGGTCCAACTCGCCGCGTCGGTGCCGGCCGGAGTGCGGATCATCGCGTCCACCCCGTACCGGCCCTTCGGCACTCGAACGACGAGGGAGTCGCCCGCGCGGGTGGGCCGGAAGGACTCGCCGCTGCGGAGGTCGACGAGCCGCACCGCGCTCGTCTGGGGCAGACCACCGTTGCGATCACGTACGTCAAGGGTCACGTCGTACATTTCGGACTCGGCGTGGGCACTGATCGGAACCCGTACGGTTCGACCGTTCGTACCGGTTGCCAGCAATATCGCCCCCAACGGTGCCTGTCCGGTTCCGGACGCGGTGAAGGTCACCGTGACGTCGACGGTTCCGTGGGCGGGCACCGTGACGTGCGTGCTGTCGAGGGTGATCGCGCTCGTTCCTTCCACGCGCAGGTCGAGCGATTCCGGCGTGTCGCCGTCGTTGCGGTAGGTCAGTGGGTGGACGACAGGGCTGGTATGCGGCCATTTCGAGAACAGGGAAAGCGTGCTCTGCTCCGCGAATACGTTCTGGGTGACGGCGCGGGTGACTTCGACGCGACCGGCACCCTGGGCGAATACATCGGTGTCGGGCGTGGGTTCGGCGGTTCCGATCAACGCGGCCTTGAGACGATCCGCACGCCACGTGGGGTGCTGTTGCGCGAGCAGCGCCGCCGCGCCGGCTACATGCGGAGTCGCCATCGAGGTACCACTCAAACGGGTGTGGGAATCGCCGACGGGTGTACCGGCGTGCGTGCCGGCCGCGCGGGCCGCGGCGATGGCGACGCCCGGCGCGGTCAGTTCGGGTTTGAGCGCCTGGTCGCCCAGCCGCGGTCCCGTGCTGGAGAAGGGGGCGACGGAGCCGTCGCGGTCGATCGCGCCGACGGTCAACGCCGCGGTGGCGGCGCCCGGCGCGCTCACCTTCCCCCCGATCGGACCGTCGTTGCCGGCGGCGACCACGAACAGTGCGCCTGTGGTGGCGGTGAGCCGATCGACAGCGAGAGACATCGGGTCCTTGCCGTTGCCCGGCCCGGATCCCAGGCTCATGTTCACCACCCGGGCACCGTTGTCGGTCGCCCACTGCATCCCGGCGATGATGCGTGATTCGCTGCCGAAGCCCTCGTCGTCGAGCACCTTGCCGACCAGCAGTGTGCTGTCGGGCGCGACTCCTTTGTACGAGCCGGAGGTTGTGCTCGATCCGCCGGTGACGATCGAGGCGACATGGGTGCCGTGTCCATTGCCGTCCCGGACCCCTTTCACGTTGTCGGTGAAGTCGGCGGACTGCGTGACGGCGTCGACGAGATCGGGATGGGTGGGGTCGATTCCCGTGTCCAGGACCGCGGTTCGTACGCCCTGTCCGCTGTAGCCGGCCTGCCAGGCCGAGGGCGCGCCGATCTGCGGCACGCTGAGGTCCAGATCTGCCGCGACCCTGCCGTCGAGCCAGATTCGGGTGATTCCGGGAGCTGCCACTCGTGTCTGCGACGATCCCGTGGTGACCGACTGCCAGAACTCGCCGGTGGTCGACTTGGGCTCGAGCAGGGCACGCGCGCCGATACTGGGCAATTCCCGGCCCGGTCCTCGTCTGAGGACCCCGGGATCATCGGACTGGACGATCAAGGGAACGGTGGGTCGTGACCGGTCGTCGTAGCCCGCGCGAAGCAGACCGGTCACATCGAACAGTCGGGCGTCCAGGACGCCCTGGTCCAAGAGGCCCAGCGCGTCGGCCGGCACCACGGACACCGACGCCCCGCTCCGCCACTGCGTGAACACCATGCCCTCACGGCCGGGTCCGGGCTCGACGGACACCGCCGTGACACGTCCCTTGGAGAGCCGGTCGACACGGACGCGATCGCCGGTCACCAGCGTGACTTTGTCGTGGGCTTCGCCTGTTTCCGGTCGACCGGTCGGTGTCCGGTCAGCCGGCGCCGATAAACCGACAGCCGACGCGCCGCCACCGGACACGAGCGTTGCCGTGAGCACGATCGCCGCCGCTCCGATGCTTGCCGATGTCTTGCCGGATCGCTTCCCGTACCGATGCACGGCATCCTTTCGTAGATCGATGAGCGGCTGTATTCGGCCGCGGTCTGTCGTTGACTGCGTGAGCGAGGACGCATCCTCCGCGCTCGGAGCTCTACCGCCCGCCCGACGGGGTGTTGCTCGCGAGCACGGTGCCGTCGGCGGCGTAGCCGGTGACGGTGATCCGCCCGGGGGGTGCCAGGCGCATGGGGGGTGCGGCGGGGTCGCGGGGAACGTAGAGATGGAAAGCGGCCCATCCGGGCGCACCGCCCAGCGTCACCACGTCGGCGCGAAGAGTCCGGCCGTCCTGTTCGATGGTCACCGAGTCCAGCGGTGCGGTGCTTCGACAGGTCCCCACGTAAAGGGTCGCCTTCGAGTCGCCGAAGGTCCGAGACGTGAACGAAAGCGGCGCGTCGCGTGAGGACAACGGGTTTCGGTGCTCCAGCAGATGCTTCTCGTGCGTCCACACGTCCGTGGTGATGCGACCGTCCGAGGTCAGAGTGATCGTGCTGCCTTGTCCCACGTCCACGCGTTCGCCCGAGTCGACCACCCGAGGTCGTCGCGGAGCCGTCTCCGTCGGCGTGTTCGTGGTCACGGGTGTCGCCGTCGGGGCAGTGGGAGAGGACGAGGTCTTCGTCGAGGTCAGGTCGAGTCCGACGGTCAGGACCGACGTGATCACCACGGCACCCAAAACCGTTGCTCGAGTCGCGCGCCGACGCCGGCGCAGTGCCTTCGCGCACCGGACCACGGTTTCCACCGGGGCGGGGTGTGGAGGGAGGTCGGTCGTGGCCGCCCGCAATCCGTGCAGGAGCGGGTCGTCTGTCATGTGGGATCGGGCCTTTCCAACGTGTCCGGCTCCCGCCGACGGTCGGTGTCCACCGACCTGCCGATGAGGCCTGTGAGTGTGGCGTCGCCACGAAGCTTGGCCAGTCCCCGGGTGACCTGACTGCGTATCGTCGACGGCCGAGTGCCGAGGACTTCCGCAGCCTGCTCGTGACTCATGTCATCGAGGAAGCACAGAGCGATTGCGGCGCGTTGGCGGATGGGGAGTCGGGTCAGCGCGTCCAGGATCACCCGGCGATCCTCGAAGCGCAGTGTGGCGTCGCCCGTCGCGGACTCCGGTGGGCGGTTGGTGAACCACTCGCGAACTCGGCGCCGGCGCAGACGGTCCGTGTTGTGGTGGAACATCATCTGCCATACGTAGTTGTCCATATGGTCGCTGCGCTGTACGCGATCCCACTTGATGTAGACGCGTGCGAGCGTTCCCTGTGCGAGTTCCTCGGCGTCGTGATGGTTGCCGGTGAGCGCGTAGGCGGTGCGCAACAGCCGGGGCCAACGGCTGACCATGAAATCGCGAAACTGCTGTTCGAGCAGGTCGTTCAAGCTTCCTCGCCCGGAAACGTGTGCTGTGGTGGGTTGTGCCGGACGCACGGCTTCGAACCGCCACAGGAGCGGATGAGACGGTCCCATCCACTTTTCAAGACGCCTGTCGCACGGCACGTGCTGCTCGGGGAGTGAGGATCTTTCGCGCCGTCGTCGACGATCGCGAAGAGCGCGGGATGGGCCGGTCGCCCCCGGAAGCGGGGGCAACCGGCCCCGAGAATGGATCAGTTGGCGTTCTCGCCCGTCGATGAACCGTCGGAGGCGGTCGGGAGGTCGATGGGGTCGGTCCTGTGCGTGTAGCCCGGAATCGGGCGGCTTCCCCCCAAGTGCGCGTGCACCTTGGCGGCGATGTCCTCGATATCTCCCACGCTGGTGGACATGTTCGCCTTGTCCGCGGTCAGTACGACCATCCCGTAGTCGTGTCCGCGGCCGGTGAAGACGCCAAGGCTGTGCACGCGCCAGCCTCCGGCGGACCGCTGGAGCCACCCGTTCTTCACGTGCACGGTCGCGTCGTTGGGGGCACCGGCGGGCGTTCCCCATCGCTGGGCGGGAATCACACGATTCATCAGGTCCAGCGCGTACGTGCGGGAATCCTCGTCCAGGACCGGGTTGGCGGAAGTCAGCAGCCTCGTCAGCTTGATCTCGTCGGCGGCGTTGATCTGGGTGAGACCCCAGTACCCTTCCGTGTCGGGCACGGTGTTCGTCATGCCTGCCAAGCGCAGGAAATCGTTGATGCGGGGCAGTCCGAGCTGTCGCCACAGGGTGGTCGTCGAGTCGTTGTCCGACTCGGTGATCATCTTTTCGGCGAGTTTGCGTTCGGTTTCGGTCAGGTCGCGGTTCTCGTCCTGGGCGGCGCGTAGGAGGGTGCCCAGGACGATGACCTTGACGATGCTCGCGGAGTCGTAACTCCCGTTCGCGTCGTACGAGCACTCTGTGTCGGTCGTGCGGTCGTACAGGGCCAGGGAGGTGCGCCCGGCCTGCGCCTCGATCAGATCCGTGAGGTCCTTGGCCAGTCGTTCCGAGAGGAGCCGGTCCGCGGATATACAGACCACCTTGGCGGTGGGCCAATCGGCCGATGCTCCTCCGCCCGTACTCGCCGTCGCCGGATGCGCGGCCGTCGCGACGGAGAGGAGCGTTGCGAGGGCCATCCCCATGGTGAGTGTGTGTCGCTTGCGGCGCCGGACGTGCGTGTGCACAGACATCTCGAGACTACTTTCCTTGCGGTGAGGTGAGCCGGAGCCGGGAGGCCCGGCGACACCTTTCGTCGATTGCCGGGACATCGGAGAAGTCTTCGCCCCCGAACCCCGGAAGGCGGGTCATCGCCTTCGCCGATAGACGGTGCCGAGTCCCACGGCCGCTGCACACGCGACCGGCTTGTTACCGAACCGCGACAGTGGCGATCCCGCGTCGAGCCGGCACATACGTGGGGATCCACTCCCGCGACCCCCAGGGCGAAGAGGTGGGGAAAAGTTCCCTGATGCATCCCGTCCGCGGCACGGTTCGCCGATCACAGCCACAGCGCGATGGCGACGACCGCGCCGAAGACGACGATGACCACGCGGAGCGGACCGGGTGCGAGCCGGCGCGCGACGCGGACTCCGACGTGGCCGCCGATCAGGCTGGTCGCAGCCATGATCGCGGCCGCGTCCCACCGGACGGGTCCGAAGGCCGCGAAGAACACGGTCGAGCCGACGCCGATCACCAGGGACAGCACGTTCTTGAGGGCGTTGACCTGGTGGAGCCCTCGATCGAGAAGCAGTCCGAGAACGGCGAGCATCATGATGCCGATGCCGGCCCCGAAGTATCCGCCGTACAAACCCACGACGAACTGGGTCGGGACGACGAGGCGTCCGTCCCGGCCTTCCGTTCGACGGCGCGCGACGACGCGGGCGAGTCGTGGCTGGAGCGCCAGCAGCAGGCAGGACGCGAGGACCAGGCACGGTGCCAGTGCGTCGAAGACGTCGGCGGGGCCGATCAGCAGCAACGCGGCTCCGGCGACCCCGCCGAGGGCGCCGACCGAGGCCAGGCGGGGGAGTCCTCGGGTCTGGCTTCGAATCTCGTTGCGATAGGCCACCGTGCCCCCGACGTACCCGGGGAGCACGGCGACCGCGTTGGTCACGTTGGCGGTGACCGGCGGATACCCCACGGCCAGGAGCGCGGGGAAGGACACCAGGGAGCCGCCGCCGGCGATGGCGTTGACCAGACCGGCGATCAGTCCGGCGACGGCTACCAGGACGAACTCCGCCCAACCGGTCACGACGGCGAGGTGACCGTGCCGACCTCGCTGACGAGTCGGCCGATCCCCTCCACCGCGACCGCCACCGTGCTGCCGGGGCGCAGGAATCGACCGGATCCCCAGGCCACGCCCGGTGGTGTGCCGGTGCCGATGACGTCGCCGGGTTCGAGGGTCAGGCCGGTGCTGATCGCGGTGATCAGTGTCGCCACGTCGAAGATCATGTTGGCGGTGGTGTCGGACTGGCGGATCTCGCCGTCCACGGTGGTCTCGATGGTCAGGTTCTGGGGGTCCGGTATCGCGTCGGCGGTGACCACCCACGGCCCCAGGGGGGCGTATCCGTCGGCGGACTTGCCGACGAACCACTGCTTGTGGCGCTGTTGTCGGTCGCGAGCGGTGACGTCGTTGAGGATGGTGTATCCGAAGACGTGGTCCAGGGCTCGTTCCCGGCGGATGTGACGGCCCGACTTGCCGACGACCACGGCGAGTTCACCCTCGTAGTCGAGTTGTTCGGTGAATTCCGGGTCCCAGGGAATGGTCCCCTCGTGCCCGGCGAGGGCGGTGTGGGCCTTGGTGAACCAGATCGGCTCGTCGGGGATCTCGAACTTCACCCCTTCCGCGTGCGCGCCCTCGCGCACGTGCTCGACGTAGTTCTTGCCGACGCACAGGACGTTCTTGGGTGGGCGAAGGATGGGTGGGAGCAGCCGTGTCCCGGTCAGCGATCGCAGCCGTCCGCGAAGGAGTTCCGTCTCTGCGGGGTCCAGCGGTTGCGCGATCAGAGCCGCGACGTCGGCGGCGTCCTCGCGGCCCGGGAGGGAGCGGACCGGGGCGAACCGGTGGTCCTCGATCAGGGCCGCCGACGTGGTGCCGTCGTGGGGGACGGTGGCGAGCCTCATTCTCGTCCCTCCCGCGGAGGCACCGCCGCGACGGCGCTCATCTCCAGTTTGAGCCGCGGATCCACCAGGCGGGACACCTCGAGCAGGGTGCCGGCGGGAAATCGGCCCTGGAAGTAGGGGGCCATGACCTCGCCGATGGCGTCCTGGTCGCCCATGTCGGTGACGAAGGTGTCGGTGCGGACGACGTGCGCCCACGTGGCACCCGCCGCTTCCAGACAGCGGGTCAGGTTGTCCATGACCAACCGGGTCTGGAGGCGGACATCCTCGGGAGGGTCGAGTTCGTCGTGCTCGTGCGGGTGTTGGTGGTACAGGGGGAGCGCGGTCGCACCGGAGAGGAAGAGGAGATCGGCGCCGGCACTCACCCGGATGACCGGGGTGTAGGGCATGAAGAAGTCGGTCTTGTCGACTTCGACGGGAGAATGGAGGAAGGTCACCGGCGTGCTCCCGTGCTTTCGATGGCGACGTTGTCGGCATAGGGATCGGCGGGCATCGGGCCCTGCTTGATCTCCAGCAGGCGGGTTCCGTCCTCCAGCGTCTCGACGGAGTGCCCCTCGTAGAGCAGGACGAGGTCGCCCGATTCCAGGGTCACGTGTGCCACGTGTTCGCCCTCGCGGGTGAAGATGCCGATGGAGGCTCGGCCGCCGAGGCAGATCATCACCTGGTGACGTGTCTCGCTCTGCGGTGCCACGTCGTTGATGTGGTAGTGCGGGCGGACGTACGCTCCCGCGGGTCGCGCGAGCACGGTGAGCTGCAATGGCAGGTCGTCGGACGTCAGGTGGGCCTTGGTGGTTCTCTCCAGTTCGGGACTGGCCACGCGGTAGTGGCGGGCGAGCCACTCGCGCTCCTCGGCGGTCTCGAACGTGGGCGGGTAGGCGGCGAAGTCGTCGAAGTCGGCGCGGACGACGAGTCCGATCCGGCGTCCGTCAGGGGCGAGGTATTCTTCGGCGGCGCTCATGAGGTACTCCCGATCGGTCGAAGCGGATTGTTTTCGGTGGTGACGGTCTTGTCGGCGACAGGGGTTTCGTCGCCCGTGGCCGTGGCGGTGATCAGGGCGCCGGAACGTACGGCGCGCAGCGCGCCCACGCCCTCCAGGGCCAGATAGAGGAATCCTCCGGCGAGCAGTCCGGCCGGATAGGCGAAGTCGGCTCCGTGCAGCCGCTCGGAGACCGAGCCGAACAGGACGTTCAAGGCCCCGCCGCGCTCGCCGAGTTCACTGCCCAGGGTGGTGTTGGAGAACGGCAGGCACACTACGTAGCCGGCGACCAGCGACACGAGCGCGTTCCAGCGCCAGGGCAGGGAGCTCACGGGCGCGGTCGCTGCCCGCGTCATCTCGTCCCCTCGCGGCCTGCGCCACAGGTAGACCGCCCAGATCCCGACGAATGGGCCCACCCAGTAGGTCGCCAGGAGGATCAGATTGGTGGCCTTCTCGGCGAGGTCGCCCGCATTGAGGTAGAGGGTCAGGCCGAACGCGACCGCGGCGACCACGGCGGTCATCACCGGCCGGGGCAGTCGTACACCGGAGGCCAGCATCTGGAGACCGGCCGAGTACTGCGCCACGGTGGCGTTGGCGACCACTCCCAGATAGAGGGCCAGCAGCACCAGCGCGCCGCCGGCGCCGCTACCCATCAACGCGTCGATCGACGCCATCGGCGCGGAACCGCTCAGCAGCGCGCCCGCGGCAAGTCCCAGGATCTCGATCCAGACACAGGCCAGCGAGATGCCGGCGAACACCGACCAGAACAGTCGCCGGGGCCGCACGCTCGCGGGCAGGTAGCGGCAGTAGTCGGGGGCGTTGTGTGCCCATCCGAAGGCGAAGCCGAAGCATACGGCGGCCAGGAGCCCGAACGCGCCCCACGCGTTCGGGCCGAAGGTCGACTGCGGAATCGATACCCGGTCCGCTTTGGCGATCACGACGGCGGTCACCGCGACGAAGCCCGCGCCGACGACGACGACCATGGCGTGTTCGAACAGGTGCATGACCCGATAGCCGGCCACGCTCACCGCGGCCTCGAGAGCGAACACCAGGCCGATGGCGACGTACTCGTTGATACCGAAGGCGACCTGGAGGGCTTCGGCGCCGAAGATCGCACCGAGCGCGATGAACGCGACGCTCGTGAAGGCGGCGATCGGCCCGAGCACCACGATGCCCCGGCCGAACGGGGAACGGGCCTGGGCCAGTGTCGCCAGGCCGGTCGTCGGTCCGGTCAGGCCGAGCGCGGCGGGCCCCAGTGCCCCGAGCGTCGTGCCGACGACGATCGCGGCCGCGGCCTGGCCGAAGCCGAGACCGATGAAGTCGGTCGCTCCCAGGGCCCCGAGGAAGAACGCGGTGGGGACCAACTGGGCCGCGAACCAGAGCAATCCCACCCGCCCGACGGACCCGTGCCTGTCGCCGTCCGGCACGGCCTCCAGCCCTCGTCGCTCGAGTACCGCGCCGGCTCTGTCGTCGTTGTCGTCCTGTCTGACATTCATCACGTTCGCCTCCTGATCGAAGGACGGCGTGACCGGGGCCGAGGGCGTAGACGTGCGCCGACGGCGGCGGTTCAGTCGTCCGACTGGGATGTGTGACGCTCGTACACCCGCGCCGCGCACATGACATGGCGACCGGCGATCTCGTCGGCCGCGTCCGGGGTGCCGGCCGCGATCGCGTCGAGCAGTTGTCCGTGCTGAACGAGCGCCTCCCGCGCCCACTGTGCGTCGTGCAGGTTGCTCAGGCTGGAGACCGCGATGCGATCCCACAGCCGCCCCAGAGCCTCCTCGAGCAGCGGGTTCCCGCTCAGCGTCGCGATCGCCCGGTGCAGTTCGAGGTTGGAGCGGGTCATCTCCGGGAGATCCAGCGCCCGAGTGGCCTCCTCCATCGCGCTCGCCGTGCCGCGCAGCGCCACGATCTCGGACGGGGCGATGTGTCCGGCCGCCTGTCGCTCGGCGGACAGCCGGGCGGCCAGCGACTCCAGCGAGGCGCGGAGTCGGTAGGAGTGCCCGACGTGCGCGGCGGGCAACGAAGCCAGGACGACGCCACGTCCGCTGGGTCGGACCAGACCGTCCGCCTGCAATCGGCGCAGGGCCTCGCGAACGGGCGTACGGCTGACTCGGAGCTCCTCGCTGAGCTCCAGTTCCGCGAGGCGATCCCCCTGTGCGAAGCGCCCGGACAACATCAGTGCCCTGAGCTTGCGGTAGGTGGCCTCGCCGGCGCTCAGCTCGTTCGTCGATTCGGTGCGCTCCGTCGTCATGCATGCAATGTATACATTGCATGCCGAGAGGGCAATGGAATGACGCACATCGGGTGACAGCACGGAAAACGGCCCGAGTCCACCGTCCATTACGCGCCCCGAGGCGACCCAGAAGCCACTACCCAGGCATCAGGGTCGGGTTCAGTCGCGGGGACGCACCCGCTTCGGACGGCGTGCGGTCTCGACCCGCCCCCACGACTCGTCGTGCCCGACTGGTCGTCCGACCGGCCCGGCGCGGGTGATGTCCCATCCGGGCCGCGACGTGCTCTCGGGGGCGGCTCAAGGGGAGGCTCCGCCTTCGAGACACCGTCCTATTCGCCCTCCGAGGGTGGGTCGACGCCGTCGTGTCGCTTGCGCAACCATTGCGGGCTCGTCGACCAACCGTGCGCAACTGACCGCCGCATGGCGCCGGGTGAACGGGATGAGCGAAGAGGCGCCGCGCGGGCCGCGTCGTCGAGGCGGTCTGACGGAGCCCGGGTAAACGAAGCGGGCTCGACGAGCACTGGTCGACGGGAGCCCCCACGAGGGCCCATCGATTCGGACTGCTTCGACGTTCCGACTTCGCACCCGGCGGGCGACCCCAGAGCGGGCCCATGGCGAGGGACCGGCCGTGGCGACCACCCCATCCGAGGGCGGCCACGATCGGCAAACTTCCCGAATCGATGCGCCTTCAAGATTGTTGCGGTGCGAGACGCCACCGGGACGTGCGCGACGTCGGCCCCTTCCACCAGACGGACCCGACCCCGGCCACCACGCTTTCGGGCCATGACGACGGCATTTTCCTATGAGTCCCATGGGTGGTCCGGGAGTCTGGGCAACACCGAGCCGATGGCGGTCCGGGACTCGTCCGAAAGGCCGACGAGCACCTGCGTGTGAGCCCACTCCCCGGCGTGAAAGTGACGAAGTCGAATAATGCGAGAGGCGTTGGACCGAGTCGGCAGGCCACGGGGCGAGGGGACCTACTCCGTTGGTTTCGCGATCGACTCGGTGTTCCAACAGGACCACCCGGCCCGCGACTTCGCGCGGATCGATCGTCGAGGGTGGAGGCCGCACGGGGCGGATGGAGATCCGGCCGTGCTGATGATCGATCGTGGACTTCCCTGGGCGCGTTCCCTCCTCGGGCCACTGTCCGCAGCGGAGGGGGTCCATCGATTGGACGTGCCGACGTTGGTTGCCTCCCTGTCCGTGTGGCTCCACTCGCCAACCCCGGCTCACCGGGTGTTGGGGATCCACCGCAACACCCTCATCAACCGCGTTCGCCTGCTCGGTGACCTGCTCGGACTCGACACGACGAACCTGGCCACCAAGGCGACCCTTTCGCTGGCCCTTCGCATCCACCACGCATCCCACGAGCCCGCCTGGGCTCCTGTGGCGATGGCACCCGGCCTGCCGAGCGAACTCGTGACTTTACCCACCGTGCGTGCCTGGGCACGAAGGCGGCTTCACCCACTTGCACAACTGCCCTCCGAAACCGGGATCCATACCCTCGTGACGTGGATCGAGAGCGGGGCTCGAAATGCTCCTGCCGCCTCGGCCCTGGGCGTCACCGAGGCGGGTCTGCGCAAGAGAATCAAGCGCATGGACGACGCGCTCGGACAGCCTCTCTCCACCGATCCGTTGGCCAGATTCGACATGTGGCTGGCACTTCGGGCGTGCGCGCAGCCCCACGGCGCCCGTGGCGTCGGGTAACCAGCAGGCGCGCCCAGCAGGAGGCCGCGGAGCCTGATTCGCCCTGCCGTCGCCGACTTTCTCATGCGCCAGTCGTGCCGGGCATCCTTGTACGCGATGGCCACGGCCCGTTCCCCGAACAGCTCCGGACTGCCTGCGTCGAGCAGCGCATTCCACAGCCGAACATCGGTTTCGGTGTCGAGCGGCACGGTCGCCAACAGCAGCAGCAGGACATGTCGACGCAATGGGAGGAACGGCTGCCGGCTCGGCTGTCGGCTCGGCTGTCCGAGACGGACCGGGTCGGGTTCCTGCGCCCGTTGCGGACACTGTCCGAATTGCCCCCGACAGCGTCGGCGACTGATTCGAGCGGCTTTTCGCGGTGGTGCAGGGGGACGCGGTGTCGGGTGGACAGCTTCGTGGGCGGGCGTGATTTTCCTAGTTGTCCACATCGAGTCCGCACTGATCATGGTGTATGAAGATGCGAACTATGGTGGCCGCCTCGGTCGCCGTGCTGAGTGTGCTCGCCTCCGGTTGTGGGAGTGGTGGGGACGGTGGGAAGGTGGCCGACCGGAGCCACGAGACGGCCGAGGAGGCGCACAGTCCGACCGCGGCGGAACGCAGTGACGCGTCCGTCGCCTCCCCCGCCGACGCGCCGCCGAGTTCCCGGTCGTTGGAACCTTCGAGTGGCGCGTCGTCCGGCGACACCACGCTCACCAAGGCCGGCACCCGCCTGAAGCTGGGTGAATCAGCCGTCGTCGAAGTCACGTCGGGCACCAAGAAAGGGCTCGTGCGCATCAAGCCCATCACGATCGAGAAAGGATCGATCCAAGACCTCGTGCAGAGCGGGTTCACGTTGAAGGAAGAACAAAAGAGCGCCGTCCCGTACTACGTACGGGTCTCCTACACCAACGTCTCGGACAGCGACCTCTCCTACACCGGACCGGAAGCCGCGCTTCAGGCCGTCGATGATCACAAGCAACGAACCTCGCCCGCGATCCTGTTCGGGAAGCTCGAGAAGTGTCCAACCTCCACCTTCGCCGCGTTCACGAAGAACGTCGCACACGAAGACTGCCGAACGTTCCTGCTGCCGGCGTCCACGTCGCTCGACGCCATCGCCTACCCCATGCCGGATTTCAAGTCGGCGCCCATCGAGTGGCGTCGCTGACCGCCCGGTGATCGGGCGGGTCCCGCCTCCGGCAGCGGCGCACGGCCACGCGCGCCGTGCCCGTCATTCACGACCTCCGCATCATTGGTGACCGGAGAGGACCCACGCGCCTCGGTCGGCGATGCGATGACCACCCACTCCTGTCGATCACGCCGACGGTGACAGTGCGCGCCCAAGGGAAGGAGAAGAGAGATGGTGTTCGGACGACGGAAGAAGCAGCCCGGACCGGAAGCCGTGATCACCGACGACGACGGTTACCACCAGGGTCCGATTGCCTTCGGACTGGGATGTGGGGTGCATCTCTCGATCGTGAACCGGGTCGCCTGGAACAAGATCGGGCCATATTTCGAGGGCCCACGCCGTGACCGAACCTCACTGGACCTCATGTGGGGCGTGCGTGATACGCACGGATGGGAGCGGGCCACCGCGAGCCTGTTCCGGGCAAACCATATTCCCAAGGATGCCGAACTAGCCTTGGACCTGCGCAATCGGCACCGCTACGCGGATCCGGCGCGTTGGCGACTCGAAACGGAAAGGCTGCTCCCCACCGCCGTACCGGAGGTGTCCGATCGTCAGGAGTCACCCGACCCGATCGGGCGTATCCTCCGCTACGAGGAGCGTTTCCGAGCCGACGGTCTGCTTGCGCCGGGCGAAGTGGTCACCTCCGTGGCGGCGTTCGACTTCGCCCGCGCGGTGACCATGGCCCGTTGGGCGGTGGGCGCGGGTTACTGCACAACAGCCGAGGCAGTACCCAAGGTGGCCGAAGCGGGTCGTTTGTGCCGCGCCGTCTACGGCACGTGGGAGGCGTTCTCGGCCGGGTACGCACTGGGACGCGTGTTGTGGTTCGACGGCGACAAGTACGGATCCTGGTACCAGGAGGTACTCACGGCCCACCACCGCCTCACCAGCGACCCGCGCAGTCCGTGGGTGACCCTGCCCTGGACACCGACGTGACGAACGGCCGGGTCTCCATCGATGTGGATCGGCGTCACGGGAACGGCCACGACCGGAGCGAAAGGTCGCGACCCGCCTGCGGTGCCGTACACCGCGACCCATTGCCGTCGGCGGGACATGTTCCGTCACCGAGCCGGGACGCGGGAAGCCGCGCGGGCTCGTTCGGGGGGCACCGGAGTCTCGGGATCACCCGTCGCTCCCGACTTCCTGCCGACCGGCCGGCGACCCGAGTGGAGGGCGCACCGCGTCGCGCAGGGCGGCGATCCGGCGGTGATAGTGCGTCGCCGCGATGCGCTGCCGCATCGCGTGCTCGGGAAGCGACGTCGTCTGGCCCTCGTACTTCGTGTATCCGTACACGGGCTCGCCGGCTTGGTAGTAGCCCTCGTGCACCTCGTTCGCGGCCAGGATCAGCACGCTGTCCTCGCAGGCGGGCAACGCGGGCCAGCCGCCCATCTCCCACAACGTCCGCGTCCGCCAGACCATCGCTGCGCCGACGAACGGCATGAATCCGAGCAGTTCGCGTGCCTCGAGCACGGCTCCCGGCGCCACCGGACCGCGAGGCAGATGGTCAGGGAAATCCACCCTTCGTCCGTCGACCAGGTCCACGGACCGTCCGGCGCACCAGGCGGCCCCGGTGCGAACCGCGGTCTCGAACAGGGTGTCCAGGCCGCCGGGGAGCCAGACGTCGTCGGCGTCCAGTACCGCGGTCCACGGCGTCCCGACCCGACCCAGCGCCACGGTGCGCGCGGTGGCCGGCCCGGACGTGCCGCCGGCGGCGACAAGTGTCAGGTGCGGTACAGGCTTTCGGCATTTCCGGTCGACCAGATCGCGCACCGCCGCAGGGACCGTGTCCCCGTCGAAGCAGATGATCCAGTGCACGGGGACCATCTGTTCGGCCAACGACGCGGCGGCCGCCGGGAGAAACCGCACCGCGTCGTCGTGAACCGCCGTCAGGACGGACAACATCGGATGGTTCAGATCCCACGCGCGGGTCGGGAGGTCGGCTCGGGACATACGTGACGACACCTTTTCGGCAAGGTCTGCGTGCCCATGGGCACAACCCGTTCGCGGACATGACCCGAAGGCACGTGCGGTGACGGCACGCGACGATCGCGCCGCCGCTCGCCGGCGGGCATCGACCCGCCGGGCTCGACGCACGGCTCCGGGTTGTCAGTCTGGCCGGCCGTTCCGCGTGGGCACTAGGAGGAACACGTCGCGTCGGTGGATCCGCCGCCGTGGCGGCGGGAAGGCGACGGAGCGCTGTCCCGGCGCGGTCGACAACGGCCGTCTCGGAGCCCTCGCCGCGTTTCGCAAATGAATGTGCCTCACTCGACTGGAAGACCTGCCTGAATGGCAGTGTGGCGCCTTTTTGCTCGTCGTCCGGTTCCGATCCCATCCAGGATGGACGTTCGGACGGGCCGCCGGTCCATGGCGCGGCGATCGGGGGCCCGTGTCGGGTGGTCGAAGGCTCGAGCCCCGGTGGCGGAAGCCGCGAACGGGTCACGTGAAGGATGGTGATGAGGAAGTCGGGGACACGAGCAGCCGACACCGCACAGGGCACGACGCAGTGTCGGAGACCGCGTACACGCTCACCTCGACCTGGTATTCGGGCCTGTTCCCCCGGCACGCCGCAGTCCTCCTCGTCCGCTGCGCGAACAAGTTCCCGCGACTGCGTCACCCGCGCGTCGACGGCGGCTACCGCGACCGGGAATACGCGAAAGGCATCCGTGAACCCCGCGGAACCACCATCGGGATCGCGCGATGCCGGACGGCGGCTCCGGCCCGACCCGGGTCGGACCGGCGGCCCGCCCCGAGAGTTGCCGTTGTTTGCCGTCCCCGCATCGGCGCGACCCGGCTCGATGCGTCGTCCCACGACACGAGGACCGCGGACCTGTCTCCGGCGGCCGTCGCTGTTTCGTGGTTCACGCATCCTCCGACAAGCGCGCGGTTGTTGGCCGCGCACATCGCCGGATCCGAACCCTGCGCAAAGGTGAAGCATGTTCGCATCCGATCCCGTACAGGGACCCGCCCCGCTCATGGATACGACGCTGGATCAACTCAGAAGCCTGATCGCGGTGCGCGATACCGGAAGTGCACTGCGTGCGGCTCGACTTCTGGATCGTGACCAGTCGAGTGTGCAAAAACAGATCGACACTCTGAATCGCAACCTCGGCGCTTTGTGCGGCGAGCCACTGGTGCTCAAGCAGGGGCGCGGCAGGGATGTGGTTTTCACCGGTACGGGAGAGGCGCTGGTCGAGGCCGCTCGGGACACACTGGAGAATTGGCGCGATCGGATCCGGATGTGCCGCGATCGGGCCGGGGCATTGGTGGTGGTGGGAACGACCCGCTTCACACTTGGGGCACTGACCTCGGTCGGAGCGGTCGTCGCGGACGAGTTCCGACGGCGGGACGTGGAACTCAGGATCGAGCACGTCCGCAGCAAAGATGTCCTGCCGAAGCTCCGAAGCAAGGAAGTGGACCTCGTTTGCGGCAGCATCGCCCTACCCGAAGGCCACGGGGCACCCGCCGATTGTGAGGTGAGGGAGTTCTCGAGAACAGGCCCGTCCGTCCTCACCAATCTCTCGACCCGGCTCCTGCCCGGGCCGGAGGTGAAGGTCAGCGCCTTGCGTGAACTCCCACTCGTGGTGCCGGATCACGGTCTGATCGCGGACTGTCTGCGCGGGTGGTTCGGCGGCGACCATCGCCGCCAGTTGAACATCGCGGCCCAGATCGACGCGGTCACCTACGGACTCGAACTCTTGTGCTCCGCACTGCCCGTGCGTGGCTGCATGCTGGTCACACACGGGATCGGCGAGATGGTTCGAGACGGTCGAATGGCGACGGGCGGCGGTCTTCGCGTGCTTCCCGTAGTCAACGACACGCCCGTGCGGATGCAGATCCTGACCGGGGCGTTTCGACGGCGCGACGACGCCGCGCGGGATGGCAGCCATCCGCTTTCGATGTTGTGGGCCGCGCTGGCCCGGTAGCGTGACCCGCCCGATGCGTCCATGACAACGGTTCGCTCACGACGCCCGAAGCGCCGCCCACCGAGCGGTGGGCGGCGCCGTTAACCGCGAGGTCGGCTAACGCTGCCTTGTCTTGGCCGCGGCCAGGACCCCGAACAGGACACCGAGAGCAGCGCCCGCGACGACGATCCACAGGCCCCCCATCGCGGAGAAGTCGAATTGCTGGAGGAGTCCGTCCAATTCGGTGGATGACATTCCGCCGCTCTCATCCTCGATGGAAACCCTTGCCAGCCGCTCGGGATTGGCGATGTTCCATGCCCCGAACACGACTGCGACCAGCGACGGAACTGCCGCACTGCCACTGATGATCGGCTTCCGTGCCACGACGCCGACGATGAAGAGCACCATCGCGACGACGGCGGCGGCCATCGTCCATTTACCGTCTCCGTCGGTTCCCTTGATGGTCTCGACGGAGCCCTCCAAAGACGCCTCGACCCACGGCAGGAACGAGCCGAGCAGTACGAGCAGCGAGGCGCCGATACCGAAATACGAAACCTTACCGTGCGGGCGGCGTCCGCCCGAGGAGCTCGCGCCCTGCCGGGCATCCGAATTATGAAGATGGGTGCTCATGGCCGAGGAGGCTAGTGCGTAGTTTTGCGGGATGGCAAATCTACTGTCCACTTTCCGCAACGGCGGCCGTTATTTCATGGATGCGTGCCCGATTCCGATCTCCGGGCAAGTTCAACTTGTCTGTCGATCATTTACTGCTCCCACTTTCGTCTCGGTCCCGACCGGATGCCTGTCGAGACATATCGAGCCGAGGTATCCCGCGGTCGGATCCGGTCCCGGAGTCCGTGCGATCGCATCCGACACGTGCTCGCTCGCGTCGCTCGCGTGACCTTGTTCCAGCCACGTGTGGCAGGTCGGACCCACGCCCGCGCGCCGGGGCA
>NZ_BIFH01000021.1:280737-347889 GCF_003967355.1 Embleya hyalina | reverse complement strand
CCTGGAACGCGTCGAATCCGCCGTGGACGCCCTCGACGACACCATCAAGGTCATCCGCTCCACGATCTTCTCCCTCAAGGCCCGCGACCGCGACACCGGCACCGGACTGCGCTCACGCTGCCTGCGCGAGGTCGACGCCGCCACCGAAACCCTCGGCTTCGCCCCCACCCTGCGCGTCGACGGCCTCCTCGACACCTCCGTACCCGAAACCATCGCCGTCCAATTGATCGCCGTCCTGCGCGAAGCACTCGCCAACACCGCCCGCCACGCACACGCGAACCGGGTCGAGGTCCACGTCGAGACCGACGGGACGGAGGTGTGGGTGCGGGTACGTGACAACGGCGTCGGCCCGCCGCCCACTCCGACCCGCGACAGCGGCCTGGGCAACATCCGCGAACGCGCCGAATCCCTCGACGGCACCCACACCTTCGGCCCGGCACCGGACGGCGGCGCGGCCCTGGAGTGGCGCGTCCCCCTGCGCTGACGACCTCGCGGGGTCGTCAGGCTCGCGGCGCGGCACGTGCCACGGCGCGAGGTGCGGCGCGCACAACGGCGCGGACTCAGGGCCGTTCGGCCCTGTGCCGCACCCGGTCCCGGTTCGAAGGTTGAGCCATGAGCAAGCCCCCACCCACGAACCACCCCCTCGGCCGCCGAGAAACCCTCCGCCTGATGGCGAGCGAGCCGATGGGACGCGTCATCGTCAGCGAGGGCGCCCTCCCGGCCGTCCACGTGGTGCCGTTCGCGCTCGACCGGGAATGCGTGGTTTTTCGCACCCCGCCCGACTCCCCCCTGGCCAAGGCCGCCCTCGACACGGTGGTCGCATTCCAGACCGACCACATCGACCCGACCGCTCACACCGGCTGGACCGGCACCATCACCGGCCACGCCTCCCGCATCGACGACCCCACCACACTCACCCGCCTGAAGCACCTGCTTCCCATCCCCCACGACCCCCACCAGACATGGTTCCGGATCACCTCCGAATTCGTCACCGGCCACACCCTCCACTCGCCGGCAGCCCATGGAAGGCTTCCACCGTGAACACCGGCGACAACCCTCGACGAACCGTCCTCCCCCCACGCCTACGCCCCGGTGATCGGGTACGCATCGTCTCCCCCGCCAGTCCACCCACCCGCGACGGCGTCGCGTACGGCGTCGCGTTGCTGACGTCATGGGGGCTGCGGGTCGAGGTGGCCGAACACACCTTCGACCGATGGGGGTACATGGCGGGCCGGGACGAGGACCGCGCCGCCGACCTGAACGCGGCCTTCCGCGATCCGGGAGTTCGCGCCGTGCTCGCGAGCCGAGGCGGAAAAGGCGCCTACCGCATCGTCGACGACCTCGACTTCGACGCGTTGCGCCGTGACCCGAAGCCCCTGGTCGGCTTCAGCGACATCACCCACCTGCACCTGGCCCTGTGGGCCCGCTGCGGACTCGCCTCCCTGCACGGCCCGTTCCCGGACGGAAGCCGAGACCGGTGCGGCCCCGCCTCGGCCACCGCCCTGCGCCGCGCACTGACCACCACCACCCCGGTCACCCTGCGCCGGGACCCCACCGAGGCGACCGCCCCGATCACCTTCGGCGGCACGGCGGTCGGCGTCCTCGTCGGCGGCACCTCGACGCGATCCGCACCGAGGCCGGAGCCGGGCTGCCCGCCCTCGACGGAACCATCCTCTTCCTCGAACACCGGCGAGGCACGGGGCTGGGGGAGGTCGATCGTGCACTCACCCAACTCGCCCGCAGCCGTGCCCTGAACGGTCTGCGCGGGGTGGTACTCGGAGGATTCCTCGGCTTCGAGCGGGACGCCGACGACCCGACCCTGGGCGGATGGGGCATCGTGGACGTCCTGCGTGATCGACTGGCCCGCCTGGGCGTCCCCGTCCTCGGTGGCATCCCCGCCGGACACGGCCCCCACCCGCCGACGATCCCGCTCGGCACCGAGGCCGCCCTCGACACCACCGCCGGAACCCTCACGATCCGGGCGGCGGTGGTCTGAGCGGTGGACATGGACGAACTGGTGCTGGACGTGCGGGGGTTGCGGGTTGCGACCCTGATGGAGTTCCGGGAGGCGCTGGTCGCGGTGAACGCGGAGGCGTTGGGCCACTGGCGGGGGCGCAGTCTCGATGCCCTGTGGGACATCATCGAGAATCGTGGGTTCTCGGAACTGCTGGACTGCCATGACGTTCTGGTCGTTCGCGTCGATCGCGAGGGCTTCCTCTCGGCGGAGAACGCGGACACCCGGGCGTCGCTGCTCGATCTGTTCGAGCGGGCCACCCACGCTCGGCTCGAACCGCTCTGAGCGCGGGAAGTGCCGCGAGTGCCGTCGGTACCGCGAGTGCCGTGGGCGCAAAACGCCTGTGCCGACGGGGGTTCGGGATTCCCCGGGGCGGCGCGCCTACACTCCCGGCATGGCAGGACACGCGACTACGACGGCACTGTCCGATGTGCGCTTCGTGGGGCTTCGCTTCCGGCTGGTGACCCGGGGTGTGCATCGCCCGGCGCCGGTGGAGGTCGCCGCCCTCACGCACCACGGGATCGGGGACCTCGTCTCCTGGCGGGCGCACGCGGTGATCGAGCCGCCCGAGCCCGGAAGCCCTCCCCCCGCGCCGATCACGGCCCCCGTCCCACCGGCCGAGCCCGGGTCCCCGGCCGAGGCACTGGCCGCGATCGACCGGCGGATCTCGGGCGACCACCCGCACGCGCTGATCGCGGTCCCGCCCTTCGCCGAGACCACGATCATCCGCGAACAACGCGCGTACTGCCCGGCCCTGGCGTCCTGCGTCGTGCTGGACCTGATGACCCTGGCCGCCGTCGTCCGGCCCACCGCCACGCCGCAGTCGCTGGACGGCCGCCTGCGCACCATCGGCCTCCAGCCGCCGCAGGATCGCGCGGCCACCTGGGACGCCTACGCCGTGACCCACCTGTTCCACACCCTCGTCGGCGAGGGTGTCGCCGGCCGCCGCTGGTCCACCCTGGAGGACCTCGCCCGAATCGCGGGCACGTACCCGCCCCCGATCGAACCCGAGTTCCTCCCGCCGAGCGACGTACAGGAGTCCCTGTTCGACTGAGCCGATCGCCGAGACGGGCGGGCGCCGTTACTCCGGGCCGAGTTCGTCCTCGGTACGAAAGCGCCGGGGCAACAGCGGAACCAGGGCCAGGGCCAGGGCCAGGACGATCAGGATCGCACCCGCCCCCCACCCGAACGCGGTGCCGAGGGAGTCGCCGGCGGTCGTGTGGTGGAGGAAGACCGCGCCGATCGTGACCACGCCGAGCGCGCCGCCGAGTTGTTCGACCGCTTCGAGGGTGCCGGAGGCGGTACCCGCGTGGGCGGTGTCGACGTCCTGGAGGGTGATCGCGAACAGCGGGCCCATCAGCATGCCGAGTCCGACACCCGCGACGAACAGGCCGGGCATCGGCGCCCAGACCGGGCAATCGGCGCCGTAGTGCCGAAACGGCCACAGCAGAGCGAGGGTTCCGGCCGCGACGGTCGCGCCGCCGATGGTGACCACGTGCCGGCCGACACGCGGGATCAACGGGTCGGCCAGGACGGCGGCGCCGACGACCATGCCGACGATCATCGGCAGCGTGGCCAGCCCGGCGGCGAGCGCGCTCAGGCCGAGGCCGTCCTGTAGCGCGAACGTCGCCACCAGCATCAACCCACCCAGGACCGCCTCCACCACCAGGCTCACCGCAAGCCCGCCGGCGAACGACCGGCGCCGGAACAGACTCGGCTCGACGAGCGTGGCCTCACCGCGCCCCGCCCGTACCCGCTGATCCCGCACGAACAGGGTCAGCGGAATCGGCGACACGACCAGGCACACCACCGTCCAGGCGGGCCAGTGCAGCGCCGGCCCCTGGACCAACGGCAGGACCAGGAGCCCGAACCCGACCACGGCGTACACCGTGCCGCGCGGGTCGAAGCGCGGCGCGCCGGCCGAACGCCCCGACGGCAGCAGGCGATACGCGGCGACGAGCACCGCGACACCGACCGGCAGGTTCATCAGGAAGATCGGCCGCCACCCGGTCCCGAACAGGTCCGCATGCAGGATCGCCCCGCCGACCAGCGGGCCGAGTGCCGCGCTCAGCCCCGCGATCGGGCTCAACAGGCCCATCACCCGCGCCCGTTCGTGCGGCGCGTACATGATCTGGAGCAACGCGGTGGCCTGCGGCACCATCAGCGCCGCCGCCGCGCCCTGCCCGATGCGCGCCGCGACCAGCAGTTCGGCGTTCGGCGCGAGGGCGCAGGCCACGGACAACACGGTAAAGACGCCGGTGCCGACCAGGAACACCCGCCGATAGCCGAGCACGTCGCCGAGCCGCCCACCCGCGGTCAGCAGGACGGCGAAGGCCAGCGTGTATCCGGCGAGCAGCCACTGCAACATCGCGCTCCCGGCGTGCAGGTCGGCACGCAGCGTCGGCAGGGCGACGTTCACGACGGAGGCGTCCAGCATGTCCATGACGACCGCCGCCATCACCACGCCGACGGCGACGATCCGGCCGCGTCCACCCGGAGGGGGCACGGCGTCGGCGATGCGCTCGGGGGCTTCGGAGGAAACACCTCGGGGGTGGGGAACGGGGCGGGGCTCGGTGGCTTTCATGACGCGCCCTCCTTCATAAGACTAGACCGTTCCGTCTTGTTTCAACATCGGCGAAACTAGACGAGACGGTCCAGTCTTGGCAAGGGGTAGGATCGGGCCATGGCCGAATCCGCAGCGGAATCCCCCACATCCGGCACGGCGTCCATCGGGCGCCGCTCCGCCGCGAAGCGCGACGCGATCCTGCGCGCCGCCTTCGCCGTCTTCCTGCGCGAGGGCTACGCGGGCGCGAGCGTCGACGCCGTGGCGGCCGCCGCGGGCGTCGGCAAGCAGACGGTGTACGCGCACTTCGGCGACAAGGAACGGTTGTTCATCGCCGCGACCCGGGAGTCACCGGGACCGACCACCGGGGACGGCGCCGGCGACGGACCGGACCCGATCACCGCGACCGGAGACCCGCACGCCGATCTGAGCGCCGCCGGCGTGCGCATCCTGCGCAGCGTCCTGGACCCCGACGCCGCCGCGCTGCACCGCCTGACCATCGCCGAGATCGCCCGCCATCCCGAACTCCAGCTCATCTGGCGCAAGAACGCCCCCCGCGAGGTACTCGCAGCGCTGGCCGCCTACTTCGCCGAACGTGACGCGGCGGGCGACCTCGACGTCCCGGAGCCGGAGCGCAGCGCACGGCAGTTCGTGATCCTGCTGGCCTCCGAGGGCCGGGTCGCGTCGCTGCACGGCGTGCAACCCCTGAGCGACGACGAGGTGCATCGAATCGCCGACGAAACGGCCGACCTGATCGTGCGTGCCCATCGCCGGGCCGACGGCGGCCGATGACCGGTCCCGTGCGGACCGCCGATCGGGCCGGGTGATCGGCCGGGTCGCGGGTCGCCGGCGGCGTGGCGTTCGGAGATCCCGGCGCCCGGGTCGGAGCGGAGGAGGAAGTACCGGGTGCGGTCGCGGTGGTGCCGGAGTTCGTGTCGGATATCGACATCGACTCGTGGACCGGGATGTGGTCGGCGACGTGCGTCCGCCCGCTTCCGTCGTGCCTCGGGCCTCGCCCCCGTGCCGTGTGTGCCGAATCGGCGCCGACAGTCCGGCCGGCGCCGATCCGTGGTCGATCCGTGGTCGATTCTCACCGGTTCCGGCGGCCGCGCCCCCGCTCCGTACCCGTGCGGGACCACGCGGCCCGGCGTGGTGACCGGGAGGACGCCGAGCCGGCGGCGAACCCGCCCTTGTCGACGACGATCACGCCGGCCGACTCCCCGATCGTGTGGGTACAGCGCTCGCTCGCGCCCAGGCATCGCGGGCACGACATGGCGCGTCGACGCCGCCCGTCACCACCACCGCCTCCCCCGCCCTCGCCGCCCGGCGTGCTCTTCGCCGCCCCGGTCGTCGTACGCATGTTCACTCCCATTCGGTGAGGCCGATCGCCCACACCAGAAAAACCGCCCTCGCCGCATCGCGCATACGCACGACCGGACCGCCCGGCCCCCCGGGGCACACGACTCGGGAAAATCCCCGCTCCGACCCACGCACCCGTGCGGGTGAACGGCCCGATCGGGTCGTACGTCCGGCCGCAATCGGGCACGGCCGGTCGTCGAGGCGCCGGGTAAAAGCGTTTGTCCGGTGTCTCGGGCGCGGACTACCGTGCCCGGGTGGAACTCTTCTCACGCTCGTGGACGGCATTGCGCGCGGCGGTCGCCGGGCTTTCGGACGAGGACTTCGCACGGCCGTCGGGGTGTACCGGCTGGCTGGTGCGGGACCTGGTGTGCCACCTGGTCATCGACGCGCAGGACGTCCTGATCACTCTCGTGACGCCCGCCGACACGGAGCCGACGCGCGATGCGGTGACGTATTGGGAGGTCGCCGAGACGCCGCCGACCGGCGACGATCCGCTCGACGCGCTGACGGTTCGGCTGGCCGCCGCGTATCAGGATCCCGGGCTGCTCAAGTTCCACCTCGACGACGTCGGCTCGGCCGCCGGGCGTGCGGCCGAACTGGCCGATCCGAAGCTGCGGGTCGGTACGCGCGACCAGGTTCTCACCGTGGGCGACTACCTGTCCGTCTACGTCCTGGAGTGGACCCTGCACCACCTCGACCTGATCGCGCACCTGCCGGACGCGGCGGACCCGCCCGCCGAGGGGCTGGCCCGCACCCGCGAGTTGCTGGAGCGGATCGCCGGGACCGGTTTCCCGGCGTCGTGGTCGGACCGGGACGCGTTGCTGGTCGGCACCGGGCGGCGGGCGGCGACCGACGGGGAGCGGGCCGAACTGGGTGAACTCGCGGCGCGGCTTCCGCTTTTCCTCGGCTGACGGCTCGGGGCCGGGCGGGGTTCGCGGGGGTGCGCCGTGTGCGCTGTTAGGGTCCGTCGATGACAAGAATCGTGCCCTACACCGGTGCCGAGAAGGAGAGCCTGCTCGCCAGTCTCGATCGGCATCGCGACGCGGTCCTGTGGAAGCTCGACGGTCTCGACGACGACGCGTTGCGACGACCCATGACGCCCTCGGGGACCAATCTGCTGTCCCTGGTCAAACACTTGGCGGCCGTCGAGTACGGGTGGTTCTGTACGACCTTCGGGCGTGCGACCGAGCCGCTGTGGTTCGCCCCGGAAGACGACATGACCGTGCTGCCGGAAGAATCCGCGGCCGACCTCGTCGCCTTCTACGGCCGTGCGCGTGTCGCCGCCGACCGGGTGATCGACGAACTCGGCCTGGACGACGTCGGCACGTCCTGGAACGGCAATACGGTGTCCCTGCGCTGGGTCCTGATCCACATGATCGAGGACACGGCGCGGCATGCCGGCCACATGGACATCGTGCGCGAACTCCTCGACGGGGCGACCGGCGACCACCCGCGTCCCTGATTCCGCCGCCGCGACCGGGCCCGGTGCGGCGTGGCGACTACTTCCGGGGGAGCATGGGCTTCGCCGTGCCATGCCGCCCACGGAGCACGCGAGGAGCCTTCTCCCGTCGGATGCGGGCGCCGGGGGGCGCGGGCGAGAGTTGTTCTCGTCAGGGCGGCCGCGGGGGCGGAGGCGTCCGCCCCACCCGGTGCGCCGCCGCGGCCGGGCCGGGTCGTGTACCGGCGCTTTCGACCACCGACGGGGAACTGCTGTGGAACACCGACCAACCGAGAACGGCACCGACGACGAAGCCGGTTCCGAAGTCGGCACCGGCGCCGGCGGAGCGGAGGGCGGCGGCCGGGGCGACGAGGCCGGCTCGACCGCCGAGGCCCGGCCGGGCGCCGGCGCGACCGCGACGGTGACCGAGGCCGGCGCCGGCGCCGCCACACCCGACCCGCTCTCGGACACCGACGATCCGGTCACGGACCCGCCATCCGACGGGGCTCCGCCGCCCCGGTCACGGTCGCGGCTTCGCCGTTGGGGGCGGCGCATCGCGTTGACCTGTGTGGTGACGCTGGTCGCCGTGACGCTCGCGTCGTTCACGTACAACGCGTTCACCGACGACCGGGCCGACCCACCCGAGGGGCTGACCTACGTACAGGCGGCCGACATCCGTACGCGCTACCAGACATGGGGCACGTCCGGGTCGCCCGTCGTCCTCGTGCACGGTGCGTTCGAGTCCGTCGACACCTGGTCGCGGCTGGCTCCGCTGCTGGCCCGCAACCACCGGGTCTACGCGTTCGACCTGACCGGATACGGCTACAGCCAGCGGCGCGGCCCGTACACGGTCGACCACCTCACCCGGCAACTCCTGGGCTTCCTCGACGCGATGCACCTGGGTGGTCCGGGTGAACGGCCGCTGCTGGTGGGCCACTCCAGCGGGGCCGCGATGGTCGCGGAGGCGGCCCTGCGCGCGCCGGAGCGGATCGGGGGGATGATGCTCCTCGACGGCGACGCGCTCGACACCGGCGCGGGCCCGCCGTCCGCGCTCGAGTACGTGTTGATCGATCCGTTCCGCACCAGCCTGCTGCGGATCGGGCTCGGTACGGACTGGCTGATCCGGAAGGTGTACGGCTCGCAGTGCGGACCGGAGTGCCCCCGGCTGGACGGCGCGGGGGTCGACCAGTGGCGGCGGCCCTTCCAGGTGGCGGGGGCCGAGGGCGCGTTGTGGAGCATGCTCGGCGAGGGGGTGCTCGGTATATCCGCCGACCGCCTGCAACGGTTGCGCGACGTACCCATGCCCAAGTCGGTGGTCTTCGGCGCGAACGACGACGTGTTCGACCGGAAGACCCCCACCGACACCGCCGACCGCATCGGCGCGCCACCCCCCACGCTCATCCCCAGGTCCCGCCACCTCCCCATGATCTCCGCCCCCGAGGCGGTGGCCGACGCGATCGACGCGGTCCCGGCACGGCGATAACCGCCGGCCGGCCGGGCGGGATCGTGGTCGACGTGTGCGGCCGGGCAACACGGTCGGCGCGCACCGGGACACCACCCCGCGGGGGTGTGGTTTTCCGCAGGTGGACCCGGCGCTCGGCCCCATGTCGCGGCCGTCCGTGCTCCAGCAGGCTGCTCGTACCGGTGATTCGGGGCCCGTTCGCGGGAGCGGGCCCACACCGGGCGAGCGAGGAGGTCGGCGGATGCCGAGGAGCAGGACGCGGGGCGGGTCGGCGACCGGATACACGCCGGCCACATCGCCGGTGGCGGCGCGGGCGCGGGGATTGGTCAAGGAGTACGGGTCCGGCGCCGGTCGGGTCACGGCGTTGGCCGGGGTGGATCTGGAGCTGATGCGCGGCGGTTTCACCGCGATCATGGGGCCGTCCGGTTCGGGCAAGTCGACGCTGATGCAGTGTCTGGCCGGGCTGGACACCGCCACCCGGGGCGACGTGGCGATCGGGGACACCGAACTCGGCGATCTGGACGACGATGCGCTGACCGAACTGCGGCGCGACCGGCTCGGGTTCGTCTTCCAGGCGTTCAACCTGCTGCCGACGCTCTCCGCGCTGGAGAACATCACGCTGCCGGTCGAGATCGCCGGGCGGCGGGTGGATCGGGCGCATCTGGACCGGATCGTCGAGGCGACCGGACTGGCCGATCGACTGGGCCATCGCCCGGGCGCGCTCTCCGGCGGTCAGCAACAACGGGTCGCGGTGGCCCGGGCGTTGGTGGCCCGCCCGGAACTGGTCTTCGCCGACGAGCCGACCGGAAACCTCGACTCCGGCGCCGGCGTCCGGGTCCTGGACCTGCTCCGGCGTGGGGTGGACGAGTGGGGTCGGACGGTGGTGATGGTCACCCACGATCCGCGTGCGGCGGCGTACGCGGACCGGGTGGTGTTCCTGGCCGACGGCCGGATTGTGGACGATCTGGCCGACCCCACGGCGGACGGCGTGTTCGAGCGCATGCGCGGACTGGACGGGCACGCGGGGCCGGGACACGACGGCCCGGACGGTCGGGTCGGCGTCGAGCCCGGCGCCGGCGGTCGAGCCGACCGGGGCCCCGCCGGCCGAGGCCCCGTCCGTGACGGCGCGCGCGGGGTGTGGCGATGATCCTGGCCCGCGTCTCGCTGCGCGGAGTACTCGCCCATCGGACCCGCATGCTCCTGGCACTGGTGGCCATCGTGCTGGGCACCGCGTTCGTGGCCGGGACCCTGGTGTTCCGGGACTCGGTCGCGGCGTCGACCCGCGCGGCGTTCGCGGACGCGGCGGCCGATGTGACCATCACCCCGGCGGCGCACGCGGATCGCCAGGACGGCACCGGCATCCCGCCGACCGTGCCCGCCCGGGTGCGTGACGCGGCGGCCCGGGCCGAGGGGGTGCGCGGCGCCTACGGGCGGGTGCACGTCCCGGACACCGTCGTGCTGGACGGGCGGGGCGCACCGCTGCGTTCGCGCGGCAGCCTCGTCGCGGACTGGCCGGCCGAGGCCGCGCCGCGCCTGGATCGCGGCCGCGCGCCGACCGGCCCGGCGGAGGCGGTCGTGGCGGCGAGGAACGCGCGAACGCACGGGATCGGCCTCGGCGACCGGCTGCGGGTGGCGGCCGTGCCCGGGACGTTCGAGGCGACCGTGGTGGGCATCGCCCGCGACCGCGCCGACCGGGTCGGCGACGCCGAGGTGTTCCTGGACCCGGCGACCGCGCGACGCGGCCTGCTGGGCGGGGCCGACGCCTTCACCTCGGTCGCGATCGAGGCCGCGCCCGGGGTGGCCGACGCCCGGCTCCGGCAGGCGGTCCTGGCCGTGTTGCCCGACACCGCGCCCTATACCGTCCGCACCCGCGACGGGGAGGCCGCCGCCCGCGGGGACGCCGCCGGGGCCTCGTTGGACCTGGTCACCTACATCCTGCTCGGCTTCGCCGGGATCTCGGTGCTGGTCGGGGTGTTCCTGATCGGCAACACCTTCTCGATGCTGGTCGCCGCACGCACGCGACAGAGCGGGTTGTTGCGCGCCGTCGGCGCCCGACGCGGGCAGGTGAACCGGTTGGTGCTCGGCGAGGCCGGGGTGTTGGGCGTCGCGGGTTCGACACTCGGCCTGGCCCTGGGCGTGGCACTGGCGGTCGGGCTGATCCGGCTGGTCGGGACGGTCGGCGACGCCCCGGCGGCGGGTGGGCCGACGGTGCGGCCGGGGACCCCGGTGGTGGTGTACGCGGTCGGGGTGCTGATCACCCTCGCGGCCGCCTGGCTGCCCGCCCGCCGGGCCGGCCGGGTGCCGCCGATGGCCGCCCTGCTGCGCGGGGCCGGCCCGAGCGACGTGCGATCGCCGCGTGCCCGTACGGTGCTCGCCGCGGTCGCGGGTGTCCTCGGCGGGGGTGCGCTGCTGCTCGCGGTCCGGGCCGACGAACTCGCCGCCGCCGGGCCGCTGCTCGCGCTGGGCGTACTGCTCACCCTGCTCGCGACCGTCGCCGGCGCCCCGTTCCTGAGCGTCCACGCGGTACGCGGCCTGGACCGGCTGCTCGCGCGCCGATCCGGGCCGATCGGCCGGCTCGCGCGCGGCAACACCATCCGTGACCCGCGTCGCACCGGCGCCACGGCCTCGGCCCTGATGGTCGGCATCGCCCTGGTGAGCTTCCTGTCCCTGCTCGCCGCCTCGTTGGTGACCTCCGTGGACGGCCAACTGCAACGCACCATGAACGCCGACTACTTCGTGATGTCCGCCCGACCGATGACCGAACAGGTGGCGCGTGCCGTCCGCGAGACGCCGGGCCTGGACCACGTCACCGCGCAAAAGACCGTGCGGGCCGATCTGATCACCGCGCACGGCACCGATCGCGACCACGATCTGACCGCCACCACCGAACGCTTCACCGACGACTTCCGGCTGCGCTTCACCGCCGGCGACGCACGCTCGACGCTGGCGCCGGGCGGGGACGGGATCACCGTTCCACAGGCGTTCGCCGAGGAGTACCGGCTCGCGGTCGGCGATCCCGTCGCGGTGCGCTTCCACGGCGGCGGCACGGCCCGGCTCCGGGTCGGCGCGATCGTGCGCGACGGCGACGTGTTCGCCTCCGGTGCCACGTACGTCGGCACCCACGTCGTCCGTGCGCAACTGCCGGCCGACCAAGTGCCCTTGGACGACGTGTACTTCGCCACCGCCGCGGCGGGAGCGGATCGGGCCCGGGTGGCCGAGGACCTCGAACGGCGGTTGGCCGCCCATCCGCAGACGAAGGTCCGCGATCGGGAGAGTTATCGCGCGGCGCTGCACGACACCGTGGCGCTGGCCCTGGACCTGGTGTACGCGCTGTTGGCCCTGGCGATCCTGGTGGCCGTGCTCGGCGTGGTCAACACGCTCGCGCTGTCCGTGGTCGAACGCACCCGCGAACTGGCGCTGTTGCGCGCGCTCGGCCTCACCCGGCGGCGGATCCGGCGAATGATCCGCGCGGAGGCGGTACTGATCTCCGTGGTCGGCGCGCTCCTCGGGCTGATCCCCGGCCTGGTCTGGGGCGTGGCCACCCGGCGCGTACTGGCCGACAAGGGCCTGGACACGCTCACCGTGCCGTGGTCGACCTGCGCCGCCGTCCTGCTCGGCGCGATCGCCGTGGGCGTGCTCGCCGCCTGGCTGCCGGCGCGCCGGGCGACCCGGGTCCCGCTGTCCGAGGCGATGGCCGGCGGAAGCTGAATCGGCGACCCGGGTGGTCGAGGCGATCGGCTCGGCCGGCAGGCTCGTCTGCTCCGGTTGCCGATCGGACGGCCGATCGGAGGGCTGTGGCGCGAAGACCGAGGGGAGGGACCTTGCGGAGTTCGGAATACGCATCGGAGCACACGTCGACACACGCGTCGGAACATGCGTCGGAATACGCGTCGGAGCATGCTTCGGGGTACGCGTCCGACACGACGGCCGAGGCCCCCGGGTTGCGCCCGATGTTGCGCGGCCGGACCGGGGCCGCCGGCGCGGCCGTGCGAACGCTGGCGTTGGGGGCCCTCACCGCGATTCTCGTCCTGCTCTTCCTGATCGTGGCCGGCCCGGTGTGGGCGGTGACCGGGCGGCGGGGATCCGGGCCCCCTCGCCCCCTCGCCCGTGGTGCCCGGGCGCTGGCCGGGTGGGAGCGGCGGCGCCTGGCCGGGCCGGGCGCGGTGCAGCCGTTGCCGACCGACACCCGCCGCCTGCTCCGGTATCTGGCCGCGCACGTCCCGGTGGGGCTGCTCGGCGGCGCCGTGCTCGCGCTGGTCGTCACCGGGGTCGGGTTCGGCGCGGTGATGGTGGGTGCGTGGGTGTCGGGCAGTCCGAACACGACCACGGCCGACGTGGTGATCCTCGTCCTGCCCGGGGCCGCCCTGCTGTGTCTGGCCGGCTACGGTCTGGTCGGGCTCGCGGACACCGACCGCACGCTGGCCCGGCGGCTGCTCGGGCCGGATCCGAGCGAGGTGTTGCGGCGTCGGGTGGACGAGTTGGCGGCGAGCCGGGCGGGCGTGGTGGAGGCGGTACACGAGGAGCGGCGGCGGATCGAGCGGGATCTGCACGACGGGGTGCAGCAGCGTCTGGTCGCCCTGGGCATGCTGCTGGGCCGGGCGCGGCGCGGCGGCGATCCGGCGCGGACCGACGATTTGTTGCGCCAGGCACACGAGCAGGCCCAGCAGGCGCTGACCGATCTCCGGGACGTGGCGTGGCGGATCCATCCCACGGGGTTGGACGACGGCGGCTTGCGCGCGGTTCTGGAGACGATCGCCGAGCGCGCGCCGGTGCGGGTCGAACTGGACTACGGCGTACGGTCGGAGCCGGCGCCGATCGTCGCGACGGTGGTCTACTTCGTGGTCGCCGAGGCGGTCACCAACACGGTCAAGCACGCCCGCGCCGACGCGGTGACGGTGACGGTCGCCGACGTGGGCGACCGGACAGGTGACCGGAACGGCGACCGGATCGCCGTACGGATCGTCGACGACGGCGTGGGCGGCGCGGATCCGGCCGGTGGCGGGCTCTCCGGGCTGGCCCGGCGGGTCGGCGCGCTCGACGGAACCCTGCGGGTGGACAGTCCGCCCGGGGGCCCCACCACGATCACGGCGGAGGTACCGTGCGCATAGTGTTGGCCGACGATTCGGCGCTGCTGCGGGAGGGGTTGGCCCGCCTGCTCGCCGACGAGGGGCACGAGGTGGTCGCCGGCGTGGGTGACGGCGAGGCGATGGTCGAAGCGGTCGCCGCACACGTGCCCGACGTGGTGGTGGCCGACGTACGCATGCCGCCGACACACACCGACGAGGGGTTGCGGGCGGCCCTGGAGGTGCGCCGCCGGCAGCCCGGCGTCGGCGTGCTGGTCCTGTCCCAGTACATCGAGAAGCGCTACGCGGTCGAGTTGTTGACCCAGGACGGCGCGGCGGTCGGCTATCTGCTCAAGGACCGTGTCGCACACGTGGACGACTTCCTCGACGCGCTGGCCCGGGTGGCCGCCGGCGGCGCCGCCTTCGACCCGGAGGTGGTCCGCCAACTGTTGTCCCGGACCACCCACACCGACCCCCTGGACCGGCTGACCACCCGGGAGTCCGAGGTTCTGGCGCACATGGCCGAGGGCCGCACCAACGCGGCCGTCGCCAAGGCCCTGCACGTGTCGCAGAGCGCCGTCGAGAAGCACGCGAACGCCATCTTCGACAAACTCGACCTGCCGCACGGCCCCGAAACCGGGTACAGCCGCCGGGTCCTGGCCATCCTGCGCTATCTGGGCACCTGACCCCGCCGGCTCGTCCACGGCCGAGGGGCATCCGGAAAGGCCCCGGCCGCACGCCCGTTGACGCCCGGCGGGAGCCGCGTGACGATGGGTCCGGCCGCGGGCGGGTGGCGGCCTCGGCGGATGTGGATCCGGCATGGTGAGGACGACGCGTGGCGCACACCGACCGTACGCGACACGAACTGACCGCGCTGGCCCGGGATCGGCTCGCCTCGGGCGGCGTCGTCCTGCACGGTCCGGTCGGGATCGGCAAGTCCCACATGCTGCGCGCGCTGCTCGCCGGCGACCGCGGCGCTCCGCTGCTGCGCACCGAACCAGCTGCGGCGGAACGGGAGTTGGCCTTCTCCACGCTCGCCGATCTGCTCGATCCGGTCACCGACGAGGTGTTGCGCGCGCTGCCGGCGCCGCAATGCTCGGCGCTGCGGGTCGTGTTGTGCCGGGAGCCGGGCGGGCCGGGCGGGCCGGATCCGCTGGCGTTGCGTCTGGGTACGCTCGCGGTGTTGCGGACGTTGTCGGCGTCCATTCCGGCACTGGTGGCGATCGACGGCGCGCAGTGGGTGGATCCGGCCAGTGCCGAGGTGCTGGCCTTCGTCGCCCGACGCCTCGATCCCGCGCGCGTGCGCGTGGTGGTCGCCGAGACCACCGATCCGCCGGCCGGGCCGATCCACGGCTGCCGGTTCTGTCCCGGCGACCTGCTCGAACTCGAACTCCCGCCCCTGGGCCTGGCGGAGACCCGCGATCTCCTCGATCGAACCGACCGGATCGACCGGATCGACCGAACTGCCGGTTCCGTCGCGGTCTTCGAGACCGTCGGGACCGTCGGGGCTCTCGGAGCCGGTGGACCGGTCGGCCTCCTCGGCGCCGTGCCGACCACGCCCGGCCCCGACGATCCGACGGACGAACGCCCCCTGCCCCACTGGCTCAGCCGGCAGGTGCATCGGGCCGGCGCGGGCAACCCGATGTACGCCCTCGAACTCGCCCGCGCGCTCCGCCGGTTGGACCGGTTCCCGACCCGCGACCAACCGTTGCCCGTACCGGATCGGCTGCGCCGGCTGCTCACCGCCCGGCTGGAGGGTTGGTCGACCGACGCCCGCCGGCTGTTGCTGCTCGCCGGTGCCGCCGGCCGCCCCACCGTCGCGACGCTGCGGGCGGCACTCGGTTTCGTGCACGCCGCGCACGACGCGCCGATCCACACGGCGGACCCGGTCGGCGACGACCTGGTCCGGCACACCGTCGCCGACGCGACCGCCGCCGGCATCCTCGACGTGGGTGAGGACGGCGATCGACTGCGGTTCGTCCACCCGCTGTTCGCCGCCGCCCTGTACGACGGCGGCAGCGCGGAGGAGCGCCGCGCCGCGCATGCCGCGCTCGCCGAGGTGTGCGGCGAGCCGATCGAACGGGCCCGCCATCTGGCCCTGGCCCTGCCCTGCCCGGACGAACGGGTGGCCGGCACGCTGATGGCCGCCGCCGAACAGGCCCGCCGCCGGGGCATGCCCGACGAGGCCGCCGCGCTGGCGCGCCTCGCCGTGGCGCGTACCCCGGACGAACACGCCGACCGCAGATGCGAACGCTGCCTCGACGGCGCCGGCCACGCCTACGCCGCCACCGACTACGAGCTGTGTCGCGAACTGGCCGGTCACGTCTTCGCCCTCGGCCCCGCCCCCGCGCAACGTGTCCGGGCCTGCATCCTGATCATCAACGCCGCCAACCAGGCGCTGCACGACCTGGACGAGGTGTTCGCGGAGGCGTTCGCCCAGGTCGGCGACGACACGTGCGGGCGGGCCCGGTTGCACTATCTGCGCGCGTGCAAGGCGCACATCAGCGACGGCGACTCGGCGATCGCCTGGACCGAGGCCGCGCGCGCCGCGACGCTGGCCCGGCGCGGCGGCGACCGCTCCACCGAACAGGTCGCACTCGCCCTCCAGGCGTTCGTGGGCACCCTCCAGGGCCGGCCGAACGCCCGCGAACCGCTGACCCGGGCGCTGGCCCGGCCCCAGGACGCCGGGCCGACCGGCGGCCACAACGGCCCGCGCGGGGTCAAGGCACGATTGGACTTCTTCGCCGATCGGCTCGTCGACGCCGCGACCGAACTCGACCGCATGTTGCGCCGGGCGAAGGAATCCGACGACGCGGAGGAGAAGGTGTTCCTGCTCTGCGCCAAAGTCGACGTGGACGTCCGGGCGGGGCGCTGCGCCCAGGCGTTGGCGGCCGGGCACGAGGCGTTGCGGGTGGCTCGCGAGATCGGCGCGCAGTTCGGCCCGGCCTACTATGCGGCGGCGGTGGCGGAGGCGGCCGGGGGCGATCCGGTCCGGGGCGCGGAACTGGCCCGCGAAGGCATCCGAGTGGGTCGGTCCGAGCAGGATCAGGTGTATCTGCCGTTGGCGCTGTGCATCCTGGGGCAGATCTCGTATCGACTGCGCGATCCGGTCGCGGCGGTGGGCTGCCTGAGTCGGGCCCGCACGATCGCCGGGCGGCGCGGCATCGTGGATCCGGCGGCGATCCCGTGGGGTGTGGATCTGGCCGAGGCGCTGGTGGCGGTGGGCGATCACGATCAGGCGCGGGCGGTGGTGGCCGAGGTCGGGGAGGCCGCGCAACGGTTGGGCCGTGACGGGGTGTTCGCGTCGTTGTCCCGGGCCGACGCGCTGGTTCGGGGCGAGTCCGGCGACCTGGCCGGCGCGGCCGAGTGCCTGCGGACGACCGCGGAGCGGCATCGCGAACTGGGCCTGCCGATGGAGCACGGCCGCGACCTGTTGGCGCTCGGTGTCGTGGAGTTGCGCCGCCGGCATCCGGCCGCCGCACTGGCCGCGTGGCGCGGCGCGGAACTGGCGTTCGTGCGCACGGCGGGGCGTCCCTGGCTCGATCAGGTCCGCACCGAGTTGGAGCGGGTCACCTGCGCGGACGACCCGGCCTCGGGTCGTCCGGCCGTCGAGGCGCGCTCGCGGGCGTTGACGCCGGCGGAGCATCGGGTCGCGGAGATGGTCGGCGACGGCGCGACCAACCGCGAGATCGCCACCCGCCTGTTCCTGTCCGCCAAGACGGTCGAGTCCACGCTGACCCGGGTGTACCGCAAGCTCGGGATCCGCTCGCGCGCCGAGCTGATCCGGCTCTCCCTGGGCGCGAACGGCGAGTCCCACCAGGCGCGATAGTCGCGCTTCGCGGTTGGCCGCGGCACCGAGGGGGGCTCGGGGGAACCCCCTGCTTTCCGTCCGGGGGGTTCCGCGGCGGACCGCGAAGGATCAGCGTTGCCGGTGTTCCCCCGCACGACCGGCGAGGGACTTCCTCCGCGTCCCGAACGACTCATCGCGCGCGTCGTTCGGGACGTCCGGCACCGCGTGTCCCGTTCCGTCCGCGGCGCCCCCTCGCCGGTCGCGTCCCCCCTCGATCTCCGTCCGGTGCCCCCGCGCCGGACGAGAAGGAGACACGATGATTCTGCGGAATCACGGTACGGTTCGAAGCGCCGCGAACCTGCCGGCCACCCCGTCGCGGCGCTGGAAGTCGGTCTGTGCCGGAGTGACCGCCGCGCTGTGTCTGGCCGTTCCGTTGGCCGGCAACGCGTCGGCGGCGCCGGCCAGGCCGTCCGTCGCCGCGCCCCTGAAGGTCGCCCCGGGCGGTCCGCCCGCCGCCTACGGCGCACGGCAGTTGGCCTTCACCGAACTGACCCAGGTGCAGAACCAGTGGTGCTGGGCGGCCACCGGGTTGTCCGTGGCCAGGTATCTCGGCCGGGGCCTGAACACCAGTCAGAACACCTTCTGCGACTACGCCCGCGGCCTGCCCACCAACTACCAGTGCCCGAATCAGCCCGGTGAGCTGAGCGACGTACAGCGGGCCTGGTCCCGCCTCGGCATGCGAACGGGGCGGGTCACCGGGACGCTCGGCATCGACACGGTGGCGTCCTCGATCGACGCCAACTCGCCGATCGTGGTGGGTATCTACTGGACCGCGGGCGGTGGGCACGCGAACGTCCTGTACGGCTACGACTCGGACAACGGAACGCTGATGTACGCCGACCCGTGGCCGTCCAGTCAGCGCTACGGCGAGATGGATTACAACTCGTACGTCGCCAACTACGAGTTCCAGTGGGCCGAGTCGCTGTACGGAGAGGCGTGAGTGTGATGACCGACATCTTTCGTTCCCGGCCCGACCACTCCCGCGCGCCCGTTCGGCGCGTCGGGGTGCTGGCCACCGTCGGTATCGGTGCGTTGCTGTTCCTCGCACCGACCGCGTCGGCCGCCGGTGACGCCGCCTCGACCGGTGGCGACTCGCAGACGGCCGCCGACCGGAACGCGGCGCAGCAGGCTCTGGTCTCCCCCGAGACCACGAACCGGCTGGCGACCTTCTTCGTCCACCTCGACCAGCGTGCGACCGCGCAAAACGGCGCGGTGGTGCAGTCGAAGGTCGCCCCCGAGGCGGCGGCGGCCCAGGCCCCGCGGCTCGTGGGCGCCGCGGTTCCGGTGTACTCGCTCAACGCGGACTTCGTGCGGGGCGGCAACTCGTCGGTGCCGGTGGCCAATTTCGCCTATCTCGCCACCGAGGCCCGTTCGGCCGCCGGGGTCGAGGCGACCGTGTGGACGGTGCGCGACCGCGCCTCGGGCGCGTGGCGGGTCACCAACGTGCTGTCGGGTGTCGACGAGGTCGGCTACGCCCGCCAGGCGGGTGGCGACACGGTGTTCACCGAGCCGCAGATCGCGGCGTGGTACCGGGTGCACGCGGGTCGCGTCCTGCCGCTGAACCCGGCCGCGCAGCAGTCGGTCGGCGCGAACGGCGCGACTCTGGCCGACTATCGCAGGCTCGTACACGACCGGTACGCCGACAAGTTGCCCGGTTCGACGTACCGACGTGACGGCAAACTGGGCGGCTTCGCGGCCACGCCGAGCACGCGTCACGGTGGATCCTCGGCGGCCGACATCGTGCTGCCGGCGAGTGCCGCCGGTGTGCTGGTCCTGGGCGCCGGCACCCTGGTGGTCCGCCGCCGCCGGTCGGCAACGGCCTGATCCCGCCGCTCGGTTCGCACTCCGTGCGGCCGCCCCCGACCGTCACGGACCCATATCCCACCGCCCCGCGGGCCGAAGTCGCGGGGCGGTGGCCCGTTTCGGCCGGGGCGTGCGGGTCGGGATCGCGGTCGACCCGGGCGCGGCCGTTCGCGGACTCTACCGGCCGGCGTACGCGCAGGCGCGGCCGGCGATCGTCACGGGGACGCCCTCGGCACCGGTGAGCAGGGACGCGCAGGCGGCCGCTCCGGCCGGGCCGTTGGCACCGTACCCGCAGGCGGTACCGGTGATCATCGAGGTGTATCCCGCCACGGCGAGGTAGGCGACACAGTCGGCCGGGGCGGCCTGGGCGGTGGGCGCGGCGGCGAGACCGCCGAGGGTCAGGGCCACGATTCCGGTCGTTGCGGCGATCCGTCGGGACAAGCGCATGGGACACCCGTTTCCTCGGTCACGAACGCGAACAGGACGGTACCCGCGATGTTTCGGGTGGTCGCACGGGCCGTCTCCACCGTGGCCCGCCCGTCACCGTAGGTCGTCGCCGCGACCCGGGACAAGAGTGGGTTCGGATCACCCGGAAAGAACGAGGACCATCGTCGCGACGGCGCCGTCCTCGCGCGTCGGTCGGACGCGGAGCAGGTGGTCCCCCTCGTCCTGGTCCCGGACCTCGACCACGCCGGCGGGCAGGTGCGCGGCGCGGCGAGCACCCGGTCATGGACGCGTCGACGGCCCGGGAGTGCCGCGTCACGATCGCGAGCCGAGCGGGCGCCCACGCCGGTCACGGATCATCGGGCCCTGCCAGTGCGGGGTTTGCACTGTCGGGACGCGGCGTGGTGGTCGATGATCGGTGGGTCCGAGGCGATCGTGGGTGGTGTGGAGGGGATCCACGATCGTATGGCGAAGGCGCGTGCCCCCATCCGTGCTCCCCGGATGGGGTCGCGCCGTCTCGCTCGGGGCGCCCGGGCCCGGCCGGGTCGGCGGGGGTGGGTCACGACTCGCCGTCGAGCAGGGCCAGCGCCGCCGCGGTGACCGCGTCCGCCGGCGCGTACGCGATCACCACCTTGTCCGGGTCGTCGGACGGGTGCAGGGATTCGTAGGTCAGATCGAGCGCGCCGACGAGCGGGTGCCGGATGCGACAGGTCCCGTGGGCCAGGTCGAACTTCGCCTGGGCCGACCACAGCCGGACGAAGTCGGGGCTGATCGCCGCGAGTTCGCGCAGGTGCACGGCCAGGTCCGGATCCCGGGGCCGCTTGCCGACCTCGGTCCGCAGATAGGCGACGGTCTCACCCGCCTTGCGCTCCCAGTCCGCGTACAGGGCTTTGGCGCGCGGGTCGCCGAACATCAGGCCGCCGATCGAGCGCCGCTCGGGCGGGACTTCGCCGAAGTCGAGGAACACCCGGGTGGCCGCGCGGTTCCAGGCCACGATGACGCCGTTGCGGCCCACCACGTACGCCGGCGGGCCCCACGCGTCGAGCAACACGCGCAACCCCGGGCGCACCGCCGCCCGCTCCCGCGCGGTCGCGGCTCCGGGCCGGGCCAGGTTGCGCAGGTACTGCCGTTCCCCCCGGGTCAGGCGCAGCGCCTCGGCGACGGCGTCCAGGACCGCGTCCGAGACGCGCGAGGCCTGGCCGCGCTCGAGGCGTATGTAGTGGTCGACGCTGACCGCGGCGAGCGAGGCCACCTCCTCGCGGCGCAGACCGACCACCCGTCGGGGCCCGTCGTCGGACAGTCCCACATCGCGCGGCGACAACCGGGCGCGCCGGGACACGAGGAATTCGCGTAACGCGGTACTGGGGTCCACGCCGGCCAGTATCCCCATCCAAACGAGCGCTTGGGAAGCGCCCCGGCCACCCCGACGCCGAGGTCGGCCGTCCGTTGGAAGTCCCTCGGGATCGTGGGGGCCGCGTGCTCGCGGCGTCGCCGGATTCGGGGAGTGGCTCAGGCGCTGTTGACCGTGACGCGCGAGACGGCGCCCGCGCCGAGTTGCCAGCGGTCCAGGATCGCCCGGTATTCCCCGGATTGCAGCAGGCGCTCCAACGCCTGCCGCACCGCGTCCCGCAGCGCGGTGTCGGTCTTGCGCAGGGCGATGCCGTACGGCTGGGGGTCGATCTGCCCACCGACGACTTCGAGGGCACCGCCCGAGGTTCGGACGCCGTTCACCGCCACGGGGAGGTCGAACACACCCACGTCCGCGCCGCCTTCGGCGATCCGCTTCGCGGCGGCGTCGATGCCGTCGTACGTGGTCGGGGTCGACGCGCCGGGCCCGCATCGGGTTTTCGCGCGAGCGACCAGGTCCTCCTGGATCGTGCCGCGTTGCACCGCCACCTTCGCACCACACAGGTCGGCCGGGGTACGAATGCCCCGGGGGTTGCCCTTCGCGACCAGGAGCACGCTGCCTGCCGTGAAGTAGTCGACGAAGTCGACCGTGTTCGCCCGTTCCCTGGTGTCGAACATCGACGACACGACCAGGTCGACCCGACCCGCGGCCAGCGACGGGATCAGGGCGTCGAACCCGGTGTTCTCCAACCGCGGTTTCACACCGAGCAGTTGCCCGATCGCCCGGATCAGGTCGGCGGACATGCCGACGACGCTTCGGCCGTCGCCGTCCAGAAACTCGTTGGGTGGGTAGGCGGCGTCCATGCCGACGACAAGGGGCCGTTCGGACCGGTACGGCTCGGGGAGGAGGTGGGCCAGTGGGGCCGCGGGCGGCTGCACGCCGGTGCCGGTGCCGTTCGGCGCCGAGGTGGAGGTGTTCGGGCCCGCGGACGAACCGGCGCCGGACGATGCCGGGTTCGCGGTCGTGCCCGCGCCGGCGGCGCCCTTGCCCTCGTCGCGGGTGAGCAGGTACGCACCGCCGCCGGCGAGCGCGGCGGCCACGACGGAACCGCCGATCAGGAGGCGGCGGCGGGCGATCCCGGGGCTCGACGGCGCCGGCGGGACCGGTGGGGTGGGGGCGTACGCGGGCCGGACGGGCGGCGGGGGGATCATCGGCGGCCCGGCCGGGCGGGCCGGGGGTTGGTCGGGCCGGGACGGCGGGGTGGCGACCGGGTCGACGGCGGCGGTCGCCGTCGGCGCCTCGGCCGGGTGGTCGGGGAGGTGCGGGGGCCGAACGTCGGTCGGCGGCACGTGCGCCGGCGAGGTGTCCGTCGCGCTCGTCGCACCCGGCGCGTCCGGCGCCGCCCCGCCGCTCACCGCCGCCGTCGCGGAACGGCTCCGGACCAGCGCGGAGTGGGCCGCCGGCAGCCAGTCCGCACCCATCGGGCGGGCCGTGGTGCCCAGCATCCCGAGGACCTGCGCCGGGGTGGGCCGCTCGGCCGGATCCCGACGCAGACACGCGGCCACCACCGGCCGCAATTCCTCGGGGACGGGGTCGAGATCGGGGTCCCGGTACACGACCCGGAACATCATCTGCGCCGCGTCGCCGACTCCGAACGGGGAGCGTCCGGTCGTCGCGTGGGCGACCACGAGACCGACCCCGAACACGTCGCTCGCCGGCCCGACCTCGTCGCCCCCGGCCTGCTCGGGCGACAGGAATCCGGGGGTGCCGACCAGGTGTCCCGTCCGGGTCGGCCCGTTCGCCTCCCGGACCATCCGGGCGATGCCGAAGTCGATCACCCGGGGGCCGTCGGAGGCCAACAGCACGTTGGAGGGCTTGAGATCGCGGTGCACCAGGCCCACGGCGTGGATCGCGGCCAACGATTCGGCCAGTCCGGCGGCGAGCAGTCGCGCGCTCGACGCGGGCAGCGGGCCGTGCGCGGCGATCGTCTCGGTCAACGAGGGGCCGGCGATGTACTCGGTGGCCAACCACGGTGCGTCGGCGTCGGCGTCCGCGTCGACGAACGCGGCGGTCCAGAAGCCGCCGATGCGGCGCATCGCGGCGATCTCCGCGGCGAACCGGCGGCGATATCGCGGATCCTCGGCCAGGTCGCCCAGGACCACCTTGATCGCGACGAGCCGCCCGCCGGGCGAACGGCCCAGGTACACCTGCCCCATGCCCCCGGCACCCAGCCGGCCGAGCACCGCGAAGGACCCGATCCGGGACGGGTCCCCGACGCCGATCGATTCCACGCCGTACCCCCGTAGTCGAGCCGCCGATCCGTTCGAGGGCTCACCGTACGCGATGGCCCGTCTCCCCCGGCCGGGGGAGGCGCTTCCCCCGTTCCGGGGATCCGGCGCCATGGGCACCCGGGCTTTCCTGGGGACATGACAAACGCAAGGCTTGATCGAGACCGGGCGCCGGGCGACCCGGGCGGCGTGCGGCGGGCCCCGGGCGGCGGCACGATCCCGCGGGGCCGGCGCCGGCTCGTGACGTTGGCGGTGGGCGCCGCGGTGCTGGTGCTGTCGGGATCCGGCACGGCGGTGGCGGCCCCGGTCCGGGCTGCGGCCGCCGTCGCGGCGGCGGAAGGCAGCGAGCTCGACATCCGGGACCGGATCGCCGCGATACCGGGCATGCGGGTGGTGGCCGAGAAGCCCGCCGCGCCGGGCATCCGCTACTTCGAGCTGACCTATCGCCAGCCCAACGACCACCGACACCCCGAGCGGGGATCCTTCGAGCAGCGGCTGAGTCTGCAACACCGCTCGACCGAGCGGCCGATGGTCCTCTACACCAGCGGCTACGACCTGGGCGCCGGACCGAGCTTCCGCTCCGAGCCGGCGACCCTGCTCGACGGCAACCAGATCTACACCGAGCAGCGCTACTTCGGCACCTCCCGGCCCGTCGACCCCGCCGATCCCGCCGACATGTCCGACCTGAACATCCGCCAGGCGGCCGACGATCACCATCGGCTGATCCAGGCCCTGAAGTCGATCTATCGGGGCTCCTGGATATCCACCGGCGGCAGCAAGGGCGGCATGGCCACCGTGTACCACCGGCGGTTCCACCCCGACGACGTCGACGGCAGCGTGGTCTACTCCGCGCCGAACAACGTCGACGACCGCGACGACCGCGCCTACGACACGTTCCTGGCCCGGGTGGGCACGCCCGAGTGCCGGGCCGCACTGCAGTCGGTGCAACGCGAGGCGCTCCTGCGGCGCGACGAGATGACGACCCGCTACGCGCAGTGGGCGACGACGAACGCGCAGACCTTCGAGACGCTCGGCAGTGTCGACCGGGCCTTCGAACTCGCGGTGCTCCGGCTGCCGATGATGTTCTGGATGTACGCGGGCGAGCCGAAGTGCGCCGGGATACCCGCGCCGGGTGCGTCCGCCGACGAGCTCTACGCGTGGGTGGACGGCGTCACCCGGCTTGCGGTCTATGCCGACGAGAGCGTCGCGTTCTTCCGGCCGTACTTCCACCAACTCGGCACCCAGCTGGGCTACATGCAGCTCGCCACGCCTCATCTGGACGGCCTGCTGCGCTACCCCGGCATCCAGGAGGTGCGCAACTACCTGCCGGCGGGCACCCCGCTGCGCTTCGACTCCGGCGCGATGCCCGACATCGACCGCTGGGTCCGCCACCGCAGCGACCGCATCCTGTTCGTCTACGGCGAGAACGACCCGGTCCGCGCCGAGCCGTTCCGACCGGGACCGGGCAGCCGGGACACCCGGGTCCTGATCGCGCCGCAGACGGGCCACGGCGCGCGCCTGGGCGCCCTCACCCCCGCCGACGCCGCGCAGGCGACCACCACGCTGCGCCGATGGGCCGGGGTCTGACCCGGATCGCGGCGCGCGTCGGGCCCTGGCGTGTGGCGGGCCCGAGCGTAAACCGGGCCCGGGCCTACCTCGGACCCGGGCCCGGTGGGCTCGGGCGTACCGGGTCGGCCCGGGCGCGGCCGGTGCCGGCCGGCGGTCAGGCGCGGTCGCGATGCGGGAGCTTCCAGCCCGGGCGCGGGAAGTGGCAGGTGTACCCGTTCGGGTAGCGCTCCAGGTAGTCCTGGTGCTCGGGCTCGGCCTGCCAGAAGTCGCCCAGCGGCTCCAGCTCCGTGACCACCTTGCCCGGCCACAGGCCGCTGGCCTCGACGTCCGCGATCGTCTCCAGCGCCGTCGCCTGCTGCTGCTCGTCGGCGTAGTAGATCGCCGAACGGTAGCTGCGCCCGATGTCGTTGCCCTGACGATCGCGGGTCGTCGGGTCGTGGATCTGGAAGAAGAATTCCAGGATGTCGCGATAGCTCGTCACCGAGGGATCGAAGAGGATCTCGATCGCCTCGGCATGGTCACCGTGGTTGCGGTAGGTGGCGTTCGGGACGTCCCCACCCGAGTAGCCCACGCGGGTGGCCGTGACCCCGGGCTGCTTGCGGACGAGGTCCTGCATTCCCCAGAAGCAGCCTCCGGCCAGAACCGCCTTCTCCACTCCAGCACTCATCTCGCAACTCCTGACCGACGCCGGTAATCACTCCTTCAATCGTATCGATCCCGACCCGAATGGCGGCGGGTGCGACGGATGCGGCGAGCGTGGGCCGGGCCACACGGGGTCGGGAGTCGGGGATCAGGGGTCGGGGGCCAGGGGTCGGGGGCGAGGGGTGGGGAGTCAGGGGTCGGGAGTCAGCCGATGCGATCGAAGCCCTCGTCGACGCCCGGGAGGCCGGCGAGGCCCGGAAGGCCCTGCCCACCCGGCAGCCCCGACGGTCCGGCCATACCCGGGCCGCCCGCTACCGAGGGTGCCTGCGCGGTCGCCGAGACCGGGTCCGGCTCGTCGGCGCAGACCGTGCCGCGTGGCGGGAGGGTCAGGTCCGTCAGGTAGCGGACGGTCGCCGCCTGTGCGCACGCGCTGCGCCCGAAGGCGGTGTGCCCCTCGGCACGGAACGTGAGCAGTCGAGCGTTGTCCAGGCGCTCCGACAGCGCGACCGCGTCCTGATACGGGGTGTCGGGGTCACCCGTCGTACCGAGCACGAGGATGGGCGCGGAGCCCCACGCCCGATACGAGCCCCGGTGCCGGCTGACCCGTTCACCGCTCCACCGCGCACACGCGGGCGCGTGGTTGTGGTCGTAGGTGGGCGGCCCGAACCCGATCGGCGGGCCGAGCAGCGGCGCGTCGCGCACATTGGCCCGCACGTTCCGCTCCAGCCGGCCCGGATCGCGCGGGTAGGCCCGGTCGATGCACTCGACCACGACGTTCGCGGTGAGGAAGTCGAAGCTCGCCGCCGACGGCGGTCGCAGCAGGAAGGCGGTACCGTCCCGCAACTCCGCCTGCCGCAGCGCCGCGCCGAACGCGGGCCACACCGCCTTGCCCCCGTTGATGTTGAACATCAACCGGTAGGCGAGCGTGTACCCGTTCGCCGCCGCTCCCGAAGGGGTGGGCACCGGGTGCGCGTCCAACTCCCGCACCAGGCGCTCGAACGCGCCGCGCGCGTCCCCTTGGCCGAATCCACACCGCACCGGTTCGGCACCGCACCAGTCGAGGAAGCGCCCCATCGCCGCGTCCAGCGCCAGGTATTGCGGCCGGTCGTACTCGTACGGGCGCTCCGCGTAGTGCACCGGATCGTAGGCGCCGTCCAGCGCCATCGCCCGCACCCGGTCGGGGTACCGATCGGCGTAGACCGTGCCGATGTAGGACCCGAACGAGCGCCCGTAGAAGGACAATCGCCGCTCCCCCAGCGCCCGGCGGAGCAGGTCCAGATCGCGCGCCACGTAGTCGGTGCCCATGAACGGCAGTACGTCACCGGCCTTGGCCGCGCAGGCCGCGTCGAAGTCCCGTGCGGTCGACACCGCCCGGTCGAACCCGTCGGGCCCGGGCCGACCCGGCGACCGGGTGATCTCGCGCGAGTAGGTGGCGTCGTCCCAGCACTCGTACGGCGCGCTGCGCCCGATGCCGCGGGCGTCGAAGCCGAACACATCGAAACGGTCCCGCAACTCGGCCGGCAGGGACGCGTGGTTTCCGCGCACGAAGTCCACCCCGGAGTTGCCCGGCCCACCGGGTTGGAGCACCAGGGTCCCCAGCCGCCGCGCCGGGTCCGCGGCCCGGTGGCGGATCACCGCCAACGTGAGACGACGCCCACCCGGTTCCCGATAATCCAACGGGACCGAGGCGTTCGCGCATTCGAAGGTGGCGTCCTCGACACAGGGACTCCAGGCCAGGGTCGGGGCCGCCGCCTCCTCCGGTTCCGCCGAGGCGTCGACCACGCCGCCCCCGACCATCGCGAGTGCGACGGCCGCGACGGCGGCGGTTCGCCTGTACAGCACCCGCCACCTCGCGCGCGCCGAACGGCGGGTCGGCTCGTGCGCCGATTCGTGGGCCGGATCGAACACACGGCGGTGGCGTGTCATGTTTCGTCGATTCCCTTTCGCCGGACGGATTCGCACTCGTGTTCTTCCCCCGGGACAACCCCGACCGCACCACCTTCCCCGATCGGAACTCCCGCTGTCTCCGCTACCTCAACGCGATGACCCCGAAGCGGACACGCGGCGATCACCCACCCGTGCGCGGGTCCACCGGCGTCAGCGTGCCCAGCCGGTCCTCGACGGCCTGGGCCGCGTCCAGGCAGAGGTCCTCCCGGAACGCCCGCCCGACGATCTGCGCCCCGGTGGGAAGGCCGTCGACCACCCCGGTGGGCACCGCCACCGCCGGCAGGCCGACGAAGCTGGTCACCGTACACAGCCGCATCGCCGACGCCACCCGATCCCGACCGGCCCGGTCCCGCGACTCCAGACCGGGTTCGACCGGGGGCTCCGTGAAGGACGGGCCGAGCAACAGCGGGTATTCGTCGAGGAATTCCGCCCACGAGCGACGGATGTTCAGCCACGTGCCCATTAGCTCGAGCAACTCGTCCGCGGTCGCCGGCGGGGTGCGCTCCATCGCCATCGCGATAAAGCGGTCGCCGCCCGGGCCGAGCAGGGTGCGCACCACCGGCCAGGTCGGCGCGAACTCGGTCAGGGTGATCCGTTCGTACGCCTCGAGGGCCTCGTCCAGGCGCGGTACGTCCGGCACCTCGCGGACGTCGTAGCCGGCGTCGCGCAGTGCGTCGGCCGCCGCCTCGACCGCTCCGCGCACGGCCGGGTGTACGCCGCGCCCGCCGGGATCCGCCACCACCGCGACCCGCACCGGCCCGGCGAGGGGCGGGCCGTACGGCGGCACCGGCACGGCGCGCGGATCGCGGGGGTCCGCGCCGGCCAACACCTCGTACACCGCGCGCAGATCGCCCACCCCGCGTGCCAACGGCCCGTCGGTGACCAGCATTTGTGTCGCCGGGCCGGGATCGTCCGGTCCCAGCACCCGATGGTCCGCCGAGAACCGTCCCGTCGACGGCTTCAGCGCGGCCACCCCGCAGAACTGGGCCGGGATCCGCAACGACCCGCCGGAGTCGTTGCCGAGCCCGATCGCGGCCATCCCGGCGGCCACCGCCACCGCGTCGCCACCGCTGCTGCCGCCGGGGGTACGGCCGGGGTGCCAGGGGTTGACCGTGTCGCCGAAGAGTTCGCTGCGGGTGTGCATCCCGGCCAGGATCAGCGTCGGTATGTTGCCCCGCCCGATCGGGATCGCCCCGGCCGCCCGCAGCCGCGCCACGGGCGGCGCGTCGGCCGCCGCCACCAGGTCCCGAAAGCGCGGCACGCCGAACGTGGTCGGCACGCCGGCCACGGCGGTGCTCTCCTTCACCGTGAAGGGCACGCCCGCGAGCGGCCCCAGCGCCTCCCCGGCGGCGCGCCGGCGATCCGTGCGCAGTGCCTGCTCGCGGGCGTGGTCGGCGAGCACGCGGGTGATCGCGTTCAGCTCCGGGTCGACCTCGGCGATCCGCTCCAGATGCGCGTCGACGAGGTCGACGGCCGAGACGACCCCGTCCCGGACGGCCTGCGCCTGCGCCACGGCCGACATCTCCCACAACCGGTCCGACATGGTGCGCGTACCTCCCGCTTTCGTTCCGATGCAACTGCATCGGAACGATAGCCTGGGAACCGATGCATCCGCATCGCAATAACGCGCACCACGACCGGAAGGCCGCAGCAGCCATGCCCAGACAGGTGGACCACGCGAGCCGACGCCTCCTCATCGCCGAGGCCGTATGCCGGCTCGCCGACGAACGCGGCCTCGAAGGCGTGACCCTGCGCGACGTCGCCGCGCGCGCCGAGGTGTCGATGGGCGCGGTCCAGCGGTGCTTCCGGACCAAGGAGGAGATGCTCGTCTTCGCCCTCGGCCACGTCGGCGAACAGGTCGCCGCCCGGGTACGGGCCCGCCTGATCCGCAGCCCCGCCCAGTCGGCCGCCACCGCCCTCGGCCACGCGGCCTCCGAGTTCGCCCTGCTCCGCGACGAACACCGCGCCGAGGCCCGCGTCTGGCTGGCGTTCCTGGCCCAGGCCGCAATCAGCGCCCCGCTGGCCGAGATCCTCAAGACCAACTACGCCGCGCTGGAGGAATCCTTCACCCACCTGATCACCACGGCCGCCGCCACCCCGGATCCCCCCATCCCCCTGAACCCCCACCACGAGGCCCGCACCCTCCTGGCCCTCGCCGACGGCCTCACCACCCACGTCCTGCTCGGCCACCTGACCCCACCCGAAGCCGAAACCGTCCTACACACCCACCTAGCGAACCTGTGGACCGCGTAGCCATCGGCGACGCCCCGGCTGCGACGTTTCGGTAGCGGTGGGGGCGGGGGCGGGGGTTCGGGAGGGGTGGCCGTGACGCTGCCGGGGCTTCTCGGGTGTGGTTGGGCGTTCTTGGCGGGCGTTGCGCTTGTGGCTGGGGTGGCCGGTGCGGGGTCTGTCCGCGTCGGTGGTGGGCCGCCGCCGGCGTGCGGGGCTTCGAGACTGGGGGCTTCCGGCGAGGAGACTGGGGGCTTCCGGCGAGACGGGTGTGTTGGTCGGTGAAAACCGGCCAGCGGCGGGAGGCGGAGAGGGCGGTCAGGTCGAGTTCCCCGGGGGAGCCCCCCGAGGGGGTCGGGTTTTCTCGGCGCGCGTTGCGCTTGTGGCTGGGGTGGCCGGTGCGGGGCCTGTCCGCGTCGAGGGTGAGCCGCCGCCGGCGTGCGGGGCTCCGTGACGGAGGGTTTTCGACGAGACGGGTGTGTTGCTCGGCGAAAACCGGCCAGCGGCGGGAGGCGGAGAGGGCGGTCGGGTCGGGTTCCCCGGGGGAGCCTTTCCGGGTGGGTCGGGTTTTCTCGGCGCGCGTAGCGCTTATGGCTGGGGGTGGCCGGTGCGGGGTCTGTCCGCGTCGAGGGTGGGCCGCCGCCGGCGTGTGGGGCTTCGAGACCTGGGCTTCCGGCGAGACGGGTGCGTTGGTCGGCGAAAACCGGCCGGCGGCGGGAGGCGGGGAGGGCGGTCGGGTCGGGTTCCCCGGGGGAGCCTTTCCGAGTGGGTCGGGTTTTCTCGACGCGCGTTGCGCTTGTGGTTGCGGGTGGCCGGTGCGGGGTCTGTCCGCGTCGAGGGTAGGCCGCCGCCGGCGTGGGGGGCTTCGAGACCTGGGACTTCCGGCGAGACGCGTGCGTTGGTTGGCGAAAACCGGCCGGCAGCGGCGGAGCGGGAGGGCGGTCGGGTCGAGTATTCCGAGGTGGCTTTCCGGGTGGGTCGGGGCGTTTGGCGAGGGGTTGGGGGTCGAAACCGGATGGCGATGGGTGGTTGTGGGCTTCGGGCTTCGGTGACCTGCGGTTTTGTAATGCGTGCGCGGGAATTCGGGCGTCGAGTGCGGGTTTCGTGTGCTTCATCGGCTTCGGGCCTATCGCTGCGATAGGTGCACCGATCGGAGGTATTTCGTCTGCTTTGAAACGGACTTCGTTGTCGGCTTTCCGGAGTGTCGCCGGCGGGCGGTATTTTGCGTCGACGCATGTGACACGACATCAAGAGGAGCACTCATCGTGATGCCCGAGACGGCCCTGGTGACTGACCCCGGCGGGTGGGATGCCGCGCTGACCGGCGCCTTCGAGATACTGCTCGACGGCCGGCCGGCAGTCGATCCCGCTGCCCGGTATGGGGTGTACTACGCCTCGGACTCTCTCGACGAGTTCCTGTTCCCGAATTCCTGGATCACCCCGGCCGCGCTGGTGGGTCGGGAGTCGAGGCAATTGCCGGATCCGGACGGGGAGTACCCCTTCTCTCCGTGGGCGTGGCGGTTCGACCTGCGCGAGTCGCTGTTCCACTTCGACGCCGACCTTCTCGCCGGTACGGGGCCGTGGGGCGACGGCGGGCACAAGGGCCCCCGGCCGTTCGACGATGCCTTCGTCGCCGACTTGCGGACCGTTGCGGCGGTGGATGAGGACGGTGAAGTCTTGGTCCATGGCGCGGAGTTGGGAGCACTCCTGGACCGCCATGGGGTCGACCTGACCGACGCGACATCCGAGAAACTGAACGGCTGGCTGTCCGTGCTGCTGCGGGTGGCCACCGATGGCACTTCGACGGACGCGATGCGGGCCGCCACCTTCACCGAGCGCGGCCCCGAGCACCTGGTGTCGATCCACGACATGAATGCCGTCCGCACGGCTGCCGAGCCCTGGGAGAAGAACCTGAGCGCGGTCGCGCACCCCGGGCTCCGCGACCATCTCCGCATGCTCTGCCTCAGCGAGAACGACGCACGCAGCGAGGGCGGCTTCTACTACCGCGCCGGCCACTGGCCGTGGTCCGATGTCCTGGAAGCGGTCGGCTGCTCCCTTGTCGCAGGCTGGGGATTCGGCGAGTCCCAGGCCGGCGTGGCCGTCGTGCAGTTGCCCGACCGCTAGAGCGGACAAAGCCGGAGCGCACCGAGCACGCCCGCAGCGGTCGAGAATCGGCGCCCACTCCGGGCGCCGATTCGCCTACCCGCCAGGGACATGCGAGCCCCGCACGTACGCCATCCCCGCGAGCTTCCCCACCATGCCGGATTTCTGGCGATCTGCCGACGGACCTTCGGCCCTTCAAGCCCGCTGACCTGCGGTTTTCTCTCACGCAAGGGCTGCGGCATCCCACGGAATCCGGTTTCGTGAACCGACGCCACCCACATGCCCGGCGCCCCCCGGAATCACCCGAGCGCCAACCCACCCGGAAAGGCACCCCGGGGAACCCGACCCGACCGCCCTCCCCGCCTCCCGCTGCTGGCCGGTTTTCGCCGACCAACGCAACCGTCTCGCCGGAAGCCCCAGGTCTAGCAGCCCCGCACGCCGGCGGCGGCTCACCACCGACGCGGACAGACCCCGCGCCGGCCACCCCCAACCACAAGCGCAACGCCCACCGAGAAAACCCGACCCACCCGGAAACGCACCCCCGGGGAACCCGACCCGACCGCCCTCCCCGCCTCCCGCCGCCGGCCGGTTTTCACCCAGCAACGCAGCCGTCTCGCCGGAAGCCCCCAGGTCTCGAAGCCCCACACGCCGGCGGCGGCTCACCACCGACTCCGACAGACCCCGCACCGCCACCCGCAACCACAAGCGCAACGCCCGCCGAGAAAACCCGACCCACCCGCCGACGCCCCCGGCGAAGGCGTGGCTTGCTCGTCGGGAGGGCCGCGGCTCGGAGGCCGCGTGTCTGTGTCGGGGTCAGTGGAAGCACAGGCAGAACGGGTGGCCCGCCGGGTCTGCGAGTACTCGCCAGTTGGCTCCGGGGCGGACCTGGTCCGTGCGTTCCAGAAGTGTCGCGCCGAGGGCCAGGGCACGTTTTTCCTCGCCGTCGAGGTCGTCCACGTCGAAGTCCAGGTGGAGTTGTTGCGGGACCTGTTGGCTCGGCCATTCCGGTGGGCGGTAGCCCTCCACGCGTTGGCAGGCCAGCGGCGTTCCCTCGAAGCCGTGAACCTCGATCCAGTCCGGGTCGTCCGCATCCACGACCACCCGGCCACCGAGCAGTTCCGCGTAGAACTCCGCGAGCCGTGCCGGATCGGCGCAGTCCAGTGCGATCGCCTGCAGCTTTCGAATCACTTCGACCCCCTCGTGTCTCCGGGACCGCCGTCGGCGGCACCGTACGCGAGGGGTCGTACCCACCGCCCCGGCGGCCAAGCCCGACGACGCGCCGACCTGCCGAGGGGCGCGTCCGGACGTCGGGAAGAATGGGTGGGAACCTGCGGTCGACAACCGATCGGCAGTCCATTCCGGGAACCCGGGAACCCGGAAACGCGAAAACCCGGAAGTCCAGAGATCCAGAAGTCCAGGAGGCAGGCGTGGGTGCCGAGAACCGGCCGTCCGACGAAGAGCAGGCGCAGCCCATCAAGCAGCGCAAGAACGGCCTCTACCGCGGCGAGGTCTCGGAGGAGCTGGCCGCGAACATGCGCACCGGCTGGGCCGACACCGAGCGCGTCGACCTGGCGCCGATCGAGCAGGCGTCCGACACGGCCCGCCGCCGCGCGGCCCTGTCGGCCCGGTTCCCGGGTGAGCGTCTGGTGGTCCCGGCGGGCAACCTCAAGACCCGGTCCAACGACACCGAGTACCCCTTCCGCGCGTCGACCGAATACGCCTACCTGACCGGCGACCTGACCCAGGACGGCGTCCTGGTCCTCGAACCGGTCGCCGACGGTCACGACGCGGTGTTGTACCTGCTGCCCCGGTCGGACCGGGGCAACGGCGAGTTCTGGCTGGACGGGCAGGGCGAGCTCTGGGTCGGTCGGCGCGCCGGGTTGGCCGAGGGCGAGCTGCTGTACGGGCTGCCGTGTCGGGACGTGCGCAAGGTCGTCGAGGAGCTGACCTCGGCCGAGGGCGCGGTGCGGGTGGTGCGGGGCCACGACGCGGGTGTGGACAGCGCCCTGGGCGAGCGCCTCGACGCCGGGCGGGACGAGGAGCTGCGGGTCTTCCTGGCCGACGAGCGGCTGGTCAAGGACACGTTCGAAATCGGGCAGCTCCAGGCCGCGGTCGACTCGACGGTGCGCGGTTTCGAGGACGTGGTCCGGGTCCTGGATCAGGCCGAGGCCACCTCGGAGCGGTACATCGAGGGGACCTTCTTCCTGCGCGCACGGCTGGAGGGCAACGACGTCGGCTACGGCTCGATCTGCGCCGCCGGTCCGCACGCGACCACGCTGCACTGGGTCCGCAACGACGGCGCGGCGCGGGCGGGCGATCTGCTGCTCCTGGACGCGGGCGTCGAGACGCACACGCTCTACACCGCCGACGTGACCCGTACGCTGCCCGTCTCGGGTCGCTTCACCGCGCTCCAGCGCCGGATCTACGACGCCGTGTTCGCCGCGCAGGAGGCGGGCATCGCCGCCGTGCGGCCCGGGGCCAAGTACCGCGAGTTCCACGACGAGGCGCAGCGCGTACTCGCCGAACACCTGGTCGAGTGGGGCCTGGTCGAGGGTCCGGTGGAGCGGGTGTTGGAGCTGGGTCTGCAGCGGCGGTGGACGCTGCACGGCACCGGCCACATGCTCGGTCTGGACGTGCACGACTGCGCGGTGGCGCGGACCGAGTCGTACGTCGACGGCGCGCTGGAGCCGGGCATGTGCCTGACCGTCGAGCCCGGACTGTACTTCCAGGCCGACGACCTGACCGTGCCCGAGGAGTACCGCGGGATCGGGATCCGGATCGAGGACGACATCCTGGTGACCGAGGACGGCAACCGGAACATGTCAGCCGCCCTGCCGCGCGGCGCGGACGAGGTCGAGTCGTGGATGGCCCGCCTGCGCGCCTGACCCCGTCGGCCCGGCACGACTCGCCCCGGCACACTCCGCTCGGCCCACTCGGGCCCGGCACCATCGACACCGCACCATCGACACGGCACGACACGGGCCGCCCTCCCCGGAACACACCCCCGGGGAGGGCGGCCCGTCACATGCCTGCCGCGGATCGTCTCGGCGACCCGAACACCCCACCCCCAGCCGGGTGTTCCCGTCCACCCTCGGTGGTTTTCGGCCGCACGGGGATGATCACCGGCCAATCCCGACAACCGCGCCAAGCGTTATCGATCGGTGACCTTCGCGAGGCGCGGAGATTGCCATGATCATCCTCGCGGCGCGCAATCCGTCCCGCCGCCGCGTGAAACGCACATCCACCAGGAAAGAGAAGAGATGCGCAAGAAGATCGCCGCGACGCTCGCGGCGGGCGCCCTGACGGTGACGATGGCCGCGGGGGCTGTCGTGACCGGTGCCGGCACCGCGTCCGCCGGGACGAACGGGCAGCAGATCCACTTCGTGGACCTGTACGGCAAGACCCAGTCCATCCACATCGAGGGTCCCAACCAGAACGGCCAGTGGACCGCGCTCTGCGTCAACACGCCGAGCGAGCACAAGTACGTCGACGGCTGGTGGTGGAAGGGCAACATCACCTTCACCCACTACGCGTTCTCCGACTGCCAGTTCCAGTACCAGAGCCAAAAGGTCGAGTACGTGGCGCCGTATCTGCCGAACACCGACTACTTCCTCACCACCAACCGGTAGTCGTCCGGCATCGAACACCCGTCGGCGACCGGCCACTTCGCCGGTCGTCGACCCGGACGTACACACGACGCCGCAACGTTCGGGCGGCCGGGGGAGCCGACCCGGCCCCGCCGTGGATCGCGCTGAGGTCGTGCCTTCGCGCGCACCGCGTTCGACCTGCGGTGGACGCGGCGATGAGCGCCCAGGGTGATGCCGAACCCGCCCTCCCGGTCGTACGGTCGCCCCGTGCAACGAATCTACGCCTGGTTGCGGGCGCATCCCCTGTGGGTCGACTCGGTGTGCGCGTTCCCGGCGTTCGGCCTCGGTGTCCTCCAGATCCTGTCCTACGAGTACGGCATCGTCATGTCGCTCTGGGCCTACACGATCGTGGTGGCCCTGAGTCTGGGCATGGCGCTGCACCGGGTCCGGTCCCGAGTGGCGACGATGCTCGTGGTCGGGTCCGGGGTGGCCCAGTTGCTCTGCGACGGGACGATCACGTTCGCGAACTACGCGATGCTGGTGATCGCGTACACGGCCGCCAAATCCGGGCCGCGCTGGCTCTCCCGGGCCGCGCTCGCCTCCACGGTGCTGGCGCCGGCGGCGCTGCTGGTCCGTTTCCCGCACGGCGACGGCGAGACCTTCAGGGCCAACCTGTCCGCGTCCGGCTTTGTCATCGTATTGCTCGCGATCTCCTGGGTGTTGGGCGATTCGATGCGTACCCGGCGCGCGTTCTACGCCGAGTTGATCGACCGCGCGGCGCGTCTGGAGGTCGAGCGCGACCAGCAGGCCCGGCTCGCTGCGGCGGCCGAACGGGCGCGCATCGCCCGCGAGTTGCACGACGTGGTCGCGCACAACGTCTCGGTGATGGTGGTCCAGGCCGACGGCGCCGCGTACGCGATCGACGCCGCGCCCGACTCGGCCCGGGAGGCCCTGGGCACGATCGCCGCCACCGGCCGCGAAGCGCTCGCCGAGATGCGCCGCCTGCTGGGCGTACTGCGTTCCGAGAGCGACGCCGAGACGTTCGTCCCGCAGCCCGGCGTCGACCAACTCGACGAGTTGCTCACCCGGGTCCGCGGCGCGGGGCTGGCGGTCGACCTCCACGTCGAGGGCCGACCCGTCGAACTGTCCCAGGGCATCGGCCTGACCGTGTACCGCATCGTCCAGGAGGCGCTGACCAACACCCGCAAGCACGGCGGGCCCGGCGTCGGCGCCCGGGTCGTACTGCGCTACACGGGCGAGGACATCGAACTCGACGTGCGCGACGACGGCCGCGGCGAGGCGGCTCCCGGCGACGGCATGGGCCACGGCCTGGTCGGCATGAGCGAACGGGTCGCCCTGTTCGGTGGTCGCCTCGAAACCGGCCCCTACCCGGCGGGCGGCTGGCGTGTGCACGCCCTGCTCCCCACCCGCCCCCGCACGCCCGCCCTCCCCGGACGCCCGTAGCTCAGCCCGCCGCCGTGCTCGCCCACCGCATCGCCGTGTCCGCGTCGGCCGTCTCCACCACCCGGTTGCGCAGCCGTTCGTGCAGCCTGGCCCGCAGTTCGAGGACACGCGGGGCCGTCGACCCGGGCAGCAACGGCCCCCGGTAGCGGTCCAGGAGGGCGTCGGCGGTGGTGTCCCGGTTCGACAACGCGTGGTCCAGGTCGAGGAAGTCGGCCTCGCAGTCCCCGGTCAGCCGATATGGATCCGACGCCAGCCGGTGGCCCAGGATCGCGCGCAGCCGGGCGAGTTCGGCCCGCACCGTGGCCGGGCGGCCGGCCGGTCCGTAGACCGCGTCGGTGATCGCCTTCGCCGTCATCCCGCCCGGTTCGCTCAGCAGCGTGGTGACGATCTCCGCGTGTCGGCGGGTGAGTTCGTGGGTGGCGCCGGCCACGTACAGCCGCGCCCGGCGCAGCCCGAGCGCCTCCAGACGCATCGGCGCGGCGGTCACCGGTCCGGTGGCGCCGTCCTCGGCGATGAGCAGGAACAGGCCACCCGCGGCCAGCCGTTCGACGAGCACGAGCCGGCCGCCGGGCAGCAGCATCGGGCCTTCGCCGACCGGTGTCGGGAGCCGATTCGGCAGCCAGCCGGGCGGATCCGCGCGCACCACCCGCCCGCCGGCGTCGACGATCGCGCTCCGGGTGCCCAGGCGGCGGGCGATGCGCTCGACGTAGCGGGTGCGTACCCGCATCTCCTCGCGCAGCCGGACCGTCTCCAACTCCGACTGGGCCAACCGCCGGGCCGTGTCGAGCAGGGGGATCGCCAGTGGCTGCCAGTGCCGTTCCGGGCAGGTGAAGTCCAGGATCCCGAGCAGGTCGCCGCTGATCGGGTCGTGGATGGGCGTGGCGGTGCAGGTGTAGGCCGTGGCCGCGGACAGGAAGTGCTCGGCGCCGAACACCTGGAACGGCCGCCCCGTCGCCAAGGCGGTGCCCACCCCGCTCGTGCCGGCCGCGTCCTCGCTCCACAGCGCGCCCGGCAGCAGGTGTACCCGCTCCGCCGAGCGCAGCGACGTGTGGTCGCCCTGGACCCACAGCAGGTGGCCCCGGGCGTCGCTGAGGAACAACAACCGGCCCGGATCCTCGATCAGTCCGCCCAGCGAGCGGCGCAGCAGCGGCCAGATCCCGGTGAGCGCGTGTTCCTCGCGGTGGCGGGCCAGTTCGTCGTCGTCGAGCCGCACCGGGGGCAGGTAGGCGTCGGGCGCCAGCCCGTGTCGTCGGGCGCGCGACCACGAGGCCCGGATCGGGCCCCGAACCCCCGACGCCGTGCCGCCGCTCAGCGCCCGTTCCCGTGCGTCCGATCGGTGTGCCATGGAGTCATCATGCCGGCACGGTCGGTCGTCGGCGGGGTGGGTGTCGTCGCGGATTCTGCAACCTTGGTGCAACCCCCCTGCGACGTCTGGCGGAACGACTCCCGGCTCACGCAGACTGCCGGCAGCGCGGCGCGGCGAACGGGGTGCCGTGACCGAGACCGGAGGAGATGGCGTGCCCTACCTGGAACTGTCCGACACCGTCCCGCTCTACTACGAGGAGCACGGCGAGGGCCGGCCCGTCGTCCTGTTGCACGGTTGGACGATGAACGGCACCTTCTGGTCCGGGAACGTGGCCGCGTTGGCGGCGGAGAACCGGGTGATCGTGCCGGACTTCCGCGGCCACGGGCGGTCCGGGAAGACGCCCGAGGGTCATTCCCTGGACCAGTACGCCCGCGACATCCGCGAGTTGGTTCGGGCCCTCGATCTCGCCGAGGTGACCGTGGTGGGCTGGTCGATGGGTACCTCGGTACTGCTGTCGTATGTGCGGCAGTTCGGCTGCGAGGGGCTGCGCGGCGCGGTGTTCGTCGATCAGTCGCCGCGCTTCCTGGACGGCCCCGACTGGGAGTTCCCGCTGCTCGGCGGGTATTCCCGCGGCGATCTGGCGGTGTTCGCGCAGACCGTGCGGCACGGTCGGCCGATCGCCGTGAAGCCGTTCATCGAGGCCTGTTTCGCCGAGCCGCCGGCCGCCGAGGCGGTGGACGCGGTGTACGCGGAGACCACCCAGACGCACACGTCGTCCGCGCTCGACGTCTGGATGGACATGGCGCACTCGGACTGGCGGTCGGTGCTGCCGCGGGTGACGGTGCCCACCCTGCTGGTCTACGGCGAGCGCAGCCGGGTCTTCCCGGGTGATCTGGCCGGGTGGCTGGCGGGTGTGCTGCCCGACGCGCGGATCGAGAAGTTCTCCGCGAGCGGGCACGTACCCTTCGTCGAGGAACACGAGCACTTCGACGCAGTCGTCACGGATTTCCTCCGCCGCTGATCTCCCCAGGCGCACCGGAGGAATACGCGGGCCCGCCCGGCGGGTACCCCCGCCTCGCCCGATCCGGGCGGCCCGTGACCCGAGAATCGGGAAGGCCGATGATTGTGATTCCCCAGCAGGCGCCGGAGACCCGATCGTGCGCGGGCCGGCCGGTGCCGGCTCGACCGCCGGTCCAGGTGTCCGCGACGCGCCGGTCCGGATTGCGCACCGATCTGCCGCATCCCGCTCGTATGTACGACTACTACCTGGGAGGCAAGAACAACTTCGGGGTCGATCGCGAGGCCGCCGACGCGGTGCTCGGGGCGGCTCCCGAGGTACGCGCGATGGCTCGGGCGAATCGGGCGTTCCTGCGCCGTGCGGTGTCGTTCGCGGCGGGGTGCGGGATCAGCCAGTTCCTCGACATCGGGGTCGGCATGCCGACCGCGCACGACACCTACGAGTGCGCGGTGTCGGCCGGCGAGGAGGCGCGGGCGGTGTACGTGGACAACGATCCGCTGGTGCTCGCGCACGCCCGGGCGTTGTCCGGTCGGCCCGGTCGGGTGCGGGTGGTGGAGGGCGATCTCCGCGATCCGCACGCGCTGTTGGCGCGGGTGTCCGGGCGTTCGGGGGTGGATCTGGATCGGCCGGTGGCGGTGGTGCTGACCGCGGTGCTGCACTATCTGTCGGACGCGGACGATCCCCGGGCCGTGGTGGGCGCGTTGGCGGGTGCGATGGTGCCGGGCAGCATGCTGGTGCTCTCGCACGTCGCCGCGGATCTGCGGCCGGAGGCGGCGCGGGCCACGGCCGAGGCGTATCGCCGTTCGGCCGCCCCGCTGTTCCCGCGCACGGCGGCGCAGGTGCGGGCGCTGTTCCCGGGCCTGGATCCGGTCCGGCCGGGCGTGGTGCCGATCTCGTCCTGGCGCGCCGACCGACTTCCGCGTCCGCTGGTGGAGCGGGAGTGGATGTACGCGGGGGTGGCCCACAAGCCGCCTCCGGGACGCCGGGAGTGTTCGGGCACGGGTCGCGTCCCGGCCCGGTCACTGCGCCCCTGTGCCTGAGCCGGTCGCAGCCCCGCAGGGGAGGGCTGCGACCGGCTCGGAAACGGGCGGACCGGCACGCGCGTCGACCGCCGGGTCGTCGTGGTGGGCGGGGCCACGCGCCGGTTCCGGCGCGTGGTCGCCCGGCCGCGCCGTCGAACCGTCGCCGCGCCGCGGACGATCGCCCTTTCAGACCACCGTCACCGCGACTCCCGCCTCCGCGATCCGGGCCAGTTCGTCCTTCGGGGCGTCCGCGTCGGTGACCAGGTGGCCGATCCCGGACAGCGGGCAGATGCGGGCCAGGGTGGCCTTTCCGATCTTGGAGTGGTCCGCCACCACGATGGTGTGGTTGCTGCGGTCGGTGAAGGCCCGGTCGGTGGCGGCCTCGAGTTGGTCGTGGGTGGTGCAGCCGTGCGCGGCGCTGATCCCGTCGACGCCCAGGAAGGTCACGTCGGTGTAGTAGTCGGCGAGGGTCTTCTCGGCGATCGGGCCGACCAGTTCGTAGCTCTCCTTGCGGGCGGTGCCGCCGATCACCACGAGCGTGACGTCCTTGTGCAGGACCAGTTCGGCGGCGATGTTCACCGCGTTGGTGACGATGGTGACCGGCCCGCGCTCGGCCAGGATGCGGGCGATCTCGGTGGCGGTGGAGCCGCCGGTCAGGCCGACCACGGCCTCCGCCGGGACCAGGGCCGCCGCGGCGCGGGCGATCGCCAGCTTCTCCGGTCGCCGGCGCTCGCTGCGGTACTGCATGGGCGTCTCCAGGCCGATGTTGCCCACGGACGCCCCGCCGTGCGTGCGGCGCAGCAGGTTCACCGCGTCCAGGTGCTGGAGGTCGCGGCGCACCGTGGCCCCCGAGACCGCCAGGATCGCGGACAACTCCTCGACGCTCACGCTCCCGTGTGCGGCAACGTGTTCGAGGATGCGCGCATGGCGCTCGGTTCTCAACATTCGCGCAGCATATCCGTGCGCATTCGCGCAGTCACGGGACCCACGGGCGCGATCCACGGGTGATCGGGGACGGCATTTGCGGCCTCCGCATGGCAACTCCCGTGAGCATTGTGCGCACTGACGATCTCTTGACATGACGAATGTTGCTCGATTTACTGCTCCGACGCCGAGCAGCGCAATCGGCGTCAAAGGTACGCCCAGCCGGTAGCCGGCGTGAAGCCGCAAGCCCGGACAAAGTCGCCAGGATGCCAGTCGACATCCGAGGCGGGGACGTATCCTCCGCACCTGGAGTTCGATGATGAACACCTTCCTCCCGGGTAGATCGGCCCGCCGTCTCGCCGCCCTCGCGGCGACCACCGCGACGATCGCGGGATCCCTGTTCCTCACCTCGTCCGCGAGCGCCGGCACCACCGGGCCCGCGAACGCACCCAAGAGCGCCGCCGTCACCCTGCCGCCCACCCACGCGAACTTCGACTACCAGATCGGCGGCGCCTACACGCCGCCCACCGGGGTCAAGGTGGTCACCCGTGACCACTCCGCCACCCCGGCGCCCGGCCTGTACAACATCTGTTACGTCAACGCCTTCCAGGCCCAGAAGGGCGCCGAGGGCGACTGGAAACCGGGCGAGTTGCTCCGCCGCGGCGACGGCACCGTGGTCTACGACGGCCAGTGGAAGGAGGCGCTGCTCGACATCCGCACCCCCGAGAAGCGCACGTCCGTCGCCGCCAAGGTGAACGCCCTGATCGACGAGTGCGCGGGCAAGGGCTTCCAGGCCGTCGAGCCGGACAACTACGACAGTTACACCCGCTCCGAGGACCTGATCACCGCGGCGAACGCCAAGGCCTTCGTCACACTGCTGTCCGCGCACGCGCATCAGCGCGGACTGGCCATCGCCCAGAAGAACACCTCCGAACTCGCCCCCGACCGCGCGAGCACCGGGCTCGACTTCGCCGTCGCCGAGGAATGCGGCCAGTGGAACGAATGCGGTGACTACACCAAGTCGTTCGGCAACAACGTGATCGTGATCGAGTACACCGCCAAGGGCCTGAGCAACGCCTGCTCCAAGTGGGGCGGCAACCTCAGCGTCGTGCGCCGCGACCTGAACGTCGTCCCGGCCGGCAGCAGCGGATACCTGCGCAAGACCTGCTGATCCCCGGCCACGATCGTCGGCCCGGCGCCCCGATCCCGCACGGATCGCGCCGCCGGGCCACCCCCTCCGCCGCGCACGTCCACCCCCTCGCCCCCGCCCGTCCGGGCCCGCTCCGGGGCGACCGCCGACGCGCGCCCGCACACCCCCGCCCTCGCCCGCCCCCGCACGCGTTCCGACATCTCCCGGAGGTCCAGTGGTTCTCGACCGGTTCCATCCCACCGGCCTCTCCCGGCGCGGCCTGCTCCGCATCGGCGCCGGTGCCGCCGCCGCGACGGCGCTGTCCACGACGCTGGCCGGGTGCGCCGGCACCGACGACGGCGTGGGCGCCGACGGCCGGGTCACGATCGAGATGTGGCACGGCCAGACCGACACCGGGCGTGAGGGGCTGGAGGCCCTGGTGGAGCGGTTCCATCGGGCCCAGTCGGGCATCCGCGTCGACCTCGGCGGCGGCGTGCTCGCCGACGCGATGCTCCAGAAGATCACCGCGGCCCTCGCCGCCGGCTCCTACCCCGACATCGCCTACGTCTTCGGCTCCGACCTCGCCGGCGTCGCCCGCAGCCCCAAGGTGGTCGACCTCGGCGACACGGTGCGCTCGGCCCCCACCCCGTGGGACGACTACTGGGATCCGGCCCGCCAGGCGGTCACCATCAACGGCCGCGTGCGGGCCGCGCCCGCCGTCCTGGACGCGCTCGCCGTGATGTGCAACAAGAAGCTCTTCGAGGATGCCGGCGTCCCGCTCCCCCGACCCGGCTGGACCTGGAACGACTTCCTGGCCACCGCGCAGCGCCTCACCGACGCGCAGCGCGGCGTCTTCGGCACCGGCTGGCCGGGCGTGGGCGACGAGGACACCGTCTGGCGGTTGTGGCCGATGATCTGGGACCTCGGCGGCGACGTGGTCGCCGAGAACGGCCGCGACATCGGCTTCCGCGAGGTCGGCGCCCGCGCCCTGGAGACGGTCGAGGCGCTGGCCCGCGCCAAGAGCGTCTACATCGACCCCAAGCCCGGCAGCGAGCAGATGTACCAGGTCTTCGCCTCCGGCCGGATGGGCATGGTGGTCACCGGCCCCTGGCAGATCCCCGACGTCACCGCGGCGGGCATCGACTACCACGTGGTGCCGCTGCCCAGCTACAGCGGCCGGCCGATGACCATCTGCGGCCCCGACACCTGGACCGTCTTCGACAACGGCGGCGCCCGGGTGCGCGCCGCGCGCACCTTCGTGTCCTGGCTCAACCAGCCCGAGCAGGACGTCGAATGGGGCGTGCGGGTCGGCAGCCTGCCGCTGAGCCGGATCTGCGAGGCCAAACCCGAGTGGCGCGCGCACGCCGCCGAGACCCCGGGCCTGGACGTGTTCACCCGCGCCCTGGAGACGGCCCGGGTACGCCCCGCGCACCCCGCCTATCCGCAGATCTCCACGGCCCTCGGCGAGGCCATCGTGTCCGTACTGCTCGGCAAGAGCAGTCCGACCCGGGCCCTGAACCGCTGCGCCGCCGCGGCCAAGGCCGCCCTCGTCATACCGCGTTGACGAATACCGCGTTGAGGAGCCCCTCCATGTCATCCCTGCCCGCTCCACTCACGCTGTCCGACCACGATCGCCGACAGCGCACCCTGCGCCGCAGACGCCGGCGCGAGACGGCGACCGCGTGGGCGTACATCCTGCCCGCCGTCCTGGTCGTGCTGGGCCTGAGCGTCGTGCCGTTCGTCTGGTCCCTGCTGCTGTCCTTCCGGGCCGACGACCTGGTCACCCCCAGCCGCTGGGTCGGCGTGGACAACTACGACGCGCTCACCCAGGACCCGCACTTCAGCCAGGCGGTGCGCAACACCCTGCTGTACACCGGGCTCTACGTGCCGCTGAGCATGGCCCTGGGGCTGTTCCTGGCGCTGGTGCTCAATCGACGGATCAAGTTGGTGGGCCTGTACCGCACGCTGATCTTCGTGCCGTTCGTGATCTCCGCGACGGCCCAGGGTGTGCTGTTCTCGTTCATCCTCGACCCGGAGTTCGGCGCGGCCAACTCGGTGCTGCACGCGCTCGGGATCGGTCGGCAGGGCTTCCTCACCGATCCCGGGCAGGCGTTGGCGGTCCTGGTGGCGATCTCGGTGTGGAGCGGCACCGGGTTCTGCGTGGTGATCTACCTCGCCGCGCTCCAGGACGTGCCGCCCTCGCTGTTGGAGGCGGCCCGGCTCGACGGCGCCGGGCGGTGGCAGTTGTTGCGGCACGTGGTGATGCCGACGCTCACCCCGGTCAGCCTGTTCCTGGTGCTGTGGCAGACGATCAACGCGTTGCAGGTGTTCGACCTGGTCTATGTGACGACCAAGGGCGGTCCGCTCGGATCCACCACGGTGATCGTCTACTTCATCTGGGAGCAGGCGTTCAAGAACTTCACCGCCGGATACGGCGCGGCGGCGGCCTACGTGCTGGCCCTCGCGCTCCTGGTGATCGGGGTCGCGTCGCGGCTCGTCCGCGGTCGCAAGCCCGCCGGCGCCGTGCTCGCCGAAGGTGGTGCCAAGTGAGCGCGACGACCGTCGAGTCCGCCCCCGCGCAGGCCCGTCCGGCCCCGGTCGCGGCGCCGCGCCGCCGGCTCCCGTTCAGCCCCTGGCATCTGCTGCTGATGCCGCTGTCCCTGCTGTTCGCCCTGCCGCTGGTGTGGCTGGTGCTCAGTTCGGTGATGACCAACGCGGAGATCAACCGGTTCCCACCCGCGCTGTGGCCCTCCGGGATCGACCTGGGCGGATACCGCTACGTGCTGGGCAACGCGATGTTCCCCCGCTGGTTCGCCAATTCGCTGATCGTCTCGGCGGTGGCGGTGGCCTCGAACCTGGTGTTCGGGGCGTTGGGGGGCTACGCGTTCGCCCGGATGCGGTTCGCCGGGTCGCGCGTGTTGATGGTGGCGATGTTGGCCACCATGGCGATCCCGTTCCAGCTCACCATGATCCCGACGTTTTTGATCATGAAGCGACTCGGGCTGATCGACACCCTCGGCGCGCTGATCATCCCGTCGCTGGTCACGCCGTTCGCGGTGTTCCTGCTGCGGCAGTTCTTCCTCTCGCTGCCCCGGGAGTTGGAGGAGGCCGCCTGGATCGACGGTTGTTCGCGGCTGCGCGTGTTGTACCTGATCGTGTTGCCGCTGTCCCGGCCGGCGCTGAGCACCGTCGCGGTACTCACCTTCCTCACCACCTGGAACGACCTGACCTGGCCGTTGATCGCGATCAACCACGACACCCAGTACACGCTGCAACTGGGCCTGACCACCTTCCAGGGCCAGCACCACACCCAGTGGGCCGCGGTCATGGCGGGCAACGTGATCACCGTGCTGCCCGTGCTCCTCGCCTTCCTCTTCGCGCAGAAGGCGTTCATCCAGTCGATCACCTCCAGCGGTCTGAAGGGGTAGCGATGTCACGGGAGTTCGACCCTCTCGTGCTCCGTCCCCCATCCACCGCACACACCCGGGAAGCCCCGATGCCGCACACCTTCGACCTGCTCGTCCTCGGCGACGCCAATCCCGACGTCGTGGTCGGCCCCCTCGACCGGCCGTTGGCCTTCGGTCAGCACGAACACCTCGTCCCCACCGGCCTGCTCACCCTCGGCGGATCTGGCGCGATCACCGCCTGCGGCGCGGCCCGGCTGGGTCTGTCCGTCGCCATCGCCGGCCGCATCGGCGACGACGACGCGGGCCGCTTCGTGCGCGCCGCGCTCGCGGATCGGGGGGTGGACACCTCGGCGTTGCGCGTCGATCCGAGCCTGCCCACGCCGCTGACCACGGTGCTCACCCGCACCGACGGGGACCGGGCCATCGTCACCGCGCCCGGCACGCTGGCCGTGACCGGACCCGACGACGTGCCCGAGGAGTTGCTGACCCGGAGTCGGCACGTGCATGCCTCCTCCTACTTCCTGATGCCGCGACTCGCGCGGGCACTGCCCGCGCTGCTGGGCATCGCCCGCGCGGCCGGCGCCACCACCTCCCTGGACACCAACGACGACCCGGCCGGGCGCTGGGATCCCGGCGCGCTGGCCGCCGTACTGCCCACCGTGGACTACCTGTTGCCCAACGCACAGGAGGCCCGGGCGCTGGCCGGCTCCCCCGCCGCGACCACCGAACAGGCCGCCGCGCGGCTGGCCGGGCACGGACCCGTCGTGGTGGTCAAGGACGGCGGCGCCGGCGCCTTCGCGCACGACGGCGAGAACGTGCTGCGCACCCGGGGCGTCCCCGCCGACCCGGTGGACACCGTCGGCGCCGGCGACAGCTTCGACGCCGGTTTGATCGCCGCCCTGCTCGCCGGCGAACCCCTCGCCCGGGCCCTCGATTTCGCCGCCGCGTGCGGCGCCCTGTCCACCCGAGCAACCGGCGGCACCGCCGCCCAACCCACCCGGGACGAGGCGCTGGACGCGCTCGCCCGCAACGGAAAGAACCAGTGATGACCCGCACCAAGATCGTCTTCGTCGGCGCCGGCAGCGTCGTGTTCACCCAGGGCCTGTTGGCGGACCTGTTCGCCTTCCCGGAGCTGAAGGACGCGCACATCGCGCTGCACGACATCGATCCCGAACGCCTGGCCACCGCGCACGGCGCGGCCCGGCTGATCGCCGAAGAGCGGGGCGCGAGCCCGCTGATCACCGCGCACGCCGATCGCCGCGAGGCGCTGGTCGGCGCCCGGTTCGTGATCAACATCATCCAGGTCGGCATGCGCGAGGCCACCCGGACCGACTTCGAGGTGCCCGCCGGCTACGGCCTGCGGCAGACCATCGGCGACACCCTCGGCATCGGCGGCATCTTCCGCGCGCTGCGCACCTTCCCGGTGCTGCGCGCGCTGGGCGAGGACATCGCCGAACTGTGCCCGGACGCCTGGCTGCTCAACTACACCAACCCGATGGCGATGAACGTCGGCTACCTTCGGCGCGCCACCGGCCTGACCCGAGTGGTCGGCCTGTGCCACTCGGTCTACTGGACCATGCAGGGCCTGGCCGAACTGGTGGGCGTGCCCTACGAGGAGGTCGACTACCTCGCGGCCGGCGTCAACCACCAGGCGTGGGTGTTGCGCTTCGAACACGCCGGCGCCGACCTGTACCCCCGACTCGACGCGCTGATCGCCCGGGACGAGCAACTGCGGCGCCGGGTGCGGGTGGACATGTACCGCCGGCTCGGCTTCTACCCGACCGAGACCAGCGAGCACTCCAGCGAATACGTGCCCTGGTACCTGGGCCACGACAGCGAGATAAGCCGGCTGAGGCTGCCCGTCGGGGCCTACCTCGACATCGTCGACGAGAACGTCGCGGCCTACGAGAGCACCCGCGCCGCACTCGCCGCCGGGCGGCCGGTGTCGGTCGAGTCGACCATGGAGTACGCCCCGCAGATCATCCACAGCATCACCACCGGCACCCCGCGCACGGTCTACGGCAACGTGCCCAACCACGGCCTGATCGACAACCTCCCCACCGACGGCGTGGTCGAAGTCCCTTGCCTGGTGGACCGGTTGGGCGTACAGCCGACCCGAGTCGGCGCGCTGCCCGCGCAGTTGGCCGCGCTCAACCGCACCTACCTGAGCGTCAACGACCTGGTGGTGCGCGCCGCCCTGGAGGACGACCCCGGGCACATCCGGCACGCCGCGATGATCGACCCGGCCACCGCCGCCGTATTGCCCGTCGAACGCATCTGGGACCTGTGCGACGACCTGGTCCGCGCACACGGCGACCTGCTCCAGCCGGGCCTGCGGGCCACGCTCGGCCACTGAGATCCGGTGATCGACATGCCCACCGCGAAGCACAGCGAAGCCGCGAACCACCCCACCCCGAACTCACCGCCCGCCGCAGCACGTCAGCACCCACGCCCCAGACCGATCCCGAAGATCGACATGCCCGGCACGGACCGCAGCGAAGCCGCGAACCACCCCACCCCGAACTCACCGCCCGCCGCAGCACGTCAGCGCCCACAACCCGGACCGATCCCGGAAATCGACATGCCCGCCGCGAAGCGCAGCGAAGCCGCGAACCACCGCCCCTCGGACTCGCCGCCCGCTGCGGCGCGTCAGCGCCCACGACCCGGGCCAGCGCCGGTGATCGACGCGCGAAGCGCGGAGAGCGGCGGAGCCGCGAATTTTGGGTCGGGTGGCCCGGAGCGAAGCGGAGGGACACACGGCCCCGAGCGAGGGGCCGCTTTTTCTTGGAGGAGCGAAGCGGGGGAAAGAAAAAGTGGTCCCTCGCGAGCCGGCGCGAAGCGCCCAACAAACAGCCAACTGCGCCTCGGCGTAGTCGGGATCGGTCAGCGTGCCGGCCTGGCCGCGCCGGCGAATCGGGCGGGGGTGGCGCGGGTGGTCTCCTGCGCCGACCCCTCGCCGCGCGGTCGGGCCGACGCGCGCACCCTGTTCGGTCCGGACGTCGCGGTGCACGACGACCATCGGCGCATGCTCGACGACCGCCTCGACGCGGTGTTCGTCCTCACCCCCGACGATCGGCACGTCGAGCCCGCCCTGTTCTTCCTCGCCGCCGGCGTCCCGGTGTTCGTGGAGAAGCCGCTGGCCATCACGGTCGCCGACTGCGACCGGCTGCTGCGCGCCGCCCGCGACACCGGGACCCGGCTGTACGTCGGGCACAACCTGCGTCACCTGCCGGTGTTGCGGCGGATGCGGGCGCTGATCGACGAAGGGGTGATCGGGCGGGTGCGCTCGGTGTGGGTGCGGCACTTCGTCGGGCACGGCGGTGACTACTACTTCAAGGACTGGCACGCCGAACGCGCCCGGACCACCGGCCTGTTGCTCCAGAAGGGAGCGCACGACCTGGACGTGATCCACTGGTTGGCCGGTGGCTGGTCCCGCGATGTGGTGGCCATGGGCGACCTGGCGGTCTACGGTGCCAACCCGCGCCGGCCGGAGCCGGTCGGGGCGGCGCGGGTGGGAGACTGGTTCGCCCCGGAGGTGTGGCCGCCGAGCGCGCTCACCGGGCTGAATCCGGTGGTCGACGTGGAGGACGTCAGCCTGATGCTCAGCCGCCTGGACAACGGGGTGTTGGCCAGCTACCAGCAGTGCCACTTCACCCCGGACTACTGGCGCAACTACACCGTCATCGGCGACGAGGGCCGCATGGAGAACTTCGGCGACGGGCTGGAGGACGACCGGCCCGCGATCAAGGTGTGGAACCTGCGCCGTTCGGGCTACCGGTCCGACGCCGACCGCCACGAGTTCGTCGCCGCCGACGGGCCGCACGGCGGTGCGGACGCGGCGCTGGTGGCCGAGTTCCTGCGGTTCGCGGCCGAGGGCGGACCCACCCGCACCTCGCCGGTCGCCGCACGGGAGGCGGTGGCCGCCGGGGTGGCGGCCACCATGTCGCTGCGGGCGGGCGGGGCACGCACCGAGGTGCCGCCGCTCGCCCCGGACCTGGTGCGGTACTTCGCGGATCACCAGGCCGAACCGGGGGACCCGGCCGGCACCTCGTGACCCGGTGGTCCCCGTGACCCGGTGGTCCCCGTGGCTCAGTAGTCCTCGTGCGCGTACGGCAGCAGGTCGGTGCGGAGCGCCGCGTCCAGGCGGTGCGCCGCGCCGGGCGTGGTCTCGGTGACCAGTCCGGCGGCCACCAGCCGGCGGATCGGGGTGCCGCCCAGGTAGCACGTGGCCAACTCCCGTACGTCCACGGCCAGATCGGGTGCGGCGTCGGTGGCCGTGTAGGTCGCCCCGGTCGGGCCCGCAGCAAGCCGGAAGCGGCCCTGGTTCGCGGGCAGCGCGGCATCGCGCACGTCCAGGACCAGGTCCACCGGCGCCGCCCAGGACCGCGCGATGAGCGCGGTACGCACGTCGACCAGGCGCAGCCGCAGCGCCGGATACTGCCTGGTCACCCGCACCTGATGGCGGTCCCCGGCGAACTGCAGCAGCGGGTCGTCGAGCGGCCGGGCCCAGGCCACCACCTTGTCGATCAGGTCGATCGAGACGAGATAGGCCCACAACGCGGCGGCCACCGGGGCGTCCCGCGCCTCCAGTTCGAACACCTGGAGCACGTTGGCCGAGCCGGCGGGCCCCCTGACCTCCTCCACCCGGTAGACGACGTATCCGGCGGGGGTCTCGCCCCGCTCGCCGAGCGCGACGACCCGGATCGGCTCCTCGTCCTCGTCGTCGAGGAGCACCATGGTGCGCCACCACTCCTCGTCCCGGTCCAGCCGCCCGCCCCGCCTGCCCCGCTCCGCCGCGTAGACCGGACCGAGCAGACCCGGCGCCTTGGCCGGGTCGACCAGCCGCAACGGCCGGGGGTCGGGGGTGATGCGCAGGGCGAGCGGCCGGCGGGCGTCGATCTCGACGCTGCACCCGAGGGTTCCGTTGCCATAGCCGAACCGGCCGTAGATCGCGTCCTCGGAGGCCCACAGGCAGGACAGCGGCTGGCCGAGTTCGGCGCACCTGCGCCACTGTTCCGCGATCATCCGGGACAACACTCCGCGCCTGCGGTGGGTGGGCGCCACGGCGACGTAGTCGAGCCCGGCGCAGGGCAGTTCGCCGCCGGGCACGGTCAGCCGGAAGCGGTGCGCGACGACGGCGCCGACGAGGGCGTCGTCCTCGTAGGCGCCGATCCGCCCGCAGACGCGCAGCCTGTCCCGGTGTTGTTTGCGTTCGTCGGCAGAGTCCGCCTCGTGGAAGGCCAGATCGGCGAGATCCACGATGCGATCCACCTGCGACTTGGGGATTTCTCGGATGTCGAGAGTCACCCTCGTGACGCTAGCCGGGTCGGGTTCGCGGCGCATCGCGTTTTTCGCGGGCCCGCGCGGCCCGACCCCGGCCCATCCCCCACTTGAGGGATGGGCCGGGGCCCCCGCGCACGCGATCGTCGTCGACACACTCACCCGCGGACCCGAGAACGGTCACCCGCGGACCGAAACGGAAAAAGGAGCGGTCATGCGGCTGCGTTTGATCGTCCTGGCCGTCGGCACCTTCGCCATGGGCGTCGACACGTTCGTCATCGCGCCGATCCTGGGGCCGATGGCCGACGACCTCGACGTTTCCCGAACCGCGGCGGGGTGGCTGATCACCGCGTTCGCGCTCGCCTACGCCCTGGGCGGGCCGGTACTCGCCGCCGCCGTCGGACACCGGGCACCACGTGGCCTGTTGCTCGCCGGCCTCGCGGTCTTCGCCGTCGGCAACGCCCTGAACGCGGTCGTCGGCGACTACGGCCTCGCGATGATCGGCCGGGCCCTCGCCGGCGCCGGCGCCTCGCTCTACACCGTCAACGCCCTGGCGGTGGCCCGGGCGACCGCGCCGCCGGGGCGGGAGGGGCGGGCCACCTCGGTGGTCGTCGGCGGTCTGACCACCGCGATCGTGCTCGGTCTGCCGCTGGGCGCCTGGCTCGGCTCGACCACCGGCTGGCGCGTGGCGCTGTGGCTGATCGTCGGCCTCGCCGCGGTGGCCGGCGCGGGCATCGCCGCCGTGGTCCCCGACCTGCCGGGGCTGCCGCGTCGGACGCTGCGCGAACGGGTCGCGCCGCTCACGGACGTCCGGGTCGTGGTGATCCTCACCGCCACCCTGCTGTGCCTGAGCACCAGTTGGACCGTCTACACCTACTTCGACACGGTGACCCGACCGGCCACCGACGGCAACGCCGGACGCACCTCGCTGATCCTGCTGAGCTTCGGCGTCGGCGCGGTCTGCGGGAACTTCCTCGTCGGCCGCCTGGCCGACCGCTTCGGCCCCGAACGCACCATCGTGCTCGCCGCCCCGCTGCTCACCGCGGTCGCCGCCCTGGTGCCGGCGCTGTCCCGCTCGATGGCGGCGGCGTGTGTCGTGGTCCCGCTGTGGGGGCTGCTGCACTGGATGATCAACGTGCCGCAGCAGTTGCGGGTCACCTCCGCCGCCCCCGACGCGGTCCCGCTGGTCCTCGGCCTGCACCAGAGCACGATCTACCTCGGGATCAGCACGGGCGGCGCGGCCGGCGCGGCGGGCTTCGCGCTCGGCGGTCGTGCGGGCATCGGCTGGGCCGCGTTGGCCACGGGCGTGGTCGCGTCGGCGGTCCTGGCCTGGTCGTTGCGCGTCGGGACGGGGCCTCGGGACGAACTCCGGTCCGCTCCGGCCGAGGTGTCGGCGACATCGGGCTGAGCCCGGGTCCGGGACAACCCGTACGGCCGCGCCCCGGCGGGGCCGTACGGGTGCCGCGCCGGCCCATCCACGAGAGTCGGATGGAGTCGAGTAAGGGTTGTAGTCTCTCTTCAACGGTTACTTCGACGGAAGGCAACGTGTGCGCATCCCGATGGCCGACTACGTCGCCGGCGCGACGTTCGCGTCCGACCTGGTCAACACCTCACCCACGGTGCGTGCCGACACCGGCGACGCGCTCCCCGATCCGGCCGCGCTGGCTGATCTCCTCGCCGGGCACGGCCTGCGGCCGGACGCCCTGGTGGACAAGGGCGCGCCCACCGACCTCGACCTCCACACGATCCGACTGCTGCGCCGGGAGGTGCGCGGCGTCGTCGAGACCGAGACGGCGGAGCAGGCCGTCGCGGGCTCCGGCGTGCTCGTCGCCCGGGCCGGGCTCGCTCCCGTCCTGGACCGAACGGCCGACGGCGGCTGGCAGTGGTACGTCCCGACCGCGCCGGGGGCGTCGCTCGCCGACGAACTGGCCGCGTTCGTCGCGGTCGGGCTGTTCGGCGCCGTCCGCGCCCTCGGCCACGAACGTTTCCGCGCCTGCGCCGGCCCCGACTGCCGCGGCGTGTTCGTCGACACCAGTCGGGCCGGCCGGCGCCGCTACTGCCTGCCGGACCTGTGCGGCAACCGGGTCAACGTGGCCAACCACCGGGCCCGTCGGCAGCGGGCGGGGGTGGCCCGATGAGCGGCGCGATCGAGCAGCCGCCCCTGATCGGCGCGCTTCGCCTCCCCGACGGGGCCCGGATCCGGGCACGCGGGCTGCGCCTGCCGCGGCCGGCGGGTCCGACGCCCGGCTTCGGCCTCTATCTGGGCGACGAGCGGTTGCGCCGTCGCCACGACGAGGCGCTGACGTGGCCGCACGTGTGGCTCGACTGGCCCGACTTCCGGCTGCCGCGCGACCGGGACCGGGCGATCCGGGAGATCCGCGCGCTGCACGATCGGGCCCGCGCGGGCGAGGCGGTCGAGGTGGCCTGCGGAGGCGGCATCGGCCGCACCGGCACCGTCGTCGCGTGCCTGGCCGTACGCGCCGGCATCGCCCCCGCGGACGCCGTCGCCTGGGCCCGCGAACATCACCACCGCCGGGCCGTCGAGACGCCGTGGCAACGCCGCTGGGTGCGCCGCTTCCCGACGGACGGCTCCGTTTCGTCGACGCCCTAGAGGTAGTCGTCCAGCCGGGCCAGGGCGAAGCCCTGCGCGGTGGCCGTGTCCACGACGCGGCGCAACATCTGGGCCATGTCGCCCTTCCACTGCCCGGGGCCCCGGAAGTGGGTGAGGATGATGTCGCCCGGCTTGAGCCGGTGGTCGTAGCGATACTCGATCCGGTCCGGGAACGCCTCCTGGTTCCAGATCGGGAGCGCCACGATCCCGCACGACTGCGCCGCTCGCAGGGTGTCCTCGTTGAACTCCCCGTACGGCGGCCGGAACAGCCGCGACGCGACGCCGATCTCGCGTTCGGCGGCCTCCTGCTCCCCGCAGATCTCCTGCTGCTGGCGGGCGTAGCCCAGCTTCCGCAGGTCCGGATGGTTCACCGTGTGGTTGTTCACCGCGACGCCCTGCTCGTGCAGACCCCGGAAGTAGTCCCAGCCGCCTCGGGCCAGATAACCGCTGACGAACGCACTGAACGGCACACCCAGTTCGCGGGCCATCCGGGCGAACTCCGGGTCCTTCTCCGCGCCGTCGTCGACGGTGAGGAAGACCACCCGGTCCTGGGTGGGCACCCGGTGCACCACCGGCGGGAGATCGCCGTAGCGGGTCACGCCGGGACCCGACTTCAGCGCCGGCCGGGTGGCCGGCGGCGCGGGAGCCGCGATCGGCGCCTCGGCCAGGCCCCACTTCCGCGCGGCGGCGGCCCGACTCGCCGCGATCCGGGCGGCCTCCTCCCGCTCCGCGCCCAGCCGGGCGGCCCGGATCTGCGCCTCGGCCTGCTCCCGCGCGGCGTCCGGAATCGGCGCGCCGGGCGCGCCGGGCGCGTTCGCCGCCGCGACCGGCTGCCCCGCCTTGGCCCGCGGCGCGCCCGCGTCCTCGTCCGCGCACCCCGAACCGGCAAGGCAGGCACACAGGCCGAGCGCGACACCCCAACGGGTGAGCGCGCGCCACGACGGGGACCTCATCGCATCCACACAGCTCATGGCGCCCCTTGTTGCCCGCTCCCACGGACTTCGAACCCGGACGTTTGTTCGCCTCGAATCCCCCACACCTCGCCCGGCCGAACGAGCCGACGCCCCGAGCGATCGGCCCCGTGACGGTGCGCGAGCCGACCACGGCCAGGTTTTCGATCATGGACGCGACTGCGGACGACGCGATGGTCTCCCTCCCCGCCGGACGGGTCACCCTGTCCGATCGGCGTACACGGCGCAGCTGGTCGGTCGACGTCGCGCCGTTCCGGTTGGCGGTGTTCCCGGTCACCCGGGCGCGGTACGCGCGGATCACCGGCGAGCGCCCGAGTACCGCCGTCGGGGCCCGGCTGCCGGTCGAGGAGGTGTCCTGGCACGACGCGGTGCGTTTCTGCAACGCCCTGTCCGCGCATGAGGGCCTCGCCCCGGCGTACCGCCTCGCGCCGGACGCCGAGCGGGTCGCCTGGGACACCTCGACCGACGGCTATCGGCTGCCGACCGAGGCCGAGTGGGAGTACGCCTGCCGCGCCGGAACCACCGGTCCGCACCACGGTCCGCTCGACGACATCGCCTGGTATCGCGCCAACTCGGCGGAGCGGATCCACGACGTGGGCGGCAAGCAGCCCAATCCGTGGGGCCTGTACGACATGCTCGGCAACGTCTGGGACTGGTGCTGGGACGTGTACGACGCCGAAGTGTACGGCGAATACCGGGTGTTGCGCGGTGGCGGCTGGTTCGACGAACACTGGAGCCTGCGCGCCGGCGCCCGCAGGCGCAGCCACCCGAGCTACCGCGTCGACGATGTGGGATTCCGCGTCGCCCGTTCGATCCTGCCCTGAGCGGGCGGCCTCGCCGGGCAGCCTGCGGCGGCGCGACTTCCTTACCGTCGAGGGCATTTCGGCAGCCGCTTCGGGGCCCGCCCGACACAGACGGTATCGCGGGGCGGGTGGGGGGCGGCCCGGCGGGCGGACGGGGGGCCGGACGCCGGGCCGCGGCGGGCCCGGCCACGGGGGGAGCCGGCGCCCACTCGCACCACTTTCCGCCCCGGCACCGGTGCCGCACAAGCCCGAACACGCCGGCACCGAAGGATACCCGGCCGACGCACGCCGTGGGAGCGCGCTCATCGGCCTCCGGCGCACCCCGGCGCACACCCGGCCCGGGTACGGGCCGATCCGGTGCCTCCCGCCGAACCCGCCCGAAGCCCCGACCCGGCCCACGCCGACCGGCCCCGACGCGCCGTCGAATCGCGGCCCCGCGCCGCCGCCCGGCAGGCGATCGTGACCGACCGGACCGCGGCCGAGGCAGGCCCGGGCATCGGCTCGGGGTCGCTCGATGCGGCGGGATCGGCCATCGCCGATCGCGACGACAACCGCCGGGACCGACCCGACCCCGCCCGGGGCCGGGTCCTCGTCGTGCCCGCCCCTCTCCACCCCTCCCTCTCTCCGCCCGAACAAGCGTGCCCCTCCGGGTGGTTGACAGTGGAACCGAGATCACCTCTATTATTCTATCCGGAATCATATACGTTCCAAGATGGCATCGCCGATCCGGCGGGCGGTACCAGGCACGAAGGGCGGTGGCGAGTGACGCAGGACGCGGTGACCGCATCGACGGGACGGCGGCCCGGCAAGGTGCTGGCCGTACACCTGAACTATCCCTCCCGGGCCCGCCAACGCGGCCGTGTCCCCGAGCATGCCTCCTACTTCCTCAAACCGGGCAGCTCGCTCACCGGATCCGGCCGTGTCGAGCGCCCGGCGGGCCTCGAACTGCTGGGCTTCGAGGGCGAGATCGCCCTGGTCGTCGGCCGCGCCGCGCATCGGGTGACCCCGGCGGAGGCCTGGGCGCACATCGGCTGGGTCACCGCCGCCAACGACCTCGGCCTGTACGACCTGCGGCACGCGGACAAGGGCTCCAACGTGCGGGCCAAGGGCGGCGACGGCTTCACCCCGCTGGGGCCCGCCCTGCTGCCCGCGGCCGAGCTGCGTCCCGACGCGCTGCGCGTACGCACCTGGCTGGACGGCGAGTTGGTCCAGGAGGACACCACCGCGACCCTGCTCTTCGGCTTCGCCCACCTGATCGCGGACCTGTCCCGGCTGCTCACCCTGGAGGTGGGCGACGTGATCCTGACCGGCACCCCGGCCGGCGCCGGCGTGGCCGAGGTCGGGCAGCGCATCGAGGTCGAGGTGGACAGCCTCGACGACCCGACCCGCTGCACCGGCCCGCTGCGCACCGACGTGGTCGCCGGTCCCGCGCTCGCCGACTGGGGCACCCCGCCGCGCGTCGACCCGGCCACCCGCGCCGACGCCCACGGCACCGTGCCCGACCTCGCGCTCACCGACGACCTGCGCACCCGGCTCGGTCGGGTCGCGGTGGCCACGCTCAGCGTGCAGTTGCGCGCCCGCGGCTTCGACACCGTCTCCATCGACGGCGTGCGTCCGCTCACCCCCGGCACCCGCCTGGTCGGCACCGCCCGCACCCTGCGCTACGTCCCGTTCCGCAAGGACCTGTTCGCCGCCCACGGCAACGGCCACACCGCGCAAAAACGTGCCGTCGACAGTCTCGAACCCGGCCAGGTCCTGGTCATGGAGGCCCGCGGCGTGGACACCGCCGGAACCCTGGGCGACATCCTGGCCCTGCGCGCCCGCACGCTCGGCGCCGCCGGGATCGTCACCGACGGCGCGGTCCGCGACAGCGCCGCCGTCGCCGCCCTGGGCCTGCCCGTACTGGCCGCCGCCGCCCACCCCGCCGTGCTCGGCCGCCGGCACGTGCCCTGGGACGTCGACGTCACCGTCTCCTGCGGCGGCGCCACCGTACAGGTCGGCGACGTCGTGGTCGCCGACCACGACGGCGCGGTGGTGATCCCGCCCGCCCTGGTGGCCGAGGTCCTGGCGGCCGCCGAGGAGCAGGAGGCGCGCGAGCGCTTCATCACCGAACAGGTCGCCCGGGGAGCCGCGTTGGCCGGCCTGTACCCCATCGGCCCCGACTGGGAACCCGCCTACCGCGCCTGGCGGGCCGCGCTGCCGCCCACCCACGACCCGGCTTCGCCCATCACCCGCGAGGAGTACCGATGAAGTACCGCGCCGACCCGTCCCTGATCCGCGGCTCGATCGCACCGCTGGTCACCCCCTTCACCCCCGACGGCGCCCTCGACACGGCCACACTGCGCCGCCTGGTCCGCTGGCAGCTCGCGGCCGGCTCGCACGGGATCTCGCTCGGCGGCTCGACCGGCGAGCCGTCCGCGCAGAGCCTGGCCGAACGGGCCGAGGCGATCCGGGTGGTCGCCGACGAACTCGACGACCGGGCGCCGTTCGTGCCGGGCACCGGGTCGACCAAACTGGAGGAGACGCTGGAGTTGACCGGCGTCGCCCGGGACGCGGGCGCCGACGCCGTGCTGGTGATCACCCCCTACTACGCGCGCCCCACCCAGGACGCGCTGTTCTCCTGGTACTCCACCGTCGCCCGCGAATACCCCGACCTGCCGGTGGTGATCTACAACGTGCCGAGCCGCACGGCGGTGGACATCGATCCGCCGACCGTGGCCCGGCTCTTCCGCGCGCACGAGAACATCGTCGGCATCAAAGAGACCACCAGGGACTTCGAGCACTTCTCCCGGGTGATGGAGGCGGCCGGCCCCGAACTCCTGGTCTGGTCCGGCATCGAACTCCTGTGTCTGCCCGTGCTGACCCTCGGCGGCGCGGGCTTCGTCTCCGCGCTCGCCAACATCGCGCCCGCCGCGGTGGCCGAGATGTACGAGGCTTATCAGCAGGGCGATCTCGGTCGGGCCCGCGAACTGCACTACGCCGTGCAGCCGTTGGTGGACCTGCTGTTCGTGGAGACCAACCCGGCGCCGGCGAAGTGGCTGATGCACCGGCGCGGCCTGCTCGGCTCCGACCTGGTCCGCCCCCCGCTGCTGCCGCTGTCCGAATCCGGCCGGACCGCCGTGTCCACCCTCGCGCAGAGCCGGTTCGACCTGCTGACCGACCCCGCCCTTGGAGAATCCGCATGAGCACCACCACGACGACGCCCGTCGAGCCCGCCGAGGTGCCCGCCGGGCTGCCCACCCGGCTGCGTCACTTCATCGACGGCCGGCACGTCGACTCCCTGGACGGCGCCACCTTCGAGGTCTGCGCCCCGGCGTCGAACCTGCCCTACGCCACCGCCGCCGCGGGCAAGGCCGCCGACGTGGCCGCCGCGGTGGCCGCCGCCCGCCGAGCGTTCACCGCCGGTCCGTGGCCGCGACTGCCCGCCAGGGAACGGGCCGTGGTGCTCAACCGCATCGCCGACGAGGTCGAGCGACGCGATGCGCGGCTGGCCGAACTGGAGACCTTCGACACCGGCCTGCCGATCACCCAGGCACTCGGCCAGGCGCAGCGCGCCGCCGAGAACTTCCGCTTCTTCGCGGATCTGATCGTCGGTCAGACCGACGAGGCGTATCAGGTGCCGGGCCGCCAGCTCAACTACGTGCACCGCCGACCGGTCGGCGTCGCCGGGCTGATCACGCCGTGGAACACGCCGTTCATGCTGGAGTCGTGGAAGCTGGCGCCGGCCCTGGCGGCGGGCTGCACCGTGGTGCTCAAGCCGGCCGAGTTCACCCCGCTGTCCGCGTCGTTGTGGGCCGACATCCTCACCGAGGCGGGCCTGCCCCAAGGTGTGTTCAACCTGGTCGGCGGGATCGGCGAGGAGGCGGGCGCGGCCCTGGTCGAGCACCCCGACGTGCCGCTGATCTCGTTCACCGGGGAGACCACCACCGGGCGCACCATCTTCGCCGCCGCGGCCCGACACCTGAAGGGGTTGTCGATGGAACTGGGCGGCAAGTCACCGGTGATCGTCTTCGCCGACGCCGACCTGGACGACGCGATCGACGCCGCGCTGTTCGGCGTGTTCTCGCTCAACGGCGAGCGCTGCACCGCCGGTTCGCGAATCCTGGTCGAGCGCGGGGTGTACGAGGAGTTCGTCGAGCGCTTCGCCGCACGGGCCGAGCGGATCGTGGTCGGTTCCCCCGCGGATCCGGCCACCGAGGTCGGCGCGCTGGTGCATCCGGAGCACTACGAACGGGTGTTGGCGTATGTCGAGGTGGGTCGCGGCGAGGCGCGCCTGGTCGCCGGCGGCGGCCGTCCGGCACACCTGCCGACCGGCAACTACCTGGCGCCGACCGTGTTCCGCGACGTGCCGGCCGATGCCCGGATCTTCCGGGAGGAGATCTTCGGTCCCGTCGTGGCGCTGACCCCCTTCGACGACGAGGCGCACGCGGTGGAGCTGGCCAACGCGGTCGACTACGGCCTGGCCGGCTACGTGTGGACCAACGACATCCGCCGCGCGCACCGGGTGGCCCACCGGGTCGAGTCGGGGATGGTGTGGATCAACTCGCACAACGTGCGGGACCTGCGCACCCCGTTCGGCGGGATCAAGGCATCCGGCCTGGGTCACGAGGGCGGCCACCGCTCGATCGACTTCTACACCACGCAGCAGGCGGTGCACGTGGCCATGGCGCCGCTGCACACCGCCCGGTTCGGCGCCGCGTGACGACCGGGTGAACCGCGCGCGATCCGGCCGTCGGTTCGCCCTCGGCCGTATCCGCGCAGGTCGCTCGCTTGCTAGGTTCCGCACAGCTCCCGAAACCGGTTTCCGCACGACCTCTCGAACCGAACAGCGCGTCGAACAGGAGGAGAGCCCCATGACCACTCCCGCCGTTCCGCCCCCGCCGCCCGTACCCACCGTCCGGCCCGGCACCCCCGCCCCCACGCCCGAGCCGGGGGCGATACCCCCGCCCGACATCGTCCGGGCCGCCTACGCCGAGCTGGTCGTCACCGACCCCGCCGCGTCCCGGGAGTTCTACGTCGACCTGCTCGGCCTGGTGGTCACCCACGAGGACGAGGACACGGTGTACCTGCGCGCCTTCGAGGAGTACCTGCACCACTCGCTGGTCCTGCGCCGCGGCGACGGCGCGGCGCTGGCCGCGCTCGCGTACCGGGTGCGCTCGCCCGGGGAGGTCGACGCGGCCGAGCGCTACTACCGGGCCCTGGGCGTACCGGTGGAGCGCCGCGCGGCGGGCGCCACCCGGGGGATCGGCCCGGCGGTGCGGGTGCTGGACCCGCTGGGGTTCCCGCTGGAGTTCTTCTACGAGGCCGAGCACGTACCGCGTCTGCATCAGGACTACGACCTGCACGGCGCGGGCGCGATCGCCCGGCTCGACCACTTCAACATCGTGGTTCCGGACGTGGCGCGGGCCGAACGCTACTACCGCGCCCTGGGCTTTCGGGTGACCGAGGACATCCGGGGCGCGGACGACACGCTGTACGCGTCCTGGCTGCACCGCAAGGACACGGTGCACGACATCGCGCTGACCGGCGGCGACGGTCCCCGGCTGCACCACATCGCGTTCAGCACCCACGAGCGCGGCCAGGTGCTGCACGTGTGCGACCTGCTGGGCGCCCGGCGTCGGTCGGCGCACATCGAGCGCGGTCCGGGGCGCCACGGGGTGTCCAACGCGTTCTACGTGTACGTGCGGGATCCGGACCTGCACCGCGTGGAGATCTACACCACCGACTACTACACCGGGGATCCCGATCACCCGGTGCTGTCCTGGGACGTGCGGGACAACCAGCGGCGCGACTGGTGGGGCAATCCGGTGGTGCCGTCCTGGTACGCGGAGGCGTCCACCGTGCTGGACCTGAACGGGAAACCGCAGCCGGTGTTCGCCCGGGAGGAGAACCACGAGGCGGAGGTGACGGTCGGCGCCGACGGCTTCTCGTTCGCGCGTGACACATCACCGCAGGTCGGGTCCCCGTCGTGAGCGTCCGCCACTGGTGTAAGATCCGAAATCGTATCCGAAATAGTCGAGTGGAGAAGTAGGATGCGCACACGGCAGCCCCTCGCCGTCACCACCTATCCGAGTGCCGGGCCCTCCGAGGACGTCGGGGAGTCCGAGCAACCCCCGGTGCTGCTCGTGCACGGGTTCTGCTCCGACGCCCGCCGCTCCTGGCTGGAGACGGGCATGGTGTCGGCGTTGATCGACGCCGGCCGCACCGTCATCGCGCCGGACCTGCGCGGACACGGCGCCAGTCCGGCCCCGACGAGCGGCGACGAGGCGGACGCGAACACCACCGTCGACGACCTGCTCGCCGTGCTCGACGCGTACGGCGCGGACCGGGTCGACATCATCGCCCACTCCCTCGGCGCCCGACTGATCTGGGCGTTGGCCGAACGCGCGCCGGAGCGGGTGGGCCGCGTGGCGTTCGGCGCGATGAGCCCGGTCGAGCCGTTCGCCGCCGTGGACGTCGCGGAACTGCGCCGGCTCGTACACGGCGAGGCGGCCGCCGCCGATCCGCTCACCGGGATGATCGCGGGCCTGATCCGCGCCGAGGGCGACCGCGCCGACGGGCTGGTCACGTGCGTCGAGGGCCTGCGGAGCACACCCTTCGAGCCCACGCCGTGGGCCGGCCGCACCCCGCCGTGCTTCGTGGTCGGTTCCGACGACCCGATGACCCGCGACATCGACGCGCTGGTCGCGGCGGCCACCGGATCGCACACGGTCGTGGTGGCCGGCGATCACCACGGCGTCCTGGCCAACCCCAACTTCCACGGCCTGGCCGTGTCGGTCGTCGGCCGCTGACCCATCCGCCGCATACCGCGCCGCACCGGACCACACCGGGCCGGGACACCGTGTCCCGGCCCGCCACCGTGTCCGGTCGAGACTGAGGAGACCGTAGTTGAGCCCCGCAAAGGCAACCGCCGCGAGCAAGGCGTCGAAGTCGTCCAAGTCGGAGATGTGTTACGAGCTGCTGCGCGGCCGGATCCTGGACGGCACCTACGGCCCCGGGTACCGGCTGGTGTTCGACCAGCTCGCCCGCGAGGCGGGAGTCAGCACCATCCCGCTGCGCGAGGCGGTGCGCCGGCTCCAGTCCGACGGCCTGGTGGAGATCGTCCGCAACGTCGGCGCCCGGGTGGCCGTGTTCGACCGCTCCCAGGTCGAGCACTCGCTCAACGTGCTGGCCCGCCTCGAGGGCTACGCGACGGCGATCTCGGCGCCGCTGATGAGCCCCGAGAACATCGCCGAGGCGAGGGCGATCAACGACCGGATGGTCGAGGCGCTGGCCGACTTCGACCCGACCGCGTTCACCGCGCTCAACCGGAGGTTCCATTTCTCGCTCTACGCGCATTGCCCCGATCGGCACCTGAACGCGCTGCTCGAATCCGAGTGGGCCCGCCTGGACCACATGCGCCGCTCGACCTTCACCTACGTCCCCGGTCGGGCCCGCACCTCGGTGCGCGAACACGAGCACCTGCTCGACCTGATCGGCGCCGGAGCCGACCCCGGGGAGATCGAACGCGCCGCCTGCGCCCACAAGATCGCCACCGCCGCGGCCCTGCACCAGGCCAAGACCGGGACGCCGTAGCGGAGGCCCGGGAACCCCGGGCGCACCGACCGCGGGGCGCCGAAGGCCCCGGCCGACTCGGCCGGGGCCCGGGTACGCCGGCCGCGGCCGGAGCGAGGTCGCGCCGTCAGCCCACCTTGCGCCCGAACCGCAATTTCCACGGCGTGAGGGCGGATTCGATCTGCACGGCCAGGCTCATCTTCGACGCGCCCTCGGCCCGTTCCTCGAAGCGGATCGGCACCTCGACGATCCGCGACCCGCGTTGGACGGCGCGGTGGTTCATCTCGACCTGGAACGAGTATCCGTTGCTGTGGATCGACGGCAGGTCGATCGCCCGCAGCGTCGTCGCCCGCCACGCCTTGAACCCGGCGGTGGCGTCCTTGACGCCCAGCCGCAGAATGGCGTTGACGTAGTGGTTCGCCCACGTCGACAGGGCCTTGCGGTACCAGGCCCACTCCGCGGCGGTCGAACCGCCGCGCACGTACCGCGAGCCGATCACCACGGCGGCGTCCCCGGTGCGCAGTGTGTCGAGCATGGTCGGGATCACCGCGACGGGGTGCGAGAGGTCGGCGTCCATCTGGATCACCACGTCGGCGCCCTCGTCCAGCGCGCGGGTGATCCCGGCGACGTAGGCGCGGCCGAGCCCGTCCTTCTCCCTGCGGTGCAACACCCCGACGAACCCCGGGGACTCCGTGGCGAGCTTGTCCGCCACCTCGCCGGTCCCGTCGGGCGAGTTGTCGTCCACCACGAGCACGTGCAGGTTCGGCAGGCGCAGATCCGCGAGCAGGCCGACCAGGACGGGCAGGTTCTCCCGCTCGTTGTAGGTGGGAACGACGACGACGATCCTCGCGAAGGTCTCTACCACGAGCCGGTTCCCGCGCGATCTCCCGGAACATCACGCGGCGGCGCCCAGGCGCCGGCGGACGACAGGTCTGTGTGCATGAGGCGCGAGTCTATCGGCGCACGGGCGCCGGCCGTCCGCACCCGATCGGCGTGTCCGCCCGCGCGCGGACGGCCGCACGGCGACCGGGAGCGGTTCCCGGTCGCCGTGGCCGGCTCAGACCAGCAGTTGGCCGCCGTCGACCTGGACGATCGTGCCGGTGATGTGCGCGGCGGCGGGTGAGGCCAGGAACACCGCGAGCGGGGCGACGTCCTCGGGGACCGCGATGCGGCCGAGCGGGATCCGGGACTCCCACGCCTGCCGGGCCTGCGGGTCGTCCATCAGGCCGGCCGTCATCGGGGTGTGCACCGGGCCGGGCGCCACGCCGTTGACCCGGATGCGGTGCGGGGCCAGCTCGATCGCGCCGGTGCGGGTGAGCGCGTCCACCGCGGCCTTGGTGGCCTCGTAGTGACCGAGGCCGGCGGTGGGTTGCCGGGCACCGATCGAGCTGATGTTGACGATCGCGCCGCCCGCGTCCTCGGCGATCATCCGGCGGGCCGCCGCCGCGGTGACGGTGAACGTGCCGCGCAGGTTGACCGCCACCACGGTGTCGAACACCTCGATCGGCAGGTCGACCAGGAGCCCGCCGCCGGCGACCAGGCCGGCGTTGTTGACCAGGACCGCGAGCGGGCCCACCTCGGCGAGCACCCGGTCCAGGGCGGCGGCCACCGACGCGGGGTCGGTGATGTCCATCGCGACCGCGGTGCCGCCGATCTCCTCGGCGACCTTGTCGGCCGCGGCGGCGTCGACGTCGGCGATCACGACCCGGTCGCCGCCCTCGGCGAAGGCGCGCGCGACGGCCGCGCCGATCCCGCTCGCGCCGCCGGTGACCACGACCACCCGGCCCGGCCCGGCGTCCGGGGCGGTCATCGGGCCTCCGCCACGATCACCCGGGGGCTGCCGGGCAGTTCGAGCACGTCCACCGGGTGCCAGCCGGCCTCGACGAGCCATTCCTCGACCTCGGCCCGCGGATACACCGTGGTGCCGTCGATGACCAGGTACTCCCCGGCGTGCAGGGTGTCGATCAGGCGCGGCGTCCCGGTCGGCTCCAGGAAGAAGTCGAGCAGCAGCAGCCGGGCCCCGGGGTCGGCGGCCTTGCGCGCCGCCGCCACGATCCGCCGGTTGTGCTCGGCGTCGAAGCGGTGCACCACGTGTTCGAGCAGCACCAGGTCGAAGCCGGTGGGCACCTCGCCGGACAGCGGGTCGCCGCCGATCACCTCGACCCGGTCCTCGACGCCGGCGGCGGCCAGGGTGTTCTCCGCGTGCCCGACGAGGTCGCCGTCGGACAGGAACGTCGCGGACAGTTCGGGGTGCGCGCGCAACGCCTCGGCCAGGAACGAGCCGGACAGCCCGGCCAGATCCAGCACCCGCCGGTGGGCGCCGAAGTCGTAGACCCGGGCCAGCATCGTCGCGTGCAGCGCGTTGTAGGTCATCACGCCGCCGAGGAAGGTGCCGAGCCGGTCGCCGCCGAGGTCGAGCGGTGCGGGGCGGGCGGTGCGCGAGGTCTCCCCGAAGCCGAGCCAGTGCGGGTAGCTGACGCCGTCGAGGAAGGTCAGGAACGGACGCAGGTCCACGCCCTCCCCCGAGCCGGCGAGATGGTGCGCGGTGGCGGGCGAGTTGGCGTAGCCGGCGTCGCCGCGCTCCAACAGGCCCAGACCGACCATGCTGTCGGCCAGGATCAGCGCGGTCCTCGCGGGCAGTCCGGTACGGGCGACGATCTCGTCGAGCGGCGCGGGGCCGTCGGCCAGGGCCGCGAACAGTCCGGCCTCCCCGGCCGCGAACAACTGCTTGGCGGCCATGTATCCGATCGCGACGTCGACGATGGGAGCCGGATCGACGGCGGCCCGGGCGTCCGAGGGAACTGGCATGCGGATCTCCTCGAGGGCAGGAAGTTGGTATCTGGAATGCTATATGATTACCGATGCCATCAACAATGCCGATCTTCGCATCCGCGCCGCACGCCCGAACCACCCCTGGAGGACCCGTGACGCTCTCCCCCGGCATCAGCCCCGTTCCCCGTCGCCGCCTCGGCGCGCACGGCCCCGACGTACCGGTCCTGGGCCTCGGCTCGTGGAACACGTGGGACCGGATGCGTCCCGCCGACGCCGTCGCGCTGATCCTGGACGCGCTGGAGCACGGCGTGGAGTTGTTCGACGTCGCGCACTACGACATGGGCCCGCACGCGGAGAACGCCCGCACGGACCTGATCTTCGGGGAGGCGATCCGCGAGGCGGGGGTGGCCCGCGAGGACTGGCTGCTGTGCGGCAAGCTCTGGCTCTGGGAATACCCGAGGAAGGGCTTCGCCGAGCAACTGGAGGTCGCCCTGGACCGGGTCGGCACACATCGCGCCGACCTGGTCGTGGTCGGCGACTTCTTCGGCGAGTTGCCCATCCCGGCCGTGGTCACCGACGTCGCCGAGCAGATCGCGGCCGGCCGGTTCACCGCGTGGGGCGTCAACAACTGGTCGGCGCGCGACGTGTGGACCGCCCGCCGGTTCGCCGCCGCCGAGGGCCTGACCCCGCCGACGTTCGCCCAACTCAAGTACAGCCCGGCCCGCCGGGCGGTGGCCGAGGGCGCGCCGTTCGCCGAACTCTTCGCCGACGGCCTGGCGTTGCAGGCGTCCGACGTCCTGGAGGGCGGCATCCTGGCGGGCAACCTGCACCCGCGACGCAAGATCGGCGCGGACCCCGGCAACCTCCGCGACCGCATCCGCGAGGTCTACCCGAAACTCGCGCACGCGGCGGCCGAGTTCGACGCCACGCCCGCCCAGCTGGCCATCGCCTTCTGCCTCACCCACCCGGCGGTCGCCACAGTGCTCTTCGGCGCCAGCCGCATGTCCCAATGGCGGGACAACCTCGCGGCATTGGCCCTGGTCACCAAACACGGCAACACCCTCCGCGAGTCCATGACGGACATCTGGGTGGACGCCGACACCATGAACCCGGCAGCCTCCGGCGCCTGACCCCACACAAACCCTCACCACCAACCAACACCAGGCCCCACCCGGAGTCCCCC
>NZ_BIFH01000021.1:258313-280190 GCF_003967355.1 Embleya hyalina | reverse complement strand
CCCAAACCGACCAACACCAAACGCCGCCCGGACTCCCCCTACAGCCCGGCCGGCGTTTGAGGCCACCCCAAACCGACCAACACCAAACGCCGCCCGGACTCCCCCCTACAGCCCGGCCGGCGTTTGAGGCCACCCCGGGTCAACCGACACCCGGCGTCGGCCGAACCCTCACGGCCCCTCCGGGGACACCACCTCGCGATCCGCGTAAAACGGCACCAACCGCGCCCGCAACGCCGTCGCACCGACCTGCTCCAACAGCCGCAACCCCCCGATGTTGTCGGCCAGCTGAGACACCTTCGTCGCACCGAACAGCACACTCACCGTCGCCGGATGCGACAGCGCGAACGCCACGCACACCTGCGCCGCCGTCGCACCCAGATCCGCCGCCACCTCGGCGATCCCGGGCGCGGAGGCGATGATCCGCTCCCGCACCCCGCCCGGATCCCGCCCGATCTCCCGCGCCGGCGCCACCTTGCCCGCCAGAATCCCGCCCTCCAGGACATCGGACGCCTGCAACGACAGCCCCGCCGCGAACAGTTCCGCGAACGGCGCACCGTCCGCGATCGAGCGCCGACACGGGCTGTACTTCAGCTGCGCCACCTGCGGCCCCGGCGACCCGGCGGCGAGCGCGTGCCCCCCGATGGTCCGAATCGCGGTCGCCGACCAGTTGTTCACCCCCCAGTGCCCGATCAGCCCGCTCTTCTCCAACTCGGCCAGATCCCCCGCCAGCCGGGCCAGATCCAGGTCCGGGTCACGGATGTCCCCCAAGATCGCCAGGTCGGCGTGATCCGTCCCGGCCCGGAACATCGCCCGCTCCACCTGCTCGCGCAACGACTGCGCGGGATACCCCTCCAACCAGATCTTGGTCGACAACTGGTAGTCCGTACGGGCCAGTCCCGCCGCCCGCACGATCGCCGAGAACAACACGTCGGTGAACACCGGACGCTGCCCGGGGATCCCGTACACCGCGACGTCGAAGAGGTTGACCCCCCACTCCACCGCCTGCGTGACCAGGTCCACCGCGTCGTGGAAGTCCATCCGGTCGTAGGTGTGCCACGACCCCAACGACAACAGCGGCACCTGCGGCCCGTCCGCGCCCAACCGACGCCGCGGCACGATCGCATCGGAGCCCGCACCCCGCCCGCCGTCCACCGACGCCGAGTCCTTCGAAGTCTCACCCATTGCAATGGTCCTTTCGGCACCGCGAGCATCGTCGCGGGCCATCGATCTCGGGGACGATACGGGACGTCACGGCAGCCAGGGGTGCACGACCGCCTTGACCTGCTCCTGCCGATACATCGCCGCGAGCGCATCGGTCGCGCCCGACAGCCCGACCGGAGCGGCGAACAGCCGATCCCACGCGAACCGGTCCCGGAAGTCGCGCAGGAATTCGACGGCCCGGTGGTAGTCGCCGACATCGCCGTTGAGCGAGCCGACGACGGTCAGTTCCTTGCCCATCACGGTCCCGAGCGGCAACCGCTCCGGGGTGGGACCGGTACTGCCGACGATCACGAACGTGCCGCCGAACGCGGCGAGATCGACCGCCTCCGCGCCCACCCCCGGCGCCCCGGCGAGGTCGAGCACCAGATCCGCGCCGCGCCCCCCGGTGGCCTCCTGTACCGCCTCGCGCCGCTCGGCCGCGTCGACCGCCAGGCCCAGGGTCAGGTCCGCGCCGAACTCCCGGGCCAGGTCGAGCCGGGCATCGGGCGCGCCGATCGTGATCACCGTCCGGGCCCCGCTCGCCCGCGCCATCGCCCCGGCCACGATGCCGAGCGCCCCGGCGCCCTGTACCACCACCGAGGCCCCGGGCCGCACCCCGCCGGCCCGGTCGAACGCGTGCAGCACGGTCTTGACCGCGCATCCCGCGCACGCCGCCCAGGTGTCCGGCACGTCGTCCGGGATCACCACCTTCTCCGCGCGCGGTCCGACGTAGGCGAACTCGGCCAACCCGGCCGTGGCGTACGGCCATTGGTCCGCCCGCTGCCGGAATCCGTAGCCCCGGTCCACGCACCCCACCGGCCGGCGCAGCACCGTACAGGCGTAGCAGGTCCCGCACGTGGACTCGGACCAGCCGATGCGGTCGCCCACCCGCAACACCCGGCCGAGCGCGTCGGTGGCGCCCACCCCCACCGCCTCGACGGTGCCGGTCATCTCGTGGCCGAGCACCATCGGCAACATGCCCGGGAAGCTCATCGCGCCGCGCCACAGGTGCACGTCGGTGGCGCACAGCGTGGCACAACCGATCCGGACCAACACCGCGCCGGGTTCGCAGCGTTCGGGCAGCCCGATCTCCTCCAGGGTCAGCGGTTCCTCGTGTGCGCGCAACACCGCGGCGCGGGTGGAGCCGTCCGGGACGGCCCGGGTTCCCATGATCATCAACGCTCTCCGGTTCTTTGTGTCATCGACTGTGCGCGGTGTCCCACACCTCGTGCCGGCTGCGCCACCACAGCAGCACCAGGATCACCAGGAAGGGGATGACGCCGCGGTATTCGCGCACCTCGCTCAGCGAGGCGGAGACGCCTTCCAGGCAGCCCAGCAGCAGCCCGCCGCCCAGGGTCAGCGGCAGATTGCGGAACCCGCCGACCATGGCGACGGCGAGCGCGGTGACGATCAGCTTGCCCAGGGTGGAGAAGTCGCCCCCCAGGCGCGGCGCGACCAGGATGATCACCAGCGCGGTCAGCGCGCCGATCGCCACCCACACCGCGGTGGCCAGGCGCGGCGCGGAGATGCCGACCACCTGGGCGGTGCCGGGCCGTTCCGACAACGCCTGCAGGCGCAGCCCGACCAGCGTCCGGCGCAACATCACCTCGACGCCGACGGTGATCACCACCGCGAAGGCGAGCGAGACCACCACGGCCCAGGAGACGACCACGTCGCCGATCCGGAACACCGCCCCGTCGAAGGGTGCGGGGAAGCGGCGCGCGCCGGTGGAGGTGGCGCCGAACAGCCGCAGCCCCACCGCCATCACCGCGACGTAGACGGCCACCGTCACCGCGGCCTTGGTGCGTTCGTTGTGCTCGCCGAACCAGCGGATCAGCACCGCGCCCAGCACGCCGGACAGCGCCGCGCTGACCGCCACGCCCAGGAACAGCGCCGGCCACACGTTCAGGCCGTCGTCGGTCAGCGACACCATGGTGAAGGCGCCCATCGCGCCGACCGCGGCCATCGCGAAGTTCACCACGGCCACGAGTCGGTAGGTCAACACCACGCACAGTCCCAGCAGGGCGTAGCCGCCGCCGCTGCTCAGGCCCGCGATCACAGAGTTCAGCATGTCGACACCTCGTTCTCGGGCGGTCCGCGCGGGGCTACTTCTTGCCCGGCACGATGAAGCCTTCGGGCAGTACCTGCCACTTGCCGTCGACGGCCTTGACGAACCGGCTGCCCTGGACCGGGTTGTGCTTGTCGTCGGGGCCGAACACCCAGGGGGAGCCGACCATCGGGTACTCGATCGGGCTCATCTTCTTGAACGCCTCGGTGACCGTCTTACGGGTGATGTCGCCCTTCATGCCCTTGAGCACCTGGACGAAGACGTCGGCGGCCATCACCGCGCCCTGGCTGAACGCGGTGCGCTGGATGCCGCGCTTGTCCATCAGTTCGGCCCAGCGCGCGTTGCCCGGCAGGGTGGTGTCGGTGTACGGCTGCCATTCGGTGCCGACGTAGGCCCGCATGCCCGCGGGCACCAGTTTGGCGTTGGCGTCGGTGTAGCTGTTGGCGCCCATGATGAAGTCGACGTTCTGCATGCCCTGGGTCTGCGCCTGGGCGAACCAGGGGCCGACCTGCGCGTTGTAGAGCACGGCCTGGCAGCCGGCCTGCTTGGCGGCGATCAGGTGCGGGGTGGGGTCGCCCTCGCCGACGGCGGTGTCCTTGGCGGCGAGTTGTTTGCCGGTGAGGGTCTCCCACTCCTTGATCGCGTCGCTGATGCCGCCGCCGCTGCCGGGCAGGGTGGTGTAGTAGAGACAGACCTTGTCGTGGTGCAGCGTCTCGGAGGCGTAGTAGAGCATCGCGGTGAGCAGTTTGAACGGGCCGGGGTTGACCGGTGCGATGTCGGGGCTGTTGAAGCACGCGGGGTCGACGCCGACGGCCGGGATGGAGATGATCTTCGCGGTCTTGTACGCGGCGCGGTTGACCCCGCAGTCGACCGCGCTGGAGGAGCCGACCAGGGCGACCACGCCCTTGGACTGCACGAGTTCGACCTCGTTCTCGGTGGAGCGTTGCGGGTTCATCGCGTCGTCTTTGCTGATCAGTTCGAGTTTGCGGCCGTTGATCCCGCCGGCCGCGTTGACCTCGTCGAAGACGGCCTTGACCGCCTGCGGGACCTCGGGGGTCTGGAACAGCCCGGTGACTCCGTTGATCGAGCCGACCTTGATGGCGCCTTTGGTGGAGCCGCCGTCGTTGCCGTCGTCGGCGGCGCAGGCCGTCGCGGCGAGGGTGAACGCGAGCGCGAGCACGGCCGCGGCCGGTCGGCGCACGAGGGAACGCTTCATGGGAACGTCCTTGTCTTCGTGGGGGAATGGATCGGCACGGGTCGATCCGGTCGAAGGCATGCCGGGGGAATCCGGGTCTGCGGCGCGAGCGGGCGCCGGCCCGGGGGACGCGAATGGGTCGTCGGTCGGCCGACGTTCAGCCGGTCGGGGTGACGATCGCGGTCGAGGCGACGGCGTCGTCGGGGGTGTCGGAGCTGCCGAGGTAGGCGGCGGTGACCGCCGGGTCGCGCAGGACCTGTTCGGTGGGTCCGGTGGCGATCACGTGGCCGAAGTCCAGGACGGTGACTTCGCGGCACGCGACCCGCACCAGTTCCATGTCGTGTTCGACCAACAGGACGGACACGCCGTAGCGTTCGGGTACCCGGGCCAAGCGCTCGGCCAGGCGCCGCGATTCGGCGGCGGACTGTCCGGCGGCGGGCTCGTCGAGCAGGGCCACCGTCGGTCGGGCGGCGATCGCGGCGGCGACGTCGAGCAGGCGCCGGGTGCCGGCGTCGACGATCGAGACGGGCAGGTCGCCGACGGGACAGCCGAAGAATTCGAGCAGTTCGTCCGCCTCGGCCCGCTCCAGGCGGCGGCCTGCGCCGATGTCGAGGTATTCGTACTGGGTGAGTTCGGGTGCGATCAGCGTGGTCTGGAAGGTACGGCGCAGGCCGCGGGCGGCGCGCACCTGCGGGGCGAGTCGGTCGATCGGCGCGCCGTCGAGGCGGACCGTGCCGGGCAGGGTGCCGAGGAAGCCGCCGACGGCGGAGATGAAGGTGGACTTGCCCGCGCCGTTGGGGCCGATCAGGCCGACCACGGTGCCGGCGGGGACGGTGAGGTCGACCGCGTCGAGGGCGGTGACCGGGCCGTAGCGCACGGTCAGGCCGGTGACCTCCAGGGCGGGCCCGGTGCCGATGGGCCGGGCCGGGGCGCCGACCGTACGCTCCGCGGGCGGGCCCGCGTCGGCGCGTTCCCGGTCGGCCGCCGGGGCGGCGTCGCGTTGTTTGCGGGCCTTGGCCAGGCGTTTGCGGTTGCGGGTGAAGTCGGTCTGGCTCATCCCGCTGCGCAGCGCGAAGATCGGCACGATGCCGAAGACGATGCCGCCGAGGTCCTGGGGCAGTCGGACCTTCTCCAGGATGGTGGCCATCGCGGCGCCGAACACCCCGCTCATCAGGGCGCCTTCGGGGTGGTGCGGGCCGATGAGGATGGCGATCGCGAACAGGGTGACGGATTGGCCCATGGCGAAGTTGCCGGCCACCACCAGGCCGAGTTGGCCCGCCATCAGGCCGCCGCCGACCCCGGCGACGAAGGCGCTGATCGCGAACGCGGCGAGTTTGCTGCGGGCCACCGAGATGCCGTGCGAGGCGGCCATGCGTTCCGAGTGGCGCAACTCCAGCCAGGATCGGCCGAGTCGGGTCTTGTCGAGGGCGGCGAGGGCGAAGGCGATCACGGTGAAGACGATCACCACGAGCACGAAGTAGTTCGCGTTGGTGCTGAAGGCGGCGGGTCTGGCCACGGTCTTCAGTTCCTCGGTGCCGGGAAACTGCTTGGCGCCCAGCACGATGTCGGTGGACACCGCGGCGCCGAAGGTGATCACCGCGAGGTTGACCCCGCGTACCCGCAGCGCGGGCAGGCCGATCAGCATGCCGACCGGGGCCGCGGCGAGGCCGCCGAGGATCACCCACACGATCAGCCCGCCGGGGGCGTCGGCGAGGTTGAGCCGCATCACCACCCACGCGCCGATCGCGGCGAAGGAGAGTTGACACAGGGACATCACGCCGGCGCGGCCGACGATCACGCCGTAGCTCTGCATCACGACGGCGCCGATCACGCTGGTGATGGCGAGGTAGAGCCAGTAGGGCGACAGGATCGCGGGGACGGCGACGCAGGCCGCGGCGGCCAGGGCGATGCCGATCACCGCGCGGCGCGGGTCGACCAGGTCCGAAAGGGTCTTCGCGGCCCGGGACTTCATCGGGTGCCACCGCCGATCGGGGTGTCGAGCGGGTGTGGGTCGCAGGCGTGGTCGGCGGGCTCGGGGCCGGCCCGGTCGGGTGTGGTCGAGCCGAAGTAGTACTCGTGCAGCAACTCGTGCCGGCCGCGCAGGTCGGCGCAGGGTCCGTCGTGCACGATGCGGCCCTTGCGCAGCACGTAGGCGTGGGTGCCGACGTCCAGGGCGAGGTTGGCGAACTGTTCGATGAGCAGTACGGCCAGGCCGGCGGCGGCGAGTTCGCCGACCACGCGCATCAGCCGGCGCACGATCAGCGGGGCCAGGCCGAGCGACATCTCGTCGACCAGGACCACCTTGGGGTCGGTGACCAGGGCGCGGCCGAGCACGAGCATCTGCTGTTCGCCGCCGGAGAGGTGGCCGGCCTGGAGGGTGCGTCGGCGGGCCAGTTCGGGGAAGAGCCGGTAGACCTGATCCGGATCGCCCGCACCGGCCCGGGCGACCAGGAGGTTCTGTTCGACGGTGAGGGTGCGGAAGGTGGTGCGGGCCTGTTCGACGTAGCCGACGCCGGCCCGGGCGCGTTTGTACACGGGCAGCTTCTGCACCGGGCGGCCGGCGAGTTCGATGGTGCCGGCGGTGGTGCGCACCAGGCCGGCGATACCGTCCATGAGGGTGGTCTTGCCCGCGCCGTTGGCGCCCAGGAGCACGGTGACCGCGCCGGGGGCCACATCCAGCGAGACTCCGCGTACCACGGGGATCTCGTCCCGGTCGATGTCCACCTCGCGCAGCCGCAACACGGGTTCGGTGCCGGCGGGGCTCTCGGTGCTCACCGCGCTCTCCCGTCGAACGTGTCCCGCAGCGCGCGGATCACCAGGTCGTGCGCGCGCCGCGCGTCGGTGAGGTCGGTGGCGAGCAGGCCGAAGAAGCCGTGGATGAGCCCGTCGAAGCGCACCACCTCGACCGGGGTGCCGGCCGCGCCCAGCGCCCGCGCGTACTCCTCGCCCTCGTCGCGGAGCACGTCGTATTCGGCGCCGAGCACCAGCGCCGGCGGCAGGCCGGAGAGGTCGTCGGCGCGCAGCGGCAGCAGGTAGGGGTCGGTCAGGTCGGCGGCGTCGCGCGGGTACTGGGTGAAGAACCAGTCCATGCTCGCCTTGGACAGGAAGTAGCCGTCGGCGAAGTCCCGATAGGAGGGCCGCCCGTCGTCGGGATGGCCGACCACGGGCGAGACGAGCACCTGGAGGGCGATCGGCGGGCCGGCCAGGTCCCGACTCATCAGCGCGACCACCGCGGCCAGGTTGCCGCCGGCGCTCTCCCCGCCGACCGCGATCCGGTCGCCGTCCACGGATCGGCGGGCGCCGTCCTCGTGCAGCGCGCGGACCACGGCGTAGCAGTCCTCGGCGGCGGCCGGGTAGGGGTTCTCCGGGGCCAGCCGGTAGTCGACCGAGACCACGACCGTCTCGGCGCCGGCGCACACGGTGCGGCAGGCGTACTCATTCTCGTCCAGACAGCCGATGGTCCAACCGCCGCCGTGGAACCAGACGAGCGCGGGGAAGGGACCGGCCCCCTCGGGGGTGTAGATCCGGACCGGGATGTCGCCGCCCGGCCCGGGGATCGTGGTGTCCTCGACGGCGCCGACCGTCGGCAGGTCGGCCGGCATGGTCCAGGTCTGCGCGAAGCCCTCACGCATGGCCTGTGCGTCGAGGGCGAGGGGGGCGGGGCCGGATTCGCCGATCCGAGTGCGCTCGATGATCTGCTGGGCTTCCGGATGCAAGGGCACCGTATGCCTCCCAATCGACTCGCAAATCGTATCTGATTGCGTGTACGGTATGGGCTCTCGAAGGACCTGTCCAGATCCCAGGAGGAATTAAGGTGCGCAACCGCGAATCGTGGAACGCCCGCCGCCCGGCCGCCCCCGCCGGCGACGCGCCCGCCGACCTGGTCCTGACCGGCGGACGTGTACACGTCTTCGACGAGGGCGACCACCTCGCGCAGGCGATCGCGGTGCGGGCGGGTCGGATCGTGCGGGTCGGCCACGACCGCGAGGTCGCCCCGCTGATCGGACCGGGCACCCGGGAGATCCCGCTGCGCGGGCGCGCGGTGTTGCCGGGCATCAACGACTCGCACCTGCACGGGGTCTGGCTCGGCGCGATGTGGCCGCACCTGCTGATGGACGCGCTCACCGCGGGCGCCGCCGACACCCCGCCGCCGCCCGCGCCCGCGCTGCGCACCTCGGCCGACCGCCGGGCCGCCATCCTGCGCACCCGCGACCTGCTGGCCGCGCTCGGCGTCACCAGCTACACCGAACCCGGCCTGGGCCCGGGCGAGGACGGCGGCGACACGGGCTGCTTCGGCTCCGCCGCGCTCGCCGACTACGCGCAGCTGGCCGCCGAGGGCGAACTCGCGGCGCGGGTCACCGCGTTGCTCCTGTTCGGCGAGCTGGACGGCCCCGGCTCGGCCGACGCGTTCAGCGCCGGACTGCGCGAATTCGCCGCCCCCGCCGAGGTGCCGGGCTGGTTCCGGGTGGCCGGGGTGAAGATCTTCGCGGACGGCATCCCGCCGATGCGCAGCGCCTGGGTGTGCGAGCCCTACCCCGACGGTACGCACGGCGGCCTGCTGATCGACGGCGACTCGGCCGAGCAGCGGCTGCACCGGCTGACCGGGATGATCCACGCCGCGCATGCCGCCGGGCACCAGATCGGCGTGCACTCCACCGGCGACCGCACCTCGGCCGCCGTGGTCTCCGCCCTCGGCGCGGCCCTGGCCGACGACCCCCGGGCGGCCCGGCACTACCTCATCCACGGCGATCTGCTGCCGCCGGGGACGCTCGCCGAGATGGCCGCGGCCGGCATCGGTCTCAACACCCAGCCCGGCATCGCGGTGGCCACCCGACACCTGCTGCACGACACGCTCGGCGCGCACACCCTGGCCCGGATGTGTCCCACCCGCGACGCGCTCGACGCCGGCGTCGACGTCTGCCTCAGCTCGGACTCCCCCGTGCTGACCCCGGACTGGCGCCGCGGGGTGGTCGCCGCGGTGACCCGCGCCGGCGTCGACGGCTCGGTCTGCGGCGCCGACCAACGCCTCGCCGTGCGCGAGGCGTTGCGGGCGTACACGGTCACCCCCGCCCGCCAGGACGGCGCCGAGTCGTGGAAGGGCTCGTTGGAACCGGGCAAGGTCGCCGACCTGTGCGTACTCGCCGCCGATCCGCTGCGTGTCGAGGTCGAGGCACTGCCCCAGGTCCCGATCGAACTGACGGTGGTGGACGGGCGGGTGGTGTACGAGGCGGCGAGTCGGGGGTGAGCGGCGGGCCCGGGGCGACGCCCTCGGCCTCGTGCGAAGATCACGGTGATCGAGAACGGCCACCGTGGAGGACGAGTATGTTCGCGATATCGCTGGGCGACGGTGCCGAACTGCGCCCGCTGGAGCCTTGGCGGGCCGAGGAGTTCCTGGCCCACATGGATCGCGGCCGGGAGTTCGTCGGCCGGCACATCGGCCTGGCCGACGTCACCTCCGACCTCGCCGGGGCGCGTGCCTGGCTCCAGTCGTACGCCGACAAGGCCGTCACCGACACCGGCCGGCTGTACGGCATCTGGCTGGACGGCCTCCTCGTCGGCGGCGTGCTCTTCCGGACCTTCGACGCGGCCGCCGGCACCTGCGAGGCCGGTTGCTGGCTGGAGCCGGCCGCCGCCGGGCACGGTCTGGCCACGCGCGGGTCCCGGGTGATCATCGACTGGGCGATCCGTGAGCGCGGCATCCACCGGGTCGAGTGGCAGGTGTCCGACCGGAACGCGCCGAGCATCAACGTGGCCAAACGCCTCGGCATGACCCGGGAGGGCGTGCTCCGGCAGAACTACCTCTACCGCGGCGAAAGGCAGAACACCGAGGTCTGGGCCGTACTCGCGCACGAATGGCTCGCCGCGAACGCCCTCGCCTGAACCGAAGGCCCGAACCGACGGAACCCCGACGGCCACCCCGAGCGCGATCCCGATCGGCGACACCTGGCGGCGCAGCGCGCGCCGCGGGTCCGCGCCGCGGGCGGTCGCCGCCGCCACGGTCGAGCGCAGGCCGAGCGTCAGGTGCAGCGCGGCGAGGGCGGTGGCCGTCGTTCCGAAGTCGACGTAGGTGGTCGACGCCTCCAGGAACACGGCGGGGACGGCGAGGATCCCGAGCCCGGCGAGCGTCGCGTGTGCGCGCCGGGCGCCGGCGGTGCGGGCGATCCCGGCGGTGGCGACCGCGCCCAGGGCGAGGAAGGGCAGTCCGGACGCCCAGCCCAGGCGGGTATCGCCGAGGAACGCGCCGGTGAACCCGGTGAGCAGTTCCTGGCCTTGGGGATACACGTCGGCCCACAACACCTGTGGGGTGTGGCCGACATACCCCTGCTGCAGCCAGATCGCCGGCCCGGGCTGGTGGTACCACAGCCCGTCGTAGTCGAGCGGACCCAGGAACACGGCCAGCGCGCCCCGCCGGCAGTACTGCGCGCCCACGAGCACCGCGACCGCCACGACCGCCGGATGCCGCCACGACCGCCGCACCCGGGGGGCGAGCGTGCGCACCAGGTCCCGGCCCCGCCGGCGCTCCCCGTCGACGCGGGCCCGCCGGGTCGCCGCGATCTCCATCGCCGCGACCACGAGGGCCGCGACGAACAGGGGGACCGCGTCCAGCCGGCGCAGCAGTGCGCCGACCAACAGGGTCAGTGCGGACAGTTGGGCCGTGGTCAGCAGCAGCCACAGCAGTACCACGTCCACCGCGCGGCGCACCCGCTCGCGCACGCCAGGTGCCCGCATCCGGCGAGGGTGGCCGCGAGGGCGATCACCAGGGCCGCGGCGTTCACCGCGGGCCCGACGTCGCGTCGCGACGCACGTCCGCCGGGGCGGGGGCGATGCCGGTCGCCGGGGCGGGAGCGGTCTCGGTCGCCGCGCGGAAGACCCAGGTGCGGTAGCCCCAGAAGCGGAACCCCGTGGCCAGGCCCATCCCGATCACGTTGCCGGAGAGGTTGTCGGCGGGCAGGCTGTCGAAGCCCAGGACGTGCCGCGACACCCACAGGCAGCCGACCTGGACGACCAGACCGCCCAGGCTCCAGCCGATGAACAGCAACAACTGCCGACCCGAGTCGTGCGCGGCGCCCGACGCGGTGCGCTCGCGGTAGGTCCACCGCCGGTTCCCCAGGTAGGCGACCATCGTGGCGACACTCAGCGAGATCGGCTTCGCGGGCAGGGCGGAGACGTCCAGGAGGGCGCGCAGGACGTTGAACGGGACGACGTCGACGCTGTAGCCGACTCCGCCCACCACCGCGAACCGCGATACCTCGGGGACGAATCCGCGCAGGTGCTTCGGTGGTGCGGGGAGGATCATGAGCGGTCTCGTCAACCTCGGGGAGTCGGATGCGGGCGCGCCGGTCGCGGGGGCCGCACGCCGTTTCGGGCAGCGCGGGGCCCACCCCCGGCACCTGGTCGGCGCCGGGGGCAACGCGGTTCTTCTTATGGGGAGTTCGGTGATCAGGGCGCGGGTCGGGGACGACCGGCGCGCGTGGTCAGCGGGTGTCCCAGCGCGGCGAGGCCGCGATCACCTTGAGCACTTCCAGGTCCAACCCCGGGGAGTCCGCGGCGAGTTCGCCGTAGGACGTGGTGGACTTGGCGGGCGGCGCGTCCACCTCGAACCGGATGCGCAGGCCGTGCGGCCGGTACACGATCAGACTCGGGGGCACGACCCGTCCGTCCACGTTCCGCTTGAGATCGACCACGGCCGGGTTCCCGTCGGGCAGGGTCACCTCACCGCCGGTCCCCTCCGGTCGGCCGGGCGGGCAACCCTGCCCCTCGCCGGGGGGAGTCGGATCGACAGCGACGGTCAACAGGTGCCGGCCGCCCCCGACCTGCACGACGAACTCGCCGTTGCGCGAGTCCCCGTCGCGGGACGTCAGCCGAATCCCGCCGGGCAACAGGGCCGGAACCAGGCCCAGCACCTGCTCGCCGGCCGTCGGCTCCGCGGCGATCACGGGTGCCCAGACCGGGCTGCGGGCGATGTCGGTGATCTGTTGGATGCTCATGTTCGGCCCGCCCACCACCTCTCCGGAGTCGTCGTACGCGCCGGAGACCCGGACCCCGACCATCGCCCCGTCGGCCCGGGTGTGTACGACGCTCCACTCCGCGTCCGGACTCCCGGGCTTCTTCGTGGACTTGCGTACGGTCAGGGTGCCGCCCTCGGGCCGCGGCTCCCGGACGCACTCGTTGTCCGGGCGAACTCCCGTGCAGTAGGCATGACTTCCCAGCTCGATCCGGCTGCCGGGGACCGGCCGGGAGATCGACACGATCAGCGACGACTTGCCCGCGGCCGTGGCATACGTCCCGGAGACCTCCGCCTCGGTCCGGAGCACCATGGGCGCGTCGGCCTCGAAACGGCTTTCCGCGCCGGTCAGCACCCCTTCCGGGGGCAGCACCTTCGTCAGGTACGGCACCAGTTCCCGGCGCACGTCGCCGGCCGAGGGGAACCGGGTCCGGTCGGCCGAATCCGACGACGAACGACCGAGCCCGCCGTCCGTCGCGGCCCATCCCCCGACGCCCGCCGCCACCAGCACCAACGCCATTGCCGACCGACGCAGGGTACGGGCCCGTCGGCGCCGCCGGCCTCGGGCGAGCGACCGCGCCACCAGGTCGGAGGCGGGCGCGGGGAAAGCCTCGACGACGGAGCCCAGCGCCGCGGGCAGTTCGCGCTCGTACCGCTCGAAGTCCTCGTCGGTGAACACGGCCACCATGTCCTCTCGATCGCGATCGCCGGGGTCGGGGGAAACGGTCGGGTCGGTCGGCATGTCGTCGCCAGGTCCCGCAGTTCGTTCCCGAGCAGTGCCCGCAGCCGAGCCGGCGCCCGTTTGGCGCGGACCGGGACGTTGCCGGGCGCGATGCGCAGGATGTCGGCGGTGTCCTTGATCGAGTAGTCCTCCCAGTAGCGCAGCACCAGCACCGCCCGATCGTTCGGGGACAGCCGGTCCAGGCCCTCCAGGAGGGTCAACCGCAGTTCGATGTCGGTTCCGTCGGGCGACTGTCGGTCCGGCACGTCGCCGGGCGGGCCGCTCCGACCGGCGCCGGAGGCGGCGGGCGGACAGGAACGTCCGTACCAGTGTGGTGTGCGCGTAGGCCATCGGCGCTTCCATGCCCCGCACCCGACGCCACACCGGGAACAACTTTCCGAAGGTTTCCTGGACCAGGTCCTCGGCGAGATGCCAGTCTCCGGTGAGCAGGCAGGCGGTACGCAGCAACTGCCCGCTGCGTGCGTGCGCGAACTCCTCGAAATCCGCGGCCATGCTTCTCGACATGGAGCCTCCGTACCTTGGCGTCGCACGAGTAACGCCACGACCCGCGGGTTGTATGACACCCGCGCCGAAGATTTTTCGGCGGGTGTCGGCCGCGGCTCCAGGGGGCTCCGGTCCGCCCCTCCCGGGGACGCCGAGGGGAGGCAACACCCCGGATCAACCGGGATGTACGGCGATCATCCCGGCTCCGCCCGATGCAGGGCGTGCCGCAGTGCGTGGACCAGCGCGCCCGCGTCGACGGACGGGTCCAGGTGCCCGAGCGGCGGGAGGTGGTCGGCGGCGAACGGATCGGGGGCGGGCACGGGGGCGGCGACGGGTCCCGGGGCGGGCACGGCCTGCGGATCCAGGCGGGCCAGGGTGTCCTCGATGGCGTCGATGAGGCTGCTGAGCGCCTCGTCCAGCGATGCCGGTGCGGTCATGGACGGTTAACGAGTGCCCGGTTCACCCGAAACGGCGTACCGTCCGGAGCCATCCGATCGACTGCTTTCCCGTCACTCCCACGGTGCCGCTCCCCGGGGGACGCTACGACTCCCACGACCCCTGCCGGCCGCGGCGACGGCTCGGTCCGCGTCCGGACCGGCGAGGGCTTCCACGGCGACACCCGGGAGCGGACCGCCCGCGGTGTGGCCACCGGGCGCGGCGGGTTTATCGGGCCCGGTTGCCGGGGGACTCGTACCGGGCGTCGGTGGCGCTTCCGCCACCGGCCGTTTGCCGTTCAGGAGGTTGTCGTGACCATCGCCCCCGGGAAGCTGTCGGATCCCATCGTCGGAGCCTTCGTTTCCGCCGTGAACGCACACGACAAGGCCGCCTTCGTGGCATTGATGGCGCCCGGGGCGACCATGTCCGACGACGGAACGGATCGCGACGTCGACGACTGGGTGGATCGTGAGATCTTCTCGTCGAACGGGCACATGAGCGTGCGCTCCGAGACCGACGGCGGACGAGCGCTCGTCGTCGACTACCGCAACGACACCTGGGGCGAGATGCGCACCGCCTGGCGCTTCACCGTCGAGGACGGCCTGATCACCCGCTTCGAAACGGGCCAGGCCTAGGGTCGTGTCTTCGATCCCGGCGGGGAATCGAAGACACGACCCCGGCGAGCCGGCGCCCCCGCGCGACGGCGGCCCGGCTCGCGGTCCGCGCGGTCACCCCGCTCGACCGGCGAGTTCCCGGAACCAGCGAAGTGCCGCGGCCGTGCCCAGCCGATTCGAGCCGGCGTGGTCGACATCCGCCCCGAATCGGGTCACCCGGACGTCCACGCCTCCGGCCCGCATCGCCGCCCGGCAGTGGGCGGTGTTCGCGGGTGCCGCCTCCTCGTCCCCGGCCGCCACGTACAGCCGGACCGGCACCCGGGGCCGCCAGTCGGTGCACACCGCGTCGGTCTCCCGCAACGCGGCGGCCAGTGCCCCGGTGGGTCGCTCGAGCAGCGCCCGGCCCTCTTCGGTCAGCAGTTCGTCGAGGGAGTTCGGGGTCGCCTCCAGGATCTCGTCGTCCCGGTGCGAGCCGTCGAGCAGGCCCTCGATGGTGTCCGCGTACCGGCTCCGGAAGACGTCCGCCGGGGTGTCGTAGATGTGGTGCAGGCGGTTGAAGGCGACCAGGAGCAGGGCGCTGTAGAGCACGCGCGGCTTGTCGGCCGGCTTGCCGCCGAGCAGCGCGGGCAGTTGCACACCGCCGAAGTCGTACGCGCCGCTGATCGGGGCGATCGCGCCGACCCGGAACCACGGATCGGCGCCGGATTGCAGCGCCCGGGCCAGCCCCAGCGCGGCCGACGCGCCCTGCGAGAAGCCGCCGACATACACCTCGCGCGCCGTCGTGTGTCCGTGCCGGCCGATGAACTCGCGGGCCGCGCGCAGCAGATCGAGCGACGCGGTGGTCTCCGAGGAAATGTCCATCCAGGGGTGCGGGCCGGGCCCCTCGCCCTGGCCGAGATAGTCCGGCATGGCGACCGCGAAACCGGCCGAGGCGTAGGTCAGCGCCGGGGCGATGCCCCAGGTCTCGTCGCTGGTCGACGGCGCGTCGCCGCGGTACAGCTCGGTGCCGTGCGTGTACGACACCACGCGCAGCCGCCGCTCGCCGTGGACCGGCAGCGCGAGCAGTCCGGTCGCGGTGGTGGGGCGCCCCTGCGCGTCGACGGTGCGGTAGACGAGGCGGCGCAGTACGACGTCGTCGCGTACCGCGCCGGCGTCCCATCCGTCCTCGACGAGCGCACGCGCGGCGTCGGCCGCGGAGACGGTACGCAGGTCCACGACGTCCACGAGCGTGCCGCGCCCGCGCGCGTCGGCGGCGGCGACGGTGTCCGGCGCGGCGGGGGTGTCGGCCCGGGCGCCACCGGCGAGGGGGACCACCGACAGCCCGGCGAGGGCGAGGCCCACCACGATCCGGCGACCGGTGGACCGGGCGAAAGAGGGCTTGACGAAAGGGGGCTTGGCGGCAAGGGAGTGGGCACCGTCGTGCGATGCCGTGTGCTTGGTCATGGCTCGACGGTAGATTTCGCGAACTCGGCCGGGCAGCCGGTCGGCCGGGGGACGCCACGGCGGCATGCCCGGCACCGAACACCCCGGCGAACCCCGGGCGCCGCCCCCGGGGCGTGCCGGGTGGACACGGCGCGGATCCTCGGTCCGCGACCACGCGGGCGCACACCCGACACGCCGCCGTCCCCCGACGCCTCCGCCGATCCGCGCTGCCGCGCTGCCGGAATGGGTAGGACACCGCACGACACGCACCGAAGCCGAACCCGCCCGAATCCCCAGGGAAGTGCCCCATGTCGACGGCTCCCCACCCGCCCCGCGACCCGGCGTCCGTCGCCCGCGCCGGCCGGGCTCCCGGCGCCTGGCCCGTGGCCGGGCACCTCCCGCACCTGCTCCGCGCGCCGCTGCGCTTCCTCGGCTCGTTGCCCGCACACGGCGACCTGGTCGAGATCCGGCTCGGCCCGCGCCCCGCGTTCGTCCTGTGCCACCCCGAACTCGCCCGCCGGGTGATGAGCGACGGCCGCACCTTCGATCGCACCGGCCCGCTCTACGAGGGCTCCCGCGCCGCCCTCGGCAACGGCCTCGCCACCTGCCCGCACGCCGACCACCGCCGCCAACGTCTGCTGATGCAACCGGCGTTCCGCACCGAGCACCTGCCCGGCTACGCCGCGGCGATGAGCCTCGAAATCGGCATCGCGCTGGATCGGTGGCGGCCGGGCACGACCGTGGACATGGTCGACGAGATGTTCGCGCTCACCACCACGGTGGCCGTCCGCACCCTGTTCGGCTCGGGGATCGACGACCGCGCCATCGCCGAACTGCGCGACAGCCTGGACACGTTCCTCAAGGGCGTCTATCTGCGCGCCCTGCTGCCCGCCGTCGACGCGGTACCGACCCCGAGCAGCCGCCGCTACCGCCGGGGTCTGGCCGGCTGGCGCGCCCACGTGGCGCGCATCGTCGCCGACCGCCGGGCCGACGGCGCGGCCGGCCACGATCTGCTCGCCCGCCTGCTCGCCGCCCGGGACGACGACGGCGGCGCGCTCGGCGAGAGCGAACTGCACGACCAGGTGGCGGTGTTGATCCTGGCCGGCGCCGAGACCACCTCCTCCGCGCTGGCCTGGTCCCTGCATCTGATCGCCGGCCACCCCGACGCGGAACGCGCCCTGCACGCCGAGGTCGACGCCGTCCTCGGCGGACGCGTCGCCGGCCCGGACGATCTGCCCCGTCTGGAATGGACCGGCCGGGTCGTCCGCGAGGCGCTGCGCCTGTACCCGCCCGCCTGGGTGCTCCCCCGCACCACCACCCGTGCGGTCGACCTCGCCGGCCGTCGACTCCCCGTCGGCAGCACCCTCGTGTTCAGCCCGTACATCCTGCACCGCCACCCGGACTTCCACCCGGAGCCCGAACTCTTCCGCCCCGAACGCGAGTACGCCGACGGCACCGCTCCCGGCGCTTGGTCGCGGTCCGCGTTCGTCCCCTTCGGCGCCGGCCCCACCAAATGCGTCGGCGACGCCTTCGCGCTCACCGAGAGCATCCTGGCCCTGGCCTCCATCGCCGCGCGCTGGCGACTGCGCCCGGCCTCCGCCACGCCGGTGCGCGCCGTCCCGCGCAGCGTGCTGACCCCGCGCACCCTCCCGATGCGCCTGATCCCCCGCTGACCCCCGCCGCTCAGCCCCGCTCCGCGACCCGCTCCCCCATCGGCCCGAAGATCGATGCCCAGTTGCCCGGGAACCCCGGCACCGCCGCGGACAGATGAAAGCGCACGACCGTCCACGCGTCGGCCCCGGAGCCGTCCCCGTCGCGCCGGATCACCTCCAGGCAGTGGTCGACGCAGTCGTTGACGTCGTCCTCGTCGAACCCGAGTCGGTCGTACGCCTCCCGTACCTCCGTCGGCAACGACCGCGACTCGTCCCACCCGGCGACCGCGTCGAACAGGTAGAGCAGGTGGCTTCCGGGCTCGGGCAGTTCGGTCCGCAGCCTCGCCGTCTCGAACTCCCGGTGCACGTCGTCCGGGACCAGGCCCGAGAGCGTCACCGCCGCGTCCACCGACTCGGCCCAGTAGGCCGCGTCGTGCTCGCCGTCGGTCTGCCGCAGATGCGCGCTCGCGAACGCCGCCATGACCCGCGGGTCCTCGATCAACGGCGAGACGACCATGTCGCTCTGGTAGTCGAAGCCGAACCAGAGCCGACGCCCGTCGAGCACGAGCGATTCGATCCCGGCCACATGGCCGACCCGTCCGGGCAGCGGCTCGGGGCATTGCGCGGAAGTGATGTCCATGCCGCAGACCGTACCGGCGCTCCCCGACGCCGGCCCGGATCCCCCCGGGGCACCCCGACGCCCACCGGGTGATCCCGGTCACCGGCGGCGGCCGGGACTGGACACGGCGGCTGTTTTGTGCGCCGTCGCGGGCGTGCGAGAGTGGTTCACGGAGCCCGAACCGGCTCCCGGACGAGGCGCGCCGTACCCGGTCAGGACAAGACGGTGTCAGGGAGTGCTCGTCATGGCCTGGATCGTGCTGATCGTCTCCGGTGTCCTGGAAGCCGTCTGGGCGACGGCCCTCGGCAAGTCCGCCGGTTTCACCCGCCTGTGGCCGACCGTCGTCTTCGGTGTGGCCCTGACCGCCAGCATGAGCGGCCTCGCCTACGCACTGCGCGACCTGCCGGTGGGCACGGGCTACGCGGTGTGGGTGGGCATCGGCGCGGTCCTGACCGTCACCTACGCGATGGTCTTCGACGGCGAGGCGTTCTCCGTCGTCAAGCTGCTCCTGCTCGCGGGCATCGTCGGCAGCGTGGTGGGCCTCAAGGTCCTGCACTAACGCATTGCCGACAGACCCCGGCGCCGGACATCCGCGGATGTCCGGCGCCGTCGCGCGGCCCGGGGCATCGGCCGCCCCTCAGTCGATCCGCAGTTCCCCCATCGCGCTCCACCCGTTCGCATCCGGGATCACCGTGCTGACGATCTCGGGCGTGTGCCGAATGAGCGGCCGAAACCGCTCCAGCGCGTCCTTGAAGTGGTCGGAGCCGACGTGCGCGGCGGCCGCGTCGTCGCGGAACGCCTCGACCAGCACGTACGTGGTCGGATCGTCGAGACTGCGCGACCACTCGAACCACAGGTTGCCCGGCTCACCCCGCGTGGCCTCGGTGAACGCGGCGGCGTGTCGCGGCCACTCCTCGGCGTGCTCGGGCTTCACCGGGAACTTCACCACGATAAAGATCATTCGGTAACTCTAGGTCGTCACCGTCGCCGCCGATACCGGCGCCGCGAGCAGTTGGCCCGTTCGGGGGCCGGCCGTCGGGTCGCTCATGCCGCGCCACTCGCGGGCGACGATGTACAGCGTGCGCCCGTCGGCGTCGAGCACGCAGGAGAAGCAGCCCCGGTCCAGGTCGAGCGTCGCCGTCACCTCGCCGCCCTCCCGGACCCGGACACAACGTTTGTTCGGGACGTCCGCGTACCAGACGGCCCCTTCCGCATCGAGGCAGATCCCGTCCGGGACGCCCGTGCCGAGGTCGGCCCACACCCGGCGGCGCGACAGGCCGCCGTCGGCGCCGATGTCGAAGGCGGTGAGGCGGTTGGCGTAGGACTCGGCGACGATCAGCGTCGTGTCGTCGGGGGTCACGGCCATGCCGTTGGGGAATTCGACGCCCTCGGCGACCCGACGTACCGACCCGTTCTCGGCGATCACCGCGACAAAGCCCGGGCGCGGCGCCTGCCCCGTCGTCGGGTCGAAGCCGGCGCCGTCGACGAACACGTTGCCCCGCCCGTCCGCGACGATCTCGTTGAAGCCGCCGCCGACCCCGCTCAGATCCGCGTACGTCGCGAACGAACCGTCCGCCTCCGGCGTCACCACCCGCGCCTCGCTCGACGAGACGATCAGCAACCGCCCGTCCGGCGCCCGGTCGAAACACATCGGCAGCGACGGGAACGGCACCCGCACGACCACCTCGCCGATCCCCTCCGGATCGACCGCGACGATCTCCCCCGTCCCCCAATCGGCGAACCACGCCCGCCCGGCGTGCCATCGCGCGGACTCGCCGAAGACGATGCCCTCTCGCAGAACCGTGCTCCCGGACATCGCCCACGCACCCTTCTCGACACCACGCTCGAAACCGTCGCCGGCCCCGATGCCTGTTCCCACCTCTTTCCCGTATGGACCCTCGCCGGCGGCGGAACTCATCGCGGTCGCCGCGCCGACCCGCCGCCCGGTCGCCCCGCTACCCGACGAACCGAACCTCCGGATACGCCCTCGACGGCCGGTCGAGCAGATCGCCCGACCGGCCGCGCAGGTGCCGGTCGAAGAACGCCCGCACGTAGGCGCGGGTGATCGCGGTGGCCCGGTTCCCGCCGAGCGTGCCGTACTGCCAGGCCGCCTCCTCGGGCGGCACCTCGTCGCGAATCCCGAACCGGTCCACGATCCACGGCATGTCGCAGAACGTGTAGTGCCCGCCGGTGGGCACGTCGAGCCAACGCCTCGGGCCGGTCAGCCGGTCCCACATGCCCCGCCAGTTGGCGTCGGGGGTGCCCGTCCGTACCCGTTGGGCGCCGAGCAGCAGTATCGGGCGGTCGATGCCCGCCGCCGGGGGTTCGGTCCAGAAGTCGCCGTCGAGATCGACGGCGGCGTCGACCCGGCGATCGGTGCGCAGCGCCTCGACCGCCGCCGCGCCGCCCATCGAGTGGCCGAACACGCCGATCCGCCGCGCGTCGACGGACAGTCCCGCGTCGGGCGCGGTCAGCCGGTCGATCACGAAGCCGATGTCGGCCGCCCGGGTGCGCACCACGCGTGCGTCGTCCGGGATGCCGACGCAGATCCGGCACGGCTCGAGTCGACCGTCGGGAAATTCCACCGGGGCCTCGTAGGTGTGGTCCACCACCGCCACCACGTAGCCGTACGAGGCGAGTTCCTCGGCGGAGGCGGTCAGCGAGGTACGGCTGCCGCCGAACCCCGGGGACGCCACCACCAGCGGCGCGGGCCGGCGGCGCGGCGGCGCGTCGAGGATCGCCTGCGTCCGCACACCGGCCAACACGTCGGATCCGAAGACCGCCCCGGACAGCGCCGCCGACATGTACGGCGCCCGGGCCCGTGTCGTGCCGGCCGTCGGGTACCACACGGACACCATCAACTCCCGGGCCGAGGCCGCCGGGTTCCACGGATCGGACCGCGAACGGTCCACCATCCGCAGCGACTTCGTCCCGATCGCCGACGACCCCGTCGGCTCCGGCACCTCGACCCGCGGTGGCCGGTCCCGCACCGGCAGGGCCGCCGCGGGGGAGGCGACCGTCGACACGATCGCCGACAACAGCGCGACGAGCAGCACGAGCCGCGCCACACCCGGGCGCACCGCCCCGAGCACCGATTCTCCCGACATGGGCATGGGCGGACGCTAGCCGGCCGTGGATCCGGCGGACAAGGGAATCCGCGAGGTCGGCACATCTCCGCACATCCCCGCCCCGCTTCATATAACAAATCGGTAACGGGTCCGGACCGGAAGTTCTCCCGTTGTTCAACCCGTCGACCGCCGCCCGTGGATGGCCGCACCCCCGCCCGTTGCATCGTGGTTCCCGCACGCTTCCGCAGGACTCCGAAGCCCATCGCAACCGGGGCCGACGGTCCGGCGGTTCGAGATGTACCCGGCATCGCCCGATGCCGGTGGCACTCGACGAAACACAGCCGGGCCGATCACGAGAACGTGATCGGCCCGGC
>NZ_BIFH01000021.1:92102-257925 GCF_003967355.1 Embleya hyalina | reverse complement strand
GGCCCGGCGGGTCCGCGGCGGATTGCGCCCGCCTCGGACCGACCCCACTCCGGTTCATCCACCGAGGGAGTTATCGCAGTGTACGGATCCATTCGCGCCCGGCGCGGCCTCGCGGCGACCGCGGTCGCCGCGTTCGCCGTCCCGCTCGCCCTGGCCGGCGCCGCATTCGCCGCGTCCCCCGCCGCCGGCGACTCGACGCCGCCGTTGCCCAACGGCACCAAGAAGGCGAAGACGCTGGTCATCGGCATCGACGGACTGCGCTTCGACAAGCTGCAGAGCGGTGACGCGCCCAACCTGAAGGCGCTCATGGCCGGCGGCGTGAGTGCGCCGAGCAACCTGTACGCCCAGCCGTTCGCGCCCACCGTCTCCGGCCCCGGCTGGTCGACCATCGCCACCGGCGTATGGCCCGACAAGCACGGCGTGCACGACAACACGTTCGCGGGTTCCCGGTACGACAAGTACCCCGACTTCGCGACCCGTCTGGAGACCGCCGACCCGACCGCCTCGACCCTCGTGGTCGGCGCGTGGGAGCCGATCGCGTCCACGATCTTCTCGCCGAAGGTCGACGTGCGCGTGCCCACCGGCGAGAACGACGACGTCGCCGCCGACACCACCGCGCGGTACCTGTCCACCGGCAACCCCGACACCGCGTTCATGCACCTGGACGCGGTCGACGGCGCCGGCCACAACAACGGCGGCACCAGTCCCGAATACGCCAAGGCCGTCAAGGACGCCGACACGCGCGTGGGCAAGGTGCTGGACGCGCTGCGCGCCCGCCCGACGTACGCCCAGGAGGACTGGCTGGTTCTGGTCACCGCCGACCACGGCCACACCGACTCCGGCGGCCACGGCGGCGCGACCCCGCAGGAGCGGCAGACCTTCGTCATCGCCAACGGCGCCGGCCTGCCCGCCGGCACCGTGCGCCACGACGTGCGCCTGGTCGACATCGCGCCGACCGTGCTCAAGCACGAGGGCGTCCGCATCGACCCCGCGTGGGGCCTGGACGGGCAGCCGATCGACGAGATCAAGCCGGACGCCTTCGACACCCTGCGGCCGACCCTGTCCGAGCGGGTCGACGAGACCGGCATCCCCGCCGGCGTCAAGGGCTTCACGCACACCGCGCCCGACGGCTGGTCCATCGACAACTCCGCGATGCCCACCGGCGGCATGACCGAATGGCGCGGATGGTCGTTCGCCACCGACGAGTTCTTCACCCGCGCCGAGGGCGGCCAGGCCCGCGAGGGCAACGTCCGCAGCCGCAACGTGTTCGCCGTCGCCGACTCCGACGAGTGGGACGACAAGGCGCACGCGGCGGGGCAGTTCGACTCGACCCTGGTCTCCCCGGCCCACCCGGTCCAGGGCAAGGCGAAGGTCGACCTGAGCTACGTCACCGACTACCAGGTGGACGGCCCGCAGACGGGTGACGTGTACGTGTCCTGGGACGGCGGCGAGCCCAAGCTCGTCAAGTCCTACCGCGCGGACACCAACCAGGTCGAACGCCTCACCCTCGACGTGCCCGCCGACGCCAAAACGGCACAGGTCCGCTTCCGCTACACCGGCACCAACAGCCGCTTCTGGGCGGTCGACCAGGTCACGCTCACCGCGAGCGGCAGCACCACGCCGGGCGGCGGCGACCCGCTGTCGGGCAGCCAGATCATCACCACCACGGTCAAGAGCACCGGCGCCCTGACCATGACCGCGGCCGGCGGCACCGTGACCCTGCCCGCCCCCGAACTCACCGCCTCCGGCGACCGACTGGCCACCTCCGGCGCGCTGAACACCGTGCAGGTCACCGACCTGCGCGCGGCCGACCCGGGCTGGAACGTCAGCGGCCAGGTCACCGACTTCACCACCGCCCAGGGCGGCACGGGCTTCGACGGCTCGGCCCTCGGCTGGACCCCGAAGGTGGTCAAGGCGGGTGACGGCCAGCAGGTCACGGCCGGCACCCCGATCGCCCCGGCCGCCGACGGCGGCGTCAAGACCACCCGCACCCTCGGCCGCGCCGAGGCGGGCCACGGCCGGGGCACCGCCGTCCTGGGCGCCGACCTGAGCCTGAACCTGCCCACCACCACGGCCCCCGGCACGTACAGCGCCACCCTGACGGTCACCGCGATCTGACCGGCAGGACCCGAACCCACCAAGGCGGCGCGGGGCACACCGACCCCGCGCCGCCCACGGCCACCCGGCACCCGGGCGCCACGAGGCGAGGCGGCCACGCCCGGTCGCGAAACGCACGTGCGTCACGGGCCGCGTAGCCGGCCGCCCCACCCCCGGGCCCCGAACGGAACCTCATGCCCCACCGCCCGACGCGCCGCTTCCGCCGAGCCGTCACCTCCCTCGCCGGCGTCGCCGCGACCGTCGCCTGCCTGTTCACCCCCACCGCCGCCGCCACGACGGCACCCGCGGCCACCGACGCCGCGCCCCCGCCCGCCACCTGGTCCGTCCAGCCCTCCACCGAGCACGGGCCCGACGACCGTCCGGCCTTCCGGTACGCCCTCGCCCCCGGTGCCCGCCAGGTCGACTACGTCGCCGTCACCAACGTGGGCGACGAGCCCCTCACCGTCGACCTCTACGCGCAGGACGCCTTCACCACCGCCTCCGGCGGCTTCGACCTCCTCGCCGGCGGCCGCCCCGCCGCCGACGTCGGCGCGTGGATCCGGCTCAAGGAGAGCCGGATCACCGTGCCGCCGCACACCCGCAGCGACGTGCCGTTCGAGCTCGCCGTCCCCGCCGACGCCTCCCCCGGCGACCACGCGGGCGGCATCGTCGCCTCCCTGGCCGGCCCCGGCCGGGACCAGGCCGGCAACCGGGTCGTGGTCGACCGCCGCGTGGGCACCCGGATGTACCTGCGCGTCGACGGCCCGCTGCGCCCCGCGCTCACCTCCGGCGGCCTCAGCGCGAGCATTCGCACCTCGCTCGACCCCCTCGACGGCGCCCTGAACGTCACCTACACCGTCCGCAACAGCGGCAACATCCGCCTGGGCGCCCGCCCCGACCTGACCGTCCGCGGTCCCTGGGGACTGACCGGCACCCACCAAAGGCTCGACCCGCTCCCGGAGTTGCTGCCCGGCGCCTCGCTCACCCGAACCGTGCGCGTATCCGGCGTGACCCAGGCGTTCCGTCTCGACGTCGACCTCGCCCTGCACCCCACACCCGTCCCCGGCGGCTCCCCCGACACGGGCCCGACCACCCACGCCCACACCAGCGTTCGCGCCATCCCCTGGAGCGCGGTGGCCACCGCGGCCGCCCTCCTCGCGCTGATCACCGCCCGGCTCCTGTACCGCCGCCGGCGCCGCGCGTCCACCCGCCCGGCCGAGAAGACCTCCCAAGCACCAACACCCCACCCCGAACCGGAACATCAACCCATCGCGTAATGTCCCCAGGGCCGCACCAGCGCCCCCAGGAGGCCCCGCATGCACGAGACCGGCACACCCGGAACCGCCGCCATGGTGGCGCTCCGAAACGTCGGTCGGGGCCGATCCGGCGCACTGCTCCGGCGACTGGGCGGCTCCGGCCTCCTGGCCCTGCGCCGTGCCCGGTCGCTGCCGCGTGCCCTGATCGAGGTCGTGTTCGAGACCGACGACACGGACCTGCTCCGGGCGTTGGCCGGGAACCCCGGACTGGACCACGACACTCTGCTGCGCCTGGCCCGACTCGGCCGCCCCGCCCTGGCCCGCACCCTGTACCGGCCCACCAACCCCGAGCGGCACGCGGTCGTGCTCCGGCGCGCCGTACTCGCCGCCGCCGATCCCGCGGATCCCGACTGGCGCGCGCCGCACGGCTTCGTGCCCTGGCTGCTGACCCGGCATCACGAACGGCTCCTCGAACCGGCGTTATGGGCCCCCTTCGGCGAACTGGTCGCACACGCCCTGCTCGAACTCGGCCCCGACCTCCCCCCGGCCGTGGTCGCCGAACGCCACCGCGCGCTGCGCTCCCTCCTCGACGCGTCCGCGTTCGCCCGCTTCCGCCGGGCGGCCGGCGACCTCGACCACGGCGACCTGCTCGACCGCCTCGACGACCCGGCCGCCGCCGAGGGCCGGCAACTCTCCTCCCCCACCGACCTGTTGCTCCTGCGCATCCGCCGCGCCAAGGGCCCCGTCCCGGTCCCGCCCGACTGGTCCGCCGCGCGCGAGGAGCACCTGCGCAAACCCTTCCCGTCGTCGGTGACCGCGGTCCTCGCCCGATGGGCCGACTGTCCCGACGAGATCGTCCGGGACGGCGGGCGATCCGCCCGCCCCACCCTGCGCGCCCGCGCCTTCCGCCTCCCCGCGACCGCCCCGGCGGGCTCGGGCCGAAACTTCGACCACGAGCGGGAACACGAGCGGGACCACGACCTCGACCACGACGAATGGGAATGGACCCCGCTCCTGCGCCGCGGCCTGCGCCGCGGCCGATTCACCGCGTCCGCGCTGCTCGACGAGGCCGGACCGGCCGTAGCGGTGCTCCTGGCCCTGCCCGACGAGGACCCCGCCGTGCACGCCGCCGTGCGCGAACTCCTCGCCCCCCTGGGCACCGACGCCGACGCGTGGTCCACCGTCCTCGCCGAACTCCCGCGCTTCCCCGGCACCCCGGCCGCCCTCGTCGCTACGGCCCTGGCCGGCTTCGCCCCGAACCGGGCACGAACCCGCCCCTCCGGCGGCGACCCCGCCCGCATCCTGCTGTTCCGCTGCGCGAGCAGTGCGCAACAACACGCGCTGGTGGCCCTGCTCGACCCGCCCGCACTGCGTCCGCTGCTGACCGCCGCCCCGCCCGACCGCGCGTTGCGCGAGCGCCTCCGGGCCGTGCACGGGCCCGCCGCGAACCTGATCCTGGCCGTCTCCGCCGAGCAACCCCCGGAGACCGTCGCCGAGTTACTGGATCTCGACGACCCCGCGGTGAACGCCCTGCTGTTCCACCGCGCCCGGCTGGACGACACGATGGTGACCCGCCTGCTGTCCGGCGCGGACCGTACGGGTCGCCCCGGGACGGTCCCGCTCGCCTCCGCCCTGCTCGGCTGCCTCGAACGCGACGAAGGGCCCAACAGCCGGCTCGCCGTCGACGTCGCCCCCGCCTCGGACGACCCCCGCGTCGCGCGGATCGTCCTGCGTCGACGTGCCCTCCACACCGAAGCCGGTCGGCTGCGCGCGTTGCTCGACCGGTGGCGGGACGCCGGCCCCGACGGCGTGCGTGCCCTGATCGACGAGGCCACCCGCCACGGCCTGGAGGACTCGCGCAACCCCTTCCCGGCCGAGACCGTCAAGCTCGCCCGCGCCGCCCTCGACGACGTCGACGGCCCGGCCATCCTGCACGCCCGGCTGGCCGAGGTGACCACACCGGCGGCGATCGTCACGGCCCTGCGCGGCCCGGCCCATGCCGCCGACCTCGTCCTCGCCGAGTGCGGGCCACCGCCCTGGGACACGCTGATCGAGACGCTGACCCGCGACCCCTGGCCGGATCAGGTCCGGGACGCGGTCGTCGCGCACCCGGACTGCCCGCGCGAACTCCTGCTCGCCGGGCTGGCTTTCGCGCCCGAGCAGCCGCAACATGTGCGCGCGTGGGTGTGGGCCGCCCTGGATCGCGGCGCGTTGACCGTCGAGGACGTCGTGCGCACATGCCGCCCGGCCCGCGTCGCGTTCGACCTCCTGGCCGGCTCGGCGATCATCGAGGCGCCGGCCGACCGCCGACCCGCGCTCGACCCGTGGCGACTGCCCGACGAACTGCGACCGCGTCGCCTCCGGGCCCGCCTGGGCACGGACCCGGAGGCCTGGACGGTGGCCGTACGACTGCTGCCCGACTTCTCCGGCACGCTGCTCGAACTCCTGGACACCGCGGTAGCGATGGCGGCACCCGTCAGCCGAGCGACACCCGCCGACCCGACGCCGCTCAGCCGAGGCGTTTGACGAAGATGTACTCGACACTGCCCGGCGGGTAGTCCCGTACGGTGCCCACGTGTTCGTAGCCGTGCTTGCGGTAGAAGTCCGGAGCCTGGAAGTCCCAGGTCTCCAGTCGCGCGTGCCGACACTCCCGCTCGGCCGACGCGATCTTCTCCGCCCGCTCCAGGAGTTCCGAACCCAACCCGGCGCCGCGCAGGCGCGCGTCCACCCACAGCAGGTGCACGTGCAGCCAGTAGGCCCAGGTGTAGCCGGTCAACCCGCCGACGAGATCACCGTCGTCGTCGCGGGCGTAGAGCTGGAGGGGTTCCTCGTTCTCGGCGGATGTCCCGCGCAGGGTCGCCAGATTCGGTGCGACCGCCGTATTGGATTCGGTGAGCATTCGCCCGAGCCAGGCTTCGCGTTCCGGGTCCACGATTACTTCGAACTGCGCCACCCGCCCACTGTAGCCGCACCCTTGGGCCCCACGACAGCGGCCGATCGGCGGCGACTGCCACCAACGGGAAGCCGCCGCCGGACCGCCGGACCCGCCGAACACCCGAACCGCCCCGCTCAGTCCCCGTCCACCGCGTACCACACCGCCGTATCGCCCGGCAGCACGCCGGCCCCGAGCAGTTCGCCGCTCGCCAGCAACACCGGACCGTACTCGGGCAGCCGCACCGGCTCCCCGCCCAGGTTCACCGCGCACACCGGACCGGCCCCGCGCCGGAACACCAGCGTGCCCTCCGGCGACGGCAACCACCGCAGTTCCGCGCCGTCACCGAGGTCCGGGTGCGCCCGACGGATCGCCAGCGCCGACCGATACAGGGACAGCGTGGACGCGGGATCGTCCCACTGCGCCTCGACGCTCAACCCGGCCCAGTCGCTCGGCTGCGGCAGCCAGGTCGGCGCACCGCCCGGCGCGCCGAATCCGTACGGCGCCCGTCCACCCGACCACGGCAGCGGCACCCGGCAGCCGTCCCGGCCCCGCTCTGCGTGCCCGGACCGCTCCCACCTCGGGTCCTGCAACACCTCGTCCGGCAGGTCCAACACCTCGGGCAGGCCCAGTTCCTCGCCCTGGTACACATAGACCGACCCGGGCAGCGCGAGCGTCAACAGCGCGGCCGCGCGGGCCCGCCGCAGCCCCGTCTCCCCGTCGCCGTAGCGCGTGACGTGGCGGTGCACGTCGTGGTTGGACAACACCCAGGTCGCGGGCGCACCGACACCGGCGGCGCCGGCCAGCGAGGCGTCGATCACCTCGCGCAGCGCGGGCGCGGCCCAATCGGTGCCCAGATAGTGGAAGTTGAACGCCTGGTGCAGCTCGTCCGGGCGCACATAGCGCGCGGTGCGCTCCGGACTCGGCGTCCATGCCTCGGCGACGGCTATCCGGGCGCCGGGGTATCCGTCGAGGATGCGCCGCCAGCCGCGGTATATCTCGTGCACCCCGTCCTGGTCGAAGAACGGCAGTTCGGCGCTGCCGAGCAGTTCGATCCCGGCGCCGCCGCCGATGTCGGGCAGGCCCTCGGCCTTGACCAGGCCGTGCGCGACGTCGATCCGGAAGCCGTCCACGCCCAGGTCCAGCCAGAAACGCAGCACGTCCTCGAACTCGGCGTGCACCTCGGGGTGTTCCCAGTTCAGGTCGGGCTGCTCGGGGGCGAACAGGTGCAGGTACCACTCGCCATCGGGCACCCGGGTCCAGGCCCGGCCGCCGAACACCGACTCCCAGTCGTTGGGCGGAAGTTCCCCGTCGGCGCCACGACCGGGACGGAAGTGGTACCGCTCACGGGCGGCCGATCCGGGGCCGCCGGCCAGCGCCTCGACGAACCAGGCGTGCGCCTCGGAGGTGTGGTTGGGCACCAGGTCGACGATCACCCGCAGGCCGTGCGCGTGCGCGTCGCGCAGCAGCGCGTCGGCGTCCTGGAGCGTGCCGAACAGCGGGTCGACGGCCCGGTAGTCGGCCACGTCGTAGCCGTGGTCGGCCTGCGGGGAGGCGTAGAACGGGGTGAGCCAGACGGCGTCCACACCCAGTTCGCTCAGGTAGCGCAGTCGGCTGCGCACACCGGGCAGGTCGCCGATCCCGTCGCCGTTGCCGTCCGCGAAGCTGCGCACGTACACCTGGTAGATCACCGAGTCGCGCCACCAGCCGGTGGTCGTACGGGTGTTCGTGGTCGTGACGGTCATCCGAAAGCTTCCTTCGAGGGAGAAATCACACAGAGACGACATGAACTCGCGCGCCGGGTCAGTTCTTCACCGCTCCGGCCGTCAACCCGCCGACGATGAAGCGTTGCAGGAACTGGAACAACACCAGCACCGGCAGCGCCGCGATCAGCACACCCGCCGCGAACACGCCCCAGTTGCGGCCCACTCCGTACGAGATGAAGTGGTAGAGCCCGACCGCGAGGGTCTGCTTGTCCGGGTCGTTCAGGACCAGGCTCGCGATCACGAAGTCGTTGAGCGTGGCCACGAAGGACAGCAGGGCGACCACGGCCAGTACCGGTGCCACCAGCGGCAGCACGATCCGGAAGAACACCTGGGCGTGCGAGGCCCCGTCGATCCGCGCCGCCTCGTCCAGGTCGCGCGGCACGGTGTCGAAGAAGCCCTTCATCAGGTAGGTGTTCACCCCGAGCGCGCCGCCGAGGTAGATCATCACCAGGCCCAGCCGGCTGCCCAGGCCGATCGCCGGGAACACGTCGTCGAAGCTGGACAGGAGCAGGAACAGCGCGACGTACGCCAGCAGTTGGGGGAACATCTGGACCAGGAGCAGCGTGGTCAGCCCCGCCTTGCGCCCCCGGAACCGAAAGCGCGAGAAGGCGTAGCCGGCGCACGCGCCCAGGAACACCGACCCGATCGCGGTGGCCAGTCCGACCGCCATCGAGTTCAGGAACCACTTGCCGAACGGGTGCAGCGGGTCGTCGAACAGTTCCCGGTAGTGCGCGTCGGTGCTGTCCGAGAACAGTTCGTTGGATCCGGTCAGGGTGCCGCTGGGGTTCAGCGACGCGGACAACACGAACACCAGGGGGAAGACGGCCACCACGACCGCGAGCACCCCGATCAGGTGCCGCCATCCGGTGCGCGCGAACCAACGGATCATCAGGACTCCTCGAACGCGCGGCTGCGGCGCAGGCCGACGACGGAGATCGCGGCGACCACCACGAAGATCAGGATCGACACGGCGCAGGCCATGCCGTATTGGCGATTGCTGCCGCCGAAGGCGAGTTTGTACACCAGCGAGATCAGCAGGTCGGTGGAGCCGACCTCGATCGGCGCGTCGGGATCCTTGGGACCGCCGCCGGTGAGCATGTAGATGACGTTGAAGTTGTTGAAGTTGAAGGCGAAGGTCGCGATGAGCATCGGGGTGACGGCGGTGAGCAGGAGCGGCAGTTTGATGTGCCGCAGGATCTGCCCGCGCCTCGCGCCGTCGATCCGCGCCGCCTCGGTGACCTCGGCGGGGATGGCCTGGAGCGCGCCGGTACAGATCAGGAACATGTACGGGAAGCTGATCCACACGTTGACCGCGAGCACGCTGAGCCGGGCCAGCCATGGATCGGTGAGCCACGGGATGTGCGCGCCGTCCAGGAGCGAGACGTTGACGTAGCCGTAGTCGGTGTTGAGCAGGCCCTGCCAGACCAGTGCGGCCAGGAACGCCGGGAAGGCGTAGGGCAGCATGATCAGCGAGCGGTAGATCCGGTGTCCGCGCAGCCGTTTGCCGTCGAGGACCGCGGCCAGGACCAGCCCGATGGCGAACGGCACCGCGACCGAGATGCCGGCGAAGACGAACGTCCACACCAGCACGCCGAGGAAGGGTCCGCGGATGTCGCGGTCGGTGAGGATCTTCTCGAAGTTGTCCAGGCCGACGAGGACCTTCCAGCCCGGACTGAGCCTGGTGCCGTCGGCGGCGGCGAAGACGCCGTCGGAGGTGGGTCGATAGACCTTCCCGGTGCTCCGGTCGGTGATGGTGTCGGCGCCGCGGTCGTAGTCGAGCGTGGATCGGTAGGCGGCGGCGCTGATCCCGTCGGCGGTGCGCAGGCTGCCGCTGTTCGGGTCCTCGCTCGCGGGCACCCGCAGTTCGCTGATCTCCTTCTGCCGACTCGCGATCTGCGCGTAGCTCAGCCGGTGCCAGCCGGGCGCGGCGACCGCGCGGCCGACGGAGTCGTACACCGGGTCCGCGACGGGCTCCAGCGGGTGCCCCGCCCAACCGAGGCGGACACCCCGGTCGGGCAGGGTCACCAGCAGGCCGACCCGGTCGCCGCGGGCGACGACCGTGGCCGGGCGGACCGGCGAGTCGGGTACGCGGGTCTCGCTGTGCGCGAGGATCGCCGCGACGGCGTCGGGCTTGTCGCTGTTGTGGCCGTCGCCATAGTTCGTGAAGGCGGCGAACCCGGTGTAGAACACCACGTACACCTGGTACACGAGCAGCAACGCGACGCCGGGGGCGAGGTATTTGGCCGGCACGTGGCGTTTGCCGGCGTAGATCACGTTGACCGCGACCGTGCCCACGAGCAGGGCGCCGAACATCCCCCACTTGTGCTGCGCGGCCAGTGCGAGGAGCCCGTAGACCGCGAGGGCGTCGACGACGGCGAGCAGGACGATCCGCACGGCGAGGCCGACGAGGCCGCGGTGGGCCGGGGGGTGGCCGGGGTCGGCCGGGGGTCGCCGGCCCGGTGGGGTGCGCGGCGGCTGGGTGGGCAGGGTCTGGGTCACGGTCTCGGTCTCTCCTCGTCGCTCCGGCTCAGCCGGCGGCGATCTTGGCGCGGATGCGTCCGGCCATCGCGCCGGTCAGCTCCCCCGGGTCGCCGTGTCCCTGGATGATGGCCAGTTGGGTCAGGCCCCAGTCGGCCCACACGCTGTCCATCGCGGGCAGGTTCGGCGTCGGCATGCCCGCCTGGGCGGCGCGGGCGAAACCGGCCACCACGGGATCGTCCTTGACCTGGTCGAGCACGGCGGTGGTCGCCGGGACCCGGCCGCCGGTGTCGTACAGGGCACGCTGCGCCTGCGGGGTGGAGAGGTAGTTGAGGACGAAGTCCTGGGCCAGGATCGGATTCGCCGACTTGGCGCCGACGAAGAAGCCCTGGACGCCGACGAACGGCCGGGCCGGGGAGCCGTCGGCGCTGGGCACCGGGTCGACCGCGAAGGGCACGTGTGCGGCGCGGAAGGTCGCCGCGTCCCAGGGGCCGGCGAGCAGGAACGGGGTCTTGCCCTTGAGGAAGGCGTCGGTGGCGATGTCGGCGGTGAGCGAGGTGGAGAGCACGCCGTCCTTGCCCAGGCCGCGCAGCCACGGGCCGAAGCGCTGACAGCCGGGGCCGTCCAGTTCGAGCCTGGTCCGGTCGTAGGCGCCGTCGGGCTTGGTGCCGAAGACCTGGCAGCCGAACGAGGTCTGCAGCGGGTACAGGTGGTACGGCGACCCGCTCTTGGCGTCGACCGGTACCGCCACCGGCAGCTCGGCCCGGCCCTGCTCGACCAACCGGCGTCCGGTGGCGAGCAGTTCGTCGAACGAGGCCGGAGCCTGCGGGGCCAGTTCGGTGTTGCGCAGGAGGGCGATGCTGTCGACGGCGTACGGCAGTCCGTACGTACGGCCCTCGTAGCGCATCGCCTCCAGCGCGACGGGGGAGAACGCGGCGGCGCGGTCGCCGAGTTCGAGCGGTGCGAGCACCCCGTTGTGGACGAGTTTGCCGAGCCAGTCGTGCGGTCCGACGACCACGTCGGGGCCCTGGCCGGTGGGGGCCTGGGAGACGAAGTCGTCGCGGATCTCGCCCAGGCCCTTCTGCACGACCTTGACCTTGACGCCCTTGTCCCGGGTGAACGCGGCGGCGATGTCCTGGAGCGGCTTGGCCCGGGCGTCGTCGGCCCAGACGGTCAGCGAGCCGTTGCCGGCCGCCGGGGCCGAGGCGGGCGGGGCGGTCTTGTCGTCGCCCTTGTCGCCGCCCCCGCCGGCGCACGCGGTGACGAGCAGCGTGGCGGCGGCGAGCACGGCCGGGAGCAGCAGTCGTGGTCTCACGGGGTCTCCTCGATGGGTGCGGTCGCGTCGGTTTCGGGCGCGGGGTCGGCGGCGGGCGTCGCGGGGGTCCGCGCGTTCGGGTCGGTCCAGGCGGGGACGTGCACGGTGAGCCGGCGGTCGCCGTCGTGGTGGAAGGGGTCGCGGATCGGGGTGCCGTCCTCGGCGAGGCCGTCGCAGCGCCAGCCGCGCCCGACCGCGCCGTTCAGGCCCACCCCGCGCGGCAGCCGCCAGGTGCCGTGGTGGACGCCGGCGGCGACGCGGGTGGTGACCAGGCCGGAGTAGTACACGGTCTCGTCGGCGGGCAGGTCGGCGGCGGTGGTCACGGTGACCTCCAACAGCGCGTCGGCGCCGCCCTCGACCACCTCCAACGTGCCCTCGGCGGTATGGCCGCCGGCCGTCGCGGTCAGCGCGACGGGCCCGGGCCGGCCGGGGGTGACCCGGGCCAGGCCGAGCGGGCGCAGCGCGTCGGCGGGGGTCCAGGAGAGCGCGGCGTCCAGCACCGAGTAGGTGCAGCCGTCGGCGCGCACGCCCACCGGCGCCACACTCACGTCGGCCTGTCCGGTGGCCACCGCGGGCCGCTCGGGCATGGTCAGTTCGACCAGCGGGAGGTCGGCGTCGCCGAACAGGTGCAGCAGCGCGCTGCCCACCCGCCGGGCCCAGGCGCTCTCGTGGTGCGGCGCCTGCGGATCCTCGTGGAAGCGCACCTCGCGGTCCGGCGCGTAGCCGAGATCGGTGACGAGGTGGTCGACCAGGTCGCGGGTGTGCCGCACGGTGATCAGGCCCTCCATGCCGCCGATGTCGATCCAGATCCGGGCCGGGCCGCGCGCGGTCTGCCGGTGGTGCACCGGTGTCTCGGCGAGGGTGATCGGGTCGACGAAGACCAGGAACGGCGAGAGCACTCCGGCCAGGCCGAACACGTCGGGGCGGCGAAACGCCAGGTGGTAGCTGACCAGGCCGCCCATCGAGGAGCCGAGCACGGCGGTGTGCGCCGGGTCGTCGGTGATCGGGTACCGGTCCGCGATCAGCGGGCGCAGTTCCTCGATCAGGAAACGCTCGTACGACTCGCCCCGGGACAACGCGCGCGGATCGCGCGGGTAGGGCACGTAGTGGCTGTACTCGGCGCCGCGGTCGTCGCGTCCGTTGTCCACGGCCACCGCGATCAGCGGCGGCAGCAGGCCGGCGGCGATCAGCCGGTCCAGGGTCTCCTCGACCCGCCAACTGGGTTCCAGGCCGGTGCGGGCGAACACGTGTTGCCCGTCGTGCAGCCAGACCACGGGGTACGGTCCGGCCTGCCGGTCGTAGCCGGGCGGCAGGTACACGTGGACGTCGCGGACGTTGTCCAGGTGCGTCGAGCGCACGTTCGACAACGTCTCGATCACGCCGCCGGTGTTCGGGGGCAGGGACATGCGGGGTGACTCTCCCGGGGTGGGGGCGGGGGCAAAAGGCTCGGTTCGGGTCACGGGCGCTCCACCCGCCAGACGTGGAAGGCCGGTCCGTCGGCGGGCATCGGCTCGCCGGGGCGCAGGTCGGGTCCGCCGGTCAGGCTCCGCGCGGCGACCGGGGCGGCGACCGGGGTGTGCGAGGCGCGGTCGACCTGGACGAGCAGCGTCTCCTCGGGCAACCACCGCTCGAACAACACGGTGTCGGCGGCGCAGTGCAGCCAGCGCAGGCCGCCCTCGCGCAGGGCCCGGTGTCCGCGCCGCAGCGCGATCAGGTCGCGGTAGACGCGGTGGGTGTCGTGGTCCCAGCGCGCGGGGTCCCACGGGAACGGCCGGCGGCCGTCCTCCAGATGCACCCCTTCCACGCCGACCTCGTCGCCGGCGAACACCATCGGCAGGCCCGGCAGGGTGAACAGCAGTGCGGCGCCCAGGTGTTGGCGTTCGCGGCCGGCCATCGAGCGGAAGCGCTGGGTGTCGTGCGAGTCGAGCAGGGTCAGGTTGTGGGTGTACGAGCGCCAGGGCAGCAGGGCGGCGAAGTCCCGCATGACGGCGGCCAGATCGGCGCCGCCGTAGCCCGGGATCGGCCCGGGCACGCCCCAGAACTCGGTGAGCGGCGCGTCGGCGAGCCACCCCCAGACCGGCCGGGTGAAGCCGGAGTAGGCCATCGTGCCCTGCCAGCCGTCGCCGCGCAGCGACGCGGAGGCGTCGTGCTGGTGCTCGGCCAAGAGCAGCGTGTCCGGCGCGGCGGCGTTCAGCGTGGCGCGGGTGGCGCGGGCCACTTCGGCGTTGCGGTCCTGGGTGCCATGGCGGCCGGCCGACTGGGCGACGTCGATCCGCCAGCCGTCCAGGCCGAAGTCCCGCGGGTAGCGGGCCACCACGGAACCCGCACCTTCGTACAACCGCGCCCGCAGCTCGGCGGAGGCGTGGTCGAACTTCGGCAGCGTATCGACCCCACAGAACGAGGCGTAGCGGCCTCGATCCGCGCCGTCGAAGTAGTAGAAACCCGCCTCGGCGGAGTCCGGTTCGGCCTGTCCGCGCCGGAACCACTCGTGCCCGTCCCCGGAGTGATTGAGCGTCAGGTCGCCGATCACCCGCATGCCGCGCCGGTGCGCCTCGGCGGTCAGCGCCCGCAGCGCCTCGTCGCCGCCGAGCAGCGGGTCGACCCGGTCGAAGGTGGTCGCGTCGTAGCGGTGGTTGGAGCGGGCCGGGAAGAACGGGGTGAGGTAGAGGACGTTGGCGCCCAGCCCCCGGATGTGGTCGAGCCGGTCGAGCACACCCCACAGGTCGCCGCCGTAGATCTGCTGGAGCGCGCCCGGGGTGCCCCACGGGACGGGATCGTCCCAGGCGGCCGGAGTGGCCCAGTCCGGGAGGATGTCGCTCTGCCGGGCGGAGCGGGCGAAGCGGTCCGGGAAGATCTGGTACACGACCGCGTCGGCGGCCCAGGCGGGCGGCGCCGGGTGGGTGGTGAGGGTGAAGTCGCCGGTGTCGGGCACGTCGCGCGAGGCGATGCCGGCGCCGGTCAGCCAGCGGTTGCCGGTCGGGGTGTCGAGCAGGAAGCGGTAGCCGAACTCGGTGCTGCCGACCTCGACCTCGACCCGCCACCAGGTCTCGTCGCCGTCCACCCGATCCACCCGGGCCTCGGTGAACACCGGTTCGCCGTCGAGCTTGGTGCGCACGTGTACCCGCTTGGTGCCGGCGTCGGTGCGGCCGCGCACCAACAGCTCGACGCGGTCGCCCGGTTGCGGCGACGGGTTGCTCACATAGCCCGGCGAACCGTCGTGATGTGCCACTGTGTTACAGAGTGTTTCCGGTGGGTGCATGGTGTTTGCGACTCCGAAACGTGCCGTTCATCAGGTCGAATGCCGAGGAGCGTAAAAGCTCGACATTGACGACTGCAACACTCTGCAACATGTTTCAAAGATTTTGTTGCAACGACGAAACACGTTTCGCTAGCGTGTGCGTGTCCCCCGTGCGCTGTATCCGCCGAAGAGAGGTGACCATCGCGTGACACCAGACCGCCTATCGGTCCGCAGGATCGCCGACCGGATCGGGGTGAGCGCGGCGACCGTCAGCCGGGTCCTCAACGACAAACCGGGGGTCGCCGAACACACCAGGACCCGGGTCCTGGCGGCGATTCGCGAGCAGGGCATGGTCGCGCCGGCCCCGGTCGGCCAACCCTTCGTCGGCATCATCGTGCCGGAGCTGGAGAACCCCGCCTTCGCCCTGCTGGCCGGCGCGGTGGAGGCACGGCTGAGCCAGTACGGGGTGACCGCCCTGATCGGCAGCTCCACGAAGCACGGACCGACCGAGCTGGACTACATCGAAACGCTGTTACGGCGTGGCATCGAGGGACTGGTCCTGGTCTCCGGACGGCACGCGAACCCCGAGGCCGACCACGGCTTCTACTGGCACCTGCACGGGAAGCACGTGGCGATGGTGCTGGTCAACGGCGGCGTACCGGGCCTGCCGGTGTCCACGGTCACCACGGACGAGGCGGCCGGCGCGGCGATGGCGGTGGCGCACCTGCACAGCCTCGGGCACACCCGGATCGCGCTGGCCGGCGGCGAGGAGTTCTACCGCCCCTCCCGCCACCGCCTGGCCGGCTATCGCGCGGCGATGACCGCGACGTTCGGCGGCTGCGACGACGCGCTCTACGTGGAGTCCACCTACTCGATCACCGGCGGCCAGGCCGCGGCCCGCCGCCTCCTGGACGCCGGCGCCACGGCGATCATCACCGGCAGCGACCTGATGGCCCTCGGCGCGATCTCCGCCGCCCGAGAATCCGGCCGCCACGTCCCGACCGACGTCTCGGTAGTCGGCTACGACGACTCATACCTGGCCGCCCACAGCGACCCCCCACTGAGCACGATCCAACAACCCATAGAACAAATGTCCACCGCGATCGCCACAGCCATGTGGCAACAACTCCAGGGCTACCACGTCCCCCACGTAGACCACCGCTTCGCCCCCCGCCTGGTGGCAAGAGCCTCCACAACAGCAGCCCCCACCGGGTCCAACGCATGAAAACACCACCCCAGAGGCCACCAACCGCAGCCCACAACACCGAAACAACCACCCCGTCCGGCACCTGAGCACACCGAGCCGGAGACCACCACCAACCCGCGGCCTCCAACATCCGCAGCACCCAAACACGTCAGCCCGTCCGACGCCTGAGCACACCCGGCCGGAGGCCAAACCACAGCCCCCACCGGGTGCACCCAACCCGAACCAGCCCGTCCGGCGCTTGAGGACACCCGAGCCGCAAGCCACCACCAAACCGCAGCCCCCGACACTCGCGACACCGAAACAATCAGCCCGTCCGGCGCCTGAGGACACCCGGCCGGAGGCCAAACCACAGCCCCCACCGGGTGCACCCAACCCGAACCAGCCCGTCCGGCGCTTGAGGACGCCCGGGCCGCAGGCCACCACCAAACCGCGGCCTCCGGCACTGGGCGCACCCAACCCAGCCCGTCCGGCGCCTGAGGACACCCGAGCCGGGTCAACCCGCGACCTCAGCCGCCCCGAACCCGTCCCAGGGAGTGCAACATGTAGCGCTCACGGTCGTACGGGTCCGCCCCCGCACGCTCCCGGGTCGGAATCGGGTGCCCCCCGAACGGCCGATAATCCTCGAACTCGCTGACCAGGACCCCCTCCCCCCGCGTCAGCCCCGGCAACCGCCCCGTAACCCCATGCACCATCGCCGCCGGAAGGCTCCCCCGCACCAGGAACCGATCCCCCCGCGCCACCTGCTCCTCCGGCACCGCCCGCGCCGCGGAGAGCGCCGACAACACCGCCCCCAGGCAGTCCGCCGGAGTCTCCACCTCGAACCGATGCGTCGGCTCGAACACCCGCGTCCCGGCCCGCCGCAACGCATCGGCCACCACCAGCGGCGTCACGCTCCGGAAGTCCCCCGCCGCACTCACCGGACTGAAATACCCGGTACGGGTCACCGTCACCGTGCAGTCCAGCACTTCCCACCCGTACAACCCCTGCCGCAACGTCCGGCGCGCACTCTCCTCGATCGCTCGATGGAACGCGAGCGGCAGCCCACCCAACTCGACCCCCAACCGCAGCTCGATCCCACTCCCCGGCGGCGCCGGCTCGACCCGCACACCGACCGTGGCCCAGAAGTAGGTGGGCCCGTCCGCGTCCATCTCCTCCATCGCCTCACCCGGCCCCACCGGGCGCTCGAAGTACAGCGGCCGTGACTCGGCGAACGCCACCCGCAGACCGAACTCCTCGGCCAGGGTGGACCCGATCACCTCCTTCTGCACCTCGCCGTACAGGCGCACCGAGATCGCCCCCGACGCCTCGTCGCCCCGCACGTCGATCATCGGGTCCTCCTCGGCCATCCGCTGCAACGCGGCGAACAGCGCGGGGCGTTCGCCCGGTTGCCCGGGCGTGACCTCCGATTCCAACGTCGGCGGCGCGAACAGTCCGGTCCGGGGCAGCCCATCCGCCGACCCGAGTTGATCGCCGACCCGCGCCTGCGCCAGACCCCGCACCTTCGCGATGGTGCCCGCCGTCGCATCCGCGTCCCGGACCCCCGTACCACGATCGAAGACCTGCACCCCGGAGGCCCGCACGGTCGACTCGACCACACCGCCCCCGTGTTCGCGCCGGAACAGCGCGACCGAGTCCCGCGCCCGAAGCACCCCGCTCCAGGTGCGCACGTAGGCGATCTTCTCCCCCGCGCGCCCCCGCTCGATCTTCAACACGACCGCCCGCAGAGGCTCTTGCCCCACCGTCGCCTCGACCCGCGGCAACCACGCGGCGATTCCCCGCACCAGGTGCTCGACCCCCTCCCCGGTCAGCGCGGAGCCGAAGAACACCGGGTACACCCGGGCCTCCCGTACCTGGCGGCGCAGTTCGCGCGTGTAGTCCGCCGCCGTGACCACGATCCGGTCGTCCAGGTACGCGTCCACGAACGACTCGCCATGGTCGGCGAACGCCTCCGCGAGCCGCTCCGCGAACCCCGGGTTGCCCACGTCGAACGGCGCGAATCGCGCGTCCGCGGTACCGATCCCGGCCACCGACCCCATCGCGACGCAGCCGGGCCCCAATTCGGCGGCCAGCGCGTCCAGTACCTCCCGGCGGCGCGCGCCCATCCGGTCGATCTTGTTCACGAACACCAGGACCGGAATCCGCAATCGGGCGAGCGAGCGCATCAACACCCGGGTTCGGGCCTGCACGCCCTCCACCGCGGACACCACCAACACGGCGCCGTCGAGTACGCGCAGCGCCCGCTCCACCTCCGCGACGAAGTCGGAGTGGCCGGGGGTGTCGATGACATTGACCTGGAGGTCGTCCACCCGAAACGCCACCACGGCGGAACGGATGGTGATCCCGCGCCGACGCTCCAGGTCGAGCGAGTCGGTCTGGGTACTGCCGGCGTCGACACTGCCGACCCGGGAGATCACTCCCGCGTCGAACAGCAGACGCTCGGTCAGGCTGGTCTTCCCCGCGTCAACATGCGCGAGGATCCCGATGTTCAGATGGTTCATGACGGCCAGAGGCTCCCGCGACTGCACTGATGGGACGAATTCCGTAGAGACCGCTGAACCCTCGGCGCATGACGTTCCTCTCCGAACGAACTCATCCCATGTGACACAGTGCGTCTGGCACCCTAACACCGCCCCGACGCGCGCCCACGATCTTTTCCCGGGGCACGCCCACCGGCCCACGACCGCTACTTTGGCGGCAGCTCACCCTGTACGACACGGGCGATCAGCGCCCGGCGACTGGACACCCCGGCCTTGGTGAAGACGGCCTTCAGATGATCCTGGACCGTGTACGGCGTCATCGCCAGGAGCCGGGCGATCTCCCGGGTGTCACAACCGCGGATCGCCTGCAGCGCCACCTCCTGCTCACGCCCGGTCAACCCGAACGCGGCCAGGTACAGCGGCATCGTCTCGGCCGGCGACGCGGGCGAGGCCACCACCCCGACATGACCGTCGGCGAGACCGTCGACCAGCGAGGCATGCAGGACGAACCACCGCCCGTCCCCGGTACGCACCCGAATCGGCACCTGCGAGGCGAGCGCCCCGGACGCGGCCCGCCGCGCGTGCTCGGACACCATCGCGAAGGCGGTGGGCACCGACATCACGGCCGACGAGTCGTCGGCGAGTTCGACGAGCAGCCGCTGGGCCCGCTGATCCGCCGCGACCAGGCCGTTCGACGGACCGAGGATCACCATCGCGGGCGTCTGGTCCGCCGGGAGCGCCCACGCCGGAGCGGCGTGGCAGGCCCGCAGCGCGTTGCCGATGTGCCGCGCGGCGACATCCGCCAGGTCCCGCTGCCGGCCCAGAAAGGGGCCGTGCTCCCGGCCCCGCATGAACGCGGCACACCCCCAGCGCCCGCCCTGCGTGTCGAAGACCATCCGCAATTCGTCGCCGAACCCGGCCGGGGCGAGCTGCTCCCGGAATCTCATCGCCCGTTCCGGCCGCCCCCGAGTCGCCCGACTCAGCGTCTCCGCCCGGACCCCACTGCGCCGGATCGCGGCGAAGGAGGCGATGTCCTCGTGCCACACCTCCATCCGCACGGCCTCGCGAAACCCCGCCATGCTCAGGTCGTTGCTCACCACGGAGGTGACGAGCCCGGTGGTGGGATCCGCGGTGTGCCAACAGACCGCGTCGTATCCGAGCACATTCCGCAGCAGTTCGTCGGCCCGCGCGAACACTTCGGCCGCAGGCCGACCCGATGCGGCCAACTCCCTTAAACCATCGATGACTTGCTTTGCAGCACCCGATGCCATGGCGGGAACGTAACACGCTGGAACCAACCGCGTCCGCAGTGCGACGACAGGTATTGCGACGGAACCGACCGCCGATCGACGCCCTCGTGCCTGTTCCACGCGTCGCGTCGCGTGCGAGGATCGGGGCGATCGGAAAGGGGTCCCCGATGGCACGGGAACACGAGAACGGCACACGTTTGCCGGTACGGGTGCGGGCGGTCGACGTCGACACCGGCGCCGTGTCGGTCTTCCTGACCATGCTCGACAGCGCGGTGGCCTGGCTGACCGCCGCCGGGCGACCCGGCCAATGGGGCACCGAACCGTGGTCCACCCGCCCGGGGGGCGAGGCGCGCGTCGAGTCGGTGATCCGCCAAGGACACGCCCGTCTGGCCGAGATCGACGGTGTCCCGGCCGGGGGCTGCGTCTTCTCCGACACGCCCTCCGCGTACATCGACCCGGTCGACGAACCCGAGTTGTTCATCAACCTCCTCGTCACCGACCGCCGCTTCGTCGGCGCGGGCGTCGGCGCCGCCCTGATCGCGGACGCCCGCCGAGAGGCGGCGAGCCGCGGCGTCGACCTGATCCGCGTCGACTGCTACGGAGGCGACGACGGCGCCCTGATCCGCCAATACCGCAGCCTGGGCTTCACCCCGGTCACGCCCTTCACCGTCGAACGCCCCGACCAGCCCCCGTGGCCGGGTCAGTTGCTGGCCATGCGGCTGAACTCCGGCTGATCCGGCACGCCGGCCGGCCACCCGGCATCATGAGCGCATGATCACCATTCACCTCAAGTACGAGATCGACGCCGACAAGCTCGCCGACTTCGAGGAGTACGGCCGCCGCTGGGTTCACCTGGTCAACCGCTTCGGCGGCACCCACCACGGCTACTTCCTGCCGAGCGAGGGCGACAGCGACATCGCCTACGCCCTCTTCTCGTTCCCCGGGTTCGCCGCCTACGAGCAGTACCGCATCGACAGCGCGGTCGACCCGGAATGCCGGGCCGCGATCGAACTGGCCCGTACCACCGGCTGCATCAAGCGCTACGAACGCCGCTTCCTGCGCCCCCTCGACGCGAACCCGCAGCCGTAGACCCCCAAGTCCGCGGCCGCCTCCACACGGCGGCCCATCGCCTCCTACGCCCGTACCCTCCCACCCCGGGCCGAGCCGTCGTCACCGGGCGCGCGGCGACAAGGCGGTCAGTCTGTTCGAGGCGAGGAAGAGGACTCCGTCGCCCGCCGTCAAACGAAGCCTTCCGGTTCCGAAGCGGATCGTTCGTACGAGCGTGGCGTCGGACGGGTCGTACGAGCGGAGCTCTCCGTCTCCGTCGGGGGTCTTGTCGACGGTGTGGAGCAGGCCGTCGACCACGACCGGGCGGGGAGGCGGAGAGTCCACGTCGTTGAGCAGCGGCGCGGACCAGAGCACGTGGCCGTCCCGGGCTCCCACCGCGACGAGTGCGCGGGTGTCCTGGATGAACGCGGTGTCCCCCACGATCACGGGCAGGCACGCGTCGCCGGGTATCGTCACCTTCGCCGACACCTGGACCGGCCGGGTCCACAACCGGCTTCCGTTCGTGGTGTCGAAGGCCCGAATCGTTCGGTCGTCGCCACCGACGTACATGACGCCGTTCGCGATCAGGGGCTCGGCGCCGCGCTCGCTGTGGTCGAGCACGTTGCCCGACTCGTCACGCCCGTCCGGCGCGAACTGCGGGGCCGCGGACCACCGGGGCGCACCGGTGGCGCCGTCCAGTGCGAACACGGTGTATCGGCCGTTGCCGACGTACACCGTGTCCGGCGTCGGGCCCACGGGGTGGGAGGGCTCGTCGTCGCCGGGCAACTCGCGTACCCATAAAGGTGCTCCCGATCGGGGCTCGTACGCGGCGGCGAAGCACGCCCCGGTGCCGATGCCGGTGTTCCCGGTCACCACGAGGCGGTTGGCGAGGAGCACCGGCCCACCGGTCACGCGTACGTATCCGGCTTTCCCCCCGGTGACTTCGCGGCGCCACGCGATCGTGCCGTCGCGGCGGTAGGCATGCAGGACCGGCAGGGCGCCGATGGCGTCGCCGGGGACGGCGCCGTACACGAACGAGTCGTCGGCCGCGATTCGTTGCCGATCCGGGCCGATTGGCGACACGGGCTTGGACCAGCGCGACACACCGGTGTTGATGTCGCGGACCGCGAGTTCGCCGAGGGAGCGAGTCACCAGCACATCGGCCAAGGCGAGCAAAGCGGATGAGTCGGACATCAGCAAGCTGTCGGTGCCCTGGGAGCGCCACACCTCGCGACCGCTCCCAGCATCCAGGCAAAGGAGGGATTTCGTCGCCGGATCGGCGACGAATACCCGTCCACCCGAGGCCGATTTCACGAACGGCATCCTCGACTCGGCGGTCCACAGCGTGTCCGGCGAGGACCCGCCGCCGTCCGAACGGGTGGCCGCCCACGCGATCGTGCCCGCGGCGGCGAGCCCGCCGGCGGCGAGCAACGCCCGAAGCACCCGGCGGCGGCTCGGAGCGGCGTCCACGGCGACCGGGGCCATGAGCCGCGGCGGCGGCAGCGTGCGCGGGAGTACCGCTCGTGCGCGTTGCGCGCGGGCAGCGGAACGGCGGGCCGGACGAGGGGCGGGCGGCGCCGGCTCGTCCGGGAGGTCGCCAGGTGTCGGCCGAGCGTCGTGAGATGCGTCCGGGGCGAGGGACACCGTGGTCTCCGCGAGCGCCTCTCGCGCGCGGGTGGCCTGCTCGGCGATCGACCCGGTGAGCGGGACGGGCATCCAGTCGCCGGGAACCGTGACTCCGGCTCCCGATCGATGCCCGTGCCCGGCCCCGTCCGGAAGCAGTCTCACCACCAGGTCCGCTGTCGCGGGCCGGGCTTCGGGGTTCTCGGCCAGGCACTCGATGAGCAGTTCCCGCAGCGAGGGATCCGACACAGCGCGCAGGTCGGGCGGTCCGGCCGTGATCCGGTGCAGGAGGCCGGGCGCCCCACCAGGGACCTCGCCGAGAGGCGGTGCTCCGGTGACGCAGTAGACCAGGACCCCGCCGAGCGCGTAGACGTCCACCGCCGGGCCGGGTGGCCGGCCGAACAACTGCTCCGGCGCCATGTAGGGCAACGAGCCGAGCACGGCCCCCGATTCGGTGACCGTGTCGCGGTCGTCCGCGCGCGCGACGCCGAAGTCGAGGACGCGCGGACCGTCCGACGTCAGCAGGATGTTCGACGGCTTGAGGTCGCGGTGCACGATTCCCGCACGATGTATGGACACCAGTGCTTCGGCGAGTCCCGCGCCGAGCACGCGCGCCACCGGATACGACAGCGGTCCGTGGTCCGTGACCGCCCGCAACAGCGAGACACCGGGCAGGTACACCGTGGCCATCCACGGGCGCGGCATGTCCCCGGAGTCGACCACTGCGGCCGTGAACGCCCCGCCCACCGCCCGTGCGGCGGCGATCTCGTGGGCGAATCGCTCGCGGTATCCGGGGAGTTCGGCGAGGTCGGCGTGAACGACCTTGACGGCCACGGACATTCCCCCGGGCGACCGGCCGAGGAAGACCTCGCCCATACCGCCTTCACCGAGGCGAGCGCTCAATCGGTACGGGCCGATCACGGCTGGATCGCCGGGGCGCAGCGGCTGCACGTGGCGGACTTCCTTTCTCGGGCCGGCTACCGGCGGCGGTCAGGGGTATCACGCGTCGACACTCGGCGATGTCACTCCACGCGCAGCGCCTCGATGCGCCCCGTGCCCGTCCACACCACAAGGAAACGGTTCGGCGCGGCGAGCAGAGTCCCGGCGTGCGGGTACGACCAACGCCGGACGCCGTCGGCGGCCGAGAGGGCGTAGACCTTGTCGGAAGACGCGTACGCGGTGCCGCCGATCGCGACCGGCGGGCGTTTCATCGGCGCGCCGGACAAGAAGCGCCAGATGCGCGTGCCGGTCTCGGCGTCGAGGCAGTGGAGCGCGCCGACCAGATCCCCGACGTACACCCGGCCGTCGGCGATCGTGGGGGCGGCGGCGATCTCGGCGTCGGCCGTGAACGACCAGCGCTGCCGCCCGGCCGGCGTCAGGGCGTACAGCTCCGTGCCCGCGACGAAGTAGGGGCCCTCGTCGGCCGCGGTCACGATGCCGCGCCCGGCGGAGCCGAACGTCCAGCGTGTGGCGGCGTTTTCGGGGTCGAGCGCACGTAGGCCGGCGTATGGGAGGTACAGCGCGTCCCGGAAGACGAGGGGCGGTGTGACGTGGCCTGCGCCGGGGGTCGCCGTCTCCGGCATGCTCCTTGTCGTCAGAACCCGGCCGTCGGACGTGGCGTACGCGGTCAGGACACCCTCGCGGCTCATCAGCCACAGCCGATCGCGCCACAGCGAGGGTGCACTGGAGAGATCGGCGAGATCGGCGACCCGCCACCGAGTCCGTTCGACGCCGGACCGGATATCCACCGCGACGAGTCGGCTCGCATCGGAGAAATACACGGAGTCCGCGTCGCACACGGGCGGGTCGGCCTCGAACTCGGTGACCGCGCCCCACAGTTTGGCACCGTCCGCCGACGCCACCTTGTCGAGTGACCTGGCCCGCGCGAGGTAGAGCGCGTCGCCCCCGACGGTCAACTCCCGGGCGTCCTCACCGGCCTCTTGACCCCACACCACCGGCACCGGCCACACGGGCGGGGCGGTCGGCGACGTCGACGGCTTCGCCGCCGGGGCGTCCGTGGCGCCGAACAACGGAAACCTCGGGGCGTACACCATGTACGTGACCACCCCCGCCGCGGCGCCGCCGACCAGCAACCGACGGGTGAGCGGGCGCATTCCGCCCGACTCCGATGGCGCGACCACCTCTCGGGGGCCGATCACGACCGGATCGTGCGCCGCGACACCGCTCCCCGCACCCGGCGGCCCGTCGTCACTCGTCTCCACCAGGCCCGATCCCAGCGTGCGTTCCGCTTCGGTACGACTGTCCTCGACCGCGCGCGCGACCTCCCCGGACAGCCAGTCACCACCGATGGCCGCCCGCGCCGTGCCACCGACCCGCGCCAACACGTCCCTCGCGTCCGGCCGCGCCGCCGGATCCCGGGCGAGGCACGCGGCGGCCGACTCCGGCAGATCCGACCCGGGAAGCGCCGCCCGCATGCCGGCCAACCGGGGCTCCTCACGCATGGTCCGAACCAACAGCGCGGACGCGGGACCCGTGCCGTAGGGCCCCTCCCGAGTGGCCGCGAACACCAGCACCGCACCGAGTGCGAACACATCGCCCGCCGAGCTCACTCCACCCTTCGCCAGTTGCTCGGGCGCGAGGTAGCCGGGCGTGCCCAGCGTGCTGCCCGGCGCCGTCACGGTCGTGTCGCCCGTGACCCGCGAGATGCCGAAGTCGATGACGCGCGGCCCCTGTTCGCCCAGCACGATGTTGCTCGGCTTCAAGTCGCGGTGCACGACGCCCGCCGCGTGCATCGAGGCCAGCGCTTCCGCGAGCGCGGCTGCCAAGCGGCGCAACGCCGGTTCGGACAACGGCCCGTACGTCCCGACGGCGTCCGCGAGCGTCACACCGGGCAGGTAGGCCGTGGCCAACCACGGGCGTTCGCCCGCCGCGTCGTGATCCAACACCGGCGCGGTGAACGCCCCGCCGACCCGCTCCGCCGCCCGGACCTCCCGCTCGAAACGCGCCCGGAACGCCGGGTCGCGTGCGATACGCGCGTGCACGACCTTGACCGCGACCGGCCGCCCCGACCGGCTCCGCCCCAGGAACACCCGTCCCATACCACCGGCACCGAGCACGCCGACCAGGTCGTACCCGCCGATGCGCGAAGGATCGTCCGGCCCGAGTGCGTGCACCAAACCCCCCATGCCGAGATCGCCCGGGCTCTCCGACCCATCGACCCGAGAGCTTCCCGACCCGCGATCAGCCTATGCCCGCGCTTTCGCCCCGTCACCGGTGCTCCGGGCGCTCAGCACTGGGCCACCAGGCGGGTTCGGGTGAAGTTTCGGTCGGTGAGGTCTTCGGGGCGGATCAGCCAGTACAGGGTCCCCGCGTCGCCCCACTCCATCCCCGCGTCCTCGTCGCCGTCGAACTGGGCGAGGAGCAGCCAACGCCCGGCCTCCGCATCCAACGGCGGGTCGCCCCAGGGGCGTTCGACGCCGAGATCCGCGTTCGCGATCTCGTATTCCACCGGACCCTGAATCGGCACGGCGTGGCCGCCGATCCGATGGCCGATCCGGCCGTTCAGTTTCCCGAAGGCACGCCGGAACGGCCGCAGCCCGACCGGGATCTCGCGAGGTTCGGGCCACGGGTCACCGGTGCCGAGCAGGGCCTCCCGTACCTGCGGCAGCCAGAGATCGGGGGCACTCTGCTCGACCTCGGCCGCCAACTCCACCCGCGGGTACGGTGCCGGCTCGCGGGGCACGTCCGCCGGGGAGACCGGTGTGCCCTCCGGGACGTACAGCACCCGGGCGCCGACCCACGTCGCGGGATCGTGGATGGAGACGAACGCCGGCTCGTCGTCGCCATCACTGTCGACCCGGCCGTCGAAGTAGAAGAACAGCAGCGTCCCGTCGCACGGAAAGCCCGGAGCCCGCCCGGCCGCCGGCAGCGCCGCGCACCGCACCGAGGCAATGAACGACAACGGCCCGACTCCCGGCCAGTCGGGCCAATCGACCCCACCCGGCAGCTCCGGCACGCCGCCGAGGACCGCGGCGACCTGCTCGCCGGCGCCGGCTCGGCGCAGCCGAACGCAGGGACGCAGCAGCGCGATCCACCGTTCGGCAAGGTCGGCGGGCAGGTGCTCGGCGGCAAGGCGGGAGTATCGCTCATCGGTCATGTCGACCATGATCCCGCCGGCCTCCGACATCCCGGACCACCGACCACCGACCACCGACGACCCGCGGGCCGGTCCCGCACCACGCGCGAAAGGCCCGGGGCCGCCATCCCTCGCGGGACGGCGACCCCGGGCGGTCGTACCGAAGTGCCCGAGCCCTGTCGGCCGTGGGTATACCGGCCGGGGTGCTACCGGCCGAAGTCCTTGCCGACGACCAGCGGCCGACCGGCCGTGTCGGCGGACGCGAGGTCGCGCCCGGCCTCGACGCGCCCGTCCACCGTGTACTGGTAACAGGGGAATCGAATGCACACCACGGAGCGACTCACGCCGTGGAGCACGTCGAAGCCGGTTCGGTTCGCGATCGACAGAACCGGCTCCCGGATCGTGTACCCGGCGTCACCGCGCTCCTCGATCGCCCGCGCCGGGACGACCGTGCGCGTGCCCGTGAGGCTCTCCCCGCTGTAGACGCAGAGGTTCCCCGTCGGGCAGGAGGTGTCGGGAGCGGCGGCGTCGGCCCGTGCGGTGGGCGCGAAGGCGAGCGCGCCCGAGAGAGTGCCGGCAACCACGCCGGACGCCACGGTGGCGAGTGAGCGGTACATCGACGTTTCCTCATTCCTTGTCGTGCGTTTCACCTGGTTGGATTCGTGCCGATCTCGTCGGACCTGCCCCGCCGCCCCGGTGGGCCGTGCGGTTGGTTGGCCCGGCTCCGACGCAGGCCACGTTTCCCTATCGACAGCGGTGCGTGAAGCCCCATTTACGGACAGTGGCGACACGCTCTGTTTCGGCCTCGTCACCGAAAGTGGACAAGGCGCTCGATGATCATGTGACCAGTCGACTACACCCGGTGAAATCCCGGAGAACGGCCGAGCGGGCCGAAAGTGAAGAAGCCCCTCCTCGGCACGCTCCCGAGGCCCGCCCATCCACGTCGCGCACAACCCCCCGACCACTCTCGGACATCACCGCATGGCCGATTCCGAAGGGTCACGGATTCCGATTCCGGATGCGGGTATCGCCCGCCGCCGTCGCGCGGGCGGCTTCCAGGCGGGTGCTCGGCAGGCGGTAGGGGGAGCAGGAGACGTAGGTGATGGGGAGGCCGGCGAGGTAGTGGATCGACGTCGGGTCACCCGCGTGTTCGCCGCAGACGCCGATGCGGAGATCCGGCTTCGTGCGGCGCGCGTCGGTGACGGCGCTCTCGATCAGCCGGCCGACACCGGCGCGGTCGAGGGTTTCGAACGGGGAGACCGGCAGGATGCCGCGCTCCAGGTAGACGGCCAGGAACGAGGCCTCGGCGTCGTCGCGGGACAGGCCCCACGTGGTCTGCGTCAGGTCGTTGGTGCCGAACGAGAAGAAGTCCGCCTCACCCGCGAGTTCGGCCGCGGTGAGCGCGGCCCTGGGCAGTTCGATCATCGTGCCCACCGGACACCGCACCGCGACGCCCGCCTCCCGCCCGACCTCGGCGAGGACCCGTTCCACCTCCGCGCGGGCCGGGCGCAGTTCCTCGACGGTGGCCACCAGCGGGATCATGATCTCCGCCCTGGGGTCACCACCGGCCCGCAGCCGGGCCACCGTCGCCTCGGCGATCGCGCGCACCTGCGTGGCGATCAGGCCGGGGACGACCAGGGCCAGGCGCACCCCGCGCAGCCCCAGCATCGGGTTGCGCTCGCGCAACCGTTCGCCCGCCTCGTACATCCGCACCTCGCGTGCGTCCGGCTCCCGCCCCGCCGCGCGCTCCCGGGCGATCCGTACCGCCGATTCGGTGTGGTCGGGCAGGAACTCGTGCAGCGGCGGGTCGATCAGCCGGATGGTCACCGGCAGGCCGTCCATGGCCGCCAGGATGTCGGTGAAGTCGCGGCGCTGGAGCGGCAGCAGGGCGTCCAGGGCCTGCTTGCGGTCGGCGTCGTCGCGGGCCAGGATCAGCTCCTCGACGAGCCGGCGCCGATCGCCCAGGAACATGTGTTCGGTACGGCACAGGCCGATCCCCCGGGCGCCGAAGCGCCGGGCCCGGGCCGCGTCCTCGGCGGTGTCGGCATTGGCGAGCACGTCCAGCCGACGCGTCGCGTCGGCCCGGTCCAGGAAGCGGGCGACCGCCTCGACCACGCCGGGCGTACGCTCGCCGGTCTCCAGGTAGTGGGTGACGGGCGAGGCCACCAGCGGCAGTTCGCCGAGGTACACGGTGCCGGCCGTGCCGTCGACCGAGATCGTGTCGCCCTCCGCGACCACGGTCCCGTCGGCCGCCGCGGCCCGCCGGCCCTCGACGTCGATGTCCAGGTCGGCCGCACCGCAGACGCAGACCTTGCCCATGCCGCGCGCGACCACCGCCGCGTGGCTGGTCTTGCCGCCCCGGCCGGTGACCACGGCCTCGGCGGCGATCATCCCGGGCAGGTCGTCCGGACTGGTCTCGGGCCGGACCAGCACCACCGGCTCCCCCGCCTCGGCCCGCCGGGTCGCCTCCGCCACGTCGAACACCGCCGCGCCGACCGCCGCGCCGGGCGAGGCCGGTACGCCGTGCGCCAGCGGCTCCGTGTCGGCGTGTGCGTCGAAGCGCGGGAAGGTCAGCTGGTCGAGTTGCCCGCCGTCGACCCGCGCCAGCGCCTCGGGCCAGTCGATCACGCCCTCGTCCACCAGCGCGCACGCGATCCGGAAGGCCGCCTCGGCGCTGCGTTTGCCCACCCGGGTCTGCAGGATCCACAGTCTGCCCCGCTCGACGGTGAACTCCACGTCGCACAGGTCGCGATAGTGCGCCTCCAACAATCCCAGGCATCCGATCAGTCGTTCGTACGCGGCGGGATCGAGCCGTTCCAGATCGTGGAGCGGATGCGCGTCCCGCACCCCGGAGACCACGTCCTCGCCCTGCGCGTCGGGCAGGTAGTCGCCATAGCCGCCGGTGCGTCCGGTGCCGGGGTCGCGGGTGAACGCGACGCCCGTGCCCGAGTCGGGCCCCGAGTTGCCGAACACCATCGCCTGTACGGTCACCGCCGTCCCCAGGTCGTCGGGGATGTGCTCGCGTCGCCGGTAGACCCGGGCCCGCTCGCCGTTCCAGGACCGGAACACCGCGAGCACCGCGCGATCCAACTGCTCCCGCGGATCCTGCGGGAACTCCTCGCCGGTGTCCGCCGCGATCAGCGCCCGGAACTCCCGCACGATCGCCACCAGGTCGGACACGCCCAACCCCAGGTCGTCGGCGACGCCCGACTCGGCGCGCCGCCGGGACAACACCGCCTCGAACCGCGCCGCGGCCACGCCGAGCACGGTGGTCCCGTACATCTGCACCAGTCGGCGATAGGAGTCCCACGCGAAGCGCTCCCGGCCGCTCGTCTCGGCCAGACCGAGCACCGAGGCGTCGTTGAGGCCGACGTCGAGGATCGTGTCCATCATCCCGGGCATCGAGAACCGCGCCCCCGAACGCACCGACACCAGCAGCGGATCGTCCGGTTGCCCCAGGCGCCGTCCGATCGACTTCTCCAGGTCGGCCAGATGTTCGTCGATCTCCCGGTCCAGGCCGGTCGGCGGCGCGCCGGTGCGCAGGAAGACCCGGCAGGCGTCGGTGCTCACCGTGAACCCGGGCGGTACCGGCAGGCCGAGCCGCGTCATCTCGGCGAGGTTCGCGCCCTTGCCGCCGAGCAGGTCGGCCCGATCGCGGGAGCCTTCGGAGAAGTCGTACACGTACGCGCCGGCCATGGGCGTCCCCTTCCTGCGCGGCGACCCGCGACGGGCGGGGGCCGTACCGGGGCCGGAGGCGACGGCGCCGAGCGCGGTGGGACCGAATCGGCGCGGCTCCTCGCGCGGTCCGCCGCGAAGCACCCGATCCGCAACGCCCGATCGGCGGCGCCGCCCGGGTCCGGGAGCGACCCCGGACGCCCTCGTGGCGTCGACACCGGCCGTCTCTCACGATAGCGCCGGGTGGGCCCGGTGACCGGGCGCACGGTCCGATTTCGCCGGTTTCCGGGACGGTCGGGCGGGGTCCGCGCGGCGCACCTCGATCTCTACTCGACGTTCAGGGTCGACGTCTTCGGCTCCCTCGACCGCCTCGATTCCGGCTTCGGGGTTCGGCGGCCGTCCGGATCAGCCCTCGGTCAGCCGCAACACCAGGTGGGCACGGTCGATCGCGGTCAGCACCGGGCCGGGCGGAACCGCCGCCGCCCGGGCCCGCTCGATCAGCGTCGCGGCGTCGGTCCGGGCCAACTCGGCCACCGTGCGCCCGCCCAGTACGTCGGCCAGGTGCGGGGTGTCCGCGACCGCGAGCAGGGCGCGCGCCGGCAGCGCCCGGACCGCCGCCGGGTCGTCGGCGGTCAGCACGTCCTCGGCGTGGCTCTCGGCGAAGGCGTGCGCCGCGGCCTGCCGGGTGACCTCGCCCCACCGCGCCCCCGCCTGGCTCTGGCCCGGTTGGCCGCAGTAGAAGCCGAATCCGCCGAACGAGGCGGCGAAGCGCCGGTTGTACAGCGGGTCGACGGTGAGCCGACCGTCCGCCGACGCGGTGAAGTCGGCCAGCACCACCCACGGGTCGGTGGGGCACGACGGGCACGGCCGGGTGCCGATGCCGGTGATCCGGGAGGAACAGCCGGTGGTCTCCTGGAGGGTGTCGTCGATCCCCTCGAGGTAGGCCGGGGGCAGCGTGTCCAGCACACCGAGCACGAAGCCCTCCCGCACCCGGCTGTACTCGCAGGCCGTGTCCTCGCATCCGCACCCCGCCGCCGCCACGGGAGCGGTGAGGCATTCGTCGTACCGCACCGCCAGGTAGTACGTGCGCCCCGGTTCGCGGCGCCGGCGCACCGGCGCGCACCACGGATCGGTCGGCGGCGGACAGCCCTCCGTCCCGCCGGGCAGCGCGTCGCGGACGTCCACCCGCAGCGGATGCTCGATCACGATCTCGTCGCCGTACGGCCCCAGCACGTAGCCGGCCGACACGTCGAGCAGCCACGGCCGCCGGCCGCCGTCGCCGATCCGCACGGGGTTCACGGTCGCCCCGCACACCACGCCCCATCCGTGCAGCAGCCGGTTGTGGCGGCGCATGCGCTCCAGCAGCCAGACCCCGGTCTGCGTCAGGTCCTCCGGGCCGACGAGTTGTCCGCCGAACCAGCGGGGGCGCAGCCGCCCGGTCGCGTGCCCCGCCAGGCAGTCCCCGCACCCGCAACCACCGGAACCGGACCCGCCGGTCCCGGCGCCGCCCCCGCCGCACCCACAGCCGCACCCGCCCGGCCCGCCCGGCGCCACGGGCCGGATCGTCTGCTCGTACCCGGTCAACGTCCCTCAGCTCCTCGATATGCGTGTCGGTGTGCGTGTCGGTGTGCGTCGTGGCATGCACCTCGGCATGCGCCTTGGCAGACGTCTCGGCAGGCGTCTCGGTTCACGGCCGCCGCGCTCATCCCGGCGCCACCGTGAACGCGATGTGCAGGAACCCGCCGGGGCTCCCGTCGAACAACCGCTCGCCGACCGTCGACCGGGCGCCGAGGGCGCCACCCGGCAGCGGTGGGAGCGGGTGCCGGTCGCCGGACCAGATCGAGAAGAGCGTGTGGTTGTCGAGCGCGGTGCCGAGGAAGTCCGCGTCCAGCGCCAGGGTCGGCGCGTCCGCGCCCCGCGGCGGCACCGGGACGGTGTGCGATGAACGCACCTGGAGCAGGAACCGCGTGTCCGGCTCCGCCGCGGTCGTCGGCCGCACGCCGGCCGGCTCGAACGTGTAGGTGATCGACTCGGCCGGTGCCGGCGACTCGCCCTCGGGTTCCGCGACGACACCGCCGCCCAGTTCGAGCCGTCGGAAGCCGGCGATCCGATCACCCTCGCGCACCGCCTGGAACAGCCGCACCCAGTCGCCGGGGTCGGCCAGGGCGGCGTCGGCGAGCGCCCGGTCCACGGTGAGTCGGATCCGCGGCCTGCGCGTGAAGTGCTCCCACTCCCGGCGCGACGCTCCGGCCGGGTCCAGGCGTACGCCACCCTCGGGCCACACCCGCAGCAGTCGGGGCGCGCGCTCCTCGTCCCGGAGGGTCGGCGGCGGGAACGGCGTGAACACGTGCATCTCGCCGCCCTGGGTGCCGTTGCCGGAGGGGAACGGCGGGACGGCGGTGAGCGGCGCCCGGTCGATCAGCGTGTTCAGGGTGGTGTCCTTGGGCGCGCCCGGGGTCAGCGTCCACAGCGTGTTGCGGTCGGCGGTGGTCAGGGCCGTGCCGACCAGGTCCGGGTCCAGCGCGAGTCCGTCCGGACCCTGCGCGCGCGGCGGACCGCCGAGCGCCACCCGGCTGCCGACCACGAACACCGTCGAGGTGAGCAGCCCCTCGCTCTGCAGGCCGACGGTGTACGCCACGCCCTCACCGCCGGCGGGCACCGTGACGTGGGTGAACGCGCCGCCGGCCCGGGTCAGGGTCAGCCGCCGGGCACCGAGGTGGTCCAGTTGCCACAGGCCCAGCCAGGCGTCGGGGGCGTCGAACGCGGCGTCCACGAGCGGCCGGTCGAAGGCGATCTCCAGGCGCTTCTCGGCGACGAACGCCCGCCAGGTGTCCGGGTTCGCCCCGGTGCCCACCTTGGGCCACAGCCCGGTGATCCGGGGCGGGGCGGTGGTGTCGGCGCAACACCTGTCCACCCGCGCGGCCAGGCACATCAGCAGGTCGAACAACACCCGGTTGGAGTACACGACCGGCCGCGCGGTGACCGCGTCCAGGTCCGGCGCGTCGGGCGGGTCGTACGTCACCGTCGCCAGCGCCAGGCACTCCTCGACGCACCCGCAGTCGTGTTCGACGGTGTCGGCGATCTCCTCCCGGCGGTCGAAGTGCGGGCCGGGCCGGGTCGGGAAGATCGCGGCGCACTGCGCGGCGGTCAGCCCGACCGGATCGGGTTCGCCGGCGGTGATCCGCAGGGAGAAGCGTTCCAGGGTCAGCGAGGGCACACACTCCTCGCGCACCTCGCAGTCCACCACGGGCATGCGCGCGTACTCGGCCCCGCACTCGTGCCGGCACAACCGCAGTACCACCGTGCCGGTCTCGATCGGGTCGCCCTTCGGGTCCCCCGCGCAGTCCGTGGGCTGGTTCGGGTGCTCGATCCGTACCTGGTCGTCGACCACGATCAGCCGGCCGCGGCCGTCCACCGCGACGCCGGGGAAGACGGTCAGCGCGCCGTCGGCGCCCAGTTCGACGTCGAGCCCGCACAACACGCCCGGGCCGAGGCCGAGTCGGGCCAGGGTGGCCGCCGTGCGCCGGTGGTAGGACTGTTCGATGTACCAGTGGCGGACGTCCATCGACTTGCCGGGATAGAACCGGTTTCGCACCGGCGGCGCCGGGGCCGCGTCCTCGCCGCCGCAGCCGCATCCCGTGTCCGACGCGTGGTTTCGACGGTCCTGACTCACGTGTGCTCAACCCCTTGCTGACGGACGGGGGTCGCACCGCGACCGCCCGGTGTGGGAAGCGTTGTGTCGAGGCGGGCCTCGACCGGGCCGCCGACGTGCGCGGCCGGCGACCCGGGCAGGCGTACGTCCGCGCCCGGCCCGGGAGCGGCGCCGGCGGTCCACTCGGGCGGCGGGCCCGCCACGAAGGTGTCGATGCCGATCTGTCCCGGAATCACGCCCGGGCGGGCCGGCCGTACCTGCGCGAACACGTGTGCCGGACGCTCCCGCTCGACCACGCGGGCGATCTCCGGCAGCGCGTCGGCCCGTTCCGGCGGGACGTGCACGCACACCCGGTGTGCGTAGGCCGCGTACAGCGGCAGCCCGCGATCGTGTGCCGGGACGAGGTCGGCGCCGTCGAGGACGGCGGTGCTGTCCAGGGCGGGCGGGCCGGGGTCGGCGATGCGGGTGCCGGTGTCCCGGCCGAGGCCGCCGGTGCCCAGGCGCCAGACCTGGGCGCTCAGCAGCGGTTCGACGACCCGGACGACGACCCCGGTCTCGCGCTCGACCGCCTCGATCAGGCCGGCGGGGGTGCCGCGTCGGCCATGCGCGGCGTACGCTCCGGCGACGTTCGCGCGGCGGGCCGCCTCGTCGGCGGCGGTGAGCGGTACCGCGTCGACCCAGCCGGCGAGCCGGTCCAGCCACGGGTCGTCGGGACGATCGGGGGCCGAGCCGGGGTCGAGCGACGCGGGCAGGTCGTCGAGGTCGCGTACCGACGCCGCGTGCGCCGACCCGAACAGGCCGAGCAGTCGGCCGAGCGTGCCGGAGCCGTCGTCGTCGCCCGTGTAGGCGGCGGGCAGCGCGTCGAGGAGGCCGCGGCCGAGGCGTTCCACCCGGATGTCGTCCACGCGCGGGGTGCCGCGGCCGTCGCCGAGCAGTTCGATCGTGATCCAGAGCCGGTCGCCGGGGTGGGCCGGGCCGGCGAGGACCCGTACGTCCACACCGTCCAGCGGCCCGGCCCGCCAGCGCCCCCGGGCGGTCGGCACCGGCGCGTCCTCGGCGTCGGCGTGCGTCGGGTCGGGCGGATCGGGGGTGCCTGCGGCGTCGGCCGCGAGCATCGTCCAGACCCGAACGTGGGTGCCCGCCGGCGCGGGTTCGGCGAGCACGACCCGCACCCGATCCCAGTGCTCGACCCCGACCGGCTCCCTCGGCGCGGGCACCACGGCGACGCCGCGCGCCCCGATCCGCCGAGGGCCGAGGCGGGCGATGCCACCGGGGCCGGCCACGAACACCCGCCCACAACGATCCACCGCGATCCCGGCCAGGTCCCCGGCGGCCAGGAGCACAACGTCACCGCCGTCGCCCGGAACGAACACCACCCCGGCCCCCGGCACCTGCCGTGCGCCACCCACCACCAACACCCCGTCGGCCACCCCCACCGCCGCGAGCCCGCCGACCCGCTCGCGGGCGGCCCGCAGCGCGGGGTCCTCGGCCGGCGGCGGATCGCTCCACGGCGCGAGATATTCACCGGTGTCGGCCCGAACGACCATGCCGACGGCACGACACTCCGCTCGGCGCGAGCCGTCGGGGGCACGGAGGTCGCCCCCCTGCGTCGCGTCGTCCAGCACCAGCAGTCGCCCACCGCCGAGCAGCCACAGGGCGCGCGGTTCGCGCAGTGCGGCCGGGTCGCCCGTCGCGACGTCGAGGCAGCCGAGGACGCATACCGTGTGGTCGCAGCCGTCCACCCGCAGGACGCGGCCGTGGCCCGGGTCGGTGACCAGGACCGTGCCGTCGGCGAGCACGACCGTGCCCAGCGGACCGCCCGCCGGGTCCAGGTCGACCACCGCGACCGGTTCGAGCGAGGCGGCGCCGGGGGCCAGCGTCAATCGCTCGCCGTCGGTGCGCACCCCCGCGAACCGCGCGCCGGGCCAGCGGCCGAGGGCATTGACCCAGCGATAGTCGCGCACGCCGCTCACGCCCCCTCCACCCCCATCCACGAGATGTGCCAGCCGAGTTCGCTCCGCACCAGGTCGGGCAGGGTGACATCGGCCAGGACCCGCGCCGGGTTCAGCGGCAGCGTCGTGGCGCCGCCGAGGACCCCGCCGATCCGGCCGGCGGGCAGCGGCACCACCACGGTCATCCGGCCCGGCTCCGGGGCGTCGACGTAGGGCGTACCGTCCAACACGCACGCCTGGCCGCCCGGCGCGCCGGCGGCGGTCAACTCCCGGTCGCCGTCGAGGCGGACCAGATACGCGGGGGTCTCACCGAACCCCGCGGCGCTCGTGTCCACCTGCGTGCGCAGCCCGATCACCACACCGGTGGCCGGATCCTCGACCCGCGACCACACCGTGCCGAAGGCACCCGTGGAGCCGGTGGCCACATACGGCGTCGGCAGCACCGGCAGGACCCGCCGCCCGGCCGGATCGGGCGGCGCGGTCAGCGCGCACCCGCGCACCGACACCGTCGCGAGCAGCACGTCCAGCCCGTCGCGCAGTTCGGCCGGCGTGCACCAGGCCGCGGTCGGCCCGTCCGCCAACCGCACCGCACCGACCGCCCCGCACTCGCCCGACCGGGTCCGCACCGCCGCCTCGTCGTCCTCGGTCCAGCGCAGCGTCAGGCAGAACACCACGGCGCCACCGTCCGGCCCGGCGGCGACGGCCGGTACGTCGACCTCCACCCCCTCGGCCAGGATCAGGTCCCGCCCGAGCGCGTCGAGCGCGTACCCGGCACCGACCGCCACCCGCTTGCCGCCCCGAGCACCGGTGACCTCCAACCCGAGCGCCACCCCCCAGCCGTGCAACACCCGGTTGTGCAACCACCGCCGCGAACGCTCCACCGCGACCAGGTCGTTCAACTCCGCCGCGGCGAGCACCTGCCGGGCGAAGAAGCTCGGCCGATGCGTCGACGGCAACGCCGCCCCACCCGTCGTCGGGCCCGTCATACGAACCTCCCCCTCGATCCGAGGCCCGGGCACACACCCGGACGAACACCCGCCCACACCCGGCGCGGCAACCGACACACCCCGCCCCACACGACCGAATCCACCCGCACCCGCCGGGCGAAGCGACTCGGTCGACGCGTCGACGGCGACGCCGCCCCACCCGTCGTCGGGCCCGTCATACGAACCTCCCTCTCGATCGGGGATCCGGGTGCTCGCCCGGTCGCACGTCGGCCCGGAGGCCGGGCAGGTTCAGGGGCGGGCGGGTGCACGGTGGTGGGCACGGGTCGGTCCGGGGCTCGGGGCGCGCCGGGACCGCCTCGGCGGCCAGCACCGCCGTCCACCCGAACGCCATCGGCACCGCGGACACCTTCGGCTGCTCGCTCGGCTCGCCGTCGTCCGGCAGCACGTGGCGCACGATGATCCGGAATCCCGCCGCGTCGACCGCCGAGACCTGCACGGTGGTGGCGCCCGCGGGGGCCGGCGGCGGTCCCTCGGCGGTGGCGAACACCTCCGGTACACCCGCGAACGGGCGGGCGAAGTCGATCCGGGCCGACCACTGCGTCCGCGACCCTTCGGCGGCCGTCCCACCCCGTGCCATCCGGCCCGCGACCACCACCGCCGGGCCGGGTCCGCGGGCGTTGCGCCGCGCGCCGTCGCCGACGTCCAGCGCCTGCGTGTCGGGGTGGTACACCGCGAGCGGCACATCCTCGGCGTCCGCCGGCACCCCGTCCGCCACCCAGCGCGCCCGGGCCCTGGGGCCGCCGCGTTCGGCCCGCAGCACCAGCGTCAGCGGCCCGGTCGCCGGCGCGGGCACGATCGACACCTCGTCGGCCCCGAGCACCAGCAACTCGCCGCGGCGGGTGTGCGCCACACCAGGCTCCACCAGCACCCGCCCGTCGCCGATGTTCCACACCGCCAGACCCACGCCGACACCCCACGTGCGATGCGCGGCCCGGGTGTGCCGGGCCAGGCTCGACACCTCGTTGCCCGTGAGGTCGCGCAGATCGGCGGCGGCCAGTCGCACGCCGGCCTCCTCGACCACCCGATCCGCGGACCCCGTGGACGCCGCGCCGCCACCGACCCTCATCGACCCGCCTCCGCCCGTACCGCGTGCACCGTGTGCGGCCCCGGCACGACCAACGCGGTCGGCGGTACGCACAACCCGCCGCACCCGGGCGGCCCGCCGTCGGCGCGCAGCGCGAGCGCGCTCACGTGGTCCACCCCGGGAACCTCGTCGATCACCCGCATCACCTCGCTGCGATACACGTCCCGCCCGAACGGCCATCCCGTACCGCGCGGCCCGCCGGTGACCGGGTGCAGGAAGGTGTCCAGCGCGGCCCGCACCGCCGCCGCGACCGCCGCCGGATCGGCGCCCGGGAACAGGACGACCGTCGTCTCGGCGCGCACCCGGACATAGCTCGGCCCGGTGACGAAGAACCGGGTGCCGACCGTTCGCAGCCCGGCCAGGTGCCGGCGGACCGCGCGCAGCAGGCCCGTGGTGGGTTCGGGGCGCTCGCGCGGCAGCGCCGGCACCACCACGACGGTCACGCAGCCCGCGGCGACCAGGCCCGGCAGGCGGGGGTCGGTCTCGGCGAAGGCGCGGGCCCGGGCGATCCGGGTGCCGGGGGTGTCCAGGGCGCACCGCTCGACGCCCGGCAGGGTGACCGCGCGTTCCGGCGCGGCCAGGCGTGGCACGGTCGCGCGAGGCAGGTCGTCGAGGGATCGGGCGTCGGCCGCGGTGAGCGCGTCGAGCAGGCGTTCGTGGGCCCACAGCGCCCGTTCCGCGCGGGCCGCGGCGGCGGCGGTGTCCTCGGCGTCGGTGCCGCCCGCCGCGGCGCCGACGAGGGCGGCGGTCAGCGCGCCGGGGGCGGGCGGGCCACCGAGCAGGACCCGGGTGCGGGCGTCGTCGGCGACGGCCACGGGTGCGGGCGGCGCGAGTACGCCGCCTCGGGCCCCGGCGGTGCCCCGGTAGCCGGCGAGCACCGTACGGCCCGCTTCGGGCACCCGTCCCGCGCGGCCGTCGCCGAAGGTCAACGTGCCGGTGCGGGCGTCGAACACGGCGGACAGGTCGGTCCGGCCCGCCGCGTCCGAATCCGGAACCAAGCGCACCGCCTCCACACCGCCCGCCGGATCGGCCAACCACACCCGGGGCGCCTCGGCCGGCGCGCCGCCGGGCAGCGCGAAGACCTGCTCCGGCGCGCCGTCCCCGACGCCGACCGCGACGAGTTCGACCACGAGCCGCCCGGGTGCCGTCGCGCTCGGCGCGATCCAGCGCAGCACCCGCACGGTCGGCGCGGCCGGATCGCCGGTGCGCACCGTGCGTACCGTCCGCGCGTCGTCCACGGTGATCGTCAACGCGGTGAGGGCCCCCTCCACCGGAGCCCCCGCTCCGCCGACCACCACTCCCGGCGCGACGTCGTAGGCGCCGACCGCCGTACTCGCCTGCGTCGCCTCGACCGCGTCCGCGACCACCCGGCGCAGCCGCGGCGCCGCGTCGTGCCGGCCTCGCGCGAGGCGGCAGCGCAGCCAGGCCCGGGCCCCGGCCGCGCCCAGCGGCTCGACGGGCAGTCCGCCGGGCCCGATCCGCAGGCGCACGGCGGCGGATCGGGTCAGCGCGCGGGTGTGGTCGTCGACCTCGGCCGGCGCCACCCAGGCGCCGCCGGAGCGCACCTCCCAGACGGTCCGCGCGCTGTGATGCGGCTCGGAGTCGAGGTCGTCGGTGCCGTCGGCGTCCACCCACAGGGTCAGCGCGGTGCCCTCGGGCAGCGGACGGTCCAGGCCGAGCAGCAGTGCGGCGCCGACGTGCGGGTCCGGGCCGAGGGCGTCCACGGTGGTGCCGGCGAGCAGGGTGGGGGTGTGATCGGTCCAATTGGACTCTTCGTCGGTGCCCGCCACCACCGCCGCCGCCACCGTGGCGCCGGTCAGCGGTACTGCCGCCACGGTCTCCAGGCCGAGCGGCGCGTCCGCCCCGTGGGCGACGAAGCCGAGACCGGCGGGCAGTTCGGCCGGTGCGCCGGGCCCGGGGCGAATCGACAACACCACGCGCGCGGCGCTCGGCGCGGCCGGTCGTACGCCGAGCAGCGCGAGCAGCTTGCGGCGATGCCGGTCGGTCACCCTGGAGACCCGGTAGACGTCGGTGTCCACCAGCCACGCCAGCATCTCGATCACCGCGATGCCGGGATCCGAGTGGTTGTGGTCGGTCCACCGCGGACTCTCCAGCGGCAACAACGCCCGCGCCTCGGCGACGAGGTCGGGCCATCGCCTGGTGTCGGGATTCGGCGGGAACAGGGGCATGGTTCAGTACTCCCTTCCGGGACCCGCGGACCGGCCGGCCGGCCCGGCCAACCGCACCGCGAGCGGACCCGCGCACACCACCGCGTCCGGATCGACCGGAACCACGTCCCCGGCCGGCACACCGCCCACGGTCAGCTCCAACGAGGTCACCACGTCCACCCCCGGTACCGCCTCCAGCCGCCGCGCCAGATCGGACAGGTACACGCCGCGCCCGAACGGCCACCCGGTCCCGCCCGGCCCGCCGTCCAGCGGATGCAGGAACAGCGCCAGGTCGGCGAGCACCGCGCCCCTGACCGGCCCCGCGTCGCCGGCCCGCGTCGGCCGCACCGTCGCGGCCACACCGACCGGGAAATAGCGGGCCCCCTCGACCACCAGACGTGCCGCCGCCGGCATCCGCGCACCCACCGCGTCCCGGACCCGCCGCGACAACTCCCCCGTCGGCTCCGGCCGGGGTGTCCCGTCGCGCGGCACCACCACGAGCCGGACCACGCCCGGAAGCACCCGCCCGTGTCGATCCCGGGCGCCCAGCGCGCGGGCCGCCGCGATCGCCGGCACCGTCTCCCGGGCCAGCGCGGCCACGTCCGCCTCGGTCAGCGCGAGCCGCCGATGCCGCAGCAGCGCCGGTCCGCGACGCAGCACGTCGGGGAATCGCTCCGCGTCCGTACCGCCGCTCGCGCCACGGGGATTGGCCACCCCGCCGACCGCGACCGCGCTGATCGCCTGGGTGATCGCGCCGGCCGGTACGTTCCCGACCACGCCGCCGCCGGAGCGGTAGCTGCGCAGCCGCACGTTGTCCGCGCCCACCGGCGGCACCCGGCCGTGGCCGTCGCCGCCGAACAGCAGGCGTCCGGTGGCGTGGTCGCACACGTACACCCGGTCGGCCGGCCCGGCCAGGCCGAGCGAGGGCAGTTCGTCCCAGCGCACCCACACCTCGGTGGTCCGGCCGGTGCGCGGGTCACTCACCAGGCGCAGCGCGCCCGCCGCTCGCTCGCCCAACTCCCGTTGCAGCAGCGGCAGATCGACGGCGGCCCGGTCGCCGTCCAGCTCGCGTACCTCGACCACGGCGCCGTCCAGGACCGGGATCCGCAGGGCCTGGAAGACCTGTCCGGCGCTGCCGTCGGCCGAGCCGAGCAGTTCGTCGGTGACCGTCTGCACCTGCCGCACCCGCGCGCCGCCCGGGACCAGCGCGGTGAGCGTCGCCTGCGGCGGGTCGGCCTCGGCCGGGAAGCGGGCCCGGATCCAGGTGCGGGGGGTGCCGAATCGGGCCGGTGGCGCGTCGCGGAGTTCGCCGCCGGCGAAGGCGCGGGTGAGCCGGTCGCGCACGGTCAGCGTCTCGCCGTCGGCGGCGGCCGCGGTCACCGGTTCGCCGCCGCGCAGGTCGGTGAGCAACAGCCGGTCGCCGGGGGCGAATCGGGCCGCGGCACCGCGCCCGAGCAGGGTCACCGTGTGGTCGGCGGCGCCCGCGACGGGGGCGCCGGGCGCACCGGAGGTGCCGGGCCACAGCAGGCCGATCACGCCGGTGCGGGTCAGCCCCTCCGTACCGTCGTCGGTGGCCAGCGTCACCCACGCGGTGCCGTCGTAGCCCTCCCAGGTGGGCCGCACCGGTACCGCGTCGGGGTCCTCGTCGGCGGGTTCGACGTAGAGCCCGAGGCGGTCGGCGGGCAGTTCGCCGTCGAAGCCGAGGTAGAGGCTCGGGGCCGTCTCGGCCATCGGTCGAAACGGCGTGGCGCCGGGTCCGGGGAAGGCGAGGCCGGCGGTCAGGTCGGCGAGCGTGTGGTCGTCGAGCGCGAGCGTGTGGGCCGGGTCGTCCGGTCCGGCGAGGTGGCGGTAGAACACCTCGAACCGGTCCAGGATCGGCGGGCGCGGCTCCACCACGGGCAGGAAGTTGAGCACGCCGGACTTGTCGGTCCAGCTGACCTGCCGCAGGAACGAGAAGCTGCCGCGTTCCAACCTCGCGCGCAACCAGCGGCGTTCGTCGCCGGTGACGCTCGCGCTCGCCCAGTCGTCGGGCACGGTGAAGTGCAGTGCCCCCGAACGTTGCAGGGCGAGTACGGCGGGGGCGCCGGCGGCGCCGATCGCCCGCCAGCGGGTGCCGTCGAAGTATTCCCAGGTCACCTCGGGGGCGGTGAGCTGATTGGGGGTCTGCGCGCCGGCGACGGCCTTGAGCAGGTCCTCGGGGGCCAGGTTCTCCAGGTCGGTGGCGATCGTGCGGGCCGTTTGCACCTGGGTGTCGACGGCCGCCTTCGCCGTGCCGATCCGGGCGGTCACGTCGGCGACGAAGGCGACGGGGTCGGCGGCGAGGAAGGAAGGCAGCGGCGTGTCCGCGAGGTAGGGCGTGGGCGTGGCCAGCACGGTGCCGAGTACGCCCGCCAACGGCCCGTGTGCGGCGACCACTTGGGCATCGGTACCGCCGGCCAGGGCCTGGGCGAGGGCGGCCCGCGGTGCGGCCAACGCGCTTGCCCCGGCGGACAGTTGCGCCGCCACGTCGGCGGTGGCCAGGAGCAGCGCGGCACTGGCGCGCGGAGCGCCGCCGAGGGCGGTCAGCGCGGCGGCGAGGTCGGGGCCGGGGTCGGTCGCGGTCTGCGCGGCCTTGACGTGGTCGCGGGCGCTGCCGACGCCCGCGAACAGGCCGGGTTCGGTCTGCGCGGCGGTGCCGAGCGCGGTGAGCGCGTCGCGGATGTGTGTCTTGACCCCGGTGTACCAGCCGACCGGGTCCTCGCCGGACAGCGGCGAGACGACGGCCCGGCCGAGGTCGCCGGTGACGGCGGTGAGCGCGGCCAGTCTGGTCGCCACGGCGCGGATGTCGGCGACGGTCTTGTCCCGGAATTCCTTGGCGTTCTGGACGCCGCCGGTCAGTTCGCCGGTGCGCTGGTCGGCCTCCTCCGCCGCGGTGCGCGGTCGGCCGACCACCACGGTCACCCGGGCGCCGGGTTTGCCGAAGGCCGCGTCGCACGCGACGTGGAACGCGCTGCCGCGCACCGGAGCCGGGCCCAGCGGGGTGAACGCCCGGGTGAGATCGACGGCTTGCGCGTCGGCGACCGCCTTGTCCGGGGCCAGTCCCGCGCGCAGGGTCAGGTCCAGGTGCAGCGGTGTGTCCAGGGCGAGCGACGCGGTGAGGTCGTCGGGGTCGTCGAGCGGGAAGTAGTCGACGCCCGGTTTCGGGGCGGCGGTGCCGGCGGTGAAGGTGTCGGCGGCGGTCGGCGGCACGGTGACGCCGAACCGTACGGTGTGGCCCTCGTGCCCACCCGCCACGGCGAGCGGCGTGCCGGGCTGCCCGGCCACGTCCTCCTTGACCCCGGCGGTGGTGTCCGCGACATGCAGCGTCACCGTCGGCGGCGCGGTCGTCCCGTACGGCGCGCGCACGGTCACCGTGGTCCCGGCGCCCGTCGCGGGACTCGCGAACAGCGCGATCCGGGCATGCGTGCTCTCCGCGGCGAGCCGGATGTGCGCGAACTCGGGTACCACGAAGCCGGGTCGCGCCGAGAGTGTGGAGTCGAGTCGGGCCCGGATCCAGTAGCCGTCGATCCCGTCGACCGTCGTGGTCACGGCCGTCGCGCAGGGGGCGACGAGCCGCACCGTGCCCGAGCGGGTCAGTCCGGCGGTACCGTCGCGGGAGGCGTCGTCGCCGTCGCCCCAGGGCGCGAACGGCCGCCAGTCGGCGCCGTCCCACCAGGCCCAGCCGACCCGCAGCGCGGTCGACGCGGGGCGGGCGAGGGCGATCGCCACCTCGACGACGGCGCGTCCCGCGAACGCGAGCAGCGTGCCGTGCGCCAGGTACAACTCCCGTACCGCGGGCCGCAGTCCGGTGAACAGCGTGACCGGGCGGCGGGCCAGTACGTCGGCGGAGTGGTCGGCGGCGGCGTCCGCGCCCGGGTCCACGCTCCAGACCTCGACCAGCGGCGCGCCGGCCAGGGCCACCGTCTCCTGGGTCTCGAAGACGAGCGGCGCGTCCTGTCCGGGCACGGTGGCGCCGAGCCGCGAGCCGGCGGTGACCCGGGCGTCGGGCACGCCCGGCAGCGGTTGCAGCAGCACCGTGGTGTCGGCACCCTGCGCGGGCAGCAGGGAGACCCCCACCATGTCCAGGAGCGCGGCGAGTTGCCGGTCGGGCAGCGCGAGGAGTCGCTCCTCCAGCGCGGCCAGCAACGCCCCGAGCCCGTGCGCCACCCCGAGCGACGGCCCGCCCGGCGTCGGATGCCAATCGGGCACCCACCCGTTCCGCACGGCCAGCAGAGCCGCCACCACCTCGCCCCGCCCACGCGACGAGCTCATCCGGCGGCCCCTTCGTGCAGGTGGAACGGATAGACGAGGTTGTAGAAGGTGTTGGTGGCGCGGATCCGGTAGTCGATGCTCACGTCGAGGCGTCCCGCCGCGCGGTCGGTCACCGACACCTCGACGCCGAGCACGTCGATCCGCGGTTCCCAGGCGATCAGGCCCTGTTCCACCCGCAACCGCACCACGGCGGCGGTGGCCGCGGTGACCGGTTCGAACAGCAGGTCCTCCAGGCCCGCGCCGAAGTCGGGGCGCATCACACGTTCGCCACGCCTGGTGCCCAGGATCAGCAGCACCGACTGGCGGACCTTCTCCGGCCCGGACGTCTGCGCCGCCTCGCCGAGCGGATCCAGGTGCGCGGGCGCGGCCCAGCCCCGCCCCAGCACGGCGGCGTCGTCGGGGGTGCGCCGCGCGGGATCCGGATTCAGCGGAGCGCTCGGTTCGGCCACCGTCAGCCTCCGATCAGCACGGTCGGCGCGCCGGCCACCACGGGCGCACCGCAGCCGGCGAGATCGCCCTGCCGCAGCGCGCCGCGACCGCCGACGAGCACCGTCGCGGAGCCCTTGGTGAACGGCGACGGCGGGTGCGCGGCCGGCGGCGGGAACGCGCACGCGTGCATGTCGCCCTGGACGGCGGCGGGCAGGCCGCCGATCAGCACGGTGGCCACGCCGGGTCCCGCGACCATGCCGGGGTGACCGGTGGGGTCGGTGACACGCGCTGCTGCGGGCACGGCTGCCTCCTCGGGTGTGGTGGGTCGGGGTGCGTTCGGATCCGACGGCGCGCGCACGCGCGGGCCCGGTCCGGCGAGTCAGTTGATCTTCACGAGCGCGCCCTGGATGCTGCATGTGGCGGCGGCCCGGACGTCCGCCCGAGTCGCGTTCGCCGTCAGGCCGTTGCCGGCCTTGACGCTCACATCCAGGCCGGTCACCTCCACCGAGCGGGTGCCGGTGATGCTCACCGCGCCGGACGCGCTCAGCGAGATCTTCGCCGCGCCGCCCGCCACCGACAGGGTGATCCCGTCCGCGGCGATCTCGATCGAGTGGCCCAGGGTGTGGGTCAGCGTGAGCTTCTGCACCAGGTCGTCGATGGCGATCTCGTGGCCCACGGGGGTGCGGATCATGCGCTTGGTGATCGAGTCGGTGGGCAGCGCCGCGGGCGGGCGCGAGGTCATCGTCCAGAGTCCGCCGAGCACGTACGGCTCGCGCACGTCGCCGTTGCGGAACGCGACCAGGACCTCGTCGTCGGGCTGCGGCATGAACCACACGCCCGACCCGTCACCCGCCACCGTCGCGCACACCCGCGCCCACGGCTCGACACCCGGCAGCCACGCGTACCGGATCTGCACCCGCCCGGCCCCGGTCAGGTCGAGGTTGTCCACCACGGTCGCGGGCGCCACGCCGGTCACCCGGGGGCTGTCCGACTCGTGGATGTCGTCGAGGGCGTCGAAAAGCGGTTCGAACATGCCGGTCCTCCCGGGAGGTCGAGCGGTCGGAACATCGGGCCGGTCCGCGCACGGCGCGGCCGGTCGTCGGTGACGGATCGGGTCTGCGGCAAGTCGCGTCACCCACCTACGAGTTCGGCGCGGGCAGCGACAACAGCCCGCCCTGCACGCGGACCGCGCCCTGTGCGGCGGGCGGGATGCCGCCGAACCAGATCTCCTTGCGCAGGTCGAAGGAGGTGCGGTAGCCGCCGCCGTCGAGGGTGTGCTGGGCCGAGACCACTCGCCACAGGCCGCCGAACGTCTCCCCCACGCCTTCGATCCGCAATACCCGACCCGCCGTGATCCGCGGGTCGCCCACACACGAACCGCTCGCGGTGGTACGCCGGTTCAGCCGGGGCAGCAGCTTGGACACGATCAGTCGCGGTGCGGTGGCGATGGTCACCGGTTCGTCCACGAGCAACACCTCGCGCGCGGGCCCGCCCCGACCCTCCGGCCCCCGGAATCCGGGAACCACCTCGATGGTCAGCGCCCGGCGGTCCCAGTCGTAGCCGACCGCGATGGTCAGTTCCAGGCCGACCTCCGACCGCCAAACCCGCACCGAGACCCGCCCCACCTGGCCGACGGTGCTGATCCGGGGGTTGAACTCGATCAGCGAACTCCCGTACCGCAGGCTCACGTCGGGCGACAGATACGCGGCGGGCGACATCAGCCGCAGCACGAATCCCGACGGTTCGCTGTCGTGCTCGACGATCAACTCCCACGCGTTCTCCGCGGCGATCTTCCGCAGGAAGTCGAGCGTGGTCTCCGAGTGTTGCCGCCGCACCACCCGCTGCCGCATGCTCGGGTCCTCGACCGAGGCCACCACGTCGACCACGCCCAGGGCGGCGGAAAGGAACGCGCCCAGCGGGTCGAGCAGCGGGATCATCCCGTGTTCGACCGCGAGCAGCGGGGCGACCACCGGGTCCGGCAGCGGCAGCACGCCGAGTTTGGGCACCGGCACCCCGAACCAGCGTGCGGGCGAGGCGGCGGCGAGCCGGGTCCGACGGTCCTGCGCGATCACCCGCAACATCGGGATGCCGTCGGCGGGGAACGTCGCCTCGCTGCCCACCACTTCGCCGGTGAACAACCGGCGCGGCTCGTCCGGCGCGTAGCCCAGGGCGATGCTCACCTCGGTGTCGAGCCCGAACAGCGGATCGTCCAGCCAACGCAGCGCCTCGTTGGCGAGCGAGACCTCCAGGCGGTCCGCGTCGCCCATGCCCGTCTGGCAGGTGACCCCGGTGACCGAGCCGCGCACCGCCGCCGGCGCGGGCCGCCCGGCGAACCGCAGCCGCATCTCCGGTGCGTAGTACGGGAATACGGTCATGCCGGCACCTCCGGCGGCGGCGCGTCGAAGACCTCGTCGGTACCCCGGTCCCGGTACGGCAGGCGCGGGATGTGCAGCGTGTCGCCGACGGCCAATACGCGCGGGTCGTCCAGCCCGTTGTACAGCGCGATCGGCCGCCACGCGGAGGCGGACCCGTACTCGCGCCAGGCGATCAGTTGCAACGTCTCGCCGGCCACGACCGTATGCGCCTTGGTGTAGTCGGAGGTCTGCCGCTTGACCTCCTTCGCCTCCATGTCCACGTTGCGGAACTCGCTGAAGGTGACGCTCAGTCGGGCCCGCACCGGGGTGCCGTCCGGCTTGAACATCACGAACTTCTGCGCGACCCGGGTCAGTACGCAGGTGAAGGTCAGACTCGACCAGGCGAACACCAGCGGCGGCGGGGCGTGCAGCGTGGGGTCGATGTTCATCAGGTCGACGACGCGCCGCACCAGGATCCGCACGTCGCTGCCCGCGCCCGCCTGGTCGTTCGCCTCCAGGGAGTCGAGGAACAGTTCCATCTCCAGGGTCTGCGCGTTGCCGTGCACGAACTGCACGATCGGCGCGGACAGTCCGGGCACCGGGAGTTGGGCGTAGGTGGTCTGCCGGTCGACCGTGTAGTCCTCCGGGTTGAACAACACGCGGGTGACCTTGCCGGTGACGGAATCGGTGATCGTCGCACGTTCCATGACCGTCATCGGCTCCACCCCCGACGCTCCTGGCGGGCGAGCACCCGGCGATCGATCTCCCGCACCACGCCGTCCACCAGGCGCGGCAGATCCGCGGAGGTGAGCGCGGGCGCGGCCGGGGCGGCGCGATCCGGCCGCGCGGCCCGGTCCCGGGCGATCGGATCGGCCGAATACCCGGGCGCGGCGGCCGGGGCGGGCTCGGGTCGGGCGGGGGCGGCGAACGTCAACACGCTCCGGGGCCGTGCGTAGGGCGCCGCCCCGGGCGTGGTGGGTCCCGCGCCGCGCGACGTCGGGGTCGGCCGGCCGCCCGGCTCCTCGATCCGCCGACCGTGCCCGGCCCCCCGCTCGTACAACCGGCGTGTCGCACGCGCCCGTTCGACCACCCCGCCCCCGGCGGACCCGGTACGCAACACCGGTACCGGCGGCCCGCCGACCACCCCGGACCCGGCCACCCCACCCGCGTCGACCCGCTCGACCCGCGTGAGCGCCACCATCGGCGGCAGGCTCACCCGCACATCGAGCCGCACGTGCGCACACCGCCGAACGTCCGCGACCCGCACGGGAATCTCCCGCGCCTTCGGGGGCCTCGGCGCACGCGGCGCCACCCGCAGCACGAACGCGGCCCCGGACACGCGCCCCTCGACCCGCTTGGCCCGGTCCCGCGCGGCGCCCGGCTCGACCCGGGCACGAACGGCGGCAAGCATCGAGGAGGCCGCCGCCCGAACCGGCCACCCCGCCGACGGCGGACGCGCTCCCGTGACGATCACGGTCGAACTCCCTTCCCGATACCCACGTTCACGACCGGTGCTCCGATGCGCCCGGTGCTCGTACGCACATCCACGCCCGCCGCGCGGGCTCGCGCTCCGCGCTCCCCCATCCGACGTCAACCGCCGCCCGCCGCCTCGTTGAGGCGCTGGTTGATCGCCGACACCCGCTCCACCCATCGGCGACGCTCGGCGTGGTCGAGGTCCATCAGTTCGGCGTGCGACCAGTGCAGGTGGTAGGCGACGAAGGCGATCTCCTCCCTCAGCCGATCGACCGGATATCCGCGGATCCCCCCAGGCGCTCGTGGCCCGGACGGACCTCCTCGCCGCAGTTCGGACAGGACCCCTCGGTCGCCGAGTCCGGCTCGTCCACGCTGTTGATCCGGTTGTACAGGTCCTGGAGGTGGGCCAGATCGGCGGCGAACAGCGTCTCGATCGTGCGCGGGGTGACCGTCTCGACCGCGCCCACCCTGGTGACCACCCGGCTGAGCAGGATCACCGACAGATAGGCCGGGTTGCGCTGCACGCGCGGGTCGGCGAGCGGCAGGATCTCGTCGGCGGCGGTGGCCAGCCGCATCGTGCCGTCGCGGTGCAACGTGCCGTCGTCGCCGAGGAGTCCGACCGGGAGGGTGAAGTCGTGTTCGATCCGCAACATGGTCACTGCACCCGCTCCAGGCCCTCGTGGACCAGTTCCAGGGTCTCGATCGCGATGTCGTTGGACTCGGCGGTGAGTGGCGGGGCGGTGTACTTGGTGGGCCAGGCGCGGACGAAGTTCCAGCGCGAGGTGACCACGCCGCGCCGGTCCAGGAGCAGCACCGCGCCGTTCTTGCGGACGATGTCGCCCTCGACGATCTGCCGGTGCCAGTCGTACAGTTCGGTGTCGGTGGTCATGCCCCACTTGAGCATGATATTGGCGAATTTGGCCTGACCGGGGAACTTGTAGGGGGTGATGTTCCAGCCGCCCTCGCGGTGCTCCACCACGTCCACCGTCGCGTCGAGGCCGCTCACCTCGTGGAAGCCGACGCGGATGATCCCGTCGAGTTCGACCTTGAAGTTGAAATTGACAAAGGGGTCCTGGATATCGCCCGTGCTCACGGCGCCCTCCACTGCCTGTCGTTGCCCTGTCGTGCCGGTCGGTGTTCGTACCGGTCGGTGTCGCGCCGCCGGGCGCCCGCTACTGCTCGCTGACCTCCGCGCCGCCGTCCCAGATGCCGATCCGGACCACGATGAACTCGGCCGGGTAGACCGGCTGTACGCCGATCTCGATGTGGAGCAGCCCGAGTTTGCGGGTGCTCGGCGGATTGAGCGCCTCGTCGATGCGGACGAAGAAGGCGTCCTTGGCCTTGGCGCCGAACAGCGCGCCGTCGCGCCAGACCCGGGTGAGGAATTCGGTGAGGGTGTGCTTGAGCTTGCCCCACAGTTCGAGGTCGTTCGGCTCGAACACCGCTCCGCGCAGCCCGAGTTGGATCGACTCCTCCAGGTAGAGGAACAACCGTCGCACGTTCACGTACTGCCAATTGCGATCTCCCGCGGTGGTGCGCGCACCCCACACCACCGGCGATCCGCGTCCGGGCAGGATGCGCAGCGCGTTGACCCCGTCGGGGTTGAGCAGGCCCTGATCCGCGTCGCTCAGCCGCCGTTCCAGGCCCAGCGCGCCCGCGATGCCGACGTTGGCCGGGGCCTTGTGGACGCCGCGGGTGGCGTCGGTGTGCGCGTAGATCCCGGCCAGGTGGCCGGACGGCGGGTGCACGACCACCGCCTGCTTGGCGGGGTCGCGGAGTTGGATCCACGGGTAGTAGAGCGCCGCGAATCCCTTGTCCAACGCGCCGGTGAGGTCGGCGCGTTGGGCCTTGACCGTGACCACGTCCACGCCGGGCAGGCTGTCCAGGATCGCGAAGCGGTCGTACAACGACTCGCAGTGCTCGACGATCGCCCGCTGTGCGCCGGTGTCGGTGCAGCCCGGCGCGAGTACGAGGCTGATCTCGTCGATCGGGCGGAGCAGGTTCAGGTGCTGGGGCATCTTGTTCGCCACGTCGGCCCAGGAGCCGGCGGGCACGTCGGCCACGGCGCCGGCGAGGGCGTACGTCCCGGCCCTGGGGCGTGGATCGCCCGCCGGGATCGGCGCGTCGGCCGCGATCACGATCCGCAGGTAGTCGCTCGTCACCGCGGGCCCGCCCCACCAGCGCGGATGCGACGGGGTGGTGGACAGTCCCGGATACCCGACGGCCCGGCCGTTGCGGTCGGTGACGGTGAGGTCGAACTCGGCGGTGGCCACCCGCGTCGGCGCGGTGAGCCGGTACGCCTTGGCGAGCGGCTTGCGCAGGGTGATCGCGTCGTTGGAGACCGCCGCGACGATGCCCCACTCGGTGTTGGTGCCGTCGGAGATCCGCACGGAGGAGCCGACCGGGACCAGCGGGCGCAGCGCGATCGCGGCGGGCACGGTCAGCCGCAACACGGTGTCCCCGGCGGCGAGATCGTCACCGGTCACGGTGCCGCCGGCGAAGTCGACCGTGCCCGACAGGCCGCTCGCCAGCACGACCGTGTCCGGCGCCTGGACCGACGTCACCCGCGACGTCTGCCGATCGGTGCCCTTGGCCACCACCACCCGATCGCCCACCGCCAGGCCGTCGACCGCGTTCACGGTGAGCACGCGCCGGGTGGCGTCGACGGCGGTGATGCTCGCGCTGCCCCGGACCACGGGCAGGTCGGTACCGGCGCCGGCCGCGGTCAACGCGGCGGCCAGCGCGCTGGAGTCGGCGATCCGCACGGAACCGCCCTCGCCGTCGGGCCCGTCGAGACGGGCCACCACCCGGGCCGCGGCCGGCGCCCCCGTCGCCCGCGCCGGCAGGTCGATCCCGGCCGGTGTCGCGGTGCCCACGCGCAGCACGAAGCACTGGGTGCCGCCGTTGCGGAAGAAGCCGTCCACGGCGAGCGGCAGATAGTAGGGCACGTCGCCGCCGTCGACGGGCGGGCCGAACAGCGCGGTGAACGCGTCCGGGCTGGTCACCAGGGTGGGTTCGGCGATCGGCCCCTGCGCGCTGATGCCGATGAACGCCGCGACGCTGGTCGACACGCCCTGGATGGGCGCGGCGGGCTCGGTCTCTTCGATGTAGACGCCGGGGTACGAGACCTGCACGGCCATGGCGGACGTCCTCTCAGGTGATCAGGTGAAGCGCAGTTCGATCAGCGCGTCGGGGGAACCGGGGACCTGGACGGGGGTGGGCGCGGGTGGCGGCAGTCCGGCGGCGGTGACCAGCGCGGTGTAGGCGCCGGGCCGCACGTCGACCACCACGAAGCGCCCGTCGGCGCCGCTGCGGGCACGGACCGCCTCGCCGCCCGCCGCGTCGAGCAGCACGACCCGGGCGTCGGCCACCGGCACCGGCGGCATCCCCGGGCCGGCCGTGGCGTCGAGCACCAGTCCGCCCACGTCGGCCAGTTGCTCGACGGGCCCGTCGGGCGGCGTGCCCTGGTAGGAGGTGAGCACGGTGTGCACCACGCCGTCGATCCGCCGGTCCGCCTCCGGGACCGGCATGGTGACGATCAGGTACACGGCGGGGTGCCACGAGGTGGCCCGGCCGACCGTGCCCCAGAACTCGGCGAGTTTGCCGAACCCTTCCGGCGGCACCACCTCGACGGGCAGTTCCGCCTCGCGCAACACCTCGGGTACAGAGGCCAGTTGATCGGGGGTCAGCACGGCGGAGGCGACCAGCGGGTCGGCGTGCAGGAGCACGGCCAGGATCGCGCCGAGCACCATGTGTTCCTGCTCGGTCGCGGGCATCTGCGGGCTGTCCTTGGCCGCGTTCCACGCGGTGATCAGGTAGTGGCAGCGAATCCGCGCCGGCTCGGGCCGCTCCACGGTGACCGCGCCGGTGGTGATCCGCCGCCGGATGTTCTGCCGCATGTGCCGGTCCTCGCGCAGATCGACCAGCGCGCAGTTGACCCAGACGCCCTGGCTCGCGCCCACCCGCTGCCGCCAGTCGTCGTCGGGTGGCTGGAAACCGATCCGGGCACCGGTCAGACCGGGCACGCCGGCGATCAGCGTCTCGCGGATGATCAGGTCGAGGATGTCGATCACCGCGCACCGCCGGAGCCGAGCGGAAACCAGATGCCTTCGGGTGGTCCGCCGGGCCACCAGTAGTTGATCCGCCCGCCGCTGCGCAGGGCCGCCGCCTGCATGGCGGCCCGGCAGGATCCGCACGGGTCGTACTGGCCGGTGATGTACATCCGCTGACCGGCCGTCAGCGGGACCCGCGTCACCGCCTTGGCCTCGGTGTGACTGTCCTGGTTGGCCCGGTTCAGGCCGCGTGCCGCACGCTGTTCGGGGGTGACGCCGCCGCTGCGCAGGGACTCGTTGTGCACGACGCTCCCGTCGGGGTCGAGCACGCGGACCGTGGCCTCGTGCGGCGGGCGGAAGTCGCTCGCGTCGATCCTGGCGAGTTCGTCCTTCTGCTGCCGCGCCCGGCGGCGGTCCCGGACCTGCGCGGCCACCGGGTCGTCGCTCAACGCGCCGAGCACGTGGTCGGGTTGGCCCTCGTACAGATCGCGCAGCCGGTCCACGGCGGACGGGTCCTTCCGCGCCTCCGCCCGCAGCGCTTTGGCCCGGGCGCGAACGTCCTTGACCAGTTGCCGCCTCTCCCGTCGGGTCGGCTCGACCGGGGTGCCCTCGGTCCGTCCGGCCTCGGCGGAGCCGCTGCCGGCGGCGGTCTTGCGCTCCGCCGCGGTCTTCTCCGGGGTCGCCTTCCGCGCGGCGGCTTTCTTCCCGGCCGGCTTCCGTGCGGGTGCCTTTCGTGCGGGCGCCTTGCGGCCGGGGGTCTTGGCTGCCGGGGCCTTTGTCGTGGCCTTCGCGCCTGTCGGCTTCGCGGCGCTCGTCGTCGCCTCCGCAGGTGCGGCCGTGCCGGGCGCGGGCTCGATCGGAGCCGGTCCGGTGGTCGACGGGGCGGGTTTCGGGTCCGCCGACGCGGTCTTGGGCCTGCCCGGCGATTTCCTGCCGGGCGCCTTCGCGCCGCCGGATACGCCGCCCGATTTCCCACCGGACTTCCCGGCCGGCTTCGGCGCCGCCGCCGGCGCGGCGGCGGGCGGCGCGGGTGTCGCCGGGCCGGCCGTGGTCGCCCCGGCCGGTGCCGTCCCGGCACCGGCGTGCGCGGGCGCCGGCGGCGGGCCGGCATGCGCGTCGGCGGCCGGCTGCGGCTGCCTCACGGGCGGCCCGGCATGCTCGCGGCCGGCGCCGCCTTCCGTACCGCCCCCGCCCGGTGCCTTCGAGCGTCGGTAGCCGGCGGCGTGCAGCAGGATCTGGTGCATCACCGCGATCAGCGCCCGCACCACGTCCTTGAGGTCCTGTTCGAGCACCGCGTCGCGGTCCGGGCCGTGCGCGCCCTTCCAGTCCACCCACAACTTCCGCACGGCCGGAGCGGTCGACAGCGTGGCCAGCGCCGCGTCGAGCAGCAACGCCGCCAATCGTTTGCCCGCCGACGACGCGGCCAGTCCGGCCACGTTGAGCACGGCGCCGACGACCTGGAGCCAGAACCGCGAATCGGACGGCCAGCCCTCCGGATTGGCGTTGATCGCGTTCAGGATCGCCTCGACCGAACTCGCCACGCCCAACACCTTGAGCGCGAGGAGCACCTCCTCTCCTCCGGTGTAGGCGAGGATGGTCTTCACCCCGAGCTGCACGGCGATCTGGGTCAGCTCGCGGTCGCTGAACAGACTGCCGTCGTCGGGCGCGTGGCCGCCGCTGACCCGGTCGAAGTACGCCTCGGTCAGGTCGCCCGCCTTCGTGACCCCCGGCGAGAGCGCGGGTACGCCGGTGTACGGGTCGACCAGCCCCGCCGCCTTGGCCCGGTCACGCACGGCGTCCAGGACGAACCCGCCGGAGGCCCCCTCGTACCACGCCTGGACCACCGTCGTCTGGTCGCCCGACAGCCCGAGCAGCGAGGCCGCCTTGCGCACGCCGAGGCGACCCGCGTCGTGTGCTCCGTAGCCGAGGCCGATCAGGGTGTCCACGGCGCCGGTGACCTCCAGCGCGACGCCCTCGGTGGCGCCCAAGGCGACCATCGCCGCGGCGCGGTTCTCCCGCAGTTCGGCGCGTTCGGCCTCCTCTTCCGCCTCGTTCTTCGGCGCCCGGGACACGCCCGGCGCGGTGCCGCCCGCGACCGGGGCGGACAGGCCGGCGGCGGCTCGGGCGCCCGCCGTGTGCGCGGCGCCTTCGGCCGCGGTGCCCGAGGGGTGCACGCCGCGCGGCCCCGGCCGCGGGCCGCCGCGGCGCTGCTGCACCACATGCGCGAGTTCGTGGCCGATCAGCGCCCGGCCCGCGGTCGAGTGCGGGTCGTAGCGCCCGGGGCCGAACACGACGTGCCGGCCGACCGCGTACGCCTTCGCGTCGAGGTGCTCGGCCGACGCCGCCGCGTCGGCGTCGGTGTGCACGACCACGTCGCCCAGGGACGTGCCGAACGAGCGCTCCATCGAGCCGCGCAGCGCGGCGTCCAGCGGCCGGGCCCGTTCGGCGCGCGCCTCCAACTCGGCCGGCAGGTGCGAAGCGGTGTCCCCCGCCTTCGTCGGCGCCGCCATCACCGCGCCCCGATCGTGGCGGGGGCCTGCGGGGACGGGCCGATCTTGTCGTATTCGCGCTCCATCGCCCGGAGCACCACCGCCCGGTCCACCGCGCGCCCCTCGGCGGCGGCCAGGTGCGCCGCCGCGACCGCGACGTTGTGGATGTGGCCGCCGGAGAGCGGGTAGTGCTCGGCCAGTTCGGCCGGGTCGACGTCCACGTCCCGGGGCAGCGCCGCCGGCCAGGCGCCCTGCCAGATCCGCCGCCGCTCGGCGGCCTCCGGGAACGGGAAGTGCACGCAGTAGGTCAGCCGGCGGATGAACGCGTCGTCCATGTGGTGCAGGAGGTTGGTGGCCAGTACCGCGAGCCCGTCGTGGTCCTCCAACCGCTGGAGCAGGTAGGCCACTTCGAGGTTGGCGTAGCGATCGCGCGCGTCGTGCACCTCGCTGCGCTTGCCGAACAGCGCGTCGCACTCGTCGAACAGCAGCACGGCGTCGGTGCGCGCGGCGGCGGTGAACACGGCGTCCAGGTTCTGTTCGGTCTCGCCGATGTACTTGGACACCACCGACGCCAGGTCCACCCGGTAGAGCGGCAGCCCGAGCCGGCCCGCGACCAGGCGCGCGGCGAGCGTCTTGCCGGTGCCGCTGGGTCCGGCGAACAGCACCGACACACCGCGGCCCAGGCCGGGCCGGTCGGCGAAGCCGGGGGCGTCGAGCACCGTGCGGTGGGCGCTCAGATGGGCGCATACGTCGCGCAGCCGCGCGCCGACGTCGTCGGGGACGATCAGCGCGGACCAGTCGTCGGAGGTGCCCAACCGGGTGGCGAGTCGGCCCAGTTCGCCGCCGGTGATCCGGGCCGCGACGTCGGCGACCTCGGTCGCGGTGGTGCGCAGCGGCGCGCCGGGCTCGGCTCGACCGCGGGCCCGGGCGGCGACCGCGTCCAGGGTGTGCCGCAACTCCGGCCCGGCCAGGTGGGTCCAGCCGGCCAGCGGGTCGGCGCCCGGCGTGCTCGCGACCTCGACGCCGTGCGCGGCCAGGGCGGTGGCCAGGCCGCCGGGCACGCCGACCGCGCGGCGGACCGACAGCGCGGCCACCCGCTCGGCCGGCACGTCGGGCCCGGTGGGCGCGAGGGTGTCGGGGCCGCCGACCACGACGGCGTAGGTGAACCGGTCCCACACCGCGTCGGGCGGGCCGCCGGTGTGCGTGTCCACCACGAGTACGGCCTCGCGCAGCAGCGCCTCGGCGGCCAGGCCGGGCAGCAGGGCCGGATCGGCGAGCGCTTCGGGCCGCACGGTCAGCACCCGCCGGCCGGCCCGCGCCACGCTCCACCACGCGACGTCCAGGCAGGTCGCGGCGGGCGCGCCGGACAGGTGGGTGAGCGAGGGCGCGTCGCCGACCAGCCGGGCGACCAGCGCTTCGGCGGCGATCGGGTCGGGCGCCTCGACCGGCGTGTAGGCGTCCACCGTCGCGAACGGCGCGAGCGCGTCGTCGAGTCGGCTGATCGCGAACAACCGGCGCAGCAGCACCGCCGAGGGCCGCACGGCGCCCGCGTAGGAGGGTCCGGGGCGCCCGCCGACCGGTTCCACCAGCCCGCACCGGAGCAGCGGACCGGCGGCGGACAGCCGTACCGCGACCGCCGCCCGGTCCTCCCCGGTCTCGCAGCACAGCCGGGCGAGCAGGTCGAGCGTCGGGTACGGCTGCCCGGAGTCGCGTTGCAGCCAGGCGATCGCCCGGCCGTACGCCGGGTCGAGTTCGGGGGCGAGGATCAGCGCGAGCGCGGCGAGGTCGAACGGGTCGAAGCCGCGCCGGGCCAGCGGCAGCGCCAGGTGGGCGGGCAGCGGCGGGCCGGTGATCAGCACCGGCGCCGGCCGTGGCGCGCCCGCCAGCGCCGCGCGCACCTCGCCGTGGGAGGGGTACAGGCGTTCCAACGAACTCTCGCCCGATTCCGGCCCGTTGGCCTGCACCGCCCGGGCCAGCACGTCCGCGATCCACCGCTCCAGGTCGGAGAGGTCGGGGAACACGGGTGCGCTCGAACCGATCGAGCCGGCAACAGCCATGTCGCGATCGTTGATCATCGGCCCGAAGCGCGTCATCCACCCGCCGGGTCGATCTTCGCCGAGCGGAGGAGTAGACCTCCACCACCGGCCGACTCCGTCCGCCTCCACCTCGGATGGAGAGCGTCGTCCACCCGATCGGGTGGGCCCGTCGCGCCCCCGAGGACCCGGTTACCCGGCCGCGGGCCCGCCACCGGCGTGTTGTTCGTGGTCCGGCGCCCGTCGGGTGCGCGGCGCGCGCGAGCCCCACTGGGGTGGCGGCACGGTGCGCGGTGCGCCGAGCGCTCGATCCGGTGCGCCGTCGGCCTCCACCCGGGCGCGGCCGAGCGGTTCGCCGGTCGGCGTGGCTCGCAGCAGGCCGGCGGCGGCCTCGCGGTGCGGGACGCCCAACTTCCGCAGTACGGCGTGCACATGGGTCTTGACCGTGGACAGGCCGATGGAAAGGCCCCGGGCGATCTCGTGGTTGGTCCTGCCCTCGGCGATCAGGAACAGGATCTCCCGCTCGCGCGCGGTCAGCGTCTCGGGCAGCGCCGGCCCGGTGCGCTGTGCGACGACGGCCGGGGACTGTACGCGTTGCAGCAGCAGCGCGGCGATCCGCGGGCTGCACGAGGCCTCGCCGCGCACCACGCCGATGATCGCGGCGGCGGTCTGCGGGAGCGAGTATTCGCGGCCGATGAACCCGGCCACGCCCGCCTCGGCCGCGCTGATCACGTCGTCGCGGGATTCGTCCACGCCCATCGCGATCAGCCGCGTCTGCGGCGACCCGCGGCGGATCGCGCGGATCGCGGGAATGCTGTCCGGCGTGCTCAGGTCCAGCAGGAGTACGGAGGGGCGCAGCCGCCGTGCGCCGGCGACCGCCTCGGAGGCGGAGCCACCCGACCCGACCAGCCGCAACGCGGGTTCGTCGGCGAGCGCCCGCACGGTGGCGTCGCGATAGATCCGGACCGGGGTGATCACGAGTACCTCGATCGCCACACTCATCGGCTCTGCTCTACCCCCCGCGGTCGCGGCCCGCAACAACCAACACGTGAGCACACAAGGTAATCGATCGATCACATCGAGAGACCCGGGTAGTGGATACCCGCCGAATCCCCCGAAACACACCCTAGAACCACCCACCGTCGACCACCCGTCATTCGCCCGCCGTCCCGGCCGGAACGCGCGGGGGCCGGTGCCGGTCGGCGGTTCGCCGCCGGTCGGCACCGGCCCCGTCGAGCCCGGTCGGCCCCGCGCCGTTCAGGCGAGCGAGTGAACCGGCCGACTCGTCGACGACTCGATCTCGCCCGCCGCCTTGTCCAGCAGCTGCCGGGTCAGGTCGGTCAACGCCCGTGCCGCGGCGATCTCTTCGCCGACCGCCGGCTGATCCGGGTCGTCCGGATACCGACTGGCGTGCGCGTGCGAGCGCAGCTCCGTACCGTCGCGCAGGCGCAGCAGCGCCGCGGCCTCGGTGCGCTTGCCGTCCTCCTTGAACTCCATCTCTATGTGCCATCCCACGATCTGCATACCTGCCGCCTCCAAGCCCCCGACTCCGTCGGTCCACTCCGTCGCCGCCGCCGCTTTCCCCCCCTCCCACCAGGATGGTTCAATCCGCCACGAATCGGTAGTTTTACCGCAATCGCTCACGCGGAACCGGTGTCGGGCGGATCTCGAACCCGACCAGCCCCTCCTCCACCGGATCCTCGTCGTACACGTACACCCGGTCGACGACGGCCAACGACGGCCCGCGCCCGGTCCACGCCGTCAGCCGCGCGACCTCGTCCGGCGCGCCCTCGAACACCGCCTCGACCGTGCCGTCCGGCAGATTGCGCACCCAGCCCGCGACGCCGTGCCGCTCCGCGGTACCGCGGCACGTGTCCCGGAAGTAGACGCCCTGCACGTCCCCCGACACGACCACCCGCCGGCGACTCATCGCGCACCCGCCGGCGGCGGCCCCGTCACCGTCACCCGGGCCGGACGCAGCAGCCGGTCCCCCACCCGATACCCCGGCTCGTGCACGGTCGAGCAGATCGGCGGATCGACCCCGGTCGCCACGTGCAGCGCCAACGCGTCGTGCACGTACGGATCGAACACATCGCCCACCGCCCCGAACGCCCGCAGCCCGAGCGCCGCGAGGGCGTCCTCCAGCGCGTCGACGACACTCGCCACCCCCGGCGTCAGATCACCGGCGGCCCGCGCCCGGTCGAAGCCGTCGACCACCGGCAGCAGCGGCGTGAGCACGTTGACCAGCGCCGCCTCCCGCACCGCCAGCCGGTCCCGCCGTACGTGTCGGCGATAGCCGTCGTAGTCCGCCCGGAGCCGGCACAACTCGTCGACCCGCTCGGTCACCTGCTCGCGCTGCGCCGCGATCTCGGCCAGCAGCGATGCCAGGATCGGCGACGGTGGCTGCCCGGTCGGAACCGGCAGTGGTCCCGGGCCGGGGGAGATCCGGTTCATGCGGTCCCACCTCCGCGTTTGTCGTCGTCGACGATCTCGGCGTCGACGACCTCGTCCTCGTCGACGTCGGCCGAGGTGCCGCCCGCCGCCCCGGCCGCGCCCTCCGCGCCCGGCTGGGCGTTCGCGTACATCGCGGTGCCCAGCTTCTGGCTGACCGTGCTCACCCGTTCCGCCGCCTCGCGGATCGTGGCCGTGTCCTCGCCCGCGAGCGCCTCGCGGAGCGCGGTCAGCGCCGTCTCCACCTCGCCCTTGACGTCCGCCGGCACCCTGTCCCCGTTGTCCCCCAGGAACTTCTCGGTGCTGTACACCAGTTGCTCGGCCTGGTTGCGGGTCTCCGCGGTCTCCCGCCGCAGGTGGTCCTCCTCCGCGTGCGCCTCCGCCTCGCGCATCATCCGGTCGATGTCGTCCTTGGGCAGACTGGAACCACCGGTGATGGTCATCGACTGCTCCTTGCCCGTGCCCAGGTCCTTCGCGGACACGTGCACGATGCCGTTCGCGTCGATGTCGAAGATCACCTCGATCTGCGGCAGCCCGCGCGGGGCCGGCGGCAGGCCGGTCAGCTCGAACATGCCCAACCGCTTGTTGTACGCGGCGATCTCGCGCTCACCCTGGAACACCTGGATCTGCACCGACGGCTGGTTGTCCTCCGCCGTGGTGAAGATCTCCGAACGCTTCGTCGGGATCGTGGTGTTGCGCTCGATCAGCTTGGTCATGATGCCGCCCTTGGTCTCGATGCCGAGCGAAAGCGGCGTCACGTCCAACAGCAGGACGTCCTTGACCTCACCCTTGAGCACACCCGCCTGCAACGCGGCGCCGACGGCCACGACCTCGTCCGGGTTGACGCCCTTGTTCGGCTCCTTGCCGTCGGTCAGCTCCCGGACCAGCTCGGTCACGGCCGGCATCCGGGTCGACCCGCCGACCAGGACCACCTGATCGACCTCCGCGACCGAGATCCCCGCGTCGTCGATCGCCGCGTGGAACGGGGCCCGGCAGCGCTGGAGCAGGTCCGCCGTGAGCTGCTGGAACTGGGCCCGGGTCAGCTTCTCGTCCAGGTGCAGCGGGCCCTCGGGCGACGCGGTGATGTAGGGCAGGTTGATCGACGTCTCGGTCGCGCTGGACAACTCGACCTTGGCTTTCTCCGCCGCCTCGCGCAGCCGCTGTACGGCCATCTTGTCCTTGGACAGGTCGATCCCGTGCGCGTTCTTGAACTGCTTGACCAGGTGGTCCATCACCCGCTGGTCCCAGTCGTCGCCGCCCAGATGCGTGTCGCCGTGCGTGGCCTTGACCTCCACGACCCCCTCGCCGATCTCCAGGAGCGACACGTCGAACGTGCCGCCACCCAGGTCGAACACCAGGATCATCTGGTCGCGCACCTTGTCCAGCCCGTACGCCAGCGCCGCCGCCGTCGGCTCGTTCACGATCCGCAACACTTGGAGACCCGCGATCTCCCCGGCCTCCTTGGTGGCCTGCCGCTGGGCGTCGTCGAAGTACGCCGGCACGGTCACCACGGCGTCGGTGACCTTCTCGCCCAGATACGCCTCGGCGTCGCGCTTGAGCTTTTGCAACACCCGCGCGGAGATCTCCTGCGCGGTGTACCGCTTGCCGTCGATGTCGCCGGTCTCGGGAAAGTGCCAGGTGTTGTCGCCCATGTGCCGTTTCACGGACCGCGCGGTGCGCTCGACGTTGGTCACCGCCTGCCGCTTGGCCACCTCGCCGACCAGCACCTCGCCGTTCTTCGCGAAGGCGACCACCGACGGCGTCGTCCGAGCCCCTTCCGCGTTCGCGATGACGGTGGGCTCACCGGCCTCCAGAACCGCGACCACCGAGTTCGTCGTACCGAGATCGATACCAACAGGACGTGCCATGGGGGGCTCCTCGACTGTCACGCGCTCCGACGCCCCACCCACCCCAAGTCCACCCGCCGAACGCTCGCACCTTCCGGCCGCACGGATACCACTACCCCCTCATCATGACCCACCAGCCCAACCTCAACCCACCCCCGCACGAACCACCACCCCGAGCCCCCGCAAACCCCACGCCCGGTAACCGCGCCCGACAGCGGGTATCGATCGGCTCGGCCACCGTGCGCGGCCGAGCCCGCACCCGTGGCGACGACCGCGGTGCGGCTCCGCGTCCCGGAGCCGCCGACCGCGGGAGGTCGGTGCGCGGGCCAACTTGGTGGTGGTGGGGGGGTGGGGGTCGACATAATGTCGGGGCAAGGTGTTGCAGGGCGGCGAGGCGGTGTCGGGGCGGTCTTCGCGTGGGGCGAGGGGCGTGGGTCGGGTGTGGGGGCCGGTGGGTGCTCCGTGGTCGATCGGGCATCGGTTTCATCGAGCGCCGTAGGCAAGGAGCGTCACCGTGGTCTTCCCCCTCCCCCGTACGCTTGCGGCGCTGCGCGTCGCCCGAGAGGCCGCCCAGGTCATTCGCCGAGCCGGGCGGCCTCGGCGGATCCGGCTCAAGTCGTCGTCCGCCGACCTGGTCACCGCGACCGATCTGCGCGTGGAGAAGCTGGTCCGGGCCTGGCTGGGCAGCCACTATCCGCAGGACGCGGTGGTCGGCGAAGAGGGCGGCGGGCTGGCCGAGTTGGACCTGACCCGCCCGACCTGGTTCGTCGATCCGCTCGACGGCACCACCAACTTCGCGCACGGACTGCCGCACTACGCCTGCGCGATCGCGTTCTGGGACGGCGAACGACTCGCCCTCGGCGTGGTCGCGGACGCGACGCGGCGCCGAACATACTGGGCGGAGGCCGGGCGCGGGGCGTACGAGGGCCGCAAGCGCCTGCACGTCTCTGACACCCGCACCCTGGGCCGCAGCGTGATCGCCACCGGCTTCCCGCCGTCCCGGGCCACCGACCCGGACAACAACCTGGCCGAGTTCCTGTCGGTGGTCAACGACACCCGTGACGTGCGGCGGTTGGGCTGCGCCGGGATCGACCTGTCCTGGGTGGCCGCGAGCCGGCTCGACGCCTACTGGGAGCAGCGCTGCGGTCCGTGGGACTGGGCGCCCGGCGCGATCCTGGTCCGCGAGGCGGGCGGGCGGGCCACCACCTTCGAGGGCCACGACTGGAAGCCCGGCGACGGGGAGTTGGTCGCCTCCAACGGCGCCATCCACGATCGTCTGCTCCGCTCGTTCGCCGAGGCGAGGGCAGGCGCGGGCCTCCCGGCCCGCCCGATCGCGGCCTGATCGCGCGCACGAGGGCTCGGGTGGAGCGATCCACCCGAGCCCGGCGGCGCGGGCCCGGTCAGCCCCGGGCCGCGCGTTCCGCCCTCGCCTCGTCCATGCGCCGGCGGGCCGCCGTCACTTCCGGGCGGGCGGAGAGTTCGGGGACGCCGACCTCCCACCACGCGCCGGATTCGGTCCAGTGGTCCGGGCTGGTCCGCACCACCACCACGGCCGGCCGCCGCGACGCGCGGGCCGCCGCGTACGCCTTCTCCAGGTCGGCCACCGTGTCGGCGGTGAACACCTCGGCGCCCAACGCGGCGGCGTGCGCGGCGAAGTCGACCCGGTGGTCGGCCGCGGCGCCCGGTCCCCGGCAGTCGGTGATCATGTTGTTGAACGGCGCCGCCCCCTGCCCCTCCTGCAGCCGCGCGATCACCGCGTAGCCGCCGTTGTCGCAGACCACCGCGACGAACCGGTGCCCGGACAACACCGCCGAGTACACCTCGGAGTTGAGCATCAGATACGACCCGTCGCCCAGGAGCGTGGTGACCACCCCCTCGGGCCGCGCCATCGCCGCGCCCCACGCGCCCGCGATCTCGTAGCCCATGCAGGAGAACCCGTATTCGACGTCCATCGTCGGCGCCCCGACCGCCCCCACCGACCGCCAGCCGCCCACCAGTTCGCCGGGCAGCCCGCCCGCGGCGGTGAGTACGTAGTCCCGCGGCCCGGCCGCCCGGTTGACCACGCCCACGACCTGCGCGTAGGTCGGCAAATCCGCCGGATCGCCCGGCGCGCGCAGGGCGTCGATCGTGTCGTCCCAGGCCCGGCGTTCGCTCGCGGCGCGCGCGGTCCAGGCCGGATCCGGGTGCCAGTCGCCCAACAGCGGGCCGAGTTCGCGCAGCGCCTCCCGCGCGTCCCCCGTCACCGGCGCCGCGCCGCGCTTGACCGCGTCGAACCGGGCCGCGTTGATCGACACCAGGCGCGCGTCGGCGGCGAAGACCGTCCAGGACGCGGTGGTGAAGTCCTGGAGGCGGGTGCCCACGGCCAGGATCAGATCCGCGTCCGCCGCGAGCGCGTTCGCCGACGCGGATCCGGTGATGCCCAACGGCCCGGCGTGCAAAGGGTGTTCGTGCGGCAGCAAAGTGCGCCCCGCGACCGTCTCGGCGAACGGGACCCCGTGCGCCTCGGCGAGCGCCAGCACCTCCGCCGCCGCGTCCGCGTACCGCACCCCGCCGCCCACCACCAGCAACGGCCGCGCGGCCGCCCGCACCAGTGCCGCCGCGTCGGCCAGTTCGCCCAGATCCGGGCGCGGGCGCACCGGCCGGTGCAGCCGGGGCGCGAACATCGCGACCGGGAAGTCGTACGCCTGCGCCTGCACGTCCTGCGGCAGCGCCAGCGTGACCGGCCCGCAGTCGGCGGGGTCCGTGAGCACCCGGGCCACCTGCGGCAGCGTGGCGATCAACTGCTCCGGCCGGGTGATCCGGTCCCAGTAGCGACTCACCGAGCGGAACGCGTCGTTGACCGTGCCGCCCGGGTCGTGGAAGTGCTCGACCTGCTGCAGCACCGGGTCGGGCGCCCGGCTCGCGAAGGTGTCCCCGACCAGGAGCAGCAGCGGCAGCCGATTGGCGTGCGCCACACCCGCCGCGGTGACCATGTTCAGCGCGCCGGGCCCGATCGAGGAGGTGGCGACCATCACCTGTCGGCGCTGCGTCGCCCGCGCGTGGCCGACCGCGGCGAGCGCCATGCCCTGTTCGTTCTGGCCGCGCCACACCGGGAGTCGCCCACCCGCCTCGTGCAGCGCGTCGCCGAGGCCGAGCACGTTGCCGTGGCCGAAGATGGCGAACACGCCCGGGAACAGCGGCACTCGGCGGCCGTCCACGAGTTCGCTCCCCTGGGCGATCAGCCAGCGGACGAGGGCCTGGGCGGTGGTCAGCCGCACGGTGGCACCGGGCGTCGTCATCGGATTCCTCCGTCGGGGGCGGGCGGCGAGGTGAGCGGGCAGCGCGGGTCGACGGGCTGTCCGGCCCAGCTGTCCCGTACCCAGTGGTGGGCGGGGTCGTCGCAGGCGAGCATCGCGCGTTCGGCGGCGGGTCCGGCCATCACGTTCAGGTAGTAGAGGTGGTGTCCGGGGGTGGCCACGCACGGACCGTGGTAGCCGCGCGGGACCAGGAAGACGTCACCGTCGCGCACCGTCACCGTCTCGTCGATCGAGCCGTCGGCGGTGTACGTGCGGTGCAGCCCGAAACCCTCCCGGTCGGGCGTGCGCCCGTCCCGGCCGGCCACCCGGAAGAAGTAGATCTCCTCGTTGACGCACTCGTGCGCGCTCGCCTCGTCGTGCTTGTGCGGCGGGAAGGACGACCAGTTGCCGTCCGGGGTCAGGATCTCGCAGACCACCAGCTTGTCCGCGTCGAACGCGTCGGGCGTGAGCAGGTTGTTCGCCTGCCGGGTGGCCCGACCCGCGCCGCGCACCTCGACCGGCACCGCGGCGGCCGGCCCGTACGCGGGATCCAGCCGTCGGGTCGCCCGCGCCGACGCCAACGCCACCTCGCACCCGTGCGCCGAGCCCAACCGCAGCTCCGCGTCGCGCGGGACGTACGCGAAGTCCGGCACGGCGGTGAACACCGTCTCGCGTCCGGCGAGTTCGAACCGACGGCCCTCGGTCTCCACGGTCAGCCCACCGGCCAGCGGGATCACCGCCACCTCGTGGTCCCCGGTGGCCAGCACCCGCCGGCCGGCCGGCGGCAGGTGGATCACCCGCAGGCCGCTGTAGCGCCAGCCCGCCAGTTCGGGCGTGATCAGCACCGGGTCGTCGGCCCCGCCCGCCGTACCCCACGGGTGGAACAGTCGCGCGTCGCTCACACGATCACCTCCGCCGCGCGCGGATTGGCCGCACGCAGGACCCGCGCGGCGGCGTCCACCGCGCCGCGCACGTCCCCGTCGGCCGGATACAGCAGCGCCCGGCCCACCACCAGTCCGCGCACCGCCGGTTGCGCGAGCGCCCGGCCCCACGAGGACAGATCGGCCCGCGGATCGGCGGACGGCACCCCGCCCAGCACCACGGTCGGCAGGGTCGTGGCGCCGGCCACCTTGTCCGGCTCGTCGGTCGCGGGCAACTTCAGCCAGGTGTAGGCCGAGGTCGTCCCCAGCGCGGACGCGACCGTCACGGCCCGTACGTTGGCCTCGGTCGACCGGTCCAGGACCAGCCGCCCGGACGCGTCGCGCCGATAGGGCAGCGGCTCGATCATCGCCCGGATCCCCCGGTCGGCCAGTTCGCTCACCGCCCGCGCGCAGCCCGCCAACGTGGGTATCGTGCCGGCGTCGGCGTCCACGATGCGCAACAACATCTTGCCGCCGTCGAGCCGGTAGCGGTCGATGGCCTCGGCGTCGTACCCGGTGAACCGGTCGTCGATCTCCCAGGACGCGCCGGCCAGACCGCCCCGGTTCATCGACCCGATCACCACCTTGTCCTCCAGCACACCCAGGAGCAGCAACTCCTCGATCACGTCGGGCGTGCCCAACACCCCGTCCACATCCGGGTGTTCCAGGGCGGTGACCAGACGGTCGAGGAGGTCGCGCCGGTCGGCCATGGCGAGCGCGTCGCCACCCACCCCCAGCGAGCCGCGGCCGGGATGGTCGGCGGCGACCAGGAAGAGGGTGCCGTGCGGGGAGAGCAGGCCCGGTCGGCGACGGCGCTCGTCGTACGCGGCGAGGACCGCGTCGGGCCGGTTCGCCCGGGTCGCGAGCAGGGTGTTCCAGTCGTGGTCGCTGATCACGTTCGGGTCTCCAACATCGGGTGGTCCACGATCGGGTGGTTCGTGTTCGCTTCGTGTGCGGTCGCCGATTCCGCCATCTCCTCCGGCGTCGGCATCGCGTCCGCGCACGCGAGCCGCCCCGCCACCAGCGCCCCGGCGACGTTGGCGAATTCGGCGATCCGCACCGGATCCCACCCGGAGAGCAGACCGTGCACGAGCGCGCCCCCGAACGCGTCCCCCGCGCCGAGCCCGCACACCACCTCGACCGGGCGCGGCGCCACCGTGTGGCTGCCCTCGGCGGTGGCCACCAGGACACCCTCGGCGCCCTTCTTGACCAGGGCCAGCCGCACCCCCCGGGCGAGCAACCGCCGCGCGGCCTCGTCCGGATCGGCCGTGCCGACCGCGACCTCCACCTCGGCCCGATTGCCCACCACCACGGTGGCCTCGTCGACGAGCGCGCCGATGTGCCGCGAGGCGGTGTCCCGGTCCGGCCAGAACATCGGCCGGTAGTCGAGGTCGAGCACGGTGTGCTCGCGCCGGCCGCGCGCGGCCAGCATCCGCAGATGGGTGCCGCGCGAGGTCTCGACACTGGCGCCGGTCCCGGTCACCCACAACACCGGGACCCGCCGGACCAGATCCCACGGCACGTCCGCGTCGGTGAGCGTGAGGTCGGGCGCGGTGGGCAGCCGATAGAACAGCAGCGGCGGATCCTCCGGCGGGTCGAGCGCGCAGAACACCACCGGCGTCAGCAGCCGTTCGTGCGTGGACACCCAGGCGGGATCGACGCCGAACCCGGTCAGCGCGTCGCGGACGAAGGTGCCGAACGGATCCGCGCCGACCTTGGTCAACACCGCCGATCGACGGCCGAGCCGGGCCGCGGCGACCGCCACGTTGGTGGCGGTGCCGCCCAGCGACCGGGCGAAGGTCTCGACCCGGTCGAGCGGGACCCCGCTCTCCCTCGGGTACAGGTCCACCCCGACCCGTCCGACGGTCAGCACCTCGGGCCCGGTGTCGACCGGCCCGCCGCGCTCCGGCTCCGTCGTGGACCCGGTCATGCCCGCGTCCCCGGTCATGCCTTGGCTCCCGAATGCAGCTCGTGTGCCAGCGCCTCGAGTTCCGCGCCGCCCGCCATCTGCCGGGTGAGTTCGGCCAGAGTGATCTCGTCCTTCGTGTAACTGCCCTGGCTGCGCCCGCGGTTGAGCAGGAGGAACCGGTCCCCGACCGGGTGCGCGTGATGCGGGTTGTGGGTGATGAACACGACGCCCAGACCACGATCGCGCGCCCGGGCGATGTAGCGCAGCACCGTTCCGGCCTGCTTGACACCGAGCGCGGCGGTGGGCTCGTCCAGGATCAGCACCTTGGCGCCGAAGTGCACGGCCCGGGCGATCGCGACACACTGCCGTTCGCCGCCGGAGAGCGTACCCACCGGCTGCTCCACGTCGCGCAGGTCGATGCCCATGTCGAGCAGCGCCCGACGCGCGGTGTCGCGCGCCCGCGTGATGTCGAGCCGGGCGAACGGCCCGCGTCCCTTTCGGGGTTCGGAGCCGAGGAAGAAGTTGCGCCACACGCTCATCAGCGGCACCACGGCCAGGTCCTGGTAGACCGTGGCGATCCCCCGGTCCAGCGCCTGACGGGGCGAGTGGAAGTGCACCGGCGCACCCTCGACGAGGTACTCGCCGCTGTCGTTGGCGTGTACGCCGGCCAGGATCTTGATGAACGTCGACTTGCCCGCGCCGTTGTCCCCCAGGACACACGTCACCTCGCCGGCGTCGACCGAGGTGGACACGTCGTCGAGCGCGATCACATTGCCGAACCGCTTTCCCACTCCGCGCAGTTCGAGCAGGTGTCCGGCCCGGGCGCCGGCCCGGGTGGCACCCGAACCGAGCGGGGCGGGGGTGTCCGGTTCGGCGCCGGTCGGCCGGGGTTCGGGAGTGGTGTTCGTCATCGGCGGGACCTTTCCGCGCGGCGCCGGAAGGAGTTGTTGACCAGCACGGCGGCGAGCAGCATCACGCCGAGGAAGAGCTGGAACCAGTCGCTGTTCCACTTCGCGTACACGATGCCCTGCCGGGCCATGCCGAAGATGAGCGCGCCCAGGGCGGCGCCGATCGCCGACCCGTAGCCGCCGGTGAGCAGGCAGCCGCCGATCACCGCCGCGATGATGTACTGGAATTCGAGCCCGATGCCCTGATTGGCCTGGACCGAGGTGTAGCGCAGGATGTTGATCGAGCCGACCAGCCAGCCGGCCGCGGCGGTGCTCATGAACAGCACGATCTTGGTCCGGTCCACCGGGACGCCGACGTTGCGCGCGCTCACCGGAGCGCCGCCGACGGCGTAGATCCAGTTGCCGAACCGGGTACGGGCCAGCACCCACGTGGCCAGCGCGGCCAACAGCAGCCACCACAACACGGAGACCTGGATCTCGGTGCCGGCCACGGCCATCGTCGAGGCGAAGAACCGCCCGGCCGACTCGTAGCCGTCGGTGGCCCGCATCCCGCTGACCTGGACGCTGTTCGTCACATGCCGGGTGACGCCGAGGTTGAGGCCCTGGAGGGCCAGGAACGTGCCGAGCGTGATGATGAAGCTGGGCAGCCCGGTACGCACCACCAGCCAGCCGTTGAGCGCGCCGACGGCGAGGGCGAACAGCAGGGACACCGCGAGCGCCGGCCAGACGGACCAGCCCGCGCGGGTGGCGAGCATGGCGGTGATCAGCGCGGTCGAGGCGGTCATCACCCCGGCGGACAGGTCGAATTCGCCGCCGATCATCAACAGGGCCACGGCGACCGCCATGATCCCCAGGGTGGCCGAGTCGTCCAGCCAGGTCGCCGCGCCGGCGGCGGTGAAGAAGCCGTCGGCGACGACCGAGAAGAACACCATGACCAGCACTGCGCCGATCAGCGAGCCCAACTCCGGCCGCACGAGCAGTCGGTGGGCCAGGTTCACGGGCGACACCCGCTCGTCGCCGGCGCCCGCGGGCCCCGGGGCGGCGCCGCCCGAGGTCTCCGCGGGCGGCGCGGGTGTGGGCGAAGGGGTGGGTGCGGGCTTCGACGGTGGCGTCGTGGTCATCTCGTCCCCCGCTGTGCGTATCCGGCCACCGCGTCGACGTTGTTCCTGTCGACGAATCCGGGGCCGGTCAGCACCGGCTTGCCGCCGCCGACGGTGTTGGCGTTGTCCCGGTACAGCTTGATCATCGTCACCGGCAGGTAGCCCTGGAGGTATTGCTGCTGGTCCACCGCGAAGACGATCTTGCCGCCCTTGATCGCGGTGACCACGTCCGGGTTGAGGTCGAACGTGGCGATCTGCGCCTTGGAGTTCGCGTCGCCGACCGCGCCGACGGTGACCGCGGCGACCTGCGGGTTGAGCGCGAGCACGGCGTCGATCGAGGAGTCGGACTGGAGCGCGCCGCGGATCCGGGCCTGGGTGTCGGTGGGGTTGCCGATGTCGACCTGGAGGGTCTGCGTCGCGCCGCCGAAGCCGGCCTTGGCACCGTCGCATCTCTGGTTCAGGCCGATGTTGCCCGCCTCGTGGATGACGCACAACATCTTGGTCCGACCCGCCTGCTTGAGCTTGGCGCCGGCCGCCTCGCCGGCGATCGACTCGTCCTGGCCGACGTGCGCGATGGCGCCGAACTCGGCGGACCTGCTCTGCCCCGAGTTGATGGTGATCACCGGGATGCCCTTGGCGGTGGCCGCCTTGATCGAGTTGGCCAGCGCGTCCGGGTTGGCCATCGAGACCACGATCCCGCCCACCCCCTGGGTGACCGCGTTGTCGATCAACCGGGCCTGGCCGGCCGGGTCGCCGTTGCCCTGGTACTGGACGTCGACGCCCAGCTTCCTGCCGGCGTCCTGCGCGCCGTTCTGGACGACGCTCCAGAACGCGTCACCGGCCGAGCCGTGGGTGATCACGGCCACCGTGTTGTTGCCCTTGGCCGCGACCGTCGGGGCGCTGTTCGCGGTGTTCTTGGTGTCCGGGTCCGAACCGGAGGGACTGCTGCAGGCGGCGAGGACGAGTGCGGACACGCCGATGGCTGCGGCGAATCCGAGGGAACGTCGGGGCATCGAATACTCCTCGTCAGGACGTTCGGGACGTTCGGGGGAGGTGATGAGGATGAGGGTCGGGTGCCTGGCGGCGACGAGTGCGTGACGTGCGTGATGTGTGCGGCGTGGGTACCGTGCGCGGCGTGCCGGACGCCCGGCCCGGTAGGTGTGTCGTACCCCGACGGGGCGAGCGAATCCGCCCACCGCGCCGCGCCCGGCGCCCACCGGTCAGTCGCCGCGCAGGTGGGCCAGGCCGCGCGCGGTGTCCCGGCGCGGCAGGTCCGCGTCGGCCGGGTCGTCGCCGAGGCGCATGTCCTGTTCGAGGACGTACCAGTTCCGATAGCCCGCCGCGCGCAGCGTCGCCACTATCTCGGCGACCGGGACGTCGCCCTCGCCGATCGGGCGGTATATGCCGCGGCCGACCGCCTCGGCGTAGGTCAGCGCGCCGGACCGCACCAGCGCGGCGGTGTCCGCGTGCACGTCCTTCAGGTGCACGTGCCCGATCCGGTCGGGGTGCCGGCGGACCAGGTCGAGCGGGTCGGTGCCGCCGATCAGCAGGTGGCCGGTGTCCAGGCACAGCGGCAGGGTGCTGTCCCGGAGGAAACGTTCGACCTCCGCCGCGTTCTCCACGTGGGTGCCGACGTGCGGGTGCAGCGTGGCGCGCAGGCCGCGACCGGCCGCGATCCGGCCGATCTCCTCGGCGGTGGCGATCAGTTGCCCCCACTCCGCGTCGGACAACCCCGGTCGGGTGTCGTAGCCGTCCAGACCGGTGGCGGCGGCCAGCACCAATACCTCGCCGCCGGCCGCGGCGATCAGTTCGGCGGTGTGTGCGGCGGCGGTCAGCGTCCGCGCCAGGCGGTGCGGGTCGTGCAGGACGAGGGCGGCGAACGAACCGACCAGGGTCAGGCCGTGGCCGGCCAACACGCCCTTGAGCGCGGCGGGGTCGTCCGGCAGGTAGCCGGGCGGGCCCAGTTCGGTCGCGGTCAGGCCGAGTTCGGCCATCTCGCCGAGCACGGTGTCCACCGGGAGCATCGGGCCCCAGCCGGGCACCTCGCACACCCCCCACGTGATCGGCGCGCCCGCGAGCCGCAGGTCGGCTCCCGCGGGGGCGCTCACGACGACGCCTCCCCGACCGCCGTCACCGCCGGGCCGCCGGCCGACGGCTCCGGGACCACCGGGCGCCCCTCGCGCCGCGACCGCTCGCAGGCCTCGGCCAGGATCAGGCTGCCCAGCGAGTCGCGCACCGGCGACGGGTTGGCCATCCGTCCGGCGACCACCTCGACGAACACCCGCATCTCGTTGCCGTACGCCCGGGCGAAGCGCTCCGGGAAGCCCGGATAGGCGTCCGGCCCGGCCTGCGGTCCGCCCTCCTCCAGGGAGGTCAGCGGGGTGCGCGGGTCCAGACCCACCGCGAGCGACTGGACCGAGCCCAGTACCTCGATCCGGTGGTCGTATCCCGCCGGGTCGTGCCGCCCGCCGGTGAGCACCGCGTGCGCCCCGCCGGCGAAGCGCAGCACGACGACCGCGTTGTCCACGTCGTCGGCGTCCGCGAACGCCTGGTCGACCAGCACCGATCCACTGGCGTACACCTCGACCACGGGTTCGCCGATCAGCCACGGCACCGCGTCCAGGTCGTGGATCAGCAGGTCGCGGAAGATCCCGCCGGACGCGGGCAGGTAGCCGAAGTCGGGCGGCGCGGCATCCTGACCGACCGCGCGGACCAGGTACGGCGTACCCGTCTCACCCGCGTCCAGGCGTCGCTTCAACTCGACCACCGCCGGGTCGAACCGGCGCTGGAAGCCGACCAGCACCGGGACCCCGCTCGCCTCCACCTCGGCGATCAGCGCGCGCATCGCCGGCACGTCCGAGGCGATCGGCTTCTCGCACAGCGTCGGGACGCCGGCGGCGACGGTGCGCCGCACCATCTCCGGGTGGGTGTCGGTGGGCGTGGCCACCACGACCCCGTCCACCTCGCGGAGCAGGGTGTCGAGGTCGGCGACCGCCTCGGCGCCGATCTCCCGGGCGAGGGTGTCCGCGCGTCCCGGTTGGGGATCGAACAGGACGAGCTTGTCGACCGTCTCCAGGTCGGTGAGGTTGCGCGCGTGCATCGCGCCGATCCGCCCCACGCCTGCGACTCCGATACGCATCAGATTCATTTCTCCAGTGGGCAGGTGGAACTTGGCAGTCGAGCCGATCGAGGAGCCTCCCCGGGTCCGCCCGACGGAGCGATCCGTGCGTCGGAGCACTCCGTGTGTTGGCGCGTTCCACTATTTGGAGCGCTCCAATCCGAGAACGCCCCAAGACTGATACTCGCCGTCCGAGCATGTCAAGGGTCACCCGCCACGTTGACCGAACGTCGTCGACACACCCGGATCGGTGGGCATTACAGCCATTCGTCGGGTCGGTCGCGGCGGCCCGGGCCCGATCGGAGTGGAGCGCTCCATTCATTGGAGCGCTCCAAGCGTGTATCTTCGGTTCAGGTTGTCGGTCGCGGGTCCCGGTGTGGCCGGGCCCGGCCGTGTGGGGATCGTGGGGATCACGGCGCCGAGGTTCGGACGCCGGGTGGACGGGGCGCGGTTGTGCGGGTCGCGCTCCCATCGTGACGTCGACGTCGTCGAGTCGTCGCCACGCGTCGACGCCACAAGCCGGCCGACGGCGCGCCGTCGGATCGACGACGCCGCATCCGGGAGAAAGGTGAGCATCAGTGTCCGGTCCCACCCTCGAGGACGTCGCCGCCCGCGCCGGGGTCTCCCGCTCCCTCGTGTCGTTGGTGATGCGCGACTCGCCCAAGGTCAGCGAGGGCCGGCGCCGGGCCGTGCTCGCCGCCGCCCGCGAGTTGGGCTACCGCCCCAACCTCAACGCCCGCACGCTGGCCACGGGCAACAGCGGCACGCTCGGCGTGATGATCTCCGACCTGCACAACCCGTACTTCGCCGAGGTGGTCGACGGCGTCGAGGCCGCCGCGCACGACAACGGCATGGAGATCATCCTGGGCACCGGTGGCCGCCGACCCGCGCACGAGCGCCGCAGCGTCGAGCGCCTGCTCCAGTTCCGCCCGGCCGGCCTGCTCCTGCTCGGCCCCGTGGTGGAGACCGCGGCGATCGAGGAGGCCGCCTCCCAGGTGCCCACCGTCCTGGTCGCCCGCAGCGTCCGGGCGGGGCACGTGGACACGGTCAACGACGACGGTGCCACCGGATCGGCGCTGGCCGTCGAGCATCTGGCCGCGCTCGGCCACCGCGACATCGTGCACGTGGACGGCGGTGGCGGCTCGCAGTCGTCGGTCCGTCGCCGGGGCTACGAACAGGCGATGCGGCGACTGGCGTTGTCCCGCCATCTGCGCGTGGTGCCGAGCGAGTACACCGACATCGGCGGGGCCGAGGCCGCCCGCGCCCTCCTGGCCGGCGACACGCTCCCGACCGCGATCGTCGCGGCCAACGACTTCAACGCGGTCGGCATCATCGGCGAGTTGTCCGAGGCGGGCGTCCGGGTGCCCCAGGACGTGTCGGTGATCGGCTACGACAACACCCACCTGGCCGGGCTCCGGCACATCGGGCTGACCACGATCAACCAGCCGAGGGAGGAGATGGGCCGGCTCGCCACCGAGACCCTGCTCCAACGCCTGCGCGGCGAACGCACCCGGGCCGCCCGCCACCTGCTGCACCCCGAACTGGTCGTCCGCACCAGCACCGGCGCGCCGAGGAGCTGAGCACACACGGGGTACGGCTTCCCGGGTCGGGCCTGGTGCCGTTCGGCCACGCCCCGGCCCTCGGCCGCATCGATAACCCCTGGGTTAACCCCGGTTCCGGGATCGATCGTTGTTCGGGGGCGGCGCAGCCGCGAATCTTGAGGTGTCGGAAGGAACGGCAGCGCGGAGCACCGCGAAAGCCGGCGTCCCGACACCCGACACCGCCTCGCCACCAGGGAGTTCACCATGGCCGCCATCGACCACACCCTCGCCGCCGGCTCGACCGCCACGGCCCGCACCCGCACCGCCGTCGGCCGCTGGCTCACCGCCGGCGCCGTCGCCAACACCCTGATGGCCGGCACCTACGTCGCCTTCTCCGCGGCCGTGATGCCCTGGCTCGGCACCAAGGACGACGCCGACTTCGTGACCACCATGCGGGACATCAACACCGGCATCGAGAACCCCCTGTTCTTCGCCGTCTTCACCGCCGCCATGGCCGCCCCCGCCGTCGCCGCCTGGAAACTCCGCCGACTCGGCGGCGGCACCGCCATGAAGTGGGCCCTCGCCGCCCTCGCCCTCTACACCACCACCGTCCTGACCACCTCCGGCATCAACGTCCCCCTCAACCAGATGCTCGCCCACGCCGGCACCACCGACCCCACCACAACCCGCACCGACTTCGAGACCACCTGGAACATCTGGAACGGCATCCGCGCCGCCCTCTCCACCGCCGCCGCCCTCGCCATGGTCAAGGCCGTGCGCCTGCACCGCCGCAACCGCGTCTGAGCTCGACCCCGGCGCGGCACCGCCGAGGGCTCCCGCCCCCGCACGGTGCGGCGACGGCCCACGAAAGCAGTGTGTGGCCCGCTGTGTTCGGACACCGGCCGGACGGGTCACTGAGTGACCCCGGTACCCGAGCGGCAACGACGAAGCGCGGTCATAGTGGGCCAATGGACGATCACACCGTCACCGGACGTGTCATCGCGGTACTCGACGCGGTCGCCGCCCAGCGCACCCCCGCTTCGCTGGCCGAACTGACCCGCCGTACCACGATTCCCAAACCGACCGTGCGACGCATCGCACACGACCTGGTCCGCCGCAGATTGTTGGACCGTTGCGGCCACCGTTATCGGCTCGGCAGCCGATTACTGGATCTGGGCATGCGTGCCGCGGCGCAGCAGGGCCTGCATCGCATCGGCACTCCCCATGTCCAGGATCTCTTCGCCCGCACCGGGGAGATCGTCTGGATCACCACGTTCACCGAGACCGCCCTGACCCTGGTGGGCACCGCGTTCGGCGCCAACCGGGCCCAGGACGTGCGGCGCGGCGGCTGGCCGCTGCCGATCGACAGCGCCGCCTTCCCGAACACCGCCGTCGGCCGGGTGCTGATGGCGAGTCGGCCGGAACTGGCCGAGCACCTGCGCGCCCGCCCGCCGGCTCCGCTCACCCGGTACGCCGCCGGTTCGTGGGCGCGGCTCGACGCCGCGGTCGACACGGTCCGGGACACCGGGACCGCGATCGAGCAGGAGCAGTGCCTGCTCGGCTACTCCTGTGTGGCCACCGGACTGCACGCTCCCGACGGCGAGTTGGTCGGGATGATCGGTATCACCGGTCGCATCGGTTCCTTCGACGCACAACGCGCGGCCCGCCCGCTGCGGTCCGCCGCCCTCGAAATCGACCGGGCGTTCGCGGCCACCCACGCCGCGCCCTTCGCGGAGATCGCGACGATCGCACGCTGACGTGCGACATGCCGCCGCCGACCGTGAGCGTACGGCGCGAACGGTCGGCGGCGGCGAACCCGCGTGTGGCCGGGGCTACATCGGGGTGACGTACGCCCCCGCGATGCCGCCGTCGACCAGGAACTCGGCCGCGTTCACGAACGACGCGTCGTCGCTGGCCAGGAACGCGACCGCGGCGGCCAGTTCCTCGGGCTCGGCGAACCGGCCCACCGGGATGTGCACCAGGCGGCGCGCGGCGCGCTCGGGGTCCTTGGCGAACAACTCCTTCAGCAGCGGGGTGTTCACCGGTCCCGGGCACAGCGCGTTGACCCGGATGCCTTCGCGCGCGAACTGCACGCCCAACTCGCGCGACATCGCGAGCACGCCGCCCTTGGACGCGGTGTAGGAGATCTGCGAGGTCGCCGCGCCCATCACCGCGACGAACGACGCGGTGTTGATGATCGAACCGCGGCCCTGCCGGCGCATGTACGGCAACGCGGCCTTGCAGCACAGGAACACCGAGGTCAGGTTGACCTCCTGAACCCGGCGCCAGGCGTCCAGGCCGGTGGTCAGGATCGAGTCGTCGTCGGGCGGCGAGATGCCGGCGTTGTTGAACGCGACGTCCACCGAGCCGTAGGCGTCGAACGCGGCCTTGAACAGCGCCTCGACCTGTTCCTCGTTCGTCACGTCGACCCGGACGAACAGGCCGCCCACCTCGGCGGCGGCGGCCTTGCCCGACGCCTCGTCGATGTCGGCGCACACCACGTTGGCGCCCTCGGAGGCCAGTCGCCGGGCGGTGGCCAGGCCGATTCCGCTGCCCGCTCCGGTGACGACGGCGGTACGGCCGACCAGGCGGCGGCACACGGGGGTCTGCTCGGTCACTTAGTTCTCCTCGGTGCTGATGAACACGTTCTTCGTCTCGGTGAAGGCGACCAGGGCGTCCGGGCCCAGTTCGCGGCCCAGGCCCGATTGCCCGAACCCGCCGAAGGGGGTCGAATACCGGACACTGCTGTGCGAGTTGACCGACAGGTTCCCGGCCCGGACGGCCCGCGAAACGCGCAGCGCGCGCCCGACGTCGCGGGTCCACAGGGATCCGGACAGGCCGTACGCGGTGGCGTTGGCGAGCCGTACCGCGTCGGCCTCGTCCTCGAACGGCAACACGACGGCCACCGGGCCGAAGATCTCCTCGACGGCGGTACGGTCCGCCGCGGACTCCGGAGCGAGCACCGTGGCCGGATACCAGAAGCCCTTGCCGGCCGGCACCTCGCCGCGGATCACCGCCGGCGCGTCCTCGCGCACGTATGAGCGCACCCGCTCGCGGTGGGCCGCGGAGATCAGCGGGCCCATCCGCGTGTCGGGATCGTTCGGATCGCCGACCCGGAAGGCCCGCACCGCCGGTTCGAGCAGTTCCAGGAACCGGTCGTACACCGGACGCTGCACCAGGATCCGAGTGCGCGCACAGCAGTCCTGCCCGGTGTTGTCCAGGAATCCGCCCGGGGCGGCGGCCGCGGCGGCCGCCACGTCCGCGTCGGCGAAGACGATGTTCGGGCTCTTGCCACCGAGTTCGAGCGTGATCCGCTTCAGCCCTGCGGCGCAGCGGGCCATGATGTCCCTGCCCACGGCCGTGGAGCCGGTGAACACCACCTTGGCCACGCCCGGGTGCTCCACCATGGCCCGACCGGTCACCGGCCCCGCGCCCGGCAGCACCTGGAACAGTCCCTCCGGAAGCCCCGCCGCCAGGCCCAGTTCGGCCAGCCGCAGCGCGGTCAGCGGGGTGGTCTCGGCGGGCTTGAGCAGGACGGCGTTGCCGGCCGCGAGCGCCGGGGCCAGGGCCCAGCCGGCGATCGGCATCGGGAAGTTCCACGGCGCGATCACCGCGACCACGCCGAGCGGTTCGTGGAAGGTGACGTCGAGGCCGCCGGCCACCGGGATCTGCCGGCCGGTCAGCCGCTCGGCTCCGCCCGCGGCGTAGTCGAGCAGGTCGCGGACGTTGCCCGCCTCCCAACGCGCGTTGCCGATCGGGTGGCCGGCCTCGCGGACCTCCAATCGGGCCAGTTCCTCCAGGTGTTCGTCCACCACGACGGCGAATCGGCGCAACAGGCGGGCCCGGTCGGCGGGAGCGCGGGCCGCCCACTGTTCCGCGGCCCGGCCGGCCCGGGCCACCGCCGCGTCCACCTCGGCCGCGGACGTCGCCGCGACGGTGGCGACGATCTCCTCGGTGGTCGGGTCGATGATGTCGTGCTCGTGCGGCCCGTCCGGCGCGAATCGTGCGTCGGGTGCCTGGTGTTCGGACAACGTTCCGATCCTCACATGCGTTCGAAGGAGCGGAAGCGCTCCCAGTCGGTGACCGCGGTGTCGTACGCGTCCTGTTCGACCCGCGCCATGTGGAGGTAGTGCTCCACCACCTCCGCGCCGAAGGCGTCCCGGGCGATCGTGGATCCCGCCCACGACTCGGCGGCCTCGCGCAACGTGCCCGGTACGTGCGGCGCGTCGCCCGTATAGGCGTTGCCCGTACACGCCTCGCCCGGATCCAACTCGTGCTCGATGCCGTACAGCCCGGCGGCGATCATTCCCGCGACCGCGAGGTACGGGTTGACGTCGCCGCCCGGAAGGCGGTTCTCGAAGCGGTGCGCGTGGCCGTGCCCGACCACCCGTAGCGCGCACGTGCGGTTGTCCGGGCCCCACGCGACGGCGGTCGGCGCGAACGAGCCGGGACGGAAACGTTTGTACGAGTTGATGTTGGGGGCGTACAGCAGGGTGAACTCGCGCATCGCGGCCAATTGTCCGGCCAGGAAGTGCCGCATCGTCTTCGACATGCCGTATGCGCCGTCGTCGTCGGCGAGCACGGGCCGGCCGGCCTCGTCGCGCAGGGACAGGTGGATGTGGCACGAGTTGCCCTCGCGCTCGTCGTACTTGGCCATGAAGGTGAGCGACATGCCCTCCTGCGCGGCGATCTCCTTGGCCCCGGTCTTGTAGACGGTGTGCTGGTCGCAGGTGACCAGTGCCTCGTCGTAGCGGAAGGCGATCTCGTGTTGGCCGAGGTTGCATTCGCCCTTGGCCGACTCGACGGTCATCCCGGCCGCGCCCATCTCGTTGCGGATGCGGCGCAGCAGCGGTTCGACCCGGCCGGTGCCCAGGATCGAGTAGTCGACGTTGTACTGGTTGGCCGGCGTCATGTCGCGGTAGGCGCGGTCCCAGCCGGCTTCGTAGGTGTCCTTGAAGACGATGAACTCGAGTTCGGTGCCGGCGTGCGCGGTCCAGCCGCGTTCGGCGAGCCGGTCGAGTTGGCGGCGCAGGATCTGGCGCGGCGAGGCCACGACCGGGGAGCCGTCGTGCCACAGGAGGTCCGCGGTCAGCTGCGCGGTGCCCGGGTGCCAGGGGGTGCGGCGCAGTGTGGCGAGGTCGGGGCGCAGTACGAAGTCGCCGTAGCCGCGTTCCCAGGACGACATCGCGTAGCCCGAGACGGTGTTCATGTCGGTGTCCACGGCGAGGAGGTAGTTGCAGCCCTCGGTGCCGTGGGAGAGCGTGTCGTCGAGGAAGAACCGGGCGGCGAAGCGCTTGCCCTGGAGCCTGCCCTGCATGTCGGTGAAGGCCAGGACTACCGTGTCGATTTCCCCGGTGTCGACGAGTGCGCGCAGTTCGTCGACGGACAGCGGGGGCGTTCGGTCTGCCAAGGGAATGCCTCCTGTCGGTCCAACCGGAAGCCATAAGGTATGGCCGTGAACCATTGATTGGGAAGAGCTGGAGGGGAGGGATCGTGGCCGAGGGATCGAGGGCGGACCACGGGGACCGGTTGTCGCCGCTGCTGCGCCCGGTTCGCGCGGGCAACGGCTTCGAGGAGGCGCTGGAGCAGATTCTCCAGGTGATCCGGCTCGGCCTGGTCGCGGACGGCGGCCGGCTGCCGGCCGAGCGCGAGCTGGCCGATCGGCTGGGGGTCAGCCGGGTGACCCTGCGCGAGGTGCTGAAGGTCTTGGCGGATCAGGGCATCGTGGAGAGCCGTCGGGGACGCTACGGCGGCACCTTCGTGCGCGAGCGTCCGGGGCCGGTGGGCGACGGATCGGCGGCCGAGCTGCGGCGGCGGATCGCGCGGGTGGATGTGGAGGACACGCTGCGTTTTCGCGAGGTGCTGGAGGTGGGCGCGGCGGGATTGTGCGCGGCGCAGGGCCTGGACGAGGCGCGGGCCGCACGGTTGCGGGCGGCGCTCGACCGGACCCGGGACGCGCCGCTCGCGGAATATCGACGCTGCGACACGCTGCTGCATCTGACCCTCGCGGAGTTGTGCGGTTCGCCCTCGCTGGCCACCCAGTACGCGGCGGTCCGGGCCACCGTGAACGATCTGTTGGACTGTATCCCGTTGCTGGTGCGCAATCTGGAGCATTCGCAACATCAGCACACCGCGCTGGTCGAGGCGATCCTGGAGGGCGACCCGGACGCGGCGGCCGAGGTGATGCGCGAACACTGCGCGGGAACGGCAGCCCTGCTGCGCGGTTTTCTGGCCTGACCAAGGACCCGACCGACCGACTCACCCCTGACCACCGACCCACTCGGAGGCCCCCGCCGGGAGCCGGCCGACTCACCCCTGACCACCGACCCACTCGGGCCACCCTCGCCGGGAGTCGGCCGGTTCGACCTGGCCTCCGATCCGTTCGGACGACCCCGCCGGATGACCGGCCGACTCGACCCCGGCCACCGATCCACTCGGACGACGCCCGCCGGGGCCGGCCGGTTGGACCCCGGCCACCGGTCTGCTCGGACGACCCTCGCCGGGTGACCGACGGCCCGACCCGGGGGTCGGATCCGAGACGGCCGGCGGCCCGAACGAGCGTGGCCGGCCGCCCCGGCACACGGCCGCCCGGGGCGACCGGCCTCCGGCCGATCGAGGGTCGGGCCGGCGGCGTGGTCGAGGGTGACCGCGGAACACGTGACGTCCTTCCCCGCCCGACCACGTCGCCCCCGACCCCGGCCCCGGCCGCCCCACCACACACCCCTCGACGCCTCGCCCCGGCATCCCGTGACGCCCCGCCCGTGCGCCCCTCCACCCCTCACCGCGGCATCCCGTGACGCCCCTCCCGGGGCCGCCGGGCGTTTCGCGTGTCGATATCGATTCGCCCAGGGGTCTTGCGCCGCCCCGACTCGACGAGCAAAGGTATGCGCTCGAACCAATAATCCCCTCCCCTCACCCTCCCTCCCGTCAGGAGTGGCTCGTGGTCGACGACATACCAGCGCGCACGAAGCAGGGCGGCGGCACCGACACGACCGCCACGACCGCCGCGGCCCGCACGGCGGACACCTACCTGGAGAAGCGCTCCCTGCGCCGCGGCAGCGCCGGCTGGCTGCTGTTGACCGGCCTGGGTGTGGCCTACGTGGTCTCGGGCGACTTCTCCGGGTGGAACTACGGCCTGGCCGAGGCCGGCTTCGGCGGGCTGGCGATCGCCGCCGCGCTGATGGGCCTGATGTACACGTGCATGGTGTTCTCGCTGGCCGAGCTGGCCTCGATCCTGCCCGCCGCGGGCGGCGGCTACGGCTTCGCGCGCCGCGCCCTCGGCACCTGGGGCGGCTTCCTGACCGGGACCGCGATCCTGATCGAGTACGTCCTGGCCCCGGCCGCGATCGTGATCTTCATCGGCGACTATGTGGAGTCGCTGAACCTGTTCGGCCTGGAGTCGTCGTGGCCGGTCTACCTCGCCTGCTTCGTGATCTTCATCGGCATCCACCTGTGGGGTGTCGGCGAGGCGCTGCGGTTCAGCTTCGTGGTGACCGGCATCGCGGTGGCCGCGCTGCTGATCTTCGCGGTCGGCGCGTTCACCGAGTTCGACGGCGACGGGCTGAACGACATCCCGGTCGACCACGACGCGCTCGGCGCCAACTCGTGGTTGCCGTTCGGCCTGCTCGGCATCTGGTCGGCGTTCCCGTTCGGGATGTGGTTCTTCCTGGGTGTGGAGGGGGTGCCGCTGGCCGCCGAGGAGACGAGGGATCCGGCCAGGACCCTGCCCAAGGCGATGGGCCTGTCGATCGGCGTGTTGCTGCTGCTGGCCGTGCTCACCTTCCTGGCCGCGACCGGGGCGCACGGGTCGAACGCGGTCCTGGACGCGGGCAACCCGCTGGTGACCGCGCTCCAGGGCGGCGGTGATCCGACCGCGCTGAGCCGGTTCGTCAACTACGCGGGTCTGGCCGGCCTGGTAGCCTCGTTCTTTTCCCTGATCTATGCCGGATCCCGGCAGTTGTTCGCCCTGTCCCGGGCGGGCTACCTGCCCCGCTTCCTGTCCCTGACCAGCCGTCGCAAGGCGCCCTGGCTCGGCCTGGTGGTTCCGGGTGCGCTGGGCTTCACCCTGGCCGCCTGGAGCGGGGACGGCGCTCGAATGCTGAATATCGCCGTGTTCGGTGCGACAATCTCCTACGCGCTGATGTCGCTGTCGCACATCGTGCTCCGTCGTCGCGAGCCCGAGCTGCCCCGGCCGTACCGCACTCCCGGTGGCAGTCTCACCTCGTCGGTGGCCTTCGTGCTCGCCTGTTCCGCGCTGGTCGCGACATTCCTGGTGGACAAGGAGGCGGCCTTCATCGCGTTGGGTGTCTACGCGGTCGCGCTCGCGTACTTCGCGCTGTACAGCCGCCATCGCCTGGTGGCCAACGCACCGGAGGAGGAGTTCGCGGCGCTGGCCGCGGCCGAGGCCGAACTCGACCGGGACTGACCCCGATGCCCGCCCGTCCCCGCCCACACCGACCGCCCGTACCGACCGATCCCCTCCCCGACCCCGCCGAACCCCGGCCCCGTCCGCCGCGCACCGAGAGGAACCCAGCCGCCACCATGCCCAAGCCCTTCATCGGTATCACCACCTACCTCGAGGAATCCGCCCAATGGGGCGCGTGGCGGCAGCCCGCCGTCCTGGTCCCGACCGACTACCCGTCCCACTTCCGGCGCGCCGGCGCCCTGGCGGTCCTGCTGCCGCCGGACGAGCCCGAAGCGGCGGTCGAGACGGTGGCGCGGCTGGACGCGGTGGTGATCGCGGGCGGGCCGGACGTACGGCCACAGCGCTACGGTGCCCAGCCGCACCCGGAGAGCGGCCCGCACAACGATTCGCGCGACCTGTGGGAGATCGCGCTGATCGAGGCGGCCCTCGCGTCGAACACCCCGCTCCTGGCGATCTGCCGGGGCATGCAGCTGCTCAACGTGGTGCTCGGCGGCACGCTGATCCAACACCTGCCGGACGTGGTCGGCCCGGGCGAACACTTCGGTTCGCCCGGGATCATGGGCGCGCACGTGGTGGAGCCGATCCCCGGGACGCTGTTCGGGTCCCTGGGGGTGGAGGCGTACGAGGTGCCGACCTTCCACCACCAGGCGGTGGACCGGCTCGGGGACGGGCTCGTGGTGTGCGCTCGGGCCCGGGACGGCATCGTGGAGGCCGTGGAGGCTCCGAACGAGAAGTTCGTGCTCGGCGTGCAGTGGCACCCCGAGGCGGGCCGGGACACGCGCGTCGCGGACGCTCTGGTCGCCGCCGCGCGCCGGCCGCACCTGGTACCCGCACAGCGGCCCGAGGCGCCGCACACCGCCGCGATCGCCGATATGTCCTCCCCGGTCGCCTGACGGGCGTCACGGGCACCGCACGGCGTGCCCCCGGGAGTGCTTCCCGGTCGCCCGGTGGCCGTCACGCGCCCTTGGCGCGCCGGGTCGGGTCCAGGGACATGGTCGCCTCGATCAGCGACTCCAGATCGGGGTCCGGCCACGGCCGGGCGTCGACCAGCGGGGTGCGGCGCCGGCCGGTGGCGATGTCCTCCAATATGTCGGCGGCCCGGACCCCGTCGCCGACCTGCCGGTCGGTGGCGGGCGGGCGGCCGGTCCACGCGGCTCGGAAGGAGGCGCCGAGGCTGTACACCTCGGCGGCGTCGCTGAGCTCGATGTGCTCGCCGGGCCCGGTGTCCAGGAGGCGCCTGGCTATCTCGGGCGCGGTGGTCAGGTCCATACCGCCCCGGTAGGGCACCGACAGCGGGAGCAGTTCGGGATGCTGGGCGAGGTCGTGGTCGATGAACTCGATCTCGCCGCCCGGGGTGACCAGGATGTTCATCGGCTGGATGTCGCCGTGGTGCCACCCGGCCGCGTGCAGCCGGGCCAGCCCCGCGAACGCCCGGTGCGCCAGGACCGGCAGGTGATGCGCCCGGCCGGGTCCGCCGCGTCGGGCGGAGGCGCACCACCGCCACAGGGTCACCCCCGGCCGCCACTCCACCGCGGTCCACAGTCCGGCGCCCACCCGCCCGTAGGTGGCCGAGACCGGATACAGCCCCTGCTTGCGCAACAGCGTCAGCGCACGCGCCTCGTGGCGCAGCGGGACGGCCTCCGCCGGGGTCTCGGCGGTCTTGATCCGCCACTGTCCCGCCCGCCAGGCATTGGTGTGGTGCGCGGTCAGCGGACGCGGGCGGTCGGCGATGCCGAGGGCGTCCAGCGCGGCGGCGAGCAGCGGATCCATTCCCCGATCTTCGCAGGCGCCCGGGACACCGTGGACGGCATGGGGGGATGACGGCGGGTCGCCCGGTCACGCGGCGGGCGCGCGCTCAGCCGCAGACGGCGCGGAGGGGGTCGCCCGGTCGGCTGCGGCCGTGCCGCAGGGTGTGTGCGATCCGGGCGGAGATCGGCAGACCGGTCGCGCTCTCGATCCAGCCGAACTCGCCGACGCAGTTGGTCTCCAGGTAGGTCCACCCGGCGGCGGTGACCACGAAGTCCAGGGCGGCGTAGGTGAGTCCGAGGTCGCGGACGTGTTCGACGCAGGCCCGCGCCAGGTCCGGCGGCGGGGTGATCACCCGGTGCTCGCACGCGTCGGCGGGCACGGCGCGCCAGTCCAGTTCGCCGTCGGTGCTGATCGCCGCGGCGAAGACCCGGTCGTCGACGACCGTCACCCGCGCGTCGAACAGCCGGTCCTCGACCAGGGCTTGGAGGTAGTGCAGGGTCCCGGCGATCCCGGACAGGTCGTCGGAGAGCCGGATGCGCGTGGTGGGGATGAACGTGGTGTGCCGCTGGGTCAACGCCTTGACCACGGCCTTGTCCCGATGCGCGGCGATGAACGCGCGCGCGGCCTCGGGGTCGCTGGTGAACAGCGTGTCGGGCACGGTGAAGCCGCGCCGCGCGGCGGCCCGCAGCTGGGTGGGCTTGTGTCGTGAGGCCTCGACGACGGTGGGATCGTCGATCCACACCTTCAGCGGCTGCGCGCGCAACAGCCCGAGCAGCGCGGTGGTGTTCTCGTCCGCCCGCCAGCGCTCCTCGGCGGGGGCCAGTGTGTCGGGGCGGGTGGGCTTGCGCCAGTAGACGGCGCACTGCTCGTCCAGGGTCACCGTCGCGGTGCCGGAGCTCAACACCGTGCGCCAGCGCCCGCCGCTGAAATGCCCGGTGACGAGCGGGCGTTCGCGCATTCGCCCCGGATCCAGACGCAGGACGGCCGCCGGACCGCCGAGGAGGTGAGCCGCCACCATGTCGGCGGTCAGATCCTCCTCGGTGGCCACGATCACGACGCCCGCGCCGTGATCAGTCATCCTTCTTGTAACCCCGGGGTTCCTGCGTGCCGGTGTAGGTGCCGGAGTTCACGGCGTGGATCAGCAGCTTCCCGCCCGCGGTGACGTTGACACACAGGTCGGGGTCGTAGTGGTGACGGGGCAACACGGGCGCCCCACCCATGGGAACCGGGGCCCTGCGGCCGAGGATCAAGGGACCGGTCATGGCCTCTCCTGACTGTGAATGGTGCGACGCCCCGAAACGGTGCGTCATGTTCATCAACGCTGAGACTGCCCCGATCAGTTGCACTCACGGCCAAAGAAGCCGGCCGGGATCCCGCTTCGGCCGCGCACCGACTCGACCACGCTCCGGTCGTTTGCCCTCGATGTCCGAATCGAACACACATCCGGCGGACGACCGGGGGGTCGGGGCGGGTTCGGGATCCGGTCGTCGACGGGTCTAGGGATATCCGCCGTTGACGCGCAGGATCTGCGCGTTGACCCAGGACGCGTCGGGGCCGAGCAGGTAGGCGATGGCCGCCGCGGCCTCCCGGAAGTCGCCGAGGCGCCCCAGGGGTACCCGGGCCGCGAATCGCCGGAGGTCCCGCTCGGTCTTGCCCGCGCGGAATGTCGGGGTGTCCAGCAGCCCCGGGGCCACGGCGTTGACCCGGATGCCGCGTGATCCCAGTTCCTTGGCCGACACCCGGGTCAGCGCTTCGACGCCGGCCTTGGCCGCGAGGGTCGCGCCGAAGCCCGGGATGCCGATCGGGACGGCGGCGGAGGAGACGGTGACGATGGCGCCGCCGGGGCGGAGGCGGGTGGCCGCTTCCTGCAACGTGTGCAGCGTACCGAGGAGGTTGACGTTGATCTGCTCGGCGACGACGTCGTCGTCGCTGTCGGCGATGGACCGGACGACACTGGTACCGGCGCACGCGACCAGGGCGTCGACGTGGCCGAACGTCTCGCAGGTGCGGTCGAACAGGGCGCTCACCTCGCGTCGTCGGGTGACGTCGGCTCGGATGGTGAGCACCGATCCGCCCGCCCGTTCGATCCCGGACGCGATCTCGGCGGCCTGTCGCGCGCCGCGGTGATAGGCCAGGGCGACGTTCCAGCCCTGCCCCGCCAGACGTTGGCATGCCGCGCGGCCGATGCCGCCGGATCCGCCCGTCACGATCACTGTGGTTGTCATGGCAACCAAGGGAATCACGGACGAGGTTGCCATGGCAACCTATGCTGGCCCCATGCATTCACTCGGCAGCGAAGACCTCGCGGTGTGGCACGCCTGCAAGACCCTGGGCATGGTGGTCACCCGCAGGGTCGTCACCGACATCACCGCCGGTACCGGTTTGTCCGGCGCCGACTACGGCGTCGTCTACCGACTCGACGACCACGGCGGGGCCCTCGGCCAGCAGGCCCTGACCGCGTCCATGCAACTGACCAAGGGCGCGATGTCCCACCAGTTGACGCGCATGACCGAACGCGGCCTGGTGCTGCGCGAGAAGGGACCGACCGGAACCACTGTGGTGCTCACCGATCACGGACGCGCCATGCTCCACCAGGCCCGACCGGTCCATGCCGGCGCGGTGCGCAGACACCTCCTGGATCGCCTGACGGCGCAGGACCGGGACGCGCTCGTACGCATCGCCGCGCTCCTTGCCGACCATCCCCCGACCGCGACGTCGCACACCCCGAACCGGCCCTGACGGGCGCGCCGCGCACACCACCCTCCCGACCGTCCGGCCGAGCCCGCGGCGGGCTCCCCCGGCACCCCTGCCGAGACGTTCCGGAATGCGCCGGACACCGGTTCCCTAGCCGGTACGGGTGGTGCGGACCTGGTGGGTCAGGGTCCTGGCGGCTTCGGGCCAGGTGGGGTGGTCGAAGGCGAAGCCGGCGGCCCGGAGGCGGGCGGGCACGACGCGGCGGCTCTTGAGGAGGAGTTCGGTGTCGACGCGCAGCGCGAAGGCGCCGATCTCGGCCATCCACTTCGTGGCCGGCACCCCGATCGGCATCCCCCACGCGTCCCGCAACGCCCGCATGAAGGACCGCTGGGGCAGCGGCTCGGGCGCGGCGAGGTTCACCGGCCCGGCCAGGTCGTCCCGCTCGATCAGGAACTCGACGGCGCGCACGAAGTCCCGCTCGTGGATCCACGACACGTACTGCGCGCCGCCCCCGACCGACCCGCCGAGCCCGAGCCGGGCCAACCACAGCAGTACGTCGAACACCCCGCCCCGATCGGGGCTCATCACCATCGCCGAGCGCAACGCCACCTTGCGGGTGTGCGGGGTGTACGCCTGCTCCTGGGCCCGCTCCCAGCACTTGGCGATGTCGACGCTGAACGCCCAGTAATCCGGCACCCCGGGTTCGGCGCCGCCGATGACGCCGGTCGTCTCGTCGTTGGCCGCGTCGAAGCGGTGCGCGTAGATCGTGGCGGTACTCGCCTGCAGCCAGACCCGAGGCGGGTGCGACACCGCCGCGATCGCCTCGCCGACGACCCGGGCGGACCGTACCCGCGAGTCCATCATCTCCTGCAGGTTGGCGTCGCTGTAGCGGCAACCGACGTTGCGCCCGGCCAGGTTGATCACCACATCGCTACCGTCCAGGGCCTCGACCCAGTCCCCGAGCGTCTCCCCGTCCCACCGAATCTCCCCCGCCCCCGCGGCCCGCCGGGACAACACCGTCACCTCATGTCCCGCGGCCGCCAGGGCCCGCCGCAGGATCCCACCCACCTGCCCGGTGCCACCGGGAATGACCACCTTCATCGAACCCCCTCGATCCGAGGGGCCAACTCTGGTCGGAAAAGTTGAACATGTTCAAAAACGATCCGAGGCCGATCCTGGGCCGCCCTCCCCCGGGCCCGGCACACCCGGGGCCGGGGAAGGCGGGCCGGTCAGTCGCGGTCGGAGGGGTGGACCGTGCCGGCGTAGCGGCGGGTGAAGCCGTCGGGGGCGGTGATCGTGATGTCGTAGCGGCCGTGTTCGTCGGTGGGCCAGGAGACCGAGTCGTGGGCGCGCGGGCCGACCCAGTGTTCGCGGGCGGTGCCGCCGAAGTCGTTCGGGGTGATGGTGAAGCGGACCTCCGTGTCGCCGTCGTTGCCCAGCCGCAGGTCGAGCCGGGCCGAGTCCGGCCGGCGCCCGCGCAGCGTGGCCCGGACCGACGGCACCGCGATGTCGCGCTGCGGCTCGCGCACGACGGTGCCGGCGAAGCGGCGCACGAAGCCGTCCGCCCCGTGCACGCTGAAGTCGTAGGCGCCGTCCGTGCCCGCCGCCTCCCACACGTAGGTCGCGCTTTTGCCCGCCGCCACCGTGAACGGCGTGCCGGCGAAGGGCAGCGCGATGTTCGGGAACACGGTGAAGTGGTAGCCCACCGTGCCCTCGTTGGTCAGCGTGCAGACCACCCGACCGGTGCCCCGGTCCACGGTCGCGTCCGCCCACGGCCGATACGGCAGCGGCCGATGCGGCCGGTAGCCGGGTTCCTGGACCGGCACCTGCTGGGCGCCGGGCTCGGGCAACCGCACGCCGGGCAGCGCCTTGGCCGCGTCCGCCTTCGCGATCAGCTCGTTCGTGTCCGGCAGCGCCGGGATCGTGAAGTCGGGCCCGGCGAAGTCGAAGCACGAGGTCAGGTCGCCGCAGACGGTGCGCCGCCACGCGGATATGTTGGGCTCCGCGACCCCCGTCACCGTCTCCAGAAAGCGCAGCACCGACGTGTGGTCGGCCACCTGCGAGTTCACCCGCCCGCCCCGGCTCCACGGCGAGACCACCCACAGCGGCACCCGCGACCCGAGACCGATCGGCCGCCCGCCGACGAACTCCTCGGGCGTACCCGGCTCCGGCATCGGCGGCACCACGTGGTCGAAGTAGCCGTCGTTCTCGTCGTACATCAGCAGGAACACGGTGTGCTTCCACACCTCGGGGTTGGCGAACAGCGACCGCAGCGCCGTGTTCACCCAGTGCGCCCCGTAGTTCGGCCCCGCGTCGGGGTGTTCGCTGAACAGATACGGCGCGACCAGCCAGGAGACCGTCGGCAGGGTACCGTCCTTGCAGTGCGCGTCGAACGCGCCCAGGTCCCACTTGGTCATCGCGTTCACGTACCGCGGGTCGTCCTTGGCGAAGGCGTGGAACTGCTTGAAGTACGACAGTCCGTTGTCGTCGTAGTCGCCGTAGCGCTCGTCCTTGCTCGGGTTGTGGTACACCCGCCAGCTCACCCCGGCGGCGGACAGCCGCTCGGCGTAGGTGGTCCAGTCGGCGACCGGGTTGTCCGTCACCGGGGTGTTGTCGATCCACGGCCCCGTGGTGCCGTCCCGACCGGGACCCGCCGTGCCCGACCACAGGTAGAGCCGGTTCGGGTCGGTGGGCCCGTTGAGCGAGGTGAAGTACGCGTCGCAGACGGTGAACGCGTCGGCGAGGGCGTACTGGTACGGGATGTCCTCCCGGGTGAAGTAGCCCATCGACCGCTCGCCCTTGGCCGCCACCCAGCGGTTCTGCGCGCCGTTGTTGACCGCGGTGTGCCCGGTGGTCCAGTCGTGCGGGAGGCCGCCGGCGTTCTGCGCGTTGTACTTGGTGGAGTCCATCCGGTACGGCAGCAGGTAGCCGCCGTCGGTGCGGCCCGGGTGCGGCTGGCGGAACACGTCGCCGCCGCCCGGCAGGACCAGCCCCTGCCGGTCGGCGAAGCCCCGCACGCCCGCGAGGGCGCCGAAGTAGTGGTCGAAGCTGCGGTTCTCCTGCATCAGGATCACCACGTGGCGCACGTCCTTGATGCTGCCCGGCGCGGGCCGGCGGGCGGCGTCCACGGCCGGATCCGGATCCGCCTGCGCGGGCGTCGCGGTGAGACCCACCGCGCCGGCCGCGCCGACGGCCGCGGAGGCCCCCACGAAGGAGCGGCGGCTGAACTCGGTCATGGCGAAGCGACCTTTCGGGAAAGGGAATTGACGGGCAGTCAGGCGCGGACGCCGAAGGTGGCCACGGCGGCGGCATGGTCGCTGGGCCAGCCGTTCGCGGCCGTGTCCGGGATCGGCTTGGGCCAGCCGGTGACCAGGATGTGCGCCTCGTCGGCGGACAGCGGCCCGGCCGTGTACAGCGCGTCGATCCGGTCCTGGGGCTGGGCCGGGTCCACCGGCGACCAGGTGTTGCCGGGCTCGCGGACCGGATCGCGGTGCGCGGCCCGGAAGACGTCGACGAGGCGGGCCTGGTCGAGCAGTTGGGTGACCGGCCAGCGCACCGGGCCGGTCGTGCCGTGGCTGCCGGCGGTCCGCACCGTCCAGTCCAGGTGCGAGGGCGAGGACAGCGCGGCGGCGAGCAGCACCGGGGTGTCCCGGGCCGCGCCCAGGTCCGGGGCCATCGCGGCGACCAGGTTCTGCGCCTGCCGGTAGCGCAGGCTCGCCCACTCGGCCGCCTCCGCCTGCGCGGGGGTGCGCCCCCGCCGGATCCCGAGCGGCCCGTAGTCGCCCTCGTCCAGGCGCGCGTTCCACACCCGTACGGCGCGCACGCCCGGCGCCCGCACCGTGGCCGCGATCGCGGGTAGATCCGGGCCCTCCGGACGCGGGTCGGCGAGCGGATACCGGCTGATCAGCGCGAGCCCTCCCGGGTCCTCGTACACCGCCCACCCCAGCGCCTCGGCCAGCGAAGTACCCAGCGTGCCGCCGGTGTCCTGGAGGGCGAGCACGTCCAGGCCCTGGATGAGCACGAGTCGGAGCAGCTTGGTGAGCGCGCCGTCCACGTGCCGACCCGCGTCCCAGGCGTCGAGGGTGGCCACCTTCAACACGATGCCGCGCGGGTTGCGCCGCACCGGCACCTGGACGGCGACCTGCGACGTGGCCCCGGTCGCCCCGTCACGGCCCTCGACGGTCAGCACGCCGGGGCGGTGCGTGCCGGCGCGCGGGGCCTTGGCCGTGACGGTGCCGTCGGCGCCGACGCTCAGCCAGCCGTCGCCGCCGCGGGCCCGGAACGTGACGCCCCGACCGTTCTGGCGCCCGTCGGCCGTGGTCCACAGGCCCGCCAACCGCACCACGGCCGCCTCCCCCGCCACCACCGCCGAGGTGGTGACGGTGTCGACGGCGAACCGGGGCCGCGGCGGCACCGGCCGGGCCGCGAAGCCGAACGGCGCGCTCCGCGCGAGGATCGCGTAGCCGTCCTCCGCCAACAGGTAGGCGGTGTACGGCCCGTCGGTGAGCCCCTGGGTCTCCAGGGTCACCTCGCCCTCGGCGGTGGTGACGTACTTCCAGACCAGCGAAGCCCCGTTGCCCGGTACGCGGGCGCCGTCGTACACCCCGACCCAGTTCTTCGGGTGCGGCGCGTCGGTGGCGAAGCGGAAGGTCAGTTGATCACCCTCCTTCGGCGCGGTGGGGCGCACAAGGGTGAGCGAGCTCCCAGACATGTCGTCGATTCCTTTCCGGTACGGGGAGGTGGCAGTGGTACGAGGACATCCGGGTGGTGCGGCACACCGACTCGGGGAGACTCAGCCGAGAACGTTCCGGCAGGCGGCGCCGCGTAGGACCACCACTCGGCAATCGCACGCCATGCCCGACCCGTGCCCGAGCGCGGCCGCGCGACCGGCGGGGACCGGTATGTCGCGGCCACGGGTGGTGGGCACGGAAGTACTCCAGGCAGAAGTCGAGTTGGCCAAACGGTTCGGCTCAGTAGGCCGGCGACCGATGTCCGGCACATGAACACCCGCGCACACCCGAACGAGCTTCACGGGAAGACCCGGCGCACCCCGGGACCGCTCGAACCCACGACCGACGGCAGGCGGCCGGTCACGTCCCGCCACCGAAGACCGGTGGGCGTGAATCCGCGGCCGGGAGCGACGACACCGGCGCGGTGCTCGGCGGCACGATCCAGACCGATATGTCGTGGATGTTCATGCCGGCGTCAGGTGGAGAGTTAAATAGATGGGGCCACCCCCGTGCGCGTCGGAGACCCGAGGAGGCGCGCGCATACCGATGCGCATCCGCACGCACCCGCTCCGTGAGCGGAAGCCCCGGAGCGACCGGCCCCGGGGTTTCCCGACACCCCGGGCGCGCCGCTCCCGCCCCGAAGACGCGTGCGCCGACCCGGGCCGAACGAGGCTCCGAGGCACCCGCGCCCCGTGCCCGCCGGCGGCCCCGAGCACCGCAGACCGATAGGAAAAGAAGGTCCGATGCACATGCCGATGCGATGGGAACCATTCCTCGCGGCAGTCCGGGAACGGGGCGAATACTCCTCGCCCGAAGAGGCCGAACGCGCCATCCGTGTCGTACTCGCCCTCCTGGGCGCCCATCTGGTCGGCGGCGAACGTGCCGAACTGGCCCCGCGATTGCCGGAGACCTGCGCGCTGGTACTGCTCAACCCGCTCCCGGCGCACGAACCGCTCAGCGCGGAGCGCTTCGTCCGCGCGACCGGCGCCTGGATCGACGGTGCCACCGACGAGACCGCCCAGTGGGACGTCGGGGCGGTGCTGAGCGTGGTGGCCGACGCCGCCGGCGAAGACCTGATGAACCGCCTGCTGCTGCAACTTCCACCGGGCTACGACCTGCTCTTCGGCCGACCCCGACCGGGCCGACCCCTCGAATGACGCACCACGACGAAGACAAACGGACCGCAGTCCGCTAAATTAAGCGGACCACGGTCCGAATACCGTTTCGGGCCTGCGTACTCTCGAGGAGTCGTCATGCCACGAACGCGTACGACGCGTCCACGGACAGGGACACGTCACCGGCGGAACCGGGCCCTCCTGGCCGCCCTGGCCCTCGCCCCGGCCCTCACCGTGGGCAGCGTCGCCTCGGCCGCGGCCGACGCCACGCCCACGGGCCGCGACAAGGTCGTCTACCACCACCACCGCCCCGGCGTCGGCACCCCGTGCGAGGGCCTGGCCGGCTGCACGTACGTGCAACTCGCCGGCGACCCGAGGACCGGCCCGTCCGAGGCGATGTTCACGCTCGCGGCGGGCACCCGCTTCGCCCCCCACTGGCACACCAGCCCCGAACACGTCGTCGGCGTCTCGGGCACCGTGCTCTGGAACGTCGAGGGCCACAAGCGCCACCGCGTCGGCGCGGGCGACTTCCTGTCCTACCTGGGCAAGGCCGTGCACTGGGGCCAATGCGCACCGGGCGCCGACTGCGTCTATTACGTCTACGACGAACTCCCGTACGACTTCCACCCGGCCGACTGACGCACCATTCCTTCGAGAACCCGCGAGCCGCCCTCACGACCGTGCCCGACCGGGCCGCCCCCGACCCGCCGACCGCGCCGAACTCGGCTCAGGTGCGGGCCAGTTCGGCGTTCGCGCGCTCCGCGATCGTGGCCAGGACGCGGCCCGCGGCGGCCAGGTCCTCGGGTGGGATGTCGGCATAGACGCGGGCGGAGATCTCGGCGCTCTCGACCGAGGTGGTGTCGTACGACCTCCGCCCGGCGTCGGTGAGTCGGAGGCGGGCCACGTCCGCCGGGTCCGCCTCGACCAGCTTCGCGGCCACCAGTTCCTCGACGACGCCGCGCACCACGGACTCGGCCTCCTTCAGCGAACCGGTCACCTCGCCGACGAGCGTGTCGCGACCGACGGGCCCGTCCGCGACGGCGACGACCCGCAGCGTGACGCTCTGGTGAAAGGTGATCCCGTGGCGGGCCAGGACCCGTTCGAGGAGGGCCCGCCCGGCGTAGTGCGCCAGCGCGAGGGCGCGGGGGGTGATTGGGGGCGCGGCGATGGTCATGACTGCTCCGTGGGTTCTCGGGCGGCCCGGGAGGGCCGCGCTGATGACGGATACAGTACATGGCGATGATGTACATAGCTACTATCTCGCCGCAGTCATCCCCGAAAGGCCGTGCCAGACGCCGATACCCCACCCGGTCACACCACTTCGGCGCACCGAGCGCCCCGTGCCGAGCACGCCCCGGCCCCGATCGTGCTCGTGCACGGACGCGCGCCGACGACCGGCCTCGGCCCGGGCCGCACCACCTTCACCCGGCCGATCCGCGCGACCCGAAGGCGATCCCGACCGCGCGCGGAGTGAGTGACCGACGTGATCGACTTCGCCGCGCCGGTCGCGGTCATGCCGATCGCGATCCCGCGCTTGATCGAGGACGTGGAGTGCCCGGCGGAAATCGTCGCGACGCTGCGCGACGCCCTCGCGCCGGGCGGCAGGCCGATCCTGTCGCACGTCTCCTCCGACGCCGAGCCCGCCCGGGGGCGGGCCGGAGCCGCCGGACGGCAGAACGCCTCGGCCCGATGGCCATGCGCGGCTGCGCCGACATCCCGTCCCGCTTCGACGGTTTCGACCCGGTCGAGCCCCCGGGCATCCGTCCGCGCCAAAACCCGGACGGCGTACCCGAGGACCCGCCTGACCCGGTGGAGAACGTCCGGGGCTACGGCGGCGTCGGCATCAAGCGCCGAGCTCCGCCGGCGGCCACGGTGCCTGCCGGGGCCACGGTGCGGCCTCCTCCAACTGCGCCGCCACCCGCAGTAGTTGCGCCTCGGCGCCGAGCCGTCCGGTGAGCTGGACCGCCACCGGCAACCCGGCCTCGTCGAAGCCCGCCGGCACACTCGCCGACGGCAGTCCGGTCACGTTGAACACCGACGTGAACCAGGTCATCCGCACGGCGTGCGTGTACATGCTCGCCGGGTCACTCGTGTCCAGCACGCCGAGTTCGGGCACCGGCACACCCAATGTCGGGCTCAGCCACACGTCGTACGCCTCGAAGAACGGCGCCACCTCCCGCCCGATCCGCACCACGGTCTGCAGCGCCCGCACCAGATCCGGCCCCCGCATCGCCGCCGTCCGCTCGTGGATCACCCGGGTGAACGGCTCGATGTCGTCCGCCCGCAACTCCCGCCCCAGTTCGGCCAACCGGTCCTCGATCTGGACGTGCGTCGCCGCCGACATCACCTGCCCGAGCGCCTGCCCCGTGGCCGGTCCGTCCCACACCGGCGCGGCCTCCTCGACCCGATGGCCCAGTTCGGCGAGCAGCGCGGCGGTGCGCTCCACCGCGCGCACCGCCGCCGGATGCGCGGCGACCCCGTCCACGTTGGCCGTCGCGAACCCCACCCGCAGCCGGGTGGGCGCGGCTTCGAGCGCGGCCAGGAACGATCCGGCGGCGGGCGCCGGCAGCGCCGCGTACGGGTCGCCCGGCAGCGGTCCGGCGACCACGTCGAGCAGCGCGGCCGAGTCGCGGACCGTCCGGGTGACCGCGTGTGCGACCGACAGCGGGTAGGCCAGGGCGGACAGACCGTGGTCGTCGGGGACCCGGCCCCGCGACGGCTTGAGCCCGAACAGCCCGCAGCAGGCGGCCGGGATCCGGATCGAGCCGCCGCCGTCGTTGGCGTGCGCGGCCGGCAGGATGCCCCCGGCCACGGCGGCGGCCGAACCGCCGGACGAGCCCCCGGTGGAGTGCGTGGTCCGCCACGGGTTGTGCGAGGGGCCGTGCAGGAGCGGTTCGGTACTGGCGTTCTTGCCGAACTCGGGGCTGTTCGTCTTGCCGACCACGATCAACCCGGCCCGCCGGTACCGCGTGGTCAGCGCACCGTCCCGCGCCGCGACCGCGTCGGCAAACAACCGGGAGCCCTGGCTGCTCACCATGCCGGCCACGTCGCAGGCGAGGTCCTTCACCGCGAACGGCACCCCTCGCAGCGGACCGTCGGGCAACTCCCCGGCCGCCTCCGCCCGGGCCGCGTCGACACGTGTCGATACGAACGCGCGCAGCGTCGGATCACGCTCCTCGATCCGCCGCAGCACCGCGTCGAGCAGTTCCGTCGGCGCGACCTCTCGGCGCCGGACGAGATCGGCCAGCCCCACCGCGTCGTGGTCGTCCAGCAACTCACCGGTGTCCATCGCGTGCACCCTCGCTTCGCTTGACTTGATCCATCAACTGCATGATGCAATCAAGCAAATGGGAATACAACAGCCGGCGCGATGAAGCCGGCCGGCGGGGCGGCGGGGCGGGGCGTGCAAGCGGCGCGGTCGTGGTGGAGGCGTCGGTTTGCGGATCGGGGAACGTGTTACCCGCGTCGTCGGTTGAAGTGCCTGAGGACGACACGAGGAGAGTGTGATCGATGGCGGGATTCCGATCGGCGGGGCGATTGGTCGCGGGTGGGCTGGCGCTGGCCGCCGCCGGCTGGGCGTTGCGGGATGTTCCGGCGGAGCTCGGCGGCACGGCCGACGGCGAACGACTGGCCCGCATGCGGCGCTCGCCGCAGTTCCGCGACGGCGCGTTCCACAATCCCGTACCCGCCGCCCTGGTCGCGGCCGGCAGCGCGCCCGGGCTGATCGCGGCCCTGCTCCGCGACCGTGACCTGCGGCGACCCGCCGCGCCCGTACCGCTGGTCGCCGCCCCGACCGTGCCGCAGTCCGCGCACGGGGTGAGCGCTGTCTGGTACGGCCACGCGACCACCCTGGTCGAGATCGAGGGGCGCCGGGTGCTCTTCGACCCGGTGTGGAGCGACCGGGTCTCCCCGTCCCAGCTGGTCGGGCCGCGCCGGATGCATCCGCTGCCGGTGCCGCTCGCCGCGCTGCCCACTGTGGACGCGGTGGTCATCTCGCACGACCACTACGACCACCTCGACCGCGCCACCGTGCGCGCGCTCACCGCGACCCAGACCGCGCCCTTCCTCGTCCCGCTCGGCATCGGCGCCCACCTGGAGCGCTGGGACGTCCCCGCCGACCGCATCGTCGAACTCGACTGGGAGGAGGACGCCACGGTCGCCGGCCTGCGCTTCACCGCCACCGCGGCCCGCCACTTCTCCGGCCGCACGCTGCGTCGCAACGACACGCTGTGGGGCTCGTGGGTGGTCGCGGGCGCCGAGCGCCGGGTGTTCTACGCCGGGGACTCCGGATACTTCGACGGCTACGCCCGGATCGGCGCCGCGCACGGCCCGTTCGACCTGACCCTGATGCCGATCGGCGCGTACAGCCCGAGCTGGCCCGACATCCACATGAACCCCGAGGAGGCCGTCACCGCCCACCTGGACCTGGGCGGCAAGGTGCTCCTCCCGGTGCACTGGGCGACCTTCGACCTCGCCCTGCACCCGTGGGCCGAACCGGTCGATCGGCTGTGGCAGGAGGCCAAGGCCAAGGACGTACGGCTGGCCGTGCCCCGCCCCGGGGATCGGGTCGACACCGACGACGCCGGCCAGGTGAGCCCGTGGTGGGAGCTCAGCCGAGGTCCCGCACCCGCGTGAAGCGGGTGATCCACCGGGATCCGCCGGACAGGGCCCAGGCCCTGTCCGGCGGATCCCGGTGGATCGGGTCGCGTCGTCCGGTGCCGTGCATCGGCGTGCCGGAGAAGCAGCCGCATAGTGGTTCCATTCGGCTGCTTCTCCGGCGCGCCGAGGTGCGGTGCCGGGCGGCGCGACCCCAGCGGGATCCGCCGGACAGGGCCTAGGCTCGCGGCCATGCGTGTGCTCGTGGTGGAGGACGATGCGGAACTGGGTCGGGCCGTGGTGTCCGGATTGCAGACGGTCGGGTTCGCGGTGGACGCGGCCGGGCACATCGGCGACGCCGACCTGAAGATCGCGGTCAACAGCTACGACTGTTTGGTCGTCGATCGCGGACTGCCCGACGGGGACGGGCTGGACCTGGTCCGCCGGCTGCGCGCGGCGGGCGCACGTACGCCGGTGCTGATGCTGACCGCGATGGACGCCGTGCCCGACCGGCTCGCGGGCTTCGACGGCGGCGCCGACGACTACCTCGTCAAGCCGTTCGTTTTCGAGGAACTGGCTGCCCGGGTACGTGCGTTGTGCCGCCGCGCGGAGCAGCCCCGGCCGCCGGTCTCGGTGGTCGGGGACGTCGAGATCGACACCGCCCGGCGCCGGGTGCGCCGGGCCGGGGTGCTGCTCACGCTGACCGTGAAGGAGTTCGCGGTCCTGGAACTGCTGACGGCCCGCGCCGGACGGGTGGTGCCGCGTGCCGATCTGATCGAGTGCTGCTGGGACGAGATGGCCGAGCCGATGTCCAACGTCGTGGACGCGGTGATCGCCCAACTGCGCCGCAAACTCGGCCCGCCGGCCCTGATCGGGACGGTGCGCGGCGTCGGCTTCGTGATCGGCGCGGACGAAGCGACCGGCGCCCCGTGAGATCCCGCGCACGATCGGCGGCCGAGGCACCGAACCCCTCGCCCACCCGGCCCATCCGTCCCGCCGTCACCCGGCTGCGCCGCCTGCGCTGGACGCTGACCGCGCTGTTCACCCTCACCACGGCGGTCTGTCTGGTCGTGCTCGCGGTGGTCGCCGGCTCCATCGACGGCCAGTCCCGGGACCGTGAGCTGGACAACGACCTCGACCGCCGCGTGTCGGGCCTGTCCCGGGCCCTCTACTACGAGGACGGGACGCTGCGGCTGGACTCGCTGCACGAGGACGAACTCGTCGAGGGGGACGTGGCGATCGCCGTGGTCGAATGGGATCCGGCCGGGGTGCCCCGACGCTCCTACGCCGAACCCGCCGACTCGCCGCTGCTGCCGAGCGCGGAGCAGCTCACCCGGATCGGCGCGGACGCCCGGGAGGCGCAGTCGGCGGTGGCCTGGGACGCCGAGGGGCGCGACGGCCGTACGGTGCGGGTGGCCGCGGCGCCGGTGTGGGAGGCCGATCGTATCGACGCGGCGCTGATCGCCGTCGCCGACCCGGGGCCCGGTCGGCGCGACCACGACCGGCTCGTGCGCTGGTTGTTCCTGGGCTGTCTCGCCCTGGCCGCGGCGGCGGGCCTGGCCGGGCACCTGCTGTCCGGGCGCAGCATGCGGCCCGCGCTGCGCACCCTGGAGCAGCAGGAGCAGTTCCTGTCCGAGGCCGCGCACGAACTGCGCACCCCGTTGGCCACGTTGCGTCTGGTCACCTCGGCGGGCGCGGCGGCGCCGGACACCGCGCCGAGGGAACTGGCCCGCGCGACGCGCCTGGTGGATCAGCTGGGCCGGTTGGTCACCGGGTTGCTGGTGCGGGCCCGGGTCCAGGCCGGGACGCAGGAGGTGGAGCGCGAGGCGCTGCGGCTCGATCAGCTGGTCGAGCAGGTGGTGGACGAACTGCCCCCCTCCGGGGCGCGGTTCGTGGTGCGGACCGAGCCGACCGTGGTGCGCGGCGATCCGGAGTTGTTGGCCCAGGCGGTGCGCAATCTGGTGGACAACGCGCTCAAGCACGGCGGCGGCGAGGCCGCGATCGACGTCGAGGTCGGGGACGGCGCGGTGCGGGTGCGCGACCGCGGGCCCGGGGTGGCCGAGGGCGACCGCGAACGGGTCTTCGAGCGACGCGCGACGGGCCCGACGGGCGGTACGGGAATCGGCCTGGCGATCGTGCGCTGGGTGGCCGACCTGCACGGCGGCACCGCCCGCATCACCGACGCCCCCGGCGGCGGCGCCGTGGCCGAACTGCGCCTGCCGGCCGAACCGGCCCCGGAATCCCACCCCGAAGCGCCCTGCGAACCCCCCGAACCCCGCGAGCCCTGACCCGGCCCGGCGACGCCTGCCGCGGCCGCATCACGAAATCCTCATGAACCCCGCGCCACACTCTCCCCATGTCCGTCACCCCCGGCCACGGCGACTCCCGCCGCTCCGACGCCCGCCGCCCGAAACGCCCGTCCCGCACCGCCCACCGGGTGCTGGTGCCGATCGTGGTGGCCGTGGTGGTCGTGATCGTGGTTCCGGCCGCGGTGTTCGGTCCCGACGCCGCCCGGCATGACCAACCGGCGCCGCGTCGGCCCACCGTCGAATCGGTGGGCAACCCCGCCTGGCAGCCGGTGGAGCGGGCCTGGCGGTGGTGGCACAGGAACACCGAACGTCGGTGAAGGGAAGGACCCTTCACCGGCGCCCTCACGGGGCGGGCGGCCCGCCAAAGCCATGACCGGCCGCCCGCCCCGCCCTCGTCCCCCCGTCCGGCCGACCCCCGTCCGACCGGGGTCCTATCCCCGCACCGACGCCAACGTCTCGGCGGGTGACGGGAAGTGGCAGGCCACCCGATGTCCGGGATCCCCCGCCAGGGCGGTCAGCGGCGGCACGGTCGTCGCGCACACGTCCCGCGCCTTGTGGCAGCGGGTCCGGAAGTGGCAGCCCGAGGGCGGGTTGATCGGACTGGGCACGTCGCCGGTCAGCCGGATGCGTTCGCGCCGGCCGCCGCCCGGCCCGACCGCGCCGGGCACCGCCGACAACAGGGCGTGCGTGTACGGGTGATGCGCGTCCTCGTACAGCGCGCCGCGTTCCGCGCTCTCCACCACCCGGCCCAGGTACATCACCACGACCCGGTCGCAGAAGTGCCGGACCACGGCCAGGTCGTGCGCGATGAACACGAACGCGATGCCCAGGTCGCGCCGCAGGTCGGCGAGCAGGTTGATCACCTGCGCCTGAATGGACACGTCCAGCGCGGAGACCGGCTCGTCGGCCACGATCAGCTTGGGCCCGGCGGCCAACGCCCTCGCGATCCCGATGCGTTGCCGCTGTCCGCCGGAGAACTCGTGCGGAAAGCGGTTGTAGTGCTCGGGGTTGAGGCCGACGGTGTCGAGGAGTTCCCGGACCCGCTCGCGTCGACCGCCGGGTGGGTCGATGTTGTTGACGTCCAGCGGGGCGCGCAGGATGCCGCCGATGGTGTGCCGGGGGTTCAGCGACGAGTACGGGTCCTGGAAGACCATCTGGATCTGCGCGCGGATCGGCGCCAGTTCGCGGCGCGAGGCGTGCGTGATGTCCTGGCCCCGGTACCGGATCGTGCCCCCGCTCGGTTCGAGCAGACGGGTGATCAGCCGCCCGGTGGTCGACTTGCCGCAGCCCGACTCGCCGACCAGGCCGATGCTCTCCCCGGCCTCGACGGTGAGGTCGATGCCGTCCACCGCGCGGACGGCTCCGACTCGGCGGCGGAGCAGACTGCGCGGCCCGGGGAAGTGTTTGGTCAGTCCCGCCACTTCGAGCAGCGGCGCCTCGGATGTGCTCATGGGTTCTTCCCGCCTTCTCGCGCGTCGGGCACCTGCGCCCGCTCCCGCTCCCGTTCCGCCGAACCGACTCCCGCCGCCCCGGCCCCCGCCTCCAGGTGACAGGCGGCCTCGTGTCCGCTGTCGCCCACCCCGACGAGCACCGGCGCCCGGGTGCGGCACGGCGATCCGGGCCCCGCGATCACCTGGTCGCAGCGCGGGTGGAAGGCGCAGCCGGGCGGCGGCGCGAGCAGGCTGGGCGGTGCGCCGGGGACCGGTCGCAGCGGGCGGTCCAACGGATCGGACAGCCGCGGCACCGAGGCGAGCAGGCCCCGGGTGTACGGGTGTTTCGGGGTCTCCAACACCCGGGTGGCCGGGCCGAGTTCGACCGCCCGCCCGGCATACATCACCAGCACCTCGTCGGCGACGTCGGCGACCACGCCGAGGTCGTGCGTGACCAGGATGATCGCGGTGCCCAGTTGTGCCTGGAGTTCGCCGAGCAGGTCGAGGATCTGGGCCTGGACGGTGACGTCGAGCGCGGTGGTGGGTTCGTCGGCGATCAGCAGGTCGGGTTCGCACACCAGCGCCATGGCGATCATCGCGCGCTGGCGCATACCGCCGGAGAACAGGTGCGGATACTCCCGGGCGCGTCGGGCGGCCTGGGGAATGCCGACCCGGTCCAGCATCTCGATCGCCCGGTCGAGCGCCTCGCGGCGGCCGGCGCCGGTATGCCGGCGGTAGGTCTCCACGATCTGCGCGCCGACCGTGTAGTAGGGGGAGAGCGCGGTGAGCGGGTCCTGGAAGACCATCGACACGCGTTGTCCGCGCAGGTCCCGCAGGGTGCGTTCGGACGCGCCGACCAGTTCGGTGCCGTCCAGGACGGCACTGCCCTCGACGGTGGTGCGCGCCGGGTTGTGCAGGCCCAGGAGGGTGAGGTTGGTGACGCTCTTGCCCGAGCCGGACTCGCCGACGATGCCGAGGGTGCGGCCGCGTTCGACGTCGAAGGAGACACCGTCGACGGCCTTGACCACGCCGCCCTCGGTGGCGAAGCGGACCCGCAGGTCGCGGACCGCAAGCAGCGGAGAGGTCATCACACACGCACCCGGGGGTCGATGACGGCGTACACGGCGTCCACCGCGACGTTGGCGAGCACCATGGCGGTGGCGGCGATCAGCACCACTCCGGTGATCATCGGCAGGTCGGAGTTGGCGACCGCGTTGACCGCGAGCTTGCCGATGCCGGGGATGTTGAAGGTGGTCTCGGTGACCACCGCGCCGCCGAGCAACACGCCCAGTTCGATGCCGTACACGGTGACCACCGGGGTGATCGCGCCGCGCCACGCGTGTTTGAGGTAGACCTGACGCGACGTCAATCCCTTGGCCCGCACGGTGCGCACGTGGTCCTCGCCGAGCGCGTCGATCATCGACGCGCGGGTCAGTCGGGCGTACACCGCGGCCTGGACGCAGGCCAGTGTCAGCCACGGCAGCAACAACCCGCCCATCCAGCCGCCGGGATCACCGGTGAACGGGAGGTATTCGGGTTTGGGCAACCAGCGCAGTTGGTCGACCAGCACGTATCGGGCGATCACGCCGAGGAACTGGATCGTCACCGAGGCGCCGATCAGCGACAGCGCCATGGTGGACTTGTCCAGCCAGGTGCCGCGCCGCAGCGCCGCGAGCATGCCGATCATGACGCCGACGCCGAGGAAGATCACCGAGGCGCCGAGCGCCAGCGACAGGGTGGCCGGGAAACGGTCGAGCAGGGTGTCGAGGACCGGTTCGTGGTTGACGAACGAGTAGCCCAGGCACGGCGCGGAGCAGTGCGAGGTGCCGAAGTCGCGGCCGGCGAAGACGCCGACGATGTAGTGCCAGTACTGCATCGGCACGGACTCGTCCAGGCCGAGGTCGCGACGGATCAGTGCCAGCGTCTCGGGGGTGCAGGTCTTGCCGCAGGACAGCCGTGCCGGGTCGTCCGGCATGGCGAAGAACAGGAAGAAGGTGACGGTGAAGACGACGAACAGGATCAGCGCCGCGCCGAGCAGTCGCTGCACCAGGAATCGGAACATGGGGATGGGCCCTCACTGGAGGTCGGACCGGGAAGTGGCCGGGCGGCCCGGCGGCGGCGCGGGTGCCGCGGGCGGGAAGGGGGGAACCTTCCCGCTCGCGCCGCCGGCCGAAGCCGGGGCCGGGGCCGCCTCGCCCGGGGCTACTTGACCCAGACGTCGATCGGGTAGGTCGAGCCGATGAAGCCGACCCGCACGCCGCCCAGGCCGGGGCCGTACAGGGTCAGTTGGCGCCGGTAGACGAACGGCACCACCGGGGCGTCGGCCATGATCCTCTTCTCCAGGTTCGACCACTCCTTGCCCGCGGCGACCACGTCCGACATCGAGGTGATCCGGTCCATCTCGGTGCTCATCGCCGGGTTGCCGTACAGGCTGTACACGGAGCCGTCGTCCATGATCTTGCGGCCGTCGAACTTGGCCGGGAGCACGGTCGCCGCGCTCGGCCAGTCGGCGCCCCAACCGCTCCAGTACAGGTCGTACTTGTTGTCCATCCGGCCGATCTCGGTGTAGTAGCTCTTGTCGTTGATCGGCTGCGGGACCACCTTGAAGCCGGCCTGCTGGAGGGCCTGGACGATGGTCACCGAGACCTGCTCCCACATGGGGGTCTGGCTGTACGCGTAGGTGATGGTGGGGTTGGGCGTGCCGGCCTCGGCGAGCAGTTGCCTGGCCTTGTTCACATCACCCGTGGGCGGCACGCCCGCCAGGTCGTAGGACTCGAAGCCGAGCACCGTCGGGCCCATCAGCGTGGTGGCGAACTCGCCGTAGGCGGGCCCGCCGAGGATCTGCCGCACCTGCTCCTTGGGGAACGCCGCGATCAGCGCCTGGCGCACCTTCGGGTTGGTCAGGCGCCGGTTGTTCATCTCGAAGTATTCGGTGTACGGGGTGGCCGCGTCCGCCGTGCGGGCCTTCAACTCCGGGGTGGTGAGCACCTGTTGGGCCACCTCGCGACCGACCGCCACACGGAAGGTCATCGCGCTGCGGTCGTTGCCGTTGGCCGCGATCAGCCGCTCGTTGATCTGCTGGTTGGACGCGCCGAACTCGAACTTCCACTGGTCGGGGTAGGCGTGGCGGACCGCGTCGGTGTTCGGGTCCCAGTGCTCGTTGCGCACCATGGTCATGGACTTGTCGATCTCACGCCCGGAGATCTTGTAGGGGCCGCTGGAGAACGGGCGCTTGTCGTACTCGAGTTTGGTGTCCTTGGCGCGCGGCACCGGGGTGCTGGTGTGCATCGCCACCGCGAACGGGAAGTCGCCGCGCGGCGCGGGCAGCGTGAACGTGACGGTCCGCGCGTCGGGGGTCTTGATCGCGTCCAACTCGCGGCCGCCGTACGGGCCGTCGTACACCGAGCGGAAGTCGGTGTTGCCGACCAGCCATTCCTGGATCCAGGTCGGTCCGCCGGTGATCTCCTTGGCGAACGAGCGCTCGATGCCGTACTTGACGTCCTGCGCGGTGATCGGCGACCCGTCCTCGTACTTGAGCCCGTCCTTGAGGGTGAAGGTCCAGGTCTTGCCGCCGTCGGGGCTGGTGCCGGTGTCGGTGGCCAGGTCGCCGACCAGCGTGGTGTGGTCGCCCTCCTGCCTGTACGTGGTGAGTTGCCGCGTGATCAGCAGTTCGGCGGTCTGCTCGTGCGAGACGTAGACGCGCGCCGGGTCGAGGTGGTTGAAGTCGGCCCGCTCCAGGACCGTGGCGGTGCCGCCCGGCTTGGCGCCGGGGAGTTCCTTGGCCGGACCCTTCGACTCGGCGGCGGTGCCGATCGACACCGCGCGGACCTGGGCCTTGGGGGCGGCGCCCTTGCCGGGCCCTCCGCCGTCGGAGCTGCCGCCGCCGCCGGAACACGCCGCCGCGCCGAGGGCGAGGACCAGCGTGACGAGCGTGGCTCTGGTGGTACCGGTGCGCAGGGTCATGGTTCCTTCCGAGGGTTTGCCGTGCCGGTGCGGTATCGCGGGAAGCGCGGTGGTCAGCGATCGCTCTTCGGGTCGAGCGCGTCGCGGACCGAGTCGCCGAGCAGGTTGAAGGCGACGACGAAGACGAGCATCGAGATGCCCGGCACGCACATGTAGGTGATGTCGGTCTTGTAGACCTCGGCGCCCTTGAGCAACATCCGCCCCCAGTCGGGGGTGGGTTCGACCATGCCCACGCCGAGGTAGGACAGGGCCGCCTCGGTGGTCACGTAGGTCGGCACCGCCATCGAGGCGCTGACCAGGATCGGGGTGACCAGGTTGGGCAGCAGTTCGCGCAACACCACGCGGCCGGGCGAGGCCCCGATCACCCGGGCGGCCTCGACGTATTCGCGGCTGCGCAGGGACAACACCTGACCGCGCAGCAGGCGGGCCACCGAGGCCCAGCCGAACGCGGCGAGCACGGCGATGATCACCCCCGCCCGCAGGACCGAGGACATCTGTTCGCCGGGCTCGGTGAGCAGCGAGGTGACCACCGGCGTGAAGGCGATGAAGAACAGCGTCGAGGGGAAGCTGAGCATCACGTCGATCACCCGGCCGACCACGAAGTCGGTGCCGCCCCCCAGGTATCCGGCGGTCACCCCGACCAGCACCCCGAGCACGGTGACCACCGCGACCACGGCGAGCGAGATGAGCAGCGAGGTGCGGATGCCGTACAGGAGTTGGGTGAGCACGTCCCGGCCGAGGCCGGGTTCGAGGCCGAGCCAGAACTCGCCGGACATGCCGCCGTTGGGGGCGATGGGGAAGCCGAACTCGTTGAGCAGGCCGGGGCGGTTCTGGCCGTAGGTGGTGTACGGGTCCTTGCCGTAGAGCTTGGCGAACAGCGGTGCGCCGAGGCCCGCGACGACGAAGACGGCGACGACGCAGGCGGCGGCGATCCCGGTGCGGTCGCGCCGGAAGCGACGCCAGGCGAGTTGCGAGGGGCGCAGCCCGGTGGGGGCCGGTCGGGTGGCGGGCGGATCCTCCTCGACCGGCGGATCCGTGGGGGGCGCGAGGGTGGTCATGTTTGGCGGGCCTCTCGGGAGGCGGCGGGGTGGGTGGTGGTGGGGAACTCTGCCCACGGGTGATCCAAGGGTCAAGGTTTAGGCCGTGTCACATTTGAGGTGCGACATTGTATTTACTTTTCCTTTACCTTTCACCTGCGGTTTTACCCTCGCGGTCATTTTTCGGCCGCCTCCGTCGGGGGACTGGCGCAACGGAGAGCCATGTGACATTGTACTGAGGTGACCGGAGCCGAGCCCTGCGACAACGACGTCGCACGAGCCGACATGGACCGGCGTCGGCGCCGCACCCCCGGCCCCGGCGCCCGGGGTCCGGTCGTCCGCCTCGCCGGCGACCGGCACCCGCCCTCCCCCGTCACCCGCCCCTCGACCCGCGCCCGGCCCGCGCGGCCGGCAGGGCCGGTCCGAGGGCCTGCCCGGGGGCCGCCTCCGCAGTGCGCGCCACCATCCGATTCGCCCGACCCGTCAAGGAGTTCCCATGTCCGCACCGACCACCGCCGACCGCACACCGCGCCCCTGGCGCGGCCTCATGGTCGCCACCACCCTGCCGTTGCGGACCGACCTGAGCATCGACTACGACGCGTTCGCCGACCACCTGCGCGAGCTGGTCGAGGCGGGTTGCGACGGCGTCGTGCCCAACGGATCCCTGGGCGAGTACCAGACCCTCACGCCGGAGGAACGCGCCCGCGTGGTCGAGGTCGCGATCGAGGCCATCGGCGGCGACCGGGTGATGCCGGGAGTCGCCGCGTACGGCTCCACCGAGGCCCGCCGCTGGACCGAACAGGCCGCCGAGGCCGGCGCCCGGGCGGTGATGCTGCTGCCGCCGAACGCCTACCGCGCCGACGACGCCGAGGTGCACGCGCACTACGCCGACGTGGCCGCGGTCGGCCTGCCGATCGTCGCCTACAACAACCCGTTCGACACCCGGGTCGACCTGTCCCCCGAACTGCTCGCCAAGCTGCACGCCGACGGTCACATCGTCGGCGTCAAGGAGTTCAGCGGCGACCCCCGGCGCGCCTACCGGATCGCCGAACTCGCCCCCGACCTCGACCTGTTGGCCGGCGCCGACGATGTGCTCCTGGAGCTGGCCGTGGGCGGCGCCAAGGGCTGGATCGGCGGCTTCTCCAACGTGCTGCCGACCGCCTGCGCCGAGCTGTACCACGCCACGCGCGCCGGCGACCTGGTCCGCGCCCGCGAGCTGTACGACATCCTGCACCCGCTGCTGCGCTGGGACACCCGCACCGAGTTCGTCCAGGCGATCAAGCTGTCCATGGATGTGGTCGGCAAGCCCGGCGGCCCCTGCCGCCCGCCGCGCCGCCCGCTCTCCGCCGAGGCCCGGGACACCGTGCGCCGAGCCACCGAACGCGCCGTCGCCGCCGGGCTGACCTGACCGACCGACCCGCGACCGACGGGCCCCGACCTCCGGCCCACACCCGCCTCCGGCCCGCGACACCACCCTCGCCCACCCCGGGCATCGCTCCGAGCCACGCCCGTCGCGGGCCGCCGGCCGACCGCACCGACGCCACCCGCCCCCACCGTTCCCTTCCCGAAGGGCTTGCCATCGTGACCACCACCACCGCACCGTCCGTCCGCAGCCACGACCCCGCCGACCCCGACACGCGGGTCGCCGAGGCGCCGGCCGTCGCGCCCGCCGACGTGCGTCGGGCCGCCGAGCGGGCCCGGATCGCGCAGCGGGCCTGGCTCGACGCCGGCGCCGGCGCCCGCTGCGCCGCGCTCGACGCCGCCGCCGACCGGCTCGCCGCGGCGGCCGGCGACCTCGCCGACCTGATCGTGCGCGAGGTCGGCAAGCCGATCACCGAGGCCCGCGGCGAGGTCGCCCGCACCGTCGCCATCCTGCGCTACAACGCCCAGCAGGCCTACGACCCGGTCGGCACGGTGCACGAAGCCGCCGCCGGCCCCGGCCTGTTGCTCACCCGCCGTCGCCCGCACGGCGTGGCCGGACTGATCACGCCGTGGAACTTCCCGCTGGCCATCCCGCTGTGGAAGGCCGCGCCCGCGCTCGCCACCGGCAACGCGGTCCTGCTCAAGCCCGCCCCGCAGGCCCTCGGCTGCGCACTGCGCCTGGCCGAACTGCTGGCCGACGTGCTGCCCGCCGACGTGTTCACCGTGCTGCCCGGCGAGGCCGCCACCGGCGCGGCCGTGGTCGAGGCCGCCGACGTGGTCTCCTTCACCGGCTCCACGGCCGTCGGGCAGGAGGTGGTCCGCGCCGCCACCGCCCGGGGCGTCCCGGTACAGGCCGAACTGGGCGGCTGCAATGCCGCGCTGGTGCTCCCGGACGCCGACGTGCGCACCACCGCCGGCCAGCTGATCGCGGCCGCGTTCGGCTACGCGGGCCAGAAGTGCACCGCCACCGGCCGGATCATCGTGGTCGGCGACCCCGACCCGCTGCGCGCGGCCCTGGCCGCCGCCGCCCGCGCCCTGACCGTGGGCGACCCCCGCGACGCGGCCACGGTGTGCGGACCGGTGATCGGCGAGGCGGCCCGCGACCGGGTACGCGCCGCGATCGACGCCGCGACCGGCGCCGGCGCGAGGGTCCTGGCCACGAGCGAGACCCCCGAGGGCCCGGGCTGGTACACCGCCCCGACCATCCTGGAGCGGGTCCCCGCCGGCCACCCGATCCTGCGCGAGGAGGTCTTCGGCCCGGTCGCCGTCCTGCAGACCGCCGCCGACCTCACCGAGGCCCTGGAACTGGCCCGCGACGTGCCGCACGGGCTGGTCACCTCCGTACACACCCGCGACCTCGACGCCGCGCTGACCGTGGTCGACCGGATCGACACCGGCCTGGTCAAGGTCAACGCGCCGACCACCGGCGTCGACTTCCACCTGCCCTTCGGCGGCACCAAGGCATCCAGCCACGGCCCCCGCGAACAGGGCCGCGCCGCCGCCGACTTCTACACCTCGGTACGCACCGTGAGCCTGCTCCCGGCGGACCCCACCGGCACGCCGTAGCTGCGCGGTCGACCCGCGACCGGCACCCCGCCGGCACCCGGTCGGCACACCGGCACACAAAGAGATCACGACGGAGAGGAGGCTTCGGGCGCGGTGGCGGCTACGCTGTGCCATTGCACATCGTACAAAGGCCGGATCGTATCCGGTCCCGAGGAAGGACAACCAGATGAGCGCGGACGCCGAAGCATCGAGCGGGCACGTCCTCGGGAACGGCGCCGGGAACACCCCGGGCTCGCTGAACCTGCCGTCGGTGCGGGAGCACCGCAGTCTGCGCGATCAGGTCACGCACGCGCTGCGCGCCGCCCTGATCGCCGGCGAGCTGCGCCCCGACGTCGTCTACTCGGCACCGAGCCTGGCCGCCCAGTTCCGCGTCTCGGCCACCCCCGTGCGCGAGGCGATGCTCGACCTCGTCAAGGAGGGTCTGGTCGAGGTGGTCCGCAACAAGGGCTTCCGGGTGACCGCGCTGTCCGGCCGCGACCTCGACGAATACACCGAGATCCGGGCGCTGATCGAGATCCCGGTGATCGAGCGCCTCGCCGAGACCGCCGACCACGCGGCCCTGGAGGCGCTGCGCCCGGTGGCCGCCGCCATCGTGGCCGCCGCCGAACGCCGCGACCTGATCGGATACCTCGAATCCGACCGCCAGTTCCACCTCGGCCTGCTCGAACTCGGCGGCAACCGCCGCCTCGTCGAGGTGGTCGGCGACCTGCGCAAGCGCTCGCGGCTGTACGGCCTCACCCAACTCGCCGAGCGTGGCACGCTGGTCGCCTCGGCTCGGGAACACGAGGAGATCCTCGACCTGTTGCTCGCCGGCGACGCGGCCGGCGTACGCCGTGCGATGAGCGAACACCTCGGCCACATCCGCTCGCTCTGGTCCGACCGGGCGCGCGAGTCCACACCGGAAGAGTAGGGCGAACTCCCCCATGAACCACCGATACACGATCACCGACCACGTGTTCCCGCTGCCGCTGGACCACCGGGATCCGACCGGTCCCCGGATCGACGTCTTCGCCCGCGAGGTCGTCGATCCCGCCCGCGCCCACGAGAAGCTGCCGTGGCTGCTCTACCTCCAGGGCGGCCCGGGCGGCAAGTCGCCGCGTCCGATCTCCGGATCCCCCGGCTGGCTGCGGCACGCCACCAGGACCCACCGCGTCCTGCTTCTGGACCAGCGCGGCACCGGACGCAGCACCCCGGTGACCGCCCGGGCCGCCGCCCGGTTCCGCTCCGCCGACGAACTGGCCGCCCACCTCGGGCACTTCCGCGCCGACTCGATCGTCGCCGACGCCGAGGCGATCCGCCGCGCGCTGTGCGACGACGAACCCTGGGAGACGCTCGGCCAGAGCTACGGTGGCTTCATCACGCTCAGCTACCTGTCGCTGGCCCCGGAGGGACTGCGCCGCTGCCACATCACCGGCGGGCTGCCCGGCCTGTCCGCCACGGCGGACGACGTGTACGCGCTGACCTACCCGCGCATCCGGGACAAGAACGCCGAGTTCCGCGAGCGCTACCCGGACGACGTGGCCCGCCTGCGCCGAATCGCCGACACGGTCGCCGACGGCGGCGTGCGACTGCCCGACGGCGATGTGCTGACGGTGCGTCGACTGCGCACCCTGGGCCAGGTGTTCGGCATGGGCGACGGCTTCGAACGGGTGCACTGGCTGCTCGACGAGGCCCTGGACCCCGCGACCGGCGAACTCTCCGACACCTTCCTGCGCCAGGTGGCCACGCTGACCGGGTTCGTCGACAACCCGTTGTACGCGGTGCTCCACGAGTCCGTCTACGCCCAGGGCGCGGGCCCCACCGGATGGGCCGCCGAGCGCACCCACACCGGGTTCGCGGACTTCGCCGACGACGCGGACCCGCTGCTGCTCACCGGCGAGACCATCCATCCCTGGATGTTCGACGAGATCGCCGGCCTGCGCCCGTTCGCCGAGGCCGCCCACCTGCTCGCCGAACGCGCCGACTGGGCGCCGCTGTACGACCCCGCGCGGCTGGCCGCCAACCGGGTCCCGGTCGCGGCGATCGTCTACCACGACGACATGTACGTCGACGCCGGACTGTCCCTGCGCACCGCCCGCGAGGTCGGCGCGGTCCGGACCTGGGTCACCAACGAGTGGGAGCACGACGGCGTCGCCGCCTCCGGCGCCACGGTCCTGTCCCGCCTGATGGACATGACGGCCGGCGTGGTCTGACCCCGCCCGCACCGCCGCCGGACCCGGGTCGGGCCGCGAGGACGCGGCCCGACCCGGGTCCGACGGCGGTTACACGGACCGGAACAGGCGCGTGGAGTCGGACGTGGTCGCCACGACGCGGGACAACACCTCGCGCGTGGTCGCCACGTTCTCGGCGCCGAGCCGTTCGGCCAGGCGGCGTTCGAAGTCGGCGTGGAACGCCCGGACCCGATCGAGCAGTTCGCGGCCCTCCGGTGACAGGTACAGCCGCTTGGCCCGACCGTCGGCCGGGTCGGGCCGCCGTTCCACGTATCCCGCCGCCACCATGTCGTCGACGATCTTCGCCGCCCCCTGCGCGGTGATCCCGAGCCGGTCGCCGAGTTGGCTCGTGGTGACCGCCGCCACGTCCAGGGTGCGCAGCACGAAGCCGTACGACGCGCCCACGACGGTCGCGCCGTTGGCGGTCAGGTGCGCGTGCAGTTCCTGGACGAACGACTCGTAGGCGTGCCCGAGCAACAATCCGAAATCCATTGACGGCCTCTCCCGCATATGTTCAACTCTGGTTACACACCTTGGTTGTCAACCTCGGTTGAACACTCAGGGTGCTCACCATAGCCGTTGATATCACCCGGAGGAACCACCATGCCGCTCGTCAAGGCCGCCGACGCCCCCGTCTTCGACAACGGCCACGCCACCTTCGTCGGGTTGGCCGCCCCCAGCCGGGGTTCCGGCGAGAACTCGGCCTGGCGGGTGACCCTCGAACCGGGTGCGGCGGGTCCGCCGCACGCCCTGTCCCGGGAGGAGATCTTCGTGGCGCTCTCCGGCCGGGCCGTCGTCACCATGGACGGCGACACCTTCGACGTCGGCCCCGGCGACGCGCTGATCGTCCCGGCCGACACGCTGTTCACCCTCGCCAACCCCGGTCCTGACCCGTTCGAGGCGGTGGCGATCCTCCCGGTCGGCGGCCTGGCCCTGCTCGCCGGCCGGGAGCCGTTCATCCCGCCGTGGGCCGCCTGACCCGCCGCGCGCCCGGGCCTCACGCCGGCGGCACGAGCAGCGTGTCGACGACCCGGCGGACCCGGTCCGGCGCGTCCGCGTCGCCCAGGCGCAGCGCGGTGTTCGCCGCGGTGAGCACCGCGTCGATCTGGAAGGCCGCCAGGTCCGCGTCGGGGTCCACGATCTCGCCGGCCTCGACGGCCCGGCGCACCTCGCCGGCCAGCAGCGCCAACCAGCCCCGATGGTGTTGGAGCAGTTCGTCCCGGACCGGGCCGGGCCGGCTGTCGAAGTCGGGGAGGTTGGCGGCCCAGAAGCAGCCGCCCGCGAACAGCGGCGTCTCGGCGTAGCCGAGCCAGTGTTCGATCAGCGCCCGCAGCCGCGCGGCGCCGCGCGGGGCGACGGAGGCGGGGCGCACGACCGCGTCGAGGAAGGCCGCGTGCGCCCAGGCGACGGCGGCGAGCTGCAATTTCTCCTTGGTGCCGAAGAGGGTGGCGATGCCGCTCTTGCTCAGCCCCAGGTCACCGGCCAGGCGACCGATGCTGAGGCCGTTCAGCCCCTCCAGGGAGGCGACATCGACGGCGTGCCGTGCGATCGCCTGCCGGGCCCGAGCGCCCCGCAACAGCCGCCGATCGGTCGTCCCGGACACGACCGGATCCACCGGCTCCATCACGTCCACCGGATCGACGGCATCGGCCGGATCCACCGGCTCGCGGGCCGACCCGGCCGCCGAATCGGGGCGTGTCGCACTCATGCCTCCATCCTCGCACGCCCCGCCCGATCCATACGAACGCTCGTACGTCGAATTCGGAGTCGGCGCGACCGCTCGCGGTCGCGCCGGCCGCCCGCCGACCGGGCGGCCGGGGCACCCGCGCCCGGCCGGTCCGCGTCAGTGCTGCGTGAGTACGCACACCGTGTCGAGGCCCAGCACGTGGTTGAGCCGGCCGAAGGCCAGCCAGGAGCCGATCGCCATGCTCAGCTCCACGATCTCGGCCTGGCTGTACCGCGCGGACATCCGGGCCCAGAACTCGTCGTCCAGGTTGTGGTGGTCCTCCGCGTAGCGCTCGGCGTACTCCGCGGCCAGTCGGGTGCGGTCGTCGAAGACCTCGGTGGTGCGCCACTGCGCGACCGCCTCGTCGAAACCGTCCTCGACCTTCTCCCCGTCCCGTTCGGTGCGCCAGTCCAGGCAGAACACGCAGCCGTTGATCTGCGCGATCCGCAACCGCGCGGCCTCGAACTCGCGCAGGCCGAGCGTGGTGTGGTCGTAGACCTTCATCGAGAAGGTCGAGGCGGCGATGCCGATCTCCGGCACCATCTCGCCCCAGACGTAGGCGATCGGGTCCTTGTCCTCGGGGATGTCGATCCTCATGCGTGTTTCCTTCCGAGTTTGCCCACGGCCGGCCGAAGGGGGATGTCGAGTGCGTCGTAGAGCCCGGGTTCGGCGGCCACGAGCCAGTCGATGGCGCCCACCAGGCGGCCGACGGCGGTGGCGTTGCCGCCGGCGGATCGGTTCTCGCCCTCGTCCGTGGCCTCGACCGTGACCTCGATCCGCGGCCGGCCCTCGATCACCACGCGGTGCGCCCCGGCCCCGTCGGGCGGCGTCGGCCAGTCGGGCGCGCAGGACGGGTGGATCCGGGTGACGTGTTCGATCACGATGCGCGGTTCGCCCTCGACGATGCCCTGCACCTCGAACCGGACCGCACCCTGCGTGCCCGCCGCGAACTCGCCCATCGTCGAGGTCCGCACGGTGCTCTCCAGCGCCCGGCGGTCCATCGTCTCGCGGATCTCGTCCAGTTCCACGCCGAGCGCCCGGGCCATCAACCGGATCTGCCCGCCCCACACCATGGTCGGCATGTCCGGCCACAACATCGGCGCGCCGTAGTCCATGGGTTGGCCCATACCGACCAGGTTGCGGACCGAGTCCTCCTGGTCGTAGGTGGAGTAGTCGAAGATCTCCTGGCAGCGGATCGTGTCCACGGTGGTGCCCAATCCGCTGATCAGCAGCGGCAGTACGTCGTTGCCCCACCCCGGGTCGACGCCGGAGACGAACAACGAGCCACCGCCCGCCGCGATCGCCGCCAGCACCGGATCGCGCAGCTCGGCCGGGGCGTTGGTCGGGTCGTAGAGCGCGTACAGGGCGGGTGTGACCACCACCGCGCCCGCCTCGATCGCCCGCACGATGTCGGCCAGCGCCTCGTCGGGGCGGATGTCGCCGGACGCCGCGTACACCACGGCCCCCGGTCCGGCGGCCAGCACCGCGTCGATGTCGTCGGTCGCCGCGACCCCCAGCGTCCCGTCGAGTCCGGCGAGTTCGCCCGCGTCGCGGCCGACCTTGTCCGGGTTGTGCACGAGCACCGCCGCGAGGTCGAGCGCCGGATGGGCCTCGACGGCTCGAATGGCCGCGCGACCGACGTTGCCGGTACCCCAGACAACCGTGGAAATCATGCGCTGGAGGGTAGCGACGGGTGCCTGCGGTTCCTAGGGCCATGCCCGGAAAACCTGACCGGTTGGGGCAGTTGCGCCACAACCGGGCCGATCGGGGGACGCCGCGAGGGCTCGGGCCGACCGGGTCGCGACGCCGGCGTCGCCACACACGGAAGCTACGAGATGTAACGACCTGTTCACGCGTAGTATGTACCGCGTGGTTGGTGAACGCGGGTCCGTGCCGCTGCGAATCGTGATCGTCGACGATCATCCGCTGTTCCGCGCCGGCCTGCGGGCGGCCCTGGAGAGCGCCGGTGACATCCTCGTCGTCGCCGAGGTGGAGACCGCCGCCGCGGTGGCCCCGGCGGTCGCCGAACATCGGCCGGACCTGGTCGTGATGGACCTCAACCTGCCCGACGGTTCGGGCATCGAGGCCACCCGCGCCCTGGTCGCCGACACGCCGGTGCCGGTCCTGGTGCTGACCATGTCCGACGACGACGGCAGCCTGCTCGCCGCGATACGCGCGGGTGCCGGCGGCTATCTGGTCAAGGGCGCCGCCCGGGACGAGGTCCTGCACGCCGTGCGCACCGTCGCCGGCGGCGGCGCGGTCTTCGGCGCGCAGACCGTGCCCCGACTGACCGCGCTGCTCGCCGGCACCGCCGGGCGCGGCGGCGAGCGGGTCTTCCCCGAGCTCACCGACCGCGAATGCGAGGTGCTCGACCTGCTCGCCCGCGGCCTGGACAACCGACGCATCGCGCGTCGGCTCTTCCTCGCCGAGAAGACCGTACGCAACCACATCACCCACATCTTCGAAAAGCTGCACGTGAGCACCCGCGCCGAGGCGGTGGCCCGGGCCCGCGACGTCGGTCTGGGCGCCGACGAGCCCACCGAACCCTGAACCGGCGCCTGCCGGGACCGACCGGCACGTCCCGGGCCGCACCCCGCTCACCCCGCCACGGTGTCCCGACCACCCCGGGACCGTCTCGGGACCGGTGCCTCCCGCGCCCGGGACCACGGGAGCCGCACGCTGGGACCGGCGAACGCAGATGGCATCCACGTGTCGGATCCGCCGGCGGCGGCCCCGCTCCACTCGTCCGCGACGTCCCCGCCGACGTCCCGTGAGGAGGCCACATGCCCATCACTGCGCTGGAGCAACGTGCGGGACCCGCCCGGGTCTACGGAGCGGGTGCCGTCAGCCTGCTGAGCTGTCTCGTCGCCCTGGTCCTGCTGATCACCCACCTCGACGACCCGCGCCTGGCCCCCAACCCCGGCCTGGTCGGTGTGTTCGTGCTGATCGGTTGTGCCTTCGCGCTGTCCGGTCTGTTCGTGCTCGCCCGCCGCTCGGCGCCCGGTCTGGGCCGGCTGCTGCTCTACACCGGAGTCGCGGTCACCGTCGGCTACGCGGTGTTGCTGTGCGCCGTGTTCGCCGACGCCGGACCGGGCTGGTCCGCGTTCGCCATCACGCTGTGGCTGATCGCCGACACCGTGTACCTGTTCACCATGTACGCGCTGCCCCTGTGGCTCCCCGACGGTCGGCTGCCCCGCTCGCGCGTCGTGCGGGTGTGGGCCGTGCTGGTCGCGGGGTGGAGCGCGGTACACGCCTACCGCGACTACGCAAGCTTCGACTGGTACGGCCTGCCCGGCTTCCTGGACCAGGGCGTGTGGGCCGACGTGGAACGGTGGCTGAACGATTGGATCACCCCGCACCAGGAGCTGATCCCACCCCTGGTCATCGCCATGAGCCTGACCATCATGACGGTGCGCTGGGTGCGCTCCCCCGGCCCGCACGCGGTGCGCTTCCTACCGCTGCTGCCCTACGTGTTCTGGCTCGCCGTGGAATTCCTCGGCTACCACCTCGAACTCTCGGACTCGGTCTACAACTTCCTGATCTACGGGGGCATCGTCGTGTGGCAGCTCTCCTTCGCGTACGCCTTCGCCCGGGACCGACGCCGACATCTGGACCGCTCCGTCTCCCGGGTGTTGGCCTCGTTCGCGCTGGCCGCCGTACTCATGGGCGGATACCTGGCGATCGCCGTGCAACTGTCCGACCGCCTGCCCGGTGCCGACAGCTCCGGCGCCATCGTGGTGGCCGGCGGCGCGCTCGTCATCGGCGCGCTGCTGCGCCCGACCGTCGCATGGGGCGCGCGCCTGGTCGATCGCTTCTACTACGGCGAACGCGCCAAGCCCTACCAGGTGGTCCGCGACCTGGCCGAACAACTCAGTCGCGCGGTCGCTCCCGGCGCGGCCCCCGAGTTGTTGTGCCGCACCGTCGTACACACCCTCGGCCTGCCCGGTGCGAGCGTCGTCGTCGACACCCGGCGCGGCGAACGCGAACTCGCGCACCTGGGCACTCTCCCCGACGACCGCACCGAATTCCCGCTCGCCTACGAGGGGGCCGTGATCGGGCGGTTGTCCGTACCGCCACGCGTCGGCCAGACCACGCTCGACCGGCAGGACGTGGACCTGCTGCGTCTCCTCGCCGACCAGGCCGCCCCCGCCGTCGCGTCGCTGCGCCTGTACGAGGAGTTGCAGGAGAGCCGGGAGCGCATCGTGCTCGCCCGCGAGGAGGCCCGCCGCCGGTTGCGGCACGACCTGCACGACGGCCTCGGCCCCGCGCTGTCCGGCACCCGCCTCCAGGTCGACACCGCCCGAGCCTGTGTACCCCCCGACACCCCCGCCGCCGGCACCCTCGGAATCGCCTCGCAGGGCATCGGCGAAGCGATCACCGAACTGCGCCGGATCACCGACGGGCTCGCCCCCGCCGCGCTGCTGCGCCTGGGCCTCGCCGGCGCCCTGCGCGAAGCCGCGCACCGCTTGGACGCCGGCCCCGACGGGCACCCCCGGATCGAGATCGCCTTCGACCCCGACCCGCCACCGGAGCTGCCCCCGGCCGTCGAGGTCGCCGTCTACCGGATCTGTGGCGAGGCACTGAACAACGTGGTGCGGCACGCCCGCGCCCGACACGCCGCGCTCGCCATCCGGATCAGCGACACCCGAGTGAGCGTCGAGATCACCGACGACGGTGTGGGCCTCGCCCCCGACCCGGCCGGCCCCGACGCCGCGGGCGGTGGGGTGGGCCTGCGCTCGATGGCCGATCGTGCCGAGGAACTGGGCGGCACCTTCACCGCGACCAGGGACGCACACGGCACCACCGTGCGTGCGGTGATCCCGCGCCCCGGCCCACACACCCGGGACATACCCCGGACCGGGCCGGGACCATGATCACATGCGCCCGGGACGGCGCTGCGTGAGAGTGGAGGAGCGGTCGCAGAACAGGAGCACCGCATCCCCACCCAATCACCACGGAGGACGACATGTCGCACCACCCCCACCCGAAGGGCGAACAGCCACCGGAGCCGAATGGGATCGACCCGAGTGCCTCGTGCACGCCGCCGAACCCGAAGTGCTTCGTGCTGCCCGACCCGAGCGAACCGGACGAGCCGGGTGGTGAACACCCGTCGAAACCGGGGAAGCCCGGGAAGCCGGGGAAACCGGGCAAGCCACACCGGCCGTCGGGATCGGGCCATCCGCACACCTCCGACCCGGGCCATCGCTACCCGCCGTAGGCCCGGCGCGCCGGCGGAGCGCCCATCGTCGCGGATCCCGATCCACCCGGGCGGTGACATCGGGATCCGGACATCGGGAAACAGTCGAACAGCGGGAATCTCGCCCCCATCGCGTCCGGCGATGGGGGCGAGATCATGCGCACGTCCGACGCACCGAACCGGCCGACGCCTCGAAGGCTCCTCGGCCGGCCGGGTTTCGCGCCGCAAGCCGGCGCCCGGCCGGACGGGGCACCCTGCGTCGACGCGCCGGATGCCCTCGTCGTCAGGACGCCGCGCGCCGGTCCAGCAGGGTCGTGTCGTGTCGGCCCGCCCGGAAGTCCGGGTCGTCGAGCACGTCGGCGAGCAGCCCGGCCGTGGTGTGCACGCCGGGTCCCTCCACCCGCAGTTCGCCCAGCGCCCGGCGCATCCGGGCCAGCGCCTGATCCCGGTCCTGCCCCCACGTGACCACCTTGGCCAGCAGCGAGTCGTACTCGGGGCGGGCCTGCGCCCCCGGGAACGCGTGCGTGTCGACCCGGACGAACGGCCCGCCCGGCGCGTGGAACGCGGTCAGCGTGCCGGGACACGGCGCGAAGTCGCGCGCCGGGTCCTCGGCGTTGATCCGACACTCCACCGAGGCCCCGCGCCGCCGCACCCGATCCTGGTCGAAGCCCAGCGGTTCCCCGGCGGCGATGCGCAGCTGCTCGCGGACGATGTCGATCCCGGTGACCATCTCGGTCACCGGATGCTCCACCTGGATCCGCGAGTTCACCTCGATGAACGCCGCCTCGTCACCACGCACCAGGAACTCGAAGGTGCCGGCGCCGCGATACCCCGCGGCCCGACACCCGGCCACCGCGTGGCCGGCCAGTCGATCGGCCAGTCCCGCGGGCAACTCCGGGGCCGGCGACTCCTCGATCAGCTTTTGATGTCGGCGCTGCACCGAACAGTCGCGCTCGCCGAGATGCACCACGTTGCCGTGCCCGTCGGCCAGGACCTGGATCTCGATGTGCCGGGCGCCGTGCAGGTATTGCTCCAGGTACACGCGGTTGTCGCCGAACGCCGCCTGGGCCGAGGCGCGGGTGGCCCGAAACGTGGGCAGCAGCGCGCCGGCGTCGCGCACCACCGCCATCCCGCGGCCGCCCCCGCCCGCGACCGCCTTGACGATCAGCGGGTAGCCGATCCGCCGCGCCACCTCGGCCGCCTCGTCGGCGGTGCCCACCGGCTCGCGCGAGCCCGGCACCACCGGCAGCCCGGCGTCGGCCATCATCCGCCGGGCGGTGGACTTGTCGCCGAGGCGGGCCATCACGTCGGCCGCCGGGCCGACGAAGACCAGCCCGTTCTCCGCGCAGATCGTGGCGAAGTCCGGGTCCTCGGACAGGAATCCGTATCCGGGATGCACGGCCTGCGCCCCGGTCAGCCGGGCCGCCTCGATCACCGCCGGCGCGTAGAGATAGCTGCGCCGCGGATCGGCCGGGCCGATGTTGATCCGCCGGTCGGCGGCGCGCACCGCGGCCGAGTCCGCGTCCACCCCCGAGTGCACCACCACGCTGGTGATGCCCATGTCCCGGCAGGTGCGCACCACGCGCAGCGCGATCTCACCCCGGTTGGCGATCAGTACAGTGTCGAACACGGTGGTTCACCCCTGCCCGTCGCAGTCGAGTTCGAAGAGCGGCTCGTCGTAGCCGACCCCCTCGCCGTTCTTGAGCAGCACGGCGGTGACCCGACCGGCGCGGTCCGCCTCGATCGGGTTCATCAGCTTCATCGCCTCGATGATGGCCACCTGTTGGCCCGCCTCGACGAGGTCGCCGACCGCGACGAACGGCGGCGCGCCGGGTTCGGGCGCGACGTAGAAGGTGCCGACCAGCGGGGCGCGGACGAGGTGTCCGTCGCTCGCCGCCGGCTGCTCCGCCTCGACCGGCGCGGGTGGGGCCGCCTCGGGTGCGGGTGGCGGGGCGACCGCGGCCGACCAGGTCAACTCGATGCTCTCCCCTCCGGACCGCACCACGACGTGCGTGGGTGGTCGCGGGGCATCGCGCAACACCCGGTCGAGCGCGGCGTGCAGAGCGGCCAGGGTGGCCGCCGGGCCCTGGTGATCGGCGCCGGTCATGCCGATTCCTCCTCGTCGATGTCCTCGAAGCGCGCCCGGTCCGTCCCGGTCGCGGTCGGCCCGGGCAGTCCGAAGCCGCGCAGTCGTCGCCGCCGTCGGCGCATGCGTTCGGCCGGGTCGAGCACGGCGAGTTCGTCCAGCGTGCCCAGCACCGCGTCGCGCAGGGTCAGGCTCGCGGCGGCCGGATCGGCCTGCGCGCCGCCCTCGGGCTCGGGCACCACCCCGTCCACCACGCCCAGCTCCAGCAGCGACCGGGCGTCGAGACCCAGCGCGCGGGCCGCCGCCGGGCTCTCCTCCCGGGTCTTCCACAGGATCGCCGCGCAGCCCTCGGGGCTGATCACCGAGTAGAGCGCGTTCGCGGCGATCAGCACCCGATCGGCGACGCCGAGCGCCAGCGCCCCGCCGCTGCCGCCCTCCCCGGTGACCACCGCCACCACGGGCACCCGCAGCCCGGTGAACACCCGCAGGCAGTCCGCGATCGCCCCGGCCTGGCCCTGCTGCTCCGCCTCGATCCCCGGATGTGCGCCGGGGGTGTCGATCAGCGTCACCAGCGGCACGCCGATCTTCTCCGCGAGCCGGGCCAGCCGGATCGCCTTGCGGTAGCCGGCGGGCGAGGCCATCGCGAAGTCGGCCCGCACCAGTTCGGCGGTGGTGTGCCCCTTCTGGTGGCCGAGTACCACCACGGCGCGGCCCTCCACCGTGCCGAGGCCGCCGACGATCGCCGGGCAGTCCGCGCCCGCCCGGTCGCCGCGCAGTTCGACGAAGGTGTCCATCCAGTACGCGAGGTGGTCGCGCGTGGTCGGCCGCCGCAGGTCCCGGGCCGCCGCGACCACCTCCGGCGCGGACCGCACGGCGAGCCGCGCGGGATCGCGCACCACCGGCGCCGGTGCGGGACGCGGCAGCTCCGCGACCCGATCGTCGCGGCCGGCGCGCGCCGGGCCGGTGTGGTCGGGGTGTCCGCGCGCCGAGGCCAGCAGGACCGCGAGCGTACGGCGCAGTTCGCCGCGCGGGTGCACCGCGTCCACCAGGCCGTGCCGCAGCAGGAACTCGGCCGTCTGGAAGCCGTCCGGAAGCCGCTGCCCGATGGTCTGTTCGATCACGCGCGGACCGGCGAAGCCCATCCGGGCCCCGGGCTCGCACACCACCACGTCGGCGAGGGTGGCGAACGAGGCGGCCACCCCGCCGTAGGTCGGATCGGCGATCACCGTGACCGTGAGGATGCCGGCCTCGTCGAGCGCCGCCATCGCCGCCGCGGTCTTGGCCATCTGCATCAGCGCCAACGCGCCCTCCTGCATCCGCGCGCCGCCCGACGAGGTGACCAGGACCAGCGGCGCCCGCCGGGCCAGCGCGGCCTCGGCGGCCATCGCCACCGCCTCCCCGGCGGCGACGCCCAGACTGCCGCCCATGAAGGCGAAGTCCATCGCGGCCACCACCACCGGATGCCCGCTCACCGTGCCGGCCGCCACCCGCACCGCGTCCGCGTGCCCCGTGGCCGCGCGGGCGGCGGACAACCGGTCCGGATACGGCTTCAGATCGGCGAACGACAGCGGGTCGTGCACCGTCTCGGCGGCGGTCAACGGCCGGGCGCTGCCCGGGTCGAGCAGCGCCTCCAGCCGCCGCGCCGCACTCAGCGGCGCGTGCGCCCCGCAACTCGGACACACCCCGTCGGCCCGCTCGAACCGTTTGCGGTAGACGAGCGCCCGACAGCTCGGGCAGGCCAGCCAGTCCGTGGCCGGCGCCCCGGCGGAGGCGGCGGGCTCGGAGGTTTTCGCGTTCATCGGGCTCTCCCGGTGCTCGGATCGGTGGACGGTCGCGACCGGCTCGGCGGCCTCATCCCGGCCGCACGGGCGAGGTCGCCGGGTGCACGGGCGCGGACCGCTGTCCGGCGACCCGGCCCCGGGTCCGCCCGCGCCGGTGGTGCTCGACGGGCGGCGCGCCGCGGGTCCAGGTACCGAGCGCCATCTCGGCGGTGATCCCCGGGCCGAATCCGGCCACGATGCCGCGCCCGCCGACGCTCGGCTCGCCCTCGGCGAACAGCCGATCGAGCGCGTCGAACACCACGGCGCTGGCGATGTTCCCGTACTCGGTGAGCGTGGCCCGACTGTGCCGGAACGCGTGTTTGTCGACGCCGAGGAATCGGCTCAGGTCGTCCAGGATGCGCGGGCCGCCGGCGTGCACGACGTAGAAGTCCAACGCCGAGGCGTCCCAGGTGTGTCGGCTCACCAGATCGGTGATCACCGGCGCCAGCGGCTCCATCGTGCCCGGCACCCGCTTGTCCAATCGGAAGTGGAAACCGGTCGCCTTGACCGCGTACGAGATCCAGTCCCGGGTGTGCGGGATCAGGTAGGAGGCGTTGCGTTCCAGGCGGACCCCCGTACCGCCCGAACCGCGCACCACCGCCGCCGCGACCGCGTCGCCGAACAACCCGTCGGACAGCAGCGAGCCGATGTCGTCGTCGCCGGGCTGGTAGCACAGCGAGCAGAACTCGCAGGCCACGATCAGCACGTTGGCGTCGGGGTAGGCGGTGGAGAAGTCGTGCGCCCGATTGATCGCCGCGCCACCGGCCGCGCACCCGAGCTGGGCGATCGGCAACTGGCGCGTGTCCGAGCGCATGCCCAGTGCCTCGACCAGCCAGGCGGTCATCGAGGGCATGGTGAAGCCGGTGCAGGAGACGTAGATCAGCAGATCGATGTCCCGCACGCCCAACTCCGCGTTGGCCAGCGCCTGATAGACCACGGGCGGCACCCGACGCTTGGCCTCGCGCTCGTAGACCAGGTTGCGCGCCTCGAAGCCCGGGTGCCGCAGGGTCTGTTCGAGCGGTTGTACGAGGTGTCGCTTACGGACGCCGGTGTTGCCGATCAGCCGCAGCGCCAGCGGCAGCCGCGGGTTGTCGGCGTGCAACCGACGGGCGACGTCGATCGATTCGTCCAGCGTGACGATGTTCTCGGGAACGGCCACGGCGGGCCGGCACAGAGTACTCACGGGGTGCCTCTCTCTACCGTGCGGAACTGCGGGGCGATGTGTCCACAACCTTCGGCGCACCCGGGTCCCGATCACCTGAGGCCGAAGTCCCGTCCCGAGTCCCGGAGCACCCCGGGACCGAACGAGGCGGTCGCACCCCCGCGGGACACCCGCGTCACGCGCTCGGGCGCACACGAAAAGGACCGCACGCGCGGGGCGTGCGGTCCTGTGTGGGTATCGGTGCGGTCGGCCCGCCTAGCCGGCGGTTTCCAGCCGGCGCTGCGCCGGGACCCGGGCGGGCCCGTCGACGGGCGGTCCTTCCGGGTTCGGCCGGTGCGGTGCCTCGACGCCACCGTCGGGCAGCAGCGCGCCGGTGTCCTCGAAGATCACCACCCCGTTGCACAGCAGGCTCCATCCCTGCTCGGGGTGGCTGTTGACGACGTGGGCCGCGAGGTGGTCGGGGGCCGATGCGGTGGGACAGGTGGGAATGTGCCGGCACATGGTCCTGGTCCTTCCGAGGGATGCTACGGGTGCCGAGAGCGGGAGCGGGTCGTCGGGTTCCCGCGTGATCGTGTCGCCTTGGTAAGTCATGCACCCACCGTGCGCCCGACGGTGTCCCGAGCGAATGAGCCTGCGGCCCCCCGCCGGCCCGGTCGTGTCCCGCCCGGACCGGGGCCGCCCGTCGCGGGTCGGGTGGGCCCGGCACCGTGCGGCGGTCACTGCTCGCCCAGCACCATCCACGTGTCCGTCGAGGCCGGCCGCCGGAAACCCACCTTGGCGTACACCCCGTGCGCGTCGGCGGTGGCGAGCATGATCCGGCGCAGCCCGTCCGGCGCCAACTCGTCGCGGACGGCGATCGTGAGCGCGGTCCCCAGCCCCTTGCCGCGCACCGTCGGATCGATGTAGACGTCGCAGAGCCAGCCGAAGGTGGCCCGGTCGGTGATCACCCGGGCATAGCCGACCTGGGCGCCGGAAACGACGTCGTACACACCGAAGTTTAGCGAGCCGGCGATCGCCCGCTCCAACTTCTCGCGCGGCCGGCCGAGCGCCCAGTAGGCGTCCTCGGACAACCATCGGTGGATCGTCGCCACGTCGAGCCGGGTCGGATCGGTGGACACCTCGAAGCCCTCGGGAAAGTGACTGTTCATCCCCGGATCCAACCAGTCCCACCGCCGCCGAACCACCGGATATCCGGGCCCGGGGCGGCGGTTCGGCAGCGCCGGCCCCACGCCCGGGGTACCGGTGTCCCGGGCGGCCGGCCCGGCTTCCGCACGGTCGCGGCCGGTTCGGGGCGCGGGGATCAGGGCGCGGGGATCAGGGCTTCCGCGTGGGCCCGAAGGGTGGGCCTGCCGTCGGGTCCGGGCGCGGTCAGGCGCAGCCGGAGCAGGTGGCCCCGGCCGGGGCCGGGGGTGTCGCTGCGCAGGGTGCCGGTGACGCAGTCGAACGTCGCGGCGTCGGTGTGGTGCACGAAGAAGGCCGGACCGGCGACGCCGGCCAGCAGCTCGATGGCGTCGGCCAGGAGGCGGGGGCTGCGCGGGCGGGCGTGCTCGACGTCGACGGCGAGGATGCCGCCCGGCAGGAGCGTGGTCCCGCGCAACCGCCAGGGCGAACCGGGCAGGTCACAGGCCACCCGCAGGCGCGGCACCAGGTCCGTCGCGGGATCCGGCTCGACCCAGTCCGGGCGGGTGGTCTGCTCGGCCAACTCGCGCACCGCGTCCCCGGGCGCCTCATCGCCCGACACACCGAAGAAATCGTCCATGAAAGTCACTGTATGTCCACATGTCGTAACCGGCTCGCCCGAAACCTCCTCCGGACCCCGATCGTGGCGTTCGGATCGCCGGCTAGCCGGTGTCGCCGGACCGGGGCCCGGTCCGGACGCCGGCCTCCAGGGCCAGCAGGGCCGACTTCCGGGCCGGGCCGCCGGCGTAGCCGCCGAGCGTGCCGTCGGCCCGCGACACCCGGTGGCAGGGCAGCACGATCGGCAGCGGGTTGGTCGCACACGCCGTGCCGACCGCGCGGGCCGCGCCGGGGTTGCCGACCAGGCGGGCCACCCGGGCGTAGCTCCAGGTGTCCCCGTACTCGATCTCGGCGAGGCGGCGCTGCACCAGGTGCCGGAAGCCCCGCGACAGCGCGAGGTCGAGCGGCAGGTCGAAGCTCGTCCGGGTGCCGGCGAAGTACTCGTCGAGTTCGCGGGCCGCGCGGTCCAGGCGCGCCGGCGCGCGCAACACGCGCGGGCCGAGCCGGCCGGCCAGCGTGTCCAGGACCAGGTCGTGATCCTCGCTCTCGAAGGCGACCCGGACCAGGCCGGTCCCGGTGGCGGCCAGCAGGAGCGAACCGACGGGGGTGTCCACGCTGGTGTAGGCCACGTCCAGCAGCCCGTCCCGACTCGCGGCGGCCGCCAGCCGCTCGTGCAGCCGATCGAGGGTGTCCGGGTCCGAAACGGCCCGGGCGCGGACGGCCGGGGTGTCCGGGCCGTCGGTGTGGGTGTCGATCACGGTGCTACTCCTTCGGGGTGGATGCGGACAGGGCGGCGCGGAGCGCCCCGATCCCGTCCGACGCGGCGCGGCGGATCGCCGCCGGGGTGCCGCCGACGATCTCGGCGATGGCCGCGTAGGGCAGGCCCGCGAAGTGGTGGTAGGCGACCGCTCGGCGCTGCTTGGGCGGCAGCGCCTTGACCGCGTCCCACAACTCGTGGTCGACCGAGCCGGGCACGCCGATGGTCGACGGCCGCTCGGGCAGGTCGTCCGTGACCACCGCGTGCCGGCGCCGGGCGCGGGTGATGTCGATGGCCTTGCGGTGCGCGATGGTCACCAGCCAGGCCTGCGTGTTGGCGTCCTCGGGCAGGTCGGGGTAGGCGCGCAGGGCGGCGAGGAAGGTCTCCGACCAGGCGTCCTCGGCGTCGTGCACCCCCACGATCGCCCGGCAGACCCGCAGGACGGTGTCCCCGTGTTCGTCGACGACCCGTTCGAAAGGTTGCTTCATCTCCCCGATCCCGTACGACGTCGTGCTCGCGCCCGGCCGGCGCTCAGAACAGCCGGGCCGCCTTCGACGCGTCGGACTCCTCCAGGTCGAGCAGCGTACGTTTGCGGGCGAGGCCGCCCGCGAAGCCCGTGAGCCTGCCGTCGCTGCCGACCACCCGGTGACAGGCGACGATGATGGAGATCGGATTGTGCCCGACGGCCTGGCCGACCGACTGGGCCAGCGCCTTGTTGCCCAGCCGCTCGGCGAGCGCTCCGTAGGTCGTGGTCTCGCCGAACGGGATCTCCCGCAGCATGGCCCACACCTGCTCCTGGAACGGGTCGCCGTGGGTGGCCGTCGGCACGTCGAACGAGGTGCGCTCGCCGGCCAGGTACTCCACCAGTTGGGCCGCGGTCCGGGCCAGGAGCGGGTCGTCGCGGTGGTCGACCCGGCGTCCCATGCTCTCCTCGGGCGGCAGGTACCAGTGCCCCGGAAAGTAGAGCCCGACGACGGCGTCGTCCGCGGCCACCACGGTCAGTGCGCCCAGGGAGGTGTCCACGAGCGCGTGGCGGGTGTCCATGATGCCGGTCTCCTCTGCGATGTACGGCTGCCGCGTGCGGCCTGTTTCGGCGTGTATCGGTGTGTATCGGCCCGTGTCGACCGGGTGTCGACTCCGTATCGGGTAGACGCGCGGGCGCGCCCGAATGTGAGGTCCCGGGTCGATCCGATCGAACTCGGCACCCGCCGGAGCGGGTATGACCCAGGTGGATGCCCTCTCGAGGTGAGTGCCATGTCGTACCCACACAGCGAAGTCGGTCTCGGGGTCCTGGTCGGTCACGACGGTTCGGCCGCGGCCGACCACGCGTTGCACTGGGCGGCGCGGGACGCCGCCGCGCGTCGGGTGCCGCTGTACATCGTCACGGCGGTGCCCGGCGGCGGGCTCGGCCATCAGCATCGGGTCGAGGTCCGCGAGCGCGCCCACGTCCTGATCGACACCGCCGCCGCGCGGATCCGCGCGGGTTTTCCCGGGCTGGCCGTGGAGACCTCGGTCCGCGAGGGCGACAGCGCCGAATCGTTGCTCGCCGCGAGTGCCCGGTGCGACACCATCGTGGTCGGCAGTCGCGGGCACGGCGGCTTCACGGGGCTGCTCCTGGGCTCGGTGTCGTTGCGGGTGTGCGCGCACAGCAGTTGTCCGGTGATCGTCGTACACACCGCCGCGGCCGAGGACGCGCGCGACGTCGTGGTCGGCGTCGGCGGCCCCGAGGACGGCCCCGCCGCGGACTTCGCGGCCGACCACGCGCGACGTCTCGGCGGCGGACTGCGCGCGGTGCACTCGTGGGTGCTCCCGGTCACCGGCCTGGCGCCGAGCCTGGTGTTGCCGAGCATGATCGACGTCGAGGCGGTCCGAACCGAACGCACCAGGATGGTGGACGAGGTGCTCGGCAGGATCCGTAGCACGGATCCCGAACTGCCCGTGGACACCGTGGTGATGAACGGAACCGCGGGCCGCGACCTGGTCGACGCCTCGATCGACGGCGCCCTCGTGGTGGTCGCCGCGCACCGCAGGCGCGGCCCCCTGCCGATGCGGCTCGGCCCGACCACGCACGCCGTCCTGCACCACGCCCGGTGTCCGGTGGGCGTGGTGCCCGTCCACTGACCGACGTCGGCGCCCACGCGAAACGGCCGCCCCCCGCGCCCCGGGAGATCCGAACCGGGTTGCGGGGAACGGCCGTTGTGGCAGGCGATCCGCCGGACGGCCCCAGGGCGTGTCCTCGAGCCCTAGCGCGACGCCGCGTACACGCTTTCCGCGAAGGCGGCTATCTGCTCGTCCGACAGGTGCCGGGCCAGATCCGCCTCGCTGATCATGCCGACCAGGCGCTTGTGATCGATCACCGGCAGTCGCCGGATCCGGTGTTCCCGCATCTCCTGCAACACGTCGCCGATGTCCGCCTCGGCGTCGATCCAACGCGGTGTGCCCTCGCACAGGTCGCCCGCCGTCACCTTGGCCGGATCGTGGCCGAGGGCAACACACTTGGTGACGATGTCGCGGTCGGTGATGATGCCGCACAGTCGTTCGTTCGGATCGGCGACCGGCAGCGAGCCCACGTCGAGCCGAAGCATCAGCTGGGCCGCGCGGTCCAACGTCTCCGTCCGCGGGATCCACTGCGCGCCCTCGTGCATGATGTCCCTGGCCATGGTCATGGTGTGTACCTCTCCCGAAACGCGCCGCCGACGGCGGCGGCCGAAACCGCGCGGCGAAGCCCGCACACGCTCCTTTCATCGTCTCCGCCGCACACCTCGTCGGCCACTCGGGTCGCGGGGCCGGCGATCCGGGTGCGGGCCGGGGCGGACGCGGGGCACGATCCCCGCTACTGGGTCGCGACGACGATGCAGCGGTGCAGTTCCTCGACCGCCTCCGGGGCACCGACGACCGTCACCGGGCTCGTCGCGTCGGCCTCCTCCCGGTTCCAGAGTCGGCGCAACACCGCCGCCGACGGCCCGCTCACGGTCACGTCCGCCGGGCCGGTGCCGGCGCCGTCCTCGACGCGGAACAGGCCCGGTCCCGTCGATACCCGCCACGCCGCCTCGTCGGCGCGCACGAGGTAGGTCCGGCCCGGCGATTCGGCCAGGACGCCGGTGAAGTAGTCGCCCCACTCGGCGACGCCGTACGCCACGAACACCTTCAGCAACTCGTCGACGCCGTCCACCGCCAGATCGGCGGGAATCTCGGCGATCGGCTCCCCGGCGGCGAGTTCGGCGTCGATCCGGTGGATCACCGTCTCCTGCGCCATCCGCCGGATCCAGAAGCCGACGGTCGGGTCCGGGGTGTACCAGGATCCGGCCGGATCCTTCGGGCCGTGGGTGGCGAACTCGTGTCGCAGATCGGCGTACGCGCGGTCGAGCAGCGCGATCGGGTCCTCCTTCGCGAGCTCCCGCGGCGGCCACGGGTCGGGTTCGGCGCCCTCGCGGATGGCCTGCGTCTTGTGCAGGTACACCTCGCCGACATGGCGGGTCAGGTCGGCCACGGTCCAGCCCGGGCAGGTCGGCACGCCCGCCGTGGGGTCCGTCGCCGACACGGCCCGGAGGCGGGCGAAGTCGGCCGCGAGACAGTCGAGCAGTCGGGAGAATTCCATACCCACAGTTCAGCACAACCCCCCGCCCCGACGCGCCCGTTCGAGGTCGGCGCACCACGCGCGCCCGGGCGTCCGGCGATCCCGAACGGCATGCGCGCACCCGGTCCGGACGTCGCGACCTGCGGGCCGACAGGAACGCGTAGGAGTCGGTCGCGGCGGCGCCGGAATCATGTCGGGTGCGGCTCCCGGCGCGTCGTGGGCGCGCAGCCTGTGCCGCGTTCGAGCCGGTCCGGTCGGAGGGACCGTGAGCGTGTCCATGATGTCCCGCCGTGTCCGCAGGATCGGTGTGCGCGAGTCCGAAGGTGAGGTCGGGGCCGAGCCCCGCGACGGTGATCGGTATCGGCTCACGGTCGTCGAGCAACCGGCCCCGCTGTCGCCGGACGCGATGGCGTCGGTGGCCTACGGTTCCGAGGCGATCATCCCGGTCCTGGCCCTGGCCGGCGGTACCGGCCTCGGCTTCACCCTGCCCGTCACGCCGGTGGACGGCCGCCTGTTCGCCAGCCGCGCCTGACCGGGCCCGACGCCCATGGGGTCTCAGGACGGGAACCCCTCGGGGTGGTGGGTGGTGGTGGACACCGGCAGGGTCAGGACCATGGTCAGCCCGCCGCCCGGGGTGTCCTCGGCGGTGAGCGTGCCGGCCATCGCCTCGGCGAAGCCCCGGGCGACCGCGAGTCCCAGACCCACCCCGCGACTTCGATGCGCGTCGCCGTGCCGGGCGAAGGCCTCGAAGACCCGCGCCTTCGCCTCGTCGGGCAGACCGGGGCCGCGGTCGACCACCCGCAGCGCGATCCGGTCGCCGACCTCCTCGGCGGCCACCTCCACGGGCGTGTCCGGCGGGGTGTGCAGTACGGCGTTCGCCACCAGGTTCGCCACCACCCGCTCGAACAGCTCCGGATCGGCCCGCACGGTCGGCAGCGTCTCCGGGACGCACACCCGCACCGTGCCGGGCGTGGCCCGGACCACCGCGCCCGGCACCACCTCGTCCAGCGCGATGTCGACGGGCAGCGGTTCGATCGTGCCCATCCGCAACCGGCTCATGTCGAGCAGATTGCCGATCAGCCGGTCCAGGCGGTCGGCACCGGCCTCGATGGTGGCGAGCAGTTCGGCCCGGTCCGTGCGCGCCCAGGCGACCTCCTCCGCCCGCAGCCCCGACGATCCGGACTTGATCGCCACCAGCGGCGCCCGCAGGTCCCGGGCGACGGTGGCGAACAGGGCGGTGTCCACGCTGTGGCGCTCGCCCAGCAGGCGTGCCTCCTCGGCCTCGGCGCGCAGCGCCCGCCACTCCAGGACCAGCGCGGCCTGCGCGGCGAACGCGCCGAGCACTCGGCGGGTGTCCGCGGGCAGCGTACGCCCGGACAGGACCAGCGCGAGCGAGTCGTCGATCGGGACCTCCACGTCGGCGGCGTCCGGCCGGGTGGGCGGGTCGGCGCCGACCGCGTCGACGCTCGTCCACACACCGCGCGGCCCGTCGCGGCGCAGCAGCGCGACCGACTCCATGCCGAACGTCGTGCGCACCCGCTCCAGCAGCGCGGGCAGCGCCCGTTCGCCGCGCAGCACGGTGCCCGCGAGGAAGCCGAGCGTCTCCGCCTCGCGCTGCCCGCGCGCGGCCTGCTGGGTGCGCCGCGCGGCCCGGTCCACCACCGACGCGACGGCCAGGGCCATCACCACGAACACGAGGAAGGCGAACACGTTGCCCGGCGCGGCGATGTCGAGGGTGTCCAGCGGCGGGGTGAAGTAGTAGTCGACCATCGTCGAGGCGAGCACCGCGGTCGTCACCGCCTGCCACAGTCCGCCGAACAGGGCCACCACCAGGGTCAGGAGCAGGAACAGGAGCATGTCCACGGGCAGCGTCGCGGTACCCCGGGTCGGCATCAGCGCGGCGGTCAGCGCGGGCGGGCCGAGCAGCGCGGTCACCCAGCCGGCGATCGCCCGCCCGCGCGGCACGGTCGAGCGGCGCGGCCGATCCGGTCGGCCCCGGCCGGCGTGTTCGTGGGTGACCAGTTGGGTGACGATGTCGCCGGCGCGGGCGGCGACCGTGGCACCGACGCCGGGGCCGAAGACGTACTCCCGGCGGGTGCGCCGACTGCACCCGAGCACGATCCGGGTGGCGTCGACCCCGCGGGCGAAGTCGAGGAGGGCACCGGCCACATCGTCCCCGACCACGGAGTGGAAGGTGCCGCCGAGCGAGTCGACCAGGCGCCGCTGGCGGGCGAGTTCCATCGGCGAGGACTCGGACAGGGCCTCGCTGGGGCTCACGTGCACCGCGAGCAGTTCCCCGCCCGGACCGCGGCCGGCGATCCGGGCGGCCCGGCGGATCAGCGTGTCGCCCTCCGGGCCGCCGGTGAGGGCGACCACGATCCGCTCCCGGGTCGGCCGGCTCGTCTCCATGCCGTGCTCGTCGCGGTAGGCGCGCAGATACTCGTCGACCCGGTCGGCCACCCACAACAGGGCCAGTTCGCGCAGCGCGGTCAGGTTGCCGACCCGGAAGTAGTTGGCGAGGGCCGCGTCGATCTTGTCCGGCGTGTACACGTCGCCGTGTTCGAGCCGGCGGCGCAGCGCCTCCGGCGCCATGTCCACCAGTTCGATCTGGTCGGCCCGGCGCACCACGCCGTCGGGCACGGTCTCGCGCTGCGGGACGCCGGTGATGGACTCGACCACGTCGTTGAGCGATTCGAGGTGTTGCACGTTGATCGTGGAGATGACGTCGATCCCGGCGTCGAGAAGTGTGTCGATGTCCTGCCAACGCTTCTCGTGGCGCGAGCCGGGGACGTTGGTGTGCGCGAGTTCGTCGACCAGTGCCAGTCGCGGTCGGCGGGCGAGCACCGCGTCGACGTCCATCTCGGCGAACGAGCCCTCCCGGTAGGAAAGTTGCCTGCGCGGCACGATTTCGAGGCCGGCCAGCATCGCCTCGGTGTGCGGCCGGTTGTGGCATTCGACGACCGCGACCACGACATCGGTGCCCCGGTCGAACCGGCGGCGGGCCTCGTCGAGCATCGCGTACGTCTTGCCGACCCCGGGCGCGGCGCCGAGATAGACGCGCAGAGTGCCGCGTCGAGAGATCTGCATCCGGGTCGGTGCACCCCCGCTTTCCGTTGCTCGACCGTCCGGGTATCCGTCGCTCGACCGGCCGCGCGGCGATACCGACTCGGGCACGGGCCCGGCCTCTCACCGGATACGCGGCGGACGAGTCCCAAATTCCTCGATCGTCCACCGTCCGGACGAGTCTTGACACACCTTTGGCGGCTCCGCCGCCAACCTTGTCGCATCCTTGACGCCGACCGGGCGGCGTCGGGCCGGTCGGGCGGGCGGGTCGCGGGTCCGTGCGGTGCGGCCGGCGGGGTCAGCCGGTCGGGTCGCCGGCGGTGTCGCCCGTCGGGTCGGTGTACAGCGACGGCGTCGCGTCGGTGCCCTCGGGGGTGGGGATCGGCGACTCCGAGGGCACGGGACCGGGCGATACCGCCGGGGGCGACGGGCTCGGGTCGTCCGGGATCAGCGTCGCCGCGAGTGCGGCGGTGCCGCCGAGGACCAGGCACGCGGCCGCGCCCAGCAGGGCCGTCCGGCGGCGGCGCAGGCGGTCGCCGCGGCGCCGGATCGTGGCGAAGGGCGCGGGGGTGGCCTGCCGGCCCCCCTCGACGGCGACCTCGAGCAGCGCGGCGCGCAACGGATCCCGGTCCGGGAGGTACGGGAGGGACGGGTTCGACGACTCATGAGGCTCCGGCACCGGGCGACTCCTCTGCGTACGGGTCGGGCAGGAGGTGGGCGAGGGCCACACGTCCGCGCACCAGGTGGGTCTTGACGGTGCTGCTCGCCATACCGGTCTCGGCGGTGATCTGCTCCACCGTCAGGTCGCAGACGTAGTGCAGGGTCATCACCCGGCGCTGCTTCGGGGTCAACTGCCGCAGCGCCGAGACCAGTACGACCATGCCGGGTTCGGGACCGGGCGCCTGGAGGGGTGCGCCGTGTCGCCGCCACGCGTCGTCGGTGCGCCGTCTACCGCGCCAACGGCTCACCGCCAGTCGCCAGGCGACCACTCGGATCCACGCCTCCGGATTGCCGTGCCGATCGAGTTGTCCGCGTCTGCTCCACGCCTTGACGAACGCCTCCTGGACCACGTCCTGGGCCTCGTGTCGATCGCCGAGCATCAGGTAGAGCTGACCGGTGAGTCGGCCGACGGCGGCCGCGTAGAACTCTTCGAACTCCTCGACGGTCAACGACTCCCCCGGCTCTCTTTCGGACTCGGCGGACATACGCCCGCGGACCAAGTCTCGGTCGACGCGTACCGCCGGGAAAATCGGGTGACGTGCGCCACAGCGGCTTCCGGGGGCGGGGTCAGGCCGGGGCCGTCGCCGTTCCCGGGCGGCGGTCGAGGAGCCGGCCGAGCGCGCCGTGTCGTGGGGATACGAGCAGCGAGACGACGAAGCCGGCCGCCGCCACGAGGGCGATGGTCGCGCCCGCGGCCACGTCGTAGTGCCGGGAGAGTTCCAGGCCGGTGACCGCGCTGCCGGCGCCGAGCAGACCGGCCACCACGCCGGTGCGGCGCAGCGAGTCGGTCCACAGCCGGGCGGTCGCAGCCGGGGCCACGAGCAGGGCCAGGGTGAGCATGACGCCCACCGCCGGGGTGAGCACCACTACCACCGCCTGCACGATCAGCAGGAGCAGCAGATCGAGGGCGAGGGCCGGGTGCCCGGCGGCCCGCATCCCGTCGTGGTCGAAGGCGGCGAAGCCGAGTTCGCGGCCGAACACCGCGAGCAGCGCCAGGATCACCGTCCCGACAGCGGCCGTGACGGCCAGGTCGTGGGTGTCGATGGTGACGATGGAACCGACCAGGAAGGCGGACAGTTTGCGATCGCTCGCCGGTCCGGCCGCGACCAGGACGGCGCCCAGGGCGAAGCCGGCCGCGAGGACCACGCCGATCGCACCCGACGCGGTCCGGCCCGGGCGCCGGGTCAGCGCGAGGACCGCGATGGAGAACAGCACACCGAACGCGGTGCCGCCGAGATAGATGTCGATGCCGAGGATCGAGGCCAGGACCACGCCGGGGAAGGTGGCGTGGGTCGTCGCCATGGCGTGGAACGCGAGCCTGCGCAGTACGACCTGGACACCGACGACGCCGGCCAGGAGTCCGACCATGACGGCCTCGGCGTAGGCGCGGTGGGTGTAGGTGTCGAACCAGGTCATCGGGGGCTCCGGAAGCGGGCGGGGCGCAGTCGGGCCGCGCCGCACGCGCCGAGGGCGAGCAGGTGCACGGCCACGAGGGTGAGGACGACGGTGGGGGCGGCGGGCAGGGCGAGGTCGTGGTCGACGGAGGCGGTGTAGCTGATGGTCAGGCCGAGGTAGCCGCACAGCACGGCGGCGACCGAGCCGATCAGCGCGAGGTGGGCCGGGCGGCGGCCCAGGGTGCGGCCGATGGCCGCCGGGATCACCAGCAGGGCCAGGATCAGCGCGGTGCCGACGGTGCGGACCGCGGCGACCACGGTCAGCGCGACGATCAGGTTGAGCGCCAGGTCCAGCGCGCCGACCCGGTGACCGGCGGCTCGGGCCGCGTCGGGGTCGAAGGCGCGCAGCACGAACTCCCGGCCCAGTACGGCGAGCGCGGCCAGGCAGAGCACGGCCACCGCGGCGGTTTCGGTGATCTGGGCGCGTGAGGTGTACAGGACCTGGCCGAACAGGAAGGTCTCGAGGTCGGCGGTGTAGGAGTGGCTGCGGGAGACGACCAGGACGCCGATGGAGAACATCGCGGTCAGCACGATGGCGAGCGCGGTGTCGTCGCCGGTGCGGCGGTGGCGGCCGAGCAGGGTCAGGGCGCAGGCCGTGACGCCGGCCGCGATCAGCGCGCCGGCGAGGATGCCGGTCGCGCCCCGGAGGGCGAAGCCGATCACCACGCCGGGGAAGACGGTGTGGGTGAGCGCGTCGGCGACGAATTCGAGGCGGCGCAGCGCGACGAACGTGCCGACGGTGCCGCAGAGTACGCCCAGGATGGTCAGTTCGATCAGGGCCCGGGTCAGGTAGGGGACGCGGAAGGGTTCCAGGAGCAGTGCGGTGTCCACGGCCGGTCAGCCTCGGGTGACGACGAGTCGGCCGGCGTCGAGGTCGACCACGTGTCCGCCGTAGCAGGCGCGCAACAGGTCGGGGGTGAGCGCCAGTTCGGTCGGGCCGAAGGCGATCTGCCGGCGGTTGACCAGGCAGGTCTGTTCGCACAGGCACGGGACCGGGGCGAGGTCGTGGGTGCTCACCAGCACGGCCGTGCCGGTGCTCTTGGCCCGGGTGAGGGCGGTGATCAGCGCGTCCTGGCTGACCGCGTCGACGCCGTTGAAGGGTTCGTCCAGGAGCAGGATCGGCGGGTCCGGGGACAACGCGCGGGCCAGCAGCACCCGCTGGCGCTGCCCGCCGGACAGCGTGCCGAAGCGGGCGCCGGCGCGGTCGGCGAGGCCGACCCGGTCCAGCGCCTCGTCGACGGCCGCCCGGTCCTGCCGCCCGGGTCGGCGCCATCGGCCGATCAGCCGCAGCCGGCCCATCATCACCACCTGGCGGGCGGTGACGGGGAACTCGGGGTCCAGGCTCGCCGCCTGCGGCACGTAGCCGACCCGGGCGCGTGCCTCGGCCGGGCGGCGGCCGGCCACGGTCACCGTGCCCGCGATCACCGGGACCAGGCCGAGCACGGCCTTGATCAGGGTGGTCTTGCCGCCGCCGTTGGGGCCGATCAGGGCCACCGCCTCGCCGGCGCGGACCCGGCCGTCGACGCCTTCCAGGACGGGGGCGCGGTGGTAGGCCATGGTCGCGTCGGTGAAGCGGATCGGGTCGGGAGCGGGCTCGGTCATGGCCGGGCCCACGGCGCGGCGACGGCCGCGGCGGCGGCGATGCGGTCGGTCATCGTCACCCTCGCAGCGCGGCGACGATGGTGTCGGTGTTGTGCTTCTCCGCGCCGAGGTAGGTGTCGCCGGCCGAGCCGGGGGCACCGAGCGAGTCGGCGTAGAGCGAGTCGTCGCCGTCGACGACCTTGACGCCGGCCTCCCGCGCGATGGTCGCGGCGGTCTTGGGCGGCAGCGCGCTCTCGGCGAACACGGCCTTGGCGCCGGTGGCTTTGATCTTGCCGACGATCTCGTCGATCCGGCTGCCGGAGAGTTCGGCCTGGTCGTCGAAGCCGGGGATGATCGAGCCGACGAACTCCAGCCGGTAGCGGTCGACGTAGTAGCCCAACGCGTCGTGGTTGGTGACCAGCTTGCGATCGGCCGCGGGGATGCCGTCGATCCTGGCCCGGGTGTCCGCGTCGAGCGCGTCGAGTTTGGCGGTGTAGGCCGCGAGGTTGTTCTCGTACACCTTGGCGTTCGTCGCGTCGGCGGTGCTCAGGGCGCGGCCGATATTGGCCACCATCACCTTGGCGTTGGTCGGGTCGTGCCAGATGTGCGGGTCGGACTCCTCGCCGTCGCTGCCGGGTTCGCCCTTGCGCAGGCGTACGCCGGTGGAGGAGTCGACCACCTTTCCGGTGAAGCCGGCGGCCTGGACCGCCTTGGGCAGCCACGCCTTCTCCATGTCCACGCCGTTCTCGACGACGAGCTTGGCGCCGCGGATGGCGTTCAGGTCGGCGGGGGTGGCCTCGTACTCGTGTGCGCTCGCGTTGGCCTTGATCAACTGGGTCACCTCGACCCGGTCGCCGCCGACGTTGCGCACGAAGTCCGCGACCTGGGTGGTGGTCGCCACGACCTTGACCTTCGGCCCCGAACCGGCGGCGGGTGCGCCGGCGTTGGCCACCGGGGCGGCCTCGGTCCGCTTGCCGTTTTTGGCGTCCTTGTCGTCGGAACCGCACGCGGCGAGGGCGCCGGTGCTCAGGACGCCGGCGGCGAGGGCGGCGCCGGCGCGGGCGGATATACGCATGGGATGTCTCCAGGCAGGGGTGGGTCCACGTCGATCGGCAGGTGCCGTCCCGACGCTTCGATAATGAAAACCATAATCATCTGGTCGGAAGGTGTCCAGGCCGGGGGTATGCGGGCACGAGCGGTCGAGTCGGGGCGCCCCGCGGCCCCCGGCGCACGCGTGCCGGGGGCCGCGGGGCGGGGATCAGTGCCCGGGGATCGCGCCGGCGGGGCCGTGGTCGGCACCCGAGGCGCCCGAGATCCCCGGGACCCCCTCGGGTTCGGCCCGGGCGCCGGGTGGGTCGCCGGCGACGGGGTCGGCGACCGGAGGCGGGGTCTTGGCGGGCGGCGTCTCCGCGTCCGGGGCACCGGCCGCCGCGCGGGCGGCCTCGGCCCGGACCAGGGCGCTCATCAGCAGGTAGGCGTCGAAGGACATGGCGGAATCTCCCGTGTTCGCGGGCTGCGGAATCGGATCGGCACGCCGGCCCGGCCGATCGCCCACTGCGGCGACGGCGGGGCGGCGGTGCCCGCTCAGCAGCGCAGGACCGTTGTCCGCGCGGGTGTCGCCACCCCCGCCGGCGGATTCGACGCGGTACGGGCGACCGGCACGTCCGGGTCGGCGAGCCGAAGTCCGCGCCTGCCGACCGACGTCGCGCTCGACACGGAGCCGGACGGGGGTCGCGGCCGCAGGCCGGGCGGGGTACAGCCGGTCGGGTCCGCCGGACCGGGCCGACCACCCGAGTCCTCCGCCGGCACGTCCTCGGCGTCGGCGGGGGCCGTGTACCGGGTGGTACCGGCGGCACACCGATCCGGATCCCACCCACCGACGCGCGCTCCGGCACCGGCGCCGTGCGCCGCGTGCAACAGGGCCAGCAGCGCGACGAGTACGACCACCAGGCGCACGCCGTGCCGCGACACAGCACCACCGGCCGTGACGCGCGCCATCGTGACCTCCTTCGGAACCGCCCTCCGAGAGAACCCCCGATTCCGGCCGCGGGCACGCCGGCAAGGCCGAGAACCCCGAAATTTCACCCGATCCGGCGAACTCTTTCGGCCCCCCGAAGCGGCGAGCGCCTTCCGGCTCTTCGGGTCACCGGCGTCCCCGGTAAACGGATGAATCCTCCTAATGGACTACTCATCCGCTTTGCCGATAACGTCACGCGCATGGACGACACGGCCTCCCCCCATCGCCCCACGCGGCGCAAGGACGCGACCCGCAACCGGCGGCGCATCATGGACGCCGCGCGGGTGCTCGTGCGCGGGGGCAGGCCGCCGCAGCTGAACGCGGTCGCCCTCGCCGCCGATGTCGGCGTCGGCACCGTCTACCGGCACTTCCCCACACCCGAGGCGCTGCTCGAGGCGCTGGCCGCCGACCGCTTCGCCGCGCTCGTCCGGCAGGCCCGCGAGGCAGCCGGACTCGCCGACCCGCAGAAGGCGTTGCGCGCCTTCCTCGAGGACGCGTTGGACGCGTACATACAGGACGAGGCATTCGCCGCCGCGGCCGCCGACCCCGGCGCGGCCACCCCGGAGACCCTGGAGCTGCGGGGCCAACTGCTGCACGCCACCGGCGACTTGCTCGCCCGTACCGCCGACGCCGAGGTGCTGCGCGAGCCGCTGGGACCCGCCGACCTGCTGCTCCTGCTCCACGGCCTCGGCTTCGCCGTCCGCCACTCCCCCGACCGCGACGACCCGGAGCTGGCCGCCCGCTACCTCGACGCCCTGCTGACCGGGATACTGGTCCGGCCGCCGGCGGACGCACCCGTACCGGCGTCGTAGCCGACACCCGCGTGTCGGACTCGGCGTCGTCCGAGGTCGGCCCATCCCCCGACGCGGGCAGCCGCGTGGACAAGACATCCGTTCCGGGACGGCGCGCGGTGGTTCTCGGCATCGTGGCGGCGGCGACCGGCTGCTCGTCGTCCGGAAGTCGGCACCCCGAGCCGACGCCCTCGGGCCACCCGCCGGGCGGGAGCCGGTCCGCGAGCCCGCATCCGACCACGACCGGCGTCCCGCCGGCCGTCCCGTCCACGCCGCCCGCGGTCACCGCCCGGACACCCGGCCCGGGCGACGTGCGACCGCACGTCGAATAGCGGGCGGGGTCACCCTGGTCTCCGCGCCCGGCATCCGGCCGCCGCGCGGGCCCGGATCGCCACGCCGGGCTACTCCCCGACCCTCGCCGACCGGGCCGGGCCACTGCTCGCGGACGCGCCGGAGGCCGTCGTCGAGGTGGTCGACGCCCGGTACGGCGGCATCCTCGACAACACCACCGGTGTCCTGTCGTCCGCCGCCCGCGGATCCGCAGGGCGGGCGGAACCACGGCGGCCGACGGCGTGACCGTCGACGTGCGCTCGGGCCGGGCCCGGCCCGAGCGCACGGTCACCGCCCGCACCCCTCGACACCGGGAACACCCGCCGCCACCCCCTCCGCCCGGGAGGCCCCGTCCCGGCCGGCCCGCGCGTCACGCCGCCGCCGGCCACAGCCGCCGACCTGCGCGCCGGCACCATCCGGCGCGGCCTTCCTCGGCGACGGCACCCGCCACGACCACGTCCACCTCGGATTCCGCACCCGAACCTCTGGGCGGCACGCCCGCCGTGCCCGCCGGCGAGGCAGAATCGAAGTGGCGCCCGATTTGTTGGCTTTTCAACCCGCAAGAGCGCCTCCCTCGGGCCACCCACGAGGCCCGCCGCCAGGTCCCCCCATTAGGGAGGAATCGATGACCAGGACCAGCGCCGGCACCCGATTCGCCACCGATCGCGGCCTGGTCGGCCGCATGCTCGCCACCATGTTCCTGCTCGGCCTGCTCTACGTGGTCTTCGTGGGCACCCTCGTGGTCGTCCTGGGCCGGGCCTGGCCGATCGCGGTCGTCCTGATCGGCGGCGTCTTCGTCGCCCAGTTCTGGTTCAGCGACAAACTCGCCGCGTTCGCGATGGGTGCCCGCGAGGTCACCCCCGAGGAGCAGCCGGAACTGCACGGCGCGGTGGACCGGCTGTGCGCGCTCGCCGACATGCCCAAGCCGCGCGTGGCGGTCGCCGACTCCGACGTGCCCAACGCCTTCGCCACCGGCCGCAACCGGAAGAACACGGTGGTGTGCACCACCACCGGGCTGCTCCGCCGCCTGGAGCCCGCCGAGTTGGAGGGCGTGCTCGCGCACGAGCTCTCGCATGTCGCGCACAGGGACGTCGCGGTGATGACGATCGCGTCCTTCCTCGGCGTGCTGGCCGGGCTGCTCACCCGCGTCGGCGTGCAGTTCGGGCTCTTCGGCGGGATGCGCCGCGACCAGAACGCCGCGGTGCTGGTGCTGGTCGTGACCGCGGTGAGCGTGGCCGTGTACGCGCTGAGTTTCGTACTGATCCGGACCCTGTCGCGCTACCGCGAGTTGTGCGCGGACCGCTCGGCCGCGCTGCTCACCGGCCGGCCCTCCGTACTCGCCTCCGCGTTGACCAAGATCAGCGGCACCATGGCCCGGATCCCGACCCGGGACCTGCGCCGGGCCGAGCCGTTCAACGCGTTCTTCTTCGCGCCGGCGATCGCCTCCAAGGACAGCCTGGCCAACCTGTTCGCGACCCACCCGACCCTGGAACGGCGCCTGGAGCAGTTGGCCCGGATCAGCGCCGAACTGGGCGGTGCCGCCTGATGGGGCTGTTCGACTCGCTCTTCGGCCGGAGCAGGGCGGTCAAGCCCGATCTCGACCAGCTGTTCGGCCTGCCCTCGGCGGCGATCACACTGGACCTGGCGACCGGCTTCCGGCCCACCGGCGCCGGATCGGTGTGTTTCGCCACGGTCGAGGGCGGCACGTTCGACGGGGTGCTGCGCGACCTGGCCGAACTGCTCGACGGGTTGCGGAGCAGCCGGGACGACTACGGGTACACCTGGCTGCTCGCCGAACGGCCGCCCGAGGACACGGGCGCCCTGGTGACCGACCTGCACGCGATCAACTCGGCGCTGGAGGACGGCGGTTTCGGTCCGCAACTGCTGTGTTCGCTCGCCGTGTTCGGACATCCCGACGGCCGCCGGCTCGCCCTGGTCTACCTCTACAAGCGGGGCACCTTCTATCCGTTCGCCCCGGTGCCGGGCGGGCACGAGAAGCGGGACAGTGCGCTGGAGCTCCAGGTGGGCGCGGCGGTCACCGACGATCTGCGGCTCGAATCCGACCTGTCCCGGTGGTTCCCGGTGTGGGGCGCGCCGGGGCTGTGAACGACGCCGGGCCGGGCGGCGAGGGGGTGCCCGGGTCCGTGTCGCGTGCATCCGACCGGGTCGTGATCCCCTCATCGGGGCGCGGGCGGCGTATTATAGCTCTGAAACCACAAGCTGCCGCCACCCCGGGCTTCCCGAGCCGCGACCGCCCCGTGGTCGTGCGACCGGCGGCTCTTCGTGTCGACGCGCGACCCCGTGGGTGACACGGAGACCGGCCCCCGGCGCGCAGCGACACCGGCGGTGGGTCCTCGCGTACCCGCGTCGGGTGGACGCGTGTGGAGGAGCCATGAGGAGTATCGGCGAATCGACGACCGTGGATCCCGAGGAGTTGCACTGCGCGATGTTCGGTGTGCGGTTCCCCGCCCGCCCGGCGGCGCTGAGCGCCGCGGCGACGATCAATGGAGCCGCGGTCTGGGTGGCTCGGGCCCTGGCAGCCCTTCCGGAGCGCGCGTACGAAGGACCCAATCAGGTCTGCATGGCCCTGTGCGGTCGGCACGCGGGCCTGGATCCGGGGTTGTGAGGGCGACCCGCCGGACCGCATGACCGCATGACCGCCTCACCGTCGGATCGTCGCCGGGGCCTCGACCTCCAGATATCGCCGGCCGCCCCTGCCCCGGTATTCCAGCACCACCCAGCCCAGCTCGCCCAACACCCGCGCGCACCCGCGCAGCGCCCGCTCCGCCTCGTGACCGGCGCCGCTGCCGCGCGGGCCCGGCCATTCGACCCGGACCACCCGGGGGTGGTCGCCGGCGGTGACGCAGTATCCGGTCGCGGTCCGTTGTCCGCGCTCGTCCAGGGCGGACGGCGGTACGCCGGCGGCCTCCAGGGCCAGCGCGACGGCACGCACCATCCGGACCCGCTCCCACTCGGCCGGCGTCGCGCGCGGGTCGACGGCGCCGCTGTTCACCACGTCGCGAATCCGCAGCAGCGCCTCGAACGCGTCCCGCACCGCCGCCGCGCGCTCCCGCGTGCCCGCCACCGGTACGGCCTCCGTGCCGGTGGCCGGCTCGAAGGCCGCCGCCTCCGGCGATTCCCGACCGGTCACCGTCGATCCCCCACCACGGCCGTCACAACCAGCCGCGTTCGACCGCGTAGCGGGCCGCGGCGTGCCGGCTCGGGGCGCCCACCTTGATCATCGCCGAGGACAGGTAGTTCCGTACCGTCCCGGCGGCCAGGTGCACCCGGCCGGCGATGTCGCGCACGCTCAACCCCTCCCGGGTCAGCCGCAGCACGTCCAACTCGCGCTCGGACAACGGGCAGTCCAGCACCAGGGCCGCCGCCGCGATCTCCGGATCCACGTGTCGGTGTCCCGCGTGCACGTCGCGAATCACCTGGGCCAGATGCGCGGCGGGCCGCGACTTGGGCACGAATCCGCGTACCCCCACCCGCAGCGCGCGGGTGAGCACGCCGGGGCGGGCGTGCCGGGTGACCAGCACGATCCGGGTGTCGGGGCGTCCGGCCAGGATGCGGCCGGCCGCCTCCAGACCGTCGGGGCCGCCGGGCATCTCCAGGTCCATCACCACCACGTCGGGTACGTGCCGGGCGGCCTCGGCGATCGCGGCCGTCCCGTCGGCGGCCTGCGCGACCACGGTCAGATCCGGCTCCAGGTCCAGGAGTTGGCCCAGCGCGCCGCGCAACATCGCCTCGTCCTCGACCAGCACCAGGCGGATCACGCGGGGGCCTCCGTACGGTCGGCGACATCGAGACGGGCCACGACCTCGAAGACGCCCAGGCCGGCCGAGGCGCGCAACTCGCCGCCGTGGCCGCGCAGCCGGGCGTCCAGGCCGGCCAGACCGGTGCCGCCGGCGCGCTTCCCGCGCGTGGCACCGTCGTTGCGGATGGTGAGCCGACAACCGTCGGCGGATACGTCGATCGAGGCGGTGGTGGCCGCCGAATGCCGCAGGATGTTGGTCGTGGCCTCCCGCACCACCAGGCCGAACAGCGTGCCGGCCCGGTCCGGCAGCGGTGGTGGGCTCGCGTAGCTGCACTCGATCCCAGCCGCCGTCAACACCGCTGCCGCGTTGGCCAGTTCGGCGGCGAAGGACACCTCGCGGTAGCCGTGCACCAGGTCCCGGGTGTCGGTCACCGCCTCGCGGGCCAGCGCCTCCACCTCGCCCATCTGCGCGGCGGCGGCCGAGGGGTCCCTCTCGACCAGCCGGCGGGCGAGTTCGCTCTTGACCGCGATCAGGGTCAGCGTGTGCCCCTGGATGTCGTGCAGGTCCGCGGCGAACCGCAACCGTTCGTTGGCCACGGCCAACTCGCCCGCGATCCGGCGCGCGTCGTCGAGCTCGACGAACTGGCGCCAGACCCAGTCGTTGATCACGCACGTCAGCGCCACACTGGCGCCGATGATCAGGGCGCCGACCGTCTGATCCGGCGCCTCCCTCGGCGACGGCCCCAGGAGTATCGGCAGCGCCGCCGTCACCAGCAGGCCCGCGGCCAGCACCCGCCACCGACGACCCCGCGCGTACATCGTCAGCAGCCCCACGGCGGTGGCGAGCGGCATGGGCCACGGGAATATCGCGTCGTGGGCCAGCGCCGCCGCGGAGACCCCGAGGGCCACCACGCCGGTCGCCACCAAGAGGCCGCGCGGCGGCGTACCGGCCCAGTACCGGGCGGTGGCGAACAGCAGTCCACAGCAGCCGACCGCGGCCAGGGCCAACGGCCACCCGTTGTCGCCGTGCACCGCCTCGACCACCGCGAGCAGCGCGGGGATGCCGGGGACCAGCACCACGGCCGACAGCAGCGACCACGCGGTGAACCGGCGCGCCCGTCGCATCGTGGAGGAGACCATGTGCCCAGCGTAGGTGTGGGCCCGGGTCGGCTCCCGGTCGATCGGTCATCGGCGGGCGTGACATTTGTCAGCCGGGGAGCGGACACCGGGCCACTACCGGGCCCGGGCGGCCGGGCACACGCTGGGGACATGGAAGCGACGATGATCGAAGTACGCGGACTGCGTTGCTCGTACGGCACCTTCGAGGCCGTCTCCGGCATCGACCTGGACGTGCGCCGGGGTGAGGTGTACGCCCTGCTCGGCACCAACGGCGCGGGAAAGACCACCACGCTGGAGACCCTGGAGGGCCACCGCCGGCCGACCTCGGGGTCGGTCCGGGTGTTCGGCGGCGATCCGCGCTCGACGGCGGTGCGGCTGCGGACCGGGATGATGCTCCAGGAGTCGGGGTTCGCGGCCGAGCTGACGCCGATCGAGACGCTGCGGCTGTGGAGCCGGGTCGCCCGGCGCGAGGACGACGACGACGCGTTGATCGACCGGCTCGGGCTGACCCGGCGGCGCGACGTCCGGGTGGACCGGTTGTCCGGCGGCGAGCGGCGGCGGCTCGACCTGGCGATGGCGGTGTACGGGCGGCCCGAACTGCTGTTCCTCGACGAGCCGACCGCCGGGCTGGATCCGCAGACGCGCGATCTCCTGTGGGACCTGCTGCGCGAGTTGTCGGCGGGCGGCACCACGGTGGTGCTGACCACGCACTACCTGGAGGAGGCGAGCACGCTGGCCGACCGGATCGCGATCATGCGCGAGGGTCGGATCGCGGTCGAGGGCACCCTGGCCGAACTGCTCGCCCCGTACCCCGCGCGGATCTCCTTCGACCTCCCCGACGGACCGGCCGCGACCGACCTGCCGCTCGCGGTGGACGTGGCCGGCAGCCGGGGCGACCGGGTCACCGTGACCACCGACGAACCGGAGCGCGCCATGGTGATGCTGCTCGCCTGGGCGGACGGGCAGGGCGTGCGGCTGCGCGGCCTGGTGACCCGGCCGGCGACGCTGGACGACGTCTTCCGGGCCGTCGCGGGGCCCGCGCCGACGGGGGTGGCCGCGTGAGGGGCACCGCCTGGCGGGCCGTGGCCGCCGCCGAACTGCGCATCATGCTGCGCAACAAGGCGGTCGCGGCCACGGTGGTACTGCTGCCGCTGTTCGTCGCGTTCACCGCACTGGCCTCGCCGACGCCGGACACGGTCGCCCACGCCGTGTTGTTCATGCTGCTGATCGGGGTGCACGCGACACTCGCCACCACGCTCGCGGCCCGGCGCAAGGACCTGTTCCTCAAACGTCTGCGCAGCGGCGCGGACCCCGACGCGTCGGTCATCGTCGGGCTGGTGCTGCCGGCGATCCTGGTCACGTGCGGTCAGATCGTGGTGCTGGTGGCCGTGTTGTCGCACACCAGGCTCTCCGCTCCCGACAACTCGGGGCTGCTCGTGCTGGCGATCGTGAGCGGGGCGTTGATGTGTACGGGGGTCGCGATGGCCACCTCGGCGTTCACCGCGTCGGCGGAGCAGGCGCAGATCACCACGATGCCGTTCCTGGTCGTCGCCGTCGGCGGCAGTCTGCTGGTGCAGGACCGCGCGCCCGAGCACCTGCAATGGCTGGGCTACCTGGTACCCGGCGACGGCGTGGTGACCCTCGCGACCGGGGCCTGGGAAGGGATGGGCGTGGGCAGCGCGCTCCTGGCGCTGGCGTCGGTGAGCGCCTGGACACTGATCGGCGCCGTGCTCGGCGTCCGGCTGTTTCGCTGGGAGCCCCGGCACTGAGGCCGGCCATCCGCGTGGGCCGGGAGCCGGTCGGCGGGCGGCGCCGCGCCGGGGTGCTCCAATCGCCCGCTCCGCTCCCGTAACTTGCCGGAATGTGCCGATTATTCGGCCTTCGTTGCCGCAGAACCGTTCCGCTGTGAGGGTGTTCCTCGCTCGGGCGACGAACCCGGCGCGCCGGCGATCGGTTTCGTCGTCGGGGCCCGTCTTCCACCCGAGGAGCCTCGATGCATCGCAGAACGCTGACTGTCGGGTCGGTCCTGGCCCTGTTGGCCGGCCTGGTGATCGGCACCACCACACCCTCGAACGCGACCGCACCCCCGAACTCCCCCGACGCCGCCCGCGCCGCCGCGATCGACGCGGCCGACCGCGCCGTCACCGGCGCCTCGAGCGGACTCGCCACATCACCCGGCGAGCGGTACCGGCGGGGCATGGTGACGCCCTGGCTCGACAACCTCTACTCGATCGCCTACACCCGCACCTATCGCGGCCTGCCCGTGGTCGGCGGCGACGCCGCCGTGTTGGCCGACGGCACCGGCCGGGTCCGGGCCGTGGAGAGCGCCGACGGCCCGCGCGTCATCGACGTGCCGACCGAACCGACCCTGCCCGCCGCGACGGCCGAGGCGAGCGCCCGCACCCGACTGACCGCGGTGGACCGGGTCGACGCGCCTCGCCTGGTGGTTCAACTCGGGCCCGACGCCGCCCACTTGGCCTGGGAGACGGTACTGGCCGGCCGGATCGGGAACGCGCCGAGCAGGCTGCACGTGTTCGTCGACGCGCGGACCGGAGCGGTGCTGGACGACGCGACCTTCGACGACGTGCGCGCCGGCACCGGGCACAGCAAGTGGAACGGCCCCGACCCGATCACCATCACCACCGCCTCCAGCGGTTCCACCTACTTCATGAACGACCTGACCCGCCCCGGCCTGACCTGTTCCAAGTACAACGGCGCGGTGTTGACGAAGACCGTCGACGACTGGGGCAACGCGAACCCGACCTCGATCGAGACCGGCTGCGTCGACGCCATGTGGGCGGTGCAGAAGGAATGGGACATGCTCCGCGACTGGCTGGGCCGCGGCGGGCACAACGGCGCCGGCCGTACCTTCCCGGTAGTGGTCGGCCTCCCCCAGGTCAACGCCTACTTCGACGGCACCAAGGTGATCATCGGCCACGACAACAGGGGTCAGTGGCTCGGCGCGATGGACATCGTGGGCCACGAATACGGGCACCTCGTCGACTCGACCAGTCCGGGCTACCCGTTCAAGGCGTACGGCCTCAGCGAGGGCACCGGCGACATCTTCGGCGCGCTCACCGAGTTCTACGCCAACGAGCCCCCGCCGTTCGACACCCCGGACTACACGGTCGGCGAGATGGTCGACTTCGGCGGCGGACCGCTGCGCCACATGTACAACCCCTCGCTGACCGGCGACCCGAACTGCTACAGCTCGACGCTGCCACCGGACGAGCACAAGGCGTCCGGTCCGTTGAACCACTGGTTCTACCTGCTCGCCGAAGGCTCCAACCCCGGCGGTGGCAAGCCGAACAGCCCCACCTGCAACGGCTCCACGGTCACCGGCGTGGGTATCAAGACGGCCGGCCGGGTCTTCTACGGCGGCCTCATGGGCCGACCCGCCGGCACCAACTACCCGAAGCTGCGCATGATCACCGTCCGCGCGGCCAAGCTTCTCGACCCGACCTGCGTCGCCTGGAAGGCGACCAGGGACGCGTGGAGCGCGGTCGGTATCCCGGTCCAGCCGGGCGAACCGTCCTCCTGTCCCTGACCCTCCCGCGGCGGCCGGGCCACGGCGTCGTGGCCCGGCCGCCGCGACCGCAACAGGCCCTAAGCGGCGCCGATTTCGCCACTATTTGCCGGCCTCGCCGGAGCCCTTCGCGTGGCCCTCGTGTCCGTGTGAGTGTTTCGCTCGCTCGGGCACGAACCCGGCTCGCTCGGTCGGCCGCGGCGCTCACGAGGCGCCCGGTCCACGCCGGATTCGTGGTCGAGGTCTGCCTTCCCACTCGAGGAGCCTCGATGAATCGAAGAATGACCACGGCCGGAACCGTTCTGGCCATGCTCACCGGCCTCACCGTGGGCGTGGCGGCCCAGCCGGCGCAAGCCGACCCGCCGCAGCCCAGCTCACAGGAACTGGCGGTCTCCGCCGCCGACCGCGCCGTCTCCAGCGGCCTCGACACCCTCGCCAAGGGTCCCGACGAGCAGTACCAGCGCCAAGCCGTCACCCCGTGGATCAACGACCTGTACTCGGTCGCGTACCAGCGCACCTACCGCGGCCTGCCGGTCGTCGGCGCGGACGCCGTGGTGATGGCCGACGGCAAGGGCCGGGTACGGGCGACCCAGTCGTCCACCGACGCCCGGATCTCCGTACCGACCCAGCCCACCGTCGCGGCGGGCGCGGCCGAGGCCACGTCCAGGACCAAGCTGGCGAGCGTGGACCGGGTCGACTCGCACCGCCTGGTCGTCCGGGTCAAGGACGGCAAGAGCGCGCTGGCCTGGGAAACCGTGCTGATCGGCCGGACCGCCACCGCGCCCAGCCGGCTGCACGTGTTCGTGGACGCGAGCACGGGCACGGTGCTCGACACCGTCGACGACGTCAAGGCGGGCACCGGCAACAGCCAGTGGAACGGTCCCAACCCGCTCGCCATCGACACCACCAACTCCGGTGGTACGTACTCCCTGCGCGACCCCAACCGGCCGGGCCTGACCTGCGCCGACTACTCGAGTGGCCAGGTCTTCTCCAAGTCCTCGGACTCGTGGGGCAACGGTCAGGCATCGAGCAAGGAAACCGGCTGCGTCGACGTCATGTGGGCGGCGCAGAAGGAATGGAACATGCTCAAGGACTGGCTGGGTCGCAACGGCCACAACGGCAACGGCGGCAGTTGGCCGGTCAAGGTCGGCCTGAACGACGTCAACGCCTACTGGGACGGCTCGTCCATCTCGATCGGCCACAACCAGAGCAACCAGTGGATCGGCTCGATGGACGTGGTCGGCCACGAATTCGGGCACGGCATCGACCAGTTCACCCCGGGCAGCACCAGCGGCGAGGCCGGACTCGGCGAGGCCACCGGCGACATCATGGGTGCGCTGACCGAGGCGTACACGAACGAGCCCTCCCCCTACGACGCGCCCGACTACACCGTCGGCGAGACCGTCAACCTCGTGGGCCAGGGCCCGATCCGCTACATGTACAAGCCGTCCACCAACGGCGACCCGGACTGCTACAGCTCCTCCATCCCGAACACGGAGGAGCACGCGGCGGCCGGACCGATGAACCACTGGTTCTACCTGCTCGCCGAGGGCACCAACCCCGGCGGTGGCAAGCCGACCAGCCCGACCTGCAACAGCAGCACCCTGACCGGGGTCGGCATCCAGCAGGCCGGCAAGGTCTTCTACGGCGGCATGCTCCTGAAGACCAGCGGCATGACCTACAAGCGCTACCGGACCGCGACGCTCAGCGCGGCCAAGACGCTCGACCCGACCTGTGCGCTGTTCACCAAGACCAAGGCCGCCTGGGACGCGATCAGCGTGCCCGCGCAGACCGGTGACCCGACCTGCACCCCCGGCCCGGGTCAGAACGACTTCTCGATCACCCTCAACCCGACCGCCGGCACGGTGGCCCCGGGCTCGTCCGTCACGTCCACGGTGGCCACGACCATCACCAGCGGCCAGGCGCAGACGGTCAACCTGACCACCTCCCCCCTGCCGAACGGTGTGACCGCCCAGTTCAACCCGGGCAGTGTGCAGTCCGGCGCCAACTCCACGCTGACCCTGTCGGCGAGTTCCACCGCCACGCCGGGCACGTCCACGATCACGGTGACCGGCACCGGCACCGGCGCGACGCACACCGCGCAGTACACCCTGACGGTCAGCGGCACGTCCTCCCCGATACCCGACGTCAGCGTCGCGAACGTGCAGTCGCACCTGTCCCAGCTGAATACGATCGCGACCCAGAACGGCGGCAACCGCCGCGCGGGCAGCGCCGGTTACACCGCGTCGCTGGCCTATGTGAAGGGTAAGCTCCAGGCGGCCGGCTACCAGGTCACCGAGCAGACCTGCACCTCCTGCACCTATCGCTCCAACAACCTGATCGCCGACTGGCCCGGCGGCCCCGCCGACTCCACCGTCATGTTCGGCGCCCACCTGGACAGCGTCCAGGCCGGCCCCGGCATCAACGACAACGGCTCCGGTTCCGCCACCCTCCTGGAGAACGCGCTCGTCCTCGCGCAGGCCAACCCGAACCTGACCAAGCACGTGCGCTTCGGCTGGTGGGCCGGCGAGGAACAGGGCCTCCAGGGCTCGCAGTTCTACGTCAGCCAGCTGAGCTCCACGCAGCGCACCGCGATCAAGGGCTACTACAACTTCGACATGGTCGGCTCGCCCAACGGCGGCTACTTCATCAACAACATCAACTCCGCCACCGCCGCCCCGATGAAGGCGTACTGGGACTCGCTCAACCTGCGTCCCGAGGAGAACGTCGAGGGCCAGGGCCGCTCCGACGACTACTCCTTCCAGCAGGGCGGCATCCCCACCTCCGGCTACGCGGCCGGTGCCGACGCGGTCAAGACCTCCGCGCAGGCGACGAAGTGGGGCGGACAGGCCAACCAGTCCTACGACTCCTGCTACCACTCCGCGTGTGACACCACCTCCAACATCAACGCGACGGTTCTGGACCGCAGCGCGGACGGTGTCGCCTACACCATCTGGAAGACCGCGGTCGGCGGCGGCAACCCCGGCAACGACTTCTCGGTCGGCGTGAGCCCGAACTCGGGCAACACCCAGCCGGGCGGCAACACCACCGCGACCGTCAACACCCAGACCACCAGCGGCAACCCGCAGACGGTGAACCTGACCTCCTCCGGCGCGCCGAACGGCGTGGACGTGACCTTCAACCCGACGTCGGTCCAGTCCGGCGCGTCCTCGACGGTGACCTTCCAGGTGGGGGCCAACGTCGCGACGGGTACGTACCCGATCACCATCACCGGTACCGGCAACGTGCAGCACGCGACCACGTACACGCTGACCGTCGGCACCGTGAACCCGGGCAACTCGCTGCAGAACGGCGGCTTCGAGCAGGGCACCGCCAACTGGACGCAGAGCGCCAACGACATCACCAACAGCACGCAGGCCACCCCGCACAGCGGCGGCTGGTACGCCTGGATGATGGGTTACGGCAGCACCGCCACCGAGACCCTGAGCCAGTCGAACATCACGATTCCGGCCAACGCCAAGCTCCGCGTGTGGGTCAAGATCACCACCGAGGAGGTCGGGAGCACCGTCTACGACACCCTCGGTGTCCAGATCAACGGCACCACCCTGGCCACCTACTCCAACGCCAACGCGACCGGTACCTACGTACAGAAGACCGTGGACCTGAGCGCCTACGCGGGCCAGACGGTCAGCCTCCAGTTCTCCGGTTCCGAGGACGAGTCCGCGACGACCACGTTCTTCGTGGACGACGTCTCGATCTCCTGACCGCGTCCCGAGAAGCACCGCACCACGAGTGACCGCCCCGCCCCCGGCATCGCGCCGGGGGCGGGGCGCATCCGTGTCCGGGTCCGCGCGCCGGCCCCGCCTCAGGCCCGGTCGTGCGCTCGCAGCCGGCGGCCGACCACGCCCAACGCCTCGGCCAGTACGGCCAGTTGCTCGCGATCCAACACGTCGATCAGGACCTCGCGCACCCGCGCCACATGCGCGGGCGCGGCGCCGCGCAACCGTGCGGAGCCCTCGTCGGTCAGCACCGCGTAGACCCCGCGCGCCTGTTCCGGGCACGCGCGTCGGCGGACCAGGCCCAGCTTCTCCAACTGGGCGACCTGGTAGGTGATCCCGCTCTTCGAGGTGATCAGGCGATCGGCAAGTTCGGCCATCCGCAGTTCGCCGTCGGGCGCGTCCGCCAGGTGCACCAGGATCTCGTACTGCGGGTGGGACAACCCCGCCTCGTCCTTGAGCTGGCGTTCCAGGGCCCGGTCCACCCGGTGGCCGGCCTCGACGAAGCTCGTCCACGCGGCCATCTCCAGGTCGTCCAGCCAACGCGGTTCGCTCATGCGGCAAACCCTACCCAGCTTGTCGAAGCCGGGGTCGGCCTGTAGCGTCGAAGTAGTTCAAATTTGAACTGGACCTACCGCGCATCGCGGAGAGCGCCGCCACATGTGGTGACACCGCGTGCGGCGGCGCCGCATGTCCGCACGCCGCAAGATCGCCCCAGCGACCTCGCCATCGACAGGAGCACCCGCATGTACTCCCCCGCCGAGACGACCCACCGCGACCCCGATCAGGCGACCCGCACCGCGCCGGCCGGCGCGCCCGGCGGGTCGCTGCACGGCTACGACCTCGGACTGGCCCTGCTGCGCGTCGTGGTCGGCCTCACCATGGCCGCACACGGCTCGCAGAAGCTCTTCGGCTGGTTCGACGGCTCCGGTCTGGACGGCACCGGCCAGTTCTTCACCATGAGCGGCTACCCGTCCGGCAAGGCGATGGCCACCGTGGCCGGCCTCACCGAGACCTTCGGCGGCCTCGCCCTCGTCATCGGCCTGTGCACGCCGCTGGCCGCCGCCGGGATCGTGGGCACCATGATCAACGCCATCGCGGTCAAGTGGGACGGCGGCTTCTTCGCGCCCAAGGGCGTGGAGTACGAACTGCTGCTCACCGCGGCCGCCGCCGCACTCGCGCTGACCGGCCCCGGCCGCCTGGCCGTGGACCGCTTCCTGCCGATCCTGCGCAGCCACCGCGTCGCCTACGGCCTGGCCGCCGTCGCGGTCGGCGCGCTCACGGCCGGCGTCATCCTGATGTTGCGCGACTGAGCGCGAGCGCCCGCCCCGAATCACCTGCGGCCGCCCCCGGGATCCACCGATCCCGGGGGCGGCCGCATGTCGTGCCTCCGAGGTTCGGGCCGGACGCCGGGCACTCCGAATATTTTCATAGGGCCCGGGGGTATTCGACCGGCCGAAACGATACCCTACGGGGGTACCTTGCGGTCGAACCGAGACCGCATGCCCGACCGAGGAGGCCCGCGATGACCGGATACGACGACGGCAAGGACGCCTACCTGGCCCGCCTGAAGCGGGTGGAAGGCCAGGTCAGAGGCCTGCATCGGATGGTGGAGTCGGATGCCTACTGCATCGACGTACTGACCCAGGTGTCCGCCGTGACCAAGGCGCTCCAGGCGGTCGCCCTGGGACTGCTGACCGATCATCTGGGCCACTGCGTGGTCCAGGCGGCCGGGCAGGGCGGCGACGCGGCCGACGCCAAGGTCCGCGAGGCCGCCGACGCGGTGGCCCGACTGGTGCGCTCCTGACGGTAGTTCACCGCCCCCACACCCCCGCTCCGAACCGGGAATCCATTTTCTCGGCTTGACAACATACCCAGGGGGGGTATGTTGTAGTCGAAGCCGCCGACCGGAACGCCTCCGGTGCGGCGGACCCGAGAACCAGGAGGCTTCGCCATGAGCACGACCACTTCCGTCACCTCGACCTACACCGTCACCGGCATGACCTGCGGCCACTGCGTCTCCTCGGTCAAGGCCGAGGTCGGCCGGATCGACGGCGTCACGGAGGTCGCGGTCGACCTCGCGAGCGGCACGGTGACGGTCACCTCCGACGCGGCTCCGGCCGACACGGCCGTCGCGGCGGCGATCGAGGAGGCCGGCTACGAACTGGTCGCCCCGGCGGCCGAGGCCCCCGAGGCCCCCGAGGCCCCCGAGGCCGGCGCGAGCTGCTGCGGCAGCTGCCACTGACCCGTCGAGGGGGCGCCGCCCGACACCGGCGCCCCCTCGACGGAGCACCCACGGCCCCGGTCGGCCCCACCACCGGGCCCCGCCGCACCCCCGGACCCGCCACACCGCGGCGACCACCCGCCCCACCGCCTCGAACGCGGCATCCGACGCGGTGTCGAACGCGCCATCGAACAGGGAGAGAGACCATGAACACCGCAGTCAAGGTCGGCGCGTTCGGCGCCGGCGTCGTGCTGGCCTTCGGGGCCGCCTTCGGCGTCGGCCACGCGGTCGGCCCGGTCGGCTCCGATCCCGCCCCCGCACACGGCGGCCACGGCGGCGCCCAGGCGGGCCCGTCGGGCGGCGCCCGCTCCCCCGGCGCCACACCGGCCGCCGCCGAGACGCCGGGCGGCCTCCAGGTCTCCGAGCGGGGCTACACCCTGGTCGCCCCCGCCGAGCCGCTGCCGGCCGGCGCCGCCGGCGACTTCCGCTTCCGCGTACTGGGCCCCGACGGGCGACCGTGGACGCGCTACGACCGCGCCCACGACAAGGACCTGCATCTGATCGTGGCCCGCCGCGACCTGTCCGGTTTCCAGCACGTACACCCCGTACTCGGCGCCGACGGCACCTGGAGCGTGCCGCTGACCTTCGCGAACGCCGGCACGTACCGCGTGTTCGCCGACTTCACACCCACCGGCGACCCCGGCGGCACGCTCACGCTGGGTGCCGACGTCGTGGTGGCGGGCGGCTACGAACCGGCCGCGCTGCCCGCACCGACCCGCACGGCCGTCGTCGACGGCTACACCGTCACCCTGGCCGGCGACCTGACCACCGGGGCATCCGCACCGCTCACCCTGAACGTGAGCAGGGACGGCCGCCCCGTCACCGACCTCCAGCCCTATCTCGGCGCCTACGGCCACCTGGTCGCGCTGCGCCAGGGCGACCTGGCCTACCTCCACGTGCACCCCCAGGGCGCGCCCGGCGACGGCAAGACCCCCGCGGGCCCCGGCATCGGCTTCCACGCCCAGGCCCCCAGCGCGGGCAACTACCGCCTGTACCTGGACTTCCAACACGAGGGCAGGGTCCGCACCGCCGAGTTCACCGTCACGGTGGGCGCCGCGACCGCACCGACCCCGCCGCCCGCCCAGTCCGACCCGCCCACGCGGTCCGACCAGCCCGAGCACGGCGAGCACGCGCACTAGGGACACCCGACACGTCCCTCGGCCGTGGCCGACGTTTGACGTTTTGATACCCCCCTAGGGTATAGTTCAGGCATGATCGCGGGACGGCACCGGCCGCCACCGCCCCCGGCCCCGCGACGGCCGCGCAACCACCGATCCGAACAGGAGCAGGCGATGGGTTCGACCACCGAAACCTCGACGCCACAGGACAGCGGGCAGATCGAACTGTCGATCGGCGGCATGACCTGCGCCTCGTGCGCGATGCGCATCGAGAAGCGGCTGAACAAGCTCGACGGCGTGACCGCGACGGTCAACTACGCCACCGAGAAGGCGAAGGTCAGCTACGCCGGCGAGATCGCGCCGGCCGACCTGATCGCCCAGGTCGAGGCGGCCGGATACACGGCCGAGCTCCCCGCCCCTCCCGTCACCGCCGGCGGAGCCGGCGACGCCGCGCCCGAGGCGGACCCCGAGGGTGGTCGGGTCCGCGCCCTGCGCGACCGACTGCTCATCTCCGCCGTACTGACCGTGCCGGTGATCGCGATGGCGATGGTCCCGGCGTTCCAGTTCACCAACTGGCAGTGGTTGTCCCTCGCGCTGGCCTGGCCGGTCGTGGCCTACGGCGCGTGGCCGTTCCACAAGGCCGCCTGGACCAACCTGCGGCACGGCACCTCGACCATGGACACGCTCGTGTCGATGGGCACGCTGGCCGCGCTCGCCTGGTCGGTCTACGCACTGTTCTGGGGCAGCGCCGGCGAGCCCGGCATGACCCACGCGTTCTCCTTCGCCATCGAACGCAGCGACGGGGCCGGAAACATCTACCTCGAGGCCGCCGCTGGGGTGACCACCTTCATCCTGGCCGGGCGATACTTCGAGGCCCGCGCCAAGCGCCGCTCCGGCGCCGCGCTGAAGGCCCTGCTCGAACTCGGCGCCCGCGACGTGGCGGTGCTGCGGGACGGGCGCGAGGAGCGTGTCCCGGTCGAACAGCTCGCCGTCGGCGACCTGTTCGTGGTCCGTCCCGGCGAGAAGATCGCCACCGACGGCGTGATCGAGCAGGGCACCTCGGCGGTCGACGCCTCGATGCTCACCGGCGAGTCGGTCCCCGTCGAGGTCGCACCGGGCGACACCGTCACCGGCGCCACCGTCAACGCCGGCGGCCGGCTGGTGATCCGGGCCACCCGGATCGGCGCCGACACCCAGCTCGCCCAGATGGCCCGTCTGGTCGAGGACGCGCAGAACGGCAAGGCCCGGGTGCAGCGCCTGGCCGACAAGGTCTCCGGCATCTTCGTCCCGATCGTGATCGCCCTCGCCGCCGCCACCCTCGGCTTCTGGTGGGGCACCGGCCAGGGCATCGCCGGCGCGTTCACCGCCGCCGTCGCCGTGCTGATCATCGCCTGCCCGTGCGCCCTGGGCCTGGCCACCCCGACCGCGCTGATGGTCGGCACCGGGCGCGGCGCGCAACTGGGCATCCTGATCAAGGGCCCCGAGGTGCTGGAGTCCACCCGTCGGGTCGACACCGTCGTGCTCGACAAGACCGGCACCGTCACCACCGGCCGGATGACCCTCCTGGACGTGCACCTCGCCGCCGACGAGACCGAGACCGAGGTGCTGCGGCTGGCCGGTGCCCTGGAGAACGCCTCCGAGCACCCCATCGCCCAGGCGGTCGCCAAGGGCGCGACCGAGCGGGTCGGCGACCTGCCGGACCCGGAGGACTTCGCCAACGTCGAGGGGCTCGGCGTGCAGGGCATCGTCGAGGGCCACGCCGTCCTGGTCGGCCGCACCCGGCTGCTGACCGAGTGGGCGCTCGACCTCCCGGCGGAGCTGGAGCGGGCCATGGCCGACGCCGAGGCGCTGGGCCGTACCGCCGTCGCGGTGGCGTGGGACGGCAAGGCACGCGCGGTCCTGGTCGTCGCCGACGCGATCAAGCCGACCTCCGCCGAGGCCATCCGCCGCTTCCGCGACCTCGGCCTGACCCCGATCCTGCTCACCGGCGACAACACCACGGTCGCGCACACCGTCGCCGCGCAGGTCGGCATCGACCCGGAACACGTGTTCGCCGAGGTGATGCCCAAGGACAAGGTCGACGTGGTCACCCGCCTCCAGGAGGAGGGCCGGATCGTGGCCATGGTCGGCGACGGCGTCAACGACGCCGCCGCGCTGGCCAAGGCCGACCTCGGTCTGGCCATGGGCACCGGCACCGATGTCGCCATCGAGGCCTCCGACCTCACCCTGGTGCGCGGCGACCTGCGCGCCGCCGCCGACGCCATCCGCCTCGCCCGCAAGACCCTGGGCACGATCAAGTCGAACCTGTTCTGGGCCTTCGCCTACAACGTCGCCGCCCTCCCGCTGGCCGCCTCCGGCCTGCTGAACCCGATGCTCGCCGGGGCCGCGATGGCCTTCAGCTCGGTCTTCGTGATCAGCAACAGCCTGCGGCTGCGCGGCTTCAAGGCCCTGGCCGACAACACCCACCCGACCCCGTAGTCCCGACCCGAAAGTGCGAACGGTCCGCCCCTCACACCACGGGGGCGGACCGTTCGTGTCGCGCGACCGGCCGATTCAGGCGGGGTGCGGCGCGCCGAGACAGGGGAAGTCGGGCAGCAGGTCGGTGTGCGGCCCGATGTGGTCGCTCGTGATCCTGCCGTTGGACGGCATGGTCAGCCGGGCCGAGGTGACGTCGTCGGTGAGCGTGCGGCCGTTGGGATAGGCGGCGGGCCGGGAGCGGTCGAAGCGCGGTACGTCCGGCAGGACCGTGCGCAGCGTACGTTCCGCGTCGGCAGGCTCGTAGTGGCCGAAGTGGGCGAGCGCGGCGATCCACGGCTCGCGATAGGTGTCCCAGTCCCAGCGGGCTCGCCGGCGTTGTCGGCGTCCTTGACGAGGGGTGCGCGCCCCGGGACACGCCGGTCCACTGGAAATCCTTGACGATGCCGTCCGGATCGGCGAAGAACGGGTCGCTGCGCAGGCCGACGGCGAAGCGGTACGGATCGGCCCGAACCACGATCGCGTCGGCGTCGCCGGCCACCGGCGCGTCAACAACAATCGGCTCGCCCGCTGCCTCGTGCGCGCGGACCGCTTCGCCGGTCGCCCGGTGGACGGTGGCGGTCCGGCGTCCGTCCTTCGGCGCCGAGAAGACCACGCTGAACGCCACGTCGGCCCGCAGGTCGCCGTCGGTGTCGACGTTGATCCGGTACACCGCGTCCGGATGGAAGGCCGCGCCCGCCCCGGCGAGGGGGTGCACGTTCATGATCAGGACGGTGCGGCCGCCGGGCCGGGAGAACACGAACAGGTCGGTGAGATCGAGCCGCGCGTCGTCCTTGGGGGACCGCAGATCGGGCCCGCCGAGGTGGTGAGACATGCGCCCGGCGTCGGGTACGTACGCCTCGCCGACCCGGCGGCGGCGGGCGACGCGCACCGGTGGTCACCCGTCCGGCCGCAACGCCGCGCCGGCCCCGACGGCACGACCGCACGACGGCACGACCCGGCAGTACGACCACACGGCCCGCCCGGCGCCCTACGCGGGCGCCGGGCGGGCCGTCGGGTCAGTACGGGGCCGGAGCGGTCGCGTTGATCACCGCGAACGCGCCGCCCTGCGGGTCCGTGACCACGGCCATCCGGCCGGCCATCATGTCGAACGGCGGCTGGAGCACGTTGCCGCCGGCCCGGATCAGCGCGTCGACCACGCTGTCGGTGTCGTCGACGGAGAAGTAGGTCAGCCAGTGCGACGGCGTACCCGGCGGCTGCCGGTCGAGTCCCTGCATCCCGCCGATCACCCGCCCACCCGCGCTCAGCGAGTAGTAGCCCTCGGCCCCCTCCATCGGCGCGGCCTCCAGACCGAGCGCGGCCTTGCCGAACTTCGCCGCGGCGTCCGTGTCACTGGTGTTCAGCTCGCTCCAGATCACCGAACCGGGCTCGTTGACCACCTGCGCACCACCGAAGTCCCGCGCCTGCCACAGACCGAACACCGCGCCGGTGGGACCGGCCGCGACGCACATCCGGCCCAGGGTCATCACGTCCATCGCCGGCATCATCACCCTGCCGCCGGCCTTGGTGATCCTCTCCTGGGAGGCGTCCACGTCTTCGGTGGCCAGATAGGTGGTCCACGCGGTCGGCGGGGTCGGTCCGCCGTCGGGGGACATCGCCTTCATGATGCCCGCGACGGCCTTGCCGTTGAGCGTGCAGACCGCGTAACCACCGGTCTCCGGCGGACCCACCTCACCCTGCCAGCCGAACAGGTCGCGGTAGAAGTCGAGGGCGGCCTGCTGGTCGGGCACCATCAGGTCGACCCAGCAGGGTGTACCGGGTGTATAGGGACTGGTTACCTCGGGCATGACGGAACCTCCAAGAAGAACGACGCCCCCGCATTCGTCGTCACTCGCCATCGTGAGCAACCCACATCGGGCCACCACCGACGCGCCGGTACCCGCCGAACCGGGTCCGTCAACCTCCGATCGGGCCGCGTGGCTCGCTCGCCCGGCCCGGTACGGGTTCGACCCGGTCGCCGTCGCTCGGCTCCCGGCCGATGCGCGGGGGGCCGAGAAGGTCCGTACCGTCCGGGTCGTCGAGGTCGCCTCCCCGGCCCCGGGACACGGCTTCGCCGGCCGCGCGCACCAGGCTGCGGGTGAACATGTGTCGGGGATCGGTCAGGATCCGTCCGGCCGGGCCCTGTTCGACCAGCCGGCCCGCGTCCAGGACCGCGATCCGGTCCGCGAGCCGTGCCGCCGCCGTCAGGTCGTGGGTGATCAACACCAGGGACAGGCCGATGCGTTCCCGGGAACGGGCGAGCAGGTCCAGCAGTTCCGCCCGGGCCGCGCCGTCCAGGCCCGAGGTGATCTCGTCGCAGACCAGCACACCGGGCCGGGCGAGCAGGGCCCGAGCCAACGCGGCACGCTGCAACTCGCCCCCGGACAGGGCGCCAGGTCGCCGCTCCGCCACAGGCGCGGCCAGGCCGAGGTCTGCCAGCGTGTCGAGCGCCTGCGTCCGAGCCGCGTCCGGGTACACGCCACGCAGCCGCACGGCGGTCCGGGCCACCTGGTCCACGACCGGCCGTCCCTCGTCGAACGAGGCCCGCGCGTCCTGGAACACGTACTGCACGGCGGCCAGTTGACCGGTGGTACGGCCGCGCAACGAGCGGGGCAACGGCATCCCGTCGAACCGGATCCGTCCCCGGTATCCGCTGTGCAACCCGGCGAGGCAGCGTCCCAGCGTCGTTTTGCCGCTGCCCGAACGACCCACCAGGGCGAGGCATTCGCCGGGTGCCACGGTCAGGCTCAGCCGATCCAGGACGGTCGCCTCGCGCCGCACGCCTGTCGGGTATCCGGCCGTGAGGTCCCGAACCTCCAGCCGAACCTCGGTGGCGGCGTCGGCGTCGGGGCCGTCGTCGGCCCCCGCTCTCGCGGGCCGAACCTCCACCGGCTCCGGCGCCGGCAGCACTCGTGCCGGCGGCCCGAACCCGACCGGCCGCCCATTCGCCAACAGCACCACCTCGTCCGCGAGTCGGCGCACCACGTCGAGGTCGTGGCTGAGCAACAACACCGCGATCCCCTCCCCGGCCAGGGCCGCCAGTCGCTCCACGACGCCCTGCCTGGTCAGCGCGTCCTGCCCGGTGGTCGGCTCGTCGGCGACCACGACCCGCGCACCGAGCAGCAACGCCTGGGCCACCACGACGCGTTGCTGCTGCCCGCCGGAGAGCTGATGCGGAAAGCGCCGCACGACCTGCTCGGGATGCTCGATCCGCGCCGCCCGCAACGCCTCGTGCACCGCCTCCCGATGCGACCTCCGATCGCCCGCGCGCGCCCGCGCGATGTCCCGCAACAACACGCCCACCCGACGTACCGGATTGAGCACCGCGCCGGGATGTTGCGGGACGTAGCCGACCGCTCCGCCACCCACGACCCGTACCTCGCCCGTCACCCGGGCGCCGGGCGGGTATTCGCCGAGCAGGGCCAGCGCGGTGGTGGTCTTGCCGCTGCCCGACGGTCCCACCAGTGCGGTGATCCGCCCCGCACGCAGCGTCAGATCCACCCCGTCCACGATCGCCCGACCACCCACCTCCACCCGCAACCCGCGGACCACCGCAACGGGTTCAGCGTCGCTCATCGTCCCTCCCCCGCCCGCCCGTCGGCGTCCGCAAGGCCGTGTCGAACGCCAGGTTCGTGCCCATCGACAGCGCCACGATCAGCGCCGCGGGCACCACCACGGCCCAGGGTTGGAGGAACAGGCCGGGCCGGTTGCGGTCCACCATCACCGCCCAGTCGGCGGCATCCGGGGCCACACCCACGCCCAGGAACGCGGCGGTCGCCACCAGGTACAGCGCACTCGCGAGCCGGGTCCCCGCGTCGGCGGCCAGCGTGCGCCGGATCGACCGCAGCGGGTAGCCGACGGTGATCCGCCACCAGGACTCGCCCTGCATGCGCAGCGCCTCGACGGCAGGCCGCGCCGCCACCTCGGTGCCCGCCGCGGCCACGACCCGGGCGGCGTCCGGCATCGCCACCAGGGCGATCACCGGCACCAGTTCGGCCGGCCCCGGCCGAAACAGCGCGGCCACGAGCAGCACGACGAGCAGCGAGGGCACCGCGATCAGCACGTCCAGCGGCCGCATCAGCACCTCGGCCACCCACCCGCGCCGCGTCGCCGCCGCGGCCAGCCCGAGCGGCACCGCCACCAGATAGGCCAGGAGCGTCGCGGCCACCGCCACCAACACCACCGATCGCCCGCCGAGCAACACCTGCCGCCACACGTCGCGCCCGGCGAAGTCGGTGCCCAACCAGTGCCCTTCCCCGGCGCTGAAAGACACCGCACGCGGCTGCGCCGACCCCGCGAACCACGGCCCGATCAACGCGATCACCAGCGGCAGCCCGATCAATCCGAGCGCCACCGCGTAGCGCCGACCGCTGCGATCGTCCCGGCAGGCCCGACTCGGCTCGCGAAGACGCGAGTTCATCACGCGGCCACCTCCACGCGCGGCGCCAGCCGCAGCGTCACGAGATCGGCGACCAGGTTGACCGAAACGGTCACCACGCCGAACACCAGCGCGAGCCCCTGGATCACCGGGATGTCGCGCGCCGCGACCGCGTCCACCAGCACGGTGCCGAGCCCGGGGACGACGAACAGCGCCTCCACCACGATCACCCCGCTCAGCAACCAGTCACACGTACGGGCGAGTTGCTGGGTCGCGGGGGCAAGGGCGTTCGGGAGCGCATGCGTCCAGCACACCCGGGCACCGGACAGGCCCTGTCGTCGCGCGTGTGCCACGTACGGCGACGCCATCGCGTCGATCATGCCGGCACGCACCAGCCGGGCGATCGTGCACACCGGCCGGGACAGCAGCACCACCACGGGCAGCACCAACACGGCCGGACGGCCGAGCAGATCACCGTCGGTACCCACCGCCGTCGGCGGCAACCACCGGAGTTCGAGCGCGAACAGCGTGATCAGCAACACCCCGAGGGCGAACTCCGGGACCGCGTGCACCGCCGACGTCAGCGCGCTGATCAGGCGATCCACCGGACCGCCCTCGCGCCGCGCGGCGAGCACCCCCAGGCCCACCGACAGCGGCACGAGCAGCACGACCGTGACCCCGGCCAGTACCAGGGTCGGGCCGAACCCATCGGCGAGCAGGTCGGCGACCGGCCGGCCCGAGACCAGCGAGGTGCCCAGGTCGCCGTGCGCCAGACGCTCGACCCAGGCGCCGAACCGCCCGCCCATCGAACGGTCCAGGCCCATCGACTCCCGGATCCGCGCGATCCGCTCCGGGTCGGGCTGGTCGCCCGCCAGGGCCACCGCCGCGTCCCCCGGCAGCGCCTCGGTCAACGCGAAGATCAGCACCACCACGGCCGCGATCTGGACCGGGCCGAGCAGCAGTCGGCGCGCCGGCCGACCACGATCCGCGCTCACCCGAGCCAGACCTTGTCGAACCGGGCCCAGTCCAGCGTATTGGCGGGCGCGTTCGTCGCCACGCCGCGCACCCGGTTCGCGGTGGCCACGATCCAGTCGGCGAAGCCCCAGATCAGGAACCCGCCCTCGTCGTGGAGTCGGCGCTGCATGCGCTCGTACAGCGCGGTGCGCGACGCCTCGTCGGGGGTGGACTGGATCTGCCGGTACAGCTCGTCGAAGTCCCGGTCCCGCCAGCGGGTGGCGTTGGTGGTGGATCCGGTCAACAGCCGCTGGGAGACGTGCGACTCGATCGGCATCGCACCCGAGCGGTAGGACGCGAGGGTGCCCGCGGTGAGGATGTCCTTCCAGTAGGTGTCCTTGTTGCCGATCCGCACCTGCACGGTGACCCCGGCCTTCGCCGCCTGTTCCTTGAAGATCCCGGCGGCCTCGACGAATCCGGTGGCGGCGGGCGCGGTGTCCAGGGTGACGGTCAATCCCTCCGCACCGGCCTCGCGCAGCAGCGCCCGGGCCCGGACCAGGTCCTGGGTGCGCTGCGGCAGGCTCGCCGCGTAGTAGCGACATCCCTTGCCGAACAGGTCGTTGCCCACCTCCCCGGCGCCGGACAGCGCCCCGTCCACGAGTTCCCGACGGTCGGCGATCAGGCAGAACGCCTGTCGGACCCGCCGGTCGTCGAACGGCGGCCGATCGGTCTTCATCACGAAGCCCTGCATCGCGCTGTTCCGCAACCGCAACACGGTGATCCGGCCCCCGCCCTCGTGCACCCGCGCGGTGGCCGGGTTCAGTTCGTGCGCGTACTCCACCTGACCGCCGAGCAGCGCGTTGGTCCGCGCCGACTCCTCTCCCGCGATCACGAACTCCAGTTCGTCCAGGTGCGGAGCACCGTCCCAGTAGCCGTCGTTGCGCCGCAGCAGCAGCGAACTCCCGGGCTTGAACGACCCGAAGACGAACGGACCCGATCCCACCGGGCGCTCGAAGGAGTCCGCACCGGCCGGCACGATGTAGGCGCCGAACGCCGCGAGCACGTTGGGAAATTCGGCGTAGGGGAGCTTGAGTCGGAACTCCACCGTGGCCGGGTCGACCACCCGACTCGCGGCATGGTCGATCGACTCCGACGCGGCCTTGGCCCGGAACGCCCGTGCGGGGTCGGCGATCCGACGGAAGCTGTACAGCACATCCTCGGCGGTCACCGGCCGGCCGTCGTGGAAGGTCGCCGGGCGCAGCCGCACCCGCCAGGTGTCCAGCGTCGCGTTCGGCTCCCATCCGGCGGCGAGTCGGGGCACCGGGGCCAGGTCCGCGCCGTAGTCGGCGAGCTTGTCGAACAACGCCTTGGCCCGGGCCACGTCGACGAACAGATTGGCCAGGTGCGGATCCAGCGTCTCGTTGGCGCCGCCGCCCGGGAAGGCCGCCCGCAACCGCCCGCCGCGCCTGGGCGTTCCCTCGCCCGGCGTACCGGCGCGCGGCCCGGGCTCGGCCGTGCCGCCGGTGCAGCCCACCGCCAGGGTCAGCGCGGCGACGCCCCCGGCGGTCAGGAAGGCCCGGCGGGAGGTACCGGCGAGCGATGCGCCGAGGGGTATGCGGGGGTGGATCCGGCTCATGGGTCGTTCTCTCCGTGTCGGCGGTGGTGGTGGGCGAAGTGATGCCGCGTCAGCGGCGGCGGGCGACCACGTGCAGGCGGTCGCCGTGCCCGGTCGCGGCGGGCGGGGCGCCCTCGGTCCAGGGCGGGTCGGTACGCGGTCCGGGGCGGTCGTGGAGGTCGAGCACGTCGAAGCCGGCGACGTCGAGGAAATAGCCCAGCTCGCGGGGGAACAGCAGCCGCCACGCGGAGTGCTGCACCCGGGGCGGCACGCCGTCGTCCGACGTCCATTCCCGGCGTCGGCGCAGCAGTTGGGCCGTGTGGTCGACCCACAGGGTGGTGCGCGAGGTGTAGGTGACCCCCGCGCGCACGACGGTGTCGGTACGGGGTTCGGGTTCGGGCCGGGCGCCCTCGGCGCCCTGCAGAAAGTAGGCGCCGTTGCGCAGTTCGGCCACGAACAGCCCGCCGGGCACGAGGTGTTCCCGACAACGATCGAGGAACGCGGCGAGGTCGGCGTTCTCGTGGCAGTACAGCAGCGCGCTGTCCAGGCAGACCACGGCGTCGAAGACGCGCCCGAGGTCGAAGTCGCGCATGTCGGCGAGGCGGTAGTCCGGGCCGGGGTGGTGGGCGCGGGCGTGCCGCACCATCGCCGCCGAGGTGTCGATGCCGACCACCTCGCGGGCGGCGTGCGCCTGCAACCAGGCCGCGTCCCGTCCGGTGCCGCAGCCCACGTCCAGCACGCGGGGCCCGGCGCGGTGGCGCCGCAGGATCGCGTCGGTCCACCGGGCGGCGAGCCGACCGGGGTCGGGGAAGCGGCGTTCGTAGAGTTCGGGGGTATCGGTCAGGAGATTGCGGGTACTCACGTCGGTCCACTCTCGGCTTCGTACTGATCGCGGATGCTCATCGCGGCCACTTCCCGGCCGTGCGGCGATACGGGTGTCCATCGGGGCAGATCCTCGACCGCGCCGCCGTCACAGCGCCCATCGCGGCCACTTCCCGACCGCACAGCCGTCACAAGTGCCCACCGGGGCCGCTTCCCGGTCGCA
>NZ_BIFH01000021.1:38863-91456 GCF_003967355.1 Embleya hyalina | reverse complement strand
CACAGCGCCCATCGCGGCCACTTCTCGACCGCGCGGCGGCACGGGTGCTCTTCCGGGCAGGTGCTCGGCCGCGCGGCCGTCATCGGTGCCCATCGGGGCGCTTCTCGGTCGCGCGGCGGCACGGGTGCTCATCGGGGCTCGCTCTCGGCTCTGGGGTGGTCGGGCGTACGCGACGCCGCGGCCGGCTCGACGGCGCCGGCGCCGGGCACGGTGGGCAGCGTCCCGCCCCGGCGCAGCCACCCCATCGCCGAGGCCGACAGCAGGCCGAGGAGCGCACAGCAGGCCCACGGCAACCACGCCCGGCCGCTGCCCGCGCCCGCGTCCATCGCCCAGCCGATCCCGGCGTTGCCGACCGCCGCCGCGATGCCGGAGGCCGCGTAGAACAGCCCGAAGCAGGTGCCGGTCAATCGGTCCGGGCCGAAGGCGGGGACGAGTTCGAGCACGAACGGCTGCGCGATCATCACGCCCACATGCAGCAACAGGGCGGCGGCGATCAACGGCACCATCCGCACCACCGCGTCCCCGGTCCCGTCCGGGCCCGCGCCGCCGGCGACCACGATCGGGGGCAGAAAGGCCAGTCCCGTCACGGCCGTTCCGATCGTGATCCACCGCGTGCGGTCGCCGCGTGCCTGGAGGAGGCGGGTGATCCGCAGTTGCAGCAGCAGGTTGGCGACCGTCCCGGTGAGGAACAGCACTCCGACGGCGGCCTCCTGGCCGGTCGCGTGCCGAACGCCGTCCGGGAGCAGCAGATACAGCTGCGTCTCCAGGCCGTACAGCCCGGCCATCGCGATCGAGAACGCCACGAAGGCGCGGTTGCCCAGGACTTCACGCCAGTCGGCCACCACCGAACGCTCCGGCGCCGGCACCGGACGCGCCGGCAGGACGAGCGCCTGGGCGATCGTCAGCACCGCGAACAGCACGGCCGCGGTCAGCGCGGCGGCGGTGAAGTCGACCAGGAGCAGCAGGCTGCCGAGCAGCGGACCGAGCAGGGCACCGGTGGTGGCGAAGACGTTGAACAGGGCGAACGCCTCGGCCCTGCGCGGCCCCGCCTCGTGGGCGAGGTAGGTGCGCACCGCGGGGTTGAACAGCGCGCCGGCCAGCCCGCTGAGCAGCGCGGCGGCGAGCAGTACCGGCAGTCCGTCGCCCAGCGCGAACAGCCCGAACCCCACGGTGCGCAGCGCGCATCCGGCAATGATCACGCCGCGCGCGCCGAGCCGGTCGGCGGCGGATCCGCCGAGGATGAACAGGCCCTGCTGCGCGAGGTTGCGCACGCCCAGGACGATGCCGACGACGGCGGCGGACATTCCCAGGTCGTCGGTGAGATGGGTGGCCAGATACGGGATCAGCAGGTAGAAGCCGGTGTTCACGCCGAGCTGGTTGACCAGCAACAGCCGCACCGCGAGCGGGAATCCGGCCACCGCGCGGAGTGTCCTCATCGGCCGGCCCCGATCGTGCGCCGTACGCCCAGCCCGGGGGTGTGTTCGGCGGCGCGCACCGTGCCGGCGGTACCGCCGATGCCGGTCCACGGATCGCGCGCGAGCAGCAGATGCCCGTCCAGGTCGACCCAGCGGGCCCGGTCGACGAGGTGTACGGCGGGCGCGATGCCGAGCGAACTGCCGGTCAGGCAGCCGAACATGATCTCGGTACCGCTGCCGCGCAGATCCTCGACGATCCGCGACGCCGCACGCGCACCGCCACATTCGGCGAGTTTGAGGTTGACCCCGGGAATCCGTCCCGCCAGTCGCAGTACGTCCTCGCGGGTGACCGCGTCCTCGTCGGCGATCACCGGAATCGGCGCGTGCCGAGCGATCCGAGCCAGCACATCGGGTCGCCCGGCGGCGATCGGCTGCTCCACCGCCTCGACCCCGAGCAGGGCGAATCGCGGCAGCAGTTCCATGGTCCGCGCCTCGCTCCACGCGCCGTTGGGATCGAGCAACATCCGGGCGTCCGGCGCCGCGTCGCGCACCGCCGCGACCCTGGCCAGATCGTGCGCCGGATCGGGCGCACCGGCCTTCACCTTGAGCACGGTGAACCCGAGTGCGGCCAGCCGCGTCGCCGCATCGGCCGCGTGCTCGATCCCGCCGAGCCCGATGGTCCGGGCGGTCACCGCGGCGGGCGCCCGTTCGGCGCCCAGCAGCCGATGTACGGGCCGTCCGGCGCGTTTGCCCACCAGGTCGAGCAGCGCCGCGTCGAGCGCGGCCCGCACCCCGAGCGGCAGCCCGCTCGGTCCGATGCCCGCCAACTCCTCCGAAGCGCTCTCCGGTTCGCCGAACCGCCCCAGCCACGGCCGAGCCGCCCGCGCCAGCGCCGCCCCGATGTCATCGGCCGCCAGCCCCAGCCGAGCGCTGCCCAGCGCCTCACCCCACCCGCGCGTCCCTTCGTGCTCGACACACACCCAGACGGCATCGCGCCCGGCCATCACCGACCGCGAAATGCGCAACGGCTCACCCAGTTCGAGCCGGGTCGTCTGCCACGTGAGCCTCATGCGGACCCCGGTATGGAGGTCTCGGGCGCGCCGGCGACGCGGGGCACGGGCGCAGCGGCGCACGCGGGCGCGTGTTCCCGCGCCGAAGGCCCCGGGACGCCCGGCGGGCGCGCGGCCGTCCGGCAGCGCGCCCAGCCGCCGACCTCGACGATCCCGGGGTCCAGGATCTCCACCGGGTGGGTGGGCACGCGGGCGCCGGCCAGGCCGTGCGCGGCGCAGAAGGCGTCGTCGTAGACGGTGCCCAGGTACCGGTGCGGGCCGTCCGGGAAGATGGTGGCCACGGTGGTGCCCGGGTGGACACGGGCCGCCCACGCGGCGACCAGGGCCACCGCGCCGGTGCTCCAGCCGCCGCTGACGAAGCTGCCCCGGGCCAGCCGACGGCATGCGTCGACGGCGGCGGCCGGGCCGACCCAGTGCACCTCGTCGAACGCGTGGTGGGCGACGTTGCGCGGCCGGATGCTGCTGCCGAGCCCGCGCATCAGGCGGGGTCGGGCGGGCTGGCCGAAGATGGTCGAGCCGACCGAGTCGACGCCGATCACGGTCAGCGCCGGCCAGCGCCGGCGCAGCGGCCCGATCAGTCCGGCGCTGTGCCCGCCGGTTCCCACGCTGCACACCAGGATGTCCACGTGGTCGAGCTGGTCGGCGAGTTCGGCCGCCATCGACGCGTAGCCCGCCGGGTTGTCGGGGTTGTTGTACTGATCCGGCCAATAGGCGCCGGGGGTGCCGCGCAGGATCTCGCGCAGCCGGGCGAGCCGGGCGGCCTGCCAGCCGCCGACCGCCGCCGGCTGTTCCACCAGGTCCAGTTCGGCGCCGTGCGCGCGCAACAACTGCCGCATGGACGGTTCGAGTTCGCGGTCGCCGACGAGCCGGACCGGATGACCGAGGGCCTGTCCGGCGAAGGCCAGACCGATGCCCAGGGTGCCCGAGGTGGACTCGACCACGAGCGCGCCGGGGCGCAGTTCGCCGCGTCGGCGGGCGCCGCGCAACATCGATACGGCGGCCCGGGCCTTCATGCCGCCCGCGCTCAGGTATTCGAGCTTGGCCCAGAATCCCGGGTGCGCGCAGGGCAGTTCGGTGCCGACACGGACCACGGGGGTGCGGCCGAGCAGGGACAGCAGGTCGGGATTGGCACCGGTCGAGTCGGCGGCACGCGGCGGCGGGACGGTGCTCACGCGGCACCTCCGGATCGGCGCGCCGCGCTCGTGCCTTCGGATCGGCGCGCCGCGCCCGGGTCTGCGGGTCGGTGCGCGGCACTCGGCCCGCCGTAGCGATGGACCACACCGGGTCCGCCGTCCAGCCAGAAGAACGGATAGGGCTCGGCGCATACCGCGCTCACCCCCGAGCCGACGAAGTGCGGCAGGATCGCGCTGCCGGTCTGGGCGAACATCACCAGCGGCTTGCCGGTGCTCGCGGCGTGTGCGCGCAGCGGTTCGAAGGTGTCGTTGCCCAGCGTCATGCCGGAGGCCAGAATCGCGTCGCAGCGGTCCAGTTCGGCCTCGGCGTCGCGGCGGATCGGCTCGCCCCATTCGGTGCGCCCACCCGCGAAGTCGCACGGCACGCAGCCGATCCCGAGCGTGTGCAGCCGCTCCAACAGCGAGTTGACCACGCCCACGACCAGCACGGTGCGTATCCGCGCCGCCGGCAGCAGGTCGATCACGGCGCGGGCCCGGGCGCGGGACTTGGTCAGCGAACTCCCCGCCGGCAACGGGTACGCCCTGGCACCGTGCTCGGGGCCGTGCGGGCGGGCTCGCATCAGGTAGGCGTCCAGGGCGGCGATCCGGACCGGCGCGAGCGGATGCGCCAGCAGGTCGGCGACGCGGGCCCCGACGCAGTCGTCGATGGTCTCGGCGGGCAGCGTGCCCGGTTCGGCGGCGCACGAGCCGACCGCCGCGCCCAGCCGCACGCTCAGCACCTCGTTGCGGTAGCCGGTGGTGCGTTCCGCGTGCCGGACGGCCTGCACGGTGCGGAAGGCGGTGCTCACCCGCTCCTGGTTCGGGTCGGCCCCGAACTCCCCGGCGCGGACCCGGACGAGCAGTTCGTCGAGGGCGCCCGGGGCCTCGGGTGCGAATCGCGGCCGGCTCACCCGGTCACCGCCGACACGGCCGCGTAGCGGGGGCGCAGCCGGCCCAGCATGCGCTCGGCCGACTCCCGCGCGCCGGCGCCCCGGGAGGCGGTCAGCACGTGGCCCAGATACTCGTTGTTGCTGGTCGCGGCCCGTACCGACCGCCCCGGTTCGGCCAGGGTCAGCTCGACCACGCCCGGCTCGGCGCGTACCGCGTCGGCGCCGTCGATGCCGGCGAGTGTGCCCGTCCCGTCCGCCGACAGGTCGCGTTCGTCGGGCAGCAGCAGGCCGATGGCCGCACTGCGGACGCCGGTCTCGCGCACGGCCAGGTCGGGACGCCGGCCCAGCGCGACGTCCACGCAGGCCACGACCAGGTCGACGCCGGTGACGTGCCGAACCAGTTCGGTGATGCGATTGCCCGCCGGCCTGGGGTTGACCTCGATCGTTCGCGGCCCGTCGGGGGTGAGTCGAATCTCGGTGTGCGCCACGACGTGGTCCAGGCCCAGCGCCTCGACCGCGCGTACGGCGGTGTCCGCGGCGGCCCGCGTGCGGTCCGGGTCCAGGGCGGCCGGGAACATGTGTCCGGTCTCGACGAACGTCGGCTCGGCGCCCAGGCTCTTGTCGGTCACGCCGACGACGTGGGTGTGTCCCGCGCGGGTGACCGTCTCGACACTGACCTCGGGGCCGGTGAGGTATTCCTCGATCAGCACCACCGAGGCCCGGCGCTGTCCGCGCGCGTTCACCGTGAGATCCGTGATGGCCCGCTGTGCGCGAGCCAGTTCCACCTCGTCGTGGACGACGCGGACCAACATCCCGGCGCACAGGTCCACCGGCTTGACCACGACGGGGTAGCCGATCTCACGCGCCGCGGCACGCGCCTGCGCCCGGTCCGCGCACAGCGCGAAGCGCGGGCCGGGGACGCCGGCCTCGGCCAGGCGCAGTCGGGTCAGATCCTTGCGGCAGGCCGCCTCCACCGCGTCCGGCGCGGGGGCGGGCAGACCGAGCCGGGCGGCGATCCGCGCGGTGGCCGGCAGGTAGTAGTCGCACGCGGACAACACCCCGTCGAACGCGAACACCTCGTGCAGTCGTTCGACCGCGGCCGGCAGTTCCGTCGTGTCGTTGGTCTCCGTCGTGACGATGTTGCGCGCGGACAGCAGCGGATGCGGCGCGGCGCCGGGCGTCGCGCGCAGGTAGTGGTGCAGGTCCCGGGTGAGGAACGTGAACTCGTGTCCGGCCTCGTGGATGGCCCGGGGCAACAATCCGCTCATCGCCCCGACCCAGCTTTCGACAACCAACAGATGACCCACCGAACTCCCTCTCCGACCGCGCGACGGCTCTCTCGCAGAGCATCGATCCGCCGCGACCGTATCGGGAATGGTTTTCATTTTCAATACAACATCGACGAGAGCCGGCGTCGCCGGGGAGCGCATCGGCCCGGCCGAAACCACCCCGAAACCGGGCCCGACACCACATCGGCACTGCCGAATCCGGGCCTCGACAGCGCTCCGGGACCCCCGAACCCCGTTTCCCATGTCACAACCCGTCCGCAACACCGCACGCAGAGCGGCCGATCCAAGCTTTCTTCGGGCAATTCCGCACGCGGAAACGTGTTTTGGTGCATGTCACGCGCGGAACGGGCGATCATGGACTCGGCGCGGGTGGGATGCCCCCGCCCGCCGAAGGGGAGCGACGTGCTCCGGTCCGCCGGATCGCGACTGCCCCGAACCGATTGCCGAGCCACGAAAAGGAGTCGCCGGATGGTCGCATCGTCGGTTGACGAACTGAGAGTTGCATTGGAAAGGGAGGCCACCGAACTGGCCGGGCGACGAGACCGGCTGCAAGAGGAACTGGCCTTGGTCGAGGCACAGTTGGCCGCTCGACTGAGCGCGGTGGAACAGCTGGCGCTGATTCGCCCGCTGACCGCGCCGGCCCCGGCCGAGGAGGCCGCGGCGGAGCCGGTCGCCGAGGCCGAGGTCGCCCCGGCGTCCGAACCCGCGCCCGAGGCCGAACCCGTCGTGGAGGCCGCGCCCGAGGCCGAGGCCACCGCCTCGCCCGAGCCGGTCGTCGAGGCAACGCCCGAACCGGCCGCTCCGGAGACCCCGGCGGCGACCGTTCCGGCCCCGCGCCGCAAGAAGCAGGCGGTCGCGGCGGTGGCGGAGCAGACGCGGATACAGTCCGCCTCCGCCCGCAAGGCTCCGGCCGGCAAGCCGGCGGCCAGGAAGTCCACCCGCACCAAGGCCGGCGCCACGGCGAAGGCGACCACCGCCAAGCCGAGCACCACCAAGCCGAGCGCCACCAAGCGGGCCGGCGCCAAGGCGGGCACCGCGACCAAGGCCGCCAAGGCGACCCCGGTCGCCAAGGCCACGGACGCACCCGCACCCGCACCCGCGGCGGCACCGGCGGCCCGTCCGGTCCGTTCCCACCTGCGCGACGAGATCGCCGCGCTGTTGGCGGGCACCGGCGAGCCGATGAACGTGCGTCAGCTCACCGAGGCCCTGGGCGAGGTCGCCACCAAGAGCCGCATGGAGAGCGTGCGCACCTCGACCGAGGGTCTGGTCAAGGCCGGACGAGCGGTCAAGACCGGTCGCGGGCTGTTCACCGGCCCCGCGGCCTGAACCACCCGGGTCCGCCCGGTTCTCCGGACGATCGCCGGCTCGACAACCTTCCTCGGCACCATCGGGGCCACGTCGAGCCGGCGGTTTCCGTCCCGGCCGAAGGCCGACCCACCGACGATCCCGCCCCGCGCCCACCCACCCGACGACGCCGCCGCCGGGGCCGCCGACGACCCACGCCGACACGCGTCCGCACCCACCGCATTCGCCGACCTCGGCCGCGCCTCCCGCCACCGGCCGACGGCCTCCTCGCCGAACGGCCGAAGCCCCGCCCCGATCCGGGCGGCGGCGGGGTCGACGGCGCGCCACCCGCCGCCGACCCTCGGATCACCAGTCGCAGGAGCACGCCTTCGGCTTGTCGGCCCGAATGATCGCCGCCCGCATCCCGTCGGTGATCTGGTGCGAGGGCTCGACGGTGATCCGGATGAACCCGGCCGCCCGGAGCCCGGCCCGATACTCGCTCGCCGCCAACGCCCCGGCCAGACATCCGGCGAACGACCCGCGCGCGGCCTGCTCCTCGATCGTCAGCCCCTCACCGGCCACCACGTCACACACCGTGAACCGGCCGCCGGGGCGCAGCACCCGGAACGTCTCGGCGAACACCGCGCCCTTGTCCGCCGCCAGACTGATCACACAGTTCGAGATCACCACGTCGACCGTCGCGGACGGCAACGGCACCGCCTCGATCGAACCCTTCAGGAACTCGACGTTGTCCACCCCGGCGCGCCGCGCGTTCGCCCCGGCCAACTCCAGCATCTCGTCCAGCAGGTCGAGCCCGTACACCCGCCCCTTGGGCCCCACCAGTCGGGCCGAAAGCAGGACGTCGATGCCGCCGCCCGAGCCGAGGTCGAGCACCCGTTCGCCCTCGACCAGATCGGCCGCGGCGGCCGGATTGCCACACCCCAGGCTCGCGGCCGACGCCGCCCCGGGCAGCCACCCCAGTTCCTCCGCGCGATACCGCCCGGCCCCGAACCCCCGACCGACCCCGACCCCACTGCCGTCACAGCAGGATTCGCTGGTCACACTGCCCCCGGCCAGCACGGCGCTCGCCGCCGCCACATAGGTCGCGTCCACCCCGGCACGCACATCGTCCATGGTTTCGTCTGCCACGGTTTCCTCGCTCATCCACGGTCCCGGCCCCCGACCCCGACCGGCCGGCGGTGGCAGTCTGGGGGTATCCGATGGGTGCAATCGCACCATGTCGGCCAATGGACGGCTATCGTTCGCCCGGAGGTCATCAACACCCGTCGACCCACGCGAACAAGCCACGTCCGCGAACCCGGGCCACCGCGAAACGCGGCCCGCTCGCGGGCGGGCCCGGGTGATCCGCCGACTCGGCCTTCCCGACCCGTTCACGGCCGTTCCGCTTCCCCCGGAGGTACCGATGTCGGTCCCGATCCGCGTGGCGGCGGCCACCTCGGCCCTGGGTCTCCGGCTGGACGCGGACCTGCCACCGCTGGTCGCCGCCCTGCGCTCGCGGGGCGTCGACGCCGAGGCGGTGTCCTGGGATCGCGCCGACGTGGACTGGTCGACCTACGACGCCGTGGTGATCCGGTCCACGTGGGGCTACTGCGAGCGGCCGGCGTCGTACCTGGCCTGGGTGGACGCGGTCGAGGCGGTGACCCGGCTGGACAACCCGGCCGCGCCGGTGCGCTGGGACACCGACAAGCGGTATCTGCGCGAACTCTGCGCGCGCGGCGTCCCGGTGGTGCCGACCCGATTCGTCGCCCCCGGCGAGCGGGCCACCCTGCCCGAACGCGGCCACTTCGTGATCAAGCCCGCCGTCTCCTCCGGCGCCCGGGACAGCGCCCGCTACGCCCCGGAGCACCACGACGCGGCCGCCCGCCACATCGCCGCGCTGCACGCCGGCGGCGAGACCGCGATGGTGCAGCCGTACCTGTCCCGGATCGACGAGGGCGAACGGGCGCTGGTCTTCCTCGGCGGCATGTTCAGCCACGCGATGCGCAAGGGACCGGTCCTGACCGAGGTCGGCGTCCTCGACAACGACCGCCACCCGCATCCCGGCCTGGCCCGGCACACCCCGACCACCGCCGAACTCGACCTGGCCGCCGCGGCGTTGTCCGTCGTCCCGGGCGCATGTCCGCTGCTCTACGCCCGCGTCGACGTGGCCCTGGCCGACGACGGCTCGCCGGTGCTGATGGAACTCGAACTCGTCGAGCCCAACCTGTTCCTCGCCGACAACCCCGCCGCCCTGCACCACCTCGCCGAGCTGATCCGCACCCGCGCCGGCGGCTGAACTCCGCGCGCCCACCGGGAAGAACGCCGAACAGCCGTACCGAAACCGGGCGTTCCGCCGCCGCCCGGAAAACTTTGCCACCCGTGACGGAAGATTCACCGCCTCGCCTGCCGGCTCGGGTCGACGGACCCTTAGATTGGCCTGGACCACCCCACACGGCATCCGGAGTTGAGAGTTCGTGGCCGAGTTCATACCCGACGCCGAATCGGCTTTACCAGAGCGGAAGATCGACACCGAGGTGGCCCATACCGCCCGGGTGTGGAACTACTGGCTGGGCGGCAAGGACAATTACCCCGTGGACCGGGAGACCGGCGATCAGATCGCCGCGATCCACCCCGGCACCCGGGATTACGCCCTCGCCGACCGGCAGTTCCTCGGTCGGGCGATCCGATACCTGGCCGCCGATCTCGGCATCCGGCAGTTCCTCGACATCGGCACCGGACTGCCGACGGCCGGGAACACCCACGAGATCGCGCAGGGCGTGGCGCCGGAATCGCGCATCGTCTACGTCGACAACGATCCCCTGGTGCTGGTGCACGCCCGGGCGCTGCTGACCAGCAGTCCGGAGGGGGCCACCCGCTACATCGACGCCGATCTGCGCGACGTCGACGAGATCCTGGCCCGGGCGTCGAAAACCCTCGACTTCGACCAGCCCATCGCCCTGGTCCTGCTCGGCGTGATCATCTTCGTGAACGACGACGACGAGGCCTACGGCACGGTACGCCGCCTCCTGGACGCGCTTCCGTCCGGCAGCCATCTCGCGCTGTCCCACACGGTGACCAGTCCGCCCGCGCCACCGGACGTGGACGACGCGGTGGCGTTCTGGAACGAGCACGGCACGCCCAAGCTCAAGCAGCGCTCACCGGAGGGCATCGCCCGCTTCTTCGACGGCCTGGAACTGCTCGAACCGGGTGTCGTCACCTGTTCGCACTGGCGGCCGGACACCGGGGTTCGCGCTCCCGAGGTGGCCATGTGGGGAGCGGTGGGCCGCAAACCGTAGCCCGTCGCGCACACGACGAAGCCGGGGCCGCGCCGCAGGGGGAGCGCCGCCACCGGCCGCGTGTTGGCGGCCCCTCGGATCCGTCCGCATCGAGGGGCCGCCGGTACATCGGTGTCACGCGCCGTCAGCGGAGGACGGACGGCACGAACCTCGAATCAGCCGTGCTGACCGTGGTGCGGGGCCTCGTGGTGCTCACCGTGGTGCGGCGCCTCGTGCCCGCCGTGCTCCTTCTCGTGCCCGCCGTCGACGTTCGCGCAGACGTTGCCGATCGTCGGGTTGAGCACCCCGATGATGTTGATGCTGTTGCCGCAGACGTTGATCGGCACGTGGATCGGGATCTGGAGGTTGTTGCCGGACAGCACGCCGGGCGAACCGACCGCCGCGCCCTGGGCCTCGGCCCCGGCGCTGGCGACGCCGGCCCCGGCCATGACGAGGGCTGCGACACCGGCGGCCACGGAGGCCGTCTTCTTGAACGTGTACATGTGATCTCCGTTTCGGATGGCGCCGCGGGTGGCGCGATCGACCGGTGCAACGAGGGGAATCCCAGGAGGCAACTGTCGTTCGCGCTCGTTCACCCGACCGGCGGCACGGATCGCGGCCGACGGAGTGGCCCGACGCCAGGGCGTGTTCGCCGGACCGGCGCGGGGTACTGGCGCCGGATCCCGCCGGCGTTTCCGGCGGGCGACGCCCCGATCGCGAGCCGACCTCAGGAAGCAGGGCCGCACCGTTGCCTGTCCCCTCCCACCCCACCCGCCGCTCGCTGCTGCTCGGTACGGCCGGCACCGCCGCGCTGCTCGCCGCCGGCACCGGCACCCGGTTCGGCGCCGGCACCCCCGCCACCCTCGCGCCCGTCTCCCGGGCCGGCTCGGCCGCCGATGTCGCGGTCCTGCTCACGGCCGCGCCGACCACGGTCGACCTGGGCGGGCGCGAAGTGGCGACCTGGGGGTTCGGCGACCGGATCCCCGGCCCGGAGATCCGCGTCGCGGCCGGCGGCACCGTGGCCGCGCACCTGCGCAACGACCTGCCGCAGGACACCACGGTGCACTGGCACGGGGTTCGGATCGATCAGGGCATGGACGGTGCTCCCGGGATCAGCCAGGCCCCGGTTCCGGCCGCCGGCGGCTTCGACTATCGCTTCGTCGCGCCCGATCCGGGCACGTACTTCTACCACTCGCACGTGGGCACCCAACTCGACCGCGCGCTCTACGGCCCGCTGGTGGTCGAGGACCCAGCCGAACCGCTGTCCTACGACGCGGAGTGGACCGTCGTGCTCGACGACTGGATCGACGGCACCGGCACCGACCCGGACGCGGTACTCGCCGACCTGAACGCCGGCGGGCGGCCCGCACAACCCCTGCGTAGCACCCTGCTCGGCGGGCCCGCCGGCCACATCGCCTACCCGCACTACCTGATCAACGGCCGCACCGCGCAGGCCCCGACGGTCTTCGAGGAGGCACCCGGCCGACGGGTTCGCCTGCGCCTGATCAACGCCGGGGCGGACACGGCGTTCCGGGTCGCGCTGGGCGGCCACCGGCTGACCGTCACCCACACCGACGGCTTCCCGGTGGTGCCGGTGCGGGTGGACACGCTGCTGATCGGGATGGGCGAGCGCTACGACGTGCTGGTCACTCTCGACGACGGGGTGTTCCCGCTGGTCGCCGCCGCGGAAGGGAAGGACGCGCGGGCCTTCGCGGTGGTCCGGACCTCGACCGGCAACGCTCCGCCGGCCTCGGTCGACGTCCCGGAACTGGATCGCCGAGTACTCGATCTCGCCGACCTGACCGCCGATCCGTCGGTCGACCCGGGCGACGGGGCCGCCCGCGAGGTGGGCCTCGTGCTCAACAAGACGGGCGCACGGGGCAGGGCGTGGATCGCCGCCGCCGAAACACCCGACGAGAAGTTGCCGCGGGTACCGGTCGCCGCCGGCGAACGGGTGCGGTTGTCGTTCACCAACCGGACCCGGATGTGGCACCCCGTCCACCTGCACGGGCACACCTTCCAGGTGCGTCGACCCGAGGGCGGCGGCCCGCGCAAGGACACCGTGGTGGTGCTTCCCGGGGAGACCGTCGCCGTCGACGTGTTCACCGACAACCCCGGCGAGTGGATGCTGCACTGCCACAACCTCTACCACAGCGAGCAGGGCATGATGACCACCCTGGGCTACGGTGACGACCCGCCGGACCCGAGCATGTCCGACATGGCCCCCGAACAGCGCTGACCGGGCCGACGACGCGCAACGCGTCGCCGGCCCGGGTGGGTTCGCCTGCTCCCGACAACCCGTCAGCAGTGCCCGGCGGGCTCGGACCGCTCACACACGTTCGCCTCGAACGTGTTGATCTCGGTGACCCGATACGCCAGGTCGGAGGGCGCGTTGCCCGTCACCACGTTGCCCCGGATCACATTGCCCACGGTCGGCCGCCCGGCCTGACTGGGCATCACCACGATGCCGCCGGACATCGGCGACTCCCCCTGGTTGTCCCGCACCTGATTGTCCGTCACCAGCGTCTCCCGGGCGCCGGTGAGCACGATGCCGGAGCCCTGGATGAAGGCCAGTCGCGGATTCGGCGGGCAATACCTGTTGTTCTCGTCGATGCGATTGCCCCGGATCGCCAGCGGCCCGGCGGCGGGCTCCTTGTCGTCGCCCACCACGAACAGGCCGGCGCAGTTCCCGGTCAGTTCGTTCTGCTCGATCGCCAACTCCCGCCCGCGCCGGATCAGTACGCCGAGCCGGTTGCCGGCGGAGTGGTTGCGGGCGATGCTCGCGCCCATCGCGTCGGCGGTGTCCGCCAGGAACAGTCCGGCCTGGCCGTTGTCCTCGGAGGTGTTGTCGGTGAGTTCGCCCCGGACGGAGTTCTCCTGGCCGATCCCGTGCTCACCGTTGTGATGCGCGAACACCCGGCGCACCCGCATACGTTCGGTGCCGCTGCCCATCACGCCCGTCTTCGTGAAGCCGGTGACGGTCAACGACTGGATCCGCACGTCCGCGACCCGGTGCTCGGCCGTGCCGACCACGCACAGCCCGTTCCCGGCCGCCGCGCACGCGTTCGTCGCGTCCGCCTCGCCGGGGGTGAGCACCGTACGCTCACCCGCCCCGCGAATCGTCAGCCGATCGGTGCGGACCAGGACGCTGCCGGCGTACGTACCGGGCGCCACCTGGATGGTGTCCCCGGGCGCGGCGGCGTCCACCGCCGCCTGGATCGACTCGCCCGGATGGACGACGTGCAGGGTATCCGCCCGTGCGGTCGGCGCCGACACCGAGCCGAGCATCGTGAGCGCGGTGACACAGCCGAGGGGAAGCAGTCGCCGTACGGGCAGTGCGTGCATGGGGTACATGGGAAATGATCCGCCTTCGCAGAAAACCGGGGATGGACAACCGAGGGAAACCGGGAAAAGCCGTAACGGGAACGGGAACAGGTACGGGATACGGGAACGGGGATCGGGTCGGGCCTCAGGGCACCGGCGCGGGCTCGGCCGGTGCGGGCTCGGCGACGTTCGAGGTCATCGTGTCCACCAGGTCCGTCGTGTGCTCGCCGGCCCGGAAGCGCGGGTGTGCCAGCAGTCGCCGCAGGAAGCCCAGCGTGGTGTGCACCCCGCCGCCCGCCACCCGGAATTCGCCCAGGGCCCGCTCGGCGCGCGCGATGGCCCGCTCCCGGTCGGGTGCCCAGACGATCGCCTTGGCGAGCAGCGAGTCGTAGTCCGGACCGACCGTCCAGCCCGGATAGGCGTGCGTGTCGATCCGCACGCACGGACCGCCGGGCGGCACGAACTCGGTCAACCGGCCCGGCGTGGGCGCGAAGGCCCGAGCCGGATCCTCGGCGTTGATCCGGCACTCGATCGCCACCCCGCGCGGGACCACGTCGTCCTGACCGAACGTCAGCGGCGCACCGGCGGCGATGGTGAGCTGTTCGCGCACGATGTCCACGCCGGTGACCATCTCGGTGACCGGATGCTCCACCTGGATACGGCAGTTGATCTCCAGGAGGTGGAACCGGTTCGCGGGTGTGACCACGAACTCGAAGGTGCCCGCCCCCACGTAGCCGACCGCCGTCGCCCCGCGCAGCGCCGCCGCGCACATCGCCTCGCGCGTCTCGGCCGGCAGGTTCGGGGCGGGCGACTCCTCGACCAACTTCTGGTGCCTGCGCTGCGCGGAGCAGTCCCGCTCGCCCAGGTGCACGGCGCCGCCGCGGCCATCGCACAACACCTGCACCTCGACATGCCGCGCGCGGTCGATGTAGCGCTCCAGGTAGAGCCGTTCGTCGCCGAAGACGGCTCGCGCACGGGCGCGGGTGTCCTGGTACGCCCAGGCCAGTTCGTCCGGGTCGCGGACCACGCTCATCCCGCGACCGCCGCCGCCCGCGACGGCCTTGAGGATCACCGGATAGCCGACCCGCGCGGCGATCTCGGCGGCCTCCGTCGGCGAGCCCAACGCGCCGTCGCTGCCCGGGAGTACCGGCAGTCCGGCCGCGGCCATCACCGCACGTGCCTCGCTCTTGTCGCCGAGCCGCTGCATCACGTGCGGCGGCGGACCGATGAAGGTGATCCCGTTCGCCTCGCAGATCTCGGCGAAGTCGGGGTCCTCGGACAGGAATCCGTAGCCGGGATGGATCGCCTCCGCCCCCGTGTTCCGGGCCGCCTCGATGATCGCGGGCATGTTGAGATAGCTGGACCTGGCCGGCGGCGGACCGATGTGCACGGCCTCGTCCGCGAAGCGCACCACCGCGGACTCCCGGTCCGCGGTGGAGTACACGGCCACGCTGCGAATGCCCATTTCGCGGCAGGTGCGGGCGACCCGCAGGGCGATTTCGCCGCGGTTGGCGATGAGCACGGTCGAGAACACGGGGACCACCTCGGGTCGTCGTCAGTGCCGGTCGTGGGAGCCGCCGGGGCGGTTGTCGGCGCCCGTGTCCGGATCGGCGCCGCCGGTTTCGATCACGAACAAGGGCTGCTGGTACTCGACCGGTTGGGCGTCGGCCACCAGCACCTCCACCACCAGCCCGGACACCTCGGCGGTGATGGTGTTCATCATCTTCATGACCTCGAGGATGCCCACCGTCTGACCGGGGCGGACGGTGTCGCCGACGCCGACGAACGGCTTCGCACCCACCTCGGGAGCGTGGTAGAAGGTGCCGACCATCGGGGCCGGCACGTAGCGGCGTCCGCCGTCGGGCTCGGCCGACGGCCGCTCACCGGGGACGGCGGCGGGCGTGGCACCGGGGACGGCGGGCGCGGCGCCGGAGGGGGCGGCCTCGGGCCACTCGATCTCGATGCTGGTGTCGCCGCAGCGCAGCCGGATCCAGCGCGGCGGCACCGGCGCCGGCCGCACCGGGCCCGGTGCCTCGGTGGCGACCTGCCGAGGATGCGCGGACGCGTGCGCGGGATCGAACGGCCTGACCCAGCGCTCGTCGGCGTAGCCGGCGGGGTGGCGGTCGGGTCGCTCGTCGGCGTGCGCGTCGCGCGCCTGGGAGGGTCCATGGGGCGAACTCATCGGGCACTTCCTTCGACGGGAGCAACTTCGACGGGGACGGCCTCCGCACGGACCGTCTCGACCCGCACGACCTCACCCGGAGCGGCTTCGGCCCGGGCGGAGTGAGCACGAGCGGAGTCGGCACGAGCACCCTCGGCGCGGACGGTCTCGACACGGACGGTCTCGACACGGGAGGCATCGGCGTGGGAGGCCTCGGCGTGGGTGGCCTCGGGGGCGCCGAACCGCCGGAAGCGTTCCCCGCGTTCGCGTAGGAGGCGGGTGCGGCTGAGGACGAGGAGTTCGTCGACGACGGGGATCAGGGCCGCGCGCAGCAGTGTGGCGGCTCGGCCGGGATCGGTGTGGGCGCCGCCCGGTGGCTCGGGGACGATCCGGTCGACCACGCCGAGGCGCAGCAGGTCGCGCGGCCCCATACGGAGCGCCGCCGCGGCGGCGGGGGCCGCCGACGGATCCTTCCACAGGATCGCGGCACAGCCCTCGGGGCTGATCACCGAGTAGACGCCGTGCTCGCCGATCAGCACCCGGTCGGCGACGGCCAGCGCGAGCGCGCCGCCACTGCCGCCCTCGCCGGTGATCACCGTGACGATGGGGGTGGCCAGTCGGGCCATCAGGCGCAGGTTCTCCGCGATGGCGACGGCCTGGCCGTCGCGTTCGGCGTCCGGTCCGGGGTTGGCTCCGGGCGTGTCGACCAGGGTGATCACCGGCAGGCCGAGTTTGCCGGCGAGCCGCATCAACCGGGCCGCCTTGCGGAAGCCGGCCGGGGTGGCCATGCCGAACCTGCGCCGCTGCCGCTCGGCGAGGTTGTCGCCGCCCTTCTGATGCCCGATCAGCATCACCGGCCGACCATCGAGTCGACCGATGCCACCCACGATCGCGGGACAGTCGGCGCCGATGCGATCCCCGTGCAACTCGTGGAAGTCCTCCAGGAGTCGACGCGCGTAGTCGAGCGCCGTCGGCCGACCCGGATGCCGCGCCAGCCGAACAGCCTCCCAGGGCTCCCCGGACTCCCCCGCGAACTCGTCGACGGCCGGCTCATACGACGCGCGCCCATGCGCGGCGGACCCGTTCCCGGCGGACCCGCCCGAAGCGGACCCGTTCCGTACCGACCCCTTCGGCGCCACCCCGTCTCGCACGGCCCCGTTCGGTGTGGTGCCACGCGTGCTGGACCCTTCCGATACAACCCCACTCGGAACCGATCCACTCCGACCGGCCCCCTTCGACGCGGAGCCATGCACGGCGGACCCATTCGGGGTGGACCCGTTCGACGCCGCCCCGTTCGAAGCGGACCCATCCGGACCGGACCCGTTCCGAACGAACCCGTCCTCGGCAGCCCCGTCCGGACCGAACCCATGGGAAGCAAACCCGTTCCCGGCAGCCCCATCCGGACCGGACCCATTCCGTGCGCCCCCGTTCGGCGCAGTACCCATCGGGGCGGACCCGTACGACGTCGAGCCATTCGCCCCGGATCCGTTCGCGCCGGATCCGTTCGCACCGGACTCGTTCCCATCCGGCCCCTCCCCCGCGGCTCCGTTCACGCCGATGCCCTTCGCACCGCTCCCGTGCGAAGCCGCCCCGTTCGAAGCCGCCCCGTTCGAACCCACCCCGTCCGAACCCGCCCCACCCGACACGACTCCGTTCAGGCCCATACGCCCCGCCCTCGCCCCGCCCACGGCAAGGAAGTGCCGCAGCGTCGCGCGCAGCGCCGGTCGCGCGACGATCGTGTCGACCATCCCGTGTTCGAGCAGGAATTCGGCGGTCTGGAACCCCTCGGGCAACCGCTCGCCGATGGTCTGCTCGATCACCCGTGGCCCCGCGAAGCCCATCCGCGCGCCGGGCTCGATCAGGATCACGTCGGCGAGCGTCGCGAACGAGGCGGCCACCCCGCCGTACGTGGGATCCGTGATCAGCGACAGCACCGGCACGCCGGCCTCGTCCAGTTCCGCCAGGGCGTGCGCGGTCCTGGCCATCTGCATCAGCGAGAGCACGCCCTCCTGCATGCGTGCCCCGCCCGAGGCGGTGATCAGCAGCAGCGGGATCCCCGTCCGCAGGCTCTCGTCGGCGGCGGCGGTGACCCGCGCGCCCACCGCGCACCCCAGACTGCCGCCGAGGAAGCGGAAGTCCATCGCGACGACCACCACCGGCAGCCCGTGGATGGTGCCTCGCGCGCACACCGCGGCCTCGTCCATACCGGTCTCCGCACGCGCCCGGTCCAGCCGTTCCGGGTAGGGGCGGGAGTCGACGAAGCCGAGCGGGTCGTGCGGGGCGGGGTCGGCACGCAGCGCGGTCTCCGAGCCGGGATCGAGGAGTTGATCCAGGCGCTCACGCGCCGTCAGGCGTGCGTGCTCGCCGCAGTCGGGACACACCCGCAGGTCTCGGGTGAAACGTTTGCCGTACACGAGTTCGGCGCAGCGCCCGCACTTGACCCAGTCGGGTCGGCTGTCGACGGTGAGCCCCGGATGGGTCTCGATCATGGCATCAGGTCCTTGGACGGTCGAGCCTTGGACGGTGGGGACGGGTGGCGACGTCACCGCTGCGCGTCGCGCTCCCAGCGGTAGAACTCGCGGGCCATCGCGTCCTGCGGCGAGCGCCAGGTCTGCGGGTCGTACGCGTTCACATGCGCCGAGAGCCGTTCGCTGATGTCGCGGAACTCCGGGTGTCCGGCCACCTTCGCGACCGCGGGGCCCGGGGGCCGGTCGGCCTCGATCAGATGCAGGTACAGGTCGCCGAACTGGAACAGGCTGCGGCCGGTGACGCCGACCAGGTGCGGGAGTTCGCCGGTGTCGGAGGCGGCGAAGATGTCGGCGATCGGGGTCGCCGAGTCGGGCTTCATCCGGGCGACGATCAGGGTGCGGTGCATGGCTTGCCGTCCTTGTCGAGGGGTGGGCCGGCGGGGCCGCGAGAGGCGCGGCCCCGCCGGCGGGGCGTCGTCGCGCCGGGGCGGGCGACGACGAGGGATTCACCAGGTGCGCGCGGTGGATGCGACGCCCGTCTCCCTGGCGCGCTCCTGGATCCGGTCCCGGATCAGTTCGAGCTGGACGCGCGAGTTGCGGTTGATGTTGTCCGTCATCCACGCGTCGTCGACCGGGGCGGTCTCCTTCATCGCGAAGTCCTGTACCCAGCGCATCCGTACGCCGTCGGGGACCTCGTGGTACTCCCACCGGATGTGCATGTGCGCGAACGGCCCGGTCTCCACCCGGCGGGCCCAGACCGTGCGCGTCTCGCGGTCGGCCTCGCGCTCGGACACCCAGCTCCAGACCTTGCCGTCCTTGTCGGGCTTCATGGTCAGGCGGAAGGTCACCTTGCTGCCTTCGCGTTCGAGGACCTCCACCGACGCGTACTCGCTGAACAGGTTCGTCCAGTTGTCCACGTCGTTGGTGATGTCCCAGACCAGGTCGAACGGGGCCGCGATGACGATGTCGTTGTCGGTATGGCCGGCCATGTCACACTCCTGAGATGAGTTGGGAGTTGGTGGTTTCCAGGAACTCGCGCGGGGTCTTGCATTGGTCCACGTCCGCGCCGAGCGGGAACTCGAAGCGCCGCTCCAGCTCGGCGACGATCCCGAGCAGGCCCAGCGAGTCGAGGCCGAACTGTTCGAACGTGGCGTCGGGGTCCCGCAGTTGCTCGGGCCTGGCAGTGACGCCGGCGCATGACTTCATCACCTCGGCGAGCACTTCGTGGGTGAGCGGTCCGTTCATCGCGGGCTTCCTTTCGGATGAGTCGGATGATGCGTACGAGGGCACGGGTCCTACCGGCCGCGGCAGTCGCCGGTCGGGTTACGGCGTGTCGGTGCGGCCCTCGCCTCGGCGCAGCACCAGCGCGGCGTTGCCGCCCATCAGGCCGCGACTGAGCACCAGGGCGGTGCGCACTTCGGCGGCCCTGGCCCGGCCGGTGACCAGGTCGAGGTCGTGGCAGACGTCGAACACGCCCGGGGTGGGCGGCAGTACGCCGTGTTCCATGGCCAGGATCGCGGCGGCGCAGTCGAGCATCGGCGCGCCGCAGTAGGCCCGACCGATACCGGCCTTGGGCGCGGTCACCGGCACCCGGGCGGCGCGGGCGCCCAGCGCGTCGGACAGGGCGAGCACTTCGGCGTGGTCGGCTTCGGGGGTGCCGAGCGCGTCGGCGAAGACCACGTCGATGTCGGCGGGTCCGCATTCGGCCTCGGCCAGTGCGTCGCGGATCGCCCGGGCCAGTCCGTGCCGGGAGGGTCCCCAGCCGGAGGTTCCGGTGAACGTCGCGCCGTGTCCGAGTACTTCGGCCCGGACCCGGGCACCGCGCCGGTGGGCCGACTCGGCCTCCTCGACGACGAACATCGCGCCGCCCTCGGCGGGGGCGAAGCCGCGGGCGGCGGAGGTGAACGGGAGGTAGGCCCGCGCGGGGTCGGCGGCGAGGCTGAGCGCGTCGTAGCCGAGTTGGCAGACCATCGAGTAGGGGGCGAGCGGGGCCTCGGCGGCGCCGACCACGACGGCGTCGGTGCCTCGGCGGATGGTCCGGACGGCGTGCGCGAGCGCGTCCAGGCCGCCGGCCTCGTCGTTGGCCAGCACCGCGCACGGGCCCTTGAAGCCGCCGCGGATGGAGATCTGGCCGGTGGTGGCGGCGTAGAACCAGGCGATGGACTGGTACGGCCCGACGAAGCCGGGTCCCTTGCCCCACAGGTTCTGCAGTTCGCGCTGGCCGAACTCGCCGCCGCCGGAGCAGCTCGCGGTGGTCACCCCGACTCCGAAGGTGGACGTCGGGCCCAGTGCCGCGTCGGCCAGCGCCTGGTCGGCGGCGACCAGCGCGAAGTGGGTGAAGCGGTCGGTCTGGACCAGGTAGCGCTCCTCGACCACGGCGGCGGGGTCGAAGTCGCGGACCTCGCCCGCGACGGTCAGCGGCAGGTGCTCGCAGCCCTCGCGGGAGATCCGGTCCAGCACGAAGCGGCCCTCGCGGGTCGCCTTCCAGAACACGTCCGCGCCGATGCCGTTGGGCGCGACCACGCCGACGCCGGTGACCACGGTGCGCCTTGCTGCGGAGCCGTTCATCGGGGTCTCCTCTCCCGACGGTCCAGGACCACCGCGGACTGGAAGCCGCCGAACCCGCTGCCCACCGACAACACCGTCGTCAGGCCCATCGGCCGGGCGGTGCCCGGCACGTAGTCGAGGTCGCACTCGGGGTCCGGCGTCTCGTAGTTGGCCGTGGGCGGCACCGCCTTGTGCTCCATCGCCAGGGCGCACGCGGCGAGTTCGATGGCGCCGATGGCGCCGAGCGAGTGGCCGACCATCGACTTGATCGAGCTCATCGGGACCTTGTGCGCGTGCGTGCCCAGCGAGCGCTTGACGGCGGCGGTCTCGTGGCGGTCGTTCTGCTTGGTGCCCGAGCCGTGCGCGTTGACGTAGTCGACGGCGTCGGGGGCGACCTCCGCGTCCGCCAGTGCGCGGTCGATCGCCTCGGACATCTCCAGGCCCTCGCGGGTCAGGCCGGTCATGTGGTGTGCGTTGCCGCGGGTGGCGAACCCGCCGACCTCGCAGTACACATGGGCGCCGCGCCGGTGGGCGTGCTCCAGTTCCTCCAGGATCAGCACCGCGGCGCCCTCGCCGAGGACGAACCCGTCCCGGTCCGCGTCGAACGGCCGGGAGGCGTGCGCCGGGTCGTCGTTGCGGGTCGAGGTGGCCTTGATCGCGTCGAAGCAGGCGACCGTGATCGGCGAGATCGGCGAGTCGGCGGCGCCGGCGATGTACACGTCGGCACGGCCCTCCTCGATCGCGTGCGCGGCGTAGCCGATCGCGTCGAGGCCGGAGGTGCAGCCGGTGGAGACGGTCTGCACCGGGCCCTTGGCGGCGAACTCCTCGGCCACCTCGGCGGCCAGGGTGCTCGGCGAGAAGGCCCGGTGGAGGAAGGGGTCGGCCCTGCGGTGGTCGACGGCCCAGGTCTTGCCGGGGCCGCTGACCGCGATGTAGTCGTGTTCGAGCCGGGTGGTGCCGCCCACGGCGGTGCCGAGGGAGACGCCGATCCGCCAGGGGTCCTCGACGTCGTGGTCCAGGCCGCTGCCGCGGACCGCCTCGGCCGCCGCGGCGAGCGCGAACTGCACGTAGCGGTCCGCGCGTCGGGCCCGGTCGGGGTCGACGCCGCACGCGATCGGGTCGAAGTCGCATTCGGCGGCGATCCGGGAGCGGAACCCGGTGGGGTCGAAGAAGGTGATCCCGCGCGTCGCCGTGCGGCCCGCCATCAGCAGGTCCCAGAACGCGGTGACACCCACCCCACCGGGTGCCACCACCCCGACGCCGGTGACCGCGACCCGGCGCCTCAAGAGTCGGCGCCCACGGTCTCGGCGGGTTCGGTCCCCTCCGTGTCGACGTGCCCGAGTTCGGGCCGCGGCGCGAGCGGGGCGAGTTGGAAGACCATCCGCGCCTGGACCCGGCCGACGTTGCGGAAGCGGTGGCGCATGTTCTTCGGGATCATCAGGCCCTGGTCGGGCCGCAGTTCGTGGGTGACGCCGTCCAGGTCGACCTCGATGGAGCCGACCACGACGTGGATGAACTCCTCGGAGTACGGATGGTAGTGCTCGGCGATCATGTCCCCGGGCTCGATCAGGGCCAGGCCCATGAAGCCGCTGGTGGAGCCCACGGTCGCCGGGCCGAGCATGACCCGGAGGTCTCCGCCGCGGCGGCGGTTCGGCTCGATCTCGTCCAGGTTGACGATGCGTACGGTCTGCGTGGTCATCTGTGCCACCTCCAAGTGGCGGGGCGGCGCCGTCGGGCGCCGCCCCGGGGGATCAGGCGTCGCGCGCGGCGCGACGGTCGGTGACGGGGGTCGTCTCGCACGCGGCCAGCAGTCGGCGCAGCCCCTCGTCGGTGTCCAACTCGCCGTCCTCGCCGAGTTCGAGCAGTCGGCTCAGGCGAGCGGCGGATTCGCGGCGGTCCACCCCGAGCAGCAGCGCCGGGTCCTCGTCCGCCGGGCCGCGCAGGTCCAGCACGCGGATCAGGGTGTCGCCGCGCAGGAAGACCTGGCTGTGCGCGATCGGCCCGCCGGCGACGGCGATCGCCTGCTCGTCGTGCCGCCGCAGCAGCGTCGCGGCGGATTCGCCGCAGCCGTGCCGGACCGGGTACAGGAACGCGCGGCGGGTGGTCTTCGTGGTGGCCGCCTTCTTGGCCGACTTCTTGGCCGGCGCGCTCAGGTGGTAGACCTCGGCCAGCGAGGAGCGCATGAAGAACGCGCGGGCGGCCTCGGAGTCGTTCAGGTCGCGCGCCTCCTCCAGGTGCGGGTTCAGCGCCTCCTCGGCGGCGCGGACCTGGGGCTGCTCGGCCACGTGGCGCAGTGCGGCCCGCAGGTCGCCCTCGACCTCGATGGCCCGTACGACGCGGTTGCCGAGCATGAACACCGAGGTGCGGCGCAGCGAGGTGGTCGGGTTGACCCGGGCCTCGGGCGACTCGTAGCCGGAGAGGATGCGGGCCACCTCGGCCTCGCTGCCGGGCTTGACGGTGAAGGTGAGCGCGCAGCGCACCACGCCGGGGGCGGCCGGCGCGGCGGCGCGGGCCTTGTCGGCCGCCTTCGCCTTGCTCGTGGCGCCGGCCTTCGCCTTGCCCTTCGGCGCGCGGGCGCCGGTGGTGATCACCGGTCCGTCGGGCGCGCGCAGGTCGGTCTCCCGGGCCACCGAGAAGCGCAGCGAACGGGTGCCGCGCACGCAGCCGTGCAGCGGCTGGACCATCACCTGGTGCTCGGGGCTGTCCACCCACGCCAGGTATTGGGAGGTGCCCTCCCACTCGCTGGTGATCAGCCACTGGCTGGGGTCCTCGATGGACTGGCAGAGCTGGTCGCGCAGGTGCCCAGGAACGGCGGCCACCTGGTGGCGGATGCCTTCGTAGGCCTCGAGGAAACGTTGCTCCGACCCTTCGTGCAGCTCCAGCATGAGCAGCACCCGGAGCTTGGACGTGGTGTCGGCGGTGGGATTCGCCGTGGAGTGGACGAGGGTGTCCATGTCAGTCCTTTGGTCATGGGATTCGGCCGAACGTCGTGCCCGCCCGTCGAGGGCGCTCCCGGGGGACCGGGTCGCGCCGACGCCGCCCGGGGCACGGGGAGGTCGAGCGGGTCGCGGGCGGTCGCGCCGCTCGCGCGATCACACCCGGATACCCGCCCGATCCGTCCGTCGGGACCCGGCTTCGACTTCGAGCGTGGCGGCCGATCATCACCCTGTGCATCTTTTGAGGGCATATGAGTGACATTGGGCGACGACGACCGGCCGGCCGCGATCAGCGGGAACAGGAGGAGCCCGACGGACCTCCTCCGCTCGCGACGGCGGTCGGGTCCGCAGTCCTCACCAACGCAGGAGTAGTGATGAACCCCGAGATCCAACACCGGGTGCCGGTCCTGGTCGTGGGCGGCTCGCTGGTCGGGCTGTCCACGTCCGTCTTCCTGGGCCGGCTCGGCGTCCCGCACATGCTGGTGGAGCGGCACGCCGACACCTCGCGGCATCCGCGCGGGCGCGGCAACAACGTGCGCACGATGGAGGTGTTCCGCACCGCCGGGGTCGAGGATCGAATCCGCGCCGCGTCCGCCGTGCTCGCCGACAACCACGGCATCCTCCAGGCGGACACCATCGCCGGCGACATCCAGGAGTGGCTGTTCAAGGAGATCGATCCGGGCGGCGGATTGGCGAAGTTCAGCCCGTCGTCGTGGTGCCTGTGCAGTCAGAACGATCTGGAGCCGGTACTCGCCGACTACGCCCGCGAACTCGGCGGCGACGTGCGCTTCGGTACCCAACTCCGGTCCTGCGTACCGGACGAGGACGGGGTGACGGCGATCGTGGAGACCCGGGAGACCGGGCAACGGCTCACCGTACGCGCCGACTACGTGGTCGCGGCGGATGGTCCGCGCAGTCCGGTGCGCGAAGCGCTCGGCATCGAGGTGACCGGGCCCGGCGACCTGTTCCACAACGTGAGCGTCACGTTCACCTCGCGCGACCTGGCCGCGCACGTCGGCGAACGCCGGTTCATCGTCTGCTATCTGACGAACCCTCGGGGCGAGGGCGCGCTGCTGCCGGTGGACAACCGGGAGCACTGGGTCTTCCACCTGCCGTGGCATCCGGAGGAGGACGAGCCGATCGAGGCGTTCTCCGACGAGCGCTGCGTGGCGCACATCCGCGCCGCCGCCGGGGTGCCGGACCTGGATGTGACGATCACCGGCAAGGCGCCGTGGCACGCCGCCGAGCGGGTGGCCGAACGCTACCGCTGCGGGCGGGTGTTCCTGGCCGGCGACTCGGCCCACGAGATGTCGCCCACCGGCGCGTTCGGGTCCAACACCGGGATCCAGGACGCGCACAACCTGGCCTGGAAGCTGGCCGCGGTGTTGAACGGGCACGCGGGCGCCGACCTGCTGGACACCTACGAGGCGGAGCGCCGGCCGGTGGCGGTGGCCACGGCCGCGCGCGCGTCCACCCGTTCGGCCGAACACAGCCACCCGGGGTATGCCGCGCCCACGGTCGGCGGCGGCAGGCAGCCGGGAGTGCTCGGCGTGGTCCTGGGCTACCGCTACGCGTCCGCCGCCGTGCTCGGCGCGGACCCCGAACTGCCGGTGCTGCCGGAGCGGTTCCGGCCGCCGAACGGCGAGCCGGGCACCCGCGCGCCGCACCTGTGGCTGCGCCGCAACGACACCCGGGTGTCCACCCTGGACCTGTACGAGACCTCGCCGGTGTTGCTGGTCGGCGCGGGTCCGGCCGGTGCCGCGTGGCAGCGGTCGGCGCAGCGCGCGAGCCGGCGCCTGGGCGTGCCGGTCGCGGTGTACCGGGTGGGCACCGAGGCGGAGACCGCGGTGGTGGACCTGGTCACCGCGCCGGACGTGGACTGGGCCGAGGTGCACGGAGTCACCGACGAGGGCGCGGTGTTGGTCCGCCCGGACGGGTTCGTCGCCTGGCGGGTCCCGGTCGCCGAGCCGGATCCGGAGGACACCCTGATGGCGGTGTTGGGCGCGGTGGCGTGTCGGACGGCGCGGGGCGAGCGGGGCGGTGAGGCCGCGAAGGTCGGCGGGGACGCGCAGGTGTAGCGGGACGCGCGGCGGCCGGCCCCGGGAGGAGGTCCGGGGCCGGCCGCGGTGTGTTCGGGGCGGATGTACGGGGTGCGCGGGCGCGGGCCGGCTACTCCGGGGGCAGCAGGTGGGCGAAGACGACCACGTTGTCCTTGTAGTCCTTGGCCTTGCGGTCGTATGTGCCGCCGCAGGTGATCAGCCGCAACTGGGCATCGCGGGTCTTCCCGTACACCCGCTCGTCGGGGAAGGCGTCCTTCGGGAACGCCTCGACCGAGTCGACCGCGAACTTGGCCACGCTGCCGTCGGCGCGCGAGATCTCCACGATGTCACCGGCCTTGAGGCTGCCGAGTCCCCAGAAGACGGCGGGGCCCATCATCGTGTCGACGTGCCCGAGCACCAGCGCGTTGCCCCGGGAGCCGGGGGCGACGCCGTCCTCGTACCAGCCGGCCAGATTGCGGTCGCCCGCGGGCGGGACCTCCAAGACCCCGGAGGAGTTCAGGCCGAGCCCGATGAACGGGGCGTCCACCTTGATCCGGGGGATCTTGATCCGCACCGGCTCCGAACGTTTCATCGCCGGCCCGCCCTCGGGGGTCGGGGTCGGCGAGGGGGCGGTGTTCGACCCGGCGCTCGGCTGCGCGGCGGCGGGCACGGGTTGGGGTGGCGGACCCGAGTCGCTGCTCAGGTCGTGCTTGATCATCAGGGCGCCCAGGAGGATCGCCACCGCGGCGATCACCATCAGTCGGACGGCGCTGACGCGGCGCGGCGCGGCGGGCTCGGACGTCTCGGTGGACGATGCCGGGTCGTGCAAGGCGATGCCTCTTTCCTGGCCGGAGGAGTACCCGGGCCGGGTTCACGCGGCGGGCCCGGCGGAGCGGGTCGGGGCCGCGCTCGGGGGTGAGCCGGCGGCCGACGACGTCACCGTGGCCACCGCCCCGGGAAGGGCGGTGGCCACGGCGTGTGTTGCCTGGGGCGGGACGGGTCAGGCCCGGGCCGCCGAGACGGCCGGACGACGACGCAGCGCGTAGATGCCGACGCCGACACCACCCGCGATCAGGGCCGCACCGGTGCCGAGCGCGGCACCGTCGTCGAGGAAGGAGCCGCCGATGCCGGTGTGCACGCCACCGTGCGGACTCTTGTGCTCCTTCCAGGACTTCTCGTGCGAGCCGCCTTCGCCGCCCTTGTCCTGGCTGGACTCGCCGCCCTTGTCGGGCGTCCACTTTCCTTCACCGGACCAGGACTTCTCCTGCCCGTCGTTCCCGGGGGCCGAGGAGCCGCTGTCCGGCTTCACCGGCGCCGGGGCATCGGCGTAGGCGGCCGGAACCGCCAGGGTCAGGGCAGCGAAGCCGAGGGCGGAACCGGCGACGAGAGCGCGTGCACGACGCATCGTGATATTCCTTCCGGCGCTCGCGAACTGCCGACGGGCATCGGCAACGGGGATCGGCGAGGCGCCTTCATCACCATCGAACGGCGCCGGCGCCCCCGCGACCCGCGTGACTGCATTCGGGGCCCCGCTCTGGGCCTCCCGGGCGGATATCCCGACCGGCTTCACCCCCGGGGAGCAGTCGGATGTTTAGCTCACGGTAGTCGGCCATGACTATCCGTGGCCGAAGTGGGCCGGGCGGGTCCGGTGGGTCGGGTGCGGCCGATCAGGCCGGGACCGTGCACTCGAACATGTGCAGCGAGGGGTTCACCGCGCGCACGTCCCGGCCGCGCAGGCCCGCCTGTTCGATCAGGGTCAGCAGGCTGTCCTTGGTGTGCTTGCGGCCGCCGACGTTGAGCAGCAGCAGGAGGTCCATCGCCGCGGTGAAGCGCATCGAGGCGGTCTCGTCGACCAGGTTCTCGATCACCGCGACCCGGGCACCGGGGGCGGCCGCGGCGACGATGTTGCGCAGCGTGCGGAGGGTGCTGTCGTCGTCCCATTCGAGGATGTTCTTCACGATGTACAGGTCCGCCCGCACTCCGATGTCCACCCGGCAGTCCCCGCCCACCAGGGTCGCCCGGGCGGCGAGTTCGCCGCCGTCGCGCAGTCGGCGATCCGCCGAGGCGACCACGCCGGGCAGGTCGAGCAGGGTGCCGCGCAGGGTCGGGTCGCGCTCCAGGAGGGTGGCCAGGACCAGGCCCTGACCACCGCCGATGTCGGCGACGGAGTCCACGCCGGTCAGGTCGAGCGCGGCGGTGACGTCCTGGGCGGAGGTCCGGCTGGACTGGGTCATCGCCCGGTCGAGCGCGGCGGCCGACTCGGGGGCGTCCTCGTGCAGGTAGTCGAAGAACTGCTTGCCGTGCAGTTCGGGGAAGACGCTGCCGCCGGAGCGCACCGCGCGGTCCAGGTGCGGCCAGGCCTCCCAGGTCCACGGCTCGGTGGTCCACAGCGCCACGTCGCGCATGCTGCGGGGCGCGTCCGCGCGCAGCAGGCGGGAGGCCTCGGTGTGCGTGTAGCGCCCGTCGGGCTCCTCGGCGAAGACGCCCTGGCAGGCGAGCGCGCGCAGCAGGCGGTGCAGTGCCCCGGGGTGCGCGGACACCTCGCGGGCCAGGTCCTCGACGGTCGCCGAGGTGTCGCCCAGCGCGTCGGGCAGGCCCAGGCGCAGCGCGGCGCGGAGCGCGCCGGCGGACATCGCGCCGAACGCCAGCTCGCGCAGCCGGGTGGCCGCCTGCGGCGTACGGGTCACGTCGGTTTCGGTCATGCTGATCGCCTCTCGACCGCTGGAACACCCCGAGCAACCGGCGGGCTCGACCGGATCGGCCCGCGCGTCGACGTCCCGGCGGTCCGCACCGGGGCTGGAACGACTGTGACCCACACCCGGCGGCATCCCACCGAGGCGCGGCCGATCGACGCGAACTCTCGCCCGGGAGTCATCCGGATGGCCCCACTCGGGCGCCTGCGGGCGGCCGGCACGGGGGCCGGTCGTGCTCGCGGGGGTGTCAGGGGACCTCTCGGAGGGCCAGGAGGAGTTCGCGGGCGGTCAGGGCCGCCTGGAGTTGGAGGGTGACCTCGGGGTCGAGGGGGTTGGCGCCGAGGAGCTCGCGGATCTGGCCGATCCGGTAGCCGACCGAGTTGCGGTGCAGGTGCAGCAGCTCGGCGACCGCGGCGCGGCTGCCGTTGGTGGCCAGCCACGCGCTGAGCGTGGCCACCCATTCCTCGCGTTCCAGGATCGGGCCCAGGTGCTGGTCCACGAACGCCTGGAGCCGGGCCGGCGGCACGCCGAACAGCAGTTGGGCCAGGCCGAGCGAGGAGAACATCAGCTGTACCTCGCCCGGACGGCGGCGCAGCAGGCCGAGCACGGTCTCCGCGTCGTGGAAGGAGCGGGCCGTCCCGCGTGGATCGCTGACCGTGGGGCCGGCCGCGGCCAGTACGGGGACGTCGCCGACCATGCCCTGGAGCCGGATGCGGATCCGGCTGATCTCGCGTTCGACGTTGCCCGAGAGCACCGCGAGGCCCAGTTCGCCCTCCTGGCGCACCGGCATCTCCAGCCAGGACAGCGCGGTGGTCCAGGTGCGCTGGTTGGGTCCGGAGTAGGCGAACACGACGGCGGAGTGCGGGCGGTCGAGGTGCAGGCCGAACCGGGCGGCGGTGCGGGTGACATCGCCAAGGTTGCGCAGCGCGCCGTAGCGCAGTTCGTCGATCAGCCGACCCGCGGTCTCGGCGGTCGCGGTGGCGACCGCGTCCCGCCGGATCGCCTCGATCGCCACCGCCGTCACCGCGGCGCGCAGCAGCGGCTCGTCGTCGGCGGCGCCGTCCGGCTCGCCCAACAGCAGCAGTCCGACCCGGCGTTGGGCCACCCGTACGGGCAACGCCGAGGCCCGCCAGCCCTCGTCGCAGGTGACCTCGACCACGCGGTCCTCGACGAACACGTGGGCCACCGCGACCGGGGTCATCGACTCGGTGCCGTCGTCGGTCGCGGCGAGCACACCACCGTGCACACCCACCAGTCGGGCGGTGCGACCGGTGCGTCGGGCCAGCGCTCGCAGGATCGCGAGCCAGCCGTCGCCGGAGAGGGCGAGGACGTTCAGCTCACGCTCGAACACCTCGGCCCGGTCCGGCACCGGGGTCCGGTCTTCCGTGACTTCTGCCTTGTCGATCATGGATTTCCGCACCTTAGCCGGTCGTTGTTACGCGGAACAGATACTTCGTTCGGTCACTTCCCGTTACGTCCGTCGTGGGGCAGGATGCGCCCATGCGAGCCTTCGACCTCGCGGCACCCGCAAAGGCCGCCGCCCAGGCGGCGGTGGACGCCGCCGCACCAGAGCTGGTTGCACTCAGTCACCGTCTGCACGCCCATCCCGAACTCGGCTTCGTCGAGGAGCGCGCCTGCGGATGGTTGGGCGAGCAGCTGACCGAACACGGCTTCACCGTCACCCCCGGCGTGTGCGAGTTGCCGACCGCCTTCGTCGCCGAGCGCGGCGATGGACCGCTGGTGCTCGGGATCTGCGCGGAGTACGACGCGCTGCCGGGGATCGGGCACGCGTGCGGACACAACGTGATCGCGTCCGCCGCGATCACCGCCGCGCTCGCGCTGGGCGCGGTGGCCGACGACCTGGGCGTGACCGTACGGGTGCTGGGCACTCCCGCCGAGGAGAACGGCGGGGGCAAGGTGCTGATGCTGGAGCGCGGCGCGTTCGCCGGGGTGCACGCGGCGATGATGGTGCACCCCTCGCCCCGGGAGCGGCTCGATCCCACCTGCCTGGCCCGCGCGCAACTGCACGTCGAGTACGACGGCCGCGCCGCGCACGCGTCGGCCTGCCCGGAGGACGGGATCAACGCGGCCGACGCGCTGACCGTCGCGCAGGTGGCGATCGGACTGCTGCGCCAGCACATGACGCCGGATCAGCGGGTGCACGGGATCACCACCACCGGCGGGCAGGTGCCGAACGTGATCCCCGAGCACACCGAGGCCGACTACTACGTACGCGCCGCCACGTTGGCCGGGTTGACCGACCTGGAGGCGCGGGTGCGCGAGTGTTTCCAAGCGGGCGCGGTGGCCACCCGGTCGCGGCTGACGCTGTCCTCGACCTCGCCCGCGTACTCGGAATTCCGGCACGACCCGGGGCTGTTGGCCGCTTATGAGCGCAACGCGCTGGTGGTGGGGCGGGAGTTCCCGCCGGTGACCGCCGAGGACGACCGGCAGGCCGGATCGACCGACATGGCCAACGTGTCGCTGGCGATCCCGTCCATCCAGCCGCTGATCTCCATCGACTCCGGTGATGTGGGGCTGCACCAGGCCGAGTTCGCCGCCTATGCCGCCCGGCCGGCCGCGGATCGGGCGCTGCTGGACGGCGGTCTGGCGATGGCGTGGACGTGCGTGGACGCCGCACTGGACGAGGGCCTGCGCGCGCGGCTGCTCGCGGGGGCGACGGCCGGGGGCTGAGCCGCCGACGGGCTCCGGGGTGGTCACCCCGGAGCCCGTCCGCCGTGTTCGGCCCGGCGGGCACGGTCACGCGTCGGCGACGGTCACCGGCAGTGCCGCGAGGTAGGCCTCCGCGTTGCGCCGGGTCTCGGTCACGCTGTCCCCGCCGAACTTCTCCAGGACCGCGTCCGCCAGGACGAGGGCCACCATCGCCTCGGCGACCACGCCGGTCGCGGGCACCGAACACACGTCGCTGCGCTGGGCGATCGCCTTGGCCGGGTCGCCGGTGCGCACGTCGAAGGTGGCCAGGGCCCGGGACAGGGTGGAGATCGGCTTCATCGCGGCGCGCACGCGGAGCGGTTCGCCGGAGGTCATGCCGCCCTCGATGCCGCCGGCGCGGCCGGTCTCGCGGCGCACCCGGGTGGGGCCGGGGTGTCCCGGGGCGACCGGGGTGATCTCGTCGTGCGCGACCGAGCCGCGGCGGGTCGCGGTGGTGAAGCCGTCGCCGACCTCGACGCCCTTGATCGCCTGGATGCCCATCAGCGCGGCGGCCAGGCGCGCGTCCAGCCGGCGGTCCCAGTGCACGTAGCTGCCCAGACCCGGCGGCAGGCCGTACACCACCACCTCGACCACGCCGCCGAGGGTGTCGGCGTCCTTCTGCGCGGCCTCGATCTCGGCGTTCATCGCGGCGGAGGTCTCCGGGTCGACGCAGCGCACCGGGTCGGCGTCGATCGAATCCAGGCTGCCGCGCTCGGGCACCAGCGCGCCGGGCAGGGCGACCGCGCCGATCCGGACCACGTGGCTGAGGATCTCCACGTCCAGCGTCTTGGCCAGGAACGCGCGGGCGACCTCGCCGAGCGCCACGCGGGCCGCGGTCTCCCGGGCGCTGGCCCGCTCCAGGACCGGGCGGATGTCGTCGAAGCCGTACTTCTGCATCCCGGCCAGGTCGGCGTGTCCGGGGCGGGGGCGGGTCAGCGCCGCGGCCCGGCCCCGATCGGCGAGCCGACCCGGTTCGTCGTAGCGGCGCCCGTCGGCGTCGACCGGATCCGGCGCCATCACCTCGGCCCACTTGGCCCATTCGGTATTGGCCACGCGCAATGCCACGGGCCCGCCGAGGGTGACCCCGTGCCGCACGCCGCCGGTGAACTCCACCTCGTCCCGCTCGAACCGCATCCGGGCCCCGCGGCCGTTCCCCAGCCGCCGCCGGGCCAACGCGTGCGCCAACTCGGCGGAGGACACCTCGACTCCGGCCGGCAGCCCCTCCAGTACGGCGGTGAGCGCGGGACCGTGCGACTCCCCGGCGGTGAGCCAACGCAACATGGGATTCCTTCTTTCACGAGTGCGACGGTCGAACGGGACCGGGCGGGGTCAGGTGACCAGCAGGACGACCCCCACCACCGTGCCGACGACGATGACGAGGGTGCGGAGTATCGGGGCGGGGACCCGACGGCCGACGTGCGCGCCGACCCGGCCGCCCACCACCGAGCCGAGGGCGAGCAACAGGACGGGGAGCCAGGCGACTTCGGCGGTGAGCGCGAACAGCACGGCGGCCACCAGGTTGACCAGCGCCTGGAGGAGGTTCTTCAGGCCGTTGAGCCGGTTCAGGTCCTCGTCCAGCACGATCGCGAGCAGCGCGAGCAGCAACACGCCCTGCGCGGCGCCGAAGTAGCCGCCGTACACGCTCACCGCGAACACCGCGGCCGGCAGCGCCACGCCGACGCCGGCACCGGCCGCGCGGGACGCGGCGGGCGACTCGGCCGAGGATGCCGGCACGACCGCCGGGACCACCGCCCGCGCCGCCTCGCGCGTGGTACGGCGTGCGCGCAGGCGGGCGGACAACCACGGCTGTACGCCCATCAGCGCCGCGGCGAGCAGGACCAGTACGGGCACCACCGCCCGGAACGCGCCCGGTGGCAGGCCGAGCAGGAGCAGGCCGCCGGTCGCCCCGCCGAGCACGGCGGCGGCGGACAGCGGGAGCAACCGGGCCGACTGGGCGGCCAGTTCGCGGCGATAGCCCAGGGTCCCGGCGATCGAGCCCGGGGTGAGGCCGATCGTGTTGGAGACGTTGGCGACCACCGGCGGATGGCCGAGGGCGAGCAGGACCGGGAAGGTGAGCAGCGAGCCGGAGCCGACGACCGTGTTGACCGTGCCCGCGCCGAGGCCCGCCGTCAGCACGAGCAGGGCCTCGGCGGGGGTCATCGGGCGCCGCCGGGGAGCAGGGTGACCTTGCCGAAGGCGGCACCGCTCTCCAGGCGCCGGTGTGCCGCGGCCGCGTCGGCGAGCGGGAACGCGCCGTCCTGTACCGGGGTCAGCTCCCGATCCAGGCAGAACTCGACCATGGCCGCGAAGTCCGCGTCGCCGATCGAGCCCGCGCCGAGCAGGGTCAGTCCGCTGTGGAACGCGTGCGGGAGGTCGAAGCCGGCCTCGGTGCCGGTGGTGTCCCCGCAGAAGACCAGTCGGCCGCGCGGGCGCAGTGCGTGCAGCGACGCCTGGAACAGCGCCGGGCCGACGTGGTCGAGCACCAGGTCGACGCCGGCCCCGCCGGTCGCCGCGCGGGCCCCGGCGACCAGGTCCGAGGCGCGGTGGTCGATCAGCACGTCGGCGCCGAGGTCGGCCATCCGGTCCAGCTTGGCCCGGGAACCGGACGTGACCACGACGCGCGCTCCGAGCGCGCGGGCCAGTTGTACGGCGGCGATGCTCACCCCGCTGCCCGCGCCGTGCACCATCAGCGTCTCCCCCGCGCGCAGGCCGCCGCGTACGACCAGGCCCTGCCAGGCCATCCCGTACGCCGTGGGCAGCCCGGCCGCGGCCACGTGCGGCACGTGTGCCGGGATCGCGTGGGTGCGCCCGGCCGGGACCACGATCGACTCGGCATAGCCGCCGGGCCGGTTCCCGCCGACCACGCGCAGCGCCCCGCACCACGCCTCGTCGCCGCGCCCACAGGCGGCGCAACTCCCGCAGTGCACCGCCGGGTTGACCAGAACCCGGTCGCCGACCCGGCGCTCGCGCACACCGCCGCCGACGGCCAGGACGTCCCCCGCGACGTCCATGCCGGGCACGTGCGGCAGCGTGAAGCCCGGCAGCAGGCCCGGACCGCGCCGTTGCAGCAGGTCGAGGCGATTGACCGCGGCGGCGCGCACCGCGACCAGCACCTCGCCCGGGCCCGGTTCGGGGTCGGGCAGGACCACCTGCTCCAGGATCTCCGGGCCGCCGTGGCCGCGGTGCCGTACCGCCCTCATACGATCCCCCGCACGAACGGCGCGCCCAGCGCGGCCGGTTGGCGATGCGTCTTGGCCAGGAACATCATCGCGAGCAGCGCCAGCAGGTACGGCGCGGCGATCAGCAGTTGCGAGTTGAGGTGTACGCCGAGCGCGGGCAGCGCGAGCCGCATCGCGTCGGCGGCGCCGAAGACCAGGCAGCCGGCCATGGTGCCGCGCAACGTCCAGCCGCCGAAGATCACCGCCGCGATCACCACGAAGCCGCGACCGGCGGTCATGTTCTGGTTGAACGCGCCCACTTCGCCCACCGCGAGGTAGGCACCGCCGAGTCCGGCCAGCACGCCGCACAGCAGCACGCTCTGCCGGCGCCGGCGGCGCACGTCGATCCCGGTGACGTCGGCCGACTGGGGATTCTCCCCGGCGGCGCGCAACTCCAGGCCGAAGCGGCTGCGTTGCACCAGCCACCACACCAGCGGGATCAGTGCGACCAGCAGATAGGCGGGCCATCGGTGGGCGAACAACACCGGTCCGAGGAGTGGCAGATCGGACAGGACCGGGATGTTCAGCGCGTCCACCTGGTGCCCGGTCAGGTCGATCGAGTCGAGCAGGAAGCTGGTCAGGCCGAGCACGAGCGCGTTCAGGGCGAGCCCGACCACGTAGGTGTTGACCGACAGGCGGTGGCTGAACTCGGCGTGCACGAAGCCGATGACCAGGCCGGCCAGCATGCCGAAGAGCAGGCCGAAGGACGCGGATCCGGTCATCGAGGCGCCCCACACGGCGTTGAACGCGCCGCCGAGCATCATCGCCTCGACCGAGATGTTGATGGTGCCGGCGCGCTCCGCGATGTATTCGCCGCAGGCGGCGAACGCCAGCGGCACGGTGAGCCGGACCGAACTGCCCAGGACCATGGCGAGGTCGTCGATCATGGCATCCTCCCGGTCTCAGGCCGCACCGGCGGTACGACGGCGTCGTACCTCGGCGTAGGCGGCGGGGAACACCGTGGCCAGCACCATCAGCGCGGTGACCACGGCGACGATGTAGCGCGGAACCCCGGTGGCGGACAGGAATCCGCCGCCCGCGCGCAGCGCGCCGAAGAACAGCGCGACGGGCACGGCGAGCATCGGCTTGTCCCGGGCGACGAGCGCGACGAGCAGTCCGTCGAAGCCCACGTTGTCCGCGAAGCCGTCCTGCATGCGATGGCCGTTGCCGGTGAGCATCACGCCGCCGGCCAGCCCGGCGAACGCGCCGGAGGCGAGCAGCGCACCGCCGCCGACCAGCACCGCGCCCACACCCGCCCGGTGCGCGGCCTTGGGGTTGAGCCCGAGCATGCGCAGCCGGAAGCCGAGGCGGGTCCGAACCAGGACCAGGGAGGTGCCGACGGCCAGCACCAGCGCGACGAAGATGCCCGCGCCGATGTTGAAGTCGGGGTATTCGCCGATCCGGGGCAGCCAGACCGACTCGGCCAACATGTCGGTCTGCGACGTGGTGACCTGGCCGGCCACCGCCTTCTCGCGCAGCAGCGACGGGGAGTTGACCGCGTACGAGACGGCCTGGTTCGCGACGAAGATCAGCAGCAGCGTGCTGATCACCACCGCGACGCCGCGCCAGTAGAACAGGAGCGCGGCGATGCCGGCCCACAACGCGCCCCCGACGGCCGCGCCGAGCAGGGCCAGGATCAGCACCAGCGGTCCCGGGCCCGGGGTGAACAGCGCGATCGCCGCGCCGACCGCGGCGCCGACCAGGAGTTGGCCCTCCTGGCCGATGTTGAAGATGCCCGCGCGGGCGGCGATCACCGAGCCGACGGCGACCAGGAGCAGCGGCGCGGCCTGGTCGATGCTCTGCCCGATGGCCGCGCCGTCGGCCAGGCTCCCGTCGTACATCGCGTTCGCCGCGTCCCACGGGGACTGGCCGACCAGCGCGATCAGCAGGCCGGCCAGGGCCAGCGCGGTGGACAGCGAGAGCAGGTAGAGCAGCGGGGTGCCCAGGTCGGCGAGTCGGGGTCGGCGGCGCTCGACGGGCTCGGGCGCCGCGACCGCGGGCGGGGGTTCGGAGATCAGGGTCCCGGAGGTCGAAGTCATGCCGCCTGGCCTCCCATCATCAGGCCCAGTCGCTCGGTGTCGACGTCGGCGCGGTCCATCTCGCCGACGACGGCGCCGCGATGGATCACCGCGACGCGGTGCGAGAGGGTCAGGATCTCGCCCAGTTCGGTGGACAGCAGCAGGACCGCGATGCCCTCCCGGGCCGCGGCGTGCAGCCGCTCGGTCATGTACTCGATGGCACCGATGTCCAGGCCCCGGGTGGGCTGTGCGGCCACCAACACCTGCGGTCTGCCCGCGAGTTCGCGGGCGAGTACCACCTTTTGCTGGTTGCCGCCGGAGAGTTGCCGCATCGGGGTGTCCGGCGAGGGGGTGGCGATCTCGAACTCCTCGATCAACCGCCGGGCCCGCTCGGCCATCCGGCGCCGACTGAGCAGTCCCCGACTGGTCACCGAGGACAGGTCGGCCATCATCAGGTTCTCCGCGACCGACATGTCCAGCACACAGCCCGACACGTGTCGGTCCTCGGGCACCACGCCGACCCCGGCGGCGTGCATCGCGCCGGGCCGGCCGGCGGCGACGGCGCCGCCGCACACCTCCACCCGGCCGGCGTCCAGCGGCAGCAGGCTGGAGAGCAGATCACCCAGCGCCGCCTGGCCGTTGCCCTCGACGCCCGCGATGCCCAGGATCTCCCCGGCGCGCACCTCCAGGCTCAGCCCGCGCAGGAGCGGGCGCCGGTCGGCGGCCCGGGCGTGCGCGTCGGTGATCCGCAGCCGGACCTCGCCGGCCGCCGGCCGCGGTTTCGGGGCGGGGGCCGCCTCGGGTTCCCGCACGTCCAACACGGCGGTGCCACCGGTCGGTTCGCCGGTGCCGGGCTCGATCAGCGCGTCGAGCGCGCCGACCGCGGACGCGGCGGTCCACTTGGACAGTTCGCGCCCGACCATCTCCCGGGCCAGCGCCCGTACATCGGTGTCGGCGGTGGCCCGCCTGGCCACCACACGCCCCTGGCGCATGATGGTGACCCGGTCGGTGGCGTGCACGATCTCGTCCAGCTTGTGGCTGATCAGGATCACCGCCTTACCCTCGTCGGCGACCACCCGGCGCAGCACGGTGAACAGTTCGCGCGATTCCTCCAGGGTGAGTACCGAGGTCGGCTCGTCCAGGATCAGCACCCCGGGGTCGCGGCGCAGACACTTGACGATCTCGACCCGCTGGCGCTCGCCGGTGGACAGGTCCTCGACGCACGCGTCGGGGTCCACCCGCAGGCCGTAGCGGTCGCCGACCTCGCGCACCGACTTGCGCGCCCGGTCCCGGTCGACCCGGCCGCGGTCGCCGAGCACCACGTTCTCCCACACGCTGAGCCGGTCCACCAGGCTGAAGTGCTGGTGCACCATCGAGATGCCGTGCGCCGCCGCGGCCGAGGGGTCGGCGATGGTCGTCTCGCTGCCGCGCAGCACGATCCGTCCGGTGTCCGGGACGACCAGGCCGAGCAGGATCTTCATCAACGTGCTCTTGCCCGCGCCGTTCTCGCCGAGCAGGCCGTGGATCTCTCCGGCCCGAACCCGCAGCGAGACGTCGTCGCAGGCGCGTACCGCGCCGAACCGCTTGCCGATGCCGAGCAGTTGCACCACGGGGACGGTGAGAACGGAGGCGGCGCCGGTGTGTTCGGCGGGCCCGTCGAGGGGGGCGCCGGCGGGCTCGCCGACGGTGTCGGGTGCCGGTCGGGAGGCGGTCACGGCGGTGTCACTTGCCTGCGGCGACGGCCTCATCGACCTTCACCTTCCCGCTGCCGATGTCCTGGATCAGCGTCTGGAGTTGTTGCGCCTGGTCGCCGGTGGGCTTGCAGAGCTTGACGGTGGGCACCGGGTCCTTGCCCAGGTGCCACTCGCGGGCCACACCCATCCGCAGCGTGCCCTTCTTGAAGTCCTCCAGCGCGCCGGCGAAGTAGGCGCCGGGGCTGAAGATCACCGAGATCGCGTATTGCGCGCCGGGCGTGCCGCAGCGGTCGGTACCGGGGGTCAGCGCCGGCACGCCCTTCTCGTTGGCGAGTTGGGTGACCACGTCGGTGGCGCCGCCGAGGTAGGGGTAGATCACCTTGACGCCCTGGCTGATCTGCGCCTGGGCGGCCTCCTTGGCCTTGCCGGAGTCGTTGAAGTCGCCGGTGTAGGTCTGCACCATCTCGGCGTCGGGCACGACCTTCCTGATGCCGGCCTCGAACGCCTTCGCCACGTCGCGGGCGAACTGGAGGTCGGGGCCGGTGATGTAGCCGGCCTTCTTGCCGCCGTTCTCCTTGAGGATCAGTCCGGCGGCGTAACCGGCCACGTACAGCGACTCGTTGATGTAGTCGAGCGACTGGGTGAACTCGGCGGTCTGGGTGACGCCCTGCCCGCCGCTGATGTACCAGGTGGTGCCCTTGCACTGGGGTTCCTTGGCCGCGCTGAGCGCGTCCTTGAGCTCGCTGGCGCCGATGGCGATCATGTCGACCTTCTGCCGACACAGGTTGCGCGCCTGCTGCACGGCGTTGGCCGGGTTGATCTTGTCGACCACCACCAGCTTCCAACCATTGGCCGTGGCATAGGTGTTCGCCTCGTCGACGAAGCTCTGGTAGTAGCCCTTGTCCTTGGTGTCGCCGGGGCTCATCACCCCGATGACGACCTTCTTGTCCTTGTTGACGTCGGGTTCGTTGGCGGGGAGGGTGCCGGCGCCGGGGGCGCCGGCCGAGGCGGGCGCCCCGGCCTCGGTGGTGGAGGACGAGGAGGAACCGCCGCCACAGGCGGTGAGGAGCAGTCCCGGTATGATGACCGAGGCCGCGATGACTCGAACCATGTTCTTCATCGGAAGGTCTCCAGACGAATCAGGGCGCGTTGGTTCGACACGGACCGACGGGTACGCGGCGATCCGGGCGGGCACGGTGGGCGTGCCGTTGCCGGGTGTACGGCCGCGGGCCGGGGTGGGATGTCGGTCCGGCGGAGGAGCCCGTTCCGGTTGCGCGGGGGAATCCGGCCCGGAAGCGGGTGGGGGTCGGTGCGCGGTGCCTGCGGCGAGCGCAACCGTCCGACAGTCGTGGGGTGTCGCGGTGGTGCGGGGACGTCGTGCGGGTGGGTCGGTGCGGGTCGGCCGTCAGCGGTATTCGTCGCGCGGCGGGGTGAAGATGTCCAGGATCCAGGTCTCGCCGTGCTCGGGGTCGCCGATGAACAGGCTGTCCCCGTGGTCGCAACCCTTGGGTGCCCAGTAGACGTCGCCGGGCCCGAGCACCCGCCGCTCGTCCGAGTCGATCCGGAAGTCGAGCCTGCCCTTGAGCACCATGCCGTACTGCTCGTGGTCGGGATGGTCGTCGTAGGGGGTGGGGCCGCATCCCTCGCGGATCCGCCACAGGGTCAGCATCAACTCGTCGCCGGTGTAGACCCGGCGCCGGAATCCCGGCTTGACCTCGACGAACTCGCTGTCGTCGAAGGCCCAGACGCGTTGCGTGTCGCTCATCTCGATGCGGTCCTCTCCGAGAGGTGCGTACGGTCGTTGGGGGTTGGCGGGTGGACGGGCCGACCCGCACGGGTCCGGGCCGCGGCCGGCCGGGCACGCCCCGGCCGGTACCGGGGACGGCGGGCCCGGAGGGTGTACCGGATCGCCGGCCGCCGAGCGGCGGGCCCGATCCGCCGGACCCGGAACGGCGGACCTAGAACATCCGCGCGGTCATCTGCCGTTCCACTTCGCCGAGGTGTTCGGCGGCGGCGTGGGCGGCGGCGTCGGGGGCGCCGGCGGCGACCGCCTCGGCGATGCCGCGGTGCGAGCGGCAGGACTCGGCGATCACCTGACGGACCGCCTCGGCGTTGCCCTCGGCGGCCAGGAGCGAGGCGAAGTCGCCGGACGCGAATACCGCGTCGAGCACCTTCGCGTACAACTCGCGCAGCGTGGTGTTGCCACACGCGCGGGCCAGTGCCGCGTGGAAGCGGCGGTCCTGGCGGCGGAACGCCTCCAGGCTCATCGACGGGTCGAATCCGGCCGCCAGTTCGCCGATCTCGGCCCGCTGGTCGGGCTCGGCGCGCAGCGCGGCCAGTCGGGCGATGGCGACCTCGGTCACCTGGCGTACCTCGAACAACTCGGACACGCGCAGCTTGCGGCCGTCGGCCGCGTCGAAGGACACCCCGGGCAGCCGCTCGGCGACGTAGAACCGGTTGCCCCGCTTGACCAGGCAGCCCAGCGAGACCAGGCCCTGGATCGCCTCGCGCACCGAGGTGCGGGCCACCCCGAACTGCTCGCACAGCGTGCGTTCCGGGGGCAGTTGGGCGCCCGGTCGCAGGTCGCCCTCGCGCACGCTCGCCAGGAGCGCGTCGCGGACCTCCTCGGAGATCGTGCGGCGCGCGACCTTGGCGAACGGGATCCGCTCCCCCGGTGCCCGCAAGGGCACTACGCGCCCGCCAGATGCGCGAACCGCTCGCGTTCGGCGTCCAGGTCGAGCGGGCGGATGATCGCCTCGTGCTCCTCGTCGCCCCAGTACTCGGGCGGGACCAGCCACATGACCTCGAATTCGAGACCGTCGGGGTCCTTGGCGTACAGGCTCTTGTTGGCGCCGTGGTCGCTCGCGCCGATCAACGCGCCTGCGGTGGCCAGGCGTTGCCGGGCCTCGTCCAGGTCGTCGAGGGTGGGGACCTCCCACGCGATGTGGTACATCCCCACGGTGCGCCGACCGGCCTGGGACTCGCCCGCCTCCGCGCCGACGGTGAAGAACGCGATGTCGTGGTGGTTCTTCGACGCGGGGGCCCGCATGAAGACGTAGCTCCCGGGCGGGCCGTCGATGACGGTGACGAAATCCAGCACCTCGTTGTAGAACCGGGCGGTCTTGTGCGCGTCGCGCACGTACAGCACCGCGTGGTTCATCCCGGTAACGGCCACGATCGGGCCTCCTCAGGGTGTGGGTCAGGCTGTTGGTCTGACAATCAGAAGGTATGAAGCTCGGTCAGGTGCGGTCATTGGTCCCCGAGCACAACCCGGCGCTTCACCCGCTGTGCACCTGGACGTTCACCGCCTTGGTGCGGGTGTAGGCGTCCACCCCGGTCCTGGCGAAGCCGCTGGCCCGGCGCGGCTCGCCGCGTCCGCCGTTCATGTCCGGCGCGAAGTGACAGTTCACGTTGACCTCACCGCAGTCCAGCGCGTCCGCGAATCGGAACGCGCGTTCGATGTCCCGGGTGAACACGGTGCCGTTGAGGCCGTACCGCGTCCCATTGGCCAGCGCCACCGCCTCCGCCTCGTCGGCGAACGGCATCGCGGCGAGCACCGGCCCGAACACCTCTTCCTGTTCCACCTCGCACCCGCGTCGAACCCGGCCGAGCACGGTCGGCGCGACATAGGTGTCCGGCAGGCCGTCGGGCAGCACCGGCTTGCCGACCGCGGAGGCGTCCCCCGCGGCCAGGGCCCGGTCCACGAAGCCGCGGACCCGGTCGGCGTGGCGCGGGTTGATCAGGGGCCCGATGAAGGTGTCCGGATGCAGCGCGTCGCCCACCGGCAGCGACGCCGCGGCCGCCGCCACCGCCTCCACCACCCGCTCGTACACCGACTCCTGGACGAGCAGCCGACTGCCCGCGACGCACACCTCGCCCATGTTCACGAACGCGGCCATCATCGCCCAGCCCACCGCCTGGTCCAGGTCGGCGTCGTCGAACACGACCACCGGCGACTTGCCGCCCAGCTCCAGATGGACCGGGGTCAGGTTGCGCGCGGCGGCAGCCAGTACGTGCCGGCCGGTGTCCGTGCCGCCGGTCAGGCTGATCAGGTCGATCCTGGGGTCGGTGATCAGCCGCTCGCCGACCGTGGCGCCGGGGCCGAGCACGATGTTCAACACCCCGGCCGGCAGTCCCGCCGCAGTCAGCGTCCGGCCCAGCTCGACCAGCGTCACCACCGCGTCGACCGGCGGTTTGGCCACGATCGAGCAGCCGGCCGCCAGCGCCGAGGCGATCCGCTGACTGCCCGTCATCAACGGGCCGTTCCACGGCAACAACTCGACCACCACGCCGGCCGGCTCGCCGAGGCGCAGGGTCAGCAGGTCCGGGCCGCCGCCGGGCAACAACTCGGGCGGGAAGGACGAGCGCCGCACGTCGCCGTGCGCGGTGCGACAGATCGCCGCGGCGTACGAGAACGCGTTCGCCGCCTCGTAGACGTCGTTCGTCAGCGCCCCGGAGACCGCCTTGCCGGTGTCCATCGCCTCCAGGGCCGCCAGTCGGGGCGCGTCCGCGCGGATCGCCGCGGCCACCGCCTCCAACACCTCCGCCTTGCGCGGTCCCGGCATGCGCCGCCACACTCCGGCGTCGAAACTGCTCCGCGCCGCGACGATCGCCGCCTCGACCTCGGCGTCGGTCGCCGCCAGCCAGGATGCCGGTCGGCCGCCCGTGGAGGGGTCGATCACCGGCCGCGCCTCCCCGTCGAAGGACTCCCGGCCGCCGATCAACTGCGGGTACGGATCCGAGCGCAGCCAGTCCGCACGTATCCGCGGCCCGCTGGTGCTGGTGTCGGTCATGTGGGCAACTCCCTCGACGCGGTGGACGGGCCCGGCCGGTCCGGCGGATCCCGGTGGGTCCGCCGGACCGGCCCGAACCGTGTCGGGCGCCGCAACCTGGAAGCTCGCCCGACACGGCACCGGGCCAGGTTTTCCCCCGTCGGCCTGTGCTCGCATTGTGTTCCCGGCATGGACTGGGCGCACTTGATTGTGCTCCGGGCCACGATGCCGGCGGCCGGCGCCGGGCCTAGTGTCCCCGGACATGGCGACTGCGCAGGTGAGACCAACGTGAACGGCCCCGGGCCGACCCGGCCGGAGCTGCTGGTCGCGGGCGGTGACGTGGTCACCATGAACCCGCGCCGCGAGGTGCTGCTCGGCGGCGCCGTCGCCGTCGCCGGAGAGCGCGTCCTGGCCGTCGGCGCCACGTCCGAGCTGCGCGCCCGCTGGCCGGGCACCCCGGAACTGGACGCGAGCGACTGTGTCGTCACCCCCGGCCTGGTCAACGCCCACCTGCACCAGACCGGCGACCCGCTGGCCCGCGCGCGCATCCCCGACGACCTGCCGCCGGGCGCCTCCGTCGACACCTGGGCGGTGCCGCTGCACGCGGCGCACCTGCCCGCCGACGACGAACTGTCCGCACTGCTGGCCGGCGTGGAGAGCCTGCGCAACGGGGTGACCACCGTGATCGAGGCGGGCACCGTGGCGCACCCGGAGCGGGTGGCCGCCGCGATGCACGAGGTCGGCATCCGGGGCGGGATCGGCGCCTGGGGGTGGGACGTGCCCGGCGCGCCGTTCGCCGGGCCCGCCGGCGAGGTGCTGGACCGGCTCGCCGCGCTGGTCACGGCCCATCCGCCCGGCAGCCGGGTCGAGGGCTGGGTCACCCTGGTCGGGCACGGTCTGGCCTCCGACGAACTGCTCGCCGGCGCGGCCGAGTTGGCCCGTGACCGCGGCGCCCGGATGACGATGCACCTGTCCCCCTCCGGCGCCGACCCCGAGGACTACCTGCGCCGCACCGGCCGCCGGCCCGCACTGCACCTGGCCTCGCTCGACGTGCTCGGCCCGCACCTGCTGCTCGCACACGCCGTGTGGCTGGACGACGCCGAGGTCGAGGCGCTGCTCGCCACCCGCACGGCGGTCGCCTACTGCCCGTGGGCGTATCTGCGCCTGGGTCAGGGCGTCACCCGCGCCGGCCGGCACGCCGAGCTGCTGCGCCGCGGCGGGCGGATCGCGCTCGGCACGGACGCGGCCAACGCCGCCGACTCGGCCGACCTGCTGCGTACCGCCGCGCTCGCGGTCGGGCTGGCCAAGGACATGGCGCTCGACCCCACCGGCCCGGGCGCCGCCGAGGCGCTGGAGTTGGCCACCATCGGCGGGGCCGAGGCGATCGGCATGGCCGACCGGATCGGCTCGCTGGAGCCCGGCAAGTACGCCGACCTGGTGGTGCACGACGCCACCGGCCCGCAGTGGACCCCGCGCGGCGATGTCGCGCAGCAGTTGGTGTGGTCCGCCGACGGGCGTTCGGTGCGCGACGTCCTGGTCGGCGGCCGGATCGTGGTGCGCGACCACGCGTGCGTCGAGGTGGACGAGCCTGCGCTGCGTACCGCCGCCGCCCGCGCCGCCGAGGCGCTGCTCGCCCGGGCGGGCGTACCGCTGCGTTCGCGCTGGCCGACCCTGCGGGCGTACTGAACACCCCGTCCTTCCGTTTTTCCGCCGCAGTCTTGCCGCGAAGTCGAGGAGCCCCCATGCGAGTTGCCGTTGTCACCGCGCCCGAGCAGGTCGACCTGCGCGAGGAACCGGTCCCCGAGGTCGGCCCGGACGACGTGCTGGTGCGCGTCGGCCGCACCGGCATGTGCACCATGGAGCGCCGGCTCTACCTGGGCACCAAGCCGATCTACCCGGTCGCCCCCGGCCACGAGGTGGCGGGCGAGGTGGTCGCCGTGGGACGTGCCGTGGCCGGGCTGCCCGGGGTCGCGGCCGTCGGCGACACGGTCACCGTCGACCTGCTCACCCGCTGCGGCACCTGTACCTCGTGCCGGCGCGGGCGCAGCGCGCTGTGCAAGCAGCCACAGGGCGGCGCGCTCGCCGACGGGACCATCTCGATGGGCGCCGGCTTCGCCGAGTTCGTCAAGGTCAAGGCGCTCCAGGCGTTCCGCACCGGCTCGGCGCCGATCGCGCACGCCGCGATGGGCGAACCGCTGGCCTGTGTGGCGCACTCGGCCCGGCTCGGCGGACTGCGCGCGGGCGATCGGGTCGCGGTGATCGGAGCCGGGTTCATGGGCCGCCTGCACCTGGCCCTGGCCCGGTTCAAGGGCGCCGCCTCGGTCGGCCTGATCGACATCAGCGAGGAACGCCTGGCCGAGGCCCGCGCGGCGGGCGCGGACTGGACGAGCACCCCGGAGCAGGCCGCCGAGACCGGCGGCCGGCAGGACGTCGTGTTCGTCACCGCCGGCGCCCCGGGCGCCCTGGAGAGCGCGCTGTCCCTGTGCGACGACGGCGGCACGGTGGTGCTGTTCGGCGCCTTCCCCAAGGAGGTGCTCGCCGAGGTCGGTCCGGACCTGATCCACCATCACGAACTGAGCGTCGTCGGCGTCTACAGCCAGGAACCGCGGGACTGGACCGAGGCCGCCGCGATCATCGGCTCCGGCCGACTGGCGGCCGACCTGGACGCGCTGGTCACCGCCACCTATCCGCTCGCCGACGTGGACGCGGCCTTCCGGCTGGCCGCGAAGTCGCCCGTCTACCGTGTCCTCGTGGGCGGCTGAGCATGCCCGGCACCTCCTCCGTCGTGGTCGGCGTCGACGTCGGCAGCAACTCGGTCCGCGCACTGGCCCTGGATCCCGACGGCACGGTCCTGGGCGGTACCACCGCCGGCTACCCCGGGGCGGCGAACTGGGCCCCCGGGCAGGCCGATCCGTACGCCTGGCTGGCCGCCACCACGCAGGCGCTCGCCGAACTGCGCGCGCTGGTGCCCGGTGCGGCCCGTCCCGCCGCGCTGTGCCTGGGCGGGCAGAGCCCGACGACCGTGGTCGGCGGGATCGGGGCGTCGGGAGCCGGCTCGCAGGTCGGCGCGGAGGTCCGCTCCGGGGTCGCCGCGCTGACCTGTCGGCATCCGGCGGGGGCGACCGGCTCGCCCGTGGAGCAGCACCACGCCCAGCACGCGGCGTTGCGCGCCGAGCACGGGCCCGACGTGCGGGCCTGGCAGCTGTACGACTGGCTGGCCGCCCGGTTCGGCGCGGATCGGGCGCAGGCGCGGTGGCCGGGTGATCCGGCGCTGACCGGATACGGGCCGGTGGTCGCCACCGGGTCCGTGGTCGGCGCGTTGGGCGTGGGGCACGATCTGGCGGCGGGCACCCCGCTGGTGGCCGGTGCGCAGGATGCCTATCTGGCCTTCTGGGCGGGCGGGTTGGATCGTCCCGGGCGGGCCCTGGACCCCGGTGGGCGCACCGGCGGGCTGGCCGTGGCGGTGGCCGCCGGATCGCCCGCCGCCGACGCGTACGCGCTGCCGGCGGCGGTGCCCGGGGTCGAGATCGTCGGCGGCCCGGTCGCCGCGCACGGGCTGATCCTGGAATGGCTGCGCGACCTCACCGGGCGGGAGGTCCGCGACCTGTTGGCCCTGGCCGCGGAGGTACCGCCGGGCGCGCGGGGCGTGTTGGTCCTGCCCTACCTCGAGGGCGAGCGCGCGCCGCGCTGGAACCGCGAGTTGCGCGGCGAGGTCTTCGGCCTGACCTCGGGCAGCGGTCCGGGCGAACTCGCCCGTGCCGTCCTGGAGGGCACCGCGTACGGCCTCGCGCACATCGCGACCGGCCTGGCCGCGCGAGGAGTTCGCCTGGACACCCTGGTGTGCGCCGGGTCGCCCGCGCGCAGCCCGCTGTGGTGCTCGATCAAGGCCTCGGTACTGGGCGTTCCGGTCGAGGTGCCCGCCGAGACGGACCTGGCCGCGTACGGCGCGGCCCTGGCCGCCGGTGCCGGCGCCCGCTGGTGGCCCGCGCCCGGGGCCGGTCGGGCGGGCGACTGGCCGCGCCCGACGATGACCGTGCTCGATCCCGAACCCCACCCCGAGTACGCGGCCGGACTGCGCCGCTTCCTCGACCTCGGCGACGCCGCCCAGCGGCGCGCGTCCGCCGCCGCCGTCAATACCCCCACCCGCTCCGAGGAGTCGACGTGCCCAATCCGGTGATCTTCATGGACCTGCCCTCCCCCGACGTGGAGGCCACATCCGCCTTCTACGCGGCGTTGTTCGGCTGGGAGTTCAAGCGGCGCCCGGCCGACGAGTTCAGCGAGGTGCTGCCCGGGGTGAAGCCCAACCTGGGCATCCGCCGCGAGGCCCGCCCCGCGGTCGGCCCGGTGCCGCGCATCTACGTGATGGTCGACGAGCCGCCCGCCTACCTCGACAAGGCCGTCGCGGCCGGGGCGAGCGTGTTGTGGGAGGAGAAGCCGTGGGCCGAATTCGAGGCCCGTTACGCCGCGTTCCGCGACCCGTGGGGCAACGAGGTCGTGCTCTGGCGCGACAAGGGCACCTACTTCACGCATGGTCACGCCCACCAGGTCTGATCCTTCGTCATCCCACCCGCGGTTCACCCCGTTCCGCTCCGCTCACCGTCCTTGGACACAGCCCGGCCCCGGAAAGGATCCACCCGTGACCAATACCCTGGTCTTCGTCGACATGCCCACGCCCGACGTGCAGGCGACCACCGAGTTCTACCGCGAGTTGTTCGGCTGGACGATCAACCCGCGCCCGCAGGGCGTCTTCCACCAGATCGTGCCCGGCGAGGGGCTGCACCTGGGCCTGTTCGACGAGGCCGCCCAGGTGCCGGACCCGGCGCCGCTGCCCCAACAGCCGCGCGCCGGACTGCACTCGCGGGTGTACATCCTGGTCGACGCGGCTCCGAGCGAGTATCTGAACAAGGCGGTACTGCTCGGCGCGACCGCGCTGTGGGAGCAGTGCTATTGGGAGGAATTCGGGGGTCACCACGCCTCGTTCCTGGACCCGTGGGGGAACCAGATCGTGATGTGGGAGAAGTGAGGTAGCCCCGACGGGTCGCCTCGCCGCACCACCGCACCACCGAAACACCGACCGCCCGTGCGCACGATCCCGGATGGGGATCGTGCGCACGGGCGGTCGTCGGTGACGACGGCGTGAGCGGATGCGCTCAGGCGCGGGGGGCCGGGCGGGGATAGGGGCAGTCCGCCGGGTTGACGTCCGTGCCGGGGGCGACCAGGGCGTCCAGTCGGGCCAGCGTCTCGCGGCTCAACTGGACCTCGCAGGCTCCGAGTTGGGATTCGAGTTGTTCGGGGGTGCGCGGGCCGAGGATGGCGGCGGTCACCTGCGGGTGGGCCAGGACGAAGGCGAGGGCCAACTCGGGCAGGCTGCACCCGGCTTCGTCGGCGATCGTGGCGAACTCCTCGACCAGGGCCGTCTTCGCCGCCCGGATCGTGGCGTCCGCGTGGTCGAAGTGCTCGGCGTTGCGAACCGCGCGCGAATCGGGCGAAACGGCCGCCCCGGTCCGGTACTTGCCGGTCAGCCAGCCGCCGTTGAGCGGGCTGAACACCAGCACGCCCAGACCGTATCGACCGCACGTGGGCAACGCGGCGCGCTCCGCGTGCCGGGCGAGGGCCGAGTAGGCCAGTTGTTCCGCCGCGAACGGCTGGTGCCCGTGTCGCTCGGCGGTCCAGCGCGCCTCCACGATGCCCTCCGCGGGCAGGGCGGAGGAGCCGATCGCGCGTACCTTGCCCTGGCGGACCAGGTCGGTCAGCGCACCCAGCGTCTCGTCCATGTCGGTGTCGGGGTCGGGGCGGTGCAGTTGGTACAGGTCCAGGTGGTCGGTCTCCAGGCGGCGCAGGCTGTCCTCCACGGCGCGCACGATCCACCGCCGCGACGCCCCGCGGCGCAGCGGCGCGTCCGGGTCCATCGCCTCGCCGAACTTGGTGGCGAGGACCACGTCGTCGCGGCGGCCCTTGAGCGCCTTAGCCAGGATCCGTTCGCTCTCCCCGAACGCGTACACGTCGGCGGTGTCCACGAAGTTGATCCCGGCGTCGAGCGCGCGGCGCACCATGCGTACGCACGCGTCCTGGTCGGTGTTGCCCCACGCGCCGAACATCATCGTGCCGAGGCACAGCCTGCTGACTCGGATGCCGGTGCGACCGAGCGGGGTGTACTCCACGGGTTTCCTCCCAGGGTGCCGTGCTTCGGACGTGCTCCCCCGAGGCTGGCACGCCGGTACGTGTGCACCGATGTGGTCCGGGCGCAGCGCGAGGGCCGTTTGTTCGTGCCTGAAGCACATATCGGGGCCGATTCCCGCCGCCTACCTTCGGCTGTATCGCAAACATCCCAGGTGACGGGGAGGACGTTGTGCTGACGGACCGGATCGGGGCCGCGGAACATGCCCTGGACGAGCGGGTGGCGGAACAACGCCGTACCGCGACCGCTCGCGAGGGCGACGGTTTGGTGGACGCCCCCCTGCCGAGCGAGATGTTGCAGCCTTGGGAGGTCTGGGATCGGGATCTGTTCGATCTGGAGATGATCCGGGTGTTCGCCCGCTCGTGGATCTGGCTGGGCGACACCGAGGATCTGCGCCGGCCCGGCGACTTCATCACCGGGCGGATCGGCGGCCAGTCGGTGCTGGTGGTCAAGCAGCGCGACGGCTCGGTCAAGGGTTTCCTGAACAACTGCCGGCACCGGGCCTCCGGCGTCGCGTTCGACGCCGCGGGAAACTGCGGCAAGGCGTTCGCCTGCCCCTACCACGCGTGGACCTACGGGCTCGACGGCACGCTGTTGTCGATCCCGGACATGAACCGGATGTACGGTCCGGACTTCCCGATGCACCGGTACGGCCTAGTCCCCATCCGGGTGCACGTGGCCTTCGACAAGCTCGTCTTCGCGTGCCTGTCGCACAAGGCGCCGTCGTTCGAGGAGTGGATCGCGCCGCTGCTGCCGCGTTACACCGCGTATCGGATCGGTGACTACCACCGCTACCACCGCGAGCTGGACGAGGAGTATCCGTTCAACTGGAAGGCCTTCGTCGAGAACTCCAACGACGACTACCACGTGCGTTTCGTGCACCGCCGGTTGAACAAGGTGCGCAAGCAGATGGACACCGTGGTGCGCTTCGAGGGGCGTACCACCAGCGGCTACAAGCCGCACAGCGACGCGTACGACATGTCGCTGGGTCGGACCGACCTGGGTGAGGAGGATCTGCGGGGCAGCTACGCGGAGTTCGTCTATCCGAACCTGACGCCGCTGCCCTACGCCTCCCAGCTGATCATGGTGCGGGCGGATCCCATCGCGCCCGATCGCACCCGGCTGTTCTCCCGGATCTACGGGCTGACCGACGATCTCGACCTGCAGGAGCGGGAGTTGGTCAACCTCGAGCTGACCAACAAGGAGGACACCGACATGGTGACCGTGCTGATGGAGAACCTGCGGTCGCCGTTCTACCGGGTGGGCCCGCCCAGCGCGTGGGAGGGCCGTGCCCAACACATGATGCGGCAGATCCGCCTGGACGTGGCGACGCCGCTGGCGGCCGACGAGTTCGACGGGCCGATCGACTGAGTGCCGTCGAGCGGCGCGAGCACACGCAGCACACCGGACCGAGAGGAGCCACCGCGATGGAACCGACGTTGACCGAGGCCCGCTGGACCCATATCGCGCTGCCGTCGTCCGACCTGGAGGCGGCGATCGACTTCTACACCTCGTTCACCCCGCTGGTGGTGGTGTCGCGGCACAGCGACGACGCCGGCTCCAACGCGTGGTTGTCCAACCCCAACCAGGTACAGACTCCGTTCGTGCTGGTCCTGGTCGCCTTCGACAAGGATCGGGGCAATCCGCAACCGCAGCTGACGCCATTCGCGCATCTGGGCATGGAGGTGCCGTCGCGGAACGACGTGGACACGATCGCCGACCGGGCGCGTGCGGCCGGATGCCTGCACTGGGAGCCGATGGATGTGCCGCCGCCGGTGGGCTACATCTGCGCGCTGAAGGACCCGGACGGCAATGTCGTGGAGATCTCGCACAACCAGCAGGTGTTCGCGGAGGTTCGTGAGCTGTGGGGTGAGCGGGAGGGCGGGGACGTCCGAGGCGGCCGGGACGTGCGGGCCGACGCGTGAGTGAGGCGGCGGCGAACCGGGCGGCGACGCGGGCGGCGGTCGAGGCCTATCTCGCGGCGCTCAACGGGGGTGATCCGGACACGATCGCGGACCTGGTGAGTGTCGACTTCCACAACGAGCACACCTCCGCGCTGGGGCGCGGTCTGCGTGGGCGGGCCGCCTATCGCGAGCGGTTGCCGCACTTCCTGGCCGAGTTCGAGGAGTTGCGCTATGTCGTGGAGGACCTGCTGGTGGACGGCGATCGGGCCGCGCTCGCCTACACGATGACGTGTCGGCCGCGTGGCTCGCGGGTCGCCGAACCGGTGCGGATCCGGGGGGTGTTCCGGTTCCGGGTGGTGGGCGGGTTGATCGCGCATCGCGTGGACTACTGGGACGGGAGCGAGTTCGAGCGGCAGGTCGGGGGCGTCGACGCGGCTCGTCCGGGGTCGTCCGTCGAGCTGGACTGAACGTGCTGGCAGCTCCGCCGATTCGGGTGGAGAACGATCGAAGGGAACGACTGTGCAGACCTATTCCGCTACCGGGGCGGGCAAGCTGCGGCGGATGCGTCGGATGTTCGGCGCGGACGGCCGGGCCGTGTTCGTCGCCATCGACCACGCCGCCTACATGGGCGAGGGGCCGCCGCTGGGTGAGCCGATGGCGCAGATCGCCGCGGGCGGTCCGGACGCGGTGCTCGCCACGTGGCATCTGGCCCGGGCCTATGCCGACACCTTCGCCGATGCGGGTCTGGTGTTGCGGATCGACGGTGGCGCCTCGGAGTTGGGCGACTTCGCGCCGGGTGACGTCAACGACATCATGCATCTGCCGGAGCAGGCGCTGAAGTTGGGCGCGGACTGCGTGGTGGTGCTGGCCTTCCCCGGTGCGCCGGACGAGCATCTGTCGCTGCGGCGGCTGGCCCGGCTGACCTCGGAGTGTGAACAGCTCGGCCTGCCGGTGATGGCGGAGATGATCCCGGGGGGTTGGGGCAAGGCGGTGCCGTGGACCACGGAGAACGTGGCTCGCGCGGCGCGGATCGGCGCGGAACTGGGGGCGGACATCGTCAAGACCGTCTGCCCCGGGCGGCCCGAGGAGTTCGCCGCCGTGGTCGAGGCGTGTCCGGTTCCGGTGGTGGCGCTCGGTGGGCCCAAGTCGGACAGTGAGGACGACGTCGTCGCGTTGGCGGGCGGCGTGGTCGCGGCCGGCGGGGCCGGGGTCGCCTTCGGTCGGAACGTCTGGGGGTCGGCCAAGCCGCAGTTGCTCGTGGAGCGGCTTCGGGAGGCGGTCCACGGGGGTGGCGGGGCCGGCTAGCGGGTCCTCAAACGCCGGACGGGCTGGATTTGGCCTCGGCTGCGTCGAGGACCGGGCTCGGGCCGGATGCCACCGGGCCGGCCTGCGGCCCTTGTCCTCAAACGCCGGACGGGCTGAGTTTGGCCTCGGCCCCGCCGAAGGGCGGGCTCGGGCCGGATGCCACCGGGCCAGCCGGCGGCCCTTGTCCTCAAACGCCGGACGGGCTGAGTTTGGTCTCGGCCTCGCCGAAGGG
>NZ_BIFH01000021.1:11777-38293 GCF_003967355.1 Embleya hyalina | reverse complement strand
TTCGATAGCGCGTACCGGTCTGCGGCTCGCCGCGTCCTCGAAGGCCGGACAGGTCGAGTTTGGCTTCGGGTTCGGGGCCGGTTGTGTGGGCTGGCTTGTCGTTGCATGACGCATGCGTCGGGTGGGTTTGTGTCTTCTTTTTCGGGCCTGGGGTCGGGAGTTGCGATCATGTCTCAGCGGGTCACCTCCGTGTCTCGGGTGGTCATTCGGTTCGCCGGTGATTCCGGGGACGGGATGCAGCTTGTCGGGGATCGGTTTACCGCGCAGAGCACGCTTTTCGGTAACGACGTGTCCACGTTTCCGGATTTCCCCGCGGAGATTCGGGCGCCGGGTGGGACGTTGCCGGGGGTTTCGGCGTTTCAGATCCAGTTCGCGGATCATTCGGTCAGCACTCCCGGTGATGCCGCCGATGTGTTGGTGGCGATGAATCCGGCCGCGTTGCGGGCGAATCTGGGTGGGCTGCCGCGTGGGGCGGACGTCATCGTGGATACCGACGAGTTCACCGGGCGGAATCTGGTCAAGGCCGGATATCCGGCGGGGGTGAGCCCGCTCGCCGACGGGTCGCTGGCCGGCTACCGGGTGCACGCGGTGGCGTTGACCGCGCTGACCGTCGGGGCCTTGCGGTCCTTTGATCTGCCGCGTCGGGATGCCGAACGAGGCAGGAACATGTTCGCGCTGGGCCTGCTGTCGTGGATGTATCACCGGCCGACCGAGGCGACCGTGGCGTTTCTTCGGGAGAAGTTCGCCCGGCGGCCGGAATTGGCCGCGGCCAACGTCGCGGCGTTCACGGCGGGTTGGAACTACGGCGAGACCACCGAGTCGTTCGGCGGTGGATATCGGGTCGCGTCCGCGCCTCGGGAGCCGGGCCGGTATCGGACCATCACCGGCAATCGTGCGCTCGCGTACGGGTTGATCGCCGCCGCCGATCGGGCCGGACTGCCGCTGTTCCTCGGCTCGTACCCGATCACCCCGGCCTCGGACATCCTGCACGAGCTCAGCCGGCAGCGGCATTTCGGGGTGACCACGTTCCAGGCCGAGGACGAGATCGCCGGGATCGGGGCGGCGCTCGGGGCGTCCTTCGGCGGCTCGCTCGGGGTGACCACCACATCCGGGCCGGGCCTGGCGCTGAAATCGGAGACGATCGGGCTGGCCGTCTCGCTCGAGCTCCCCCTGGTGATCGTGGACGTGCAGCGCGGCGGGCCCTCCACCGGGCTGCCCACCAAGACCGAACAATCCGACCTGCTCCAGGCGTTGTACGGGCGCAACGGCGAGTCGCCGGTGCCGGTGCTGGCCGCCTCCTCGCCCGGCGACTGCTTCGGCGCCGCCGTGGAGGCGGTGCGGATCGCGGTCACCTACCGCACGCCGGTGGTGCTGCTCTCCGACGGCTACCTGGCCAATGGTTCGGAGCCCTGGCGCGTTCCGGAGGTCGACGAACTCCCAGTGATCGCACCGGCGTTCGCGACGGGCCCGAATGCGGTGGACGCCGACGGCACACCGTGCTTCCAGCCCTACCTGCGCGACCCGGACACGCTCGCCCGGCCCTGGGCGGTGCCCGGCACGCCCGGCCTGGAGCACCGGGTGGGCGGTCTGGAGAAGGCCGACCGCACCGGGGAGATCTCCTACGACGCGGCCAATCACGATCACATGGTGCGCACCCGGCGGGCCAAGGTGGACCGGATCGCGCGTGGTCTGCCGCCGCTGGTCGTGGACGATCCGGGCGGCCGCGCCGAGGTGCTGGTCCTCGGCTGGGGCTCCACGGCCGGGCCGATCGCCGCCGCGTGTACCGAAGTCCGGGCCGCCGGAGGCGCGGTGGCCCGGGCCCATCTACGCCACCTCGACCCGTTCCCGGCCGACCTCGGCGAACTCCTCGGCCGCTACCGGCGCGTACTGGTCCCGGAGATGAACCTGGGCCAACTCGCGGGCCTGTTGCGGGCCCGGTACCCGGTCGACGTCGAATCCCTCACCCAGGTGCGCGGTATGCCGTTCAAGGTGGCCGAGTTGCGCACCGCGATCGAGAAGGTCGCCGCCGATGTCTGACACGCCCCTGCTCACCATCGCCGAACGGCCGGCATCCCCGCCGTCCGCCCGCGACTTCCGCAGCGACCAGGAGGTGCGCTGGTGCCCGGGCTGCGGGGACTACGCCATCCTGGCCGCCGTCCAGGGCTTCCTGCCCGAACTGGGCCTGCGCCGGGAGAACATCGTCTTCGTCTCGGGCATCGGCTGCTCCAGCCGCTTCCCGTACTACCTGGACACCTACGGCATGCACTCGATCCACGGCCGCGCACCGGCGATCGCCACCGGCCTGGCCGTGTCCCGCCCCGACCTGAGCGTGTGGGTGGTCACCGGTGACGGCGACGCGCTGTCCATCGGCGGCAACCACCTGATCCACGCGCTGCGCCGCAACGTCAACCTGAAGATTCTGCTGTTCAACAACCGGATCTACGGTCTGACCAAGGGTCAGTACTCGCCCACCTCGGAGACCGGCAAGATCACCAAGTCCACCCCGGAGGGGTCGCTCGACCACCCCTTCAACCCGGTCTCGCTGGCTCTCGGCGCCGAGGCGGGCTTCGTCGCCCGCACCCTCGACTCCGACCGCAAGCACCTGACCTCCGTACTGCGCGCGGCGGCGGCGCACGAGGGCACCGCGCTGGTGGAGATCTACCAGAACTGCAACATCTTCAACGACGGCGCGTTCGAGCGGTTGAAGGCGCCCGGCACCCGGGACGAGCACGTGTTGCGGCTCGAACACGGTGCGCCGATGCGGTACGGCCCGGCGGGCGTGCGCACGGTGGTGCGCGATCCGGGCGGCGGGTTGCGGCCGGGGGCCGCGGACGACGCGGCCGTGGTGCACGACGCGCATACGAGCGACCCGGTCCCGGCGTTCGCGCTGTCCCGCCTGCCGGAGGCGGGCGGGCCGACCCCGATCGGGGTGTTCCGCAGCGTGCGCCGACCCACCTACGACGGCGCGGTGGCCGAGCAGGGTCGCCGGGTGCGCGCCGCGCGCGGGCCCGGCAGCGTCGCCGACCTGCTCGGCGGCGGCGATACCTGGACCGTGCCGGCGCCCTTCGGAAGCGAGGCGAGATGACCTACGTCATCGGCGCGAACTGCGTCGACGTCAAGGACCGTACCTGCGTGGCGGAATGCCCGGTCGCCTGCATCCACGAGGGCGATCGCATGCTCTACATCCACCCCGAGGAATGTGTGGACTGCGGCGCCTGCGAGCCGGTCTGCCCGGTCGAGGCGATCTACCACGTGGACGACCTGCCCGCCGATTGGTTGTGGCACCTGGACGCCGCCGCGGAGGCCACCGCCGGACGGGCGGACGCGGAACCGGTGTCCGACCCGGCGACGGTGACCGCGTTGCCGCCCGCGATCCAGTGAACTCTCGTGCCGTGACCCCGAGTTGATCCAGCTCTCCGTATACCCGAGAAGAACAGGAGGCCCGAGATGACCGACTGGCGCCTTGCCGTGGACATCGGTGGCACCTTCACCGACGTGGTCCTGTTGGATGCCGACACCGGCCGTGTGGTGGTCGAGAAGACGCTGACCACCCCGGCCGCCCCGCTCGGCGGCGTCCGGGCGGGAGTGACCTCGGCGCTCGCCAAGGCCGGCATCACGCCGGCCGACATCACCCGGCCGATCGTGCACGCCACCACGCTGATCACCAACGCCCTGATCGAGGGCAAGACCGGCCGGGCCGCGCTGGTGACGACCCTGGGCTTCGGCGACACGCTGGAGATCCGCAACGAGCACCGCTACGACATGTACGACCTCCAGATCGAGTTCCCGGCCCCGCCCATCCCGCGCGAGCTGGTCTTCGAGATCGACGAGCGCACCACCGCCGCCGGCGAGGTCCGCACCGCCCCGAGCGAGGCCGAACTCGACGCACTGGCGGAGCGGTTGGCCGCGCACGAGGTGGAATCGGTCGCGGTGTGTCTGCTCAACTCGTACGCCGACGCGACCAACGAGCGGGCGATCGCCGAGGGGTTGGCCAAGCGGCTGTCCGTGCCGGTGTGCGCGTCGCACGAGGTGACCCCGCAGATCCGCGAGTATCCGCGCATGGTCACCACCGCGTGCAACGCGGCCACCATGCCGGTGATCGGGCCCTATCTGACCGAGTTGCAGGCCTGGTTGACCGCCGAGGGCTTCGGCGCGTCGGTGCTGATGATGCTCTCCAACGGCGGTGTGGTCTCCGCCGACGACGCCCGGCGGGTACCGATCCGGCTGGTCGAGTCCGGGCCGGCCGCGGGCGCCCTCGCCGGTGTCTGGTACGCGCGACGGCTGGGCGAGGAACGGCTGTTCTGCTTCGACATGGGTGGTACCACCGCGAAGTCCTGTCTGATCGAGGACTATCGGCCGGAGTTGACCAACGCGTTCGAGGTGGCCCGGGTCTACCGGTTCAAGAAGGGCTCGGGATACCCCTGTTCGATCCCCTCGGTCGACCTCGTGGAGATCGGCGCGGGCGGCGGGAGCCTGGCCCGGGTGGACGAACTCGGCCTGCTCAAGGTCGGCCCGGACTCCGCGGGCGCCGATCCGGGCCCGGTCGGCTACGCCCGGGGCGGTACGGTGCCCGCCACCACCGACGCCGACCTGGTGCTCGGGCTGCTCGACGCGCAGTACTTCCTGGGCGGCGAGATGCCGCTCGATCTGCCCGCCGCCCGGGCCGCGTTCGCGCCGCTCGCCGAACGCCTGGGCGCGGGCTCGGACGCGGATCACGTCGCGGTCGGCGTGTACGAGGTGATCAACCAGAACATGGCCGCCTCCGCGCGGATGCACGCCGTCGAGCGCGGCATCGACCTGCGCGGCGTCTCGCTGATCGCGTTCGGCGGCGCGGGCCCGGTGCACGCGTGCGGAGTCGCCACGCTCCTGGAGGCGCCCCGGGTGATCTTCCCGGTCAACGCCAGTGTGTTGTCCGCGTTCGGCACGCTGGTCAGCCCGGTGCGGATCGACCTGGCCCGCAGCATGGTCCGCACGCTCGACGAGGGGGTGTCCGCCGACCGGGACACGCTGCTCGCGGACATGCGCCAGGAGGCGCGCCGGGTGCTGGCCGCCGCCGGGGCGGAGGCGGGCGACGTGCGCTACCGCTACGGCCTGGACGCGCGCTACGAGGGCCAGGGCAACGAGATCACCCTGTGGGTGGGCGAGGGCGACGCCTGGCCGACCACGCTCGCCGACACCGTCGAGCGGTTCCACACCGAGTACCAGAAGATCTACGGGCTGCGGATCCCCGACGTCGGCGTCGAGGTGGTCACGTGGCGGGTCGCCGCGTGGTCGGACGCGCCGGGCTTCGAGGTGCCCACGGTGCCGGTCGGCGCGGGCGACCCCACGCCGAACCGGTATCGCGCCGCGCGCTTCCGGCTGGGCGCGCCCGCCGTCGACGTCCCGGTGTACCGGCGGGCCGAACTCGGCGCGGGGCACCGCTTCGTCGGGCCCGCGCTGGTCGAGGAGCGGGAGACCACGTCGGTCATTCCCGACGGCTGGACCTGCGAGGTCGCGCCGGACGGGTCGATCGTGGCCACCGCGACGGCCGCCGCTCCCGCCGTTCCCGCCACCACAACCGCCGCAACCGCCGCAACCGAGGAGGGATCCGCGTGACTCGCACCTTCGACGCGATCGAGTTGGAGGTCCTGTGGGGCTCCCTCGTCGCGACCGTCAACGAGCAGGCCAAGGCGCTCCAGCGGGCCGCGTTCAGCCCGATCGTGCGCGAGGCCGGCGACCTGGCCAACGCGCTGTTCGACCGGCGCGGGCGCATGGTCGCCCAGGCGGTCACCGGCACCCCCGGGCACATCAACTCGCTGGCCATCGCCTGCCGCAACATCCTGGACCGGCACCCGGTCGACTCGCTCGCCCCCGGGGACGTACTGGTCACCAACGACCCGTATCAGACCGCCGGGCAACTGCTCGACGTCACCGTCCTGGTGCCGGTCTGGCGCGGGGGTCGGGTGATCGCCTTCTTCGGCTCGACCATCCACCACACCGACGTCGGCGGCTACGGCATCGGCGCGGGCGCGCGGGACGTGTTCGAGGAGGGCCTGTGGATCCCGATCAGCAAGCTCATGGTCGGCGGCGAACGCAACGAGCCCGTCTGGGACTTCGTCCTGGCCAACGTCCGCCAACCCACGCACATGGCCGGTGACCTGCACGCCCAGATGGCCTCCGGCGAGGTGGGCGCGGCACGGCTGCGGACGCTGCTCGACGCGTACGCGCTGGCGGACATCGAGGACCTGGGCGACGAGGTGATCCGCCGCTCCGAGGAGGCCACCCGGCGGGCGATCCGGGCGCTGCCGGGTGGTACGTACGAGGCCGCGTCGGTGTTGGACCTGGCGGACGGCTCGGAGATCACCATCAAGGTCGCGGTCACGATCGACGCCGAGGCGGGCGAGATCCTGGTGGACTACGCCGGTTCGTCGGGGGCGAGTCCGTTCGGGATCAACGTGGTGAAGAACTACACGCACGCCTATACGACGTTCACCCTGCGCAGCCTGCTCAATCCCGATGTGCCCAACAACGCGGGCTCGTTGGCGCCGATCCGGGTCGAGGCGCCGCTGGGGAGCATCGTCAACGCGGTCTCGCCGTCGCCGTGCACCGCGCGCCACGTGGTGGGCATGTTCCTGCCGATGCCGCTGCTGAACGCGATGTCCCAGGCGCTGCCGGAGGCGGTGATGGCCGAGGGTTCGGCGGCCGTGTGGACCATGCAGGTCAGCGGACACGACGCCGAGGGCAGGCCGTTCATCACCGCGATGTTCACCTACGCGGGCGGCGTCGGCGCGCGGGCCGGCAAGCCCGGGCTGTCCACCACGTCGTATCCCACCGGCGTGTCCGCCGTGCCGCTGGAGGTGGTCGAGGCGTCGGCGCCGATTCGCTTCCTGCGCAAGGAGCTTCGGCGCGGCTCGGGCGGACTCGGCGCGCAGGAGGGCGGGATGGGGCAGACCATCGAGTTCACCGTGGACTCGCCGTCGCCGTGGGTGCTCAACGCGGTCGCCAGCCGGCTCGCGCGCGGCCCGCGCGGGATCTTCGGCGGCGGGGAGGGCGCCACCGGGCGCTTCCTGGTCAACGGCGAACCGGTGCGCACCCAGGCCCGGATCACGCTGCAACCGGGGGATGTGGTGCGGCTGGAGCTGCCGGGCGGTGGCGGGTACGGAACGCCCGTGGCGGCGGGAGCCGTCGGGGCGGGCACGGCGTGACGCGCGGGCGTCGGCGCGCGGCTCCCGCCCGGTCGCGCGCCGACGCCCCGTCACGCGCCGTCGCCCGGTCGCGGCGCACCCGTACGGTGGCGAGGTTCCCCATGTCCCGTGTCCCGTGCCCGCACTCGAAGTCCGCACGTCCGTCCGAATGTTGTCCAGGAGGTTGATGTGGCGTCCGAAGCGCCCACCTTCGCCGCGCGCTGGTCCGCGACCGCGGCCGGTCGACCGCATGCGCCGTTCCTGATCTGGGAGGGGCCGGACGGGGAGGTGACCCGGTGGACCTATGGCGAGTTCGACGCCCTCGTGGCGCGTGTGGCCGGCGGGCTGACCGCGCGCGGCGTGCGGCCCGGGGACCGGGTCGGCATCGCGCTGCGCAACTGCCCGGCGTACGTGGCGTTGTGGCTGGCGCTGGTCCGGCTCGGCGCGGCCATGGTCTGCCACGACCCGTCGGCCGGCGTCCCGGAACTGGCCGCGCAGCTGCGGCGGACGGGGGCCCGGCTCGGGTTCTGCGCGCCCTCGCGCGCGGCCGACTATCGGGCGGCGGCGCGGGATTCGGGCATGGCCGTGGTCGAGGTCGGCGAGGACGACACCGCGCTCGCGGTCCTGTCGGGCCGGCCGGCCGCGTTCGGTGACGCTCCCCCGCCGGGACCGTACGACCTCGCGGGGCTGATGTTCACCTCCGGTACGACGGCCGCGCCCAAGTGTGTGATGGTCACCCAGGCCAACTACGCCTTCGCCGGTGACGTGATGGCCGCCGCCGCCGGACTCGGGGCGAACGATCGGCAGTTCGTCGTGCTGCCGATGTTCCACGCGAACGCGCAGTACTACTCCTTCGCGGCGGCGATCGCCGTGGGGGCGAGCGTGGTGCTGCTGCCCGCCTTCTCCGCGAGCCGCTTCGTCGCGCGGGCCGCTCGGCACCAGGTCACCCACGTCAGCCTGTTCGCCGCGCCGATCCGGATGATCCTGGCCCGTACGCCGCCGCGGGAGCCGGCACCCGACCTGCGGGTGCGGCACTGCTGGTACGCGCAGAACGTCACGGACGAGCAGTACGAGCGCTTCGCGGCGTTGCTCGGCGGTTGTCGGCCGCGCCAGTTGTACGGCATGACCGAGACCATCCCGGCGGTGCTGAGCAATCCCGTCGCGGCGCCGGTCCCGGGGTCGATGGGTCGACCGACGCCCGGGTGCGTGGTGGCGGTGCACGACGGGGAGATCGTGGTCGGCGGTGAGCCCGGGGTGAGCCTGTTCGCCGGGTATCTCGACGATCCGACGGCCACCGCCGCCGCCTACCGGGACGGCTGGTTCGTCACCGGCGACCGCGCTCGGGTGGACCCGGACGGGCACTTCCACTTCGCCGGTCGGCGTGGCGATGTGCTCAAGGTGGCCGGGGAGAACGTCTCGATCGTGGAGATCGAGGCGGTGTTGGCCGAACATCCGGCGGTGCTCGAAGCGGCCGTGGTGGGTGTGCCGGACGAGATGCGCGACGAGGTGCCGGTGGCGTTCGTGGTGGCCGTGCCGGGGGTCGACCCGGCCGCGCTCGACGACCTGGCCGAGTGGTGCGCGGCACGGCTCGCGAAGGCGAAGCGGCCGGTGCGCTTCGAGCGGGTGGCGGAGTTGCCGCGTACTTCCGTGGGCAAGATCCGCAAGTTCCTGCTGACCGAAAGGACTTCTCCGTGACCGACGTAGTTCCCGGGCCCCTGCCCGCCACCGCCGCGCTCGCCGATCTGCTGCAACTCCGGGGCCGGGCGGGGTGGTTGACGCCGCCGTTGCGGCCGTTCCACCGGGGTTCGGGCGCCGTGCTCGGGTCGGCGCGCACCGTGCGGCTGGCGGCCGGGCCGGGCGCGCACGGGCTCAAGCCGCTGCATGCGTTGCTCGCGGAGGACCTGGCCGGCCGGGTGGTGGTGATCGGCGGCGCGGACGCGGCTCCCGGGGCGGTGTGGGGCGAGATCCTGAGCACCGCCGCGTCGGCCCGGGGGGCGGTCGGCGCGTTGATCGAGGGGGCGGTGCGGGACGTGCCGGCGGTGGCCCGGCTGGGGTTGCGGCTGTGGGCCCGGTCCGAGGCGACGGCCGGTCCGGGCGGGGCGGTACGCGTGGCCGAGATCGGCGGCCCGATCCGGATCGGCGACACCGCGCTGGTGGAGGGCGACCCGATCCTGCTCGACGACGGCGGCGCGGTGGCGTTGCCGGCCGCCGACGCGGACGTCCTGCTCGCCGACGCGCTCACGTATCACCGCGCGGAGGAGGAGGTGCTGGCCGCCCTGACGGCGGGCCTGCGCCTCCCCCGGGCCTACACGCCCAAGGCCGAGGCGATCACCCGCCTGCGCGATCGCTGACGCACGACTCGCGCGTGCGGGCCGTCGGCGCGGTGGTCGAGGCGGCGCCCGCACGTGGTCGGGGCGGACGTCAGTGGTGGGCCGGTTGCTCCAGGAAGGAGCGGATCGCGTCGGCGACCCGGCCGGGGAACTGGGCGTGCGCGTAGTGGCCCGCGCCCTCGACGAGTTCGAGCCGGCCCAGGCCCTCGGGCATGGCGTCGACGACGGCCCGGCCCTCGGCGGCGGGGTCGGGCCAGTCGGGGTCGAGGGTGCCTTCGAGGACGAGCGCCGGGCACCGGATGTTGCCCAGTTCGGCGCCGGCGTCGGTGGGCGGGGCCATGCCCATCTTGGCCACCACCGCCATCCGTCCCGGGCGGCGCAGTTCGGCGTCGAGCGTGGCGATCCGGGTGGCGAAGTCGGCCGGCTTGGTACCCGGGTAGGCGTGGTCGAGGTAGCGCTTCCACATCCCGACGCTGCGGAACACGCCGGTGCCCATCAGCAGGGTCATGCCCTTGCGATAGCGGGCGTTGGACCCCAGGGCCCGGAAGTCGATCTTCTGGGCCCGGGTGAACGGGGCGATCTCCACGATGGCGTCCACCAGTTCGGGCGCCCGAGCCGCGGCGATGGTGGCCGAACCGCCGGAGAAGGAGTGTCCGACGACGACGGCCGGACCGCCGCCCAACTCGCGGATCAGGGCGAGCAGATCGTTCGCCGTGTCGGCACGGCTGTAGGAGGCCCATCCGAGCGTCGACTCGCCGTGCCCGCGCAGGTCCACGCAGGCGACGCGATATCCGCCGGAGACCAGGAGATCGGCAAGCTCGCGAAAGGCCGACCGACTGTTTCCCATGCCGGGCGAAAGCACCACCAGCCGCCCGTCCCCGCGCACGTCGTAGGCGAGCCGCCCACCCTCGATCTCCAGGAACTCGGTCATCGCCGTCGCCTTCTTCCCCGTGACGCATCCTCGAACACCTCGAAGCTAACACCGTTAGCCGCACGAAGTCAACGACCCCGTCGGCCCCGGAGAGTCCGCCGGGCGGGGCGGGCCGGTTGCGCCCGCTCTGGCATCATGGACAAGCGGAACGCTGTTCCGACGGCGGATCCGGCGGGAGAGGGGCGGCAGGGTGAAGGACGGCGTGGAGCGGCCCAAGCGGGTGGACGCGCGGCGCAACGAGGGGATCCTGCTCGACGCCGCCGCCGCGGTCTTCGTGACCTCGGGCGTGGAGGCCCCGGTGCGCGACATCGCGGCCCGGGCCGGGGTCGGCACGGGCACGATCTACCGCCACTTCCCGACCCGGGCGGACCTGATCATCGCGGTGTATCGACACCAGGTGCAGACCTGCGCCGAGGCCGGTCCGGAGCTGCTCGCGACCAGCGCGACGCCGTACGCCGCGCTGGGGCGCTGGATCGACCTGTTCGTCGACTTCCTCGTCACGAAGCACGGGCTCGCGGCCGTGTTGCAGTCGGACAACGCCGGTTTCGAGGCGCTGCTGCGCTACTTCCTCGATCGGCTCCTGCCGGTGTGCGCCGAGCTGCTGGCCGCCGCGGCCGCCGCCGGCGAGATCCGCCCCGACATCCGGGCGTACGACCTGATGCGCGGCGTCGGGAACCTGTGCATCGGCGCCGACAGCGACGCGCGCTACGACGCGCGGCGGCTGGTGGGAATCCTGATCGCCGGCCTGCGGGTGGCGCCGTAGCCGAGGCGAGCGGGGGCGGCGTCGCGGGTCCGCGGTGCGCTCAGATCTCCAGTACGGCGGCGGCCGTCGCGCCGCTGCCGCCGAGGGAGGTGAGCAGGACGCGGGTACCGCTCGGACGGTCGGATTCGAGCACCATCCGGGCGGCGATGAGCAGGCCCGTGGCGCGCGGCCGGCCGGTTTCCGGGCCGATGTCGGTGACCTGGTGGTGCTGGAGGCCGAAGTGGCGGCGGAAGGCGCGGTTGGTCTCCGCGGTCGGGGTGTGCAGCGCGACGTGGTCGATGCTCGACCAGGGGATGCCGGCCTGGCGCAGGGTCTGGGCGACCACGGCCGAGACGGCGATCGGGTCGTCCCGCAGCGACTCGCCGTGGTGCTCCCGCCAGGACACATGGACCCGGTCGACCATGGTGGCCACGGCGGACCGGCCCGGTTCGACCCGGCGGGTACCGGCTCCGGCGCCGACGCGAAGGCCGGCGGGGGTGCGCTCGCGGGCGGGTACGCGTACGCGCGGGTGACCGGCGCCGGCACGGTGTGGGTCGCGTACGGACACCGCCAGCAGGCGATGCCGGTCCAGCCCCTTCTCCAGGATCAGGGCCGCCGCCGCGGGGTGCTCGTCGTGGGCGGGCGCCAGCACGATGCCGCGGTGCGCGGCCGGGTCGACCGCGAGGTGCGCGGCGAGGGTGCCGAGCGCGGACAGCGGGTGATCGCCGCAGTGCACCGCGTGGTAGGCGTGGATGCGCCCGACGCCGACCCGGTCGAGGACCAGCCGCCCGGACAACGCGATCGGCGCGCCGGCGGCGGCCTCGTCACAGAGCAGGCAGTACTGCCCGTCCAGGTCGCGGCCGCCCAGCCCGCACCGGGCCAACGTGTCGCGTACGGCGGCCTCGTCGAGCAGCAGCGACGACGTCGGCGCGGCGGCCGAGCAGCTTCCCACTGCGGCGATACCCAAGCCCGTGACCTTCATGGGGTTCTCCTCCCGGTGCGAAACGGCGGCACCGGGTGCCCGACACCACCGCTCGGTATCGGGCACGACCCCCGGGAACCGTCGACCCCGTCCCCGGACACGCGTTGAGGAACGCGCCGCGGGCGAGCCCCGAGGGGCCGTGCCATGGGTTCGACGCTACGTCCCCCCGAGGCGACCCCACCCCGGCCTTCACACCCCTCTGACGCCCGGGCCACCCGCATCTGACGCCCTCTTGACGCACGGGCCCACCCGCCCGGGACTCACAACCAGTCGTTGCGGCGGAAGGCGCGGAACATCAGGGCGCAGGCACCGACCATCACGACCAGCACGGTCGGATAGCCGTACGTCCACTTCAGCTCCGGCATGTGCTCGAAGTTCATCCCGTAGATGCCGACGATCAGCGTCGGGACGGCCAGGATCGCCGCGATGGCGGCGATCTTGCGCATGTCGGTGTTCTGCCGCACCGTCACCCCGGCCAGGCTCGCCGAGAGTATCGAGTCGAGCAGTTCGTCGAACGCCACGAGCCGTTCGCGCACTTGGGCCAGGTGGTCGGCCACATCGCGCAGATAGGCGTCGAAGCCCGAGCCGTCCCCCGGCAGACCCCCCTCGGCCAGCCGCTCCAGCGGCCGGGCCAGCGGCAGTACCGCGCGCTTGAACTCGATCAGCTCGCGTTTGAGCTGGTAGATGCGCTCCGCGTCGTTGCTCGGCCGGGGCGAGAACACCTCCTCCTCCAGGCGTTCGAAGTCGTCCTCGACCTTGTCCGCGACCAGCAGGTAGTCGTCCACGACCCGGTCGGTGATCGCGTGCACCACCGCGGCGGGGCCGTGCGCGAGCCGCGCGGGATCGGCCTCCAGGGACTGGCGCAGCTCGACCAGCGGCGGCGCGCTGCCGTGTCGGACCACCACGACGAACTTGTCGCCGGCGAAGACCATGATCTCGCCGGTGTCCACCACCTCGCTGGTCGCGGTCAGCGCGTCGTGCTCGACGTAGACGATGGTCTTGAGCACCAAAAACAGGGTGTCGTCGTAGCGTTCCAGCTTGGGCCGCTGATGCGCCTCGACCGCGTCCTCCACGGCGAGCGGGTGCAGGTGGAAGGCGGCGGCGATCTCGGCCAGGTCCTCGGTGAGCGGGGCGTGCAGCCCGATCCACACGAAGCAGTCCTCGCTCGCCTCGGCCGCGTCGAGCGCGTCCTGCAACGGCACCTCACCGGGGCGCCGGATCCCCTTGTCGTAGAGCGCGCAGTCCACCACCACGGGCGCCCGCCGAGCCCCCGCCGCCTCCGCACCCGCCGGTACCGCGCCACCGGGCCGAAACCGCTTCGTCGTCCGCCACGAGCTCATCGTCCTGCTCCCGAATCGAGGATGTCCCGCCCGATCGTAGGCGGCACCGCCCCTCTGCGGGGGGCCTACAGCGCAGGAATCCCGGCGGTCCGGCCCCCGGCGGGCGGGCCCGAGTCCGCGCGCCCGCGCCGGCCGCGGGGCGGGGCGCCGCCGCGCGCGAACGGTGGCGTCCCGCGGAATCGACCGAAGGAGCAACCTTCGCACGGCGATGGAACGAGGGGTCGCGGCAACGCGTGGTCGTCGATCCGGGAGCGGGTCGCCGTCGGGGCGGAGCCGGGTCCCGGGTGTTGCTAGATTGGGCGCGCCCCCGCCGCACGTGTCTGCGGCCTCCGCCTATTTTGGGGATCTCGTGCCGCTCAGCACCGACGTGTCCAGTCCGGAAATCGACCTCGCGGCCGTTCGCGAGGAGTACGCGGCCCTGGCGGCCGAGGGACTTCGCCTCGATCTCACCCGGGGCAAGCCCTCGCCGCAACAACTGGACCTGGCGAACGGGCTGCTCTCGCTGCCCGGCGGCGACGACTTCAAGGCCGCCGACGGCACCGACTGCCGCAACTACGGCGGGCTCGCCGGCCTGCCCGAGCTGCGGGAGATCTTCGCCGGACCGCTGCAGGTCCCGGCCGCGCAGCTGCTCGCTCTCGGCAACGCCAGCCTGACCCTGATGCACGACGTGATCGCGCACGCGCTGCTGTCGAAGGTGCCCGGGGCCGAGCGGCGCTGGGTGGACGAGCCCGAGGTGCTGTTCCTGTGTCCGGTGCCCGGCTACGACCGGCACTTCGCGCTGTGCGAGCGGTTCGGCATCGGCATGGTCCCGGTCCCGCTCACCGGCGAGGGCCCGGACCTGGACGCGGTGGAGGCGCTGGTCGCCGCCGACGCGCGGATCAAGGGCATGTGGTGCGTGCCCAAGTACAGCAACCCGAGCGGGGAGAGCTACAGCGACGAGACGGTGCGCCGGCTCGCCGCGATGCCCACCGCCGCGCCGGACTTCCGGCTGTTCTGGGACAACGCCTACGCGGTGCACCACCTGACCGACAAGCCGGTCGAGCTGCTGTCGATCCTGGACGCCTGTGCCGAGGCGGGCAACCCCGACCGCGCGTTCGTCTTCGGCTCGACCTCGAAGATCAGCCACGCCGGCGCCGGGGTGGCCTTCTTCGGCTCCTCCGCGGCGAACACCGCCTGGCTGAGCGGGCTGCTGGCCAAGCAGACCATCGGCCCGGACAAGCTCAACCAGCTGCGCCACGTGCGCTTCTTCGGCGACGCCGAGGGCGTGCTCGCGCACATGGAGCTGCACCGGGAGCTCCTGGAGCCGCGCTTCGCCGCGGTGTACGAGGTGCTGGATCGTGAACTGGGCGCGCTCGGCATCGCGAGCTGGACCCGGCCCGAGGGCGGCTACTTCGTCAGCCTGGAGGTGCCGGACGGCTGCGCCGCCGAGGTGGTCCGGCTGGCCAAGGAGGTCGGCGTCGCGCTGACCCCGGCCGGCGCCGCGTTCCCCGGCGGCAACGACCCGCGCGACCACCACATCCGGCTGGCCCCCAGCTACCCGACGGTCGACGAGGTACACCGCGCGATGCGGGCCGTCGCGGTCTGCGTGAAGCTCGCCGCCGCCGAGGCCGCGGCGAAGTAACGACCCCGCGCCCCGCGGCTCGGCCCGCCCCCCGAACCGGGGGGCGGGCCGAGCCGCGTTCCGGCGCCGACGGGCTCGATCAGCCGATCGGCGGTGCGAGGTATTCCAGCGTGTAGCCGTCGCCGGAGGGGGTCACGCGGGCGATGCCGGGTGAGTCGAGGTGGGCGCCGGCCACGAAGTGGTGTGGCCGGCTCAGTCGTTCGAGGAGCGCCGCTCGCGCGGCGCGGGCCTGGGACTGGTCGCCGTCGAGCTCCCAGGACACCTTCGGTCGTTCGAATTGAAGCGTGGGAACGTGCACGGTGTCGCCCCAGGCGAGCAGCCGGCCGGCGCCGCTCCCCACCTCGTAGACGGTGTGGCCGGGTGTGTGGCCCGGGGTCGGGATCGCGGTGGTCCAGTCGTTGATCGCGACCTTCTCCGACACGGGTACGACCCGGTCGCGGAGCGGTGCGAGCCGGCCGGTGAACACCGACACGTCGCCCGCGCCGACCCACACCCGCTCCAGCTCGGGGAACGCCTCCGAACCGTCGGGCGCGATCAGACCGCTCACGTGGTCCTCGTGCCTGTGGGTGATGGCCACGTCGGTGACCCGCGCGCGGTCGATTCCGGCTTCGTCGAGCGCGTCGTGGAGCAGTCCCATGGTGGGGTCGTGCCAGACGTCGGACGCGCCGGTGTCGACGAGAACCGACCGCGTGCCGTCGGTGACGAAGAAGGCGTTGACCGACAGCCGCAGGTTGTCGCCGGCCAGCGGTACGGCTGCCGGCAGTTCGTCGAGCGTGCACCCGTGCTCGTCGCGCAGCCGTGTCGGCGGCATGTCGATGTACCCGTCCCGCAACGCGACCACCTGCAGATCGCCGAATTCGAACGTGGCATGGTGCCGGCCACTCGAGATCAAACGCATGGAACCCCTCCGTCGTGTCGGGCGCGCATCGCACGTCTCTGATGGAAGATCAGATCTTCTATAGAAGAAACCCTACACTGTGCGCAGCGAGGATCCATCGATCGAGGAGCACGGTGGTCGAGCAAGACGAGAACGCGGCCGAGCCGCGGCACGGTGACGACCTTGCCGGGGCGTTCGGCGGCAACGTGCGGCGCCGCCGCGAGGAGGCGGGCCTGACGCTGGAGCAGCTGTCCACGCGGTCGTCGGTCAGCCGGGCGATGTTGTCCAAGGTCGAACGCGGCGAGAAGAGCCCGACGATCGGCGTCGCGTCCAGGATCGCCCACGCGCTCGACGCGTCGCTCTCGGACCTGATCGGCGCGCCGGGCGCCGCCGCGTCCGGTGTGGCCGTCGCCATGCGCAGGAACGATCGCCCCGTCTTCCGCGACCCGGAAACGGGCTTCGAGCGGCACATCGTGTCGGCGGCCCCGGGCGCGGGGCGAGCCGAGATGGTCGTCCATCACCTCCCGGCGCAGGTCTCCACGGGGCTGCTGCCGGCGTATCCGCCGGGTACGGAGAAACAACTCGTGGTGCTCGAGGGCACCCTCACCGTCGCGATCGGCGGGATCAACGAAACCCTGGACACGGGCGACTCCCTGTTCTTCCAGGCCGACGCGGACCACGGCTTCGCCAACCGGACGAACGCCCCCTGCGAATACATCATGGTGATCTCCCGCAGAACCTGATCGACCCCTCGGCCGGGAGGCGGCCGCGCGCGTGCGGGATCGTGCCCGTCGCCCCGGAGGCGATCGTCGCGGCCGTGCCGCACCCCACCGGCCGACCCGCACGCGGCCCCGCGAGTCCGCCGCGCCGATGCCCGCCTACCCCGCCGGCGACCCCTGCGCCGCCAACCGATGCCGCGCCGCGCGCCGTTGCGCCTGCCGGGCCGGGTCCGGCACCGGGGCGGCCAGCAACAGGTTGCGTGTGTACGGGTGTTCGGGGTCGGTGGTGACGCGGGTCGCGTCCGCGCATTCGACGATCTCGCCGCGCGACATCACCGCGACCCGGTCGCTCACGTGGCCGACCACCGACAGGTCGTGCGCGATGAACAGGTAGGCCACCCCCGTGGCCTGCTGGAGTTCGACGAGCAGATTGATCACCTGCGCCCGGGTGGACAGGTCGAGCGCGCTCACCGGCTCGTCGCAGATGATCAGGCGCGGCCCGGGCGCGAGCGCGCGGGCGATGGCGACGCGTTGCCGCTGGCCGCCGGAGAGTTCGCGCGCCGAGCGGGCGGCGGTGTCCGCCGGGAGGCCGACCGCGTCGAGCAGTTCGCCGATCCGCTCCCGCGCCGCCCGGCGGGTGTGCGTGTGCCGCGCGGTGAGCGGTTCGGTGAGGATGTCCCCGATGGTCATCGACGGGTTCAGCGAACCGTACGGGTCCTGGAACACCACCTGGATGTCCCGGCTCGGCCCGCGCCGCGCCCGGCGACCCAGGCCGTCGATCCGGGTGCCGGCGAAGGTGATCGTGCCGCCCGCCACCGGCGCGAGACCCAGTACCGCGCGCCCGAGGGTGGTCTTGCCCGACCCGGACTCGCCGACCAGGCCGAGCGTTTCGTGCGCGTGCACCTCCAGGCTCACCTCGTGCAGTACGCGCAGCGGTGGGCGCCGCCGACCGCCCGTGCGGTACTCGACCACCAGTTTGTCGATGGTGAGCAGCGGCTGTGCCGGATCCGCCGCGGCCGTCGCGTTCACCGGTTCCATACGATCACCTCGTTCTCCACCCGGACGCAGCGCACCGCGCCGTCCCGGTGGGTGGTCGGCTCCGGGTGGACCGCGCAGCCGGGCGCGGCGTACGCGCAGCGCGGGGCGAATCGGCAGCCGCTCGGCCGGTCGTGGACCGAGGGCACCCGGTCCGGGATGGTCGGCAACCGGCTCCGGGCGCCGGCGCCGTCCGGGATGGCGGCGAGCAGCGCGGCGGAGTACGGGTGCGCCGGGCGGGCGAACAGGTCCGCCGAGGTCGCCGTCTCGACGATCTCCCCGGCGTACATCACCGCCACCCGGTCGCAGATGTCCGCGACCACCCCCAGGTCGTGGGTGACCAGGATCATCCCCATGCCGTGCTCGCGCCGGAGCGAGCGCAGCAGGTCCAGGATCTCGGCCTGCACGGTGACATCGAGCGCCGTCGTCGGCTCGTCCGCGATCAGCAGGTCGGGTTCGGCGGCGACCGCGCCCGCGATCAGGACGCGCTGGGCCATGCCGCCGGACACCTGGTGCGGGTAGGCGGCGAACACCCGGGCCGGGTCGGCGATGCCCACCCGGTCCAGGAGTTCCAGGGCCCGGCGGCGGGCCGCGTCGCGGGACAGGCCCAGGTGCGCCCGCAGCGGCTCGACGAGTTGGCTGCCGATCCGGAAGCTGGGGTCCAGGTTGGACATCGGGTCCTGCGGGATGTAGCCGATCCGGCGCCCGCGCAGCGCGTTCACGTCCCGCTCGGACAGCGCGGCGAGGTCGCGGCCGTCGAACATCACCCGCCCGGACCGGATTTCGCCCCCGACGGGCAGCAGGCGCAGTACGGCCAGCGCGGTTTGTGTCTTGCCGCACCCGGATTCGCCGACCAGGCCCAGGATTTCGCCCCGATCCACGCGCAGCGACACCGCGTCCACGACGGCGGCCTCGCCACCGGGTGCCGGATAGGCGACCTCGAGGCCGTCCACCACGAGCAGCGCGCCGGTGTCGACGCGCACCGCCGGCTCCCGGGCCGGCCCCCGCACCCGCCGGCGCCGGGTCGCCGCCGGGGGCTTCGGCGCGTCCTCGAAGGCGTCCCGAAGTCCCGCGCCGAGCAGCGTGACCGCCAGCACGGTGAGGGTGATCGCCGCGCCCGGCCACACCGACAACATCGCGTTGTCGTACACGTGTACCGAGGCGTCGTTGAGCATCGCGCCCCAACTGGCCCGGTCCGCCTCGCCCAGGCCGAGGAAGGCGATGCCGGATTCGATGATCAGCGCGAGGCCGAAGATCAGCGACGCCTGGGTGATGATCGGGACCCGCACCACACGCAGGATGTGCCGCCCCATGATCCGCGGGTCGGACAGGCCGGCCACCCGCGCGGCGTCCACGTACGGCTCCCCGCGCACCCGTTTCACCTCGCCGCGCACCAGGCGGAAGACCGGGGCGGCGGTGAGCACGCCGAGCACGACCATCGAGCCGACCAGGCCGGGCCCCCGCACCGCGACGAGCGCGAGCAGGACCACCACGCCGGGCAGGGCCAGGAACAGGTTGGCCACCCAGCTCGACAGCGCGTCCCACCAGCCGCCCACATAGCCGGCCGCGAGCCCGGTGGGCACGCCGATCAGCAGCGCCACCCCGGTGGCGATGGCGCCGGCGAACAGGCTGGTCCGGCTGCCGTACAGCAGTCGGCTCAGTACGTCCCGGCCGGAGCCGTCGCCGCCGAGCGGATGGGTGCCCGACGGGTCGGCCAGGACCGCGTCCAACGCGGCCTTGTTGGGCCCGTGTTCGGTCAACAGCCCCGCGCACACGCCGGTCGCGATCACCAGCAGCAGCACGGCCGCCGCGGCGACCGCGATCGGGTCCCGGAGGAAGCGCCCGGCGGGCCCGTGCCGGCGCGGCGCGGCGGCCGGGACGGACTCGGCCGCCGGCTTCGCCCGATCCGGGGACTGTGCCGGGGCCTCGGCGGCGGTCGGCGGCGCGATGGCCGCGGTCTGGTTGTCGTTCATCTCATGCCGACTTTCGGATCGAGCACGCCGGTCGCCAGATCGACAACCAGGTTGACGGAGACCACGACGCACACGCTGACCAGGACGACCCCCTGCACGGTGGGTACGTCCGACTGCGAGGTCGCGCCGATGGCCAGCGAACCGAGACCGGGCAGCGCGAAGATCTGCTCGATCACCAGCGCGCCGCCGAGCAGCCCGATGAACTGGAGGCCGACCACGGTCAGCGCGGGCGGGGTCGCGTTGCGCAGCACGTGCACCAGGAGCACCCGCCGTAGCGGCAGTCCGCGGCTGCGCAGGGTCCGGACGTAGTCCCGCTCCAGGACCGTGGCCACCGCGTTGCGGGTCTGCTGGGCGATCGCGGCGATCCCGGAGACGGCGATGGTGGCCACCGGAAGCACCAGCGAACGGGCCCAGTCCACGGGCGATTCGGCGAGCGGCACATAGCCGGTGGCGGGCAGCCAGTCCAGGCGTACCGCGAACAGGGCCACCAGCAGGATGCCCACCCACAGGCCCGGGATCGCGAAGCCGGCCACGGCGAGCACGTGCACCGAGCGGTCCACGATCCCGCGCCGGATCGCGGCGAACAGCCCGAGGGCGATGCCGAACAGCGCGCAGACGACGGTCGCGGTGAGGGTCAGGGACAGCGTCACCGGCAGTTTGGTGCCGATCGAGTCGGCGACGTCCAGGCCGGTGGTCCACGAGGTGCCCAGGTCGCCACGCAGCGCCGCCCACAACCAGTCCAGGTAGCGCGGCACGACCGGCCGATCCAGGCCCAACTCCCGGCGCTTGGAGGCCAGTTGTTCGTCGGTGGCGGACACGCCCAGGATGCCGCGGCCCGGGTCGGGCAGCAGGTCCATCAGGAAGAAGGTCAGCGCGGAGACCACGAGCAGCAGGGCGACGGCCGAGATCAACCGACGGGTGAGGAAGGTGATCATGGCGACGCTCAGCCGGCGGGCTTGTAGTCGGACAGCGAGAAGAAGGTCTGCCCGGGTTTGTTGCTCAGCGCGATCCTCTTGGCGGAGAACATCACGGTCTCCCCGCGGAAGAGCGGCGCGAACCACGCCTGTTCCACCACGTGCGCGTTCAACTCCCGGTACAGCGGCCCCTGGTCCGCATCGCTCGCCTTGGCGATCCGCGCCAGCAGGTCGACCGCCACCGGATCGGTCGCCTTGAACGGATTGGTCGGCGCGGTCGGCGACAGCAGCGCGTTGGCGTCGATCCAGTTCTGCGTGGTGCCCCAGACGTACATGAACGCCGGGAATCGGCCGCTGAAGTACTGCACGGAGAGCTGGTTGGTGCTCACCGGGGTGTACTCGACCTTGATGCCGACCTGGTTCAACTGCTCGGCCAGCACCGGGTAGATCGCGGGCACGAAGGCGTTCTCGCTGGGCAGGCTCAGCTTGAAGCCGTCGGGGAAGCCGGCCTCGGTGAGCAACTGCTTGGCGCGGGCCGGGTCGTAGGGATACCTGCGGTCCAACTCCGGGTCGTACGCCGGGGATCCGGCCGCGAACATCTGCGTGGTGGGGGTGCCGACGCCGGCCATGATGGCCTTGAGGATGCCGGGGCCGTCGACGGCGTGGTTGATCGCCCGGCGCACACGGGCGTCCTTGAGCGGCGGGGCGATTTTGCCGTCCCGGTCGACCAGCCACAGGCCGGTGACCTGGCCGGGCTGGCGGGTCACGGTCAGGCCCGCCTGCTTGGCGGCGTCCATCCGGGCCGGGGCCCCGATACCGGCGTCGGCCTGGCCGGTGAGCAGCGCGGTGGTGCGGGCGTTGGTGTCCGGGATCGCCTTGATCACGACCTTGTCGAAGGGGTACGCCGCGGGCGTGCGGTAGCGCGGGTTGCGGGTGTAGGTGTAGCGGTCGCCGCGGGTGGTGTGGCCGGTGTCCAGGATGTACGGGCCGGTGCCCACGGGTTGTGCGTTGGCGTCGGCGAAGGCTTTGGGGCCGACCATCATCCCGGCGACCAGGCCGAGGTTGAACAGCAGCGCCGGATCGGGGGTCTTCAGGGCCAGTTCGACCTCGGTGGGGCTGGTGACCGTGACGCCGGCGACGGTGGCGACGGCGAAGGAGCTGGGCCCGTTGCTCGTGGCCATGCGGTCCAGGTTCTGCTTGACCACGGACGCGTCGAACGGGGTGCCGTCGCTGAACGTGACACCCTCGCGCAGGGTCATCCGCAGGTGCCGGCGCTCGGGGTCGGTGTAGGTCCACGCGGTGGCCAGGCCCGGGCCGACGCTCTGGTCGGGGTTGACCGTGGTGAGCGCGTCGTACAGGGGCTGGAGGTAGGCGAGCATGTTGCCCCCGGCCGTCTTCGCCGGGTCCAGACTGGCCGCGTCGGCCGCGGCGGCCAGGGTCAGGGTCTTGCCCCCGGCGCCCTTCGAGGTGTTCGAGCCGCCGCAGCCGGCGACGGCGGCCACGACGAGTCCGGCGGTGGCGAGGGCCGCTACGCTGCGGCGTCCCAGGATGGTCATGACTGGTCCTTTGTCGAATTCGCGGGACGAATTCGGGAATCGAATTCCCCGGTGCGGTCGGCCGGCCGAAATGGTGGTCGTTACACGTAACGGAAGCGTGCGGTCGGGATACCCGGTGTATTCACGCGACGGTTACGCGGGTCGGTGGATATGGCCACGCATTTCGGCCGACCTCGCGACGTGCTCGAATCGCCGCCGGACGGCCCGGGGGTGCGGGTGGGCGCGGCGGGTGCTGCGGCGGTGCGGGTGTGCCGGAGCGGATGCGGCGCGGGCGCCGGATGGGCCCGGCCGGTCGGGTCGGGTTCGGTCGGGTCGATCGGGTCGATCGGGTCGATCGGGTCGATCGGGTCAGGCCGGGTGGGCCGCCCGCCACGTGTTCGCCTGGGCGGCGATCAGCGCGGTGAGGTCGCCCATCGCGACGTTGTAGTCGACGGTGTGCGTGCCCAGCGGCACGGACAGGCCGCTGTCGGGGAACATCCCGGCACCGCCGGTGATGTCGAACCAGGTCGCGGTGCCGTTCGCGTCCTGGGTGAAGGCGCACTTCCCGCTGATCCTGTCCCGGTATCGGGTGTAACCGGACGGGTCGTCGGCCAGCTCGTACGCGGACAGCACGTGCGCGAGGTGGCCGCGCGGGTTGAGCCAGTTGCCGTCCATCAGGCGGCGCGTGGGCATGTACATGTCCAGCGGCGTCGCCGCGTCGCCGGGGGTGCCGCGCAACAACGCGGCCGGGTTCACGCACATCATCCGATGCCCCGGTATCGGCGTGCGGCCGAAGGCCGATCCGGCCGGGAGCCCGCCGCCGGGCGGCAGCGCGTAGCTGTTGTAGGCCACCACGCACCCGGTCGGGATCGGCGCCTGGGGCCCGGAGCGTACGCACGTCGGGATGTGCTGGAACGTCGAGGCCGGGTCGGCGCCGCCGCCCTGGGTCCCGCCGATCGGCACCTGGAGATAGCCGCCGAGCAGCACCGCCGACACCAACCGGTCCTGCACGGCCGGGTTGCCGTCGATCTCCTGCTGCATCACCCGGGACAGCACACCCGTGCCCTGGGAGTGGCCCAGGAGCACCACGCCGCGACGCTGGTGGGTGACCGGGTCGGTGTTGTGGTTGGCCCAGTAGTCGCGCCAGGCGTCCAGGACGTCGCGCGAGCCGGTCTCCGCGTCGAGCGGCACGCCCAGGCCGCCGACCAGCAGCTCGGAGAACGACGCCTGCCGGTACATCGGGGCGAACACCCGACACGTGCCGGCGAATCGGCCGATCTGGTCGAGGGCGGCCGCGAGTGCGCTGTTCGACGGGCTCGGGGGCAGGGACCCGATCCGCAGGAGCGGGTTGGGCAGCAGGTCGACGGTGGGGTACGCGTAGAAGCAGTCGATCTGCGGGTTCGCCGGTCCGGCGAACGGCTCGGGCACGCGCGAGCCGTCGGCGCGGACCGAGGTGGCGTCGAGCGTGGTGGTCGCCCCGTTGAGGTAGCGGGCGCTGAACGCGCCGTCGGGGCCCGGCCGTTGCGGGTTGCCGGCCAGGTCCTGATTGCAGGGGTTGGTCGCGAGGCCGGGGCGACAGAGCCAGACCGTCTCCTTGAGCGGGGACGTCAGGCCCTTGCCGGCCGCGTCGGCGGCGGACGCGGTGTTCGTGGCGCTGTTCGCGGCGATGGTCGTGCCGCTGTTCGACGCGCTGTTCGGGGCGGCGGACGTGCCGGTCGGGATGACGGCGGCGGCCAGGGTCAGGGACAGCGCGCCCAGGGCGAGGAGGATTCTCGATCTGCTCATGGCGTGAGCTCCGATCCAGGTGTCGTGAACTTTCGACGAGATGGAACTTACTAAGGACTAAGTAAATAATCTAGAGTGCCGATGTGACTGAGAATTCGGATGCACGTAAACCAGCCGTCGGCCGTGCCCGCGGCCGCACCAAGGCGCCGACCGCGAAGGGGGAGGAGCGGCGTCGGGAGATCGTCGCCGCCGCGTCGGAATTGTTCGCCCGGGCGGGCTTTCGCGGCACCGGCATGGCGGAGGTGGCCCAGCGGGTCGGCATCACCGAACCCGGCCTGCTCTACCACTTCGGCAGCAAGGAGGGCCTGCTCCGGGCCGTGGTCGAGCACCGGGACCTGCGCAGCCAGGCGTTCGCCCGGGACATCGCCGCGGTGGGCGGGCTCCAGGCGCTGCGCGAGATGCCCGCGTTCGCCCACCGCAACCGCGAACAGCCCGGTCTGGCGAAGCTGTTCGCGGTGCTGCTCGCGGAGAACCTGGATCCGGGCGATCCGGAGCACGACTTCTTCGTCCGGCGCTACCGCGAGATGCGCGCGGTGGTCGCCGGGATGATCCGCGAGGGCCAGCGCGGCGGCGAGATGCGGGCGGACGTGAGCCCGGAACTGAAGGCGATCGAGATCCTGGCCGCGCTCGACGGCATCGCCTCCCAGTGGCTGCTCGATCCCGAGGAGGTCGACCTGGTGATCAGCATCGAGGAGTACGCCCGGACGCTGATCCGGGACCTGGCCACCGATCCCGAGCCGGCCGAGACCGGCGCGCCCGAGGAGGTACAAGGATGATCGACGGCGGCGGTCGGGACTTCCCGCCCGCGTTCCTGTGGGGCGCGGCCACCGCGGCCCACCAGGTCGAGGGCGGCCTGACCGACAACGACTGGATCGACTGGGAGAACGCCGGCCTGGCCGCCGAGCCCAGCGGCGCGGGCATCGACCAGTGGCGACGCTGGCCGAGCGACATCGCGCTGCTGGCCGAACTCGGGCACACCGCGCACCGGATGTCGATCGAGTGGTCCCGGCTCGCCCCCTCGCGCGGGGTGTGGGACGCCGCCGCGTTCGACCACTACGCGCGGGTGCTGGACGGCCTGCGCGAGCACGGTCTCATCGCGTTCGTCACCCTCCAACACTTCACCCTGCCACGGTGGTTCGCGGCGGCCGGCGGCTGGCTCGCGCCCGACGCGCCGGAGATCTTCGCGGAGTTCGCCGCCGAGGCCGGGCGGCGGCTCGGCGACCGGATCCCCTTCGCCGGCACGGTCAACGAACCGCAGATCGTCGCGTTCAACGGCTACCTGAAGGGCAACCACCCGCCCGGGTACCGCGATCGGGATCGTATGGTCGCCGCCAACGAGGCCCTGATGCACGCGCACGACGCCGCCGTGACCGCGCTGCGTGCGACCGCGCCGAACACGCGAGCGGGCGTGTGCCTGCAACTCCCGCTGATACAACCGGCCGACCCGGACAGCGCCGCCGATGTCGAACTCGCGGACTGGTACCGGGAGATGCTGGTCACCCGGCACCTGGAACACCTGCGCGACGCGGCCGACCCGGGCGACTGGGTGGGTGTGCAGTACTACACCCGCGCCCGGGTGAACGCGGCCCTGGAACAGCAGCGACTCGGCGAGCCGCCGGCGGGCACGCCCACCACGCAGATGGGGTGGGAGGTCTACCCCGACGGCCTCACGGAGATGTTGCGGCTGGCCGGCAAGACCACCGGCCTGCCGATCTACATCACCGAGAACGGCATCGCCACCACCGACGACGCCGAACGGGTGGCCTACCTCGACAGCCACCTGCGCGCCGTCCGGGCCGCCCTCGCGGACGGCGTCGACGTGCGCGGATACCTCCACTGGTCCGCCTTCGACAACTTCGAGTGGACACACGGCTACCGCCCCCGGTTCGGCCTGATCGGCATCGATCGCGACCACGACCTGCACCGCGTGATCCACCCCAGCGCACGCGCCTACCGCCGGGTGATCGCGAGCGGACGGGTGGCCGCACTCCACGAGCCCGACACCGACCCGGCCACGCGCTCCGCCGCCGACGGTGGCGGCACGGAAGCCGGCACGGCCTGGGGCGGGCCCGGCATCCGCACCGAACCCGACCCGCACGCACGCCCGACCACCCACAGTGGCGCCACGAAAGCCGACGCAGCCGGAATCGTCCCCGGCGCCCGCACCGAATCCGACCCGGCCACGCGCTCCGCTGCCGACGGTGGCGGAGCGGAAGCCGGCACGGCCTGGGGCGGGCCCGGCATCCATGTGGTCGGAGGCTTGGTGGGGAGCGCCCCGGCTGGGCTCCCGGCTGTCGGGGCCAACCCGGGCGCGCCCCTGGCGGACGGCCGCGCGGAGCCCGGTGCGGACGGGAGCGCGGCTGCCGGACGGGCGGGATCCGAGCCGGATCGCTCCACGCCCGGCGGGCCCACCGACCGGGAGGGCCTGGCCGAGGCCGAGCCGAGTCGCCCCACGTCCGGCGGGCCCAGCGATGCCGGTGGTCGGACCGAGGTCGGGCCGGGTCGCTTCTCGTCCGGCGGGTTCACCGACCCGGACGGCCGGGCCGAAGCCGAGCCGGGCCGGGCCGCT
>NZ_BIFH01000021.1:0-11025 GCF_003967355.1 Embleya hyalina | reverse complement strand
AAGGCGAGGCGGGTCGCTCCGCGGCCGGTGGGGCGGCCGGTGTTGGTGGTCGGTGTCTTCGTTCCGGCTCCGATGTCCCTGGATTGTCCGGCCGTTCGGCCGGCTCGTTGAAGGAGATGCTTGTGAGGATCGATCCGCCCGTGGTGCGACTGTTGCAGCGTGTGGCCGCCGGAGCGCAGCCCGAGTCGCGGGATCTGACGCTGCGGCGCGCGCAGTCGGCCGCGACCATGCGGCTCGCGGCGTTCCCGCCGGGGCCCGACATCGAGGTCACCGAGCACACGGTGCCCGTCGCCGACGGCGACATCGCGGTGCGGGTGTGGCGACCGAGAAACCCGCAAACACCCGTCCCCGCCTACTTCTTCCTGCACGGCGGCGGCTGGGTGCTGGGCAACCTGGACACCGCCGAGGCCGAGTGCGGACCCGTCGCCTCCCTCGTCCCGTGCGCCGTGGTCCACGTCGACTATCGACTCGCCCCCGAACACCCCTTCCCCACCCCGCTCGACGACTGCCTGACCGCCTACGCGTGGCTCCTGGAACACGCCGACGAACTCGGCATCGACCCGAACCTGGTCGCCATCGGCGGCGCGAGCGCGGGCGGCAACCTGGCCGCCGCGATGTGCCTGGCGCTGCGCGAACGCGGCCTGCCGCAGCCCAGTCTCCAGGTGCTCGACGCCGCACCGTTCGACCTCACCCCGATGCCGGACCCGGTCGCCGCCGGCGAACCGGCCCGGCCCGGACTGTCCGTCGCCGAATTCAACATGTTCGCGCGGCACTACGTGCCGGAGGCCGAGGCCGCCGTCAACCCGCTCGTGTCCCCACTGCGCGCCGCCGACCTGTCCGGCCTGGCACCGGCCCTGGTCGTGGTGGCCGAGTACGACCCGCTGCGCGACCAGGCCGAGGACTACCTCGCGGCGCTGCGCGCGGCCGACGTCCCCGCCGCCGGCATCCGCGTACTCGGCCACATCCACGGCGGCTGGGTCGTCCCGGCCACGGTCACCCACACCCTGGTCAACGAAATGCGCGCCGCCGCCCTGCGCCACGCCTTCGCCGGAACCCTGGTCGGCCCACTCACCCCGCGCCTGATCGACCGCCTAGCGACCACCGAACCGACCCCACAGCCCGCCTGACCGGCGGCCGGCGCCGCACGCCGCGACACGTGCCCGTCGCGGCGCGCGGCGCCGGGTTCAGCGGACGGTGACCTCGTCGACGAAAACGGCGGCTCGGCCCGTACCGCCCGTACCCCGACGCTCGAACTGCACGCCGATCTCCCGGATGTCGCCGGGCGAGCCGACCCCGGCCAGGTTCAGGGTCAAGGTGACGGCGTCCGGCCCGAGCGGGACGGCGCCGGCGTCGTACCAGGTGTTCGCGGCGGTGGTCTTGACATAGAGCTTGGCCGTGCCGCCCGATGCCGTGCCGCGCACCGTGGCGGTCAGCGTTCGACGACCGGACAGGTCGAACTGCGCGCGGCGGGCGACGTACGCCTCCGGGGCCGCGAGGTCGATCTCGGCGCCGAGCGAACGGCCGCCCTCACTCGCCCACTCGCTCGTGCTCGTGGGCGTACTCGCGGTGAGGTAGCCGGTCCAGCCGTCGGTACCGGACTCGAAACCGGAGAGCAGGGTCGGCGGGGCGATCGCGGTCACGTCGTCCACATACACCGCGCCGCGCCCGCTCGCACCCGACGCGGGCCGGAACAGCACGCCGATCTCGCGGACGTCGCCGAGGTCGGCCACGCGGCTCAGATCCAGGCTCAACACCGCGCCGTTCGGGCCGACGCGGACCGCTCCCCCGTCGTACCAGGCCGACCCCGCACCGGTGCGGAGGTAGAACTTGGCGGTGGTCCCGGCGGCGTGGTCGCCCCACTCGGCGGTGCGGACCGTCGCGGTCAACGCGCGATAGCCGGCGAGGTTTTGCGGGCCGACGCGGTTCACGTACGCCTCGGGGCCGCCCAGATCGACGTCCGCCTTGAGGGATCGGCCGCCCTGCGAGGCCCATTCGTCCACCGACCAGGGCCCGGCCAGGACCTGCCAACCACCCCAGCCCTGGGCGCCGGACTCGAAGTCGGCCAGCGGGACGGGTGTTCCGGCGGGGAGGGGCCCACCCTCGGTGCGCGCGGACAGGGCGATCCCACCGCGCGTGATCGTCCACGGGTCGCCCATCAACCGGGTCGCGCCGACGTTGGCGGTCGGCCGCCACTGGTCGTTCCAGGCCATGAAGTAGGCCGTGGCCGGGAATCGGGTACGGATCGCGTCGATCCACTTCCCGTAGTCCAGCGGCACCTCGATCACCCCACCGGGCCCGCTCCGCGGCCCGATCTCGGCGAATGCGAACGGCTTGCCCAGCGCGACGAGTTCGTCGTACCCCTGAACGGCGGCGGGCTCACGCACGTAGCAGTCCAGGCCGACGACATCGGTGTACGCCCCGCCCGCGTAGTAGGACGAGCGTTTGCCGTAGTTGCAGTCCGGCGCGTACACCCACAGCAGGTTGTGCAGGCCCTTGACCTCGGTGAGGTAGCCGTACATGTCACGCCACACGGCGGCGAACGTCCGCGGATCCTGCGCGCTCCACCAGAACGAATCGCCGTTCATCTCGTGCAACGGCCGGAACAACACCGGCACGCCGGCGTCGGCGAGATCGCGCAACCCCTCCGCGACCCGGTCGAGTTCGGCGTACCAGCGTCGACCGGTCTCGGTGCCGCGGTCGGTGAGCCGATCGAACGTGGCCAGCTTGCTGAACAGGCCGGTCCAGTCGGGCCGGTCCGGATTGGGCAGGTGCGCGCTGACGGTGACCAGGCCACCGGACGCCGCCCAGTCCTTCAGGGTCGCGTTGCAGGTGTGGTCGATGGCGTTGCCGTCATGCCCGTAATCGCACCCGAGCAGCCCGGGATACGCACCGGTCCGCGCCTTCGTCTCCTCCACCTGGTCGAGCGAGAAGGTCTTCCCGCTGTATCCGGCGAACTGCCCGGACACCACCCGATTCTGTGCCCGATTGCCCAAGTGCCCGAGCCAGTCCCGCACATCACGGGTGGCGGACGTGGCCTGCGGATCACTCGGCGGCACCGAATGCGCCCGAGCCGCCGACACCCCCGTACCCGCCGACACCACCAAGGCGGCCACCAAGGCCGCACATCTTTGACGCCATCGCGATCGCACGCTGCTCAACCCCCGTCGAAAGTGATCATCACGACGGCACACAGGCTAACCATGTCCCGAACTCCGGCGCCGACGAGCGGGCGCACACTCTCGTGGCTTTCGGCTCGATTCCGCCCGGACGACACCCTCGACCCTCGTATTCTGACCCCGCCATGGCGGAGTGCCGACGGGGGTGACGATGGAACCCGGCCGGATCATCGGGGAACGCTACGAGACGATCACGTTCATGCGGCGCAGTGGCCGCGGCGAAGTATGGGACGGGCGCGACGTGTTGAACGGCCGCGTCATCACGCTCGAGCTCCACCCCGTCCCGTCCGACGCCGCCGTGAACCTTTCCCGAGGGCGTACGCCGGGGGCGGCCCGGCTCCATCACCCGAATGTGGCCACCTTCCTCGACTGGGGCGAGGATCGCGACACGTTGTTCATCGTGACGGAGCGGCTCCGCGGCCGCACGATCGAGGAACTCGTCGGGCGGGAAGGACCGATCCGCAGCGAACTCCTGTATGCGATCGCCGTCGGGATCTGCGAGGCGATGGACGCGGGGCATCGGATCGGTGTCGTCCACCGCGACCTCAACCCGCGCAGCGTGATGATCATCCATGACACTTGGGTGAAGATCCTCGATTTCGGGATCGTCGAAATGCTGGAGACTCTGGTCCCCCCGGCGCGCCTGGTCACCGTGAGCTGCGCGGCGCCGGAACGCCTGACCGAGGCCGGCGACGAGCGCACGGACCTGTACGCGTTCGGCAGCCTGTTGTTCCTGATGGCCACCGGTCGAGCGCCCTTCGTCGGGGCCGACGCCGCGGAAATCATGCGCCGCAAGGCATTCGAGAGCGCACCTCGACTCGACACACTCCGACCGGACGCACCGCCCGCGCTGACGGCGCTCGTGGCCCATCTCCTGGAGCGTGATCCGGCACGACGCCCCTGGTCGGCGGGAATGGTGCGCATACGCCTCGACGATCTCAGTTGGTCCCGGCCCGATTCCGGGCCGTCGATTCCCGTGGGCGGGGTCGGCGCCGCGCCACCCCCGTCGGAGCCGCCACCCCCGTCGGCCCCGCGACGCGTGCCGGCCCAGCCACCCGAGGCGGCCTCGCCACCCCGGTCGGCGACACGAGATTACGGCCCCCGCCCGCTCGAACCCGCGCCCGAGCCCTGGATCGCGCCCACGTCGGCGCCGCCGACGAGCGACGGGCGCCCCTACTACGCAGGCCGGATCGGTGGAAGGATTCGTGGGCTCGTCGACCGGCTCCGCGGCCGCCGGGCCCCCGCCACCACCCCACTGCCCGTGGACGACCTCCCCGACTCCGCAGCCCGGGATGTCGTCGGTGCACCCCACGCCGGGGACCTGGAGGACCTCCGCGATCCCGTCGCCGAGACGAAGCCGACTTTGGCCGGCCTGACCAGCTTCGAGTATGGGTGGAACGACGACCCCTACCCGCGCTCCGCCGACCCGTCCGCCCCGGCGGCGATGGCCCCCGGCGACCTCGATCGGGTGGACGCGCAGGTGATCAACTTTCGCGTCGAGGACGTGCCGGCGGACGCGGAGGGCCGACTGCGCGTCGGTCAGGCGTACGTCGGGGTGTTTCGCGTGGGCGCGGACGATCCGCGGAACCTGGCCGAGGGAGAGCGCCGGATCCCGGTCGAGGACATCCCGTTCGAGGGTCTGCGCACGACCTGGGTCGTGTGGTCGAACACCGTGATGCTGGAGGCGCATTCGGGTCTCGTCGCCGCCTACGACGGCGTCGAGGTGTCCGTGGCCGAGGAGGGTGACCGCGCCCAGTGGATGGCGCGGTTCGACCTGCTGATCCCGCCGTCGGGCGAGTCCACCGCACGCCGACTGCGGCTCGTCCCGCGCGTCGCGGAGGGGGCGCGGATCGACGTCATGGTGTTCGTCGGCGAGGACGTCTACCGCGAATTGGCCGTCCGCCTCGACGTCTCGGCGGTGACACCTCCGGCTCCCGAGCCGACCTCGTCCACCCTGGCGAACCCGGCGGCGCCATCGTCCCCCACTGCATCCACGACACCCCTGGCGGCCCGCACACCCCTGGCGCCTCCACCGCCTCCGCCTCCTCCGACACCCCCGGCACAGTGGACGCCCCCGACACCCCCGCCCCCGATCGTGCACCCCCCACGGCCCCTCCCGCCCATCCATCCCGGTCCCCGCCCTCCCCGCGTACGATCGGCGACCCGCACACCCCCCGTCCGCACCGGCGTCGCCTCCCTGCACGTCACCCGCAGCCTGCCCGCGAGGCACACGCGGCGGCGGGCCGCGCCCGCCGAAGGGCGTCGTCACCGCGTCACGTTGAGCCTCTTCCTGATTCCGCCCCAGGCCCAGTGGGAGCAGAGCGCGTTCACGCCCTCCCTCGGCACCGAGTCGAATACGCACGGCCAAGTCCCGTGGACCTTCAAGGACGTCGCCAGGCAACGCGTCGCCGAGGCCCGACGCGCCCTCGAAGAGGTACGCGAACTGCTCGCCGAGCACTGCCCCGACATCACCCCCGCCGACCTCGAAGCCCGCCTGGCCCACTACCGGTTCGGCGACCCCACCCGCCCCGACGCATCCGCCTCCGGAACCACCGACCCGACCGTCCGGGACACCATCGCCCGGGACCGTCGCATGCGGAACCTGGCGTACGCCGGCGCCCGCCTCCGCGACGCGTTCTTCCCACCCGGCACCATGCTCCGCGAACGCATCGACGCACTCGGCCCCGGCGACAACCTGCGGATCACGTGGTACCCCGAGCCCCCGTACGAACTCCCGCACGTGCCATGGGGCCTGATGTACCGCGGCAGCGTACCCGCGCAGGGCACCCCGATCGACGCGAACGACTTCCTCGGCCTGCGGCTGCGGATCGCGCACCGCGCCCACCGACGCGAGTCGGACCGCGCCCTGGAACCGGCCGCGACCCGCGCCCACCTGCTGTACTGGGGCACGGGGGCGACCGACGAGACCGCCCGTGCGGCACGCGAGCACGAGGCCGAACTACGCGCCTGGACACCGCTGTTACTGCCCGCCACCACCATCGACCGCAAGGCCGAACTGGCCGGCTTCCTGCGCTCGCCGACACCGCGCCCGGTGTCCCTGGTCTACGTCTACTGCCAGTGCACGACCGGAACCGGGGCGGCGCCCGTACTGCGCTTCGGCGCGAGCAACGACGACGAGGACGTGCTGGAGTTGGTCGACCTCGGCGACGAACCCTTCGCGGACCAACCCCTGGTCTTCGTCAACGCGTGCGAAACGGCCTCCGCCGACGCCTTCTTCACCAACGAACTCCGCGAGACGTTCCTCAGCCGGGGATGCCGGGCGTACATCGGCACCGAGTGCAAGGTCCCGACCGTGTTCGCGGCCCGATTCGCCACCGTTTTCTTCCACTTCCTCTACGCCCGCGACCACCACACCCGGCATCCCACCGCGGTCGGGGACGCACTCGCACAGGCCCGACGGTTCTTCCGGAACGTGTACGGGCACCCCGGCGGGTTGTTCTACTCCGCCGTCGACGACGACCAGGTCTTCGTGGCCCGGCCGGACGAGGTCGCCGCCGCGATGGGACACCGCACACCGACGAGCGACCTCGGCCACGGGCCGCCCCGAAAGAGGAGATCATGACCGAGCCCACCCCGGACCCGATCCTGCGCTTCCTCACCGCCGGCAGCGACGACCGTCTGGCCATGGCCCACGACCCCCGCGCGAACGCCGCGCTGACCGAACTCCTCGGCGCCGACGCCCTCGCCGAACTGCGCGGCCTGTCCCCCGCCGGCACCCCCCACCTCGCCGACGCGGGCCCCGCCGACCTGATCTTCGTACCCGGCGTGATGGGCAGTGTCCTCGCGAGTCAGGGCCTGGGCGGGGTGTGGTGGCTGGACATCCGCTCCCGCACGCACATCGACGACCTCGCGCTGTCCCCGGACGGACACGACGACGCGCACCCGGCGTTCCGGGTCGCCCCCGTCGCCGTCGACGCGAGCTACGAGAGCTTCCTCCTCGCCGGTGCCCGGCACGCCGACCTGCGGCACAGCGCGTTCGCCTACGACTGGCGCAAGCCCCCGCACCTCGCCGCGGACCTGCTCGCCGAACGCATCCTCGCACTGCGCCCGAAGCCGGACACGCGCCACCCGGTGCACGTGGTGGCGCACAGCATGGGCGGCCTGATCGTCCGCACCGCGCTGATGCGCCACCCCGAACTGTGGCGGCACATCGGCAGGATCGTCTTCCTCGGCACCCCGCACCACGGTGCCCCGGCCATCGGCGGCTACCTGAAGAATCACCTGTGGGGATTCGACACCCTCGCCCTCCTCGGCCGCTACCTGAGCCGCGACACGCTCCGCTCGATGTGGGGTGTGCTCGGCCTGCTCCCGGCCCCCGCCGACGTGTACCCGGGCGGCGAACACCCGCATCCCTGCCTCAACTTCGACGCGTACCGCGCGACCGACTGGCGCCTGGACCTGTCGGCGGCGAACGAACTGCGCCTGCAAACGGTCCTGGACGCCGCGGCGGCGCACCATCGCGCCCTGCACACCTGGCACACGGAACTGGGCCAGAGCCTGCGCGACCGGATGGCGGTGATCGCCGGGGTCGGGTACCGCACCCTGTTCCGCCTCGCCTACGTCCCCCGTTTCGGGCACCGCTGGGAGCACATGGACCGCGTCACCCGCAGGGTCCCCGGCAATCCGCACCGGGAGGGCGACGGCCGAGTGCCGGTCGCCTCGGCCCGCCTCGCCTCGATCGGCGAGACCCGCTACGTGCGCGGCGAACACGGCGGCCTGCCCGCGATACCCGCCGTCCGGGAGGACACCTGGCGCTTCCTCACGGGCCGCCCCATGCGCCTGCCCCGCACACCGGCCGCGGCCCTGAGCCCGCACCTCGCCGGCGACGAATCCGTGTCCACCCCCGCGCTCACCGGCTCCCGCGTGGACCACGACCGGGACCCGGAGGACCCGGGCTACCTCGACTTCGACGCCCCCTCCTCCGATCTGTTGGCTGACCTGGAGGAGCGGCTGGAGGCCGGCCGGCTACCGGACTTCCTCCGCACCCGGCTCCTGTGACCCGCCCGCCCCGGCGCCCGTCGGAGCGCACAACATCCGGCGCACCGCGTCGCGGAGCCACCGGTGGGCGCCGTCGGCGGTGTTCCGGGGGTGCCAGGCCATGCCGATGGTCAGGGCCGGCAGGTCCACGGGCATGTCCAGGAGGTGCAGACCGAGGGCGTCGGCGTCCCGGGTGAGCGGCGAGGGAGCCGCGCCGGGGAGCGCGGCGGGTACGAGACAGACGACGTCGCTGCGGGCGGCCAGGGTCATCGCGGCCAGGTGAGCGGGAAGGACGATGCCGACCCGCCGACGCAGGCCGTGCTCGGCCAGCGCCGCGTCGAGGGGGCCGGTGAACCGGCCCCGGCGGCTGACCGCGACGTGTTCGGCGGCGGCGAGCCGAGCCGGCGTCAGCTTCCCCTCGGTCAGCGGATGGCCGGGCCGGACCGCCGCCACCATGCGCAGGCCGACCAGCGGCTCGACCCGGGTCTCCGGGTCCACGTGGTCGATGGATCCGACCTCCAGGTCGATCCGACCGTCGCGCAGCGCGGGCCCGGCCTCCAGTTCCTCGGCCCGGATCCGGAACGAGACACCCGGCGCCTCCCGCCGACCCAGGTCCAGCAGTCCCGGCGCCAGCGCCGCGCCGACCAGGTCGGCGGCCTGGAGCGTGAACGTACTGCGCAGGCCGGCGAGGTCGACGCTCGCGCCGGGCCCCAGCAGCGCGCCCAGGCTGCGGACGACCGCGGCGGCCTCCTCGCGCAGGACCTGGGCGCGCGGGGTGGGCACCATCGCCTGCCCGGCCCGGACCAGGAGGGGGTCCTGGAGGATGCGGCGCAGCCGAGCGAGGTTGCGACTCATCGCGGCGGGCGAGGTATGCAGCCGCGCGGCGGCGCGAGTCACGCTGTGCTCGGCCAGCAGGGCGTCCAGCGCGATGGCGAGATTGGCGTCGATGACCGGATCCGGGCTGCTCACCAGCATTATTCCATTTCAGTCAATGATTCCGTGCCGAAGTTCCCATTGTGGCATCACCGCGGTCCTCAGCAGGATGAGGGACGTAACGAAACGGCACGACACACCGAGGTTTTCATGATCGTCATCACCGCTCCCACCGGGAACATCGGCCGCCACCTGCTCTCCGGGCTGCTGAAGTCCGCCCCCGCCGCCGGCGAGGAACTGCGCGTGATCGTGCGCGACCCCGCCCGACTCCCCGAGGAGGCACGCGGAGCCGTCGACGTGGTCACCGGCTCGCACGCGGACGCCGACGTCCTCGACCGGGCCTTCGACGGCGCGGACGCCGTCTTCTGGCTCGTCCCCCCGGACGCCGCCCTGACCCCGCACGACGCCTACATCGGCTTCAGCCGCCCCGCCGTCAAGGCGCTCGCCGCCCACGGCGTCGGCCACGTCGTCGGCGTCTCCGCCCTCGGCCGCGGCACCGCCCTCGCCGACCGGGCCGGCATCGTCACCACCTCGCTGGCCATGGACGACCTCATCGCCGGAAGCGGCGCCGCCTACCGGGCCCTGGCCTGCGCGTCCTTCTTCGAGAACTTCCTGGAGGAGGCCGACTCGATCCGCGAGCACGGCTTCTTCACCGACACCGTCGAGGCCGACCGCAAGGCCCCCCTCGTCGCCGTCGCCGACATCGCCGCCGCCGCGGCCGACCTGCTCCTCGACCGCTCCTGGACCGGCACCGGCAGCGTCCCGCTGCTCGGACCCGAGGACCTGTCCGTCAACGACCTGGCCCGCATCATGACGGAGCAGTTCGGCCGCCCCGTCCGCTACGAACGCCAGACACTCGACGACATGTACACCACCCTCGTCGGCTACGGCCTCAACGAGGCGTTCGTACAGAGCATCGTCGACATGAAGCGGGCCAAGGACGAGGGCCTGGACGCCGGCGTCACCCGCACCCCGGAAACCACCTCCCCCACCGGCTTCGAACAGTGGTGCGCCCAAACCCTCAAGCCCGCCGTCCTGTCCTGACGCCCCGCGCCCGACGCCCGGCCAACCGACACCACCCACCCACCGCCCACCCTGGAGACATCCCGATGTCCACCGACCGAACCGAACCCCCGGTCACCGCGTTCATGCTGGTCAAGACCACACCCGAATGGCTCGCCCTGACCGTCGAGGAACGTGTGCACGCCTTCACCACCCAGGTCCTGCCGGCCATCGAGGCCAAGACCACCGGCGTGCGATCGCGCTTCTACGACACGGAGTTCTACTCCGTACGCGTCACCGACGTCTGGTTGTGGGAGGCCGACGACCACAAGGCCTACCAGCTCCTGATCGACGCCCTGCGCGAAACCCCGTTCTGGGGCCGCTACTTCGAGATCGTCGACCTCCTCGTCGGCACCGAGAACGGCTACGCCCGCACGTACGGCCTCGAAGCCGTGACCACCATCAGCACCTGACCCACCGCCCACCCGCGCGGTGTCGAGCGCGATGCGGGGGTCGAGGAACATCCATGCGAGATCGTGCGCTAAGCCTTCTCTCCGCCGATCGGGTCTTTGACCTGGGGTGATTCGTCGGCGCAGCCTTCGCGGATCGGTTGTCGATCTTCGGAGGGGTGTTGTGTCGGTCGAGTTCTTGTCGGACAAGCAAGCGGCGGAGTACGGGGCGTTTCGGGGCAGTCCGTCGCAAGTCGATCTGGAGCGGTTCTTCTTCCTGGACGACGGTGACCGCGAGGTGGTGTTGGGCAAGCGTCGCGACCACAACCGGCTGGGCTTCGCGATTCAGCTGACGTCGGTTCGCTACATCGGCCGGTTCATGCCGGATCCGCGTGAGGTTCCGCCCCTGGTGGCGGAGTACTTGGCTGAGCAGTCGGGGATCGCGGACGCCTCGTGCGTGGGCCTTT
>NZ_BIFH01000020.1:338818-381581 GCF_003967355.1 Embleya hyalina | reverse complement strand
CCCAAGGCGCAACGCACGCCGGAAGCGCCCGGCCCACTCGGGAAGGTCACCCGGAGTACGCGACCCGACCCGACCCGACCCGGCCTGGCCACCCACCCCGCCCCCGACCCCGCCCCCGTGCCCGGCTGTCGGGTGCCGTGCGCTACTCGGAGGCCAACTTTGCGTGTTCGTCCCGGAGTTGGCGTTTGAGGATTTTGCCGCTGGGGTTTTTGGGGAGTGACTCGGCGATCACCACATACTTGGGGACCTTGAAGCCCGCCAGGCGGGTCCTGCAGTGTTCGATCACCTCCTCTGCGGTGATCTGCTCGCCCGGGCGGGGGACGACCACCGCTGTGACCGCCTCGATCCAGTACGGGTGGGGGACGCCGAAGACCGCGGCCTCGGCCACTGTCGGGTGGGCGTGGATGGCTTCCTCGACCTCTCGGCCGGCCACGTTCTCGCCGCCGGTCTTGACCATGTCCTTCTTGCGGTCGACCACGGTGAGGTAGCCCTCGGCGTCCAGCACGCCGAGGTCGCCGCTGTGGAACCAGCCGTTGCGGAACGCCTCGGCGGTGCGATCCGGGTCGTTCCAGTAGCCGAGCATGGTGTGTGGCCCGCGGTGCACGATCTCGCCCACCTCGCCGGGCGGCACCGGGCGGTCCTCGTCGTCGACCACGGCGGTTTGTACGTTGAGCCCCGCGCGTCCCGCCGAACCCGCCTTCCGCTCCTGCTCGTCCGGGCCCAGGATGGTGGCCACCGGCGACATCTCGGTCTGGCCGTAGAAGTTGTACAGCCGCAACTGCGGCAACCGGCGCCGCAGTTCGCCCAGCACCTCGACCGGCATCGCGGCCGCGCCGTAGTAGCCCTTGCGCAGCCCGGACAGGTCCCGGGTGTCGAAGTCGGGGTGGCGCAGCAGCGCGATCCACACCGTCGGCGGGCAGAACAGCTTGGTCACCCGCTCGCGTTCGATGGTGGCGAGCAGCGTGGCCGGGTCCGGCGCGGGCAGGATGATCGACGTCGCGCCGAGGTACACGTCCGGAGTGAGGAAGCAGTGCAACTGCGCGCAGTGGTAGAGCGGCAGGGCATGGATCTCCACGTCGTCGGCGGCCATCCCGCCGTCGATGATCGCGGTCGCGTACTGGGCGATCAGGTTGCGGCCGGTCATCACCGCGCCCTTGGGGCGGGACTCGGTGCCCGAGGTGTACATGATCTGTACCGGGTCGTCGTCCAGGAGCGCCACGTCCGGCACCGGGCCGCCCTCGGCGACCAGCTCGGCGAACGGCTCCCACCCCGGAGCCGCCGGGCCGAGCACCACGCGCAGTGCCTCGCGGTCGGCCAGGGCGGCGTCGGCGGTGGCGGTCAGCTCGGGGCCGGCCAGCACGGCGATCGCGCCCGCGTGCTCCAGGACGAAGCCGACCTCGGGCGCCGTGAGCATGAAGTTCACCGGGACCGAGATCGCGCCGAGCCGGGCCAGCGCGAAGTAGGCCACCACGAAGCCGTGCGAGTTGCGGGCGAGCAGCACCACCCGGTCGCCCTTGCCGATGCCGCGCGCGGCCAGTGCCCCGGCGGCGCGCGAGACCGTGTCGTCGAGTTCGGCGAACGTCTGCCGCAGCTCGCCGTCCACCACGGCGAGCCGGTCCGGCAGTCGGGCGGCGGTACGTGTGAGCAGGTCGGCGATGCCGTGCCGGCGGGCCTGGACAGCGGTCACGGATGGCTCCTCGCCTCGGTGAAGGGTGGGGGCGTCATTGTGTCCGGCCCGGTCGTCGGGCGGAAGCGTCTCGACCCCTGAAATCGTCGTGTCGATCACCACGTCGCTAGGTAGGCTTGCGGGCATGACCAGCAGCGCAGCGTCCGCAGTCCTCGACACCGCCCGTCGCGCGCGGGAGGCCGCCGCCGTCCTCGCGCCACTGACCCGGCGGGTCAAGGACGACGCGCTGCTCGCGCTCGCCGACGCGCTCGTGGCCCGCTCGGCGGAGATCGTCGCGGCCAACGTCGAGGACGTGGAGCGGGCCCGGGCCAACGGCACCGGCGAGGCGATGATCGACCGGCTGACCCTGACCGACGAGCGGATCGCCGCGATCGCCTCCGACGTACGCGACGTGGTCGGGCTGCCCGACCCGGTCGGCGAGGTGCTGCGCGGCTCGACCCTGCCCAACGGCCTGGAGCTGCGTCAGGTGCGCGTGCCGCTCGGCGTGGTCGGGATCATCTACGAGGCCCGCCCCAACGTCACCGTCGACGGCGCCGCGCTGTGCCTGAAGTCGGGCAACGCGGTGCTGCTCCGCGGCTCCTCGTCCGCCTACCGCTCGAACACCGCCATCGTCGCGGTGATGCGCGACGCGGTCGTCGCGGCCGGCCTGCCCGCCGACACGATCCAGCTGGTGCCGGGCGAGACGCACGACTCGGTGAAGGAGCTGATGACCGCGCGCGGCCTGGTCGACGTACTGATCCCGCGCGGCGGGGCGAGCCTGATCCGCACCGTGGTCGAGGGCTCGACCGTGCCGGTGATCGAGACCGGCGTGGGCAACTGCCACGTCTACGTCGACGCGAGCACCGACCTGGAGAGGGCCGTGAACATCCTGGTCAACTCCAAGGCGCACCGGGTCAGCGTGTGCAACTCGGCGGAGACGCTGCTGGTGCACCGCGACGTGGCCGACGCCTTCGTACCGCTCGCGCTCGCGGCCCTGAAGGACGCGGGCGTGACCGTGCACGGCGACGCCGCGGTACAGGCATACTCGGCCGACGTGGTGCCCGCCACCGACGCCGACTGGGACACCGAATACCTGTCCTACGACATCGCCGCCGCCGTGGTGCCCTCGCTGCACGACGCGGTCGCGCACATCCGCCGGCACTCCTCCGGCCACACCGAGGCGATCGTCACCACCTCGCAGGCCGCGGCCCGCGAGTTCGTGGCCCTGGTCGACTCCACGGCCGTGATGGTCAACGCCTCGACCCGGTTCACCGACGGCGGCCAGTTCGGCTTCGGCGCCGAGATCGGCATCTCCACGCAGAAGCTGCACGCGCGCGGCCCGATGGGGCTGCCCGAGCTGACCAGCACGAAGTACGTGGTCGTCGGCGACGGCCACGTGCGCTCCTGATCGGCTCCGCGACCACCCGGCCGGGGACGGCGCGCCGGGCCGGGACCCGGCGCCGCGCGGCAAAGGGCCCCGGACCGGTGCCTTGAATCGGTATCCATCGGAGTGCCTGCGGTAATACTGTCTAGGAGTGCCCGATTCACCAGGGCCAGAGTTCCCGGACGGCCCAGACTTTCCCGAGTTCTCGGAGGACGAGCTCTCCTCCGTCGTCTTCGACGAGTCGTTCGTGCGCGCGGCCCGCGTACACGAACCCTCGGCGAACGAGCGTGGCGCGGCGATCGACGCTGCGCCCACACCCACCGCGGCCGCGCCCGAGCGGACCGATCGCACGGCCGAACAGGCCGACCGCTCCGACTGGTTCGACGACGGGACGTATCCACCCGACGGCGAGGACCCGTGGCGGGCCCGTACCGTACCCGGACACGACACCGCGCCGATGTTGCCGCACGTGCCGGCCTGGTTCGCGGGCGAGCCGTGGGCCAAGGCCGCGCGGACCACACGCTGGCGGCGCGGAGTGGCCTGGGTGCTGGCCCTGCTGATGGGGGTCGGCGTGGTGGCGATGGCGGTCACCGCCGTCTACCGCAGCGGATCCTCGCAGGGACCGACCGCGCCCCGGCAACCGTCGGTGGGCACCGGCCGCAGCGCGACGACCGACAACAACCCGGTGCCGGCGCCGCCCGGACAGGACACCTCCCAGGTGCGCATCACCGTCGCCCCGGGGGATTCGGGCGCGGCCGGCGGGACGACGCCCGCACCGTCCCAAGCGGCGGTGGCACGTTCGGGGCCCGGCTGAGGAGGGCGGGCCCGCGCGGCGCCGGGACCCGGTTCCGAAAGGTCGACAGCACCTCGACCTCGCCGCGGACCCGCCGCAACCCCGCGCCCGGGCGCATATCCACCCGCTCGCGCGCGACTTAAGCTGATGGTATGTCCGGACGGGGAGTACCCCCCGAAGGCCCGAACAGGGGTGGGCCCGACGGCGAGGACGAGTTCAGCGCCGTCGTATTCGACGCGACCTTCGTCCGTGCGGCGGACCTGCACGAGCCCTCCGCGCGGGAGCGGCTGCACGCGGGCAAACGACCGCATCGACAGCGCCGGGTGCTCGGCGTCCGGCTGCGCACGCTGCGCGGCGTGGCGGGTGTGCTGGTCGTCCTGCTGGTGGTCGGCGGCGCGACCTTCCTCGGCGCCCGGCGGGCCGGCACCGCCGGATCGCACCCGGAGGTCGGCCCCGCCGTCCTGCAACGGGTCTCGCTCACCCCGCCCGTGGGCTACGCGACCGGCCCGCTCCCCGCCGACCCGATGGCAGGCGGACCGGCCGCGGGCTGGGCCCGGGGCGCCGCCGGGATCGTCACCGGCGAACGCCGCGAGACGGCGCACTACTCCGCCACCCAGGTGGGCCAAGCCATCGACCTGGTCCGCGAGTTCGTGGTCGACACCCAGCTCGACCCGACCGTCCTGGGGAACGGCCGGCCGTGGGCGGCGTTGCCGCTGCTGCGCCGGGAACAGCGCGACCAACTCGGCGCGGCCCTGGCCGCCCCCCGCGACGACGACGTGTCGGCGCCCACCGGCTGGATCACCCGCTTCGACCCGGCGGAGATCCGGGTCCTGGACGCGGCACCCCGGGCGGCCGGCACGATCATGGCCGCCGAGCAGGCGCGGCGCGACCTCGTGGTCACCGCCGACGTGGTGTTCGTCTACGCCGTCGCCCAGGTCGGCGGCCCGGGCTGGACCCGCTTCGTGGTGCACCGGGTCTGGGACTTCCACACCGACGCGTCGATGCTGCACGACGGCCTCCTCCAGGTCCGTCGCATCCTGACCGTGGCCGGCCCCCAAGCCTGCACCCCGGACAACGCCACCTGGTTCCACCCCGCCTTCACCGGCCCCACCCCGGCCGACGTCCCACCCCAGGACGGCCGGATCGACCCCTTCCACCCCACCGCGCCCACCACCTGCGCCCGCATGGCGACCGTGCCGTAGCCCGCGGCACGCCCGGCCCACGTCGTACCGCCCTCAGAACGGCTGTACGCGGCCCGGTTGGATCGGGAGGGGGGCCGGGGCGGCGGCGCGTTTTTGGTAGGTGGCGCGGTCGACGACCTCCAGGCCGATCAGCTCCCACGGGGGCAGGTCCGCGCTCTGGCGGTGTTCGCCCCAGAGGCGCAGCGCGATCGCCGCGGCGTCGTGGAGGTTGGGGGCCTCCTCCCAGTAGCGCACCTCGGCGTGGTCGGCGGCGTAGCGGCCGGCGAGCAGGAACGGGTGCTCATGGGCGAGGCGTTCCAGCGCCCGCCGCACGTCCTCGGGGTCGCCGGGTGGGCCGGCCAGGGTCAGCGTGATGTGCCACATTCGGCCCGCGCCGTCCGGTTCGGTCCGCGCCGGCGTCGCCGGCTGTCCCCAGGGGCGGTCCCCACGCTCCGGCACGGCCGGCCTCCCGTCGGCGAGCTGCTGATCTTCGGTGGTCGTCGCTCAGCGGCGCAGCAGCACGAGGTCGTCGCGGTGGACGACCTCGCGCTCGTAGGCCGGACCCAACTCTCGGGCCAAGTCCCGGGTGGATCGCCCGAGCAGGCCCGGCAGTTCCTTCGCATCAAAGTTGACCAGTCCGCGGGCCACGATGTGACCGTTTTCGTCAACCAGGTCCACCGGATCGCCCGCGACGAAACCGCCCTGTACACCGGTGATTCCGGCCGGCAGCAGCGAACTGCGCCGCTCCACCACGGCCCGTACGGCGCCGGGATCGAGCGCGAGCCGACCGCGCGCGGTGCTCGCGTGGGCCAGCCACAGGAGCCGGTCCGCGGTGCGAACTCCGGTGCGGTGAAAGAGGGTTCCGGTGTCCTTGCCGGCCAGTGCGTCGGACGCGAAGCGGGTCGCGGTGAGCACCACGGGGATGCCGGCGGAGGTGGCGATGCCCGCCGCCTCGACCTTGGTGACCATCCCGCCCGTGCCGACCCCGGACTTGCCGGCCTTGCCGATCTCGATGCCTTCGAGATCGGCCGGACCGGTCACGAACGGAACCCGCGAGGACGTCGGCTTCGCCGGATCGCCGTCGTACAGCCCGTCCACGTCGGACAGCAGGACCAGCAGGTCGGCGTGCACGACGTGCGCGACCAGGGCCGCGAGCCGGTCGTTGTCGCCGAAGCGGATCTCCTCCGTGGCCACGGTGTCGTTCTCGTTGACCACCGGCACCGCGCCCATCGCCAGCAGCTTGTCCAACGTGTTGTAGGCGTTGCGGTAGTGCGCGCGGCGGGTGACGTCGTCGACGGTGAGCAGTACCTGGCCCACCCGCAGGCCGTAGCGGGCGAACGAGGCGGTGTAGCGGGCCACGAGCAGCCCCTGACCCACGCTCGCCGCGGCCTGCTGGGTGGCGAGGTCGCGTGGTCGGCGGGCCAGGCCCAGCGGCGCGAGGCCGGCGGCGATCGCCCCGGAGGAGACCAGGACGACCTCGATCCCCTCGGCCCGCTTGGCCGCTATCACGTCCACCAGGACGTCGACCCGATCCGGGTCCAGGCCACCCTGCGCGGTCGTCAACGAGGACGAACCGACCTTGACCACGATGCGGCGCGCGGAGGTCACGTCCTCGCGCGCCGCGTCGGCCCCACTGTGCACTTCAGGCCCCGCTTTCCGGTCGGGAAATTCGAGCAGGTCGCCGGACCGCGGCGCCGGTGGAGAACCACCGGACCGCGAGGCGTCAGGAGTCGTCCGAGAACGGGTCGAACTCCTCGTACTGCGTCTCGATCGCCTCGCGCTCGCGGCGCCGGTCCACCGCCGGGCGGTGCGTCTGCAGGCGGTGGTCCTCGCCGCGTCGACCCAGCATCTCGGCGCCGGCCGCGACGGTCGGCTCCCAGTCGAAGACCACGCCGGTGACGTCGTCGCCGATGACCACCTCGGCGCCGGGGACCGCGCCCGCCGACCACAGGGCCTCCTCGACCCCGAGCCGGGCGAGCCGGTCGGCCAGGTAGCCCACGGCCTCGTCGTTGGCGAAGTCGGTCTGGCGCACCCAGCGTTCGGGCTTGGCGCCGCGCACGATGAACGCCTCGTCGCGGCGGGTGACGGTGAAGCCGCTGTCGTCGACCGCGGTCGGGCGCAGCACGATGCGGGTGGCCTCCGGCGCGGGCGCCGCGTCGCGGGCACCCTGCACCTGGGCGGCCATCGCGAAGGACAACTCGCGCAGCCCCGCGCGGCTGACCGCGGAGACCGGGAACACCTTCAGCCCGCGTGCCTCCAACTCGGCCGTGACCATTTCCGCCAGGTCGTTGCCGTCGGGCACGTCGACCTTGTTCAGCGCGACCATCCGGGGCCGGTCCTCCAGGCCGCCGTAGGCGGCGAGTTCGGCCTCGATGGTGTCCAGGTCGGAGATCGGGTCGCGGCCGGGCTCCAGCGTCGCACAGTCGAGCACGTGGACCAGCGCCTTGCAGCGCTCCACGTGCCGCAGGAACTCCAGGCCCAGGCCCTTGCCCTCGCTCGCGCCGGGGATCAGTCCGGGTACGTCGGCGACGGTGTAGACGACGTCGCCGGCGGTGACCACGCCCAGGTTCGGCACCAGGGTGGTGAACGGGTAGTCGGCGATCTTGGGCCGCGCGGCGCTGAGCGTGGCGATCAGCGACGACTTGCCGGCGCTGGGGAAGCCCACGAGCGCGACGTCGGCGACGGTCTTCAACTCCAGGACGAAGTCGCCGGCCTCGCCGGGTTCGCCGAGGAGGGCGAAGCCGGGGGCCTTGCGGCGCGGCGAGGCCAGCGCGGCGTTGCCGAGGCCGCCGCGACCGCCCTGGGCGATCACGTAGCTGGCGCCGTTGCCGACCAGGTCCTCGACGAATTCCTCGTCGCCGTCGGGGAGCAGTCGCTTGACCACGGTGCCGTCCGGCACGGGCAGGATCACGTCGGCGCCGTTGGGTCCGGTGCGGTTGGCGCCGGCGCCGGGCTTGCCGTTGGTGGCCTTGCGGTGCGGGTGGTGGTGGTATTCGAGCAGCGTGGTGGTGTTGGCGTCGACGACCAGCGTGACATCGCCGCCGCGACCGCCGTTGCCCCCGTCGGGGCCGCCGAGCGGCTTGAACTTCTCGCGGTGCACCGAGGCCACGCCGTGGCCCCCGTTACCCGCCGCGACGTGCAGCACGACGCGGTCGACGAAGGTCGTCACGTGGATTCCTCCTCGGCTCCCGAGCGGGGAGCGAACACTGTGGACAAACACCCGAGGGCGGACCGAATAGGGTCCGCCCTCGGGTGTCGAAGCGAATGCCGCGGCGTGATTATTCCGCCGGGACGATGTTCACGACGCGGCGACCGCGCGCGGTGCCGAACTGCACGGCGCCGGCCGACAGCGCGAACAGCGTGTCGTCGCCACCGCGACCGACGTTGGTGCCGGGGTGGAAGTGCGTGCCGCGCTGGCGGACGATGATCTCGCCGGCGTTGACGACCTGGCCGCCGAAGCGCTTGACGCCGAGGCGCTGCGCGTTCGAGTCACGGCCGTTCCGGGTGGAAGACGCACCCTTCTTGTGTGCCATGTCGCTTCTCCCTACTTCCCGGAGTTGATGCCGGTGATCTTCAGCTGGGTGTGCTGCTGGCGGTGACCCATGCGCTTGCGGTAACCGGTCTTGTTCTTGTACTTCAGAATGTCGATCTTCTTGCCCTTGGTGTGGTCGACGACCTCGGCCGTCACCTTCACACCCGCGAGGACCCACGGGTCACTCGTCACGGCTTCACCGTCTACGACGAGAATGGCCTGGAGCTCAACTGCCGTGCCCGCCGCACCGCGAATGCGGTCGACCTGGACGACGTCACCGATGGCAACCTTGTGCTGCCTGCCACCGGCGCGAACGATCGCGTACACCGTGGATCTCTCTCTCTGCAGGGTCCGAGCCCCTGAAGCCAGCCACACCGAACAGAAATCGGGGGCCTCCTCCGAAGCTTGCGATCCGGAGGGTGGTTGCTCAGGAGCCTGTGCCTAAGCACACCAAGGGCAAAGGTTACAGGATGCCCGGGGCCGAAGGCCAAACGGGTCCGCCCGGGGGATGGCACCCCGGAGCGGACCCGTCACGGCTCAGCTTCCGCTCGCCGCCGGCACCGGCTCGGCGCCGTCCACGGCACCCTCCGGCGGTCCGGCGGGCCGGGTCGCCCGCCGCGACGTCTTGCGCGGCTTGGCGGCGGCCTTGGCCGGCTTGGCGGGCGCCGCCTCGGCCTCGGCCGGAGCCTCGGTCGCCGGCTCGGCGGCGGCGGCGGTCTTCGCGGCCCGCGTGCTCTTGGCGGCCTTGCGCGCCTTGGCGGCCGCGGCGGGTGCGGCCTCGGGCGCCGCCTCCGGCGCGGCCGACTCGGTCGGCTGCTCGACGGCCTCGGCCTCGGCCGCCTCGGCGGCGACCTTCTTGGCCGACTTCCGGGGCGCCTTGGCGGCGGTCTTCTTCGCCGCCGTGGTCTTGGCCGCGGTCTTCTTGGCCGCCGTCTTCTTGGCGGCGGCCTTGCGCACCCGCTTGGCCGGCGCGGGGGCCTCCTCGGCCTCTTCGGCGGCCTCGGCGGCCACGACCGGTTCGGCCGGTACGTCCGCGCCCTCGGTCACCGCGGGCTCGGCCTCGGGGGCCTCCACCACCGGCACCTCGACGACCTCGACCGGCGCCACCGGCTCCGGTACGACCTCCGCCTCGACGACCTCGACCGGCTCCGCGACCTCGACCGGTTCCGCGACCTCGACGACCTCGATCGTCTCGGCGACCGCGGGCACCTCGGCGACCTCCGCGACCTCGTCGAACTCCGGCACGTCCCGCTCGACCGACTCGTCCGTCTCGACGATCTCGGTGATCGGCCCGCTGCCGTTGCGGTCGGCGTTGCCCTTGTTGCGCTTGCGCCGCCCACCGCCGCTCGCCGCGCCGTTGCCGCCGTGGGTGTGTCCGCCGTTGCCGTGGCCCTTGGTCTCCGGCGCGTCCATGTGCACGATCACACCGCGCCCGTTGCACCGCTCGCAGTTCTCGGAGAAGGCTTCGAGCAGACCCTGGCCGACCCGCTTGCGGGTCATCTGGACCAGGCCGAGCGAGGTCACCTCGGCGACCTGGTGCTTGGTCCGGTCCCGGCCCAGGCACTCCATCAGGCGACGCAGGACCAGATCGCGGTTGGCCTCCAGGACCATGTCGATGAAGTCGACGACGATGATCCCGCCGAGGTCGCGCAGCCGGAGCTGGCGGACGATCTCCTCGGCCGCCTCCAGGTTGTTGCGGGTGACGGTCTCCTCGAGGTTGCCGCCCTGACCGGTGAACTTCCCGGTGTTGACGTCGACCACGACCATCGCCTCGGTGCGGTCGATCACCAGCGAGCCGCCGCTGGGCAGCCAGACCTTGCGGTCCAGCGCCTTCATCAGCTGCTCGTCGATGCGATACGTCGCGAAGACGTCCACCTCGCTGGTCCACCGCGACAGGCGCGGGGCCAGGTCGGGGGCCACGTGGCCGACGTACTCGTGGATGACGTTCCACGCCTCGTCGCCCGAGACGATCAGCTTGGAGAAGTCCTCGTTGAAGATGTCGCGGATGACCCGGACCGTCATGTCCGGCTCGCCGTACAGCAGCGAGGGCGAACTGGTCGTGATCATCTTGGACTTCTTCTTGATGTCCTCCCACTGGGCCTGGAGCCGCGTCACGTCGCGGGTCAGGTCCTCCTCGGTCGCGCCCTCGGCGGCGGTGCGCACGATGACGCCCGCGTTCTCCGGCACGATCTTCTTGAGGATGGTCTTCAGCCGGGCCCGCTCGGTGTCCGGGAGCTTGCGGCTGATCCCGGTCATCGTGCCCTCGGGCACGTACACCAGGTAGCGGCCGGGCAGCGAGACCTGGCTGGTCAGCCGGGCGCCCTTGTGGCCGATCGGGTCCTTGGTGACCTGGACCAGGACCGACTGGCCGGGCTTGAGCACGGCCTCGATCCGGCGCGGACCGCTGAAGCCCGCCGCCTCGAAGTTGACCTCACCGGCGTACAGCACCGCGTTGCGGCCCTTGCCGATGTCGACGAACGCGGCCTCCATCGACGGCAGCACGTTCTGGACCTTGCCCAGGTAGACGTTGCCGACGTAGGAGGTGGCCTGCTCCTTGTTCACGTAGTGCTCGACGAGCACGTCGTCCTCGAGCACGCCGATCTGGGTGCGGTCGCCGTTCTGGCGCACGACCATGACCCGCTCGACCGCCTCGCGGCGGGCCAGGAACTCCGATTCGGTGATGATCGGCACCCGGCGGCGACCCTGCTCGCGCCCCTCGCGGCGGCGCTGCTTCTTGGCCTCCAGGCGGGTCGAGCCCTTGACGCCCTGCACCTCGTCGGTCGGGCTGTCGGCGAGCACGTCGCGCTTGCGCGGCTCGCGGACCTTGACCACGGTGCGCTCGGGATCGTCCTGCGGCTCGCCGGCGGGCTCGTCGGCGGCCCCGTCGCGACGACGGCGCCGCCGGCGACGGCGGCTGCTGGTGGTCGCGCCGGCCTCGCTCGGGTCGTCGGGGTCCGCGTCCTCGTCGGGGCCGTCGCCGACGCCCTCGATCCGCTGCTCGTCGTCCTCGTCGGAACCGTGGTCCTCGGCGCCGTCGTCACCGCGACCGCGGCGGCGTCGGCCACCGCGCCGGCGGCGACGGGTCGGGCGGTCGCCGTCGGTCTCGTCCTCGTGCGCCTCGTGCGCCTCGGCGCCCTCGGGCTCCTCGGTCGGCTCGACCGGCTCGGCGGCGGCGACCGGGCGGCCCGCGTGCCGCTCCTGCTCGTCCTGGTAGCGCGAGTCCTGCGGCTCGGCCTCGGCCGCGCCGTGCACCTCGTCCGCCGGCAGCGCGCGGCGCCGGCGACGCCGACTGCGGGGCTCCTCGGGCGTGCTCTCCGGCTCGGCCGGGACGGTGTCCTCGGCCGGCGCGGCCACCGGTTCGGCGGCACGCTGCGGCGCCGCGAAGACCGCGGCCTGCGGGGCCTGGAACAGCGGCTGGAAGACCGGCGGCGGCGTCTTGCGCCGGGACGACGGGGCGGGCGGCTCGGCGGCCGCCTCGGGCTCGGCCTCGACCACCGGCTCGACCTCGGCGACGGGTGCCGCCTCGGCCTCCTCGACGGCCGGCACCGCGCGCTTGCGGGTACGCCGGACCCGACGCGGCGCCTCCTCCTCGGCCGGCGCGGCGGCCTCGCTCTCGGCGACGACCTCCGTCGGCGCGGCCTCGACCGCCTCCGTCGGCGCGGCCACGATCGCGGCCGTGTCGGTCACCGGCGCGGTCACCCGCTTGCGGGTACGCCGCGTCCGTCGCGGCGCCTCGGGCTCCGGCTCCGGCTCGGGTTCCGGCGCGGCGTCGACCGGTGCGGTCTCGTCGACCTCCGGCTCCTCCTCGTCGGCCTCGGGCGTCACCGCGGCCGGAACCGGCGCGGCCTCGGGAGAGGGCACGCTCGGCGGTCCGGCCGGACGGCTCGCGGCGCGCCGACGGCGGCGGGGTGCCGACGTCGTGGCCGTGTCGTCCTTCGTACTGTTGTCGTTGTCGGAAGTACCGGGGTTTACAACCCCGGAAGTACCTGATGTCTCAGGCGTGTCGTTGGGCTCGGTGTCGAGCATGCGGGTCTGTCTCCCGTCACGCTTCCGGGCGCTCCAACGCAGGGCGCCGCGCGGAAGCTTCTCTCTCACTCGCCGGTCCCGGCCTTGCGGCCGTGATCCGGGCGATAAGTCTGTCGGAAATTCAAGCCTTGGGCCTCGTGTACCCGGTCGTCACCGATTCGAGGCTTCGACGACGGGTTCTGCACCGCCCTGCGGGCCGGTTCGGAGTTCCTCGTCCCCCTGCGAGGTGTGCTCCACCGCCGATGTCGCGCGGTCGGGCGCGAGCGGGTCGGTCACCGAAACGGTCGCGGCGTCGAGCGGCCCCTGCGCCAGGCGGGTGACCGCGGCGGCGGTGGGCGTCACAAGTTCGGCGACCGTGCGAAGACCGGACAGAACGTCGTCGGGTCGAACGGCGGGTGTGGTGTGCCGGACAACCAGTCGCAGTATCGCACAGGGTGCGGCACTACCCGCATCGACACCCTGGTGACCTGCGTCGTTTCCGTCGGGGGTGGTGACGGTCAGTGCGATCACCGCCTCCCGGGCGTCGAATGTGCGCATCCCGTTCTTGCTCATCCGCTGGACCTCGACGGTCTCGGCGGCCAGGAACGCGGTGACCGCGCGCTCGGCCTCCTCGCGAGCGACCCCGTCCAGGGCCAGCTCCCAGACCGACGCCTCCAGGCGCTCGGGGAGGTTGCCGCCCTGTGCCTCGACGATCTCGACGATGTCGAGACCGTTCGGCAGCGACGCGTCCAGCAGATCCCGCAGACGGGCGGGGTCACAGTGTGTGGCCACGCCGATCTCGAGATATTCGGCTTCGCTGGCGACGCCGGTGGGCGCCGCTCCCGCGTAGGAGACCTTGGGGTGGGGGGTGAAACCGGCGGAGTAGGCCATCGGCACTTCCGCCCGACGCAGGGCCCGCTCGAACGCGCGCTGGAAATCCCGGTGGCTGGTGAACCGGAGGCGGCCGCGCTTGGTGTACCGGAGGCGCAGTCGCTGGACCGTCGGCGCGGGCGGCGGTCCCTCGGGCGTACGTCGTGCCAGTTTCGCTCAGTCCTCGACTCAAGGGGATGGACAGAAGTCGTTCCAAGACTACGGCCATGGGACGGGTCGGGTCAGCGCCCCCCGATTCCGAGGGCTCTGAACACCTCGGCGGTGGCCCTGCCGATCGGCCGGAGAACGGCCCGACCGACCCAGCGGCACGGCGCCACGACCAGAACTCGCCCCACGGCGCGGATGGCCCTGCCGATCGGCGTGAGCACATTGCGCCAGGCCCAGGCCACCGGCAGCACCACCAGATGCCGCCAGACCACCGCGATGCCGCGACCGATCGGGACCAGCACCGCGCGCCACAACCAGGACAGTGGCCGGACGATCAGGAAGTTGAGCACCGCGGTGGAGACGTCCCACGCGAACCGCAGGGCGAGCAGCGTCGCGCGCCCGATCGGCCGCAACACGTGCCGCCACAACCACGCGCCGGGCACGAGCAGGAGGTGGCGGAACAGGAAGGCGAGCGGTCGGTATACGAGCCGGGTGAACACCCACGCGAGCGCGTTGCCGAGCGGGACGAGGATGTGGCGGCCGACGAAGCTCAGCACCGGGTACAGGAACCAGTCCCACAGCAGCTTCTTCAGCCCCCGCAGGATCGGATACAGGAACCAGTCCCAGAACAGGAACTTGATCCCCCGGCCGATCAGCCGCACCAACTCCCACAGCAGGCGCAGCGGGACCACGATGACCAGCGCGATGATCCGGGCGGGCCAGCGGACCACCGTGTACAGGCAACCCTCGCCCGGCTCGGGGCCGGTGCGCGGCGGGTACGCGTGGTCCGCGTGCTGTTGCCACGCCGGCGGCTCCGGCCGACCCGGTGGTGGATTCGCGCGGGACGGCTCCCACGGAACCCGATCCGGTTGCTCCCCGTTTGCAGTCACCCGGGAAGATTAGTGGTCCCGCCCCCGGTGAGGAGGCGGGACCGGCATTGCTGCTTTATGTGACTATCCGACTACTTGGCAGTGCTGCCAGTGGCGGTCCACCGGCCCCGTGATCGCCGGTGCCCACGGGTGTGGCCTGTGTGACGCCTATATATAGGGAGAGCGAGCCGCTTCACGCGGGCCGTCCCCCGGCCCCGCCCTCGGGTGCTCGCTTCCCCCCGCTCGACGGCGGCGTGTGACCGTCGGGCGGCGTCTCACCGTCCGGCGTCGGCCCGGGTTCGCCGCGGCGGCCGGCGAACCGGTCCCGGAGCTTGCCGCCCGCGTCCGCCGCGCCGTCGGCGAGGTCGCGCAGCAGGCCGAACAGCGGGTCCGTGGTGGTGCGTACGGACTCGCGGTAGGCGTTCGCCGAGGCCTTGGCCTCCTCGCGCACCGACGCGTTCGGGTCGTCCTCGCGACGCGGATACTCGCCGGCCAGAATCCGCCGATAGTCGTCCCCGTCCGCCCACTTGCGCAGTTCGGCGACCCGGACCACCGGGAACGGGTGGGAACGGCCCAACAGGTTCATCAACTTGAGCACGCTGTCGCGCAGGTCGCCGGCGCCCTCGTACTCGGCGGCCTGCTCCAGGAACGCGTCGGTGCTCATCTCGTGCAGCTGCGAGCCGCCCGCGACCTTCATCAGCGCGCGCATCGACACCTCGGGGTCCTGGCCGACCAGCAGGCCCGCCCGGTCGCAGGACACCTCCGACTTGCGGAACCACTCCTGCAACGCGGTGATGATCGCGTGCACGCCGATCGTGCCCAGCGGGATCCCGGACAGCGCGGCGGCGAACCGGGTCAGGATCAGCAACATCGTGCGGTACACGGCGTGTCCGGACAGGATGTGCCCGGTCTCGTGCCCGATCACCGTGCGCATCTCGTCGTCGTCGAGCAGTTCGACCAGGCCCGAGGTGACCACGATGAACGGCTTGTCCATGCCGATCGCCATCGCGTTCGGCTGCGGGTCCTGGGTGACGAACAGCTCCGGCACGGTGGGCAGATCCAGGATGTACGCCGACTCGCGGGCCATCTCGTGCAGGCGGTGGAACTGCTGCTCGCCCGCCCGGACCGACCCCGCCAGGAAGGCGAGTCGGATCGCCCGCTCGGACACCAGACCCGACATCTGTTTCAGTACGAGATCGAAACCGCTGAGCCGGCGCATCGCCACCAGCGCGGCGCGGTCGGAGGGATGTTCGTAGGCCCGGGAGGAGATCCCGGGGAATCGTCGGCGTCCCTCGAACGGTCCGACCGTCTTGTCGTCCGGCATGCTGCGCCCCCTAGCCTCGAGCAATCCACGTCCACCCTAGGCACATCCGACCCCCGGGGCCGAGGGTCGTCCCTGGAACCTGGCCGCGCGCCTCACCCTCCGCGCCCGTACGATGTCGTCCGCACACGTCGGCAAAAACTACGCAAGGGCTGACCACGGATGACCCAGCACGCCACGACCGTCCTCACCACGCTGGCCAACGAGAGCGGCAAGCACGAGAACCTGAACGCGCTGGGTGCCGGCATCGGTGCGCTGGCCACGCTGCTCATCCTGCTGTTCGTCGTGACGCGCTTCAACAAGGACCGCTGAGCCCGCGGTCCGAACCCGGACGGCCGCGTCCGGTTCGCCGAACCTCCCCGTTCCCGCCGGGTGGCCCGTTGCCGCCCGGCGCTTCGTCATGCGCGTTAAGGTGACGCCAGGTCAGGGGAGGCCGGGGAGGGCTCGATGCGTACATTCGCCATGGGCGAGAAGACGAGGCTGGACGAATCCGCCATCAGGGTGGAGTTCGACGTGTCGGGCGAGGGCCTGGCCGCGTACTGCTTCAGCCTCGGGACGGCGGATCTGGATGTGGTCTGTACCGCCCGGCCCGCGTCGCTGACGAGCGCGGTCGCGCTCGTGGCCGGCGGGACCGGGATCGCCGAGTTCCACGTGGACCTGTCCGCCGTGGACGACGCGGTGGACCGGCTGGTGTTCGCGATCGGCGCGCGGGAGCCGGGGTTCGGTGCCGGGTCGCACCTGCGTCTGCTCGGCGCAGACGGCGAGATCGGCCGATTCGTGCTGCCGGTGGGCGAGTCGACCCGGGAACGGGCGCTGATCCTGGCCGAGGTCTATCGGCGGGACGGGTGGCGGTTCGGCGCGGTGGGACAGGGTTACGAGGCGGGCCTGGACCAATTGGTGCGGGACCTGGGCGCGGAGCCCGACCAGGCGCTGTTCACGGCCGCGGTGATGGCGGACCCGGTGGTACCGGACGCGGCGGCGCACGTCGAGCCGGCACCGGAACCGGCCGGGGGGTCGGAGGCGGAGCCCGCACGGGTGTCCGAGGCCGAGCCCGCGGTCGACCCCGAGCCCGCTCCGGAACCCGAGGTCGGGTCCGAGGCCGAACCCGCGCCGGCCGCCTCGGCCGACGTCGTGCCGGAACCACCGCTCCAAGCCGAGCAGTTGCCGGAACCGCAGGCCGCGCCCGACCCCGACCCCGACCCCGACCCCGCCGACGCCGCCCCGCTCTCGCCCCGCCCCGCGCCCGCCGTCGAGTACGAGGGCCGCGGCGACCGGGTCCTCTCCATCGAGCGCCCCGTCGACGCCGGCCCCTTCCTGATCGAGTTGGAGGCCCGGGGCACCGAGAACTTCGTGGTCTGGACGCTGGACGCCGACCTGGAGACGGACAAGCTCCTGGCCAACACGATCGGCACGCACCGGAGCCGGGCCCTGGTGGACGAACGCGGCACGCGTACCTCGCGCCTGAAGATCGAGGCCGACGGCGCGTGGACCGTCCGCCTGCTCACCCCCGAGGCCGCCCGGCCGCTCACCGACCGGCTGGAGGGCACCGGCCCCGAGACGGTGCGCTGGGCCGGCCCGCGCACGGTGGTCGCGATGACGCACGCCGGCGGCAGCAACTTCATCGTCGGCACCTTCACCGAACACGGCGGCGACGAGGCCTATCTCGGCACCCTGGCCAACGTGATCGGCGACTACGAGGGCGAGTCGATCCTGCCCAAGGGCCCCTGCCTGATCGAGATCGAAGCCGACGGCGCCTGGACCCTGGCCACGATCCCCGACTGACCCGGCGGCACCCCCGCACCCCCGCACCCCCGCCGCTCGTTGCGACACCCGACATCGACACGCCACCATTCGGGGGAGTTGGCGGGATGGAGGTTGGTTCCTTGATCTGCTGATCAGGTGAACCACATGCCTCGTCGTCACGGGCTCCTGGCCGTCGCGCTCGCGTTGGTCGCCTCCGTCGTCGTCGGGTGCGGGGGCGGTGGCTCGGGGGCGCCCGAGCTGAACTGGTACGTACCGCCGGACAACGGGGCCTATCAAAAGCTCGCCGACCGGTGCAGCCGGGCGTCCGGCGGCGCCTATCGGGTCAAGGTCTCGGTGTTGCCCACCGACGCGTCCGGACAGCGCGAGCAACTGGTGCGCCGGCTCGCCGCCAAGGACTCCTCGATCGACGTGATGGCGCTCGACCCCGTCTTCGTACCGGAGTTCGCCGAGGCGCGCTTCCTGCGCCCGTTCACGGCGGCCGAGGCCGCGACGCTGACCGACGGCATGCTGAGCAGCGCCGTGGAGTCCTCGGGGTGGCGGGGCCGACTGGTCGCCGCGCCGTTCCGGGCCAACACCCAACTCCTGTGGTACCGCAAGTCGGTGGCCGCCGAGGCCGGACTCGACCTCACCCGGCCGATCGGCTGGGACGACCTGATCACCGCCGCGGAGAAGACGCACAAGACCGTCGCGGTGCCCGCCAAGCGCTACGAGGGCCTGACCGTGTGGGTCAACGGCCTGGTCACCGGCGCCGGCGGGGCGATCGTGCGGGACGTGGAGAAGGGTGTCGACCTGACGCCCGCACTGCGCGAGGGCGGCGCGGGCAGGCGAGCAGCCGAGGTGATGCGCCGCCTCGGCCGCTCCTCCGCCGCACCGACCAACCTGGCCACCTCGATCGAGGACGACACCCGGACCGTGTTCCAGTCCGGCTCCGGCGGCTTCATGATCAACTGGACGTACGCGCGCGGCGCCGCGGCCGAGGCGGTCGACGGCGGCGAGCTCTCGCGCGAGGTACTGGACGACTACGGCTGGGCCCGCTACCCGCGGACCGATCCCGACAAGCCGTCCAAGCCGCCGTTCGGCGGGATCTCACTGGGCGTCGGCCGCTACGGCGAACACCCCGCCGAGGCGGTGAGAGCGGTGCGCTGCGCGGGCACCCTGGAGAACCAGATCACCTACATGCTGGAGTCGAAGGAGACCACGGCCAGAGCCGCCGCCTACGACGATCCGGGCGTCCGCGCGGCGTTGCCGATGGCGGATCTGATCAAGGAGTCCCTCGACCAGGCCGGTCCGCGTCCGCGCACCCCCTACTACAACGACGTCTCCGCGGCGGTGCAGCGCGAGTACCACCCGCCCGCCGACGTCGACCCGAACTCCGCCCCCCGCGCCACCGACGACCTCATCACCGGGGTCCTGCACGACAAGGTGCTGCTGTGAGCACGGCATCCGCGACCCGCACCGCGCCTCGGCACAAGAAGCCCCGGAAACAGCTCGACCACGCGCAGCGCATGCGCCGCACCGGTTGGCTGCTGTCCGCACCCGCCGTGCTGATCATGCTCGCGGTCGCGATCGCGCCACTGGTCGACGCCGTGTGGCTCTCGCTCTTCCACAAGCGGCTGACCACCCCGGACGCCGATTCGTTCGCGGGTCTGTCGAACTACTGGGTGGTGCTCAAGGACCCGCTGTGGTGGACCGACGTGTGGACCACCCTCGCGCTGACCGTGGTCACCGTCTCGGTCGAGTTCGTGATCGGCTTCGGGCTCGCCCAACTGATGCAGCGCGCGCTGTACCTGCGGCGCACGCTGCGCACCATCGTGCTGATCCCGTACGGCATCGTCACGGTCGTCTCCGCCTACGCCTGGCGCTACGCGTTCGACCCGTCCACCGGGTTCGTCAACGACTGGCTGGGCACCGACGTCGCCTGGTTCGACCACCGCTGGACCGCACTGTTCGTGATCGCCCTCTCGGAGATCTGGAAGACCACGCCGTTCATGTCGCTGCTGCTGCTCGGCGGCCTGATCCAGGTCTCCCCGGACGTGCACGAGGCCGCGCGGGTGGACGGCGCGGGGCCGTGGCAGCGGCTCACCCGGGTCACCCTGCCGATCATGAAGCAGGCGATCCTGGTCGCGCTGCTGTTCCGGACCATGGACGCGTTCCGCATCTTCGACTCGGTCTTCGTGATGACCGGCGGCGCCAACGACACCGAGACGGTGTCGTTCCTGGCCTATCGCCAACTGGTCGGCCGTACCGCCCTGGGTCTGGGTTCGGCCATCTCGGTGCTGCTGTTCGCCTGTGTGCTGCTGATCGCGTTCCTGTTCATCAAGCTCTTCCGTACCGACGTGAGCAAGCTCGGGAGCCCCGCGTGAGTCAGCCGAGCCCGGCCCGCGAGGGCGTGCGCACCCTGGTCGGCGTCGTGGTGATCGGGATCACCGTGCTCCCGCTGGCCTGGATGCTCTCGCTGTCCTTCAAGGGCGGCGACGACATCAACAACGCGCAGTTCCTGCCCAGGACCTGGAGCCTGGACAACTACCGCACGGTCTTTCGCAACGACCTCTTCACCGACGCGCTGCGCAACTCGATCGGCATCTCGCTGATCGCCACCACGATCGCGGTCGCCTGCGCCACCGGCACCGCGTACGCGATCGTGCGGATGGAGTTCCCGGGCAAGCGGTTGATCCTGCTCGGCGCGTTGGCGATCGCGATGTTCCCGACCATCGCGGTGGTCGGCCCGCTGTTCGACATGTGGCGCACGATCGGCCTGTTCGACACCTGGATCGGGCTGATCCTGCCCTACCTGTCGTTCACCATGCCGCTGTCGATCTGGACGCTGACCTCGTTCTTCAAGCAGATCCCGTGGGCCCTGGAGGACGCCGCGCGAATCGACGGCGCCTCCGCGTGGCAGGCGTTTCGATACGTGATCGCGCCGATGGCGGTGCCGGCCGTGGTGACCACCGCGATCCTGGTGTTCTTCTTCGCCTGGAACGACTTCGTCTTCGCGGTGTCGCTGACCTCGACCAACAACTCCCGTACCGTACCCGCCGCGTTGGCCTTCTTCACCGGCGCCTCGCAGTTCCAGCAGCCCACCGCCGCGATCGCGGCGGCCTCCGTCGTGGTGAGCATTCCGGTGGTCGTCCTGGTGCTCGTCTTCCAGAAGCGGATCGTCGCGGGGATCACCTCGGGGGCGGTCAAGGAGTAGGGGCGCGCGCTCGGGGAGCGCGGAACGATAGATTCTCGCGCCATGAGCGAGCGGAACAGACGTGTCGGTGTCATGGGCGGCACCTTCGATCCCATCCACCACGGGCACCTCGTCGCCGCGAGCGAGGTGGCGGGCCAGTTCGAGCTCGACGAGGTCGTGTTCGTGCCGACCGGTCGACCCTGGCAGAAGTCCGCGCAGGACGTGTCCTCGCCCGAGGACCGATACCTGATGACGGTGATCGCCACCGCGTCCAACCCGAGGTTCTCGGTGAGCCGGGTGGACATCGACCGCGAGGGCGAGACGTACACCCTCGACACCCTGCGCGACCTGCGCGAGTCCTCGCCCGAGGGCACCGAAATATTCTTCATCACCGGCGCCGACGCGCTGTCCCAGATCTTCTCCTGGCACAACGCGCACGAGATGTTCGAGCTCGCGCATTTCGTGGGTTGCACCCGTCCGGGGCACACTCTGTCCGACCCGGGTTTCCCGGACGGCGGCGTGAGCCTGGTGGAGGTCCCCGCACTGGCCATCTCGTCGACCGACATCCGTGCAAGGGTGGCCGGGGGCGATCCGGTCTGGTACCTGGTACCGGACGGGGTCGTTCAATACATCAGCAAGCGGGGGCTGTACCGGGGAGCTTCGTGAGCAACGACGACCGGCGCGAGTGGGAGCCTTACGGCACCGAGCGAGGGGACGGCGGGCAGACGCAGGAACCGTACGGCTCGGGGCGGGGCGACGGCGGACACCCGGGATACCCCGCACAGCCGCCGGCGGGATCGGGCCCGGAGGGGCTGGAGCCGGTGAACTTCGCGCCGCAGCAGTACCCGTACGACCCGAACGCCGGTTACGACCCGAACGCGGCCTATGACCCGAACACCGGTTACGGCGCGGGTGGTTACGACCCGAACGCGTACGGGTCCGGGGCCTACCCGGCGGCGAATCCCGGTCCGGACCCGAACGGGTACGGCCAGGGAACGGGCGCCGGGACGTACGACGGGAGCGGCGGCTACGGCACGGGCTACGCCCCCGACGCCGGCGCCTACCCGCAGGGTGCGTACACCCCCGGCACGTACGACCCCACCGGCTACACCTCCGGCGGCTACGACGCCAACGCGTACGACCCGAACCCGTACGACCCGAACGCGTACAACCCCAACGCCTATGATCCGGCGGCCCCTTCGGGCGAGGCGTATCCGCAGCAGGGCAACCGGGGCGGATACCCGGACGCGCCGCAGGGCCGCCCCGAACCGCAGCAGCCCACCGCGTACTACGAGCAGCCCCCCGCCGCGCCCGCGCCGCCCACGCCGCCCGTGGTGCCGGCGAGCCGGCCCGGGTCGGCCGCGTCGCTGCCGGCGGCCGGTACGGACCCGGCCTCGATCGGGGTCGCGGCGGGGTCGACGCCGGTGCGGCCGTCGCGCTCGCGGTCCGCGGGGGCGAAGGGCGACTCGACCGCGTCGGCCCCGCCCGCCGCGAGGGCCGAGGCCGGCTCGACCGGGGACGGTCGGGTGCCGCCGCCGAGGACCCGCCGCCCGGGTCCGGGGCGGCCGGGACGACCCGGCTACGGCTCGGACGAGTTCGCCTTCGTCGACGACGAGAGCGAGCAGGCCGAGGACGTCATCGACTGGCTCTCCTTCGCCGAGACGCGTTCCGAGCGCCGGGACGAGAAGCGCCGGGCGATCCGGACCCGGCTGATCGCCCTCGTCGTGGTGATCGCGGTGGCGCTGCTCGGTGTCGGCGGCTGGTTCGCCTGGGACACCTGGCTGCGGGACGAGAAGAAGGTCGCCGCGCCGGGCAAGAACGGCGGCGTGCTGGTGCAACTGCGCGGCAAGGACGGCCGCGCCTCGGCCAACGCGCTGCTCACCGTCGACCCGGCGAAGAACACCGCGTCCATGGTCAGCGTGTCCTCGGTCACCATCGTCAACTCCGACAACAGCTCCTTCCCGCTCGGCCAGTTGATGGCCGACGAGGGGCCCGGCGCGTCCCGGGACGCGCTGTCCGACCTGCTCGGGGTCAAGCTGGACGGCTCCTGGGTGGTCTCCGAGCCGGTCCTGCAGGGCCTGGTCGACCTCGCGGGCGGCATCCAGCTGAACGCCGACGTCGAGATCAAGGGCCAGGACGGCAAGGTCCTGGTCGGGCAGGGCCGCAACCCGGCGAACGGGGTCGCGGCGCTGGCCTTCGCCACGTACAAGCAGCCGGGCGAGTCGCCGACGGTGACCGGAGACCGGTTCGGCCGGGTCCTCCAGGGCCTGCTGACCGCGTTCCCGACCCAGCCCGACGCGGTCCTGACGCTGCTCGCCAACATGGCGAACCTGCCGGATCCCTCGCTGCCGGACGACAAGCTCAGCACGCTCCTGGCGAACCTGGCGAAGGCGACCCAGGCGAAGCTGTTGCAGGTCCGGGCGCTGCCGGTGTCGCCGGAGGGCATCCTGGACATCAACGCCGCCGTCCCGATCGTGCGCGAGCTGCTGGGCGGCACCGTACGCCAGGGCCGGGTCGAGGCGGGTCCGGCACGCGTGATGGTCGAGGACGCGAGCGGCAAGAACGGCGCCCAGGAGGACGCGCACGCCAAACTGCTGAACGCGGGCGTCACCTACGTCCCCGGCGGCGCGTCGGGCAAGCGCGCACAGCCCACGTCGGTCGTGCAGTACTCCAACGACGCCCGCAAGGTGGACGCGGAACAGGCCGCGCTGACCCTGCACCTGCCGCCGACCTCGGTGAAGAAGGCGACGGGGGAGATGCTGGCGGACGTGGTGGTCACGCTCGGTCAGGACTACGCGTTCGAGGCGCCCAAGTCGTAGCGGCGGCGCTTTTCGGCCCGCCGTTCCCGCGTGGACCGGTGGGCCGGGAGCCCGGCCGGGTCGGCTCCGACCCGGCCGGTCGGGAAATAACGAGTCGCCGTCGCACGCCCCGCGTGTGAGACCCTGAACGGTAATCCCCTTGTCGTCCGCAGGAAGCGAATCGTGACCGCAACCCCCCACGCCCTGGAGCTCGCCACCGCGGCTGCCGTGGCATGTGCAGAGAAGCTCGCCACCGACGTCGTCGCCTACGACGTGAGCGAGGTGGTCACGATCACCGACGTGTTCGTGCTCGCCTCCGCGTCCAACGACCGCCAGGTCAAGGCGATCATGGACGAGGTCGAGGAAGCGTTGCGCGGGCTCGGCGCCAAGCCGGTCCGCCGCGAGGGCGAGCGCGAAGGGCGCTGGATCCTCCTCGACTACATCGACATCGTGGTGCACGTCCAGCACGCCGAGGAGCGGGCCTACTACTCGCTCGAGAAGTTGTGGAAGGACTGCCCGCGGATCGAACTGCCGGAAGCGGTGCTGCGCGGCAACGAGCAGGCCAGGGCCGCCGAGGCGGCGGGGGCGGCGGAGGGCGCGCTCTGAGCGGCACCGGCCGCCGGGTCCTGCTGTGGCGGCACGGCCAGACCACGTGGAACGTCGAGCGGCGTTTCCAGGGCCAGACCGACATCCCGCTGACCGACGAGGGCCTGGCCCAGGCCCGGCGCTCGGCCCGGCTGCTCGCGGCGCTGCGCCCGGACGCGATCGTGTCCTCCGACCTGACCCGCACCGTGGACACCGCGGCGGAGCTGGCCCGGCTGGTCGACGTCCCCGTCGCCCTGGACCCGGCGCTGCGTGAGACCTACGCGGGCGAGTGGCAGGGGCTGACGAATCGCGAGATCGAGGCGACCTTCCCCGAGCAGTTCGCCGCCTGGCGGCGCGGCGAGCCGGTCCGGCGCGGCGGCGGCGAGCTGGAGAGCGAGGTCGCCGAGCGGATGGCCGAGGCGATCGGCCTCGCGGTCGAGAAGCTGCCCGAGGACGGCACGCTCGTGGTGGTCTCGCACGGCGGCGCGATCCGTTGCGGACTCGGCGCGCTGCTGGGCCTGCCCCGGGAGACCTGGGGCGCGCTGGGCGCGCTGTCCAACTGCTGCTGGTCGGTGCTCGGCCCGGGAGCCCGGGGATGGCGCCTGCTGGAGCACAACGCGGGGACGCTGCCGGAACCGGTCATCGGGGACGACGACTGACGGTCGCGACGCGAGACATGTGACGGTCTCGGAACCGGGTTCACACCCGGTTCCGAGACCGTTTTCGCGTCATCCCCACCGGGTCCTCACCCGGCGGCCTCGCCCTCCCGTTTGCGGTACAGGTCCTCCAGGTCGGCGAGCATGCCGTCGGCGAGGTCGCGCTCGGCCTGCCAGTAGCGCTCGCTCCACTTGAGCACCAGGGCCGGGAACGGCCAGCGGTCCTGCGCGGTGTCCTCGCTCGCGCGCACCTCGACGAGCGTGCTCGCCGCGTAGTCGCGGTGCTCGACCAGGGTCTTGCGCAGTTCCTCCGGCTCGCTGAGGTGGCCGAGCCAGACCCGGAGCGCGACGCCGTGCTTGAGCACGGGCGGCCCCGCCGGGGTCTCGCGCGCCCACGCGGCCAGCGCCTCCTGGCCGGAGTCGGTGATGCGGTACAGCCGCTTGTTGCGCAGTTCGTCCTGCGAGGCGATCCGCGAGACGGCGAAGCCGAGCTGCTCCAGGCGCTTGAGCTCGCTGTAGATCTGGCTGAGCGCCGGACTCCAGTAGAAGAAGCGCAGGGACGCGTCGGCCCACTTCTTGAGGTCGTAGCCGGAGCGCTCGCCCGGGAACGACAAGAGGCCGAGCACGGCCCACGCGGTCGCGGGCAGCTTCGGGAGCGGATCCCCCGTCATCGTGGCCTCCATCGGTACGCGGCGACTTTTTCTGATTCTACGTCAGTTGGCTATTGACCTGACTGGTCGTCATACATCTAATTGAAGTATTCCACGCCTCGCGCACCAGGAGTACGGCATGCAGTTCTCGATGATCTTCGAAGCCCAGATGGCCAACCCCACGGCGGAACACGAGCGTGAGGTCATCCTCGACTCCGTGGAGCAGGCCGTATACGCCGAGCGCATGGGCTTCGACCGCATCTGGGCCGTGGAGCACCACTCGACGAAGTGGTACTCGCACATGAGCGCCCCGGAGATCTTCCTGACCTGGGTGGCCGCGCGCACCAGCCGGATCCGGATCGCCCACGGCGCGGTCTGCATGCCGTTCAACTTCAACCACCCGGCCCGGGTCGCCGAGCGCATCGGCATGCTGGACACGCTGTCCGGCGGCCGGCTCGACGTCGGCGCGGCCCGCGGCGGCACGCTCCAGGAGTCCTCGTTGTGCGGCGTGGACATCGAGCAGACCAAGGCCCAGGTCGAGGAGGCGCTGCGGATCATCGGCGCCGCGTGGCAGCGGGACGAGTTGGAGTGGCACGGCGACGTGCTCGACATCGAGGGTTCGCACCCGATCCTGCCGCGCCCGGTGCAGACCCCGCACCCGCCGCTGTTCCTGGCCTGCAGCAAGCAGCCGAGCCTGGTCGAGGCGGCGGAGTACGGCGTCGGCGCGCTGGTGCTCGGCTTCGCCGGCCCGGAGGAGGTGGCCAACCTCAACCGGATCTACCGGGACGCGATCAAGGAGCGCACCGGGGAGCGGTTCGTGTCCTCGGTGACCAACGACCACCTGGTCGCGTTGTGCCCGACGATCGTCTCCGAGGACGGCGCCCGGGCCCGCCAGGTGGGCGCGCGCGGCCAGCGCTTCTTCGCCCAGTCGATCGCGCACTGGTTCTCCGGCGGCAGGTCCGGCATCCCGGACGAGGCCGTGGTCGAGGGCCGGGACGAGGTGGCGGTCATCCACGAGGCGGCCGAACAGCAGGTCGCGATGCTGCACGAGGCGAAGATCCCGGTCACGGTGAACGCCACCGCCACCTACAACGTGAACCACGCGTACGGCACGGCGGAGGACGCGATCGGCTACGTCCAGAAGCTGATCGACGCGGGGGCCGACGAGATCATGTGCCTGATCCAGATGGGCACGGTCCCGCAGGCGGACTGCATGGAGACGATCCGGATCTGGGGGGAGCAGGTCATTCCGCACTTCCGCGCGAAGTACGGGGCCTGAGGGATCGAGACTTCGTTCGGGACGCGGCGCGTGGGCGCCGGTGTCCCGAGCGAGACCGACCGGCCGGATCCGGTGCGGAGGACCGGATCCGGCCGACCCGGGGCCGAGGGCCCGACGACTGGGAGGTAGTTACCGTGAGCGACTCGATCGATCTGACCGGCAAGGTGGCGATCGTCACCGGTGCGGCACGGGGCCAGGGGGAGGCCGAGGCGCGGTTGTTCGCCCGCCGCGGGGCCCGCGTCGTGCTGACCGATCTGCTGGAGGACGAGGGCGCCCGGGTCGCCGGGGAGATCGGTCCCCGGGCCCGGTTCGTCCGGCACGACGTGTCGAACGCGGCGGACTGGGCGGCGGTGGTCGAGCTGGCCGTGCGGGAGTTCGGCCCGGTGGACGTGCTGGTCAACAACGCCGGCGTCATGTGGACCAAGCCGATCCTGGAGGAGACGCCGGAGGGTCTGGACCGGATCCTGAAGGTCAACCTGTTCGGCGCCTTCCACGGGATCCAGGCGGTGGCGCCGCTGATGCGGGCGAACGGCGGCGGGTCGATCGTGAACATCTCCTCGCTGGCCGGCCTCCAGGGCATCCCGGGACACGCGGCCTACGGCTCCTCCAAGTGGGCCGTCCGCGGTCTGACCAAGACCGCCGCCCTGGAGCTGGGGGAGTACGGGATCCGGGTCAACTCGGTGCACCCGGGCGCCGTGGACACGCCGATGATCGGCGACCGCTTCACGCGCGGGCCGGGCAACTTCCCCACCGTGCCGCTGCGTCGGGTGGGCGAGCCGGAGGACATCGGCGAACTGGTGGCGTTCCTGGCCTCCGACGCGTCCTCGTGGATCACCGGTACCGAGTTCGTGATCGACGGCGGTTCGACGGCGGGCATCGTGCCGCCGGTGCGGGGGTAGCGGCGGCAGCGGGTGGACCGGCCGGCAACCGTTCGGTCGGATTCCGATTTGCTTAGTTGTACTATGCAAATGCGAGCCGAGAAGTCGGCAGGCACGGATCGAAGGAACGCATCATGGCTGAACTCCAGGGCCCCAATCTGACCGACAAGGTCGTCATCGTCACCGGCGGCGCCCGCGGCCTGGGCGCCGCGGCGGCCAAGCAGATCGTCGACGCCGGCGGCCGGGTGGTCGTCACCGATCTGCTCGACGAAGGGGCCGAGACGGCCGCCGCCCTCGGCGCGCACGCCCGCTTCCACCGGCACGACGTGACGAGCGAGGAGCAGTGGAAGGCCGTCGTCGACTTCACCGTGGCCGAGTTCGGTCGTGTGGACGGGCTGGTCAACAACGCGGGCGTGTCCACCGGGACGATGTTCGACACCGAGACGCTCGAACACTTCGAGTTCGTGATCAAGGTCAATCTGACCGGCGTCTGGCTGGGCATGCAGGCGGTGATCCCGCACCTGAAGGCGAACGGCGGCGGGTCGATCGTCAACGTCTCCTCCGCGGCGGGCCTGATGGGGCTCGCGATGACCGGCTCCTACGGCGCGTCCAAGTGGGCCGTGCGCGGCATGAGCAAGGTCGCCGCGGTGGAGTTGGGCCCGGCGCGGATCCGGGTCAACTCGGTGCACCCCGGCATGATCTACACCCCGATGACGTCCTCGGTCGGCATCCGGGAGGGCGAGGGCAACTACCCGAACACCCCGATGGGCCGGGTCGGCGAGCCGAGCGAGATCGGCGCGGCCGTCGCGTTCCTGCTCTCCGACGCGGCCTCGTATGTGACGGGCGCGGAGCTGGCGGTGGACGGCGGGTGGACCACGGGGCCGACGGTCCGGTACGTGATGGGGCAGTGAGGCGGGTGATCGTGCCGCGTCCGGTGACGGGCGGGGCGGGTCCGGTGGACGGCGTGGTTTCCGTGGACGGCGTGGACGGGGTGGATGGGGTGCGTGGGCATGGCTGATCTGACCGGCAAGGTGGCGATCGTCACCGGGGCCGCCCGTGGGCAAGGTGCGGCCGAGGCGCGGTTGTTCGTGGCCTCCGGGGCGCGGGTGGTGCTCACCGACCTGTTGACCGAGGAGGGTGAGCGAGTGGCCGCCGAACTGGGCGCCGCCGCGCGCTTCGTCCGGCACGACGTGTCCGATCCGGCGGACTGGGCCGCGGTGGTGGACGTCGCGGTCGAGGCGTTCGGCGGCCTCGACATCCTGGTCAACAACGCCGCGATCTACTGGACCAGGGGCTTCGCCGACGAGACGGCGGAGCGCGTGGAGCGGATCATGCGGGTCAACTTCTTCGGCGTCTGGCACGGCATGCAGGCGGTGCTGCCCGCGATGAAGGCGCGCGGCGGCGGCTCGATCGTCAACATCTCGTCCCAGGCCGGCCTGGAGGGCATGCCGGGACACGCGGCCTACGGCGCGACCAAGTGGGCGGTACGCGGACTCTCCAAGACCGTCGCCCTGGAGGTCGGCGAGCACGGCATCCGGGTCAACTCGGTACACCCGGGCACCATCGACACCCCGATGATCGCCGCGGTCGGGCTGGAGCGGGGCGCGGGGAAGTACCCGTCCGTGCCGCTGCGCCGGATCGCCGCCCCGGAGGAGGTCGCCGAGGTGGTGGCGTTCGTCGCCTCCGACGCGGCGTCCTACCTGACCGGCACCGAATTGGTCGTCGACGGCGGCGCCATGGCCGGGATGGTCAGGCCGGTCGGCAGCCACTAGGGGCGGGACCGGGGGTGGGCGGTGTGCCTCGACGAGCGCGCTCCGCGCATCCCCGGTCACCCGCGATCGACGCCGGGAAAGGCGTTTGGAAGCGGTGTGGGGGAGCGTGTAAAGTACTCGTGGTCAGGCGGGCAAGCCCACCGACCCAGGTGAATAGCGGGGCTGTAGCTCAGTTGGTAGAGCGCTTGCATGGCATGCAAGAGGTCCGGAGTTCAATTCTCCGTAGCTCCACAGAGATGGTGGGACCGCCTTCCGGATTCGTCCGGGAGGCGGTCTTTTTTGCGTCCTCGACGCACCCTCGATTCACCCTCGATCCGGCATCGGTGGAAAAAGTGTGAAAGCCCTGTTCCGGGCATTCTCCCTTCGGGATCTCGACGAAGGTGAGCGTGCGATGACGGAGAGTCGGTTCTGGGAGCGGGCGATGGACCGGGCGATCGTGCCCGGATACAGCCGGATCGGGTACCGGGTGCGGCGGTCGGGATTCGCGGCCGACCCCGAGCAGGCCGCGCTCAAGGGGCGCACCGTGGTGGTGACCGGGGCCTCGTCCGGGATCGGCGAGGCGGCGGTGACCGGCCTGGCCCGGCTCGGCGCGACCGTGGTGCTGGTCGGGCGGGACGAGGCGCGGGCCGAGGCGGCCGGCCGGCGGGTCGCCGAACTGGTGCCCGGCGCCGACCTCGCCGTGCGCCGCTGCGACGTGGGCAGCCTGCCGGACGTGGCCCGCTTCGCGAAGGAGCTGCGGGCCGAACAGGGTCCGCCGCACGCGCTCGTGCACAACGCCGGCGCATTGCCCCGGGAGCGTGCGGTCACCGCCGAGGGGCACGAGGTGTGCCTGGCGGTGCATGTGCTCGGACCGCACCTGCTCACCCGGCTCCTCGCCGCCGACGCCGCCTCCTGCGCGCGGGTGGTGTGGATGAGCTCGGGCGGGATGTACACCCAGCGGCTGCCGGTCGACGACATCGAGTACGAGCGCGCCCCGTACCGGCCGACCGTCGCCCACGCCCGGACCAAACGCATGCAGGTCGTGCTCGCCGAACTGTGGGCCGAACACCTGGGCGACGGCGGCCCGGTCGTGCACGCCACCCACCCCGGCTGGACCGACACCCCGGGGCTGCGCGCGTCGATGCCCACCTTCCGGCGGCTGACCGCACCGCTGCTGCGCAGCCCCGAGGAGGGCGCGGACACCGCCGTGTGGTTGTGCGCGGCCGACGAACCCGGCCGCACCACCGGGCTGTTCTGGCAGGACCGCCTCCCGCGCCCGACCCACTACCGCGCGACCACGCGCGAGAGCCGGCCGGACCGGGCCTGGTTCTGGCGGCGCTGCCAGGAGCTCACCCACCCGTGGGCGGGGGAGTGCGGGGGACGCGGGGACTGAGGGTGTCGGGTCGGGCCGGTCGGGGTCGAGGTGGTGTTCGGGGGTGGGGTCGGGGACGGTCGACGCGTCCCCGCACCACCCCCGACCCCTCACGCGAGCGGGAATCCGACCCCGTGCTCCTCGACCGGCCGAGGCCCGTGGATGCGCCGGTCGGCCTCGGTGATCGGGACGTCGTTGATGCTCGCCTCGCGCCGCCGCATCAGGCCGTTGTCGGCGAACTCCCACAACTCGTTGCCGTAGCTGCGCCAGAAGGCACCGGCGCCGTCGTGCCACTCGTACTGGAAGCGAACCGCGATGCGGTCGGCGGTGTAGGACCACAACTCCTTGCGCAGCGCGTAGTCCTGCTCGCGGGCCCACTTCTCGGTCAGGAACGCGACGATGGCCGGGCGGCCGGTGACGAAGCGGTCGCGATTGCGCCACACCGAGTCGGGGGTGTAGGCGAGTGCGACGCGCTCGGGGTCGCGGGTGTTCCAGGCGTCCTCGGCGGCCTGCACCTTGGCGCGGGCGTCGGCCTCGGTGAACGGGGGCAGCGGCGGCCTCACTCGGACCACCCCGACTGCTCGATCACGTCGACGAAGTTCGTGCGCTCGAAGCCGGGGACGAACCGGTCCAGGACATCCGCCTTGACGTTGCCGAACGTGGTCTGCGGCCGATGTTCGATGCCCTCGGTGAACGCGCGCAGGATGCGCCGCTTGAAGTCCGGGCGGGGATGCGCGGCGACCACGGCGGCCCGCGCCTGCTCGGAGAGGTCGTCGAGGCCGATCCCGAGCACGTCGAGTTCGACGCCGGCGGTCACCAGGGCGACCTCGGGCTCCATCCGGGTGGGGATCCCGGGGGTGGTGTGCAGGGCGATGGCGGTCCAGACGATGCGGGCCTGCTCGGCGGAGAGGCCGTGTCGGAGCACGAAGTCGCGCGCCGCGTCGGCGCCGTCCAGTTCGAAGCGCTGTTGCGAGTCGCGGTGCTCGGCGGTCAGTCCCAGGTCGTGGAACAGCGCGGCCACGTAGAGCAGTTCCGGGTCGAAGGCCAGGCCCCGGCGGCGACCCTGGAGCGCGCCGAACAGGTACACGCGGCGCGAGTGGTCGTAGAGCAGCGGGCCGGCGGTGTCCCGGACCAGTTCGGTCGCCTCCTTGGCGAGCGCGCTGTCGGGGATGTCGACGTCGGCGATGCGTTCGGACATGGCGTCGGTCCTTTCGTGGAGGTGGCGGGTTTCCGTCTGCGTCGAGCCTCGCGTTCCGTGCCCGTTCCGGGCCATGTCCATTCGGACACCGATCCCTCGGATTCGGACACGGTCGACGGCTAGCCTGGATGTCATGCGACGCAGGAATGTGGCCGTGCTCGGCTACGACGGAGTACGGCTGATGGACGTGAGCGCACCGCTGGAGGTGTTCGGCACCGCCGAGCGCATGGGCGGGGCGTACACCGTGACGCTGTGCTCGCCGACCGGTGAGCCGGTGACCACCTCGGCCGGCACCCGGCTCATGGTGGACGCCGCCGCGGCGGAGATCGACGCCGCGCACACCCTCGTGGTGCCCGGATCGGTCGAGTTCCCGCAGTACGCGCCGCCGCTCGCGCTGCTCGACGCGGTGGCCGCGCTCGCCGAGGTCTGCGAACGGATCGCGTCGGTGTGCACGGGGGCGTTCGTGCTGGCCCGGGCCGGCCTGTTGGACGGGCGGCGGGCGGTGACGCACTGGCGGCACGCCGCGCTGCTCGCCCGGTACCACCCGGCGATCACGGTCGAGCCGGACGCGATCTTCGTCCGGGACGGCCCGGTCTACACCTCGGCCGGGGTCACCGCCGGCATCGACCTCGCGCTCGCCCTGGTCGAGGCCGACGAGGGCGCCGACCTGGCCCGCGAGGTGGCCCGCGACCTGGTGGTGTTCCTGCGCCGACCGGGCGGCCAGTCGCAGTTCTCGGTGCCCTCGCGCACCCCGCCCGGCGCCGACGACCCGCTGCGCCCGGTGCTCGACGCGGTCGCGGCGGATCCGGCGGCCGACCACTCGCTGCCCGCGCTGGCCCGGCTCGGCGGGTTCAGTCCGCGCCACCTGACCCGACTGTTCCACGAGCGGGTCGGCTCGACGCCGGCGGTGTACGTCGAGGCGGTGCGGATCGAGGCGGCCCAGGCGCTGCTCGCGGCCGGCGCCACGGTCACCGCCGCCGCCGCGCGCAGCGGTCTCGGCAGCGACGAGTCGCTGCGCCGGGCGTTCCTGCGCCGCCTGGGCGTCACCCCCTCCGCCTACCGGGCCCGCTTCCGCAGCACGACGGGCTGAGCGCCGGGGCGGGCTCGGGATTGGCCGTGATCGGCTTCGGGCACCGGTCCGGCGTGATCGTCGGAATCGGGCTCGGCCTCGTCGTCGCGTGGTACGTGTTGCGCGGGTTCGGCAACCGGTGGTGGTGGGCGCGGCGTTGGGTGAACCGGCTGAGTCCGTGGACCCGGCGACTGCACGCGTGGGTCCTGTCCGCACCCGTCACCTTCACCTACATGGCCATCTTCACCGCGTCCACCGTGGTGCAACGCACGTCGCCACCACGGCTGATCGACCTGCTCACCAAGCTGAACAGCACCAACCTGTTCCGCCTCGGCGACGACCCGGTGGAAGCGCTGCTCACCAGCGCCTTCTGGGTCGCCGACCACGGGTCCGGCCTGGCCACGTACGTGATCGTGTTCGGCACCGTGGTGGCCTGGGCCGAGCGCCGCTACGGGCCGCCTCGGATGTTGCTGATCGGCGCGAGCGCGCACGTGTTCGGCTCGCTGATCACCGCCGCGGTGGAGAAGGGCGCGATCCGGGCGGGGCGGCTGCCGGCGAAGATCGCGTTCGCCACCGACGTGGGAGTCAGCTACGTCGAGGTCGGCTCGTGCGTCGCGGCGGTGCTGATCATGTCCGGCTGGATCCGCCTGGCCGGCACCGCGGTGATGTTCGTCTGGGTCGTCCTGCCGGTGATCGTGGACCACAGCATCTGGGACTTCGGGCACCTGTACGCGGCCATGAGCGGCCTCGCCGCCGCGATCGTGCTGCGCCTGGCCGGGCCGTTGCGCACCCCGCCGCCGCTCAAACCACCCTTGGTCGTGAGCACGGTGACCGACCGGGTAGACTCATAACGTATTCGCGCGGGGCTGTAGCTCAGTTGGTAGAGCGCTTGCATGGCATGCAAGAGGTCCGGAGTTCAATTCTCCGTAGCTCCACACCGCGTCGAAGGCCGCCTCCCGAACCGGGAGGCGGCCTTCGGCCGTTTCGGGCCCCGCGCGCCGGGCCCGCGTGTTCATCGGTTCAGGTCCGTACCGCGTTCACCGGTCCAGGTCCGCGAAGAATTCGCGGACGTCGCCGATCAGCGACTCCGGCCGCTCCAGCGACAGGAAGTTGCCGCCGCGCTCGAACTCGGTCCAGCGCACCACATGATGGTCGCGCTCGGCGAACCGGCGGATCGCCACGTCCTGCGGCAGCGCGACGGCCACCGCCGTCGGCACCGTGCCGCGCTCCTTCGGCGCCCACGCGCCCGGGTCGTGCGCCATCTCGTAGTAGAGGTTGGCCGAGGATCCGGCGGTGCCGGTGAACCAGTACACGCTGATGTTGGTCAACAGGGTGTCCCGGTCCACCGCGTCCTCGGGCAGCACGCTCGCGGGGTCCGTCCACTCCTTGAACTTCTCCACGATCCACGCGAGCTGGCCGACGGGCGAGTCGTGCAGCCCGAAGGCGAGCGTCTGCGGCCGGGTCGACTGGATCGCGTTGAAGCCCATCCTGTCGTCGCGGAACTCCTGGAGCCGGGCGAGCCTGGCCTGCTCGCCGTCGGTCAGCCCGACGAAGTCGGCCGGGTCCTCGGACGGGAAGGTGACCAGGCCGTTGACGTGGATCCCGATCACGTGCTCCGGATCGATCCGGCCCATCTCGCCCGCGATCCACGCACCGCCGCCGTTGCCCTGCACGCCGTAGCGCGCGTAGCCCAGGCGGGCCATCAACTCGGTGAACGCGCCCGCGATCCGGCCGGTGGTCCAGCCGGGGCCGGACAGCGGGCCGGAGAAGCCGACTCCGGGAGTGTCGGTGACCACGACGTGGAAATCGCGCGACAGCGGCTCGATCACGTCGACGAACTGTACGAACGAGCCCGGCCAGTCGTGGATCAGCAGCAGCGCCGGGGCGTCGGCCCGGTCGGAGCGTACGTGCGCGAAGTGCACGTCCTGGCCGTCGATCCGGGTGACGAACTGCGGGAAGGCGTTGAGCCGTGCCTCCGCCGCGCGCCAGTCGAACCCGTCCGCCCAGTAAGCGGCCAGGTCCCGGAGGTAGTCCGTCGGCACCCCGCGCGTCCAGGCGGGCACGCCCGGGACGTCCGCGGCCCAGCGGGTGCGGGCCAGCCGGTCGCGAAGGTCGTCGAGATCGGCCTGCGGGATCTCGACCCGGAAGGGGCGGATCGTGGTGTCGGCGACGGTCTCGGCTGCGGTGCTGCTGCTGTTCTCCATGGGAGGAAGACTAGGATCGAATTAGGAACACTACGATCCTATCGAGGCGGCACGCTGAGAAAATGTTGGAAACCTCCGCGCGGTTGTTGCGCCTGCTGTCCCTGCTCCAGACCCCCCGTGAATGGCCCGGCTCGGAACTGGCCGAACGACTCGGCGTGACCGGTCGCACGATCCGCAAGGACGTCGACCGGCTGCGCGAACTCGGCTATCCGGTCGACGCCTCCCGCGGCTCCACCGGCGGCTATCGGCTCGCCGCCGGTGCCGCGATGCCGCCGCTGCTGCTGACCGACGACGAGGCGGTCGCGGTCACCGTCGGCCTGACCACCGTCGCCCGAGGCGCGATGGCGGGCATGGAGGAGACCTCGGTACAGGCCCTGGCCAAGCTCGAACAGGTGCTGCCCGCGCGCCTGCGCCGCCGGGTGCGCGCGTTGCAGCGCTACGCGGTGTCGGTGCCCGCGGATCGGCCGGACACGAGGGTGGACACCGAGGCGCTGACCGTCCTGGTCGCGGCCTGCCGGGACCGCGAGCGACTGCGCCTGGACTACCGCGACCACACCGGCGCGGCCACGCGGCGCACGGTCGAGCCGCAGCGGGTGGTCAACTGGGGGCGCCGCTGGTACCTGGTCGCCTGGGACGTGGACCGCGACGCCTGGCGCACCTTCCGGGTCGACCGGCTCACCCCGCGCACCCCGACCGGGCCGAGGTTCGCGCCGCGCGAGGATCCGGAGGGCGACGCGGCGCGGTACGTCGCGGGCAAGGTCTCGGCCGCCGCCTGGCGATACCGCGCCCGGGTGCTGGTGCACGCGCCCGCCGCCGAGGTGCTGGAGCGGATCAACCCGGCCGTGGGCACCGTCGAGGTGGTCGACGCGCACACCTGCGTGCTGGACACCGGTGCCGACTCGCTCGACACCCTGGCCGTGCACCTGGGCCTGCTCGGCCACGACTTCGACGTCACCGAGCCGCCGGAACTGGTCGCCCACCTGCGCGCCTTGACCACCCGCTACGCCCGCTCGACGCCCCCCGAGTCGGCGGGGCCACGAGCGCGATGAGGCGGCGAGCCGGGTCGGTTTGTCGCCCCCGGTCGGCATCGGTGATCACGATTGGGGTCTTTCCCGTCACGGTTGCGTGACGGGTCGAACGAGTGGGCGAATGGTCCGGTTTCCGGCCAGTAGTGTCGCCGGACGTGACCTTCACCGCCGTACTCGTGCTGGTGCTCGCGAGCCTGCTCGCGATCGCCGACTGGGTGGCCGTCGCCCGGGAACGACTCCCGCTCGATCGTCTCCTGAAACCCGCGGTGATCTGTGCCCTGATCGTGGTCGTCTGGTCGTTCGACGACGTCGACGGGGCACTGCGCGCGCTGTTCAGCGTCGCGCTCGCGTTGTCGCTGGCGCGGGACGTGCTCGCGCCCCGCTGGTTCGCCGGGGCCGTGGCCGCCTCGCTGCTCGCGCACGGCGTCTACGTCGGCGGCTTCCAGCGCATGGGCTGGTCCTGGTTGTGGGCCGCCGCGGGCATCGTGGTCGTGCTGTTCGCGGCGGGGGCGTACGCGGTCCGGCTGGTCACCGGCGCGCGCGAGACCGCGCCCGCCTACACCGGCATGGTGCCGGTCTACGTCGGCGTCGTGTCGGTGATGGTCGTCGCCGCCGCGGCCACCGGCCGGCCGAGCGCGGTGGCCGGCGCGTTCCTGTTCTACGTCTCCGACACCCTCGTCGCCTGGAACCGGTTCCGCGCCCCGACGCCGTACGCCCCGGTGCTGATCGCCGGCGCCTACCATCTCGCCCAGATCCTGCTGGTGTTGTCGCTGTCCACCGGGCCCGCCCCGGGATTGTGAGCGATGCGGCCCGGGTGCTGCCCCCGGGCCGACCGCGTCCTGCGGTAACCTGGGGCCATGCGTGCCGTACTGCTGCTTACCGGGCCGCGCTGAGCAGGCCGGGTGGAGACCACTCCCACCCGACTCGGCGCGGCGACCCCTCCTGAGCGAGGGGTCTTTTCGTTTCCAGAACCGACCGTTTCGCGGAAGCGGCCGTAACCGGAGAAGCAGTCGACGGCTGCCCACACCCCGATGGTTGAGGACGATGACCGAGATGACGCAGGGCCCTGCCGGCAACACCGACGCCCCGACCGAGCCCTACCGCTACACCGCAGTCCTGGCCGGCGACATCGAGGCGCGGTGGCAGGACCGCTGGGAGGCCGACGGCACGTTCGAGGCGCCGAACCCGGCCGGCCCGCTGGCCGAGCCGGAGAAGGTCGCCGGGCGGCCCAAGATGATGGTGATGGACATGTTCCCGTACCCCTCGGGTGTGGGCCTGCACGTCGGACACCCGCTGGGCTTCATCGCGACCGACGTCTACGCCCGGTTCAAGCGCATGACCGGCCACAACGTGCTGCACACGCTGGGCTACGACGCCTTCGGCCTGCCCGCCGAGCAGTACGCGGTCCAGACCGGCACCCACCCGCGCGTGACCACCGAGGCGAACATCGCCAACATGCGCCGCCAGCTGCGCCGGCTGGGCCTGGGCCACGACCAGCGCCGGTCGGTGGCCACCACCGACCCGGCGTACTACCGCTGGACGCAGTGGATCTTCCTGCAGATCTTCAACTCCTGGTACGACCCCGAGGCGCCCGGCGCCGACGGCGGCGTCGGTCGGGCGCGGCCGATCGCCGAACTGGTCGAGCAGTTCGAGAAGGGCGAGCGGCCCACCCCGGACGGGCGCGCGTGGGCCGACCTGACCGACACCGAGCGTGCCGCCGTGCTGGACGAGTTCCGCCTGGCGTACGTCTCGCAGGCCCCGGTCAACTGGGCCCCGGGCCTGGGCACCGTGCTGGCCAACGAGGAGGTCACCGCCGACGGTCGCAGCGAGCGCGGCAACTTCCCCGTGTTCAAGGCGAATCTGCGGCAGTGGATGATGCGGATCACCGCGTACTCCGACCGGCTGCTGGCCGACCTGGACCGGCTGGACTGGCCCGAGCCGATCAAGATCATGCAGCGCAACTGGATCGGTCGATCCGAGGGCGCGCGGGTCTCGTTCGCCACCGACGCCGCGCCGATCGAGGTCTTCACCACCCGCCCCGACACGCTGTTCGGCGCCACCTACATGGTGCTGGCGCCGGAGCACGACCTGGTCGACACGATCGTGGCCGACGCGTGGCCCGAGGGCGTCCCGGCGGTCTGGACGGGCGGCGCGGCCACGCCGGCCGAGGCGATCGCCGCGTACCGCCGGTTCGCCCAGTCCAAGAGCGACGTCGAGCGGCAGAGCGAGGGCAAGGACAAGACCGGCGTGTTCACCGGTGCCTACGCGACCAACCCGGTCGACGGCAAGCGGGTGCCGATCTTCATCGCCGACTACGTGCTGATGGGCTACGGCACCGGCGCGATCATGGCGGTCCCGGCGCACGACCACCGCGACTTCGAGTTCGCGCGGGCCTTCGAGCTGCCGATCCGGTGTGTGGTCCGGCCGAGCGACGACCGCTCGGTCGAGGACACCACCGACTGGGCCGACGCGTTCGTGTCCTACGACGCGGCGCTGGTGAACAGCACCGGCGAGGGCATCGCCCTGGACGGGCTGGGCGTGGCCGACGCCAAGAAGGCGATCACCGAGTGGCTGACCGAGCGCGGCATCGGCGAGGGCACGGTCAACTTCAAGCTGCGCGACTGGCTGTTCTCCCGGCAGCGCTACTGGGGCGAGCCGTTCCCGATCGTCTTCGACGAGGACGGCGTCGCGCACGCGCTGCCCGATTCGATGCTGCCGGTCGAGCTGCCCGAGATCGACGACTACCGCCCGCGCACCTTCGACCCGGACGACGCGGACACCAAGCCCGAGACGCCGCTGTCGCGCAACGCCGACTGGGTGAACGTCACCCTGGACCTGGGCGACGGGCCCAAGAGCTACCGCCGCGAGACCAACACCATGCCCAACTGGGCCGGTTCGTGCTGGTACGAGCTGCGCTACCTGGACCCGACCAACTCCGAGGTGCTGGTCGACCCCGAGGTCGAGAAGTATTGGATGGGGCCGCGGCACGAGGGCCACACCGGCGGCGTGGACCTGTACGTCGGCGGAGTCGAGCACGCGGTGCTGCACCTGCTGTACTCGCGCTTTTGGCACAAGGTGCTGTTCGACCTGGGCCACGTGTCCTCGTTCGAGCCGTTCCACAAGCTGTTCAACCAGGGCTACATCCAGGCGTTCGCGTACAAGGACGAGCGCGGCGTCTACGTCGAGGCGAGCGAGGTCGACGAGCGCGACGGCGGCTTCTTCCTGGGTGAGCAGGCGGTCAGCCGCGAGTACGGGAAGATGGGCAAGTCGCTGAAGAACTCGGTGACTCCCGACCAGATGGCCGAGGAGTACGGCGCGGACACGCTGCGGCTGTACGAGATGTCGATGGGCCCGCTGGAGATCTCCCGGCCGTGGGACACCCGCGCGGTGGTCGGTTCGTACCGCTTCCTGCAGCGGCTGTGGCGCAACATCGTGGACGAGCACACCGGCATGCCGACCGTGGTCGACGAGCCGGCCGACGAGGCCACGCTGCGCGCCACCCACAAGGCGATCGACGGCATGCGGCGGGACATGGACGCGCTGCGCTTCAACACCGCCATCGCCAAGGCGATCGAGCTGAACAACGCGCTGGTCAAGCTGCCGGCCGTGCCGCGCGAGATCGCCGAGAAGCTGGTCCTGATGGTCGCGCCGCTGGTGCCGCACGTGGCCGAGGAGCTGTGGTCGCGGCTGGGGCACGGCGACACGGTCACCTACGAGGCGTTCCCGCAGGCGGATCCGGCCTACCTGGTCGAGGACACCGTCACCTGCGTGGTGCAGGTCAAGGGCAAGGTGCGGGCCCGGCTGGAGGTGCCGCCGACGATCGGCGAGGACGAGCTGAAGGCGCTGGCGCTGGCCGATCCGGCGATCGTGGCGGCGCTGGACGGGGCGGGCGTGCGGATGGTGATCGTGAAGCCGCCGAAGCTGGTGAACGTGGTTCCGGCGTAGGGGGTTGGTGGGTCGGCCGCTCCGGGTGGGGCGGCCGACCGGGCTGCCGGGCCGGGCGGAGGTGGGTCGGTCGGTCGCTCCCGTGTGGGGCGGCCCTGCCGTCCGGCTTCTCGGCTGCCCGGCTTCCCTGCCGTCCGGCTGCTCGGCTGCTCGGCTGCTCGGCTTCTCGGCTGCTCGGCTCGGGCGAGTGGCGCTTCGGTGTGGCGATTTCCGGTCGGTGGCGGGGGTGTTTCCGGTCGGTGACGATCGACCCGGAAGACGGGGTTTTCCCGGCGCGTGCGTAGCGGAGCCTCCCGGCGGGGTTAGTGTGAGTGAGTACCTTCCGGCCCCGACCAGGCAGGAGACGCCTCGTGGCCCTCGCCGACGTTCCCGCGCCCACCGACTCGTTGGCCGATGGCGCCGAGACCCTGGGCGTGGTGCTGGGCGTCGGCGTGGTCGCGTGTCTGGTCCTCGTGGGCGTCGTGGTGGGCCTGATCGCCATGATGCGCCGCGCCGTGCACCGCCGGATCGAGCGGCACGCGCCGCGTGTGCGCGGCATGGTGGAGGACGCCGCGTCGAAGGCCCGTTCGTACACGCTCACCGGCGGCGCCGGCGAGGCGGCCCGGATGCGCGGCTCGGTGCGCCGTTCGCTCGACCAGACCCGGCGGGTGCTGGAGGCGGGCTACGCGCAGGACGCCCAGCTGTCCGACGCGGTCGCGCTGCTGCGCCGGTTGGACGACTTCGCCAAGGCGTTGGACACCGACCTGAAGCTGCTCGAACGCGAGCCGGACCGGACCCGGGTCGACCGCGAACTGCCGGGCCTCAAGGACCGCGCGGACCGCATCGAGCACGCCGCGGCCTCCCTGCGGTGGGCCGTCCAGGACCGCGAACGCCACTTGGGCGAGGACGAGTTGGACCGCCTCGGCACCGACGTCGAGCGCGAGGCGGCGGCCTTGCGGGCGTACGCAGAGGAGGGCGGGGCGGGTGGAGCCGGCGGTCGGGGCCCGTCGGGGCTGCCGGGCCCGTCGGGCTTGCCGGGTCCGTCGGGGGGCTCGGGTGCGTCCGACTCGTCGGATCGGCCGGGCCGCTCCGATCGGCGCGGCCGCTCCGATCGACCCGAAAGCAAGCGGCTGACCTGAACATGTGGTGCCGGCGGCGAGCCCCCACGACGGGACGCGTCGGCCGCACCGTGGCGCGCGCCACCCGCGTGCCGGGGCGTGGCATGGTGACCGAAAATTGATTGTGGTGTCCCGAATCGGCGACCCGACCCCGGGTAGCCGGGACACCGACCCGCCCCCCTGTCGTCTCACATCCGGGTGGTTGCCCGCTCATGCCGACGATGCCGACCGATCTCGCCGTGGTCACGGACTCCACGGCCTACCTGCCCGAGGAGCTCGTGGAGCGGCACCGCCTCGTGGTGGTCCCGCTCAAGGTCGTCCTGCGCGGGCGGCCGCTGGACGACGGCATCGAGGCCACGCCGGCCCAGCTCGCCGACGCCCTGCGCCAGCGCCGGATCGTGACCACCTCGCGGCCGGCGCCCGAGACGTTCGCGGAGACCTACCGCGAACTCGCCGAGAAGGGCGCGACGGGAATCGTCTCGATCCACCTCTCCAGCGAGCTGTCCGGCACGTACGAGGCGGCCCTGCTGGCCGCACGGGACGCCGAGGTGCCGGTGCGGGTGGTGGACTCGCGCACGCTCGGGATGGGGATGGGCTTCGCCGTACTGGCGGCGGCCGAGGCGGCCCGGGACGGCGCGACCCTGGAGGAGGCGGCGATCGCGGCGGAGAAGCGGGCCCAGGCGGCCTCGGCCCTCTTCTACGTCGACACCCTCGAATACCTGCGCCGAGGCGGCCGGATCGGGGCGGCGGCGGCCTTCATGGGCACGGCGCTGGCGGTGAAGCCGCTGCTGCACGTGAGCGACGGCTTGGTCGGCCCACTGGAAAAGGTCCGCACATCGGCGCGCGCGATCAGCCGCCTGGAGGAACTGGCGGTGGAACACGCGGGCGCGGGCCCGGTCGACGTCGCCGTACACCACTTGGCCAGCCCGGACCGAGCGGAGGCCCTGGCCTCACACCTCGAGGAGCGCCTCCCGAACCTGCGGGAGATATACGTAAGCGAGGTGGGCGCGGTAATCGGCGCCCACGCGGGCCCGGGGCTGCTGGCGGTGGTGGTGTCACCGCGCTGACGCGGGCCGGGGCCGGGGCTGGGGGCGGGGCCGGGGGTGGGGGCTAGGCGTAGGTGCCGGGTGCCGGGCGCTCGTGGTCGCCGTGCGTTGCGTGGCGAGGCGGCGGCCTGCGGCGGCGGGTGAGCGGGCGCTCGGGTTGAGTCTGCCTGGAGGTCTTTCCGGGTAGGTTGGGGTGTTTTCGGCGAATGATGCGCCTTTGGTTGCGGAGTGCCGGTCCGGGGCCGGTCCGGGTCGTGGTGTGTGCCGCCAGCGGCGGCGTGCGGGGCCCGAGGCTTGAAGTTCTCGGCGAGACGGGTGTGTTGGTCGGCGAAAACCAGCCTGCAGCGGCGGACAGGGCGGGCGGTCGGGTCGGGTTCCCCGGGGGGCCTTCCCGAGTGGGCCGGGTCTATTTCGGCGGGCGTCGCGCCTTGGGCTGCGGGTGGCCGGTGCGGGGCCGGTCGGAGTCGGTGGTGGGCCGCCGG
>NZ_BIFH01000020.1:337473-338298 GCF_003967355.1 Embleya hyalina | reverse complement strand
CGGCGGGCAGGGAGGGTGGTCGGGTCGGGTTCTCCGGGGCGCCTTCCCGAGTGGGCCGGGCGGTTTCGGGGGCGTTTGGGGAGAGAGTTGGGGTTCGAAGCCGGATTTCGGCGGGTGGTTGTGGGCTTCGAGTTTTGGTGACCTGCGGTTTTGCGTGGTTGGGCGGCAAAGTCGGGCGTCGGGTGCCGGTTTCGTGTGCTCCGACTTCCTCAACGCCGGATCAGAGAGGAAAACCTTTCGGTTGGCGTTGGTGTCGGGCGCTGCGACCCCGCAGGGGCCGTCGAGGAGACCGAAAGTGCCCAGCGGGAGCCGAAACCGGATCCCGAGGCACCTCGAACGCTCTCGCTTCGCGCTGACCTGCGGTTTTCTCGCACACCGAGGCCACGCCACCCCACGCCGTCCGGTTTCGTGAACTCTCGCCCGCCACACCCCCACCGCACCTCGAATGCCCTGCCCGACCCACCCGGGAAGGCACCTCGGAGAGCTCGACCGCACCGCCCTCCCTGCCCGCCGCTGCAGGCCGGTTTTCGCCGACCAACACACCCGTCTCGCCGGGAGCTTCGCGTCTCGGAGCCCCGCCCGCCGCCGGCGGCCCACCACCGCCCCTGACCGGTCCGGCACCGGCCACCCGCGACCGAAGCGCGGCTCTCGCCGAAGGCACCCGGCCCACTCGGGAAGGCCCCTCGGGAACCCGACCGGACCGCCCGCCCTGTCCGCCGCTGCCGGGCTGGTTTTCGCCGAGCAACGCACCCGTCTCGTCGAAAGCCCAAGCTCCGGAGCCTCACCCGCCGCCGGCGGCCCACCACCGACCCTGACCGGCCCCGC
>NZ_BIFH01000020.1:0-336977 GCF_003967355.1 Embleya hyalina | reverse complement strand
CGCCGACCAACACACCCGCCTCGCCGGAGGCCCCAAGTCTCGAAGCCCCACGCGCCGCCGGCGGCGGCCCACGCCACGATCCCGACCGGCCCCGCGTTGGCCGTCCGCAGCCATAAGCGCGGCGCTCGCGCCGGAAGCGTCCGGACCTGCTCGGAAGGCCCCTGGCCTGTCGGAGCGCCGAAACCCGCCTCCGTACTCACGTGGGGGGATCCGGTTTCCACAGGTTGGCTGTTGTGCACAGGGGTCGGGAGACGGGCCGGTCGGGGAAGGGGTGCGGCCTAGTTTCGGGGCATGTCCGGGATTTCGGCTGGTTCTTCTGCATCTTCTCCCTCGGGGTCGCCGAGGTCGGGGGCGGAGCGGGTTGCGGCGTTGCTGGGGGCGCCTGAGGTGCTTTCCGTGCGGGGGGCGGATTCGGGTCGGCGGTTGGTCGAGGCGGTGGCGGATCGGGTGCCGCCTCGGCTTCGGGTGGGTGTGGATCGGCGGGTGGTGGTCGCGGTCGCCGTGCTTGCGTTGGTGGCGGTTGCGCTGGCCGTGGGCGGGTGGTGGCGGGCGCGTCCGCAGAGTGTGGCCGCGCCCGTGGCGGTGGGGCAGGCGACGGGTGGTACCGGGGTGGGGGCTCCGGTGCAGGCCGGGCCCGCGTCGGGGGTCGCCGGCGGTGCGCCGACGTCCTCCGGCGGGCCGCTCACCGTGCACGTGGCGGGGAAGGTGGCCCGACCCGGGGTGGTCGTCCTGCCGCCCGGGTCGAGGGTGGCGGACGCGGTGCAGGCCGCCGGGGGTGCGCTGCCGGCGGCGGACCTGGCCACGTTGAACCTGGCTCGGCCCCTGGCCGACGGCGAGCAGATCCCGGTGGGTGTCCCCGGTGCCCCGCCTCCGCCCGCCGCCGGCAGCCCGTCCGGAGCCGGCTCCGCCGCATCGGCAGGTGCCTCGGCAGCCGTTGTCGACCTCAACACGGCGACCGCCGCACAACTCGAGCAACTGCCCGGCGTCGGCCCGGTCCTGGCCCGCCAGATCATCGAAAAACGCACCCAGTTGGGTCGCTTCGTCACCGTCGATCAACTGCGCCAGGTCAGGGGCATCGGTGATCGCAAGTACAGCGACCTGAAACCGAGGGTTCGGGTATGACCGCACCCGATGTCCCGGGCCGCCGAGGCCCGGGAGCCCCGCCCCCGGCCGCCCCTCGTCCGGCACCCCCGCGCCGGAGAAGCCGTGCCCGGGCCGACGCCCGCCTCGTTCCCGGCGCGGCCGCCGCCTGGGCCGCGGCGTGGGGCGCGCCGCTGATCCCGCTTCGGGCCACCGTCGCGGTGAGCGTCTGTGCCGGCGCGTGTGCGGCCGTACTCGCGTGTCGGCCCACGATTCGGCGCCGGGCCATGCTCGCCGTCGTGCTCGTGTGCGTCGCGGCCGGCGGACTGGTCGCCGGCCTTCGCACCGCCGCCGACCACGACGGCCCGGTGGCGGCCGCGGCCCGGCAGCGTGCCGAGGCCACCGTCGAACTGACGGTGCGCACCGACCCGGAGCGTCGCGTCACCCGCGTCCGAGGCAGCGAACTCGGCTCGCCACCCACGGTGTTCGAAGCCCGCATCGACCGCATCGACACATCCGGCGGCCCACCGGGCGACCCACGCGGCGGCTCCGGCGGCCCCGGCGCGTCGGGGACCCCACGGATGACCGGGGCGCGGGTGCGGACCCCCGTCACGGTGCTGGCCGACGGGCCCGACGCGGGCGCCTGGCTCGGGCTGCTGCCGAGCACCCCGATTCGGGTCCAGGGCCGCCTGGTTCCGGGACGGAGCGGCCAGGCCCTGCTCCTGATCCGGGCCGCTCCGCATCGGATCGGCGCCCCTGCGGCCCACCAGCGCTTCGCGGGTCTGCTCCGCGCGCGCCTGCGGGCCGCCTGTGCGGAACTGCCGCCCGCTGCCCGGGGGTTGCTTCCGGGCCTGGTCGTCGGCGATACGAGTCGGCTTCCGGCCGACCTCGAAGCCGACTTTCGCACCACCGAACTCACCCATTTGACCGCGGTCAGCGGAACCAACATCACGATTCTGTTGGGTTTTGTACTGTTCGTGCTCCGCCGTGCGGGAGTCCACGGACGTACGCTGCCGATCGCCGGCGCCGTCGCCGTCGCGTGCTTCGTGGTCGTCGCTCGTCCCGAGCCCAGTGTGCTGCGGGCCGCCGCGATGGGCCTGGTCACCGTGGTCGCGCTGTACACCGGTCGGCCCCGGCGAGGGCTCCCGGCGCTGGCGGTTGCCGTACTCGGCCTGGTCCTGCTCGATCCGACCCTGGCCCGTTCCTACGGTTTCGCGCTGTCCGCGCTGGCCACCGGCGCGCTGCTCCTGCTCGCCCCGCATTGGACGAGCCGGCTCCGGGCCCGGGGTTGGCCGACGTGGGCCGCGGTCCTGGTCGCCGTACCGCTCGCCGCGCAGGCCGTATGCGGACCGCTCGTGGTGACCTTCGCCGGCCGGGTCAGCCTGATGGCCGTCCCGTGCAACCTGCTCGCCGAGTTCGCGGTCGCACCGGCCACGATCCTCGGCTTCGTCACCCTGCTCCTCGCCCCGATCTGCCTCCCGCTCGCCCGCCTCACCGCCTGGCTCGGCTCGTGGCCGATCGCCTGGATCGCGGCCGTGGCCCGCACCGGCGCCGACCTGCCCGGCGCCGCCGTCACCTGGCCGACCGGCCTCTTCGGCGGCGTGGCGCTGGCGGTGATCACGATCGCGGCCGTCCCGACCCTGCGACTGCTTCGCCGCACGCCGCGGTCCGAGCGGTCCGGCCGGGGACGGGCGATGACGACGGCCCTGCTCGCGACCCTCGCGGTGGTCCTCCTGCTGCGCCCGCCGATGCTGGTGCGCCCGCTGACCGGCTGGCCGCCTCCGGGCTGGCACCTGGTGATGTGCGACGTCGGTCAGGGCGACGCCATCGTCCTGAACGCGGGCGCCGGCGCGGGCGTCCTGATCGATGCCGGCCCCGATCCGGACGCGGTCGACGGCTGCCTACGCGACCTCGGCATCCGCCGGCTGCCGCTGATCCTGCTGAGTCACTACCACGCGGACCACGTCGAGGGGCTTCCCGGAGCACTGCGCGGTCGAGGAGTGGGCCTTGTTCAGGGGACCCCGGTTCTCGACCCTCCGGGCGAAGTGACGCGAGTCCGCCGTTGGGCCGCCGGAGCCGGTGTTGCTTTGACCACTCCCGGCAACACCGTCGAACATCGCACATTGGGCTCCCTGACGTGGCAAACCCTCGCTCCGTCGGACTCCGAAAGATTTGATGGTCCGAGAGTGATGTTCGACCGGACCTCGAACGGTCATTGCCTTCCTGCCGCGCGGCCCGGTCCGATCGAGGTGGGAGGGAGTGGGGCCGTGGTGGCGGGTGGTGGTGGGTTGGTGGGGGAGGTCCGGTCGGGGCGGGCCGTGGGTGGGTCGGTGGCCAATAATGCGAGTCTGGTGGTGCTCGCGGAACGGCACGGGGTTCGGATGTTGCTCACCGGGGACGCCGAGGTCGAGGCGCAGGAGGCTTTGCGGGGGCGGCTGGCCGGCGTTCGGGTCGACGTCCTGAAGGTTGCGCATCACGGCTCGGCGCGACAGGATCCCGCCTTCGTTCTCGGTTTGCGCCCCAGGCTGGCCCTGGTTTCGGTGGGCAAGGACAACCCCTACGGCCACCCGTCGCCGTCCGCCCGCGCCCTGGTCGCCGCATCCGGCGCCCGCCTGCTGCGCACCGACACCGACGGGCCCATTGCGGTAACCGGCTCCCCGGCGCACCTCAGGGCGGTGGCCCGAGGACCGGCCACCACTCATGCCCACCAACCTCCGGTGGATGGCGGTCGGCCCGCTGTTGTGGTCGCCCGCAGCGGGCATCGGGGGTTGCGGATCCTGCGGTGGCGCGAGGGACGGAGTTCCCGGCGGGGGTGCGGTTCCCAACGGGGGTGGACTTCCCGGCGGGGGTGTAGGTCCCAGCGGGGGTGGAGGTCCCAGCGGGGACGGACTTCTCGGCGGGGATGGGGTGTTGGCTGCTGGAAGGCACGGGTGAGGGGTGGTGGAGCGCGGGTGCCGCGTCGGGCTGGTGGCGGAGTGGTTTCTCCTGCGCTTCGCTCCGTCGGGGGCGGAAGGGGGCGGGGCGTTGCCGCTGCGCGGCGCCTGGCGGGTCCGGCTCCGCTGCGCTTCGCCGGTGGCGGAGAGAGCTCGGCTCCGCTGCGCTCCACCGTTGCCCGGATCGGCCCGAGCCGGGTCGTGGTGGGACGGGGTGGTGTCGGTGGCGGCGGCTTCCGAGGCCGGGGCCGGATGTCTGCGAGGCCGGGCCCGACGTCTGCGCGTGGTGTGACCCAACTGCGGTGTCGAGCGCCGGCTTCCGGCATTTCGGACCTGGAGAGCCTGTGCCGGGCCCGAAAGTGCCCAGTGGAAGGCGGAACCGGATTCCGAGACGAGCCTCCTGGCTCCTTGCCCGTGCCGACCTGCGGTTTTACGTCCTCATCGCGCTACGGACCCCGCGCCATCCGGGTTCGTGAATACCGCCGGTCGATCGACGTCGACTTCGGTGCTCCGGGCGCTTGTGTGGGTGGGGTGGGGTGTCTGTTGGGCGTGGGATGCTTGGTCGGGTGGCCAGACGAATGCAGGATGATCCGCTCGCGCCGGTGACGCTTGTCGTCGGGGCCGAGGAGTTGCTCGTGGATCGGGCGATCGGCGATGTGGTGCGCGCCGTGCGGGCGCAGGATCCCGAGGCGGATGTTCGGGACATGGCGCCGGGGGCGTTGCAGGCCGGGATGTTGTCCGAGTTGGCCAGTCCCTCGTTGTTCGGTGAGCGCAAGGTCATCGTGATCCGGTCCGCGCAGGACCTGGGGACGGATCTGGTCGGCGAGGTCACGCGGTTGATCGCCGATCCGGCCGAGGAGATCGTGTTGGTGCTCGCGCATCTGGGCGGGCCCAAGGGCAAAAAGCTGCTGGACGCGGTGCGCAAGGTGGGTGTGCGCGAGGTCGCGTGTCCCAAGGTGACCAAGGTCGGGGATCGCATCGCGTTCGCGCGGGCGGAGTTTCGGGTCGCCGGGCGCTCGCTCACCGAGGACGCCTGTCGCACGTTGGTCGAGGCCATCGGCAACGACCTGCGGGAGTTGGCCTCCGCTTGCAGCCAGCTGATGGCGGACGTCGATGGCGTGGTCGACGAGGAAGTGGTCTCGCGCTACTACAGCGGCGTTGCCGAGGCGTCCAGCTTCACCGTCGCCGACAAGACCGTCGAGGGACGTACCGCCGAGGCGCTGGAGCAGTTGCGCTGGGCGTTGTCCGTGGGTGTCGCGCCCGTCATGGTCACGAGCGCGCTCGCGCAGAGCGTGCGGCAGATCGCCCGGGTCGGCGCCGCCCCCCGGAACGCCCGGCCGAACGACCTGGCGCGTGATCTCGGCATGCCGCCGTGGAAGGTCGACCGGGTTCGGCAGCAATTGCGCGGCTGGACTCCGGACGGCATCGTGCGAGCCCTCACCGCCGTCGCCGATGCCGACGCGGCGGTCAAGGGTGGCGGCATGGATCCCGCGTATGCACTGGAAAAGGCCGTGGTGACGATCTCCACCGCCCGCAACGCCTGATCCTCGCGATCACCGTCCCGGGTCCCACTGCCGGCCGGATCGCTTGTTCGCCGCGCACTGGGCTTTGCTGCGCATTTGGCGCATTTCCCGCACTCGGTGGACCCGGCGCAGTCGGGGGTCTCGGACGACACGAGCGTCCGGCCGACCGGCGGGCGGGCCCGGAACCCGGCCCGCCCGCCCGCCCTGACTTGTCCGGCGCCGCCGCCTACCTCCCGGACACTGCGAAAGCGCCGCCCCCCGGGGTGGGGAGCGGCGCTCTCGAAGGTGTGCTGAGCGCCATGCGCTCGGGTGTCACGCCCAGGTGATGGGTGTTGCGAGTCAGGCCTTGGCCGTCGCGACACGCTTCGCCAGGGCCGACTTCTTGTTGGCGGCCTGGTTCTTGTGGATGACACCCTTGCTGACGGCCTTGTCGAGCTTGCGGGCCGCGAGGCGGGTCAGCGCCTCGGCCTGCTCGACGTTGCCGGCCTCGGCGGCCTCGCGCGCCTTGCGCACGAAGGTCTTCAGCTCCGACTTGACGGCCTTGTTGCGCTGGCGCGCAATCTCGTTCGTCTTGTTGCGCTTGATCTGGGACTTGATGTTCGCCACGAAAGAGCCTTCTGAGTACTAGGTCGGGATCCGATCCAGGGAGAGGGCCCGTTCGGACGTTGACTTGCGTGGCAGAGACACGTACGCCACACGCGATCCATCAGATTACCAGCAGCCGGCGGCCGGCTGGGACACGGCCCACATTCCGACCCCGTCCCGCCCCGCCGAACGCCCCCGACACCCGCCGCCAACGCGGCGTACCCATGCCGCATGGGACGATATGGAGGACACCTGTGCTCCGGCGCGTGATCCGACGACGATCACCGCGGCCCGCACAGGGCACTCGCAGCATCCGAGCCTGACCCTTGCCAGTCCACCCGATCGAGAATCTGGAAGCCCGCGTGCCCGCGACCCCGCCAGTGAACGTGCCGGAGCCCAGTCGTACCGACCCGGCGCTGATCCGGAACTTCTGCATCATCGCCCACATCGACCACGGCAAGTCGACACTTGCCGACCGGATGCTTCAGATCACCGGCGTGGTCGATGCGCGGCAGATGCGCGCGCAATACCTCGACCGCATGGACATCGAGCGTGAGCGCGGAATCACCATCAAGTCGCAGGCGGTGCGGCTGCCGTGGACGGCCCCCGACGGGCAGATCCACATCCTCAACATGATCGACACCCCCGGCCACGTGGACTTCACGTACGAGGTGTCCCGCTCGCTCGCGGCCTGTGAGGGCGCGATCCTGCTGGTGGACGCGGCCCAGGGGATCGAGGCGCAGACGCTCGCCAACCTCTACCTGGCCCTGGAGAACGACCTCCAGATCATCCCGGTACTGAACAAGATCGACCTTCCGGCCGCCCAGCCCGAGAAGTACGCGGCGGAGCTCGCGCACATCATCGGCTGCGACCCGGAGGACGTGCTCAAGGTCTCCGGCAAGACCGGCGTGGGTGTGCCCGAGCTGCTGGACGAGTGCGTACGCCTGGTGCCGCCGCCGATCGGGGTCAAGGACGCGCCCGCCCGCGCGATGATCTTCGACTCGGTCTACGACTCGTACCGCGGCGTGGTCACCTACGTCCGTGTGGTCGACGGCGACCTGAAGAAGCGCGAGCGCATCCAGATGATGTCGACGGGGGTGACCCACGAGCTCCTGGAGATCGGCGTCATCTCGCCCGAGCCCAAGCCGTCCGACGGCCTGAGCGTCGGCGAGGTCGGCTACATCATCACCGGCGTGAAGGACGTTCGGCAGTCCCGCGTCGGTGACACCATCACCTCCTTGCACAACGGCGCCACCGAGGCCCTCGGCGGGTACAAGGATCCGAAGCCGATGGTGTTCTCCGGCCTGTATCCGCTGGACGGCTCCGACTACCCCGAGCTGCGCGACGCGCTGGACAAGCTCCAGCTCAACGACGCCGCGCTGGTGTACGAGCCGGAGACCTCGGTCGCGCTCGGCTTCGGGTTCCGCTGCGGCTTCCTGGGGCTGCTGCACCTGGAGATCGTCCGGGAGCGGCTGGAGCGCGAGTTCAACCTGGAACTCATCTCGACCGCGCCGAGCGTGGTGTACCGGGTCGTCATGGAGGACGGCACCGAGCACACCGTGACCAACCCGAGCGAGTTCCCCGGCGGCAAGATCGCCGAGGTGCACGAGCCGGTGGTGCGGGCCACCATCCTGGCCCCGAGCGAGTACATCGGCACGATCATGGAGCTGTGCCAGACCCGGCGCGGTGTCCAGATCGGGATGGACTACCTCTCCGAGGACCGGGTCGAGCTGCGCTACACGCTGCCGCTCGCGGAGATCGTGTTCGACTTCTTCGACGCGCTCAAGTCCAAGACACGCGGCTACGCGTCGCTCGACTACGAGACCACGGGCGAGCAGCAGTCCGCGCTGGTCAAGGTCGACATCCTGCTCCAGGGTGAGGCCGTCGACGCGTTCAGCGCGATCGTGCACAAGGACAAGGCGTACAACTACGGCGTCGAGATGACCAAGAAGCTGCGCGAGTTGATTCCGCGTCAGCAGTTCGAGGTGCCGATCCAGGCCGCCGTCGGGGCGCGGGTGATCGCCCGCGAGAACATCCGCGCGATCCGCAAGGACGTGCTCGCCAAGTGCTACGGCGGTGACATCAGCCGCAAGCGCAAGCTGCTCGAGAAGCAGAAGGAAGGCAAGAAGCGGATGAAGATGGTCGGCCGTGTGGAGGTGCCGCAGGAGGCCTTCATCGCGGCGCTGTCCACCGACGACAGCGGTGGGCGGAAGTAGGTCGAGGCAGGGCCGTGGTGAGAGCCGCGGTGGGGCTGAAATAGGACATTCGGGTGGCTTCGGCCGCCCGGGAGGAGAATCGATTACTCGATTCAGCAACTGATCCGAAAAAGCTACTACCGCGTAGCCCTCGAGCAGCGTACGTTGCGGGTGCATCGGACGGAATCGATGCACCCGCTTCGCGTTCTGCTCGTGCCATACCGAACCTGTCGGCCGAATCGCGCACCGAACACCAGCCACGCTCCACCATCGGACCTACCCATCGGCGTCTTCCGCAGACCGGTTGGTCGGTTCCGATGTCCGCTCCGGCTCACGCGCATACCGGTACCGATACGGGTATGTGATCGCGACACCGCTCGGCACCACCACCACACCCCGGAAATCCAGCCTGGACACGGAGGCCGAAGTGAGTTCAGAGTCCGCCGCCATCGAGAACCGTTCGCCGTCCATCGCGGTGGACTTCCTGGAACGGATTCGGGCCACGCCCGAGAACGAGGCGTACCGCCACCCGGTCGCGGTGGGCGACGGTGACCGCGAGGAATGGCGCTCGGTCACCTGGGGGCAGGCGGGCGAGCGGGCCAAGGCGATCGCCGCCGGTCTGGTGGCGCTCGGGGTCGAGGCGGAGGACCGGGTCGCGATCGTGGCCGAGACCCGGCTGGAATGGGTGCTCGCCGACTTCGGCGTGCTCTGCGCCGGCGCCGCCACGACCACCGTGTACCCGACCACCAACGCCGACGAGGCCGCCTTCATCCTGACCGACTCCGGCAGCGTGATGGCGTTCGTGGCCGACGACGCCCAACTCGCCAAGCTGCGCGGGGCGCGGGCCGACCTGGCCGCGATACGCAAGGTGATCGTCTTCGACCCGCCGAAGGCCGAGCCCGCCGACGACTGGGTGATCACCCTCGCCGAACTGGAGGACCTCGGCCGCGCCCGGCTGGTCGAGGAGCCCGACCTGGTGGAGACCCGGGTCGCCGCGATCACCCGGGACCGGCTCGCGACCCTCATCTACACCTCCGGCACCACCGGTCGGCCCAAGGGTGTCCGGCTCGCGCACGACACCTGGGCCTATCAGGCCGCGGCGCAGGCCGCGATCGGGGACAACGACGCCGACGAACTCCAGTACCTGTGGCTGCCGCTCGCGCACTGCTACGGCAAGGTGATGGTCTGCGGACAGGTCCGGATCGGCTATCCGACCGCGATCGACGGCCGGATTCCCAAGCTGATCACCAACCTCCCGATCGTGCGGCCGACGTTCATGGCCGCCGCGCCGCGCGTGTTCGAGAAGGTGTACAACTCCGTGCACATGCGGGTGCGCGCCGAGGGTGGCGCGAAGTATCGGATCTTTCGCTGGGCGATCGGCGTCGGCCGGGAGATGTCGCAGGTCAGGCAGGCCGGCCGGACCCCGTCCGCGGTGCTCGACGTGAAGTATCGGGTGGCCGACCGGCTCGTCTTCGACAAGCTGCGCGCGTTGTTCGGCGGTCGGCTCAAGGGCTGTATCTCAGGCAGTGCGGCGCTCTCGCCCGACGTCGCCGAGTTCTTCGACGCGATCGGCATACCGATCCTGGAGGGCTACGGTCTCACCGAGGCCAGCGCGGGCAGTTCGGTCAACCGCTTCGACCGGCACCGGATCGGTACGGTCGGCCCGGCGCTGCCCGGCTCGGAGATGCGCATCGCCGAGGACGGCGAACTGCTGGTGCGCAGCCCGGCGGTGATGCAGGGCTATCACAACAATCCCGAGGCGACCGCCGACGTGCTCACCGAGGACGGCTGGCTGCGCACCGGCGACATCGCCGTGATCGAGGACGGCTATCTGCGGATCACCGACCGCAAGAAGGACCTGATCAAGACCTCGGGCGGCAAGTACGTCGCGCCCAGCGAGATCGAGGGCCGGTTCAAGGGCTTGTGCCCGTTCGTGAGCAACATCCTGGTGCACGGGGAGGGCCGCAACTTCTGCTCCGCGCTGATCACGTTGGACCCGGACGCGCTTCGGGGCTGGGCCGCGGAGCAGCCGGCGCTGCGGGGCCGCTCGTACGAGGAACTGGTCGGCGCCGAGGAGGTCCGGGCGCTCGTCGCGGACTATCTCGACCGGCTCAACGCCGACCTGCAGCGCTGGCAGACGGTGAAGAAGTTCGCCATCCTGCCGCGCGACCTGAGCGTCGAACGCGGTGAGCTGACGCCGAGCCTGAAGGTCAAGCGGCGCGTGGTGGAGGACGAGTACGCGGCGGTCCTGGACGACATGTACAAGGGCACGCTGGTCACCTGAAGCCGGTCGCCGTCGGCGGGTCGGTCGCGTGCTCGTGGACAATGGGGGGATGCCCTCCGCACCCCCCGACGGTCTGCCCGTGCCCGAAGACGGCTCGCTGCCCGCGTCCGCGCTCGCCGAGTTCGCCGGCGCGAGCCGTCCGTTCGGCTTCTACGTGCACGTGCCCTACTGCGCGTCGCGCTGCGGCTACTGCGACTTCAACACCTACACCGCGACCGAGCTCGGCGGATCGGCCTCGCAGGGGTCCTACGCCGACGACGCGATCGCCGAGATCCGGCTGGCCCGGCGGTTGCTGGGGGACGTGGACCGGCCGGTGGAGACGGTGTTCTTCGGCGGCGGTACGCCCACGCTGCTGCCGGCCGCCGACCTGGCCCGGATCCTGGGGGCCATCCGGGACGAGTTCGGGCTCGCGGCCGGGGCCGAGGTGACCACCGAGGCCAATCCCGAGTCGGTGGATCCGGCCTACCTGGACACACTGCGTGCCGGCGGGTTCAACCGGCTGTCGTTCGGCATGCAGAGTGCGCGTGAGCACGTGTTGCGGGTCCTGGACCGGCGGCACACCCCGGGGCGGCCCGAGCGGTGTGTGGCCGAGGCGCGTGCGGCCGGGTTCGAGCACGTCAACCTGGACCTGATCTACGGCACGCCGGGGGAGTCGGACGACGACTGGCGGGCCTCGCTGGACGCGGTGCTCGGTGCGGGGCCGGACCACGTCTCGGCGTACGCGCTGATCGTCGAGGACGGTACGCGCCTGGCCGGGCGGGTGCGGCGGGGCGAACTGCCGATGCCGGACGACGACGTGCTCGCCGACCGCTACCTGATGGCGGACGAGGCGTTCGGGGCGGCCGGGCTCGGGTGGTACGAGGTGTCCAACTGGGCGACCGACGCGGCGGCGCGGTGCCGGCACAACGAGTTGTACTGGACCGGGGCCGACTGGTGGGGAGCGGGGCCGGGGGCGCACAGCCACGTGGGGGGTGTGCGGTGGTGGAACGTGCGGCATCCCGCAGCGTACGCGAAGCGTTTGGCGGCGGGGGCGTCTCCTGGGCAGGGGCGTGAGTTGCTTACCGCCGAGGATCGGCGGGTCGAGCGGATCCTGCTCGAGTTGCGGCTGGTGGAGGGGGTTTCGCGCTCGCTCCTCACGGAGGTGGGGCGGGGGGCGGCGGATCGGGCGGTGGCGGATGGGCTGCTTGTTCGCGATGCGGGGGATCGGGTCGTGTTGACCTTGCGGGGGCGGTTGTTGGCCGACGCGGTCGTGCGGGATCTGGTCGACTAGCCGGGCCTCATGCGCCGGCCGGGCTGTTTCGCCTCATGCGCCGGCCGGGCTGTTTCGCCTCATGCGCCGGCGGGGCTGGGTGGCCTCATGCGCCGGCCGGGCTGTTTCGTTTCATGCGCCGGCGGGGCTGCTTGGCCTCAAGCGCCGGCCGGGCTGTTTCGCCTCAAGCGCCAGCCGGGCTGCTTGGCCTCAAGCGCCGGCCGGGCTACTTCGCCTCAAGTGCCGGCCGGGCTGATTGGCCCCGAGCGCCGGCCGGGCTTGGGTTTGCCTGGCCGGTGCTCGGTGGGTGTGGGCGGGGGTTACATGGCTACGTCCATGATCAAGTCGGCCAAGGACTCGTCGACTCGGTTCAGTTCCTGGGCGTAGCGGCGCATTTCGGTGCTTTCGCGCTTTGCGTCGGATTCGCCCTGTTCCTTCGTGCGCAGGGCCGCGCCTACCTCGTCGCGGATGGACTTGATTTCCGCGTCCAGGCCCTGGGCGATCGCGTCGCGCATCTTGCGGAGTTGTTTGACGACCTCTTCGCCCAGGTTGGTGACGTCGGTGTCGGCCTGCTTGCGCAGTTCCAGCTGGACCTGTTCGGCCACCTGCTCCTTGAGCCGGCGGTTGGCCTTGTTCAGTTGCAGCGCGCCCTTGAACACGGTCGAGCCGAGTACCGCGCCCAGGATCACGAACGGTCCGAGGCCGACCAGGAACGCCGCCGTGCCGACCGCGATCTGCGGGAGCAGCGCGGTGAGCATCGAGCGCAGGTTGAACTTGCCGCCGGAGACCGCCGTCGCCGGGTCGAGCACGAAGCTGACCGCGTCCGCGAGCAGCCGCTCGATCGGCGTCGAGGGTTTGCCGTCCTCCTCCGTGCCGACCGGCCCGGCGGTGAGCGAGGCGCGGATCTCGTCGATGCGCGTGACGAACTGCTTCACGTCGTCGTCGATCATCCGCTCCATGTCCTCGACACGGCGCGCGACGAGCGGCTTGAGCTCGTTCTCCTGCCACTGCGCGAACTCGACCTGGACCCGCCCGGAGAGGTGGTCGGTGATCTCCTTGACCGCCGCCTCCATCTTCTCCCGGGCGTTGAACGGGTTGGCGCCGATGGTGTTGCTCGGGTCGTATTCCTGCGCCCAGTTCGGGATGTTCGCGGCGACCCGGTCCATGAACCGCCGGGTCGCGCCCTCGACCTCGCCCCGGGTCTCGCGCAGGTGTTCCTCCATTTGCGCGACGATCACCCGGCGGTTCTGCTCCAGGCGGGTCAGCGGGCCCTGGACCCGCTCGTAGGTGGCGCGCAACTCCTCCACGTCCTGGGTGAGCAGCGCCTCCTTGCGGTCGATCTGCTCGCGCGCCTCGATCAGCAGGTACTTGAGCTCCCGGGCGGGGGACAGGATCTTGGCCCGGCCGCGCTCGCGGGTCAGGAACTCCTCCAGGCCGCGTTCGAGTTCGGGCATCCCGGACCCGGCCAGCAGGTCCGGGTCGCCCTTTTGGCGACCGGTCAGCGCGGCCCGGGCGTTGACGAAGAAGACCCGGTCCGGGCGGGAGAGGTAGGGCGAGAGGCGCTTGCGGATCTCCCGCCGCACGTCCTCGCGTTCCTCCTCCTCGACCAGGTTGATCTTGTTGCCGACGTAGAAGACGTCCTCGTGGCCGCGCGCCTTGACGTGCACGTCCAGGAACAGCTGCTCGCTGCGCGACATCGCGGCCTGACAGTCCACCACGAACACCAGCACGTCGGCCTGTTCGAGGTAGTTGAGGGTGACCTTCTCGCGCTCCGGCGCCTCGTTCAGGCCGGGGGAGTCGACCACCACCACGCCGTTGCGGCACAGTTCGAGCGGCCAGCGCACCACCGCCCGCTCGTACGGGTTCGGGGTGTTGTCGTCGTCCGCGCCGATGGTGACGTAGTCGGCGATCTCGTCCACGCCGACGGTCAGCGGTTCACCGGCGCTGCCGTCCGCCTCCAGCGGGTAGATCAGCGCCGAGCGGGTGTCGCCCCACGTCACCTCGTTGATGATCGCGGTGCACGGTCGGGCGAAGGAGGGCAGCACCTTCTCGCCGAGCATCGAGTTGATCACCGTGCTCTTGCCGCGCTTGAACTCGCCGACGATCATCACCTTGAACGCCTCGGACGCGGCCCGCTGCTTGAGCGAGTCCAGCTTCTTGACGCCCGCGCCGATGCGCAGCCCGGCCACGATCGGCGTGAGCCGATCGATCAGGCCGACCAGGGTCTCCTGCCGTGCCCGCCACGCGCCGTAGCCCGCGTAGGCCCCATCGGCCGCCCCGTGACCCGTGTCCACCTGACCGCTCCCCTCCTCGACGGCTGCCCGATGTCGGGACCTGCTCCGGTCCCGGCATCGGCGTCCGGCACTAGCCTCTGGCGCCCAGCATGGTGTTGAGCTGAACCCCCAGCTGCTCGCTGCGCGAGACCAGATCCTGCCATGCGGGTCCATCGGCGCCGACCTTGGCCAGCGCGGTCTGCCGATCGGTGCGCCAGGCCCGCTGGCCGCGCACCGCCTCGTCCATCACTCCGGCGTACAGCGTGTGCAGCCGCTTGGAGACCTCCTCGGAGAAACCACCGAGGACCTCCTCGACCACGGGCTCCAGGGCCTTCATCGCCTGCGCGCGTTGTGCCTCGGTCAGCGAGGTCGACTTGACCTCGCCGAGCACCATGCCGCCGGCCGACGCCGCCATGCTCGCGCCCATCGGCAGTGCGGAGACGCCGCCGGTGAGCGGGATCAACAGCGCGCCGAGCACGGCGACGCCGGTCGGGCCGATCCGCCAGGCCAGCTTGCGGCTCTTGAGGTCCTTCAGGCCCAGCGACTCCGCCTCGCCGAGTTCGAACTCGGTGGACAGTTGCTCGACCTTCTCCAGGCGGTAGCCGCTGCCGCGCCCGAAGTGCAGCTTCATCTTCGCGTCCAGCCACTGCACGTCGGCCTGCACACTGGAGTGCAACTGGGCCTCGAACTTCTTGGCCAGCGCGGTCAGTTCGCGGCGCAGTCGGAACGGCAGGTCGCGCTCCCACCAGGTGCGGGCGTCGGGCGCGCGCTCGAGCTCGTAGCGCAGCGTGTCCAACAGGTCCCCGCGCGAGAGTTGCAGGTGCTCGCGGAACTTCTCGGACGTCTGCGTGCGGCGCTGCTGGAGCTCGACCCGGACCCGGCCCCATTCGCCGGCCATCCGGTCGATCTCCACCTCGGACTCCTCGACGGCGCGCCGCCGTTCCGCCTCGCCCAGCGCCGCGCCGGCCAGACCGTCCCGACCGAGGCCGGCCATCTCGTCGAGCAGCGCGAGCAGTTGGCCCGCCGTCTGGCGCGAGCGCATGCTGCGTCGGCCGCCGGAGGTGCTGTATTCGGTGATCCGCTCGTACACGCCGGCCGCGGGCGAGGCGTCCTCGCGATGCGGGCCGGCCAGCACCCGCAGGGTCGGCGAGATGCGGCGCACCCGACCGCCGAGGTAGTCGACGATGTCCTCGCGCTCGTCCTCGTCGACGGTGTCCAGCTTGGACACCACCACGGTGATCCGCGGCACGTGCCGGGCGATCACCTCCTCCTCCAGGAACGCGGTCTCGGACAGGCCGAGCGGCGCGCTCGCGGACACCACCATCAGCACCGCGTCGCTGGCCGCGACCGTACGCCGGACCAGGTCCTCGGTCCGGCGGTCCAGGTCCTCCGCGTCCTCGCCCTTGCCCCGGCCCGCGTTGACGCCGGGGGTGTCCACCAACTCGACGTCCAGGCGGGCCAGTTCGGGTTCGGCCACCAGGACCCGCACGCCGACCAGGCGGGGGGCGTCGAGGTCGCGGTCCTCGCTGAGCCGGTACACCTCGTCCCAGGCCGCGGCCACCGCCGGACGCGGCTCGGCGCGCCCGTCGGCGAACTGCAACTCCAGGCGCGGCTCGGGTCCGGCCACGACCACCAGGGGCACCGGGGTGTGCCGGCCCTCGGGCAGCACGGGCGCGCCGAGCAGCCGGTTGATCAGCGACGTCTTGCCGCGGCCGAACTCGCCGACCACCGCGATCCGCAGCCCCGGTCGGCGCATCCGCGCCCGCAGCCGGTCCAGCTCGGCGGCGATCGCGTCCAGGCCGAAGTCGGTGGCGATGGTGTGCGCGTCGTTGATCCGCCGGCCGAGCGTGGTCGCCGAGGGCGCCTGCCGGACCAGGCTCGTCACCGAGCCGGGAGGCGTCGCGGCGGGGGCGGGCGGCGAAGCCGACACCGGTGCGGCGGGGGCTTCGGCGGCCGGCCGCGGCGCCGGCGGCCGAGGCGCGGCCGGCGTCACCACCGCCGGCGCGCTGTGCTCGGCCCCGCCGGCGTGCGCCGAACCCGCGTCGGGCCCAGCCGCACCCGGCGCACCCGCGCCACCCGCGCCGGGCCCACCCGCAAGGCGCCCCGCCCACCCCTGGTTCGGCCCCGGCGTACCGGAAGCGTCGTCGCCCGCCGGGCGCGGACCCGGAGCCGGGGCCTGCCTCCGGTCCGCCGTCTGCCCCGACGGGCCGGGTCGGCCGGTGGGCGAGTCGCCCGAGTCGCGCCGCGCGGCCGCCTCACGCGGCGCGCCCGCGCGCAGCCACGAGGCGGTCGACGGCACCAGCCGGTGATAGGCGGCCACCGCCCCCACGGGCATGACCCGCGCGTAGAGCCCGGCGAGGATCTTCGGTCCGCCGCGCGCGTCCGCCTCCGGGTCGGCCAGGAATCGGCCGAGCGACTGGAAGAAGCGGGCCCGCTCCGCCAGCGCGTCCGGCTGCATCGACAACGTCCAGGCGGACGGGTCCGAGATGGTCGCCTCGACCGAGGCGGCAACCTCCGGCAGCTCGCTCAGCTTGACGTGCCGCAGCACGTCCTCGCTCGGCCAGGCCCACCGGACCGCGCCCCAGACCGGGTGGATCGGCAGCTCCCGCCGTCCCGGGGTGGCCTTGCCGACCCCGATCAGGCTCCACAACGTCCAGCCGTCGGCGGTCCGCTCCGGTACCGGCGGCAGTGCCACCGACTCCATGGTGATCCAGCCGCGCAGTTCGTCGCTGCGGTGGATCCCGCTGAGCAGACCCGCGACGCCGGGACGCCGGCGTGGTTGTACCTGCGCGGCCTGGCGCAGCACGTGTTCACGATCGAACGACATGTGTGGTCCCTACTCCCGTCGAATGTGTGGTGGTGTCGAACGATCAGGCGTGCGTGGGGTGGGCCACGATCATCGTGGTGTCCCGGTCCTGCCACGCGTTGACGAAGTCGGCCAGCGGAATCGGCTCGACCTTGCCGAACGGCGCGCCCGGGTCGTTGAGCAGCACGTACGTCGACCCGTCGGGCCGGGTGTCGACGCCGGTCACCCACACCGCGTGCCCCATCGTGGGGTCCTGCTCCAGCGGCGCGCCGGTGGTCGCGTCGTGCAGCGGCGACCAGATCTCCTGCGCGTCGAGGGCGACGATCACCTGGTCGCCCTTCTGCAGGGCGTCGAGCATCTGCCGCATGTCGGCGCCCGGGACCATGTCCGTGTCCACGCCGTGCATTTCGAGCAGCTTGCCGATGTCGCCGGTCATGGTGCCGTTGGCGGGGTCGTAGATGCCCGCCCGCTGGGCCTCGGTCACCAGCGCGTTCTCGTCCATCGGCACGCCGGTGAGTTTCTCCAGGATCATGCCCTGGGAGACCACCGCGCAGCTGGTGTCGCCGGCCTGCTGGTGCCAGTACTTGGCGTCGCCGACCGGGTCGCCGGTGCCCTGGAACTGCTCCGGCGTCCAGTCCGGCGCGTGGTAGGTCCAGTTGCCCTGGTCGTCGTAGACCGCGCCCCACGACGCGGGCGTCGCCTCGGTGTAGGTGCTCGGGTCGTACGAGGCCGGGTCGGCGTACGGGTCGGTGCCGTAGGGGTCGCCGTACGGATCGCCGTACGGGTCGCCGCCGTACGGGTCGCCGTAGGGATCCGCGTACGGGTCGTACGGGTCCAGGTACGGGTTGTTCACCTGGTCGTCGTGCCACTGCTGACTGGGCGTGGGCTGGTTGCCGTCGGTCGGGTCGAACGCCTTCGGGTCGTACGCGTCGACCTTGCCGTCGCCGTCGCTGTCCGCGTGGAACGGGTCGTAGTTGGGGTCGTGCAGCGGATCGAAGTTGGGATCCGTGTACGGAAGGGTGGAGTTCGGGTAGGCGCCGTTGAATCCGCCGGCCGCGTCGGTCTCCCACAGTGGTGCCGCCCCGACCGTTCCCCCGTCGGCGGTGTCCACTGTGTCGATGGTGTCGTCGGAGACCACCGCGAACAGGTCGTCGTCGTGCGTGTAGTCGCTCATCTGCCGAAATCCCCCCGGTGCGTGAGGCGTTCGCGTTGGCTGTTCACCGTGGCGCGACGCCGTTCCGTCTGCCTGTCCGCGTCCTGCAACAGGATTCTGCGAGCCGCGAGAATATCCTCACGGCGTTGATGTTCGGCCACCAGTTCGGCGACCGTCGCCTCGTAGGTGGCCCGGTAGCGGTCCACGTGTCGCGAGACGTCCTGCGAGTAGTGCGTGGTGGCCGTGCGCACGGCCTCGTCGATCTGTCCGGACAAACCGTCCGCGACGGTTCGCAGTGTCTGATGCATTTCGGTGCGCGCGTGGTTCCGCAGGGCCGTCATGTCGGTGGATGACAACGAATCGGCCACTTTGGCGATGAATCCGCCGAATCCGATCCGTCCGGGGGAAGCGCTCTGGGAGCCGTTGCGGGTGCCGCCGAACCACTGGTCCAGGGCGCCGCCGATCCGCGCGCCCGGGGTTTTGGGCGCGGTCGGGTCGAGCCGGACGGCCCGGATCTGCTGGGTCACCCCGGTGACGGAATTCTCGTACGCCCGCATCGCCGCGTCCGCGAGCTGATGCCCGGTCAGCACGGTGACCGCGTCCGACCCGGCCGGTCGGGCCACCGCGCCGAGGCGGGCGTAGGCGGCGGCGAACGCGGTGTCCGCGGCGGCGCGCGCGGTCTCGGCCGCGGTCGACAGCGCGCCGGTGACCGCCTGTTGCACGATGTCGCCGATCCGGGGCAGGCCGCGCCGGATCAGTTCGGGGGCCTGTTCGGCGAGCACCGCGCGCAGTTCGTCGGGGGTGTTCGCGCGCTCCAGGGCCCGATCGATCTCGTCCCGGGTGTAGCCCCACCACTGCGGGGCCATGCCGCCGACCGCCTGCTGGGCGCGCTGGGCGCCGGCGCCGAGCAGGCGCGCGGTCTCGCCGTGTTGGGCCCGGACGAAGGCGGCCATGTCGGCGATCCGCGCCTCGGCCAGCTCCGCCTCCTCGGCGTCGAGCCGCTGTTCGGCCAGGGTCACCTCGCGGCGCAACTCGTCGAGCAGGTCCTCGAGCAGTCGCAGCAGGTGGTCGGAGACCGCGACGATGCGCTGGCGCCGCATCAGGTCGCGCAGCCGGGCGACGGTGCGCGGAAACTCCGCCGCCCAGTGCTCCTGTTCGGGGCCGCGCAGCGGCCGTCCGGTGGCCAGTCGCACCACCGGCTCGGCGGCGACCGGTTCCAGGACCGGGTCGGGCACACCGAGCATCCGGGCGAACCGCTGCCGCACGTGCGCGAGCAGATCGTCCCGTTCGTCCTCGTCGATGTGGTCCATCTTGGTGACGAGGATGATGCAGCGGCGCAGTTGGCCCGGATCGAGCGCGTCGGTGAGGAATTCGGTCAGCGACACCGGCGACGGCGACGTGGACGCGGTCAGTACGGCCGCCACGTCGGCGACGTCGCGCATCACCGCGCGCGTGATCTCCGTGTGACCTGCCCGGGCGTTGGTTCCGGGCGTGTCGATGATCACCAGGCCGTCGCGCAGCGCCGGCGCGGGGTGGCGGACCTCCAGGCTCTGCACGCTCGGGGCGATCGCCTCGTCGGCGGTGAGCAGGCGCAGGATGCCGGCGGTGTCCTCGGGGATCGGGGTGTCCGGCGCGAGGTGCGCGAGCATCCGGCCGAGCGGGCTGTCCGCCCCGGTGTACCGCCCGGAGGGGTACACGTAGCGGATCCCGTGGCCGGTGAAGCGCACCTCGACGGAGAACTCCTCCCCGTGGGTGATCCTGGTCGCGGCGCCGGTGGTCGGCAGCGCCGAGGTGGGCAGCAGGTCGTCGGCCAGCAGCGCGTTGACGAAGGTGCTCTTGCCGGCCGAGAACTCGCCGATCACCGCCAGGTAGTAGCGGTCGTCCCGGAGCCGGGTCTCGATCTCGCGGATGCGGGCGGTCAGCTCCCCGAGCCGTTCCTGGTCGCCCACGATGCGGCGGACCATCGCCAGCGCGAAGTCGAGATGGTCGGAGGTCTCGGTGAGTGCCTCCACCACCTCGCGTCGCCTCGCCCGATCCCCGGCGATGCCGTGTGAATCCACCACCGCGCCCCCTCTCGACGGTGCCCTCCCCGATGTACGGGCGATCCTGTCACGCGGGCGGGAATCCCGTCTCGGTCTGTGGACGGTGCGTTCGGCGCGGTCGTCTGCGCTCCTGTGCCCCTTGTGTGACGCCCGTCCGGATGATGCGATGAGGGCGTCGAGGCGACCCCTCGCAGCTGATTCCCGTTGCCGTGGCCCCCGACCCGATCGGTCTGAAAGGCATGAAAACGGCGCATACTGGTTGTGTGGGTGCCACGACTTGTCCGGCGAGTCGATTCCGATGCGATCAGGAGATGGCATGTTCGAGGAGGCCCAATATCTGGCCCCGGTCACCCGTAGGGCCGACGGGGGCGTAGAGGTCGAGCTGTCCCGCAGCCACCCGGGGTTCGCGGACGAGGTGTACCGCGAACGCCGGAACCGGATCGCGGGGCTGGCCATGGACCACCGGCGCGGCGATCCGATCCCGGAGGTCGAGTACACCGATGAGGAGCACGAGGTCTGGCGCCTGGTCTCCAGGGAGTTGTCCGCCTCGCACGCGGAGTACGCGGTCGCGGACTACCTGGACGGCGCCGCGCGGCTGAAGCTGCCGACCGAGCGGATCCCCCAGCTGGAGGAGGTCAGCGAGGCGCTGCACCCGCTCACCGGCTTCCGCTACCTGCCCGCGGCCGGCCTGGTTCCGCTGCGCGACTTCTACGGGTCGCTGGCCGACTCCTACTTCCACTCCACGCAGTACATCCGCCACCACAGCGTGCCGCTGTACACCCCCGAGCCCGACGTCGTGCACGAGGTGATCGGCCACGCCAACATGCTCGCCTCGGACCGCTTCGCGGCGCTGTACCGGGTCGCGGGCGAGGCGGCCCGCCGGGTGGAGAGCCGCGAGGCGCTGGAGTTCGTCTCCAAGGTCTTCTGGTTCACCCTCGAATTCGGCGTCATGCACGAGGGCGGCGCGCTCAAGGCCTACGGCGCCGGGATCCTGTCCTCCTACGGCGAGATCCGCGAGTTCCGCACGGTCGACATCCGCGACCTGGACCTGGTCGCGATGGGCACGATGCAGTACGACATCACGCACTACCAGGACATCCTGTACGCCGCCCAATCGATGACCCAGCTGGAAGACGTCGTCGGCACCTTCTGGGCGGACTGCACCGACGACTCCATCGCCGCCCTGTCGGCCTCGGCGAAGACCCCGTAGCGCCGCTTCACGTGGTCGTTCACCCGTGCGGGTGACCGGAACCCGAACGTTCCGGTCGCCCGCACGACGCGTCCTTATGCTCGCGTCGACTACGGAAGGGGTTCAGAATGTCAGCTATGGCACACGAGATCCCCACGCAGGAAGACGTCGTCCTGGACGGCTTCCTGGCGTTGGACACCCCCCTGGGCTTCCGCGCCGAGCTGATCGAGGGGGAGATCGTCGTGACACCACCGCCGTCGGGGCGCCACGAGCACATCATCGCCGAGATGGTGGATCAGATCGTGGTGGGCACGGACACGCCCATGCACTTCTCCGGGAACAAGGGCCTGAGGGTCGAGAGCGCGGGCGCGCTCTCCGGCAATCACGTCATTCCCGACGGCACGTTCGCACCCAGGGAACTGAGCCTGTTCCGCGACGCGGAGTCGTGGATGCCGTGCGCGGGCGTGGCCATGGTCGTGGAGGTCACGTCACAACGAGCCGAGATCGATCGAGAGGCCAAACGCCGCAGCTACGCCCGCAGCGGTATCCCGCTGTACCTGCTCGTGGATCGAGAGAAGGGCAAGGCGACGCTTTTTTCGGAGCCCGAAGGCGACGATTACACGACGGCCCACAGCGGACCGTTCGGCAAGGAGATCGAACTGCCCGCTCCCTTCAAGATGACCTTGGACACCTCGGACTTCGGATAGGCGACCCGCGTGTTTCGTGTGGCCGGTGCCGCACTGTGGCCGCACTCGGCAGGGCCGGTGGCCGCCTCACACCCGTCGGACGAAGACTCGGCCGAAGTCGCCGCCGGTGGCCAGGAGGGTGCCGTCGGCGGAGAAGACCAGGCGGCGGACGCGTTGTTCGTCGTGGCCGGGGAGGGCGACGGCGCCGCGCTCGCGCGGATCCGCGTCGTACACGCGCAGGGCGCTCGTACGATGACCGCCCACCGCGATCCGCCGGCCGTCCGGCGAGTAGGCCCACGCGTAGCAGGTCGCCCAACCGTTCGGGTGGTGCGGATCGGCCAGGTGCCAGGCCGGCTCCCCGGTGTCGATCGAGATCGCGAACGGCCCGTGCACCCGGCCCCGGTTGACCAGGAGCAACGTCTCGCTCGGATCGAAGCCGAGGTCGCCGATCTCCCACTCCAGCGGCACCCGCGCGACCGGGCGGCCGGCGTCCACGTCCCACACCTCGACCTCGTTGGTCGGATCGGCGCTCGCGTCGCGGTGCCCGTACACCAGCCCGCGACCGACCCGCCACACCGCGAGCAGCCGACCCGAAGGGGACAGCGCGGCGCCCCGGCACTCGGTGGTCGACGATCGGGTGGACACCTCGCAGATCGGCGCGCCGGCCGCGTCCAGGACGCGCACCCGGTCGTCGGCGTCGAAGACCACCAGGCGTCCCCGGGCCGCGTCCCAGGCGGGCCGCACGGTGTGCGGATCGAACAGGGCGTTCTCGAACTGCCGGTAATCGGCCAGCGGTTCCTCGTGCAGCGTGCCCAGGTCGAGCCGTCGGGTCGAGCCGCCGACGGTGTAGACCACGGCCGACCCGGTCGCGTCGAACAGCGCCGTGTCGATGCCGGTCAGCCGCTCGGCCGCGTGCACCGCGTGCACCGTGCGGCGGACCCCGGTCGCCACGTCCACGAGCCGGATCGCGCCGTCGTAGGCGATCAGTACGGTGCGTCCGTCCGGATGCAGGTCCAGCGCCCGGGACGAGGTCTTGCCCGGCGGCATGAACTCCAGCACCACCGGGTCCTCGGCCCCGCCCAGCCGGACGAACCCGGCACGCATCGCCTTGCCCACCTCCCGGCGCAGCGCGATCACGGCGGCGGCCGGGTCGGCGAAGTCCCTGCGCGTCTCCCGGGCCGCCCCGTCGCCCGAACGGGCGGACCGGACGAACGCGGCACCGGACACGCCGAACATCCGATACTTCGGTCCGGCCGAGTCCGGCAATACGAGGGTGATCTCTTCCTGCGCCATCGCCGTACGGTAGCGCCGGGGCCGCCCGCGCCGGCCGACCGCCGTCGCGTCGACCGGGGCTTCACCCCTCGGACGGCGCCGTCACGAAGTCGATGAGTTCCTCGACCCGCCCGAGCAGGGCCGGTTCCAGGTCGCGGTACGAGTCGACCGCCGCGAGGATGCGGCGCCAGGCCGCCGGCGGATTCACCGGCCAGCCGAGGGCCGCACACACGCCTTCCTTCCACGGGACGCCGCGCGGGACGTCCGGCCAGGCCGCGATGCCGACGGAGGCGGGGCGTACCGCCTGCCAGACGTCGATATAGGGGTGTCCCACCACCAGCACGTGGTCGCCGCTCACCCGATCCGCGATCCGACTCTCCTTGGAGCCCGGCACCAGGTGGTCGACCAGCACACCCAGGCGGCACCCCGGGCCCGGCCCGAACTCGTGGACCACGTCCGGGAGATCGTCGACGCCCTCCAGATACTCCACGACCACGCCCTCGATCCGCAGGTCGTCGCCCCACACCCGCTCGACCAACTCGGCGTCGTGGCGGCCCTCGACGTAGATCCGCCCGGCGCGCGCGACCCGGGCCCGGGCGCCCCGCACCGCGATCGAGCCCGACGCGGTGCGCCCCGGGGCACGGACCGGACCGGGAACGGTCGGTCGGACCAGGGTGACCACCTCGCCGTCGATCAGGAACCCGCGCGGATCCATCGGGAACACCCGCAGCCGCCCGTGCCGATCCTCCAGCGTGACGGTGAAGCCCTCGGGCGTCTTCTCCACCCGGACCACCGCGCCGCAGAAGCCGGTGGACGCCTCCTCCACCACCAGATCGCGGTCGGCCGCGACCTCCGGGACCGGCTTGTCCTTCTTCCATCCCGGGATCAGCGACTCGGGTCCATAACTGCGCATGACCACGACGCTAGCCCGGTGACGGTACGTCAGTCCGGTACGACGCGCCCGGCGGCCACCTCGGCCAGCCAACGGTTCTGCCGGATCACGAACTCCTCGTCGACCACCGCGCCGTGTCCGGGCAGCCAGACACTCGCGTCCAACGCCCGCACCCGGGCCAGCGAATCGCTCCACTCGGCGGCGAACGCGTCCGAGCCGAAGACCGGCGGCCCGCTCTCCTCCACCATGTCCCCGGCGATCAGCACGCCGCAGTCCGGCACGTGGACGACCACGTCGTGGTCGGTGTGCCCGCGACCGGGCGCGAACAGCACCACCTCGCGCCCGCCCAGGTCCACCGTCACCGGCGCGCCCGCGGACACCGCGCGGGTCGGCGGCACGATCCGCGCCGCGCGCATCAGCTCCGGGTCGAACCCGTGCGCGACGCCGCTCGCCCGACCGGCCTCGGCCCACCGCTCCAGATACTCCGGCAGGTCCGCGTGTCCCCAGATCTCCGCGTCGGGGAAGGCGCGCAGCACCTCGTCGTTGCCGTAGCAGTGGTCGAAGTGACCGTGTGTGTTCACCACCGCGACCACCCGGTCGGGCAATCCGTGCCCGGGCAGTTCGCGGGCCAGCGAGGCCAGGATGTCGGCGGCCTCGTGGTCGTGTGAACCGGTGTCCACGAGCAGGATCCCGTCCCGCCCCGTGACGACCGCCACATTCAGTTCGAGACCGGGCAACCGACGACGCAGTACGCCCGGCCCGATCGGCTCCCACATGGCGTGTTTCGGCTGTTCGGCGCGTAGCATGCGTCAACCTTGGCACGGACTCAGGGGTACGGTCCGGATCGGGTGACCCGTACACTGGCACTCGGCGGGACGGAGTGCCAACCAGTGGGACGAACCACCGCCTAAGCGACACGGCAACGGGTGGAAGAACGGGTCAGGGAGGTGCGCACCATGCTCGACGATCGGAAACAGGACGTGCTGCGCGCCATCGTGCAGGACTACGTGGCGACCCAGGAGCCGGTCGGCTCCAAGGCGCTCGCGGACCGACACAACCTCGGGGTCTCCCCGGCCACCATTCGCAACGACATGGCCGCGCTGGAGGAGGAGGGCTACATCACGCAGCCCCACACCAGCGCCGGCCGGGTGCCCACCGACAAGGGCTACCGGCTGTTCGTCGACCGGCTCGCGGGCGTCAAGCCGCTGTCCGGCGCCGAGCGCCGGGCGATCCAGACCTTCCTGGCCGGCGCGGTCGACCTGGACGACGTGGTCGGCCGTACGGTCCGGCTGCTCGCGCAGCTGACCCATCAGGTCGCCGTCGTGCAATACCCCTCGCTGACCCGCTCGACGATCCGGCACGTCGAGCTGCTCACCCTGGCGCCCACCCGGGTCATGCTGGTGCTGATCACCAGCACGGGCCGGGTCGAGCAGCGGGTGATGGACACGCCGGGCCCGGTCGGCGAGAACCTGCTCGCCGACGTCCGGGCGCGGCTGAACAGCCGCATCACCGGCAAGCGGTTCGCCGATGTGCCGTTGCTGGTCCAGGATCTCGCCGAGCCGTTCACCGCCGAGGAACGGCCGATCGTGGCGGGCATCCTGGCCACCCTGCTCGACACCCTGGTCGAGCACAAGGAAGAGAAGGTCGTCCTGGCCGGGACGGCCAACCTGACCCGTTTCGGCATGGACTTCCCGAACACGATCCGCCCGGTCCTGGAAGCACTCGAGGAACACGTCGTATTGCTGCGGTTGTTGGGCGAGGCGACCGACCCGGGCATGGTCGTGCGGATCGGACACGAGAACATGCACGAAGGACTGGCCGCGACCTCGGTGGTCGCCGTCGGATACGGCAGTGGGCAGGAAACACTGGCGAAGCTCGGAGTGCTCGGGCCGACCCGGATGGACTACCCCGGAACGATGGGAGCGGTGCGCGCCGTGGCACGGTACGTCGGACAGATCCTCGCGGAGTCGTAGAGTTGGCTACCGATTACTACGAGGTCCTCGGGGTACGGCGCGACGCCACCCCGGAGGAAATCAAGAAGGCCTTCCGCCGGCTCGCTCGGGAGCTGCACCCGGACGTCAATCCGGACCCGAAGACGCAGGACCGGTTCAAGGAGATCAACAACGCCTACGAGGTCCTTTCGGACCCGCAGAAGCGTCAGATGTACGACCTCGGCGGCGACCCGCTGTCCTCCGGGGGCGGCGGGGGCGGTGGTGGCTTCGGCCAGGCCGGCTTCGGGTTCAGCGACATCATGGACGCGTTCTTCGGCCAGGCCAGCCAGCGCGGACCGCGCTCGCGCACGCGCCGCGGCCAGGACGCGATGATCCGGATCGAGATCACCCTCGAAGAGGCCGCGTTCGGCACCACCCGGGAGATCCAGGTGGACACCGCCGTCACGTGCAACACGTGCAACGGCGAGGGCGCGGCCCCGGGCACCACGGCGCAGACCTGCGACATGTGCCGCGGGCGGGGCGAGGTCAGCCAGGTCACCAAGTCGTTCCTGGGCCAGGTCATGACGTCGCGGCCGTGTCCGCAGTGTCAGGGCTTCGGCACCGTGGTCCCGCACCCGTGCCCCGAGTGCGCGGGCGACGGCCGCATCCGCGCGCGGCGCACGCTCACCGTCAAGATCCCGGCGGGCGTGGACAGCGGTACGCGGATCCAGCTCGCGGGCGAGGGCGAGGTCGGTCCCGGCGGCGGCCCGGCGGGCGATCTGTACGTGGAGATCGTCGAGGTCGCGCACGCCACCTTCCAGCGGCGGGGCGACGACCTGCACTGCACGGTCACCATCCCGATGACGGCGGCGTCGCTCGGCACGAAGGTGCCGCTGCAGACGCTGGACGGCACGGAGGAGATCGACATCCGCCCGGGTACCCAGTCGGGCCAGTCGATCCCGCTGCACGGGCGGGGCATCACCCACCTGCGCGGCGGCGGCCGAGGCGACCTGGTCGTGCACGTCGAGGTCCAGACGCCGAGCAAGCTCGACCCCGAGCAGGAGGAACTGCTCCGCCGGCTGGCCAAGCTGCGCGGCGAGGAACGCCCGTCGGGGCAGTTCACGCCGGGGCAGCAGGGGCTGTTCTCGCGCCTGAAGGACGCCTTCAACGGCCGGTAGCGGGCGCGAGGGAGCGCGGGTGGGGGCGGTGGTGCACCGTCCTCGAACGCCGCACGGACCGGCATCGGTCGCCGTCCGGCGGCCGGCCCCCGCTCGCCTGCGGCGGGCGGTCGTCGCACGCCGGACGGACCGGCTTCGCGCGGGTCCGGCGGTCGAGCCTGCGGTGGTGTCCTCGAGCGGGTGACCCGTCCCGGCACGCCCGGCGCGGGGGAGGACTCGCCTCGACTCCCGGAAACCGCGGGCGGCCCCGGATCGCGGGCTCGACCGAAGTCGGCCCGTCCGGGGTGTGGGATCCCCGTGACCGCGACCTCATCCCCCGAGCACGGCCGAACCCGGCCCTTCCGGCGGGCGAGGACGCTCGCCGCGGGCGTTCCGGGACCGCGGCTTCGGCCACCGAAAGCGACCACGCCCGACCCGTCCGGCGTTCGAAAGACGCTCGCCGCGGACGTTCGGGGCCGCGGGCCCGAGGGCGTGGGGGCGGCCTAGGCTTGGGTGGGTGACGGGTGCCCAGTCGATCGAGGGAACGGGGAGCATGATGCCGACGAACGCCGATCCGACCCGACTGACCGAACTGCCGATCGTGCAGGCGCCGATGGCCGGTGCGAGTGGGCCCGCGCTGGCGGCGGCGGTCGGGCGTGCCGGCGGCCTCGGGTTTCTCGCGGCCGGGTATCGGTCGGCCGCGGCGTTGGGCGCCGAGATCGAGGAACTGCGTTCGCTGCTCGGCGACGTGCCGTTCGGGGTCAACGCGTTCATGCCGCAGCCCCCGCCCACCCGCGCCGAGGACGAGCTCACCGCGCGCTACGCCCGCTCGCTGGCCCGGGCCGCCGCGCGGTACGGCGGCACCGTCGGCACCCCCGCGCCGGGCGTCGAGCGCGACGACTGGGACGCCAAGCTCGACCTCCTCCTGGCCCGTCCCGTCCCGGTGGTGAGCTTCACCTTCGGCCTGCCCGACATCGAGGCGGTCGCCGCGCTGCGGGCGGCCGGGACGCTTACCGTCGCCACCGTCACCACCCCCCAGGAGGCCCGGCTCGCCGTCGCGCACGGCGTGGACGCGCTGTGCGTCCAGGGCGGCGAGGCCGGCGGCCACCAGGGCAGCTTCGACAATCCCGCCGCCCCCGCCCCGTACGGCCTGCTCACGCTGCTCACCCTGATCGCCGCCGAGACCGACCTCCCGCTGATCGCCGCCGGCGGCCTGATGACCGGCCGGCAGATCGAGGCCGTCCGGCTCGCCGGGGCCAGCGCCGCCCAACTGGGCACCGCCTTCCTCCGCGGCCCGGAAAGCGTCGCCTCGACCGCGCACAAGGCCGCGCTCGGCGACCCCGCCTTCGAGCGCAGCGTGCTCACTCGCGCCTTCTCCGGCCGCTGGGCGCGGGGGCTGTACAACGGCTTCGCCGCCCGCCACGAGGCCGAGGCCCCCGGGGTCTACCCGTACGTCCACCACCTGGTCGCGCCGATCCGCAAGGCCGCCGCCGCGCGTGGCGAGGCCGACGGCCTGGCCCTGTGGGCCGGTCAGGGCTGGCGCCTCGCCCGCGAGGAGCCGGCCGCCGAGGTGATCCACCGGCTCGTCGACGAGATGGCCGCAGCCCGAAAGGCATGCGCTTGAGCGCCCCCGTCTTCCTCGCCCCCGGCGACACGATCCGGCACGGCCGGCAGGTCGTCCTGGACGGAGCCGAGGGCCGGCACGCCGTCACGGTGCGCCGACTGGCGGCCGGTGAGCCGATCGTCCTCGCCGACGGTGCCGGGCTGGCCGTGTACGGCACGGTCAACCGCACCGAGGGCAAGGACACGCTCTACATCGACGTCGACTCACGCACCGAGGAACCCGCTCCCGCGCCCCGGATCGTGGTGGTCCAGGCGCTGCCCAAGGGCGATCGCGGCGAACTGGCGGTGGAGACGACGACCGAGGTCGGCGTCGACGTGATCGTGCCGTGGACCGCCGCCCGCTGCATCACCCAGTGGAAGGGCGAGCGCGGGGCCAAGGCGCTGGCCAAGTGGCGCGCCACCGCGCGCGAGGCGGGCAAGCAGGCCCGTCGGCTGCACCTGCCCGAGGTCACCGAGCCGATGAGCACCCGGCAGGTGACCGCGCTGCTGGCGACCGCCTCGTTCGCGGGCGTCCTGCACGAGGCGGCGACCGAGCCGATCGCGACCGCCGCCATCCCGAGCGAGGGCGACCTGGTCCTGGTGGTCGGCCCCGAGGGCGGGATCACCCCGGACGAGCTGGCCGCGTTCACCGCCGTCGGCGCGACCGCCTACCGACTCGGCCCGACCGTGCTGCGCACCTCCACGGCAGGCGTCTCGGCCGCCTCGGTGCTCCTGGCCCACGCCGGCCGCTGGAGCTGAGTCGCCCGGCCGGCCCGCGCGAGCGGGGTGTTCACCCCACTACGATCGGGGACGACCGCTCGTGATCGACACGGACCCGATGGAGGCACCCATGGCTGCGGGGGAACCCCAGGCCGACTGCCTGTTCTGCAAGATCCTCGCCGGCGACGTCCCGGCCACGATCGTCCACGAGACCAAGGACGTGGTGGCCTTCCGCGACATCAACCCGCAGGCACCCACACACATCCTCGTCATCCCGCGCGCGCACTACGCCAACGCCGGCGAGCTGGGCGCCGAGGCCCCCGAGCTGGCCGGCGCGCTGCTGGCCGAGGCCGCCGTGATCGCGACCGCCGAGGACATCGCCGACTCGGGCTACCGGATCGTCTTCAACACCGGCGCCGGCGCCGGCCAGACCGTCTTCCACGTACACGCCCACCTCCTCGGCGGCCGCGGGCTGAGCTGGCCTCCCGGTTAGGCGTACGTGTCCACCAGGGAGTTCGTCGTCCTCGGCACCGCGAGCCAGGCCCCGACGCGGCAGCGCAACCACAACGGCTACCTGCTGCGCTGGGACGGCGAGGGGCTGCTGTTCGACCCGGGCGAGGGCACCCAGCGCCAGATGTTGCACGCCGGCGTGGCCGCGCACGACATCACCCGGATCTGCGTCACGCACTTCCACGGTGACCACTGCCTCGGCCTGCCCGGCGTGCTCCAGCGGCTCTCGCTCGACCGCGTCCCGCACCCGGTGACCGCCTACTTCCCGGCCAGCGGGCAACACTGGTTCGACCGACTGCACCACGCGACCGCCTTCCACGAGGCCGCCGTGCCGATCGAGCACCCGCTCGCGGGCGAGCACGTCCACATCCCCGCCGGGCCGTTCACGCTGGAGGCACGCCGCCTGTCCCACCCGGTCGAGTCCTACGGCTACCGCGTGGTCGAGCCGGACGGCCGCCGGATACTGCCCGAGCGTCTCGCCGCGCACGGCGTGGCCGGGCCCGACGTGGGCCGACTCCAGCGCGAGGGCCGGATCGGCGGGGTGACCCTGGAGCAGGTGAGCGTGCCCCGTCCCGGGCAGAAGTTCGCCTTCGTGATGGACACCCGGCGCTGCGCGGCCGCGGTCGAGCTGGCCCGGGACGTCGATCTGCTCGTGTGCGAGTCCACCTTCGCCGACGCCGACGCCGAGCTCGCGTACGAGGTCGGCCACCTCACCGCCCGCGAGGCGGCGGCCATCGCGGCCGAGGCGGGCGCGCGGCAACTGGTGCTCACCCACTTCTCGCAGCGCTACCCCGACGTGGGCCCGCTCCTGGACCAGGCCCGCGAGGTGTTCCCGGACACCGTCGCCGCCCACGACCTGGACCGGATCACGATCCCGCGCCGCCGGCCGGCGCCGGAATAATCCCGAAGTTCGCGGGGGCCGGAGAGTTACCATTGAGCAGCATCGAACCGCTTCCCGAGCACGGAAATGAGGCGTGATCAGGCCGCCAAGGCCGCCCATGGCTCCCACGACGAACGCGCGAGGCGCGAGCTCCGAGAACACCCCGCGGGCCGACTCCCGGGCAACTCCGACCGCGCAGGCCCAGGCGAAGATCACGATCCCCGCCAAGCATCCGATGGTGGCGCTCCTCGGTTCCGGCGACTCGTTCCTGCGAGTGGTCGAGCAGGGCTTCCCCGAGGTCGACATCCACGTCCGCGGCAACGAGGTCACCGCCTCCGGCAACGAGGCCGAGGTCGCCCTCGTCCGCCGGCTCTTCGACGAACTCCTGGTCATCGTCCGCACCGGCCAGCCGCTCAACGAGGAGGCCGTGGAGCGCTCGGTGGCGATGGTCCGCTCGAACGACGGACACGGTCCCGCCGAGGTGATGACCCTCAACATCCTGTCCAACCGCGGCCGCACGATCCGTCCCAAGACGCTCAACCAGAAGAGCTACGTGGACGCGATCGACGAGCACACCATCGTGTTCGGACTCGGCCCGGCGGGCACCGGCAAGACCTACCTCGCGATGGCGAAGGCCGTCCAGGCCCTCCAGTCCAAGCAGGTCACCCGGATCATCCTGACCCGGCCCGCGGTCGAGGCGGGCGAACGCCTCGGCTTCCTGCCCGGCACCCTCTACGAGAAGATCGACCCGTACCTGCGCCCGCTCTACGACGCGCTGCACGACATGATCGACCCCGACTCCATCCCACGCCTGATGGCCGCGGGCACCATCGAGGTCGCCCCACTCGCCTACATGCGCGGCCGGACGCTCAACGACGCGTTCATCATTCTCGACGAGGCGCAGAACACCTCGGCCGAGCAGATGAAGATGTTCCTGACCCGGCTCGGGTTCGGCTCGCGCATGGTGGTCACCGGGGACACCACCCAGGTCGACCTGCCCGGCGGCACCCAGTCGGGGCTGCGGGTGGTGCAGGAGATCCTGCGCGGCGTGGACGATATCGCGTTCTGCAGTCTCACCAGCGATGATGTGGTCCGACACAAGCTCGTCGGCCGGATCGTGGACGCGTACGCGCGCTACGACATCCAAGTCGAGGCGGACGGGCGGCCGAACGGCGACGGCTCCGGAAACGGTGACGTGCCCAGGTCGCGCGGCCGGCGGCCGATCGACAAGAACGGCCGCGGCAAGCACACAGTGAACATGCAGACAGTGGAACGGGAAGTGAACTGAGGGCCATGTCCATCGACATCGCCAACGAGTCCGGGACGGGGGTGGACGAACACGCGATCGTGGACGTCGCCCGATGGACCCTGGACCGTATGCGCATCCATCCACTGGCGGAACTGTCCGTGGTCATCGTGGACGAACCCGCGATGGAGCAACTGCACATCCAATGGATGGACCTGCCCGGTCCGACCGACGTGATGTCCTTCCCGATGGACGAGCTGCGTCCGGGCAAGGCCGACGAGGATCCCCCGCAGGGGCTGCTCGGCGACGTCGTGCTGTGCCCGACCGTCGCCGAGCGCCAGGGTGCGGCGGCCGGCCACACCATGGACGACGAGCTGCACCTGCTCACCGTGCACGGCGTGCTGCACCTGCTCGGCTACGACCACGCGGAGCCCGACGAGGAGCGCGAGATGTTCGCGCTGCAGAAGGAACTGCTCGAATCCTGGCGGGAGGCCCGCCGCGCCGCGGACGACCGCGGATGAGCCGGCCACGGGATATCCCCGCCCCCGGCCGAGCACGCGTCGGGGGCGGCAGTGCCCGCTGACAGCGTGGTGCGCCTCGTGGTCGGCGCGATCGTCCTGGTCGTGGTGGCCGGTCTCTTCGCGTGCCTGGAGACCGCCCTCTCGCGCATCTCGCGAGTCCGCGCAGAGGAACTGGTCCGCGCCGAACGCCGAGGCGCCAAGCGACTGCTGACGGTGGTTCAGGATCCCGCCCGGTACCTCAACCTGGCCCTGCTCGTGCGGGTCGCGTGCGAGTTGTCGGCGGCGGTGCTGGTCACCGTGGTGTGCGTGGACGACTTCGACGAGACCTGGCAGGCCGTACTGGTCACCATCGGCATCATGGTCGTGGTGTCCTACGTCGCCGTCGGAGTCTCCCCGCGCACCGTCGGCCGGCAACACCCCGTCACGGTGGCCACGATCGGTGCGCCCGTGCTGTTCGGGCTCGCGCGGGTGCTCGGGCCGCTGCCGAAGCTGCTGATCCTGCTCGGCAACGCGCTCACCCCCGGCAAGGGTTTCCGCGAGGGGCCGTTCGCCTCCGAGGCGGAGCTGCGCGCGTTCGTGGACCTCGCCGAGAAGGACTCGTTGATCGAGGACGACGAGCGCGAGATGTTGCACTCGGTGCTGCAACTGGGCGACACGATCGTGCGCGAGGTGATGGTGCCGCGCCCGGACATGGTCTTCATCGAGCGGCACAAGACGCTGCGGCAGGCGATGTCGCTGGCGCTGCGCAGCGGCTACTCGCGGATCCCGGTGATCGGCGAGAACGAGGACGACGTGGTCGGCATCGTCTTCCTCAAGGACCTGGCCCGGCGCAGCACGATGGGCGATCCGGGCTGGGCCAAGGAGAGCGTCGACTCGATCATGCGCCCCGCGACCTTCGTGCCGGACAGCAAGCCGGCCGACGACCTGCTGCGCGAGATGCAGTTCGAGCGCACGCACATGGTCGTGGTGGTCGACGAGTACGGCGGAACCGCCGGCCTGGTCACCATCGAGGACATCCTGGAGGAGATCGTCGGCGAGATCACCGACGAGTACGACACCGAGACCGCGCCGGTCGAGCCGCTGCCCGACGGCGCGTTCCGGGTCACCGCCCGGCTGCCCGTGGACGAGTTGGGCGAGCTGTTCGGGCTCGAACTCGACGACGAGGACGTGGAGACCGTGGGCGGCCTGCTGGCCAAGGCGCTGGGCCGGGTGCCGATCCCGGGCGCGACGGCGGTGGTCGAGGGGCTGCGGCTGGTCGCGGAGAGTCCGTCGGGGCGGCGCAACCGGGTCGGCACCATCGTGGTGCGCCGGATCAAGCGGGGCGAGGAGCACCCGGCGAAGCCCGCCGAGGGGGGTTCCGCGACCGAGCGGAACCGGTGACGTCCGGTCGGCGGGGGCGGTGACGACGGCTCGGTGGACCGGTCCGGACCGGTCCACCGGGCATCGGCGGTGGCAAGTTACTGTGTCGGCATTCGTACCGCGCCGAACAGGAGAGCCCCCGTGAGCGCCGAGACGCCCGAGTTCGTCGTCGACCCCGAGGACGCCAAGATCGTCACGCTGGCCCGGGCCACCCGGGCGCGCAACGGGGCCGACGAGGGGGCCGCGGTACGGGACGAGACCGGGCGCACCTACACCGCGTCGACGGTCGCGCTGCCCTCGCTGGAGCTGTCCGCGCTGCGCACGGCGGTCGCGATGGCCGTCGCGGGCGGCGCGCGCGGCCTGGAGGCGGCGGCGATCGTCGGGACCGACGACACCGTGACCGAGGCCGACCGGGACGCGGTGCGCGACCTCGGCGGCGCCGGCACGCCGATCCTGTCCGCCGGTCCGGACGCGGTCGTGCGCACGATCGTGACGGTCTGAGGCCGCCCCCGGGCCCGCCTCCCCCCGGCCGGCGCGACCGCGACCGACCCGCGCGGCGAGGAACGCTCGCGGCTTGAGCGACAATGTCACCCATGAGTGATCGCCCCAACCCCTCCGCACCCGTCCACCGCTCGGGCTTCGCGTGCTTCGTGGGCCGCCCCAACGCCGGCAAGTCCACCCTGACGAACGCGCTGGTGGGCACCAAGGTGGCGATCACGTCGGGCCGCCCCCAGACCACCCGGCACACGGTGCGCGGCATCGTGCACCGCCCCGACGGCCAGCTCGTCCTGGTCGACACCCCCGGCCTGCACAAGCCGCGCACCCTGCTCGGCCAGCGGCTCAACGACCTGGTCCGGGCCACCTGGGCGGAGGTCGACGTGATCGGCTTCTGCATCCCGGCCGATCAGAAGGTCGGTCCCGGCGACCGTTTCATCGCGGCCGAGCTGGCCGAGGCCAAGCGCACGCCCAAGGTCGCGATCGTCACCAAGACCGACCTCGTGGACCCGCAGACGCTGGTCCAGCAGTTGCTCGCGGTGCAGAAGATGGGCGAGGACGTCGGCATCGAGTGGGCCGAGATCATCCCGGTCTCCGCGGTCGGCGACAGCCAGGTGACCCTGGTCGCCGACCTGCTGATGCCGCTGCTGCCGGCCGGCCCGCCGCTGTACCCGGACGGCGAGCTGACCGACGAGCCCGAGATGGTGATGGCCGCGGAGCTGATCCGCGAGGCGGCGCTCGAAGGTGTGCGCGACGAACTGCCGCACTCGCTCGCGGTGGTCATCGAGGAGATGATCCCGCGCGAGGACCGGCCCGCCGACAAGCCGCTGCTCGACGTGCACGCGAACCTCTACGTCGAGCGGCCCAGCCAGAAGGCGATCGTCATCGGGCACAAGGGCGGGCGGCTCAAGGACGTGGGCACGCGCGCCCGCAAGCAGATCGAGGCGCTGCTCGGGACGCCCGTCTACCTGGACCTTCACGTGAAGGTGGCCAAGGACTGGCAGCGCGACCCCAAGCAGCTGCGCAAGCTCGGTTTCTGACCCCGAGCCCGCCCTCGCAATCCCGCCCGAAGGGGCGGGTCAGCGGCCGTAGGGGCCGGACTGGTTCCGCTTCGAGGTCATCAGGACGAACCCGGCGGCGGCGATCGCGATCACCGCTCCGGCGAGCACCATCCACAGGCCCGCCTCGACCTTGAGCGTGACGTCCGATTGTTCGAGCAGCCGCTTGTATTGGTCCTTCTTGTCGCTCGGGACGTCTTCCTTCAGCATGGGTAGCCGGTACTTGTCCGCGACGTTCCAGATGGCGAAGCCGAGGGCGACCAGGGCCGGGACGCCGGCTCCGGCCGAGGCCACGGCCTTGCGCGTGGCGATGCCGGCGGCGAACAGGAGTACGGCCACGATCCCGGCCGCGAGAGTCCACTTTCCGTCGCCGTCGAGGCCCTTGATCGTGTCGCTGTCACCCTTGGCGCCGATCCAGGCCAGGCACGAGCCGATCGCCACGATCACCGCGCCGACCGCGCCCGCGATCGCCCCCGGTCCGAACGACGGAAGCCCGCCGCCCGCGCCGCCTCCGCCCGGCGCGGGCGGCGGGTATCCACCGGGCTGCTGTCCGTACCCGGGCTGCTGTCCGTACGGGTTCGGCTGTTGCCCGTAGGCCGGCGGCTGTTGTCCGTATTGCGGCGGCTGCTGGCCGTATTGCGGGGGCGGCTGCTGTCCGTATCCGCCCTGCTGGGGCTGCTGTCCGTAGCCCGGACCGCCCTGCTGGGGGTATCCGCCAGGCCCGCCCTGGCCCGGTTGTGGTCCGTACGGACCCTGGTTGTAGTCGCTCATGGGGAGTGAGCGTAGGAGCATCGCGCCCATCGGGGGGAGGGGGCCGGCCGAAAAGATCACATGTGTTCGTATGACGGACGCCGTCTCGACGTCTTCGACCGGTCGGGTATGGTTGCCGACATCATGCGTCAGTGGCTGCTTCTCCTTAGCCGCCGCGCCGGGGGCTCATCCCTCTGACAGAGGTCAGACCGGCTCCCCCGTCGCGGGGATAGAGGCATGTCCGCACGTCGGAGCCTCCGGGATGTCGTTCCTCCCGTCGCCGGCCCATCTGCTCTCGCCGCAGTCCTTCCTCGCGTTCAGGAGACCAAGCCGCATGCCTTCCGTGAATCGCTCCACCCCGATCACCGCCGCGTCCGTGACCCAGCAGCCGTCCGGGATGCCGATCCACAAGTACCAGCCGTTCCGGGGCGTCGACCTGCCGGACCGCACCTGGCCGTCGAAGACGATCACCGTCGCCCCGCGCTGGCTGTCCACCGACCTGCGCGACGGCAACCAGGCGCTGATCGACCCGATGAGCCCGGCTCGCAAGCGCACCATGTTCGACCTGCTGGTGCGGATGGGCTACAAGGAGATCGAGGTCGGCTTCCCGGCCGCCTCGCAGACCGACTTCGACTTCATCCGCTCGATCATCGAGGAGGGCGCGGTACCGGACGACGTCACCATCTCGGTACTGACCCAGGCCCGTGAAGAGCTGATCGAGCGCACCGTGGAGTCGCTGATCGGCGCGCCCAAGGCCACGGTCCACCTCTACAACGCGACCGCGCCGACCTTCCGCCGCGTGGTCTTCAACGTCGACCGCGACCAGTGCAGGGCGATCGCGGTGACCGGCACCGAGCACGTGATGCGCTACGCCGAGAAGCACCTGGGCGAGGAGACCGCGTTCGGCTACGAGTACTCGCCCGAGATCTTCATCGACACGGAGCCGGACTTCGCGCTGGAGGTCTGCGAGTCGGTGATGGACGTATGGCAGCCGGAGGCCGGTCGCGAGATCACGCTGAACCTGCCCGCGACGATCGAGCGTTCGACGCCGAACGTGTACGCGGACCAGATCGAGTGGATGAGCCGCAACCTGACCCGCCGCGAGTTCATCGCCCTGTCGGTGCACCCGCACAACGACCGCGGCGCCGCGGTGGCCGCGACCGAGCTGGCCGTGATGGCCGGTGCCGACCGGGTCGAGGGCTGCCTGTTCGGGCACGGCGAGCGCACCGGCAACGTGGACCTGGTCACGCTGGGGATGAACCTGTTCAGCCAGGGCGTGGACCCGATGATCGACTTCTCCGAGATCGACGAGATCCGGCGCACCGTCGAATACTGCACGCAGCTGCCGGTGCACCCGCGCCACCCGTACGCGGGCGACCTGGTCTACACCGCGTTCTCCGGCTCGCACCAGGACGCGATCAAGAAGGGCCTGGAGATCCTGGAGCGGGACGCGGCGGCGGCCGGCAAGTCGGTCGAGGAGATCGAGTGGGCGGTGCCGTACCTGCCCATCGACCCCAAGGACGTCGGCCGCACCTACGAGGCCGTGATCCGGGTGAACAGCCAGTCCGGCAAGGGCGGCGTCGCGTACGTGCTCAAGGCGGACCACCGGATGGACCTGCCGCGGCGCGCGCAGATCGAGTTCTCCCGGATCATCCAGACCAAGACCGATGCCGAGGGCGGCGAGGTGACGCCGGCTCAGATCTGGGCGGTGTTCCGGGACGAGTACCTGCCCACCCCCGACGCCCCGTGGGGCCGGCTGGCGCTGCGCGGCCACCGTACGGTCTCCGGCGCGGACGGCAAGGACGTGCTCACCGTCGAGCTGAGCGTGGACGGCGAGGCGCAGACGCTGGAGGCGATCGGCAACGGTCCGATCGACGCCTTCGTCCGGGCTCTGGGCGGGCTGGGCTTCGACACCCGGGTGCTGGACTACAGCGAGCACGCGATGAGCGGCGGCGAGGACGCGCGGGCCGCGGCCTACGTCGAGTGCGCGGTCGACGGCCGGGTGCTGTGGGGCATCGGCGTGAACGAGAACATCGTGCGCGCGTCGCTGGAGGCCGTGGTGAGCGCGGTGAACCGGGCCGCCCGCGGGTGACCTCGACGCGGTGAGGCGAGACGACGGCGGTTCCCGGGCGACCGGGGGCCGCCGTTCTCGTCGTGTCCGGCCGGTTCGACGCCATTCCCCATTTAACTCGGCTGAGTTAAAGTGCGGCCCTCTACTCCAGGGAGGGCTCTGCCATGACGTCATCCACCGCCCCCGGTACCCCCGCCGCGCCCGCCGCCCCCGGGCGCGGTCGGATCGCCGACCGCGGCCTGATGCCGGGACCGCGACCGCTGCGCCGGCTACCCGAGGGCGTCGGGTCCGAGCCGTACACCCGGTTCGAACTCGTCCCGTACGGCGACCTGATCGGCGCCGAGATCCGCGGCGTCTCGCTCGCCGAACCGGTGGGCCCCGAACTGTTCGCCGAACTCGACCGCGCCCTGCTCGAATGGAAGGTGCTGTTCTTTCGGGACCAGCCGATCACCCCCGCGCAGCACTGCGCCTTCGCCCGCCTGTGGGGCGAGTTGGAGGTGCACCCCTTCCTCGGGCAGGGGGACGTGCCCGAGGTGGTGCGATTCGCCAAGGACGCCGCCTCGGTGGGCGTGGAGAACATCTGGCACACCGACGTCACCTGGCGCGAACGGCCCGCGCTCGGCTCGGTGTTGCGCGCGGTCGAGGTGCCCGAGCGGGGCGGTGACACGGTCTGGGCGGACATGGGCGCCGCCTACGACGCGCTGCCGGCCGACCTGAAGGAGCGACTGGCCGGCCTGACCGCCGTGCACGACTTCACCCTGGCCTTCGGGCACGGTCTCGACGCCGAGCAACTGGCGGCCAGGCGCCGGGAGTTCCCGCCGGTGGAGCACCCCGTGGTGCGCACCCACCCCGTGACCGGTCGACGCACGCTGTTCGTCAACGGGATCTTCACCGACCACATCGTCGGGCTGCCCGAGGCGGAGAGCGAGGAACTGCTCGGGGTGCTGTTCCGGCAGGCGATGACGCCCGAGTACCAGGTCCGGCTGCGCTGGGCGCCGGACACGGTCGCCTTCTGGGACAACCGGGCCACCCAGCACTACGCGGTCAACGACTACCACCCGCACGTGCGGGTGATGGAGCGCGCGGCGATCCTGGGCGACCGGCCCTACTGACGTCCGTCGGCCCCTGCCGATCCTCGCCGACCCGATCGGCTCCGATGCAGGTCAGCCCCGTTCCGCGCCGGGAAAAAGTAACCATCTGTCCGCTTTCGATGACGCTTCGTGAAATTCGTGGCAGCATCGAAGCAGGCGGGCAGAAGGCTCTCCGCCGCGCGGGACGCAGGGGGCGGCACCATGTTCTTCGTCGTGGGCATCCGGACCATCCGATCGGCGATCGGTGACGGCGAGTTCCACTGTCCGGCGTGCGGAGGCGATCGGCGCTTTCGCAAGGGCGGCGGTCGGCGTCGGCTCGTGCTGTTCGGCGTCGCGCTGATCCCGCTCGGGCGGGCCGGCTCCGGCGTCGAGTGCGCGGTGTGCTGCACCCGGCACGACGTCGCGGTCCTCGAGACGCCGACCGCCCGGGCGCTGACCCTGCTCCTGCGCGAGGCGGTGCGCACGCTGGTGGTGGCCGTGGTGGCCGCCGTCGACGACGAGCCGCAGGAGGTGGACGCGGTCCGTGCGGCGGCGGTCGAGGCGGTGCGGGCCGCCGGCATGCCGAGCTACGACGCGTGCGCGCTCGCCGTCGACGTCGGCGCGCACCTGCCCCAGGACACCGCGTGGGCGCTCGCCGAGATCGCCCCGCACCTCGCCGTCGCCGGGCGCGAGCACCTGGTCGGCGTCGCGGCCCGGGTGGCGCTGGCCTGCGGGGCGTACGACCCGGCGCATCGGGTGATCCTGTACCACGCCGGCGACCAACTCGGGCTCGGCCGCGCCCGCGTCGACCACGTGCTCGCGGGCCCGTGACCCGCGGGCCCGCGAGGGGACCGGCCGACGCGGTACGTCGGCCGCGCGCGGCACAATGGGAGCATGAGCCTCCTCCGTGACGAGGGTGTCGTGTTGCGAGCCCAGAAGTTGGGTGAGGCCGACCGCATCATCACCCTGTTGACCCGCGACCACGGGATAGTGCGCGCCGTGGCGCGCGGGGTGCGCAAGACCAAGTCCAAGTTCGGCGCCCGGGTGGAGCCGTTCGCCCACGTCGACGTCCAGTTCTTCACCCGGGGCAGCGACTTCCCCGGGCGCGGCCTGCCGATCATCACGCAGGCCGAGACCCTGGGCGCGTACGGCGGTCGGCTCGCGCTCGACTACGCCGCGTACACCTCGGGCACGGCGATCCTGGAGACCGCCGAGCGCCTGACCGACCACGAGCGCGGCCAGCCCGCGTTGCAGCAATACCTGCTGCTGATCGGCGCGCTGCGCACGCTGGCGTCGGGCACCCACGAGCCCGGTCTGGTCCTCGACGCGTTCCTGCTGCGCTCGCTCGCGGTGGCCGGCTACGCGCCGAGTTTCGCCGACTGCGCCCGCTGCGGCCTGGACGGACCGAACCGGTTCTTCACCGTCCAGGGCGGCGGGACGGTGTGCGGCGACTGCCGGCCGGCCGGATCCGTCGTACCCTCACCCGAGACCCTTTCCCTGCTCGGTGCGCTGTTGACCGGCGACTGGGGCCGAGCCGACGCGAGCGAGCCGCGGCACCGGCGCGAGGGCAGCGGCCTGGTGGCCGCGTATCTGCAATGGCACCTGGAGCGGGGTATCCGCTCGTTGAGATTGGTGGAGAGATCGTGAGTCAGTCGCGTGGCCGCTTCGGCCTGTTCCCCCGCCGTCGGCGGGCCGAGTCGGCGCCCGCCCGGGCCGCTCGCGAGCAGCGGCACTACCGCGACCCCAAGCCGCACGCCGAGGGCGCGCTGCCGCCGGACATCCCGGCCGATCTGGTGCCCAGGCATGTCGCGCTGGTGATGGACGGCAACGGCCGCTGGGCCAAGGAGCGCGGCCTGGCCCGCACCGACGGGCACACCGCGGGCGAGGCGTCGTTGTTCGACGTGGTCGAGGGCGCCGCCCAGATCGGCGTCAAGTACGTCTCCGCGTACGCGTTCTCCACCGAGAACTGGAAGCGCTCGCCCGAGGAGGTGCGCTTCCTGATGGGCTTCAACATCGACACGATCCACCGCCGGATCGACGAGATGGACGAACTCGGTGTGCGGATCCGCTGGTGCGGCCGGCGACCCCGGTTGTGGGCGAGCGTGATCAAGGAGTTGGAGATCGCCGAGGAGCGCACCAAGGACAACACCCGCCTGACCCTGGCGATGTGCATCAACTACGGCGGACGGGCCGAGATCGCGGACGCCGCCGCGCTGATCGCCGAGGACGTCAAGGCGGGCCGGCTCGACCCGAAGAAGGTCGACGAGAAGACGTTCGCCAAGTATCTCGACGAACCGGACATGCCGGATGTCGATCTGTTCATCCGCTCCTCCGGTGAGCAGCGCACCTCCAACTTCCTGCTGTGGCAGTCCGCCTACGCCGAGATGGTCTTCCTCGACGTGTTGTGGCCGGACTTCGACCGGCGGCACATGTGGCAGGCGTGCGAGACGTACGCGTCGCGCGACCGCCGCTACGGCGGCGCGCTGCCGAACGCGGTCACCGCGCCGGAACCGGTGTCGTCGGGCTCCTGAGACTCGGGCTCCCGGGTCTCGGGCCCGAGGCCCGGGTCTCGGGCCCTTGGGCTCGACGGCCCGAAATGCCGGTTCTCGGCCGGCCGACTCCCGAAGTCGCGACTGCCGAAGCGTGAAAGCTTCGCAAAGCGGGGTGTGGAGCGAGCGGCGGCGTCGCGATCGATGCGAACATGAACGTCATGTTCGAAAAGAGCGCGCCGCCGCGCCCCGCCGCCGCCGCTCGGGTGGCGCCCCCGCCACTCCGTGGCGCCGAGTCGTCGGCCGCGACCGCCGGGTCCGCGGCACCCGGTCGCCCGCCCGCCGAGCGGTGGCGGCCGGGCCAACTCGAATTCTTCGTACTCGCCCTGCTCGTGCTGCTGTTCGCGCAGCCGTGGATCGTGGATCGGCTCGGCACGCCCGCGGTGCAGACCTGGGCCACCGTGTTCGTCGCGATCTCCGTCCAGGCGCTGCCGTTCCTGGTTCTGGGCACCCTGCTGTCCGCCGCGATCACCGCGTTCGTACCGCCCTCGGTGTTCACCAAGGTGCTGCCCGAACGACAAGCCCTCGCGGTGCCGGTCGCGGGCGCCGCCGGGGCGATCCTGCCGGGCTGCGAGTGCGCGTCGGTGCCGGTGGCCGGCGGGCTCATGGCGCGCGGGGTCGCGCCCGCCGCGGCGCTGGCGTTCCTGCTGTCCTCGCCCGCGATCAACCCGATCGTGCTGACCGCGACCGCGGTCGCCTTCCCCAAGCAGCCCGAGATGGTGCTCGCCCGCTTCGTCGCCTCGCTCGGCACGGCGGTGCTGATGGGCTGGTTGTGGGCCCGGTTCGGCCGGCCGGAGTGGATCAAGCCCATGCGCCGTCCGCACGATCACGGCGGCAACGGCAGGTGGGAGAACTTCCGGCTCGCGCTCCAGCACGACTTCCTGCACGCGGGCGGCTTCCTGGTGGTCGGCGCGATCACCGCCGCGACGCTCAACGTCACGGTGCCCAAGCACGTGATCGACGCGGTCTCCGGCTCGCCCTGGTTCGCGGTGCTCGCGCTGGCCTTCCTGGCCGTGGTGCTCGCGGTGTGCTCGGAGGCGGACGCGTTCGTGGCGGCGAGCCTGCTCGGCTTCTCGCCGACCGCGAAACTGGCCTTCATGGTGGTCGGCCCGATGGTGGACGTGAAGCTGATCGCGCTCCAGTCGGGCACCTTCGGGCGCGGTTTCGCGGCCCGGTTCTCCTCGGCGACGTTCGTGGTGGCGATCGTCGCGAGCTACGTCGTCGGATGGTGGTTGTTGTGAGGCGGGACGTTCAGGCGGTGTTGTTGATCCTGATCGGCGGCGCGCTGCTGCGGATCTCGTTGACCGACATGTATCTGCGCTACGTCAAGGACGGCCTGCGGCCCGCGCTGATCGCGGCGGGCGCGATCCTGCTCCTGGTCGGCCTGGTCTCGGCGGTCCGGGACGGGATCCAGCGGCGGGCGGTGGAACCGGCGGCGGACGCCGGGCACGCGCACGCGGCGGACGGGGAGCCCGTCGCGCCCGCCCCGGCGGCCGACGAGGCCGGGCACGGGCACGACCACTCGGCGGGCCCGCGCGCGGCCTGGCTGCTGTGTCTGCCGGTGCTCGCGCTGTTCCTGATCGCGCCGCCCGCGCTGGGGTCGTACACCGCCTCGCGCTCGGACAACGTGGTGGCCAAGCCGGCCGCCGCGAACAACGACGCCGGCTTTCCCGCGCTGCCGCCGGGGGACCCGCTGCCGATGACCCTGGCCGATTTCCTGATCCGCTCGGTGTGGGACACCGCCGCGCCGCTGAAGGACCGCGACGTCCAGCTCACCGGCTTCGTCACACCCGGCAAGAGCGCGGGCACCTGGTACGTGACCCGGATGGTGATCAGCTGCTGCGCGGCCGACGCGTTCGCGCGCAAGATCGAGGTGCACGGCGCCGCGGCCCCGCCGACCGACTCGTGGGTGACGGTCACCGGCCGCTGGCTGCCCAACGGCCAGGTCCAGGCCGACGACGCGATGCCGGCGCTGACCGCGGCCAAGGTCGATCGGGTGCCGACTCCGAAGGAGCCGTACGAGTAGGCGTTGTGACGATGTCACCGTCCCGTCACCGCCGCGTTCGCGTCCTGCGAGCGCGGCGGTGCGGCAAGATCCGTTCCCCTACCGTGAGTTCGCGGACGGATCGCCTGGGGAGGACGATCCGCCGAGCCATCGGGGGGAATCGTCATGGGCTGGGGAATTCGTCGTGCCGCCGTCGCGGCGGCCGTCGTGGGCGTACTCGTATCGGGTGCGACCGCGTGTCAAAAGCAGGACCGGGGAGCGGACGCCGACCGGAAGGGAAAGACGAGCGAGCCGGTCGGGACCGCCGATACGGACGGCAGGGCCGGCGACGGGGATCTCCGGGTCGAGGGGGTGTTCCTGACCGTCACGCCCGGCACCCTGGCCGGCGTCCGGTGCAGGACCGCGTTCATGGAGACGTACATCGGCACGATCACCTTCGCCGACGGGCACCGGGGCGGCCGGATCACCATCTCCTACGGCGGATCCTCCGGCGGCATGAAGCAGGAGGAGATCGACGTGCCCGCGGGCAAGAAGTCGATCACCAAGACGTTCGCCTACTCGGAGTTCCTGTCCGGCGGTTCGATCGCGGCCGGGCAGCTCAACGTGCTGAAGCCGAACCCGGTCGGCTCGGCCACGGTGCGGCCCACGGGCACGTGCTCCGAGGGCGGGACGTGGGGCGGCACCACGACCGGGGGCGGCGGCTGGTAGCCGAGGCCGATCCGGGCGGGGTCAGCCCGGCGTGTCGGCGCACTGGGCGCACGTGCCGAAGATCTCCAGTTCGTGGGAGACGTCGCCGAAGCCGTGTTCGGCGGCGATCCGGTTCGCCCAGCGCTCGACCGCCGGGCCCTCGACCTCGACGGTGCGGCCGCAGGAGCGGCAGACCAGGTGGTGGTGGTGCCCACGGCTGCATCGACGGTAGACCGACTCGCCGTCCTGGGTGCGCAGGACGTCGACCTCGTCCGCGTCCGCCAGCGCCTGGAGGGTGCGGTACACCGTGGTCAGACCGACCGCCTCGCCGCGCTGCTTGAGCAGGTCGTGCAGATCCTGCGCACTGCGGAAGTCCTCGATCTCGTCGAGGAGCGCGGAGACGGCGGCACGCTGCCGGGTGGACCTACCCCGAACCGGGCTCGTGCCGTGGGCGGTGGTCACCTGGGTGCCTCCTCGATGGGTGCGGGCCGGACGACGACGCTGGGTGCCTGCCCCGCCATTGTGCCGGCGCCGGGGACCTCCGCGTCCACACGCACGTCGTCGATCCGAGGCGGGTCCACCTCCCCCGCCGCCGCCTCCGCGCGTCGGGCCCGGCGCCGATTCAACGGCGTCGCGAGCACTCCCACCAGAACGAACAGCCCGATCGCGAGCAACACGATGGTGGCCCCGGGCGGCGCGTCGACGTAGTACGTCAGCGCGGTGCCGGAGACCGAGACCAGCACGCCGACCACGATCGCGAGCGCCGCGGTCATCGAGAACGTGCGGGAGAGCTGCTGCGCGACCGCGACCGGGACCACCATCAGCGCGCTGACCAGAAGCAGGCCCACCACCCGCATCGCGACCGTGACGGTGACCGCGGCGGTGACCGCGAGCAGCAGGTTCAGCGCACGCACCGGCAGCCCGGTGACCCGGGCGAAGTCCTCGTCCTGGCACACGGTGAACAGCGCGCGGCGCAGCCCGAGGGTGACCGCGAGCACGGCCACGGCCAGGATCGTGATCACCCGGATGTCCTCGGGCGAGACCGAGGTCAGCGAGCCGAACAGGTACGACTGGAGATTGGCGTTCGAGCCCTCGGGGGCCAGGTTGATCAGCATCACCCCGCCCGCGATGCCGCCGTAGAACAGCACCGAGAGCGCGACGTCGCCGCTGACCCGGCTGCGCTCGCGGATCAGTTCGATCAACACCGCGCCGACCGACGCGGTGAGCACCGCGGTGAGCACGGGGGAGGTGCTGAGCAGAAAGCCGAGACCCACACCCGTGAGCGCGACGTGCCCGATGCCGTCGCCCATGAACGCCTGCCGGCGCTGCACGAGGTATACGCCGACGGCGGGCGCGGTCATGCCCACGAGCAGGGCCGCGAGCAGCGCGCGCTGCATGAAGGGGAAGTCCAGGATCGTCACGAGAGCAGTCCCATCCCGGCGTGGCGCGCGGTGTGATCGTCGTGCGGGTGTACGTGGTCGTGGCCGGGCAGCGCGTGCTGCCCGACCGCGCGCGGCGGCGGTCCGTCGTGGCACACGCAGCCCTCGCGCAGCACCACGGCACGATCGATCAGCGGCTCGAGGGGGCCGAGTTCGTGCAGGACGAGCAGCACCGCCCGGCCCTGCTCCTGCTGTCCGCGCAGGGTGCCGGCCAGTACCTCCTGGCTGCGCAGGTCCACGCCGGCCATCGGCTCGTCCATGATCAGCAGGTCGGGGCGGCGGGCCAGGGCGCGGGCGATCAGCACCCGCTGCTGCTGGCCGCCGGACAGGTGGGCGATGCCGTCGCGGGCGCGGTCGCGCATGCCGACCGCGTCGAGCGCCGCGTCCACCGCGGCCCGCCCCTCGCGGCCCGGCCCGAACAGCCGGCGGCCGTCGAGCAGGCCCGAGGCGACCACCTCGCGCACACTCGCGGGCACACCCGCCGCCGCCGTGGTGCGCTGCGGTACGTAGCCGATCCGGGACCAGTCGCGAAAACGCGCGAACGGGGTGCCGAACAGCTCGATCGTGCCGCCGGTGAGCGGGACCAGGCCGACCAGGGTGCGCACCAGCGTGGACTTGCCCGAGCCGTTGGCGCCGAGCAGCGCGACCACCTCGCCGGGGCGCACGGTCAGGTCCACTCCGCGCAGCACCGGTCGGCCGCCGAGGGAGGCGGTGCCGCCGATCAACCGGGCGACCGGCGTCCGAGGTTCCGTCATGAGCAGCCCAGCCCCTTCCGCAGCGCGTCCAGGTTGGCGCGCATCACCGAGAAGTAATCGTCGTGGGCCTCGTCTTTTATGCCCTCGAGCGGGTCCAGGACCGCGGTCTGCACACGCAGGTCCTCGGCGAGCGTCTTGGCGGTCTTGGGCTCGGCGAGGGTCTCGAAGAAGATCGTGGTCACCCCCCGGTCCCGGGCCAGGCGCTGGATGTCGGCCCGCCGGGCGGGGGAGGGCTCCGACTCCGGGTTGACGCCGTTCACCGCGATCTGGTTCAGGTGGTAACGCTCCGCGACATAGCCGAAGGCGGCGTGGCTGGTCACCACGTCCCTGCGGGCGCAGGTGGCCAGGCCGGCGGTGAACTCGCCGTCGAGGGTCTTCAGCCGGGTCACCAGCGCCGCGGCGCGCTCGCGGTAGTCGGCCGCGTTGCCCGGGTCGGCGCCGGCGAGCGATTCGCCCACGCCGGTCGCGATCGCGGCCAGCCGGGTCGGGTCGAGCCACACGTGCGGGTCGCCGTGTTCGGCGTCGGCGTGGTCGTGGCCCGCGTGCTCGTCCTCGGCGCCGTGTACCTCGGTGCCGTGCTCCTCCAGCGGGGCGAACCGGCTCGCCTCGGCGACGTGCTTCGGCTTGTTCTGCGAGATCGCCTTGTCCACGGCGGGCTGCAGGCCCTTGAGGTAGACCACCAGGTCGGCCTGCGAGACGGCGCCGACCTGCTTGGGGGTCAGCTCCAGGTCGTGCGGCTCGGCCCCGGCCCTGGTCAGGTTGGTCACCTTCACGTGCGGGCCGCCGACCTGCTGTGCGACGAATTTCATCGGGTAGAACGCGGCGATCACCCGCACCTTCGCACCCGCCCCGGTGTCCGCCTTCGCGTCGTCGGTGCCGGCGCATCCGGTGAGCAGCAGCGCGGATGCGGCGGCGGTCGCGAGCAGGGCGACCGGGGCGGAGCGGCGTATCTTCATGACAATGATTCTCAACTAGAATGACAATCGTTGTCAATAATACGGGTTTGGGCCAACCGTGGCGGACCCGGGTCGGCAGTTATCGATTTACGGGGGTGACCAGCACGCCGGTAGCCTGTGCCGACACTGTCACTGCCCGCATCGTCGCACCGAAGAGAGCATTGTGGCCGCCGACAAGATCGACACCATCGTCAGCCTGAGCAAGCGCCGAGGCTTCGTTTACCCCTGTAGTGAGATCTACGGCGGCCAGAAGGCCGCCTGGGACTACGGTCCCCTCGGCGTGGAGCTCAAGGAGAACATCAAGCGCCAGTGGTGGCGCACGATGGTCACCTCGCGTGACGACATCGTCGGTCTGGATTCCTCGGTCATCCTCGCCCGCGAGGTGTGGGAGGCGTCCGGCCACGTCGAGGCGTTCGTCGACCCGCTGACCGAGTGCACCTCGTGCCACAAGCGCTACCGCGCCGACCACCTCGAAGAGGCGTACGAGGCCAAGCGCGGCCGGCTGCCGGAGAACGGCCTCGCCGACATCACCTGTCCCAACTGCGGCAACAAGGGCACCTTCACCGAGCCCAAGATGTTCAACGGCCTGCTGCAGACCTTCCTCGGCCCCACCCAGGACGAGTCCGGCCGCGCCTACCTGCGCCCGGAGACCGCCCAGGGCATCTTCGTCAACTACAAGGCCGTCGAGCAGACCTCGCGCAAGAAGCCGCCGTTCGGCATCGCCCAGACCGGCAAGAGCTTCCGCAACGAGATCACGCCGGGCAACTTCATCTTCCGCACGCGCGAGTTCGAGCAGATGGAGATGGAGTTCTTCGTCAAGCCGGGCGAGGACGAGCACTGGCAGGAATATTGGATGCAGCAGCGCTGGGACTGGTACATCGGTCTCGGCCTGAACCCGGACAACATGCGCTTCTTCGAGCACCCGAAGGAGAAGTTGTCGCACTACTCGAAGCGCACCGTCGACATCGAGTACCGCTTCAACTTCGGCGGCACCGAGTTCTCCGAACTGGAGGGCATCGCCAACCGCACGGACTACGACCTGCGCACCCACTCGGAGAAGTCCGGCACCGACCTGTCGTACTTCGACCAGGACGCCGGTGAGCGCTGGTTCCCGTACGTCATCGAGCCGGCCGCGGGTCTGAACCGGGCGATGCTCGCGTTCCTGCTCGACGCCTACTTCGAGGACGAGGCGCCGAACGCGAAGGGCAAGCTGGAGAAGCGCACCGTGCTGCGGCTCGACCCGCGCCTGGCGCCGGTCAAGGCGGCCATCCTGCCGCTGTCGCGCAACGCCGACCTGTCGCCGAAGGCCCGGGGCCTGGCCGCCGACCTGCGGCAGTACTGGAACTGCGACTTCGACGACGCCGGCGCGATCGGCCGCCGCTACCGCCGCCAGGACGAGATCGGCACGCCGTTCTGCATCACCGTCGACTTCGACACGCTCGAGGACGACGCGGTGACCGTGCGCTCGCGCGACACGATGCAGCAGGAGCGGGTGTCGCTCGACCAGGTCGTGGGCTATCTCGCGGCACGCCTGCCGGGCTGCTGACCCGAAACCGGCCGCGGGCCGGGTGAACGCCGTGAGGGGCGCCGTCTCGGACGGCGCCCCTCACGTGTGTCGCGGGCCGTCGTGCCACCCGGCGATCCGGGTGTCGGGCGAACTACCTGAAGATGCCCGCCACGATGCGGTCGGCCATCCGGTAGTTCAGGTCGTTCAGGACGTTGCCCGCGGCCTTCGAGGCCTCCTCGCCCTGGCCCTTCATCGGCCCGCCGTCGGCCCGGCCGATGTCCAGGATCAGGACGTAGTGCCCGGTCGTGGTGGCGATCGCGGCGTGCTCGGAGCCGTCCTTGAAGGTGACCCCGCTCGACGCCGGCGGCTGGAGCCAGGCGATCGGGGAGTTGGACAGCGCGATCGTGCCCAGTCCCTTCTTCACCGCCTCGGCCTTCTCCTTGTTCGGCATCGAGACCACCGACAGCGTCACCGCGTACTTCCCGGCCGAGTCCTTGTACGACCCGCGCAGCACGCCCACGCAGCCGTTCTGGGTGACCGCCGAGCCACCGGCCGTGATCACCTTCGAGCAGTCCTTGGCCGCCGAGTCGTCGCTGCCCAACTGCCGATACTTCGCGCCGGTGCGCCCCTGGAACTCGGCGGTGTCCTTGAAGAAGTAGTCGGTGGTGAAGGACAACTTGTCGGTCGACAGGTCGTCGATGGCCGAGTTGTTCGGCGGCGGCGCCGACTGGAACCCCTTGGGCTCGTCGGCGCCCGGTCCGGGCGAACCGCCGGTCGCGGGCAGCGAACCGCCGTTGGCGGGAGCGGTCGGCGACATCTGCGCGGCGGGCTTCTTGTCGTCGTCCTTGTCCCCGGACAGGAAGAAGAACGCCCCGCCGCCGATCACCGCGAGCGCCACCACCGCCGCCGTCGGCACCAGCCACTTCGGCCGGCCCGGCGGCGCGGGCGGCGGCTGGCCGTAACCCTGGCCGTACTGCTGGGGGTAGGGCTGCTGTCCGTACGGCTGCTGCCCATACGGTTGTTGTCCGTACGGCTGTTGCCCGTAGGCCGGTTGACCCTGAGGCGGTTGCCCATGGGCCGACCGGCCGTTGTTCGGTTGTCCGTACGGCTGTTGCCCGTGGCCGTAGCCGGGCCCGTTCGGGGGCTGCGGGGGCGGGAAGGCACTCATGTGCGGAGGTTAGTTCATCCGGACGACGGTGCAGGAGCCGATTCCGCCACCGCGTGATCGTGCCCTCCGGCCGACGCGGTCGAGCCGGGCGAGGCGCCGGAGCCGGCCGGGCCGGCCAACCGGGCGCGGGCCGCCATCAGCGCGAAGCCGAGCAGGTTCAGCCCGCGCCAGCGCTCGGGGTCGCCCGCCCGCTCGTCGTCGGCGGCCAGCCCGATGCCCCAGATCCGGTCCAGCGGACTGGCCTCGACCAGGATCCGCCGCCCGGTGCCGAGCAGGAACGCGCCCATGTCCGGGTGCTGCCCGAACTTGGCCACGTTGCCGCGCACGATCAACTCGAACCGCTCGTCCACCCACCGCTGCTCGTCGAAGCCGCGCACCTGACGCCCGATCGTCTTGGCGGTCTTGGGGTGACCGGCCGCCAGCACCCGCCGCTCCGCGTCGGCGTCGCCGAACATCCGGGCCTTGCCGGCCATCATCCAGTGCTCGGCCGTGCGATAGGTGATCCCGTCCACCTCGAACGGCGACGGATACCACTGACTCAGACAACTCGCGTCCACCCCCCGGATCGGCTCGCGGTGCCCCCAGAAGAAGACGTACTTCAGCCGGGGCTGCCGTCGGGCCCGCAGGATCAGCGACGCGACGTCGAGCGGTTCACGGTCGGACTCGGCGGCGGACCCGGTGGACGCCGGCGGGGAATCGGAGGTCATGACCGCGATGCTGCCAGGACCGGCGACACCCGGAAACCGCTTTTCCCGGTGGGGGACAATGGATCGGATCCATCCCCACACCCCTCCTGGAGCACCGTCCATGGCACCCGCCGACGCACCCACGCCCGACGCCACCGGCAGCCCGTGGCCGCCGCTGCGCCTGGGCGCCTCCGGCGGCGAGCGGATTCGGCCACCCGTGGTGCTGGCCCCCATGGCCGGTATCACCAACGCGCCGTTTCGCACGCTGTGCCAGGAGCAGGCCGAGGCGGCCACCACCGCGCGCCCGGCCGGGTTGTACGTCAGCGAGATGATCACCACCCGCGCGCTGGTCGAGCGGGACGCCAAGACGCTGCGGCTGATCCGCTTCGCCGAGACCGAGCGCCCGCGCAGCATCCAGCTGTACGGGGTCGACCCGCACATCGTCGGCCGCGCGGTCGCGATGATCGTGGACGAGGGCCTGGCCGACCACATCGACCTCAACTTCGGCTGCCCGGTGCCCAAGGTGACCCGCAAGGGTGGCGGTTCCGCGCTGCCCTACAAGCGCAACCTGCTGCGCGACATCCTGCGTTCGGCGGTCAAGAACGCGCGGGGCGTCCCGGTCACCATCAAGATGCGCAAGGGCATCGACGACGACCACCTGACCTACCTCGACGCGGGCCGGATCGCCGTGGACGAGGGTGTCACCTGGGTCGCCCTGCACGGGCGCACCGCCGAGCAGCACTACGGCGGCACCGCCGACTGGTCCGCCATCGCGCGGCTGAAGGAGGTCGTCACCGACATCCCGGTGCTCGGCAACGGCGACATCTGGGACGCCGAGGACGCGCTGCGGATGATGCGCGAAACCGGCTGCGACGGCGTCGTGGTCGGTCGCGGCTGCCTGGGCCGCCCGTGGTTGTTCCGCGACCTGGTCTCCGCCTTCGAGGGCAGCGCCGACCGGGCCCGGCCGACCCTGGGCGAGGTCACCACGATCATGCGCCGGCACGCGGTGCTGCTCGCCGAGTGGATCGGCGACGAGACCCACGGCGTCACCGACCTGCGCAAGCACGTCGCCTGGTACATGAAGGGCTTCTCGGTCGGCGGCACCATCCGCCGCGGCCTGGCCACCGCGAGCAGCCTGGCCGAACTCGACGACTGGTTCGGGCAGCTCGACCTGGACCAGCCCTGGCCGATCGGCGCCGACGGCCCGCGCGGGCGCACCGCGGGCGGCAAGCGCGTCGTGCTGCCCGAGGGCTGGCTCGACGACCCCGAGTGCGCGCTGCCCCCGGTCGACGCCGAACTGGACCACTCCGGCGGCTGACCGCGCCGTCGAGGGGCGCCGCGCACCCGGGATCCGGGAAGTCCGGGAATCGGGCCGGCTCCCCGATGGCACGCACGGTGACGTCGTAGAGTGAGGGAATGCCCAAGATTCGAGCCTCCTCCGTCGCCGAGCACCGTGCGATGCAGCACGCCGCGCTGCTCGACGCCGCCCGGAGCCTGCTCGACGAGGGCGGCTTCGCCGCGCTCACCTTCCCCGCCCTGGCCGAACGCACCGGCCTGGCCCGCTCCTCGCTCTACGAATACTTCGCCTCGCGCGCGGCCGTCGTCGAGGAACTGTGCGCCGTCGACCTGCCGGCGTGGGTGGCCGAGGTCGAGGACGCGATGGGCGCGACCGAGGACCCGGCGCAGAAGATCGCGGCCTACGTGGCGCGCCAGTTGGAACTGGTCGGTGATCGTCGTCATCGCGTCGTGGTCGCGATCTCCACCGGCGAGCTGGACGCGAACGCGCGCGAGCGCATCCGGGCCGCCCACGGGCGGATCGTCGAACTGGTGGTGGACGCGCTGTCCGCGCTCGGCCACCGGGACCCGATGCTGGTCGCCACGCTGGTCCAGGGCATGGTCGACGCGGCGGTCCGGCGGATCGAGTGCGGCGCCGACCCCGCCGAGGCCGAGTCCGCCACGCTGGCCCTGGTGCTCGGCGGCGTCGCGCGGGTCGCGTAGCCCGCCGAACCCGACGAACCCGACCCCGGGCGGTTCGGGTACAACCGCACCCGCACCCGGCGCAGCAGCGTGAGCGGGTCGTGATACTCGGGCACCAGCAACCCCCAGTGCAGACACGGCACCGGCAGATGGAACGGCCCCGGCGCCAGCACCCCGATCGGGTCGCCCGCCGCGACCACCCGACCCGCCGCCACCGACGCCAGCACCGGCTCGTAGGTGGTGCGCACGTCGCCGTGTCGCACGGTGACCACCCCGCGCCCGGCCACCGCGCCGGCGAAGACCACCACCCCCGCGCCCGCCGCGCGCACGGGCCGGCCCACCGTCGCGGCCAGATCCACCCCGCGATGCCCGGCCAGCCACGCCGCCGCCGGCGGCTCGAACCCGCGCAGCACCACCGGTCGGGGATCCAGTGGCCACACCCAGCGCCGAGCCTGTGGTGCGGCCCGCGCCGCCCCCGCCGCGAGCGGCACCGGGGAAGCGAGGGGCGACGCGACCGTCGACACCACGGCGGTGAGCAACAGCAGACCCAGCACGGCGGGTCCGCGACCCGACCTCGAATCGTTCATGCGCCCAGACTCACCGCCCGCGCCCGACGTGTGCGCCGATCCGCGCCGGCCTGTGGACAAACGGCCATCCGGTGCGCGTAGACAACTTTTTCGTCCACAAGCGGTCGTCGATCATCGAACTGCGATACGCCGCGAAAAGCCGGCATACAAGCCGACGAGGCGGTGGAAAAGGGTGGCCGGAAGGCGAGTCGCCCGGCCGTGTACCGGTCCCGTACACTTCCCGGAGCGGCCCGGCCTTCCGGGTCGACTTCGCGCGCCCACCTTCGAGCCGCCGACGTCCCGCATGGCGAGACGCCAGTGAGCGGGACTCGATGGGGACACCTCTCGGTCCGGGAATCCGCAAGGACCTCGGCGTGGTGTCGCGGGCGTCAGGCGTGACGGCGACCCGTCGTCACGACACAACCGAGAGTCCCGGGCTCGATCGCCGGGACGAGAGTCCAAGGAGCGTACGGCCATGGCCGTCGTCACGATGCGGGAGCTGCTGGAAAGCGGCGTCCACTTCGGTCACCAGACCCGCCGCTGGAACCCGAAGATGAAGCGCTTCATCTTCACGGAGCGCAACGGCATCTACATCATCGACCTGCTCCAGTCGCTGTCGTACATCGACCGCGCCTACGAGTTCGTCAAGGAGACCGTCGCCCACGGCGGCACGATCCTGTTCGTCGGCACCAAGAAGCAGGCGCAGGAGGCGATCGCCGAGCAGGCGACGCGCGTGGGCATGCCCTACGTCAACCAGCGCTGGCTCGGCGGCATGCTGACCAACTTCTCGACCGTCTACAAGCGCCTCCAGCGCCTGAAGGAGCTCGAGCAGCTGGACTTCGACGACGTGGCCGGCTCGGGCATGACGAAGAAGGAACTGCTCGTCCTCAAGCGCGAGAAGGACAAGCTGGCGAAGACCCTCGGCGGCATCCGCGACATGCAGCGCGTGCCCTCGGCCGTGTGGATCGTGGACACCAAGAAGGAGCACATCGGCGTCGGCGAGGCCCGGAAGCTGCACATCCCGGTCGTCGCGATCCTCGACACCAACTGTGACCCCGACGAGGTCGACTACAAGATCCCGGGCAACGACGACGCGATCCGCTCGGTCACGCTGCTCACCCGCGTGATCGCCGACGCCGTCGCCGACGGTCTCATGTCGCGTGCCGGTGGCGCCGCCGCCGACACCAAGGCCACCGCCGGCGAGCCCCTCGCCGACTGGGAGCGCGAGCTCCTCGAGGCGGGCAAGAAGGACGAGGCCGCTCCGGCCGAGGCCGCCCCCGCCGCCGAAGAGGTCGTCGAGTCCGGCTCGGTCACCGAGGCCGACGTCGAGGCCGAGGCCACCGAGGCCGCTCCGGCCGCCGAGGCAGCCCCGGTCACCGAGGCGCCCGCCGCCGAGGCCGACCCGCAGGCCTGACCCTGGAACGAGGGGTACGACGGCCAGGCCGGCGTACCCCTCGCCCTGTGCCGGGACCCGATCACGGTGCGTACGCATCCCGTACATCCCCGTATGTGTCGGAATACCGCACGGACCCTTGACCTTCATCGGGTGGGGCGACACCCTCACCCGCAGTCGCTCGGGCAACCGGGCCGCTGACCGAGAGACGAGAGAATCAGGACATGGCGAACTTCTCCGCCGCGGACGTGAAGAAGCTCCGTGAGCTCACCGCCGCGGGCATGATGGACTGCAAGAAGGCCCTCGAAGAGGCCGAAGGCGACGTCGACAAGGCGGTCGAGATCCTTCGCGTCAAGGGCCAGAAGGGCGTCACCAAGCGCGAGGGTCGCTCGGCGTCCAACGGCGCGATCGTCGCGCTGCTCGACGGCAACGCCTCCGGCGTCCTGGTCGAGCTCAAGTGCGAGACCGACTTCGTGGCCAAGAGCCCGAAGTTCATCGAGGCCGCCAACGCGATCGCCGCGCACGTCGCCAAGACCTCGCCCGCCGACATCGCCGCGCTGCTCGCGAGCGAGATCGAGGCCGGCAAGAGCGTCCAGCAGTTCGTGGACGACGCGAACGTCACGCTCGGCGAGAAGATCGTGCTCGACCGCTTCGCGCAGTACGCCGACGGTTTCGTCACCGCGTACCTGCACAAGACCAGCCCCGACCTGCCCGCGCAGATCGGCGTGCTGATCGAGCTGGACGGCGCCGACGCCGAGGTGGCCAAGGACGTCGCGCAGCACATCGCCGCGTTCTCGCCCACCGTGCTCGCCCGCGAGGACGTGCCGGCCGAGACGGTCGAGACCGAGCGTCGTGTGGCCGAGGCCACCGCGCGCGAGGAGGGCAAGCCCGAGGCCGCCCTGTCCAAGATCGTCGAGGGCCGGGTGACCGGCTACTTCAAGGACAACGTGCTGCTCGACCAGGCGTTCGCCAAGGACAGCAAGAAGTCCGTGGGCAAGGTCCTGGACGAGGCCGGCGTCAAGGTCAAGCGCTTCACCCGCTTCAAGGTCGGCGTCTGATCGCCACTCGCGGCACCGCCCCGGCCGGGAAGTGAACACGGTCGGGGCATGTAGTAGGCATGAACGCAGTGAAAAGCAGTATGGCGAGGAGGCCGCAAGGCGTGGAGGGAACCGTGCAGGAAACCGAAACGAAGGCGGCCTCCTCGTCGTCCGCCGAGGGCGACGAGCCGAACCCCTACGCGCGCCGGGTGCTGCTCAAGCTCTCCGGTGAGGCGTTCGCGGGCGGCGGGGCCCTCGGTGTCGACCCCGACACCGTGCAGACCATCGCGCTCCAGATCGCCGACGTGGTCCGCCGCGGCACCCAGGTCGCCATCGTGATCGGCGGCGGCAACTTCTTCCGCGGCGCCGAGTTGCAGATCCGCGGCATGGACCGCGCCCGCTCGGACTACATGGGCATGCTCGGCACGGTGATGAACTGCCTGGCGCTCCAGGACTTCCTGGAGAAGCAGGGCATCGACACCCGCGTGCAGACCGCCATCACGATGGGCCAGGTCGCCGAGCCGTACATCCCGCGCCGCGCCGTGCGACACCTGGAGAAGGGCCGCGTGGTCATCTTCGGCGCGGGCATGGGCATGCCCTACTTCTCCACCGACACCACGGCCGCCCAGCGCGCGCTCGAGATCGACGCGGTCGCGCTGCTCATGGCCAAGGGCGTCGACGGCGTATACGACTGCGACCCGAAGTCCAACCCGGACGCGGTCATGTTCGATCGTCTGGATCACGCCGAGGTGCTCGCCCGCGGGCTCAAGGTCGCGGACGCCACCGCGATCAGCCTGTGTATGGACAACGAACTGCCGATCGTCGTCTTCAACCTGCTCGTCGAGGGCAACATCGCCCGCGCCGTGCGGGGTGAGAAGATCGGCACCCTGGTCAGCCGTACCGACGGCTGATCGACGGCGACAGGACCGGGACAGGAGCCGACATGATCGACGAGATTCTCCTCGAGGCCGAGGAAAAGATGGAGAAGGCCGTCGTGGTCGCCAAGGACGACTTCGCGGCGATCCGCACGGGCCGGGCCACTCCGGCCATGTTCAACAAGATCCTCGTGGACTACTACGGCTCGCCGACCCCGGTGAACCAGCTCGCGTCGTTCACCACCCCCGAGCCGCGGATGGTCCTGGTGACCCCGTTCGACGGCGGTTCGAGGAACGCGATCGTCAAGGCGATCCGCGACTCCGACCTCGGGGTCAACCCGACCGACGACGGCAAGGTCATCCGGGTCGTCTTCCCGCAGCTCACCGAGGAACGCCGCAAGGAGTTCATCAAGGTGGCGCGGAGCAAGGGCGAGGACGCGAAGATCTCGCTGCGGTCGATCCGCCGCAAGGCCAAGGACACGCTCGACAAGCTGGTCAAGGACGGCGAGTCCGGCGAGGACGAGGTGCGTCGCGCCGAGAAGGAACTCGACGACACGACCCACAAGTACGTCGCGCAGATCGACGAGTTGCTGAAGCACAAGGAAGCCGAGCTGCTCGAAGTCTGATGAACGACTCGACCTGGGGCGGTACGCCGCCGGCCGATCCGCCCGCGGGAGCGCACCCCGATCTGCCGCCCGGCCACGACCCGTACGGGTCGTACGGCGCGTGGCCGGAGCAGGTCCCGGACGCGCCGACGGGTTACGACGCGGCCCCTTACGATGCGGTCCGGCCCGGCAGGCCGGACGGCCACGGCGACGGCGCCATTCGTGCGCAGCAGCACTTTCCCGCCGGCGTCGGGGTACGGACACAGGATGACCACACGCAGGTGCTCTCACCGATCGCGGGTCACGACCCGGACGACGGGTCGCGGCCCGACGCGGGCGGGCCGTTCCACGAGGAGCCCGTTCGACGGGACCCGGCGCCCGTCGAGGCGCCACGCGAGGGCCGTGTGGTGACCGGGGACCAACCCGCGAAACCCGTCGGCAAGGCCGGACGCAACCTGCCCCAGGCGATCGGCGTCGGCGTCGCCCTCGGCGGGGTGATCGTGGCCTCGCTGCTCACCGTCCAGGTGTTGTTCGTGGGCGTCGTGCTGCTCGCGGTCCTGGTCGGACTGTGGGAGTTGGCGGGCGCGTTCGGCCGGGCCGAGGCGGTCGCAGACGCGGCCGGGCGGACCGCGCAGGGCGCCACCGTCGGGCGCGGGATCCGGATTCCGGTGATCCCGCTCGCGGTCGGCTCGGCGGCGATGTTGATCGCCGCCTACGCGCGCGGTGCGCAGGGGTTGGCCGTGGCGACCGCGCTGACCGCCGTGGCGGTGATGATCTGGCGGATGACCGAGGGCCCCGAGGACTTCCTGCGGGACATGACGGCGGGTGTGTTCACCGTCTTCTACCTGCCGTTCCTGGCCGGCTTCGCGGTGCTCATGCTGGGCGACGACGACGGCGCGAAGCGGGTGTTGACCTTCATCATCCTGGTGGTGTGCGCCGACACCGGCGCCTACGCGGCCGGGGTGATCTCCGGTGGTCGACACAAGATGGCGCCCACGATCAGTCCCGGCAAGAGCTGGGAGGGCTTCGCCGGCGGCGTGATCCTCGCCGCCGCCGCGGGCGCGCTGTGCGTGATGTCCATGCTGGACGGCGCGTGGTGGCAGGGCGCCGTGGTGGGCGTCGCGGCGGCGGCGGTGTCCGCGCTCGGCGATCTCGCCGAGTCGATGATCAAGCGCGACCTCAAGGTCAAGGACATGGGCAGCCTGCTGCCCGGTCACGGCGGCGTGATGGACCGCCTCGACTCGCTGCTCGCCGCCGCCCCGGTGGTGTGGCTGCTGCTCGCCGCATTCGTATGACCCGGACCTGATCCGGCCCTTCCGGACAGGCCACGCGGACGCACGGAGCGGGGCCGGGCGGGTCTTCGAGCCCCGCCGGATCCGGCCCCGCCCGTACACCTGCGACACTGGACGAGCCATGCCCAAACCTGGAGAACTCACCTTCACCGCGCCGCCGCGTCGTTCGAAGCCGCCGCGCCACCTTGCCGACCTCACCCTCGCCGAGCGCCGCGAGGCGGTGGCCGAGCTGGGCGAGAAGCCGTTTCGCGCGGCCCAACTGTCCAAGCACTACTTCGGTCACCTCTCGGACGACCCCGAGCAGTGGACCGACATGCCCGCCGCGACCAGGGCCAGGCTCGCCGAAGCCCTGCTGCCCTCGCTGATGACCTCCGTACGGGACATCTCCTGCGACGACGGGGCCACCCGCAAGTCGCTGTGGAAGCTCTTCGACGGCACCCTCGTCGAGGCCGTCCTGATGCGCTACCCCGACCGGGTCACGATGTGCGTGTCCTCGCAGGCGGGCTGCGGGATGAACTGCCCGTTCTGCGCCACCGGCCAGGCGGGCCTGACCCGCAACCTGTCCACCGGCGAGATCGTCGAGCAGGTGCTCGCCGGCGCGCGGGCCCTCGCGCGCGGCGAGGTGCCCGGCGGTCCGGGCCGGGTCAGCAACATCGTCTTCATGGGGATGGGCGAGCCGCTGGCCAACTACAAGGCCGTGGTCGGCGCGGTTCGCCGGCTGATCGACCCGAGCCCCGAGGGCCTGGGCATCTCCGCCCGATCGGTGACCATGTCCACGGTCGGCCTGGTCCCCGCGATGTACAAGCTCGCCGAGGAGCGGATCCCGGTCACCCTCGCCCTGTCCCTGCACGCGCCGGACGACGACCTGCGCAACACGCTCGTCCCGGTCAACACCCGCTGGGACGTGCGCGAGGTGCTGGACGCGGCCTGGCACTACGAGGGCGTCACCGGTCGCCGGGTCTCCATCGAGTACGCGCTGATCAAGGACATCAACGACCACGGCTGGCGGGCCGACCTGCTCGGGCGTCGGCTGAAGAACCACAACGCGCACGTCAACCTGATCCCGCTCAACCCCACTCCGGGGTCGAAGTGGACCGCCTCCACGGCCGAGCGCCAGGAGGAGTTCGTCCGGCTGCTGACCAAGCACGGCGTGCCGGTCACCGTCCGGGACACCCGGGGTCGCGACATCGACGGCGCGTGCGGGCAACTCGCCGCCGCCGAGGTCTGATTCCGCGGCTCGATCGGCGGGCGGCGTCGGCCGGCCCGCCGATCGCGCGGGACACAGTCGGCAAGCGGGACAATCGGTGCAGGTCACGGGTGCGCGGCGCGGCGATATAGAACGGGTAACGAATCCTTATCGGATCCTTAGGCCGCACAGGGCAGACTGATCTCAGTGCCAGGCCGTCGGATCCTTTGATCCCCCCGTTCGAATGATCCGGCGGTGGCACGCCCAAGCCGCCGGTCGAAGGGACACGATCCGGCGCACGGCTCGGGGTCGCGTGGCCCCCGAGACGAGAAGCACTTCGAGCCCGTCGCGGAAGGGGACGCCGCGCCGGGCTCGGAGTGTTTTCCCATGTCTGCAGTGTTTTCCCATGCCTGTCCGGGGTTCAGGCCCGGCGCCGCTGCGGTCGTTCGTCCCGCAGGATCACCGCCGCCGCCGCGATCAGCGCGGCCACCAGCAGGCCGACCGCCCAGACCGTGCCGAGCAGCGCGGTGCGGGTGGACACCGTCGGGAACGGATTGGCGCCCTCGTGCGCTGGCCAGGCCGCCAGTGTGCCGACGGTGATCGCCGTCGGCACGCAGACCAGGACGGGGACGGCGAGGGCGACCAGGGCCGCGCGGCGATCCGTCGGCGTGGTCGCGCCGATCGAGTGCAGGGTCCGCGAGGTCTCCCGGCGGGCCGGGCCGTACTCGACGACCACCGCGAACAACATCGCCGCCGCGCACAGCGAGACCGTGGCCACCGTCAGGAACAGCGGCGCGTCGGCCATCCGGACCGGCGTGCGGTCGCCCGCGAGCCGGCCGGTGGTGACCACCGCCAGCGCGATCGTGGTCAGTCCGAGCGGCAGCGCCAGGCCGTGCGCGGCGGCCTCCATCCGCCGGGCCGCGCACAACGTCCAGGCCCGACGGGCCCGGGCCGCCCAGCCGCCGCCGAGCCAGGCCACCAACCAGGGCATGGTCAGCGCGGCCCCGATCAGCACCGCGGCGTATCCGCCCACCGCCGCCGGCAGCGCGCCGTGCGGCAACTCCTCCGGACGGGCCGGGTCGGCGATCAGGTACTGCCCGAGCAGCCCGGCGAGCACCAGGAGCGGCCCGACGTACGGCGGCACCCGGGGTGACGATCGGGTCGACGGCCCCCGCACCGCGCTCGCCGCCGCGATCGCCGCGATCGTGGGCATCGCCACGAGCAGCGCCACCAGGCCGGGCCAGTGCGCCTCCGCGCCCACCTCGAGCAGTCGGCCCACCGAGGGCGGCACCGAGTCCCGCACCGAGCGCAGCAGCAGGTGTGCCCGCATCCCGGCGATCGTGCCGACCAGGGCCGTGATCCCCGCCTCCGTCGCCACCGCCCCCCGCTCGGCCCCGTGCCCCGGGGCCGGCGGCCCCTCGGCGACCTCGGCGCGGGCGTGCCGGGCGCGGTCGGCCCGGTCGTGCCGATGCAGGACCGCGAGCCGGGTGCCGACCGCGGTCAGCACCGCCACGGCGGCCAGCACCGGCAGCGCCGCGAGCAGCGGACCGGTCGGCGCCGGTGCCGGGTGCTCGCTCGGGCGGGCCCAGGCCAGCAGGCAGAGCAGCACGATCGTGGCACCGCCCGCCAGCGCCGCGCCGGCCAGCACCCGCACCGCGTCGACCCGGGACGCGCCGTGCCACACGTCGCGCAGGACCCGTGCGCCGGCCCCGGACATCGGCCTACCACCCCTCCGCGCGCGGGTCGGGACGACCCTCGCGCAGGACCAGACCGCGGTCCGCGTGCGCCGCCACCCGCCGATCGGCGGTGGCCAGTACGAGGGTGATCCCGTGCGAGCGCACGGCGGAGACCAGGATCCGCATCAGATGGTCGAGTTCGGCACCGGCCAGGCCGTGCGCCGGCTCGTCCGCGAAGACCACCGCCGGTCGGGTGACCAGCGCGCGGGCGACCGCCGCCCGACGCAGCAGCGCCGGTCCCAGGCCCGGCGGCCGGGCCTCGGCGTGCTCGGTGACGTCGAGCCGCTCCATCCAGTGCCGGGCGATCGCGAACGCCTCGGTGCGGCGCGTGCGATCCAGCAGCAGCGGCAGCGCGACGTTCTCCGCGACGGTCAACTCGGGCAGCAGCCGGGTGCGGCCGTCGACCAGGCCGAAGTGCCGGCGCCGCAACGCGGTGCGGCCCTTCTCGTCGAGCACGTGCAGCGGACCGCTGTTGAACCAGATCTCGCCGGCGTCGGGGGCGAGCACGCCGGACAGGCAGGCGAGGAGCGCCGACTTGCCGGCGCCGTCGGGCCCGGTGATCGCGAACGTCTCGTCGGCGCGGACCGCGGCCGAGACGTCGCGCAGCAGCGTTCGCGACCCCTGGGTGAGGGTCAGTCCGTGAGCGCGCAGCACGTCGTTGTCGGGTGGGGCGGTCGATCCGTCGGCGCCGGCGCGCCGGTCAGTGGGTCTCGTCGAGCGGGATGACAGGGACATGGCACACCTCCCGCAGAGATACGTTCGTTGCCACCCGTTGTCCTCCAACGAGCGTCGCGGCACGTGGTTTCGGCACGGGCGACAAACCCCCTCACTCGGGAGCCCTGTCGGCGGCGGGAGTTCGCACACATCATGATGAGGCGAACAGGTGTCTCGAACGCGTTCCGAACGGGGTGCACATGAACCGCCGACTCGATCTTCCAGATCTGCTCAATGCCCGCGACGTCGGCGACCTACCGCTGATCGGCGGCGGTGTCACTCGAACGGGGGTACTGATGCGGTCCGAGACCCCGGATCTGCTCACCCCCGAGGGGGTCGACCGATTGATCCACACCTATCGCGTGCGGCACGTGCTCGATCTGCGTTCGGACCACGAGGGGTTGCCCCCGACCGAGTGGGCGGGCGTGGTTCGACACCGGTTGCCGCTGCTGGGTCGACGCTCGGCGCTGGCCGCCGACCGGGCCGCGATCGGCGACGTGTCGGCCGGGCAGACCCAGGGCCTGGGATTGGACGACGACATCGACCTGGGCAGCGTGGACGAGTTCGGGGCCGGGCTGCTCTACATGCGGATGGCAGAGCGCGGCGGCGAGTCGTACGTACGCTCGCTGGAGGTCCTGGCCGGCGACGGCGGGGTGCCGGCGCTGGTGCACTGCACCGCGGGCAAGGACCGGACCGGGATCCTGGTCGCCCTGCTCCTGTCGGTCGCCGGGGTCGAGCGCGAGGCGATCATCGCCGACTACACCGAGACCGAGACGCATCTCGTGGAGATGTTCGAGCGCATCGACCGCTTGCCGCGCCAGCCCCGGATCGATCCGTCGCATCCGGTCGCGCCCGCGATGCGCGGTGCGGCGCGAGCGTCCATCGACACCTTCCTGCGGGTGTTGGAGGAGCGGCACGGCTCGGCGGCGGAGTTCCTGCTCAAGGCGGGTGCGGCGCCGGACCACCTGGAGTCCTGGCGCCGCACCATCCGAGGGGGAACGGGGTGACCGGCCCGGCTCAGTGACCCAGGAACCGGCCGAACGCGTGTGCCAGGCGCGAGTCGCGCCCGGTGCGCCGCTCCTCGACGTCGGCGCCCGCCATCACCCGCAGGCCCACGTTGGCGCCGATCCAGCGCAGCGGCTCCGGCTCCCACCGGGGCGAGCGGTGGCGGACCCAGGGCAGCCGGGTCAGGTCGGTGTACTCGTCGCGGATCAGGTCGGCCAGGGTGCGGCCGGCGAGGTTGGTGGTGCCCACGCCGTCGCCGACGTAGCCGCCGGCCCAGGCCAGTTTGCGGGCGCGGTCCAGGCCGCAGCTCGCGTACCAGTCGCGGGCCACGCCCAGCGGGCCACCCCAGGTGTGGGTGATCCGCGCGTCGGCGACGGCCGGGAACAACTCGGTGATCACCCGGCGCAGTTCGGCGAAGACCTTCTCGTCGCGGTCGAATTCGGGCCGTACCCTCGAGCCGAAGTGGTACGGCGCGCCGCGTCCGCCGAAGGCGAGGCGGTCGTCGGCGGTGCGCTGGCCGTAGATGATCAGGTGCCGCATGTCGCTGAAGCTCTCCCGGCGGGCCAGGCCCACCTCGTCCCAGAAGGCCTTCGGCAGCGGCTCGGTGGCGATCATCAGCGAGTAGACCGGCGCGAGGTCGCGGCGGAAGCCGGCCAGCTCGGGGGTGTACCCCTCGGTGGCGCGGACCACCACGTCGGCGCGGACCCGGCCGTGCGGGGTGACGGCGACGCCGTCCTCGATCGAGAGCACGGGGGTCCGCTCGTGGACGCGCACGCCGAGGCCGGCCACCGTCGCGGCCAGGCCGCGGGCCAGCTTGGCGGGGTGGAGCACCGCGCAGTGCGGGGTGTAGGTGCCGCCGAGCACGTCCGTGGCGCCGACCATCGCGCGCGCCTCGGCGGCGTCGAGCAGCCGGGCGTCGGAGTCGTCGAAGCCCCAGGCGTGTTCCCCGGCGACCGCCTCGCGGGCGCGGGCCAGTTGTACCGGGGTGCGGGCCAGCACGACCGTGCCGCCCTTGTCGAAGTCGCAGTCGATGCCCTCCGCGGCGACCACCCGGCCGACCTCGTCGACGGTCGCGTTCATCGCCCGCTGCTGGGCGATCGCGCGTTCCCGGGTGCTGTCGCGGGCCACCTTGGCGATGGAGGCGGGGAACAGCGCCGAGCACCAGCCGCCGTTGCGGCCGGACGCGCCGAAGCCGGCGACCTCCCGCTCCAGCACCACGATCCGCAGCGAGGGATCGGCCCTGGCCAGGTAGTACGCCGTCCACAGGCCGGTGTAGCCGGCGCCGACGATCGCCACGTCGACGTCCAGGTCGCCCGTGAGCGCGGGGCGCGCGGTGACGTCCTCGCCGAGGGTGTCGAACCACAGGGACACGTCGCGATAGTCGGTGGTCATCGGGTCCACGTCCTCAGGTAGTCCGGCGCGGGGAGGTCGAAGCGCAGATCGGGGGCGGGCATCGGGGTGCCGAAGTGCTCGGTGATCGGGACCGTGCCGGCCCAGATCGGGGCGTCGAGGTCGGCCTCGTCGTCGTCGGGCGGTCCGGAAGAGATCTTCACCGAGGCCTCGTCCAGGGACAGCGCGAGGACGAGCGTCGCGGCCAACTCCTTTGCCGAGTGCGGGCGCAGGTCGTCGCGGCGGCCGGGGAGCAGTCGGTCGGTGAGCAGGTCCAGGGCGGCGACCTTCTCGGCGTCCGGGAGCACCGCGCACGAGCCGAGCACCATCGCGCTGCGGTAGTGCATCGACGACTCGAAGGCGGATCGGGCCAGCACCAGGCCGTCGAGCAGGGTCACCGTCAGGCAGGTGGGCGCGCCGGCGGCCAGACCGCGCAAGAGTCGGCTGCCGGTCGAGCCGTGGATCAACACCCGCTCGCCGTCCCGGGCGTAGGCGACGGGCAGGACGAACGGCTGTCCGTCCTCGCCGGTGATGGCGAGGTGGCCGACGAGGCCGGCGTCGAGCACGGCGTGCAGCGCGGCCCGGTCCTCGACGGCGTGATCGGGCAGGCGGCGTATGCGGGTTCGAGGAGTGGAGCCGGGGACGGGGTGACTCATCGGGCCTCTTCGGGATGTCGGTGGTGCCGATGGTTCCGGTGGTTCGGGGTGTTTCGGGGGATTCGGCGCCGGATATGAGTCTGCCGCCGTCGCGCACGGGTGTGTGCGCGACGGCGGCAGCCTCACTGAGGGTTCGTCGAAATGCCGGTGCCCACCGTCGATTCGACGGCGCGTTCTACAGCTTGGTCCAGGCCTCGGTCAGCACTCCGCGCAGGATCTGCTCGATCTCGTCGAACACACCCTGGTCCGCGACCAGCGGCGGGGACAGCTGGATGACCGGGTCGCCGCGGTCGTCGGCGCGGCAGTACAGGCCGTTGTCGTAGAGCGCGGTGGACAGGAAGCCGCGGAGCAGGCGCTCGGCCTCGTCCTCGTCGAACGTCTCCTTGGTGCTCTTGTCCTTGACCATCTCGATGCCGTAGAAGTACCCGTTGCCGCGCACGTCGCCGACGATCGGCAGGTCCTGGAGCTTCTGCAGGGTGGCCAGGAACTTGGACTCGTTGTCCAGCACGTGCTGGTTCAGGCCCTCACGCTCGAAGATGTCGAGGTTGGCCAGCGCCACGGCGGAGGACACCGGGTGCCCACCGAAGGTGTAGCCGTGCATGAAGACGTTGTCGCTGCCGTTGTAGAACGGCTCGGCGAGGCGGTCGGAGACGATCATCGCGCCGATCGGGGAGTAGCCCGAGGTCATGCCCTTGGCGCAGGTGATGATGTCCGGCACGTAGTCGAACTTGTCGCACGCGAACATGGTGCCGAGCCGGCCGAACGCGCAGATGACCTCGTCCGAGACGAGCAGCACGTCGTACTGGTCGCAGATCTCGCGCACACGCTGGAAGTAGCCGGGCGGCGGCGGGAAGCAGCCGCCGGCGTTCTGCACCGGCTCCAGGAAGACCGCGGCGACGGTGTCGGGGCCCTCGTTGAGGATCGCCACCTCGATCTGGTCGGCGGCCCAGCGGCCGAACGCCTCGGGGGAGTCGTCGGCCAGGAACTCCGGCTTGCGGTACTGGTTGGTGTTGGGCACCCGGAAGGTGCTCGGCACCAGCGGCTCGTACGGCGCCTTGTAGTCGGGCAGGCCGGTGATCGACAGCGCGCCCTGCGGGGTGCCGTGGTAGGCGATGGCCCGCGAGATGACCTTGTGCTTGGTCGGCTTGCCGGTCAGCTTGAAGTAGTGCTTGGCCAGCTTCCACGCGGACTCGACGGCCTCGCCGCCGCCGGTGGTGAAGAAGACCTTGTTCAGGTCGCCCGGGGCGTAGTTCGCCAGGCGCTCGGCCAGCTCGACGGCCTTGGGGTGGGCGTAGCTCCACACCGGGAAGAAGGCCAGCTGCTCGGCCTGCTTGCGGGCGACCTCGGCCAGCTCGGCGCGGCCGTGCCCGGCCTGTACGACGAACAGGCCGGCGAGGCCGTCGATGTACTTGCGACCGTTGGTGTCCCAGATGTAGCTGCCTTCACCGCGCACGATGGTCGGCACGGGAGCGTTCTCGTACGACGACATGCGGGTGAAGTGCATCCACAGGTGGTCGTAGGCGCTCTTGGAGAGGGCCGCGTTGTCGTACTGCTGTGTCATCGAGTACCCCACTGGTAGGTCTGCTTCCGGAGCTTCAGGTAGACGAAGCTCTCGGTGCTCCGTACGCCCGGAATCGCTCGGATCCTCTTGTTGATGATGTCGAGCAGGTGGTCGTCGTTCTCGCATACGAGTTCCACGATGAGGTCGAACGAACCCGCCGTGATGACGACGTAGTCCACTTCCTCCATCGTGGCCAGTATGTCCGCCACGGGTTCGATGTCCCCTTCGACGCGAACCCCGACCATGGCCTGGCGATGGAAGCCGACGGTCAGCGGATCGGTCACCGCGACGATCTGCATCACGCCCTGGTCGAGCAGGCGCTGTACGCGTTGGCGCACGGCGGCCTCCGAGAGACCGACGGCCTTGCCGATCGCGGCGTACGAGCGGCGTCCGTCCTCCTGGAGCTGCTCGATGATCGCCTTCGACACGGCGTCGGCCGGCGCACTCGGGTTTCTGTCTCGACCGGCCACGTGGTCACTCTGCCTCATCAGATGGGCCTTTCGCAAGGGAATCCGTTGACTTTGCTCAATCAGACAACTGATTCAGTTGTTGGTGTGTGATGGGGATGCGGATACCGACAGCAATCCGGTTAGGCTGGGATCGCGGCCCAGGTCGGGAATCGACCCCCTCGCCGTCCTGCCGGCGCCGCCCCGTTTTCGAAGGAGACTTGGGACATGAGCGACCTGCGTACTCTGCGCAACTACATCGACGGCACGTTCACCGACGCCGCGGACGGCGGCACGCTCGACATCGTCGATCCCGCCACCGGCGAGGTCTACGCGACGTCCCCGCTCTCTCGCGAGCGGGACGTCGACGCGGCGATGCGCGCGGCGGCCACGGCGTTCGAGAGCTGGAGCGAGACCACGCCCGCCGAGCGCCAGCTCGCCCTGCTCAAGATCGCCGACGCGGTCGAGAAGCGTGCCGACGAGTTGATCGACGCCGAGTGTCGCAACACCGGCAAGCCGCGGGCGCTGACCGCGTCCGAGGAGATCCCGCCGATGGTGGACCAGATCCGCTTCTTCGCGGGCGCGGCGCGCATGCTCGAGGGCAAGTCGGCCGGCGAGTACATGGCGGGGCACACCTCCATGGTGCGACGGGAGCCGGTCGGTGTCTGCGCCCAGGTGGCGCCGTGGAACTACCCGATGATGATGGCGGTGTGGAAGTTCGCGCCGGCCCTCGCCGCAGGCAACACCGTGGTGCTCAAGCCGTCCGACACCACGCCGGCGTCCACCGTGCTGCTCGCCGAGATCATCGGCGAGATCCTGCCGGCCGGCGTGTTCAACGTGATCTGCGGCGACCGCGACACCGGTCGGCTGATGGTCGAGCACCGGACCCCGGCGATGGCCTCGATCACCGGTTCGGTACGGGCCGGCATGTCGGTCGCGGAGAGCGCGTCCAAGGACCTCAAGCGGGTGCACCTCGAACTCGGCGGCAAGGCGCCCGTCGTGGTCTTCGAGGACGCCGACATCGCCGCCGCGGCCGAGGGCATCGCGGGGGCCGGCTTCTTCAACGCGGGCCAGGACTGCACCGCCGCCACCCGGGTGCTCGTGCACTCCTCGATCCGCGAGGAGTTCGTCGCCGCGCTGGCCGCCGCCGCGAACGCCACCTCCACCGGCCCGCAGGACGACGCCGACTACGGCCCGGTCAACAACGTCAACCAACTCGCCCAGGTCTCCGGCTTCATCGACCGCCTGCCCGGACACGCCAAGGTCGAGGCCGGCGGTCACCGGGTCGGCGACAAGGGCTTCTTCTACGCGCCGACCGTGGTCTCGGGGCTGAAGCAGGACGACGAGATCATCCAGAACGAGGTCTTCGGCCCGGTGATCACCGTCCAGGCGTTCGAGGACGAGGCCGAGGCGCTGGCCAACGCCAACGGCGTGCAGTACGCGCTCGCCTCCTCGGTGTGGACCAAGGACCACGGCCGGGCGATGCGGATGGCCAAGCGGCTCGACTTCGGCTGCGTGTGGATCAACACGCACATCCCGCTGGTCGCCGAGATGCCGCACGGCGGCTTCAAGCACTCCGGCTACGGCAAGGACCTCTCCGGCTACGGCTTCGAGGACTACACCCGGATCAAGCACGTGATGACCAACTACGACGCCTGATCCGCCGCGCCGCGCGAGCGGCACCCCCGCGACACCCGCACGCACCCTGTCAACTCCGCTCCGCGAGGGTTGACAGGGTGCGTGTTGCCGTCCGGGGCGGGACCCGGCCACGATGCGGTGGGCCGTCCGTACGCCCGGCGCGTCCCCGCGCCCAGGGAACAGGCCCCGTTCCGTACCGCCAAGGAGTCGCCGATGACCCGCGCCCGCACTCGCGCCCGATCCCCGCTGCGGATTGCCGGGCATCGGGTGGACCGGCGGATGTTCCTGCGCGGCACCGGCGCGGCCGCGGCCGTCGGCGCGCTGGCCGCGTGCGGCGTGCCCTCGGCGTATGTCGAGGAGAGCAGGCGCGGCGGAACGGACCGGTCGGAGCGGGAGAAGGTGGTCCGCTTCTCCAACTGGGCGCTGTACATCGACGTCGACGACGAGGACGAGCAGCGCCACCCCACGCTCGACGCGTTCACCGACAGGACCGGGATCAAGGTCCGGTACTCGGAGGAGATCAACGACAACGACGAGTTCTTCGGTAAGATCCACCCGGCCATCCAGGCGGGCAAGGAGCCGGGGCGCGACGCCATCGTCATCTCCGACTGGATGTGCACCCGCTTCGTTCGGCTCGGCTGGGTGCAGAAGCTGAACAAGGCCAATCTGCCGCGGGTGGGCGCCAACCTCGCCGAATCGTTGCGCAGCCCCGGCTACGACCCCGGGCGCGACTACACCGTGCCGTGGCAGAGCGGGATGACCGGCATCGCGTACAACAAGAAGCTGGTGGACCGCGAGATCCGGTCGGTGAACGACCTGTGGCGGCCCGAACTCAAGGGCCGGGTCACCGTGTTCGCGGGCTTCATGGAGGCGGTCGCGCTGCTGATGCTCGGCGAGGGCTCGGACATCCGCGCGTTCACCGACGCCGACGTGGACAAGGTGATGGAGCGGATGCAGAAGCTGGTGGACAAGGACCACATCCGCAGCTTCACCGGCAACGACTACACCTCGGGCCTGGCCAGCGGCGACATCCTGGCCTGCCAGGCGTATTCCGGCGACGTGGGTCAGCTCAAGCTGGACAACCCCGACATCGAGTTCGTGGTGCCCGAGGAGGGTGCCGAACTGTGGTCGGAGAACCTGATGGTGCCGAACAAGGCCGCGCACAAGACCAACGCCGAGAAGCTGATGGACTTCTACTACGACCCCGAGATCGCCGCGGAGTTGGCGAACTACGTGGCGTACGTGTGTCCGGTGCCGGCCGCGCAGCAGGTGCTGGCCGAGTCCTCGGACGAGGAGACGCGCGCGTCGGCCACCAACCCGCTGATCTTCCCGGACGCGGAGATGACCGCGAAGCTGCACGGGATGCGGGAGACCACCGAGGACGAGGAGCGGCGCTGGGAGAAGGCGTGGGGGAAGATCATCGGTCTGTGAGCCGGCGGCAAGTGCCGGTCGGCGGGTCGGCGGGCCCCGGACGGTCGGCGGGCCTCGGTTCCGGCCGGCGTGGTCAGTGCTCCGCCATGGCCGGGTCGGCGGCCCGCGCCTTGCGGTAGGCGCGCAGTCCGAGCAGCGGGAACACCAGCACCGAGACCATGCCGGCGCCGACCATCGCGGCCGCGGTGCCCGCCCGCAACTCGCCCTCCGCCACGCCGATTCCGGTGATCACCACGATCAGCGGCAGGCCGGCCGAGGCGAACAGGGCCAGGCCCAGGCGTACCGCGACCGGGGAAGCGCGCTCCAGCAGGTAGGTCGGCACGCCGCGGACCAGCAGCAACAGCGCCAGGAACAGCGGGAGCAGGGCCACCGTGCCCAGGTCCGCGAACAGCGCCCGCCCGTCGAAGCGCACGCCGCTGATCACGAAGAACACCGGGATGAACATCCCGAAGCCGATCGCGTCCAGCTTGGCCGCCACCGTCTCGCGCGACTCGGCCGGCATGTCGGACAGCAGCAGCCGGATGATCAGGCCGGCCGCGAACGCGCCGAGCAGCGCGTCGAGGCCGAGTTCGTCCGCCGCCCAGACCAGCGCCGCCAGGACCAACACGGCCAGTCGGACGGCGAGTTGGCCGCTGGAGTGCAGGGTGGCCCGGACCACCCGGTCGAGCGCCGAGGGCAGCGGCCGGCGCGCGAACGCCAGCACCACCAGCGTCACCGCCGCGAAGCAGGCCAGCGCGACCGCCGAGGCATCCGCGTTGCGCCCGCCCAGCAGCAGCGAGATCGCCACGATCGGACCGAACTCGCCGAGGGTGCCGATCGCCATCACCCGCGCGCCGAACCGGGTGGGCAGCGCTCCGGCGTCGCGCAGGATCGGCAACAGCGTGCCGAGCGCGGTGGTGGTCAGGGCCAGGCCCACCACCAGGCGCGACATGGTCGAACCGGACCACACCAGGAGCAGCCCGACCGCCAGGCCGACCACCAGGGACACCACCCAGCCCAGCGTGGCCAGGCGCAACGGCCGACCGTTGAGCCGGGACGGGTCGATCTCGAAGCCGGCCAGGAACATCAGGAAGGCCAGCCCGAAGTTGGCCGCGAAGGTGAGCACGCTCGTCTCGTGCACCCAGTCCAGAACGGACGGTCCGACCAGTACGCCGAGCAGGAGTTCGAGCACGACGGTGGGTACCGGGATCCGTCGCCCGAGCAGATCGGCCGCCAGCGGCGCGACGAAGGCCAGGGCCAGGACGATCAGGAACGGCGCGCTGTCGTGGGACACCGGCGGAGCATAAGGCGCATTCGCCGGCTATTCGGACAGACGCGCGGGCGGGGGTCGTGCGGGCGGGCGGGAGCCGCCCGGACGGACGTACGGCGTGGTGGCACTAGGGTCGATTTCCATGACTAGCAGCTCCCCAGAGGCCACCGCCGTGCCCGCCGTCGCAACGCCCACCGACCACGCCGACGACCCCGGGGAGCCCTCGGGTTGGGACGTCGTGGTGATCGGCGCGGGCCCCGCCGGCGCGTCGGCGGCGCTGGCCGCGGCGCGCGCTGGACGCCGCGTGCTGGTCCTGGACCGGGCCGAACTCCCGCGCTACAAGACGTGTGGCGGCGGCATCATCGGCCCGTCCAAGAACGCCCTCCCGCCGGGCTTCGAGCCGCCCGTGGAAGACCTGGTCCGCGAGGTCGAGTTCACCCTGCGCGGACGCCGCCGTCGGGTCCGCTCGGCCCGGACCACGCTGATCGGACTGGTCGACCGGGCCCGCTTCGACGAGGCGCTGACCCGGGCCGCGGTGGCCGCGGGCGCGGTGCTGCGCGAGGGCATCGCGGTCTCCCGGATCGTCGAGCACGACGGCCTGGTGGAACTGACCCTCGCGGGCGGCGAGACGGTGCGCGCGAACGCGGTGGTCGGCGCGGACGGCAGCGCGGGACGCAGTTCGGCCTACGTCGGGGTCACCTTCGACCAGGTCGATCTGGGCCTGGAGGCGGAGATCCCGGTGCCGCCGGAGGTCGCCGCGCACTGGCGCGGGCGGATCCTGCTCGACTGGGGTCCGCTGCCGGGCTCGTACGGGTGGGTGTTCCCCAAGGGCGACACGTTGACCGTCGGGGTGATCTGCGCGCGCGGCGAGGGTGAGGCCACCCGTGCCTACCTGCGCGACTTCATCGGCCGGCTGGGTCTGGCCGGGTTCCGGCCGGCGGTGGAGTCGGGCCATCTGACCCGCTGCCGCAAGGAGAGCGCGCCGCTGTCGCGCGGCCGGGTGCTGGTCGCCGGGGACGCCGCCGGGCTGCTCGAACCCTGGACGCGCGAGGGCATCTCGTACGCGCTGCGCTCGGGCCGGTTGGCGGGGGAGCGGGCCGCGCAGGTGGCCGGGGTCGACACCGTGGCCGAGGTGGACAAGATCGGCGCGGACTACCACGCGGACGTGGACGCGGTGCTCGGTCGCGAGATGCGTGCCGGGCGGATCCTGCTCGACGTCTTCGAGCGGCACCCGGCGATGTTGCACCACGCGGTGACCACGCTGCCGCAGGGCTGGCGGGTGTTCCGCAAGGTTGTCCAGGGGCGCGCCACGTTCGCCGACCTGCTCGAACGGCCCGCCGCCCGGCGGGTGTTGGCGCTGACCGGTCACTGATCGAGCGCCTGCCGGTCGTCGATCGGTCGGCGCACCGGGCACGGCCCCGGGTCCGCGGCGCGCGGGCCCGGGGCCGTGTCGTGTCGGGTGTGCGGCCGGCCCGGGTGGTGCGGTGTCGCGGGTGCCGCGGTGTCGCGGTGGGCCGGGTCGGGCTTCGGGTCAGTCCTGCTCCGGTTCCTCGCCCTCGGCGGAGTGGATCCGGCGCACCCGCGCGCCCTGGAACAGCGCGTTGCCGACGAGCAGCAGGCCGACCGCGCCGCCCGCGAGCGACAGGGTGTCGTCGTCGGGTCCGGTCTTGGGCAGGGTGCTCGGCGGCGTTCGGTCGGTGCCGCCGGGAGTGGTGCCGTCCGCGGCTCCGCCGGTGCTTCCACCGCTGGTGCTTCCACCACCGGCGCCGCCGCCGGTGCTCCCGCCACCGGTGGAACCGCCGCCGCTCGTGCCGCCGCCCGACGTGCCTCCGCCGGAGGTCCCGCCCGGGAAGCTCGGCAGGGGTGTGTCGACGGTGTAGCCGATGAACGACGGGTCGTTGTTGTCGGCCCGGCCGATCAGGGTCAGCGGTCCGGCCCGACCCAGGATCACCGAGGTGTCCGCGGCGCCCTCGGGTACCACCAGGACGCAGAACGTGGAGATGTCGGTCTCCGGCGCGAGCGGGAGCCGTACCTCCGCGCGGGCCGCGCGCGGCGACCCGGCCGCGGCGGGCGGGTATTCCACCGACGCCGACCAGCGCTTGGTCTCGTGCGGCCGGAGCGAACCGGGTGCGCACTTGAACGTGGTCGCCCAGGTCGGGCCCGGGTCCCGCAGCGCGGGTGCGGCCGAGCAGCCGGCCACCGAGGTGATCCGCAACTGCCCCGTGCTGTAGGCGTACACGTCCCGGGCGGGCTGGGCCTTGTCGGTGTCGTTGGTGACGGTGAACCAGATCGTGCCCCGACCCCGGGCGTCGAAGGTGATCTGGAGGGCGGTTGTCACCCCGAACCGGGTGGCCGGCGGCGCCGTGGTCGACGGCCCGGTGGGCGGCGGGGTGGTGCCGGGCCGCCCCGTGGTCGGTGGTGTCGTGGTCGGCGGCCGGGTGCTGCTCGGCGGCCGGGTGGTGGGCGGTTCGGTGGTCGGTCGGTGGGTGCCCGGCGCCGACGTCGTGGCCGGCTTCGTGCTCACGGGCGGTTTGGTGGTGACCGGTGGCCTGGTGCCCTCACCGGTGGGGTGCCGGGTCTGCGTGTGTCCCTCGCCGCCGGTTCGCGGTACCGACCCGCTCGCGTCGGTATCCGCGACGGCGAGGCCGGCGTTCAGAATCATCCCTATTCCGACCGGAACAGAAATGATCAACGCGGCTCGCTTGACATTTTCTGATCGAAGTTTTCTCCACAGGAACATGCGGTATCCCCCTCCCGCTATGTGTGACGATTCGTTCTACCATGTCCGTCCCAGGCTTTAGGACGGCTTTTGGGGGATAACTCTGGTAAAGCTGAAATGGTCTGATCTTGAAAAGCGGCGAACCTGGGGGAAAGCCGATGTCGGGCGCGCCTGGTGAGGGTGGGACGGGCTTCGTGGTCGGAGCCCGTTACGAGTTGGTGAGCGTGCTCGGCAGCGGCGGAATGGGCACCGTGTGGCGGGCCCGGGATCGCCTGCTCGACCGACCCGTGGCGGCGAAGGTGATCAGTACGGGCTGGGGGCGCAACGCGTCCCGGTCCTTCCGCGAGCGAAGTCTGCGCGAGGCCCAGGCGACCGCCCGGATCAACCATCCCAACGTGGTGCGGGTCTACGACTACGTCGAGGACGACGACCGGTTGTGGATCGTGATGGAACTGCTCGACGCCCGCTCGCTGGACACGATCCTGGCCGAGGACGGGCCGCTCACCCCGCACGCCGCCGCGGCGATGGCGGTACAGATCGCCCGCGCGCTCGGCGTCGTGCACGCACACGGGGTGATCCACCGCGACGTCAAGCCGGGCAACGTCCTGATCGAGCGGGACGGGCACGCGGTGCTCACCGACTTCGGCATCGCCGCCCTGGAGGGCGTGAGCGGACTGACCGGGACCGGCGCGATCCTGGGTTCGCCCGAGTTCATGGCGCCGGAGCGGATCGAGAGCGAACACCCGGGACCGGCCTCGGACCTGTGGTCGTTGGGCGTCACGCTGTGCGCGGCGGTCACCGGCGCCTCGCCGTTCCGACGGGCCACCCCGGTGGCCACGATGCACGCGATCGTGATCGCCGAGCCCGAGGTGCCGGAGGAGATCGGGCCGCTGGAGCCACTGGTTCGCGATCTGTTCCGGCGCGATCCGACGCTGCGCCCGAGCAGCGCCGAGGTGGAGGCGCGGCTGAACGCGGTGGTCGCCGCGGAGGGCCGCCGGCGCGCGGACGACGCGACCCGGCCGATCCGGCCCACCATGCTCGGGTGGGCGTCGGGGCCCGGGGCGGTGGAGGCGGGGGACCCGGCCGTGACCGACCCGGCCTCGACCGACCCGTACCGGACGGACCCGCACGGAGGCGACCCCGACACGACCGACCCGGACGCGACGCTGGTGCCCTCCCCGCACCGGCAACCGCCGCCGTGCGACCTGCCGCCCGCCGCGCGACCCGCCCCCGACGAGGCCGGATCGTTCGATCCGCTGCCCCGGGTGCCCGCCGCGCCGCCGCCCGGGCGCCGACCCGGCGGCTCGACGAGGGCCGGGAATCCGCCGACCTTCCCGCTGCCCTCCCGCGGCCCGCGACCGGCCCGCTCGCGCCGTCGGTTGTTGGCGGTGCTGCTCCCGATCGTCACCTTCCTCGTCGCCGGCGCGATCGTGGCGGCGGTGCTGCTCGCCCGTGCCGGCGGCCGAGGCGGCGACACGGGAGGGGCGTCGTCCCGGCCGAACCCGCCGCCGGTCACCGGGTCCGGCTCGCGACCGGCCGCCGATCCGCCGACCGGCCTGGCCGCGTACCCCACCGCGCCCCCGACAAGCGCGCCGATCCCCGTGCACCGGGTCGACGAGAGCACCTTCGCCTGGCCGGTCCCGCAGGGCTGGACCCGCAAGGAGCAGAACCAGAGCGTGATCTACACCGACCCGGCCGGCCCGACCGTGTTGACCGGGCGGACCGCCTTCCAGCAGACCAGCGACCTGCTGGAACAGTGGCGCGACGACGAACAGAACGCGGCCCGGGTATTTCGCGACTATCGGAAAGTGACCTTCGAGTCGCGTGCCATTCACGGCCGGAAAGGCGTGGTCTGGGAATACACCTGGACCGAGTCCGGTATTGCCCGGCACGCGATGTTGGCGTCGGTGATCATCGACGGGATCTACGTCGAGGTCGATGTGTTCGGCACCGAACAACTGTGGCCGCGCGACTGGGTGCTGCACGCGCTCGCGATGAACGATTTCACCCTCGCCGGCACCCGGCCGGCCGCCTGAGCGGCGGTCAGCGCCGGAGCGCTTCCAGGCCGAGCAGCGCCACGTGCAGCGACAGGCAACTCTCCACCTGGTCCAGGTCCACGCCGAGCACCCGCTCGATCCGGTGCAGCCGCTCGTAGAAGGACGGCCGGGACAGGTGCGCGGCATCGGCGGCGGCGGACTTGTTGCGCCCGTGCTCCAGATAGATCCGGAGCATCGGGACCAGCTGGGTGCCCTGCTGCGCGTCGTAGGCCAGCAGCGGCCCGAGTTCGCGCTCGACGTAGGTCTGCAGCCGCGCGTCGTCGCGCAGCAGGTGCAGCAGACCGCGCAGCCGCACGTCGGGCAGCCGGTAGAACGCGGCCTTGCCGCCCTGGTGCAGTGCCGCGTCGGCGACCTGGGTCGCCTCCAGGAGCGAGCGCCGCGCGTCGCGGGCCGCGCCCACCGAGGAGCCCACCGCGACCACGATGTCGTCCGCGAGGTCCGGCGCGAGCCGACGGATCGCGCCGGAGAAGCCCTCCAACGCGGCGTCCTCGGTGTCCTGCGAGGCGAGCGCGACGAGCAGCCCGACGTTGTCGTCGTCGAGCCCGCCGACCAGCGCGGCCAACCGGCGCTCGCGCACCGCGGCGGCGGCGATCTCGGTGAAGTCGCGCAGCCGGGCCTGGGATTCCAGCGCGGCGGGCGTGGTGTTGCGCCGCAGCCGCAACACCACGCCGACCAGACGCCGACCCTCCAGCGGGATGCCCAGGGCACGGGCGCGCAGAGTCACCTCGGCCACCGTGTACGAGTGGGTCAGGATCCCGGACAGCAGCGTGCGGTGGGTCTGCCGCTCCAGGCTCTCCCGGTCGCGCACCACCAGCCGGTTCAGCGCCAGCGTGGAGGCGGCCCGCTCCAGGAGCATGGTCTGCTGCGCGGGCGGCGGGGTGCCGTCGCCGACCAGCACCAGCCGGCCCCAGTCGTGTCCCCGGGCGCCCACCGTGGTCACCAGCCACCCGGTGCGCTCGTCGAAGGCGGTGCGGGTGGACAGCCGCAGCTGCCGGGAGCGGTCCTCCCAGTTCTCCAGCAGCGCCTCGGCCGCCAGGCCCGCCGCGTCGTAGGCCAGCACCTGGTGCGCCAGGTTCTCCAGGATCACCGGCCGCCCGGCCATCCGGGACGCCTGACGGACCACCTCGGCGGGCTCGGCGCCCTCCACGGCCAGCTCGTTGAACGCCTGGTGCACCGCCTCGGACGCCTGCAACTCGGCCAACTGGGCGTCGATGATCAGCGCGTGCACGGCCTCGGTGATGCCGATGAACCGGGTCTCGTTGCGCAGCGTGATCACCGGCAGGCCGACCTGCTCCGCCGCGGCGACCAGCGCGCGCGGCAGCTGTTCGGTGTAGCGCCGGCCCAGTTCGAGCACGAGCCCGGCGGCGTCCACCTCGGCCAGATCGCGGATGTAGCGCTGCAACCCCTCACGCTCCTCCGGGAGCGCGATGCCGGTGGCCATCACCAGCTCGCCGCCCTTGAGCAGGCGGGTCACGTCGGGCAATTCGCTGATGTGCACCCAGCGCACCGGACGGGCCAGGCCACGCTCGCCCGCCACCACCTGCGGGCGGCCACGCCGGACGATATCGAGGGCCAGTACGTCGGAAACGGTGGGGAACATTCGACAACCTCCGCGTGCTGACTACGACCCGACCGCGGGGCGGTTGGTTCCCGGGGGGAAGCCGGGGGAATCCGAGGGATCCCGAGAGAAGGGAACCCGCGAGCAAACCGTGAGCAAGCTGTAAACGGCTCGGCGGGCGGTGCTTCCATGGTGACAGGTCGCCGGCGGGTTCGACCTCCCGCCCCGGGGTTCGTGCCGGCGATTCACGACCTGTAAAGGCCATGGCCCCGTACCTGTCGATGTGCCTGTTGCGGCACCCCGTGTCGAAACGGCATCGTCCTACGCTGACGCGGCTCACGCGCATAACCACCCCCCGCGACGCCCGTCGGCTCATCGAAATTCCCTTGGAGGGCTCCCATGCCTATGCAGGACTTCGGCAACGGTCATCAGTACGTCGGGGGACAACTGCGGCAGGGCTCGTCCGGGGAGACGTTCGACGTCGTGAACCCCGCCACCGGCGACACGGTCGAGACGCTGACCCTCGCGGACCCCTCGGACGTGGACGCGGCGGTCGCCGCCGCCAAGGGCGCCTTCCCGCAGTGGTCGGGCGCCACCCCGGGCGAGCGGGCCGGCGCGCTGAACAGACTGGCCGCGCTGCTCGACGAGCGGGCCGAGGACTTCGCCCGGGTGGAGAGCGCGCAGGCGGGCAAGCCGATCCGGCTGACCACCGAGTTCGACGTACCGGGCACGATCGACAACACCGCGTTCTTCGCGGGCGCCGCGCGCAACCTGGAGGGCAAGGCGGCCGGGGAGTACGCGGCCGGCTCCACCTCCATGGTGCGCCGCGAGGCGATCGGCGTGGTCGGCTCGATCGCGCCGTGGAACTACCCGCTGCAGATGGCCGCCTGGAAGATCCTCCCGGCGATCGCCGCGGGCAACACCATCGTGCTCAAGCCGGCCGAGATCACCCCGCTCACCTCGCTGATGTTCGCGCGGGCGTGCACGGACGCGGGCATCCCCGACGGCGTGGTCAACGTGGTCACCGGCAAGGGACGGACCGTCGGCGAATACCTGATGGGCCACGCCGACGTGTCGATGGTCTCCTTCACCGGCTCCACCGGAGTGGGCAAGCGGGTCGGCGAGGTGGCCCTGCGCACGGTCAAGCGGCTGCACCTCGAACTGGGCGGCAAGGCCCCGTTCGTGGTCTTCGACGACGCCGACCTCGACGCCGCGATCAACGGCGCGGTCGCCGCGTCCCTGATCAACTCCGGCCAGGACTGCACCGCCGCCACCCGCGCCTACGTCCAGCGTCCGCTCTACGACGCGTTCGTCGCCGGGGTCGCGGAGCTGTACGACGGTGTGCGCCTCGGCGACACCACGGACCCCGCGACCGACCTCGGCCCGCTCGTCTCGCGCCGACAGCAGGAGTCGGTGGCCGGCTTCGTCGAGCGTGCCCGCGGCTACGGCGCCACCATCGTCACCGGCGGCGAGATCCCCGGCGGCGACCTGGCCAAGGGCGCCTTCTACCGGCCGACGCTGGTCACCGGGGTGGCCCAGGACAGCGAGATCGTGCAGGACGAGATCTTCGGCCCGGTGCTGGTGGTGCTGCCGTTCGACAGCGACGACGAGGGCATCCGGCTCGCCAACGACACCCCGTACGGCCTCGCCGCGTCCGCGTGGACCCGCGACATCTTCCGCTCGCTGCGCGCGACCCGGGAGATCCAGGCCGGCTGCGTGTGGGTCAACGACCACATCCCGATCATCAGCGACATGCCGCACGGCGGCTACAAGGCATCCGGCTTCGGCAAGGACATGTCGCAGTACTCCTTCGACGAGTACACCCAGGTCAAGCACGTCATGTACGACGGCACGGGCATCGCCCGCAAGGACTGGCACCGGACCATCTTCGGAGCTCGGTAGACCCCCCTTCCGGATCGGCGGCCGAGAGCGAGAACTCCCGGCCGTCTCGTGTGGCCGGCGGACGGGCCTTCACCCGTCCCGGGCGGCGAGAGGAAACATGACTGAGCAGCAGCGGGCCGGCGCCTCCGGCGATGTCTCCTTGGCGGGTCTGAGCAAGCACTACGGTGACTTCACGGCCGTCCGCCCCATGGACCTGACGATCCCCGCGGGATCGTTCTTCGCCCTCCTCGGCGCCTCGGGCTGCGGCAAGACCACGACGTTGCGCATGATCGCCGGACTGGAGCAGCCCTCGACGGGCACGGTCCACATCGGCGATCGCGACGTCACGGCGCTGCCGCCGTACAAGCGCCCCGTGAACACGGTGTTCCAGAACTACGCGCTGTTCCCGCACCTGAGCGTGGCCGACAACGTCGGCTTCGGGCTGCGCCGACGCGGCGTCAAGGACACCGCGGGGCAGGTGAAGGACATGCTCGACCTGGTCGAGCTCGGGCACCTGGCCAAGCGCAAGCCGACCCGGCTCTCCGGCGGCCAGCAGCAGCGGGTCGCGGTGGCCCGGGCGCTGATCAACACGCCGCAGGTGTTGCTCCTGGACGAGCCGCTGGGCGCGCTCGACCTCAAGCTGCGCCGGCAGATGCAGCTCGAACTCAAGCGCATCCAGACCGACGTGGGCATCACCTTCGTGCACGTCACGCACGACCAGGAAGAGGCCATGACGATGGCCGACACCATCGCCGTGATGAACGGCGGCCGCATAGAACAGCTGGGCTCGCCGGTCGAGTTGTACGAGTCGCCGAGGACCACCTTCGTGGCCAACTTCCTCGGGCAGTCCAACCTCGTCGAGGCCCGGGTGACCGGGCGCGCCGACGGCGATCTGCTGCTCGACGCGCAGGGCAACCGCCTCGTGCTCCCCGCCGCGCGCTCCGCCGCCGACGGCGAGCGGCTGGTGATGGGCATCCGCCCGGAGAAGATCACCATCGTGCACACGAGCGACGCGAAGGTCGCGGACGGCCGCAACCGGCTCGACGGCGGGGTGATCGTGGACGCCGCGTTCATCGGCGTCTCCACCCAGTACGTGGTGCGGATGCCGTGGGGTCAGGAATTCACCGTCTTCGAGCAGAACATGGAGCGCGACCGGCGCCTGGTGCCCGGCGCCGGCGTGCTGCTGCACTGGAACCCGGAGCACGGCTTCGGGCTCGAATCGGGCGACCTCACCGCGGGCGTCGCCGAGGCGAGCGAGGACGCCGCGTGAGCGCGCTCGGCACCCTCGGCACGGGCACGACGGGAGGTGTGGACACCACCGACAAGGCGAGCGACGAGCCCGCGCGGCGCGGCAGATGGGTGCCGTACGCACTGCTCGCCCCCGGCCTGCTGTGGCTCGTGGTGTTCTTCGCCGTTCCGATGGTGGTCCAGGGCTCCACCTCGCTCCAGACCGGCAACCTGACCAAGGGCTACGACCTCACCTGGCACTGGGCCGGCTACTGGGACGCGATCGAGCAGTACCACCCGCAGTTCCTGCGCTCGTTCGGCTATGCCGCAGCGGCGACCGTGATGTGCCTGGTGATCGGTTACCCGCTCGCCTACGCGATCGCGTTCAAGGCGGGCAAGTGGCGCGGCATGTGGCTGGTGTTGGTGATCGCGCCGTTCTTCACCAGCTTCCTGGTCCGCACCCTGGCCTGGAAGACGATCCTCGCGGACAACGGGATCGTCGTGGACGTGCTCAACACGCTGCGCTTCACCGACGTCACGGCGTTCCTCGGACTCACCCAGGACGACCGCGTGTTGGCCACGCCGCTCGCGGTGATCTGCGGATTGACCTACAACTTCCTGCCGTTCATGGTGCTGCCGCTGTACGCCTGCCTGGAGCGGATCGACCCGAGGCTGCACGAGGCGGCCGGCGACCTGTACGCCTCGCCGCGCACCACGTTCGTCAAGGTCACCTTCCCGCTGTCGCTGCCGGGCGTGGTCTCCGGCACGCTGCTCACCTTCATCCCGGCCTCCGGCGACTACGTCAACGCGCAGTGGCTCGGCTCGCCCGACACCGGCATGGCGGGCAACGTGATCCAGACCCAGTTCCTGCGCGTCCTGGACTACCCGACCGCCGCCGCCCTGTCGTTCATCCTGATGCTGCTGATCGTGCTGATGGTGACGGCGTACATCCGCAAGGCGGGGACGGAGGACCTGGTCTGATGGCCGTCGTCAACTGGTTGCGTCGCAACGTCGTCGTGCTGATCGGCCTGCTCGCGCTCGGCTATATGACGCTGCCCAACATCGTCGTGCTGATGTTCTCGTTCAACGACCCGAACGGGCGCTTCAACTACACCTGGAACGGCTTCACCACCGACGCGTGGGAGAACCCGTGCGGGGTCGCGGGCATCTGCGACTCGGTCGAGGTCAGCCTGAGGATCGCGGTGTCGTCCACGCTGATCGCCACCGCCCTCGGCACCGCGATCGCCTTCGCGCTCGGCCGCTACCGGTTCCGGGCCCGGGGCGCGATCAACACGCTGCTGTTCCTGCCGATGTCGATGCCCGAGGTGGTGATGGGCGCCTCGCTCGGCACGCTGTTCCTGAACATGCGGATCAACACCGGCTTCACGACCATCCTGATCGCGCACATCATGTTCTGCCTGAGCTTCGTGGTGGTCGCGGTCAAGGCCCGCGTGCTCGGCATGGATCCCAAGCTCGAAGAGGCCGCGCGGGACCTGTACGCGTCACCCACCCAGGTGTTCCTGCGGGTGACCCTGCCGCTCGCGGCACCCGGCATCGGAGCCGGCGCGATGCTCGCCTTCGCGCTCAGCTTCGACGACTTCGTGATCACCAACTTCACCTCGGGCAACACGGTCACGTTCCCGATGTTCGTGTACGGCGCGGCCCAGCGCGGCACCCCGCCGCAGATCAACGTGATCGGCTCGGCGATGTTCGTGATCGCCGTGCTGATCGTGATGATCGGCCGGATCCGCGCGTCGCGGCGGGCCAGGCAACCCGCCTAGGCGCACCTGTTGGATGATGAACACTCCCAGATCCGTAGCTATGCGGTGAAACCGCCGGGGTCCGACAAGGGGACCCCGGCGGGCATCGCGAAAGTGGTGAAACCCCATGGGTCCCCGGAACACGTCGGATCCTGCCCCCTCGGTCGAGGCCGTCCGCTCGCTCGCGGACGCCGCGCCGGTTCCCTTCTGGCTGGACCAGCCGGACCGCCCCGCGCCGCACGCGGCCCTGATCGGCGACGACCACTGCGATCTCGCGGTGGTCGGCGGCGGGTACTCGGGCCTGTGGACCGCGCTGATCGCGAAGGAGCGCAACCCCTCGCGGGACGTGGTCCTGATCGAGGCGCACGAGATCGGCTGGGCGGCCTCGGGTCGCAACGGCGGATTCTGCGCCGCGAGCCTGACCCACGGCTTCTACAACGGCCTCGACCGCTGGGAGGGCGAACTCGCCCGGCTGGAACGGCTCGGCGAGGAGAACCTCGACGCGATCGAGGCGGCGATCGAGCGCTACGGCATCGAGTGCGACTTCCGCCGCACCGGTGAGCTCAACGTGGCCACCCAGCCGCACCAGGTCGAGGAACTGCGCGAGGAGATCGACCTCGCGGCGAAGTACGGCACCGAACTGACCTTCCTGGACCGGGACGAGGTCCGGGCCGAGGTGGACTCGCCCACCTACCTGGCGGGCGTCTGGGACAAGACGGGCTGCGCGATCGTCGACCCGGCCCGACTGGCCTGGGGCCTCAAGGCCGCGTGCGAGTCGCTCGGCGTACGCGTCTTCGAGCGCACCAAGGTCACCGAACTGGCCGAGCACGGCTCGGGGATGGTGCTGAAGACGCCCTATGGGCGGGTCTTCGCGGGCAACGTGGCGCTGGGCACCAACGTCTTTCCGTCGCTGGTCAAGCGGCTGCGGCCGTTCGTGGTCCCGGTCTACGACTACGCGATGATGACCGAGCCGCTGAGCGCCGGGCAGCTGGCGGCGATCGGCTGGAGCAACCGCCAGGGCATCGGCGACACGAACAACCAGTTCCACTACTACCGGCTGAGCGCGGACAACCGGATCCTGTGGGGCGGTTACGACGCCGTCTACCACTACGGCTCGCGGCTGTCCCCGGAGCTGGACCAGCGTCCGGAGACCTTCGCGAAGCTCGCGGGGCACTTCTTCGAGACATTCCCGCAGCTCGAAGGCCTGCGCTTCACCCACACGTGGGGTGGCGCGATCGACACGTGCAGCCGGTTCTCGGCGTTCTTCGGGACGGCGTACAAGGGCAAGGTGGCCTACGCGATGGGCTACACGGGCCTCGGTGTGGGCGCCACCCGGTTCGGCGCCGAGGTGATGCTGGACAAGCTCGACGGTCGCCCGACCGAGCGCACGGAACTGGAGATGGTCCGCACCAAGCCACTTCCGTTCCCCCCGGAACCGATCAAGTGGGCCGGCGTCGCGATGACCAAGTGGTCGATGGACCGCGCCGACAAGAACGCCGGCAAGCGCAACCTGTGGCTGAAGACCCTCGACAGGTTGGGCATGGGCTTCGACAGTTAGAAACGCGCCGCGCGCGGGGCGGCCGCGCCGCCGGCGGCCTCCGGCGTGCTCCCGATCCCCGACGCGGGCCGCGGGGCCACGGTCGGCTCGCGCGCCGCGGTGAATCCGCAGCCTGCGCCCGAAACGCGACGGGCGGTGCGGGTGGGCACCACAAAACCCGACCGAGACGGTCTGTAAGCCAAACGCCCCAATCACCGACAATCTGAAGGTTGAGCACCCCTCACCCGCCCAGCAGACTGGCGAAACCACATCACCTCGGAAGGTCGGACCCGTGACGAACCACGTAACCCACTGGATTGCCAACGCGGAGTGGACGGGGACGTCCGAGCGCCGTGGCGACATCCACAACCCGGCAACGGGCAAGGTCACCGGCACGGTCGACTTCGCGTCCGTGGCAGAGGTCGACGAGGCCGTCTCCGTCGCCGTCCGGGCCTTCGCCGGCTGGCGCAACGCCTCGCTGGCCAAGCGCTCCCAGGTGCTCTTCAACTTCCGCGAGCTGCTCAACGCCAAGAAGGACGAGCTGGCCGCGATCATCGTGGCCGAGCACGGCAAGGTGCACTCCGACGCGCTCGGCGAGATCGCCCGGGGCCAGGAGGTCGTGGAACTCGCCTGCGGCATCCCGCACCTGCAGAAGGGCGGCCACTCCGAGCAGGCGTCGACCGGCATCGACGTCTACTCGATCCGCCAGCCGCTCGGTCCCGTCGCGATCATCTCGCCGTTCAACTTCCCGGCGATGGTCCCGATGTGGTTCTTCCCGATCGCGATCGCCACCGGCAACACGGTGATCCTCAAGCCGAGCGAGAAGGACCCCTCGACCGCGAACTTCCTCGCCGAGCTGTGGAAGCAGGCCGGCCTGCCCGAGGGCGTGTTCAACGTCGTGCACGGCGACAAGGTCGCGGTGGACCGCATCCTGGAGCACCCCGACATCAAGTCGGTCTCCTTCGTCGGCTCGACCCCGATCGCCAAGTACGTGTACGAGAACGGCACCCGCTACGGGAAGCGCGTGCAGGCCCTGGGCGGCGCCAAGAACCACATGCTGGTGCTCCCGGACGCCGACCTCGAACTGGTCGCCGACGCCGCGGTCAACGCCGGCTTCGGCGCGGCCGGCGAGCGCTGCATGGCGATCTCCGCCCTGGTCGCGGTCGAGCCGATCGCCGACGAGCTGATCGGCAAGATCAAGGAGCGGATGACCAAGCTCCGGGTCGGCGCGGGCAACGACGCCGCGTCCGAGATGGGCCCGCTGGTCACCCGGCAGCACGCCGACAAGGTGCTGTCCTATGTACAGGCCGGCGTGGACCAGGGCGCGACGCTCGTGGTCGACGGCCGCACCCACCCGATCAACGGGGACGACACGGCGGAGGGCTACTGGGTCGGCCCGACCCTGTTCGACAACGTCACCCCCGAGATGTCGATCTACACCGACGAGATCTTCGGCCCCGTGCTCTCCGTGCTCCGGGTCGACTCGTACGACCAGGGCCTGGCCCTGATCAACGCCAACCCGTACGGCAACGGCACCGCGATCTTCACCAACGACGGTGGCGCGGCCCGCAAGTTCCAGAACGAGGTCGAGGTCGGCATGATCGGGATCAACGTGCCGATCCCGGTCCCGGTCGCCTACTACTCGTTCGGCGGCTGGAAGAACTCGCTGTTCGGCGACCTGCACGCGTACGGCGCCGACGGCGTGCAGTTCTTCACCCGGGGCAAGGTCGTCACCCAGCGCTGGCTCGACCCGAGCCACGGCGGGATCAACCTGGGCTTCCCCACCAACGACTGATCACCTCCTCGCTTTCGCGAGACCTCACGGCGAGCCCGCCCGACCCCGACGACGTGGTCCGGCGGGCTTCGCCATTTCCTCCACACGCCTTCCCTGGCAGCATGCGTGACGGGTCGTCAGATGATCAGTCGACGGCCGTTACGGACGTGACAGGGGAATGGCGCATGCCCATCCAAGACAGTCCGGCCGGCGACACCGCCGTCCGGTTGATCCAGATCTCCGACGTGCACTACCGGGACGCCCCGGGCACCCACGGATTCGTGCGGCACGACCCGGACGCGGGCCTGGCCGCCACCCTGGAGGGCGCCGCCGACGCGCTCGCCTCGGCGGACGTGCTGGTCGCCTCCGGCGACCTGGCCGACACCGGCGAGCCGGGCGCCTACCGGCGGCTCGGGGACGTGCTCCAGGGGCTGTCGGTGCCGGTGTACTGCCTCCCGGGCAACCACGACAGCCACGACGCCTACACCGCCTGCCTGCCCCGCACCGGCGTGCACCTGGAGCCCGCGGTACGGATCGGGCCCTGGCTGCTGCTGATGGTGGACACCAACGCGCTCGGCCGCGAACACGTCGGGGACGGGGTGTACCGCGACCTCGACGACCGCATGACACGTGCCGACGGGCCGGAGCTGAGCGCGCCGGAGGCGGCCCGGATCCGGGAGATCCTGGCCGGCTCGGACGCCGAGCACGCGCTGCTGTTCCTGCACCAGCCGCCGCTCGCGGAGATCTGTCCGAATCTGGACCCCTCCGGGCGACTCGGCGCGCTGCTGCGCGACTTCCCGCGGATCCGGGCGATCTCCGGCGGACACCTGCACAGCTCGCTCGAAGGCGAGTTCGCGGGTGTGCCGGTGTTCGTGGCGCCCTCGACCACGTTCAGCATCGATTTCGAGGGCAGGCGCTTCGACGGTCCCGGCTATCGCACCTTCACGCTGCACCCGGACGGCCGGGTGGAGTCCGCCGCGCATACGGTGCCGGGCCCGATCACCGACGCGATGCGGGCCAAACCCGCGCCACGCTTTCTCACCGAGCTGATGCTGGGCACGGCGACCATCGACGAGATGCGCGCCCTGACCGACGAGCAGTTCGAGGCACGGTTCGGCGAACCCCGCCCGACCCGCGGTGCCTGAGTCCGACACACACCCCGCGGCGGCCCGATCGACCCCGACCGATCGACCCCGGCCCCGACCCGGCGGTTGTACCCGTCCCGGCCCGACCAGCACGAGGAGACACGTGACACAGCATCAGGCGCACGCCGGAACCGCTCTCGAAGGCGTCCGCAACTTCCGCGACATCGGCGGTCTGCCCACCGTCGACGGCCGACACATCCGGGCCGGTCGCTACTTCCGCAGCGGCCACCTGGCCACACCCACGGACGCCGACCGGGCGAGCCTGGCCCGACTGGGCATCCGGCTCGTGGTCGACCTGCGCAGCCCGGCCGACATCGAGCTGGACGGTGCGGACGTGCTGCCCGAGGGCGCGCGCCGGCTCAACCTGTCGATGTCCGATCCGGCCCGGGGCGCGGACTTCTGGCGCGACATGCGCTCGGCGGACTTGGAGGTGTTGCGCGAGCGGCTGGGCGGTGGGCGCGCGGAGAAGTCGATCGCCGCGGACTACCGCGACCAGGTGGTGAGCCGGGTCGACAAGCACGCGGCGCTGGTGCACGCGCTGATCGAGGCCGACGGCCTGCCGGTGGTGGTGCACTGCTCGGCCGGCAAGGACCGCGCGGGCATCGCGGCGGCCCTGGTCCAGCGCCTCCTCGGCGTCGGCGTCGACGACGTGGTGGCGAACTACCTGATCAGCAACGACCCGGCGCACCGCTACACGCCCAACAGCGACCGGCTCGCGATGCGCCCGGGCCTGCTGGAGCTGTTCCGCCCGTTCCTGGAGGTGCGCGAGGAGTACCTGCGCGGCGCGCTGGAGGTGATGGACACCCACTGGGGGAGCTTCGACGCCTACCTGGAGCGCGGCCTGGGCCTGGACGCGGACCGGCTGGAGCGGTTGCGCTCGGCGCTGCTGACCGACTGACCGACCGACGCGGGGCCCGCGCCGAGCCGGCCCGGAACACACCCGAGGGCGGTGCCCACAGGAGGAGGCACCGCCCTCGGGCGGGTGGCACGGGAACCGGGGCTCAGGAGTCGTCGGCCATCAGTTTGATGTTCCAGCGGGTCTCCTGGCGCGGGCGCAGGTAGAGCGCCCAGTACAGCGCGGCCACGGCCAGCACCCCGCCGGTGATCACCAGCGCGCGCACGGGCTGTTCGGTCAGCACGTAGATCATCGCCGCGATCAGCAGCACCGGGATCACCGGCCACAGCGGCATCCGCCACGCCCGGCCGCTCTTGTGCACACCCCGGCGGGCGACCAGTACGGCCAGCGCCACGGTCAGGTAGAGCGCGGCGACCGCGACGCCGGTGACCTCGCCGAGGATGTCGAGGTTGACGAAGCACAGCAGCGCGCCCGGCACGCCGACCACCAGCGTGGACACCCACGGCGAGCCGAACCGGTTCACCTTGCCGAAGGCCCGGTTGATCGGCTCGGGCCAGGCCCGGTCCCGCGCCGAGGCGTAGACCACGCGCGAGTTCTGGATCACCATGACCACGCCCGCGTTGACGATCGCGAGCGCGATGCACAGGCCGATGAAGGTCGCCGTGCCGTGGTTGGACCAGCCCTCGACCAGGCCGAGGATGTCGCCCTCGGCCAGCGCGGCCTGGGACGGCGCGCCCAGCGAGATGGCGATGGTCGGCACGATCAGGATCACGCCGCCCAGACCCAGGGTCCACAACACCGTGCGCGAGACGGTGCGTCGCGGGTTCTCCATCTCCTCGGCCAGGTAGACCGCGGTGGAGAAGCCCTGCAACGCGAACAGCGCGCCGGCCATGCCCGCGATCAGCAGGCCCATCTTCAGCGGGTCGGTGGTGCCGGCCGCGGCGTCCGCGACCACCTCGGGCTTGACCAGCGTCGAGGCGGACTGGTGCACGTTGCCGAAGCCGAGGAAGGCCACGATCGCGGCGGCGACCACTTCCAGGGCCAGGAACACGCCGGTCACCCACGCGTTGGCGCGCAGGTCGAGCAGCCCCATGATCGTCGCCAGGATCATCACCGCGGCGCCGGCCCACATGGTGTCGACGGTGGCGATCGAGGTCAGGTAGTCGGCGGTGCCGAGCGCGATGATCGGCGGCACGATCATCACCACGGTGGTGGCGATGATGAAGACCAGCCAGCCCATGAAGCGCCCCATCAGGGTGCCGACCATGGCGTACTCGCCGCCCGCGCTGGGGATGAGCGTGCCCAACTCGGAGTAGCAGAACGCCACCCCGATACACAGCACGGCGGCCACGACCAGGGCCAGCGAGGTGCCGGAGCCCAGGTCCGCGAACATTCCAGGCACGATCACGAACAGGGACGACGCGGGGGTCAGGCAGGACAGGGTGAGCAGGGTGCCGCCGACGACACCGATGGATCGTTTGAGCGGGGCGGGTGCGCCACCGACGTCTTCGAGCGTGACTGGAGTCAGGGTCCCGGACGGCGGTGGGGTGGTTTCTACAGCCATGAGCGCTACCTCTGCGGGACAGCGGGGTGCGGTTTATCGCCTCCGGGACGGATGTGAGCCGTTCGCACGTGCCGAACGGTGCGGCGTAATACAAACGCCCGTTTGATCACGCGTCAAGGTTCCGTTACCAACTGATTCCGTAGGTTGTACGCCCAGATTTCGTCGAATAACGCTTCAAGCTGGCAGGTGATGGTGCGTAATCCGCAGATCGACCTGCGGGAAAAGTTCTCCGGCCGTTCACCTGGCGAGACGGTCGCCGGATCCGGTCGTCGTCCGGTCCGCCGGCGGACCCGTCGGGCGGGTCGCCATCCGGGTCGTCAGGTGCGCCGCCGCCCACAACACGATCCCGCACAGCGCCCACGCGGCCAGCACGTCCGCCAACCAGTGGTAGTCGCACCACAGCAGGGAGAAGCCGATCGCCGCGCACGACACCACCGCGCCGCGATGCCACCATCGGGCCGCGCGCGCGGAGCCGACACGCCCGAGCAGCAGCGCGGCCGTGCCGTAGCAGATCGTCGAGGTGGCGGTGTGGCCCGACGGGAAGAAGCCCCACTGGTCGGCGGGCAGCGGCGACTCGCTCGGCCCGGTCCGGCCGATCAGGTCCTTGCCGCCGATCACCGCGACCGTCACCACGAGCACCGCGCCCGCCGCGATCGTGATCGGGTACGCCCGGCGCAGCCGCCACGCGGCGAACAGCGCCGCCGCGGCGAGCGCGAGGCCGGCCGGGAGCGGGCCGCCGAGGTCGGCGAGGGTGTGCATGGGCCGGTCGAGCCAGGCCGCGCCGGTCGCGCCGGCGAGGTTTCGCACGCCGTCGCGGACGATCCGGTCCAGCGTGATCGAGGGTCCGCTTTCGGCCATCACCTGCACGGTGAGCACCAGGAGCACGACGGCGGGAATCAGCGGCGCTGCGAGGCGGCGCGTGTACTGTGAGTGAACAGACCACCGCCCCGGAACGGGGGGCGTTGTCCCGGGGCGGCCACCGGCTTGCTCAGGGCCGGTGTCGGAGGAAGGTCTGTGCATCTCACTCGAAGATACGCGGAGACGGGGTCGCCGAGTTCCCGACGCGCGGCCCTCTCACAAACCCTGCACACGTTCTCCACGGTCTGGAAGGTGGGACATACACGCTGTACGTTGGAGTATTGAAGGGTGTGAGCGGGGTCACAGCGCGTGGCACGTGAGTTCGAGCACCCGACAGGGTCCAAGTACGCGGAGAACATCCGTAAGCAGGGCAAATCGACGGTGGCTCGCGTGACGTGGCATTGACGCAATGTCGTCGATCGCCCCTCTGCTGTCAGCACGCAAAGGTAGGGTTGGCCAGGTGGTTGAAGAGTCCGATTACTCGACATACCGCGTGCCGTGCATCCCGGCCCCTGCGGGGAGCGGGCGCGTCCGCCGGATCGAGGCTCCGGTGGTTTCCAAGGGCGTCAAGGCGGGCGGTGCCGTGTTCGATTCCTCGGTGGAACCCCGGCCGGGTCGCGGCGCGGGCGCGATGGGCGTGGTCCTGACCAGCGACCGCCAGCTTCGCGTCGTGCGCACCACCCGACCGCGCGGCCTCCGGCTCGAAGGCGAGATCGACCTGGCGAACGTGGACGTGGTGCGCCGCGTCCTCGCCGCCGCCGCGCGCGACGGCGGCGATGTCCGGGTCGACGTGAGCAAGCTCGTGTTCATCGACGTCGCGGGTCTGCGCGTGTTCGTCGACCAGGCCGGCGCGTTGGCGCGGCGTGGTGGGCACATGGTTCTGGTCGGCGCGAGCCGACAGATGGTGCGCGTGCTCGCCCTGTGTGGGTGGGACGCCGTCCCGGGCCTGACCATGGTCGAGCGGATCGCTCCGGCACCGCGTCGACCGCGGATCTGATCGCCCGAACCCCGATCGTTCGATCCCGATCCCCCGAACCCCGATCATCCGGATCCGAAGCATCCGGATGCGATCGCCCGCCGAGCGCGGGTCCGATCTCCCGAATCGATTCCCCGACACGACGCCGAACCCCCGGCCGCCGGAGCATTCCGGTGACCGGGGGTTCGTGGTGTTCGAGCCGTCCGGGGCGTCGCCCGACTCAGACCGTGGCGGCGAAGGCCTGCTCCAGCAGGTCCAGGCCCTCGACGAGCAGGTCCTCCGGGATCACCAGCGGCGGCAGGAAGCGCAGCACGTTGCCGTAGGTGCCGGCGGTCAACACCACCAGGCCCTGCGCGTGGCACGCCTTGGCGAGCGCGCCGGCCAGCTCCGCGTTCGGCTCCTTCGAGCCGGGCTTGACCAGCTCGATCGCGATCATCGCGCCGCGCCCGCGGACGTCGCCGATCTCGGCGAACTTCTCGCTCATCGCGCCCAGTCGGCCGAGCATGATCTCGCCGATCCGGCGGGCCGCGCCGTTCAGGTCGAGCGCGCGCATGGTCTCGATCGCGCCGAGCGCCGCGGCGCAGGCGACCGGGTTGCCGCCGTACGTGCCGCCCAGACCACCCGCGTGGGCGGAATCCATGATCTCGGCGCGCCCCGTCACCGCGGCCAGCGGCAGGCCGCCGGCGATGCCCTTGGCGGTGGTGATCAGGTCGGGCACGATGCCCTCGTCCTCGCACGCGAACCACTGGCCGGTGCGACAGAACCCGGTCTGGATCTCGTCCGCGACGAAGACGATGCCGTTGTCCCGGCAGAACTCCACGATCCTGGGCAGGAAGCCCTTGGCCGGCTCGATGAAGCCGCCCTCGCCCAGGATCGGCTCGATCACCACGGCGGCGACGTTGTGCGCACCGATCTGCTTGGTGATCGCGTCGATCGCCTGCGCGGCGGCCTCCTCGGCGCAGTTCTCCGCGCCGGTGAGCCAGCGGTAGGGGTAGGCGACCGGGACCCGGTACACCTCGGGCGCGAACGGGCCGAACGATTCCTTGTACGGCATGTTCTTCGCGGTCAGCGCCATGGTCAGGTTGGTGCGACCGTGGTAGCCGTGGTCGAACACCACGACGGCGGGCCGCTTGGTGTGGGCACGCGCGATCTTGATCGCGTTCTCCACCGCCTCGGCGCCCGAGTTGAACAGCGCGGTGCGCTTGTCGTGATCGCCGGGGGTCAGCTCGTTCAACTGCTCCGCGACGGCCACGTACGACTCGTACGGGGTCACCATGAAGCACGTGTGGGTGAAGCGCTGCAACTGCTCGGAGGCGCGACGCACCACGCCCTCGGCCGAGTTGCCGACGCTGGTCACCGCGATGCCGGAGCCGAAGTCGATCAGCGAGTTGCCGTCCACGTCGACGACCACGCCGCCACCCGCCTGGGTCACGAAGACCGGCAGGGTGGTGCTGACGCCGCGCGGGACCGCCGCGTTGCGGCGGTTCATCAGCTCGGTCGACTTCGGGCCGGGGATGGCGGTGACGAGCCGGCGCTCCTGCGGGAGCGAGGGCCCGCCGGGCTGCGAAGCGCCCATGCTGGTCTCCTGTGGGGTCGAGGTGGGTCGGCGCGGTGGCACCGTGGTCCTCTCCGCAGGCTAGGTGCCGGGTGGTCCTCGCCGCATGCGCCGCATCGGTGAGTCACCCGGTTGCTTGTGTCCGGGATGGACAAATGCCGATCGGGCAGAACAACTCCGAACGGATTGCGGAACGGATTGCGGACTCGCCTCGGAATGATCGTCACGAGCGGGGGTTCCGCGCCTAGATTGAGTCCCGGCCGAAGGTGTGGTTCCGGAAGGGCGAGGCGTGAACGTGGAACGGTCGGATTCCCCTGCGTCGCGGGCCGTCGAGGCCGAGGCCCTCCGCGGTGATCGCGGCCGAGACGATCGCGGCCGAAGCGATCGCATCCGCGCCGACGAGTCGCCGGGCCGTCGCCCGCCCGCCGGTCGGGCCCGGGTGCCGGCACCGGCCTCGCCCGGACGCGGCCTCGACCCCGACGGCTTCGACCTGCGCGGCTGGTTGCGCGGGCCGCGACACCGCGAGGCCCCCGGCGTCTACGGATTCGGGCGCGACGAGCGGGAGATCCGGCTGCGCGCGGCCGAACGCGACGCCCGCACCCGGCCCGAGGCCGCGCTGGTGCGCCGGGCCGTGCTGTGGCTGGTGATCGCGATCGTGAGCCTGAACTGGGTGATCCTCGCCTACGTCTGGCTGGTCCGGAAGATCCTGCCCGAGTTCCTGTGGCCGCTGCTGTTCAACAACCTGCTCTACGTCCTGCTGTTCGCGCTCTTTTGCTACCTCGGCCGCTGGTACGAGATCGCCTGGCCGTTCCTGCGCCCGTGGTGGCAACGACTGGACCGGCGCGCCGAGTCGAACGGGCGTCCGCGCCCCGAACAGTGGCGCCGGGCCGCGCTGTTCCTGGTGCTCGGCTTCGTCGCCTGGATCGTGCTGATGCGGCCGTTCGTCGCGCTGCTCCTGCTGATCATCCCGCGTGGGGCGCTGCACGACGCGCAGTGGCTGGTGCGCCTCGTCTACAACGGCGGCTTCGTCTACGCCGCCGCGGTGCTCGGCCGGTGGCGCGTGGTGGTCGAGCCGTACACCCGCACGCCGCGCGAGCACGCGGCGCCCGAGGACGAGGAGACGCCCGTCGACGCCGACCTGTGGCCCGAGTTGCGCGAGGCGGGGCAACACGAGGCCGCCGACGTGCTCGACGACGAGGTGGCGGCGGGCCGCCTGCGGGACGTGGACTACCTGCGGCTGCGCCGGGTGATCGAGGCCGGCGACCAGGACCCCGAGTATCTGGCCGACGTGGCCGAGGAGATCGTCGATCACGGCGCCGCGGCCTGTCGGCACGGCTCCGGGCAGCGCGACGTGCGGCCCCGGCGGGCCGAACACGACCTGCTGACCGGGCAGGTACGGATCGGGGCGGGCACCGACCACGCGCGCAATCCGGCGCTGTACCGCGCCACCGACTTCGCCCTGGACCCGGACGTGCTCGGCGCCTCGATGCTGGTGGTCGGCGCTGCCCGGGCCGGCGAGCCGGGGCGGTTGCTCGAACCGGTCGTGGAGGCGATGAGCCTGCGCGCGCTCACCGGCACCGCCTCGTTGCTGGTGATCGACGCCAAGGGCGACGAGTTCGAGCGTCCCGGCGGCTACGACCGCGAAGTGATCGTCGGCGATCGCGACTCGCCCTGGGGCCTGGACCTGTACGGCGGCGCCGGCACCCCCGAGGACGCGGCCGATCGGCTCGCCGCCGCCGCGCTGCCGCCGAGCGCGCTGGGCCTGGGCGAGGGCGCGAGCAACGCGCTGCGCCAGGTACTGGGCGCGTACGTGGCCGGGCACGAGCGCTATCCCGACGTGGGCACGCTGCTCGACCTGCTCGACGGCACCGAGGCGGCGCTGGTCGCGCTGGAGGAGGCGCTGCGCGCGGCCGGCCGCTACCCCGAACACGAGCGGGCGCTGCGGGCGATGGCGCGCGGCGACGACGACGCGCGGATGCTGGTCCAGCGGCTCGCGGTGCTGGAACGACCCGGCGTCGCCGAGCTGTTCCACGCCGACCGGGAGCGGTTCGGCGCCGGCGAGATCGACCGGCCGCTGCGGGTGCGGATCGCGCTGAACGAGGCGGCGCACCCCGAGGCGGCCCGGCTGATCGGTCGGCTCGTGCTGGCCCAGTTCGTCCAGGCGATGGCCACTCCGCGGCGCGAACGGGGACCGCGCCGGGTGTTCGCGTGCCTGGTGGCCGACGACGCGGGTCGGCTGATCGACGAGTACGCGGCCAAGGGCCTGCAGTGGGCCCGCAACCGCCGGGCGGGCCTGGTCCTGTCGGTGCGCTCGCTCGACGACCTGGCCCCGGCGCTGCGGCACGGCGTGTTCACCGCGGCCGGTTGCAAGGCGATCGTCCCGGGCGCCTCCCGCGCCGACGCCGAACTGTTCGCCGAACACTGGGGCATGACCAAGGAGCAGGAACGGTCGATCACCATGGGCTCGCCGGAGGGCGGCCTGGTCAAGCGGCTGCGCTACTCGGTGCTCGGCGCGCTGTTCGGCGAGAAGGCCAGCGGGCGCTCCGAGCGGGTGACCACCCGCACCGTCGAGCGATATCGCTGGTCGCCGGCCGAGCTCACCAGCGACCTGCCCGCCGAGCACGCCGTGCTCAGCCTGACCACCCGAAAAGGGGAGCGCACGCCTCCCGTGCTGATCGATCTCGGCCGCTGAGTCACACTGGAGACCTCTCCCACTCCAGTTTGGACAAACCGACATGCCGCCCACCCTCGCCTCCCTGGTCCGCGCACCCGCCCTCGACCTGCGCGTGCTCGCGGGCAAGGGCGGCCTGGAGCGTGAGGTGCGGTGGGTGCACACCAGTGAACTGGCCGACCCCACGCCCTACCTGGAGGGCGGCGAACTGCTGCTCACCACCGGGATGAAGCTCGGCCGCACCAACGCCGAACGGCGCGCCTACGTCGAGCGGCTGGCCGCGGCCGAGGTGGCGGGCCTGGGCATCGGCGTGGGCCTGACCCTGGAGCGGGTGCCCGCGGTGATCGTCGAGACGGCCGAGAGCCACGGCTTCCCGGTGTTCGAGGTGCCCCGGCCGACCCCGTTCATCGCGATCAGCAAGGTGGTCTCCTCGGCGCTCGCGGCCGAGCAGTACGAGACGGTCACCACCGGATTCGCGGTGCAGCAGGAACTGACCCGGGCCGCCGCCGGGCGCGAGGGCGCCGCGACGCTGATCCGCCGCCTCGCGGGCCGGCTCGACGGCTGGGCCGCGCTCTACGACGCGGACGGCACGCTGCGCCAGGTGGCGCCGGCGGCCGCCCGCCCGCGTACCGAGGCGCTGCGCGCCGACATCGACAAGCTGCGCCGGATGCCGGCCCCGTCCTCCGCGTCCCTCCAGGAGGACGAGGGCGACGGGCGGGTGGTGGTGCAGTCGCTGGGCGCCGAGCGACGGATCAGCGGTTTCCTGGCGGTGGGCACCCACCGGCCCGCGCGTACCGCCGACCGGCAGACCCTGGGCACCGCCGCGTCGCTGTTGACCCTGGCCCTGGAGCAGTCCCGGGCGGGCGCGGACGCCGGGGCCCGGATGCGGACCGCGCTGCTGCGCCTGCTGCTCACGGGGGAGCGGGCGACGCCCGCCGAACTGGCCCACGACATCGCGGCCGACCTGCCGCCGGGGCCGTGGCGGATGGTGGTGGCCACCGGCCCGGACGCGGCGGTGGCCGCGTTCGCGGAGCGGCTGTGCGCGCGGGCGGTCCGGGCCGGCACCCCCGCGCTCACCGGCGAACTGGCCGGCGCGACGGTGCTGGTGTTGCCGGAGTCGGTCGAGCCGGTCGAGCCGGTCGACCTGCCGGGGCTGGTCGCGGGCGTGTCCGGTCCGGTCGAGCCGGACCGGGCGGGCGACGGCTATCGGCAGGCGCTGGGCGCGCACGCGGTGGGCCTGCGCTCGGAGAAGGCGCTGACCGTGCACGGCCGGGACGCGGGCGGGCTGCTGCCGCTCCTGGACGGCGACGCGGTGCACGCGTGGGCCGATCAGGTGCTCGCGCCGCTGCGCGCGCACGACGCGGGCGGTCGGGGCGACCTGATCGTCTCGCTGCGCGCGTGGCTGGCCCGGCACGGGCAGTGGGACGCGGCGGCGGGCGATCTGGGCGTGCACCGCCACACGCTGCGCTATCGCATCCGCCGGGTCGAGGAGATCCTCGGCCGCACCCTGGACGATCCGGACACCCGCGCGGAACTGTGGTTCGCGCTGCGCGACACGACCGGCACCGCCGAGGACAAGTCGTAGCGTCGGCGGGCCGGGATTGGCCGGCATGGACAAAAACCCGTACGCCCGATCGACGTACCGTGGACGACACCGGGATCATCGGCGCCCGTTGACGGAGAAGGAGCAGCAGTGACCACCACCCACGCGTTCTGGCTGGCGGGCCGCCAGGCCACCGGCGAGACGACCTTCGACGTCACCAACTCGTACGACGGCCGGCTGGTCGGCCGGGTTTCCGAGCCCACCGACGCGCAGATCGAGGAGGCCGTCGCCGCCGCGCACGCGAGCGCACACGAGTTCGCCGCGCTGCCCGCGTACCGCCGCGCCGGGGCCCTGGACCACGTCGCCAAGCGGCTCGCCGAGCGCGCCGAGGAGATCGCCCGGCTGATCACCGCCGAGAACGGCAAGCCGATCAAGTGGGCGCGTGGCGAGGTCGGCCGCGCGGTATCGGTGTTCCGCTGGGCCGCCGAGGAGGCCCGCCGGTTCAACGGCGAGGGCATGCGCCTGGACACCGACGCGGGCGGCACCGGTCGCTACGCGCTGGTGCGCCGGATCCCCAAGGGCGTGGTGCTCGGGATCTCGCCGTTCAACTTCCCGCTCAACCTGGTCGCGCACAAGGTCGCCCCCGCGATCGCGGTCGGCGCGCCGATCATCCTCAAGCCGGCTCCGGCCACCCCGCTGTCCGCGCTGATCCTGGGCGAGATCCTGGCCGAGACCGACCTGCCGGCCGGCACCTGGAGCGTGCTGCCGGTGCCCAACGACCGGATGCCGGCGCTGGTCCGGGACGAGCGGCTGCCCGTCATCTCGTTCACCGGCTCGGGCCCGGTGGGCTGGAGCATCATGGACTCGGTCCCGCGCAAGCACGTGACCCTGGAACTGGGCGGCAACGCCGCGGCCGTGGTGCTGGCCGACTGGTCCTCCGAGGCCGACCTGGAGTGGGCCGCGCAGCGGATCGCCACCTTCTCCAACTACCAGGGCGGCCAGTCCTGCATCTCGGTGCAGCGGGTGATCGCCGACACGAGCGTGTACGACCGCCTGGTCGAGAAGGTCGTCGCCAAGGTCGCCGCGCAGGTCACCGGCGACCCGGAGGACGACGCGGTCGACGTCGGCCCGCTGGTCAGCGTGGCCGCCGCCGAGCGGGTGCAGGCGTGGGTCGACGAGGCCGTACAGGCCGGCGCCAAGGTGCTCACCGGCGGCACCCGGGACGGGGCCGCCTACGCGCCCACCGTGCTCAGCGAGGTCCCGGCCGGCGTCACCATCGCCTGCGAGGAGGTCTTCGGCCCGGTGCTCACGCTGACCCGGGTCGACGGCACCGACGCCGCCTTCGCCGCGGTCAACGACTCCGAGTTCGGCCTCCAGGCCGGCGTGTTCACGCACGACATCCAGAGCGCCTTCCGGGCCCAGCGCGAACTGGAGGTGGGCGGCGTGATCATCGGCGACGCCCCGTCCTACCGCGCCGACCAGATGCCGTACGGCGGCGCCAAGAACTCCGGCGTCGGCCGCGAGGGCGTCACCTACGCGATGACCGACTTCACCTACGAGCGCGTGATGGTCCTCACCGGCCTCGACCTGTAGGCCCCACCGACGAAGGGCCCGGCCACCTGGGGTGGTGCCGCCGGGCCCTTTCGCGTGTCCGGGAACGATGCGGCGCGTGTCCGGGAACGATGCGGCGCGTGTCCGGGAACGATGCGGCGCGCGCCCCGGAACCACGCGGCGCGCGCTCGGGATCGACGCGGCGCATGTCTTGACGTCGGCGGTGGCATAGCTCTGGACAAAACCCCGTTACCCGGCATTCAGTGGACGTGCACGGGCAGGTAACACCGGCCGGTAACAACGTCGGTTCCGCTGCGAGTCCGCGAGGAGTCCGCCATGCCCCCTGTCAGCGAACGCGAAGCGCGCAAGGTCGCCGAGGAAGCACGACAGCAGGACTGGGACAAGCCCAGTTTCGCGAAGGAGTTGTTCCTCGGCCGGTTTCGGCTCGACCTGGTCCACCCGCACCCCGAGGCGGACGCGGAGGAGATCCGTCGGGGGGAGGACTTCCTCGCGGTGCTGCGCGAGTTCCTGACCACCCGGGTGGACCCCGCCGTGATCGAGCGCGACGCGCGGATTCCCGACGAGGTGATCAAGGGCCTCGCCGAGATCGGCGCGCTCGGGATGAAGGTCGACACCGAGTACGGCGGCCTCGGCCTGAGCCAGCTGTACTACAACAAGGCGCTGGTCCTGGTCGGTTCGGTCAACGCCGCGCTCGGCGCGCTGCTGTCCGCGCACCAGTCGATCGGGGTGCCGCAGCCGGTCAAGCTGTTCGGCACCGACGACCAGAAGCGCGAGTTCCTGCCGCGCTGCGTGCGCGAGGTCAGCGCGTTCCTGCTCACCGAGCCCGACGTCGGCTCCGACCCGGCCCGACTGGCCACCGCCGCGGTGCCCACCGAGGACGGCGACGCGTACATCCTCGACGGGGTGAAGTTGTGGACCACCAACGGTGTGGTCGCCGGACTCCTGGTGGTGATGGCCCGGGTGCCCAAGGCCGAGGGCCGGCGCGGCGGGATCACCGCGTTCGTCGTGGACGCCGACAGCCCCGGGATCACCGTGGAGAACCGCAACGCCTTCATGGGCCTGCGCGGCATCGAGAACGGCGTCACCCGCTTCCACCGGGTCCGGGTACCCGCGGCGAACCGGATCGGCGCCGAGGGCGCGGGCCTGAAGATCGCGCTGACCACGCTCAACACCGGTCGGCTCTCGCTGCCCGCGATGTGCGTCGGCGCCGCCAAGTGGTCGCTGAAGGTGGCCCGCGAATGGGCGGGCGAGCGCGAGCAGTGGGGCCGCCCGATCGCCGCACACGAGGCGGTCGCGGGCAAGATCGCCTACATCGCGGCCAACGCCTTCGCGCTGGAGGCGGTCCTGGAGTTGACCGCGCGGATGGCCGACGAGGACCGGCGCGACATCCGGATCGAGGCGGCGCTGGCGAAGCTGTACTCCTCCGAGGTGGGCTGGCTGGTCAGCGACGAACTGGTGCAGATCCGCGGCGGGCGCGGCTACGAGACCGCCGCCTCGCTGCGCGCCCGCGGCGAACGCGGGGTGCCGGCCGAGCAGATGTTGCGCGACATGCGGATCAACCGGATCTTCGAGGGCTCCACCGAGATCATGCACCTGCTCATCGCCCGCGAGGCGGTGGACGCCCACCTGGCCGTGGCCGGCGACATCATCGACCCCGACGCGGATCTCAAGGCCAAGGGCAAGGCCGCCGCCGACGCGGGTGTCTTCTACGCCAAATGGCTGCCCAAACTGGTCGCCGGCAAGGGGCAGGTGCCGACGTCCTACCGCGAGTTCGCCCCCGTCGGGGCGCCGAGCCTGGCCGCGCACCTGCGCTTCGTCGAGCGCACCTCGCGCCGACTGGCCCGCTCGACCTTCTACGGCATGGCCCGCTGGCAGGGCGCGATGGAGCGCAAGCAGGGCTTCCTCGGCCGGATCGTCGACATCGGCGCCGAGCTGTTCGCGATGAGCGCGGTGTGCGTGCGGGCCGACATGCTGCGCCGCCGCGACGCCGAGCAGGGCCTGGCCGCGTACGAGCTCGCCGACCTGTTCTGCCGGCAGGCGCAGGTCCGGGTGGACGAGCTGTTCGGCCGGTTGTGGACCAACACCGACACGCTGGACGTGCGAGCCGTCGAGGGCGTACTGGCGGGCCGCTACCTGTGGCTGGAGGCGGGTGTGCTCGACGTCTCCACCGAGGGCCCCTGGATCGCCGACGCGACGCCCGGCCCGTCCAAGGTGGAGAACGTGCACCGACCCGTCGGTTGAGCGATGCGCGGGGGCCGGCGGGCGGGTACCGCGGCCCCCGCGCGCCGACCCGCGCCGTCCGGGACGGTCGCCGTGGGCAATCGGCCGACCTGTGCTCGGCGCCCCGTCGGCGCGGGCCACAATGGACGGATGGACTCCCTGGCCGATCCGTACGTGCCCTTCGCCGCCCCCGACCAGCCGCCCACCCGACGGGACGTCGTCCTGCTCGGCTCCACCGGGTCGATCGGCACCCAGACGATCGACGTGGTGCGCGCCCACCCCGAGCTGTTCCGCATCGTCGGCCTGTCCGCCGGCGGCGGCCGGGTCGACGAACTGGCCCGGCAGGCACTCGAACTCGGCGTCGAGGTGGTCGCGGTGGCCAAGGCGTCCGCCGCGCAGGACCTGCAACTGGCCTTCTACGCCGAGGCGCAGCGCCGCGGCTACGCCAAGGGTCGGTACCGGCTGCCGCGCATCCTGGCCGGCCCCACCGCCGCCACCGAGCTCGCCGAACACCCGTGCGACGTGGTGCTCAACGGCATCACCGGCTCGATCGGCCTGGCCCCCACGCTGGCCGCGCTGACCGCCGGCCGCACCCTCGCGCTGGCCAACAAGGAGTCGCTGATCGTCGGCGGCCCGCTGGTCAAGGCGATCGCCAAGCCCGGCCAGATCGTCCCGGTCGACTCCGAGCACTCCGCGCTGATCCAGGCGCTGCGCGGCGGCCGGGCCGATCAGGTCAGGCGGCTCGTGGTCACCGCCAGCGGCGGCCCGTTCCGCGGTCGTACCCGCGCCGACCTGGTCGACGTCACCCCCGCGCAGGCCGCGGCGCACCCGACCTGGGACATGGGCCCGGTGATCACGATCAACTCGGCGACCCTGGTCAACAAGGGGCTGGAGGTGATCGAGGCGCACCTGCTCTACGACATCCCCTTCGACCGGATCGACGTGGTGGTCCACCCGCAGTCGATCGTGCACTCGATGGTGGAGTTCACCGACGGCTCGACGCTGGCCCAGGCGTCCCCGCCCGACATGCGGCTGCCGATCGCGCTCGGCCTGTCCTGGCCCGACCGGGTGCCAGACGCGGCGGCCGGCTGCGACTGGACCCGGGCGGCCACGTGGGAGTTCTTCCCGCTCGACAACGAGGCCTTCCCGGCGGTCGAGCTGGCCTGCACCGCGGGCCGTGCCGGGGGCACCGCGCCCGCGGTGTTCAACGCGGCCAACGAGGAGTGTGTGGACGCGTTCGTCGCGGGACACCTGGGGTTCAACGGCATCACCGACACGGTCGCCGCCGTGGTGAGCGAGCATGATGTACGTGGGGACGGCAACCGGTTGACACTGGAGGACGTCCTCGACGCGGAGGACTGGGCGCGCCGACGGGCACGCGAGATCATCGCCCACGGAGGAGAACCCCGTTGACCCTGTTCATGACGATCCTCGGCATCGTCGTCTTTGTCGTGGGCCTGCTGTTCTCCATCGCCTGGCACGAGGCGGGTCACCTGGTCACGGGCAAGATGTTCGGTGTCCGAGTGCCGCAGTACATGGTCGGCTTCGGCAGGACGTTGTGGTCGAAGAAGATCGGTGAGACCGAGTACGGCCTCAAGGCGATCCCGGCCGGTGGCTACTGTCGGCTGATCGGGATGTTCCCGCCCGACGCGTCGGGCAAGGTCCAGGCCCGCAGCACCTCGCCGTGGCGCAGCATGATCGAGGACGCCCGGGAGGCGTCCTACGAGGAGGTCGGTCCCGGCGACGAGGACCGGATGTTCTACCAGCGCAAGCCCTGGCAGCGCACGATCATCATGCTCGCGGGCCCGTTCATGAACCTGATCCTGGCCATCGGACTGCTCGCGGTGTACCTGATGGGCTTCGGGATCAACAAGACCACCTCGACGGTGAGCACCGTCTCCGAGTGTGTGGTCAGCGCCGACGCGAAGACCGACAAGTGCCCTCCGGGCGCCAAGCCGGCCCCCGGCAAGGCGGCGGGTCTGCTGCCGGGCGACCGCATCGTGGCGTTCAACGGGCAAAAGATCGGCGACTACGAAAAGCTCCAGGGCCTGATCCGCAAGTCGTCCGGCGAGGTCACCCTCGTGGTCGACCGCAAGGGGCAGAAGATCACCCTCAAGCCGGTGCTCGAACAGAACACGATGATCAAGATAGACGGCGACGGGCGGGCCGTGCCCGGCCAGTACGTCACCACCGGCTTCCTGGGCATCAGCCCCGCGACCGGGATCCAGCGCCAGAGCGCCGCCGAGTCCGTGGAATTCACGGGTGACATCGTCAAGAACGCCTTCCACGGCCTGCTGCGCATCCCGCAGAAGGTCCCCGCCCTGTGGGGCGCGGCCTTCCAGGGCGACGAGCGCGACCAGGACTCCCCGGTCGGCGTGGTCGGCGCGGCCCGGGTCGGCGGCGAGGTCGCCGCGCTGGACGTACCCCCGTCCCAGCGGGTCGGCCTGATGATCTTCATCATCGCGGGCTTCAACGTGTCGCTGTTCCTGTTCAACATGCTGCCGCTGCTCCCGCTCGACGGCGGCCACGTCGTCGGCGCGTGGTGGGAGTCGATCCGTCGCCGGATCGCGAGCCTGCGCAAGCGGCCGGACCCGGGCCCGTTCGACGTGGCCAGGCTGATGCCGGTCGCCTACGTCGTGGCCTCGATCTTCATCGCCTTCACCGTCCTGGTGCTGATCGCCGACCTGATCAACCCCGTGAAAGTGACCTAGCAGGGGCCTGTCCCGGCCGCGAGAACGCGCCCGTGTCCCGGCCGGCCGGCCCACCGTGTGTCGATCAGGCAACAGGTGGGACGGCACAGGGGTACGGGCGCGTCCGTCCCGGTGGACGGTGGCGTAGCGTTGACGACGACCTACCCCGCCGAACCCACGGGACTCAAGCGAACATGACCGCGATCCAGCTCGGAATGCCGTCCGTACCGGCTCGGCCCCTCACGCCGCGCCGCAAGTCACGGCAGATCATGGTCGGCAACGTGGCCGTCGGCGGAGACGCCCCGGTGTCGGTGCAGTCCATGACCACCACCCTGACCTCCGACGTCAACGCCACGCTTCAGCAGATCGCCGAGCTGACCGCGTCCGGCTGTCAGATCGTCCGGGTCGCGGTCCCCTCGCAGGACGACGCCGACGCGCTGCCCGCGATCGCGCGCAAGTCGCAGATCCCGGTGATCGCGGACATCCACTTCCAGCCGAAGTACGTCTTCGCCGCGATCGACGCCGGTTGTGCCGCGGTGCGGGTGAACCCGGGCAACATCAAGCAGTTCGACGACAAGATCGCCGAGATCGCCAAGGCGGCCTCCGCGGCCGGCACGCCGATCCGGATCGGCGTCAACGCCGGATCGCTGGACAAGCGACTCCTCGCCAAGCACGGCAGGGCCACCCCCGAGGCGCTGGTGGAGTCCGCGCTGTGGGAGTGCTCGCTGTTCGAGGAGCACGACTTCCGCGACATCAAGATCTCGGTCAAGCACAACGACCCGGTCGTGATGATCGAGGCCTACCGGCTGCTCGCCGAGCGCTGCGAATACCCGCTGCACCTGGGCGTCACCGAGGCCGGGCCCGCCTTCCAGGGCACGATCAAGTCCTCGGTCGCGTTCGGCGCGCTGCTGTCGCAGGGCATCGGCGACACCATCCGGGTCTCCCTCTCCGCCCCGCCGGTCGAGGAGATCAAGGTCGGCAACCAGATCCTGGAGTCGCTCGGACTGCGGCAGCGCGGCCTGGAGATCGTCTCCTGCCCGTCCTGCGGCCGGGCCCAGGTCGACGTGTACAAGCTCGCCGAGGAGGTCACCGCGGGCCTGGACGGGCTCAAGGTGCCGCTGCGGGTGGCGGTCATGGGCTGCGTCGTCAACGGTCCGGGCGAGGCCCGCGAGGCGGACCTGGGCGTGGCGTCCGGCAACGGCAAGGGGCAGATCTTCGTCAAGGGCGAGGTGATCAAGACCGTGCCCGAGTCGAAGATCGTCGAGACGCTGATCGACGAGGCGCTCAAGCTGGCCGAGCAGATGCAGGCCGACGGTGTGATCAGCGGCGAGCCGATCGTCGACATCGCCTGAGTCGGCGGCGGGCGGGGTTGCCGGGCGCGGATGCCGACCGGCGCCCGATCCGGTCGTTTTCACGCTTGTTCGACCGGGTCCGGTCGGGCTGGTCCCGATCCACCCCGATCCACCCCCGTTCGAGCCCGACCGGATCAAATCGGCTCGCCCACGCGAGTGACATATCGTTGATGCGCCCCGACCCCAGGTAATCGACCCCGATCATCGAGTCACATGATCGGGGCGTCGCCCCCGGGGGAGGGGCGTCGCGCGTGGGACGCATCGTCGTGGCCGTAGCGGCCGTCGCCGCCATGATCGCGGGCACCGCCGCGGGACCCGCGAGTGGTCCCGACGCGGCGCACCCGGCCGTCGGGAGCACGCCCGGCGTCGTGTGGGGCGGCTGCCCCGACGACGTCGCCGAACCCGGACCGCGCTGCGGCACGCCGGCCGTCCCGGTCGACCACGCGCGCCCCGACGGGCCCGCCACGACGCTGGGTCCGTCGCTCGCGGCGGCCACCGGCGGCGCGGCCCGGCGCGGCACGATCGTGGTCAACCCCGGCGGACCGGGCGGCGGCGGGATGTGGTTGGCCGGGCTCGTTCGGCGCGCCCTGCCCGAACGGGTGCGGCAGAGCTACGACATCGTCGGCGTCGACCGCCGCGGCGACCCGATCTCGTGCGTCGACGCGAGCTTCGACCGGGTGCCAAGGCCCGACCCCGTGCCCGCCACGGCGCGGGACGAGGAACGGCTGGTCGAGCGCGCCCGCACCCATGCCCGCGGCCGCGCCGAGCGTGCCGGCGACCTCCTCCCGCACCCGGGCACCCTGGAGAACGCCCGCGACCCGGACCTGGTCCGCGCCGCGCTCGGCCGGTCGAAACTCTCCTTCATCGGCTGGTCCTACGGCCCCTGTCTCGGCGCGGTCCACGGGCAGTCGTTCCCCGAGCGGGTCGACCGGATGATCCCGGACAACATCGTCGACCCGCGCCCCGACCAGGTCTGGTACGGCTCCAACCTGCGTCAGGACATCGCCTTCCAGGGCCGCCGGCGCGACTTCCTCGACGCCTCCGGCGCCGACCCGGACCCGATCCTCACGCGCGTGCTCGCCGCCGCCCGCACCCGTGCCCTCGCCGACGCGGTCGGCCCGGCCGAGCTCTACGACCTCGCCGCCCGAACCCTGTACAACTCGCGGACCCGGCCCGACTTCGCCGCACGCGCCGTGGACGCCTCCGCCCCGCTCACCGCCTGGTCCGATACCTGGCCGAACGCGCCCTGTGCGCTCCGGCCGGTGCCGGCCCGGACCCCGACGCGCATCGACGGCCACGACCTGCCGCCGGTGCCCCTCATCCAGGGCACCCGTGATCCGGCGACCCCGCCCGCCGGGGCGAACGCGCCGCACGACGCGCTGCCCTCCTCGCACCTGATCACCGTGCTCGGCGAAGGCGACCACGGGATCCTCGCGTTCCAGCCCGACGACTGCGTCCCGGCCGCCGCCGCGGCCTACCCGACCGACGGCACGCTTTCGGCGGGCCGCGACACCACCTGTGAGGCATCGTGACCCGCGCCGTCCGCGCCCTCCTGGCCGGCGCGCTCACCGCCGCCGCGCTCACCGCCGCCCCCGCGCCGGCCCGCGCGGGCACCGAGCCGATCACGTGGGGCGCCTGCCCGACGGGCACCGCGCCGGGCGAACGCTGTGGCAGCATCGGCGCGCCGCTCGACCACACCCGCCCCGACGGCGCCCGGATCCGAGTCGGCGTCTCCCGGGTGCCGGCCACCGGGAGCCGGGCCGAATACCAGGGCGTCCTGGTGGTCAACTTCGGCGGCCCCGGCGCCTCCTCCGTCGGCTCGATGGCCGCGCTGGCCGGCGGCCTGCCCGAGCGGCTGCGCCGGGCCTACGACCTGATCGGCTTCGACCTGCGCGGGCGCGGCACCAGCACGCGGGTCGTCTGCACCGACCCGGTCACCTTCGGCCGAGGGCCCAGGCCCGATCCGGCCGTGCCCGCCGGTCGCGCCGCGCACCTGGCCGCGACCCGCGCGTTCGCCGACGGCTGCCGGACCTCCGCGCCCGACCTGCTGCCGCACCTCACCACCCGCGACATCGCCCGCGATCTCGACCTGGTCCGGGCCGCGTTCGGCGCGGAGCGGCTGAGCATCCTGGGCTACTCGTACGGAAGCTACCTGGGCGCGGTGTACGGACAACTGTTCCCGCGGCGGGTGCACCGGATGCTCCTGGACAGCGTGGTGGACCCGACCGAGGTCTGGTACGGGACCGGCTTCCTCCAGGCCCGCGCCTTCTCCGCACGTCAGCGCGACTGGGCGGGCTGGGCCGCGGACCGCGACGACCGCTACCACCTGGGCACGAGCGCGGCCCGGGTGCTGGCGACGTGGGACGTGCTGCGCGCCCGGCTCGTGGCGGAGCCCGCCGACGGCGTCTTCGGCGGCGTCGAACTCGACCAGTTCACCATCGGCCGGCTCTACACCGACCGGGACTGGCCCAGGTTGGCCGGCGCGCTCGCCGACTACGCCTCCGGTGACCCGGCGGCGCTGGTCGCGGCCCGGCGGGAGGCGACCGGCGAGGAGGTCAACTTCGAGTCGGTGTTCCAGACCGTCTCCTGCGCGGACGCCCCCTTCCCGGCCGACGAGCGGGTCTTCGACGCGGACATGGTCCGGCTCCGGGCCCGCTACGGCGCGCTCGGCGCGGCGATCGCCTCGCCGGGGGCGTGCCTGTACCTGCAGACCAACACCGCGCCGCCGACCCGGATCGACGGGGCCGGCCTGCCCGGTGTGCTGCTGATCCAGTCCGTCGGCGACCCGGCCACGCCCTACGAGGGCGCGCTGCGCATGCACGACGCGCTGCCCTCCTCGCGGCTGTTGACCGTGCGCGGCAACGGCAACCACGGGCACTACCTCGTCGACGGCCCGTGCGTGGACGACCGGGCCACCGGGTACCTCGTCGACGGGACCCTGCCCGCGAACGACATCGAGTGCGACGCCGCCGCGCCGGAGGCGCCCGTGACGCGCCGGCCGGGGGTGCCGAGGCTGCCGCGCTGACCCGCCCGCCGATCCCCCTGCCTCCCGGGCGGCACATACGGCCTGGACCTGCATAGGGTGGTGCCGCAACAACCGGCATTTCCCCAAGGTCCGCCCGATGGCATGGTGAGGCACGTGCTGAGCTCGGTTTCCACCAAGGTCCTGGACGGGACCGACCTGTCCGCCGTCCAGGCGCTGCTCGACCGCGACCCGGTCACCAACGTCTTCGTCGCGTCCCGGGTCCGGCTCGCCGGTGTCGATCCGTGGCGCCTGGGCGGCGAGCTGTGGGGCTACTACGAGGGCGGCCTGCTCACCTCGCTGTGCTACGCGGGGGCGAACCTGGTCCCGGTCGAGGCCGGGCCCGACGCGATACGCTCCTTCGCCGAACGTGCCCGGCGCCAGGGGCGGCGCTGTTCGTCGATCGTCGGCCCCGCCGAGGCGGCGGCCGGTCTGTGGCGGCTGCTCGAACCCGCCTGGGGACCCGCCCGCGACGTGCGCCCGGTGCAGCCGCTGATGGTCGCCGGCCGGCCCTCCGCCGAGGTGCCCGCGGATCCGCTGGTGCGCCGGGTGCGGCCGGACGAGCTGGATCTGGTGATGCCCGCGTGCGTGTCGATGTTCACCGAGGAGGTCGGCGTCTCGCCCCTGATCGGCGACGGTGGCACGCTGTATCGCGCACGGGTGTCCGAACTCATCGCCGGCGGCCGTGCGTTCGCCCGGATCGAGGACGGCAGGGTGGTGTTCAAGGCGGAGATCGGCGCGGTCACCCGACACGCGTGCCAGATCCAGGGTGTGTGGGTGGCCCCGGAGCGGCGCGGCGAGGGGCTGTCCGAGATCGGCATGGCGGCGGTGCTGCGGCACGCGCTCGCCGAGGTCGCGCCCGTGGCCAGCCTGTACGTGAACAGCTACAACGGCCCCGCCCGCGCGGCCTATCGGCGGGTCGGCTTCGCCGAGACCGGCGCCTTCATGAGCGTGTTGTTCTGATGCGGCACGAGCGTGTTGTCCCGACGCGCCGCCGCCGTCTCGTCCCGATGGAGTGCGTGTGCTGATGGAGTGGACGTGCCGGGTCGTCGACCTCGCCGCGTACGCGGACGAGGCGGTCGAGGTACAGGCCCACGCGTTCGGGCTCGCCGACGACGAGATCGCGATCCGGCAGCGGATAATGCGCCGCCACGCGACCTTCGCCGGGGTGCGCTCGCTCGGCGCGTTCGACGGCGCCGGTCGCCTGGTCGGCTTCGGCTACGGCTATCCGAACCTCACCGACCAGTGGTGGAGTCTGGTGATCGAGCCGCACCTGGCCCGGGAGGGCCATCGGGCCTGGCTGGACGAGTCGTTCGTGGTCGGCGAGTTGCACGTGCTGCCGCGCTGGCAGGGGCACGGCATCGGCCGCACCCTGATCGGCCTGCTGTGCCGCGGCCAGGACCGCTCGCACATCCTGCTCTCCGCGATCGACGAGCAGACCCCGGCGCGCCGGCTCTACCGCGGCCTGGGCTTCGTCGACCTGGCCCGCCCGGTGCTGTTCCCGGGCAACAACCGGCCCTACACCGTGATGGGCGCCATCCTGCCGTTCGCGTGACGCCGCCGCGCCCGATCCCGCCGTGCCGGACCGCACCGCCGCGCGCCGGTCGCGCGGGTGCGGCTCAGGACAGCCACTCCGCGACCGACAGCAGGTCCTCGCCCGCCGGATCGTCGACCGACAGGCACCACAGGCCCAGTGCCAGCGCCTGCACCAGGGCCCATCCGCGCACCCGCTCGGGGTCCAGGTCCAGCGCGTTCGCCAACCACGTCACCCGCCGCCGCACCAGCGCCTGCGGACGCGGCTCGGCGACCACCGTGGCCATCCGGTCCCGGACCAGCGGCCCCAGGTCGAAGGCCCGCTCGCCGAGCATCGGCCGCGGATCGATCGCCAGCCACTTCGCCCGAGTGCCCGCGAGCACGTTGCCGTGGTGGCAGTCGGTGTGCAGCACCACGACCTCCGGCTGCGACGCGGCCAGTTCGGCGCACAACGCCACCGCCTCGTCGACCAGCGCCTTCGGGCACGGTCCGGCCAGGTCCGCGTGGCGCCGCGGGATCGATTCGCCCCAGTGCCCGGCTCGCTCCGCGACCGGCTCGATCGGGCAGTCGGCGGGCGGGGCCACCCACAACCGGCGGACCACCTCCGCGGCCTCCAGCATCGCCCGATCCTCCGCCAACGAGCGCAGCGAGACGTCCGGTTGCAGCCGCTCCAGCAACAACGCGCCGCGCGCCGGATCCGCCTCCAGCAACCGCACCGCGCCGGCGCCGTCCCACAGCGCGAGCGCGGTCGGCTCGTGCGCGGTGTAGCGATCCACGAAGCCCAACTTGAGCGTGGCCGGCGTGTCGTCCGCCCGGCGGACCAGGAAGGTCAGGCTCAGCGCGCCGCCGGGAATGATCGGCCGCTCCACGGTCAGATCCCAGCGCGCCGCGTACTCCGCGACCGTGTCCGGCAGCCCCGCGAGCCATGCCCGCGCGGCCTCCTCGCCGCACCAGCGCAGCGCGGTCCGCGTCAGCCGTTCCGGTACCTCGACCCGATCGTTCACGTGCGGCCCCCCGCCGTCGCCGTTCCCGAACCACCTTCCTCGGGCAACCCCGGGAAGGGCGTACTCGCCCCCCGCCAGCGCACCCCCCACACCGCGGCCTCGCGCAACCAGCCCGCAGCCTCCGCCCGCAGCGGCGCCCCGGCCGCGGCCACCAGCGCGCCGAGACGCAGCGCCACCCCGTCCTCCAGGTACACCGCGAGCCGGGTCGCGTCCGCCGGCGTGGCCACCGGGAAGGGCACGGTGTACGCGGGCGCCGCCGGCGGCGCGGTCGCACCCCGGTCGGTGATCAGCCGGGTGATCGTGTCCCGCCGGGCCCGATGCGCGTCCAGCGCGGTCCGCGCCTGGGTCCGGGCGGCGCCGGTCAGCCGCCCGCCCGCGATGCCGTACCCGTAGACCGCCGCGTGTTCCGCGTCCAGCGCGTCGCGCAACGCCTTCACCTCGACGGCGGCGGTCCCCGACGGGGCCGGACGCGGCGTACTCACGATGTGCTCCGAAGCAGTTGGGCGTGTCCCGCCAGGCACGCCGAGGAGGCGGCCAGTCGGCGGGCGAGATCGGGGGAGACCCGGTCCAGGTCGACCAGTCGCTCGTCCGAGGCCTGCTGCGCCCGGTCGGCGATCGTGGTGGTCGCCGCGGCGAGGTCGTCGGGCGCGGCCCCGGGGGGCGGCGCGGGGTGTGTCGCGCGACCGGCGAACGCGGTCAGGTGTTGCCGCAACTCGACCGACAGCGGCCGGATCCGCTCGGCCAACGGGGCGTGTCGCGCGGCCACCGCGTCATAGTGCGCGAGCAATGCCCCGGTCGCCGCGTACGCCCGGTCGCGCGCCGCGTCGTCGGCCTTGCGCCGCCCCTGGTCCGAACCCCCGCCGTCGTCGCAACCGGCGACCGCGGCGGCGATCGTCGCCGCGGTCACGGCGCCGAGGACGGCCCGTCGCGTCGGCCCCGCGTCGCGCATGCGTCCCGCTCCTGAACCTCGTCCGTGATGTCCGTGCCGCCTCCGGCCGTGTCGGACGCTACCGCATGGCCGGGCCTGTGGAGCCCGCCGGACATCCGGCGGACAACCCGCGTACGCCGGGCGGACGTGCGCGAGATGGCTCCCGGACCGGATACTGTTGTCCTCCCCCGACCCGCCCTCCGGCGGTCGACGCACCTGAGACAACAGCACACGCAGCCGAGGAGTCACCCGGATGAGCACCACCACGTTGGACCGGCTGCGGGAGTTGCTGGAGCCGGTGGTATCGACCCTGGGCGTGGATCTCGAGGAAGTTTCCCTCACTCCCGCCGGCAAACGGCGCGTGCTGCGCGTGATGGTGGCCGCCGACGGCGGCGTCGACCTGGACAAGGTCGCCGAGGTCAGCCGCGCGGTCTCCGACGTGCTCGACCCGAGCGACGTGCTCGGCTCGCTGCCCTACCTGCTCGAAGTCACCACCCCCGGCGTGGACCGCCCGCTGACGCTGGAGCGGCACTGGCGCCGCGCGGCCGATCGACTGGTCCTGGTGCACCTGCACGACGGCGGCACGGTGACCGGCCGGATCGGCGCGAGCGACGCGGAGGGTGTGGAACTGGACGTCGACGGCACGCCGCGGCGGTTGACCTGGGACGAGGTGGCCAAGGCCGTCGTGCAGGTCGAGTTCAACCGCAAGAGCAAGGACTCGGCGGCGACCGCCGAGACCGAAGAGGACGACGAGGACGACGAGGACACCGGTGTCGAGCACGACACCGACGCGGACGACACCATGGACGAGGAGGCGTAGGACGTGGACATCGACATGAGCGCCCTGCGCGGGCTCGAGCGCGAAAAAGAGATCAAGTTCGACCTCCTGGTCGAGGCCATCGAGTCGGCCCTGTTGATCGCCTACCACCGCACCGAGGGCAGCCTGCCCAAGGCGCGTGTGGAACTGGACCGGGCAAGCGGTCACGTCACCGTATGGGCGACCGAGACCGACGAGGCCGGTCAGCGCGTGCGCGAGTTCGACGACACCCCGGACGACTTCGGCCGGATCGCGGCGACCACCGCCAAGCAGGTGATCCTGCAGCGGCTGCGCGACGCCGAGGAGGAGATCACGTTCGGCGAGTTCGCCGGCCGTGAGGGCGAGATCGTCGCCGGTGTGGTCCAGCAGGGCAAGGACAACCGCAACGTCCTGGTGGACCTGGGTCGCATCGAGGCGATCCTGCCGCCCCAGGAGCAGGTGCCGGGCGAGCGGTACGCGCACGGCATGCGCCTGCGCTGCTATGTCGTACAGGTGCGGCGTGGGCCCAAGGGGCCGTCCATCACGCTCTCGCGCACCCACCCCAACCTGGTGCGGAGGCTGTTCGCGCTGGAGGTCCCGGAGATCGCCGACGGCAGCGTCGAGATCGCCGCGATCGCCCGCGAGGCCGGCCACCGCTCCAAGATCGCCGTCTACTCCACGCGCGCCGGGCTCAACCCCAAGGGCGCGTGCATCGGGCCGATGGGCGCGCGTGTGCGTGCCGTGATGGCCGAGTTGAACGGCGAGAAGATCGACATCGTCGACTGGTCGGACGACCCCGCGCGGATGGTGGCCAACGCGCTGTCGCCGGCACGGGTGAGCAAGGTCGAGATCGTGGATCTCGCCGCGCGCTCCGCCCGGGTGACGGTGCCCGACTACCAGCTCTCGCTGGCGATCGGCAAGGAGGGACAGAATGCCCGACTTGCCGCGCGATTGACCGGATGGCGCATCGACATCCGGCCGGACACCGAGACCACCGATTCGGACGACCGGACACGGTCGACCGAACCAGGCCGCGGTGAGGAGCGGTAGACTTGAACATGTCTGGTCGCAGGCGTGCCCGAGCATGCCCTCGTACAAGGTCGGAGGAGCGGAAAATCACCGCTTCCCCGTGCCGAACGTGCGTAGGTTGTCGGCAGCGTGCGGCCAAGGCCGACCTATTGCGGGTCGTGGCGGTCGAGGGCGTTTGTGTCCCCGATCCCCGCGGCCGAATGCCCGGGCGGGGAGCGCATCTGCATCCCGATCCGGAGTGCCTGGCCCAGGCGGAGCGCCGCAAGGCGTTCGTTCGGGCTTTGCGCGTGCCGGGGCCGCTGGACTCGGCACCACTGCGTGCTTTTTTGAGCGGTGATGGGTTGTCAGAGGTCGGTCGGACAGGTCCAGCGAAGCGGTACCTCGCGAGTCGGAAGTAGGTCGAGATTGCGATGAGCACTCGATGAGTACGCGATGAGTACAGACATGCGGTAGTGACGGTCCGGCGGACGACCAACCCCGGACCAGAAGGAGCGACGTGGCAAAGGTCCGGGTATACGAACTCGCCAAGGAGTTCGGAGTCGAGAGCAAGGTCGTCATGGCCAAGCTCCAAGAACTCGGTGAGTTCGTTCGTTCGGCGTCCTCGACGATCGAGGCGCCGGTTGTTCGCAAATTGACGGAAGCACTCAAGACGGAAGGCGGGCCCACCCGCCGCGCCCCGCGTCCGCCGGCCTCGCCCGGTGCGTCGCAGGGTGCCCCCTCCCCGCAGGGCGCCTCGCGTCCTGCCCCCGCTCCGGGCCCGCGCCCGGCGGGTGCGCCGACGCCGGGCCCGCGCCCGACGCCGCGCCCGGCCCCCCAGGGCAGCACCGCCCCGCCCGTGGTGCCGGCCGCGCCGGCCGCGGAGGCGGCTCCGGCCGCCCCGCGTCAGGCGGAGCGTCCCGCGGCACAGTCGGGTCCGCGTCCGGGCGGCGCGCCCGCTCCGGGTCCGCGTCCGGCCGCGCGTCCCGGCGACCGCGGTCCGGCCGAGCGTGGCCAGGGCGACCGCGGTCCCGCCGAGCGTGGTCCGCGTTCGGACCGTCCCGCCGCGGCCTCCTCGGGTCCGGCGGCGGGCAGCCGTCCGGGTCCGCGTCCGGGTGGTCCCGGTCAGGGCGGCCCCGGTGGTCGTCCCGAGCGTGGTGACCGTCCCGAGCGCGGCGAGCGTTCGTCCGGTCCGCGTACCGGCGGCGCACCGTCCGCCGGTGGTCCTCGTGCCGGTGGTCCCGGTCAGGGTGGTGCCCCCCGTCCGGGTGGCGCGCGTCCCGCCGGCCCGCGTCCGGGAAACAACCCCTTCACCTCGGGCAGCACCGGCATGCCGCGGCCGCAGGCCGCCGGCGGCGGTCGCCCCAGCCCGGGCGGCATGCCGCCGCGTCCGCAGGGTCCTGCGGCCGCCGGCCCGCGTCCGGGTGGTTCGGGTGGTCCCGCGGGTCCGCGTCCGGGCGGTAGCGCGGGCCCCGGTGGCCCGCGTCCCAACCCGGGCATGATGCCCAACCGTCCGGCGCCCGCGCGTGGCCCGGGTGGTCCCGGCCGTCCGGGCGGTGCGCCCGGTCGTCCCGGTCCCGGTGGCGGCGGCGGTCGTCCGGCGGGTGCCGGCGGCGGTGGCGGTCGTCCCGGTGGTGGCGGTGGCGGCTTCGGCGGTCCCCGTCCCGGCGGTGGCGGCGGCGGCGCTCCGGGTCGTCCCGGTGGCGGCGGCGGCTTCGCCGGTCGTCCCGGCGGCGGCGGTCGTGGTGGCCCGGGTGGTCGCGGCGGCACGCAGGGCGCGTTCGGTCGTCCCGGTGGGCGTCCGGGCCGCGCGCGCAAGTCGAAGCGTCAGCGTCGTCAAGAGTTCGACCAGATGCAGGCTCCGTCCGCCGGTGGCGTGATGGCTCCTCGCGGCAACGGGCGGGTCGTCCGGATGTCGCGCGGTGCCTCGCTCACCGACTTCGCGGAGAAGATCAACGCGAACCCGGCGGCACTGGTCCAGATCATGTTCAACCTGGGCTCGATGCTGACCGCGACGCAGTCGGTGAGCGACGACGAGCTGCAGACCCTCGGGGCCGAGCTCGACTTCGTGATCCAGATCGTCTCCCCGGAGGAGGAGGACCGCGAGCTGCTCGAGTCCTTCGACCTCGAATGGGGCGAGGACGAGGGCGACGAGGACGACCTCGAGGCGCGTCCGCCGGTGGTCACCGTCATGGGTCACGTCGACCACGGCAAGACCCGCCTGCTCGACGCGATCCGCAAGACGAACGTGATCGCGGGCGAGGCCGGCGGCATCACCCAGCACATCGGTGCCTACCAGGTCGCGACCACGGTCAACGACGTCGACCGCAAGATCACCCTGATCGACACCCCCGGTCACGAGGCGTTCACCGCCATGCGTGCCCGCGGCGCCAAGTCGACGGACATCGCGATCCTCGTGGTCGCGGCGGACGACGGCGTGAAGCCGCAGACGATCGAGGCGCTCAACCACGCGCAGGCCGCGGGCGTGCCGATCGTGGTGGCGGTCAACAAGATCGACAAGGAGGGCGCGGACCCGACCAAGGTGCGCGGCCAGCTCACCGAGTACGGGCTCGTGGCCGAGGAGTACGGCGGCGACACGATGTTCGTCGACATCTCGGCGAAGCAGGGCATGGGCATCGACGACCTGCTCGAAGCGGTCGTGCTGACCGCCGACGCGGCGCTGGAGCTCACCGCCAACCCGCACCAGGAGGCCCAGGGCATCGCGATCGAGGGTCACCTCGACAAGGGCCGCGGCCCGGTCGCCACCGTCCTGGTCCAGCGCGGCACGCTGCGCATCGGCGACGCCATCGTGGTCGGCGAGGCCTACGGCCGCGTCCGCGCGATGATCGACGAGAACGGCAACAACCTCACCGAGGCCGCGCCGTCGCGTCCGGTCATGGTGCTCGGCCTGACCTCGGTGCCCGGCGCCGGTGACAACTTCCTCGTGGTCGAGGAAGAGCGCACCGCGCGGCAGATCGCCGAGAAGCGGGCGGCCCGGGAGCGCAACGCGGTCCTGGCCCGTCGGTCGAAGCGGGTCTCGCTGGAGGACCTGGACAAGGCCCTCAAGGCCGGCGAGATGCAGCAGCTCAACCTCATCCTCAAGGGCGACGGCTCCGGTTCGGTGGAGGCGTTGGAGGACGCGCTGCTCAACCTGGACGTCGGCGAAGAGGTCGAGCTGCGGATCATCGACCGCGGCGTCGGTGCCATCACCGAGTCCAACGTCACCCTGGCGATGGCCTCGGATGCGATCATCATCGGCTTCAACGTCCGGCCGGAGGGCCGGGCGCGGACGATGGCCGACCGCGAGGGCGTCGACATCCGCTTCTACTCGGTGATCTACCAGGCCATCGAGGAGATCGAGGCCGCGCTCAAGGGCATGCTCAAGCCCGAGTTCGAAGAGGTCCAGCTGGGCACGGCGCAGATCCGCGCGGTGTTCCGCTCCTCCAAGCTCGGCAACATCGCGGGCTGCATGGTCACCGGCGGGACGATCAAGCGCAACACCAAGGCGCGGATCATCCGGCAGGGGGCCGTGGTCGCCGACAACCTCAACGTCGAGGGCCTGCGCCGCGAGAAGGACGACGTCACCGAGGTCCGCGAGGGCTTCGAGTGCGGTATCAACCTCGGTTCGTTCAACGACATCAAGGTCGAGGACGTCATCGAGACGTTCGAGATGCGGGAGAAGCCGCGAGGCTGATCCGGTAGGGCGTTCGAGCGCCTGCGGCCGCCGATCCGGTGGTCGAAGGCGCTCGGACCCACCGAGACGACGCGGCGGATCCGCCCGGTGCGCACCGGGCGGATCCGCCGCGTCGCGGAGCAGTGTGGTGGTGTCCGGGCCGCGACGTGCGTGCCCGGTTCTTTTCGTCGGCGGCCCCGGTGGCCCCGACCCGAGGCCTCCCGGGCCGGCCAGGCCCGTCGCCTATGTTTGTGGGAACGATCAGCCTCGATGTGTTGTTCGGCGATGTGCACTCGTTGAAGGAAAAACGATCTTTGATCCGCCCCATCCTGGCGGACCTTCAGCGCAAGAATGCCGTTGCCGCCGCCGAGGTGGAGCATCAGGATTTGCATCGGCGCAGCGTGATCGGGGTCGCGGTGGTCTCCGCGACCGTCGAGCGGTGCGCCGAGGTGTTGGACAGCTGCGAACGGCTCGTCGCCGGTCGGCCCGAGTTGGATCTGCTCTCCGCACGCCGCAGGGTGTACGGGGACGACGACTGACGGACCGGCGGCCACGGTGGTCGCGGTCGCCGTGGTCGTGGCCCCCGACCGCGGCCCCGGCCGTGGTCGTCGCAGTCGCAGGGAAGAAGAACGAGAGCGGCCTCGCGCCCGGTGATCCCGGGCGCGGGGAACCCCGCCGAAATGCCGAGCAATCGCAGGAGGATCAGTGGCCGACACCGCGCGGGCGCGCAAACTCGCGGACCGCATCCAGGTCGTGGTCGCGGAGACCTTGGAGCGCCGGATCAAGGACCCCCGTCTGGGGTTCGTGACGATTACCGCCGCACGAGTGACCGGTGACCTCCGTGAGGCGACCGTGTTCTACACGGTCTACGGCGACGAGATCGAGCGCGCGGCGACCGCCGCCGCGCTGGAGAGCGCCAAGGGCGTGCTCCGCAGCGAGGTGGGCCGGCAGACCGGCGTGCGCCACACCCCGTCGCTGACGTTCGTCGCCGACGCCCTTCCGGACAGCGCCAAACTCATCGACGATCTCCTCGCCCGGGCACAGCAGGCCGATGCGGCGGTACGCTCAACCGCCGCGGGCGCCGGCTACGCCGGTGACGCGGACCCCTATCGGACCCCGGCCGCGGGCGACGCCGACGACTCCGACGACGAGTCGGCGGCGCGGACCAAGGCGGACACACAGGAGGGCGACCGACCTTGACACCAGGCGTGGCGGCGGACCGGGACTCCGGTCCGGCCGCGGGAGCGAAGCCGCGGACCGGCGGTGGTTCCGACGCGGAGACGAGGCCGCCGACCGCGCCGGGTGCGGCCGACTGGGACGAGGCGGTACGCCTGCTCCTGACGGCCGAGGACATCACCCTGCTGGCACACGTCAGTCCCGACGGCGACGCGCTGGGTTCGGCGCTCGCCGTCGGGCTCGCGCTGCGCGAGCTGGGGCGGAGCGTGCGCGTCTCCTACGGCGACGACCCCCTCGTGGTGCCGTCCTCGCTGGAGTTCCTGCCCGGTCAGGACCTGCTGGTGCCGCACACCGAGGTCCCCGAGGAGCCGGAGCTGGTCGCGGTCTTCGACGCGGCCGGTTCGGCCCGGCTCGGCCTGCTCGAGGGCAGGGCCAAGGCGGCCGGGGCGCTCCTGGTGGTCGACCACCACGCCTCCAACACCCGGTTCGGCACCCACCACCTGATCGACATCGACGCGCCCGCCACCGCGGTGCTCGCCGACGAGTTGATCACCCGGCTCGGCGCCACGCTGACCGCCGACATCGCCACCGCGTTGTACACCGGCCTGGTCACCGACACGGGTTCGTTCAAGTACGTGGGGACCACGCCCGAGACGCACACCTTCGCGGCCCGGCTGATGGCCACGGGGATACGGCACGACCTGATCCAGCGGGCGATCTGGGACACCTGCCGGTTCGGCTACCTCAAGGTGCTCGCCGCCGCCCTCGCCGGGGCCCGGCTCGACACCGGCGCGGCCGGCGGACTGGGCCTGGTGTCCACGGTGATCACCCGCGCCGAGCGGGCCGCGCACGGGATCCGCCTGGACGAGATCGAGGGCGTGATCGACGTGGTCCGCAAGAGCGGCGAGGCCGAGGTCGCGCTGGTGCTCAAGGAGGACGACGAGGGCGCGCTGCGCGCCTCCGCGCGGTCCAAGGGCGCGGTGGACCTGGGACGGGTCTGTGCCGCCTTCGGCGGCGGCGGACACGCGTTCGCGGCCGGCTTCACCGCATATGATCCACCGGCCGAGGTGGTGGCCCGATTCCGGGACCTCCTCGCCGACGCACTACTGCCGGTCGCCCCGGCGCAGGCAACCCCGGGAGACGACGCGTGAAGCGCCGCAACGCAGGACCCCCGCCGCCCGACGGTCTGGTGATCGTGGACAAGCCGGCCGGACTGACCTCGCACGACGTGGTGGGCCGGCTGCGCCGGATCGCCGGCACCCGTCGGGTGGGCCACGCCGGCACGCTGGACCCGATGGCCACCGGCGTCCTGGTGATCGGTGTCGAGAAGGCCACCCGCCTGCTCGGCCACCTAGCGCTCACCGAGAAGGGCTACGACGGCACGATCCGGCTCGGCCAGAACACGGTGACGGACGACGCCGAGGGCGAGGTCACCGACTCGACCCCGGCCGGGCACGTGGGCGACGCCGCGATCGCGGCGGGAGTGGCCGAGCTGACCGGGCCGATCATGCAGGTGCCCTCGAAGGTGTCGGCGATCAAGATCGACGGCAAGCGCTCCTACTCGCGGGTGCGGGCCGGCGAGGAGTTCGAACTGGCCGCCCGCCCGGTCACCGTCTCCGCGTTCGAGGTGCTGGCCACCCGTCGCGAGGGCGAGACGATCGACCTGGACGTGCGGGTGACCTGCTCGTCCGGCACCTACATCCGGGCACTGGCCCGGGATCTGGGCGCCGGGCTCGGTGTGGGCGGCCACCTGACCGCGTTGCGGCGCACCAGGGTCGGTCCGTACGGTCTGGACCGGGCTCGCACGCTGGAGGAGCTGGAGGAGTCCTTCGGCGTGTTGCCGATCGCCGACGCGGCGGCGGCGGCCTTCCCGCGCCGCGAGGTGAGCGAGGACGAGGCGCGGGCGGTCTCGCACGGCGGGCGGCTGCCGGCGGACGAGGCGTCCGGGCCGGTGGGTGTGTTCGGGCCGGATGGGACCTTCCTGGCGCTGGTGGAGAACAGCGGGGGCGTGGCCCGGCCGCTCGCGGTGTTCGTGGGCTGAGGTTGTGGGCTCGGCTCGTCGGCGGTGTTCGTGAGCCGAGGCCGTGGGGCGGGCCCGTGGGCTCGGGTTGTCGGCTCGGGTCGTGGGCTCGGGTTGTCGGTCGGACCCGGGGCTCGCCCGGGTGTGGGCCCGGACCCGGGGTGATCGTCGCCACGGCGGGGTCGGGGCCGGGTGGGCGCCGGTACGTGGGAGGCTGGACCCGCGACACACCACGGAGAACGAGGAGCGGTTACGGTGCAGCGTTGGCGGGGCTTGGAGGACGTCCCCAGCGATTGGGGACGCTCCGTCGTCACGATCGGGTCCTATGACGGTGTGCATCGCGGACACCGGCGGACGATCGGCCGAGCGGTCGAGATCGGTCGCGAGCGCGGTCTGCCCGTGGTCGTGGTCACGTTCGACCCGCACCCCAGCGAGGTGGTCCGCCCGGGGAGCCATCCGCCGCTGCTGACGCCGCACCATCGGCGCGCGCAGCTGATGGCGGACCTCGGGGTGGCGGCCGTCCTGGTTCTTCCGTTCACCCTCGAATTCTCCCGGCAGAGCGCGGTCGACTTCGTCCGTCAGGTGCTGGTGGACACGCTGCACGCGGCAGTGGTGGTCGAGGGACGCAACTTCCGTTTCGGCCACAAGGCGACGGGCAACGTCGCCCTCTTGGAGGAGTTGGGCGTGGCGAACGACTTCACCGTCGTCGAGCCGGAGCTGTTCGTCTCCGGCGAGGTGACCTTCTCGTCCACCGTGGTCCGGGCCCGGGTCGCCGAGGGCGACGTGGCGGGCGCGGCCGAACTGCTCGGCCGGCCGCACCGGGTCGAGGGCGTGGTGGTGCGCGGGGACCAGCGCGGGCGTGAACTGGGCTACCCGACGGCCAACCTCGAGGTGCTTCCGTATACGGCGATCCCGGCCGACGGGGTGTACGCGGGGTGGTTGGTGATCGACGGCGAGCGGTTGCCGGCGGCGATCTCGATCGGGACGAACCCGACCTTCGACGGTACGGAGCGTCGGGTCGAGGCGTACGCGCTGGACCGGACCGACCTGGACCTGTACGGGGTGCATGTCGCCGTGGACTTCCTCGAATACCTGCGCGGGACCGTGCGGTTCGAGTCGGTCGAGGACCTGCTGGACCAGATGGCGCGGGACGTGAAGCGGGCGCGCGAGTTGATCGACGCGACGGATCTCGACGCCGCGGGCTGAGTGAACCGACGAGGGCCGCCCCGGAGATTTCTCCGGGGCGGCCCTCGTGCGTTCAGCCCTGTCGCGGTGGTTGCCAGTCGCCGGGCGGAGGCTGCTGGTAGTACGGCTGTTGGGGCTGTGGTTGTTGCGGGTGCTGCGGTTGTTGTTGGTGTTGTGGGTGCGGCTGTTGCGGGTGTTGTTGCTGCTGTTGGTATGGCTGCTGCTGCGGGTACGGCTGCGGCTGTTGCGGCTGACCGTAATAGGGCTGCTGCGGTTGTTGTTGATACTGCGGTTGCCACTGCTGGTGTTGCTCGCCGGGCTGGGTGCGGTGGAAGTCCTCGGCGACCAGCGCGGCGAGTTCGAAGTACGCCTCGCGGGTCTTCGGGCGCATCATGTCGAGGTCCAACTCGGCGCCTGCGGACAGGTGTTCGTCGAAGGGGACGACCACGACCGCGCGGCAGCGGGTCTCGAAGTGGGCCACGATGTCCTCGGTCTTGACCATCTTGCCGGTCTCGCGGACCCCGGAGATCACCGTGATGCTGTTGGCCACGAGGTCGGCGTAGCCGTGTGCGACCAGCCAGTCGAGCGTGGTGCTGGCGCTGGTCGCGCCGTCCACGCTGGGCGTGCTGATCACGATCAACTGGTGGGCCAGGTCGAGGACTCCGCGCATCGCGCTGTAGAGCAGGCCGGTGCCGGAGTCGGTCAGGATGATCGGGTACTGCTTGCCCAGCAGGTCGATCACCGAGCGGTAGTCGTCGTCGTTGAACGTGGTCGACACCGCCGGGTCCACGTCGTTGGCCAGGATCTCCAGGCCGCTGGACGACTGCGAGGTGAACCGCCGGATGTCCATGTAACTGTGCACGTGGGCCATCGAGTTGACCAGGTCGCGAATGGTCGCGCCGGTCTCCCGGCGGACCCGACGGCCGAGGGTGCCGGCGTCCGGGTTGGCATCGATGGCGATCACCCGGTCCTGGCGCTCGGTGGCCAGGGTCGAGCCGAGGGCGGTGGTGGTCGTGGTCTTGCCGACGCCGCCCTTGAGGCTGATCACCGCGATCCGGTAGCAGCCCAGGACGGGTGTGCGGATGCGTTCGAGGCGTTCGGCGCGGCGGGCGTCGGCGGACTTGCCGCCGAGCCGGAAGCGCGGGGTCTGCCGACGGGGTTGCGGTTGCTTGCGGAGCAGGCGATCGCTGGTCAGTTCGACGGCCGCGGTGTAGCCGAGGGGGGCGCCGCCGACGGTGCGGGCCGGGGCGCCGCCGCCGTCGGGGGACCAGGACTGCTGTTGGGGCTGCGGGTTGCCCTGGGGCGGGGTGCCCGGGTGGTGGGGCTGGGGCGCCTCGGGGGGTTGGGCGGCGTATGGGGCGGCCGGATCGGGGTGTTGGGGCGTGGGGTGGTTGGGGTAACCCGGTTGTCCCGGCTGTTCCTGTGCTCCCGGTGTCGTCCGGGGGTCCGGGGCGCCGTGTGGGGGCGTGCCCTGGTAGGGCGGTTGGGCCTCGGGGGACTGGGCGGCGGCGGGGGGTTGGCCGTACGCGGGCTGCTGCGGGGCCGGGGCGCCCTGGGGTGGGGTGCCCTGGGCGTAGGGCGGTTGCTGGTGGCCGGGGTTCGGCTGTCCGTAGGGGGCGCCCTGGGCGTATTCCGGTCCCTGGGGGCCGGGGGGTGCCTGGCCGTAGGGCGGCTGACCCGGTTGCGCCTGGGCGTACGGGTTGGGCCCGCCCTGCTGCGGATCGGGCTGCGGGTACGGGGCGTGGGCCTGCGGGCCGGGGGCGCCGTGCGGCGGGGTGCCCTGGGTGTACGGGCCCGGGGCCTGCTGGTACGGGCCGGGGGCCTGGGCGTACGGCGGTGGGCCGCCGTGCTGCTCCGGTGCGGCGGCCTGGTCGTTGCCGCCGCCGAAGGCACGGCGCATCCACGACCGTTCGTCGCGCTGCCGCTGCGGGGGCGCGATCGGCTCACCGCTCGGCGGCGGCAGCGGCTGTCCGGTCGGCGGCGGCGCCGAGCCGCCCCAGGCCTCGCCGTGGCCGGGGGCGGAGCCGGTCCAGGCCGGCGGCGGCAGCGGCGAACCCTGCGGGGGCGTCATCGGGCGCGGCGGGGCGCCGGCCGGCGGGCCCTGCTGCGGGACGCCGGGAGGTGCGGCCATGTCGTCGGTGACCGGCGGGATCAGCCGGGTCGCCTGATCGGGGGTCGGCGCGCCCTGGGGCTGCCCCGGATACGGCTGCTGCGGGGCGCCCGGGTGTGCGGGGCCCTGGTACTGCGGGTAGGGCAGCGGCCCGCCCTGGGGCGGGGGCGGCTGCTGGTGTTGTCCGTAGGGCGGGTAGGCGCCGGCGGGCGGCTGTTGCGCGGGGGCGGCCGGCGGGGCGGGGGGCTGGGGCTGCTGCGGATGGTCGGCGGCCGGTGGCTGCGGCGTCTCCGGCGCCTCGGGTCCCCGGGGCGGATGCGCCTCGGCGGCGTGGGGCGCGTACGGCTCCGCCTGCGGGTGCCGGTCGTGGCCTAGCGGTGCCTGTGGTGGCGGCGCGGGTGTGTCGGCGGGCTTGGTTTGGGGGGCCTCCGGGGCCGGTCCGTCGGCGGAGAGGCCGGGGATCGGCGTGCCGCCGGCGGGTGTGGTGGGCACGTCCTGCGGGTCGAACGGCGCGGACGCGTCCGGGCGGTCCGTCGCCGCCGGGGGCGCGTCGTCGGCACGGTCGGGTGCGGAGTCGGGCCGCGGGGCGGCTTCGCCGGGCGGACCGGCGGGCAACTGATCCGGGGCCGCGGAGTCGGCCTCGACGTCGGGGCGGGGCGGCTCGATCGGCTCCGGGTGCTCCGGGCCGTGCGGGGCCGCGTCGACCGGGGCGCCGGCGGGCGGGTCGGCGGGACCGGGCTCGGCCGGCTCCGCGGTCGGGCGGCCCGGGTCGTAGGAGGGCGGTACGACCACGGTCGGGTCGCCGGGCGTGACGGCCGGGCCGGGGTGGTTCGGGTCGCCGGGCGGCGGGACGACGGCGGCGCGGTCGTCGGCCGGGGGAGTGGCTTCGGGCCGGCCTCCGTCGAACGACGGCGGGACGACCATCGTCGGGTCGCCCGGGGTGAAGGTCGGCTCCGGGCGGTGCGGGTCGTGGGAGGGCGGCACGGCCGTCGTCCGGTCGTCCGTCGGCACGGGCGTGCCCGGGTGGTCCCGGTCGAGCGACGGGGGCACGACCGTCGTCGGGTCGCCGGGGGTGAAGGGCTGTTCCGGTCGGTTGTCCTCGACCGACGGCGGTGCGGCCGGGCCCGGGCGGTCCTGATCGATCACCGGCGGCATGACCATGGTCTGGTCGCCGGGGGCGAAGGTCGGGCCGGGGCGGTCCTGCGCGGCGGGCGGTCGGCCGCCGTACGGCAGGGGGGCGGCGGGCTCGTGCGGGGTGTACTGCGGCGGGACGACCGCGGTCGGCTCGCCCGAGCCCGAGCCCGAGCCCGCGCCGAACGCCGGCGGGGTCTGGGGCGCGGGCGCGCCCGCGTCGACGCGGTACGGCGCCGGCGGCGCGGTGTTCGGGTGCGCCTCGCCGGGCCCGGCCGGGCGGTGCGCGCCGTGGTCGACGGCGGCCGGGTCCGCCGGGGGCGCGGGCTCGTGTGTGCGGGGGTCGTGCGCGCGGGGGTCGCCGGCCGGCGGTCGGTGGGTGGGCTCGTGCGTCGGGGCACCCGTTCCGGGCGGGCCGGCGGGCGGCGGTACCGGCGCGCCGGAGCCGTACGGCCCCGGGGCGCCGGCGGTCGGTCCGGCCGGGTGCGCGCCGCCGTGGTCCGCTCCGTACGGCAGCGGCGCGGGCGCGTCCGGCGTGCGGGCGGGCGGTACGAGCGTGGGGTCCTCACTGCCGTAGCGGGGCGCCTGGCTCGGCCCCGGTGGTGCGGGCGCACGGACCCCGGACGGGGGTGGCGCGGGCGCGCCGCCGTCCTGGTGGGTGTACCACGAGGGCATGGTGAAGTCGGGTCCCGACCACTCCTCTTCCTCGTCCGCCCCCGCCTCGATGTGTGCGCCGTCCTGCTCGCTGCTCACGGTGTGGTCCTTCCGATCGTCCGGAGGCGGCTCGGCATCAGAGCACACGGCGCCGCCGTCGGCCGTACCCCGACCAGGGTCGAGGTTGCCCCCTACACGAGCCTCACAGCGTAGTCAGCGGCGTCGGCGGTCGTCGCCGGTCCGTCCACTGTTCACGCCGAGGCGGTGTTCGGAACCGCGTGGTCGGTGCGCCCGGACACCGGGTCAGTCCACCCGGCGCGGCGGCCCGAGCAGGTCGAGTTCGGCCCGAGTGGGCGTCAGCATCACGTACTTGCGCGATTTCCTGGTGCTCCACAGGGTCAGCTCGTCGGCGAGCGTGGGCAGCGCGGCCTCGTCCTCGCCGGGCAGGCTCAGCACGGTCGCGGCGGCCTGCGCCTCCATCGGCGAGACCCGCTGGACGCCGATCAGCCCGACGCCCGCGCCGATCCGCTGCCGGGCCTGCGCCGGGTCGAGGAAGGGGAGCAGGGTCAGCGTGGTCTGCCAGGCGGCCGGCGCGAGCCGATTGCGCGGCGGTCGGGCGCCGCAGTCGCGGACGACCAGGACCGGGCTGCCGGGGGTGGGGCCCTGCGGGCCGAGCCGACCCACCTGATGCACCGTCACGCACGGCTGCGCGCCGCCCGCGGCCTGGGCCATCGCGGACCACAGCTGCGGGCGGCCGGACTCGATCGCCACCCGGGCGCCGATCGCCGCCGCCCGCAGCGCGATGATCTGCACCACGTACGCGCCGCCGACGAACGCCACTTCCAGCGGCTCGGGCCGGAACAGGCCCAGGACCGCCGGATCACGATCCGCGTCGACCCCGATCACCACGCCGTCGTCGCCCACCGGCAGGCCGAGCGCGGGCAACTGGGCGGCGGTCAGCAGATGCCGCTCGTGGCGCGGGCCGATCAACCGGGCCAGGCCCTTGCGCCGCGCCGGCCGCGGGGCGGGGGTGCCGGACCCCGGGGTCGGATTCGGCGTCGGCGTCGGAATGGGGGCCGGATTGCGCCCGTTCGGCGCCCGGCGTCGGCCGCGGCCGGTGTTGGTCGTGCTCACAGATGGATCCTCCCCGTACGCGGGCACATGTGACGCTTCGTCACGACAGGCCGCCGAGCGGCAGTGTGGCCAGCAGGGCCGGCTGCTGCTCCCAGTCGAGCCGGGTCAGCCCGATCCGCTCGGACCGTGCCCGGCGCTCCAGTTGTCGGGTCACGTCCGCCAGTTCGCTGCCGGAGCGGGCGGCGATTCGCACGTGCGTGGTGAGCGCGGTGGTCCCGCCCACCCCGTGGGTGGCGGTCAGCGCGAAGGTGGTGGCGATCGCCGGGGTCGCGGTGAGCGCGCCCACCAGGTCGGAGGTCCGCCCCTGGGTCAGCTGCGGCCAGCGGTTCGCCCAATACGTGGTGTGCCACCGGTCGTCGCAGCGCCACGCGCGCCTGGACTCGGTGGTCCGCCGCCCGCCGCGCCCGTACTGGCGCGTGGTGCGGTTCACGCTGCACGAGGTGGCGAGCGCCTGGACCAACTCGGCCTCGTCCAGGGCCCGGGCCTCGAAACCGGCGCCGGTCAGGTTGCCGGCGAGCTGGTTGACCGCGCGCAGCAGCGCCCGCTGGGCACCCTCCTCGCCGCCGCCGCGCGCGGCCACCGCGCCCGCGCACAGCTCGGGTTCGAAGCGCAGCGCGATCCAGGTCAACCGCAGCGCGGGCACGTCGTGCAGGCCCTGCTCGACGAGTTGCCGGTACGAGCGGGTGGCCAGCGCCTCCTCGGGCAGGTGGGTGGCCGGTGCCGGCTGGGTGTGCTGCACCACCTGGACCGAGGCCAGCGTCACGTCGTCCACGTCGAGCGTGCTCACGATCGCGGGCAGCGGCAGCGGGCGTTGGGCCCGCGAGGGGCGCAGCGGTTCGTCGCGCGAGGTGACCAGCAATACGGCGGTGAGGAAGGTGCCGTCGCCGATCAGGCCGATCGAGCGGCGGTCGCGGTCGGTGACGGAGGTGGTGGCCAACCGCGGCGCGCACTCCAACACCGGGACCAGGACCGGGTCCGCGTCGTCCGGCACGGCCGGCATCCGACGCCTGCGGCGGAAGTCGTACACGATCGGCAACCACTGCGCGAGCCACCGACCGCGCAGCCGCACGAGCGCGGGCAGCACCAGCAGAATCGCCACGGCACCCAGACCGATCAGCGCCACGGGGTTCGTGGCCAGGCCGATCGCGACCAGCAGCACCGCGAGTTGGATCAGTACGATCTGCTGGACCAGCACGCCGCCGATCCGGCCCGCGCGCGGATGTACCCGCAGCGAGGCGCGTTGGGGCGGCGTCGGTGGTGACGTCCCGTCGGGTGGTGCGGGTGGGCGGGTCTGCCGATGCGTCCCTACCGGCGCGGGTGCGGCCACGTTTGTAGATCCCCCATGTCACGACTTGTCCCCGTACGCCGTCGCCCGACTGTCACAACGGGTGCGGCACACCGTACGGTACGGGGCCGGGGGTCTGGCCGCGACCCTGCGACCGCGACGGTGATAGAACCGTCAGCCGGAGCGTTCGGTCGATCACGGGGAGAACGATGGCATCGCGCCGCGAGCAACTTGAGGCGTACATCTTCGCGCGCCGCCGCATGGTCGCGGCCTTCCTGCAACCCGCTCCCGGCGGTGGGACCGAGGAGAACGCCCCCAAGCCGATGCGGATGGTCACGCCCAGCATCGTGGTCGCGATGCTGGTGCTGGCCGGGTTCGGGGTCGTCGGTCTGATCAAGCCCGGGACGCCGCCCGGTTGGAAGGACAAGAGCAGTCTGATCGTGGGCCGCGACTCGGCCAGTCGATACGTCTTCCTCGACGGCAAGTTGCACCCGGTGCTCAACATCGCGTCGGGCCGACTGCTCCTGGACCCGGGCAACTTCAAGGTCAACATGGTGCCGGAGAAGCAGCTCAACAGCGTGAGTCACGGTGCGCCGCTGGGTATTCCGAACGCGCCGGATCGGCTGCCCACCGCCAAGGAGATCCGGGGGCGCAAGTCCTGGACCGTGTGCGAGCGTCCGGCGATCGGCAAGGACGGTCGGCCCGACCCGGCCGGCGAGCCGCAGCGCAGCGTGTTCATCGGCGCGGCCCCGGCGGACGGGCCGCTCGTCCCCGGGCAGGGGCTGTTCGTCCAGGACCGCAACCAGCGCAAGTACCTCGTCTACCAGGGCAAGCGCTACGCGGTGGAGGCGCCGACCGTGATCGGCGCGCTCAACCTGGTCGGCATACCGGCGCAGCCGATGAGCGACTCGTGGCTGGCCACGCTGATCGACGGCGGGGTGATCGACCACCCGCTGCCGGCCGACTACGGCAAGCCCACCTCGCTGCCGCTGGCCACGGAGTACAACAGGATCGGCATCGTGCTGCGGGCCGAGGGTGGTGCCCAGCGGCAGAACTACGTGGTCACCAGGGAGGGCGTGATGCCGATCAGCGAGCTGACCGCCGTTCTGCTCACCACGAACCCGAGGGTCAAGGAGGCGTACGGCAACACGACGCCGAACGCGTTCCCGGTGAACATCGGCACGCTCGGCACCGCCGTGGTGCAGGACCGCACCTACGCCGCGGACAAGGGGTGGCCGGAGATTCCGCCGACCCCGATGAACCGGATGTCCCGCAACGACCTGGAACTGCCGCGCAACGTGGTGTGCAACACCTTCGCCGACGACTGGCGCGGAACGCAGCCGGTGACCACGCAGTCCGCGGGGACCCGGTCGCCGGAGCAACTGGTCGACGGCATGGGCGGGGTGTGGGTCAAGCCCGGCGCGGGGGCGCTGTACCGGGAGGTCACCGGTACGCCCGGGGAGGGCGGTCCGATGTATCTGGTGGCGGACTCGGGACTGCGCTACAGCGTGCCGGAGGAGGCGCAGACCGGCGGTGCGCAGGCGCAGTCCGGGCAGGAGAGCGAGGCGAAGCAGCGTCTGGGGTACAAGGGTGTGGAGGTCAAGGCGTTGCCTCGGGCGTGGTCGGAACTGGTGTCGCGGGGGCCGCAATTGAGTACGGTCGATGCCAAAAAGCCACAGGGTTCCTGAGCCTGGGTGCGAGAGTTGGGGTAGCGTCGAGAGAGTCGTGTGAGGCGACGAACCGACCCGAAAGCACCACTGAAGACCTGCGCATTGCACAAGACCCGCAGTGGTATCGACCGGGTCAAGGTTCCGTAACCTTGCGTAGTGCGTCGCTTGGGCGGCGTCCGGGGTTGCGGTTAGAGTTCCCACGACGTCGCAACGGTGACGTTGGTGCGGGGGCACCCGACACGGGTGACACGAACCTTCCCTCGCGCACGTCTGTCTCATGGGGGATGGTGAAACATGGCAGGTGAAGCGTTCAAGATCACTCCGCAGATGTTGGCGGAGTTGTCGAAGAAGGTTCAGGGTGTCGCGACCGACCTCGAGGCGGCCATCCAGGAGATGAACCGCAAGGTCGACGCGATCGAGGGTCAATGGCAGGGCGCTGCCAGGAACCAGTTCGACCCGCTGCAGGAGCAGGCCGTACAGAAGGCGCTCGGGGTGAAGCGCGCTCTGGACGCCATCTCCGGGGCGATGGGCCACAACGCCAACTCGTACGACCAGACCGAGACGACGGTGTCCGGCAACATCTCGAAGTTGATGTTCTGACCGAGGTTCGTTCCGGGATTCGTGCCGTCGTCGCCGTGCGCCTGGTCGCCCCCGTCGCCGACGGTCGAGTCCGCTCTCGTGGCGCTCGGGGCGATGCCCCGGTCGTACGCCCGTCATCCGACACTGGGGAGAAAGCATGTCGCAGGTAGTTGTCACTTTCGCCGCGCTCGAACAGGCCGCAGCCGATATTCGTGCCCTCAACGCCCGTCTCGCCGACATGCAGTCGGGTCTGAAGCGGGACATCTCGCCGGTCACCGAGTCGTGGTCCGGTGACGCCCGCGAGGGTTACCTCGTCCAGCAGGCGAGCTGGGACCAGAACGCGCAGGGACTGCAGGACGCGCTCAACGGCATCGCCGACGGCCTGATGCGCGCGGCCGACGCGTACCGCCAGACCGAGGCGTCGAACGCCAAGATGTGGCACTAGTCGCGGCTTCGTTCCTCGGCGCGGTGCGTCGTCGGCGAAGTGCGCGCGTGCGTGTGTGCGTTGGCGCGTGTGTGAACGAGTGACGTGATGTGAGGAGGCGGGCTCGTGCCCGCCTCCTCCCGCGTCCGTCATCGGTCTTACGGGGGCCGGGGACACCCAGAAGACGAACCGCCCCGCCCGGTGGACCGGGGCCGGGCGGACGGTGATCCGGAAGGCGAACGAACCGATGCGACCCGTGCGGCGACGGTGGGCGGCACCCCTTCTGGCGCTGGGCCTGGTGCTTCCCGCCGGATCGGTGGGCGCGGGGGCGGCGGGCGACGCCTCGGCGGACTCGGCGCACCGTGTCCGGGTGGACACCGCGCTGCTCGCGGGGAGCGACTGCCAGTACCCGTCCAAGCCGATGCCCGGCAAACCGTGGCCGCTGCAACGGGTGTTGCTCGACGAGCTGTGGCAGAAGGCGACCGGCAGGGGTGTCACGGTCGCGGTGATCGACAGCGGGATAGACGACGACAACCCGCAGTTGGCGCCCGGGATCGTGGCCGGCAAGGACTTCTTCGACGACAAGGCGAACGGCACCGACGACACCCACGGCCACGGCACGATGGCCGCGGGTATCATCGCGGCCCGCCCGGGGGAGCGGCTCACCCCCAGGCTGGAGACCGGCTTCGCCGGCATCGCGCCCGACGCGATGTTGCTGCCGATCCGGCAGAACGGCGGCAGCGACGCGACCAAGGGCAACGAGGACACCCTGGCCCAGGCGATCGACTTCGCGGTGGCGGGGGGCGCCTCGGTGATCAACATCTCGCAGGACACCGTGGGCGGGCAGGAGCCGGGCGCGAAGCTGCGGGAGGCGATCCAGCGCGCGCTGGCCAAGCAGGTCGTGGTGGTGGCCGCGGCCGGCAACTCCGGTGACAAGGACAACCTCGACTCGTGGCCCGCGAAGTATCCGGGCGTGCTGGGCGTAGGCGCCTCCGACCGCAACAACGAGCGGGCGCCGTTCTCGCAGAACAAGCCGTATGTGGGCGTGATGGCGCCCGGCGTGGACATCTGGTCGACGGTCCCCAAGGGCGGCCACTGCCGGGGCGACGGCACCTCGTTCGCGACGCCGTACGTGGCGGGCGTCGCGGCGCTGATCCGCTCGGCGCACCCGAACTACACCGCGGCCCAGGTGATCACCCTGATCGAACAGACCGCCCAGCGCACCGCCCCGGGCCATGTGGACGGCGTCGGCTGGGGCGTGGTCGACCCCCTGCGCGCCCTCGCCTTCACCGGGGTTCCCGGCTCCGTCCCGGTCCCCGACCCGAAGGTCGACCGCAGCACGGAACTGGTCAACGTGGCCCCGCTGGCCCACGGCCCTTCCCGAGCCGACCGCGACCGCCGCAAGGCCTCGGTGATCCTCTTCGTCGCGATCGGCCTCACGATCGTGGTGATCTGCGGCGCCATCGTCATCCGCGACGCCCGCAACCGCCCCCCGACCCCCTGAACCGGCATCCGGCACTCGGCACTCGGCTCCAAGGCCGCTCGACCCTGCCGGAATCGTCGTCGGCACGCCAAGCGGTTCCTTTACCCCCGATCATCGGAGTGAGAATGGCTGAGCACGGCATCCCGGACACGAATATAAACCGGGTTCTCTCGCCCGAATATTTTCGCACCGACCCGGCCGCCCGCCCGCCTGCGAATCCACTCCTCTCTGCTCCGCCCGCGCCTCGGCCACCCGTGGTTCCGGGAGGTGCCGATCCGGCTCTGTTCGATGGCGGCTCCAAGTTCGCCGACAACCCGGACGGTGAATGGAACGGGCCCGGGATGAATCAGATTCTCAGCGGCTCCGAAGCGCGCCCTGCCTTACCCGAGACCATGTCTCCGGTCCTTTCCTCTCCGGGGAACAGCTTCACGGTAGATATCGAAAAACTTGCTCCCGCGGCCGCCAGAGCGGTTTCCATAGGCCAGGATCTCAAGGCCGTGAGTGGAGATGTGGGTCATGGCCCACCGCCCGGGACGCCGGGGTTCAGGACCGGATTCCAGATGGGCGAACTGAGCCGGGAGTGGTCGGCGGCAATAATGCGACTGGCGAATGGATCCCAGGCGGCTGCCGACAAAATATATCGCACTCGGACAAAGTATCGGGACAACGAGACCGAATTGAAGACGATGTTCGGCGGGGCGTCCTAGACATGGTCGGCTTCGTCGAACTCAGGGATGCGAAGTTCGATGGGTGGCGTGAGTTTGCCGCTGCCTGGAACAAGGCGACCACCCGCCTGCACGACTTGGAGATATCTTTTCGGACCGGCGTCAACGACGTGGTCGAGCAGGCCGGGTGGAAAGGTATGTCGGCGCAGACCGCCGACAAGGATCTCGAACGTGTCGTTCGACAGATTGCCCTCTCCGCGATGCAGGCCCGGTCGATCGGATCCGCTGCCGATCAGGCAGCGGCCGAGATGCCTGTCATCCAGACCGCCCTGTTGACTGCCCTGCGGGAGGCGGAGGCGGCCGGGATAAAGGTCTCGGATTCCGGTGGAAGCTACGTCCTCAATGTCGCCGCACCTCCCGGCGCGGAGGGCGGAGGGGCCGTGTCCGGCGATCCGGCCGGAACGCAAGCCCTGCTGGATGAATACAAGCGGCGCCTGGACGCGATCATTCGTCAGGCCTGCGAGGTGGATGACAAGCTTGCCGGAGTGCCGGCCGTGCTCAATCCCTCGGATGTCGCGGCGACCGCGCTGAACTCGTGGGAAAACGCCGAGGAGGACGCTCGACGCGTCGCCGCTCTCCGTGGTGTGAACGGCCTTCCGAAGGACATGGACCCGGTCCGATCGGCAGCCTGGTGGAGAGGGCTGACCGAGGAGCAGCGGAGCCTCTACCTGAGCAGCTATCCCCACGAGATCGGGAGCCTGGACGGGATTCCGGCCACCGACCGTGACAAGGCGAATCGGAGGGCGCTCGATGCACGACTGGCCGATTTGTCGGGACGGCCGACGAGTGAGAGTGAATTCCGGGAGATCAAGAATCTCCAGGCTATTCAATCGGCATTGACGAAGAATGGAACATGTGCCGCGGACGACTCGGGAAGACTGTTGCTGAAGTTCGGCAACAAGTTTCTCGACGGGCAGGTGGTCATGTCGATCGGAAATCCGGACCTGGCGCGGAACACCGCGATCCTGGTGCCCGGTACGAATACCGACGTGGCGGGCGGTCTGGAGGGGCAGATGAAGCGCCTCGACAAGATTCAGGATGCTTCCGACCGACTGACTCCCCAAACGGGTGATGTGGCGTCGGTTTTCTGGCTGGACTACGACGCGCCCGAAGCTTCCTTCGGTGGGATCGACAAGCCTTGGGAATCGAAAGTCTCCAGCGTCGTCGGCTGGGATCGATCAGCGGAGGGAGCGCCGCGTCTCGATTCCTTCGTCGGTGGCCTGCGTGCTCAATCCACGGACCATCACATCAGTGTCGTCGCACACAGCTATGGATCTTCTCTCTTGGGCGATGCCGGGCGGCAGGGCAATGGCATAGCCGTCGACGACATGATCGTGGCGGGGAGCCCCGGAACGCACACCGACAGCGCGGATGACCTGCACATCGATCCTCGCCACTTTTGGGCCGAGGTCGCGGGCGACGACGGAATACCCGGACTGGGCGCGGCAAGCCACGCCGGATGGCAGGCCGAGCACGGGAAGACTCTGCCGCACGACAAGGAATTCGGTGGAAATCGGCTCGTGGCATCACCGGGCGATCACAGTAGCTACTGGAACATGAATGGCGATCAACCGGGCTCGAGTCTCGAGAATCAGGCAAGAGTGATCATGGGGCTCTACGACGATCCCAACCCTGCTCGCCGTCCGGAACTCGAACACGGCCGGCTCCCGACTGCGCCGAAGTCATGAGGACCGGTCGAATCCTGGCTCTGGTGCTCGGTCTGGTCGTCTTTGGTTCAGCATGCGGAGGAGATATGTCGAAAAACGACGAGCCGTTGCGCGTCAAGTCGCTGGAGGACACTCGGGCGACCGCGGAGCGGCATGCCCGCGCCGTGCTGGACGTCATCGGTGCCCCGATCACACCACAGGGCGTCTCCTCCAAGGACGGCCCCTGTGAAAGTCCCGACGGAAGCGTTTCCGACGCCGATTCCTATTCGCTGCTGCACATGTACAACGTGATCGTGGCGCCCACGCACCAGGTGGAGGTCCTTCGCCGAGTCCGCGATGCATTTACGGCGCAGGGGGTGAAGGTTGTGCGGGACGAGATCTATGACATTCCGGAGAGCCCGGGAGGGAAGGTTTCCGGGACCAACGAGGCCGATGGTTTTCGGATCCTGGTGAGCAGTACGTCGCCACCCGAGCAGATCACGGTCTGGGTGACTTCCCCTTGCTTTGCGAAACCGGGCGGGGGTTCGGGGTAGGCGGATCGCCGCCGTCGCGTGCTTGCCGTGAGCACGAACGTGGGGACGTCCTTCGGGGGACCGGTTTACGACCCGTCGTACGTGCGGCTTTGGGGGTGGGGCGGCGGCGGGGTGGGCCAGGGCGGCGCGACGGGGGTTTGGCGGTAGGCGAGTTCGCGGGTTCGGCGGCGGCGCATGGTGACGATGGTGGCGCCGGCGGCGAGGAGGACGACGGCTGCGGTGCCGATGAGGATCGGGACGAGAAGGTTGTTGCCGTCGTCGGACCTGCCGGTGGCGGTCGCCGGCGGCGCGGTGCTTGTGGGCGGGGCGGCCGCTGCGGTCGGGGCACTGGACGCGGCGGCCGTCGGCGGCGCACTCGGCTTGTCCCCACGCACGCCGACCAGCGGATTTACGTCGGCCGGCCCGGGCGTGTCGGTGGCGGCAAGGGCCTTGCGGGGGCTGACGGCCCCGTAGCCGAAGGTGTCGGAGGGAACCGGCTCGGTAGGCCGGTTGGCAGTATCGATCAGCCGCCGAATGACCTGATTGGCAGTCCAATCCGGATGCACCGACCACACAAGCGCCGCCACCCCGGACGTTAGGGCCGCTGCGTCGCTGGATCCGACACTGAGGCAATAGCGTGTTTCGGCCGCGCACGCACCGGGAATTTCTTCACCTGGTGCTGACAGTGAAATCCACGATCCTCGTACGCTATTACTTGCTGGTTTCCCTTCTCGATTTACTGCGCTGACGGCTAGGACACCGGGGTAAGAGGCTGGATATACAGGGGAATTATCACGCTCCTTAGGAGCGTTGCCTCCGGCTGCGATCACCAGCTTTCCTTTAGCCAGCGCATATGAGACAGCTTCGCGCGCAGCGGGAAAATCTTGCGATGAGCTGACCGAGAGATTGATGATCCGTGCCGGTGAGTCGGCCGCGAGCTTGATACCGTTCGCCAGAGAATTCGGATCATTTCCACCGAAGATTCCAGAGACCGCCTGGAACGGCAGGATTTTCGAAGCTGGCGCGACACCATAAACACCCTCGCCGTTGCCAGAACGTCCGCTGCCTGCGATCAAACTCGCCATACCCGTGCCATGACCCTCGCGATCTCCAGGCGTGCTGAGGCTGGGCAGAACTTGGCCAGTTAGATCTGGGTGAGTGGTGTCCACGCCGGAGTCGACCACGGCGACGATACTCCCGGCCCCGCGTGTGGTATTCCAGACCTCGTCAATCTTCCAGCTATCCAGATACCACTGTTGTGAGCGTACGGACGTGGCGTGAGCTGATGCCAAAAAGCCTGGGCCGACCAGGAGTACCAGCAGCGTACCGAGCAGGACGAATAGACGCTGGGCTCGGTAGGGGCGTCCGCTCATGCGGCTGTGATGTCCTTCCCAAGGCGGGTTTAGGGGCGCTGATCAGTCGATGACCGGTGGGACGACGCCGGGTTGACGGGGGCCATCCCACGGATTGTCGTCCGCCTCCTCGGAGCGCGGCGTGCGGCGGCGCACCTGCTCGGATCGTGCGCCTCCTGTAAACGGAGTTCGTTGACCGGGTTGTCCAGTGGGATGTTGAGGAGTCGCGGTGCCGGAGGACTCGCTCTCTGCTGCCAGAGCCTGCAACCTCGGTGAGTTGCGGTTGGAGGGACTTCCCGATGCGTTGCCGATTGAACCACCCCGCGAGTTGGCCAGTCTGCGACTGGGCGCCCCGCCGCGTTCCCGAGGCGGTAGCGAACTTGCTCCGGCGGCCCCAGGAATCCCCGGCATGCGTGCGCTGGAACTAGTGCCGGGGGTCGCTGCTTGAGCTGGGGAAGAAATTCCTGGCCCTCCTGGACTCGCACTGAACGAACCTCGACCGCCGGGCACGCTAGGCCCGCGTGGTGTGGACCCAGGAACAGTGCTGCCACCGGGGATGCCGGTCGGCGTGCCTCCGCTGCGCGTGACTGCGCCTCCGGAACTTCCACCACGCGGAGCGCTGCCGGGATTGACGTTCGGACCTTCGCTGCTGCGCGCGATGGTTCCAGGGAATCCGCTGATTCGACCGCCACCAGCAGGGTTCACAGGGTTTCCGTCTGGAAACAGAGCAGTGCTTGTGAGTACGTGGCTGTTGGAACTTGATCCGCCCCCGGAGGTTGGTGGGACCCAGGTAGCGTTCGTCGGATCTGATGCAGTCAGGGGACCATTCCCCTGCAGGTTTGTTGACTGGGGAATGTACGGCGCTACCCCACCTTCAGTGCCAGTCGGACTTACTGACCCAGGCACAGATCCAAACGGGGCCGAGTAGATTCCGGGCTTCGAGGCGCCAGAGCTCATCGGAGCTTGCTTGGGCCTCCCGGTCGTCCCGGATCCCGGGACGGCGCCGGAAGGGCCCGCGTTGGACGAGCGACTGCCACCAGGGCCGTCAATGGCTGATGTCTGCTCGTAGGACGGGTCGAAGTTGGTCGGTGGTGGAGGAAATTCTGGTGCAGGCAAAGCTTTTAGGTCTGCTGCTGCTACCCGGTAGGTCGATGCCAGTGTGCGCATTTGGGTTACTGCTTCTTGGTGGGCTGCGTCTACCTGGGCTTTGGCTTCCTGGTGGGCCTTGATGGGGTCTGCGCCGCCTGGGGGTGGGTTTGTGGCGGCTGAGACGACGGCTACCGGGCCCTGGTTGGCTGTGGCCAGGACTGTCGGGGGCACCTGCGGCATGCGCATCTTGGCTACGAAGATTTGCTGGCCTACGTGGTTGACGTGGGTGCCGGCTGCCGAGACGTAGTCGCCCAGGCCTGCGGCGGCGGCTGTTACGCCGCCGGCCCACGTTCGGAAGCTTTCCGCTGCCGGGCCCTCCCAGGCGCCGCTGAGGGCCTGGATGCACTTGGTGAGGCCGTCGGTGGCCGTTTGGATGCGTTGTGCGGTTCCGTGCAGCTTGTCGGCGTAGACGCCCAGTGCCGAGGGGTTCGCCCCGGCGATCATCGCCTGTAATTGTTCGAGCGTGTATCCCTCGAAGTCGGTGCCGCCGCCCGGTCCCCCGGTCGGCGCGCCGTCCGCGTGCACCATCAGATTCCCCCCACGACGCCGGACTCGTGTAGTCGTGTCATTCCAGGTCCACCCTGCCACCCGGCTTGGTTGTCGACCCCGTCGTCACCGGCTTCTGTCCACCCTGGCCGATCCGCGCCATGATCTCGTTCAGCGCGCGGCGCGTGTCGTCGTCCACGTCGGCCGTGTTCGCGCCGTTGACCTTGATCGACAACTTCATCGCCGTGATCTGGTCGTGCAGTGTGGCGATCAGCGCGCGCAATCGGGTGGCGGTCTCCTGGATCACCCCGCCGATCATCGGGGCCTCCGCGAAGGACACGCCCAAGTCGGTCGCGCCGATCCCGTGTTCGGCCGCGTTCGCCCCCGGATCCTCGCCGACCAGATCGGCGAGTACTCCCTCCAACGCCCCCTGAAACTTCTCCAGCATCTCCAGGCTGATCTGAAAACCGGATCCCGCCATAGCCAACGTTTCCCCCGGGCTTGGTGACCTTCGGCCGCGACCCTCCCCGGCGGACGTCGGACACGCCTGCGCGTCGCGGCGCTGACCATTGATCCACGAATGGTCAGCGGACCGCAAGAGGAGGCTGACGTTCCGTTATAACTATTCGGATGGGAACTTCGGCATACCGACGTCAGTTGTCCGGCAGCCAGGCCGTCTGGATCAGCTCCACGCCCCGCCGTCGGGTGATCAACTGCCCACGCCCCGGCGGGAGTTGGGTCGGCTTGACGTTGGCCATCAGGGCGCCCTCGTCCCGGTTGCCGGACAGGATCAGGCCGGACGTGCCCAGGTCGAGGAGCTTTTGCAGCACGGGCTCGTACAGCGCGCGGCCCGCACCGCCGCTGCTGCGGGCGATGATCAGGTGCAGGCCGACGTCGCGGGCCAGCGGCAGGAACTCGGCGATGCTGCCCACCGGGTTGCCGCTGGAGGACGCCACCAGGTCGTAGTCGTCGATCAGCAGGAACAGTTCCGGGCCGCTCCACCAGCTCCGGTTGCGCAGCTGTTCCTGCGTCACCTCCGGCCCCGGGAGCCGCCGTTCGATGCCGCCGCGGATCTCGCCCATGAACGAGGTCAGCGCCGGCGCCGCCGCCGCGTACTCCAGCAGGTGCGATTCCGGGACCACGTCCAGGAGCGTGCGCCGGTAGTCGGACACGATGATCCGTGCCTCGGCCGGGGTGTACCGCTCGGCGATGCCCCGGGAGAGCAGCCGCAGGAAGTTGGTCTTGCCCGACTCGCTCTCGCCGAACAGCACGAAGTTCGTGTCGACGTTGAAGTCCAGGTACACGGGGCTGAGCGTCTGCTCGTCCACACCGATCGGGATCCCCCGACCGGACACCTGCGCCGGCGTCGGCAGTTGCTCGTACGGCAGCAACATCGGCAGCACCCGCACCGGGGGCGCGGGCGGGCCCGCCCACGCCGCCTTGATCGCCCCGACCATCGCCGCCATGCCCTCGCCCAGGTCCTCCGCCGCCGACGAGCCGTCGATCCGGGGCAGCGCGGCCAGGAAGTGCAGCTTGTCCGGGGACAGACCGCGACCGGGCGCGCCGGAGGGCACGTTCGCCGCCAACCGCCGGTCGACCTCGGACTCCATCGTCTCGCCGAGCCGCAGTTCGAGCCGGGTCTGGATCTGGTCCTTGAGCGCGGGCCGGATCTCCGGATGCCGGGACGCGGAGAGCACCACGTGCACCCCGAAGCCCAGACCGCGCGTGGCGATGTCGGTGACCTCGGCCTCCAGCGCGTCGAAGTCGTTGCGCAGGGTCAACCAGCCGTCGACGAACAGGAAGACGTCGCCCCACGCCTCGTCCGGCAGCGTGCCCGCGGCACGGCGTCGGCGGAAGGTGTCGATCGAGTCGATGTTGTTGACCCGGAACATCTCCTCGCGCCGATCCAGGATGCCCTTGACCTCGCTGACGATCCGGCGCACCCGCTCGGCGTCGAGCCGGCCCGCCACCCCGCCCACGTGCGGCAGATCGTTCAGCGCGACCATCCCGCCGCCGCCGAAGTCCAGGACGTAGAACTGCACCTCGGCCGGCGTGTGGGTGAGCGCGAACGCAGTGATCATGGTGCGCATCAGCGTGCTCTTGCCGCTGCGCGGGCCGCCCACCACGAGCGCGTGGCCGGCCGCGCCGGACAGGTCCGCGTACATCACGTCGCGGCGCTGCTCGAACGGCTTGTCCACCAGGCCCAACGGCACCACGAGGCGCCCGTTCGCCCCCCATTCGGGCGAGCTCAACCCGCGCTCCGCGGTGACCCGCAGCGGCGGCAACATCCGGTCGACCGAGTTGGACTCGGCCAGCGGCGGCAGCCACACCTGGTGCGCCGGCGGGCCCTGGTTGACCATCCGCCGCACGATCACGTCCAGCACGGTGTCCGCGAGCGCGCTGTCGACGTCCGGCTCGGGCTCGGGCTCCGGCGGCAGGTCCGGCTGCCGGTTCCACATGTTCGCGGCCGTCCAGCGGCTGTCGAACAGCACCGGCATCGGCGAGCCCGTACGGTTGCGCCGGACCCGGTCCGAGGCCCGATACGTGCCGGACACGTACGCGGCCTTGAACTGCACCATCGACTCGGTGTCGAACTTCAGGTAGCCCGCGCCCGGCACCGACGGCAGGTGGTACGCGTCGGGTACGCCGATCGCCGCGCGCGACTCGGCGGCGGAGAAGGTGCGCAACCCGATCCGGTAGGACAGGTAGGTGTCCAACCCGCGCAGCCGGCCCTCCTCCAGACGCTGCGACGCGAGCAGCAGGTGCACGCCGAGCGATCGGCCGATGCGGCCGATCTGGATGAACATGTCGATGAAGTCCGGCTTGGCGGTCAGCAGTTCGCTGAACTCGTCGATGATGATCACCAGCGAGGGCAGCGGCTCCAGGGCCGCGCCGGCCACCCGGGCCCGCTCGTAGTCGTGCATGTTGGCGTAGTTGCCCGCCGAACGCAGCAACTCCTGGCGCCGGTTCAGCTCACCGGTGATCGAGTCGCGCATGCGGTCGACCAGGGTCAGGTCGTCGGAGAGGTTGGTGATCACCGCCGCCACGTGCGGCATGTCCGACATCCCGGAGAAGGTCGCGCCACCCTTGAAGTCGGCGAGCACGAAGTTCAGGATCTCCGAGCTGTGCGTGGTCGCCAGCCCGAGCACCAGGGTGCGCAGCAGCTCCGACTTGCCGGAACCGGTCGCGCCGACGCACAGGCCGTGCGGACCCATGCCCTCCATCGCCGCTTCCTTGATGTCCAGCATGATCGGCTCGCCGTTCTGGCCGATCCCGATCGGCACCCGCAGCCGGTCGTTGGGCGGCCTGGGCCGCCAGGTCTGCGACACGTCCACCTGGGCCGCGTCGCCGATGCCCATCAGGTCGGTGAAGTCCAGGTTGGCCAGCAGCGGTTCGTCGTCGTCGTTCGCCGACAACCGCAGCGGCGCGAGCTTGCGGGCCAGCGCCTCCGCGTCGCCCGCCGACAGGAAGTCGGGCACCCCCTCGTACGCGCCCGCCGTCGACTCCAGCGTCAGCCGGTCCTCCTCGGCGATGATCGCCAGCCCGCCGCGCAACTCGTCCAGCGGCCCGGGCACCACCTCGACGATGGTCACGCCCTGCAGCCCGTCCGCGCCCGCCAGCAGCGAGTTGGCCGGCACCCCGCCGCCGTCGAGCACCACCACCAGATGCGGCTGGTCCAGCACCGGCTGCGCGCCGGCCGCGAACCGCGACCGGCCGGCCAACTCCTCGGCCAGCCACTCCTCGATCTCGCCGAGGTCGCCCGCGATCATCCGGACCGAGCCCGCGCCGTCCGACTGGGACGGGTGCTGCGTGTGCGGCAGCCACTTGAGCCAGTCCCAGCGCGGCAGCGAGTTCGTGTCGCACGCGACCACGACCCGCACGTCGTCGGGGGAGTGCAGCACCGCGAGTTGGCCCAGCATCGACCGGGTCAGCCCATACACCCGCTCCGGCTCGCCCGAGACGGTCAGGTGATAGAAGGAGCGCAGCGAGACCGCCATCGGCAGATCGTCCAGCGTCGCCTGGGTGCGCAGGAACCGCCGCATGGCGTCCGCGCACAGCGGCTCCAACTCCTCCAACGGCGCGGTGTCCGGCGCCACCAGCGGGGTGGACAACTGCTGCTGACCCACCCCGACCCGGATCTGCCCGAAGTCGGCGTCACCGGCCCGGCGTTCCCAGATCCGCCGCTCGCCCGCGGCCACCGACCACAACTGGCCCGGATCCGGATGCGTCCACAACTGCGCGTCGCGCTGCTTGCGGGCGGTCCGTCGGACCTCCTTGCGCTGCTGGGCGAGGTACTTGAGGTAGTCGCGCCGGGAGTCGAGCATCTGCACCCGGTTGCCGCCGCGCGACTTGAGGATGTTGGCGACCACCATGACCAGCGACGAGATCATCATCATGCCGCCCATGACCATCATCATCTTGGGTGCGCCCGGCATGAAGAAGAAGCCCGCCGACCCGAGCATGCCCATCATCGGGAGCACGCTCATGATCCAGTTCTGATCGGTCGGGCGCTCCAACTCGGGTGGCGACTGGAGCTTGATCTCCTCCGTCGGGACAGGAGAAGGCAGCACCCTGGGCGGGCGCTTGACGATGACCACGGTCAAGGTGAATCAGCCTCATCCGTCGCGAGGTTCCCGGACACGGATCGAACCCGCCGCAGAGCACGGAAAAGGAGCAGGTGATGTGAGTCAACCCACCCCGTCAGGGTCGTCTCCATGACACACGGTGGGCCGATGGGCCGTTTGTGTGTGCGCCGCATACTACTGGCCGGTCCGTGCGGCGCCACCGTCGAGTGGAGCCCGGCGTATAGAGTCGTCGTCCCGCGCCTTCGGGGCCGTGGGACACGGGGCGGCTACAAGCAGGGGGATCTGCACAGGTGAACTCCACGACCACGACGGTCACCACCGGGTTCGCCCGGATCACCGTCATCGCACCGGACTGTCGCGTCGACCTCGCGCTGCCGGAGGAGGTCCCGCTCGCGGAGCTGTACCCCGAGATCCTGCGGCTGTCGGGGCAGACCCAGCGCAACGGCACGGTCACCGGCTTCCAGCTCACCAGGCTCGACGGCGAGGCGCTGGACAGCGGGCTCACGCTGGCCGCGCAACACGTGCGCGACGGCGAACTGCTGCGCTTCACGGCGCTCGCGGACGCGCCGCCCCCGCCGGTGTACGACGACGTCGCCGACTCGGTGGCCACCTCCGTCACCGGCGACAACCGGCTGTGGACGCCGGAGATGTTGCGGATCGCCGGCCTGTCCGGCGCGGCCGTCTTCTTCACCCTCGGCGCCGTAGTGCTCTGGCGCACGACCCCCCTGCCGCACGGGCTGCCCGCCATCGTCGGCGGCTCGCTGGCCCTGGTGCTGACCGTGGTCGCCGGCGTGCGCGCCCGGGTGTACGGGGACCACTCCGGCGGCGCCGTGCTCGGCCTCGGCGCGCTGCCGAACGCGTTCCTGGCCGGCCTGGGCCTGATCGAGCCGCCCGTACGGGAGGGCCCGGGCCGGGTCCAGTTCCTGGTCGCCTGCGTAGCCGTGCTCGTGATCTCGACCCTGATCGCCGCCCTGCTGCCCGCCCGCGGCGCCGTCTATATCGCGGGCGCCGGCGCCGGCGCGCTGGGCACGCTCGCCACCTTCGGCCTGATCACCGTCGACGGCGCCCCCCGCGAGGCCGCCGCGGTCACCGGCACCGTCGCCCTCGCCATGATCGCCTTCCTGCCCTCCTGGGCGGCCCGCCTCGCCCGGCTGCCGATCGGCTTCCTGCCCTCCGACGCGCCGACCTCCCGCCAGAGCGACACCCTCGACCACGCCGACGTCGCCGCCCGCGCCCGCCGCGGCCACGAGGTGCTCAGCGGCCTGGCCGGCGCCTGCGCCGCCGCGCTCGTCGCCTCCTGCGTGGTGCTCGGCAGCGTCGACACCCTGTGGGCCCGGACCCTGACCGCCGTGCTCGCCCTGGTCACCCTGTGCCGGGCCCGCCTGTTCCGGCACACCACCCAGGTCACCGTCCTGTACACGGCCGGCCTGCTCGGCCTGGCGATGTTGTTCGTCGGGCTGGCCCTGGACACCGGCATGGCGGACAAGGAGCGCCAGGGCTGGATCTTCGCGCTGGTCTGCGTGGTCGGCGCGCTGCTCGCGATCGTGGCGACCACCGTGCCCTCGCGCGGGCTGTCCCCCTTCTGGGGGCGGCTGATGGACGTGCTCGAAGGCATGCTGATGGTGTCGGTCGTACCGCTGTGCCTGGCGGTGCTGGATCTGTACGACAAGCTGCGGAACATCACGGCCTGATGCGCTCCTGCTAGGGTTGTCCGTATCCCGGAGCCGCGTGCCCGGGATGCGTGCTGCCCACGGGCCGCACGCCCGCACCATGTGAGCCCAGTCGCCGCCGTGAGTAAGACCGGTGGCGCTCACCACCTTGCAGAGGGAGAACACGTGTCGCTCGACACCGCAACGAAGAAGCAGATCATGGCCGACTACGCCACCAAGGAAGGCGACACCGGCTCCCCCGAGGTGCAGGTCGCGATCCTGAGCTACCGGATCAACGAGCTCACCGCGCACCTCAAGGAGCACAAGCACGACCACCACAGCCGCCGGGGCCTGCTGCTCCTGGTCGGCCAGCGTCGTCGCCTGCTCGGCTACCTGGCCAAGAAGGACATCGAGCGCTACCGCACGCTGACCGACCGCCTGAGCATCCGCCGCAGCGGTGTCGGCATCCGCTAGCAACACACGACGGGGGAGCGGCTTGCACAAGCCGCTCCTTCGCCGTATCCGGACGCGGTCTTTGTAGGCTGTGTTCCGCACGCGGGCATCCGCGGTGAGATAGAACAAGACAATCGACGTCGGCCGCGCCTCGCGCGAGCCCGACGACGAGGACGAACGACAGACACTGGGAGCGCCGCGTCGCGACCAAGGCGCCGACCTCCAGCGCCGGTCCTCGGTAGTGGCCCCCGGGTAACGCACCCGGGTGCTTCGATCGAAGACCGGCTCGGTCGGCCCTCAGGCGTCATGCGCCGCGGACCTCCCTCGAACGAACGAGGAGGGCACCCGTGGAGGGTCCCGACATCAGCTTCGCCGAAGCGGTCATCGAGAACGGCACGTTCGGCAACCGCACCATCCGCTTCGAGACCGGCCGGCTCGCCAAGCAGGCCGCCGGCTCCGCCGTGGTCTACCTGGACGACGACACCATGGTGCTCTCGGCCACCACCGCCTCGAAGCGCCCCAAGGACCAGCTCGACTTCTTCCCCCTGACGGTGGACGTCGAGGAGCGCATGTACGCCGCGGGCAAGATCCCCGGCTCCTTCTTCCGCCGCGAGGGCCGCCCGTCCGAGGACGCCGTGCTCACCTGTCGGCTGATCGACCGTCCGCTGCGCCCGTCCTTCAAGAAGGGCCTGCGCAACGAGATCCAGATCGTCGAGACGATCATGGCGCTCAACCCGGACCACCTGTACGACGTGGTCGCGATCAACGCGGCCTCGATGTCCACCCAGCTCGCGGGCCTGCCGTTCTCCGGCCCGATCGGCGGCGTCCGGGTGGCGCTGATCGACGGCACCTGGGTCGGCTTCCCGACGCACACCGAGCTCGAGCGCGCCGTGTTCGACATGGTCGTCGCGGGCCGCGTGCTCGACGACGGCGACGTGGCGATCATGATGGTCGAGGCCGAGGCCACGACCGGCACGATCGAGCTGGTCAAGGGCGGCGCGGAGGCGCCGACCGAGGAGGTCGTCGCCGACGGCCTCGAGGCCGCCAAGAAGTTCGTCAAGGCGCTGTGCGCCGCCCAGGTCCAGGTCGCCGAGAAGGCCGCCAAGGAGACCGGCGAGTTCCCGGTCTACCTGGACTACCAGGACGACGTCTTCGAGGCGCTGGCCGCCGCGGTGACCGACGAGCTGTCGGCCGCGCTGACCATCGCCGGCAAGCAGGCCCGCGAGAGCGAGCTCGACCGGGTCAAGGACCTGGCCGCGGAGAAGCTGCTCCCGGCGTTCGAGGGGCGCGAGAAGGAGATCGGCGGCGCCTTCCGCTCGCTGACCAAGAAGCTCGTCCGGCAGCGCGTGCTGCGCGACAAGGTGCGCATCGACGGTCGTGGACTGACCGACATCCGCACCCTGTCGGCCGAGGTCGAGGTCATCCCGCGCGTGCACGGCTCGGCCCTGTTCGAGCGCGGCGAGACCCAGATCCTGGGCATCACCACGCTGAACATGCTGCGCATGGAGCAGATGCTCGACACGCTCTCGCCCGAGACGCGCAAGCGCTACATGCACAACTACAACTTCCCGCCGTACTCGGTCGGCGAGACCGGCCGCGTGGGCTCGCCCAAGCGCCGCGAGATCGGCCACGGCGCGCTCGCCGAGCGCGCCCTCCTGCCGGTCCTGCCCGCGCGCGAGGACTTCCCGTACGCGATCCGCCAGGTGTCCGAGGCGCTCGGCTCCAACGGTTCGACCTCGATGGGCTCGGTCTGCGCGTCCACGATGTCGCTGCTCAACGCCGGTGTGCCGCTCCGGGCGCCGGTCGCGGGCATCGCGATGGGCCTGATCTCGGACGAGGTCGACGGCAAGACCGAGTACGTGTGCCTGACCGACATCCTCGGTGCCGAGGACGCGTACGGCGACATGGACTTCAAGGTCGCCGGCACCAAGGAGTTCGTCACCGCGCTCCAGCTCGACACCAAGCTCGACGGCATCCCCGCGTCGGTGCTGGCCGCGGCGCTCAAGCAGGCCAAGGACGCCCGTCTGCACATCCTCGACGTGATGATGGAGGCCATCGACACTCCGGACGAGATGTCGAAGTTCGCGCCGCGCATCATCACCGTCAAGATCCCGGTGGACAAGATCGGCGAGGTCATCGGCCCGAAGGGCAAGATGATCAACCAGATCCAGGACGACACCGGTGCGGAGATCACCATCGAGGACGATGGCACGATCTACATCGGTGCCTCGGACGGCACCTCGGCCGAGGCCGCGCGGGCGACGATCAACGCGATCGCCAACCCGACGATGCCCGAGGTCGGGGAGCGTTACCTGGGTACGGTTGTCAAGACCACCACGTTCGGCGCGTTCGTGTCGCTCATGCCCGGCAAGGACGGCCTGCTGCACATCTCGCAGCTGCGCAAGATCGCCGGTGGCAAGCGCGTCGAGAACGTCGACGACGTGATCAAGGTCGGCGACAAGGTGCAGGTCGAGATCGCCGAGATCGACCAGCGCGGCAAGCTGTCGCTCGTCCCCGTCATCGAGGGCGAAGGCGACGCCGCCGAGGACACCGAGGACGCTGCCGCCAAGTGACGTCCTCCTCGTCGAAGAACCAGGCCGCCGCGTCCGCGCAGCGGCCTGGTTCCACGAAGACCCTGCTGCGTGACGCGGACGGCGTGGGCGCCGTCCGCCGCACGGTCCTGCCCGGCGGCCTGCGGGTGATCACCGAGAACATGCCGTCCGTGCGCTCCGCGACCTTCGGCATCTGGGTCGGGGTGGGCTCGCGCGACGAGACCCCCGCCCTGGCCGGCACCTCGCACTACCTCGAACACCTGCTGTTCAAGGGCACCGCGAAGCGCGACGCGCTGGAGATCTCGGCGGAACTGGACGCCGTCGGTGGTGAGATGAACGCGTTCACCACCAAGGAGTACACGTGCTACTACGCACGCGTACTCGACACCGACCTCCCGCTCGCCATCGACGTGATCTGCGACATGGTGACCGGCTCGCTGATCGACTCCGAGGACGTGGACGCCGAACGCGGCGTGATCCTCGAGGAGATCGCGATGAACGAGGACGAGCCCGGCGACCTGGTGCACGAACTCTTCTACGACGCGATGCTCGGCGACGCCCCGCTCGGGCGCCCCGTGCTGGGCACCGTCGAGTCGATCAACGCGCTCACCCGGACCCAGATCAACGGTTACTACCGGCGCCGGTACAAGGCGCCGAACATGGTGGTGACCGCGGCCGGCAACGTCGACCACGCCAAGGTGGTGCGGCTGGTCAAGAAGGCGTTCGCGCAGGTGAAGGTGGACGAGGACGCGGTGGCCGCGGCCCCGCGCGTCGGCGGTCGCGGGACCCGCTCGGCCGGCAGCGTCCGGGTGCTCAACCGGCCGACCGAGCAGGCCCACCTGGTCCTGGGGATGCCCGGCCTGGCCCGCGACGACGATCGGCGGTTCGCGCTCAGCGTGCTCAACACCGCGCTCGGCGGCGGGATGAGCTCGCGCCTGTTCCAGGAGATCCGGGAGAAGCGCGGGCTGGCCTACTCGGTCTACTCGTTCCACTCCGGCTACGCCGACCTGGGCGTGTTCGGGATCTACGCCGGCTGCCAACCCAAGAAGGCCCGCCAGGTGATCGAGATCTGCCGGACCGAGCTGGAGCGGGTGGTGCGCGACGGGCTGCCCCGGGACGAGATCGATCGGGCGATCGGCCAACTGCGCGGCTCGACCGTGCTCGGCCTGGAGGACACCGGGTCGCGGATGAGCCGGATCGGCAAGAGCGAACTCGTCTACGGCGAGCACCTGTCCGTCGACGAGGTGCTGGCCCGGATCGCCGCGGTGACCGCCGACGAGATCCACGATGTGGCGAACGTCCTGTTCGCCGCACGGCCCACGCTGGCCGTGGTCGGACCGTTCGCCGACGACGCGGACTTCGTCGCCGCGTCGGCCTGAACGACGGCGAAACCGTGCCGGCCGGGTCGCGAGCGGGTCGGCGGGCGCGGAAGTGGTGCGCCGCGATCGGCCGCGGTGCCGATCGCGGCGAAGAACTGTGCTGACGGGAGAGTGCGCGACATCATGACTGCGATCCGGGTGGGTGTGATCGGTGCGGCCGGCCGCATGGGCACCGAGGTGTGCCGTGCCGTCGAGGCGGCGGACGACCTCGAACTGGTCGCGCGCGTCGACGAGGGCGACGACCTCGCCGACCTCGCGAAGGCGGGTGCGCGGGTGGCCGTGGACTTCACCCATCCGGGTGTGGTCATGGGCAACCTGGAGTACTGCGCGGGTGCCGGGATCCACTCCGTCGTCGGCACCAGCGGGTTCACCCCCGACCGCTTGGCGCAGTTGCGCGAGTGGCTGGCGAAGAGCCCGGAGACCGGCATTCTGATCGCGCCGAACTTCGGCATCGGCGCGGTGCTGATGATGCGGTTCGCGGCCCAGGCGGCGCGCTTCTACGAGTCGGTCGAGATCGTCGAACTGCACCACCCGAACAAGGTCGACGCGCCCAGTGGCACCGCCCGCCGGACCGCCGAGCTGATCGCCGAGGCGCGGGAGGGCGCCGGCCTCGGGGAGATGCCCGACGCGACGGTGGACGACCCGGACGGCGCGCGCGGCGGCAAGGTCGACGGCGTGCCGGTGCACGCGGTCCGGCTGCGCGGCCTGGTCGCCCACCAGGAGGTGCTGCTCGGCGACGACGGCGAGATGTTGACCATCCGCCACGACTCGTTCCAGCGCACGTCCTTCATGCCGGGCGTGCTGCTCGGGGTGCGTCGTGTGGTCTCCACGCCCGGCCTGACCGTGGGCCTGGAACACTTCCTCGATCTGGGCTGAGCATCGTGAGGCAACGTGTCACCGCGCTCGTGCTGATCGCGGTTCTGGTCTTCTACGTGTTCCTCGTCGGCAGTCGCGGGATGATCGCGATTCGCGACGGGGAGCCGGTCACCATCGTGCTCGGGCTGGCGATCCTGCTCGTGCCGGTGGTGGGCGCCTGGTACATCTGGCGCGAGGTGCGCTTCGGCTTCGCGATGCAGCGGCTGGCCCGCGAGTTGGAGGCCGAGGGCGGGCTGCCGGCCGACGAGTTGGCCCGCACCCCCGGCGGGCGGGTCGATCGGGACAGCGCCGACGAGGTGTTCGAGCGGCGCAAGGCCGAGGTGGAGGCCGCGCCCGACGACTGGCGGGGCTGGTACCGGCTGGCCGTGGCCTACGGCGACGCGCGCGACAACGCGCGCGGGCGCCGTGCCATGCTGACCGCGATCCGCCTGCACGCTGGCCGGGCGCCGGCCGCGTCGGCCTAGGGTGTGTCCTCAAACCCCCGCCGGACGGTCGAGTGTCGCGGGCCCGGCCGTGCGGGGCGCGGCCGGTGGCGGGGTGGTCGGATTCAGGGCGGTCGGGTCCAGGGCGGTGAGCAGCCGGGCCGATACCGGCGCGGCCAGGATGCCCGCCACCGCGTCCACCAGGTCCTCCACGAACGCCGCGGGCGGCAACACGTCGTGCGCCTGCCCCTCGTGTACGCGCTGCTCGCGATCGGCCGTCGCGTGCACGGCCAGGCTGCCGCCCAGGCGCAACCGGTTGCGCCGTACGGCGGTCGGCAGGTGTCCCAGCGCCAGGTCGATCAGGTGGGCGAACTCCGGTGAGCTGCCCTCCAGGCCCATCGCCGGCAGCGCGTGGGCGGAGGCGCCCGGGTGCTGGTGCACCCGGGCCAGAAAGCGCAGGTAGAAGCTGCCCCCGACGTCGATCTGCTCGGCCAGCGGGCGCACCATGGCCTCGGCCAGGGCCCGGGGGTCCCGGTCGAGGCCGGCCCGGACCAGTGCGCGGACCAGGTCCTCGCGGCGCCCGTTGACCGCCGCGAGCCGGAAGCCGAAGATCGCCCGGATCAATTCCTCTTTGCTGCCGAAGTGGTACTGCGCGGCGGAATTGTTGCGCTGACTCGCCGCGACACTGATCCGGCGCAGCGAGACCGCGTCGATTCCGTGTACGGCGAACAGCCGCTCGGCGGTGAGCAGAAGGCGCTCGCGGGTCGGAGTTCGGCTCACGGCGCCCACGTTAAGTCGGCTGACTTACCCACTTCAATGGCACGTCGGTGTGGTCTTCACCGTGTTCGTCGGCCGTTTCGCCCGCCGATTTCCCGCCGGTGTCACGGGGATTGCCGTCGGGCGGAAACGGATCGACCCCGGGTGGGGCGACGAACGTGGTCGGATTCCGCTCAGGGCGTCGGGGAGACCGCCGTGTGCAGTCGCACCTGGCGGATCACCGCGCCGCCGGGTTCGTCCACCCACAGTTCGCGGGTGGCGCCGTCCGCGGCCCAGCCCGCGCCGGTCAGGAAGTCGTAGAGCGGCTTGTCGTTCTCCAGGACCCAGGTCACCAGCGTGTCCACGCCGTCGGACACCGCGTCCGCGACGACCGCGGTGAGCAGCCGGGAGGCGTGCCCCTCGCGCTGTCGGGCCGGGTCGATCACGAGAATCGCCAACTCGCCCGCCCGGGCCGGGTCGAGATCCTCGTCCGAGCCGGGGACGAGGGCCGCGAAGCCGGCCGCGGTGGAGCCCGCGCAGGCCACGAGGACGCGGTGGCGCGGTGAGGGTGGCGCGACCGCGGCGTCCTCCCATTCGGCGGCCAACGCCTCGGGTGTGGCCGCCGCCAGGGCCGCGGCGGGCAGCACCCCGGTGTAGGCGTCGTGCCAGGCCCGGGCGTGTGCGGAGCCCAGGGCGGGGCCGTCTCCGGCGTGGGCCGGCCGTACGTAGGAATCGCTCATGTGGTGCCCCCATCGTCGAGTTCGGCCGATTCTCGCGCGCTCGGCGGTTTCCTGTCCGCCGCTCGCCGAACGCACACACCGGTGGGCGACACGCGCCACCGGCGCTCTCGCCCCCGTGCGCGGCGTGCGACGCTGTCGGCCAAGGATTGGTGGGCGCGGCAGCGGAGGATGGTCATGGGGGTCCGGGTCCGACGAATCGCCCCGGTGTGCGCGGTGGTCGCGGTGCTCGCGACCGGCTGCATGGTGGGTCCGACGATCGACGACGAGAAGCCGAAGCCGGCCGCGGGGGGCCCCACCGGCAATCCGCCGGACCTGCCCGACAAGAATCCGACCGACGGCTCCGTACCGGCCGCCCCGCCGCCCTCGGGCGCGCCGCCGCCGTCCGGCCGGACCGGACAGAAGCAGCAGACGCACACCTACTCGAACGGGCTGACCGTCACCGCCTTGGCGCCGGCGGTGACCCGGACGGCGGCCGTGCCCGGCGAGCGGCGCGAGACGGTCGACGTGGCGATCCCGATCCGCTACGGCAACCGGACCGGATCGAACCTGGTCGCCGACCTGTTCCAGGTGACCCTGTACGCGGGGCCGGACGCGCTGCCGTGCGCCCTCGCCAAGGTCGGCCCGGCGCGCAGCGGCCCGGATCAGGCCGCGCTGAACGTCGACACGGTGATCACCTACAACTTCGCGGTGCCGAGGGAACTGGTCGGGAGGCTGGAGGTCCAGGTGCAGCCGTACATGTCCCGGCTGGACAGGGTGACCTTCACGACATCCGCGGCGCTGCCGGCGGGTGCCCCGACGCGGCCCGCCGAGGGGCCGTCGACCCAGCCGAGCACGGTGGTGGTGCCGCGCTCCTCGCCGACGGGCGCGGGGACGAGCGCGGCTCCGAGCGGCGGTTAGCCCTGTCGGCCGCCGCACCCCCTTCACCGCCGCACGCCGGATCGAGATGGTCGCGGAGCGGATGGAGGCGGTCGGGCGCGGGGCGGAGGCCGGTTGAGCCGTCCGAGTGGTCAAATCGGCACATAGGGTGACATAGGAAATTTTTCGCCAGAATCCCTAAGGTTTCGCCCGTGGTGGTCGATACTGAAAGAGATCAGGCGCTGCTCGAACCCCCGAGCGGGCAGCGCCTGGTCCCTTGTCGCGTTCGGCCCGGTCCCCGGTTTCGTCCGGGTGCCGTTCGGGCCGGCGGGGCGGGCTCCTGGGCGGTGGAGGTCTCATAGGGCGGGTGCTACCCGCAGGTCAGGTACGGGCCCGGTACGGTTTGGGCCATGGCTCCGACGTCTACCCCCCAGACCCCCTTCGGCCGGGTCCTCACCGCGATGGTGACCCCCTTCACGGCCGACGGTACGCTCGACCTCCCCGGCGCCCGGCGCCTGGCCGCCCACCTGGTCGACGCCGGCAACGACGGACTCGTCGTCAACGGCACCACCGGCGAGTCGCCCACCACGAGCGACGCGGAGAAAGAGCAGCTGGTCCGGGCGGTCCTGGAGGCCGTGGGCGATCGCGCGTTCGTGGTCGCGGGCGTGGGCACCAACGACACTCGGCACTCGGTCGAGCTGGCCCGGCAGGCCGAGGCCGCCGGTGCGCACGGTCTGCTCGTGGTCACCCCGTACTACAACAAGCCCCCGCAGGAGGGCCTGTACCGGCACTTCACCACGGTCGCCGACGCGACCGGGCTGCCGGTGATGCTGTACGACATCCCAGGTCGCAGCGCCGTGCCGGTCGAGACCGAGACCCTGGTCCGGCTCGCGGAGCACCCCCGGATCGTGGCGAACAAGGACGCGAAGGGCGACCTCGCCTCGGCGAGTTGGGTGATGGCGCGCACCGACATGGTGTACTACAGCGGTGAGGACGTGCTGAACCTGCCGCTCCTGTCCATCGGCGCGGTCGGTGTGGTGAGCGTGGTCGGACACCTCGTTTCGGCGGAGCTCCGCGCGATGATCGACGCCTTCACGGCGGGCGACGTCGCCAAGGCGCGCGAGATCCACCAGCGTCTTCTTCCGGTGTACACCGGCATTTTTCGTACCCAGGGCGTGATCCTCACCAAGGCCGCACTGGGATTGCAGGGCCTGCCCGCCGGGCCGCTGCGGTTGCCGCTGATCGAGGCCGACGAGGCACAGATCGCGCAGCTGAGGCAGGATCTTTCGGCGGGTGGGGTAGAGCTGTAAACAGGAATATCTGTAAGTAGTGCCCCGGGCGGGTACCACACCCGCTCGGGCCGAACACGAGCTTTTGCGCGTTCCCGTCCGGCCGAGTATCGATCGGCCGGACGGCGGCACGTGGCGAGGAGAGAACTTGAGCCATCCCCACCCCGAATTCGGCCCGCCGCCGGTGCTGCCCAAGGGCGGCCTTCGGGTCACCCCGTTGGGTGGCCTCGGCGAGATCGGCCGAAACATGACCGTCTTCGAGTTCGACGGCCGGCTGCTGATCGTCGACTGCGGGGTGCTGTTCCCCGAGGAGGAGCAGCCCGGAGTCGACCTCATCCTGCCGGACTTCAGCTCGATCCGGGATCGCCTCGACGACATCGAGGCGGTCATCCTGACCCACGGGCACGAGGACCACATCGGCGCGGTCCCGTACCTGCTGCGGGAGAAGGCCGACATCCCGCTGATCGGGTCGAAGCTGACCCTCGCGTTCATCGAGGCGAAGCTCACCGAGCACCGCATCCGGCCGTACACCCTCGAGGTCAAGGAAGGCGACATCGAGCGGCTGGGGCCGTTCGAGTGCGAGTTCATCTCGGTGAACCACTCGATCCCGGACGCGCTCGCGCTGGCGATCCGCACCGAGGCCGGCACCGTCGTGCACACCGGCGACTTCAAGATGGACCAGTTGCCGCTGGACAACCGGCTGACCGACCTGCCGGCGTTCGCCCGGCTGGGCACCGAGGGCATCGATCTGCTGCTCGTGGACTCCACGAATGCCGAGGTCCCGGGCTTCATCCCGGCCGAGCGGGACATCGCGGGCGTGCTGGACCGGGTCTTCGCCGACGCCGACCAGCGGATCATCGTGGCCAGCTTCGCGAGCCACGTGCACCGCATCCAGCAGGTGCTCGACACCGCGTACGCCTACGAGCGCAAGGTCGCCTTCGTCGGCCGCTCGATGGTGCGCAACATGAAGATCGCCGGGGAGCTCGGCTATCTGAAGATCCCCGCCGGTCTGGTCGTGGACGTCAAGACGCTCGACGACCTGCCGCCGGACGAGGTGGTCCTCGTCTGTACCGGCTCGCAGGGCGAGCCGATGGCGGCGCTGTCGCGGATGGCCAACCGTTCGCACCAGCAGATCCGGATCGTCGAGGGCGACACCGTGGTGCTCGCGTCCTCGCTGATCCCGGGCAACGAGACCTCGGTCTACCGGGTGATCAACGGGCTGACCCGATGGGGCGCCAAGGTCGTGCACAAGGGCAACGCCAAGGTGCACGTCTCCGGCCACGCCTCGGCCGGTGAGCTGCTGTACTTCTTCAACCTCACGCGCCCGCGCAACCTGATGCCCGTGCACGGCGAATGGCGTCATCTGCGCGCCGCCGCCGATCTGGGCGTCAAGACCGGGGTGCGCAAGGACCGGGTGGTCCTCGCCGAGGACGGGCTGACCGTCGACCTGGTCGACGGTGTCGCCAAGATCACCGGGAAGGTGCAGGCCGGGTACGTCTACGTGGACGGTTTGTCCGTGGGCGACGTGACCGAGTCCTCGCTCAAGGACCGTCGGATCCTGGGCGAGGAGGGCTTCGTGTCCGTGTTCCTCGCCGTGGACTCCAGCTCGGGCAAGGTGGTCGGCGGGCCGACCATCACGGCGCGCGGATCGGGGATCGACGACGCCCGGTTCGACGCGGTGATCCCGAAGATCGAGGAGATGCTGCAGAAGGCGGCCGCCGACGGGGTGGCGGAGCCGTATCAGTTGCAGCAGCAGGTGCGGCGGATCGTGGGCAAGTGGGTGTCGGACACCTATCGGCGCCGGCCGATGATCCTGCCGGTTGTGGTGGAGGTCTGAGACCTCGTCGACCGTTTTGCGTGGGGCCCGCTACGAAATCTTCGTAGCGGGCCCCACGTGGTTCGGGGAGGGGGTGGGGGCGGCCGGGCGTGGTTCGGGGTGGGGAGTCGGCGTTTGTGGTCGGTGGGGGTGGCGGGTTGTCGACCGGATGTGCGGGGTGGTGGTGGGGGCTGGGCGTGGTCGGCGTTGTCGGGCCGGCGGGCCGGTCAGGCCGGTCGGGGCGGTCGGGGCGCGGGGGAGGGTGACAGTGGCGTGAAACGGAGGTGATATGGGTGATTTGTGGCATTTTCGTGGTGTGAAGGTCGGGTTCTCGTACTTATGGGTGGCTCGGCTGCCGGCTCCTAACGTCGGTCGTGTTCGGAGGGCACCCGCTCTCCGGGCGCTGGACAGGTCGACACGGTCGACAGGATCGGCAGTCAGGAGCACACATGTATGCGGTACAGCGGAACCGGCGTTGCGGCGGCCCACGACGGGGCGCTCCGCCGCCGGCGCCGTCGGGCGTGTCGATTTCGGTGCCCGGGCGGCGGGTGGTCGCCGGGTTCGGGCGGACGCGGCGCGGGCGGGTCGCGGCGCTCGCGCTGAGCTCGTGTGCGGCGCTGGGTCTGGGCGCGGGGATGACGGGCCCCGTCTCGCCGGCGGCGGCCGCCCCGCGCTGCGACCACGTGGCGAAGGACAACCGGCCGGAGCTGCGTGAGGGGGATCGGGACGACGCGGTCGCCCAGGTGCAGTGCCTGATCGACACGCGGTCCGGAGCCCCCGGCGAGTTGCCGGAGACCGGGGTGTTCGACGCGGCCACCGCGGACGGGGTCCGGTGGGTGCAGAAGTGCAACGGCCTCGATCCGTCGGGGGTCACGAACGAGGCCACCTGGAAGGCGCTCTATCGCGCGAAGAAGGGATGCGGGCGGCAGGCGGAGCACACCGGCACCGAGTAGCGGGTGCGGGCCGGGCGGGAGGCGGAAGGGGCGTCGGCGGGTCGGCCGGGGTCGGGTCGTGGGGGCGGCCGGGCCGAAGTCGTACACAGGTCGGGTGTGATGGTCACACCCATCCCGGGGGCTGTGGACGACGGACGGCGCGCGTGGAGGGGGCGCGCGCACACTGGCCCGCATGACGCCGACCGATCTTTCCGCACTGCTGTCCCGGCCCTTCACCCTCGCCGTCGCGGCCCACCACGGGGTCGGCCGGTCGGTCGTCCGACGCCTGGTGCGCGACGGCGACGTGCGTCGGGTCATACACGGGGTCTACGTCGGCGCGCACGTCGACGACACGCCGGAGGTGCGAGCGCGGGCCGCGGTCATGGTTCTGCCCCGCGGGGCCGTGGTCTGTGGGCGCACTGCGGCGAGGTTGCACGGCGTGCGGGTTCCGGCGCGGCCCCGGACGCAGACCCGGCGCGCGGCGCCGATCGAGGTGGTCGTGCCGGTGGGGGCGGCTCTGCCCCGCCGGCACGGCTGCCGGGCGCGGATCATGGCGCTCGGACCGGGGGAGACGGTGTGGCGGGCCGGGATTCCGGTCACCTCGCCCGCCCGGACCGCGGCGGACCTGGTCCGGACCTCGGATCGGGAGACCGGCGTGGTGGTGCTCGACGGGTTCCTGCGGGCCGGGCTGATCGCGCCCGACGCGTTGGCGGCGCTGGTCGAGCGCTACGCCGGTCATCCGGGGCGGCATCGGCTCGCCGAGGTGGTGCGGCTGGCCGACGGGCGCAGCGCGGGCGAGGACGAGACCCGGCTGCGGCTGGCGCTGCGTGACGCCGGGTTGCCCGCGGCCGAGGTCGGCTGGGAGATCCGGTCGGCGTTCGGTCGGGTCCTGCGGCGCTTCGCGCTCGCCTGGCCGGGGGAGCGGGTGGGGGTGGAGCTGACCGACGACCGGCAGTGGGTCAGGGCGCGGCCTCGGAGCATCGCCGGGCAGAGCTGGCTCGTGCTGCACTGCCCGACGCTCCAGGCACGGGAGCGGCCGGCGGCCACGGTCGCCCGCATCGGATCGGAGTTGCGGTTGCGGGAGCGGCGAAATCGCGGCGACATCGCCGCGTGAACGCCGGCATGCTGCGGCGATGAACGTGGACGAGGCGGGGCCGGTGGTCACCGATCGGCTGGAGTTGATCCCGGTCGAGGTCGGTCACGCCGAGGAGATGGCGCGGGTGCTGGGCGATCCGGCTCTGCATACCTTCATCGGTGGCGAGCCGGAGGATGTGGACGCGCTGCGGGCGCGCTATACGCGGTGGGCGAAGGGGTCGCCGGATCCCGACGTGGTCTGGTTGAACCGGGTGATCCGGCTGCGGTCCCGGGGGTGCCTGGTGGGCACGGTCCAGGCCACGGTGGGTCCCGGTCCGATCGCGGACGTGGCCTGGGTGGTGGGCAGTCCCTGGCAGGGCCGGGGCATCGCCAAGGAGGCGGCGGTCGCCTGGGTGACCTGGCTCCGGGCCCGGGGCATCGACGAAATCCGCGCCCACATCCACCCGGCCAACACGGCTTCCGCCGCGGTCGCCGAAGCGGCGGCCCTGACCCCCACCGAAACCTGGCAGGAAGGCGAACGGCGCTGGTCCACAACCCGCCCCACCCCGACCCCCACGTAAGCCCGGCGAGCCCGACGCAGCGGCCCGGGGGCCGTTCCACGACCCGCCCCGCCGTGCCGTCCGCCCGGGGGCCGGCTCGTGCCCGACCCGACAGCGGCCTCGGCTCGGCGCCGGCTCACGCCCTCACCGCGGCTTGCGCGCGGGGCCGGTCCGCGGTGCGGCGCGTCCCGTGCCGGCCTGGACCGGTGTGCGGGGCGGAGCGGGCCGGGCGACCGGCGTTCGAGGTGGGTTGTGGCTCGGGCCCGTCCCGCCTGTGGTCGGCTGCCGTGCCGTGCCGTGCCGTGCCGTGCCGGGGCGGGGCGACGGCGAACGGTGCTTCGTGGCTGCGGGTTTTGTCGGTGGTGGGCGGGGGTCAGTCGTCGCCGGAGACTCGTAGGACCAGGATGGCCATGTCGTCTCGGGCCTGTTCCTCGGCGAATTGTTCGACCGCGCGGTGGATTCGGGCCGCCACCGCGCCGGCGGTCAGGCCCGTGCAGCCGGACAGGACCTCGGCCAGGCCGTCGTCGCCGAGCATGCGGGTGCCCTCGCGGCGTTCGGTGACGCCGTCGGTGACGCAGACCAGGACGTCGCCCGGGTCCAGGTCCACCGTCTCCAGGACCAGGTCGACCTCGTCCAGTACGCCGAGCAGCGGTTGCGGGGTGGCCACCGCGTCGACCGTGCCGTCGGGGCGCAGGCGCAGCGGGAGCGGATGGCCCGCGGAGACCAGGCTCAGGCGTACGCCGCCGCCGTCGCGGTGGGTCATGTGGCCGTGCAGGAGGGTCAGGAACCGGCTGCGCGGGCCCTCGTCCAGGATCGCGGTGTTCAGCCGTTGCAGGACGGCGGGCACCGACATGCCCTCGCGGGTCAGCAACCGCAGCGCCTGGCGGGCCAGTCCGGTGACCGCGGCGGCCTCGGGGCCGGTGCCGCACACGTCGCCGATGGCGAAGCCCCACTTGTCCTCGCCGATGGTGAACAGGTCGTAGAAGTCGCCGCCGACCTCGTTGCCCTCGCCGGAGGCCTGGTAGACGACCTCGACGTCCACCCCCGGCACCTTGGGCAGCTCCGGCGGCAGCAGGCTGCGCTGGAGGGCCTGGCTGGTCGCGTTGCGCTCGGAGTACAGCCGGGCGTTGTCCATCGCCAGCGCGGCGCGGCGGGAGAGGTCCTCGGCGAGTTCCAGCGTGTCCCGGCGGAACCGGTCGCCGGCCAGGATGCCGAAGGTCAGCATGCCGATGCCGCGCCCCCGGGCGACCAGCGGCAGCGTGACCGCCTCGCCGGTGACCAGGTCGGTGTGCTCGCGGACCACCTCCGGGTCCAGGGACCGCAGGCCCAGCCAGCGCCGGGCACCGGGCGTGGGCTGCGCGCGCGGCGCCTCGGCGCGGTCCAGCAGCGCGCGCAGGTCGTCGATCCGCATCTCGTCGGCGTGCCACACCACGCTCAGCACCGGCGCGTGCGACTCGCCGGTGTGCACCGCGCACCAGGTGCCCAGCCGCGGCACCACGATCTGGGCGATCATGGCCAGCGTCATCTCCGGGTCGAGGGTGCCGGCCAGCAGGTCGGACGCCTCGGCGAGGAAGGACAGCGAGCCGCGCCGGACCCGCTCCAACTCGGACAGGCGCGCGCTCTCCACGGTCAGCGAGACCCGGTCGGCGGCGCGCTGGAGCCGGGCCGCGTCGTCGTTGTCGAAGCGGGCCGCCGACTCCGAGGCGACGCCGAGTGTGCCGGTGAGCCGGCCCTCGACCTTGAGCGGCACGGTCACCGCCGAGCGCATCCGGGTCTCGTGGAGGATCGGCACCGCGTCGGGCCCGGCCACCAGGTCCTCGTGCACGGCGGGCATCCGGGCCGAGCCGTAGCGGCCCACCGAGGTCTCCACCGGCACCCGCGACAGCCGGTGCACCGCGCCCGCCAGGCCGGTGGTCGCGCGTACCTCCATCTCGCTCTCGTCGTCGGTGGCCAGCAGCACGAACGCGGCGTCGGCGTCGAGCAGGTCGCGGGCACGTTCGACCGCGCGCTGGAGCAGGTCCTCCAGGCCCAGTCGGCTCAGCCCGTCGATCCCGTCCCATTCGCTGTCCACCGGGATCGCCGCCCCGGTGCGACCGCGCGAGGCGTCCCGGTTCTCCAGCAGCGCGCGGGCCTGCGCGGGCACCAGGAGCGCGACCAGCGCGGGGTCGCCGTCGGCGTCGCGCAGCCGCACGTGCGAGGCGAAGACGCGCGTGGCCACCCCGTCGGCGGCGCGCACGTCGTACCCGCCCTGCCAGCGGGACAACTCCAGCATCTCGTCCAGGGTCAGCTCGGTGCCCGGCGTCTGCGGCCAGGCGACCAGGTCGCCTAGCGCCATGCCGATCGCCTCGGAGTCACCGAGACCGAACAACCGGGCCGCCTCGGGGCTCCAGTGGGTCACCTTGCGCGAGGCGTCGGCGTGCACCACCGCCACGTGGACCGGCACCGCGGCGTCGGGCAGCGCGTTGGCGGGCAGCAGCGGCCCGGCCGAACTGGTCGCCGAGACCGGATCGGGCAGTTCGAGCCGGAACCACACCCGTTTGACGTTCTTGGCGTATTCGACGCCCCACGCCGAGGCCAGCGACGCGGACAGGAACAGCCCCCGGCCGCTCTCGTCGCCGTCGTCGAAGCCGGTCGCCGGCTCCGGCAGTTCGCGGCTGGGGTAGTGGTCGGTGACCTCGATCTGGACGCCGCCGTCGTAGCGCACGCACGAGACCTCGGCCGAGGTGCCCGCGTGCACGATCGCGTTGGTGACCAACTCGCTGGTCAGCAGTACGGCGTCGTCGACCACGTCGCCGGCGTCCCAGTCGGTGAGCGTTTTGCGGACGAACGAGCGTGCGGCCGCCACGGACCTGCCCTCGGGTGCGAAGGCAGCGCTCATCCGGGCAGTGATGAGCATGCTCGTTCCCTGATCCATACACTCCCGCATCTGCGACGAACGGCGGCTGCGGTGACGAATCCGGCTCCACAGTCCGGCAGATTCGCACCCTATCGGTTTCGGACGATCGGGCGGACCCCTTCCAAACAGTGACGCATCGATCACGATTTCGACAGATGTCCCGTCCGAGCGTGCCTTTCGAGCCCGCACTTTCCGGATGACAAGCACCATCCTCCCGGACCGCCTCTGCTCTCAACCCCGTGAGTGAAAGACTGTGGACGGCAAGCGGCCGGAGGCACGGGCGGTCGCGGCGAATCGGTCCGGCGGAGGAAATGCGAGATGGCGAAGGCTTCCCCAGCGCAGGCGCGGACTGCGGCCGTCCGGCAGGGCCGGCACGACGAGCAGGATCTGCGGCGTCTGCTGGCCGCGCTGACCGGTGTCCGTGACGGCAACTTCCGCAAACGCCTGACGGTCTCCGGCGACGGGATCATGTCCGAGATCGCCGTCGTGTTCAACGACATGGTCGAGCGCAACCAGCACCTGTCCGGCGAGTTGGCCCGGGTGCGTCGGGTGGTCGGTCGGGAGGGCAAGCTCACCGAGCGGCTGGATCCGGGCCCGGGCGAGGGTGCCTGGGCGACGAGCATCGACGCGGCCAACGCGCTCGTGGAGGACCTGGTCCGCCCCACCGTCGAGGTCGGCCGGGTGCTGGCCGCGGTCGCCGAGGGCGATCTGTCCCAGCGCATGGACCTGCGGATCGCCGAACAGCCGCTGCGTGGCGAGTTCCTGCGCATGGGCCGCACCGCCAACGGACTGGTGGACCAGCTCAGCGCGTTCGCCGACGAGGTCACCCGGGTGGCCCGCGAGGTCGGCACCGAGGGCAAGCTCGGCGGGCAGGCCCGGGTGCGCGGCGTCTCCGGCAGCTGGAAGGACCTCACCGACTCGGTCAACACGATGGCCAGCCGGTTGACCCTGCAGGTGCGCGACATCGCCCTGGTGACCACCGCCGTGGCCAAGGGGGACCTGTCCCGCACGGTCACCGTCGAGGTGGCCGGCGAGATGCTGGAGCTCAAGGAGACCGTCAACACGATGGTCGACCAGCTCTCCGGCTTCGCCCAGGAGGTGACCCGGGTGGCCCGCGAGGTGGGCACCGAGGGCCGCCTGGGCGGCCAGGCCCGGGTCGAGGGCGTCTCGGGGACCTGGAAGGACCTCACCGACTCGGTCAACATCATGGCGGGCAACCTGACCGCCCAGGTCCGCGACATCGCCCAGGTGACCAAGGCGGTCGCGTACGGCGACCTGTCGCAGACCATCACCGTGTCCGCGCGCGGCGAGATGGCCCAACTCGCCGAGACGATCAACGCGATGACCGGCACGCTGCGCACGTTCGCCTCCGAGGTGACCCGCGTGGCGCGCGAGGTCGGCTTCGAGGGCCGGCTCGGCGGCCAGGCCCAGGTCCCCGGCGGCGCGGGCATCTGGAAGGACCTGACCGACTCGGTCAACACCGCCTTCTTCAACCTCACCGCGCAGGTCCGCGACATCGCCGGGGTGACCACGGCGGTCGCCCAGGGCGACCTGTCGCAGAAGATCACCGTGGACGTCTCCGGCGAGATGCTGGAGCTCAAGAACACCGTGAACACCATGGTCGGCCAGCTGTCGGCGTTCGCCTCCGAGGTCACCCGAGTCGCCCGGGAGGTGGGCAGCGAGGGCATCCTGGGCGGCCAGGCACAGGTCTCCGGCGTGGCGGGCACCTGGAAGGACCTGACCGACTCGGTCAACGTGATGGCCGGCAACCTGACCGGCCAGGTCCGCAACATCGCCCAGGTCTCCACGGCGGTGGCCCGGGGCGACCTGTCGCAGAAGATCACGGTCGACGTCTCCGGCGAGATGCTGGAGCTCAAGAACACCGTGAACACCATGGTGGACCAGCTGTCCGCGTTCGCCTCCGAGGTCACCCGGGTCGCCCGCGAGGTCGGCGGCGAGGGGCGTCTCGGCGGCCAGGCCCGGGTGGTGCCGGGCGTCGCGGGCGTGTGGCTCGACCTCACCGACTCGGTGAACTTCATGGCGGGCAACCTCACCGCACAGGTCCGCAACATCGCCGAGGTGACCACGGCGGTCGCGCGCGGCGATCTGTCCAAGAAGATCGACGTGGACGCGCGCGGCGAGATCCTGGAGGTCAAGAACACCGTCAACACGATGGTCGACCAGCTGTCCGCGTTCGCCGACGAGGTCACCCGCGTGGCCCGCGAGGTGGGCACCGAGGGCCGCCTGGGCGGGCAGGCCCAGGTGCTCGGCGTGGCCGGGGTGTGGCGCGACCTGACCTACTCGGTCAACTCGATGGCCGGAAACCTCACCGAACAGGTGCGCAGCCTGGGCCAGGTGACCACCGCCGTGGCCCGGGGCGACCTGTCGCAGAAGATCACGGTCGACGCCCGAGGCGAGATCCTCGAACTGAAGAACACCGTGAACACCATGGTCGACCAGCTCTCCGGCTTCGCCGACGAGGTGACCCGGGTGGCCCGCGAGGTGGGTACCGAGGGCCGCCTCGGTGGGCAGGCCGACGTCAAGGGCGTCTCCGGTACCTGGAAGGACCTCACCGAGTCGGTCAACGTGATGGCCGGCAACCTGACCGGCCAGGTGCGCAGCATCGCCGACGTGACCACGGCGGTGGCCACGGGCGATCTGTCCAAGAAGATCACCGTCGACGCCCGGGGCGAGATCCTGGAGCTGAAGGAGACCGTCAACACGATGGTCGACCAGCTGTCCGCGTTCGCCGACGAGGTGACCCGGGTGGCTCGCGAGGTGGGTACCGAGGGCCGCCTCGGCGGGCAGGCGCGGGTGCGCGGGGTCTCCGGCATCTGGAAGGACCTGACCGACAACGTCAACGTCATGGCCAACAACCTGACGTCCCAGGTGCGCAACATCGCCCAGGTGGCCACCGCCGTCGCCGACGGCGACCTGTCCCAGAAGAGCACCGTCGAGGCCAAGGGCGAGATGGCGGGCCTGGCGGGCACGATCAATACGATGGTCGACACGCTGCGCGCGTTCGCCGACGAGGTCACCCGGGTGGCCCGCGAGGTGGGCACGGAGGGCATCCTGGGCGGTCAGGCGCACGTGCCCGGCGTCTCGGGCACCTGGAAGGACCTGACCGACAACGTCAACTCGATGGCGGACAACCTCACCGGCCAGGTTCGCAACATCGCCAAGGTGACCACCGCGATCGCCGGCGGCGACCTGTCGCAGAAGATCGACGTGGACGCGCGCGGCGAGATGCTGGAGCTCAAGACCACCATCAACACCATGGTCGACCAGCTCTCGGCGTTCGCCGGCGAGGTCACGCGCGTGGCGCGCGAGGTGGGCACCGAGGGCATGCTGGGTGGCCAGGCCGAGGTCGAGGGCGTCTCCGGTACCTGGAAGCAACTGACCGAGAACGTCAACGAGTTGGCCGGCAACCTGACCCGCCAGGTACGGGCCATCGCCGAGGTCGCCACCGCCGTGACCCGGGGCGACCTGTCGTTGCAGATCGCGGTGGACGCGTCCGGAGAGCTCGACGAGCTCAAGGACAACATCAACCAGATGATCTACAACCTGCGCGAGACCACCCGGGCCAACCGGGAACAGGACTGGCTCAAGACCAACCTGGCCCGGATCTCCGGTCTCATGCAGGGCCGCCGCGACCTGATGGCGGTCGCCGCGCTGATCATGAGCGAGCTGACCCCGGTCGTCGACGCGCAGCACGGCGCCTTCTTCCTGGCCGAGTTGACCCAGGAGGACGTGGTCGAGCTGCGGTTGATCGCCTCGTACGGCTACCAGGACGGCGGCGGCGTGCCGACCCGCTTCCGGCTCGGCCAGTCGCTGGTCGGCCAGGCCGCGCTGGAGAAGCGCTCGATCCTGATCCTGGACGCGCCGCCCGGCTACATCAAGATCGCCTCCGGCCTGGGCGAGGCCGCCCCGGCGAACGTGATCGTGCTGCCGGTGCTGTTCGAGGACCAGCTGCTCGGCGTGCTCGAACTCGCCTCGTTCCGCCCGTTCACCAAGGTGCACCGCAACTTCCTGGAGCAGCTGAACGAGCAGATCGGGGTCACGGTCAACACGATCATGGCCAACTCGCGCACCGAGATGTTGCTCGCCGAGTCGCAACGACTGACCGAGGAACTCCAGGAACGGTCCGAGGAGCTGCAGCGCCAGCAGGGCGAACTGCGCCACTCCAACGCCGAGTTGGAGGACAAGGCGGCGCTGCTCGCCCGGCAGAACCGGGACATCGAGATCAAGAACCGGGAGATCGAACAGGCCCGGCAGGCGCTGGAGGAGCGGGCCGAGCAACTCGCGCTGTCCTCCAAGTACAAGTCCGAGTTCCTGGCCAACATGTCGCACGAGCTGCGCACCCCGCTGAACAGCCTGCTGATCCTGGCCAAGCTGCTCGCCGACAACGTCGAGGGCAACCTGACCCGCAAGCAGGTCGAGTTCGCCGAGACCATCCACGGCGCCGGGTCCGACCTGCTCCAGCTGATCAACGACATCCTGGACCTGTCCAAGGTGCAGGCCGGGAAGATGGACGTGCGTCCCGCGCGGATCGCGCTGGCCCAGCTGATGGACTACGTCGAGGCGACCATCCGTCCGCTGACCTCGGAGAAGAACCTCGAGTTCACGGTGCACGTCTCGCCCGCGGTGCCCGGGATCCTGTTCACCGACGAGCAGCGGCTGCAACAGGTGTTGCGCAACCTGCTCTCCAACGCGGTCAAGTTCACCGACTCCGGATCGGTCGAGGTGTTGATCACGCTCACCGACGACATCCCGCTGACCAACACCGAATTGGACAACGCGGAGCACGCGGTGGCCTTCTCGGTGATCGACACCGGCATCGGCATCGCGGTGGACAAGCTCAAGGTGATCTTCGAGGCGTTCCAGCAGGCCGACGGCACCACCAGCCGCCGCTACGGCGGTACGGGCCTGGGCCTGTCGATCAGCCGGGAGATCGCCTGGCTGCTCGGCGGCGAGATCCACGCCGAGTCCATGCCGGGACGCGGCAGCACGTTCACCCTCTACCTCCCGCTGGACAGCGTCCTGGTCCCGGGCGACGAGATCGGCCACGACCGCGACACCGAGTTGCCGCCGATCCCGTACCGGGCGGCGCTGCCCGCCGCCGCGCCGTCCACCCCGCTGCTCAGCGACGCCCCGGAACCGGCCGGGGAGGGCGAGGACGAGGCCGACGACGCGCACGACACGACGCCGCGCCGGGTCCTGGTGGTGGAGACGCCGCAGTCCGACGGCGCGCCGCTGAGCACCGCGCTGGCCGGGCTCGACGGGCAGATCGACCTGAGCACCGCCGCCGACGAGGGCGAGGCGGTGCGCCTGCTCGCCGAGGCGCCGCCCGCGTGCCTGGTGGTGGACCTGCGGCTGCCCGACGAGGGCGCCTGGCAGGTGCTCGACGCGGTCGCCTCGCGGACCGAATTGCAGAGTCTGCCCGTCGTGGTGCACGTCCCGGCCCGCCCGACCCGCTCCGAATCGGGCCGGCTGCGCGGCTACCGGCGCCGGATCGTGCTGCTCCAGCGGGTCTCCACGCCCGACGCGCTGGCCCGGGCGGTGCTCGGCGCCACCGGGCCGGTGCGGGCCGACCACACCGGCCCCGCCAAGCCGGTGGTCGAGCCGTTCGAGGGCACCTTCGACGGCGAGCGGGTGCTGATCGTCGACGACGACGTGCGCAACGTGTTCGCGCTGACCAGCGTGCTGGAGCAGTACGGACTCAGCGTGCTGTACGCGGAGAACGGCCGCGAGGGCATCGAAGTGCTCCAGGGACACGACGACATCGCGATCGTGCTGATGGACGTGATGATGCCGGAGATGGACGGCTATGCCACTACTTCGGCGATTCGTCGGATGCCGCAGTACGCGGGGCTGCCGATCATCGCGTTGACCGCCAAGGCGATGAAGGGGGATCAGGAGAAGAGCATCGACTCCGGCGCCTCCGACTACGTGGCCAAGCCGGTCGACACGCGGCACTTGTTGGGACTCATCCGCACTTGGCTCGACCACTAGTTCGCTTCCCGGGTGGCAAGCACCACATGATGGAACCCGTATGGTCGAAGCGGCGTTGAAGGATGGAGGGTCGATGCGGTGTTGTCGCAACCGTAGGTCCGGCTGTGGTGACACCATGCGGTCGTCTGTTTCGGAATACCTGCCGAGCCGATCGCCTGGCCACTACCATGACCGGGACGAGCGCCATCCGGAGCGTGTGCTCGACCGGCGTGGAGTGCGTCGGGGCGAGCTCGGCCGACGGTGCGCCGGGTCGAACCGTGTCGAGCGAGGCCGTGTCATTCTGGGCAGCGTCAGCAGCGTCAGCGTCAACCAGGCAAACCGAAAACATGCACAAGGACGAGTGGAGCCGACCGATACGCGGGGTCACCCACCGTGTCGGATCGAAGAGGGTGGGCCATGACGGAGAAGGCCAAGATCCTCCTGGTCGATGACCGTCAGGAGAATCTGCTCGCCCTGGAGGCGATCCTGTCCGCGCTGGACCAGACCCTGGTTCGGGCGCACTCGGGCGAGGAAGCCCTCAAGGCGCTGCTCACGGACGAGTTCGCGGTGATTCTGCTCGATGTGCAGATGCCCGGAATGGACGGGTTCGAGACCGCCGCGCACATCAAGCGGCGAGAGAAGACCCGCGATATTCCGATCATCTTCCTGACCGCGATCAACCACGGTCCGCACCACACCTTCCGCGGCTACGCGGCCGGTGCGGTCGACTACATCTCCAAACCCTTCGACCCGTGGGTGTTGCGCGCCAAGGTCTCGGTCTTCGTGGATCTGTACAAGAAGAACTGCCAGTTGCGCGAGCAGGCCACGCTGCTGCGCGGGCGCCTGGAGGGGCCCGCCGGCGGCGACCGGGCCGGGGCGGACGTGATCGCGGAGTTGTCCACCCGGTTGGCCGCGGTCGAGGAGCAGGCCGACGGCATGGCCAAGCAGGTCGAGTCGACCGACGATCCGGTCCTGGCCGCCTCCGCGGTGCAACTGCGCCGCCGGGTGGCCCGGATGCGCGCCGCGCTCGACGCCCTCGCGCCGGCCACGGCCGGCCACGGCGGACCTCCGCTGGTCCCGGCCCCGGACAAGGGCGAGGCGGCCGGCTGACCCCGGAGCACCCGCGCGGACCGGACCGTCGTCGACGGCCCGGTCCGACACGGCGCGCGCTCCGGGCCGGGACGCATGAGGTGGGGAGGGTCCACCGGTAACCTCGGGACATGGCCACACGTGCGTCCGGCGGCGGAGCGCAACCGCGCACGGCCGCGAAGAAGAAGGCTCCCGCCAAGAAGGCGGCCCCGCCTCCGCCTCCCCCGCCGAAACTGCTCGGTGGGGTGCCCGCGTTGCTCGGGAAGGGGCTCAAGGGGCTGTGGCTGGGGCTGGCGCACGCGTTCGGTTCGCTCGCGCGGGGCGTCGGCTCCGGTGCGCGCGGACTCGACCCCGCGCATCGTCGGGACGGGCTCGGGCTCGCCCTGCTCGGCCTGGCGATAGTGATCGCCGCGGGCGCGTGGGGCACCATCGACGGCGCGGTCGGCGAGGGGGTCAACGCGGTCGTCGCGGGCCTGGTCGGCCGGCTGGACGTGCTGGTTCCGTTCCTGGTCGGCGCGTTGGGCGTGCGGGTGATGCGCCATCCCGACCGCAAGGACGCCACCGGGCGGATCGTGATCGGCTGCACGGCGCTGGTGTGCGCGGTGCTCGGGCTGATCCACGTCGGGTGTGGGACCCCGCAGACCGGTGACGGCGCGGCGGCGATGCGCGACGCGGGCGGGCTGGTGGGCTGGGCGTTCGCGACCCCGCCGGTGCACCTGGTCACCCGGTGGGTCGCGGTGCCGCTGCTGGTGCTGCTGATCGTGTTCGGGATGCTCGTGGTCACCGCGACGCCGATCAACGCGGTGCCGGAACGCCTTGGGATCTTCCTGGGCTTCATCGAGGGGCCCGAGCCGGAGCCGTACGACGAGGACGACGACCGCCCGAGCGGGTTCGCCGGGTTCGACGAGGACGACGAGCCCGCGCCGGCGCCGGTCCGCAAGCCCCGACCGCGCCGCCGCCCGAGCCCGGCCGCCGGAACCGGCCATCCGGACGCGGTCGACGTGGCCGCGGCCGCCGCCGCGGCGCTGGACGCGGGCGACGCCGGCCTGGTCGTCCCGCCCGCCCGCACGCGCAAGGCCGCCGCTCGGGTGGTGACCGATCTGCGGGCCCGCGACGCCGCCCCGGCGCACACCCCCGCGCCGCCGCGCAGCGAGCAACTCAGGCTGTCCGGCGACATCACCTACCACCTGCCCGGCCCCGCGCTGCTGCGGAAGGGCCCGCCCGCGAAGGCGCGCAGCAAGGCCAACGACGACGTGGTCGCGGCGCTGTCCAAGGTGTTCGAGCAGTTCAACGTCGACGCGCAGGTCACCGGCTTCTCCCGGGGCCCGACGGTGACCCGCTACGTGATCGAGCTGGGCCCGGCGGTCAAGGTGGAGCGGATCACCGCGCTGGCCAAGAACATCGCCTACGCCGTGGCCAGTCCGGACGTACGGATCATCAGCCCGATCCCCGGCAAGTCCGCGGTGGGCATCGAGATCCCCAACACCGACCGCGAGATGGTCAGCCTCGGCGACATCCTGGCCTCCGACACCGCCGCCGGCGACACGCATCCGATGATCGCCGCGCTGGGCAAGGACGTCGAGGGCAACGACGTGGTGGCCAACCTGGCCAAGATGCCGCACCTGCTGGTGGCGGGCGCCACCGGCGCGGGCAAGTCGAGCTGCATCAACGGCCTGATCACCTCGATCATGATGCGCGCCACGCCGGAGGAGGTGCGGATGGTGCTGGTCGACCCCAAACGGGTCGAACTCACCACCTACGAGGGTATTCCGCACCTGATCACGCCGATCATCACCAACCCGAAGAAGGCCGCCGAGGCGCTGCAGTGGGTCGTGCGCGAGATGGACATGCGCTACGACGACCTGGCCAACTTCGGTTTCCGACACGTCGACGACTTCAACGTCGCGGTGCGCGCCGGCAAGCTGAAGGTGCCGCCGGGCAGCGAGCGGGAGATCCAGCCCTACCCGTATCTGCTGGTGATCGTGGACGAGTTGGCCGACCTGATGATGGTCGCGCCGCGCGACGTCGAGGACTCGATCGTGCGGATCACCCAACTCGCCCGCGCCGCGGGCATCCACCTCGTGCTGGCCACCCAGCGGCCCAGCGTGGACGTGGTCACCGGTCTGATCAAGGCCAATGTGCCCTCGCGGCTCGCGTTCGCCACCTCCTCGCTGGCGGACAGCCGGGTCATCCTGGACCAGCCCGGCGCGGAGAAGCTGATCGGCAAGGGCGACGCGCTGTTCCTCCCGATGGGCGCGAGCAAGCCGATCCGGATGCAGGGCGCGTACGTCACCGAGGAGGAGATCGACGCGATCGCCCGGCACTGCAAGGAGCAGTTGCGGCCGGAGTATCGCGACGAGGTCACCGCGGGGCCGGATCGCAAGAAGCAGGTGGACGAGGACGTCGGCGACGACCTCGATCTGCTCTGCCAGGCCGTCGAACTGGTGGTGTCCACCCAGTTCGGCTCGACCTCGATGCTCCAGCGCAAGCTGCGCGTCGGCTTCGCCAAGGCGGGCAGGCTGATGGACCTGATGGAGAGCCGGGACATCGTCGGACCGAGCGAGGGCTCCAAGGCGCGCGAGGTATTGATCAAACCGGATGAAATCGAGCAGGTTATGGCCACGTTGCGCGGAGAATGATCTGACTTAAGTGATGATTGCTGTCAGTCGTAATGAATGACGCATAAGGGGCGAACTGTGTCGATCGGTCGGAGTCTCGCCGAGGCGCGCGTACGGGCCGGTCTCACCGTGGAACGGCTCAGTGAGGTCACCCGGATCCGACAGGCCATCATCGAAGGCGTCGAACACGACGACTTCGAGCCGTGCGGGGGCGACTTCTACGCCCGCGGCCACATTCGCACCCTGGCGCGCGCCACGGGCCTGGAACCCGCGCCGCTGATCGCCGAGTACGACCACACCGTCGGCGGCACGAGCACCCCACGACCCACCGAGATCTTCGACTCGCCGCGCAAGTCGATCGAATACCGCCGCCCCAACTGGACCCTGGCCATGGGCGTCGCCGTGGTCATCGTGCTGATCTTCGCCTTCGTCCAACTCGCCGGCGGCCGGGCCGACGACGACGAGAAGGAGACCGCGTCCCGGGTCGCCCCGACCACCGCCGCCCCGGCGGCGCCGGCTCCGCCGCCCCCGCCGCCGTCCCCGGCCGCGCCGGTGAGCAAGGCGCCGGAGTTCCCGGCGGGCGTCGTGGTCACCGTCACCGCCGTCGACGGGCGCAGCTGGATCCGCGCGTTCGACTCCAAGGACAGGCAGATCCTGGAGACGATCCTGGACAAGGGCGAGGCCAAGACCTTCGAGGACCCCGCACGGCTGCAGGTCCAGGTCGGCAATTCGGGCGCCGCGCGACTGAACGTCAACGGCCGGGACCTGGGCCCGGCGGGCGAGGACGGCGAGGTGGTCAAACACACATTCGTGCCCGGCGACCCCGTTCCACAGATGCGGACGAGCGCGTCGGCGACCCCGTCGTCCCGGTGACCCGGCATCGTGACCTCCCCGGAACCATTCGACGCTTCCCTGCGTCCGGTCCACGTCCGTGCCTGACGTAGGCTTTCCGGCATGTCCGCCCGCGATACCACCCGCCCCGCCGCCCCGGCCGAGAGCCCCGCCGCCCTGCGCACCGTCGCCCTGGTCACCCTCGGCTGCGCCCGCAACGAGGTGGACTCCGAGGAACTCGCCGGCCGGCTAGAGGCCGACGGGTGGGCCCTCGTCGAGGACGCCGCGGACGCCTCCGTCGTCATGGTCAACACCTGCGGATTCGTCGAGTCCGCCAAGAAGGACTCGATCGACACCGTCCTGGAGGCCGCCGACCTCAAGGGCGACGGCCGCACGCGGGCCGTGGTGGCGGTCGGCTGCCTGGCCGAGCGCTACGGCGACCAGCTCGCGGGCGCGCTGCCCGAGGCCGACGCCGTGCTCGGCTTCGACGACTACGGCGACATCTCCGGCCGGCTGCGCTCGATCCTGGCCGGCGAGAGCCACATCCCGCACGCGCCCCGCGACCGCCGCGCACTGCTGCCGATCACCCCCGTCGAGCGCCAGGCCGCCGACGTCGCGGTGCCCGGCCACGGCATCCCCGAGGACCTGCCCGAGGGCGTCGCGCCCGCCTCCGGGCCGCGCGCCCTGCGCCGCAGGCTCGGCTCGGGGCCGGTGGCCTCGCTCAAGCTCGCCTCCGGCTGCGACCGCCGCTGCTCGTTCTGCGCCATCCCCTCCTTCCGCGGCTCGTTCCTGTCCCGCCGCCCCTCCGACGTGCTCGCCGAGGCCCGCTGGCTGGCCGAGCAGGGCGTCCGCGAGATCGTCCTGGTCAGCGAGAACTCCACGTCCTACGGCAAGGACCTGGGCGACCTGCGCCTGCTCGAGACGCTGCTGCCGGAGCTGGTCGCCGTCGAGGGCATCGAGCGGGTCCGGGTCAACTACCTCCAGCCCGCCGAGATGCGCCCGACGCTGATCGACGTGATCACCGGCACCCCCGGCGTCGCGCCCTACTTCGACCTGTCCTTCCAGCACGCCTCCGAACCGGTGCTGCGCCGGATGCGCCGATTCGGCTCGGTCCAGGCGTTCGTCACCCTCATGGAGCAGATCCGGGCCAAGGCCCCCGAGGCCGGCGCCCGATCGAACTTCATCGTCGGGTTCCCCGGCGAGACCGAGGAGGACGTGGACGACCTGGAGCGCTTCCTGATCGCCGCCCGGCTCGACGCGATCGGCGTGTTCGGCTACTCCGACGAGGACGGCACCGAGGCGGCGAGCTATCCCGACAAGCTCGACGCCGACGTGATCGAGGCCCGCGTGCAGCGGATCTCCCGGCTCGCCGAGGAACTGGTCGCACAACGCGCCGAGGACCGGATCGGCACCGAGATCGTGGTGCTGATCGAGGAACTCGGCGAGGACGGCGGCGCCGAGGGCCACGCGGCCCACCAGGCCCCCGAGACCGACGGCTCGACCACGGTGGTCGGCGAGGGACTGCGCGTGGGCGACTTCGTCCGGGTCCGGGTCACCGACAGCGAGGGCGCCGACCTGTACGGCGAGGCGATCGACGTGATCGTGCCCGGGGGCGATCGGTGACGGCCGAACCGGCACCGCCGCGCCGGCGCCCGGCCGAGGCCGTTCGGGCCGCCGCCGCCAACCACCCGCCGAAGCCCGACCGCCTCGGCGACCCCACCACCTCGGTCAGCGCCTGGAACGCCGCCAACGCGCTCACCCTGATGCGGGTGGCCCTGGTGCCGGTCTTCGTCACCCTGCTGCTCCAGGACGGCGGGCACGACCCCGCCTGGCGCGCCTGGGCCTGGGCCGCGTTCACCGTGGCCAGCATCAGCGACCTGTTCGACGGCAAGCTCGCCCGGATGCACAACCTGGTCACCGACTTCGGCAAACTCGTCGACCCGATCGCCGACAAGGCGCTGATGGGCGCCGCGCTGATCAGCCTGTCCGCCCTCGGCGACCTGCCCTGGTGGGTCACCCTGGTGGTGCTCGCCCGGGAGATCGGCATCACCCTGTTGCGCTTTTGGGTGATCCGCCACGGCGTGATCCCGGCCAGCCGGGGCGGCAAGGCCAAGACCATGCTCCAGGGCAGCGCGATCGGGATGTACACCCTGGTCATGACCGGCCCGCTGGCCAGCACCCGGGCCTGGATCATGGCGGCCGCGGTCATCGTTACCGTGGTGACCGGCCTGGACTACATCGTCAAGGCCGTACGACTGCGACGCGGCACCCCGGTGCCCGCCGGACAGGGCTGACCGTCGGGACGAATCCCGACCACGGGGGAAGCGGGGAAGCGGGACCATGCGCGAACTGAAGATCGAACTCGTCGCGGTGGGGGACGAGTTGCTGGTCGGCGACGTGGAGAACACGAACGCCGGGACGCTCGGCCGCCGACTCACCGCCGCCGGTCTGCGGGTGAGCGGGGTGTCCACGGTGGGGGACGGCCTCGACGCGATGATCGACGTCCTCACCCAGGCCGTCCGGCGCGCCGACGCGGTGATCGTCTCCGGCGGCCTCGGCCCCACCTCCGACGACCGCACCCGCGAGGCGATCGCCGCCGTCGCCGGTGTGCGGTTGCACCGCGACCCGGCGATCGAGGACTGGCTGCGCCGGCGCTACCGAGGCATGAACCGCACCCTCACCGCGCTCGGCCTGCAGCAGGCCGACGTCCCCGAGGGCGGGCGCAGCCTGCCCAACGCGAACGGCAGCGCGCCCGGCGTCGCGGTGGTGATCGGCGAGGTGGCGGTCTACGCGATCCCCGGCCCGCCGCACGAGATGATCGCGATGACCGAGGAGCAGGTCCTGCCCGACCTGCTGCGCCGCGCGGGCGAGCCGCCGACCCGCGCGCAGCGCCAACTGCTCACCGCCTCGATCGGCGAGGGGGTGATCGCCGCGATGCTCGAACCGCTGGAGAAGGAACTCGCCCGGGACGGTGCGGTCGAGGTCGCCTACCTGGCCACCGCCGGGCAGACCCGGGTCAAGCTCACCTCCGCCACGCCCGGCGGCGCCGCCGAGGTGGACGCCGCCGCCGTACGGGCCCGCGCGCTGCTCGGCGGGTGTGTCTACGGCGAGGCCGGCGACACCCTCGCCGGCGTGGTGCTCGACCTGCTGCGCGGGCGCGACGCCACCGTCGCGGTGGCCGAATCGCTCACCGGCGGCCTGATCGCCGCCGAACTGACCTCGGTGCCCGGCGCGTCCGCGAGCGTGCGCGGCTCGGTCACCGCGTACGCCACCGACCTCAAGGGCTCGGTGCTCGGCGTGGACACCGATCTGCTCGCGGCGGAGGGCGCGGTTCACCCGGACGTGGCCGCGCGCATGGCCGAGGGTGTGCGCGACGTCATGTCGGGTACGTACGGGGTGGCCACGACGGGGGTCGCCGGTCCGGACCCCCAGGACGGAAAGCCCGTGGGCACCGTATACATCGCGGTGGCCGGCCCCGAGGGAACAATCGTGCTGTCCCTGCTGTTCTCGGGCAGTCGGGGCAGGATCCGCGAGATGACCACGGTCCGTGCGCTCGACCTGCTCCGGTGTGTGGTGGCCGGGCTGCCGGCCGAGCAGGATCCGGCGTGTACGGGGTGATCCGACGCGCCGATCGGCCGACGAGACCACGCCGGCCGGGCGCCCGGGGGAGACACGGAAGGCCGGCCGACGACGTGCTGCGAATCGAGGTGGGAGTGAACCGGAACGCCTATGGACCCTGGGGACCCCCGCCGTCAAGGTTCCACGCCCTGAGTGAACAGGACGGCAAGGCGGGCACACCCGCACGGTCGGGCAGGTACGGTGGGGCTGTGACCCCCCGAGCCGCCCTAGGAGGGAGCGACCGATGATCCTGCTCCGTCGCCTGCTGGGTGACGTGCTGCGGCGCCAGCGCCAGCGTCAGGGTCGCACCCTGCGCGAGGTTTCGTCCTCAGCCCGGGTATCCCTTGGCTACCTGTCCGAGGTCGAGCGCGGCCAGAAGGAAGCCTCGTCCGAACTGCTCGCCGCGATCTGCGACGCGCTGGACGTGCGCATGTCCGTGCTCATGCGGGAGGTCAGCGACGAGCTGGCCCTCGCCGAGCTGGCCTCGGCCGAGGCGATGCGCCCGGTCCTGGAGCCGGTGGGTGCTGGCTTCACGCCGAACGAGCGCGCCACAGAGCGTCAGAACAACGACCGGACGTCGGGCGCCGCCCCGATCGCCGGCGACAACGCGGTGAGTGTGGTGGTGGCGGCCTGAGCCGCGTCCGCACGCCGGGCACCCGCCGGGTGTCGCGCGCCGGACACCGGGCCCGATCGACCCGAACACGACACCGAGGCCCCGTCCCCGACATCGGGAGACGGGGCCTCGGCACGGGCGGGACCGACGGCGGGCGGTCTACCAGGGCATCGCGACGCCGCCGTTGGGGCGCAGGATCTGACCGGTGACGAACTTGGCGGCGTCCGAGGCGAGGTAGGCCACCGCGTAGGAGATGTCGGTGGGCTCGCCGACGGTGCGCAGCGGGGCCATCCGGGCCATCGGCGCGGCGACGGCGGCCTTGCGCTCCTCGTCCTCGTTGCCGTCCGCGTCGGTCCAGTGCCGGCCCGTCATCCCGGTGACGATCCAGCCCGGCGCGACCGCGTTGACCCGGACGCCGCGCGGGCCGACCTCGGTGGCCAGCGTCTTGGTCAACTGCACCACCGCGGCCTTGGCCGCGCCGTAGCACAGCAGCCCGGAGGTGGCGGTGTCCACGGCGCCGGAGGCCATGTTGACGATGCTGCCGAAGCCTTGCGCCGACATCACCCGCGCGGCGGCGCGGCAGCCGAAGAAGACGCCCTTGAAGTTGATCGCCAGGACCCGGTCGAGGTCGGCCTCCTCGGTCTCGATCACCGTGCTCAGGTGCATCACCCCGGCGATGTTGGCGAGTACGTCGAGCCGGCCGTGCGCGGCGACCGTGTCGTCGATCAGCGCGTCCACCCGCGCGGCCCGCGAGGTGTCCACGGCGGCGGCGGTCGCGGCGCCGCCGGCGGCCACGATCGCCTTCGCGGTCTCCTGCGCCCCGGCCTCGTGGATGTCCGCGCAGACCACGGTCGCGCCCAGTTCGGCCAGCACCTCGGCGCTGGAGCGGCCGATGCCCGACGCCGCGCCGGTGACGACGGCGACCCGGCCGGTCAGATCGAGGGCTTCACGGAACACGGGTGACCTCCCGGCGCTGGTCGAGTATGGCGCGCCGACCGTACGAGCCATCTGACGAACAGTCAATAAAGGTGTGGGCCGGGGAGATCGGCGTCACCGCAGGCCCTCCTGGCGGCGGCACCAGCGGTGCGTCTCGCCGCCGGCGGGGAACACGCCGGCCGCCGCGAGGGCGTCGCAGGGGTCGGTGCGCACACGCGCCGGCCGTCCGGTCCGACCGTCGCCGGTGTGCGCGGAACGGGGCGGGTGGGCCGGTGCGATCCCGGCCCGGGGGCGCGGGCGGCCGGCCGGCGGCGCGGCGTCCTCGGCGGGCTCGCCCGCCGGCGGCGTCGGGGGCTCGGTCGGGGTCGGCTCGGCCGAGCCGCCCGCCATGGCGGTGATCGCAGGCGCGGGTTCGCCGGCGAGCGGGTCGACGGGGGAGGGCGTGTCGGTCGGCCCGTGCGGCGCGGCGGCCGCGGGCGGGGTCTGCGGACGCGGTGCGGGGGTCGGCGCGGACACCGAGGTACAGCCGGCCGAGGCCAGGAACAGCGCGGGCAGCACCAGGACGGGCAGGATCCGGGGAGGGGTCATGCCCGGTACGACGAACCACCCGGTCGTCGGTCACCGGGTGTACCTCCATCGGGTGACGGCTGGCAGCGCGGACACCAGAAGGTCACCCTCGGCGGATCGCCCAGGTCGGCCCGCCGGATCCCGGTACCGCAGCGCGCGCACGGGCGACCGGCGCGCCCGTAGACCCAGTGGCGCCGACCCGGCCGGGTGTCGCCGGTGGTGACGTGCCCGACCCGGTCCCGATTGGCCGCGAGCAGGCGCTGGGCCAGTACCGTCCAGGCGAGCGGGTCGCCGGCCTCGGCGACCGGGGTCCACGGCGCGACGCCGCGCAGGAAGCACAGCTCGACCCGGTACACGTTGCCGATCCCGGCCAGATTGCGCTGATCGAGCAGCGCCTCGCCGATCGGCCGGCGCGGGCGGGCGGCCAGCCGACGGGCCGCCTCCGGCGCGTCCCAGTCCGGGCCGAGCAGGTCCGGGCCCAGATGCCCGACGACGGTCGACTCGTCGGCGCCGCGCAGCAGCTCCACCACCGGCATCCGCATCCCCACCACGGTGTGCGCGGCATTGGCCAGCACCAGTCGGATCGCGTGCCAGGGGCGGGGCAGCGGGTGCGCGCCGGTGTCCTGGACGTGCCAGGTGCCGTCCATCCGCAGGTGGGTGTGCAGCGTGACGCCGCCCTCGATCCGGGTCAGCAGGTGTTTGCCGCGCGGGACGACCTCGAGTACCGAGCGGCCGGTCAGATCCACCGTCGCCAACGCGGGCACCCGGAAGTCGGTCACGGTCAGCTCTCGGTCCACGAGGGCCGCGCGCAGTCGCCGCGCCGCCTGGTACACGGTGTCGCCTTCGGGCATGCCGCCATTGTCCCGACCGCGCCGGTGCCCGCGCGTCCGGCCCGGGGCCGGCCCCCGAGTCCCCCCGGACCCGTCGGTGCGGCCGCCCCCGGGGGTCGGTGACGCCACGGGACGCGCGCTGCTTCGCGGTACCCGGACCGACGTCGCGAACGCGCGGCCAGGAACACGTCCGCGACGCCGGATCCGAGTGCACCCGACCGTGACGCGTGCAGGGTCGCCACGGGCGGGATGGTGCCGGTCGGTCCACCGGGATCGCTCCCGGGTCGCCGTCCGTGACCACGATCCTGCGGGATGTACATGACCGGGGTGTTTCGCGGACCGGGCGCTCGTGTAACGAAACGATGTCACCCTCGGAGGCGGAGCCCCTTCGGGGTGGCATGGAACCCGGCCGCCTCCAGCGCCTTGCCCAGCGAGGAGGTCAGCACCTCGGCGCCGTCGGCCTTCTCCACGGTCAGCTTGCCCAGCGCTCCCGCGCGCACCGCGTCGGCCAGCGCCTCGGCCGCCGGACCCACCCGATCCGGGTCGTCGGTCCAGGACAGCAGGGTGCGACCGCCGCGTTCGACGTACAGGATCGGCTCGCCGTCGAGCAGGATCACCAGCGCGCCGGCCTTGCGTCCGGGCCGGTGGCCGCCGCCGGCCTCGCCGGGCCGGTCCGGCCAGGGCAGCGCGGCGCCGTACGGGTTGGCCGGGTCGGCGGCGGCCAGCACGACCGCGTCGGGCCGCTCGTGCGGCTCGCGGCGCTCGCTCGCGTTGTGCACCGCCCGCAGTCGGTCCACCGCGCCGTCGGCGGCGAACTGGGCCGCGCCCAGGCCCTCCACGAAGTAGCCGCGCCGGACCCGGCCGCCCTCCTCGAACACGCTCAGCACCTTGTACGCCGCCGCGAAGCCGCCGGGGCTGCCCTCGGCGACCACCGCGCCGCGGGTGACCACGCCGTGCCGGTCGAGCAGCGTCTCGGCCAGTGCGTGGGCGCGCCGGGTCGGGTCCGGCTCGGGCACCGGGGCCAGCGACCAGCGCCCGGCCACGGTCGGCGGCCCGGTGCGCGCGCTCGCCACGGGGCGGCCCCGGCTCAGGCCCGCGTACCGCCCGCGCGGGGTCGCCCGCCGGGCCCGGTGCGCGGTCGAGCCGGAGGTGCGCCCCGAGCCGAGCAGCGCGCGCAGCGGGGTGAGCGTGTCCCCGGTGACCCGCCCGGCCCACACCAGGTCCCACAGCGCCTCGGCGATCGCGGCCTCCGACGCCGGGGCCTCCGGGGCCAGCCGCTCGGTCAACTGCCGAAAGAACAGCGCGTATCCGCCGTCGAGCGCGGTCAGGATCGCCCGGTGCAGATCGCCCGTGTCCAGCGGCACCGGAGGCGGCAACAGGTAGGGCGCCGCGTCGGCGAGGTAGAGCGAGAGCCACCCGTCCTTGCCGGGCAGCGCGCCGTGTCCGGCCCAGAGCACCTCGCCCGCCGCGCACAACTCGTCCAGCATCGCGGGCGTGTAGCCGACCACGCGCGAGGGCAGCACCAGCTTCTCCAGCGCCGACGCGGGCACGCTCGCGCCCTGCAACTGCTCGATCACCCGGACCAGGCCGTCCAGGCCGCGCACCCCGCTCGCCCCCACGCCCTGCCACGTGGTGAGGAAGCGGGCGAGGGCGACCGGCGGCACCGGCTCCACCTCGTGCCGCAGCGCGGCCAGCGAGCGACGGCGGAGCATCCGCAACACCTCGGCGCCGCACCACTCCAGGCCGGACCCGCCCGGGCGGAACTCGCCGGAGACCACCTGCCCGTTCGCGGCCAACCGCTCCAGCGTGCCGGTGGTCACCGCGACGCCCAGGCCGAACCGAGCCGCGGCCTCGCCCGCGCGAAACGGCCCGTGTGTACGCGCGTGCCGGGCCAGCAGGTCGCCCAGCGGGTCCTTGACCGGCTCGGTGAACGCCTCGGGGACCCCGACCGGCAGCGGCGTGCCCAGCGCGTCGCGCAGTCGGCCGGCGTCCTCGATGCCGGCCCAGCGCTCCTCGCCCGCGATCCGCACCCGGATCACCCGGCGGGCCCGCTCCAGACCGGTCAGCCACTCCTGCTCGAAGCCCGCCTCGGCCCGCGCCGCCACCTCGGCGGTGGTCAGCGGTCCGAGCAGCCGCAGCAGATCCGCGACCCCCTCCGCGTCCCGCACCCGGCGATCCTCGGCCAGCCGCTGCAACTCGCTCTCGGTGCGCGCCAACACCTCCGGATCCAGCAACTCGCGCAGCTCGGCCTGCCCCAGCAACTCGGCGAGGAGTCGCGAGTCCAGCGCCAGCGCCGCCGCCCGCCGCTCGGCCAGCGGCGAGTCGCCCTCGTACATGAACTGCGCGACGTAGCCGAACAGCAGCGAGCGGGCGAACGGCGACGGTTCGGTCGTGGTCACCTCGACGATGCGCACCGCGCGCGTGGCGATGTCGCGCATCAGCCCGGTCAGCCCGGGCACGTCGAACACGTCCTGAAGGCACTCGCGCATCGTCTCCAGGACGATCGGGAACGAGCCGTACTCGCTCGCCACCGCGAGCAGTTGGGCCGAACGCTGCCGTTGCTGCCACAGCGGGGTGCGCCGACCCGGCATCCGGCGCGGCAGCAGCAGCGCCCGGGCCGCGCACTCGCGAAAGCGCGACGCGAACAGCGCCGAGCCGCCCACCTCGGCGGTCACCAGCGGCTCCACCTCGGCCTCCTCGAACACCGCGAAGTCCGGTGGCAGCGCACCGGCCGCGAGGTCCTCGGGGGCGTCGCCGAACGGGTCGCCGGTGTCGGGCAGCCGCAGCACGATCCCGTCGTCGCCGTGCATCGTCTGTACGTCCAGTCCGGTGCGCTCGCGCAGCCGGGCCGCGATGGCCAGCGCCCACGGCGCGTGCACCTGCGCGCCGAACGGCGAGTGCACCACCACCCGCCAGTCGCCCAACTCGTCGCGAAAGCGCTCGACCACGATGGTCCGGTCGTCGGGGACGTGGCCGCACGCCTCGCGCTGCTCGCCCAGGTAGCCGAGGAGGTTGTCCACCGCCCACGGGTCCAGGCCCGCGGCGGCCACCCGCTCGCGCGCCCGATCCGCCGGCAGCGCGCCCACCTCGCGGACGAACGCGCCCAGCGCGCGGCCCAGTTCCACCGGCCGGCCGAGCGCGTCGCCGTGCCAGAAGGGCAGCTTGCCGGGCACTCCGGGGGCGGGCGAGACCAGCACCTTGTCGTGGGTGATGTCCTCGATCCGCCAGGAGGAGGTGCCGAGCGTGAACACGTCGCCCACGCGCGACTCGTAGACCATCTCCTCGTCCAACTCGCCCACGCGCGACTTCGCCTCGCCCGCGACCAGGAACACCCCGAACAGGCCGCGGTCGGGGATGGTGCCGCCGGAGGTGACCGCGAGCCGCTGCGCGCCCGGGCGGGCGGACAACACGCCGGCCACCCGATCCCACACGACGCGCGGGCGCAACTCGGCGAACGCGTCGGAGGGATAGCGGCCCGCGAGCATGTCCAGGGTCGCCTCGAAGGCCGACGCGGGCAGCGCGGTGAACGGCGCGGCCCGGCGGATCAGCGCGAGCAGCGCGTCCACGTCGCGGTCCTCGACCGAGACCATCGAGACGATCTGCTGGGCGAGCACGTCCAGCGGATTGCGCGGCGCGCGCACCGACTCGATCGCACCCTCGCGCATCCGTTCGGTGACCACCGCGGTCTGCACCAGGTCGCCGCGGAACTTCGGGAAGACCACACCCCGGGAGACCGCGCCCACCTGGTGGCCGGCCCGGCCCACCCGCTGCAGGCCGGAGGCCACCGACGGCGGCGACTCGACCTGGACGACCAGGTCCACCGCGCCCATGTCGATGCCCAACTCCAGGCTGGAGGTGGCCACCACCGCGGGCAGCCGGCCGGCCTTCAGATCCTCCTCCACCGCGGCCCGCTGCTCCTTGGACACCGAGCCGTGGTGGGCCCGGGCGAGCAGCGGCGGCGCCCCCTTGCTGCTGCCGGCCTGGGCCATCAGCTCGGCCGGCGACGCGTCCTGCGGCAACTCCTCGCCGGTCGCCCGCTCGTAGGCGATCTCGTTCAGCCGGCCGCACAGCCGCTCGGCCAGGCGGCGCGAGTTGGCGAACACGATGGTCGAGCGGTGCGCCTGGATCAGGTCGACGATGCGCTCCTCGACGTGCGGCCACACCGAGGTCCTGCGCTCGTTGCCGGCCTCGTCGAAGTCGCCGGTGCCGCCGCCCGACTCGCCCATGTCCTCGACCGGCACCACCACGGACAGCTCGAACGTCTTGGCCGACGGCGGCTGGACCACGTGCACCTCGCCCGTGGCGCGCATCCACCGGGCCACCTCGTCGACCGGGCGCACGGTCGCCGACAGGCCGATCCGGCGGGCGGGCCGCTCCAGGAGTTCGTCCAGCCGCTCCAGGCTCAGCGCCAGGTGCGCGCCGCGTTTGGTGCCGGCGACCGCGTGCACCTCGTCCACGATCACCGTGTCCACCCCGCGCAGCGCCTCGCGGGCCTGCGAGGTCAGCAGCAGGAACAGCGACTCGGGCGTGGTGATCAGGATGTCGGGCGGCCTGGTCGCGAACCGGCGCCGATCGGCGGCGGGGGTGTCGCCGGAGCGCACGCCCACGGTCACCTCGGGCTCGGGCAGGCCCAGCCGCACGGACGCCTGCCGGATGCCGGTGAGCGGGCTGCGCAGGTTGCGCTCGACGTCGACCGCCAGCGCCTTGAGCGGCGAGATGTACAACACCCGACAACGTCGCCGGGGATCCTCCGGCACCGGCTCGGCGGCGAGCCGGTCGAGCGCGGACAGGAAGGCGGCGAGCGTCTTGCCGGAACCGGTCGGGGCGACGACCAGCGCGTCCTTGCCCTCGGCGATCGCCCGCCAGGCGCCCTCCTGGGCCCGGGTCGGCGCGGGGAAGGCGCCGGTGAACCACGCCCGGGTGGCGGGGGAGAAGCCGGCCAGGACGGAAGCGGAATCGTCGTGTGGCATAACTCCCCATGGTGCCGGGTGGCTCCGACATTCGCGTCGCTCGACAGGCGGGCGGCGGATGCGGGCGGCGGGTCGGTCGGCCGACACCGGGATACTGGTCGCATGGGACTCACCGACTTCTGGCGACGCATGCGCGCGCACTTCGGCGACTCGTACTTCGAGTCCTTCGCCCGCGACCACGTGATGTCCGAACTGGGCGGGCGTACCGTGCACGAGGCGCTGGCGGCGGGCATCGAGGCCAAGGACGTCTGGCGGGGCGTGTGCGTGTCGATGGACCTGCCGACCACCAAACGCGCCTGACCCCCGCGACGGCGACCGGGCCGGGACCCGGCGGGTCCGCGCCGGTCCGTGCGGGCGAATCTGCACAAAACGACCCAGCGTGACGCTCTAGTCTCTTTCTGTCATACGACGCAAGGCACCACACATGCCGCGCGACCGGACAGGGAGCCCACGTGACCACACCCGACACCCGGACCACCCGGGTCGCGGCGCGCGACCGCATGCCGTCCTGGTTGCCGCGGGCGGTGCTCCTGGTCCTCGTGATGATCGCCGGCTTCCGGCTGCTCGGCTGGACCCTGGGCCAGTTGCGCACGCTGCTGATCGACCTGCTGGTGGCCTTCTTCCTCGCGCTCGCGTTCGAGCCGGCCGTGGATCGGCTCGCCCGCCGCGGGATGCGGCGCGGCGTGGCCACCGGGATCGCGTTCGTGGTGGTCCTCCTGGCCTGCGCGGGATTCCTGGCGGTGGTCGGCTCGCTCCTGGTGGACCAGGTGGTCGCGTTCGCCAACCATCTGCCGCGCTACCTCGAGGACCTGGTCGCGTGGGTGAACCGCACCTTCGGCACCGATCTGACCGTGGACAAGATCCAGGGGAAGATCTTCAAGGACGCCGGCACCGTGCAGGGCTACGCCGAGCAGGTGGCGAACCACGCGCTCGGCTGGTCCGCCCGGATCGTCGGCGCGCTGTTCCAGCTCTTCACCATCGCGCTGTTCACCTTCTACTTCACCGCCGAGGGCCCGCGGATGCGGCGCGCGGTGTGCTCGCTGCTGCCGCCGGGCCGGCAGGCCGAGGTGTTGCGCGGGTGGGAGATCGCGATCGACAAGACCGGCGGCTACCTCTACTCGCGCGCCGCGCTCGCGCTGATCTCGGCGTTCGCGCACTACGTCGCGTTCCTGGTGCTGGACCTGCCGTACGCGATCCCGCTGGCGTTGTGGGTCGGGCTGATCTCGCAGTTCGTGCCGACCGTGGGCACCTACATCGCGATCGTGCTGCCCGCGCTGATCGCGCTGACGGTGAGCCCGGCGACCGCCGTGTGGGTGGTGCTGTTCGCGACCGCCTACCAGCAGTTCGAGAACTACCTGCTGCACCCGAGGATCACCGCGCGCACGGTGGAGATCCACCCGGCGGTGGCGTTCGGCTCGGTGATCGCGGGTGCCGCGCTGCTCGGCGCGGTGGGCGCGTTGATCGCGATCCCGGTGACGGCCACCGCGCAGGCGTTCATCGGGAGCTACCTGCACCGCTACGAGGTGCCCGAACACCACCTGACGCCCGACGAGACCCGGCCGCCGAGGCGGCCGAGCCGGCCGTGGCGGCGGGGCGGGGACCCGGCGGGGGACGCGGACGCTCAGGACCAGAAGCGGAACAGCCGGTAGCCGTCGTTGGCCAGGTACGGCGACACGTCCAGCGCGTCGGTGATGTGGTCGACCACGTCGTAGAAGTAGTGGTTGACCGACGGCGACCACAGCAGCGCGAACAGGAACAGGATCGCGTAGGGCGCGTACGGCGCGATGGCCCGGCGGAACTCGAAGGGCAACCACGGCTCCAGTACGCCGTAGCCGTCCAGACCCGGCACCGGCAGCAGGTTGAGCACCGCCGCGATCACCTGGAGCTGGATCAGGAACGAGAACGCGGCCACGAAGGTGGCACTCGCCCCGTCCACCACGCCGGACGACAGGAGCAGGGCGAGCACGCCGGCCAGCACGGCGTTGGTCAGCGGTCCGACCGCCGACACCACGCTGTTGCGGGCCCGGCCGCGGATCGCGCCGCGGTCCAGGTAGACCGCGCCGCCGCTGAGCGGGATCCCGCCGAGCAGCACGAAGACGGTCGGCAGGATGAAGGACAGCAGCGGGTCGCTGTACTTGAGCGGGTCCAGGGTGAGATAGCCCTTGCCCACCACGCTGTGGTCGCCCGAGCGCAGCGCGGCGAAGGCGTGCGCGAACTCGTGCAGGCACAACGAGACCAGCCAGCCCGACATGACCAGCAGGAACACGCTGGTGCGGGTGGCGGGCTCGGAGGTGCCGTCGTCGTGCCACGCGTACCAGCCCGAGGCGACGCAGACCGCGACGATGGCGAGGAAGACCGGGCTCGGCCGCACATGGCGCAGCGAGCCGGCCGCGGGGCGGCGGCCGTAATCTCCGTAGGGGTGCGTCACGAACTGCTCCAGACAGGCGGAAGGGCCGTACGACCGGGAGTTCGCATCGTACGGCCCTTCCGGGACACTCAGTGGAACGCGTGTTCAGGGGCCGGGTAGGCACCCCCGACCACATCGCCGGCGAACGCCTTGGCGGCGTCGCCGAGCGCGGCGCGGAGGTCGACGTACCGCTTGACGAACTTGGGGGTGTGGCCGGTGGTCATGCCGGCCATGTCGGTCCACACCAGCACCTGCGCGTCGGTGCCCGCGCCCGCGCCGATGCCGACGGTGGGAATGTCGAGCAGGTCGGTGACCCGGGTGGCCAGTTCCTCCGGCACACACTCCAGGACCACCGCGAACGCGCCCGCGGCCTGCATCGACTTGGCGTCGGCGATCAACTGCTCGGCGCTCTCCGCGTCCCGCCCCTGCACCCGGTAGCCGCCGAAGGCGTGCACCGACTGCGGGGTGAGCCCGAGGTGGGCCATCACCGGGACACCCGCGGCGACCAGGGCCTCGACCTGGGGCACCGAGCGCCGTCCACCCTCCAGCTTGACCGCGCCGGCACCGGCCTCCTTGAGGAAGCGCACGCCGTTGCGCAGCGCCTGCTCGGGGGATTCCTGGTACGAGCCGAACGGCAGGTCGGCCACGATCAGCGCGCGCTTGGTGCCGCGCACGACCGAGCCGGTGAGCATCACGAGCTGGTCCATCGTGACCGGCACGGTGTTCTCGTAGCCGAGGTGGTTGTTGCCGGCCGAGTCGCCGACCAGAAGTACGGGGATGCCCGCGTCGTCGAAGACCGAGGCGACCATCGCGTCGTACGCGGTGAGCATCGGCCACCGCTCGCCGGCCCGCTTGGCCCGGGCCAGGTCGCGCACGGTGACCCGGCGCCCGGTTCCGTCGCCGCCGTACAGGGTCAGTCCCGGACCCTCGGCCGAAGCGGATATCGACTGCGCGGACTTGTTGCTGGACATGGTGTTCTCCCGACTCGAGGCGCTCGGACGGCGTCCCCGGACAAGGCCATGGTGACATGCCTCCGAACAGCACAACAGAGGCGTCGGGCGGGGGATTCCGGGAGGCCGGAGGCGGGTCGGGGGTGGGTCGGGGGCCGATCGCGGGCAGCGACGTTTGCCGAGGTTTTGCAATACGAGACCGTATCGTTTCGTAAAGTCTCGTTAGCCTGGGGCCATCGAGCAGTGTCCCCGCGTCGTACGAATCGAGCCTCACCCGTGACCGCAACGAACGTTCCCCCCATACGCACCGTCGACGAGCACATACACCGCCGGCGCTGGGCCATCCTCGGCGTCATGGTGATCAGCCTGCTGGTCGTCGTCCTCGACAACTCCATCCTCAACGTCGCGATCAAGACCATCGCCGACCCGGACCAGGGTTTGGGCGCCACCCAGAGCGAACTCCAGTGGGCGATCAACTCCTACACGCTGGTCTTCGCCGGCCTGCTGTTCACCGCCGGCATCCTGGGCGACCGCTTCGGTCGCAAACGCACGCTGTTGTTCGGCATGGTGATCTTCGGTCTCGCCTCGCTGCTGTCCGCCTACTCGCAGAGTCCGGGGCAACTGGTCGCGGCGCGCGCGGTGATGGGATTCGGCGGCGCGTTCGTGATGCCGGCCACGCTCTCCATCATCAGCAACGTCTTCGAGCCGCAGGAACGACCCAAGGCGATCGGCATCTGGTCCGGCGCGGTGGGTCTGGCGATCGCGATCGGCCCGATCACCGGCGGCGCGCTGCTCGACCACTTCTGGTGGGGCTCGGTGTTCCTGATCAACGTCCCGATCGTGATCGTCGGCATCGTCGCGATGCTGGTGCTCGTGCCGGACTCGCGTGACCCCCGGCCGGGCCGGCTCGACCCGATCGGGGTGGTGCTGTCCATCGCGGGCCTGGTCTCGCTGGTCTACGGCATCATCCGCGGCGGCGACGCGGGCTGGGGCAGTGTCGAGGTGATCGGCACGATCGTGCTCGGTCTGGCCGTGCTCGCCTTCTTCGTCTGGTTCGAGAAGCGCAGCGACCACCCCTCGCTCGACGTGCGGTTCTTCCGCGACCCGGCGTTCTCCGCCGCGGCCGCCGCGATCGGCCTGGTCTTCTTCGCGCTCCTGGGCGTGACCTTCTTCATGGCCTTCTACCTGCAGAGCGTGCGCGGCTACACCCCGCTGCAGACCGGTCTGCTGCTGCTCCCGCTGGCGGTGGCGCAACTGTTGTTCTCGGCGCGCAGCTCGGTGATGGTCAAACGGTTCGGGGTGCGTGCGGTGACCACCGGCGGCATGCTGCTGGTCGGCCTGAGCTTCCTGTCCTTCCTCTGGATGGACCGCACCTCGCCGATCTGGGTCCTGTGCGTGGTCTTCTTCTTCCAGGGCGCGGGCATGGCGCACGTGATGCCGCCGGCCACCAACTCGATCATGTCCTCGCTGCCGCGCGAGAAGGCCGGCGCCGGATCCGCGGTCAGCAACACCGTGCGTCAGGTGGGCGGCGCCCTCGGCGTGGCGATCCTGGGTTCGGTGTTGTCCTCGGTCTACCGCGACCGGATCTCCGGCGACCTCGACAAGCTGCCGCCGAACGTGCCGCGCGGCCCGGCCGGCGACTCGGTCGAGGCCACCCTCGCGGTCGCCGGCAGGCTCGGCGACCGGGGCGTGGCGCTGGTCGACCCGGCCAAGGACGGCTTCATCGACGCGATGCACGCGGCCTCGATCGGCTCGGCGGTGGTCGGTCTGGTCGGCGCGGTCGTGGTGTTCCTGTGGATGCCGCGCCGCGATGCCGGGCAGACTGCCCCGGGAGCGGGCCGACCCGGGGAGCCCGCCGAGGAACAGCGCTCCGCGAAGGTCTGACATGCAGCCTGCGACATCCCGATCAGCGGTCGAGCCGACGCCGGCCGACCCCACCGTCGACTCCGACCCCACCGTCGGGATCGACCTCGACGACCCCGGCGCGGCGGAAAAGCCGCGCCGGGGTCGGCCCCGCAGCGAGGAGGCCGAACGGGCGATCCTGCACGCGACGTGGCGACTGCTCGCCGAACACCGCAGCATCACCGGCCTGTCCGTCGAGGCGGTGGCCCAGGAGGCGGGGGTGGGCAAGGCCACCATCTACCGCCGCTGGCCCGGCAAGGAGGCGCTGATCATCGCGGCGATCGAGGCCACCGAGGTGACCCCGGCGGCACTCGCGGGCCGCTCGCTGCGCGAAGACCTGGTCAGCGTGTTGGACAACATGCGCCGGCAGGCCATCGACAACCGCGGCGACGGCCTGATGGGGATCGTGGCGGGCGAGATCCGCAACCATCCGGAGCTGCATCGGCGCTACCACGAGGTGGTGGTGGAAAAGCGCCGGGCGATCCTGCGGGATCTGCTCCAGCGCGGCGTGGACTCCGGCGAGCTGCGCGCCGACCTTCCGATGGAAGTCCTGATGGACCTCGTCGCGGGCCCCATACTGGTACGCAAGCTCGTACGGGAGAACGCGAGTCTGGATCCGGAGCTGCCGGGCCAACTCGCGGACGCGCTGCTCGGCGGAATCCGCGCTCGCTCCTGAGCCCAAAAGGGAACCTATCGGCCGCTTCCCGGCGTCCGTTTCGACGTAGGCGACGTTTTGTTCGTACGTTGACGCGGACAGTCGGGACCCGTACCCCCGGGACATCAGGAGGCAGCATGACGTGGCCCACCACGACCGATACCGGAGCCGAGCCGCAGCCGGCCGGCGACGGCGGTCCGCGGCGCGGGTCACGTTGGTCGTGGGAGTCGATCCGGGACGGCGCGGTCCGCGTCTGGCGCACCCCGCCGTGGCGGCGCGGCCGGGTGATCGCGGTGTTCGCGGTGCTGGCCGCGCTGCCGATGGCCTTCCACCGGCTCGTGCCCAACACCCCGGGCAACTGGGGCAGCTTCATCGAGACCTTCCTGCCCTGGGCGGGCCTGGTCGTCCCGCTGCTGCTGATCTGCGCGGCGATCCGCCGTTCGTGGACCGCGGTCGCCGCGACGATGTTGCCGGTCCTGGTCTGGGTGACCATGTTCGGCGGCTTCTTCCTGCCCGGCCGCGGCGGCGGCCCGCACGACCTGCGGGTGGTCAGCCACAACGTCAACGCGGGCAACCCCGACCCGGCCGGCACCGCCCGCTCGCTGCTCGGCTCGGGCGCGGACGTGATCGCGCTGGAGGAACTGCCCGAGGGCGCGTGGAAGCAGTACAACGCCGTGCTCAAGGACCTGTACCCGAATGTGCAGCACGAGGGCACGGTGGCGGTGTGGACCAAGGTCCGCTTCCCGATGAGCAAGGCCGAGGCGATCGACGTCGGGATGGGCTTCACCCGGGCGCTGCGCACCGTGATCACCACCCCCAAGGGCGACGTCGCCTTCTACGTCGCGCACCTGGCGTCGGTGCGCTTCGGCCCGAGCGGCTTCACCGTCGGCGACCGCAACCACACGATCGACCGGCTCGCCACGTCGCTCGCGGTCGAGTCGGCGCCGCACGTGGTCCTGGTCGGCGACCTCAACGGCACCACCGACGACCGCGCGCTGCGCCCGGTCACCCGCTACCTGCGCGACGCCCAGGACACGGCGGGCACGGGCATGGGCTTCACCTGGCCCGAGTCGTTCCCGATGGCCGCCATCGACCACATCATGTACCGGGGCATGGCCGCGGCCGACGCGAAGGTCCTCGGCAGCACCCCGAGCGACCACAAGCCGGTCCAGGCGGACCTGCGCCTGAGCTGAGGCGCCGCGAACCCACACGCCGAAGGGCCCGACCGCATCGGTCGGGCCCTTCGGCGTCTCGGCTCCCGGACCCCCGCCGGCCCGATTCCCGGTCAGCCGCTTTCGCGCCACCGGCTGGTGATGGGCAGGCGGCGGTCGCGGCCGAAGGCCTTGAGCGAGATCTTGGTGCCCGGGGGGTATTGGCGCCGCTTGTACTCGGCGGTGTCCACGAGGGTCAGGACGCGGTCCACCAGCGCCGGCTCGAAGCCCGCGGCCACGATCGCGTCGCGGCCCATGTCCCGTTCGACGTAGTCGTCCAGGATGGCGTCGAGCAGTTCGTAGGGCGGCAGCGAGTCGGTGTCGACCTGGCCCGGGCGCAGCTCGGCGCTGGGCGGCTTGGTGATCGAGTTGACCGGGATCGGCGCGACCTCGCCGCGCCGCTCGGCCTCGGCGTTGCGCCAGCGGGCCAGCCGCCACACCGCGGTCTTGGGCACGTCCTTGATCGGCGCGAAGCCGCCCACCGCGTCGCCGTACAGGGTGGAGTAGCCGCAGGCCAGCTCGCTCTTGTTGCCGGTGGCCAGGACCAGGTGGCCCTCCTGGTTGGACAGGCCCATCAGGGTGGTGCCGCGCACCCGTGCCTGGAGGTTCTCCTCGGCCAGGCCGGTCAGCCCGAGCGCGGCCAGGTAGGCGTCGACCATCGGCGCGATCGGCACCTGCCGGTAGTCGAGCCCGATCCGCTCGGCGGTCTCGGCCGCGTCGTCCCTGGAGTGCACGGAGGAGTAGCTGCCGGGCATCGAGACGCCGTACACGTTGCCGCCGCCCACCGCGTCGGCCGCGATCGCCGCGACCAGGGCCGAGTCGATCCCGCCGGACAGGCCCAGCAGGACCGACGCGAAGCCGTTCTTGGCCACGTAGTCGCGCAGACCCAGGACCAGCGCCCGGTAGATCTCCGCGTCGTCGGACAGGGCCGGCGCGACGCTGTGCCCGGCGGCGGGCGCGGGCGGCGGCGCGGACTCCTCGGTCAGCACCACGTGCCGGATGGTCAGGTCGTCGGCCACCGTGTCGTCCGTGCCCGCGAGCCGGGCGTCGACGGTGCGCGGCGGCAGGTCCAGATCGGCCACGAGCAGTTCCTCGTCGAACCGTGCGGCGCGCGAGAGCACCCGGCCCCCGGCGTCCACGATCAGCGAGTCGCCGTCGAAGACCAGTTCGTCCTGCCCGCCGAAGGCGTTGACGTAGGCGAGCGTGCAGTCGGCCTCGCGGGCCCGGCGGCGGACCAGGTCGAGCCGCGAGTCGTCCTTGCTCACCTCGTACGGCGACGCGTTGATCGACAGCAGCAGTCCGACCCGCGCGGCGCGCGCGGCGGCCACCGGGCCGCCCTCCTGCCACAGGTCCTCGCAGACCGCGATCGCGATGTCCACTCCGCCGATCCGGGCGACCAGGAGCCGGTCGCCGGGCACGAAGTAGCGGTATTCGTCGAACACGCCGTAGTTGGGCAGGTGGTGCTTGGCCGAGCGGGCCGCGATCCGGCCCCGGTGCAGCACCGCGACCGCGTTCTGCGGGGCGCCGGCCGGGCGGCCCAGGCGCGGGGAGGACGTCTCGCACCGGTCCAGGAAGCCGACGACCACCGCGATCTCGCCCAGCCCCTCGGCGGCGAGCCGGCCGGCGAGGTCCTCCATGGCCAGTCGGGAGGCCTCGACGAAGGACGAGCGCAGTGCCAGGTCCTCGACGGGGTAGCCGGTCAGCGCCATCTCCGGGAAGGCGACGAGCGTCGCGCCGCGCTCGGCGGCCCGCCGGGTGCGGCCGAGCACCAGTTCGGCGTTGCCGTCGAGGTCGCCGACCGTGGGGTCGATCTGGCTGAGGGCGATGCGAATCCGGGTCACGCGTTCCAATGTACCCAACCCTTGACGTCAATGTGACGAATAGTCGACGCGGGTCATCGCGACCCACCCGCGACCCACTCGCGCGGACCGGGCGCGGCGTGCGGTGGCGGCCCCTCGGCCGGACGGAAAACCGCAGGCCAACAGCGGGCGAAAGGCGTTCGCCCGGGCGGGCCCGGGGCTCGGCGTCGAACCGCCCGGAGGATACCCTTGGCACGGTTGACCACCGGGCCCCGACGACTCGCCCGACGGGATTCCCCGACGGGTGTGATGCCGCACGAAACAGCCGCCCCGCAGGTCGTCCCCGAGCGGTTTCGGGGTACCGGAGCACGGGGCGTGGCGAAGCACGGCGGTAGCTGTACGCGGCCGAGGACGCAACGCAAAGGGCACGTAATGTGCCCGAAACCCCGCAGCGGGATACTCGGGTGCCCGCGGTGCCCCCGCCGATCGCTCACAGGCCGTCCGACCTGCAAGGATAGGGAATTATGGATAAGCAGCAGGAGTTCGTGCTCCGCACCCTCGAGGAGCGCGACATCCGGTTCGTGCGGCTCTGGTTCACCGACGTGCTCGGCTTCCTGAAATCCGTCGCGGTGGCACCGGCCGAACTCGAGCAGGCGTTCGCCGAGGGCATCGGCTTCGACGGCTCGGCGATCGAGGGCTTCGCGCGCGTGCACGAGTCGGACATGCTCGCCAAGCCGGACCCGGCCACGTTCCAGATACTGCCGTGGCGGGCCGAGGCCCCCGGTACCGCTCGCATGTTCTGCGACATCCTGATGCCCGACGGCTCGCCGTCCTTCGCCGACCCTCGCTACGTGCTCAAGCGCACCCTGGAGCGGGCCTCGGAGAAGGGCTTCACCTTCTACACGCACCCCGAGATCGAGTTCTTCCTGCTGAAGGAGAAGCCGGTCGACGGGACCCCGCCGACGCCGATCGACCACAGCGGCTACTTCGACCACACCCCGCAGCCGGTCGGCCAGGACTTCCGCCGCCAGGCGATCACGATGCTCGAGAACATGGGCATCTCGGTCGAGTTCAGCCACCACGAGGGCGCACCGGGCCAGCAGGAGATCGACCTGCGCTACGCCGACGCGCTGAGCACGGCGGACAACATCATGACCTTCCGTCTGGTGGTCAAGGAGGTCGCGCTGGAGCAGGGCGTGCACGCGTCCTTCATGCCCAAGCCGTTCTCCGAGCACCCGGGTTCGGGGATGCACACCCACCTGTCCCTGTTCGAGGGCGACCGCAACGCGTTCTACGAGGCCGGCGCCGAGTACCAACTCTCCAAGGTCGGCCGCTCGTTCATCGCGGGGCTGCTGCGGCACGCGGGCGAGATGGCCGCGATCACGAACCAGTGGGTCAACTCGTACAAGCGGCTGTGGGGCGCGTCGGCGCGCACCGCGGGCATGGGCGGCGAGGCGCCGTCGTACATCTGCTGGGGCCACAACAACCGCTCCGCCCTGGTGCGCGTGCCGATGTACAAGCCCACCAAGGGGCAGTCGACCCGGATCGAGGTGCGCCAGATCGACTCGGCGTGCAACCCCTACCTGGCCTACGCCGTGCTGCTCGGCGCCGGGCTCAAGGGCGTCGAGGAGGGCTACGAGTTGCCTCCGGGCGCCGAGGACGACGTGTGGGCGCTGACCGACGCCGAGCGGCGCGCGCTCGGCATCGCGCCGCTGCCGCAGAACCTGGCCGAGGCGATCGCGCTGATGGAGCGCAGCGAGTTGCTGCCGGAGATCCTGGGCGAGCACGTCTTCGAGTTCTTCCTGCGCAACAAGCGGCACGAGTGGGAGGAGTACCGCCAGCAGGTGACTCCCTTCGAGCTGAAGCGCTACCTGCCGGTGCTCTGAGGCGGGCGCCGGCACCGCCGCGGGTGCGGCACCGCGCCGAGTCCGGTTCCGCTCGGAGTCCGGTTCCGCCACGTCGAACGGCCCGACCCCGCCGGGGGATCGGGCCGTCGATCGTCGGGCGGCGCGGGAGGGTCGGGCGTACGGACCGCCTGCGGCCGGGGGCGGCCGGCACGCCCGCTCGGGACGTCCCCGCTCAGGACATCGGCGGGCCGAGCAGCTCCAGGATGTAGCGGACGTAGGCGTCCTTCTCCTCACCCTGCGGCAGCAGTTGCGGCGCGCCCCGGCGGATCAGCGCGATGCCGACGGTCATGGTCAGCGCGGTCAGCGCGTGCCGGTAGGCGGCGTCGGCAGGCAGGCCCAGCTCCTCGGTCAACCGGGCGCCGAACTCCAGGCGTCGACGGGTGACCTGCTCCAGGATCGGGCCGACCACGGGGTGCTGGGCGTGGATCAGCAGCGTGGTGGTGATGTCCGCGCCGCTGGGCGCGGTGAACGCGTACTCGGTGAGTCGGCGCCCGCGTTCGACCGGATCGGCGATCCGCTCGGCCGCGGCCATCAGTTCCTCGGACTCGGCCACCCAGCGCTCCAGGGCGGCCTGGATGAGCGAGTCACGATCCTTGAAGTGCCAGTAGAAACTGCCCTTGGTGGTGCCGAGGCGTTCCGCGAGGGGTTCCACCGCGACCGCGCCCAGGCCGCCTTCCCGCATCGCCTCCAGGGCCGCTCGAGCCCAGTCCTCTCGGCTGAGGGTGCGGCGGCCGGGGCGAGCGGACCGTTCCGGTTCGTCGTCTGATTGAACCCTCTCCGAGGGAACACCGTTGCGCATGGCACCTACGCTAACGTAGGGTGACGTCCCGTACGGTGGCGTATGGCGGCTCGTCGCTACGGAGGCCTCTTCGGGCCGTGGGACGGACGGCTCGCAGAGTGGAATCGCCGTTCACCACCGGACAAGGGCGCGCCGCACATGTGTTCGCCGCGGTCGGGGGGCTCGGCGAACCTCCGGTGCGGCGCGTCCACATTCCCAGTTCCGTTCTTGATCGATCAGTCGTTTGACCGGATACGCTCGGCCGGTGACCTCTGTGGATCAGCCTCGCGAACCGGCGGCCACCGACGGGCGTCTGGTGCGACTGGGCTTCACCGACATCGCGAGCGCCGCGCGCAACCTGCGCGATCCGGCCCTGCTCGGCGCGGGCGACGACCCGCTCTTCCCGGACGCGCTGGCCGCCACCGCCGACCCCGACCTCGCGCTGCTCGGCCTGGTCCGACTCGCCGAGGCCGCCGCCGACCGCTCGGTCCTGTTGTCCACGCTCGCGTCCGCGAAGCCCTTCCGGGACCGGATACTGGGCGTTCTCGGGGTCAGCGCCGCGCTCGGCGACCACCTCGCCCGGCACCCCGACGACTGGCGCTCCCTGGTCACCTACGACGTCCGGGACGCCCGGCCCACCCCGGCCTACTTCCACACCGTGCTCACCGGCGCGCTCACCGGCCTGCGCGGCGACCCGGCGCTCGACGCGCTGCGCATCGGCTACCGGCGCTGCCTGCTCTCCATCGCCGCGCGCGACGTGTGCGGCTCGGCCGACGAGCCGACCGTGGCCGCCGAACTCGCCGACCTGGCCGGCGCCACCCTGGACGCCGCGCTCGACCTGGTGCGCCGCGAGCACCCGGTCGAGGCCGAACAGTGCCGGCTGGCGGTGATCGGCATGGGCAAGTGCGGCGGACGCGAGCTCAACTACATCAGCGACGTGGACGTGGTCTTCGTCGCCGAGGCCCCGCCCGGCGTGTCGGAGGGCATCGCGGTCGCCGCCGCCAACCGGCTCGCCGGCGCCCTGATGCGGGCCTGCTCGGCGACCACCGTCGAGGGCTCGATCTGGGAGGTCGACGCCAACCTGCGCCCCGAGGGCCGCAACGGCCCGCTCACCCGCACCCTGGCCAGCCACCTCGCCTACTACGAACGCTGGGCCAAGACCTGGGAGTTCCAGGCCCTGCTCAAGGCCCGCCCGGTGGCCGGCGACCCGGCCCTGGGCCGCAAGTACATGGACAGCGTCTCGCCCATGGTGTGGACCGCGGCCGGCCGGGAGAACTTCGTCGCCGACGTGCAGGCGATGCGCCGCCGGGTGGTGGACAGCATCCCCGCGCGCGAGGTGGCCCGCGAGGTCAAGCTCGGCCCGGGCGGGCTGCGCGACATCGAATTCGCCGTGCAGTTGCTCCAGTTGGTGCACGGCAAGTCCGATCCGACGCTGCGCCGCGGCTCCACCCTGGAGGCGCTCGCCGCGCTGTCCGCCGCCGGTTACGTGGGCCGCGACGACGCCGCCGGGCTGGACGCCGCGTACCGCTTCCTGCGCACCCTCGAACACCGCATCCAGCTCTTCCGGCTGCGGCGCACCCACCTGTTGCCCACCGACGCGGGCGAACTGCGCCGGATCGCCCGCTCGATGGGCATGCGCTCGAACCCGGTGGGCGAGTTGGAGAAGGCCTGGAAGCAGCAGACGCTGGAGGTGCGGCGGCTGCACGAGAAACTGTTCTACCGGCCGCTCCTGGACGCGGTCGCCCGGCTCAAGGCGGGCGAGCAGCGGCTCACCGCCGAGGCCGCGCGGGCCCGGTTCGAGGCGCTGGGATACGCCGACCCGGCCGCCGCGATGCGCCACCTGGAGGCGCTGGCGTCCGGGGTCAGCAGGCGCGCCTCGATCCAGCGCACGCTGTTGCCGGTGATGCTGAGCTGGTTCGCCGACTCGGCCGACCCCGACGCCGGTCTGCTCGCCTTCCGGCAGGTCTCCGACGCGCTCGGCAACACGCACTGGTACCTGCGGCTGCTGCGCGACTCGGGGGCGGGTGCCTCCGGGGCGGCGGCGGAGAACATGGCGCGAGTGCTCGCCTCGGGGCGGCTCGCGCCGGATCTGCTGCTGCGCGCGCCCGAGGCGGTGGCGATACTCGGCGACGGGGACGGGCTGCGGCCGCGCTCGCGGGCGGCGCTCGAGACCGAGATCCTGGCCGCGGTCGGGCGGGCGCCGGGGCCGGAGAGCGCGGTACAGGCGGCGCGCAGCGTGCGTCGGCGGGAGCTGTTCCGGATCGTCGCCGCCGACGTGCTGGGCCGGCTGGACGTGGACGCCATCGGCCGGGCGCTGACCGACGTCAACGCCGCGACGCTGACCGGCGCGCTGCGGGCCGCCGTCGACGGGTTCGAGCGCGAGCGGGGGCCGATCCCGGCCCGGATCGCGATCATCGCCATGGGCCGGTTCGGCGGCTACGAGCAGGGTTACGGCAGCGACGCCGACGTGATGTTCGTGTACGAGCCGATCGAGGGCGCGCCGGAGGAGCAGGCCGCGAAGGCCGCACAGCGGGTGTGCAACGAGGTGCGCCGGCTGCTGCAGATCCCGTCCACCGATCCGCCGCTGCTGATCGACGCCGACCTGCGCCCCGAGGGCCGGCAGGGGCCGCTGGTGCGCACGCTCGCGTCGTACCGGGCCTACTACGAGCGCTGGTCCAAGCTGTGGGAGAGCCAGGCCCTGCTGCGCGCCGACGTCACCTCGGGCGACGCCGAGCTGGGCCGGCGGTTCCTGGACCTGGTCGAGCCGGTGCGCTACCCGTGCCGGGGGATCGACGACGGCCAGGTCCGCGAGATCCGCCGGATGAAGGCCCGGATCGAGGCCGAGCGGTTGCCGCGCGGGGCCGACCCGACCACGCACACCAAGCTCGGCCGGGGCGGTCTGGCCGACGTGGAGTGGGTGGTGCAACTGCTCCAGTTGCGGCACGCGCACGAGGTGCCCGCGCTGCGGGTGACCGGCACCCGACAGGGGTTGGCGGCGGCCCGGGACGCGGGCCTGCTCGACGCGCACGACGCCCGGGTGCTGGACGACGCGTGGGTCGAGGCCACCCGGGTGCGCAACGCGGTGATGATCGTGCGCGGCCGGTCCTCCGACAGCTTCCCGTCCGACGTGCGCGAACTGGGCGGGGTGGCCCGGCTGCTCGGGCACGCGTCGGACGAGACCGGCAGCCTGCTGGAGGAGTATCGGCGGGTGACCAGGCTGGCGCGGGCCGTGGTGGAGCGGGTCTTCTACGGTGAGGACGAGACTTCGACGGGCTCGCGCTGAGGTTTCCCGCGAGGGGTGTCGGGTGCGTGGCCGTCGTGCCCGTCGTCGGCTTTCGTGTCCGGCGGGGGCGGCGCGGCCCGCGGGTCGTCCGGCGGATACTGCGGGAAGCGGTACGCGGAGCGTCCGTTGACCAGGCACTGGACGCCGAAGGCCGCGGCCAGGGTGATCCAGCCGCCCACCGCGTCGAGCACGAAGTGGTTGCCGGTCGCCACGATCACGAACAGGGTGGCGATCGGGTACAGGACGCCGAGCACCTTGGCCCACAGCGGCCGGGCGAACAGCACGATCGCGAGCGCGCACCACGTCGACCAGCCGATGTGCATCGACGGCATCGCCGCGTACTGGTTGGAGACGTTCTTCATGTCGCCGGACGCCATCGATCCCCACGTGTGGTGGACCAGGACGGTGTCGATGTAGTCCGCGCCGGGCAGCAGTCGCGGCGGCGCGAGGGCGTAGAAGAAATAGCCGAACAGGGCCATCCCCGTGGTCAGGAACAACACCGTGCGCACGGCCCGGTAGCGGCCGGGATGTTTGTGGAACAGCCACACCAGGACACCGATGGTGACCACGAAGTGCAGCGTGGCGTAGTAGTAGTTCATCGGCACGATCAACCAGGTGACGCCGTTGACGGCGTGGTTCACGCTGTGTTCGATGTCGATGTGCAGCGCCTTCTCGAGATCGAGGAGTTGCCAGGCGCGGTGGACCGCGACGCGTTCACGTTCGGGCACCGCGTTGCGGATCAGCGAGTACACCCAGTAGCTCAGCGCCACCAACGCGAGTTCGACCACGAATCGCGGACGACGCGGCGTGTGCAGATACACACGCAATCGGGTCATCGTGGGGATTGGCTGCATGGTTGTCCGTCCGGCTTCGTCGGTCAGCCGTCGCCCCGACGGCGGCATGGTCTCTCGGCTCGGATTGCCCCCCATGACTCAAGTCTGCCAGAGCCCGCCCCCGCGCCGATCACCCCGTGGGGCCATCCGAGCGCGATCTTCTCCTTCCCCGGACGGAGGAAACGCAGGTCGAGACGGTGCGCGAAGGCCGCCCTCCGGGGGATGGAGGGCGGCCTTCGGAGTGTCGGACGGGGTCCGTGACATCGGTCGGGGCCCGTGGGCCGGGGTGTGATCAGGGGGTCGGGACGGACTCGGGGGCGGGGTCGGCGGAGGCCGGGCCGGCGGCGCCGGCGGGCTTGCGCAGGGTGATCGCGGCGATCACCGCGCCGGCGGCGGCGATGGCGGAGGCACCGAGGAACGCGGCGGAGAAGCCGTCGGTGAGCGCGCCGGGGTCGCCGACCTCCTGGGCGCCGTGCGCGGCGGCGACGGCGGTCATCGCGGCCAGGCCGAGGGCCGAGCCGATCTGGTAGCTGGTGTTGACGATGCCGGAGGCGAGGCCGCCCTCCTCGGGCCGGGCGCTGGAGATCGCGGTGCCCAGGGACGGGATGAAGGCGAGCGCCATGCCGGCGGCGGCGAGCAGGGAGGCGGGCAGGACGTCGACCCAGTAGTTGCCGTCGGAGCGGACGAAGGACAACCACAACATGCCGCCGGCGAGCGCGATCAGACCGGTGACCACCAGCGGGTTGGGACCGAAGCGGGCGATCAGGCGCGGTGCGAGCACGATCATCATGAGCATGATGGCCACGGTCATCGGCAGCAGGGCCGAGCCGGAGGCGAAGGCGCCCAGGCCGAGCACCTGCTGGAGGTAGAGGTTGAGGAAGAACCACATCGGGATCCAGGCCGCGGCCATCAGCAGCTGGGCCAGGTTGGCCCCGGCGAGGTTGGGCGTACGCAGGATGCGCAGCGGCATCAGCGGCTCCGACCGCTTCGACTGGACCAGCAGGAACAGGGCGATCAGGCCGATTCCCGCGGCGAGGACCACCAGGGTCTCGGCGGAGCCCCAACCGGTCTCGGGGGCACGCACGACGGCGTAGACGGCGACGCCGAGTCCGGCGGTGGCGAGGATGGCGCCGAGCACGTCGATCGAGCCGCGCCGGGCGGGGGCGTCCGGCATCAGCGACGGGGTGGCGACCAGGGCGAGCACGGCGACGGGGATGTTGATGTAGAAGACCCACGGCCAGCTGGCGTACTCGGTGATCAGGCCGCCCAGGAAGACACCGGCGGTGCCACCGGCGGGCGCGGCGGCGCCGTACAGCGCGAACGCCTTGGTCAGCTCCTTGGGGTTGCCGCCGAAGAGCATCATCAGCAGGGTCAGCGCCGAGGGCGCGATGAGCGCGGCGCCGACGCCCTGGACGGCGCGCCCGGCGAGCTCGACCCACACCTCGCCGGCGAGGCCGGCGGCCAGCGACCCGACACCCAGGATCGCCCAGCCGACCGAGAACACCCGCTTGGCGCCGAACAGGTCGGACAACCGCCCGCCGAGCAGGAGCAGCCCGCCGAACGCGACCACGTAGGCGTTGAAGACCCAGGACAGGTTCTCCTGCGAGAACCCGAGATCGGTGCGCATCTCGGGCAGGGCCACGCCGATGATCGACGTGTCCATGATGACCATGAACTGCGCGAGCGCAATGAGCGCAAGCGCCGCCCAGCGACGCGGGTTGGCTTGTGGTTCGGACATCGCGATCACTCCATAGATACGACCGGGGGGTATCCGGCGACCAGGAACATACCCGAGGGGGGTATGCAAAATCCAGAGGTCGGCCATAAATACCTGAGGGGGGTATGTGATCGGTGTGTGCCAAACCGTCATCACATGCCAAAACACCCCTGCCTCGCGGTCTTCCGCGGGGCAGGGGTGTGGGGCCGAGGCATGCGGTTCGGGGTGCTTCGCCGATCGCGCCGCCGTCAGCCGACCTGATGCAAACCGAACGCCACGCCCTGGTCGTCCGCGCACAGCGCGAAGCGCCCGAAGCCCGGTTCCTCCGGGCGGGCGTCCTCCGCCGTGCCGCCCAGTTCGCGCACGCGCCGGACGGCCGCCTCGACGTCGTCGACGGCGAAGAACATCGTGATCGCCGCGGCCGAGTCCCGGCCGTGCAGTCCGCCCCGGCCGCTGGGCGTCTCGATCGAGACCTGGTCGTCCTCGCCGGTCGACGGGAACCGCCAGCCGAACAGTTGCCCGAAGAAGGTATGCGCCCGGGCGGCGTCCGGGACGCCGATCTCGAAGAACGTCGGCTCGCCGTGCATGGCAACTCCCGCGTGTCGGTGGATGATCATCGGTGGGTGATCACTCGACGGTAGGCGGGTGGCTCGTCCCGGTCTTGGATATTCGGGGCGTCGGTCGGCCGGCGGCGGCCATGTCCCTGCCCGGGGCGTCCAGGCCGAGACCGGCCAGGAACGCGGTCGGCGTGCATCCGGCGTGTTCCTTGAACTCCCGATTGAAGTGCGCCTGGTCGCAGTACCCGCACCACAGCGCCACTTCGGCGAGCGATCGGCGTCCGGGCCGTCGGAGCAGGTCCACGGCGTGCTCGAACCGCACCAGGTTGGCCATCGCCTTCGGCGTCAGCCCGATCTCGGCCCGGAACCGCCGCGCCATGCGCTTGCGACTCCATCCGCTGTGCTCGTGCAGCGCACCGATCGCGAGATCGCCCCGGGAGTCCACCACCTGCCGCCACGACCCCGCCACCACGGGGTCGGCCGCCCGCCCACGCTCGGCCCGCGCCACCAGGACGTCCTCGACTCGGGCGAACCGCTCCGCCCACCCGGCGTCCGCGCGAAGCCGCTCGACCAACTCGGGCGTACCCGGCCACAACTCGCCCACATCCACGATCCGCTCGGCCGGCTCCGACGCCGACACGCCGAACAGCGCCCCGGCTGCCAACGGGGACAGCCGCACCTCCAGCACACTCTGCCGCCCGCCGTGCGCCGCCTCGACCGGCCCCCGCCCGATCCCGACCAGCGCCGCGTCGGCCCGCACGGCGACCCCGTCCCGGACCAGCGCCAACGGCTCACCGAGGCTGATCAACAACACCAGTTCCGGCGCCGGCACCTCCCGCCGCACCACCACCCCGGCCGCCGTCTCGGCGAACCCCCCGTAGCCGACCACCAGCCCACCGAGCCCCGCACGGGGACTCCCGACGGCGGCCTCCCAGCACGCCGCCCCGCCCCCACCCCCGCGCCGAGTCCCACCGAAGGCCACCATCCCCCAAGTGTCCCGCGCCCCGAGCGCGACACCCCCGGCCGAACACGAGGAAGGCCGCCGACCGCGCGGTGGGCAGCGGTCGACGGCCTTGTCCTCGGGAGGGGGCCGGGGCCGCCTTCGGGGGGTTTAGATGTCGAAGTAGAGCTCGAACTCGTGGGGGTGGGGGCGCAGGCGGACCGGGTCGATTTCCTTGGTGCGCTTGTATTCGATCCAGGTGTCGATCAGGTCCTGGGTGAAGACGCCGCCTTCGAGGAGGTACTCGTGGTCGGCCTCCAGGGCGTCGAGGACCTCGGCGAGGGTGCCGGGGACCTGGGGGACGGCCTGGTGCTCGTCGGGGGCCAGCTCGTACAGGTCCTTGTCGACCGGCTCCAGCGGCTCGATCTTGTTCTTGACGCCGTCGAGGCCGGCCATCAGCTGGGCGGCGAAGGCCAGGTACGGGTTGGCCGACGGGTCCGGGACGCGGAACTCGACGCGCTTGGCCTTCGGGTTGCTGCCCGTGATCGGGATGCGGATGCAGGCCGAGCGGTTGCGCTGCGAGTAGACCAGGTTGACCGGCGCCTCGAAGCCCGGGACCAGGCGGTGGTACGAGTTCACCGTCGGGTTGGTGAAGGCCAGCAGCGACGGGGCGTGCTTGAGCAGGCCGCCGATGAAGTAGCGGGCGGTGTCGGACAGCCCCGCGTAACCCTGCTCGTCGTAGAACAGCGGCGAGCCGTCGGCCCACAGCGACATGTGACAGTGCATGCCCGAGCCGTTGTCGCCGAAGATCGGCTTCGGCATGAAGGTCGCGGTCTTGCCGTTGCGCCACGCGACGTTCTTGACGATGTACTTGAACAGCATCAGGTCGTCGGCCGCCGCGAGCAGCGTGTTGAACTTGTAGTTGATCTCGGCCTGGCCGGCGGTGCCCACCTCGTGGTGCTGGCGCTCGATCTCCAGACCCGCCGCCTCCAGCTCCAGGGAGATCTCCGCGCGCAGGTCGGCGAAGTGGTCGACCGGCGGGGTCGGGAAGTAGCCGCCCTTGTAGCGGACCTTGTAGCCGCGGTTGTTCTCCTCCGCACCGGTGTTCCAGGCGCCCGCCTCGGAGTCGATGTGGTAGAAGGACTCGTTCGCGCCGGTCGCGAAGCGCACGCTGTCGAACACGTAGAACTCGGCCTCGGGGCCGAAGTACGCCGTGTCGGCGATGCCGGTGCCGGCGAGGTAGCGCTCGGCCTTCTTCGCGACGTTGCGCGGGTCGCGGCTGTACTCCTCATCCGTCAGCGGGTCGTGGATGAAGAAGTTGATGTTGAGCGTCTTGTCCTTGCGGAACGGGTCGAGCCGCGCCGTGGACAGGTCCGGGCGAAGCGCCATGTCCGACTCGTGGATCGCCTGGAAGCCGCGGATCGAGGATCCGTCGAAGGCCAGCGTCTCACTCGGGTCGAACGTCCTCGCCGGAACCGTGAAGTGCTGCATCACGCCAGGCAGGTCGCAAAAACGAACGTCGATGAACTTGACGTCGTTGTCGGCGATGTATCGCGACACCTCTTCGGCGTTGTTGAACATCAATCCTCCTCGACCCGGCGCCAGGCGCGGGCAGTTGCGTTCGCGGGGAGCGGCCTCCTCCCCGGTGGCCACTAGGCCATGAAGGTAGGCGCGAGCGGTTTCCCGTCGGTGTCCCTCGTGTTTCCGGGATGTTACGCACCCACCCGTACGGTCTAGCCGGTTTGCCTGGATGCGTGCCCGTGATCGGCCGCCCGTACGCCCACCCCCGGGGCGGGTGAATCGGCCCGGCTCGTCTACTTTGGAGAGGTGGACGAGAACACGAGCGCAGCGCGGACCCAGGCCTCCGGGGCGGCGGACGACGAATTCGCCTACCGCGGCAAGCGTCTCGGGCTGCCCGAGGACGGACCCAATTCACTGGCGCCGACCGGGCGCCGGCTCCTTGCCCTGGTCATCGACTGGGGCATCTGCTACGTCATCGCGCTGTCCTTCCTGGGCGGCGGCAAGCTCAACGCCGTCGGCACCAGCTGGGGCACGCTCGGCGTGTTCGCCGTGGAGAACCTGCTCCTGGTGAGCACGCTCGGCTGGACCCTCGGCAAGCGGATCATGGGCATCCGGGTGGTCTCGGTCACCCGCGGCTCGCTGCTGCCGCTCGCGGTCGTGGTGCGGACGTTCCTGTTGTGCCTGGTGATTCCGCCGGCCATCTACGACCGGGACGGGCGCGGCTTCCACGACAAGGCGGTCGGCACGGCGGTGGTCCGGGCCTAGATCGTTCCTCCCGCGACACGGAAGAGAGCGGCGGCGATCCGGTTCGGATCGCCGCCGCTCTCGTGGTCGAACGGGGGACTGGTGTCGCGCGGGCGCGTGGTGCCGGGGGTGGGTCAGCCGCGCGGGCCGCGCGGCATGCGCGCGCCCTTCGGCATCGGGCCCTTGGGCACCGGCATGTTCTTCATCAGGTCGCCGACCGCCCGCAGCCGGTCGTTGACCTGCGCGACCTCGGGCTTGGCCAGGGTCGGGGTCAGCTTCATGATGTGCCGCTGGAGCTTGAGCAGCGGGACCTGACCCTCGTCGTTGCCGACGATGATCGTGTGCACCGTGGTGTTGGCCGCCAGTCGGGACATGCGCTTCTTCTCATCGGCCAACAGTCGCGTCACGCGACCCGTCTGACCCTCGCCCACCAGGATGATGCCGGGGCGACCCACGGCGCGGTGTACGACATCCTGGTTGCGGGTGATGGCCACGGTGGGGGTCACGACCCAGCCACGCTTGAGTGACTGCATGACCGCCAACGCGGCGCCGGGCTGGCCCTCCATCTGGCCGAGCACCGACTTCTCGGCCCTGCGTCCGAAGATGAAGGCCGCCGCGAGCAGACCCACGAGGGCACCGAAGATGCCCAGGTAGATCGGATGTCCCCACCAGAAGCCGATGGCCAGGAGTACTGCGAATACGCCCAGGCCCCAGGCCGCCACAATCAAGCCGACCCACGGATCGGCCTTCTTCGTCTGCTGGTAGGCGAGCCGGATCTGCTTCAGCCGGCCGCTCTTCTCGGATGGTTCCTTGCTCGCCATGTGAAAAGGATACTGGCGTGCCGTCCACCGGGGACAATGCCTGGCGCCGGCTTGTCGCGACCCACCCGCCGAGGGCGCGGCGGATCCGGCCGTCCGGCGGGGAACCCATCCCCGGAGGACGGCCGAATCACGAGCCGGCCGGCTTCCGCGCGGCCCTAGCGCGAGCCGGCGCCCGGCGCGGGCTTGACCGGGGCGAGCCGGGCCAGGATGTCGGAGGCCTCGGCGCGGGCCCGGGCGCGGCTGCGGTCGGCGCACACGGCCGCCCACGCGTTGCGGCGGGCGGTGCGCTGACCGCCCTCGAACATCAGGACGGTCTCGACGGCCCGGAAGACCCGGCCGACGGTGGCCCGGCGTGCGGCGAGGCCGCGATCGAACGCGCCGCGCAGCACCGAGGCGGTGTCCTGCCGCGTGTCTGGCATGAGGTCGTCCCCCTAGCTGTGCTCGATGCGAGGTTCCGCCGCATCGCGGCCGACTCTCGCAACACTGTGTTGCCCGATGATGGCGACCGGGTCACACCGAGGTGAAGCTCTGCGCACCTTCGGCCGACGCTGCGCGCGTCTCGCGCACCTCCAGGGCCTGGCGGTACAGCCGACCCGCGCGGTACGACGAGCGGACCAGGGGTCCGGAGAGCACGCCCGCGAAGCCGATCTCCTCGGCCTCCTCGTTCAGCTCGACGAACTCCTCCGGCTTCACCCAGCGCTCGACGGGGTGGTGCCGCACGCTCGGCCGCAGGTATTGCGTGATGGTCAGCAGTTCGCAGCCGGCGTCGTGCAGGTCCTGCATCGCCTGGCTGATCTCGGCGCGCTCCTCGCCCATGCCCAGGATCAGGTTGGACTTGGTGACCAGACCCGCCGCCCGGGCCTGGGTGATCACGTCGAGCGAGCGCTCGTAGCGAAAGCCCGGCCGGATGCGCTTGAAGATGCGCGGCACGGTCTCGATGTTGTGCGCCAGCACCTCGGGGCGCGAGGAGAACACCTCGGCCAACTGCTCCGGCTGCGCGGTGAAGTCCGGGATCAGCAGCTCGACGCCGGTGCCCGGGTTCAGCTCCTTGATCTGGCGGACCGTCTCCGCGTACAACCACGCGCCCCCGTCGGGCAGATCGTCGCGGGCGACGCCCGTGATCGTGGCGTACTTCAGCCCCATCGCCTGGACCGACTCGGCCACCCGACGCGGCTCGTCGCGGTCCAGCTCGGCGGGCTTGCCGGTGTCGATCTGGCAGAAGTCGCAGCGCCGGGTGCACTGGTCGCCGCCGATCAGGAAGGTCGCCTCGCGGTCTTCCCAGCACTCGTAGATGTTGGGACAGCCCGCCTCCTCGCACACCGTGTGCAGCCCCTCGCGCTTCACGAGTTGCTTGAGCTCGGTGTATTCGGGGCCCATCTTCGCCCGGGTCTTGATCCACGAAGGCTTGCGCTCGATGGGAGTCTCGGCGTTGCGGACTTCCAGGCGAAGCAGCTTGCGGCCGTCGGGTGCGACAGCGGACACGCGCGACTCCCTCTTCTCGGGTCAGCCTGCCGGCGGGACGGACTGCGGTGGGCCCGGCAGGATGGGACGGGCCCGTGGTGGGGCGGTGTGTCCAGAGTACGCCGAGCGAATCGGGGCTCCGGACGCCCCGTCAAGTGGCAACCGGGACGAACCCGGGTGGATTCCCCGGCGGTCGGGTTCGGGACGAGGCGTGCGTCACGCGGCGTGCGTCACGCCGGGATCCGGGCGAAGACGTCGGCCAGGTGCCGCTCGGCCAGCGGCAGGACCTCGGCGACGGTGACCTCGCGGCCGAGTTCGCGGCTGAGCGAGGTGACGCCGGCGTCCTTGATGCCGCACGGCACGATGCGGTCGTAGTACGTCATGTCGGCGTCGCAGTTGATCGCGAAGCCGTGCATGGTGACCTTGCGCGAGACCCGGACGCCGATCGCCGCGAGCTTGCGGTCGTCGCCGCGCTGTCCCGCGTTGGAGGGCGCGTATTCCGGACCGGCCAGGCGCGGGTCGAACTCGGGGTGCAGGCGCGGGTCGGGCGCGGCCGTGAGCCGGCTGTCCAGGCGCAGGTCGAGGCCGCCGGTCGGGGCCTGTTGCGGCACCGCGTCGCCCAGGACCCACACGCCGCTGCGTCCCTCGATCCGGGTGGTCTCCAGACCCAGGTCGGCGCAGACCCGGATCAGCGCCTCCTCCATCCGACGCACGTGCGCGACCACGTCGACCGGCTCGGGCAGGCGCACGATCGGGTAGCCGACGAGTTGGCCGGGGCCGTGCCAGGTGATCTTGCCGCCGCGGTCGACGTCGACCACGGGGGTGCCGTCCATCGGGCGCTCGGAGGGGTCGGTACGGCGGCCGGCGGTGTAGACCGCGGGGTGTTCCAGAAGCAGACACGTGTCGCCGACCTCGCCGCTCACCACCTGCTCGTGCACGCGGCGCTGTTCCTCCCAGGCGGCCTCGTACGGAACGGCGTCGGTGCCGAGGCCCAGGTGCACGAATCGCAAGAAGCTGGTCACGTCCACCAGCGTACGACGGGGTCGAACGTCACCCGCGACCGGCGTCGAGGCCGCGGACTCGGCAGGTCACGCCGGTGAAGGTGCAGCCGATCGTGTCGACCCGGCCGTACAGGCCGAACTCGATCACCACGCTCGCCCCGGGCGCCAGCGGCCCCCGGCCGCGGGCGGTCGCGACGCCCCGATCGGTGCTGGTGCGCATGTCCTCGCCGTAGAGCATGGTGAAGCCGCTCTGCCGGCCCGACGTGGTGAGCGTGAGGTCCCAGGCGGGCAGCGGGCGCGGGGTGCGGTTGGTGATCACCACGGTGCCGTCGGCGCCCCAGCCGGAGCCGGTCACGGTGGCGTCGACGGAGATGTCCGCGGGGCCGGTGGTGGCGGGCGGCGGCGGGACGGGTGGGACGGGCGGCGTGCTCGAACGGGTCGCGGTCGCCCCGGGGTTGGCGCTCGCCGAGGCGGACGGGGAGCGGGTCGCCGACCGCGTCGCGCTCGCGGTCGTCGGCGGGCCCGTGGCGGTGGCCGTACCCGCGCCCGGGCTCGCCGCGGCGGTGCCGGGCAGCGGGAACGCGGGCGCCGGCAACGGCAGGTTCCGGTCGAGCGAGACCGGGTGGTCGCCCCGGTCCGAGTCGCCGAGGCCGGAGAACAGGAAGACCCCGCTGGTGAGCAGCAGGCAGACGATCGCGACCGCGGCGAGGGGGATCACGATCCCGCGGGCGGTGTCGTCCGATTGCCGGGTCACGCGTGCGTTTCCTTCGCCTGGTCACGGACGGCTCGCGATTCCCGGACCCGTCGGCCGGTGTGGCCCGACGCCCCCGAGGCGCGTCCGCGCGGATGTCGGCCGCGCGGAAGTCGATCACCCCAACGGGTGAACTGCCTCGCGCATGTTCCACCACCGCTACGCGCATCGCAAGCGGCGGCAGGCTGGTGACGGCGCAGCGGATCCGTGTCGCCGATTCGGCAGGTTTTGCCGAACTTGGCCGAACCGGGCCTTCCTCGGGGCGAATTCGCCCCTTCCCGACGGCTCCTTCGGGTGTAACTCGAAAGGGTCATTGTTATGAGCGTTCGGGTTGTAGCGCTCCAGAAATCGCTAGATTCTCGCGCGATCACCCACCCACACCCGAACCACCGCACCAGCGGGAGGCGTTCATCTCCATGGCAGCCAGGGTCGAGCGGCGCCCCAATCACCGGCTGGCGGCGCTTGTCGAGGAAGCCGGCTTCTCGCATGCCGGTCTGGCCAGACGCGTTGACCAACTCGGTGCGGAACAGGGCATCGATCTCCGGTACGACAAGACCTCCGTGGCACGCTGGCTGCGCGGCCAACATCCGCGCGGGATCGTGCCGATACTGCTCGCGGAGGTCTTCACCCAACGACTCGGCCGCAAACTCGGCGCCGAGGACCTGGGCATGGCCGGATGCCGGCCGGACTATGCCGGGCTGGAGTACGCGTCCGGTCCGCCCGAGGCGGTCGAGATCGTCACCGGCATGTGGCAGGCCGACTCGGCGCAGCGATCCGCCCTGGTGGAGGCCGCGTTCACGCCCGGGGCGCTGGTGGTGCCCAGTCGGGACTGGCTGATCGGCGCCGGCGACGAGCGGCCGGCGCGGCAGGACGGCGACCGCGTGGGCCTGGGCGACGTGGCCGCGGTGCGCGCGGTCGGCGAGGCGTTCCGGCGGCTGGACAACTCGTTCGGCGGGGGGCACGGCCGGCAGGCGCTGGTGCGCTACCTCGACACCGAGGTGACCGCGATACTGCGCGGGACCTACGACTCGCGCACCGGCAGCGCGCTGTTCGGCGCGGCGGCCACGCTCACCCGCCTGGTCGGCTGGATGGCGTACGACGTGGGCGTGCACGGGATGGCGCAGCGCTATTTCGTCCAGGCGCTGCGGCTGGCCCAGGCGTCGGGGGATCGGGCGCTCGGCGGGTTCGTGTTGTCCACGATGAGTCGCCAGGCGGTGTACCTCGGGCACGGGCGTGAGGCGGTACAACTGGCGCGGGTCGCCCAGCAGGGCGCGTCGGTGGTGGCCACGCCCCGGGTGCGCGCGCTCTTCCACGCGGTCGAGGCGCGCGGGCACGGGCTGCTCGGCGACGCGCGGGCGTGCGGGGCGGCGCTGTTGCGGGCCGAGCAGGCGTTGGAGTGCGTCGCGGCGGGGGACGACGAGCCGGAGTGGGTCGCGTTCATGAACGAGGCCCAGTTGGCCGACGACCACGCGCACTGCTACCGGGACTTGGAGGACTACGACAAGGCGCGCGAATACGCCGAGCGTTCGTTGCGGCTGCGCGGGAGCGAGTACGCGCGCAGCCGGTTGTTCTGCCAGACGATCCTGGCCACCGCGCTGCTGGAGTTGGGCGAGGTGGAGCAGGCATGCCGGGTGGAGGCGGAGGCGACCGAACAGGCCGAGGGGCTGCGGTCGTCGCGGGCGGTGGACTACGTACGCGAGTTCACCCATCGGTTGGCGCCGTATCGGGACGTGCCGGCGGTACGCGAGTTCGAGGCGCGGTCGGGCTGCTTCGTCCGCACGGCCTGAGCGGCGCGGCGGATCAGGCCGCGAGGGCGCCCAGGTCGGCGAGGGCGGAGCGGGCCGCCCTGCGACCGGAGGCCAGGGCGCCCTGGATGGAGCTGGAGTCGCGATGGTCGCCGCAGACGTACAGGCCGCCGATCAACCGGACCGGTCGGCGGAAGTTGTGGCCGGGCTCGACGACCGGGACGGCCCGCGGGATATGACAGGTGGTCAGGTGTGTCCACGTGCCGGTGGGCGTGTCGTGTACGACCGCGAGCCGTTCGCGGACCCGTAGTTCGAGCTTGGCGGGCTCCGAGCCGTCGTACCCGAGCACGGTGGTCGCGATCAGTGCCCGGCGGTCCGGCGCGTAGGTGGGGGCGACCTGGCTGAGCACCGTCGTGTGCGTGAACGGGCTGCGGGTGTCGGCCTCCACGAGCAGCGACGCGTCGGCCCGGGGGGCGCCGCGGGCCACGTGGTACAGCGTGGTCACCGGGTGGAACGCGGGCATCCGCAGGCCCGGCAGCAGCGCCACCGCCGTACTCGGATCGGTGGCCACGATCACCGCGCGGGCCCGGATCTCGCCCGCCAGGTCGGTCAGTACACGATCGGCCGAGACGGACGACACCCGTACGCCGTAGCGCACCACGCCCGCCGGCAGGGCCGCCGCGAGCTGGGTCGGCACCGCCGCCATGCCCCGGGCGGGCAGCGCCACCCGGCCGCGCAGGAAGGAGCGGAGCATCAACTCGGCGAACCGGCTGGACGAGCGCAACGCGGGATCGTGCAACAGCGCGGCCAGCAGCGGGCGCAGGGTCCGCCGGGTCAGCTCGGGCGGCAGCGCGCGCAACACCGGCGCATCGGCCGCGGCCGTCTCGGCGGCGCCGAACACCCGCGCCACCGGGGCGGACGCGGTCCGGGCGAGCAGCGCGGCCAACCGCGTGCGATCGGTGCCGCTGCCGTTGCGCAACCCGCCGATCGCGTCCCGGACCCGGTGCACGTCGCCGATCCGGTGCGTGCGGCCGTCCTCGTACAGCAGCACACCGGGCTGGAACGCGCGCAACCCCAGTGCGGCGACGTCGAGTTGCCTGCGCACCTGGGGCCAGGAGGTGGTCAGCGACTGGAAGCCGCGGTCGACCCGGAAGCCGTCCACGAGATCCGTCCGCACCCGCCCCCCGGGTCGATCGCCCGCTTCCAGCACGGTGACCGGCACCCCGGCCGCGGCCACGGTCCGTGCCGCGCTCAAGCCGGCCAACCCGGCCCCCACCACGATCACCTCGGTACGGCGCACGTCGACCACGATCGTCCTCCCGTCCCCCAGCCCACGACCACCCACGCCGCGGTGTCGGTTCCGTCGCCTACAGGTCATATCCCCCGAAGGCCCGGCCGGTTCCGTCGCCTACGGGTCATACCCCCCGAACGTCCGGCCGGGTACATCGCCTACGGGTCATACCCCTCGAAGGCCCGGCCGGGTACATCGCCTACGGGTCATACCCCTCGAAGGCCCGGCTGGTTCCGTCGCCTACGGGTCATACCCACCAAAGGCCCGAAGGAGCGCACCGAAGAACACCGGTTGTCCGGCGGGCAACCACAGGGCGTCCATCCGTCGACGGGCGCCGCCGCCCCCGACGCGGCGCTCAGGCGTCGAGGGCGGCGGCGATCGCGGTGTCGATGGTGGGGTGTTCGAAGGTGAAGCCGGAGTCGAGGAGGGTCCTGGGGATCATGCGCTGACCGGTGAGGATTTCCTTGGCGAAGTCGCCCAGAGCGATGCGCAGGGCGAATGGGGGGACCGCGAGGAAGGTGGGTCGGCGCAGGGCCCGGCCCATCGCCTTGGTGGCCTCGGCGTTGGTGACCGGGTTCGGGGTGGTCAGGTTGACCGGGCCGGACAGGGTCGGGTGGTCCAGGACGTGGCGGATCGCGGCCACCTCGTCGATCAGGGAGATGAAGCTCCAGTACTGCCGGCCCGAGCCGAGCCGACCGCCGAGACCGGCCCGGAACAGCGGGAACATCCGGCCCCACGCGCCGCCGGAGCGGGAGACCACCAGGCCGGTGCGCAGGTGGGCGACCCGGATGCCGGCCTCGACGGCGGGCGCGGTGGCCGCCTCCCACTCCGTGCACAGGTCGGCCAGGAAGCCGGTCCCGGGCGGGGACGACTCGTCCACCTCGCGTTCGCCCGTGTCGCCGTAGTAGCCCATCGCGGAACCGGACAGCAGTACCCGCGGCGCCGGTCGCAGGGCCGCCAGGGCGCGGGAGACGGCCGCGGTGCCCAGGACCCGGCTGTCCCGGAGTTCGCGCTTGTACGCGGCCGTCCAGCGCCGATCCCCGATGCCCGCGCCGGCCAGGTGCACCGCCGCGTCCACCGGGCCGAGCGCGGCGGTGTCCACCGTGCCGCCGTGCGGGTCCCAGCGCACCTCGTCGGGCCCGCGCGGGGCCCGGCGGACCAGCCGGACCACCTCGTGGCCGTCGGCGGCGAGCGAGCGGACGAGAGCGGAACCCACGAGGCCGGACGAGCCGGTGACGGCGATACGCATGGGAGCATCCTCGCCCACCCGGCGCCGAACATGCCGAAGGCGGCCCGGACCGGGGTCCGAACCGCCTTCGGGACGTGCGTGTCGCCGGCCGCCTACAGGGGGTGCCTACAGGCCGAGGTCGCCCTCGAAGGCGCCTTCCTCGAGACGGGTCTTCACCGTCTGCAGGAAGCGGGCCGCGTCCGCGCCGTCCACCAGGCGGTGGTCGTAGGACAGGGCCAGGTACACCATCGAGCGGACCGCGATGACCTCGCCGAGCGTCGGGTCGTTGACCACGACCGGGCGCTTGACGACCGCGCCCGTGCCGAGCATCGCGACCTGCGGCTGCGGGAAGATCGGCGTGTCGAACAGCGCGCCGCGCGAACCGGTGTTGGTCAGCGTGAACGTGCCGCCGGCCAGCTCGTCGGGGCTGACCTTGTTGGTGCGGGTGCGCTCCGCCAGGTCCGAGATCTTCCGGGACAGGCCCGCGATGTTCAGGTCACCCGCGTTGTGGATGACCGGGACCATCAGGCCGCGGTCGGTGTCCACCGCGATCACCAGGTGCTCGGCGTCGTGGTAGGTGACCGTGCCCGCGTCCAGGTCCATCGAGGCGTTGAGGACCGGGTGGACCTTGAGCGCCTCGACCGCCGCCTTGGCGAAGAACGGCATGAACGACAGCTTGACGCCCTCGCGGGCCACGAAGTCGTTCTTGGCCCGGTCGCGCAGGCGGGCGATGTTGGTGACGTCCACCTCGACGACGGTGGTCAGCTGGGCCGAGGTCTGCAGCGACTCGACCATGCGCTTGGCGATCACCGTGCGCATCCGCGACAACTTCTCGGTCCGACCGCGCAGCGGCGACGGCTCGATCGGCGCCGCGGCCTTGGCGGCGGGAGCGGCCGCGGCCGGAGCCGAGGCCGCCGCGGCGGCCTGGGCCGCCTGCTGCTTGCGGGCCGTCTCCAGGACGTCCTGCTTGCGGATGCGGCCACCGATGCCGGTTCCCTCGATCGCGCCCAGGTCCACGTTGTGCTCGGCGGCGAGCTTGCGCACCAGCGGCGTGACGTACGCGCCGTCGGCCTCGGCCGGCGGGGCGAGCTGCGCCGCCGGGGCGGTGGCCTGCGGGGCGGGAGCCGGTGCGGGCGTCGGAGCCGGCTTCGGCGCGGGCGCCTGGGCCGGCGCCGCGACGGGGGCCGGAGCCGGAGCGGCGGCCTGGGCCGGGGCGGCGGCCGGAGCAGCCGCGGGGGCGGCCGCCGGAGCCGGAGCGGGCGCCGCGGCCGGGGCCGCACCGGGCGCGCCGATGACGGCCAGCTCGGCGCCGACCTCCACCGTCTCGTCCTCGGCGACCTTGATCTTCAGCAGTACGCCGCCGACCGGCGACGGGATCTCGGTGTCGACCTTGTCCGTCGAGACCTCGAGCAGCGGCTCGTCGGCCTCGACCGTGTCACCCTCCTGCTTCAGCCAGCGGGTGATGGTGCCCTCCTGCACGCTCTCGCCGAGCGCGGGCAGCAGCACCGGGGTGCCCTGCGCGTCGCCGGCGGGCGCGGCCGGAGCCTGGGCGGGCTCCTGCACGGCCGGAGCGGCGGGAGCCGCGGGAGCGGCCGGAGCGGCCTGCGCGGGCGCGGCCTGCGCGGGCGCCGCCGGGGCTTCCGCGGTCTGCGGCGCGGGTGCGGGGGCCGAAGGCGTCGCTCCGGTGCCGTCGTCGATCACGGCCAGTTCGGCACCGACATCGACCGTGTCGTCTTCCTGGGCCTTGATGGACACCAGGATGCCCGCGGCGGGGGAGGGGATCTCGGTGTCGACCTTGTCGGTCGAGACCTCGAGCAGCGGCTCGTCCAGTTCGACGCGCTCACCCTCCTGCTTCAGCCAGCGGGTGATGGTGCCCTCCTGCACGCTTTCGCCGAGCGCGGGCAGTGTTACGGAGACCGGCATGGGTCAATGACTCCTTCTCAACGCTTCAAGGCGTGGGTCTTGGATGACGGGGCGCGATTGGGGGCGCGTCGTCAGTCGTGGACGTGCAGGGGCTTGCCCGCCAACGCGAGGTGGGCCTCGCCAAGCGCCTCGGACTGCGTCGGGTGCGGGTGGATGAGCTGGGCGACCTCGGCCGGCAGGGCCTCCCAGTTGTAGATCAGCTGGGCCTCCGAGGTCAGCTCGCCCATCCGGGCGCCGACCATGTGGATGCCGACGACCGGGCCGTCCTTGACCGAGACGACCTTGACCTGGCCGGTCGTCTTGAGGATCTGGCTCTTGCCGTTGCCGCCGAGGCTGTAGCTGATCGACGCGAGCTTGTCCGAGCCGTAACGCTCGACCGCCTGCGCCTCGGTGAGGCCGACCGAGGCCACCTCCGGGTCGCAGTAGGTCACGCGCGGCACGCCCGCGTAGTCGATCGGCACCGGGTTCAACCCGGCGATCCGCTCGGCGACCAGAATGCCCTCGCCGAAACCGACGTGGGCGAGCTGAAGGGTGGGGATGAGGTCGCCCACGGCCGAGATCGTCGGCACGTTGGTGGCGCAGTACTCGTCGACCAGGACGTAGCCGCGGTCCATCGCGACGCCGACCTCCTCGTAACCCAGGCCCGCCGAGACGGGGCCGCGGCCGACGGCGACGAGCAGCAGCTCGGCCTCGATCCGCTTGCCGTTCTCCAGCGAGACCCGGACGCCCGCGTCGGTGTACTCGACACCGGAGAAACGCGCGCCGAGTTCGAACTTGATGCCGCGACGACGGAAGGCGCGCTCCAGGAGCTTGCTGCTCGCCTCGTCCTCCAGGGCGACCAGGTGCGGCAGTGCCTCGACGATGGTCACGTCCACACCGAAGGACTTCCAGGCGCTGGCGAACTCGACGCCGATCACGCCGCCGCCCAGCACCACCGCGGACTGCGGGACCCGGTCCAGCACGAGCGCGTGGTCGCTGTTGATCACGCGGTTGCCGTCGATCTCCAGGCCCGGCAGCGACTTCGGCACCGAGCCGGTCGCCAGTACCACGTGTCGACCCTCGTAGCGCTGCCCGTTCACCTCGACTGCGGTCGGCGACACAAGCTTCCCGGCGCCCTCGACGACGGTGATCTTGCGGCTCGCGATCAGCCCGGTCAGGCCCTTGAACAGGCGCGAGATCACGCCGTCCTTGTACGCGTGCACCGCGGCGATGTCGATGCCGTCGAAGGTCGACTTGACGCCGAACTGCTCGCTCTCGCGCGTCTGGTCCGCGACCTCGCCGGCGTGCAGCAGCGCCTTGGTCGGGATGCAGCCGTTGTGCAGACACGTGCCGCCGAGCTTGCCCTTTTCGACGAGGACGACGCGCATACCGAGTTCGGCCGCGCGCAGGGCGCACGCGTAGCCGCCACTCCCGCCGCCGAGAATGACTACATCGAAAACGGCTCCGGCGTCGTTCGCCACGTCACGTCCTCCTGTGATTGCGATGCCGACCCGCGCGGTTCGCGGCGGGCGGCACCCCCTTCTTGTGGAAGGTCTCAAGTGCCGGTACAACATCCTCCCACTTGTCGGAGGCGACCGAGCACTCCGCCCCGGTGTTGCCTGTCCCACAGGGGCCGCACCGAAATGGCGGGTCGGGGGCACGACGTGCCCTCGCGACGCGTTGTTCCGGCACGATCCCGGCGTCCGCGCAGGACGGACGCGGGCGAACGCGCGAACGACAGGAAGGAAATCCCCGTGGGGCTGTTCCGACGCAAACGCGGTGCCGGCGCGGACGCGCCCGATCGTAAGCAGGCCGCCGCCGCGGCCGCCCACCTGAGCGAATTCGCGCACAGCCGCAAGGGTGTCGAGGCGTACATCGAACCGGTCACCACGCTGAGCGGCACGACCGTGGTGTTCATCGCCGACACGGGGGAGTGGACCCGGCGCCGGGTCGCCGACCCCGCGGCCGCGCGCTCCCTCGCGCGCAAGCTCGGCATACCGGTGTACGAGGCGGCCCTGGTGGGCTACCCCAAGCGCATGCGCGAGTGGACCCGGCGGCAGTCCGGCGACGGTTCCTGACCCGATCCGCCGCCGCCGTTGCCCGGCGACGCGTGCTCCACCGCGGTACGGCCGGTCCGGCCGGGGCGCCTGCGTGCCCCGCCCGGACCGGACCGCCGTTCCGCGTCCGGGTCAGATCCGGTTGTCCGCCACGTCCTGCGCGACCTGGAGCAGCGAACGCACCGCGACGCCGGTGCCGCCCTTGGGCCGGTAGCCGCCGGCCTCGCCCTCGTGGAACGCCGGGCCGGCGATGTCCAGGTGCGCCCAGTGCACACCCTCGGCGACGAACTCCTGGAGGAAGATGCCGGCGATCAGGCCGCCGCCCATCCGCGAGTTGCCCATGTTCTTCAGGTCCGCGATCGGCGAGTCCATCTGCTTGCGCATGTCGGCCGGCAGCGGCATCGGCCAGGCCTGCTCGCCCGCACGCGTCGCGGCGTCGTACACCGCGTCGCGGAAGGCGTCGTCGTTGGCCATGATCCCGTACATGTCGTTGCCCAGGGCGACCATCATCGCGCCGGTCAGCGTGGCCACGTCGATCAGCATCTGCGGCGACTCCTCGCACGCGCGCGTGATCGCGTCGGCGAGCACCAGGCGGCCCTCGGCGTCGGTGTTCAGCACCTCGACGGTGCGACCGCCGTACATCCGCAACACGTCGCCGGGGCGGATCGCGGTGCCGGAGGGCATGTTCTCCGCCAGCGCCAGCCAGCCGGTCACGTTGACCTCGAGGCCGAGCCGGGCCACCGCGGTGACCGCGCCCAGGACGGCCGCCGCGCCGCCCATGTCCATCTTCATCGTCTCGTTCGACCCGGCCGGCTTGAGCGAGATGCCGCCCGAGTCGTAGGTGATGCCCTTGCCGACCAGCGCGATGGTGCGCTTGGCCTTGGGGTGCGTGTAGCCCAGGCGCACCAGGCGCGGCCTGTTGGCCGAACCCTGGCCGACGCCGAGGATGCCGCCGAAGCCGCCCTTGGCGAGCGCCTTGTCGTCCAGCACCTCGACCTTGAAGCCCGCGTTCTTGCCGGTGTCCACCGCGATCGCGGCGAAGTCCTTCGGGTTCAGGTCGTTCGGCGGGGTGTTGACCAGGTCGCGGGCGTGGTTCACGCTCTCCGCGGTGATCGCGGCGCGCTCCGCGGCGGCCTTGGCCGCCTTGTTGGCCTTCAGGCCGAGCAGCACGACGTCCTTGACCGCGTCCTTGCGGCCCTCGCGCGACTTCTCCCGGTAGGTCTCGAAGGAGTACGCGCCGAGCAGCACGCCCTCCCCGAACGCACCCACCGCCTCCGCACCGGCCAACGGCAGCGCCACACCCGCCTTCTTGACGCCCGCGAGCGCCCGCGCCACGGTGCCGCCCGCGCGGCGCAGCGTCTCGTGCGCGAAGCCGTCGGCGGGCTGCTCGCCCAGGCCGACGACCAGCACGAGCGGAGCCTTGGCCGCGCCGAACGTCGGTACCCGGTGTAGTTCGCCCTCGGCCCCGGTGGCGTCGACGGCGGACAGGGTGGCGGTGAGCCGGCCGTCGAGCGCCGCGTCGATGCTCTCGGCGCCCTCGGCCAGGACGGCGCCGTCCTTGCCCTTGACGGCGCCGATCACGAGAACGTCGGCGCGCAGGGAAAGGGCCGCGGTGGAGCCGATACTCAGTGTGGTCACGAGTGTCCTGTCTCTCATCTCTCGGAGGTGCTGAGTGCCCGCACGATCGGTGGGGCACCGACGCGGCGATCCTTGCTCGGGATGCCTCGTCGAGCGGTGACGAGCCGTATGGAAGATACGTTCGCCCTCAGCATTTCACGCCTTCCCGGCAAACGTCTCAGCCAGTGGACAGGACCACCAGCGCGACGCAGCCGGCGGTCTCCACGACGGCGCCCAGCACGTCGCCGGTGATGCCGCCGAATCGGCGCGTGGTGTGCCGCAACAGCAGGGCGGCGGCGGCGAGTCCGGCGATCGCCGCGCCGAGCGCGCGCAGCCCCTCGGCCGGGTTCTGGACGAGGCCGTACAGGCCGGCGCCGGCGACCAGGACGAGCGACCAGGCGAGCAGCACGCCGCGTCCGACGGTGCCGGCGACCATCGCCCCGAGTCCGTCGGGGCGCGCGGACGGCACGCCCGGGCCGCACGCGATCGACAGCGCGACCCGGCCCGTGACCACCGCGAACACCAGGGCGGCGGCGGCCGGTCCGCTGCCGTCCCGCCCGAGCCGACTCAGCGCGCCGATCTCGATCAGGACCAGGAAGAGCAGGGTGAGTACGCCGAACGGGCCGATGTCGGACGCCTTCATGACGCGCAGCGCGTCCGGGGCGGGCTTGGCCGAGCCCAGGCCGTCGGCGGTGTCGGCCAGGCCGTCCAGGTGCAGTCCTCGGGTGAGCAGGGCCAGGCCGGCGACGGCGAGCGCGGCGGCGGTGAACGCGCCGGTGCCGGCCGCGTCGGCGAGGGCGAGCACACCCGCGGCGAGGCCGCCCAGGACCAGGCCGACCAGCGGTGCGCAGGCCATCGCGCGGCCGGCCACCGGGCGGTCCACCCGCTCCACCTCGACCGGGATCACCGACAGGATGCCGAACGCCAGGCGCAGCCCGGCCGAGGTGGTACCGGCGCTCACGGGGTGGGCTGCACCCGGGCCACCAGGTCGACCGCCGCCCGCAGCACCGGGAGCGCGAGCAGCGCGCCGACGCCTTCGCCGCCGCGGACCCGGTAGTCCAGGATCGGTTCGAGGGCGAGCCGGTCCAGCGCCTTGACGTGGCCGGGCTCGGGGGTGACGTGGCCGGCCAGCCACCAGTCGGGCGCGCGGTAGGAGATCCGCTGGGCGACCAGGGCCGCCGCGGCGGTGGAGACGTCGTCGAGCAGCACCGGCGTGCGGCGGACCGAGCACTGGAGCAGGAATCCGGTCATCGCGGCGAAGTCGGCCCCGCCGCTGACGCCGAGCAGCCGCATCGGGTCGCCGAGCACCGGCCGGGCCCGGCGCAGCGCGTCGCGGATGGTGGCGCACTTGCGGATCCAGGTCGCGTCGTCGATGCCGGAGCCGCGGCCGATCACCGCCGCCGCGTCCATGCCGGTGAGCGCGCCGATCAGGACGGCCGCCGGGGTGGTGGCGGCCGCACCCAGGGAGCCCAGCAGCAGCACGTCGGCGCCCGAGTCGATCTCCGCGTCGGCGATCTCGGTCCCGACCCGGAACGCCGCCTCGGCCTCGCCGGGAGCGAGCGCGTCGGCGCTGTCCAGGGCGCCGGAGCCGCGCCGGATCCGGTCCCGCACGATCGGCTCGGGGAAGGCGTCGGGCTCGGCGTCGACGGCGATGTCGACGACCCGGATCGGCGCCTCGAGCGCGGCGGCGAACGTGGCCGCGGGCGTGGTGCCGGCGAGGGTGGCCCGCACCTCGCGCGCGGTCCAGCCGGGCGGGCGGACCGACACGCCGTGCGCGGCCACTCCGTGGTCGGCGGCGAACAGCACCACCCGGGGGGCACCGATGGGCGCGGTGGTCTCGCCGCCCCGGATCGAGGCGTACCGGATCGCGAGCTCTTCGAGTCGGCCGTACGCGCTCGGTGCGCCCGCGAGGTCCGCCAGGTGTGTGCGGACGCGTGCGCGGGCGTCGTCGTCTGGGCGCTCCACCTGTGCGGCCAGGGAGTCGAGGTCGATTGTCACCTGGTCAGGGTAGTTGTCGCCGGCGCGGCGGTTGCGCCTTGGTGCGGAGGGGTTGGTTTTGCCCACCCGCCCGGCCCGTTGCGTTGCGGTCGAAGGTTGCGCGTGCACGGCGCAGGGACCCACCGATCGGGCCCCGCAAGCCGGTTCGGGGCCGACGCGGATGGTCGCGAAGCGCCGGTCGCGCGTGCGCCCACCCGCCCGCCCGCTCGCTTGCCTGCCCGCTCGCTCGCCCGCTCGCCGCGTGGGTTTTCGGGGGTGGGGTCAGGGAGCGGCGTGTTTGGCTCGGCTCGGAAGGCTTCGGAGGGTCAGGGCCTGGCCGGCGACGACCAGGAGGACCTCGTCGGATTCGGCCGCGATCGTCGCGTTGAGGCGGCCCAGTTCGTCGCGGAAGCGGCGGCCCGCGGGGGTCGCCGGTACCACGCCGCTGCCCACCTCGTTGCTCACCCCGACCACGGGGACCCGGCACGCCCGCCACGCGGCGGCCAGCGCGGCGACGTCGGCCCGCACCGCCTCGCGCGCGCCGCCGTCCGCCCACGCGTCGTCGTCCCACGCGCCGTGCGCGTCCATCACCGCGGTCAGCCACAACGACAGGCAGTCCACCAGGAGCGGCCGGCGCGCCTCGGCGAGCAGCCCGGTCAGTTCCACCGTCTCGGCGGTGCTCCAGGTGTCCGGGCGGCGATCACGATGCAGCGCGACCCGCTCGGCCCACTCCGGATCGCCCTCCCGGGTGCCGCCGGTCGCCACGTAGAGCACGTCCGGACAGGCCGCCAGGCGCCGTTCGGCCTCCGCCGACTTGCCCGAGCGGGCCCCGCCCAGGACGAGGGTGCGATGCGGACGCGGCGCCGGCGAGGGGTCGGCGCCGACCCGCACCAGACCGCCGTCGGGCACCGCGCGAGCGCCCCACGCGGCCAACCGGCGGTGCAACTCCTCGCCCGGCGGCGACTCGTGCGACAGGTGGATCGCCAGCACGTCGGTGTCCTCGGTGACCGCGCCGTCGCGCCGCAGCGTGGCCAGCCGCTCCGGCCACGACACCACGTCGAGCAACACCACGTCGTAGTGCCCGCCCCCGCGCGTCCAGGCCCGGCCGGCCTCGGCCTCGGGCGGCAGCGTCGAGGGCGGTACGTACAGCAGCCGCGTGCCGTCGGCCCCGATCACCTCGTACGCGACCCGCCCGGGGGTCCCGCCGGGCAACACCCGTATTCGCCGACCGTCCACCTCGAAGGTGTCACCCGCCGCGACCCGTCGCCACCCGGGCCCGCCCGCCGCAGGCGCCGGCAACCAGGCCGGCGGCGCGGACGGCGCGGCCACCTCGTCGAGCCCCGCCGCGGGCAGCCAGGCCAGCGGCGCGGCCTCGGCCGGACCGCTCAGCAACAACCGTCGCACCCCGGTCAGCGGGTACCCGGCCCGCGCGGCGGCGTGCGCGGGCTCCGGGCCGCAGTCCAGCAGCAGCGTGCCGTCGAGCAGCACACACGCGGGTCCGCGCACCGCCGGCCCGGTGCACCCCAGACACGAGGCACAGGTGCAGAACGGCTGGGGCCAGCCCTTGGGACCGGCCGTGCCGAGCAGCGTCAGCTCCATGGGTGTCGTCGAGCTCCTGGCTATGAGGTGGGTGGGCTTGATCTACTGTGCAGGTCTTTGACGGTCCGAGATCCGAGATGAGGAGCCCGACATGTCGTGGGTGTGGCGGTATGAGGACGCGGACGGTGCCCCCGTCGAGGGCCCGGAGGCCGAGGACTTCACCAACCAGTCGGACGCCGAGAGCTGGCTCGGCGAGACGTGGAAGGACCTGCTCGCGGCGGGCATCGAGCAGGTGAGCCTGCTCGAGGACGACGCCGTCGTCTACGCACACATGAGTCTGCGCGCCGCCGAGGGCTGAGCCGCGCGGCGGACCGCGCCGATCGCATCGCACCTGCCGGCGGGCGCGGCCGAGGCCGCGCCCGCCGGCACGTCGGCTACGGACGCGTGCTCGGGCTCAGGGTGAGCGCCGGGTCGCGGTTGACCACCGGGTCCAGGATCACGTCGATCCTGGTCAGCAGGCTCTCGTCCAGCCGGACACCCGCCGCCTTGACATTCTCCCGCACCTGCTCCGGGCGGGACGCGCCGATGATCGCGGCCGACACGTTCGGGTTCTGCAGCACCCACGCGACGGCGAGCTGGGCGAGCGAGAGACCGGCCTCGTCGGCCAGCGGGCGCAGCTGCTGCACCCGGGTGAGCACATCGTCGGTGAGCATCCGCGAGACGAAGTCCTGGCCGCCCTTGTCGTCGGTGGCGCGCGATCCGGCCGGCGGCGGCTGCCCCGGCAGATACTTGCCGGTGAGCACACCCTGCGCGATCGGCGACCAGACGATCTGGCCGAGCCCCAGCTCCTCCGAGGCAGGCACCACCTCGGCCTCGATCACCCGCCACAACATCGAGTATTGCGGCTGGTTCGAGACCAGCGGCACCCGCAGTTCGCGGGCGAGTTCGGCGGCGGCGCGGATCTGCTCGGCGTTCCACTCGGAGACCCCGATGTACAGCGCCTTGCCGGCGCGGACCACGTCGGCGAAGGCCAGCATGGTCTCCTCCAGCGGCGTCGCGTGGTCGAACCGGTGGGCCTGGTACAGGTCCACGTAGTCGGTGCCCAGGCGCGACAACGATCCGTCGATCGCCTCGAGGACGTGCTTGCGCGACAGACCCCGGTCGTTGCGACCGGGACCGGTGGGCCAGTAGACCTTGGTGAAGATCTCCAGGCCCTCGCGACGCTCGCCCTTCAGTGCCCGGCCGAGCACCGATTCCGCGCGCGTCTCCGCGTACACGTCGGCGGTGTCGAAGGTGGTGATGCCACAGCCGAGCGCGGCCCGCACACACGCGAGTGCCGCGTCCTCCTCCACCTGGGAGCCGTGGGTGAGCCAGTTGCCGTAGGCGATCTCGCTGATGACGAGACCACTGCGGCCGAGGTGTCGGAAGTCCATGCGAACACCCTATGTCGGACACCCGCGCGACGATCTTCCGCATCACCGGACACACCGTCCCCGTGACGGGACACCGGACCCTCCCACGCGTCCGGCCGGCCCCGAGCCCGGGCGCGACCTAGCGCACGGTCTTCTCGGCCACCAGGTGCAGGACCGGCGCGATCAGGCGGTACGGGTCGCGGCGCGATGCGTCCTCCTCGCAGGCGAGCAGGTTCGTCCACGCCTTCTGGCCGCGCGGCGGCTCGGCGTCGTCGGGCTGGAGGCCGCTGAAGACGCCCACGCCGTACCAGTCCAGGACCGGCGCGCCCAGGTCCGCGAGCACCGTGCACAGCCCGTCGACGGTGTCCGCGCGCAGCGTGCCGCCGGCCGGGTTGGGATACGTGGTCGCGGACAGGCCCTTGAGCGTCGCGGTCCACTGGGCCGCGGCACCGGCGCGCATCGCCAACGATCCGGCGTTGCGCGAGGTGACCGAGATCAGCCCGCCCTGCGTCATCATCCGGGCCAGCGCGGCGAGCATGCCGTCGGGCTCGGGCTGGGCCTCCAGCACGTCGTGGCAGACGGCCAGATCGAAGCTGCCCGGCGGGAAGTGCCGGCCGGCCTCGGCGCCGTCGCCCTCGACCAGCCGCATCCGCCCCTGCACGTCGGCCGACTCCCGGGCCAGGTCCTCGTGCAGCGTGGTGAGCACGTCGGTGTCGGTGTTCACCGAGGTGACGATGTGTCCCGCACGGGCGAGCAGGATGCCGGGCGAGGCCGGCCCGCAGCCGACGTCGAGCACCCGCAGCGGACCGCGGTCGCGCAGGCTCGTCATGTGCTCGGCCAGTTGGCGGGCCACCAACTCGCGGCGGACCTGCGTGTGCAGGTCGCCGCTCAGCCCGGTGATCGTCGTCATGCGACCTTCTCGCCTCGTTTGACCTGCGGTTTGGGCAACCGCAGCCGACGGAGCTGGAGACAGCGCATCAGCGCGTACGGGGTGACGCCCTTGAGGTTCTCCTTCGGGAACTTCGCCCGCAACGCCTTCTTCAGGCCCAGGTTGACCCGGACCGAGTCGAGGATGATCAGCAGGATCACCGCGAGCCACAGGAAGAGCGAGAAATTCTTGATCGCGAGGCTGGGCAGGATGCTCAGGATCAGGATGATCACGGCCGAGGGCAGGAAGAACTCGCCGACCGTGTAGCGCGCGTCGACGTAGTCGCGGGCGAACCGGCGCAGCGGCCCCCGGTCGCGGGCCGGCAGCGCCCGCTCGTCGCCGGTGAGCAGCGCCTGGCGCTGCGTCTCGCGCTCCTCGCGCATCCGCAGCCGGGCCTGCCTGCGCGCCGCCTTGGGGTCCTTGGGGACGGACACCTTGGTCTTGCGGTTGGCCTGCGCCTCGGAGCGCTTGGGCGTGGGGCGGCCCTTCGGGGCCTGGGGGTCCCGGACGGCCGACTCGCCCTGGAGACGCTCCAGGGACTGCTCGGCGGTCTCGGGCTCTGCGTGGGAACGTCGTCGGAACACGGTCAAAGCCTACGTGTTCGAGGCGCGGGAGATTTCAACGCTCCCCGAATCGGGCGCGAGCACGATCCGGAACTCTCGCGGGCGGGAACACGTCAAGTGAGGCAAAGCCCTGCTGCCACAAGGTCGCTTGGGCATTTAGGCTTCAGGGAGCAGCACGGGTTGCCTACGAAGGGGGCACGCGAGGCCCATGAGCGGTGTAATGAAGCGAATGGCGATGATCTTCCGCGCGAAGGCCAACAAGGCCCTCGACAAGGCCGAGGATCCACGCGAGATGCTCGATTACTCGTACCAGAAGCAGCTCGAACTGCTGCAGAAGGTGCGTAGGGGTGTGGCCGATGTGGCGACCTCCCGCAAGCGGCTCGAATTGCAGATGACCGGTCTGCAGCAGCAGTCGGGCAAGCTCGAGGACCAGGGCCGCAAGGCGCTGGCGCTCGGTCGCGAGGATCTGGCCCGCGAGGCGCTGATGCGCCGCTCGGGTGTGCAGCAGCAGATCTCGGACCTCGGCACCCAACACCAGAACCTCCAGGCGGAGGAGGAGAAGCTCGTCCTTGCCTCGCAGCGACTGCAGGCCAAGGTCGACGCCTTCCGCACCCGCAAGGAGACGATCAAGGCGACGTACACGGCCGCCGAGGCCCAGGCGCGGATCGGTGGCGCGGTCGCCGGGATCTCCGAGGAGATGGGCGACGTCGGGCTCGCGATCCAGCGGGCCGAGGACAAGACCGCGCAGATGCAGGCCCGTGCGGGCGCGATCGACGAGTTGCTCGCCTCGGGCGCGCTCGACGACCCGACCGGGATGGCGAAGGACGACATCACCGCCGAGTTGGAGCGTTTGTCCAGCACGTCGGATGTGGAACTGGAGCTGGAGCGGATGAAGGCCGAGTTGTCCGGAGGCACCCCGCCGCCGGCGATCGGCCCGGGTCAGCCCCGGCCGCGGTTCGACAAGCAGGGAGAAGGCACATGATCGTGCGGATCGTGGGTGAGGGCCAGCTCGACGTCGCGGAGGAGCACCTCGATGCGCTCAACCGGCTCGACGACGAGCTTCAGGCCGCGATCGAGGGTGGCCAGGACGCCGCCTTCCGCGCGGGGCTGACGGCGCTTTTGTCCAGGGTCCGCGAACTCGGCACCCCGGTGCCGGATGACGAGATCGTGCCCTCCGACCTGCTGCTGCCGGCGGAGGACGCGCATGTGGACGAGGTCAGGAAGATGTTGAGTGCGGACGGCCTGATCCCGGGCTGACCAGACCATCGCTCTTCCGTGCTGCGTGTGGGCGGTGTGTCCCGGGGTTCCCGGGACACACCGCTCGCTCACGTCCGAGCACCACCCGCGTACGTTCGGCGACGACCCGCCGTCGGGCGCCGCGGCGGGCGGGGCCTACGGCAGGGCCAGCATGCGGTCCAGCGCGACCTTGGCGAACTTCTCGGTCTCCGCGTCCACCCGGATGCGGTTGACCACGGTGCCCTCGACCAGCGACTCCAGGGTCCAGACCAGGTGCGGCAGGTCGATCCGGTTCATCGTCGAGCAGAAGCACACCGTCTTGTCCAGGAAGACGACCTGCTTGTCCGGATGCGCCGCGGCGACCCGGCGGACCAGGTTCAGCTCGGTGCCGATCGCCCACGCGGATCCCGGCTCGGCCGCGTCCAGCGTGTTGATGATGTATTCGGTCGATCCCACGTGATCGGCCGCGGTCACCACCTCGTGCCGGCACTCCGGGTGGACCAGCACGTTGACCCCGGGGATGCGCTCGCGCACCTCCTCGACGGAGCTCACGTCGAACCGGCCGTGCACCGAGCAGTGCCCGCGCCACAGGATCATCTTCGCCGCCCGCAGCTGCTCGACGGTGAGGCCGCCGTTCGGCTTGTGCGGGTTGTACAGCACGCAGTCGTCGAGGCTCAGCCCCAGCTCCAGGACCGCGGTGTTGCGGCCGAGGTGCTGGTCGGGCAGGAACAGCACCTTCTCGCCCTGCTCGAAGGCCCAGTCCAGGGCTCGCCTGGCGTTGGAGGACGTGCATATCGTGCCGCCGTTGCGGCCGGTGAACGCCTTGATGTCGGCCGAGGAGTTCATGTACGAGACCGGCACGGTCACGTCCGCGATGCCCGCCTCGGCGAGCACGTCCCAGCACTCCTCGACCTGCTCGGAGGTGGCCATGTCGGCCATCGAGCAGCCCGCGGCCAGGTCCGGCAGGATCACCTGCTGCTCGTCGGAGGTGAGGATGTCCGCGCTCTCGGCCATGAAGTGCACACCGCAGAAGACGATGTACGGCGCGTCGGGCCGGGCCGCCGCCTCGCGCGCCAGCTTGAACGAGTCGCCGGTCACGTCGGCGAACTCGATCACCTCGTCGCGCTGGTAGTGGTGACCCAGGATGAAGACCCGGTCGCCGAGCTTCTCCTTGGCCGCGCGCGCCCGGGCCACCAGGTTCGGGTCGGAGGGCGAGGGAAGATCGCCGGGACACTCGACGCCGCGTTCGCTGCGCGCGTCGGCGGCGCGCCCGAGCATCAGCAGGGCGAGCGGCGTCGGCCGCACCCCCGGCGGCAGGTCCAGATCGTGTGTCGCGGTCACTGCGCGCACCTCTTTTCGTCTACTTGACATTAATAATCCTATCCTGTTCATGTCAGGTTGACGAGAGTGGGGGTGTGCGACCATGAGTAAAACGCGAGGGCCCGAAGCATGATGTGGGAATAGGGCCGAGCCACCATCGGTTGCCGACGGTGGAAGTGGCGTACGAATGTCGAACCACCACGTGGGAGCTTGCAGATGACTGTCCAGGACGAGACCACCACGACCGGTGGCATCCTCCTCAGCGATGAGGCGGCGGCCAAGGTCAAGACTCTGCTGGAGCAAGAGGGTCGCGACGATCTCGCGCTGCGCGTGGCCGTCCAGCCCGGCGGTTGTTCCGGCATGCGGTACCAACTGTTCTTCGACGAGCGCTCGCTCGACGGCGATGTCGTGGCCGACTTCAACGGTGTCTCGGTGGTCACGGACCGGATGAGCTCGCCCTACCTGAGCGGCGCGACCATCGACTTCGTCGACACCATCGAGAAGCAGGGCTTCACGATCGACAACCCGAACGCGGCCGGCTCCTGCGCGTGCGGCGACTCGTTCCACTGATCCCGTCGGGACACGTCCCGAACCACGACGCCGCGTCGGCCCGCAGGGGCCGGCGCGGCGTCGTCGTGAGTGGGTCCGGGGCGGGTGCGGTCAGCCGGCGGTGAAGGGGTTGCCGCCGGGGGTGACGGTCGCGCCGGTCTCGGCGTCGACGAGCCGGCGGGCGCCCAGCGGTGTGGGAAGCATCACGTCGGCTTTGTTCTCCACGGCCATGTCGGTGCACACGTCGCCGATCCGGGTGACCTCCACCCGGACGGCCACCGCGTCGGCCGTATCGCTCGCGACCACCAGGCGGTCGGTCTCGCACTGGCCGCCCCACGACCACGCGGTCAGGGTGCGACCGTCGGGGGCCACCGTGTAGCGGCTGAAGCGGGTGTTCGGCTGGGCCGGGTGGTAGGTGTGCGGAGCGGCCCCGGGCAGCCTGGGGGAGGACGTCGAGGTGTCGGGGCTCGCGCCGCTGTCGCCGTCGGGCGCGCCGGGTCGGGCCGGTGCGGCGTCGTTCGGGACTGCGGGCGGGGCGCCGCTCGCCGCGCCGCCCGGGGCGGCCGGTTCGATCTGCGTCGGTGCGCTCGGGTCGGCGGCGCTCGAACGGGGTGACCCCTCGTCGCCGTCGCCCCGCAGCGCCCAGGCACCGCCGCCGATGCCGAGCACCCCGACGATCGCCAGGACGGTGATCAACGGGCGCCGGCGCGCGGTGGGTTCGGGTCGGATGCGGTCATCGGGCTCGCCGTGGATACGCATGGCCCTTGGACGCGCCCGCCGCCGAGGCGGTTCCCGCGGCGGGGCCGCCCGGGACGGTCAGTCGCCGTACTCGGACATGCCCGCCACGAGGGTGGCGCCGTGCGCGGGCACGTCGGTGGCGGGGGCGTGCGAGCCGGCGGGTGCCGCCTTGGCCGGCGTGCGCTCCGGGCCGGGCGTGGTCCACGACGCATCGATGTGACGGCAGTCGCCGCGCAGGTCGTCGAGCGTCTCGGGCTCGGCCTGGGACGGCATCACGGGCATCACGGGCATCGGGGACATTCCATGACTCCTCGACTTGACTGATCTCCGGGGGATTTCCAGCCTAGTTCGCACAGAGCGTGACGGCACGATGTACCGATCGGTAGTTTTCGAAGGTCACCGGAGCGAGGTGGGTTAGTGTGTGCGGGTTTCCCCACCCCCCTTCCTCGTTCGCACCGTTGCTCGCCGTACTCCCCAGGAGAGACGTGCCATGCGTATTGCCGTGACCGGATCGATCGCCACCGATCACCTGATGACGTTCCCGGGTCGCTTCGCCGACCAGCTCGTCTCGGACAAGTTGCACGTGGTCTCGCTTTCCTTCCTCGTCGACAAGCTGGACATCCGACGCGGCGGAGTGGCGCCGAACATCTGCTTCGGCATGGGCTGCCTGGGGTTGTCGCCGATCCTGGTCGGCGCCGCCGGCGCGGACTTCGTCGACTACCGTTCGTGGCTGGACCGACACCAGGTGGACACCGAGTCGGTGCACATCTCGCAGACCCACCACACCGCCCGGTTCGTGTGCACCACCGACGAGGAGCACAACCAGATCGCCTCCTTCTATACGGGGGCGATGAGCGAGGCGCGGGAGATCGAACTGCGGCCGGTGGCCGACCGGGTCGGCGGCCTGGACCTGGTCGTGATCGGCGCCAACGACCCCGAGGCGATGTTGCGCCACAGCGACGAGTGCCGCGAGCGCGGCTACCCGTTCGCGGCCGACCCCTCGCAGCAGCTGGCGCGGATGGACGGGGAGGACATCCGCCGGCTCATCGAGGGCGCCGCGTACCTGCTCACCAACGAGTACGAGAGCGCGCTGATCGTGCAGAAGACGGGATGGTCCGAGGCGGACATCCTGAAGAAGGTCGGCGTACGGGTGACCACCCTCGGCCCCGGCGGGGCCCGGGTGGAGCGGGCCGACGCGGACCCGATCGTGGTGACCTGCCCGGCCGAGGAGGCCAAGGTCGACCCGACGGGCGTCGGCGACGCGTTCCGGGCCGGCTTCCTGTCCGCCATCTCGTGGGGCCTGTCCCTGGAACGCGCGGCGCAGGTCGGCAACATGCTGGCGACCCTGGTCATCGAGACGGTGGGCACCCAGGAATACTCGCTGCGCCGCGCACCGTTCCTGACCCGGCTCGCCGGGGCGTACGGCGACGCGGCCGCGGCCGAGGTCGCGGAGCACCTGCCGCTCTGAGGTGAGGACACCCCTCGGGCGCCGGCCGGGCCGCTTCGGCCGGACCGGCGCCCGAGGTCGTCGCGGCGCGGATCAGGAACGGCGCCGGACCACGTACGCGCTGCCGCGCTCGCGAGGCTCGGCACGGACGAACTCGTGGCCGGTCATCTCGCACCAGGCCGGGATGTCCAGCGCCGACGCCTCGTCGTCGGAGAGCACGGTGACCGCCGCGCCCTCCTCGACGTCGAGGATGCGCTTGGCCAGTTCGATCACCGGGATCGGACAGCGCCGGCCCAGCGCGTCGACCACCGCACCCTCCTCGGCGGCGACCGCGGCCGGCGCCGCCGCCGGTTGCGCGACCACCGCGCGCAGCCGGGCGACCAGGCCCGGGAGCAGCGCCAGGAAACGGTCCACCTCGGCCTCGGGCGTGCCGCGCGGCAGCGAGACGCGGATGTTGCCCTGGGACAACACGCCCATCGCCTCCAGGACATGACTGGGCGTCAGCGTCGAGGACGTGCACGAGGATCCCGAGGACACCGCGAACCCCGCCCGGTCCAACTCGGCCAGCAGCGCCTCGCCGTCGACGTACAGGCAGGAGAACGTGACGATGTGCGGCAGCCGGTCGATCGGGTCGCCGACCACCTCGACGTCGGGCACCGTCTCGCGGACCCGGGCCCGGATCCGGTCGATCAGTCCGGACAGGCGCGCGTCCTCCTCGGCCGACTCGGTGCTCGCCGCGCCCAGCGCGACCGCGGCCGCCACGATGGCCGGCACGTTCTCGAAGCCGGGCACCCGCCGCGCCTCGCGTTCGTCGTAGGGCAGTGCCGACACGTAGCGGGTGCCCTTGCGCACCACGAGCAGACCGACACCGGCCGGGCCGCCCCACTTGTGCGCGCTCGCGGTCAGCACCGACCACCCGTCCGGGACCGGCAGCCGGCCCACCGACTGTGCGGCGTCCACGAGCAGCGGCACACCCGCCGCCCGACACGCCGCCGCCACCTCGGCGATCGGCTGTACCGTGCCCACCTCGTGGTTGGCGCTCTGCACACACGCGAGCGCGGTGTCCGAACGAAGCGCCGAGGCGAACGCCGACACGTCGAGGCGGCCCGTACGGTCCACCCCCGTCCGGGTGATTTCCGCGGTCGCTCCGCGCTGCTCCGAACGTGCCGCGTGACTGTCCGCGGTGTGCAGTACGGAAGAGTGTTCGACCGCGCCGAGCACCAGATGGGCACCCACCCGGCGGCGTCCGGCGAGCACGCCGAGTATGCCCAACTGGACCGCCTGTGTCCCGGATGTGGTGAATGACACTTCATCAGGTCGGGTGCCGAGCACGGACGCCACCGTCTCCCGCGCGGCGTCGAGCAGCATCCGCGCCCGTCGACCGTCGTGATAGCCGCGCGCGGGGTCGCCCCAGCCCTCGTCGAGCGTGCTCAGGAACGCCGCTTTCGCGGCCGGGTGCAGTGGTTCGGTGGAGGCCGCGTCGAAATACGCCATGGGTCGGACCGTAGCCAATAACCGAATCCCGGACGCGTTCGGGCCGTTCGCCCGAACGGACGCACCGTCACATCTACCCGGCCCGCCACACCAGACCTCCGCGCGCGACCCGAATAGGGCTGGAGTAGGGTTTGGCCCGCAGAAACATCCATACCTGTCCGCGCAACGGGTCGTCAGGGAAGAAAAGTTCCCCACCCCGACTCGCGCGCGGGCGAGACATTCGGGAAGGCGCTACGTGAGTCCCTACGGCTCCGACCGCTCGCCGCGGCGCTGGATGCGGCGCAGGGTGCCGCAGCTGCTGGCTCTGGGCCTCGTCACCGCGACCGCCACCGGCTGCTCCGTCGATTCCAAGGACCTGCCGAGACTCGGCCTGCCCAACCCTGTCACCGAGCAGGGTCCGCGAGTCCTGTCGCTCTGGCAGGGCGCCTGGATTGCAGCGCTGATCGTCGGGGTCGTGGTGTGGGGGCTCATCCTGTGGAGCGTCGCGTTCCACCGCCGGTCGCGCACCAAGATCGAGATCCCGCCGCAGACGCGATACAACCTCCCCATCGAGGTTCTGTACACGGTCATCCCCGGCATCATGATCGCGGTCTTCTTCTACTTCACCGCGCGTGACGAGACCAAGCTCGAAGAGCTCTCCAAGAACCCCGACAACGTGATCAACGTGGTCGGCGTGCAGTGGAGCTGGTCCTTCAACTACAAGGGCGACCCCGCCGACGGCACGGTCGACGTCTACGAGCAGGGCACGCCCGGCAAGAAGCCGACGCTCTACCTGCCCGTCAAGGAGTCGATCCGGTTCGACCTCACCTCGCCGGACGTCATCCACTCGTTCTGGGTCCCGAACTTCCTGTACAAGAAGGACATCATCCCGGGCCGCACGAACAAGTTCGAGGTCGTCCCGACCAAGAAGGGCACCTACGGCGGCAAGTGCGCCGAACTGTGCGGTGTGGACCACTCGCGCATGCTCTTCGACGTGAAGATCGTGGACAAGGCCGACTACGTCCAGCACCTCAAGGAGCTGGCCGCGAAGGGCCAGACCGGCGAGCTGCGCAGCAAGATCAACGAGCCGGCCCCCGTTGACGCGCACGGGAAGAAGTGACGAGTGACAATCCTCAGTGAGCCACAGACCGTGGCCCCGGACGGGCCGCCCCCGATCCGCCGGAAGCAGCCCGGGAACATCGTCGTCAAGTGGATGACGACCACTGACCACAAGACGATCGGGTCGATGTACCTGATCACCTCCTTCGTCTTCTTCTGCATCGGTGGTGTGCTCGCGCTGCTCATGCGCGCGGAGCTGGCCCGCCCCGGCACGCAGTTCATGTCGAACGAGCAGTTCAACCAGTCGTTCACGATGCACGGCACGATCATGCTGCTGATGTTCGCGACGCCGCTGTTCGCCGGCTTCACGAACTGGATCATGCCGCTGCAGATCGGCGCCCCCGACGTGGCGTTCCCGCGCCTGAACATGTTCGCCTACTGGCTGTACCTGTTCGGCTCGATCATCGCGGTGGCCGGCTTCATCACCCCGCAGGGTGCCGCCGACTTCGGGTGGTTCGCGTACGCGCCGCTGTCCGACGCGGTGCGTTCGCCGGGCATCGGCGGCGACATGTGGATCATGGGTCTGGCGATGTCGGGCTTCGGCACCATCCTGGGTGCCGTCAACTTCATCACCACGATCATCTGCATGCGCGCGCCCGGTCTGACGATGTTCCGCATGTCGATCTTCTGCTGGAACGTGCTGCTGACCTCGGTGCTGGTCCTGATGGCGTTCCCGGTGCTCGCAGCGGCGCTGTTCGCGCTGGAGGCCGACCGCAAGTTCGGCACACACGTCTTCGATCCGGCCAACGGCGGACCGATCCTGTGGCAACACCTCTTCTGGTTCTTCGGCCATCCCGAGGTGTACATCATCGCCCTGCCGTTCTTCGGCATCGTCTCGGAGATCATCCCGGTCTTCGCGCGCAAGCCGATGTTCGGTTACAAGAGCCTGATCGCCGCGACCATCTCGATCGCGGGCCTGTCGGTCACCGTGTGGGCGCACCACATGTTCCCGACCGGCGCGGTCATGCTGCCGTTCTTCTCCTTCATGACGTTCCTCATCGCCGTACCGACCGGCGTGAAGTTCTTCAACTGGATCGGCACCATGTGGCGCGGCTCGTTGTCCTTCGAGACACCGATGTTGTGGACCATCGGCTTCCTGGTCACCTTCGCCTTCGGTGGCCTCACCGGTGTCATCCTCGCCTCGCCGCCGCTGGACTTCCACGTCTCCGACACCTACTTCGTGGTGGCGCACTTCCACTACGTGGTGTTCGGCACCGTGGTGTTCGCGATGTTCGCGGGCTTCCACTTCTGGTGGCCCAAGTTCACCGGCAAGATGCTCGACGAGCGACTGGGCAAGATCACCTTCTGGACGCTGTTCATCGGCTTCCACACCACGTTCCTGGTGCAGCACTGGCTGGGTGCCGAGGGCATGGCCCGTCGGTACGCGGACTACCTGGACTCGGAAGGCTTCACCACGCTGAACACGATCTCGACCCTGGGCTCGTTCCTGCTGGGTCTGTCGATCCTGCCGTTCTTCTACAACATCTGGAAGACGCACAAGTACGGCAAGAAGATCACCGTGGACGACCCGTGGGGCTACGGCCGTTCGCTGGAGTGGGCGACCTCCTGCCCGCCGCCGCGGCACAACTTCACGAGCATTCCGCGGATCCGTTCCGAGGCGCCCGCGTTCGACCTCCACCACCCGGAGATCGCCGCGCTGGAGTACCTCACCGACGAGCGTTCCGAGGCATCGCCCGAGCTGGCGAAGGGAGCCGAGAAGTGAAGTTCAACGGTGTCCTGTTCGCCGTCCTGGCCGTGTTCCTGCTGCCCGTGACGATCGTCTACTGGGTGCTCTCCGAGGACCCGACCGGTACCACCGCGTTGTCGCTGACCTTCGGCCTCGCGCTGATGATCGGGTTCTACCTGATCTTCACCGCGCGGCGGATGGACCTGCTCGCGCAGGACAACGAAGAGGGCGAGATCGCCGACGACGCCGGCGAGTTGGGCTTCTTCGCCCCGCACAGCTGGCAGCCGCTGATGCTCGCGCTCGGCTCGGCCCTGCTGTTCCTGGGCGTCATCTTCGGCTGGTGGCTGGCGATGTTCGCCGCACCGATCGTCGCGATCGGCGTCTTCGGCTGGGTCTTCGAGTTCTACCGGGGCGCCGACCAGCGCTACTAGGACCGCCGTCGCGGGCCACCGGTTCGCAACCAACGCAGTACGGTTTCGCCACAAGGCCGATCATCCGAAAGGGTGGTCGGCCTTGTGTGATATCTACAAGGGACTCCGACTCCCTCGAATGTCACCGATGTGTGACTGTTCGCCGGTTGTAGCAACCCCGACGGGGGGTCGATGCGTCAAATGGGCGCAAGGGAGTACCAGGACGAGGGAGGGACACGCGTGCCCCGGATACACGGAGCATCGCGCACGGGGGCAGCGGGCGGCGGCATACGCCTCTTCGCGGGACTCATGGTGGCGCCGCTCATATTCATCGCAGGCTGCTCGTCCGACGGCGGCAAGACCGAACCAGGCGGCTCCGGAGGTACTTCCGGCGGCACGGGGGGCGGCACGAACAAGAAGGTCGCGGCCGGACCGGCGACGATCGCGATCACTCCCGCCGACGGCACCAAGAGCGTGGAGACCGACGGCGTCCTCAAGGTCGACGCGACCGGGGGCAAGCTCACGTCGGTGGTGGTGACCGACGCCAAGGGCAAGACCGTGGACGGGCAGATCAGCCCCGACGGCATCGGCTGGAAGCCGGCCGCGCCGCTGGCCAACGGCGGGGCCTACACGGTGGCCGCCAAGGCCGCCAACGCGGACGGCGCCGAGGTCACCGCGCAGAGCAAGTTCAACACCAAGTCCGCCGACGACACCTTCGTGGCCGACTTCAACGTCGAGCCCGACAGCACCTGGGGCGTCGGCGCCATCATCTCGCTGAAGTTCAACGCGCCGATCAAGGACAAGGCCGCGATCGAGCGCAACCTCAAGGTGGTCAGCGAGCCCGCGGTGCAGGGCTCGTGGTCCTGGCTCAAGGACCTCGACGGCAACGACCGGATCGACTACCGCCCGGAGAAGTACTGGGCGAGCGGCACGAAGGTCAACCTCAAGGCCAACCTGACCGGAGCCAAGGCGGCGCCGGGCGTCTACGGCAAGCAGACCAAGGACATCAAGTTCACCATCGGCCGCTCGCTGGTGGCGACCGCGGACCTGAAGTCCAAGCACATGTCGGTGAAGAAGGACGGCGCCGAGGTGGAGGACCTGCCGATCTCGGCCGGCGGGCCCAACTACCCGACCTGGGGCGGCACGATGGTCGTGCTCGACAAGGTCGACGGCATCACGATGGACTCCGAGACGGTCGGCCTCGGTGACGCCTACAACATGAAGAACGTGCGGCACGCGGTGCACCTGACCGCGTCGGGGACGTACGCGCACGGCGCGCCGTGGAACGACGGCAAGTTCGGCCGGCAGAACGACAGCCACGGCTGCATCGGGCTCAGCGCGTCCAACGCGAAGACCTTCTTCGATCTGGTCACCCAGGGTGACCCGGTGGAGGTCGTCAACAGCACCGACAAGACCGTCAAGGCCGGCAACGGACTCGGCGGCTGGAGCGTGGACTGGGCGACCTGGGTCAAGGGCAGCGCGCTCGGCGGCGGCGGTTCGACGGCGCCGCCCGCCGCTCCGGCCGCGTAGGGCGCGGGACCGGAGGAACGAAACAACAGCGGACCGGGCCCGGGACGGGGCCCGACACGGTAGGGCGAACCGCCCGATCGCGCGATCCGACCGGTGGTCGGAATCATGCGATCGGGCGGTTTGTCTTACTTATCCGAATGAATGGGGACCATCCCGGCCACTCTCGATGCGGCAACCGCGCGTGCTCCGCGCTCGCCCCGCACGGCTGGAGGTCTTGCATGATGCGGAATGGAGCTGTTCGCCCCCGGTGGCTCTGTGCGGCCCTCGTGTCGGCGCTGCCCCTGGTGTTCGTCGCCGGCTGCGGGACATGGGACAAGCACCGCGACGCCGACAACCCCCGTCCCGACACGGGCGTCGCCCGGGTGGCGGTGGACATCCGGCCGGATCGACCCGCGCAGCCGGGCCGGCCGATCGTGGTCAGCGTGCGCGACGGCCGGCTGTACGCGGTGAACCTGGTCGGACCCGACGGCAAGGCGATCCCCGGGGGCAACGCGCCCGGCGACGCGACCTGGTCCAACTCCGAGCCGCTGGGCTACGCCACCAGGTACACGCTGACCGCGTCGGCGGTGGACGCCTTCGGGCACACCACGACGCGCACCGAGGACTTCACCACGATCGCGCAGGACGCCGAGTTGACCGTGGACACGGTGGCGCCGGACGCCGACTCGACGGTGGGTGTCGGCATGCCGATCACCGTCACGTTCCACCGGCCGGTCACCGATCCCGCGCAGCGCGCCGAGGTGGAGCGGCGCCTGGAGGTGTCCACCTCCGCGCCGGTCGAGGGCGCCTGGGGCTGGGTGGACGACCGGACGGTGCGCTATCGGCCCAGGGCGTACTGGCCGGTCGGCACGAAGGTGGCGGTGCTCACCGGTCTGCTCGGGGTCGACTTCGGGCACGGCGTGTACGGCGGCCCCGGGGGGCGGGTCGCCTTCGACGTCGGCGACTCGGTGATCGCCACGGTGGACTCCGGGGCGCACATGATGACGGTCAGTCGCAACGGCACCGACCTCAAGACCATCCCGGTGACCACCGGCAAGCCCGGTTTCACCACCCGCTCGGGCACCAAGGTCGTGCTCGGCAAGGCGCCGCACGTGCTGATGGACGGCACCACGGTCGGCATCTCGGCGGACAGCGGCGACGGCTACCGGCTCGACGTGGAGTGGGCCACCCGGGTGACCTGGAGCGGCGAGTTCGTGCACGCCGCGCCGTGGTCGGTGGGCTCGCAGGGCAACGCCAACGTGAGCCACGGGTGTGTGGGCATGAGCACCGACAACGCCAAGTGGTTCTACGACCAGGTCAAGCTCGGCGACGTGGTCACCGTGGTGAACACGGGCGATCCCAAGGTGATGGAGCCGGTCGGCAACGGCTACGGCGAGTGGAACCTGGACTGGCCGGACTGGCTGACCAGGAGCGTCGCGGGAGCGGGCACGACCCGGCCGCTGTGACGCCGGCGGGCCGCGGGGTGGCCGGGAAGGGCCCTGTACGGCCGGCTGCGGGGTGAACGACGAAGGGCCCCACCGGATCAACCCCGGTGGGGCCCTTCGTCGTTCCTGCGCGTCCTACGGGTCGTGCCGATGTGGCGTCAGCAGCCCGGCCCCGGTCGCGTCAGTGGTGACCGTGTCCGCTGGTCAGCTCCTTGTACTCCTCCGCCGTCGGCTTCTCGATCGGCTCGGCGAAGTACCAGTGCGACATCCTCGACCGCAGCTTGTCCGAACGCTTGACCTTGCGGGCCACGCCGTTCGCGTCCTCGGCCGCTTCCAACTCGTACGGCTTCGGCTGCTCGTGCGCGGTGAGGGTGTGCCGCGTCGCCGGGTCCAGCGGTTCGTGGATCTCGATGAACTCGCCGTGCGGGAGCTTCTTGATCACGCCGGTCTCGCGACCGTGCAGGACCTTGTCCCGGTCCCGGCGCTGCAGGCCCTTGCAGATCCGCACCGTGGCCAGGTAGGCCAGCACCGGGGCGACGAAGAACGCGACCCGGCCGATCCAGGTGATCGCGTTGATCGACATGTGGAAGTGCGTCGCGATGATGTCGTTGCCACCGCAGACCCACAACACGCCGTAGCAGGTGATCCAGGCGACACCCAGGCCGGTGCGCACCGGCATGTTGCGCGGGCGGTCCAGGAGGTGGTGCTCACGCTTGTCGCCGGTGATCCAGCCTTCGATCCACGGGTACATCGCCATGAACGTGAACAGCACACCGGGCAGGATCAGGGACGGGATCAGCACGTTGAAGCTGAACGTGTGGCCCCAGATGTTCCACTCCCAGTTCGGCATCAGGCGCAGGGATCCCTCGAGGAATCCGATGTACCAGTCGGGTTGGGAGCCCGCCGTGATCTGTCCGGGGTTGTATGGACCGTAGGACCAGATCGGGTTGATCTGCACCAGGCCGCCGAGCGCGGCGGTGATGCCGAACACGATGAAGAAGAAGCCACCGGCCTTGGCCGCGTAGACCGGCAGCAGCGGCAGGCCCACGACGTTCTTCTCGGTCTTGCCCGGGCCGGGGAACTGGGTGTGCTTCTGGTAGAAGACCAGGATCAGGTGGACGGTCACCAGACCGACCATGATCGCCGGGATCAGCAGCACGTGGATGGTGAACAGGCGCGGAACGATGTCCTCGCCCGGGAACTCCCCGCCGAACAGGAAGAACTGCACGTAGGTGCCGACCAGCGGGATCGCCAGGACGACGCCCTCCGCGATGCGCAGACCGGTACCGGAGAGCAGGTCGTCGGGCAGCGAGTAGCCGGTGAAGCCGTTGACCATGGCCAGCACGAGCAGCAGGAAGCCGAACAGCCAGTTTATTTCGCGCGGCTTGCGGAACGCCCCGGTGAAGAAGATCCGGAACATGTGCACGAACAGCGACGACACGAAGATCAGCGCCGCCCAGTGGTGGATCTGACGCATCGCCAGACCACCGCGGATGTCGAAGCTGATGTCCAGCGTCGAGGCGTACGCCTGCGACATGTGGATGCCCTGCAGCGGCACGTAGGAGCCGTCGTAGACGACCTCCTGCATGCTCGGCTTGAAGAACAGCGTGAGGAACACGCCGGTCAGCAGCAGCACGATGAAGCTGTAGAGCGCCACTTCACCGAGCATGAAGGACCAGTGGTCCGGAAAGACCTTGCGCAGGTTCTTCTTCGCCGCGCCGTAGATGCCCAGCCGGCTGTCCAGCGCGTCGGCCGCGCGAACGGCCGCGTTGTTCGGGATCGGCGCGTTCTTGTTCGCGCCGCCCTTGGGTTGTTCGCTCGACATCAGCCACGCTCCCAGAAGCTCGCGCCGACCGGTTCGGCGAAGTCCTGCGACGCGGCGAGGTTACCCGCCTCGTTCACATGGATCTTCAACTGCGGCAGCGAGCGAGCGGCCGGGCCGAACACGACCTTGCCGTCGTCCGCCAGGTCGAAAGTGGACTGGTGGCACGGGCACAGCAGGTGGTGCGTCTGCTGCTCGTACAGGCCGATCGGACAACCCACGTGGGTGCAGATCTTCGAGTACGCCACGATGCCCTCGTAGCCCCAGGCCAGTTCCTTCTTGGACTTGACGTCCTTCGGCTCCAGCCGGACCAGCAGGACCGCGGACATGCCCGCCTTCTCCAGCCAGCCGTGCGAGAGCTCCTCCTTCTGACCGGCCGGGCCGTACTTCTCGACCAGGCCCTCGGGCAGCGCCATGGTCAGCGAGCCCTTGACGATGTCGTCCGGCTTGATCGGCAGGCCGGTCGCCTCGTTGATCAGCTCCGTGCCCGGCTTCCACTCGGTGTGCCGGAGCTTGGTGCCGGGCAGCGGGCCGAGGTCGCGCAGCAGCACGACGCCGGACAGCGGCACCAGGGCCATCGCGCCGATCATCGTGCGCCGGATCAGCGGCCGACGGCCGATCACCGAGTCGGAGGCACCCTGGGTGAACTCGCGGATCGCGTACTCGCGGGTCTCCGGGTCCGAGGTGAACTCGTGGCGCTCCTGGACGATCTCCTCGTCCGTCATCAGCGTGCGCGCCCAGTGGATCGCGCCGGCGCCGATGCAGAACAGCGCGATGCCGAGGGTGCCGCCGAGGGCGGCGTTCTGGGCGCCGATCTTCCCGAAGAAGAAGATGTCGATGATGCGGTCTTTGTCGATGCCGACGTACGACCAGATGAAGCCGATCGTGGCCAGCATCGAGATCACGAAGAGGAACGCGACCTGACGCTCGGCGCGATTGGCCGCCTTCTCGTCGATGTCGGTACGGCGCGGCTCGTGGGCCGGCAGGCCGGGGTCGGCGAACGGGTCGCTTTCCGCCGGAACATGTGCCGAGGCGGGAACCTCGGGCAGGTGCTCTTCGGGCACTTCGGATTTGTCCTGGCTACTCATTTGGTCCTGGCCTTGGGGGTCCGGGCGGCAATCCAGATCGCACAGCCGATCAGCAGGCCGAGCGCGATGATCCAGCCGAAGAGGCCCTCGGAGACCGGGCCGAGGCGGCCGAGACCGAGACCGCCGGGGTTCGGCTCCTTGTGCGTCGTCTCACGCACGTAGGTGACGATGTCCTTCTTCTGCTGCTCGGGCATCGTGCTGTCCGGGAACGAAGGCATGTTCTGCGGGCCGGTGAGCATGGCCTCGTAGATGTGCTTCGCGTCCACGTTCTTCAGCGGCGGCGCGAACTTGCCCTGGGTCAGGGCGCCGCCCTCACCGGAGAAGTTGTGGCACTGCGAGCAGTTCGTGCGGAACAGCTCGGCGCCGTTGACGATGTCGCCGTCGGGCGCGTACATGTTCGCCGTCGGGATCTTGGGCCCGACGCCGAGGGAGGCCACGTACGCGGAGAGCTGCTCGATCTGCGCCGGGGTGTAGACCTCGGGCTTGCGCGGTGCCTGGGCACCGGGCTGCTGGAGGGGCATCCGGCCGGTCGACACCTGGAAGTCGACGGCGGCCGCGCCGACGCCGACCAGGGAGGGACCGTCGGAGGAGCCCTGGGCGTCGAGCCCGTGGCAGGTCGAACATCCGCTCAGGTAGAGCTTCTTGCCCGCTTCGACCGCGATGGAGGCAGAGTCGTCGGCCTCCGCCTTCTTGGCGGGCGCGAACGCGGCGTACAGCCCCCCCGTGGCCGCGAGCGCAAAAATGAGTACGACGATCGCCGCCAAGGGGTGGCGTCGCCGCGCGGAGAGCTTTTTCACGGATAACCCCGGTCCAATGTCGTCTGCGTAGTGAGTGTCGGGACGTCTACCTGATGACGTAGATCGTGAAGAACAGACCGATCCAGACCACGTCGACGAAGTGCCAGTAGTACGAGACGACGATTGCGGCCGTGGCCTGCTCGTGCGTGAACCGTCGGGCCGCGTAGGTGCGTCCGAGGACCAACAGGAAGGCGATCAGACCGCCCGTCACGTGCATGCCGTGGAAGCCGGTGGTCAGGTAGAAGACCGAACCGTAAGCCGACGACGAAAGAGTCGTGCCCTCCTTGACCAGCTCCGTGTACTCCATCACCTGACCGCCGACGAAGACGGCGCCCATGATGAAGGTGATGATGAACCACATGCGGAGCTTCTTGACGTCACCGCGTTCGGCCGCGAAGACGCCGAGCTGACAGGTGAGCGAGGACAGCACGAGGATCGTCGTGTTGCCCGTCGAGAACGGGATGTTCAGCTCACTGGCATGCTCGCGCCAGGCGTCCGAGCCGGTGACCGACCGGATCGTGAAATACATCGCGAACAAGGCCGCGAAGAACATCAGCTCCGACGCCAACCAGACGATCGTGCCGATGCTGACCAAGTTGGGACGGTTGAGCGTCCCGTGTGTCCCGTGTGAGGGGGGCCCGGTTTCTAGTGAAGTTGCTGTCGCCACGGCGGCCATTATTGCGGTCGTCGGATCTGCCCACACTTCGGGGGGTAACCCTCGTTGAACGTGTCGGGGTTAGGCTCTGGTTCCGTGAGTGGCTCTGCAGGCGATGCCGGGATGTTCCTGGCACACGCGACCCCCGGGAACGTCCCGCCCGAACTGACCCCCATTCGGCTCCTGACCGGGTGGGTGTTCGAGCCGATCCCGATCCTGGTCGCGATGTTGTTCGGCGGGCTCTATCTGTATGGGGTGCACAAGCTCAGGGCCCGCGGGGACGCGTGGTCGCGGTGGCGCACCTTCTCCTTCCTGGGGTTGGGCCTCGGCACGTTCCTGATCGCGACCGAGTCGGCGCTGGCCGCCTACGACACCGTGTTGTTGAGCGTGCACATGGTGCAGCACATGGTGCTGGCGATGATCACGCCGATCTTCCTGGCGCTGGGCGCGCCGATCACCCTGGCGCTGCGCACCCTGCCGGCCAAGTGGCGTAATCGGCTCAATGCCCTCCTGCACAGCAGATTCTCGAAGGTGGTCACCTTCCCGGCCTTCGCCGGCTTCGTCTTCGTGCTCAATCCGTTCGCGCTGTACTTCACGCCCTGGTACGAGCTGACCTTGCGGAACACCTTCATGCACGACATGAATCACGTGCACTTCGTGATCATCGGCTGCATGTGGTTCTGGCCACTGCTCGGGCTCGACCCGATGCCGCGCGCGAGTCATCCGATGCGGTTGCTGGCGGTCTTCGCGACGCTGCCGTTCCACGCCTGGCTGGGCATCGCGATCATGAGTTCGTCCACGGTGCTGGCCGGTGACTGGTACAACGACCTCGGTCGCGACTGGGGCGCGAGTCCGCTGTCCGACCAGGGCACCGCCGGCGGGATCCTGTGGGGCAGCGGCGACATCATCGGGCTGCTCGTCTTCCTCGTGTTGTTCGTGCAGTGGGCCAAGGCGTCCGAACGCGAGGCGGTGCGCGAGGATCGGCGGCTCGATCGACTCGAACTGATCGAGGCCGGGCGCAAGGCCCGGGAGGAGCGGTTGGCGCGCGAGGCGGCGGCGGGCGGCGAGGGCGTCGGGGGCGTCGGAAAATCCGTCGCGAAGAGCACTCTTGCGGGTGACTCTGCCCGAACGGAGGAGGGCGATTCGGCTGTCCGGGTGGCCCGTGGGGCCGAGCCGAGGTCGGCGGGCGCGGCCGAGTAGCGTCGCGGCATGATCCTGGAACGTTTCCTCCGCCGGCGGCGCGCCGAGCCGGTGCCCGCGCTCGTCGACGACGGCACGCTGGTCGTGGTCGGCTCCTGCTTCGATCCGGCGCGTGCCGACTCGGCGGTGGTCGCGCGGATGCGGGCGGCCGGAGTGGCGGTGGAGGCCGGTCCGTTCGTGATGCGCCACCTGGTGACCCTGCCGGATCACGACGCGGTCGCGGAGGCGACCCGGATCCTGGCGGCGGACGGGTGGGCGGTCACGGTCGTCGCGGCCGACGAGCGGCCGCTGCGCGTGCGGATCGCGCGACAGCAGGTGCTCACCGGCCTCGAACCGGCCCGCGAACGCACCCGGATGGCGGGACTGGCGCAGCGGTTGGGCGGGGACGCCGAGGGCTACGAGGTGCTGGCTCGCGCGTGAGCCGGGCGGACCCGGGTGGTCGGGTCGGGATCGGGGCGTGACGAGGCCCACATTCCCGCGGGGAAAAGCGCTAACATCCGGGGCGGATCCTAGTTGTCGTCCCGTACCCGGACTCAGGCAGGTGGACATGACGCACGGCGAGACCATGACCGTCCTTGTGTACAGCGACGACCGCAACACCCGTCGGAAGGTCACCCTCGCGCTCGGGCGCAGGCCCGCCGTCGACGTGCCGTTCGTGGAATACCTGGAGTGCGCCACCGAACCCGCCGTGATCGAGGCGATGGACAAGGGCGGCGTGGACCTCGTGATCCTGGACGGGGAGACCGCTCCCGCCGGCGGCATGGGTGTGTGCCGGCAGCTCAAGGACGAGATCTACAACTGTCCGCCCGTACTCACCCTGGTCGGCCGCCCGCAGGACGCGTGGCTGGCCACCTGGTGCCGGGCCGACGCGGTGGTCGCGCATCCGCTGGACCCGCGCACGCTCGCCTCGGCGGCGGCCGACCTGATCCGCGGGCGGATCGCGGGACGTCAGCCGGCCTGACCGCATCGCGGATGACCGTCGGGTATCGGCGGCCCCGGTCGGTACGCTGGCGCCGACTTATCCGATGACACTGCGGGAGCGGACCATGGGCGCCTCGGCCTCTACGTACCAGAGCGGCGGCAACCCGGCGGCCCGTTCCTGGCGCGACCTCCTGGCCTCGCTCATGCGGGGTGACGACCTGCCGGCGGATGCCACGGCGTGGGCGATGGACCACATCATGACCGGCGAGGCCACGCCGGTGCAGGTGGCCGGGTTCGTGATCGCGCTGCGGGCCAAGGGCGAGACCGTGGACGAGGTCTCGGGTCTGGTGCGGGCGATGTACGAGCACGCGTCGACCATCGAGGTGCCCGGCCGCACGGTGGACATCGTCGGTACCGGCGGCGACCTGGCCCGTACGGTGAACATCTCGACCATGTCCGCGATCGTGGTCGCGGGCGCGGGCGAGACCGTGGTCAAGCACGGCAACCGGGCGGCGTCGTCCGCCAGCGGCGCGGCCGACGTGCTCGAAGCGCTCGGCGTGGTGCTGGATCTGACCCCGGAGCAGGTGGCCCGGACGGCCGGTGAGGCGGGCATCACGTTGTGTTTCGCGCAACGTTTCCACCCGTCGCTGCGGCACGCCGCGCAGGCGCGGCGCGAGCTGGGGGTGCCGACCACGTTCAACTTCCTGGGCCCGCTGACCAATCCGGCCCGGGTGCGGCACCACGCGATCGGGGTCGCGGATCTGCGGATGGCGCCGATCGTGGCCGGCGTGCTGGCCGATCGTGGGGCCACCGCGTTGGTCTTCCGCGGTGACGACGGGTTGGACGAGTTGACCGTGACCACCACGTCCCAGGTGTGGATCGTGCGGGACGGGCACGTGCGCGAGGACCGGGTGGATCCGCGCGACCTGGGCATCGCGTTGAACGGGATCGAGACGCTGCGCGGCGGCGACGCGATGTTCAACGCGGAGGTGGCCCGGAAGCTGCTCGCGGGGGAGAAGGGCGCGGTGCGCGACGCGGTGTTGTTGAACTCGGCGGCGGCGCTGGCCGCGCTCGGCCCGGGAGAGGGGTCGCTGACGCAGCAGTTGGCGGCCGGGATCGAGCGGGCGGCGGAGGCGATCGACTCGGGTGCGGCGCGGGCGGCGCTCGATCGGTGGGTCGGCGTGACGCGGTCGTTCGCGCGCGGGTAGCCGGAGGCGCACGTGTACGCCGGGCGGGCCGGGGACGGCCTGCCCGGCGTCGTCGCGTTTCGGCCCGGTCGGGCGTCCGAGCGGTGTCCAGTATGTGGAACCGGTGGGGTGGTCGTTGCGCGCGGCGATTCCTGCGGTAATAATTCTGCGCAGGTCACGAGTGACAGTGGAAAGCCCCGGCTTGCTGTCCGGCAACCCTCGCTCCGCGGTGGGGTGCCCCGGGTGATGACACGGTCGGGCGTCGTCAGGCGTCCCGGCAAGCGCGGACCCCTGGTGTGACGGCAGGCAATTGCCCCATGCGAACCGGGTCCTGTACCCGGGGAGCATGTGATGGCGTGAAATCTCTTTCTCGAAACGGGCTGATCGGCCCATTCCGTACGCGCTGAATCGTCGCGCGTCGCTGTTCCGAGACCACATTTCATCCGGGGATCACCCTGCGCCGATTTGATGTCGACTTCTCGACATTGCGCGGGTCGGTTCCCGTCTGCCGAGGAGATTCGCCATGACCGCCCGTACCGCTTCCGTCGCTTCCGCCGCCTTCGACGCCGATGTCGCCATCGCCGCCCCCCTGCCCGTGGTCGGGCGGGATGTGCTCGTTCCGCTGGTCACCGGAGGTGAGGTGGAGTACGCGGCGCTCGACTACGGGGCCAGCGCGCCGTGTCTGCAGCGGGTGTGGGACGACGTGGCCGGCTATCTGCCGTACTACGGCAGCGTGCATCGCGGCGCCGGCTACCTGTCGCAGTTGTCCACCGATCTGTACGAGCAGAGCCGGGCCACGGTCGCGGAGTTCCTCGGGCTGCGGGGCGACGACACGCTGCTGTTCACCCGGGGCACCACCGACTCGCTGAACCTGCTCGCCTCCGTACTGCCGCGCGGCACCCGGGTGTTCGTGTTCGAGACCGAGCACCACGCGGCGCTGCTGCCGTGGCGTCGGCACGCCGGGGTGACCCAGTTGGCGGCGCCGTCCTCGCCGGCGCAGGCGGTCGCGGCGCTGGAGGCCGCGCTCGAAGGCTCCGGTGACGGGCCTCGGCTGGTGTGCGTGACCGGTGCCTCGAACGTGACCGGCGAGCTGTTCCCGGTGGCGGAACTGGCCGAGGTGGCGCACCGGTTCGGGGCGCGGATCGTGCTGGACGCGGCGCAACTGGCGCCGCACCACCCGGTGTCGGTCGCGGACCTGGACGTGGACTGGATCGCGCTGTCGGCGCACAAGCTGTACGCGCCGTTCGGCTCGGGGGTGTTGGCGGGGCGCGGGGACTGGCTGGACGCGGCGGAGCCGTACCTGGCGGGCGGCGGGGCGAGCAAGGCGGTCTCGCGCGACCACGTCGAGTGGCAGAGCGGCGCGGCCCGGCACGAGGCGGGGTCGCCGAACGTGATCGGCGCCTACGCGTTGGCGTCCGCGTGCCGGGCGATCACCGAGGCGGGGCCGGCGGCGTTGGTCGCGCGCGAGGAGGCGTTGTTGGCGCGGTTGCGGGCGCGGTTGGCGGAGATTCCCCAGGTGCGGACGCTGGAGCTGTTCGGGCCCGAGTCGGCGCGGGTGGGTGTGCTCTCGTTCGTGGTCGAGGGGTGGAACAGCTCGCGGTTCGCGGCGGTGTTGTCGGCGGAGTACGGGATCGGGGTGCGGGACGGGCTGTTCTGCGCGCACCCGCTGGTGCGGCACCTGTTGGGCGGGCGGGCCGATCAGCCGACCGAGTGTGGGTCGCCGGACGCGCCGGAGGGGCAGCAGAACCTGAACGCGATCCGGGTCAGCTTCGGTCTGGGGACGCCCGTCGAGCACCTGGACCGCTTCGCGGCGGCGGTTCGGGAAGTGGTGGAGCGGGGCGCGCGGTGGAGCTACACGGTGGATGGGGGCCGGTGCGTTCCCGACGCGGAGTTGCCTGTGGCGTGACGGGGGCGGGTTCGCGCGCCCGGCCCCGGACGGGGCGGGTCGTCCTCGAACGCCGGACGGGCTTGGTGGGTTGGCCGGGGTTTGGGTGGGGTGGGCCGGACGGGCCTCGGGCTCGTCCGGCTCCGGTTATTCGAGGCCGATGGCGAAGGCTGCTTCCAGGTCGTGTTGGGAGTAGGTGCGGAAGGCGATGTGGGTGGTGGTGGCCTCTACTCCCGGGACCTTGTTGAGGCGGCCGGGGATGACGTCGGCCAGGTCGTCGTGGGCGCGTACGCGCACCATGGCGATCAGGTCGAATTCACCGGTCACCGAGTAGACCTCGCTCACACCCTCGATCGCGGCGATCGCCTCCGCGATTTCCGGGGTCTGGTCCACACGCGTCTTGACCTGCACGATCGCGGTGATCACGGGGTAGTCCTCCGGCTGTCGACGACAAGGTGCCCGAGCTTAGTCGGCGCGCGCCCGTCGGTGCGGGATCGCCGGCGCAACCATGTGTACTCGAATCCGGGTCGCGGGTCACCCGATCGGAGTGGTTTGGCGCTCGCGGACCCCGGGTGTCGGAGGGCGGCCCAGGGCCAGGAGGTCGGCCAGTTCGTGGCGGCCGCTCGCGTGCATCCGATCGATGAACGCGCGTAGTACGTGTGCCGTCGCGCGTGCGTCGGCCAACGCTCGGTGGGTCGGGTCGGTGGGTGCCTCGAAGTAGCGCGCGAGGGTGCCCAACCGCAGGTTCGGCAGGGTCCCGGCGGGCAGCAGCGCGCGGGCCAGGGCGAGGGTGTCGACGACCCGGAAGTCGGGCCAGGCGTGGTCGCACGCGATGCTCGCGGTACGCAGAAAGCCCACGTCGAAGGGGGCGTTGTGGGCGACCAGGATGGCGTCCTCGGCGAAGTGGGTGAACGCCGGCAGCACCAGACGCAGCGGGGGCGCGTCGGCCACCAGATCGTCGGATATCCCGGTCAGGTCGGTGATGAATTCCGGGATCGGCACCCCGGGCGCGACCAGGGTCGCGAACTCGCCCAGGCGGTCCGCCCCGCGCACCCGTACGGCGGCGATCTCGGTGATTCGGGCCTCCTGCGGATCCAGGCCCGTGGTCTCCAGATCGACGACCGTGAACACCTGTCGCTCCACCTCGTCACGAATCGCTCGGGATCCGGGCATGGTTCGCAACTCGTGGCCCGGGGCGATACTGTCCGGCGGGCGGGAACGCCGCGGCGGGTCGGCCGCCGGCAAGCCCTGACCCGCCGAACCTCGTGACCGGCAATCCCGGTGCGCGGTGCTGCTCATGTACCGGACGGTACGTTTCCGGCCCGACACGGCCGCGCCCAGGTACCTCTCGCAGCCCGGCATCATGGGGTGTACGCGGCCGATGGTGAACGGGTAAGGCTTCGCGGACCGAACCAGGAAAGGAACACGCATGTCGATCCAGGCCCCCACCGAGGACACCCGGTGGCGTTGCACGCTGTGCGGCAACCTGACCCGGTTCGACGTGACGCGGACCACCAAGGCCGTGGAGTTCACCCACCTCGACCTGGCGGGCGCCCCCCGGGTCGAGGAGCGCGAGATCGTCTCGGACGAGATCGAGTCGGTGCGCTGCCGCTGGTGCAACGCGACCGATTCCGTCGAACTGGTGGCGCGTCCCGACGCGACCTGATCGCCGTGACCGTCCGGGGACAATGGGACTGTGCATCGTTTCGGCATCGGGGCGGCCCGGCGCGACCGTCGGCGGTGCGGAACACGCCATGATCAAGGCGTCGGCGTCCCGGCAACGGTGACGCGGGGAGGGGCCTCGAGGGAACGGGAAGGACCGGAGGAGCAGTGAGCGGACCGGATACCCGCGCGGACGAGGTCACGCCTGCGCACGCCGCCGACGCCGCCGAGGCGGTGCCGGCCGCCGAGCCCGACCTCGACGCGCGGTCCGGGACCGCGGCGGCGCCGGATGCCGCGACCGACGCCGCGACCGATGCGGAGCCCGTCGAACCGGGTCGGCAGGCCGGGGCCAACGGGCTCGTCGAGTCCGCGGCGGGTTCGCTACGGTCCGCGCGGTCCGAGGGGGCCGTGCATCACGCCGTCGCCTCGGAGGCGCACGGGGCCGCCGAGCCGCCGGCCGGTACGCATTCCGCCGGCGACGTTCCCGCCGGGGCCGTCGAGGCGGCCGCGAGCGTCGAGGCGGCCGTCGACCCCGAGACGGGGCGGGGTGCGTCCGAGGCGCCGGTCGTCGAGCCCGAGGTGTTGACCGGGCCGTTGCCGGAGGCGGTTCGGGTTCGGGTGATCTCGGTGGCCGCCGACGCGCTCGGCACGATGACCGCCGACGAGGTCCCGGGGCCGCTGCGCCGGTTCGCCCGGTTCACCCATCAGCGCCGGGCCAAGTTCGCCGCGACGCCGCTGGCCGCCGCGCTGGAGAACGATCCGGTGTTCCGCCAGCGCATAGCGGAGCGCTTCCGCAAGGGTCTGCCGGAGATCTCCGAGGCGCTCGAAGCGGGCAAGGTGCCCGCCGCGGCCGACCCGCTCGACGTGGCCGCCGCCGCCTACCTGCTGCGCCCGCGCGGCTGGGTCCGGCTGATCGAGACCGCCGGCGACGCGGCCAAGGAGGCCGCCGCCGACCGCGCCGAGGCCGAGGCCGCCGAGACGTTGTCCCGCCTGGAGCACGAGGTCGGCGTACTGCGCGCGGCCTCGAAGACCGAGCACGAGCGGCTGCGCGCCGAGCTGGAGACGGCCCGCAAGGAGGCCGACCACCTGCGCCGTCAGGTGCGCGGCCTGCAGGGCAGCGCCAAGCACGAGGAGAAGGAGGCCCGCCGGGCCCGCTCCGAGCTGGACGCGGTGCGGGTCGAGGCGCAGGCCGCGATCGCCGCCGCGGAGAAGGAGGCGCGCCGGCTGCGCGGCCGGGTCGCCGAGGTCGAATCGGCCCTGGAGGCCAGCCGCCGGGCGGCCCGCGAGGGACGCAGCATGGAGGACACCCGGGTCCGGCTGCTCCTGGACACCGTCCTGGAGGCGGCCCAGGGCCTGCGTCGCGAGCTGGCGCTGCCCCCGGTCGGGATCAGGCCGGCCGACATGGTGGACGCGGTGGTGCCGGGCGCGTCCGGGATAAAGGACATCGCACAGCGCGCGCTGGAGGGTGACGACCCGGCCCTGCTGGACCAGCTGCTCGCGCTGCCCCAGGCGCACCTGGTCATCGACGGCTACAACGTGACCAAGACCGGCTATCCCACGCTCGCGCTGAACAAGCAGCGCGACCGGCTGGTCGGCGGGCTGACCGGGCTCGCCGCGCAGACCGGCTGCGAGGTGACCTGCGTGTTCGACGGCGCGCAGCTGGACGCGCCGGTACTGCTCGCTCCCGCGCGCGGGGTGCGGGTGATGTTCAGCAAGCCGGGCGAGACGGCCGACGAGCTGATCCGCCGGCTGGTCCGGGCCGAGCCGCCGGGCCGACCGGTCGTGGTGGTCTCCACCGACCGTGAGGTGGCTGAGGGCGTGCGCAAGGCGGGTGCCCGTCCGGTGCCCTCGACGATGTTGCTGCGCAGGCTCACCCGCGGTTGACCGCACCGCGTGTCGGTAGTGCTCCCTACCGTTGACGAGGAAGGTCGACGAGGGGGAGGAGTCACATGCGCATCGCCTGTCGAACACACCGCGGCCGAGGGCGCGCCGGCGCCGGCTGCGCGATCCCGGCTTCGATCGGGCCGGCCCTGATCGGCGCCCGAGCCATCGGCATCGACATATCGCCCGAATTATCCAATACCGCTTCTTTCGGTGATTTCGGCGACCTCGGCGATCCGGCCGACCCCGGGTCGCACCCCGACCCCGCCGGTCGGCCCGACTACATCGAGTTGGACGAGGAGACGCTGACCGCGCTGCGCCTGTTCGCGGCGGAGGGGATGTTCGCCGCGCCGGGCGGGTCGGTGCGCGAGAGCGGCGAGTCGCCGACCGTTCGCCGCCCGGCCGACCGCCGGGGGTGAACCGGGCGGCGGGGCGGGTCGGCGACACCCGCTCGCCGCGCCTTCGGTCCCCGTTCCGGGCGGGGAGCACGCGGGCCCACGTTACGATCGAGCGGTGGATGACCCGAATCGGGCCGCGCGCCGGATCCGCAGCCTGCTGCCCGTTCTGGTCGTGGTGTGCGCGCTCGCCCAACTCGGGGCCGTCCTCGGGGTGACCCGATTCGTCGCCGACACGGTGACCCGCACCCCTCCCGGCATCCACGCCGGCCGCTCCGCCGGCCCCGGGGCGAGCGGCGACGGCGAGCAACACGCCAACGCCCGCCGGATAGCGATCGGCGCGCTCCTGGAGCGGCGCGCGAACGCGTTCCGCACCCGGGACCGCGAGGCGCTCGTGTCCACCCTCGACCCGCAGAACCCGACGTTTCGGCAGAACCAGATCGGCGTCTTCGACAACATCGCCGAGGTGCCGTTCGCCGCGTGGGAGTACGAGATGGTCACGCCCGACGCGTTCGACCTCCCCGCCGCGCGCAAGAGCGCGCTCGGCGGGCCCGTGTTCACCGCCCAGGTGGACCTGCTCTACCGGATCACCGGACACGACGTGGCGCCGGTGCGGGTGCCGCAGTTCCCGACCTTCGTCCTGCGCGGCGGTACCTGGTACCTCGCCGCGGACGGCGACGGCGCCGCCGCCGGGATGCGCACCCCCGCCCAGGTGTGGGACCTGGGTCCGGTCACCGTGGTCCAGGGCACGCACAGCATCGTGCTCGGCATCGGCACCCGCGCCGCGCTGCGCGAGTTCGCCGACACCACCGACAAGGCCGTGCCGCAGGTGAGCGCGGTGTGGGGCGAGTCCTGGCCCGGGCGGGCGGTGGTGGTGGTGCCCGGCACCCAGGCGGAGATGGCCCGGCTGCTCGGCGCCGAACCGAGCAAGTACGCCAAGATCGCCGCGGTCACCACCGGCGAGCGCGGCGCGGCGGCCGACGCGGCCGCCGCCGACCGGGTGATCGTCAACCCGGACGCGTTCCGCGAGCTGGGCGACCTGGAGCGCCGGGTGGTGATGACGCACGAGATCACCCACGTGGCGAGCCGCGCGTTCACCCGCGCGTGGACGCCGACCTGGCTTTCCGAGGGGTTCGCGGATTACGTCGGCTACCTCGAGTCGGCGCAGACGATGCGCACCGCCGCCCCCGAACTGCGCCGCGACGTCAAGGCGGGCAAGGTGCCCGTACAGCTGCCCGCCGACGCCGGCTTCGAGACCACGCAGGAGGACCTGCCCCAGGCGTACGAGATGGGGTGGCTGGCCTGCAAACTGATCGCGGAGCGGTGGGGCCGGGCCAAGCTGGTCGAGCTGTACCGTACCGTCGGCGCCGAACGGCCGCCCGGGGTCGGCGCGCCCGACTCGGCGTCGGCCCTGTCGTCGGCGATGGTGTCCGTCCTGGGCACCGGCCCCGACGCGTTCACCAAGACCTGGCTCGACTACCTGCGGACGCAGGCCGAATGACGGGGGCACGGCGGGCATGTCGGTCCAGAGGTTGTTGCTGATCTGCCTGATCTGCACGGGCGCTGTGCTGCTCGTGGCGGTCGTGGTGACCACGCCGTGGCGTCCGCTGCCGGAGCCGCCGGGCGGGTTCACCCACCCGGACGCGGCCCGGGACTTCACCGCCGCCGAGATCGCCCGCGGACAGGCGCTGGCCCGGGCCGCGCGCCCACCCGCCTACCTGTCCATGGCGCTGTCCCTGGTGGTGTCCCTCGTGCTCGGGCTCACCCCGGCGGGGGCGCGGATCATCGAGGCGGTGGCCCGACCCCTGGGCGGCGGCTGGGCCTGGCGGATCCTGCTCGGCGGGTTGGCGCTCGCGCTGATCGGTCGGCTGGCCACGCTGCCGTTCGCGGCCCGCCTGGAGGTGGTCCGGCGGCGCCACGGGTTGTCCGTGCAGAGCTGGGCGAGTTGGTGGGCCGATCTGGGCAAGGGCTTCGCGATGTCCACCGGGCTGCTGCTCGTGGTGGTGCTCGCCCTGTACGCGCTGGTCCGGGCGTTGCCCCGGGCCGGCTGGCTGATCGCGGCCGGCGGGGGCGCGCTGCTCGTGGTGGCGATCTCGTTCCTGTACCCGCTGCTGGTCGAGCCGGCCTTCAACAGGTTCCACTCGATGCCCGACGGGCCGCTGCGCACCTCGCTCATGCAACTCGCCGAGCGGGACGGGGTGCCCGTGAAGGACGTGCTGGTCGCGGACGCGTCGCGGCGGACCACCGCGCTCAACGCGTACGTGTCCGGGTTCGGCTCCACTCGGCGGATCGTGGTCTACGACACCACCGTGCGCGACGCGGATCCGCGCGAGGTGGAGTTGATCGCGGCACACGAACTGGGCCACGCCAAGCGCAACGACGTGCTGCACGGCACGCTGATCGGCGCCGCCGCGATGGCCGCCGGTGTCTGCGGCCTCGGTCTGCTGATGTCCTGGTCGCCGCTGCTGCGTCGGGCCGGCGCGGACGCGGCGGGCGACCCGCGCTCGCTCGCCCTGCTGCTCGCGGCGGTCGCGGTGATCGGCACGTTGGCCGGCCCCGGCGAGATGCTGATCAGCCGCCGCCTGGAGGCCCGGGCGGATGTACACGCCCTCGACCTGACCCGCGACCCGGAGGCGTTCATCCGCATGCAGCACAGCCTGGCCGTGACCAACCGCTCCAACGTCACCCCGAACCCGATCCTGCAATTCCTCTTCGCCTCCCACCCGTCCGCCCCCGAACGCATCGCCTCGGCACGAGACTGGGAACGCCTGCACGGCAAGGGGTAGCCGCGCGGCCGGGCTCATGGGCCGGGCCGTATGCGGACGACGGTCACGAGCAACCGTCCCGCCGACACCTGGTGGCTTCCCGGCGCTTGTGCTCGACGAATTCGCGTTCGCGGCGCTCCGGCATCTCGAAGACGGCGCGGTCCTCCTCCTCGGCCGTGGTCGGCTTGAGCGCCCACTTGGCCAGGAGCGCGAACGAGAGTCGTTGCGGTCGTCGGGTTCCAGTGTGTTGTGGGCGGTGGGTCGTGCACAGGCGTGTGGTCGGCGCGTCGGGGGCTTGCGATGGTGTCGAAGGGGCGTGGCGCGCCGTTCGGCGTGCCTACACGGTGGATTTCGCCGCGGATCGGTGCGGGTCCGTCGGGCTCGGGGGTGTCGTGGGGGCCGCCGGGGTCGTGTCGTCGACAACGCGGCTCGCCCGCCACAGCCGCCGGGCCGACATCACCGTCGCCGTCACCAGCAGGGTGTTGCGGGCGGTCAGGGCCAGGACCGCGGGTGGGTCGCTGCGGAGGAGTTCGCCGAACCAGATCGGGAATTCCAGGGTGGTCAGCGGCATCGCGCACAGCAGCAGTACGGCCACGGGGCGCTGGGTGGTGTCCGGCCGCAGCAGGCACACCGCCGCCAGGCCGATCAGCCACACCAGATATTGCGGGCTGATCACCCGGCTCGTCGTCACGAAGATCAACATCGCGCACAGCGCCGCGTCGGGCGCCGTGGTCGCGGTGAACCGGCGGGCCCGCACCCGCCACAGCAGCAGCCACCCGAAGCCCAGCACGCTGGCGAGCAGGCTGAGCCGGCCGACCGCGGTGATGTACGGACCGTGGAATTCGAGCGATCCGTAGCTTTCCCGAACCTGCCCGCTCCACCCGCACCAGGAGGCGAGGTGGAACGGCAGGGCGAACACCGACTCCACCTCGATCCCGCGTTCGCGCTGGTAGCCCAGGAACGCGAAGGCCCCCGGCAGCGCGGCGGCGAAGCCGAGCACCACCACCGCGGCGCCGAGCAGGGCCCACGCGTACACCCGGGCCGGCCCGCGGCGCCCCCGCAACCCCACGAAGATCAGCGCCGGCCAGAGTTTTATCGCCGTCGCGACGCCCGCCAGCAGCCCCGCGAGCCGGTGTCGATCGGCGCGCCGGCCCGTGATCAGCACCAGCGCCGCCACCGTCGGCGCGGTCACCGCGAGGTCGTACCGGGCCAGGATTATCGGCCCGAGCAGCGGCACCGCCACCACCCACAACGCCGCGCCGTACGGCGGCACCCCGCGCGGGACACCCCGGGCCAGCAGCCACACCACCGCCGCGTCGGCGACGAGCATCAGCAGGTACACCGACGTCGCGTAGTCGAACGGCAGCAGCCCGGGCAGCAGCAACACCCCGGCCGCGCCCGGCGGGTACTGCCAGCGCACGTCGTCCACCGGAAAGGTCCCCGAGCGCAACACGTGGAACCACTCGCGGTAGATCGCCCGCGCGTCACCGGTGACGAACGGCCAGGGATTGGGCACCACTTCCATCGCCGTCAGCAGCAACACCGCCCGGGTCGCCGCCCAGACGAGCACGACGGCCCAGAGCGCGCTCGACGGCGTCCGGAACGGATGCCGCGCGCGGTGCCAGGAGGGAAGGCTCACCGACGGATCGTACAGAGAGTGCCCGCTTCGACCGGATCCTTCCGCCGGACGGCGCGCCGGGTCTGGGATCCTCGTTCGTGATGAAGACCTTGATCGTCACCAACGACTTCCCGCCCCGGCCCGGCGGCATCCAGTCCTTCGTGCACTCCATGGCGCTGCGGCTGCCCGCGGACGGCGTCGTGGTCTACACGTCCTCGTGGCGGGACCGGGCCGAGACGGTCGCGTTCGACGCGGCGCAGCCCTTCCCGGTGGTGCGTGATCGTACGTCGATGCTGGTGCCCACGCCGGGTGCGGTACGCCGGGCCCGGGAGATCGCCCGGGCCGAGGGCTGCGACACCGTGTGGTTCGGCGCGGCGGCGCCGCTGGGCCTGATGGCGCCGAGCCTGCGGGCGGTCGGCGTGGAGCGGCTGGTGGCCACCACGCACGGACACGAGGCGGGCTGGGCCGCGCTGCCCGGCGCCAGGCGGCTGTTGCGGCGGATCGGCGAGGGGGTGGACACGGTCACCTACCTGGGCGAGTACACCCGGGGCAGGATCGCGCCGGCGCTCACCCCGGCCGCCGCCGCGCGCATGGTGCAACTGCCGCCCGGCGTGGACGAGACCGTGTTCCGCCCGGACGTCGGCGGTGCCGAGGTGCGCGCCCGGCACGGCCTGAGCGATCGGCCGGTGGTGGTCTGCGTGTCGCGACTCGTGCCGCGCAAGGGCCAGGACGTACTCGTGCACGCGCTGCCGAGGATCCGCCGCCGGGTGCCGGACGCGGCGCTGCTGATCGTGGGCGCCGGGCCGTACCGGGACCGCCTGGAGACGATGGTCGACCAGGTCGGCGTGCGCGACTCGGTGGTGTTCACCGGTGCGGTCCCGTGGGCCGAGTTGCCCGCGCACCACGAGGCGGGCGACGTGTTCGCGATGCCGTGCCGCACCCGGCGTCGCGGCCTGGACGTGGAGGGCCTGGGGATCGTCTACCTGGAGGCGTCGGCGGTGGGCCGGCCGGTGGTGGCGGGCGATTCGGGCGGCGCGCCCGACGCGGTCCTCGAGGGCGAGACGGGTCATGTGGTCGACGGCCACTCGCCGGCCGCCGTCGCCGACCGGGTCGCGGGCCTGCTGGCCGACCCGGAGCGGGCCGCCCGGATGGGCGCGGCGGGCCGCGGCTGGGTGGAGCGGGCCTGGCGGTGGGACCTGCTCTCGGAACGCCTCCGGGCACTGCTCGACCCGAAGGCGGGCTGAGCGACACACGCGCCGAGGGCGGCCGGCCCGGGATTCCCGGAGCCGCCCGCCCTCGATGCGTCGCGCCCGCGCGCGTGGGCCCGCCCGGGCCCGCCCGCGTGCGCTCAGCTCTCGTAGATCTTCTCGATGTCCTGCTCGAAGTCCTTGAGCACCAGGTTGCGCTTGAGCTTGAGGGACGGCGTCACATGGCCGCTCTCCTCGGTGAAGTTGATGGTCAGCACGCGGAACCTGCGCACCCCCTCGGCACGCGAAACGGCCTTGTTGCCCTCGTCGACCGCGTCCTGGACGGCGGCCAGCAGGTCCGGGTCGTCGGCGAGGTCGGCGACCGTCGCGTCGGCGGGCTTGCCGTTCTGCTCCTTCCAGGTCGGGAAGGCCTCCGGGTCGATGGTGATCAGCGCGCCGACGAACGGGCGACGGTCGCCGACCACCATGCACTCGCTGATCAGCGGGTGGGCCCGGATCCGGTCCTCGATCAGGGCCGGCGCGATGTTCTTGCCGCCCGCGGTGACCAGGATCTCCTTCTTGCGCCCGGTCACGGTCAGGAAGCCCTCGTCGTCCAGGACGCCGATGTCGCCGGTGCGGAACCAGCCGTCCTCGAACGCGTCGGCGGTGGCCGCGTCGTTCTTCCAGTAGCCGGTGAACACGTTCGGGCCCTTGGCCAGGATCTCGCCGTCCTCGGCGATCCGGACGGCCGAGCCCGGCACCGGCCGACCGACCGTGCCGATCCGGATGCCCTCGGCGGGGTTGACCGTGTGCGCGGCGCAGGTCTCGGTCAGGCCGTAGCCCTCCAGGACGGTGAAGCCGATGCCGCGGAAGAAGTGGCCGAGTCGGGTACCCAGCGGGGCGCCGCCGGAGATGGCGTGCGTGGCCCGGCCGCCGAGCGCCGCGCGCAGCTTGCCGTAGACCAGCTTGTCGAAGACCTTGTGCTTGATCCGCAGGCCCAGGCTGATGCTCGCGCTGTCCATGCCCTCGCTGTACGCGATCGCCGTATCGGCGGCCATCTCGAAGATCTTGCCCTTGCCGTCGGCCTGCGCCTTGGCCGAGGCCGCGTTGTAGACCTTCTCGAACACGCGCGGCACGGCGAGTACGAAGGTCGGCTGGAAGGCCTGGAGTTCGCCGGTGAGCTGCTTGACGTCCGGACAGTGCCCGACCCGGACCCGGGCCATGATGCAGCCGATCTCCAGGATCCGGCCCAGCACGTGGGCGAGCGGCAGGAACAGCAGACAGCTCGACTTCTCCGGCACGAACAGCCGGCTCAGCAGCGCGACCACGTTGCCCAGCTCGGCCTGGAAGTTGCCGTGCGTGAGGAGGCAGCCCTTGGGCCGCCCGGTGGTGCCCGAGGTGTAGATGATGGTGGCGACCGAGTCGGCGCGCAGGCCGGCGCACCGCTCGTCGACCACCGCGTCGGGCACCTCGCGCCCGGCGGCGGTGAGCGCCGGCACCGCGGCCTCGCCGTCGCCCTCGTCGATCCGCCACACGTGGGCCAGCTCCGGCAGCCGCTCGCGGGCCCGGTCGACCGCGCCCTGGTGCGCCGCGTTCTCCACGACCACCGCCCGCGCCCCCGAGTCGGACAGGATCCACTCGATCTGCTCGGCCGAGGAGGTCTCGTACACCGGTACCGAGATCGCGCCGGCGCACCAGATGGCGAAGTCGAGCAGCGTCCACTCGTAGCGCGTGCGCGACATCAGGCCGATCCGGTCGCCGGGCTCGATGCCCGCCGCGATCAGGCCCTTGGCCACCTCGTACACCTCGGCCAGGAACCGGGTCGAGGTCACGTCCGTCCAGCGTCCGCCCACCTTGCGGGCCAGCGCCGGGGCATCCGGTGCCTCTGCGGCATTGCGCTTGATGAGGTCGGTCAGGTTGCCCTCGGCGGGAACCTCGGCCAGGGCCGGGACGCTGCACTCGCGCACTGATGCTCCTCGTTGCGGTCTCGGCGCCGGAGGTCGGCGCTGCCGGTGCCGGTGTCGGTGTTGCCGGCCGTCTCGGTGGCTGTCCATCTTGCCGACTCGTTGACGGGGGCAGACGTTACTGGCAAGTAGGTCTGGGGGACAGGGGTCGTGAGGATCCTGTGCCCGGTCTCACGCTACGGACAAGCCCACATCCGTATCGACTCGGAATTCGCGGAGGGGCCGACGAGCATCCGTCCCGATTCGACCGGGCATGTCGAGAGTATCGATTCGCCGTGCGGGGCGGGTGTGACGGAGGCAACCCCCCGGTGTCGTCGGTTTCGGTTCGGGGCCGTCAGTACAGTGACCGACATGCGGGTCCACGTGGTGAGCGACGTCCACGGTGCCGCCGAGGCGCTCGCCCGCGCGGGCGACGGCGCCGACGCCCTGGTGTGTCTGGGCGATCTGGTGCTCTTCCTCGACTACCACGACCTGGACCGGGGCATCTTCACCGACCTGTTCGGCGTGGAGAACACCCGCGAACTGCTCGCGCTGCGCAACGCCCGCCGCTTCGCCGAGGCCCGGGCCTTCTCCGGCTCGTTGTGGGCGGGCGTGCCGGGCGGCGCCCGACAGGCGATCGAGGCGGCGGTGCGCCGCCAGTACGCCGCGCTGTTCGCGGCCTTCCCCACGCCCACCTACGTCACCTACGGCAACGTCGACGTGCCCGAACTGTGGCCCGACTACGCGCGCGAGGGGGTGACCGTGCTCGACGGCCAGGTGGTGGAGATCGGCGGTCGCACCTTCGGCTTCGTCGGCGGCGGGCTGCGCACCCCGATGCACACGCCGTACGAGATCTCCGACGAGGAGTACGCGGCCAAGGTCGCCGCGGTCGGTCGGGTCGACGTGTTGTGCTGCCACATCCCGCCCGCCGTGCCGGACCTGACCTACGACGTGGTCGCCCGGCGGTTCGAGCGCGGCAGCGAGGCGGTGTTGCGGGCGATCCACGAGAGCGAGCCCGACCTGGTGCTGTTCGGACACGTGCATCAGCCGCTGCGCGCGCGGATGCGGATCGGCCGTACCGAATGTGTCAACGTGGGGCATTTCCAGGCCACCGGGAAACCGTACGTCCTCACCTGGTGAGCCGGTGCCGCGTCCCCGCAGGTCGGGCACGATAACCTTCGAGCGGATCGGCTGTACTCGACCATCCCGAGGTGTCGTCGAGGCGGCCAACAACGGCTACGCGAGCTTCCGGAGGACTCCTCACGATGGCTGAACGGACCAGCTCGACCATCACGATCGACGCCACGCCGGCCGAGGTCATGGCCGTCATCGCGGGGTTCGAGGGCTATCCCGAGTGGACCGGCGAGGTCAAGGAGACCGAGGTCCTGGAGATCGACGAGTCGACCGGGCGCGCGGTGCGGGTGCGGTTCAAGCTCGACGCGGGCGTGATCAGCGACGAACACGTGCTCGGCTACACCTGGGAGGACGACCGCGAGGTGCGTTGGACCCTGGTGACCAGCCAGATGCTCAAGTCGCTCGACGGACGCTACGCGCTCGGCCCGATCGCCGGCGGCACCGAGGTCACCTACGAACTCACCGTCGACGTCAAGATCCCGATGCTGGGCATGCTCAAGCGCAAGGCGGAGAAGGTCATCATCGATCGGGCCCTGACCGGGCTCAAGAAGCGCGTCGAGAGCTGACCCGGCGGTGACGCGGGTCCTGCTTGTCACCGGTCTCCCGGGCGCCGGGCGCACGACCGTCGCGGCGGCGACCGCGGTGGCCGCGGCGCGGGCCGGGCGGCGCACGCTGCTCCTCGCCGCCGACGGCACCCGTGACGTGGACACGGTCCTGGACGTGTCGGTCGGCGCCGATCCCGTCGACGTGCTGCCCGGGCTGACCGTGCAGCGGGTCGCGGTCCGGGCCGAGTTCGAGCGCGAGTTCCTGCTGGTGCAGGGCCGGTTGGGCGCGGCACTCGGGGTGGTCGGGGTGGATCCGCTGGACCCCGAGGAGATCACCGTGCCGCCGGGCGCGGGGGACGTGCTGGCGTTGCGGGTGCTGGCGCGGGCGGTGGACTCGCGACGCCACGAGCTGATCGTGGTGGACCTGCCCGCCGCCGAGCGGGCGGTGCCGGCGCTCGCGGTGCCGGAGGGGCTGGCCCGCTACGTGGACCGGCTGCTGCCGGTGGAGCGGCAGGCGGCGCGCGCGTTGCGGCCGGTGCTCGCGGCGGTCGCCGGGGTGCCGATGCCCGACGACTGGGTGTACGACACGGCCCGGCGGGTGGCCGCCGAACTGGAGGTGCTGCGCGCGCTGGTGGCGGCGCCGACCACGACCGTGCGGCTGGTGGTGCGGCCCGGGACGGTCGCGTTGGCCGCGGCGCGGCGGGCCGCCTCGGCACTGTCGCTGTACGGGCATCGCATCGAGGACGTGATCGTGAACGGGGTCGGCGCGGCCGACTCGCCCGATCCGGCGGTACGGGCCCGGGCCGAGGTGGCGCGCGAGACCGTGGACGCGTTGTGCGCGCTGTTCCCGCGCGTGCCGTTGGCGCAGATCCCCGTGCTGACCGCCGAACCGCTGGGCGCGAGCGAACTCGCCGACGTGGCGGTGCACTTCGGCCCGGTGGGCCCGGGCGGCGCGGCCGACGACGACGGGCACACGATCGAACGTGACGGCGAGCGGCTGCTGTTGCTGCTACCCCTGCCGGGCACGGACCGGGACGACCTGGACCTGCTGCGCCGCGGCGACGAACTGGTGATCACGATCGGCCCGCACCGCCGGCTGATCCGCCTGCCCTCGGCCCTGCGCCGCTGCCTCATCGAGGGCGCGGGACTGCGCGACGGCGTCCTGCGCGTCCGCTTCGTCCCGGACCCGGCCGTCTGGATGCGCGCGTCGCAGTAGGGCCACCGGCCGAAGCGACGCGGATTCGCCGCGAATCGGGGCGGAGTGTTCGCGTCGGGCGGTGGGAGCGCGGAGAATGCGTCGGATGGATCCTGATGAGCGGGCGACGGGCAAGGACGCGGCGGACGCGTGGGCGGGCAGTACCGACGAGGTGCCGCCGGTCGCGGACGCGAAGGCGGAGGGCGACGGCGCGCGGGAGCGGGTCGACCCCTGGGCGCGGCTCGGCGAGGAGGCTCGGCGGCTCGGGGAGTCGTTGATCGGGGCCGACAAGGGGGAGCAGGCGCCGGCCGCGCGGTTGGCGGAGGAGGCGCGGCGGCTGGCCGAGACCCTGGTGGAGCAGGCCGGGGCGGTGCGCGAGCAGGTGGCGCGCAGGCATCCCGAGGTGGCCGCGCACCTGGCCGCCGCCGGGACCGAGCTGGCGTCCGCGTACCGGGCCTTCGTCGGCGACCGCGAGCGCCGGTGGGCCGCGAAGCCGGCCGAGAGCGAGCGGATCCGGCTCGACGACGACGAGTAGCCGGGCGCACGGTCGGGCGACCTCGCCGCCCGGGCCCGCGGCGGTCCGGCGCGCGTCGTGGGCGGCCGGGTGGTGTCCGGCGGGCGTACGCGTGGGGTGGGGGTGGGGAAGGGACCAGTACGATCCGTTGCGGGCAATGCACGCGAACGAGCTTGGGACGACATGGGACTCACGATCGGTGTCGACATCGGTGGCACCAAAATCCTCGCGGGTGTGGTCGACGCCGACGGGGTGATCCTCGATCGGCTCAAGGTCGCCACCCCCAAGGACGCCGATGGCACCGCGCAGGTGATCGCCGAGGCGGTCAACACCCTGCGGCGCAACCACGTCGTGGAGGCGGTCGGCCTCGGCGCGGCCGGATTCATCGGCGCGGACCGTTCGACCGTGCTGTTCTCGGCCAACGTCGGCGCCTGGGTCGGCGAGCCGCTCCGCGATCGTATGGAGGCGCTGATCGGCCTCCCGGTCGTGGTCGAGAACGACGCCAACGCCGCGGCCTGGGGCGAGGTGCGCTTCGGCGCGGCCGCCGGGCACACCAACGTGATGTGCGTGACCGTCGGCACCGGCATCGGCGGCGCGATCGTCTTCGGCGGCGAGCTGTACCGGGGCGGCGGCGGGATAGCGGGTGAGCCCGGCCACATGCGGGTGGTCCCCGACGGCCTCGCCTGCCCGTGCGGCAACTACGGCTGCTGGGAGCAGTACGCCAGCGGCAGCGCGCTGACCCGCTACGCCCGCGACCGGGCGGCCGGACTGCCCGAGGCGGCGGAGAAGCTGCTCGCCCTCGGCGACGGCACTCCCGCCGGCATCCAGGGCCCGCACGTCACCCAGGCCGCGCTGCTCGGCGACCCCGTCTCGCTGGCCGCCTTCCGCGAGCTGGGCACCTGGCTCGGCCAGGGCCTGGCCGACCTGTCCGCCGTGCTCGACCCCGCCGCGTTCGTGATCGGCGGCGGCGTCTCGGACGCGGGCGACCTCCTGCTCGTCCCCGCCCTGGAGACCTACCGCGGCGTGCTGCGCCGCGGCCACCGGCTCGGCGCCGAGGTCGTGGTCGCCACCCTGGGCAGCGACGCGGGACTGGTCGGCGCGGCGGACCTGGCCCGCCACTGACGACACCGCCGCCACGCGCGGAACACAGCGCCTCCCGGGGACCGGGCGGGCGTACGTACACAGCTGGTCGATCGTGGTTCGGGCCGGGAGGTCCGAACCGGGCAAGGGGGCATCAGTGGCCGTCGGCAACGGAGAGATCCGGGTCATGTCGTACAACGTGCGCTCGCTGCGCGACGATCGGGACGCCCTGGTGCGGATCGTCCGGCACGCCGCGCCCGACCTGCTCTGCGTCCAGGAGGGCCCCCGCTTCCTGCGCCGTCGGCAGGCGGTGGCCCGCCTCGCGCGCGACTGCGGCCTGGTGGTGATCGCCGGCGGCGGCACCGCGTCGGGGCTGCTCGTGCTCGGCGGTCTGCGGGTGAGCGTGCGGCGGGCGTACGACGAACTGCCGCCGGCCGCGTCCGGGCGGCGTGCGCCGGGACCGGCCGGCGCGGTGGTGGCGGTCGGCGGCGCCGAATTCGCGGTGGCCAGCGCGCAGTTCGGACCGACCGCGGCCGAACGACCGGCACAGGCCGACGAGTTGCTCCGCCGACTGTCCGGGACAGGGGTCGAACACCGGGTGCTGGCCGGGGACTTCCACGAATCGGCGGGCCGTCCCGGCTGGGACCGACTGGCCGCGGAACTCCGCGACGGATACCCGACGGCGCCCAGCGGCTCGGAGTTCACCGCGCCGCGCCGCGACCCCGGCCGCCGTCCGGACGGCGTGTTCGTCTCCGGGCGCGTCGAGGTGCTCGGCTGCGGCGTCCCCGACGACGTCACCGACGCCGACTACGCCGCCGCCTCCGACCACCGTCCGGTGCTGGCCACCCTGCGGATACCCGTCGGCTGACCCGGATCACCGGGCCCATCCGGACTCAGGGCCGGAAGCTCGCCATGAAGCCGGCCAGCAGCTCCTGCGTGGCCGGGTCGTTCCAGACCGCCTCCGGGGTGTCCATGTAGAGCGAGTAGCCGCGCCCGGACGGCACCGTGAAGCCGAGGTTGAGCACGTGGTGCCGGGTGCCGCTGCCGTAGGTGAAGTGCCAGGCGGCGGCGGGGTAGTCACGGTAGTCGGCCTTCTCGATGCTCACCTTCTGGTAGTTGGTGAATCGACGGCGGACGTCGGGCTCGGCCTTCTTCCAGTCCTCGACCGGGTCGGTCGGTGAACTGGCGACGGTGTCCACGTTGAGCTTGAGGGTGCCCTCGGCGTTGGCGAGGAACTCCTGGCTGTCCTCGGTCTTGACCCTTCGCCACCCGGGCGGCAGGCCGATCCGGTAGCCGGTGGTGGCGCCGGTGTACGACGTCCAGCCCGCCGGCAGGCCGTCGGCGCCGGTCGGCGGCTGCGTCGAGCCCTGGGGCGGCGGCGTGGTCTGCGCGGGCGGCGGCGCCGAATTGCTCGGCGGGGGCGCGGTGTTCGGCGGCTGGGTGAGTTGTCCGCCGACCGGGGCGGTCTCGGCGGCCGGCCCGGGGCTCGACGGTGGCGTCGAATCCGACCGCGGCGAGGGCGAGTCGGAGCCGGCGGCGCCCTTCGCCCGATCGTTCTTGTCGTCACCCGGGGCGATCAGGAACAGGATCAGCCCGACCACGACGCCGAAGACCACCAGGGCGGCGATCGCGGCCGGCAGCGGCAGCCACGGGAAGGCCCGGGCGGGGCGGTCCTCCCGAGCCGGTTTCGGGGGCTTCGCGGGCGGGGCGACGAGCGGGGAGACGATCTCCGGCTCGCCCCCGGATATCGCGTCGGGCTCGGGCGGGGCGGTCCGCGGCGCGGGTACGGCCGCGGGTATCGGCTCCGCCGCGGGCGGCAGCGCCGCCGGCGGCAACGCCCGGGTGGCCGCCCGCTCCTCCCGGATCTCGTGCAGCGCGTCGCGCAACATCGCCTCGGTCTCGGCCGCGTCCGGTCGCCGGGCCGGATCGCGCGCCAACAGCGCGTGCAGCACCGGGTCGAGCGGGCCCGCGTGCTTGGCCGGCACCGGGTCCTCGCTGACGATCGCGGTCAACGTGGCGAGCGGCGTGGAGCGTTCGAAGGGGGCCTTGCCCTCGACCGCCGCGTACAGGGTCGCGCCGAGCGACCACAGGTCCGAGGCCGCGGTGGGACTCAGGCCCTTGGCCCGCTCCGGCGGGATGTACGCCGGGGCGCCCAGGACCACGCCCGACTGGGTCACCGACGAGTCGCCCTCGACCACCGCGATGCCGAAGTCGCTGAGCACGGCCCGGCCGTCGGGGGTGATCAGCACATTGCCCGGCTTGACGTCACGGTGCAGGATCCCGGCCGCGTGCGCCGTGCGCAGCGCGTCGATCATGGCGAGGCCGATCTCCACGACCGCCTCGGCGGCCATCGGCCCATCGCCCCGGATCACCTCGGCGAGCGAGCGCGAGGGCACCAACTCCATGACGATCCACGGCCGATCGTCCTCCTCGACCACGTCGTAGACGCGCACCACCGAGGGATGACTCAGCCGCGCGGCGGCGCGCGCCTCACGGGCGGCGCGCTCGCGCAGCCGGGCCCGTTCGGTGTCGTCGGCGCCCGGTTGCGGCAACATCTCCTTCACCGCGACCTCGCGTCCCAGGACCTGGTCCCGAGCCCGCCAGACCGCACCCATGCCCCCGCGCCCCAGTCGCTCGGCGAGCAGATAGCGCCCGCCGACCAGGCGTCCCTCGTTGTCCGCGTCCACGCAAGGAAGGTACCCGGCCGGGGACTTCCAATGTGGCATGACGCCCCGTCAGAACCGGTCGGGATCAAGCCGAATCCCGCCGAAACGGGTCATCCGACGTCGTCCGACACGGTGATCCCGTCGCCGGCTCGGGCCGGCGCGCCCTCGGCGGGTCAGACCACCGCGCCGTCGTCGGGGTCGTCCTCGTCCCGGTCCCGCCGCATCCGCGCCACCAGCGCGACGAAGCCGCCGGTGAACGCGGCGAACGCGGCGAACGAGGTCCACGGTCCGACCGCGCGGCCGAGCAGCACCGACACGAGGAGGTAGAGCGGCCCGCCGACCAGGGCGATCCAGGCGATCTTGGTGGCCGCGTCGGTCTTGGGCAGCGGGGGCGGCGGAGGCGGCACGAAGTGCTCGTCGGGGTCCTCGTCCAACTCGTTGATCACCGGCGGTCCCGGCGGCGCGAGCGAGTAGTCGCGCGGCCCCGCGGCGGTGGGCAGGCCGACCTTGAACGAGCCGTCGGCCGGCCCCTCGGGCCCCGGCCGCTCGCCGCCCAGGTCCTCGGCCACCGGCCAGCGCGGCACCGGGTCGGAGACCTCGTTGTCGAAGGACGCGACGATCTGCGCCCACACCTCGTCGTCGCCCGGCCGCTCGGCGGGCGCCCCGGCATCGTCGTCCGCCGGTTCGGCCGACTGCGCGCGGGGCGGCTCCACCGACGGGATGTCGGCGGGTCCGGCCGTCGGCTCCTTGGCCCGCGCGCGCGGCGAGGACGGCTCGGTCAGCGAGCGCAGGATGGCCCGCGCCCGCGACGTCGCCGCCGCGTCCACCCACAGGCGTTCGATCTGCTCGGGTTCCTCGTCCGGATCCCGGGGCTCCAGCGTCGAGACGTACGCCGCCACCCCCGCGTCCCGCAGGGCGACCAGCATCACGTCCGCCGCCTCGGGATCGAGGTCGGTCAGGGGCTTGAAGGACTCCGCGTCGAGTCCGTTGCCACGTCCGCGCACCGTTCGTTCAGTCCCTCTCGGCCGTCTCCGGGGTCCGCGCGTCCGGCGCGAGCCGGCGTACGAACTCCAGGCTGGATGCGAAGATCCGTTCCGCGTCGTGGTCGAGCGTCGCCACGTGATAGCTGTCGTTGAGCAGGACGTCGGTGACGTCCGTGGAGGAGATCCTGGCCAACACCGTCTCGGAGTTGGCCGGCGAGACCACGTGATCGTGCGGGCTGTGCAGGAGCAGCACCGGCTGGGTCACCTGCGGCAGGTCGGCGCCGACCACCCGCCAGAACCGGGACAGCGAGTAGGCGGCCTTCACCGGGGTGCGCGCGTAGGCGAGCTCGACCGAGCCCTCCTTGCGGATGTCGGAGGCGATGCCGGGCACCGACGGTATGACGTGCCGCAACACCGGCAGCAGGCGCACCTTCGGGTCGTCGGCCTGTACGGACGGGTTCACCAGGACCAGTCCCGCCACCTTGTCGCCGTGCTGCTCGGCGAGCCGCAGGGCCAGTCCGCCGCCCATCGACAGACCCATCACGAACACCGTGTCGCAGCGCTCGCGCAGCCGGTCGAAGGCGCGGTCCACGGCGGCGTACCAGTCGTGCCACGTGGTCAGGTTCATGTCCTGCCACCGGGTGCCGTGACCGGGCAGCAGCGGCAGCGACACGGTCAGCCCGGCCGCGGCGAGGTGTCGGGCCCACGGCCGCAACGACTGCGGCGTGCCGGTGAACCCGTGGCACAGCAGGACGCCCACCGAACCGCCGTCGTGGTGGTCGGGCTCGGCACCGGGCAGGATCGACACCAACGGGCTCCTTCGGGCGACGGGCTGGGCGGGGCGAGCCGACCGGATGGGCGCCACGTGGGGTGGCGACCGCCGGCCGACGGCGGTACAGGTTCCATAACGGGGTCGGGAGGCGAGTGGTTCCGCCCCTTACCCCCAACACCTGGGCGCCCTCGAATCGTCCCACGGGCGTGCGCGATGCGTACAGCGGCGTGGCGCCGGCGACAACTCCCGTACCGAGGTCCCGACCGGGAGCGATGCTCTAGGGTTCGTCCTGTCCCGAGGAGGAGGTCAGGGTTGTTCTACCGGCTGATGAAAATGATCGTCGGCCCCGTATTGAGGCTCTTCTTCCGCCCCTGGGTGGAGGGTCAGGAGCACATCCCGGACCGGGGCCCGGCCATTCTGGCGAGCAACCATCTCTCGTTCTCGGACTCGTTCTTCCTGCCCGTGGTCGTCCCGCGGCGGATCACCTTCCTGGCCAAGTCGGACTACTTCACCGGCCGAGGGGTCAAGGGCCGGCTCACCGCCGCGTTCTTCAAGGGAGTGGGCCAACTGCCCGTGGACCGCAGCGGCGGCCGGGCGAGCGAGGCCGCGCTGAACGCCGGGCTCAAGGTGCTGCGCGAGGACCACCTGTTCGGCATCTACCCGGAGGGCACCCGCTCGCCGGACGGCCGGCTGTACCGGGGCAAGACCGGGATCGCCCGGCTGGCGCTGGAGTCGGGCGCGCCGGTGATCCCGGTCGCGATGATCGACACCGAGAAGATCCAGCCGCCCGGCAAGATCGTGCCGAAGGTCATGCGCGTGGGCATCCGGATCGGCGAGCCGCTGGACTTCTCCCGCTACGAGGGCATGGAGGACGACCGCTTCATCCTGCGCGCGATCACCGACGAGATCATCTACGCGCTGATGGAGTTGTCCGGCCAGGAGTACGTCGACATGTACGCGGCCGACGCCAAGAAGCGGATCGACGAGGCGCGCAAGCAGGCGGCGGCCAAGGCCGCCGAGACCGCCGACCCCGATGCCGCGTCCGGGACGAACGACGACTCGGGCGGCCTCGGCCGACCCGCCGGCTGACCGGGTCCACCCGGCACCTCTGGGGGGTTCGGATGGGGGTCGAACAGTCGCTGTGGCGGGCGCTGACGGTATATCGCACGCTCGCCCTCGTCTACGCGATCGCGCGCTACGCCCAGGTCGCGGACGAGTACGACCACCCGGTCGGCGGGTGGGCCGTCATGGCGCTGCTCGTGGTGTGGACGGCGGTGACCGCGTACGGCTTCCGCGACCCCAGGTTTCGCGAACCTCCCTGGTTGATCGTCGACCTCTGCGTCGCGGCCGGGTGTCTGCTCTCCACCCGCTGGCTGGACGATCCCGAGCGGGTCGCCCAGGGCACGATGACGCTGCCCACGGTGTGGGCCTCGGCGCCGGTGCTGGCGTGCGCGATCAAGGGCGGCTGGAAGACGGGCTCGGTGGCGGCGCTGACGATAGGCGCCGCCGACACCCTCGAACGCGGCGCGCTCACCGCCGACAACCAGCACAACATCGTGCTGTTGCTGCTCGCGGGCGGTGCGGTCGGCTACGTCGTCGAGATCGCCCGGGTGAGCGAGAAGGCGCTGACCCGCGCGCTGCAACTGGAGGCCGCCACCCGCGAACGCGAACGATTGGCGCGCGACATCCACGACAGCGTGCTCCAGGTGCTCGCCCTGGTGCAGCGCCGGGGCGCCGAGCTCGGCGGCGAGGCGGCGGGGCTCGGCCGGTTGGCCGGTGAGCAGGAGGTGGCGCTGCGGCAGTTGATCTCGGCGACGCCCGCCCGGGTCGAGTCGGCCGACCTGCCCGGCTCCGGCGCGGACGGCGACCCGGCCCGGCAGGACCTGCGGGTGCTGCTCGGCGGCTTCGCCGGGGCGCGGGTGACCGTGTCCTCGCCCGGCACGCCCGTGCTGTTGCCGACGCCCGCGGCGCGCGAGGTGGCCGCCGCGGTCTCCGCGGCCCTGGACAACGTGCGCCGGCACGCGGGCGAGCGGGCGCGGGCGTGGATCCTGCTGGAGGACGAGCCCGACGAGATCGTGGTCAGCGTCCGGGACGACGGCCCGGGGATGGAACCGGGGCGACTCGAGGCGGCCCGGGCCCAGGGGCGGTTGGGCGTGGCCCAGTCGATCGAGGGCCGGGTGCGCGATCTGGGCGGCACCGTGGTGTGGTCGTCGGTGACGGGAGAAGGCACCGAACTGGAGTTCCGGGTGCCGAGGCAGGGGAGCGGATGAACGACACGAACACGGGCACACCGACCGACGAGGCACCGGCCGCCGCGCTGCGCGTCCTGGTCGTGGACGACCACCCGATGTGGCGCGAGGCGGTGGCGCGCGACCTCTCGGCGGCGGGCTACGACGTGGTCGCCACCGCCGGGGACGGCCCGGAGGCGGTCCGCCGGGCCCGGGCCACCTCGCCGAACGTGGTGATCCTGGACCTGAACCTGCCCAAGCTGCCGGGGGTCGAGGTGGCCCGCGAACTGGTCCGCCTCGACCGGGCGGTGCGGATCCTGGTGTTGTCCGCCAGCGGTGAGCAGGAGGACGTCCTGGAGGCGGTCAAGGCCGGAGCCACCGGCTACCTGGTCAAGTCCGCGAGCCGCGAGGAACTGGTCGACGCGGTGCGCCGGACCGCCGTCGGCGACCCGGTGTTCACCCCCGGGCTGGCCGGCCTGGTGCTCGGCGAGTTCCGCCGGATGGCCACCGATCCGCCGCGCCGGGACGCGGCGGGCGGCCCGACCGCGCCGCGGCTGACCGACCGGGAGACCGAGGTGTTGCGCATGGTCGCCAAGGGGCTGTCGTACAAGCAGATCGCGGAGCGCCTGTTCCTGTCCCACCGCACGGTGCAGAACCACGTCCAGAACACCTTGAACAAGCTGCAACTGCACAACCGGGTCGAACTGGTCCGCTACGCGATCGAGAAGGGCCTGGACGACTAGGCGCGATCAAGCCGACACGATCAAGTCGGGTACCTCGAACGGGTGGTGGGAAGAGTCGAGGTGGCCGCTCGCACCGGTAGCGTGGGCCGCGAATCGTGCCGGACGGAAGAAATCGGAGATTTCGATGCGTGTCGGAGTACTGACCGGCGGCGGCGACTGCCCGGGTCTCAACGCGGTGATCCGTGCGGTCGTCCGCAAGGGCGTCCAGGACTACGGGTACGAATTCATCGGCTTTCGGGACGGCTGGCGCGGTCCGCTCGAAGGCGACACCATGCCGCTCGACGTCAAGGCCGTACGCGGGATCCTGCCGCGCGGCGGAACCATCCTCGGCTCGTCCCGGACCAACCCGATCAAGGTCGATCGCGGCATCGAGCGGATCCGGGAGAACCTGGGCAAGTTCGAGGTGGACGCGCTCGTGGCGATCGGCGGCGAGGACACCCTCGGCGTGGCGACCCGGTTGCACGAGCACGACGTCAAGGTCGTCGGTGTGCCCAAGACCATCGACAACGACCTGAACGCGACCGACTACACGTTCGGCTTCGACACCGCGGTCAACATCGCCACCGAGGCGATCGACCGCCTGCACACCACCGCCGAATCGCACCGCCGGGTGCTGATCGTCGAGGTGATGGGCCGGCACGCGGGCTGGATCGCGATCCACTCCGGCATGGCCGGCGGCGCCAACGTGATCCTGATCCCCGAGCAGAACTTCGACGTCGAGGAGGTCTGCGCCTGGGTGGACAGCCGGTTCCGGACCAACTACGCGCCGATCATCGTGGTCGCCGAGGGCGCCATCCCGCTGGCCGGTCAGATGGTGACCAAGGACCAGACGCTGGACGCGTTCGGCCACGTCAAGCTGTCCGGGATCGGCGACTGGCTGGCCTCGGAGATCGAGAAGCGCACCGGACACGAGGCGCGCACCACCGTGCTCGGCCACGTGCAGCGCGGCGGCACGCCCACCGCGTTCGACCGCTGGCTGGCCACCCGGTTCGGGTTCCACGCGATCGACGCGGTCAACGCGGGCGAATGGGGCAGGATGGTCGCGCTGCGCGGGACCGACGTGGTGACGGTGCCGCTGGAGGCCGCCACGCGCGAGCTGAAGACCGTGCCGCCGGCGCTGTACGAAGAGGCGAAGGTGCTGTTCGGCTGATGCCGTGACGGCGCGCCGGGGTCGGGCGTCAGGCGTCGGGTCCGAGCGGGGTCCCGGCGCCCTGCCGACGGTTCTTGCGGGCGAAGTGCACGATGGTGCCGCCGAGGACCGCCAGGGTGACCCAGATCGCGACGGTGGCGAAGGTGAACGTGTCGTCGTGGTCCTCCCTGCGCTGCCCGGCGGCCGAGTCCGGGGCGGTCGGCGGCAGTTCGGGCCGCAGCGTGGGCGCGCGCGTCGGCCCGCCGGGGTTGGGCACGTGGAGCACCTGGTAGTCGCTGCGCGAGGAGAGGTCGGGGCCCACCCCGTTCGGGGCCGCGCCCCCGGCGAGTACGGCGAGGTCGCCGCCCGCGACCGGTGAGCCGTCCGGGATCGACACCCGGAGCGAGATGGTCGCGAACTCGCCGGGCGGCAGCTGCCGTTGGCCGTCCCACGGCTTGGGCGTCAGGACACCGGCGAGGTGCGCGTCGCGGCCGTTGGCGGGGTCGGTGAGTACTCGGAGCGACACCGGACTCCAGCCCCGGTCGTAGGAGTCGTACACCTCGACCACCAACTGCCGCGGGGTGATCGGGGACTGGCCGGTGGTGAACACCACCTCCGGACGCACGCCGGGGATGATCCGGCCGGTGTCGTTGGTGAACGTGACCTTGAACTCGGCCGCGCCGCCGCCCGCCTGGAGTCGACCGGGGACGCCGACGAGATTGAACGTCGGACCGTCGCCGCGCCGCGCCGTGGGGAACATCCTCGCGACACCGCCGGACCGGTCCGGGCCCGCGTTCGGCACGGACGGCGGGCGGGTCTCGTCCGGGGACGGGGGGCGCGTGGGCGCGCCGCCGTCCGGCCCGAGCAGCGCGGCGTCGATCGCGAAGCCCCTGGTGAAGCGCGGCTCGTCGCCGGTGTTCGGGGAGTGGCTTCGGCCGCCCATGGAGACCTGGACGAACTGCGTCGGAACGTTCGCCGCGATCGTGAATCGCAGTCGGAAGTCGACCGTCGCGCCGGGTGCGAGCCGACCCGAGGTCTCGGTGATCGCGGCCGCGCCGGGGAACGGCAGCGCCGTCGAGCCGAGCGTGCCCAGGGGCCTGAGCACCCAGGTGCCGCCGACCGGGTCGAGGACTTCCAGGCGCACCTGCTCCGGGGCGATCCCCCGATCCCCGCCGATCGACACCTCGGGCTCCAGGAGCAGCGGGGCCGGACCGGCGTTGCGCATCGTCGCGGTGAGCTCGACGGGAACGGCCGGCCGGATCCGGTCCGGTACCCCGGTCAGTTCGACCTGCTCGTCGCCCGGCGGCACCTCCGCCGCCGGGGAAGTGGGGACCGGGGCCGCGACGGCCGTGGGCGACCCGAGCAGCACGAGGAACGCCGTCGAGGCGAGACAACGACGCAGACGCATGCGGAGTACCCGTCGTAGGAAGGAGCCCGTTCGACCGAATGTGCGAACGGCCGGAGCCTACCGGGCGGTACACCGTGGGCCCCAGGGGATATTCGGGCAGCCCGGCGGGCGGCTTCGCGGGCGGCCCGTGCGAAACCTCGGGGGGCGAGGGTCAGTCCAGTGTCGAGCGGCGGCGCGAACCGACGGGGCGGGTGGGGCAGGCGCGGCGGTGGGTTCGGGCGGCGCGGGCCTCGGCCAGGGCGGTCAGGCGGGCGTTCCAGGGTGCGGCGTCGGCGGCGCCGATGCCGCGCGAGCACTGGTTGGTGGCGGCGAACACGAAGGTCTCCATCGCCTCCCGCGAGACGGTGCGCCAGCACGCGAAGCGGTCCGCCCAGGAGGCCGCCTGTTCGGCGGTGTGGCCCTCGTCCATCAGCCGGCCGGCGACCATGGTGACCTCGATCCAGGCCGGGCCGCGGGCCGGTTGCGCCCAGTCGACCAGGTAGGCGCGCGGCCCCCGGCCGCCGATCAGCACGTTGTGCGGGTGCAGATCGGTGTGCAACAGGCTTTCCCCACGCAGCAGTTCGAGCTGACGGTGGGTCAACAGCGAACGCCAGCGCTCCTCGATCCGCGGCAGCGGCAGGTCTCGTACGGCGACCCGGCCGAGTCGGCGCAGCGCGTCGGCGACCAGCGGCAGATCGGCGGTGCCCGGCGCGAAGTCGGCGTGCCGGCCGGTGATGTGGTCGAAGCCGAGCAACACCCAGTCGTCCAGCCGCACCTCCCAGCGCAGCCGGGGCGCGACGGTGTGCACGTGCGGCGCGAGCCGGACCTCGACCCGCTGCTGGCGGGCGGCCGGATGATCGCGCGGAACACCCTTGACGAAGAAGCGTGATCGTTCGGTGGTCACCGTGGCGGCGAACTCGCAGTTGAATCCGGCCCACACCGTGGCGACCCCCAGCACGCGCCCCGCACACCGTTCGACCGCGGCGCGCGCGTCGGTGGGCAGTGCGTCCCACGGAGTGCGCGGCGCCGTATGGAAGTTCGGCGGCGGGGGCGGCGAATCAGCCATCTGCGTCCGGTGGCGAGGGGGGCAGCGGGCGCGGTCCGCCGAAGGTGACTCCACACTTGCGACAGCGCTTGCGACCGCTCCAGTCGACGGGGTCGTGCGGCGGACAATCGGAGCCCACGGGAACCCCCTCCACTGGGATCGGCCAACGAACGGGGTCGAGCATCCTCCGTCGTACCGCGGCGAGCAACGCGATTATGGTCGCACGCCGGTGCGACGCCGGATGCGCTCCCGGCGGATCCGCGCCCCCGCGGGCGACCCGGCGCGGCCGCGCCGCGCCGGGCGCGGACCGGGTGCCCACCCGGCCCGCGCCCGCCGGCGCCCACCCGCGGCGCTCACAACCCGGCGAGCAGCTCCCGCACGATGGCCAGGCCGTTGTGGGTGAGTACCGACTCGGGGTGGAACTGCACGCCCGCCAGCCGCATCCGGCTCGACCGCAACGCGTGCACCCGGCCGCTGAACGGGTCGGCGGCGAACTCCACGTTGGGCACCCCGGCGGTCGGCCGCAGCGCGGTGAACGCGTTGTAGAAGCCGACCCGTTCCGGCCGGCCGAACAGGTCGATGGTCTCCTGCTTGCCCTGGTACGGCCGCTCTTCGCGGATCAGTTCCAGGCCCAGCTCGTGGGACAACAACTGGTGTCCCAGGCAGACCGCGAGCAGCGGGCCGCCCGCGTCGAGCCGGGTCCGCAACAACGCGCCCATCAGTCGGATCTTGCGGTGCGCGGTGTCGCGGGGGTCGCCCGGTCCGGGGCCGAGCACCACCAGGTCGGCGGTGCGCACCCGCCGCGAGGTGACGTCGTCGTGCGACCTGACCTCGACCCGCAGGCCCAGCGTGCGCAACACGTGCGCGAGCATCGCGGTGAAGGTGTCCTCGCCGTCCACCACCAGAACATGCCGCCCCGCCAGCTCCGGCGCGCGCAGCGCGTGCCCGTCCCGCGGCCGCAGCCAGAACGGGGCGAGCGCGGCATTACGCTCCGCCAGTACCGCTAGCACGTCGGGATCGGCCGCGAGCGTCGTGTTCCCGGCGGCCCCGGCGGCCGGCACCACGCCGAGCGCGGCCAGCACCCCGGCCGCCTTTGCGTGCGTCTCGGCCACCTCGTGCTCGGGGGTGGAGTGCCGGACCAGGGTCGCGCCCGCGGGCACCCGCAGGCCGCCGTCGGGGGTGATGTACGCGGTCCGGATCAGGATCGGCGCGTCCAGCGTGCGTCGCCCCTCCCCGTCGCGCCCGATCAGCGCGAGCACCCCCGAGTAGTAGCCGCGCCCGGTCGGCTCGTGCCGGCGGATCACGCGGCACGCGTTCTCCAGCGGGCTGCCGGTCACCGTGGGCGCGAACATGGTGCCGCGCAGCACGGTGCCCACGTCTTGCGAGGTCACCCCGCGCAGCAGGTATTCGGTGTGCGTGAGGTGGCCCATCGGCTTGAGGAAGGGGCCCTCCACCGCGCCGCCGAGGTCGCACACCTCGCTCATCATCTTCAGTTCCTCGTCGACGACCATGAACAGCTCGTCGATCTCCTTCGGATCGCGCAGGAAGGCCAGCAACCCCTCGCGCGAGGGACCCTCGGCGGGATGCCGATAGGTTCCGCTGATCGGATTCATCACCACCTCGCCGCCGATCGAGCTCACGTGCCGCTCGGGGCTGGCGCCGACCAGGGTCAGCTCGCCGGTGTGGATCAGGTAGGTCCAGTACGCGCCGCTCTCCCGGGTCAGCAGCCGGTGCAGCAGGGTGCCCGCCGAGGCGGGCGTGTAGTCCTCGATGTGGTCGCGGTAGTCGCGCCGGATGACGAAGTTGGCGCCCTCGCCCCGGCCGATCTCCTCCTCGATCACCCGCTTGACGATCACGGCGTAGCTCTCGTCGTCCACGTCGAAGCCGCCGCCGCGCAGCGCGACCGGCACCTGCGGCAGCGCGGCCAGCACCTCGGCCAGGGGCAGCTCGTGCTGCTCGGTGACCCGCAGGCAGCGCAGCGGCGTGCCGTCCTCGCGGTACTCGAACCCGCGCTCGCGGATCTGCCCGTACGGCACCAGGGCGAGCAGTTCGTGCCCGGGCCCGTCGCCGGCGGCCGGCAGCGGCAGCGCGTCGAGGCCGGGCGCGTCGACGATCTCGCCGGTCAGGAGTTCGACCACGGGCGAGTGCTCGCGCCGGATCAGCGCGAACGGCGGCGGGGCGGCGGAGAACAGCGGGGACAGGGCGTCGGCGGTGCGCATGGGTGCTCCTCGGTCGGAAGAGACGCCCTCCCGACCGGGCGATCCGCCGGTTGTCCGTCCGGTCCGGGCGGGTGCGCCGCCGGGTCCGGGACAAACAAAGGGCCGCCCTGCCGGGCGGCCGTCGGATCGTGGGGTGATCGCGAATTCAGTGGGCCGCCGCAGGGACGGGCCACCAGGAGTGTCGATGGAAACTGATCGCGATCACGCCCGGAATCCTATCCCCTCGACCGCGCGGGGTCACCGCTTTCCGGCGGGGTTCGCCGGATCCCGGGGGTTTCGCGCCGCGCTCGCCGGGCGTCGGTGGAGCCGGCACCCGTGTTCCGCGTCTCGCTCTCCGGGCGCCGGCCTCAATCGGGTTGCCACTCCGCTTAGTCTTGAGCGGTGACCCTGAACGACATCGAATCCTGGCGAACCCTCCCGGCGGCGCAACAGCCCGAGTGGCCGGACAACGAGGCCCTGGGCTCCGCCCTCGCGGACCTCCGTTCCTATCCGCCGCTCGTCTTCGCCGGCGAGTGCGACCAGCTTCGTGGTCGGCTCGCGTCGGTGGCCAAGGGCGAAGCGTTCCTGCTCCAGGGCGGCGACTGCGCCGAGACCTTCGTCGGCAACACCGCCGACGCGATCAAGAACAAGCTCAAGACGCTGCTGCAGATGGCCGTCGTGCTGACCTACGCGGCCTCGGTGCCGGTGGTCAAGGTCGGCCGGATGGCCGGGCAGTACTCCAAGCCGCGCTCCAGCGGCACCGAGACCCGCGACGGGGTGACCCTGCCGTCCTACCGGGGCGACGCGGTCAACGAGCTGGCCTTCACCGAGGCCGCCCGGATGCCGGACCCCGAGCGGCTCAAGCGCATGTACCACTCGTCCTCGGCGACGCTGAACCTGGTGCGCGCGTTCACCACGGGCGGCTACGCCGACCTGCGCCAGGTGCACGCCTGGAACCAGGACTTCGTCGCGCTCTCCCCCTCCGGCGAGCGCTACGAGCGGCTCGCGGCCGAGATCGACGGCGCGATGCGCTTCATGCACGCGTGCGGGACCGACCCCGAGGAATTCCGCACCGTGGAGTTCTACGCCAGCCACGAGGCGCTGATCCTGGACTACGAGGACGCGCTGACCCGGGTCGACTCGCGCACCGGCGACCTGTACGACGTGTCCGGCCACATGGTGTGGATCGGCGAGCGCACCCGGCAGCTCGACGGCGCGCACATCGAGTTCGCCTCCCGGATCCGCAACCCGATCGGCGTCAAGCTCGGCCCGACCACCTCTCCCGAGGACGCGCTCGCGCTGATCGACAAGCTCGACCCGAACCGCGACCCGGGCCGACTGACCTTCATCGTCCGCATGGGCGCCGGCAAGGTCCGGGACAACCTCCCGGCCCTGGTGGAGAAGGTGGCCGCGGCCGGCGCGCAGCCGGTGTGGGTGTCCGACCCGATGCACGGCAACACGTTCGAGGCGTCCAGCGGGCACAAGACCCGCCGCTTCGACGACGTCCTCGACGAGGTCAAGGGCTTCTTCGAGGTGCACCGCGCGCTCGGCACGCACCCGGGCGGCATCCACGTCGAGCTGACCGGCGACGACGTCACGGAGTGCGTGGGCGGCGGTGACGAGATCTTCGTCGACGACCTGCACCAGCGCTACGAGACCGCGTGCGACCCCCGGCTGAACCGCAGCCAGTCGCTCGACCTGGCCTTCCTGGTCGCGGAGATGTACCGCAAGAGCTGATCCGGCCCGACCGACGCGCCCCGAGGGCGGACCCTCCCACCGGAGGATCCGCCCTCGGCGGCGTCTGTAATGCTGCCGCCATGACCTTCATCGACCTGCGCAGCGATACCGTCACCAAGCCCGGCCCCGCGATGCGCGCGGCGATGGCCGCCGCCGAGGTGGGCGACGACGTCTACGCCGAGGACCCGACCGTCCGGGACCTGGAGGAGTACGTCGCCGACCTGTTCGGGCAGCCGTTCGCGCTGTTCACGCCGACCGGCGTGATGGCCAACCAGCTGGCCGTGCGGCTGACCGTCCCGGCGGGCGGCGAGCTGGTCCTGGACGCCGACGCGCACATCGTCGCGCACGAGGACGGCGCGGCGGCGGCGCAGGGCGGCGTCCAGACCCGGACCACGCTCAGCCCGCGCGGCCTGCTCGACCCGGCCGACCTGGCCCGGTTGATCCGGGTCGGGAACCCGTACACGGTGGGCACCGACCTGGTCGCCGTCGAGCAGACGCACAACCGGGGCGGCGGCTCGGTGTACCCGCTGGAGCGGCTGACCGCGATCCGCGAGCTGGTGAGCGGATACGGGCTGCCGCTGCACTGCGACGGCGCGCGGATCTGGAACGCGCACGTGGCCACCGGAACCCCGCTGCGCACCTATGGGGCGCTGTTCGACTCGCTCGGCGTGTGCCTGTCCAAGGGGCTCGGCGCACCGGCCGGGTCGGTGCTGATGATGCCCGCCGAGTACGAGGCCGAGGCGCGGCGGATGCGGCACCGGATGGGCGGCGGCATGCGCCAGGCGGGCATCCTCGCGGCGGGCGGACGGTACGCCCTGGAGCACCACGTCGAGCGGTTGGCCGAGGACCACGAGCACGCGCGGGAGCTGGCCGTGCTGCTGCGCGACGCGGGCTTCGCGGTGGTCGACCCGGAGACCAACATCGTGCTGGTCGAGCTGGGGGAGCGGCAGCCGGACGCGGCCGCGGTCGCCGAGCGCTGCCGGGCGGAGGGGGTGCTGGTGTCGGCGTTCGGGCCGAGGTTGGTGCGCCTGGTCACGCACATGGACGTGGACGCGGCCGGTTGCGCGCGGGCCGCGAGCGCGATCGCGCAGGCGGCGAAGGGCTGATCAGGCGGCGGAGTGCCGGCGCAGCGGGACCACGTTGTCGGGCAGGGCCGCGGCGACGACGGTCGGCATCGGCAGCGCGACGGGCTCGACGGTCGGGGCGGTGCCCTCGCAGGCGGTCGCGCAGGTGTCCGCCTCGCCGCACGACTCGCGCCGCCGGCGTCGGGACTCGTCGCGGGGCAACATCGCGGTGATGCTCTTGACGCACCGGCCGCAGTCGGTGCCCGCGCCGCCGCAGGACTGGGCGATTTCGCGCATGGTGCGGGCGCCGTCGGCTATCCGGTCGTTGACCTGACGGTCGGTGACGCCGAAGCACATGCAGACATACACGGAGATTTCCCCCCAGCGGCGAGGTTACTTAGGTAAGGGTAACCTCAGGGTTCGCCGGGGGGAATACCGGGTGATCGGTGACACAAGCCCCGATCGATCGTGTGCTTTCGGTCAGCTCTCGTTCGGCTGCTTGAGCAGGCCCGCGATGTAGAGCTGCTCGCCCACCTCGGAGAGCAGGCCGAGCTGCGTCTCCAGGTAGTCGACGTGCTCTTCCTCGTCGGCCAGGATCTCCTCGAAGATGTTGGCCGACGTCACGTCGCCCTTCTCGCGCATCAGCGGGATCCCGCGCCGCAGCCGCTCCACGGCCTCCATCTCCACCGCCAGGTCGGCGCGGAACATCTCCTCCAGGTTCTGGCCGATGCGCAGCGCGTTCAGGCGCTGGTAGTTCGGCAGGCCCTCCAGCATCAGGATGCGGTCGGTGAGCCGTTCGGCGTGCTTCATCTCGTCGATCGACTCGTGGCGGGTCCAGGCCGCGAGCTTGATGTAACCCCGGTGCTCCTGCATCTTCGCGTGCAGGAAGTACTGGTTGATCGCGGTGAGTTCCGCCGTGAGCTGTTCGTTCAGGAGCTCGATGATCTGCGGGTCACTGTGCATCGCGACGCACCTTCCGGTGTGGGACGGGCTGTGAACATGAAAGACGTGGGGGAACCCCGGGCACACATGAGGCGGGAGTTCCTTCGAATCCTGTCACTTTTGGTAGCACTTCCGCCACGAAGGGCAGCCTTGCCTTCCAATGTCGAACATGTCCCGCCGCGCGCCGACCGCCCGCCCGTCCCGGGCGGCGCCGCGAAAACGGGTCGGTCCGCGGCTTCGGCGCCGGCAGGGGCGGTCGATAGTCGGTCGGGGCGTCTGGGACCATGTGAGGTATGGGGCATACGGAAGCGGCACAAGGTGGGACCGAGGCTCCGGACCGCGATCCGCGACTTCCGCCGGGCCAGCGGATCCAGCGCGGCTGGCCCGTTCTGCACTACGGACCCGTCCCGCGGTTCAAGCCCGAGATATGGGACTTCCGCGTCTTCGGCGCGACCGCCTCGGGGGAGAAGCACTGCTGGAACCACGACGAGTTCTCGGCGCTGCCGCACGAGACCGTGGTCGCCGACTTCCACTGTGTGACCAAGTTCAGCATGCTGGGCAACGAGTGGACCGGGCTGACCATAGCCAAGCTGATGGAGATCGCCCCGCCCGCGCCCGAGGTCACCCACGCGATGGTGTGGGCGGAGTACGGCTTCAGCTCGAACCTGCGCATGTTCGACTTCGCGAGCGACCAGACGATCCTGGCCACCCACCACAACGGCGAGCCGCTGACCGCGGAGCACGGCTTCCCGGTCCGGCTGATCGTGCCGCACCTGTACGCCTGGAAGGGCCCCAAGTGGGTGCGCGGGATCGAGTACATGGTCGCCGACAAGCGCGGCTTCTGGGAGGAGCGGGGCTACCACAACATCGGTGACCCGTGGCAGGAGCAGCGCTACTCCTACCAGGAGGAGACCGGCGAGGGCCCCGCGCTGACCTGAGCCGCGCCCGCCCGGACCCACGATGCACGGCACCGGACGCCGCGGAGCCCGACGGGGGTTCGAAGACACGTCCCGGCACACCCGAAGGCCCCGCCCGACGCGAGTCGGAGCGGGGCCTTCGTACGGGTCGTCCCGCCGGACCCGAGGGCCCGGCGGGACGGGGCGCGACTAGAAGTTCGAGATGAAGACCTCGCTGTTGCGCTTGACCATCGAGCCGGCCGCCGGATCCTGCTTGCCGACGTTGGCCGGGATCAGCGGGATCATCCGGTTGTTGACCCGCAACCCCGCGGCCTGGAGGGTGCGACCCGCGTCGTCGGGGCTCATCCCCGTCACCGGCGGTACCTGGACCAGGTCCGGCCCCTTGGACAGCACCACCACGATCTTCGTCCCGTACTGCACGTTGGCGTTGACGCCCGGCACGAACGACATGATCCGACCCTGCGGCACGGTGTCCGAGAACTGCGCGGTCGGGTCCGCCTCGACGGTGACCCCGCTCGTGGGCTGGAACCGGGCCTTGGCCTCGTCCAGGCTCAGCCCGGTCAGGTCCGGCACCTGGGTGTCGGGGCCCCGGCTGACCGTCAGGGCGACCACGCTGTCCCGCTGCAACTGCTCGCCGGCGGCCGGCGTGCTGCCCACCACCGTGCCCGGCGGCTTGGGGCTGGCCACCTTGGTCTCGGTGCCCGGCTTGAGGGCCGCGTCGGCGAGCGCCTTCTTCGCGTCCTCCAGCTTCAGGTTCGCCAGCGCCGGCACCACGTGCCGCTCCGGGCCCTTGGACAGCTTGACCTTGACGGTCGATCCGCTCGACACGTTCTTGCCGGGGGCCGGGTCGGTGGAGATCACCGAGTCCTTGGCGACGATCTCGTTGAACTCCCCGTCGCCGATGTACTCCACCTTGAGGCCGGCGTTCTTGATGCGCTTCTCCGCGTCGGCCCGGGTCATGTTCAGCACCCCGGGTACGTCGGCGTAGCGGCCCGAGCCGTACCACCACGCGCCGCCGCCGATCGCGGCCGCCACGAGCAGCACGATCGCCAGCACGAGCACGCCCCGCGACGGCCCGCGCCGGCGCCGTCGGCCGGGCAGCGCCGGCTGGTTGGGATACCCGCCGCCGGGGGCCTGGGCCGGCACCCCCGGGGCGGCGGCCGGCGCGTAGACCTGCTGCTCCTCGGAGTAGGGCTCCCCGTAGCCGCCGTAGCGCGCCTGCTCGTCGTCCATCGAGTCGACGCTCAACCCGAGCGGCGCCAGATGCGGCGGCAGCATCACCTCGCCCGCCCGGAACACGCTGGTGGCGTTGTCGTTGATCGGCTCGGGCGGCGGCGGCAGGCGCAGCGCCGCGCCGAAGTCCAACTCCGCGTCGGGCATCGCGTGCCGGGTCCGGCGCACCAGACCGAGCAGCTCCTCCGCGTCGCCCGGCCGCTGCTCCGGATCGCGCACGGTGGCCGCGCGGACCAGCGTGTCCAGCGTGGTGGACAGGCCCGGCACCGCGTGCGAGGGCGGCGGCACGTCGGCGTGCACGTGCTTGTAGATGACCTCGACCGCGGTCGCGCCGTGGTGCGGTTGACGGCCGGTCAGCATCTCGTAGAGCACCACGCCCGCCGCGTACACGTCGGAGCGCGGGGTGGACTCGCCGCGTTCGACCTGCTCGGGCGCGAGGTAGGCGACCGTGCCGACCAGGACCTTGCCGGTCGCCGCGGTCGCGGTCGTGGTGGTCGCGCGGGCCAGGCCGAAGTCGCCGAGCTTGATCCCGCCGTCGTCGGAGATCAGGACGTTCTCCGGCTTGACGTCGCGGTGCACGAAGCCCGCCCGGTGTGCGGCGGACAGCGCGGCGAGCATCGGCTCCAGCACCCCGAACGCCTCGCGCGGGGTCATGTTGCCCAGGTCCTGCAGCAGTTCGCGCAGCGTGCGGCCCTCGACGTATTCCATCGCGAGATAGGCGACGGTGCCGTCGGTGCCCTGGTCGAAGACGTTGACCACGTTGGGATGCGACAGCCGCGCGGCGGCCTTCGCCTCCAGGATGAAGCGGCGGGTGGACTCGGGGTCCTGGGCGAGCCCGGCGTGCATCACCTTGAGGGCGACGACGCGATCGAGTCGAGTGTCGAGCGCCCGGTACACCGTGGCCATGCCACCTGCGGCAACTCGGGCATCGACCCGGTATCGACCGTCGAGCAGCCGCCCGACGAGCGGATCATTCAAGGTCGTGTCCATGTTCAGGAGTGTAGGGTCCACTGCCTCGTGGACGCCGACGGTCTTCCCCATGGTTCCCCCGTCGCCGGGCCGACGCGGTTCACGGGGCCGGTACGGCTCGGAAGGCGGGATGTTCGGGGCTTGCGTCCAGCATGCCGGCCGTGGGTGACGACGCGTGCGCGTGGTGGCGCATCGGAATGCGCCCGGCGCGGTGGGCGAGCCGGCCGGCCTCCACCGCGTGCCGCATCGCCTCGGCCATCAGCAGCGGCGACTGTGCCCGGGTGACCGCGGTCGCCAACATCACCGCGTCGCAGCCCAACTCCATCGCGAGCGCCGCGTCGGACGCGGTGCCCAGACCCGCGTCGAGCACCACCGGGACGCCGGCCTGCTCGGTGATCAGCCGGATGTTGTGCGGATTGCGGATGCCCAGACCCGAGCCGATCGGCGAACCCAGCGGCATCACCGCCACACAGCCCACCTGTTCGAGCCGGCGCGCGAGCACCGGGTCGTCGTTGGTGTACGCCAGGACCCGGAACCCGTCGTCGACCAGCCGCTCGGCGGCGTCCACCAACTCGACCCCGTCCGGCAGCAACGTACGCTCGTCGGCCACGACTTCGAGCTTGACCCAGTCGGTCTCCAGCGCCTCCCGGGCCAGCCGCGCGGTGAGCACCGCCTCGCCCGAGGTGAAGCACCCGGCGGTGTTCGGCAACACCCGGATGCCGAGGCGGCGCAACACGTCGAGCACCGAGCCCGCCGTGCCCGGGTCCACCCGGCGCATCGCCACCGTGGTGATCTCGGTGCCGGACGCGATCAGCGCCTGCTCCAGCACCTCCAGGCTCGGCGCACCGCCCGTCCCGGTGATCAACCGCGAGGTGAAGGACTCCCCGCCGATCACCAGCGTGTCGTCGGCCATCGTGGTCACCCTCCCTGCACGGCGGTCAGCACCTCGACGCGGCTGCCCGCGTCGAGCACGGTCTCGGCCCACGCGCCGCGTGGCACCACGGCCTCGTCGACCGCGACCGCCACGCCCTTGGCGGCGGTGGTCAGCGTGGCCACCAGGTCGGCCACGGTGGTGCCGGTCGCCACGTCGCGCCGGTCGCCGTTGACGGAGACCTCGATGCTCCCGATGTCGTCGATGTCGGTCATGCCATCACCTTCCGGGCGGCGCTCGTCGTGAAACGGTCGGGCCCGAAGGGCGCGATGAGGTCGGGGGTGGTGCCGTGCGCGAGCACGTCGGCCACGGTGTCGGCGGTGATCGGGGTGAGCAGGATGCCGTGCCGGTGGTGGCCGGTGGCCACCACCAGACCGGCCAGCGCGGAGCGACCCAGGATCGGCGCGTTGTCCGGGCTGCCCGGGCGCAGCCCCGCCAGCGTCTCGACCAGCGGCAACTCGGTCACGCCGGGGACGAGTTCGTGCGCGTCGCGGAGCAGTTCGTAGACCCCGCCCGCGGTGACCTCGGTGTCGAACCCGAGGTCGTGCTCGGTGGCGCCGATCACCAGTTCGCCGCTCACGCGCGGGACCAGGTACATGCTGCCGCCCTTGACCACGCCCCGGATGTTGCGGGACAGCAGCGGGCGCATCGCCGACGGTACGGACAGCCGCAGGATCTCGCCCTTGACCGGACGCACCGGGGGCACCACCTCGGGCGGCAGGCCCGGGATCCGCGCCGAGTGGCACCCGGCGGCGAGCAGCACCTGATCGGCGGTCAGCGCCCGCCCGTCGCGCAGTCGCACACCGTACGCGCGCTCGGCGGCGACCAGGACACGCTCGACGCCCTCGCGCACGATCGTCACGCCCGCCCGCGCGCAGGCCGCGAGCAGCGCCGCCACCAGGGCGCGGTTGTCGATCTGGTGGTCGTCCCCGACGTGCAGGCCGCCGGTGATCGCCGGGGACAACATGGGTTCGAGGCGGCGGCACTCGCGGCTGGTCAGCCGGTCCGAGCGCAGGCCGAGCCGCTCCTGGTAGGCGTGCAGGTCCTTGAGCACCGCCCGGTCGTCCGCGTCCAGCGCGACCGCGATCGTGCCGCACGCGCGGTAACCCGAGGGCAGCCCCGCGGCGTCGGCCAGTTCGGCGGCGAACTCCGGGTAGCGCCGGGCCGATTCGATGCTCAGCCGGAGCAGGCTCTCCTCGCCGTACTGGAGTTCGGAGACGGGCGTGAGCATGCCCGCCGCGGCGTGCGAGGCGCCGGTGCCGGGGGCGGGGTCGACCACGGTGACGGCGAGGCCGTGCCGGGTGCGGGCGCGCCAGGCGATCGACAGCCCGACGACGCCCGCGCCGACGACCACGACGTCGACGCCCGGGGGGCCGGCCGTGCCGGTGTTGGACATGATGAGCAGAACTCCCTTCGCCGGTATGACCCGGATCAGGTTCGGACGGTCGGGGGCTCGCAGCCCCCCTCTCAGCCCGGTCTCACCGGGCTCCCGTGACCTCTCCACACTACGACACGCCCCGGGCGCCATCCGGGGCACCCGAGCGGCGCCCGCCGATCTCCTTGACTGAGTCAAGACCCTGCTCGTCGGCGACCGGGGCGCGCGTCATAGGCTGCCCCGCATGGACAACGTGCTCGTCGTGGGTGCCGGCATGGCCGGCCTGCAAACCGTGGTGGCGCTGCGGGAACAGGGGTACGCCGGACGCGTCACCCTGCTCGGCGCCGAGGCGCACGCGCCGTACGACCGCCCGCCGCTGTCGAAGGAGGTCCTGGCCGGCAAGACCGACGACACCTCCTTCGAGGCGGACTGGGCCGCGCTCGACACCGAGGTGCTGTTCGGCCGCACCGCCACGGGGCTGCGCGAGGGTGTGGTGGACACCGACGCGGGAACGATCGAATACGACCGCCTGGTGATCGCCACCGGATCGCGCGTGCTGCACCTGCCCGGCGCCGCCGAGGTGCCCGGCGTCCACGTGCTGCGCACCATCGACGACGCCCGCGCGCTGCGCGCCGCGCTCGTGCCCGGCGCGCACGTGGTGATCGTCGGCGCCGGCTGGATCGGCGCCGAGGTGGCCACCGCCGCGGTCGCCGCGGGCTGCCCGACCACCGTGGTCGAGGCGCTGCACACCCCGCTCGCCGGACCCTTCCCCGACCCGATCGGCGAGCGCTTCGTGCCCTGGTACGCCGAGGCCGGCGTGGAACTGCTGCTCGGCGCGCGGGTGGATCGCCTGGAGCCGGGCGCGGTACACCTGACCGACGGCCGCCGGCTGCGCGCCGACGCGATCGTGGTCGGCATCGGTGTACGCCCGGCCACCGACTGGCTGGCGGGATCGGCCGTCGCCCGCACCGCGCGGGGCTTCGTCGAGGTGGACGAGCACCTGGCCACCTCGATGCCCGGGGTGCACGCGGTCGGCGACTGCGTCGAGTTCCCATCCGCCCGCTACGGCACCCGGATGCACGTCGAGCACTGGGACAACGCGCTCCAGGCGCCGCGCGTGCTCGTGGCCAACCTGCTCGGCGGCGAGCAGGCCTACGACCCGGTCCCGTACTTCTGGTCCGACCAGTTCGGCCGCATGGTGCAGTACGTCGGCCGGCACGGCGAAGGCGACGAACTGGTGTTCCGCGACGCCGGCGAGGACGGCAAGTGGTCCGCGGGCTGGTTCGCCGGCGACCGGCTCGTGGCGCTGCTCGCGGTGGCCCGTCCGCGCGACCTCGCCCAGGGCCGCAAGCTCGTGCAACTGGGCACCCCGGTGGACCGGGAACGCTTCGCCGACCCGGAGAACCCGCTCAAGTCGACGGTCCGGTGACCGGCGCCGGCGGGCGCGGCCGGCCGCGGAACCTAGACTTGGCCGGATGAGCGAGATCGACCCGAAAACCGAAGCCCTCGTCCCCGCCTGGGTGACCCTCCCCGAGATCGCCGAGATCCTCGGTGTGGACATCCTCAAGGTCCGGCAGCAGCTCAAGGAGCGCAAGTTCCTCGCGGTGCGCCGCGGCGAGCACCGGGCGCTCCAGGTGCCCGCCGACTTCTTCCAGGACGGCAACATCGTCAAGGGCCTCGTCGGCACGCTGACCCTGCTCTCCGACTCGAACTTCTCCGACGAGGAGGCGCTGGAGTGGCTGTTCACCGCCGACGACACGTTGCCGGGCACGCCGGTGCAGGCGCTGCAGGAGAACCGGATGACCGAGGTGCGGCGACGCGCCCAGGCGCTGGCGATCTGAGGCCGGGCCGATGACGAGCCGTCAGGAACGGTTGGCCGACGCGCGCCTGTACCTGTGCACCGACGCGCGGGAGCGGCAGGGTGACCTGCCCGCGTTCCTGGACGCGGTGCTCGGCGCGGGCGTGGACATCGTGCAGTTGCGGCAGAAGGGCCTGGAGGCCCGACCGGAGCTGGAATACCTGGAGGTGTTCCGGGACGCCTGCCGCCGACACGGGAAGCTGCTCGCGGTCAACGACCGGGCCGACGTCGCGCACACGATCGGCCCCGACGTGCTGCACCTGGGACAGGACGACCTGCCGGTCCCCGCGGCGCGGGCGATCATCGGCGGCGACGTGCTGATCGGGCGCTCCACGCACGCCGAGGCCGAGGTGGACGCGGCGCTCGTGGAGCCGGGGGTGGACTACTTCTGCACCGGACCGGTGTGGCCGACCCCGACCAAGCCGGGCCGACCCGCCCCGGGCCTGGACCTGGTGCGGTACACCGCCGCACTGCGGCCGACCCGGCCGTGGTTCGCGATCGGCGGCATCGACCTCGGCAACCTCGACGAGGTGCTGGCCGCCGGCGCGACCCGGGTGGTGGTGGTCCGCGCGATCACCGAGGCCGCGGACCCGGCCGAGGCGACGGCCCGGTTCGTCGAACGGCTGACCTCGGGCTGACCCCGGGCCGACGGATTCGCACCCGAGCGGCCGTGTACGCGGTTCGGGTGTCGTTCGGCGCGTACGGCTCCGGGATCGGCCCGGTGCGGCGGGCGGGCCGGCACGATGCGGGACATGTCCGGTGCCCAGCGGCGCAATCTGGTCGTCGTCACGGTGCTCGCGCTCGTCGCGGCACTCGCGTTGGTCCTCGCGTTCACGCGCGGCGACGGCGACGGGGCGCGTCCCGGCACCGGGGCGAACCGGACGCCGGCGGCGTCCACCGCGGCCGGCACGTCCGTCGGTACCGCGTCGATGTCGGGGCGCGGCGACACCGCGTCCGCGCGTCCCACCTGGGTGCCCGCCCGGATGCGTACCGTCGCCGCCGGCGACCTGCCCGCCGAGGCCCGCGAGACGCTGGCCCTGATCGCGGCCGGCGGCCCGTTCCCGTACTCCCGCGACGGCATCGTCTTCGGCAACCGGGAGAAGCTGCTCCCCGGCAGGCCCGACGGCTACTACCGCGAGTACACGGTCCGCACCCCCGGGTCCGCCGATCGCGGCGCACGGCGGATCGTCACCGGAAGGAACACCGAGCGCTTCTACAGCGACGACCACTACGCGAGCTTCGCGGCCGTCCTGCCCTGACCCGCGCCCGGTGTGCGCCGATCGGGTGGTTGGGCCGGAGGATGGCGCATTCCGGCCGAGTCGGATCGATCCGGCGGCCAGACTGCCGAGATGGACACACCCGACGTCTCCTTCCGTCCGGGGTCCGCAGAGGATGCCCGCGCCCACGACCTGCCGCACCCCGCGACACCCGCCACGACGCCCGGCCGATCCCGGATCCCGAACCCGCGGCTCGCGGCCGGCGCACCAGGGATCCCGGCGTCCCGCCCGAGCGCGACACCGGACAACGGGGGCGCGCTGCTGTTCCCGCTGCTCGTACTCGGCGCCGTGATCGGCGGGATCTACCTGGTCGGCCGCAATCCGCCGCAGGCGCTGTCCGAGGACCGCGACGAGCACACCGCGCACCCGCACCGGGGGCGGGTGGCCGAGCCGGAACACCACCGGCCCGCGGCCCTCGGCGCGCCGTTCGCGCTCGGTCCGCGCACCCCCGTCCGCCCGGTCCTAGACGCTGCGTACCGTGGCGGCGTCGACCAGCTCGCGCAGGACTTCGCGCGCGTCCTCGGCGATCGGCGCGCCGGCCAGGGCGGTCAGGGCCCGCTCCGTCAGGTCGGTGATCATCGTCTCGACGTCGGCGAGCGCCCCGGTGTCCTCGATCACCGCGCGCAGCTCCTTGACCCCGGTGTCGCTCAGCGCCGGATCGCCGACCAGCGCGGTGAGCACCTCGTTCTGGGCGGCGTCGGCCCGCTCGCCGGCCAGCGCGAGCAGCACGGTGCGCTTGCCCTCGCGCAGGTCGTCCCCGGCGGGCTTGCCGGTCCGCTCGGGGTCGCCGAAGACGCCGAGCACGTCGTCGCGCAGCTGGAAGGCCTCACCGAGGGGCAGCCCGTAGGCGGAGTAGGCGGCGAAGGCGGCCGGGTCGGCGCCGGCCAGGGCGGCCCCCACGTGCAGGGGGCGCTCGATCGTGTACTTGGCGGACTTGAACCGCATCACCCGTCGTGACCGCTCGACCGAGCCGCCGCCCATCGCCTGCTCCAGCACGTCGAGATACTGGCCCGCCATCACCTCGGTGCGCATCACGTCGAACAGCGGCTTGGCCGCGCGCAGCGCCCGGTCGTCCACCCCGCTGGCGCCGAACATCTCGTCGCACCAGGACAGGCACAGGTCACCGAGCAGGATCGCCGCCGCCGAGCCGAACGACTCGCCCGAGCCGACCCAGCGATTTTCTCCGTGCAACCCCTCGAATCGGCGGTGCACGGCCGGCTTGCCGCGCCGGGTGTCGCTGCTGTCCATCAGGTCGTCGTGGATCAGCGCGCTGGCCTGGAGCAGCTCCAGCGCGGTGGCCGCCCGCACGATGGCCTCGTCCGCCCGCCCCGGACCGGCGATCCCGCGCCACCCCCAGTAGCAGAAGCCGGGGCGCAGCCGCTTGCCGCCGTCGAGCACGAAGTCGTTCAGCGCCGCGGTGACCGGGACCATGCCCTCGCCCACGTCGGCGAGCACCCGCGCCTGTCGGTCCATGAAATCGCCCAGCGCGGCATTGATCCGCTGCCGGAGGCCGCCCCGGTCCAGGGGGTGTACGGGGAAGGATTCGGCAGCCATGGAGTCTTCCGTCGAAGGCGGGGAAACGAACAGGAAATACGGGGCAGCCTAACTTGCGCCGGGTGCGAGTCCCCTGGTCGCCCGCCGTGAAGCCCGGGTCGCCCGGTCGTCTCGCGGAGTGGAAGGTCTACCTCACCGCGCGGAACGCCCGATAACCTGCGTGCATGTCTCTCGGTGCGGCAGCCACCCGAATCAGTCGAACTCCGGCCATTCGCGATCTCCTCGCGGACGGCACCCGGTCCTTCTCCTTCGAGTTCATGCCCCCACGCACGGAGGCGGGCACCCGCACCCTGTGGGAGGCCATCCGCCGCGTCGAGGCACTGGCGCCGACCTTCGTCTCGGTCACCTACGGCGCGGGCGGCTCCAGCCGGGGCCTGACCGTCGACACGACCGAGCGGATCGCCACCGAGACCACGCTCACCCCCGTGGGGCACCTCACCGCGGTCGGCCACTCGCGCGCCGAGCTGCGCAACATCATCGGGCAGTACGCCAACGCGGGCGTGCGCAACGTGCTCGCGCTGCGCGGCGACCCGCCGGGCGACCCGAAGGGCGAGTGGGTCGCCCACCCCGACGGCTTCACCTACGCCGTCGAACTGGTCGAACTGCTGCGCGCGTCGGGCGACTTCTGCGTGGGCATCGCCGCGTTCCCGGAGATGCACCCGCGGTCGAGCGACTGGGACGAGGACATCCGGCACTTCGTGGCCAAGTGCCGCGCGGGCGCCGACTACGCGATCACCCAGATGTTCTTCGACGTCGAGGACTACCTGCGCCTGCGCGACCGGGTCGCGGCGGCCGGGTGCGACATCCCGATCATCCCCGAGGTGATGCCGGTGACCAGCCCGACCACGCTGGTGCGGGCCGACGAGCTGAGCGGCTGCTCGGTGCCGGCCGACCTGTCGGCGGCGGTCGAGGCGGTCGGCGACGACCGGGCGGCGGTGCGCGCGATCGGGGTGGAGTACGCCACCCGGATGTCCGAGCGGCTGCTCGCCGAGGGCGCGCCGGGCCTGCACTTCATCACCTTGAACCGGTCGACCGCGACCACCGAGATCTACCAGAACCTCGGGCTGGACGGGGACGCCGGCGCGGCACGGGGCGCCGGTTCGACCGAAGTCGGCTGACGCGCTTTCCTCCCGACGACCGGTTCACCCTCTAGGGTGAGGCCACGAACCGGTAACGGAGGGATCGACCGTGCAGTTCGGCCTGGTGGTGCTCTACATCCTGTTCGTGCCGATCGGACTGTGGCTGCTGACCGAGGTGCTGTGGCAACACGGCGCCCCGTTCCGCTACCGCGTGCTGGCCTTCGTCGGCTTCGTCGGCGTGGCCGCCGGTGTCGGCATCAAGAACCCGGTGGTGGTCGGCATCGGCGCGTTCTGCTTCGCGGTCGGCCAGTTCCTGACCACCCGCTATGTGCGCAAGGCCTACCACCACGGCTGGACGGTCAGCGGTCGCCGCCCGAAGGGCCGCCGGGCCAAGGCCCGCTGAACCCGGCCCGACCGGAAACCCCGAACCCGGCCGGACACCGCGAGCCAGGCCCTACGCGCGCCCGATCAGCTCCGCCACCAGCGCCGCCGACATGCCGACCCGGGGCAGCCCGCCGCCCGGATGGGCACTCGCGCCGACCGAGAACAGACCCGGTACGGCCGACCGGTTCGGCACCCGGCGCGGCGCGCTGCGCGGACCGTCGGCGCCCGCGCCCGGCACCGCGCCGCCCGGAGCCCCGGTGGCCGCCGCCACGTCGGCGGGGGTGCGCAACTCGGACCACAGGACCCGGTCGCGCACGTCGAGGCCGCGCCGGGCCAGCAGGTCGAGCAGGGTCGCGGAGCAGGTGTCCCGGACGGCGGCCGAGGCCCAGTCCACGACGCCGTGCGGCGGCACGCGCAGCTGTACCGTCCACGCGCTGTGCCCCTCGGGGGCCAGCGCCGGGTCGTCGGGGGCGAGCACGCACAACGTCGGATCGCTCGGCGGCGCGGGGCGTCGGGCGAACAGCGCGTCCGGCTCCCGATCCGGATCGTCCGCGAACAGATAGGTGCGGTGCGGCGTCCCGGGGGTGTGCCCGCGCAGCGCGAGATGCAGTTCGAGCGTCGCGGAGGCGGCCGGCACCCGTCGCGCCCCGGCGGCCCCCGGGCCGGACAGCAGCCCGGCCGCGTGCGGGTCGGTGGGCAGGTCGGTGATCACGATGTCGGCGGTCAGGCGCCCGCCGTCGGCCAGGCGCACGCCGCCGACCCGATCGCCCTCGCGTTCGATCGCCACGACCTCGGTGTCGGTGCGCACCCGCACCTTCCGCTGCAGGCAGCGCGCGTGCAGCGCCTCGGTCATCCGGTGCAGGCCGCCGCGCACCCACCACACCCCGAAGGTCTCCTCCAGGTAGGGCAGCGTGGCCAGCGTCGCGGGCGCCTTGCCCGGATGGCAGCCCGCCTCGGCGGCGAAGCGCTCCAGGTGGGCGCGCAGCCGGGGATCGCTCAGCGTGGCCCGGCCGAGCGAGCGCAACGAGCGCCACGGGGCGGTGACGCGCAGGTCGGCCCGCCCGCTCCCGGCGCTGCGCAGCCGCTCGGCCCGCCGGGCCGGGTCGGCCAGGAGCGGCGCCTCGATGAAGCTCTTCCGGGTGATCCCCCACATCTCGCCGGCCCGGTGCAGCAGCCGCTGCCAATCGTCGCCCGCACCCGCCCCGAAGCCCGCCTCGAACGCGTCGTGGATCCCGGACCGGGAGGCGTTGGGGAGGTCGACGACGGTACGCGCCCCGGTCGCGGCGGCGAACGACTCGCGGGTGGGGGAGGCGAGCGGGACCAGGTCCACCACGTCCTCGATCGCCGCGCCGGTCTTGAGGAACAGGTCGCGGTAGACGGCCGGCAGGGTGAGCAGCCCGGGGCCGGTGGTGAAGGTGAAGCCGTCGCGGACGATCGACCCGGAGGCCCCGCCGGTCGAGGACGACCGTTCGCAGATCGTCACCTCGTGTCGAAGCGTGGCCAGCCGAGCGGCCACCGCCAATCCACCGATACCTGCGCCGACGATCACAATGCGAGCCACGTCGGTAGAGCGTATATGCGGAAGCGGGGGACCAGGCCCGCCCCCCGGGCCTGGTCCCCCGCTCCGTCCCGCGACCGCTCCCCACGGTCTACGGGCCCACCCCCCAGCGGGTCACGATTGGTAAGACTCGCGACCCCCGTCCAGGGTTGTACGCGCGGGGAAGATTTCTTTCCACGGATCCGCGGTGCCCCGAAACGATGATCGACGGGGATATGGCCCCGGTACTCGGTGCGCTTCTGAGTATCCGTACGGATGTCGCGCCCCCGGGCCGAGCGCCAGAGTTGTCGGCACGGGGAGAGCCCAGGGGGAGCCTCGGGGAGGGCCGTTCGAGGGGGACGGCGGAGGCGGGCGACGACATCGGGACCGGCGACACGGGGCGACGGAACGGATGGACGGGAACGACGGCCGGCGGGGGGCGGCGGGTCGTTCGGAGCGGTGGTCCGGTCGTGGGGACGGCGGACCACCGCTTTTCGCGTCGTGCGGCCCGGACCGCCCGCGCCGGCGCGGCCCCGGTTCGAGCGCGTCGCGCGACCGGGTCAGCCGGTGACCACCGCGACCAGCCGGGTGCCCGGGGCGAAGGCGCCGCGCTCGGCGAGGGCGAACAGCCCGAACAACATCTTGCCCACGTAGACCGGTTCGGGCGCGAAGCCGTGTCGGGCCGCGAAGTCGGCGAGGAAGGTGTCCAGTTCCGGGCCGCGCCGGGCGTAGCCGCCGTGGTGGAAGTCGTTCTCCACGTGCCAGTTGTCGGTCGGGGCGCCGTAGGTGCGGCGCTGGAGGTCGGCCACCTCGTCGGCGAGGAAGCCGCCCCCGAGCACCGCGAAGCCGATCGCGTGCCGCCCGGCGGGCAGTCCCGCCGCGATCCCGGCCAGCGTGCCGCCGGTGCCCACCGCGACGCAGACCGTGTCGACGTCGTCGCCGAGTTCGGCGGGCAGCTCCGCGCACCCGCGCACGGCGGCCTCGTTGCTGCCGCCCTCGGGCAGTACGTACGCCGGCCCGTGTGCGGCGAGCAGCCGCTCCAGCACCTTCGGCGTGTGCTTGGCCCGGTAGGTGGCGCGGTCCACGAACACCAGCCGCATGCCGCGTTCGGCCGCGAAGGCGAGCGACGGGTTGAGCGGGCGGTCGGCGAGCTCCTCGCCGCGCACCACGCCGACGGTGGCCAGGCCGAGCGCGCGGCCGGCGGCGGCGGTGGCCCGGAGGTGGTTCGAGTAGGCGCCGCCGAAGGTCAGCAGGGTGTGCTCGCCCCGCTCGCGGGCCGCCACCAGGTTGTACTTCAGCTTGCGCCACTTGTTGCCCGGCACCTCGGGATGGATCAGGTCGTCCCGTTTGAGGCGCAGGCGCAGGCCGAGGGTGGTCAGGCGGGGATCGGACAGCTCGCACAGCGGCGAGGGCAGACGTGGTCGCACCCGGGCAGGGTCGCACGTCGGCCGGCTCGTCGGCGGCGTCGGCTGTCGGAGTGGCCTGTCACGGTGGACGGGACGGGGGCGGTTCGACTCGAACATGCTCGAACATCGATCGAACACGACGGTTCGCCCGGTACTGCGGCAATGACGTTGACGTGGGTGGGGGAGAGAGCTTTACTGGCAAACGGGATCGAACTTTTGTTCGAGAAAAAAGTTCGACTCGAACGGCACGGGGCAAACGGATGGGCGGCCGGGGTCGCGGTGCGTGGGGAAGCGCATCGCGGCCCGGGCCTCGGCGGAGGAGGAGCCGTATGACGCGTCTGCACACCGATCCGGTGGAGGTGCTGCGCAGTGGTGGGGACCCCGCGCGGTTCCTGTGGCACGACCGGCTCTACGTGGTCCGGGAAGTGCTCGGCCACTGGGTCGAGACCGGCGAGTGGTGGCAGCACGCGCGTTCGCGGGCCGCCGTCGTGACGACGGGGGAGCGCGAGGTGTGGCGTGTGGAGGCCGGGGCCGGTCGCAGCGCGCCCCTGGGCGTCTACGACCTCAGCCTGGACGCCGGCGCCGGTACCTGGACGCTGGCTCGGACCGCCGATTGAGGAGGTGACTCCGTGAGCGCGAGCGCGAGCGCGAGTGTGCGCACGAGTGTGAACCAGTCCGCCCACATACCCGAGCCGCCGCCGATCCGACGAGCGCCGGTGCGCTGGTCGTCCGCCCCGCGCGGGGCGCTCGACCTGCTGGCCCAGGCTCGGCGCGGGCTCACGGAGGCCGCCGTCAACCCCGACGCGGCGGAGCGCTACGCCACCGCCCACCTGGCCGCGCTGCGGGTGGCCGCGGCCGTGCTCGCCGCCCGGGCACAGGCCGACGAGCAGCGCCCGGGCCGGCGCCGGCGGGCCCCGCGCAGCGCGTGGGAGCTGCTGCCGAAGGTGGCGCCCGAGCTGGTCGAGTGGGCCGCCTTCTTCGCGTCCGGTGCCCGCAAGCGCGCCGCCGCCGAGGCGGGCCTGCCCGGCGCGGTCACCGGCCGCGAGGCCGACGACCTGATCCGCGACGTCGAGACCTTCTTCCGCCTGGTGGTGCGCCTGCTCGCGCTGCCCCCGATCCCGGCCCCGCCCCCTCCCGTCGACTGAACGCCCTCCCTCGAACGCCCCGCCACCGCACGCCCCCACCCGAGAACCGGCACCACCCATGAACCGACCGAATCGATCGAACCGCCCCTTCGCCCACCTGCACGTCGCGTCGGGGCATTCGATGCGCTACGGCGTCTCGCACCCGAACACCCTGATCGAGCGCGCGGTCGAACACGGCCTGGACACCCTCGCGCTGACCGACCGGGACGGGGTGTACGGCGCGGTCGCCTTCGCGCGCGGCTGCCTCGCGGCGGGCATTCGGCCGATCCTGGGCGCCGAGCTGGCGGTGCTGCCCGCCGAGCCGGATCCCGTCGCGCCGGCCCGGGTCCGGCGCACCCCCGCGCGCGGCGGCGCGTTCACCGACCCCGGGCATCCCCGGGTCACCGTGCTCGCCCGGGGGAAGGCCGGCTGGGCCGCGCTGTGCCGGCTGATCAGCGACGCGCACCGGCGCGACCGGGTCAACCCGGTGACCACCTGGGAGGCGCTGGCCGCGACCGACGGCGCCGTGGTCGTACTGGCCGGACCCGACTCCGAGGTCGGCCGGGCGCTCGCCGCCGACCGGCCCGCGCTCGCCGCACGACTGCTCGCCCGGGCCCGCGCCGTGATGGCCGACGACGCCCTGTACCTCGAACTGGTGTGCCATCTCGCGCCGCCGGGCCGGGCCGGATCCGCCGTCCACGCGGCCCGGACGCTCACTCTCGCCGACACCCACCGCGTGCCCGCCGTGCTCACCAACGCGGTGCGCTACGCCGACCGCGAGGACGCCGTGGTCGCCGACGTGCTCGACTCGGCCCGCCGGCTGGTCCCGCTCGGCCCGCACCACCTGGCCCGCACCGGCTCCGAGGCATACCTCAAGCCCACCCTCGACATGGTCGCCGTCGCCGCCGAGATCACCTGCCTGGCCGGCCGGGGCACCGCCGCCGCGCTGCTCGGCGCCGGCCGCGCGCTGGCCGACGAACTGGTCCTGGACCCGGCCCGGGACCTGGGCATCGGCAGCGTGTTCTACCCCGAGCCGGAGGTGCTGGGCGTGCCCGCGAGCCGGGCCGGCGCCGAACTGCGCGCGCGGTGCGAGGCGGGCCTGGGGCTGCGCGGCATCGCCCCCACCACCGAAGCGCTGGGTCGCCTCGACGACGAGCTGGCGCTGATCGGCCGACTCGGCCTGCCGTCCTACTTCCTGACCGTGGCCGGCGTGGTCGACCTGATCCGGGACATGGGCGTGCGCTGCGCCGCCCGCGGCTCCGGCGCGGGCAGCCTGGTCAACCACCTGCTCGGCATCTCCGGCGTCGACCCGCTCCGACACGGCCTGCTGATGGAGCGTTTCGTCTCGGACCGGCGCACCGCGCTGCCCGACATCGACGTCGACGTGGAATCCGCCCGCCGTACCGACGTCTACCGGCGGATCATGGAGGTCTTCGGCCCGGAGCGCTGCGCCTGCGTGTCGATGGCCGAGACCTACCGCGCCCGGCACGCCATCCGCGACGTCGGCGCGGCCCTGGGCCTGGCCGCCGGCGAGATCGACGAACTGGCCAAGGCGTTCCCGCACATCCGCGCCCGCGACCTCGGCCCGGCCCTGCGCGACCTGCCCGAACTGCGCAACCACCGACTCGCCCGGGACGGCGGCTTCGACGGCCTGTTCGCGCTCGCCGCCCGGCTCGACGGCCTGCCCCGACACCTCGCCCTGCACCCGTGCGGCGTACTGCTGTCCAACCCCACGCTCCTCGACCGCACCCCCGTGGAGACCTCCGCGCAGGGCTTCCCGATGAGCCAGTTCGACAAGGAGGACGTCGAACACCTGGGACTGCTCAAGCTCGACGTGCTCGGGGTGCGGATGCAGTCCGCGATGGCGCACGCGGTGGCCGAGATCGAACGGGTCGACGGCGCCGCCCCCGACCTGGACACGATCGCGCACGACGACCCGGCCACGTTCGACCTGATCCGCTCCACGCGCACCCTCGGCTGCTTCCAGATCGAATCGCCCGGACAGCGCGAGCTGATCGGCAAGTTCGCCCCGGAGACGTTCGAGGACATCATCGTGGACATCTCGCTGTTCCGGCCCGGCCCGGTCAAGAGCGACATGGTCACCCCGTTCCTCGCCGCCCGCCAGGGCTGGACCGAGCCCTACTACATCCACAAGGACTTCCGCGCGGCGCTGGCCGAGACCTGCGGCGTGGTGGTCTTCCACGAACAGGTGATCCGGATCATCCACATCGCCACCGGCTGCGACCTCGCCCGCGCCGACGTGGCCCGCCGCGCGCTGGGCAGCCACGAGCGAAAACCCGCCGTCCGGAGCTGGCTGTACGAACTCGCCGCGCACCGCGGCTACAGCCGGCCGGTGATCGACAAGATCTGGGACGTCCTGGAGGCCTTCGCCTCGTTCGGCTTCTGCAAGGCGCACGCCGCCGCCTTCGCGCTGCCCACGTACCAGTCCGCCTGGCTCAAGACGCACCACACCGCCGCGTTCCTGGCCGGCGTGCTCACCCACGACCCCGGGATGTACCCCAAACGGCTGATCCTGGACGACGCGCGCCAGTTCGGCGTGCCGATCCTGGGCGTCGACGTCAACCGCTCCGACGACGTCTACCGGGTCGAGCCCCTCGCCGAGGGACCGCCCGGCATCCGGATCCCGCTGGCCGAGGTCAAGGGCATCGGCGCCGACGAGGTGGCCCACGTCCTGGCGCACCGCCCGTACACCTCCCTCGTCGACTTCCGGGCCCGCGGCGGCGCGTCCCGCCCGACCACCGAACGGCTGATCACCATCGGCGCGTTCGACGCCGTGCACCCGGCCCCGACCACCCGCCGCGACCTGCTCCTGCAACTCGCCGACCTGAACCGCCTCGGCCGGGCCGGTCGAGGCCGGGGCGGCCGACACCAGGAGGGCGCCGAACTCGACCTGGGCCTGGCCCCCGACATCCCGCCGGCCACCGGCCTGCCCGAGTTCACCGACGTGGAACGGGTGCGGGCCGAACTCGACGTGCTCGGTCTGGACGCCGGCCGGCACGTGCTCGACTTCCACGCGCCGTTCCTGGCCGACCTGGGCGTCACCCGCGCCCGCGACCTGCTGAACCGGCGCAACCGCGAGGAATTGCTGGTCGCCGGGGTCAAGGTGGCCACCCAGACGCCGCCGATCCGCTCCGGCCGCCGGGTGATCTTCCTGACCCTGGACGACGCCACCGGACCGGTCGACACCACCTTCTTCGAGGACGCCCAGGACCCGTACGCGGCCACGCTGTTCCACTCCTGGCTGCTGGTGGTGCGCGGGGTGCTGCGCCGCACCGGACCGCGCGGCGTGTCGCTGCGGGCCACCGGATGCTGGGAGTTGGGCGCGCTGCACGACGCCTGGAGCGTCGGCGGCGTTCCGGCGGTGCACGAGCTGATGGCCCGAACGCGGCCGGCGTCCGCCGCGCCCGCCGAGCGCCGGGTCCTGGTGCACGCCAGCGGCTTCAAGGTCTCCCCGTACGCCGACCTGCGTCCCGCCGGCACCGCCGCCAAGCAGCCCCCGCGCAAGCTGTGGCACGCCAGCCCCGGGAGCGCGGGATGACCTCCGCACACGCTCTAAGGTGGAACCCGACCGGTTCCGGAGGAGGGTGTTCGTGTCCGACCAGACGCGCAGGCGCAGCTCGATGCGCACCGCCGTCGTGTGGCAGGTGCTGCGCGAGGCGTTGGACCGACGGGCCGAGGCGGCCGGACGGGACGTCCTCGACGTGCTCGACACCGGCGGCGGCACCGGCAACCTCGCGGTGCCCATCGCCCGACTCGGACACCGGGTCACCGTCGTCGACCCCAGCCCCGACGCGCTCGCCGCGCTGGAGCGCCGGGCCGCCGAGGCCGGGGTCACCGACCTGGTCCGAGCCCTCCAGGGCGACACCCACGACCTGTTCGACGTGGTCGAGCCGGACGCCGCCGACGTGGTGTTGTGCCACGGCGTCCTCGAGGTGGTGGACGACCCCGCCGCCGACCTCGGCCGGATCGTCCGCGCGCTGCGCGCCGGCGGCACGCTCAGCCTGCTCGCGGCCAACCGCACCGGCGCGGTCCTGGCCCGCGCCCTCGCCGGGCACTTCGACCAGGCCCGCGACCTGCTCGCCGATCCCGAGGGCCGCTACGGCCCGGCCGACCCGATGCCGCGCCGGTTCACCGTCGCCGACCTTACCGCGCTGGTCGCCAAGGCCGGCCTGGAGGCGGGCCCGGTGCACGCGATCCGGGTCTTCGCCGACCTGGTCCCGGGCGTCCTGGTCGACGACCCGGGCTCGTTCGACGCCCTCCTCGACCTCGAACGCGCCGCGGCCGAACAGCCCGAGTACCGCGCCCTGGCCACCCAACTGCACCTGCTCGCGGGCAAGCCGGCGAACTAGCCCCGCTTTCGGCCCGGGGCCCGCTTCCCGCCCCGGCCGCGACGCCCGGACGGGCGGTGCCGGATGAGCACCGCCCGATCCGCACCGCCGCAGGCGATCATGCACGTCGACATGGACGCCTTCTACGCGTCCGTCGAGATCCGCCGCGACCCGACACTGCGCGACACCCCCCTGGTGGTGGCCGGCCAGGGCCCGCGCGGGGTGGTGCTCTCCGCCACCTACGACGTGCGCGCGCTGGGCGTGCACGCCGGCCAGGCCACCTCCCGGGCCCGCCGGCTCGCCCCGCACGCGCTCTTCCTCTCCCCGGAACACGACGACTACGCCCGCGTGTCCGGCGGCGTCATGGAGGTGCTGCGCTCGATCACCCCGCGCGTGGAGCCGCTGTCCCTGGACGAGGCGTTCCTCGACCTCGCGGGCGTCACCCGCCGTCTGGGGCCGCCGGAGACGGTGGGCGAGTCGATCCGCGCCCGGATCTTCGACGAGCAGGGCATCACCTGCTCGGTCGGCATCGCGGACACCAAGTTCACCGCCAAGCTGGCCGGCGCCCTGGCCAAACCCGACGGGCTCAGCGTGATCCGCCCCGAGCAGGTGGTGGACTTCCTGCACCCGCTCCCGGTGGACCGCCTGTGGGGCGTCGGCGAGCGCACCGGCGCGTTGCTGACCGATCTGGGCCTGACCACCATCGGTGATGTCGCCCACACTTCGGTCGAGACGCTGAGCCGCGCGCTCGGTGCCGCCGCGGGGCGCGGGCTGTACGAACTCGCCTGGGGGCGGGACCGCCGGCCGGTGATCCCCTGGGAACCCGAACGCAGTATCGGCGCCGAGGAGACTTTCCCCACCGACGTGGACGACCCGGTGGCGATCCGCCGCACCCTGCTCGCCCTCGCGCACCGCACCGCGACCCGGCTGCGCCGGGCGAAGACGGCCGGGCGGACCGTCACGATCAAGATCCGGTTCGCCGACTTCAGCACCATCACCCGCGGCAGGACCCTGCGCGAGGCCACCGACGTGGGCCACGAGATCTACCACGTGGCCTGCCTGCTGCACGGCGCGCTGGGCCTGGAACGGGCCCGCCTGCGCCTGGTCGGGATCCGGGTGGAGGGCCTGGTCGGCGGCGGCTGTCCGCGCCAACTGGTGCTCGGCGAGCGGGATCCGGGCCGGCGTGAGGTGGAGCGCGCGGCCGACGCGGTGCGCGGCCGATTCGGCGATTCGGCGCTCACCGCCGCCACCCTGCTCGATCGTGGACCCCGGGCGCGGGGCCCGCGAGGGCGCTGAACGGCCGCCGGCCGCCGGCCCCGGGCACCCCGCGCGCCGCCGACGCGGACCCGCCCGGCCCCATCCCTCAGCGCGAACCCGCCCGGGCCGCATATCATCGAAGCCCTGACCGGGGGACATGAGCGTGCGCCGGACAGGGCAGGAGTGTTGGAAGGGGCGGGAATCGATGTGGTGAACCCTCATGCGGTGTCGGGCGTCGAGCCCGTGCCGAGGGTGGCTTTCACGACAGCGATTACCTGCCTATCCTGAAAGGGCCGCAAGGTCGCGTCGCGGCCGACGAAGGAGGACGCCGTGCCGCTCTCAGAGCACGAGCAGCGCATGCTTGAGCAGATGGAGCGAGCGCTCTACGCCGAAGATCCCAAATTCGCGACAGCGCTCGAAGCAGCCGGCATGCGCCGGCATACCCGGCGACGCACCGTTCAGGCGATCCTCGGATTCCTGCTCGGCATCGTCCTGTTGATGACCGGCATGATGGTCCAACAGATCTGGGTCAGTGTCATCGGCTTTCTGGCGATGCTCGGTGGGGCGCTCCTCGCGGTCACCGGTTGGCGCCGGGGACCGGCGACGCCCGACGCGGGCGAGGGCGGCGGCGCGGGCCGCGGTCGCGCACCGCGGCGGCGCAAGGCCAAGGTGATGAACCGCATCGAGGACCGCTGGCGTCGTCGACGCGAGGAGAACGGCTGACGTTCGGCGCGTACCGCACCGCGTCGACGACGCGACCGGGGAGACCCGGTCGCCACGGGTGAGTCCCGGGCGCGACGTCGAGACGGGGCGGCATACGAACGACCACGCCGGTGGCGGTGACCTCCGAGGGAATCGGAGGTCACCGCCACCGGCGTTTCGTCGTCGTGTCCCGGTGCCCCGGGGCGGGCGGCCGGGGCCGCCCGCCGCTCAGCCGAGGTCGGCCGGCTTGGGCGTGCCGCCCGGGCCCTCGTCCCGGCGGCGCGACAGCCGGGGCCGGAACCGCTCGGCGAGCGTGTACCGACGCTCGCCCCGGCTCTGCCCGCCCCGGCGGCGCAACGACGGCGGGAGCAGGCTCGCCCGCAACCGGCGCCCGCGTCCGGCCCGGGCCAACAGGCCCCGGCGGACCGCCCGCACGTCCTCGCCGAGGCCCGGCTCGCGGACCGGCGGGGCGGCCGCGTACAACAGCCGTTCGGTGGCGAGCGCGATCCGGGGCAGTGCCTCGCGGGCGGCGAGCACGGCCGATCCCGCCGCGAGTCGCCCGGTGTCGTCGACGTCCCCGGCACCCTCGGCGGCGGGAGCGTCGACCGCCAGCACCGCGAGCAGCCGTTCGGCGGCCTGGCGCGGGGTCTCCGCGTCCGGTGCCGGGTGGCCCAGGTCGCGGGCGGTGTCCAGCACCTCGGCCCAGCCGCCGAGCACCGGCCCGGCGCGGTCCTCGGCATCGACGTCGGCCGCCACGTCCCGGGTGAGCGCCGCGAACCGGCGTCGGCGTACCCGGGAGCGGACCAGCATCGGCGCCACCACGAGCAGCGCCACCAGCAGCACGGCGCCGCCGATCAGCAGCACCCGGCCGGACAACCGCGGCCCGTCCGAGGAGGCGCCGACGGCGGCCGGCGCGGTGGTCGTGGCGGTCGACGGCGCCGCGCTCGGCGCCGTCTGCGGCTGCTTGGAGGGCAGGTCGCCCGCACTGCCCGGGGTCGCCGACGGCGCGACCGGTGCCACGTCCTGCTGGGCGTAGGAGGGCGAGTTGCCCCGGGAGGGGGTCGGCTCGAACCGGATCCAGCCCGCGCCGGAGAAGTACAGCTCCGGCCACGCGTGCGCGTCGTGGCTGCTGACCTTGTAGCTCATGTCGGCCTGCTGCGTGCCCGGGATGAAGCCGACCGCGATCCGCGCCGGGATGCCCAGGGTGCGGGCCATCACCGCCATCGCGGAGGAGAACTGTTCGCAGTAGCCGACCTTCTGCTCCAGGAAGTTCTCCAGCGCCGAGGTGCCGTTGCCCGGCGGGACCTTGGTGTCGTAGCGGAACTGGTTGGAGCGGGCGAACCACTCCTCCAGGTTCCGGGCCCGGTCGTAGGAGGTGCCGTTGCCGCCGATCCGCAGCGCCTGCTGGCGGATCCGGTTCACCATGTCGGTCGGCAGGTTCAGCGCCACGTAGGGCGCGAGCGCGGGCGGCGGCGCGCCGGCGGCCTTGAGCTGGGCGGGGGTCGGTTCGACGTCGAGGCTGGTCACCGTCCAGCCGAGGCCGCGCAGGCCCTGCTTGTTGTCGGCCAGCAGCAGGCGACCCTCGGGCTCGTAGCGCCAACTGCCCTTCACCTGGACCTGCGTCGCCGGGTAGGGCATCGGCAGCGAACCCTGGTCGTAGTCCCGGTCGGACTCGACCCGGGTGATCACCTCGGTGGTGCGCACCGCCTGGTCCAGGCCCGGCGGCTTGGGGAAGTCCTTCGGCACGTCGGTCAGTTGCCGCTCCGACGGCTGCCAGGAGCGGCCGTCGAACCGGTCGAGGGAGGAGATCCGCAGATAGATCGAGCCGGGCGCGGCGGAGGTGGTGCGATAGCGCATCAACTCCCGGTTCTCCGCCCGGTTCAGCTCGTCGGAGAGCTTGACCACGGGGTTGATCGTGGTCAGCCGATGCGACTGCGGTCCGTTGTCGTTCTTGTCCAGGAGCCGGTTGGCGCTCAGCGGGATCAGCGCGGGCACCGCCACGGCCACCGCGAGCGCGGCCACGCCGATCCGGCCGCCGCCGCGGGCGGGCGGGCGATACTGGCGCATCGGCGGATGGCCGGGCGGTATCGGCGGGGTCAGTGGTCGGCCCCAGCGCAGCAACCGCTCGCGGCCCTCCGCGAGCAGCAGCAGGACGTAGGCCAGCGCCGCGATCAGGAAGACCGCCCAGCCGAGGCCGGACTGGGACAGCGCGGCCGGCACGCTGTAGAGCGCGAGCAGCGGCAGACCCGCCGGGGCGGCCTGGGCGTAGGTCACCGCGATCATGTCCACGATCACGGCCACGCCGCCCATCACCGTGAGCAGGATCGCGACGATCCCGGGTGTGGCGGGGGCGGGTGTGCTGAACTCGCGGATGTCCTGTCCGCCGGTGCGCATCAACTCCACGAACGCGTCGACGCTGCTCGGGGTCGGGATCGGGCCGCTGGCGTCGGGGACGCAGACCAGGAGCAGGTAGGGCACCAGGGCGGCGACCTGGGTCAGTCCCACGATCGGGCGCGGCACCCGGATCCGCCGGGCCCCCTCGCCGACCAGGGCGACCAGCAGGATCGCGCCCAGTCCCTGGGCGATCCAGCCGCCCGCGTCGACCAACGGGAGCAGTGCGGACGAGGTCAGCGCGGTCGCGAGGGCCGCGACCAGGGCCAGACGCAGTCGGCCGGTCATGGCCGTTCCCCTCCGTCGACGGTGGAGCCCCCGATCGTGGGCGCCGCACGGGGGCGCGGCGGCGGACCCGAGGCGGCGGGCGTGGTCACGGGCGCGGGGGCCGCGGGGGCGGCGGCGCGCGCGGTGCCGGCGTAGGACATCGAGCCGGCGGCGGCCGGGTCGCCCACCCGACCGGCCGAGCGCCACAGTTCGGAAAGCCGGGAGCCGGCCCGGGCGGAGAGCACCCGCCAGCCGGCCTGGCGGAGCAGGCCCACCGCGCTGTCGTGCGGCAGCGCGCCGGGCACCCGGCCCCACGTGCTCACGTCCAGGACGATCGCGACCCCGCGCCCGGACCGGTGTCGGGCCCGGCCGAGCCGCTTGACGTCGTCCTCGGTCAGCGCGCCGAGCACGGCGACGGTCAGCCCGCCGCCCGCCGGGTCGCGCAGGGCGGGCTCGGCCTGGTCCAGGGCGCTCACCGGCACCGTCGCCACCACCGCGAGCGCGTCGAGCAGGAAACCCTCCAGGTCGCCGGGCGCGGCCCGGATGCCCTCCAGGTCCCCGGCGAGCGCGTCGCCCTCGGCGTCGAGCAGCCGGGTGGTGTAGCCGCGCCGGCACAGGTGTACGCCCACCGACGCGGCGGCCGAGACCACCCATTCGAAGGACGAGGCCGGCCCGTCGCCGACGTGCGCGCCGGCGCGGGTGTCGATCAGTACGGTGGCCCGGTTCTGCCAGGCCTGTTCCTCGCGGCGCACCATCAGTTCGCCGCGCCGGGCGGTGGAGCGCCAGTGCACCCGGCGCACGTCGTCGCCGTGCCGGTACTCGCGCGGGACCACGTCCTCCTCGCCGGACGCGGACACGTTGCGGGCATGGCTGTCGCCGTAGCCGGTCCACTCGCCGCCCAGGTCCACCGCGGGCAGCGGCTGCACGGCCGGGGTGACCACGAGGGTGTCCCGGGCGGCGAAGGAACGGGTCAACTCGCACATCCCGAACGGATCGGCCATCCGCAGGCGCAGCGGCCCCACCGGGAAACGCCCGCGCAGATCCGAGCGCACCCGGTAGGACACGTGCCGGTTGCCGTGCGGCTCGATCCGGTCCAGCACGAAGCGGGGCCGCGAGCCGAGTACATAGGGCACGTGGTCCTCGAGCATCAGCAGACCGGTGGGGATGCGCGAGACGTTGTCCACGCGCAGCCGCACCTGGGACTCGTGGCCGGCCGCGACCCGGGGCGGTTCCAACCCCCGGGCGCTGGTGACCAGGTGCCGGGTGCGGGCGACGATCAGGACCGCCACCAGCGGCAGCGCGGTGAGCAGGAAGCCGACCCGCAGCAGGTCGCGTTGGCCCAGGACCACCGCGCAGATGCTCGCGGCGATCCCCGCCGCGAGGAAGGAGCGCCCCCGGGTGGTCAGGCCCGACAGTGCGGTACGCACGTCAGCGCGCCGCCCCGGAGCCCGTGCCGCCGAGGCGACCGTCGGACGGCACCGGCGCGTAGCCCTCGTGCGCGGTCGGCGCCTGCGTCGGGTACGGCCGGCCGCCGTTGTGGTGCGGGACGCCGCCCGGATAGGGCTGGTGGGCGGGCGGCACCGGCGGGGCGGGCACGATCTGCGGCGCGCCGACCGGCCGGCCCTGGGCCGGGTGCGGGGCCTGACCGGCGGGGGCGCCGGGCACCGGGACCTGGCGCACGATGTCGGCGACGATCTGCTCCGGGGTGCGCCGGGCCATCTGCGCGTCGGCGGTGGGCAGCAGGCGGTGGGCCAGCACCGACACGGCCAGGGTCTGCAGGTCGTCCGGCAGGACGTAGTCGCGGTTGTCCAGGGCGGCCGCCGCCCGGGACGCGCGGACCAGGTGCAGGGTGGCGCGCGGCGAGGCGCCCAGGCGCAGTTCGGGCGAGCGGCGGGTGGCGTTGACCAGGTCGACCGCGTAGCGCGCGACGGCCGGGGACACGTGCACCCGGCGTACCGCGTCGGCGAGGCGGACCAGGTCCCGGGCGTCGGCGACCGGGGTCAGGTCGGTCAGCGGGGAGCCGGCGCTGTGGCCGCCGATCATCCGCAACTCGGCGTCGATCGCCGGGTATCCCATCGAGACGCGGGCCATGAAGCGGTCCCGCTGCGCCTCGGGCAGAGGATACGTTCCCTCCATCTCCACCGGGTTCTGCGTCGCGATCACCATGAACGGCGCGCTCAACTCGTAGGTGGTGCCGTCGACGGTGACCTGGCACTCGGCCATGCACTCCAGGAGCGCGGACTGGGTCTTCGGCGAGGCCCGGTTGATCTCGTCGCCGACCACGATGTTGGCGAAGATGGCGCCCGGCTTGAACTCGAACTCGCGCTTCTCCTGGTCGAAGACGCTGACGCCGGTGATGTCGGAGGGCAGCAGGTCCGGGGTGAACTGGACCCGTCGCATGTCGCAATCGACGGATCGCGCGAGGGCCTTGGCCAGCATCGTCTTGCCGACTCCCGGAACGTCCTCGACGAGCAGGTGGCCCTCGGCCAGCAGCACCGTCAAGGCGAGGCGGACGACCTCGGGCTTGCCCTCGATCACGGTCTCCATGGCCCCGCGGATCCGATCGGTGGTGACCGTCAGATCCCCCAGACCGGCCTGATCGTTGAACGTCGACACCCGTGCCCCTCCCTGGAACCGCGTTGTACACGCCCTGGGTCAGGGCCACAGGCCGATTCTCCCGGTAGCGTGCGCTGCCGTCACCCCGTTGGACGGCCCGGACAACGCGCATGCGACTCCGGACGGTAGCCGACGCGGCGTGCGGGGCGATCCGCTCGGCGGAAAAGGCTCGGCCGAGACGGGTCGATCCCCTCGATGATGCCGCGCCGATCCGGAATTCGGGTCGACGGGAGAGGCGACGGAGCCTATGACTGCTCGGGGGCGTCTTCCGGTTGCACGTCGGAGAGCGGGAAAACCTCGCGCAGCAGGCCGGTGGTGACGTCGTAGACGAAACCGCGCACGGTCTCCCGGTGCGGGAGGAACGGGGAGCGGAGCACCCGGTTCATCGACTGGCGCACGTCGCCGTCGAGATCGACGAACGCCTCGACCGCCCACTGCGGGCGCAGGCCCGTGTCGGCCTCGAGTTCGCGGCGGAAGTCCTCGGTGACGGTGAGCATGCCGCACTGGGTGTGGTGGATCAGTACCACCTGCGTGGTGCCCAGGTGCCGCTGGCTGATCGTGAGCGAACGCACCACGTCGTCGGTGACCACGCCGCCCGCGTTGCGGATCACGTGCGTGTCACCCAGTTCGAGACCGAGCATCGCGTGCACGTCCAGACGGGCGTCCATGCAGGTGACGACCGCCGTGTGGCGGACCGGCACGGCGGACATACCGGGGTTCCGGTACTGCTCCGCGTAGAGGCGGTTGGCTGCGACAAGACGATCGACCATGGTCGAGACGTTAGCGACCGCGAACCCCATCCGCCTCGTGGGGGGAGTCACACCGCCCGACATGCGGATATTCATCACTTTTTTGCGTTATGAGTGCTAATCCCCGAATGGGAGATTCATACCGGGAGCCCAAGGGTGGAACGGCTGAAACCCGCGCCCGATGCGGGGGAGTGGCGTGCGGGGGGCGCGCAATCGGGTGGTTCTTCCCGGACACCCCTTCTGAACTGGGCTTTTGTCATCAGTGGGAACAGAGTGACGCGCCCGAAAAGGGTTGACCGTGGGGTTTGGTGGAGTAGAGTGGCGAGAAATGGAGCCCACAAGCTCCTGACGGCGGCCGGAGGTGCTCGGTGTTTCTGGGCACGTACGAGCCCCGGTTGGACGACAAGGGCCGGCTGATCCTGCCGGCGCGGTTCCGGGACGAGTTGGCGGAGGGCCTTGTGATCACAAAGGGGCAGGAACGCTGCCTCTATGTGTGGCCCATCGCGGAATTCACCCGGATCGCCGAGCAATTGGGCCGGGCTCCGGTGACCTCGAAGGCGGCGCGCGACTACATGCGCGTGCTCTACGCCGGGGCCTCCGACGCGGTGCCGGACAAGCAGGGGCGGGTGCTGGTGCCGCAACCCCTGCGCGACTACGCGGGTCTGGACCGGGACAGTCGGGACTGCGTCGTCATCGGGACCAACACCCGGGTCGAGTTGTGGGCGGCCGAGACCTGGCACGACTACCTCGCGGAGCAGGAGCGGTCCTTCGCCGTGTTGTCCGAGGAGGTGCTGCCCGGCCTGATCTGAGCCGATCCGAGCGCGGCGACGCGCCGCCTCTCCTCGAACTCCCCGAGTCGCATCCTCACGAACGTGGCCTCGCCCGGCGCACCTGCCGCGAGGTCTCCACCCGCTCCGAGCTTTCTGGCACTCCTTCCCCGGTGCCAGAGGTCACTTCCCCAGACGAGCGGGCGGGGACCTGGTGGCACGGTTCGCGGCATGTTCCGCGAGAAGGTTGCACCTCGGCCTCTAGACTGCGGGTTTCCGCACGACGAAGGGCCCGGAGTGAACGCGACGATGGTGGAGGGGCCGTGACGGCACCCGCCCACATTCCGGTCCTGTTGGAGCGGTGTGTCGACCTGTTGGCCCCCGCGCTGCGCGCCCCCGGAGCGGTCGTGGTGGACGCGACGCTCGGCATGGGCGGACACAGCGAGGCCCTGCTCACCGCCTTCCCCGAGGTGCGGCTGATCGGCCTCGACCGCGACCCCGAGGCGCTGGAGCGCTCCGCGGCCCGGCTCGCGGGTTTCGGCGAGCGGGCGACGCTGGTGCACGCGGTCTACGACGAACTGCCGGAGGTGCTGGACCGGCTCGGGATCGAGCGGATCGACGGCATCCTGTTCGACCTCGGCGTGTCCTCGCTGCAACTGGACCGGGCCGATCGCGGCTTCGCCTACGCGCAGGACGCGCCGCTCGACATGCGGATGGACCCCACCGTGGGCATCACCGCGGCCGACATCCTGAACGGCTACACCGCCGCGGAGTTGGCCCGGATCCTGCGCGACTTCGGCGAGGAGCGGTTCGCCCGCCGGGTGGCCGACGCGATCGTGCGCGAGCGGGAGAAGGAGCCGTTCACCACGAGCGCGCGGCTGGTCGACGTGGTGCGCACCGCGATCCCGGCCGCGACCCGGCGGACCGGCGGCAATCCCGCCAAGCGTACCTTCCAGGCCCTGCGGATCGAGGTCAACGGGGAACTCGCGGTGCTGGAGCGGGCGTTGCCGGCCGCCGTGCGGGCGCTCGCGGTGCACGGGCGGATCGTGGTGATGTCCTACCACTCGCTGGAGGACCGGATGACCAAGCGGGTGTTCGCGGCCGGAGCGCAGAGCAAGGCGCCGCCGGACCTGCCGGTGGTGCCGGAGGAGTTGCAACCGCGGTTCACGCTGCTCACGCGCGGTTCGGAGAAGGCGAGCGAGCGGGAGAACGAGGAGAACCCGCGTGCGGCGTCGGTGCGGTTGCGGGCCGCGGAGCGGGTGCGGGAAGACCGGTGAATCGACGCGGCGGACGGGGGAGCCGATGAGCGGCGCGGCGAAGACGATGACCCGGATCCGTCTGGCCGCGCGCCGGGCGAAGGGGACGACGCGCACGCCGTTCGTGGTGCTCGTGGTCGCCCTGCTCGGCGGCGGCCTGTTGTCCCTGCTGCTGCTGAACACCGCGCTCAACCAGGGCTCGTTCGAGGTGGGCCGGTTGCAAAAGCGCCAGGACCAGCTCACCGACGACCGCGAGGCGTTGCAGCGCGAGCTGGACGCCAAGGCGGCGCCCGGCGAACTCGCCCGGCGGGCCCAGGAGCTGGGGCTGGTTCCGGGGGGCAGTCCGGTCTTCATCGACCCCGCGACCGGACGGGTGCTCGGGGTGCCCAAGCCCGCCACGTCCAAGCCGCCGTTGGTTCCGGAGGCCCCGGCGACACCGGCCGGCGCGCCGCCGGCCGCCGCCACGGCACCGCCGCCCGCCGGTGGGGGGCCGGGCGCGCCGGTGGCCCAGGCCGGGGTCGACCCGGCCGGGACTCCGGCACCGGTGCCGCCGGCGGCACCCGCCGCCGAGACACCGGCGACCTCTGCCGCGCCCGTCGCCGAGACCCCGGCGGCCCCGGCCGCGCCGGAAGCGGCTCGTTGACCCGAGGCTCCGCCGATCGTGCCGCCCGCCCGGGCGCGCGGTCCACGGGCGGGCCGGGGCCGTGGGGTGCCGCGCGCCGCGAGAGGGCGGCGCGCTTCGACGTGTCGGGTCCGGGTGGCGGGCGGGTCGGTGGGGTCGGGTCGGGTTTCGCCCGGCGCCGCGCGTTCGTCCGCTCGTTGTACGGGTGTGCCGCCGGGTGCGGTGCGCTGTCGCGTTCGCCCCGCTGTCGTATTCGACCTGTTGTCACATTCGGCTTGCCGCCACATCGGCCTGCTGCCGCATTCGGTTTGAAGGGACCCCGCGTTGACCGACGGACGCCGTGACCCCCGTGATCCGCGTGATCCCGACGAGCCGCGTTCCGCCGGAAGGGGCCGCCGCGACGCCGGTGCCGACCCGGCCGGGTCCTCGGCGCGCCGACCCCGGCCGGCGGCGGACCGCACGGGCGCGCCGGACGCGCGGCGTCCCCGCCCGCGCGGTCAGGGCGACCCGGCCGCGCCGCGTGGTGCGGGCGCGCGCGACGGGGAGGGTGCGGAACCCCGCGCCCGGGCCGTTCGACCCGGGCGACCGCGCCGGCCGGGCGACGAGTCCGATTCGCCCGTGCGACGCACCGGGCGACCCGAGAGCCCCGACGCGTCCCGCTCGGGCCGTTCGCGTGCCGGTGAGGCCGGCTCCGGTGAGCGTTTGCCGCGCCCGGCCGGCGGCGGGTCCGGTGCGGGTGCGGGCCGGTCGGGCGCCGACGGCGCCGTGTCCGGGGAGCGCCCACGGCGTTCGCGGGCCGAGGACGCCGCCCGGGACGATTCGGGGCGTTCGCGGGCGGCCGGCGCGTCTTCCCGGGACGGCTCGGGCCGGTCGCGGGGCGATGGCGCCTCCCCCCGGGCTCGGAGCGCGGACGGGGTCGTGCGGCGGGGATCGGAGCGTGCTGGGGCCGACGACGGCGCTTCCCGGGCGGACTCCGGGCGTTCGCGGCGCGCGGACGGGTCGGCGCGTCGGGGGTCGGGGCGCGGCGAGAACGCGGTCCCGCGGGCCGACGTGGGGCGGGCGCGGGCCGAGGGTGCCCCGTCGGGCCGGCCGCGCGTGGACGGCGCGTCCTCCCGGACCGACGGGCGGGCGCGGGGCGCCTCTGCCCGGGCCGGGTCCGGGGAGGATCGTGGGCGGCTTCGGGCGTCGCGGGCGCGGGAGCGTGGTGGGGAGGAGAGCGGGCGGTCCGTGCGGCGGGCCGGGGACGCCGCCGCCACGCGAGACGAGCGTTCGGCCGCCCGACGCCCCCGGCCGGTGGACGGCTCGGGTGACCGGGCCCGGCCGGAGCGGTCGCGGCCGGTGCGCGCGGCCTCCGGCGAGGGTGCCGGGCGGCGGGTTCGGGAGGCCGCGCGGAACGAGCGGGCCGGGGCTTCGGGACGGGCGCGGCCGAGTGCCGCCCGGCCCGCCCACCCGCGCGCCACGCGCCGCCCCGTACGCCCCGCCCGGATGGGCGACCCGCGCAAGCGGCTGCGGATCGGGCTGATCGCGCTCGGCGTGGTGCTGACCCTGTTCGCCGGCCGACTGCTCCAACTCCAGGCCCTGGACGCGCCCGCGTACGCCGCGCAGGCCGCCGCCAAGCGCACCCAGACCGTCACCGTGCCCGCCGAGCGCGGCTCGCTCACCGACGCCTCCGGGGTGAGCCTGGCCAAGTCGGTGGACGCCTACGACGTCACCGCCGACCCCACCCAGGTGCAGAAGTACGACCCGCACGCCACCGCGCTGGCGCTGGCCCCGCTCGTGGCCGGCGACCCGGTGGCCATCGAGGCCAAACTGCGCACCCCCAAGTCCCGCTACGTCGTGCTCGCCCCGCAGGTGGATCCCGCCGTGTGGAACACCGTCCGGCAGGCGCAGAAGGACCTCGGCAAGGTGCGCCGCGACGACCTGGTCGGCATCTACTCGACCAAGCACAGCAAGCGGATCTACCCGGCCGGCCCGGTCGGCGCGAACCTGGTCGGCTTCGTCAACGCCACCGGGCACGGCGGCGGCGGCCTGGAGATGACCCTCGACGGCCAACTGGCGGGCAAGGACGGCCGCACCACGCAGGAGATGGTCTACGGCCGTCGGGTGCCCACCTCCGACCTCACCGGCACCCGGGCGGTGGCCGGCTCCGACGTGCAGCTGACCGTCTCGCGCGACCTCCAGTGGTACGCCGAGCAGTTGATCACCGCGAAGGTGGCCGAGACCAAGTCGGAGTCCGGCACCGTGGTGGTCCAGGACGTGCGCAGCGGCCAGATCCTGGCGATGGCCACCGCACCCGGCTACGACCCCAACCACATCGGCCCGAACGACGTGCACAACCTGGGCAACCGGGCGGTGGAGGAGGCGTACGAGCCGGGCAGCACCGGCAAGGTGATGACCATGGCCGCGGTGATCCAGGAGGGCCGGGCCACCCCGGGCACCCACGTGACCGTACCCAACCGGCTCGCCCGCGCCGACCAACTGTTCAAGGACGAGCACGACCACCCGACCCAGCAGCTCACCCTGGCCGGCGTCCTGGCCAAGTCCAGCAACATCGGCACCATCCTGGCCTCGGAACAGCTGGGCCCGGGCCGCGCCGAGGCCAACGCCAAGCTGCACGAGTACCTGACCCGGTTCGGCGTCGGGCAACCGTCGGGGCTGAAGTTCCCGGGCGAGACGCCGGGCATCCTGGCCCAGCCGCAGAAGTGGAGCGGGTCACAGCAGTACACCATCCCGTTCGGCCAGGGCCTGTCGGTCAACTCGGTCCAGGCCACCTCGGTGTTCCAGACCATCGCCAACGGCGGCGTGCGGATCGAGCCGAGCCTGGTCAAGGGCAGCACCGACGCGGACGGGAAGTTCAAGCCCACCGCCGCGCCCAAGTCCACCGTCGTGGTCAGCCCGGAGACCGCCCGTCAGGTGAGCGACATGCTGGAGACCGTGGTCGCCGACGACGGCGGCACCGGCAAGAACGGTCGCATCCCCGGCTACCGCGTCGCGGGCAAGACCGGCACGGCCAACCGGTTCGACCCCAAGACCGGCCACTACAACGGCTACACCACGTCCTTCATCGGCTTCGCCCCGGCGGACAACCCGCAGGTCGTGGTGTCGGTGACGCTCCAGGCGCCGGGCATCGACGGCGGTGGCGGCAGCCTGTGCGCGCCGGTGTTCCAGCAGGTGATGACGTTCGCCCTGCAGAGCCGTCGGATCGCCCCGAGCGGTACCGCGCCACTCGATCTCCCGATCGAGTGGTGATCGGTGCCGGCACCAGGCGACGGCCCAAAGCGCGGTAGCCTGCCCGCCGTGCCCAACCGTGATCTGCGCCGCCCCGCCGAGGTGCGCCCTCAACCGCTGACCGGCCTGGCCGGGTTTCTCGCCGTCCCGCTCACCGGGGGCCCGAGCGATCCGGAGGCGACGCTGACCGGCGTCACCCACGACTCGCGGGCCGTGCGCCCGGGCGATCTGTACGCGGGGTTGCAGGGCGAGCACGTACACGGCGCCGCGTTCGCCGCGCAGGCCGCGAAGGCGGGCGCGGCCGCGCTGCTCACCGACCCGGCGGGCGCGGCCCTGGCGGCCGACAGCGGTCTGCCCACCCTCGTGGTGGCCGATCCGCGCGGCCGACTGGGTGAGATCGCCGCCTGGGTGTACGGGCGGCCCGCCGAGCACCTGACCATGTACGGCGTCACCGGCACCAACGGCAAGACCACCACCGCCTACCTGCTCGACGGCGGGCTGCGCGCGGGTGGCGGCGTCACCGGGATGATCGGCACCGTCGAGACCCGGATCGGCGAGGAGGTGGTCCCCAGCGTGCGCACCACGCCGGAGGCCACCGACGTGCAGGCGCTGCTCGCGTCGATGCTGGAGAGCGGCGTCACCGACGCGGTGATGGAGGTCTCCAGCCACGCGCTCGCGCTCGGCCGGGTCGACGGCACCGTCTACGACGTGGCGCTGTTCACCAACCTGTCCCAGGACCACCTGGACTTCCACCCGTCGATGGAGGACTACTTCCGGACCAAGGCCGACCTGTTCACGCCGCGCCGCTCGCGGATCGGCGTGATCGACGTGGACGACGCGTACGGCCGCCGGCTCGCGAAGCTGGCGAGCGTGCCGGTGCTGACCGTGTCCGCGACCGGCGACCCGGACGCCGACTGGCGGGCCGAGAACGTCGAACTCGGCCCCGACGGCAGCCGCTTCACGGTGGTCGGGCCCGACGGGCACAAGGCCGAGGCCCGGGTGTGCCTGGCCGGCCCGTTCAACGTGTCCAACGCGCTGCTCGCGATCGTCGCGCTGACCGCCGGCGGCGTCTCGCTCGACGACGCGGTCGAGGGCGTGGGGCGCACGCCGGGGGTGCCCGGGCGGATGGAGCGGGTCGACGTCGGCCAACCGTTCGAGGCCGTGGTCGACTTCGCGCACACCCCGGACGCGGTCGAGACGCTGCTGCGCGCGCTGCGCCCGGTGACCTCCGGCGAGCTGACCATCGTGCTCGGCGCGGGCGGGGACCGGGACCGGGCCAAGCGCCCGCTGATGGCCTCGGCCGCCGCCCGGTTCGCCGACGTGGTCGTGCTCACCAGCGACAACCCGCGTTCGGAGGACCCGAACACGATCCTGGACGAGATGCTCGCCGGTCTCCGCGAGGCCGACGCCTCGCGGGGCGCGGTGCTGGTCGAGCCGGATCGGGTCGCGGCGATCGCGCTCGCGGTGGACCGGGCCGCGTCGGGCGACACCGTGGTGATCGCGGGCAAGGGACACGAGCAGGGCCAGGAGTTCGCGAACGGGATCAAACACCCCTTCGACGACCGCGTCGAACTGCGCGCGGCGTTGGCCAGAACCATGCACGCCGGCCCCGCGTCCCCCAAGCAGTCCACCGATGCGAGGATCGTGACTCCCGCACCATCAACGCACACCCCGACGTCCGAGACCCCGAACCCAGGCGTCCCGGCGACCGGCACCTCGTGTGCCGAGGAGACGAACCAGTGATTTCCACCACTCTTGCCGAGATCGCCACCGCTCTCGGAGGGCGGCCGGCGGGCGGCGCGGATCCGCACGCGCACATCACCGCCGGAATGGTCGTGGACTCCCGCAAGGTCGGCCCCGGCACGCTGTTCGTGGCCGTGCGCGGCGCGCACGTGGACGGGCACGACTACGCGCGCGCCGCGATCGAGGCCGGCGCGGTCGCGGTCCTCGCCGAGCGCGAGACCGGCACCCCGGCGATCCTCGTCGACGACGTGGTCCGGGCGCTCGGCCGACTCTCCCGGACGATCCTCGACCGGCGTCCCGAGACCGCGGTGATCGCGCTGACCGGCTCCTCCGGCAAGACGAGCACCAAGGACCTGCTCGGCCAGGTGCTCGCCCGCCGAGGCCCCACGATCGCCCCGAGCGGCAACTTCAACACCGACATCGGCCTGCCGATGACCGTCCTGGGGGTGACCGAGGAAACCCGCTACCTGGTCGCCGAGATGGGCGCGCGCCACGTCGGCGACATCGCCTACCTGTGCACGATCGCCCCGCCCCGGATCGGTCTGGTGCTCAACGTCGGCTCCGCGCACATGGGCGAGTTCGGCGGGCGCGAGGGCATCGCCAAGGCGAAGGGCGAACTGGTCGAGGCGCTGCCCGCCGACGGCGTGGCCGTGCTCAACCGGGACGATCCGTTGGTGCACGCGATGGCCGCGCGCACCAGGGCCCGCGTGGTCACCTTCGGCGAGAGCGCCGAGGCGGACGTACGGGCCGAGAACGTGACACTGGACGAGAGCGGACGGGCCTCGTTCACGCTGTGCGTGCCGGAGGGCAGTGCGCCGGTGATCTTGCGCCTGTACGGTGAGCACCACGTGGCGAACGCACTCGCGTGTGCCGCCGTGGCACGCGAAGTGGGCATGACCGTCGAGGAGATCGCGGCCGCCCTCGGCGCGGCCGGTACGATCTCCCGCTGGCGGATGGAAGTGACCCGCAGGGACGACGGTGTGACCGTCGTGAACGACGCGTACAACGCCAACCCCGAGTCGATGCGGGCCGCACTCAAGGCCCTGGTCGCGATGGCGGGCGGCAATCGTACGTTCGCCGTGCTGGGCGCCATGCGGGAGTTGGGCGAGGAGTCGCTGACCGAGCACGACGCGATCGGGCGACTCGCGGTACGCCTGAACATCCACCGACTGGTGGCCGTGGGCGGCAGGGAGGCCGCCTGGATCGACATGGGCGCGAAGAACGAGGGTTCGTGGGGTGAGGAGTCGGTGCTGGTGCCCGACGTAGAGGCGGCCGTCGAACTACTCCGGGGCGAACTGGCCCCGGGCGACGTCGTACTGGTGAAGGCGTCCCGAGGGGTCGCCCTGGAACGGCTCGCGGACGCGCTGTTGGCGGACGCCGCCGGGGACGACGTGAGCAACGCGGAGGTGCACGGGTGAGGGCCATCCTCATCGCCGGCGGCATCGCCCTGGTGTTGTCGCTGATCGGTACGCCGCTCGCGATCCGGATCCTGGTCAAGCGCGGCTACGGCCAGCTGATCCGGGACGACGGTCCGGCCGGACACCACAGCAAGCGCGGTACGCCCACCATGGGCGGCGCGGTGATCATCCTGGCCGCGCTCGTGGGCTACGGCGCCGCCAAGGCGATCACCCTGGAGACGCCGAGCGCGTCCGCGCTCCTGGTGCTGTACCTGATGGCGGGCCTGGGCCTGGTCGGCTTCGTCGACGACTTCATCAAGATCGTCAAGCAGCGCAGCCTGGGTCTGCGGGCCAAGGCCAAACTGGCCGGACAGTCGTTCGTGGGCATCTCGTTCGCGCTGCTCGCGATCCAGTTCAAGGACGCGCGCGGGTTCACCCCCGCGTCCACACACCTGTCCTTCGTGCAGGACACCGCGCTCGACCTGACGCCGGTGTTCTTCGTGATCTGGGCCTACATCCTGATCGCCGGTCACTCCAACGGCGTGAACCTCACCGACGGTCTGGACGGTCTGGCGACCGGCGCCTCGGTGATCGTGTTCGGCGCGTACACCTTCATCGGGGTCTGGCAGTACGGCCAGTCGTGCCTGAACGCGCCCGGCGTGGGCTGTTACGACGTGCGCGATCCGCTCGACCTGGCGATCGTGTCCGCGGCGATGATGGGCTCGTGTTTCGGCTTCCTGTGGTGGAACACCTCGCCGGCCAAGATCTTCATGGGCGACACCGGTTCGCTCGCCCTGGGCGGTGCGCTCGCCGGGTTGGCCATCCTGACCCGCACCGAGTTGTTGTCCGCGCTCATCGGCGGCCTGTTCCTGATCATCTCGCTGTCGGTGATCATCCAGGTGGGCTACTTCAAGATGACCGGCAAACGGGTGTTCAAAATGGCGCCGCTCCAGCACCATTTCGAACTCAAGGGGTGGACCGAAGTACTCATCGTGGTTCGGTTCTGGATCATCGCCGGCCTGTGCGCCATTCTCGGGATCGGCATCTTCTACGCGGGCTGGGTTACGGGAACGTAAGAGACGTGAGTACGAAAGACCTGAGCACCTTCACTCATCACGGTGCGCCGTGGGCCGAGTTGTCGTTCTGCGTCGCGGGCACCGGGGTCACCGGCGCGTCCGCGGTGCGGGCGCTGCACGGCCTCGGCGCCCGGGTCGTGGCGATCGACGGCAGCGCCGACGACAACGCGCGGCGCCGCGCCGAGGAGTTGGGCGCGCTCGGCGTCGACGTGCGGCTCGGCGACGACGAGACGCTGCCCGCGGGCGTCGACGTGCTGATCGCCTCGCCCGGACTGCAACCCACCAAGCCGCTGTTCGCGGCGGCGCGCGCGGCCGGCGTACCGGTGTGGGGCGACGTGGAGTTGGCGTGGCGGTTGCGGCCGCGCGTGGATCCCGCGCCCTGGTTGGCGATCACCGGCACCAACGGCAAGACCACGACGGTGCGGATGCTCGCCTCGATCCTGGAGGCATCCGGCAAGCGGGTCGCCGCCGCGGGCAACGTCGGCACGCCCGTGGTGGACGCGGTGCTGGCCCGCGACGGGGACGGCGAACCGGCGTACGACGTGCTGGCGCTGGAGTTGTCCAGCTTCCAGCTGCACTGGCTGCCGACCTGGGAGGAAAGCCCCAAGGACGACGCCGGCGCGCCGCGGATGCTGGCCGCGGCGGTGCTCAACATCGCGCCGGACCACCTGGACTGGCACGGCTCGCCCGAGGCGTACGCGGCGGACAAGGGCCGGATCTACGGCGGTTGCCAGATCGCCTGCGTGTACAACCTGGCCGACCCGCAGACCGAACAGCTCGTGCACGAGGCCGAGGTCGAGGAGGGCTGCCGCGCGGTGGGCTTCGGGCTCGGGCCGCCGGGCCTTTCGAACTTCGGGGTGGTCGACGACCTGCTGGCCGATCGCGCGTTCGTGGCCGACCGGCACAGCACCGCGGCGGAGCTGGCCACCGTGGGCGACGTGAACCCGCCCGCGCCGCACAACGTGGCCAACGCGCTGGCCGCCGCCGCGCTGGCCCGCGCCTACGGCGTGCCACCGGTGGCGGTGCGCGACGGGCTGCGCGCGTTCCGGCCCGACGCGCACCGCATCGCGCACGTGGCCACCGTGGCCGGCGTCGACTACGTGGACGACTCCAAGGCCACCAACGGACACGCCGCGGCGGCCTCGCTGGCCGCCTACCGGGACATCGTGTGGATCGCCGGTGGCCTGGCCAAGGGCGCGTCCTTCGACGACCTGGTCTCCGGCGCGAAGAACCGGCTGCGCGCGGTGGTGCTGATGGGTGCCGACCGCGCGGTGATCCGGGACGCGCTCGCGCGACACGCCCCCGATGTCCCCGTGGTGGAGGTGGCCGCGACCGACACTGGGGCCATGGAACTGGTCGTGGGCGAGGCGGCGGCGCTGGCGCGTCCGGGTGACACCGTGCTGCTCGCGCCCGCGTGCGCCTCGATGGACATGTACGCCAACTACGGCAAGCGCGGCGACGCGTTCGCCGACGCGGTCCGCGGGCTCGGGCCGGCGGCGGGCTGACCGGGCGCGATGTCCTCCGGTCGGCAGACTCGCGAGGCACGCCCCGCGGCCGCCGACGAGCGGCGGCCGCGGGGCGGCTCGCGGCTGCCCGCGCCGCGTCCGGCCGCCGAGGCGCGTCGGATCGGACCGTTCCGGCGGGAGTTGCGCCGGGCCATGGACAGCCCGCTGACCGCCTACTACCTGCTGCTCGGCTCCGGCCTGCTGCTCACCGTGCTCGGCCTGGTGATGGTGCTGTCCGCGTCGCAGATCACCTCGCGGACGATCTACGGTTCCTTCGACGAGATCTTCACCAAGCAGCTGATCGCGGTCGCGATGGGCTTCCCGCTGATGTGGATCGCGTCACGTCTGCCGCTGCGCTGGTACCGCCGGTTGGCCTATCCGTTCCTGCTCGGCTGCGTGGGCGCGCTGTGTCTGGTGCTGGTGCCCGGTCTGGGTATCGAGGTCAACGGCAACCGCAACTGGATCGGCTTCGGCTCGTTCCAGATCCAGCCCTCGGAGTTCGCCAAGCTGGGCCTGGTGTTGTGGGGGGCCGACGTGCTCACCCGCAAGCGCCGGTTGCTGGGCCAGTGGCGGCACATGTTCGTGCCGCTGCTGCCCGGCGCGCTGATCATCCTGTTTCTGGTGCTCCTCGGCGGCGACATGGGCACCGCGATGATCATCACCGTGCTGGTCCTGGCGCTGCTGTGGATCGCCGGCGCGCCGGGTCGGCTGTTCGCCATGGCGATCGCCGTGGTGAGCGTGCTGACCACCGTGCTGATCGTGCTCAAGCCGCACCGGGCCGCCCGGTTCGCGGGTTTCCTGGACCCGTTCTCCGACCCCGACGGCAGCACGTTGCAGGCCGCCCAGGGCATCTATTCGTTGGCCACCGGCGGTTGGTTCGGCAGTGGAATCGGGACCAGCTATGGCAAATGGGGCACTTTGCCCGAGGCGCACACAGACTTCATCTTCGCCGTCATCGGCGAGGAATTGGGTCTCGTGGGGACGCTGTCCGTACTCACCCTCTTCGCGGCCCTAGGCTATGCAGGTGTCCGCGTCGCGAGTCGGACGAAAGACCAGTTCGTACGGCTCGCCGCGGGTGGCGCGACCGCGTGGATCATGGCCCAGGTCATGATCAACGTCGGGGCGGTGCTCGGCCTGCTGCCGATCGCCGGAGTGCCGTTGCCATTGGTGTCCTACGGAGGTTCCGCCCTGCTTCCGACCATGTTCGCCGTGGGCATGCTGTTGTCCTTCGCCCGAGGTGAACCAAAGGCCGAGGCGGCGCTCGCCGCACGCGGGCCCGGGGCGGTTCGTCGAGCGTTCGCGCGGATCCTGCCGCGCAGGGATGGGTGAATCAGGTGCATGTCGTCCTTGCCGGCGGAGGAACCGCCGGGCACATCGAGCCCGCTCTGGCCTTGGCGGACGCGCTGCGCCGCCAGAACCCGAACGTGGGCATCACGGCGCTCGGCACGGCCAAGGGCCTGGAGACCAAGCTCGTTCCCGCTCGCGGCTACGAACTGGCGTTGATCCCGGCCGTGCCGTTGCCGCGCAAGCCCACGCCCGAGCTGATGACCGTGCCCGGCCGGCTGCGCGGCACGATCCGCGAGGCCGCGGCCGTGCTGGAGCGCACCCAGGCGTCCTGCCTGGTCGGCTTCGGCGGCTACGTCGCGCTGCCCGGCTACCTGGCGGCCAAACGCCAGGGCGTGCCGACCGTGGTGCACGAGGCCAACGCCCGTCCGGGCCTGGCCAACAAGATCGGTGCCCGCTACACCCGATTCGTCGCGGTGAGCACGCCGGACAGCAAGCTGCGCGGGGCCCGCTACATCGGCATCCCGCTGCGGCGCGCGATCGCCACCCTGGACCGCAACGCGCTGCGCGACGAGGCCCGGGCGATGTTCGGCCTGGACCCGATGCGGCCCACACTGCTCGTGTTCGGCGGCTCGCAGGGCGCCCGGCGGCTGAACGAGACGCTGGCCGCGACCGCCCGGCAACTGCTCGCCGAGGGGGTCCAGGTGCTGCACGCGGCCGGCCCCAACAACGAGCTGAAGATCGACTCGCCGCCCGGTGGACCGGCCTACGTCGTGGTGCCCTACCTCGACCGGATGGACCTGGCCTACGCGGCGGCCGACATGGTGCTGTGCCGGGCCGGCGCGATGACCTGCGCCGAGTTGGCCGCGGTCGGGCTGCCCGCGGCCTACGTACCGCTGCCCATCGGCAACGGCGAGCAGCGGCTGAACGCCCAGCCGGTGGTCAAGGCGGGCGGCGGCCTGCTGGTGGACGACGCCGACCTGACGCCCGACTGGATCCGCTCCTCGGTGCTGCCGGTGCTCACCGACGCGCGTCGCCTGCACGACATGGGCAAGGCCGCGGCCGAGTTCGGTCGGCGCGACGCCGACGAGGAACTGGTCCGGATGGTCCACGAGGCGATCGCCGCCGCGCGGTTGCCCCAGTAGCCGCCGGCCCGAGGAGCGTCCTTGCCCGACACGAAGGAGCGCGCGCCGGCCCGTCCGGCCGGGCCCGGCCGCGCGCCGCGGCGGCGCTGGACCAATCTGCGCCCGCTCCTCGTCCTGGTGGTGCTCGTGGTGCTCGCGGGCGCCGGATGGGGGATCGTCTACCACTCGCCGCTCCTGGACGCCCGGACGGTGTCCGTGGGCGGGCCGGTCGTGTTGTCCGGGGACCAGGTCGCCAAGGTCGCCGCGGTGCCGGTCGGCGAGCCACTGGCCGGGATCGACCTCGACGCGATCCGGGCCCGGGTGGCCGCGATCCCGCGCGTGGCCTCGGTCCACGTGGAACGCGACTGGCCGCACACGGTGCGGATCACGGTCCGCGAACGCGTCACCGCCCTGGTGGTGCCGGACGCGGACCGGTACGCGGAGATCGACAAGGACGGCGTACGGTTCGGTACGGTGGACGCCGCGCCCGCGGGGGTGCCGATCGTCAAGGTCGACGCCAACACGGTGAGCCGGGAAACGCTACGGGGGGTGGTCCAGGTGGTCTCGGCGCTGCCGCCGCCGGTCGCCCAGCGTGTACGGGACATCACCGCCCGGACGCGCGACGACATCGTGCTGGTGCTGGACAAGGGCGAGACCGTGTCGTGGGGCGGGGCGGAGGCGTCGGATCGCAAGGCGCTGGTGCTCACCGTGCTGCTGACGCGGCCGGCGAAGTTCTACGACGTCAGCGCGCCCGACGCGCCGGTGACCCGAACCCAACCGTTCCCCTCGCTCGCGCCGCCGGCGCCCGCGCAGCCGCCGGCTTCGGGGGCATCCGGCGCGGCGGTTTCGACCCCGAGCACGCCGTGACCGGGGACGGAAGCACTCGGCCATTGCGATAAAACAATAGGGACAGGTTCGGCGTGTTCGTTGAACCGCGTCCGATGGGGACCTAGTGTCGGCCTAGCCCCAGGTTGACAAAGCAGTTATCCGCACTGTTCGGATCGGCGCCGTTCGATGCGAACGGGGCTGACTCTATACCTGAGGGTGAGGGTTTTGGTGGCTCGCGGAAATCGCGTCCCGACCTCCCCAAGTCGGCAAATGTCGGCATGCCGGAACCACGGCACGCCGACCGGAACTCGAGGCGAGAGGCCTTCGACGTGGCAGCACCCCAGAACTACCTCGCAGTCATCAAGGTGGTCGGTATCGGCGGTGGCGGGGTCAACGCCATCAACCGGATGATCGAGGTCGGTCTCAAGGGCGTCGAGTTCATCGCGATCAACACCGACGCCCAAGCCCTCCTCATGAGCGACGCCGACGTCAAGCTCGACGTCGGCCGCGAACTCACCCGCGGCCTGGGGGCCGGGGCGAATCCCGATGTCGGGCGCAAGGCGGCCGAGGACCACCGCGAGGAGATCGAGGAGGTCCTCAAGGGGGCCGACATGGTCTTCGTCACGGCGGGCGAGGGCGGCGGCACCGGCACCGGCGGCGCCCCCGTGGTGGCCAACATCGCCCGTTCGCTCGGCGCGCTCACCATCGGCGTGGTCACGCGCCCGTTCACCTTCGAGGGACGGCGCCGCGCGAACCAGGCCGAGGACGGCATCGCGCAGCTTCGCGACGAGGTCGACACGCTGATCGTGATCCCCAACGACCGACTGCTGTCCATCTCCGACCGGCAGGTCAGCGTCCTGGACGCGTTCCGCTCGGCCGACCAGGTGCTGCTGTCCGGTGTCCAGGGCATCACCGACCTGATCACCACGCCCGGCCTGATCAACCTCGACTTCGCCGACGTCAAGTCGGTGATGTCGGAGGCGGGTTCGGCGCTGATGGGGATCGGCTCGGCGCGCGGGGACGATCGTGCGGTCGCGGCGGCCGAGATGGCCATCTCCAGCCCGCTCCTGGAGGCGTCGATCGACGGCGCCCGGGGTGTGCTGCTCTCCATCTCCGGCGGCTCCGACCTCGGTCTGTTCGAGATCAACGAGGCCGCGCAGCTGGTCAGCGAGGCCGCGCACCCCGAGGCCAACATCATCTTCGGCGCGGTGATCGACGACGCGCTCGGCGACGAGGTCCGGGTCACCGTGATCGCGGCCGGGTTCGACGGTGGGCAACCGCCGTCCAAGAGCGAGTTGGGCAAGCCGGCGGCGGCGCCGCAGCCGCCCGCCCGCCCCGAGCCGGCCGGTCGCCCGGGCGGCTCGACCATCGGGCAGGGCGTGCTCAACGACCCGCCGCAGACGACCTACCAGACCCCGACCACGCCGGGCCCGCGCACCCCGCTGGTGCCGGAACCGATCAAGGACGATCTGGATCTCGACATCCCGCCGTTCATGAAGTAGAAGAAAAGCGTCGTCGGCAGTCGGCGACGCAAGAGTTCGAAAAATTTCGACACGACCACGAGGTGGCCCGAACGTGTTCACGCGCAGGGCCGCTTCCGGCGGCGCCCGTCTCGCCTTCACCGACCGGTGGGGCGGCACGGGCGCCGCGCCGTATGACGAGTTGAACCTCGGCGACCACGTGGGCGACGACCCGGAGGTGGTGGCCGCCAACCGGGCACGCACCGCCGAGGCGTTGGGCCTTTCGGCCGACCGGGTGGTGTGGATGAACCAGGTGCACGGCGACACGGTGGCCGTGCTGACCGGTCCGACCGCCGAGCCGGTGCCCGGCACCGACGCCGTGGTCACCGCCGTCCCGGGGCTCGCGCTCGCGGTGCTGGTCGCCGACTGCACCCCGGTACTGCTCGCCGATCCGTACGCCGGCGTGATCGGCGCCGCGCACGCGGGCCGCCCGGGGCTGGCCGCGGGCGTGGTGCCCGCCACGATCGAGGCGATGCGCGGCCTCGGCGCCGACCCGTCGCGGATCGAGGCGTGGACCGGACCGGCCGTCTGCGGCGCCTGCTACGAGGTTCCCGAGGCGATGTGCGACGAAGTGTCCGCACTCGTCCCCGCGGCCCGCGCACGCACCCGCCAGGGCACGCCCGGGCTCGATATACCGGCCGGAGTGTGGGCGCAACTCGCCGCGCAGGGGGTTGTGTCGGGTGAGAAATCGCACATCTGCACGCGCGAGTCGGCCGACCATTTCTCCTATCGGCGCGACCGCGCCACGGGTCGGATCGCCGGCTACGTGTGGCTCGCCGAGGACTGACCCCGCCCGGGCGCGGCGGGCCGGCGTCGGCGACGATGGGCCCATGGACACGCCCGATTCAGCGACCGCCACGACCGCCCGACGGCGGGCCGAGCTCGCCGCCAACCTGGCCGACGTCCGGGCCCGGATCGCCGCCGCGTGCACCGCGGCCGGCCGTTCGCCCGAGGACGTCACCCTCGTCGTGGTGACCAAGACCCACCCCGCGAGCGACGTGCGCCTGCTCGCCGAACTCGGCGTCCGCGACGTCGGCGAGAACCGCGACCAGGAGGCCGCGCCGAAGGCGGCGGCCACGAAGGACCTCGACCTTCGTTGGCACTACGTCGGCCAGTTGCAGACCAACAAGGCCAAGTCGGTGGCCGGTTACGCCGATGTGGTGCACTCGCTCGACCGGATTCGGCTCGCACACGCGCTGTCCGCCGCGGCCGAGCGGCAACAACGTTCGATCACCGCGCTGTTGCAGGTCAGCCTGGACGAAGACCCCGCCCGAGGCGGGGTGTCCGCGACCGACCTGGCCGAACTCGCCGACGCCGTGGCCGAGGCGCCGCGACTGACCCTCGGCGGCGTGATGGCGGTGGCCCCGCTCGGCGTCGAACCCGCCCGCGCGTTCGCCCGGTTGCGAGAAATCGCAACCCGCCTACGCGAGGCCCATCCGGCTGCGAACATGGTTTCCGCGGGGATGAGCAACGACCTCGAAGCGGCCATCGAGGCCGGGGCGACACATGTACGCATCGGTACTGCGGTGCTCGGAGTCCGGCCCTCCCTCCGGTAGCGTCGCCGTGAAGTGGATCGCACGACCCACGGTGACCTGAGCCGATCCACCGTGAGACCGGAGGAAGCGGAACATGGCCGGCGCAATGCGCAAGATGGCGGTCTACCTCGGCCTCGTGGAGGACGATGTCTACGAGTATGACGATTACGATGAGGACGACATCGGCCAGGACGGCCGCGACCGGGTCGAGCGCACCGATCGTCGCGAGGAGCGACGGGACGAGCGTCGTGAGGAGCCACGTGAAGTACGCGAACCGCGTGGGGAATCGCGGGAACGTCGCGACGATCCCGTTCGTGGAGCTACTGCCCTCCGCGAAGCGGGGGCCCTTCGCGACGAAGGCCGCCTCGAAGAACACCGCGCAACAGTGTCCGCCATGCCCGAACGCCGTCCCGAGAGCAGCACACCGGTGACCGTACACAAAGTCGTCAGCGAACGTGAGCCCTACCGCATCACGACGCTGCACCCGCGTACCTACAACGAAGCCCGCACGATCGGCGAGCACTTTCGCGAGAGCACGCCCGTGATCATGAACCTGACGGAAATGGAGGACACGGACGCCAAGCGCCTGGTGGACTTCGCCGCGGGGCTCGTGTTCGGCCTGCACGGCAGCATCGAGCGGGTCACCCAAAAAGTCTTCCTCCTATCGCCTGCTAACGTCGATGTGACAGCCGAGGACAAGGCCCGCATCGCCGAGGGCGGGTTCTTCAATCAGAGCTGAGGTGTGCGAAAACTGAGGCTAGGTGCGGTCCTGACCAGAGGGACGGCACACGAGGGGGCAGGTAAATGAGCATCGCGCTGGAGATCATCCGCATCGTGCTCTACTGCTTTTTGATCGTGTTGTTCTTCCGCTTGGTGATGGACTACGTGTTCCAGTTCGCGCGGTCGTACGAGCCGCGCGGGGCCATGGTGGTACTGCTGGAGGCGACGTACTCCATCACCGATCCACCGTTGAAGTTGCTGCGCAGGTTCATTCCTCCGCTGCGCCTCGGGGGTGTAGCACTCGACCTGTCCTTCTTCGTACTGATGATCATCGTCTACATCCTGATCTCCGTCGTGGGCAGGCTGTAAGCGGTACCGTCTGTCCGATGCCGACGATCACGCTGAGGTGAAGAGATGCCGTTGACCCCCGAAGACGTGCGTAACAAGCAGTTCACGACCGTCCGTCTCCGCGAGGGCTATGACGAGGACGAGGTCGATGCGTTCCTCGATGAGGTCGAGGGCGAACTGACCCGACTTCTCCGGGAAAACGAGGATCTGCGAGCGAAACTCGCGGCGGCGACCAGGGCCGCCGCACAGAGTCAGCAGCAGGCCCAGCAGCGCAAGGAGCGCGAACGCCCCGACGCGCCCGTCCCGGCAGCCATATCCGGGCCGACCCCGGTTCCCCCGCCGCCCCAGATGGGTGGGCCGCAGGGAATGCAGGGCGGCCAGCATCCGATGCAGGGCGGCCCGCAGCAGCTCGGTCCCGGTGGACCGCAGCAGCACCCGATGGGGGGACCGCAGCAGCTCGGTCCCGGCATGAGCGGCCAGCACCAGCTCCAGGGCCCGCCGCAGCATCAGCTGCAGGGTGGCCCCGGCATGCCGAGCGGCCAGCACCAGCTGCCCGGTCAGCAGCAGCATCAACTGCAGCCCGGTCAGCACCAATTGCAGGGCGGCCCCGGCATGGGCGGTCCCGGCATGAGCGGCCAGCACCAGCTCCAGGGCCCGCCGCAGCACCAGCAGCAGCTTCAGCAGCACCAGCTGCAGGGCGGCCCGCCGCAGCTCGGTCCGGGCGGACCGCAGCAGCAGATGGGCAACCCCGGTGGCGACAGCGCCGCCCGAGTGCTCGCGCTGGCGCAGCAGACGGCCGACCAGGCGATCGCCGAGGCCCGCTCCGAGGCGAACAAGATAGTGGGCGAGGCGCGCACCCGGGCCGAGGGCATGGAGCGCGACGCGCGGTCCAAGGCCGACGCCCTGGAGCGTGACGCGCAGGAGAAGCACCGCGTCGCGATGGGCTCGCTGGAGAGCGCCCGCGCCACGCTCGAGCGCAAGGTCGACGACCTGCGCGCGTTCGAGCGGGAGTACCGCACGCGGCTGAAGTCGTACCTGGAGAGCCAGCTTCGTCAGCTGGAGTCGCAGGCCGACGACTCGCTCGCGCCGCCGCGGACCCCGGCCACGGCCTCGCTGCCGCCGGCCATGTCGTCCGCGCCGGTACCGATGTCGCAGTCGATGGCACCGTCCATGGGCCAGTCGATGTCCCAGCCGTCGTCGATGTCGCCGGCCATGACGCCGTCGATCGGGCAGCAGATGAGCCCGGCGATGACGCAGCAGATGTCGCCGGTGCGTCCGCAGGCTCCGCAGCCGCAGCAGATGCAGCAGCCGTCGCCGATGCGCGGGTTCCTGATCGACGAGGACCCCGACAACTGACCGGCCACTGAGCGTCGGTCGGTCATCCGAGAAGCGCCCGCCCCCTTCGGGGGGACGGGCGCTTCTCGGGTTTCACGGCTCGGGTACGGCGCGGCCGAGGCTCGGGCGGGACGACCGCGGTCGCCCCGCCCGGTCGGTCAGACCTTGCGCAGCCAAAAACGCAGACCGAGCGCCGGGTCGCCGTGCTCGAACAACTCCTCGTCCTCGGGGGAGCCCTGGGCGAACTGCGTCGCCAGCACCTCCTCGGCGACCTGACCGCCGTGTGCGAGCAGCGCCGACGTGGTCTCCTCCGACTCGTCCGCGGCCCACCACACCAGGATCCGGTCGGACACCTCCAGGCCGCTGTTCTTGCGCGCCTCCTGGATCAGCCGGACCACGTCCCGGGCCAGACCCGCGAGCCGCAGTTCGGGGGTGATGGTCAGGTCGAGCGCCACGGTCGCGCCGTCCTGGCCGGCCACCGTCCAGCCCTCGCGCGGGGTTTCGGTGACGATGACCTCCTCGGCCACCACCTCCACCGGCTCGCCCTCGACGTCGACCACCGCGGTGCCCGAGGTACGCAGCGCCGCCGCCAGGGCCGCCGCGTCGGCCGCCGCGATGGCACCGGCCACCACCGGGGTGCGCTTGGCGAACCGCTTGCCCAGGGCCCGGAAGTTGCCCTTCGCGCTGTACTCGACCAGGTCGCCGCCCGCCTCGGACAGCGCCGCGACCGAGACCACGTTCAGCTCCTCGGCGATCTGCGCGCGCAGTTCGTCGGACAACTCGTCCCAGCCGCTCGCGCCGATCAGCGCCCGGCCCAGCGGCTGCCGGGTCTTGACGCCGGAGTCCGCCCGGGTGGCCCGGCCCAACTCGACCAGGCGCCGCACCAGCGCCATCCGCCGCCCCAGTTCGGGCTGTACGAGCGCCGGGTCCGCGGTCGGCCAGGTCGCCATGTGCACCGACGCGGGGGCGTCGGCGGTGACCGGACGCACCAGGTCCTGCCAGACCCGCTCGGTGATGAACGGCACCAGCGGCGCCATCAGCTTCGTCACCGTGACCAACGCCTCGTGCAGCGTGGCCAGCGCGGCCGGGTCCGCGTTCCAGAACCGCCGCCGGGACCGGCGCACGTACCAGTTCGACAGGTCGTCCACGAACGCGGTGAGCGCCTTGCCCGCGCGCTGCGTGTCGTAGGCCTCCAGGGCCGCGTCCACGTCGCCCACGAGGGTGTTCAGCTCGGACAGCAGCCACCGGTCGAGCAGCGGGCGCTCGGCCGGGGCCGGGTCGCTCGCGCTCGGCGTCCAGCCGCCGGTGCGCGCGTACAGGGCCTGGAAGCTGACCGTGTTCCAGTAGGTCAGCAGCGTCTTGCGGACCACCTCCTGGATGGTGCCGTGCCCGACCCGACGGGCCGACCACGGCGAGCCGCCCGCGGCCATGAACCAGCGCACCGCGTCGGCGCCGTGCCGGTCCATCAGCGGGATCGGCTCCAGGATGTTGCCCAGGTGCTTGGACATCTTCCGGCCGTCCTCGGCCAGGATGTGCCCCAGGCAGACCACGTTCTCGTAGGACGACCTGTCGAACACCAGCGTGCCGACCGCCATCAGCGTGTAGAACCAGCCGCGGGTCTGGTCGATCGCCTCGGAGATGAACTGCGCCGGGTAGGACTGCTCGAACAACTCGCGGTTGCGATACGGGTAGCCGAACTGGGCGAACGGCATCGACCCCGAGTCGTACCAGGCGTCGATCACCTCGGGCACCCGGGTCGCCCGCTCGCCGCACGCGGTGCCGTCGGCGGCCTTGGCCGGGCAGCCGAAGACGACCTCGTCGATGTACGGCCGGTGCGGGTCCAGACCGGACAGGTCGCGCCCGGTCAGCTCGGAGAGTTCGGCCAGCGAGCCGGCGCAGGTCAGGTGACCCTCGTCGCACCGCCAGATGGGCAGCGGGGTGCCCCAGAAGCGGTTGCGCGAGAGCGCCCAGTCGATGTTGTTGTTCAGCCAGTCGCCGTAGCGGCCCCACTTGACCGTGTCCGGGTGCCAGTTGGTCCGCTCGTTCTCGCGCAGCAGCGCGTCCTTGACCGCGGTGGTGCGTACGTACCAGGACGGCTGCGCGTAGTAGAGCAGCGCGGTGTGGCAGCGCCAGCAGTGCGGGTAGCTGTGCTCGTACTCCAGGTGCCGGAACAGCAGCCCCCGGGCCCGCAGATCGGCCACCAGGACCTCGTCGGCCTTCTTGAAGAACTGTCCGCCGACCAGCGGCAGCTCGGCCTCGAAGGTGCCGTCGGGGCGCACCGGGTTGACCACCGGCAGGCCGTACGCGCGGCAGGTCTCCAGGTCGTCCGCGCCGAACGCGGGCGCCTGGTGCACGACGCCGGAGCCGTCCTCGGTGGTGACGTACTCCGCGAGCACCACGAAGTTCGCGTCCTCCAGCGGCAGCAGGTCGAACGGGCGCCGGTAGGACCAGCGTTCCATCTCCCGGCCGGTGAAGCGCTCCCCGGTGGCCACCCAGCCCTCGCCGAGCGCCTTCGCGAGGAGCGGCTCGGCGACCACGAGGCGTTCGTCGCCGTCGGTGGCCACCACGTAGGTGACGTCGGGGTGCACCGCGGCCGCGGTGTTGGAGACCAGCGTCCACGGCGTGGTCGTCCACACGAGCAGCGCCGCCTGCCCGGCCAGCGGCCCGGAGGTGAGCGGGAAGCGTACGTAGACCGAGGGGTCGACGACCGTCTCGTAGCCCTGCGCGAGTTCGTGGTCGGACAACCCGGTGCCGCAGCGCGGACACCACGGCGCGACCCGGTAGTCCTGGGTCAGCAGGCCCTTGTCGAAGATCTGCTTGAGCGACCACCAGACCGACTCGACGTACTCCGGGTCCATCGTGCGGTACGCCTTGGACATGTCGACCCAGTAGCCCATCCGGGTGGTCAGGTCCTCGAACGCGCCCACGTGCGTCATGACCGACTCGCGGCACTTCGCGTTGAACTCGGCGATCCCGTAGCGCTCGATGTCCGGCTTGCCGGAGAAGCCCAACTGCTTCTCCACGGCCAGCTCGACGGGCAGGCCGTGGCAGTCCCACCCGGCCTTGCGCGGCACGTTGTAGCCGCGCATCGTGCGGTAGCGCGGGAACACGTCCTTGAACACGCGCGCCTCGATGTGGTGCGCCCCCGGCATGCCGTTGGCCGTCGGCGGGCCCTCGTAGAAGACCCAGCGGGGGCCGTCGGCGTTCTGCGCGAGGGAGCGCTCGAAGATGTCGTTGTCCCGCCAGAACGCGAGGACCTCGTGCTCCATGGCGGGCAGGTCGACCTGCGCCGGTACCGGGCGGTACATGTGGCTTCCTTCCGCGGGCTGTGATGCGTGCCTACCGAAGGGACGAGACGGCCGTCGGCCGATCCCGCGGTACCACCCTTCTTGGCCGCGCGCCGCCCGATCCGCCAACCGTGCCCGGGCGGGCACAACCCTCTCGTCTGCGCGAGGGCCGGTTCTACGGGTCGCTCCGCAACCGGACCGACCTTTCCTCCGACAGCTCCGGGGTGATCTTCACCTCGCGCACACCCCCGGGCTCACACCGTCCCCGGGTCGCTGGTGGCTGCGTGCGACGCTACTCGTCCCCATCGACACCGTCTCGCTCTGCGGATTGTACGACCCGCGCACGCCCCGGCGCCTCCGAGTTCACCCGCCCCCAGGTGCATAACGATCCGCTCGGGAACCGGTAACGAACGGGACACGTAGAAGAGGGATAAGCGTGGTTGCGTCTGGGCACAACCGATTTACGTCGCCGCCCCGGCGCACTCAGTGACGGGACGGCGCGTCCGGTTGTCCGGGGCGACCCATCCCTAAGCGAAACAAGGGGGCCGTGAACATGACGGATACAGAGAAGGCGAGTGGCGGGCGGACGCGTCGTGCGACCACGACGGCCGCGCCGCGAGCCTCGGTACGGGGAGGAACGGGACGCACCGTGAAGGCACCTGCACACGTGACCACCTCGACCGCGACGCTCCCGACCCCGCCGAGCGGGTTCCATGAGCCGACGATGTACATCGTCCGGCCGGGGGAGGATCCCTGGGACGACGCGGAGCTGCGCGAGGTGCGCGAAGGCCTGATCGAGACGGCGCACGAGCTGCGCGCCGAGATCGCGGTGTCGGAGAACGGCATCGCCGATCTGCTGCGCGACTCGGGGGAGGGCGCGGGCGACGATCAGGCGGACACCGGGACCAAGAACTTCGAGCGCGAGCACGAGATGTCCCTGACCAACAACGCGCGTGGCATGCTGCTCCAGTCGGAGAAGGCGCTGCGGCGCCTCGCCGACGGGACATACGGGGCCTGCGAGTCGTGTGGTTCGGCCATCGGCAAGGCGCGCCTGCAGGCGTTCCCGCGTGCGACCCTGTGTGTGACCTGCAAGCAGCGCGAAGAGCGCCGGTAGCCGTCGCGGCCGCCGGCGGCGCGTCCGAGGACTGGAGCATGCCATCGGCACCGGAGCGGAACGACGGGAAGACGCGGAGTCGCAGGCCCCCGCGGGGGAGCCGGACACCGGGGCGACCGGGGGCGGGGCGGACGGCGACGAGCCGACCGCGCCCGCCGGTTCGCGTACCCGTCGCTACATCCTGGTCCTGCTCGGCGTCGCGGCCGTCGCCTACGCCCTGGACCTGATCAGCAAGCTGATCGTGGTGAAGAAGCTCGAATACCACGCCCCGATCGACATCCTCGGCGACTGGCTCCAGTTCCGGGCCACCCGCAACGCGGGCGCGGCGTTCGGCATGGGCCAGGGGCTGACCATCGTGCTCACGGTGATCGCCAGCGCGGTGATCGTGGTGATCCTGCGGCTCGCCCGCAAGCTGAACAGCCTGCCCTGGGCGATCGCCCTGGGCCTGCTGCTCGGCGGCGCGCTCGGCAACCTCACCGACCGGATCTTCCGCTCGCCCAGCGTGTTCGAGGGCCACGTGGTGGACTTCATCGCGCCCAAGCACTTCGCGATCTTCAACCTGGCGGACTCGGCGATCGTGGTGGGTGGCTGCCTGATCGTGCTGCTGTCGTTCCTGGGCCTGCAGCCGGACGGTACGCGCGAGGGTGACGACGAGGGCGGGGACGAGGACGAGGCGACGCCGACGGGCGGGGACGAGCGCGCGGACACGGACGCGGCGGGAAGCGGCGCGGAGGTCGGGGGCGAGGCGAAGGCCGAGACCGGGCGGGCCGCCGGGACCGGGAACGGGGTCGTGGACGCGCCCGCCGGGGCCACGCGGGCGTCCGCGGCGGCGTCCTCCGGGACCGCCGAGCGGGCCGCCGGGGACCGGGCCGGCGACCACGTCGTCGAGTCCGGTCCGGATGCCGGGCATACTCGTATCTCGTGACTGTCAATCCCGGCTCCCCCGAAATCCGCACGCTTCCCGTTCCCGACGGCCTCGAAGGCGAGCGGGTCGATGCCGCGCTCTCGCGGATGTTCGGCTTCTCGCGCACCAAGGCGGCCGAGCTGGCCGCCACCGGGAAGGTGCAGCTCGACGGCCGGGCGGCGGGCAAGTCCGACCGGGTGGTCGGCGGAGCCTGGATCGAGGTCGAGATGCCGGGCGCGCCCCGACCGGTGCAGCTCGTCGCCGAACCCGTGCCCGGCATGCGGATCGTGCACGACGACGACCACATCGTGGTGATCGACAAGCCGATCGGCGTCGCCGCGCACCCCAGCCCCGGCTGGACCGGCACCACCGTGGTCGGCGGCCTCGCGGCGGCCGGCTACCGGATCTCCACCTCCGGCGCGGCCGAGCGCCAGGGCGTGGTGCACCGCCTGGACGTGGGCACCTCGGGGCTGATGGTGGTGGCCAAGTCGGAGCGCGCCTACACGCTGCTCAAGCAGCAGTTCCGCGACCGCACGGTGGACAAGCGCTACCACGCGCTGGTCCAGGGCCACCCGGACCCGCACACCGGCACCATCGACGCGCCGATCGACCGGCACCCCACGCACGACTACAAGTGGGCCGTGGTGACGGGCGGCAAGCCCAGCGTCACGCACTACGACACGATCGAGGCGTTCCGCGCCGCGAGTCTGCTGTCGATCAAGCTGGAGACCGGACGCACCCACCAGATCCGGGTGCACATGGCGGCGCTGCGGCACCCGTGCGTGGGCGACCTGACCTACGGCGCGGACCCGACGCTGTCCAAGCGGCTGGGCCTGGAGCGGCAGTGGCTGCACGCGGTGAGCCTGGCCTTCGAACACCCCGGCGACGGCACGTGGGTGCGGTACGAGAGCGGCTACCCGGCCGACCTGACCGCGACCCTGGAGCGGGTCACCGACAGGTGAGGCAATTGCCCGCCGACCGGTGATTCGGCGGCGATTCGGGGAACCCTCCAAGATCGAATCGTGGTCGATCGGTCTGGGGGTGGAGTGGGTCAGCTCACACTGCTGTTCCTGTTGATGTTCGGCACGGTCGTGGTGGTGCCGCTCGCGGGCCGATTGCGGCTGCCCTTTCCGGTGTTGCTGACGCTGTACGGCGTGCTGCTCGGGTGGTTGCCGTTCGTGCCCAACCTGCGGATCGACCCGGACCTGCTGCTGCCGCTGCTGTTGCCGCCGCTGCTGTACGCGGCGGCGCAGCGGTCGAGTTGGCGCGAGTTCGCGGTCAACGCCCGGCCGATCACGCTGCTCGCGGTCGCCCTCGTGCTGGTGACCACGGCGGCGGTGGCGGCCGTGGCGGACGCGATGATCCCCGGGCTGCCGCTCGCCGGCGCGGTCGCGCTGGGCGCGCTGGTGGCGCCGCCGGATCCGGTGGCGGCGACGGCGGTGGCCGGGAGTCTGCGGCTGCCGCGGCGGCTGGTGGCGATCCTGGAGGGTGAGGGGCTGTTCAACGACGTCACCTCGCTCGTGCTCTACCAGGTCGCGGTCGCGGCGGTGGTCGGCGGCACGTTCTCGCCCGCCGAGGCGGTGGGCATGTTGGCGCTGTCCGCGGTGGTCGGCGTCGGGATCGGCTTCGCGGTCGGGCTGGCCGGGCGGTTGTTGCTCGGCCGGCTGGACGAGCCCACGCTGCAGACGCTGCTCACCCTCCTGGTGCCGTTCCTGGCCTACGTGGTCGCCGACGAACTGCGTGGTTCCGGCGTGCTCGCGGTGTTGACCACCGCGTTCTACCTGGGCTCGGTCGCCGAGGACGCGGACAACGTGGTCGGCCGGCTCACCGGGCGCTCGTTCTGGGAGGTCGTCGACCTGGTCGTGACCGGTGTCGCGTTCGGGGTGATCGGCCTGGAGATGTGGGAGATCTTCCACGACCTGCGGGGCGACCGGGGCCGGTTGTTCCTGGAGGCGGGCGCGGTGGTGCTGACCTTGATCGTGGTGCGGGGTCTGTGGTTGTTCCCGGTCGCGGCGCTGGCCCGCCGGCTGCACGCACGGCTGCCGACCACGGGCGAGAGCCAGACCCCGGATCCGCGCGAGACCGTGGTGGTGTGGTGGGCCGGGATGCGCGGCGTGGTGACGATCGCGCTCGCGCTGGCGCTGCCGCTGACCACCGACGCCGGCGACGCCTTCCCCGAGCGGCAACGACTGATCGCGATCGCGTTCTGCGTGATCGTGGTGACGCTGCTGCTCCAGGGGGTGAGCCTGCCATGGCTGGTGCGCCGGCTCGGGGTCTCGGAGACGGACGACTCGGAGAGCCACGAGGAGCGCCGGATCGCGGCGGCGGCGACGAAGGCCGCGCTGCGGCGGCTGCGCGAGCTGGACGAGCAGCGCGACCTCCCGGACGAGATGGTGCAGCGGTTGCGGGCGCGGCAGAAGGCGCTGCTGGCCGAGCTGAAGCCGGAGGGCATGGGCGAGGAGTTGGCCGCCGCGGTGGTCGAGCGCTCGCGGCGGATCAAGCTCCTGCACGAGATCGAGGCGGAGATGACGGCGGCGGCGCGGCGCGAGGTGATCGCGGCCCGGGGCCGCCGCGGCGTCGACCCGGCGGCAGCCGACCGCGTCCTCCGACGCCTGGACCTCCGCAGCGTACGGTGAACCCGCCTCAGCGGCCCTCCCCGCCGAGCCGGGCCACTTCGTACCGGGCCCGCCCTCAAACGCCGGACGGGCCGGGTCCTCGCCCGCGCCCGGTGACCGCCCCCGCCGTCGGCGGGCGCCTGCGGCGGGGCCGGCGTCCTCGAACGCCGAGCGGGCTGGGGTCGGGCTGCGTTCGGCGGATGGTGCTCCCGTCGGCGGGCGCCCGCGGCGGGCTGTCCTCAAGCGCCGGACGGGCTGGGATTCGGTTGGGCTCGGCGGATGGTGTCTTGGGTCGCGGACGCTCGCGGCTGCGGCGCTGCGTCTGGGGTTGCGGGCCGGCCGGCGCGGGGCCGGCCTGGGGCGTGGGGTGGGCCGCCGGCGGCGGCTGCGGCGTGCGGCGTGCGGGGTTCGGAGGCTTGGGGTTCCCGACGAGACGGGTGTGTTGCCGGAGGGGGTCGGGCCGGGGCAGCCGGGGGCCTTCCCGAGTGGGCCGGGCGTTCGCGGCGGGCGTCGCGCCTTCGGCTGCGGGCCGGCGGGCGCGGGGCCGGTCCGGGTGGGTGCGTGGGCCGCTGCCGGCGTGCGCGGCTTCGAGACTCCGGGCTTGCGGCGAGACGACTGTGTTGCTCACCGAAAATCGGCCTGCAGCGGCGGGCAGGGTGGGCACTCGGGTCGAGTTCTCTGAGGGGCCTTTCCGAGTGGGTCGGGCGTTCGCGGCGGGCGTTGCGCCTTGGGTTGCGGGCCTGCCGGTGCGAACTCGGTCCGGGCCGTGGGGTGGGCCGCCGCCGGCGTGCGGGGCTCCGAGGCCCGAAGCTCCCGACGAGACGGGTGCGTTGCTCACCG
>NZ_BIFH01000019.1 GCF_003967355.1 Embleya hyalina | reverse complement strand
TACTGGACTCTGAACGACCATGGACGCGACCGTAGTTACCGACCGCAGTCAGTGCCCACGGAATGGCGAAAGTGCCCAATCGCTGCCCATCTCAAATGGGCAGTGTCCATCAGAGCGCGGAACCTACAGTGAGGCGCTGGTGGGTTGACGTTGTGTCATACGGACTTCAATCCCGAGAACGTCCTCGTGACGGCCGAGCGGGCGGTGCTCGTGGATTGGGGGTGGGCGGTGCGGGGGCCGGCGTGGTTGGATCCGGCGTTGGTGGTCGTGCGGTTGATCGCCACCGGCGGGCAGTCGCCGGCCGCGGCGCAGGCGTGGGCGGCGCGACTGCCGGCGTGGCGCGGGGTGCCCGATCGGGTGATCGGCGACTTCGCCGAGGCCGAGGCCCGGTATTGAGAGGCCGTCACGAGCCGTACGCCGGCGCCCTGGTCGGGTGCCCTGGCCGACGCGGCGCGAGCGTGGGCCGGCTATCGTGCGCGCTGACCGGCGGTCGGCTACGGGGATGCGTTCTTTGTCCCGTGTCCGAGGTCGTGGGGTGTCCAGGGTGGTGGCTGCGGCAGGTCGCCGATCTTTCGCGGGTCGAGGTCGGGCTGGAACGAGAAGTCGTACTGGTCGAGCGTTTTGTGGTGCGGGAGTTTCGACAACCGCAGGGCACCGCGGAAGCGGCGGTCCTCACGAACGGCGAGTTCCTCCTCGAGGACCAGGTCCAGGAGGTCGAGGTAGCCCATCTTCGCGGCGTCCGCGCGGGAGAGGTATCCGTCCAGTCCTTGCGCCAGGTGGGGCAGTCCCAGCCTGATCGCGGTGGCACGGATCCGGGCGGTGACCGACTCGCTCACGCGGTGTCCTTGTCGTCGGTGGGTGCGGGGTTGAACGGGCGGGTGCCCGCCGCTTGGTCGTAGACCGACAACGGTCGGCGGCCGACGACGACCTGGGCCGTGGCGGCCCGGTTCAGCAGAGCGGCGAGCGTGCCCAGTGCGGCCGACGGCACCGCTCGACGACGACCACGCCCCTTCGTGCTCGTTCACCCCGCACCACGGTCGACATCGCGACGGTCGGCTCTGCGCGTCCGCGCGCCGAGGCTCGCCGATGAGCTATTAGAAGGGCGGGTCGTCGGCGCATCCCTCCACGCGAGGCCAAGGATCGCGCGGCGCCGGACGCGCGTGGGTGTCGTGGGCGGGATCGCGACGCTTTTCCGTGGTTGCCGGTACGGCCTCCGTGGGTGTTGCCCACGGGTCGTCCGTCTCGTCTTCGACGTCGTCGGGGTCGAGGAGTGTGCGCAGGCAGCGGTGGAGGGCGGTGTCGCCGGTGTGGTCGATCGCGCGCATTCGGGGCAGTGGCGCCATCAGTCGGGCCGTGGTCTCGGTCGCGCAGGCGTCCAGGGCCGTGCGCAGTTCGTCGGGGACGGGTGCGTCGGTCAGGCACAGCCACCCGATGGCGGCGCTCGTGCGCACCTCGGGCGGGTTCGCGGGATCGCGCCACAGGGCCCGGGCCCAGGCCCGGCATCCGGTGTCGGTGGCGGGGTGTTCGTGGGCGAGTTGTGCGATCGCGAGCACCAGGCCGGCACGCACGGTCGGGTCGTCCTCGACCCGCAGGCGTGCGTGGAAGGCGCGGCGAATGTCGTCGAGGCGCCCGGAGGTCGCCGCCAGGACGTGGGCGGCGGCGGTGCGGATGCCGGGGTCGGGGTCGTCGAGCAGTGGGAGGAGGAGGTCGGCGTCGGTGGCGATCGCCGCGCGGGCGGCCTCGATGGCCCAGTTCCCCGGGTAGCCGCTCGGTTCGAAACACCACCCGTCGGCGACGCGCAGGAATTCCTCGCGGGTCCACGTCGACGGGCCGCCGGTCCGGCGTGCCGTCTCCGCGGCCAGGACCAACGCCTCGGCGCGGCACCGGCCGGCGGGGTCGGCGGCGATCCGCAGCAGGAACGGCACGGCCAACGCGCACGGCGACCACGAACTGTTCGCCAACCGTCCCCGCAGGCCGCGGAGACCGCGGCGGACCGTTTCGGTGTCGTCGGACCGCAGCACGGCCACGTTTGTCGCGGCCTGCGGCCCGCACGGAAAGCGGTCCCACGGCAGGCGTTCGTGCGCGAACGTGTCCCACACCCCGCGCGGCACCGACGCCACCACCGCCCGCACGTCCAACGGACCACCCACCTGATCCTCGAACTCCCCATTGACCGGAAACGCCCGCGCGACCGCTCGAAAGGCCGGATCGTCCCGCCACCACGCCATGCCCGACTCCCCTTCACCCAGGAACCCGACCGCACACCAACGATGCTCACGACGAACCACCGACCGGCGCGGGACCTGCGGCGTATTGTGCTCCGGTGTCTCGTCTCGAAGTCTCCGACCTGATCGTCGACCACGCGCCCGGCTCGCTCGAGCGGGTCCCGGTCGCGCGCGCCGACGTGGTCGCCACGCTGCGCGCCGCGGGTCAGGCCCAAGGGGCCCGGATCGCCGCGCGGTTGCCGGTGCTCGACGGGGCCTGCTCAATCCGGCGTACGTCGACCGGCGCCCGGTCGCCGTGCACACCGAACTCCGGCGCCTGAGCGAGGAACTGCGCATCCCCGAACGGCTCGCCCACCTGTTGGGGCCGCTGCTCACCGCAGTCCGCTCCACCCCGGGCGCGCCCGATCGCATCCGCGTCGTCGACGTCGGGTGCGGACTGGGCCATGTCGTGCGGTGGCTCGCCGCCCACGACGTACTCGGCCCCGACGTCGAGTTGGTCGGCGTCGACCTGCACGCCGACCTGCACGCCGCACTGGTCGCCGAGGCAACCCGACTCGCCGAAGACGAAAACCTCCCCTGCCGGTTCGTGCGCGCGAACGCCTTCCGGCTCGACGACACCACCCCCGAGGCGACCACCGCTCAGGGTGCCGCCACGCGTGCGGCGACGGTCTACATCTCCACCGCCCATATCGACGCTCCTTCGTCCGAACCCGATTCCTCCGGCGCGGGAACACCGCGCGGATGATCCGATCGCGCGGGAGTGACGTGACGATCTCAGACAATCGAACAACCAGTCACCTTCCGCGACCGCTCCCCAAGATCTGTGCCAGGACCGAGCTTTGAAGACAGGTGCCACTGTCGAGCTGTGGGCTGCCGCCGGCTAGTCCCACCAGAATGACCGGCGTCGTGCGTTCACCAGGGTGTCCGCGTAGTGGCGGACGGTCCGAGTCCTGCGGGTGCCCTGCCGGATGTTGTCAGGGCAGAAGGCGTCACGCCGGAACAACCGCTCGACGTCACGGCGGAACGAGGGCTTCCCGGGGCGACTTCATCGGTGCCCTGCCCGTCAACTCCCGCATCCACCCGGCCGGCCAACCCATCGACACCTCCGATATCGAGGTGTTGCGACGACCAGCCGAATCCGCCCAGTACACCAGCCACGAATTCGCCCTGCTCGCCGCAGACTTCGGTATCCGTCTCTCGGTCGGACGTTCTGGCCGGTGCTGGGACACGCACTCGCCGAGTCGTTCTTCGCCTCCTTCGAAAGCGACCTGGGAGCGAGCCGGCCCGGGCCGACGCGAGCCGCCGCACGCGCCGAGGTCTTCGAGTACATCGAGTGACCCTGTTGCCCAATCGAGTTCACGTTGCGCGTCGAGGGTGGCCGGTCGGGAAGCGCGCGTGCGGGCGAGCGGGACTTCGTTCCACCAGGCGTCCAGGCGAATGAGGTTGACGGCGGTCGCGGTGAAAACGTGTGCGAGGTGCGTCTTGGCCCGCCCGACGTAGCGGGCCGTGCGGATCCCGGCGACCGCGAACCGTCCGGGATCGTCGTAGCTTTCACTGAGGTGGACCTTGTAACCGACCCAGGCGGATGCGCGCTTCTTCGCGTACCGGGCCTGCGGATCACGAGCGAGGCGATCAATACTCTGCCCCGCGGGAGATCGTCCTTCCCCCGCCAGGTCACCTCCTGTTCGCCGTCACCGACGGTGCGGGTGAACTGCTGCACCCACACCGTGCGCAGATTCGATCCCGAGCGCGACGCAGTGATCGCCGTCGATCCTGCGGACCGACGGCCGTTGCTCGGCGAGTCCGACGACGCCTCGGTCCGCCCGCTCACCGACGCCGACGCGACGGCGTTCGCCCGGTTCCAGGAGGCCGCGTCGGAACAGGATCGCGACGACGCGTACGTCGACTGGACCACTGGGCCGTGTACGGCGCTTTCGACGGCGACGTGCCGGTGGCCGTGACGAGCGCGTACCCATGGTCCGACGCCGCCGCACCGGCCGACCTCGGCGTGCTCAGGCTGCCCCGTATCGCGGCAGGGACCACGCCCGCGGGCTGGTGCGCGCGATCGCCCGGCACGCCGTCGCCCGCGACCACGAGCCGCAGTACCGCTGCCGACTCGACAACCACGCCTCGGCGGCGCGGCGGATGTGGACGAGGCGGCGTTCGTCAGACGTTCGCGGCGGGCTCGGTCATGCGCTCGTGCCCGGTCCCTTCCCGAGGGGTGACGACCAGCAGGTCGCCGGGCTCGCGGACGGTCAGTCGATGCCACCGTCCGGCGGGGACGACGAAGCACGTGCCGGCCGTCAGCGTCGCCACCGGTTCCCGGCCGTCGTCGTGGTCGCGCAGGTGGACGCACACGACTCCGGAGAGCACGCACAGGACCTCCTGACCGGCGGGGTGTCGTTCCCACACGTCCGCGTGCACCGCGCGGTCGTCCGCGGCGTGGAAGGCGGTCACCGTCCACAGGCCGGGATCCCCGAAGCCCCGTCGGGGGCCGGCGTCGACGATGCCGCCCTCGCGAAGGTGGATCAGCGAGTCGAACAGGTCGAGCGGGGTCGTCGCGTCAGTGGCCACGGGAGCGGTCCTTCCCATCGGGTGCGGAATACTTTCCGAACATGTTCGGAAAGTATCATCGGTGCGGCACGGCCGTCGAACCTCCGCCCGATCGGGACCCGACCGGCGCGGTTCGCCCCGGATCGCGGGAGGCGCCATCATGGGGCGATGTCCCCGTCCGTCCCACCGCGCGGCCGCACCGGCCGCCCACCCAGGACCTCCCGCGCGCAGATCATGACCGCGGCCCGTCGGCTCATCGACCGGGACGGCTGGCGGAAGCTGACCATGCGCCGCCTGGCGACGGAGGCCGACGCCGCGCCGACCACGCTTTACCACCACTTCCGCGACAAGGACGACCTCCTGGCGCAGTTGCTGAACGACTACGCCGACACGATCCCGCGCCCCGACCTTCCCGACGCCCCCCGCGAACGCGTCCTCGTGGCGGCGACGCTCATCCACGACTCCCTGGCGGCCTGGCCGTGGATCGTCGAGGTCCTCGCCGCCGACGACCTGACCGGCGAATCGGCGCTGTGGATGGTCGAGGCGATCATCGCGGGCGCGATCGACTGCGGCTGCACCCCGGAGGAAGCCGTCGATCTCTACCGCAGCGTCTGGTACTTCACCGTCGGCGAGATCCTGGTCCGGGCCAACGCCGAACGCCGCCGCGCCGACCCGCAGCGACCCAACCGACGCGACGCGGTCCTCGGCGAGGCCGATCCGGCCCGACTGCCCCACCTGGCCGCACTCGCCGATCGCTGGCCCGCGCTGGTATCCCGGAACACCTACCCACAGGGGCTGCGCGCACTGGTCGACGGCCTACTGCCGCACGGTCACACCGAGGAGTGAACTCGTCAGGCCCGCAAGGGATTCACCCGGGTCCACTCCACCGCCGGCTCGAACGGCGCGACCCCGTGCGCCGGCGGCCCGACCCGGACGATCGGCGGGCCGTCGGGGTCCACCCGACCGGTGGCAGGAACCCCCGCCCCTGCGGCGCCGGTTCGGGCTCGGTCACGTCACGACCCGCCCCCGAACCGAACCGATAGGTGACTCCACCGCGACCACACACGGCGCGGCGGACGACGCCGTCGGGCACCGAACCGACACGGAGCCGCGGCCGCCGCGCGACGACGGCCGCGGGACGACACGGACGGCGTCCCGGATCGTGTCGAAGAAGCCGGGCCCGCGCACGTGCGGTCATCACGGTCGGAACGGCCGGACGATCGACAAGCGGCGTGCCCGGCGTGGTTCGCCGTCGGTCGGAGCGGGGACGGCTGTCGGCGGACCTCGACATGCGCGGGTGGGGCGAGTGTCGGGCCCGGGGGCTTCGTGTGCGGTGGGGCGTGAGGTTCGCAGTGGGTGGGAGTGGTACCGGTGGGGGTGTTTCGGATCGCCCCGTCGAGCGGTGAGACGACGTGGTCGTTCGGTAAGGGCGCTCGAACCCGAAACTCAGGGAGTGCGGACCGAACCGTTGAATCCCCCGGAATGAGCGACGCACCCCGGCGGGCGATGTGTCCACGAGTCATACCCGACGGGCGAGGTGGTATCGGGCGGGCGCCCGTAGGCCGATCCGGGGTGCACGGCCGGGCGGACGACCCCGGGCAGCCGGTCGACCGCGATCCCGGTCTCGGATCACGGCCGACACCCGCCGCCCGAAGCCGGCCATACCGGCACGCTGCCGCCCCGGGCCCGCCACCCCACGCCGGCCCCGATTCGTTTCCGTCCCGAGACCGGCCCATACACCCACCCGACACCACATGCCCACCCACGACGCGGCCCGTCACCGACACCGGCGCCTGCGTCGGTGATCCACGACCGCGGCAGCAACACCGAAGGAACGGCTCGACGGTCGCCCCCGCCGCCCGGGGAGTCGTGCGCCGTGGACGTCGTGGCGGCTACTCCGCGGGGGCCGTCGTCACAGTCGTGCGATGCATCCTTCGTAGGTCAGCACGGCGTATTCCCCGGCCAATCCTTCGCCCCAGCCCATCTGCATGCCCCAGTTGTAGGCCGCGGTGGCGCGGTCGCCACATTCCGCGACCGTACGCGGCTCGACCTGGGGGTTCGGACCGGTGAGGTCGGGTTTGACGGGGGTGTGGCCGGCGGCGGCCGACGAGCCGACACCGCCGCACAGTACGGCGACGGAGAACATCCCGACGGCAAGCGTGCGAAACACAAGTTTCACGGACTACACGATCCTCTCATCGAACGGGCATCGATCATGGCCGGATGTCCGCGTATCCGGCGGGCACCCGAACGGAAACCACGATGTCGGGTGGCCGGGTCGATGCGACACTCACGAAAGTTGGTCGAAGCAGTCCGATCGGAGAGCGCGCGACGCCCGAAGTCGGTTCGGAACACCCGGAACAGCTTCGGCGACCGAGGGCGGTCGATGGCCCCACCTACGCCGTCTCCACGCGCATCGCCCACGCCCTGGACCCGGACATCAGGGTCATGGTCGGCGGCCACCACGCCAAGGCCATGCCCGGCACGGTGCTGCGTGATCCGCGGTTCGAGCGCCTGACCGCGCTGGTCCTGAGCGAGGGAGAGACCCGCGTCGCCGCGCTCCTGGACGACCACACCCGCCGCGCCACGCTCCCGCAGGTGATGTGGCGCGACCCGCGCACGGGCACCACCGCCGTCGGGCTCCACCGCAGCGGCCCGGGCATCCCGGCTCTCGCCCGACGTCGATCAACTTCCGCTCGTGGCATCGTTGGGACCCGGACCGCCGTCTTTGTGGCGTCCGGGTCGCGCGTGGCCTTCCCGGGGTCCTTCGGACGCCCGAGTGGACGGTATACCCGAGAGCGCCGGTCGCGGAATGCGCCTTCGCGAACTCGCGCCGTACCACCGCGCAACCGCGTCCGGGAACGCAATCCCGACCGTTGCGGGCGGCACGCCGAGCACCGTCTCCCCGTGGTCGTGCCATGCGTCGTCCGACCCCGGTCTCCGGAGCTTCCCGCCTCCGCGGTCTACTCGTGGTGTGGACGACGCCGCGTTTCTCACCGTGATCGAGGACCTCCTGGCCCGCCCGTTGCCGGTGGACGGTGAAGGAGTTCCGGGCCTCGGATACGACCTGGTCGATCTCGGCGTCTGCGAGGGTGGACCCGCTTTCCTGCATGCGGGCGTGGCCGTGTTGCGCTCGCGGTTCGGGGCGCCCAGGGCGGTCGCCGTCGACGGTGTCACGGATCCGTCGCTGCGGGATCTGCCCGGCCCGCCGCTGTCGGACGTGCTCGTCGGCCGGGCCGTCGAGATGTACGGGTGGACCGTCGGCCGCAGTTGGCTCGGCGTGGGCCTGCTCGCGGACGACGACTGCGCGTCCGGCGAAGGTGCGCGTCCGGCGGCCGTGCGCGCGCCCTTGCATCCGGTACGGCCGGCCGGGTCGTCGTGGGCCGAGGACCTGGCCGCGTTGACCGGCTGGAGGCGACCGCCTCGGATCGTCGACTGGGAGGCCGCGGAGCGGGCACTCGGCCTTCGTCTTCCCGACGACTACAAGCAACTGGCCGAGGTGTTCGGCGCGGGCTCCTTCGACGACAACCTCGACCTGCGCGTACCGGGCTCACGCCCTGAGGACGATTTGGACCTGATCGTCGCGAATCGTGACGAGTTCGCCGACCCTGCCCCGGCGGACTCGGGCCCGTTGCGGCTGCTGGAATGGGCGGGCAACGGTGCCGGGTACTCGTTCAGTTGGCTCGTGGAGGACCCGGATCCGCAGCGGTGGCCGGTCTGCGTCCGCATCGACGCCTGGGACCCGTGGGAGCGCTTCGACTGCTCCGCGACGGAATTCGTCCTCGGCATGCTGACCGACCCGCGTCACCCCTACACACTCGCGAGGCACTTCGAGACGCACTGGTTCACCTCCGTCGAAGACGTCGAACGGGCCCGGGAAACCTTCCGGGACGAATACCACCCGCGCTTCTGAGATGACCGAGGTCGTGAACATGCCCACCGATACGCCTCGGGACGACACGGCAAGGCCGCACCGGTCGGCTCGGTCCGCGTGGGATTGGTGTGAAACGTCCTGCGGTTCGGCATGGATGCTCCGGAAGCGGGCCGTTCGCGGATGCTTCAGGTGCGCTGGTTCACTGGTGCCGTGCGCTTCCTCGAGTGCCACAACGACCAGGGGGTGACGATGTGGCGCCGGCGCCGCAGGGGTGGTTGACGCAGGTCTGGTCGCGGACGCGCAGCGTGCGGGTCGCGGGAGGCGATGAAACGGTGATCGCTCGGGTCGACGACGGCGACGTCCTTGCGGACTTCCGTCGGCTCACGTCCGAGGGAAACGCGGTCGGGAAGTGTCGGTGCGTGCCGACTCCCGTCCTGATGCTGCACGCGCGCGACGGCGAACTCCTGGCGTCTGCGGGGCTGCATCACACCGACAGGGTCGCCTGGACACACCACCCGTTCGAAAGGGATCTCCGGATCGGGGATCCCCTGGGTCTGGGGCTGTTGCTCGCCGGACACGGATGGCGTTTCGGCGTCACGCAGTTCGTGGCCCCGCTGACCCTCGAACTCGGGTTGGAGACCGAACCCGAGTGGCAACGCATCCACGACACACGGCAGCTCGCGGCATGGCGGACACCACGATCCCTCGTCCCCGCCCTGACCACCCTCTCCCCCGACGAGACCACGGCGCTCCCACCGGCGCGAATCGAGGAACTGCGCGAGCGCCTCGCGTCCGAACACCCCGACCCCACACAACGCGCCATCACCCTCCTGACCTGGCTCGGTGGCATCCACGGACTCCTCAACGCCGACCTCCACAACGGCGCCGTGCGCCGTAGCCAGGCACTTGCTCGACGACCTCCACCCGATAGGCGCCGCGCTCACCCTGCCCCGACCGATCGACACCACCCTCACCCTGGGCCTGCTGCGGTGGGCGCAGCGTCGGCCCGACTTCACCGACCGCGACGAGTACACCGCGTTCGTGGGACTGGTCGGTGACGGTCTGCGCGCTCGACGGGGCTGACGTCGCCGTACGGCCACGCGGACGCTCCAGACGCTCCGGACGCCGAGCGGGATCCGGTACTCGATGTGTCGCGGTCGGACACCGGGTCGGCGCGCGTTCGTGTCGTAGTACACGTGGTCGGTGGGGCTTCCGTGACCTCATAGGAGCCCGACTCTCGCGGTCTCGTCACTGTCTTGTCCTGTCGCCCGGCCACCACGTGCGACCTCTCGTCGGTCCACGGAAGGGACGGCGGAACACGGATGACGAACGAGATCACGGTGGTCGGCGGAGTCGACACCCACACCGATGTCCACCAAGCCGCCGGGGAGGACTCCATCGGCCGCCGCCTCGCCACGAAGGCGTTCCCCACGGACCCCGCTGGCTGTCGGCGACTGCTGGAGCGGCTGCGCTCACAAGGCGAGTCGGCGGCCGTCGGGGTCGAGGGCACCGGCGCCTACGGCGCCGAACTCGCACGCGTCCCGAAGGCGAACCGGATCACCGTCGTCGAAGTCGACCGCCCGACCGCAGGGCCCGTCGCGCCCACGGCAAGTCCGACCCGGTCGACGCCTACGCCGCCGCCACCGCGGTCCTGTCCGGACGCGCCGCCGGCGTCCCCAAGACCCGCAACGGCATCGTCGAGGCCATCCGCTCCCTGCGCGTGGTCCGCCGCTCCGCGGTCAAGTCCCGCACACAGACGACGAATCAGATCCACAACCTCATCATCGCCGCGCCCGGAGACGTGCGCGAACAACTCCGCGGACCACCCAGGAAAGAGATGATCGACCGACTCGCCCGCTCACGCCCCACGGGCCGGGTCCGCAGATCCCACCCACGCGGTGCGCGTCGCGCTGCGACGGCTCGCCCGCCGCCACCGACACCGAACTGCGGCCGCTGGTCGCCCAAGCGGCCCCGGAACTCGTCGCACTGCCCGGGATCGGCACCGAGACCGCCGCTGAGTGGTTACAGCGGTAACTTCGGGTGTCCCGGCGTGGCACTTCTTCCCGACGGATTGCCCCAGCGGTTTCGGATGTAATCGGCTGCGGCAGAGGAAGGTGCCGCTGGGTCAGGTCACGGCCGGCTTGGCGGCGTGTGCCGCCCGACGGTGCTGCGCTGGGTCCCCACAAAGGCAGTGCGGATAATGTCGGGTGGCCAGCGCGGGCACCGCCACATGATGGGGGCATGGACGACACGACCTTGGTTTCCCGTTTCCTCCGCGACGGTTTCGTGAAGTTGGAGGGCGCCGTCGCGCCGCGCGTGGCAGCAGACTGTGCGCGGCTGTTGTGGCGGGAGACGGGCTGCGACCCGGCCGACCCGTCGACGTGGACGCAGCCCGTGCACTGGGTGGGCGGCATGGCTCAGGGGCCGTTTGCCGCCGCGCCCAACTCCCCGTTCCTGCATCACGCGTACGACCTGCTCGTCGGCACCGGGCGCTGGGAGCCGCGCTACTCGCTGGGCACGTTCCCACTGCGATTCCCGCACAAAGAGGAGCCGGACGACGCGGGCTGGCACATCGAGGGGAGCTATCAGCCGGAGGGCGAGAGCTGGTACTTCACCAATGTGCGCTCCCGGGGCCGGGCGCTGCTGATGCTGTTCCTGTTCAGCGAGGTCGGCGAGGAGGACGCCCCGACCCGCATCCGGGTCGGCTCACACCTCGATGCGCCCAAAGTACTGGAGAAATACGGCGAGGACGGAGCGAGCGGACTGACTCTCGCCCCCGATCTGGCCGCGGCGTCCGCCCACCGGCCACTCGCCCTTGCGACAGGGTCCCCGGGCGACGTCTTCCTGTGCCATCCGTTCCTGGTGCACGCCGCGCAACCGCACCACGGTGTACGGCCACGCTTCATGGCGCAGCCGCCGCTGATGCCGGCAGCACCGTACGAACTGGAACGGACCGACGGCGCATACTCGCCCGTGGAGATTGCGATCCGCCGAGGTCTGGGACAGGACACTCCCGGTCTGGATGGAGACCGCACCAACCGCAACCCCGGATAGACACCATGCCTGGGAGAGAGGAGGAAGGAGGCCGGGCATGTGCTGGAGCGGCTGGATCACCATCAAGGTGCTCCCCGGCCGGAACAGCGACGCTATACCAAGCACTTCGCGTGACTGCCTGTCGTCAAACGATGGCGAGCTCAAGTGATCAGCGGCGCATCACTGCTGTTCAGCAGGTCGGCGTAGGCCTCTGCCGGAGTGCGGTAGCCGTGGGTCTTGCGCGGACGGTGGTTGAGTTCGTGGGCGATGTCGTCCAGGGCGGCCCGGTTAAACGTGCGGAGGTCCGCGCCCTTGGAGAGGTCCTGCCGAAGCAGGCGGTTGGTGTTCTCGTTGGTGCCGCGCTGCCAGGGGCTCCGCGGCTTGCAGATGTGGATCGGCATCCTGGTCTCGGTGGTGATGGTCCGGTGCTCGGCGATCTGCCGACCCCGGTCCCGGGTGAGCGTCCGCCGTAGTTGGGGCGGGATGCCGAGGAGACTCCTGGTGAGGTGTGGGGTGACCTGCTCGGCCTTGATGCCGTCCGGCAACGCGACGATGGTCGTGAAGCGGCCGGTGCGCTCGACGAGCGTGGCGACGGCCGAGGGCCGGGTGCCCATTACGAGGTTGCCCTCCCAATGGCCCGGAACCTTGCGGTCCTCGACTTCGACGGGGCGGTCGGTGATGGACACCATGCCGCGAATGATGCCCCGCCCGGAGGGCCGGCGAGCGACCTTCGGGCGGCGGATGGGCCTGGCCGACCGCAGCCGCCGGGTGAGGTCGCGGTTGATTGCCTGGCGCCGGCGAGGATCGTAGAGCGAGAGGTGGATCGATTCGTGCGAGATCTGCACGGAGGCGTCACCAGGAAACTGGCGTCGCAGCCATCCTGCGATCCGATCGGGAGACCAGCGCAAGGACGGCTTGGCCTCCATCAGGGCGCGCAGCGCCGGTCGTTGGGCGAGCTTGGCCTGCTTGGGCCGGCGCCCGCGGGCGGAGGCGGCCGCGGTTCCGTCCGCCGTTGCGAGCGATCTCGCGGGAGACGGTCGAAGGAGGTCTGCCCAGCCGCTTGGCCGGCTGCCGGGCTGATTCTCCGGCCGCACTGCCGCGGGATATCTCTTCGCGTTCGCCGCCGGTCGGATGCCGCTCGGAAGGCTGCTGCGGGACAAGGCGGATGCCGTCGCTCTGGTACAGGAACTGGCGAACTTGATGCATCGGTGCCCCGAGCGCGCGGCCGATCAAGCTGAACGACTGCCCCTCGCGCCGGCGTCTCCGAATCTCATCCTGCTGAGCCGACGACAACCCGTAATCACGCACCTGTACCTCCACGATCACATGATCATCTGTGGGCGGTGCGTTGATCACTTGAGGGTGCCATCGTTTGACGACAGGCAGCCGGAACGTCCGATGAACCCGCGCAATCCGGGGGTTCTCGGCGGCGCGAATCCAATCAGCCCCGATGGTGATTGCCGACAGGGTTTGACGACAGACAGGGTCCCGATCCTCCGTAGGGAAGGGGCCCACGGTGGCGAACCTGGTCTACAAGCGGGTCTCGACCGACCGGCAGTCCACCGCCCGGCAGGACCTCTTCCTGGACGAGGCCGGGATCGAGGACCCGGTCGTCTTCGAAGAGGAGCCCGGCACCTCCAGCCGCCTCCACCCGCTCCGGCGCCCGAAGTTCCGCGAACTGCTCACCTACGCGCGGCCGGACTACACCGTGCACATCTCCGAGATGTTCCGCCTCGTGCGCGGCAACCGGCACATCCTCGACGTGCCCGACGTCCTGCGCCGCGACCGTCCAGCCCTGCGCATCCACGACGGCGCGTTCTCCGCCATGGACCTCACCGCCCGCCACCCCCGCACCGGCGAACTGCTGTCCACCGTGAAGTTCATGCCGCAGACCCTCGCCACCGCCGGCGAACTCCAACGCGACCTCCGGCGCGAGCTGACCTACGACGGACTGCGGGCCGCCGAGGCCAAGTGTGCGAAGGGCGGGCGCCGGCCCGCCGTGACGGTCGCTCGGACCGCCGACGTACGCACCGCGTACCTGGAAGGCCGCTCCATCGCCGCCCTCGCCCGCGACCACCGGGTCAACTGCGGCGCCATCCGGACCGCCGTCGCCGACCTCCTGCCCGACCAAACCGCCGGCGAGGAGAACGCGCCCGCCCCGGAGCTGCCGGTCACCCTCGACATGCCGGGCAAGGTCGCCGACTACCTCCGCACCACCGAGCCGGAGCCCGCCGAGCGTGGCGCGCTCGACCGGGGCGTGACCGTGCGGCGCGGCCGGGGCTACACCCTGCGCATCAGCGCCGTCCCCGCCGTGCACCGCCGGCTCCTCGCCCGCTGCCGGCCGCTCGACGGCGGCCAAGGCGTCCCCGCAGTCCCGGCCCGGCGCAAGGCCCGCCGAGAGTACGAGAACCGCGTCAGCACGCTCACGCGCTGACCATGATCGTTCTGAATGACGGTCTCGGTCATGTCGAGTCCGGCTTCACACAGGTGCCGCTGTCCTTGAACAACTCGGGATACCCGAGCAGGACGATCCTCGCGTTGGGCACTTTCTTGTGGATCTCCCGCGCCGATCCCCGATTCGGGCCAGGTGGCGGCGCCGCTCGGCGGGCAGCGACTTGGAGCCCGCGCCCGGATCAAGGCGTACGGGACGTTCGCCGAGGAGCCGACGAAGCCCGAGCTCGGCCGCTACAGCTTCACCGCCTCGAACCGGCCGCCGGCACTCTGCGCCCGCTGCGCGACCCGGATGCCCCGGGGGCCGGACGAGGACGAGACCGGTGCGGAACGAATCCGGCGCGGCCCGGGACGGGCTCGCCCGGTCGGTCAGAGGAGGGCGCCGCCGGAGACCTCGATGCGCTGGGCCGTCATCCAGCGCAGGCCCTCGGACGCCAGCGTGGCGATGGCGTCGCCGATCTCCTCGGGTTCGCCGACGCGGCCGAGCGCGGTCTGCCCGGCCAGACCCTGGCGCATACCGGCGTCGTCCCGCATGGCACCGCCGTTGAAGTCGGTGGCGGTCGGCCCCGGAGCGATGGAGTTGACCCGGATGCCTCGGGGGCCGAGCTCTGCGGCCAGAGTGCGGCTCAGAGCCTCGATGGCGGCCTTCGAAGCGGAGTAGACCGACGTCGCGGGACTGGTGTGGCGCGTCAACGACGACGAGACGTTGACGATTCGGGCGCCCTGCGCCAGCAGCGGCACAAGCGACTGGATGAGGAAGAACGTGCCCCGCACGTTCGTGCCGAACACCGTGTCGAAGTCGTCGGCCGTGACAGCTTCCAGCGGACCGAAAACGCCGACCCCCGCGTTGTTGACCACGATATCGAGCCGCGAGGCCCCCCAGTGCTCGAGCAGTGCGCTCAGCTCGGAAGTAAGGGCTCCGAAGGAGGAGATGTCGCTGATGTCGAGACGCACGACAGCGGCGGTCCCACCCGCGGCGTGCACTTGCCGCGCGGTCTCCTCGGCCCCGGCCACATCACCGCGATGAGTGACCACGACCCGCACCCCGCGCGCCGCCAGCGCGAGAGCCGTACTCCGGCCCAACCCACGGTTCGCGCCGGTCACCAAAGCGATCCTGTCGGCTGTCATCGGCTGCTCCCTCATCGCGCGGCACCGCAGAGACATCGGGCACCACCATCGGATGCGAGTCGGTCGACTCGCCTTCCCATCGCAGCGTAGGCACGCCAAAAGAGGCGAGTCAAGTGACTCGCCTCGGATCCGGGGCATACTGTACGCATGGCAGCAGAGCTCTCCGCACACCACCGCCGTCTCGCCCAGCAGAAGCGTGCGGCGATCATCTCCGCGGCCACGGACCTCTTCCTGAACCGCGGCTACGACGGCACTTCCCTCGCCCGCATCGCCGAAGGGGCGGCCGTCTCGAAGTCCACCCTGTTCAAGCAGTTCCCCACCAAGGCAGCCCTCTTCGAGGCCATCGTCACCGAATCCTGGCAGCGCGACACCGCGGACACCGTCGCGCGCCCTCGGGCCGGAGACCTGCGCTCGGGCCTGACCTCCATCGGCCACCGCTACGCCGACCTGATCGGCCGGCCCGGTATGACGGCCCTGTTCCGCATCGTCATCGCCGAGCTGCCTCGCTTCCCCGAACTGGGGCAGATGCAGTTCCGGCTCGGCAAGCTGCCCTACTTCACCTCGGTCCGGCACTACCTGGAGTCGGAGCACGAGGCCGGCAACGCCGACGTCCCGGACGCCGAGAGCGCCGCCAACCAGTTCCTCGGGATGATCGCCAACTACGTCCTGTGGCCCCGCATGCTGCTGACCGACTGGGACCCCTCGGCCTCCGACATCCGCTACGCCGTCGAGCAGGCGGTGGAGACCACGCTCGCCCGGTACGCCTGCGATCGACCGGCCTGATCCAAGGGCTGGAATTCGTACGCCGCCGCCCGGCGCCGGAGGGGGTTCGCGGAGCCGCGAGCGTGCGAGCCCCGTTCGTGGGCGATGGGGTCCGATCCTCCGTACGGAAGGGGACCACGGTGGCGAACCTGGTCTACAAGCGGGTCTCGACCGACCGGCAGTCCACCGCCCGGCAGGACCTCGACCTGGAGGAGACCGGGATCGAGGACCCGGTCGTCTTCGAGGAAGACCCGGGCAGCTCCGGCCGCCTCCACCCGCTCCGGCGGCCGAAGTTCGGCGAACCGCTCACCTGCGCGCGGCCGGGCGACTCCGTGCACATCTCCGAGATGTTCCGCCTCGTGCGCGGCAACCGGCACATCCTCGACGTGCCCGACGCCCTGCACCGCGGCCGTCCAGCCCTGCGCATCCACGACGGCGCGTTCTCCGCGATGGACCTCACCGCCCGCCACCCGCGCACCGGCGGGACGCCGTCCACCGTGAAGTTCAGGGTGCAGGCCCTGCCCGCCGCCGTCGAGCGGCCGGCGGCGGCCGGGGCCTCCCTGCGGTCCCGAATCAGCGCAAGGCCCGTCACGAGTACGAGAACTGCGTCATGGTCCGCCGATCAGTACGGGTGACGGGGTTGGGCTATCCATTGTGTGCCTCGTGCTCGGTCGTCGGCGCCTGCTGGGTGGCCGCCCACGATGCCAGGAGCGCCAGGTTGTCGGCGGTCGGTGTGCCCGCGGGTGCTGTGTAGATGTTGAGGTGCAGACCGGGGTCGGCGGGCAGTTCCAGGGACTCGACGTCCAAGTCGAGCCGGCCCACGATCGGATGGCGCATACGTTTGCGGCCGGACCGGCGCAGCCGCACGTCCCGAGATGCCCACCGCTGCCGAAACAGCTCACTGCGCGTGGACAGTTCGCCGACCAGGGCGATCAGCTCCTCGTCGTGCGGATCGCGGCCGGCTTCCATGCGCAGCTTCGCGGCCACGGTGGCGGCGATGTGGTCGTAGTCGACAAAGAGGTCTCCGGCCGCCTCGGGGTTCAGATAGACGAACCGCGCTGTGTTCGCGGGCCGTCGCGGGTCGGCCGGCATCGGTGAGTACAGCGCGCGAGCGAGTCGGTTCGTGGCGAGCACGTCATAACGGCCGTTACCGATCCAGGCCGGCGCGTCGGAGATCGCGTCGAGCACCTGCTGCAGCGTCGAGCGCACCGTCACGGCGGGCCTGCGCCGGCGTGGGCCGCCGGGCGCCCTGGATTGGCGTGCGAGGTGGAACAGGTGGTCGCGCTCGGCCTCGTCGAGTTGCAGGGCGGAGGCCAACGCGTCCAGCACGCCGTCGGAGGCACCGGCGAGGCCGCCGCGCTCCATCCGCACGTAGTAGTCGACCGATACCCCCGCCAGTAGCGCCACCTCCTCACGGCGCAGACCCTTGACCCGACGGTTGCCGCCGTAGGCGGGCAGGCCCGCCTGCGCGGGTGCGATGCGGGCGCGACGCGAGCTGAGGAACTCGCGGATCTCGGTGCGTGGATCCATCGTGGCCATCCCCTCACCGTAAGCCCGTCCCGCGGTTCTAGGACTTGTCCGGCCGATCATGTGACTACTTCACGTCTTGGTCGTTGTTGTGGGCATGGGGCGGGGTGATCTGACGGATGCGGAATGGGAACGGTTGCGGCCGTTCCTGCCGGTAAGCAACAGGCGTTGTGGCAGGTGGCGGGATCACCGGCAGGTGATCGACGGGATCCTGCACCGGGTACGGACCGGGGTTCAATGGCGTGACCTGCCCGAACGGTTCGGCCCCTGGAAAACCGTGTACGAACGCCATCGTCTGTGGTCGGCCGACGGGACCTGGGAACGTCTGCTCCGGCAGGTCCAGGCCGAGGCCGACGCCGCCGGTGGTATCGACTGGGACGTCTCGGTCGACTCCACCATCGTGCGAGCGCATCAGCACGCGGCGGGTGCTCGCATCGACCCGCCCCCGGCCCCCGGTTCAAAAGGGGACGCGGCGGTGGAACACCAGGACGAGACGCCGTGGCAGAGCCTGGTTTCCCGCCTGGTGGAGGTGGTCTCGGAGGCGAGGGCCTGGGGCGCTCGCGGGGCGGGTTCACGACCAAGATCCACCTGAGTGCGGACGGCCGTTGCCGCCCGTTGTCCCTGGTCGTGACACCGGGACAGCGGGCCGACTGCACGCAACTCGGGCCCGTGTTGGAGAGGATCCGTGTCCCGCGGACCGGATCGGGCAGGCCGCGCACCCGACCCGACAGCCTCGCCGCGGACAAGGCCTACAGCAACGGCCCCTGCCGCAGGTACCTGCGGCAACGCGGCATCCGGCACACCATTCCGGAGAAGAGCGACAGCCGGGCCGCCCGCCTGCGCAAGGGATCACGCGGCGGACGGCCACCCGGCTTCGACGAGGAGCGCTACAGGAAACGCAACACCATCGAACGGGCGATCAACCGACTCAAGCAACACCGGGCCGTGGCCACCAGATACGACAAACGCGGCTACATCTACCTCGGAACCGCGACTGTCGCAGCCCTCACCGTCTGGCTCCGAACATGATCGGCCGGACAAGTCCTAGGGGGTGCCCGATGCGGTCGTCGCGATGCCGCCGTCCACCGGGATGACGGTGCCCGTGAGGTAGGACCCGGCCCGGCCGGCGAGAAACACGGCGATACCCGCCATGTCGTCGTCGCGGCCGAGTCGGCGCAGCGGGGCCGCCGCCGCGATCGTGTCGCCGACGGCGTCGAGCGTGGACGCCATCATCCGCGACGGGAACACGCCCGGTGCTATCGCGTTCACCGTGACGTGCTGCGGGCCCAGCTCTCTGGCAAGCACTCTGGTGAGTTGATGGAGTGCCGCTTTGCTACTGGCATACGAGTAGTTGGGCGACTCGGCGACGTGGATGGCGGCGATACTGCCGATGTTGATGATCCGCGCGGGATCATCGGCGGTGCCCGCCCTGCGCAGTGCGGGGAGCAGTGCCTGCACCAGCCAGAACGGCGACTTGAGGTTGAGGTCGATCACCGCGTCCCAGGCCTCGTCCGGGAACGTCTCCAGCGGCTCGCGCCGCATCGCTCCCGCGTTGTTGACAAGGATGTCCAGGCGTCCCGAATCGGCCTCGACAAGATCGGCGAGGCGCCGGCACTCGTCGTGCCTGGACAGGTCGGCGGGGATTGCTTGAACGTCGCCGAATTCGGACAGTAGATGCTGTGCCTTTGCGCATGTGTCCGCGTTGCGTGAGCTGATGACGACGCGGGCGCCCGCCTGGAGAAGGCCGCGCGCCATCATCATCCCGATACCCTGGGTGCCGCCGGTGACAAGGGCGTACTTCCCACTCAGGTCGAAAAGTTCCGTGTGAGTGGTGAATTGGGTGTCCGTCATTGATCTCCGTCCCTTTTGTCGTGGAGGAATGCGCCGACACGGTCGCGCATTCGGTGCTGCTGAATCGAACCGGTGGCGATAAAGCCGCAGCGCGTGTCCATGGAATGTTGTCGGCGCTTTCGACTCGCCCAGGTTGACAGCCGTTTTGGACGTCTGGGAGACCCTGGTGAGACAGGTACTGTGAGAGCCCCCCTTGCCCGGTGCGCCGACTCACCCCGGAACGGGCGTATCGCTCCAGGGAGCGGACGGACGCGTGGCGGGAGCGGGCCGGCGGCATCGAGGTGGAGGTGCCGTCTTCGGCGTCGTGGGTGAGGGCGCTGTGACGGAGCCGGTGAAGTGTCCAGCCGTCCGGGTCCTCGATGTCCTCGGGTGAGGCGAGCGGGGTTGGCCGGCAGCCGGGTGTTCTCCTCGAAGATCTCTTCGGCCCGGCGGTAGGAGAGCCGGGCCCGGCCGGTCTCCGGGCACACGTCGAGTGTCGGCGTCCCGGCCGGGGCCTTGCGGTCGGCGAGGAACAGCGGGCCGCGGGTGCGGCGGGCGATGAGCCTGGGCAGGAGCTGGGCGGTGCCGGACTGCCGGTGAATCCACTCCGTGGCCCCGGGCTCCGCCGCGGTAAATCCGGGATTTACCGCGACAGGTCGTGGGCCGGTGCGGATGTCAGTCGTGCCGGTGGTGGTAGTGGTGCGTGCCGGGGGCAGGCTTCGAACGCCTGGATGACCAGCCCTGCGAAGCGTCGGGATGCCTTGACCTGGCCGACGGTCGAGGTGGCGTGGATCCCCTTGTTGGCCATGAGTACGAGAATCAGGTCGTCCAGGACGAAGTCGGACCGCAGGCGCCCCGCTTCCTTGGCTCGCCGAGCCAGTTCGGCGACTGCTTTCACCGTGTACTCACGGCCTGCGGCGACATCCTTCACCCCCGGGTAGGTGGACAGGAAGGCTTGAGTGAAGCCCCGATCGCGTGCGTGCAGCTCACAGATCCTCTCGATCACCAGGCACAGGCCACGCCACGGATCAGGATCGGCGCACCCCTCGTCGACAATGGCGCGACATTCATGGAGCTGGTCCGCGAAGGCCTCGGCGACCAGCATCTGCTTGGTCGGGAAACGACGGTACAAGGTGGCAGGCCCCACGCCGGCGCGCCGCGCGACCTCCCGCATCGGCACGTCCAGGCCGTCGGCGGAGAACAGCGCTCGGGCCGCGTCGAGGATGCGTTCGCGGTTGTCCCGCGCGTCGGAGCGCAACGTATGAGGGAAAGGGTCGGCCACCACTCTCACTTTACCCAAGCGGACGGGGGCGTCCGTTACGGTCCGAGACGTAGAAGCCCTCGCGCTTGAGCGGTCCGAGAACCCGGAGACCACATTGAAGGCAATCTCGATCCAGACGTTCGGAAGTCCTGACGGCCTGGCCGTTGTCGACCTGCCGGTGCCCGCACCTGCCGCCGGACAGGTACTGATAGCCACCGAGGCGGTGGGCGTCGGTGGTGTCGACACCGTGATCCGAAGCGGGGCTCTGGCCGCCTACGGCTTCAAGGAGGGCCACATCCCGGGTGGCGAGGTGGCGGGCACCGTGACCGCGGTCGGTGAGGACGTCGACGTGTCGTGGATCGGCCGGCGGGTGTGGGGCTTCACCGGCACCGGCGGAGGCTACGTCGAACAGGCCGTCGCGCCGGTCGAGCAGATTCTTCCCCTGCCCGGCAGCCTGTCCGCCGCTGCCGCCGTGACGCTCGGCAGTTCCGGCTCGGTGGCCCACTTCGGGCTTCGCCACGCCCGTTTCGCTCCCGGGGAGACGGTCCTGGTGCGTGGCGCGGCCGGCGGTATCGGGATCATGACAGTGCAGCTCGCGGCTCGCGGTGGTGCCGCCGCGGTGGCGGTCACGACATCGTCATCCGAGCGCGGCGAGCGGCTGCGCCGCCTCGGCGCGACCCACGTGCTGGACCGCTCCGGCGACGGAGGAAAAGAGGCTCCCGCGGGCTATGACGTCATCATCGACGTTGTGGCCGGTGAGGACATGCCGTCGTTCCTCGACAGGCTCAACCCGAACGGCCGCATGGTGGCCGTGGGCGCTGTCGCAGGTCAGCCGCCCGCCGACTTCGGCACGAGGATCATGGCGGCGTTCCGGAAGTCGATGTCCTTCGCCGCTTTCAGCGCAGCCACCGTCACCCCGGCCGACCTGAGTGCCGTACGCGGCAAGCAGTTCGCCGCTGCCGGCCGTGGCGAGATCGAAGCGGTGGTGCACGAACTGCTGCCACTGGATGAAGCTGTGCTGGCGCACCGGAAGATGGACGCGGGTGAAGTCTTCGGCAGGATCGTGCTGACACCGTAGCCCCCGCGCTCTCTCCTCCGGGGGCGCCTGGGGCATCCACGGGTGCCAGGCGACCGGGGGTCTGTACTTCGCGGCGGGCGAGGGCACCGACGGTGAATCCCCGCACCGGATCGGACAGGTCGTCGCCGACTACCTCGGCTTCCCCGCCCCCTCGTCTTCCACGACTGGCACGCCGTCGTCGACGCGCTGCTGTCCCTGGGCGGGAACGGGCCGTGCGGGTCGTCATCGACAAGTTCCCGTACCTCGTGAGAGCGAACCCGCGCCTGCCGTCCATCATTCAGAACGCGCTCGCACCGCTGCGCGAGGAACGCGACGCCGGCCGCACCCGGCTGCTGCTGTGCGGATCAGCGATGTCCTTCATGGGCCGCCTCCTCAGCGGCAACGCGCCTCTGCGCGGTCGCGCGGGACTGGAACTGCTCGTACCCACCCTCGACTACCGACTGGCCGCCGAGTTCTGGGGGATCGACGACCCCGTGACCGCCCTGAAGGTCAACGACATCGTGAGCGGCACCCCCGCCTATCGCCGCGAGTTCGCCCGCGACGACACCCCCTCGGGTCCCGACGATTTCGACGCATGGGTGATCCGCACCGTGCTCTCCAGGTCGAGTCCGCTCTTCCGCGAAGCCCGCCACCTCCTCGCGGACGAACCGACCTGCACGACGCGGCCCTCTACCACTCCGTCCTCGCGGGCATCGCCGCCAGCAACCACAACCGGGGCGGCATCGCCTCCTACATGGGCCGCAAATCCGGCGACCTCGCGCATCCGCTGACCGTCCTCGAGGACTGCGGCCTGATCACCCGCGAACCCGACGTCTGCAAGGACAACCGCACCACGTTCCGCATCGCCGAACCCCTCGCCACCTTCCACCACTCCGTCATGCGACCCTGTGGTCCGACCTGGAGCACACCCGCGACGCGACCGCGCTGTGGCAACGCAGCGAACGCCGCTTCGTCGGCAACGTCATGGGCCCGCACCACGAACAGGTCTGTCGCCACTGGACCCGCCATCTCGCGGGCCCGGATCTCCTCGGCGACCCCCCTACCGGGTCGGTTCCGGAACGATCAACGACCCCACGCGCAAGACGAGCCACGAACCGGACGTCGTCGCCTTCGGCCTCGACGACGACAACCGCCAACCGCTGCCGGCGATCGGCGATCGGCGAGGCCAAGTGGGGCGAGACGATGGGCCTGCCCCACCTCGACGGAAGACGGCGACGTACTCCTCGTGGGCGTCAACAATCTCTACCACTGAGCAGCGATGACAAAGTCGTCCGTGGGGGCTCGACAGCGACTGGACCTCGACGCGACCACCGACGTGCGGGCATCGGGGGTCGGAGTCACCTGCGGCGGGCCGGGCGGGCCGACCCCCGAACAGCCCAAGGCCGCGCGGGATGTGCTCGTCGTCCGGAGGCGGCCACCGCGCATCCTCCGCATCCGATCGTCGTGCGAGAGCAAGCGCGTGTCTGCGCGGCAGCAGCGGTTCCGGAGGGTGCCGGTCAGTCGATGCCTTCGATGATGCGGAAGTCGCGCTCGTAGCCGTCGGGGAGGGCCACCAGCGCCTTCTGGTACGCCTCGCTCTCGTATGCCGCGACGGCCTGTTCGAAGTCGTCGAACTCGATCAGAACGGCGCGTTGCGTGATTCCGGCCTCGTGGGCGACGACTCGACCGCCCACGGACAGGGTGCGCCCGCCCCCGGCCCGCACGGCCGGACCGGCCAGCTTGTCGTAGGCGTTCAGCGCCTCGGGGTCGGAAAGGGCGGGGTAGACACTGACCCAATAGCCCTTGGCCATGGAAACCTCCTGTGCTCGGTCGGACACGGCCGACGTCGAATCGACACTCGGATCGATCGATCCCGCCGACGGGTATTGCCATCGGTCGAATCGCCGTATGTGCAGGTTAGGGCTCGATCCGCGGTCGAGGGAAAGACCGGTTCCGGATAGACTCAGAACGGATCGTTATCAATCGGCGGGGAGGGCACGTGGCTCCGGACACGGTGAGCCTGCGCTACTTCCTGGTGCTGGCGCAGGAGTTGAACTTCACCCGCGCGGCCGCACGGATCGGCATCGCACAGCCCGCACTCAGCGCCCGGATGCGCCGACTGGAGGCGGAACTCGGCACCGCCCTGCTGGTCCGCGACACGCGCAGCGTCGCGTTGACCGCGGCCGGTGCGGCGTTGGCGGAGTCCGCGCCGCCCGCGCTGGCGGCGCTGGACCGGGCATGGGACACCGCCCGGCGCGCGGCGGCCGGCGAAACGGGCACGCTGCGCATCGGATACAGCCTCAGCACCGGCGCCGAGACGGCACCGGCCCTGGTGGACAGGCTGATGCGCGGCAACGGCGGACTCGAGGTCGGCGCGGTCCCGATGGCGACACCGGAGATCTCCCCCGCGGTCGCCGACGGTCGCATCGACGCCGGGATCACCCGCGGCGAACAACCGGGCCGCGGCGTGCGCCGGTTCCTGCTGCGGCGTCAGCGCGTCGGGGTCCAGCTGGCGCGGCACCATCCGCTGGCCGCACACCCGGAGATCGAGATCGCCGACGCGGCCGCGTATCCGCTGCGACTGCCCGACCGTGCGGCCAACCCCGTGATCCACGACCAGCTGTCCGCACTCTTCCGCGACATCCGACCCCACCCTCGATTCCACACGCCCGCGGTCTCCTTCGACATGTCCCAGCACGACCTGCGCGACGGGCTCACCCTCGCCCCCGCCGGAGAAGCCGCGGCCATGACACAACCGGCCGATCTCACCTGGCGACCCCTGCGAGGCGCCCCCGGCCTGACGATCCACCTGGTCCTCCCCCGCGAACAGTCGCCACTGCACCGCCGCATCCGGGCCGTCGCCGAAACCCTGGCGCACGAACTGCACTGGCTACCGGACTGACACGCGAGAGGTCGAGCGAGACGGACGCCCGCGGTGGCGAGGCCGAAGAGAACCCTTCGAGCCGGTCGCGACCCGGACGGTCGACCTCCAGGACGGTCGGCATGTCCCCGGTGCGGATACGGGGGCGGCGCCTGCGGCAGCGCGGGCCCACGCGAGACCCACGGCCGCCGCACTCCGACAGAGGTCTACGCCGACCTGCCGAACAGCATTGGCGCGTCGACCACTTGGGCTCGCCCACGATTGACGAAACGGGTGCCCCGGCCGTGCCTACATCTCCTCCCCGAGCAGGACACCGACCATCGGGGCGAAGGTGGTGTTCGCGTGCGAGAGCAGTTCGTCGAGGAACTCCTGCGCGGTGTGGGCCAGGGCCACGAAGTCGTCGTCGGGAGCCGGCGCCTTCAGGGCGAACTGCGGGAGCCTGGCCACCAGTTCCACCGTGACCAGCGCCGCGCGGTTCGGTGGGATGCCGAAGAGGGGGTGGGACACCTCGGGACAGCCGTCGTGGTGGGGATGGCCCTCCCGAAGGACCCAATCCTCCAACCGCCGGTCGACGCCCTCCCGCGCCGTGCGGTCCAACGCCCGCTCCAATTCCGGACGCAGCACCCGATGCCGCGGCACGGGCACGTCGAGCAGGGCCGTCAGCTCCATCCAGTCGCCGTCGCCGAAGACACCGAAGCTCAAGGAGCCCAGGTCGGGCCGCACGTCCACGTGACTGCCCGCCACGGCCACGCTCCACACCTTCGCGGCGAACCACAGCTCGGCGGGCTGCCCCCTCATGACCCGCGGCGCGACGGTCGCCGCCCGCAGGCCCTCCTCGTGGACAGCCACGAGATCCGCAAAGGAGCGGTTCGCCCACCGCGTGACACGAACGATCCGTCCGGCGGACCACGGCGGCACCCACCTCTCCGAACTCCCCACTTGTTCCCCCCAGGACATCGCGCCCCGGCCCGAACCCCCGCCCGGGCGCCCGGACACCGCCTCATCATCACCGAAACAGAGGCTCTCCCGGGCTACGCAGGCCCTGCCCAACGGCTACTGCGGACTGCCGGTGGTGCAGTCCTGCCCGCACGCCAACTCGTGTCTGACCTGCCCGATGTTCATCACCACCGCCGAGTTCCTGCCCCAGCACCGGGAACAGCGTCAGCAGACCTTGCAGATCATCTCGTCGGCCGAAGCCCGCGGGCAGAAGCGGCTCGTGGAGATGAACCGGCAGGTCGCCGACAACCTGGAGAAGATCATCACGTCGCTCGAAGATGACGGCCAGTCAGACACCGGTGAGGCGGCCGCCGATGCATCCTGAACCCAACCCCGCACCGCTCATCGCCGCCGCCCGCAAGCGCCGCGAACTCACACGCGCCAAGGCCATCCAGGCCCTGCGAGAACTCGACCGCACCGGAGCTCCGGTGTCTTTCGAGGGCGTCGCCCGGCGCGCGGGCATCTCCCGCTCCTGGCTCCATGGCCGGCCTGACATCCGAGCCGAGATCGAACGGCTCCGTGATGCGACTCGGCGCTCCCCCTCGCCGCAGATCCCTGCGGCTGAACGCTCCTCCGATGCCTCGCTGCACGCACGCCTGGAGGCGGCCCTGGAACGGAACCGGCAACTTGTGGACGAGAACCAGAGTCTGCGTCGGCAACTTGCTCACGCGCTCGGCGACCAGCGGGCATCCGCACGCACAGGCGCTGGTGGCCGGCTCTGATACCCCGTCATCCGCAACAGCGGTACCTGCGTGAGCGCACCCCCCGTTTGGATTCCTAGGACTCCTAGGTTATATCTAGGGGTCCTAGGATCATTGGGAGGGCGCATGGCGCGGGCTGGGCTGACGGCGGAGCGGGTGACGATCGCGGGCGCCGAGCTGGCGGACGAGGTGGGGCTCGACCAGGTGACCATGTCGCAGGTGGCGCGGCGGCTGGGCGTGAAGGACGCGAGTCTTTACACGCACGTCCGCAGTCTGGAGGATCTGCGCGGACGGATCGCACTGCTGGCCGCCGACGAGAAGACCATCCGTATCGCGGAGACGACCGCCGGGCGGGCGGGCAAGGACGCGCTGATCGCGTTTGCCAACGCCTGGCGGGAGTACGCCCACCAGCATCCGGGCCGCTACATGGCGACGCAGACCCCGATCCAGATCGACCCAGAGCTGGCCGCAAAAGCGCCCGGACCGCGGCGCGCGGTCGAGCTGACCTACGGCATGCTGCGCGGCTACGGACTGGCCGAGCCCGATCTGACCGACGCGGTCCGGTTGCTGCGCAGCACGTTCCACGGGTTCGTCGCCTTGGAGGCTGCGGGCGGGTTCGCGCACGAGCGTTCGCCGCAACACTCCTGGGTCCGCGCCCTCGACGCCCTGCACACCCTCCTGGAGCACTGGCCCCCGTCCCGAGAAGGAGACTCCTCATGACCGACCCGACCATCGGCAGCCTGCGCGTGAACGGCGCGACCCTGCACTACGAAGTGCGCGGCCAGGGCCCGCTCCTGCTGCTGATCCCCGGAGGGGCAGGCGACGCGGCCTCCTACGACGGCATCGCCGACGACCTGGCCGCCGAATACACGGTCGCGACCTACGACCCGCGCGGCATGTCCCGCAGCACGCTGGACGACCGCGAGGCCGAGCAGCACGTGGCCGAGCACGCCGACGACGCGTTCCGAATGCTGGAACTGCTGTCTCCCGATGAGCCCGCCCGGGTGTTCGGCGCCAGCTCGGGCGCGATCGCCGCTCTGCACCTGCTCACCGCCCATCCCGAACGCATCGAACGCGTCGTGGCACACGAGCCGCCCATGGTGGAGGTCCTGCCGGACGCCGCCGAACATCGCACGCTCATCGCGCGCGTGCAGGAAACGCTTCACACTCAGGGGCTCATGCCGGCGATGGCCGTGTTCGCCGCGGGGCTGAAGAAGGACGGCGACACCACCGAGCCGAAGGCCGAGCTCAAGCTTCCGCCGCAAGCAGCGGCGCGGGCTGAGCGGACAATGGCCAACCTGCCGTACTTCCTCGGGCACATCGTGCCCAGCTTCATGTCCTACGCCCCGGACATCCACCGGCTGGAGGCACTGTCGGACCAGCTCGTGCTCGCCTGCGGCCAGGACTCACATGGCGAGTTGCCCTACCGTCCTGCGGCTCTCCTGGCCGAGCGTCTCGGCACGGAACTCCAGCACTATCCAGGCGGGCACACCGGCCTGACCACGCACCCCGCCGAGTTCGGCGAACTCCTTCGGAAGGCCTTCCGCGCCTAGACCCGAATCCGAGACCCGTCCTGGCCAACACCACCGAAGTTGGTCACTGAATGTCACATCCGCAACTAGCCGTCCCCGGGGAAATCCTCGTGACCGCTGCCACGCAGGCCCCGAACCCAGTGCACCGCGTCGCTCTTCAATAACGATCGGCCCGTGCTGACCGGGCCTCGAAGACGTTAAGCGGCCAGGTCGAAGACGGTGTCCTTGACCTGGCCGCCCAGGTCACAGCCCTGCTTGATCGGCGAGCTTGAGATAACCGCCATGCCGGCGAAGAACACGAACAGCGCGGCGCCGTGTCCGGACGGGTCGTAGACGCCCTGGAGCGGGCCGGTGAGGAGTTCGAGCTCGATGGTGTGATGGAGCAGGTCCTCGGGGATGGCCGGCAGTTCGGCGGCACTGCGGCCGAGGCGCTTCATCTCGTGGACGGTGAGGATCACCCGCCGGTGCGGGACGGCCCTCTTGGTGGTGCGGGCGACGTCCATGGCCTTGACGCATTCGGTCCTGACCTTGATCCGGGTGCTGATCTTCTCGGAGAGGACCGGGGTCGCATCCGGCGTCCTCCAGCGCGTCGAGCCGGCATTGGAGTTCCTGTCGCGCGGTGCTGCACCGGGCATAGCCCACCGGGGCGGGTCTGGTCGCGGTCGTGGGCCCGCGTGGTCGACCGCCGGACCCGCCGTCGAGTGTGTGGCGGCTTTTGGAGACTCACGGTTGGGTGTGGCGGCGGCTCGCCCGCCATACGTTGTAGAGGGCGGTGTCGCGCAGGTCGGGTTCCTCGGCGAGGAGGAAGCGGGCCTCTCGGACGAGCGGGCGTCCCTCGTCGAGGACGTTGCGTTGTACCCAGGGGTCGAGGTCGTCGAGATCGGCGGGGCTGTCGCCGAGGGTGAACTCGCGGGCGTAGGCGGGAGTCCCGAGGACGACGGCGTCGCGCTCCCCGGCGTCGCCCACGCCGCCGACCGGTAGTCCCAAAGTGTCGCCGCACACCCCGCCGCCGCCATCACGTCGACATGTGCACCGTGTTCGAAACCGCGGTGCGCGACCCGCTGCCGCACGTCGGCACGTGGTGGCCGCAGATCCTCGCCGCGATCACGACCGGCGTCGCCGACGCCGCCTCGTATCGCCGAACCCCGAGCCGGTATACATAAAGCATTCATATAAATCTGTTATGTTTCTGCCATGAGTCGCCGAGACGCCGCGCACGGCGCTTCCGATGCCATCGGGTCAGCCCTCTACGGTCTGGCCACCAGGGCCGTGAGACGCCTTCCCCGCGACATGAGTCTGACGTCCGCCGCCACCCTGGCCACCCTGGACAAGACCGGCCCGCGACGGATCACCGATCTGGCGGTGGCCGAGGGCGTCACCCAGCCCGCGATGACCGTCCTGGTCCGGGTGATGGAGGAATCCGGGCTGGTCGAGCGGAAGGGCGATCCGTCCGACAGGCGGGTCACGCTGGTGTGCCTGACCGAGGCCGGCGCGTCGTACGTCCGGACGCGACGCCAGGCGGGCGTCGACGCGTACGCGCGGTTGATCGACGAACTCACCGGCGACGAGGTCGAGGCCCTGGCGGCGGCCCTTCCGGCGCTGCTGCGTCTGGCGGAGCTCGAAACCCGCGCCCGAGAGGAGTCGGACCGGTGACCGCGGAGCAGGCTCACGACCGGCCCACGAGCACTGCCCCGATACGTTCCGAGGCACGTCTGCTGGTCCCCGCCCTGGTGTTCGTCGCCCTGGTCGTGGCGACGGTCGGCAGCCTCGGGACGCCGCTCGTCACCAGCGTGGCAACCACGTTCCACGTCTCCCTCGACAGCGCGCAGTGGACGCTGACCATCGCCCTGCTCAGCGGCGCCGTCGCCACACCCGTCCTCGGCCGGCTGGGAGCCGGTCCGCACCGGCGGGCCACGATTCTCGTCACGCTGGCGATCGTCGTCGGCGGCGGTGCGCTCACCGTGCTGCCGCTGCCGTTCGCCTGGCTGCTCGTGGGCAGAGCGGCCCAGGGCGTCGGACTCGGTCTCACGGCGCTGATGATGGGCGTGGCCCGCGACCATCTCCCCGAGGAGCGCGGCGCGGCCACGATCGCCCTGATCTCGGTGGTCTCCATCATCGGAGCCGGCGTCGGCTACCCGCTGGCCGCGCTGCTCGCCGAGTTCGGCGGACTGCGGGCCGCCTACGGCCTCGGCCTGCTCGTCACCGCCATCGCCTTCGTGACCGCGTGGCGCTCCATACCCGCGGCTCCCGAGGGCCGCTCCGCCCACGTGAACGTGGCCGGTGCGCTCGTCCTGGCGGGTGGACTGCTCCTCGTCCTGTTCCTGGCCGGCGAGAGGAGCCTGTGGAGCCGACACCTCGCCGTGGCGGTGACCCTCGCCGTCGCCGCCGTACTCCTGCTCTGCGTCTGGACCGTTTCCGAACTGCGCACCAAGACGCCCCTGATCGACGTCCGGGCGGTACGGCACCCGGCGGTCGCCGGGGCGAACATCGCCATGTTCGTCGGCGGGAGCGGCATGTACCTCCTGCTCACGCTCATCACCCGCTACGCGCAGACGCCGCACGGCGCCGGCTACGGCTTCGGACTGACCACCTTCGTGGCGGGGCTGGTCCTCATCCCGTTCTCCGTACTGGGGTTCGTCGCCGGCAAGCTCACGCCGTGGGTCCGCGAACGGATCGACGGCCCCCTGATCCTGGCCGGCAGCGCCGCCATCGTCGGCGGCGGGTTCGTCCTGTTCGCCACCGCCCGGTCCAACCCGGCCGAACTGCTCGCGGCCATGGGCGTGCTGGGCTTCGGCGTGGGCAGTTTCTCGGCCGCCATGCCCGGCGTCATCCTGGCCGTCACCCCCAAGAGCGAGACGTCGAGCGCCATGAGCTTCAACTACGTCGTCCGCAGCGTCGGGTACTCCCTGGGCAGCGCCATCGGCGGTCTGATCCTGGCCGCCGGCACCCCCACGGGCCGCCTCTTCCCGAACGACGACGCCTACACGACCGCGGCGCTGGTCGGCGTCGCCGCGATGGCGATCACGACGATGGCCGGCCTCGCCCTCGCCCGCCGACGCCCACCCGAGACCGATCCGACCACAGCCCCGGCCGGTGTGCCGGGCCCGGGCCGATCGAGTCGAACCGAAAGCTGAGAATCGAAACCGTACGACTGCGACGCCGCCTCCGCCGGCCCGTCGACCCACAGCGCGCCGGCCATGGATCCGAGCATGCTTCCGGAGGTGGCCGCCCAATGCCGCGAAGCCAAGGACCATCAGACGGTTGTCAGGGCAGTGAGAGCCGGTGCTGCGGGTGACGGCAACGTCGACCACCTGTTCCCGGATCAGGCCGGTGGGTTCGCACATCAGTCCGGATGGGCCGAGAGCTTGGTGTCGGACACCAGCACACGTTCGTGATTGTCGTTCCCGTCGGGGGCGCCCACTGGCTGCAGTGTCAATCGCAGGCACTGGATCGAGGTCCTGGTCCGCGCCGTTCCGGTATTGGCGTCCAACACCCAAACCCGAAGTCCGCCGCGAGCGTCGGCGCTGAACGTGGTGGTTACCTCCAACTCCAGCCCTACCAGGCCCACTTGAATGTGCAGCGACTTCTGCGCTCCGGATCGTTGTGCGTCGAGCAATTCCGCCCGGAGGGCCCGAATCCACTGTGCGAGTTCGATGCCTGGTGCCGGTTGCGCGTTGCCCACTACGTCTCCCCGCCCGACGACTCCGGTTCGCGGTCAGACCATCGAACACACCTTGGCGCGAGGCGGGTTCGGATCCGACCGGTGGTTCTCCCGCCCGGTGCCCGTGCGGGCGACGCGCAAGCCGATTCCGTCGGAGGCGTGATGCCCGTCCGTGACCTCGTAGGAACACCGGCGGGACCTCCACACCGGTCGCGGCGCACACCCGATCGAGCCATGTGCGCGGCACCGCGTCGCGGTGGTCGGTGGTGACAACGACGGTGGGTCTACGGGACGTGCGGCTCGACGGTGGCGGTGAGCCCGCCCGGTCGGGTGTGGTCGGGCAGAGCACTCACCCGGGGTAGAGGAGCCATCGGCACACGCAGACGACAACATCCGGTCGTAGGGGGCGTGTTCGGCGCAGCCGAGGACGCCGTCGCCGACGGGCAGGCGCGGATGGTGCCCCGCGCGGTGCAGCGCGGCGCGGGCGCCGGCGGCCACGGTCGGGTCGGGTTTCGATGGAGGTGACGGCGTGGTCGCCGAGGCGCGTGGCGAGCAGCGCGGCGGTGATGCCGACCCCGGTGCCGATCTCCAGGACCCGCTGGCCCTTGCGCGCCCGGAGGTGGTCGAGCATGGAGGCGACCGTGCGGGGCATGCTCGCGCTGCTGGTCGGGCGCAGGGAGAACTCGGGTGTGGGTGCCGTCCTCGACCTGGGTGATCAGGGCGGTGTCGGTGCGGACGAAGGTGTGCCGGCGTGTGGGGTCGTCGGCGCGGTCCAGGCGGCGGTAGCCGTCGGCTGCGGGCTCCAGACGTCGGTCGGGCACGAACGCGGTGTGGTCCACCCGGTCCCAGGCGTCGACCCGGTCCGGGGCGAGCCGGCCGGCGGCGAGCACGGCCGTGGGATGCGGTCGCAGTCGTGGTCGTGGCTGCGATGTCCGGGGTGTCGACGCCGGGGGTGTGCTCATTGCTCGGGCAGGGCGGGCGGGTCCGGGTCGGGCGGGTCCGGGTCGGGCGGGATCGGTCATCCGGGTCGTCGGCCGTCGCCCTCGATCGGATCGTCCTTGCCGCGGTGACGTCCCGCCATCGACGTCTCCCCCTCCCCCGCGCCAAGCCGATGAACACCGCCGGCCGTAGCCGCGCACGCACGCACGGCCGCGAAGTTCGCACCGCGTCCGAGAGTCGCGGCCGGGGTGCACTCCGATCCCCAGATATTGAACTTGAATTCATATTTGACTAACATGATCGGCGTACGGGCGCCGCCTTCGCACGACACGATCACGCGAGGCGTCGCGCGACCCCGGACCGACGCCCGCACGCCGAGCGGACGGGACGGTCCGGTGCCACGCCGGCCGTCATGAAGGCCGACCGCACCGGATGCGCGACGTTCGATCGGCGGGACGGCCTCCACACGATCGAGGCGACGCTCCCGGCCGAGGCGACGCCGACCCGCTCGCCACTCGGGAGACGGTCGACGCCACCGCTGCCTGATCGCGCCGGGCGAGACCGCCGTCCCGGCAGGCACGGGCCACTGTCCGGCACTCGAGAAACCTGTCGAATTCGACGACGCGGTCGGCGACTTCCTCGACCGCGCCCTCTCACCGCCCCGAACGCCTACCGATGCGAAGTGCAAGGAGACACGGATGAAACTGGCGGGAACAGCGGCTGTGGTCACCGGCGGTGCCTCGGGGCTGGGAGCAGCCACGGCCGCCTTGCTCGCCGAGCACGGCGCCACCGTGCACGTCCTGGACCTGGCGCCTTCCATCGCGGCGGCCCCGGAGATCGAGGGCGTGGTCTATCTGGAGGCCGACGTGACCGACGAGGAGCAGGTTCGCGCCGCGATCGCCCGAGCCGGTGAGAGGCAACCGCTGCGGGTCGTTGTCAACTGTGCGGGGATCGGGCCCTCGGCGCGCATCCTCGGCCGGCGCGGAACCCACGACCTGGGTCTCTACGAGAAGGTCGTCCGGATCAACCTCGTCGGTTCGTTCGTGGTCCTGGCGCTCGCCGCAGAAAGGATGGCCCGGACGGAACCGCTCAGCGGCGGACAGCGCGGCGTCATCATCAACACCGCCTCGGTCGCCGCCTTCGACGGCCAGATCGGCCAGGCCGCGTACTCCTCCAGCAAGGGCGGCATCGTGGGACTGACACTCCCGGCGGCTCGGGATCTCGCGCAGTACGGCATTCGGGTGTGCACCATCGCGCCGGGCATCGTCGACACCCCGATGCTCGCGGCCGTCGGTGACGAATACCGCGCGGGCCTGGCGGAGAGCGTTCCCTTCCCGAAACGACTGTGCACGCCCGGGGAACACGCCCGACTCGTACGGATGATCATCGAGCACGACTACCTCAACGGCGAGACGATCCGGCTGGACGGTGCACTGCGCATGCCTCCCCGGTAGCCCCGCGACCAGGCCCTCGCATCACACGCATCGAACAACCCGGCGCCCCATCGAGCACAGATCCCGGAGCAGACACATGAACATCCCCACCCGCGCGGCGGTCGTGGTCACGACCGCGCGTACCCCCATAGGCCGCGCATACAAGGGCGCCTTCCGTGAAGTACAGCCGCAGGACCTCGCGGGCCATGCGATCGGCCACGCCATCACCCGGGCGGGTCTCGAGCCCGGCGAGGTCGACGACGTGATCCTGGGCTCGGGCCTCCCGGAAGGCGCGGCCGGCTACAACGTGGCCCGGCAGTCGGCGCTGCGAGCCGGTCTGCCCGTCACGGTTCCCGGCATGACGATCGACCGGCAGTGTTCGTCCGGGCTGATGGCGATCGCGATCGGGGCGAAGCAGATCATCACCGACGGCATGGACGTGGTCGTGGGCGGCGGAGTGGAGTCCATCTCGCTGGTCCGAAACGAGCACACCAACCGGTACCGCGCGCACGATCCGTGGTTCGACCGGGCCGGGATCCCCATGTACATCCCGATGCTCCACACCGCCGAACTCGTGGCCGAGCGCTACGGCGTCAGCAGGGAAAGGCAGGACGAGTACGCGCTGGCCTCCCAAATACGCACGGCACACGCACAACGCTCGGGCCTCTTCGAGAGCGAGATCGTTCCGCATCCGTCGGCACCCGACCTGCTGCTGGACGAGGGCAACCGCCCCTCGACGACGCCGGCGGGTCTGGCGGGTCTGCGCACCGTGCTCGAAGACGGCGAGGTCACGCGGACGGCCTCGGTCACGGCCGGAAACGCTTCACAACTGTCCGACGGCGCCGCTGCGGTGGTCCTGATGGAGTCGTCTTTCGCGAGTCGCCGGGGCCTGGAGCCGCTCGGGCTCTACAAAGGCATCGCGGTGGCCGGATGTGAGCCCGACGAGATGGGCATCGGGCCCGTCTTCGCGATACCCAAGCTCCTCGAACGGCACGGATTGCACGTCGACGACATCGACCTGTGGGAGCTCAACGAGGCCTTCGCGTCGCAGGCCGTCCACTGCCGGGATGCTCTCGGGATCGACCCGGACCGGTACAACGTCAACGGCGGCGCGATCGCCATCGGCCATCCGTACGGAATGACCGGCGCTCGCGCCGTGGGACACGCGCTCCTGGAAGGGCGTCGTCGCAACGCGAGGCATGTCGTGGTGACCATGTGCGTCGGCGGCGGCATGGGCGCCGCCGGCCTCTTCGAGGTCCTGTGAGCGGGTGACCACCCAAGGTACGACCGCACCGGAACCGGGCGGCAGGGCGTATGTGAAGGACACCGGCACGAGCGCGGCCGACGATCGGTCGTTCGACGGCAGGACCGCGATCGTGACCGGGGCGAGCCGCGGCATCGGCCGCGCCATCGCGGCGGAGCTGGTGCGGCGGGGCGCACGTGTCTGTGTGACCGCCCGCGACGGCGACGTGTTGAGGCAGACCGTCGGGGAACTGGGGCCGAATGTCACGATCGGCGTGGCCGGGCGCGTGGACGACGAGGGGCATCAGGACGAGGTCGTATCGCGGACGCTGGAGGCCTTCGGCGGCATCGACTTCCTCGTGAACAACGCCGGGATCAATCCCGTCCACGGGCCGCTCATGGATCTGGGGCTTCCGGCGGCGCGCAAGGTCGTCGAGGTCAACGCCCTGGCCCCACTGGCGTGGACCCGAAAGGTGCACCACGCCTGGATGCGCCGGCACGGGGGTGCCGTCGTCAACATCTCGTCGATCGCCGCGCTTCGTCCGGCCGAGAACATCGGCATGTACGGTGCCTCGAAGGCGATGCTCGCCCACCTGACCAGGCAGCTCGCTCTCGAACTGGCCCCGCGTGTGCGGGTGAACGCCGTCGCGCCCGCCGTCGTGACCACCTCGTTCGCGTCGGCCCTCTACGAGGGCAGGGAGGCGGAGGCGGCGCGGCCGTATCCCTTGCGCCGTCTGGGTCATCCCACCGATGTGAGCGCCATGGTCGCCTTCCTGCTCTCGGAGCGCGCGTCGTGGATCACCGGGCAGGTGGCCGTCATCGACGGCGGCGTGACGCTGGTGCTTCCCGAATAGGGATTCGCCGTCGCCCGCATCGATGCGGATCGATCTTCAATTGATTTGACGGCCGGCTTCCCGATCGCGCGGAGGACAGACATGGTCAATGTGGCATCACTTGTGTGGCGGAAGGCCGACGCGAGCCCGAGGAGCCCGGCCGTCAGGTCCGGGTCGGTGGAGCTCACCTTCGGACAACTGCGTGAAGCGAGCGGACGTGTGGCGACGGCGGCCCACAGGGCCGGTGTCGGTCCGCTGGACCGCGTCGTCCTGGTGGTTCCGACGGTGCCGGAGTTCCCGATCGTCTACTACGGCCTGCACACGCTCGGCGCCACGGTGGTCACCCTCAACACGATGGCGACGCCCGCCGAGATCGGCCACGTCCTACAGGACGCACGGCCCTCGCTCGTCATTGCCTGGGAAGGCATATCGGAGTCCGCCGAGGTCGCCGCGGCCACCGCCGGCGTCCCGTTCTGGCGGATCGGACCCGGCGCGCACTTCGAGGTCCCGCCCCGGTTGGAGGCATGGGAACATCAGCCCGACGACACCGCGATCATCCTCTACACCTCGGGAACGACCGGCCGCCCCAAGGGCGCGGAGCTGACGGCGGCCAACCTGGTGGCCAACGCCGTGGAGTTCGCGAAGGTCTCGGGGATCGGTTCCCGGGACCGCGTCGGGACGGCGTTGCCGCTGTTCCACGTCTACGGGCAGGCGGTCATCATGAACACGACGCTGGTGGCCGGCGGGTCGCTGACCCTCTGCGAAAGGTTCCAACCGCGCGCCATGCTGGAGCTGGTGCGCGACGGTCGGCTGACGGCGCTGGGGGCCGTCCCCACGATGTGGATCGCGATGCTGCGGGAGGCCGGCGCGTTTCGGCCGGCGGACTTCGAGCGGTTCCGGCTCGGGACATCCGGCGGCGCGACCATCCCGGTCGAGGTCCTCCGTGCCTACGAGGAGCGGCTCGGATGCACGCTCCTCGAAGGCTACGGACTCTCCGAGACGACGGGCGTCGCCGCCTTCAACGACATCCACAAGCCGCGGAAGGCCGGGACCGTGGGCGTCGCCATGCCCGGAGCCGAGTTGCAGATCCGCAAGGACGGCACGGTACTCGGTCCCGATGACGTGGGCGAGGTGTACATCAGGGGCACGACCGTGATGAAGGGATATTGGAACCGGCCCGAGGCCACCCGGTCGGAACTGGTCGACGGCTGGTTGCGGACCGGCGACCTGGGATGTATCGACGCCGAGGGGTATCTGACCATCGTCGGACGGACCAAGGAGCTGATCATCCGCGGCGGCTACAACGTCTACCCGCGCGAGGTCGAGGAAGTGCTCTACCGGCATCCGGACATCGTGGAGGCGGCGGTGCTCGGGGTCCCGGACGACTACTACGGCGAGGAGGTCGGCGCCGCGATCGTCCTGCGGCCCGGTGCGGCCCCCGACCCCGAAGGGCTCAAGACCTGGGCCAAGTCCCAGCTGTCCGCCTACAAGGTCCCGCATCTGATCGCCTTCGTGGACGAGCTTCCCAAGGGGTCGACGGGCAAGATCCTCAAGCGGTCGATCGACCCCGGCCTCCTGAGGGAGTCCGCCGGCCGCGCCTGAGGCCTCCGTTCCGCGGCACTCCCCCGTCCGCTCACCCGACCGCAGGCGTGTGCACCTCTGCCGGCCGTCGGGCTTCGCCGTGGCCGAAATCCGGCCGGCGGTTCCCTTCGTCACCCCTCCTCCCCCGCCTGACGCACCACGGGAGCGGTGTCATTACACGGATCATCCCGGGAATCCGGATCGATTTCCGGCCATACTTGAACTTGAGTCCAGATTCAATTAGCGTGCTGTGCGCGGCTCCGCAGACCGGCTTTCGGGTGAATCGACCACCCGTACGAGCCCTCGGGTGATTGCCGCGTCGGGTGTCCCGAGAGGTGCTCCGGGCGCCGTCCGAACAGGGTCCGCACAGTCGGACCGGGAACCGAAGGAGACTCCGTGCGAAGACACGTGAAGATCGGGTCGGCCATCGCCGCCGCCGTCATGACGACGACCACGGCCGCGTGCGGTGGCGCCGTTTCGGCGAAGGCCGGCGGTGACTCCTACACCGTCGGCATCGTGCGGTTCGCATCGAGCGACCCGGCCTCGGAGTCGATCCTCGACGCCTACGTCGACTACGCCGAGAAGAAGGGCTGGAGCGTCTCGTCGGTCGACTCGCAGGGCGCGCCGGACAAGGCGATCAGCGGTATCGGCAACTACGTGCAGAAGAAGGTCGACCTGATCGTCATCGCCATCTTCCCCAGCGACACTCTCGCCGCCGGAGTGCGACAGGCGAAGGGGGCGGGAATCCCCGTCGTCTCCGTGGGGGGCGGCACCACCGAAGGTGTCCAGGTCAGTCTGGACTTCGGCCGCAGCAACGCCAAGGAAACCGGCAAGCTGCTGACCGACGACCTCGGCAACGAGGGCGATGTACTCCTGCTGGGCTACAAGTCCGGACTGCCCTGCGTCGGTCGCGAACAGGAGGTCGAGGACCGGCTCAAGGCGACGAGCATTCACGTCACGCGCAAAGAGGTCCCGATCCCGGGCCAGGTGGAAGCCGGCAGCGAGTTCACCCGCGCATGGCTGACCACACACCCCGCGGGGAAGGGCAAGCTGGCGATCTGGGGCTGCTTCGGCGATCCGGCGCGCGGCGCGATCTCGGCGCTGCAGGCGGCGGGACGCAAGGACGTGCTCGTCTACGGGCACGACGGGACACCGGCGGCGATCGAGGCCGTGCGCCGGGGCGATCTCAGGGCGACGTCGTACTTCGACCCGACGGCCGAGGGCGCCCGACTGGGCGCACTGACTCCCGAGTTCGTCACGGAAGGCACCAACGCCAAGCCTCGGGACCTCGCACCCACGATGTACCTGGTCACGCCCGAGAACGTCACGGAATTCCTCAAGGTGTTCCCCAAAGCACTCGGGTGAACGAGGGCGGCGGGCGGGCGTCCCGCCGCTCCACCGGGCCCGCCCTCTCCCCCCAACCCCCGCTCAGCCGCTCTCGTCCGGTCCCCCGAGGAGTCACCATGACCGCAGTCACCGACACAGGACACACGCCGTTGGCCCCCGCCGCGCGCACGACCCGGGCCTGGCGGGTCATCGGCCGCTACGGCTCCCTCGGCATGTTGGGGATCCTGGTCGCGATCGTCGCCGCCCTGGCGCCGACGACCTTCGCCACCTCCGACAACGTCATCAACATCCTCAACCAGAGCGCGCTGTCGGCCGTCATCGCGATGGGACTGACCTTCGCGCTGGTCACCGGCGAGTTCGACCTCAGCATCGGCAATATCGCCGGCCTCAGTGGCGTGCTCGCGTGCAAGCTGATCGTGGACGCCGGCGCGTCCATCCCCGCCGCGTTCGCCGTCGCGGTGGGTGTGGGCGCCGCGATCGGCCTGCTCAACGGATTCATCGTGACCGTGCTCAACGTGAACGCGTTGGTCGCCACGCTGGGCGTGGGCACGATGGCGGTCGGCGTCAACTATGCCGTCGCGGACGGTCGGCCCGTGGGGCTGAAGGATCCGGACGACTTCCTCGCCATCAGTCTCGGACGGTTCCTCGGGATCCCGTATCCCGTGTGGATCATGATCGTCCTGGCGGCAGTGCTCTGGCTGCTGCTGAACCGCACGGTCCTGGGGCAGTCCATGCAGGCGGTGGGCGGAAACCCCGTCGCGGCGCGCCTGTCCGGCATCCGGGTCGAGCGGGTTCGTGTCGTCGGCTTCATGATCTGCGGAACCCTGGCCGGACTCACCGGCGTCCTGCTCGCCACCCGTACCGCGGGTGCGTCGGTCTCCGCGGGGGACTCCTATCTCCTGAGCGCCTTCGCCGCCGCGTTCTTCGGCTCCGCCGTGCTCCGCGACGGCCAGTTCCACATCGTCGGCACCCTCGTCGGCGTGATCACCGTCGCGGTGGGATTCAACGCCATCGCACTGATCGGCATGGAGACCTACTGGCAGTACCTGTTCCAGGGATTGCTGCTGATCATCGGCGTCGGCGTCGGGACCGTCGCACGTCGCAAAACCGCCGGCGCTTGACCCCCTCCCCTTCCCTCCCCAACACCCGTGTCAACAAAGGAGTCGACGCAATGAGTTCGCAGTCCCTTCCCGTGGCAGGCACCACCCTGCACGTCGACGACACCGACGAACCCGACGTCCCGCCGGTGCTGTGCCTCCACTCGCTGTTCCTCGACAACCGCATGTTCGACGACCTCGTCGAAGCCGGCCGCGGACGGTTCCGGTTCGTACGCCCCGAGTTCCGGGGACAGGGTCGCAGCGCCGGCGCCGACCGCGACATCCTCACGATGGAGCAGGCGGCCGGCGACATGGCCGCCCTCCTGGACAAGCTCGGCATCACGTCGGCGCACGTCGCCGCGTCCTCGATGGGCGGTGATGTCGCGGCGCGCCTGGCGGCATTCCGCCCGGACCTGGTGCGCTCGATCGTCTTCCTGGGGTCGTCGGTACGCCGGGAGCCGCCCGAGGCGGTGGGCGAGTACGTCGCCTGGACCAACGACGTCGGCGAGAACGGCTTCACCGGTGAGCGCCTGGCGATGCTCGAACGGGTCATGCTCGGCGAATCCACGCGCAACGACCCGGCGAAGCGGGACACGACCGGCCTGTGGATCGGGCGCCTGGCGGCCCTGCCGACGTCCCTCAAGCCGGCGATGCTGGGCGTGATGCTCCGCCACGACGCGGTGGAACTGCTCGGCGACATCGCCGCGCCGGCGCTGGTGGTCTCGGGCGAGGAATGCTGGGTGCGGCCGCCGGACTGGGCCGCGGAACTCGCGGACGCCCTGCCCGACTCCGAGCTGGTGATGCTCCCCGAAGTCGGACACAGCCCCCTGATCGAAGCCCCCGACATCGTCATTCCGCGCGTGCTGGAGTTCTTCGCCTCGCACTGAGCGGGACGGGTCCGATGCCTCGCACCGAGGCTCCTTGTTCGAAGAAAGGTCCTGTTCGTGACGATCGAGAGCGCACGGGGCACGCCCGTCGAACTGGTCGACCACACCTCACTCCTGGAGATGCGGGGAATCTCCAAGCGCTTCGGAGGACTTCAGGCGCTCGACGACGTCTCGATCACGCTGCGCGGCGGAGAGGTATTGGCGCTGTGCGGTGCCAACGGCGCCGGCAAGTCGACCCTGGTCCGGATTCTGGCCGGAGTCGAGCAGGCGGACGGGGGAGAGATCGCCCTCGACGGTCGGGTGGTCCCGATCGAATCGCCCCAGCGGGCAGCCGATCTCGGGCTGAATTTCGTGCACCAGGAGCTCAATCTGGTGCCGAAGTTCACCGGCCTGCAGAACATGGCACTGGGGATCACTGCCGGAAGGTCGGGGTTCGTCGCCACCAAGGCCCTGCGCGGGCGCGCCGGAGAGGTGAGAGAGCTCCTCGGCTACGACATCCCGCTCGATGTGCCGGTCGAGAAGCTGTCCGTCTCCGACAGATGGATGGTCTCGCTCGCACGGTCGCTGATGAGACCGGCCCGCTTCATCGCGATGGACGAACCGACCGCGTCGTTCACTCAGGACGAGGCCGATCTCCTCTACGGGGTGATCCGGGAACTCACCACGAACGGCGTCGGGGTGCTCTACATCTCCCACCGTCTGGAAGAGGTCCTTCTCGTCTCCGACGAGGTGACGACCATGCGGGACGGCCGGGTCGTGGGCTCGCACCGATCCGACCGGCTCGACGTCGTGTCGCTGACGCGTCACATCGTCGGACACGAGGTCGAGGAACCGACGCGCCATGTCGGCGCGAAGGACGCGGCGCGCGGGCCCGTGCGGCTCGCCGTGCGCGGGTTGGGCCGGAAGGACAAGGTGAGCGGCGCGACCTTCGACCTTCACGTCGGGGAGGTGCTCGGAATCGCGGGCCTGGCCGGGGCCGGGCGCACCGAGCTCGCGCGCCTCCTCATCGGTGCCGACCGGCCGAGCAGCGGGACGATGACGCTGGACGGCGCACGATATGCGCCGCGTTCACCCCACGACGCGATTCGCGCCGGCGTTGCCCTCGTCCCCGAGGAACGCCGGAGCCAGGGGTTGCTGCTCGGTGAATCCATCGACACCAACCTGGCGGTCGCGGCGCTCGGCCGGGCCCGGACCATGTTCACGGGCTTCTCGCCCAGGTCCTCCCGGCGGACCGGGCGCCGGCTCGCGGAGCGGTTCGCGGTGAAGACCGACGACACCTCACGGCCCGTGCTCAGCCTCAGTGGCGGCAACCAGCAGAAGGTGGTTCTCGCGAAGTACGTCCGCACCGGCCCGTCGGTTCTCGTCCTCGACGAACCGACCGTCGGCGTCGACGTGGGAGCGCGCGCGGAGATCTACGAGACGATCGCCGGCCTCGCTCGCGAGGGCACGTCGATCCTGCTGATCTCCAGTGACTTCGACGAGTTGGCGGTCTGCGACCGCGTCCTGGTGATGAGGCACGGCGCACTCGTGGCCGACGTACTCGGCGCCCAGGCCACCAAGGCCCTGCTGACCCGTCTGTGCTTCCGGAGCGGCGAGGTCGTGCCCGAAGACTCGACAACCCGGTGAAGCGACTACGCAAGCGAAGGAAGTACCCCTGTGAACTTTTCGATCAGTGACCGCGGCCACGCGTACCACGAGAAGCTTCTGTCCTTCATGGACGACTGCGTCCATCCCGCGGAGGCCGTCTACGAGAAGCAGATGCGCGCGTCGGGGGATCCCAACTTCCATCCTCCCGTCCTGGAGGAGCTGAAGGCGGAAGCTCGCGGGCGCGGACTGTGGAACCTGTTCCACCCCCACGCCGAGTGGGGCCCTGGTCTGACCAACGTCGAATACGCGCCACTCGCCGAGATGCTCGGCCGCAGCATCCACCTGGCCCCGGAAGCGACCAACTCCAACGCCCCCGACACGGGGAACATGGAGATTCTGACCCTGTTCGGGACCGAGGAGCAGAAGGAGCGGTGGCTCAGGCCGCTGCTGGCCGGCGAGATCGCCTCGGCGTTCGCGATGACGGAGCCCGACGTGGCGAGTTCCGACGCCACCAATATCCGACTCCGCATGGAGTTCGACGGCGACCACTACATCCTGAACGGCCGCAAATGGTGGATCTCCAACGCCCTCCACAAGAGGTGCCGGGTCCTCATCGTCATGGGCGAGACCGATCCCGGCGCCGAACCGTACCGCCGGCAGAGCATGCTGATCGTGCCGGTCGACACACCCGGGGTCAGCATCGTCCGCGGCCTGCCGGTCTTCGGCTATCAGGACCGTGTCGGCCACGCCGAGATCCACTTCGAGGACGTCCGAGTCCCCAAGTCGGCCCTGCTGGCCGGTGAGGGGGACGGGTTCATGATCGGTCAGGCCCGCCTGGGGCCGGGACGGATTCACCACTGCATGCGGGCGATCGGCATGGCGGAGCGGGCGCTCGACCTCATGGTCGACCGGGCGCAGAGCCGGACCACCTTCGGGCAGCCGCTGTCCGAACGCGGAAACATCCAGGACTGGATCGCCGAGTCCCGCGTGGAACTGGAGATGGTCCGGCTGCTGACCCTCAAGACGGCCTGGCTGATGGACACGGTCGGAAACAAGGCCGCGCGCACCGAGATCTCCGCGATCAAGGTGGCCGCGCCCGGCGTGGCCCTGAAGGTCCTCGACCGTGCCATCCAGGTGCACGGAGGAGGCGGGCTGTCCGACGACTTCCCCCTCGCGAGCATGTACGCGGAACTGCGCACCCTGCGCTTCGCGGACGGCCCGGACGAGGTGCACAAGCGTGCCATCGCACGCCGTGAACTGGCACGACGAACGCGCGAGCGTTCCCGCGTCACCGTGTGACGGCACGTGACGGCACCGACCGCGGAGTGGATGTACCATCAAATATGAATCCGAACTCGACAATGGTTATGTCGTGAATGCCACGGACGGCGACTCCATGGCCTCGATCGGCTCGCTGACCGGAATCGCCACGACCAAGGAGATGCCCACCACTCGCCGGGGCCTGCGTACGCGTGAAGCACTGGTCAAGGCGGCTCGAGTCGTATTCGAGCGCGACGGCTTCCTCAACGCTCGACTCGTCGACATCACCGCCGAAGCGACCTGCTCGATCGGGACCTTCTACACCTACTTCGAGGGCAAGGAAGAAGTCTTCGCGGCGGTGATCGAGGCGGCACGGCACGACATGCTCCATCCCGGCATGCCCCATGTGCCGGAGGACGAGGGGCCGGCCGCCGTCATCGAGGCGAGCAATCGGGCCTATCTGGTCGCCTACAAACGCAATGCCAAGCTCATGAAGCTGATGCAGCAGGTGGCGATGATCGATCCCCGATTCGAGGAAGTCCGGGCGCGCAGCGCGCGCGCCTTCGGCGAGCGGAACGCCCGTCGGATCAAGGAGTTGCAGGACCGCGGACTCGCGGACCCCACCGTGGACCCCGAGTTGGCGGCCCGTGCGCTGTCCCTGATGGTGAGCCGGCTGGCCTTCGAGTGCTTCGCCCTGGAGGAGGGGCCACGCGATCTCGAGGAGATCGTCGCCGTCTGTACCAGGTTGTGGGTCAACGGCCTCAACCTCTCGGCGTGACCGTGCCGATCGGGGCGAACCGGACAGCCGGGGCCACGGGGGTCTTGGGATGGACGTTTTCAGATGGCGAAGAGCTGTGAGGGCGCTGGTGACCGAGAACGATGGAAGCCGAGAAGCCGGAACCGTGCCACTGCCGGATCCCGCGCGCCTCGCGAAGTGGTACGCGCGGCACGCCCCCGGCGATCTCGGTCCGGAGCTGACGGTCGAACCGGTCACCGGCGGCCGGTCGAACCTGAACTTCGCCATATTCGACGGACGGACGGTGCGCATCCTCCGCAGGCCCCCGCTCGGACACGTCCAAGCGACCGCGCACGACATGAGACGGGAGTTCGTGGTGATGAGGGCCCTCGCCCACACGGATGTCCCCGTTCCCGAAACCATGGCCTACTGCGACGATCCCGAGGTCATCGGCGCCCCGTTCTACGTCATGGAGCGCGTCGCGGGGACACCGTTCCGCACGGCGGAGCAGCTGAAGGCCGAGGGACCCGCCGCGACGACCCGCATCTGCGAGGTGATGATCGACACGCTGGTCCGACTTCACGCGGTCGATCCGAGAACGATCGGCCTCGCCGAGTTCGGACGTCCGCAGGGATTCGTCCGCCGCCAGGTCGAGCGTTGGGGACGGCAGATGGCCGGGTCCCTGCGCCGCCCCATCGAGGGGGCGGACGAACTGCTGCACGCGCTCGGGGCACGGGCGGGGACCGTCGCGGATGTCTCGCTGGACGACGGAACCGCCGCCATCGTGCACGGCGATTACCGGCTCGACAACCTGCTGACCAGCGATGGCCGGGTCACGGCGATTCTCGACTGGGAGATGGCGACGCTGGGCGACCCCCTGACGGATCTCGCGCTGCTCGTCGTCTACAGCTCCCTGACGGAGATCTTCGACGTGCCGGAACTGGGCGACGCGAGCCGCTCTCCGGGCTACCTGGGCCCCGAGGCGACCATCGCCCGCTACGCCGACCAAAGCCGCCGTCCGGTCGAGGACCTGTCCTTCCACCTGGCTCTCGCCCACTACAAACTCGCGGTCATCTGCGAAGGCATCCACCGGCGGTACACGGAGGGCAAGACACCCGGCGGAGCGTTCGGCACCGTCGGGCAGGCGGTCCAGCCACTCGTCGCCGCGGGGCTGGCGGCGCTCGGGACTCCCTAGAGTCGGTATGGGCCGGGGGCGCCGCACCCGGCGGCCTCCCCGGCCACGCCTTGGAGTTCGGTACCCGCACGGCTCGGGAGCACATCGTGGGGGCCTCGCCGTCCGGTGAGCCGATCGCCCGAGCGGCGATCGCGGCCACACAGTAGCTCCGATTTGTCCAATTATGTTCGCCAAATCGGTTGACAGTGGCGGTCTCTGGTGTTGAACTTGATTTCAGATTCAGTTATGGATCCCGTTCCGCCCCATCCCTCCAAGTGAGATCGCCATGGACACCGCCACGTCTCGCCCCGTGATCCGTACGTTCGACGTGCCACCGCAGCCCTGTGTCGTCCCGCGGATGCGCAGGCGCGTGATGGACGAGGTCCTCGCCGGGGGCTCCCTCGTCGAGCCGGAGACGGTACACACCGTGGGGCTGGTCGTCACCGAGCTGGTCACGAACGCGGTCGTGCACGCCGGGGCGTCGACGCCGAGCATCCGTATCACCCTGCAGATGGGCGACGCGGGACGGCTGCGACTCGGGGTCGGGGACAACCGCACGGCCTCCCCACGGCACCTCGCCCCTTCCGCCGACGCCACCTGCGGCCGTGGCACGGCCATCGTCGGTGCCCTGCTCCGTGAGCTGGGCGGACGGCTCACCGTCGAGCGCCATCGAGGAGGCAAGACGGTGTGGGCCGAAATCCCCGGTGATGCAATCGGTTGCGCCAGCGGGCAACTCCCGTGAGGCCGCCCCGACGGAGCCCCGACGAACGGCTCCCCGGGGCGGCGCCCGGGTGTGGTCCACGCAGGCCCGGGAGCGGGATCGGTGGGTCATCAACTCGGCGATGTCGTCGCTCATCGTCGCGGAGTCGTAGCCGTCCGCGGGACGGGCGGAGTCGCCGAGGCCGCGCAGGTCCGGTACGACGACGGTGTAGTGGGGCGTCAGCTTCGGGATCAGGTGGCGCCAGTGGTAGCCGGTCTTGGGGACGCCGTGCAACAGCACCAGCGCGGGGCCGGACCCGGCCGTGCGGTAGCGCAGAGTCGTTCCGTTGACGGCGGCTCGGCCCGTGCGGACGGGCATTTCGTCGTGGTCGAACATCATGTTCCCCAACCTTTCCGTCGTACTTCGCGATACGGGTGTCAGTGGGCTCGGGGAGGGTCGACGACAGTCACCAGGCGGCTGGGTCCGGTGCCGTCCGCGGTTGTCCGTGCGGCGATACGGCCGGCGGAGCGCAAGACGACGTTCTCCGGGTAGAGCCGACCGAGCAGGGCCAGTACGACGAGGTCGTCCCGGCCCCTCGCGTCCAGGGTGGCGTCGCCTGCTTGCGTCCACACCAGCCCCGGTGCGCGCAGTGCGGACCACACGGCCGCGGTGCGAGGCGCGGCGTCGGAGGGTGCGTCGTCCTCGGCGGGGTGCGGCCGGTGGGCGAAGCGGTGGCCGCGCAAGGCCTGGCCGAGGTCGACATGGGCGGTGGTGCCGTCGTGGGTGACCTCGATGCGGGCGGTGCGGGTCCCGTCGCCGACCGGCCCGGTGCCGATGCGGGCGGTGAGCGGCCCCGACGCGGTGACGGCGGGCGGCAGATCCTCGACGAGGGTGCGGGGGCGGCGTAGTAGTCCTGCACCTCGGCGACGTACGTGACGGTGTCTTCGGCGGCCGGGTCGGTGCGCCAGGTCAGCAGGTGCCGGGGTGCGGTGAGGGGTGGCCGGTCGAGGACGGCGGGCAGGGCGGTGCCGCCGCCCGCCTCGAAGCCGTAGCCGGCCGGGCCGGAGGTGCCGGTGACGACGCGGCGGGCGAAGTCCACGATGGCGGCGTGCCGGATCCGGCGGACCAGCAGTTCGGTGAGGAACGCGTCGCGGGCCGGTTCGGTGTGCCGCAGACCGGTCGGGGTGATCAGGAGCGGAACGTCCTGCCAGTTGGTGAAGGGCAGCAGGGCGTCGCGCAGCAGGACCATCTGGTGCAGCCACTCGTTGTAGAGCTGCATCGTGACGGGCCCGCCGCGCCGGCCTCGGAGCAGGTCGGCCGCGGGAGGGGTGAGCAGGTGGCCGTAGCAGTGGCTGCGGACGACCAGCGGTCCGGCGGGCAGTGGGATCCGGCTGATGAGCAGCCTCTCCAGGGCCGAGGCGGCCCAGGAGGCGAGCTCCCGGCCGATCGTCTCGGCCTGCCCGCCCAGTTCGCGCGCCGCCGAGGCACTGTCCGGGCCGATGCCCAGCGGCAGCGAGGTCTCCCGGGTGCCGAGTGCAAGTGTCGCGCGGACCTGATCCTCCAGCACCTTGCCGTCGGCGCCGGTGAGGGCGTTGTCATCGATGATGCCCTGCAACAGCGGCTCGGTGGCGGCGAAGAAGTCGCGGGCTGTCAAGGTGGTACCGGCTGCGGGAAAGACGTTCCAGCGGCCGGCACCCAGAGCGGGCGTGCTCGGGGTGGGCGCGGGGGGCATGGGTTCTCCGTAAGTTGTTGGGTGGCCCGGAAGGGATGGATGTCGCCGGATCCCCGTGTTCGGGCGGGCGCAGGCAATTTTTCTGGATCGTCTGATACAGATTGCGGTCATGAAAAAAGGTTCTGTCTCCGCACAGCGTGAATGATCTTCGAGTCGCGGGATCAGGTGGGGTGAACCAGGCGTGGAACAGCGCCGATTCCTCGCCGCCGTTGCCAAGCAGCCGCGGCGGCCCGGGAATTCACGCTTGCGGAGACAGAGACCGAAAAAATCAGTCGAGGGCGGCCAGCGCGACCTCCACGAGGGGTTCGAGGGCGTGGACGTCCGGGGTGATCTTTGCGGAGACCAGCAGTCCGTTGAGGAAGGTGACGAGGAAGGCGGCGAGGGCGTGCGGATCGTGTCGCGTCGCGATCTCGCCCCGCTCCGCCGCGACCCGCAGCACCTCGGCGAGCGCGTCCCGACTGGCCTCCTGCATGTCCCGCACGGTGCGCCGGATCGCCGCATCCTCCGGCAGGCGCTCGCAGGCGGCGTTGACCACCAGGCAGCCCCGGCCGTCGTCTTCCACGGCGATCCGGATCCGCTCGACCAGCATCGTGCGGATCGCCGACCGGGCGTCCGCCCCCTCCTCCAGGCTGCGCAGGGCGGCCGCCGCCAGGGTGGTGCGGTAGTGCTCCAGCGCCGCCCGGTACAGGCCGTCCTTGTCGCCGAACGCGGCATACAAGGACCCCTGCCCGATCCCCAGTTCCTGGGTCAGGTCGCGTACCGAAGTCGCCTCGAAGCCACGCCTCCAGAACAGTTCCATGGCGCGGCTCACCGCCGCCTCGGTGTCGAACTCCCGGGTCCTTGCCATGACCTCACCGTAACCTATCTGGATCGATTGATCAAGAAAAGGGATCGCGTCCTGACCACCCGCCGCCCCACGGGCCGTACGCCCGCCCCGGCGTCGGCTCGGCCGCCCGACAGGTCGCCGAACGCGACCCCGCCGCCCGCCGCCGCAGGTGAGTCCAGGCACGTCAGGACTTGGGAATCATCCCGTTGTCGCTTTGGCGCGTGCCTCGGTCACACCCCGGTCCTCGTCGGCACCGTCGGGGTGGCAATGGGCTTCCGGTCCACGAACGCCAACGGGCGACGACCGCTGGAGACCCGCCGGAACCTCGACCGGGAGCGCGAACGCCGGGCCCGACTCGCGGCCATCGACGCCGATTGGAACCCCCGCCGGACGCGACGACCCGGCGCGGCGGTGGACGTTGGACCGGCAGCGCATGCTCGCCGCCGTACGCCCCAACGGCGGCTGTCGCTTCGCCGTACCCAGACGCGGGAGACGTCGTAGGGGTCGTCGTGGACCTCCCACTGATCCTGCTTGCCCGTCACTCCGGACGGCTGCCTGCGTAGCCGGTTGAGTTCGAGGCTGTCGTCAGTGCGGTCGTCGACCTTGATGCCGTAATCGTGGACGGTCCTCCAGACTGCGGGCAGCAGTTCGGTGTAGTCCTCCGCCGACAGAGCGACGGACAGGTATCCCGCGCGGGCGACGGCGCGAACGACGTCCCGTTCGCCACGGTTGGCGCGATGTCGGCGCACGGTCGACGCGGCGCGGCGAACACCGCGATCGACACGCCGGCCCGCTTCCCGGGCATCGACATGGCCGGCTCGCGTCGACCACCGGGCCGGCCGCGCACCGCCTGGTGCTCGGCGCGGCGGGCGGCGCGGTGAGGCTTACGGCGCTCCCGCCCGCACTCGCCACAGTCGAGGCCGCGTCGAGGGTGCGGAGATTGCGCGACCCCACGACGCACCGCCCCCGCCTCGCCGTCTCAATCCACGCCCTGGGCACCACCACACGCACACTGGGCCGTGCCAAGAGGCGACGGCCCTCCAAGGAGAAGCCCCGCCGCTCTGAAAGAGAAGACATGAGACCCGGCACCTGAAGGGCGATCGCCACTCGGCCAGCCCCGGCCGAAGCGGCGGTTCCGGAGTCGGACGGGCCCTTGCCGAACGCGCCCGCGCGGCAGGACGGCCCACCGCTCCCGTGTCGGTGACTTCCCGGATCACCCACATGCGGGGCACTGCGTCTCGCTGGCAGGTGGCGCGTTCGCTGCCCGCACGTCGCGCGTTCGGTGTGCGGAGCCGGTCGTGGTCGAGTGGGTCGGCCCGCCGGTCTGTCGGCGACGCGGCATCCGACTCACCGAAGGACGCTCTCATTTCCTATTTCATGTAATCAGCTGACAAAGACGGCGTTCGGGAGGAGTGTGGACGCGGGGAGGGCCGGCCGTAGGGCGGCGGCGTCGTGGGGCCGGATCGGCGACATGGGGTTCTTCAGACGCGTCATCGTCTTCTTCTTGGGTATCGCGGTGCTCTCGCCGGTACTCGACGGCCTGTCGGGGCCGGCGTTCTGGGTACCGGTGGGCATCGTCGCGGTGGTGGTGTGGTCGATCCCCGGGCGGCGCGGCGGCCGGACGACGGGTTCCGGGGATGGCTTCCGGCCTTCTCCGCCGTCCTGTTCGACCTGCGGGGGAGCCGGTCGGTACATCTACAGGTGGTCGCAGACCTACGGCGCCATGTACGCCGACTGCAAGGCGTGCCGGAAAAGGCGCCGGTAGGCAGGCGGGCCCGGTCACCCGGGAGGCGTGGCGGAGGTGTTCGGTTCCACGCCACACCCGCACGCGACGTCGATCCCCGACCGGCCAACGTGCCATTCCCGTCCCCGTCCCCGGGACACCGTCGCCGACGAACTCCGTCGGGACGGCGCAGGCTCCGGGCAGGGCATACCCGAGACGCACGAACACGCCGTGCTCCCGGCCTCCGCACGTCGAGATCACCCTCGGCCTGTTCGGCCGACCGGCCGGTCGAGGACGAGGCCCTCCCCCGCGCCCGGACCGTGAGCGTCGACGGCACCCCCACCCTGGAAACGGGTGTCGAGGGCGTCCTGCACCTCGACGCCGAACCGACCCTCCTCGGGCACCCGTTCGTGGTCGCCGTCGCCGGAGGCCACGTCGTGCAGATCGTCGGATGCGACCTGCGGTAGCGGGCGCAGCCGGGCCCGGGGCTGCGGTGCGCGGTTCGGGATTCACCCGAACGAGGCGCACGGCCTGCGGAGCGCCCGGGTCGGGTCGCCGCGGCCGGCGCGTATGGTCGAACACATGTCCGAAGATTCGTTGTCGCTGCCCGATCGCCTCCGGCCACTGCTGGGCCACCAACTCGCCTTCGAACGGGCCCACCTCGCGTGCCTGCACGCCGCCGAGGCCGGCGACGACGACACCCTCGACCACTGCCGCGCCGCCCGCCTACGGGCCATGCGCGCGCTGATCACCGCCCGCGCCGACGCCGGCGCCGACAGCGCCCCCGACCGCGACACCCTCAAGAAAGCCGCCATGACCGTCCTCACGAACGAGGCCATCGACCCCACGGAGTAGTCGCCCCCCGGTTCGTCGACCTCGAGGGATCCGGCGCGCCTCGCCGGCCCCGCTCGCCCGGACTCGTGCAGGGTCCGCAACTTCGTGCGCACTGGCGTCTGCGAGATGCCGGAATCCCGGCCCGATGCGCACTCGTCCGGTCGGTCGGCAATGCGCATTTCCGCGGGCCCGTCGTGGTCCGACGTCGGTTCGCTTTCCGGATCGGCGCCGGTCGCGAGATCCATCGCGCGCACAGGCGACCGAACGCGGCAGGACCCACCGCGCCCACCACGGCGGGTTCGCGTTCGGGCACTCCGGAATCGCGGCGACCTCACGCGACCACGAACAACGTCGGTCGGTAGGTGCCGGGCGGCTAGCCGGCGAAGCCGCCCTTGGGTTCGATGATCTCCAGGTTGGTCCCGTCGGGGTCGTTGAAGTAGGCGACCCTGGTGCCGAGGGCGGCGTCCGGGGTGACTTCGCCCTCGATGAAGGTGTAGGCATCGCCCAGGAAGTCGTACCCGGCCTCCTTCATCCGCCGGTGGACCGCGTCGAAGTCGTCGACCCTGAAGCACAGGTGCATGGAACCGGGGCGGTTCGCCTTGCCGTTCGTGCGTTCGCCCACCGGTTCCGTGAACTGGATGAGGTCGATGCCGAGACCGTCGATGTTGATCGTCGCGTACCGCAGCCTCGCGACGGGCAGGCCCTGCGCCCCGCCGAAGGGCACGCTGTTCATGGTTCCCCGGGCGACGGGTTCGCGGCCGGTCAGGGCGGTGTAGAACGCGATCGACGCGTCCAGGTCCGAGACCGAGATCCCGGCGTGGGCGACCTTCGTGAGGTTCATGGGGGCGGTGGCGACGGCCATGAGGGATCCTTTCGTTATATTCAGTGCCAATTCTTCAGGAATATGTGAATAGCGCACCTTGTCGCACTGCCGGAACATGAGGCCACGCCGAGCCTTGCCGGAGTCGGCCGACTCGCGAGGAGAGCGGTGCGACGGTTGCGGAACATGAACGATCCCTCGGCAGCCGGTGGTTGGAGCCGAAACCCTCTCGCCTCCTCGGTGCCCGCTCCACGACCATGACCGCCCCGCCGACCCCGCCGACACCCCGCGCGCCCTGTCGACACGCGAAGGGCCGCCCCGAGGAGTCCCGGGACGGGCCCTTCGCGTGGGCGCGCCCTCGCCGACGCCGCCCGCGTACCTCGGACTCGTTCGTCCGCGACGCCTTCACCGTGGCGGTGCGCCGTGCTCGTGGTGGGGGCTTCCACCGCCCTGTCCGATGACCGAGTCGGGTTTCTCCCCGGGTCGCAGGACGAGGAACTGCCCCATCATGCCGTAGTCCTCGTGATACATCAGGTGACAGTGATACATGTACGGCCACCTGGCATCGGTGTAGTCGCTGAAGCGCACAGCCAGCCGAACGGTGCTGAACGGTCGTACATTGACGGTGTCCTTCCATCCCGCGAGTTCCGGCGGTGGGGCCTGGCCGTCGATGTCGATCACACGGAACCGGGTGTCGTGCACGTGGAAGTTGTGCACCCCGTTGACGCCGTTGGTGACGGCCCAGATTTCGGGAGTGTCGACGACCGTCCGCACATCGATGCGCTGCATGTCCATGGTCGCCCCGTTGATGGACACCTGGCCGAAGAGGAAGGTCCGCGTCGCGGCCCCGTTCGTGTCGATCGGCGGTATGTGGGCGAGTGCGGCGGGCGGCGCGGGCCGCGGCTTCAGGGTGTTCGCGGCCCGTAGCAGCACGATGTCGAAGGTGTCCGCCAGCCCGAAGTTCGCCGCCGGCTGAGAGGGTCGGATGCCGTTGTTGTCCTCGAAGGGGTAGGCGCGCAGGATCCGGGTCAGACCGGGGCGCATGGTCACGATGATCTCGGCCCGTTCGCCGGGTGTGAGGCGAAGCCGTCGCAGTCGGGTCGGCTCCTCGAGCAGGCCGCCGTCGCCGGCGATCATCTCGAACTCGGAATCGTCGTCGAACCCCAGGTTGTAGAAGCGGACCGTCGAGCCGTTGAGCACGCGGAGCCTGACACGTTCGGTGGTCACGTCCAGGTAGGTGTCGGCGATGCCGTTGGTGGTGACGGTGGAGCCGAGCAGCCCGGCGCTGGGATCGTCGCGCTCGTCCAGATTTCCGTTCGGGGTGAACTTCTTGTCCTGGACGATCAGCGGCACGTCGTCGACTCCGTAGTCGTGCGGCAGTTCGCGGGAGACCGGATTGTCGTCGTCGATGATGAACAGTCCCGCCAGACCTCGGAACGCGTGGCGTTGAGTCGTACCGTGTGCGTGCGGGTGGTACCAAAGCGTCGCCGCGGGTTGCTTCACCGTCCAGGTGGGGGTCCAGGTACCGCCGGGCATGATCGGCTGATGCGGACCGCCGTCGAAGATCGCCGGCAGGTGCATGCCGTGCCAGTGCACGGATGTCACCTCCCCGAGCGAGTTGCGTACGCGTACGGCCACGGTTTCGCCGTGCCGGGCCCGTAGCGTCGGGCCCAGGATGGCGCCCGAGTAGCCCCAGGTCGGAGTCTTGACACCGGCGACGATTTCGGTGGCGCCGGCGCGGATGTCGAGGTCGAAACGGCGGGTGCCGTCGTCGGTGACGGTCGACTTCGCAGGCGGCGGGATCGGCAGCGGTCGCTTTCCCGATGGGGGCGCCGACGCGAACCTCGGTCGGTGGTGCGATTCCGTGGTCGAACAACCCGCGGCCGCCGCCACGGGCAGCGCCGCCACGCCGCGCAGGACGGTCCGGCGCGTCGGAGCGCTCACGGCCGGTGCGTTGGCTTCCATTCCGGACTCGGAGCGGGGCCACGGCCGCGGTGTCGGTGCGAATTTCATGCACTCGACGGTATGAACGGCGTCTCATGCCGTCCAAGACCAGTTGTGCCATGTGCTGATGACCGCAGGGCTATGAACGTCGGCGACTACCGGCGACATTCGCGACCGCGTCACGACGGGCTCAACACGGTGCGCGAAAGATCGCGCAGCCTCCCGGCCGCCGCCGACATGTAGGTATCCGCACGCCACACCGCGCTCAGGACGCGTTCGCACCCCGGAGCATCGACGTGCAGCCGGACGATCGGCGCCGACGTCACCGCCCGTCGGGACATCGCCGGCACGAGCCCGACGCCGAGCCCCGCACCGATCAGTTCCCCCATCACCCCCGGTTCGTCGGTCTCGCACGCGATCACCGGCCGCAGGCCCGTGCCGGCGAACAGACGATCCAACAGGGTGCGCGGCCAATAGCCGGGCCGCGAGGTCACCAACGGCTCTCCCGCCAACTCGGCGACGGCCACCCGCTCTCGTCTCGCCAGGGGATGAGTCGCCGGAACCGCGAGCAGCACCTCCTCGCGCACGAGCTCGACCGAGACCAGCGCCGGCCCGACAAGCGGCTGCGAGGCGAAGCACACGTCGACCTCCCGCTCCCCGAGGTGACGCACCATCGCGTCCGCGTTCGCCTGGAGCAGCCGCACGTCGACACCCGGACGCTCGGCGCGAAAGCGCGCGAGGACTTCGGTGACCGACAAGAGCGTCTCCGCCGCCACCGTGACGTGACCGTGCCCCAAGCCCGCGATGTCCGCCAACTCACGGCGTCCGTCGTCCAGTTCACCGAGTGCCCGATCGACACGGCGCAAAAAGGCCGCGCCGGCCGCGTTGAGCCGTACCCGGCGACCTCGACGGTCGAAGAGCGGTACCCCCAGGCCCTTTTCCAGCCGGGCGATCGTCCGACTCACCGAGGGCTGCGCGACCCGCAGGTCCTCGGCCGCCCTGCCGATGTGCTCCCGGCGAGCCACCGCCTGGAAGTACCGCAGCTGAAGCAGATCCATGGCCGTCTTCCTCGCTTCGCGCACGATGGGGCGACCCACGAGTGGGCCGATCACAGGGACGTTATCGAAGCCCACGAGCACATCCTCGTGGAGACGAGTCGCAGTGGTTTCCGCAACTCCCATGAATGGGACGGGCCACCGGCGCGGCCATCCACCACGCCTGCACCGGAGTCGACGCGCGGCGCACCGCCGTGCGCCCGTTCGGCGTAACGCGTCGCCGTGCACGTGGCGGCCGGCATCCGCGGTGCCGCGCCGTGGGGTCACGGCGCGTCCGAAACGTTCAAGACCGCGACCCCGCGCGGGCTCGAGCATGGTGGCCGAGCCGGCGCCGTCGAGGGCGCCGCCCGCGAACCCGGGCACGGCGGCTCGAGCGACACACGAGGATGACGACGATGAGGATCGGAATCGGGTTGCCTGCGGCGGTACCGGGAGCGTCGGCGACCGACATCGGCCGGTGGGCCGCGCGCGGCGAGCAGGCGGGCTTCCATGCGCTCGGCGTCATCGACCGATTGGTGTACGACAGCCTCGACCCCGTGGTGGCGCTCGCCGCGGCCGCCGCGTGCACCCGTCGAATCGGGCTGTACACCACGGTCCTCAACGTCGGTTACCGCCCGAACCCGCTGGTGACCGCCAAACAACTGGCGTCGCTGGACCTGATCGCGGGCGGACGGCTCACCGCGGGCCTCGCCCTGGGCGGATGGCCGGCGGACCACGCCGCGTCCGGTACGCCGCCCACCGGGCGTGGGGCCGCCTTCGACGCGGCGCTCACCGCGATGCGGGAGTTCTGGGACGGACGAGTGACGGGGGCCGCCGGGCCGGCACCCGCGTTGCCGGCGGGGCGTCCGACACTGCTGCTCGGCGGTCTGGTGCCCGCGGCGTACCGTCGTGTGGCGGCCTTCGCCGAGGGGTGGGTGGCGCCCTCGTTCGGGTTCGAGACCCTCACGTCCGGCATGGCCGCAGTACGCGAGGCATGGGACACGGCGGGGCGAGAAGGGAGCCCCCGCGTCACGGTGGAACGATACTTCTGCCTCGGTCCCGGTGCCGACGACGCCGCCGACGCCTACCTTCACCACTACTACGGCACCGACTACTTCCCCCACGTCCGCGCGGACACCCCCACCACGCCGGACACCCTGTCGAAGGAAATCGCCCGACTGGCCGACACCGGATGCGACGACCTGGTCCTGTTCCCATGCACCGGCGACCTGGATCAGATCGACCGCCTCGCCGAAATTCTGGACACCGAACTCGCCCATCCCACAGGCCGGTAGCGCGGCACGTGCGTGCGTCTCCGGCAGGGCACGCGGGCCGGCCGCCGACAGGACGCGTCCGACGCGCCCGAGACCGTCGGGACTCGGCCGCACACAGTCGCCGCACGAATCGGGTCGGTTCGAGGATCCGAGCGAGGATTCGAACTACTCCCCCGGTCGCGGATGTCGGTTCACGCTCCGGCTCCGGTGAGCACGACCCGGCGGCCGGTCACGGTGCCGTCGGCAATGGGGCCTCGGCGGCGGGCGACGCGCGTGCGAAGGCCTGCCGGCGTGGGCGCGAGCGCGTCGACCGGCTCCGGCGCGCATCGGAGCGTCCCCGGCGGACGTCCCACTCCATCTCGCCCGACACCTCCCTCGGGTCCGGGTGGCGGGCGGGGTTGGGGAGCACGGCCGCGAGGAAGTCGCGGGCCTCGCGCGGCAACGCCTGGTCCTCGTCGGCCGGGTCGACCACGTGCGGCGGCGTCGGTTCGTATGCGCCGTCCGGCGTCGGGACACCCGGTTCCCGAATCCGTCCGTGGTGGTCATGAGCGCGCACCACGTCACCCGGATCGAGGGACTGCCCGGCCACCCGTGAGCCCCTGCGGCCGTACTGCGGGAGGGGGTTGTTCCGGCTGTGCACTGTTCCCTCCTGCGGATGGCGCGCCGGGCCATGAGTCACCGTCACCCGGTGACCGACCACGTCTCCACCATCACGAGCGTCACGAAGTAGCACCTGCGCCGGCCGGCGTTCCCCACCCGCGATGCCGGCCGACGCCGATGCGCGCGGCCGGTGACAACCTCGCGTTGTCGCCGGCCGCGCGCATCGCCTACCAGGGGCCGCACCTCGACGGCGCTCCAGGCGGCGACGGTCAGGCCGACCTATTCACGCTGACACGCGCGACACGCGGACCGTGCAGGGGATCGCAACCTGTCGCTCGAGGGCGCGTGGCAGTCCCGGGGTTCGTGGCAGTCGACCGAGGATCACCGCGGTCAAGCCCGACTTCGTCCCGCTCGCGCGAGGCCGACCGAGGTCTGCGACGTCGCTGTCAGCGGATGTCCATGAGCTTCTCCACCTGTTCCCTCGCCGGGAAATCGACAACCGAGGGGATCCCGTCCAGGGTGGGGCCGGCAGACATGAACCGGACGATCGTATTGCCGGCCCGTACGAACAGGTACGTGGTGACCAGGTTCTCGGCGGCGCTGACGCTGACGACCCGGACGTGGACCGACTGGTCACCCATGCTCGGCGAGGTGGTGCTCGACTGCAGTGTGAACGTGACCGGGATACCGTTTTTGGTTCCGGGGAACGTGTGGCATACCTCCAGGGATGCCGCTGCCTCGGACATGACCCGTTCGGCCTCGCCGACCTTGAATGAGGTGAGCAGGATGGTGATGTCGACGGAGGGCTTGCCGGACACGGTTCGAGTGACGCTCTGTTCGGCGGAGGCGACCGGCGGACGAACGGCGTGGGTGTCGATGGCAAGCAGGTTCGTCCCAGGGCGGCAAGCCGGTTCGTCCGCCCGGGGCGAGGGCGGGACCGGCATCGGGGAACGCGTACGCGTGCGGGCGGGCAGTTCCGCATCCGTCACCAACGCGGTATGGAGCTGAGCCTGGGTCGGCACCACAAGGTCACGCGGCAGCGGAGAGCGTGAGGGCGGGGGCGACGGTGAAGGCGGGATGGGGCGCGCGGTCGCGGATCGAGTCGCCGGAGCGCGAGTGGGCGTGAAGGTCGGCGCGGCGGTGTCGTCCGATCCCCCGGAACTGCACGCGGCTGTCGTGACCAGGATCGAAGCGGCAATTCCGGCACATAATAGTCGAACTCGCCATCGGCGCACTTTCGTTCCCCCGTGAAGTGGACGGATCTTCCCTCCGTCGGATCCTCGCATCGACCCGAACCCCCGGTGCGGCGCGATACGAGTCCGTGACCATCAAACCCACCGGCGCGGCCACGACGCGCGTCCGGCGCCGTCGTCTCCTGCGTTCGGCGGGCGGCGCGTCGATCGCCGCGAAGCGGCAGTCGACCTTCGCGGTCAGCGGTATCCGGCGCGGTGTCGGTACACGTCGTAGAGCAGCCAGTGGTGGGGGGAGTCCTCGTCGGCGGGATCCAGGCATTGGAGGATGTCGTCGCCGCGGGGGTCGTCGCGCAGGGGCAGGCGTGCCGCGAGCAGATCCGTGATGTCGGGGGTGTCCGGTGGGGCGAAGGCGATGGCACGGCAGGCCAGTTGGCGGACCGTCGCGTCCGTGTCCTCAAGCCGCTCCACCACCGCGGGCAGCGCTGAAGTGCTCCTTCTCTCGATTGGTGCCCAGTCCGTTCGTCGCCCACCACCGGACTTCGGCGTCGACGTGGCGGGAGAGTACGCGAAGTACCTCGTCGGTGCGTGGGTCCTGGGTGTCGACCAGGCCGGCGGTGAGGATCCGGGCCACGCGGGGATCCGGCTCGCGTGCCGACCAGGGCAGGAACAGGTCGACGAGCGGCCGGTCGTACGGGGTGTCCTCGTCCTCGTCGAACAGGTTGGTGCAGCGGAGCACGTCCGCGCCGAAGCACCGCTCCAACGGGTCCGACCGGTCGCACAGACCGATCGCCGCGTCCCACACGGTCGGGTCGTGACGCTTCACGAGCGTGGACACCGTCGCCCACCACACCTCGTGGTCGACGTCGGGTTCCGCCAGGGCACGCGAGAGCAACTCGTCGAAGGACGGACGGATGCCGTACAGCAGTTCCAACGAGGTGAGGACGGCGGTGTGTCCGTCCCTGATCGTCAGGCCCCCCGACGACATTTCCTCACAGGATGTTCGGGAGTACGACCGCCGAACGGTTCTGCGCGCGACCTGCGGTGACCCGCTTCTGCGGCGCAACTCCGTCTCGACGCCCGTCTCGTGCCAGTACCGGGCAAGCGCCAAGGCGTCACGCCCCTCGGCATCCGCGATCCACAGCTTCGCCCCATACCCGACGAGACTCTCCGTGATCTCGCAGGCGCCCCGGTCGATCGCGCGCAACAACGGCGTGCGGCCGTCCGGCGCGGCGAGGTCCAGGCAAGCCTGCCCGAGCAGCACGTCGACCACGGGAACATCGAAGGCGTCCACCGCCAGACACAAAGCCGGAGTGCCATCCTCGTCGACCGCGTCGGGGTCGGCGCCCGCGTCCAACAACGCGCCCGTCAACCGGGCATCCCCACCGCGCACTGCGGCTATCAGTGGCTCCACGCCCAAGGATTGCCCTCCGCTTCGACAAGCCCCGCCCCCGACCCGCCGCATGCTCGGGGCCGAAACCAGGATGCCGGCGGGTCGGCTCTTCCTCTGCGTCGACATCCCGGGGCGAGGACTCATGAACGACCGAGGTCATCGGCACAGGGATTGGTATCTCGCCAGGTCCGAGGACATCTTGTCGGAAGCAGTGGAGAAGGCGGCTTGGTGGTCGGACAGGCTCTGCGCGTTGCCGGCCTTGGCGGCGGCATCCGAAGCCTCGTAGTTGGTGCCCATGGCCCTTGCGTCGGCCGCGAAATCGTGGAGCACTCTTCGGAGTTCCGGGTCCGTTGCCTCGAGGGCGGCTTTATCCAAATCGTCGGCGAAGGCGTGCTGTTGGGTGTTCACCTTTTTCGCGTCCTTGACGTCCTGCGTCCGCCCGTTCTGAGTCTTGATGGCCTGATGTGCCTGTTCACAGCCGGCTTTCGGTCCTGTCGGGGTCGCCTTGGCCGTCGGTGTCCACACGGGGGGCGTGGAGGACGGGGCCTGGGGTGTGACTTCGGTGGTGTGGGGTGCCACCGGGACGGTGGCCCGGGGTGCCGCCTCGGTCGTCGGTGACGCCGACGACCGGAGGGTGTCGAGGACCTTTTCCGGGCCGATGGCGAGGAACGCGACCGCGGCGACGACGGCGACCACGGCGAGGACGCCTTTGCCGCCGACGCCGCTCTCGCCGCCGCCGGGCACGGGCGTGACCTTGTCGGCGGTCTGTCCGGGGCGGGGCGCGGTACCGGCGGCGGGGCCGGCCTCGACTGCGGCCGGGGCCACCGCCGATCGCGCGGCGACGCGGCGCCCGGCGTCCGGGGGTGGGTCGTCGCGCGTGGCCGTGAAGCGGGCCGTGTCGTGCGCGGTGAAGGACGCGACGATCTCCGCCGGGAGCCAGGACCCGGGAAGGGGGATCGTCTCGCGTTCCGTCAGCTTCCTGGCGAACCCCAGGACCTCGGCCAGCGTGGGCCGCCCCGCGGGGTCCTTCGTCAGACACCGCGTGACCATGTCGCGCAGCTCGACGGGGCAGCCGTCCAGATCCGCGGGCTCCATGAGGATCCGGTGGAACAGGGCGTCCCGGTGTCCCTCCCCGAACGCCGTGTGCCCCGTCGCCGCGTACACGACCAGGTTCCCCAGGGCGAAGACGTCCAGGGCGGGCGTCGCCGAACGGCCCCGAATCTGCTCCGGGGCCATGAACGCGGGCGTGCCCACGCTTGCGCCGGTCCCGGTGACGGAGGAGGCGTCGGCGGCCCGGGCGATACCGAAGTCGATCACCCGCGGCCCGTCCTGCGCCAGGAGCACGTTCGCCGGTTTCAGATCACGGTGGATCACATTGCAGGCGTGTACGGCGTCCAACCCCTCCGCCACCCCCGCCAGGAGACGGAACACCGTCACCGGAGGCAGCGGACCATGGTCCTCGACGGCCTGCGAGAGCGACGGACCCGGAACGTACGCGGTGGCCATCCACGGCACCGCCGCATCGGTGTCGGAGTCGACGACGGGCACCGTGTAGAGCCCCTGGACACGCTGCGCCGCGGCCACCTCCTGCCGGAACCGGCGCCGAAACGTGGCGTCGTCCGCGAAGTCGGGCCGCACCACCTTGATCGCCAGAGCACGGCCGCCGGGGGTGAAGGACAAATACACGCGACCCATGCCGCCCGCGCCCAGACGCGCACGCAGAACGTACCCGCCCGCCGTGTGCGGATCGTCCGGAGAGAGCGGAGCGAACCTGGAATTCATCCGGAACCGCCCCGTTTCGACCGTCCGCCCGCGCCGTCCATGCCGAAAGCATGGGCCGCCGTACGGTGTCCCACAAGCGATTCCGGGATACCCGGCGGTGGATAGCGATTACGTGGTCCACGGGGTCGCACAGGGCAAAGGGCCGCGACGTCGGATCGCCGGTGACTGTGCGGCCCACGGCTCGACGTCCGCCGGATCCGGATCGGCTCGAACAGCTGACAACAGGCATGTATTCGGAGTCGGCGGTACTCGTCGCCGCGCACGGCAGAGTCGGAGGGCGCAGTCGATGATCGATGTCGCGGGGTGTGCCGGTGCACCGTACGTCGTCGCCTTCGTTTCACCCGAACGGGCGACAGGGAGCGGGTAGTGTCGGTGTCCGTTGCCGAGGGACTCGGGCGGTGTGTGTGGAGCGGGTCGCGGTTGTGTTCGTTCACGGGTTGTTCTCGTCGGCCCGTACGTGGAGCGCGTTCCGGGGCCTGATCGAGGCCGATTCGGACCTCGCCGGGATCAACCCGTTCCACTTCGAGTACCCGTCGCCGAAGCTTCGTCTCAGCCCGCTGAAACGGATTCCCGACTTCGACACGCTGGCGGACGGCCTGGGCACCTTCCTGGGCACGCTTCCTCATTCCCGCGTAGTCCTCGTGTCGCACAGTCAGGGCGGCCTGATCGTCCAACGACACCTCGCCCGGACGGTCATGCACGCGCGGGGTCGCGAACTCGCGCGGATCGCCTGCGTGGTGATGTTCGCGTGCCCCAACTCCGGTTCCCAGCTCTTCCAGACCCTGCGACGAGCCGCCGCACGGGGATTCCTGGCGCACCCGCAGGAGCGGGCACTGCGTCCGCTGGACGACGCCGTCCACGAGGCCCAACGCGTGGTGCTCAACCGGGTGGTCCACGCCGACGCGGTCGCCTCCGACCGGTGTCCGGTGAGGGTGTACGCCTACGCGGGCGACCAGGACAACGTGGTCACCCCGGCGTCCGCCCGCGGCGTGTTCCCGGACACCGGCGTCCTGCCCGGCGACCACTTCTCGATCATCCGACCGGACTCCGCCGACCACCTCGCCTATCGCGTGCTGAAGACGAACATCGTGGCCGCCGCGGGAACCCCGGCCCCCGCAGGGATCGATGCGGAAGTCCGCGACTACGTCTACGTGTCCGCACGCAAGGTCGGTCGTATCGCGCGGGTCCTGGGTTTGGATGTCGGGGCCCGGACGGGAAGCATCGCCGATGCGGACGAGCCTCCCTGGTGGAAAACCGCGGCCGGCGGTGGTGGCCGAGCGGAGGATGTGATCGGGCTCGTACCCGACGTCGAGAACGCGCTGGGTCGAGGGTACGGCGTGAAGGACATCGACGACGACGCACTGGGGGTCGGCCATTGGTTCCGGCTTCGCGGCGTTCCCATGGTCTTCTGCCTCCCGGAGTCGAATATCGAAGGCGTTCTCTTCGTCGGTGAGACATCCGGCATTCGATTCGCGCTCGGCGGCTCCGCCGAATACCTCCTCGATCGACCGACACGACCCCTCGTCGTCGACTACGGGCGCATGGCGGCTTCCGGTCTGCCGGGGACGCTGGCCATGTTGCGAAAGATCGTGGATCTCGAACGGCGGGGAACCGTGGAGCCCAAGGCACATGTCGAGTTCCTGACGGCGGACGACGGCAGATCACGTATCCTGAGCTCCGAGTACGAGTGGTTGTTGCGCAGGCTCAAGTCCGGTTGGCATCCGATGACCGCGCTCGCCCGATGCCTGCACGTGGACACCACGCCGGACGGCGCGCGCACCGTACTTGCGACACCGCTGTACGTGACCTTCTCCGTGCCCGAGTGAAGCGTGCTCGATGATCCGGGTCCGGCTCGAGTTGCATCGGATGCAATTCCGCGCGGATGGCCGACACCCCGGGCGGTGGCGGAAGCGCCCGAACTCCGAGCACTCCCCGCTCGCGCGGGGTGACACTGGATGCCGGCAGCCGGTAACAGCGTCTTCGTTCGGTTGCATCATGTCGGCCACACGTCGTCGGCGGCGAGGTGAATCTCCGCCGGCCGCAAGGTAGTTCACCCGAAGGCCCATGAGCATCTGCCGCGTGGCGATGGATCGGTACCGGCCGATGCACGGTCGGGGCGGCTAGGGAGTTCCCGACCTGCCACTGCCTCTTGTCCCGGGCAGGGCCAATCGTCGTGGTTCCCGTCGCGGTTCACCCGACGACGTGGGGCCGACGTTCCTTCGCGTGGGGTCGAAGGCCACTTCGCCCTCGCCTCTGTGGGGGTGGTGGAAGCTTCTCCCAGTCTCGCGGCCGGCGGTACCGATGCACACGGGCGTGGGTCAGGCCGGTCGGCGGGCGTGGCCGCGCAGTTCGTTCAGCCATTCCCGCACCTGGTCGTCGTCGTGGAGGTAGTCCTCGTCGGGCCCGTGTCTGAGGTCGACGCCGTGCAACAGGCCCAGCGCCCGCCGGGTCGGCTCGTCCCATTCGAGTCGGCTTCCGTCGTCGTGGGAGTCCCGCTCGATCCACCGCGCGGCCCACCGGTCGGCCGCGTCACGGCTCATCCGGCCCTCGAGCAGCGCCACGAGGCACGCCTCGACGTCGTCCCGGCCCGGCCTGCGATCACTGTCCACACGCCGACCATATCCACCGAGCCGAACAGACGCACGGGCACAATTCCCTTCGGGTTCGGGCATGGGGACATACACCCCTGCCGGGAGCTTCCCGACCTGGATGTCGGCAAGGGTGGCGGCGCGCACGGTGTCGTTGGTGCGGGGGCGGCACATGGTCACCTCCTCGCATGGGCGAGGCCCCGCGCGGCGGCGGGGCCTCGGGGTTGTGCCGGGTGGGTCAGCAGGCGTCCCAACGCCAGGTACCGCCCTCGCGCGTCCAGGGTTGCCCCTTGCGTTCGAGAGCGGGCACGCCGACGTCGTAGGAGGCGCGGGCCATGTCGCCGGACATCTGGTCGACCTTGATCGACTTGATGGTCAGCGCACCGTACGTCTTCTTGGCTTCGGCGGCGAGGGCGTCGTACCCGGGCCTGCCGATCTTGTCCTGGCACCTGGTCGACAGGATCGGGTAGGCGCCGGCGCCGTTTCCTTTGAACAGGTGCTCGGTGTAGGCCCGGACGGCGGTCTCCAGGGCGGCCGTGTCCGGTGCCGCCGCCGTTTGCCCGGCGACTGGTCCGCTGCCCGCGGAAGCGGGTGCCGCCGCGGGCTTGGTGCCCTTGTCGTCGTCCCCGTCGCCGCCGCAGCCGGTGGCGAGGAGGACTGTTGCCGCCAGGGCGGCGGTCGTTGCGAGTCGAGCGGTGCGCTGCACTGTGCCCCCAGGGTGTGGATGTCCTGTGTTGGACCGTCGAGGCCGTTGCGAGGTTGCACGGGTCACCCTTTCGGGTCGGCCGGGAGGCATGTCGGTGCCCGACCCGGCCGAGGCTCACGCGGACGTCGGCAAGCACCCGGGGGACGCGTCGCGTTGTGTGAACGCCGAGAACGTCGAAGAACCGAATCCCCGTTCACCCCCTCACCCGCTCCCTGCCCCGATGGTGCGGCAGTTGCCCGAGCGGGTCGTCTGAATCTCGGAGATCGCCGTTGCGTTGCGGGACCTGCCGATGTCGACGCACACGTCGTTTCCGTCTCGAACACCCACTATTCGAGGGCGTCTTCGCCCTCGCTAGGGGGAATGGGTTGCGGAGGCGCCGGGCGTGCGGTGTCCTGTGACGTCGGGCGGCACCGGCCCTCGGGCGGTCGGGAGTCGTGCTCGGGACGGGGGTGTGATGGAGGCGTTGGGTGGTGGGGATCCGTTGCGGGTGGGGCGGTTTCGGTTGGTGGGGGTGTTGGGGTCGGGTGGGATGGGGCGGGTGTTCCTCGGGCGGGCGCCGGACGGGGCGGCGGTGGCGGTGAAGGTGGTGCATCCGCATCTGCTCGGTGACGGCGGGGTCGAGTTCCGGCGCCGGTTCGTCCGGGAGGTGGAGTCCGCGCGGAGGGTGGGCTCGGCGTTCACCGCGGCACTGGTGGACGCGGACCCGCACGCGGATGTCCCGTGGTTGGCCACCGAGTTCGTGCCCGGAATCCCCCTGGGCGAGGCGGTGCGGCGGTTCGGGCCGCTACCCGAGGCGTCGCTGCTCGTCCTGGCCGCGGGCCTGTTCGCCGCGCTGGCACGGATCCACGCGGTCGCCCTGGTGCACCGCGACGTCAAACCGTCCAACATCGTCCTGGGCGTCGACGGCCCCAGGGTCGTCGACTTCGGGATCGCGCTGCCCGCCGACGCCACCGGCCTGACCCGGACCGGGCAGACGGTCGGCACGATGGGCTTCATGTCGCCGGAGCAGTTCGAACGCTCCGACGTCGGCCCGGAGAGCGACGTGTTCTCCGCCGGCGCGGTCCTCGCCCACGCCGCCACCGGCCGCCCACCCTTCCCCGGGGACACCCTGCCGGTGCTGTTCGCCAACCTGACCACCCGCGCCCCCGACCTCGACGGCCTACCCGCCGCACTCGCCCCCCTGGTCGAGGCCGCCCTCGCGAAGGACCCCGCGACCCGACCCACCGCCGAGGCCGCCCGCGCACTCCTGCCCGAACAGCCCACGCGCATCGGCCCGGACACCGGATGGCTGCCCCCCGCCGTCACCCACGCCATCCTGCGCGCCGCCACCACCGCACTGAACACCCCCGGCCCATCCGCCCCCCACCACGACGACACCACAACCGACACACCACCCCGACAGGCACGACCCACACACACCGCCGCCCCTCCACCCCAGGAGACGGGAACCACCCCGGACCCGGCCCCTGTGGAACCCGAGGACGACGAGGCCACCCCGAAGAACACTCCCCCACCGCGCACCGGGAGCCGGACCTCCCGCGACGGCACCTTCGACAACACCCGCACCGGCCGCGAACCCATCACCGACCACGCCCGCCCGGCATTCGCCCCCGAAGACACGGCCATGCGGTCGCCTCCGACCGTGGTAAACCCCCCTCCCCGGCCCAAGTCCCCGGCGAACCGGCACAGGGGCAAACTCCTTTGGGCCCTCGCGCTTGCGCTTCTCGCTGTGGGTGTCATGGAATTGCCCGATCTCCGGGACGGCGATACCGGCAGCAACGGCGCGAGTTCGTACGGTGCGGCTTCCTCGACCCCCACCGCGACCGCCTTCGACGAGAACTCCTTGGACAACGCCGGCACCGACAGGACTCCATTCACCGCAGGCGCACTGCTGGCTCCGTCGTTCTCCGACGACGACGGAGTCCCGTACAGGGTGTGGGAGAGTGGAAAATACTCCTGTGACACGCCGAAGATGACCGCGGATGTGCGGAACGCGCTCGCTGCCAGGGGTTGTACCTCGGAGGTGGCAGGGACCTACAGCGGGCGATCCCGCACAGGCGGCGAGATGGTGGTCCACGTCCAGATCTTTCCTCTCGGCTCCGCGAACGACGCCGAGGCCGTGGTCGAGGCGGTCAAGGAACTACGCGGCGGTTCCTGGTCGTTCGGGATCAGATGCCCGGTCTCCAGTGCCGGTGCCTGCGACGACTACGCCAAACTCTCCGGGCACCGCCAATACACGTGGACGGGTCGCTACGTGCTCGAGGCGGAGGCGTTGTACCTCGATACCACCGCGAAGAGCGACGTCCACACCTTGAACGCGGCGCGGAAAGCCCTGGAGGCCTGCGGCCCGAAGTACTACGCCAGAACCTGGAAATAATCGCGGACGAGGTTTCCGCGGACGGTTCCACAGCCGGTGCTCGGCCCTGGCCATCCGCTGTGCGAGGGGTGCGTGCGAACCTCGGCCGAGCGCGGTCCGTGTAGCGGTGCGGGTCGCCCGTGACCCATGTGTTGCGTGGACGGCCGCTCGTGTAGCAGCGACTTCGGTGGGGAATTGCCCGGCTCTTCGTGGGCGGCGGGCTTGCTGCGGCGCCGGGGGAAGCGTCCCCGCTCGTGCGGGGCCGACACTGGATCACCTACCTGGGGTCCTGCCGGCGGGTCACAGCATTTTCGTTCGGTTGTGTCGTGCCGCCTACGCGTCGTCCGCGGGGAGGTTCGCGGTTCCCGACGCGTCACCGTCCGTCCGCCCGGCCCGGTGTCCTCGGGTCGAGGACACCGGGCGCAGACGCGGTACGGCGGCGCAACACGTCTCACCGTCGTCGACGTCGGTGCCGCCGATCACGACGACGACGCGTCGGAGCCGACAGCGGAACCTGTCGGGATGCACACCCGTTGTGTCTGCGGCCTCGACGGGCTCACCGACGAAGGCCGGCGGCGCGAAGGGCACGGTCCCCGGTCCGGGGCTGTTCGGCATGAGCGACCGCATCGGGCCGCAGGGTGAACGGGGCGACGACGGGTCGCGGCATCCGGCGGTGTGGATCAGCGCCGGTGCGAGGCGCTGATGTTGTGGAGATGGATCACGATGTCGTAGGTGAAGCGCAGCCGGGTGTTCTCGTACGCGTCGACGGGCCAGGATGCGCCGATGTTCCGGACGGGGTGTGAGGTGGCGAGCCAGTTGCGGGCGGTACCGGGGGCCGCGGTGCGCGTGTCGAGGTACCAATCATGTCCGGACACCTTCTCCAGGGTGTTCTCCCCGCTGCCCTCGCCGGTGGGGCCGACGTCGACGCGGCGCCAGGTCGATCCGGAAGCGGTGGGGTCGATGGCGTTGAAGGATCCTCGGCCGAAGGTGAACCCGGCGTTGACGTAGCGTGTTCCGAGCCGTTCGCGCAGGAACCGCCCCTGCGTCTTCGGCTGGCTCTCGGGTGCCGCGCTCTCGTCGGCGACGTGGGAATTGTGGGCGGAGAGGAACACCTTGGTACCGGTGTACCGCTGCCACCAGGCGGTGTTGTCGGCCATGACCCGGTCGCGGTAGGTCAACGCGGCGGCGGTGTCGTTGGCGATGTCGAACCCGAAGAGGGTGGCGTTCTGGGCGATGGCCCGGGCGTGTTGGAGCATGAGGTCGTGTTCCTCGGCGGAGATGCCCGCGGGACGCTGCTCCAGGAGGGACAGGACGCGCCGGGTGTCCTCGCGCATGCGTACGCGGTCGGCGAGAGGCAGGGCCAGGCGCGCGTTGAAGGTTGCCTCCATGGGGGCCGTGGGTCGGGACTCGCGGTACAGCCGTCGGACCTCGGGCAGCAGGTCGGGACGGGTGCGGGCGACGTAGGACGTGACGGTGTCGAACAGGGCGGGCCCGGCGAACTCGGGGCCGTCCCCGGCGACACGGACGGGGCTCTGGGGGTGGCGCAGGTTCCAGGCTCGTATCCACCGGAACAGGTCCCGGGTCTCGGTGGTGTTCCACAGGCCGCCGCCGGCCTGGAACTCCTCGTCCATGATCGTGTCCAGGTCGCCCCGGCCGTGGCGAACCCACTCGTCCAGGCGCACCCCGGCGCTCCACTGGATCTCCAGGACGAAGCCCCGGAAGCCTTGGCGCTCCACCAGGTGCCGGAAGAGGCGGTTTTTGACGGTGTAGAACTCGCTCGACCCGTGCGTGGCCTCGCCCACACCGACCACGTCCGCGCCGCGGATCATCTTGTCGAACGCCCGCAGATCCGCGTCGGAGCCGCCCGGGACGGTACTGCCCAGCGGGTGCGCGGTACGCGCCAAGGCGCGCGCGGGATCTTCCTGCGACGAGGAGGAGTTGCCGGACACCGCCGAAGGGGCCGGCGCGGCCTGAGCGGGCGTCCCCGAGACGGTTGCCGCCAGGCACAGCAACGGCAGGACGGGAAGGAGGATTCGGCTCAGCCGCCTCGACCTCGGCCCGCAACGGCGAGTGGCCATCGGGATGTCGGTATTTCCGGACGGGTGCGAAAGGTGTGATCCCATGACTCGAACGCTAGGCAATCCACCACGCTCGACGCCTCGTTCGCGAGGCCGAGGACTCCAGTACCACCCGATGCGACGCCCCCAGTACCCACACCATCCTCCGCGCGCGCGAGGTTCGCCGACTCCGCACCACCCGCCGACCCATCGGCGCCCCTCCCCCGAAGGAACCCACCCCTCGCGTCGTGGTCCTCGACGCCGTACCGGCCCCGTCGCCGCCCCTCGGCCGACCGAAGAGCGCGACGAGGCCATCGACGCCCTCCGACACGCGCTCGACCAGGCGGCCGGCCAGACGGAACCGCACCGCTGCCTCGAACATGCCCGAGGCGCCACCGACGCACTGCCGCGCATGCACCGCGGTGTGGGCGTGTCCACGATCGACACCACGCCCCGAGGCCCACCACGCGACCGGAGAAACCCCGCCGCAACGAGGGCCTGACCCTGCCGCCCACGCACGACCCGTTCCGGCCGATGCACCATTCCTTCCCCACGCACGCTCACCCGGTTCCTCCGCGACACCGATCCGGGAACCCGGCGGATTCCTGCCGCTCTGCCCGCGACCTCGCGGCGTTCGACTCGGTGATCGGGGCGGTGTCCGGCCGCTCGGATAACGTCTCGGACTCTGCGACGACCATCGAAGGAGCGAGGCCATGGGTTCCGACGGGCTCGAGTGGCTGGAGGATTCCGTCTTCGCGGAGTTCGGCTACTGCGTGACGTTCGCGCGCGGGGTGTCGGCGGTGGAGCTGCTGCGGCGCATGGGCTGCGACGTGGCGAATACCGCCCGCAGGAACGTGATCGACGCCAACCGCTGGATCGAGGACGTGGCCGAGGAGTTCGGCCACGCCGCGGTCGCCGACAAGGAGGGCGTGATCCGAGCCGGCGAGGCCGACGGCTGGGCCTTCGCCGTCGAGGACGCCGGAATCCGCGGCGTCGACCACGACGTGATGGCCGCCGTGTCCACCGACACCGTGGCCGTGAGCACCTTCCGCAACGTCAACGCGCTCACCCGGTTCCTCCACGCACGGTCCGGCACGGTCACCTGCACGTTCGAATCGGCACGGCGTCGCGACGGCAGCGACCCCGACCTGCTCGTACCCCACCTGACCCGAGCCGGCCTGCTGCTCCCCGACGGAGACCAACCCGACCACGACATCGACGAACACCAACGGCGCGTCCATCGCATGATGTACACCGAGTTCGGCACGACACTGCCCCGCGACGACGTCGAGAACGGCGAACTCCTCGCCGCGATGTACCGAACCCCGGCACGGAACCGGAACGGCCGCCGGTGACGGCGGCGCACCCGGGCCGTGTGGAGGAAGACGCCCACCCCCGTCCCCGTCGCCGCAGCCCCCGACCACGCCGGCCGTGGCCGGTCCCCCGTGGCCTCCGCGTTCGGCGCGATGGAGGGGACCAGCCGTTGCGCAAGCGAGGCGGCCACCGGGTGGTGGCCGATCCGGGCGTGGTGCGCGGCCGCTCGCCGGGCGGCCGGGCCGGCGCTTCGGCGGCGACGGACGTGTCGGCCCGGGTCCTGCGGTCACTCCATGCCGGTTCGACTCCTCGCCGATGTCGGTGCCTCCTGCTCGGGGGCGACGGCGGGGGACCTGTTCTCGGGGCCGCGGAAGGTGATGTAGAGGAAGAGGGCGGCCATCACGACGACGCCCGCCCACATGGCCTGCTGCCAGCCGTCGACGAAGGATTCTCGGGCGGCGTGCACCAGGGCCGGCGCGTGGGGGCCGGCGCTGTCCGCCACCTCGACGGCGTTGGCGATGCCCTCCCGGGCCGTGTCGGCGGGGCCCTGGGGGATGCCGACGCCGTGCAGGCGGTCGTCGATGGCGCCGCGGTATCCGGCGGACAGGAGCGCGCCGAGCAGGGCGACGCCGAGGGCGGTGCCGAACTCGCGGGTGACGTCGTTGAGCGCGGAGGCGACACCCTGCTTCTCGCGTGGCAGGGAGGCGGTGATGGCCTCGGTGGAGGGTGTCATCGACAGGCCCATGCCGACGCCCATGGCGAGCATGCCGGGCAGGATGCTCGGATATCCGGCGTCGACGGAGACGAACAGGGCCATCAGGGTCAACCCGATGCCGGCCAGTGCGATGCCGACGGCCATGGTCGAGCGGGAGCCGATCCGGGTGGCGAGTCCGGGGGCCAGACCGGAGGCCGCCATCATCATGACGGCCATGGGCATCAGCGCCACGGTGGACAGCAGGCCCGACCAGCCGAGCACGGCCTGGAAGAACGGGAAGAGCACCACGGCGATGCCGGCCTGCACACCGAAGACCACCAGCAACGTCACGGAACCGCCCGCGAGACCACGCTCGCGGAAGAGCCGGACGTCGAGGAGCGCGGCGTCGCGAAGGCGCATCTCCCAGGCCACGAAGCCGGTGACGGCGATCAGGCCGACGACGAGGGCGGCCAGTGTCGCGGGAGCCGTCCAGCCGTGCTCCGGGCCCTCCTGCAGGACGAAGATGAGGCCGATCACGGCGACGGCCGAGACCAACGCGCCGACGGTGTCGAAGCGATGGGTCGACGTCTCGCGGGAATTGGGTATCGACTTCAGCGTCATGGCCAGGGCGACGACGGTCAGCACGACGGGCAGCACGAACAGCCACCGCCAGTCCGCGACATCGACGAGGAGCGCGGAGAGGAACATACCCAGGATGCCCCCGCCTCCGGCGACACCCGTCCACACCCCGATCGCCTTGCCGCGCCGCTCCTCGGGGAACGTGGCGGTGATGACGGCCAGGGTGATCGGCATGATCATCGCCGCGCCGACCCCGGCGGCCACCCGTGCGGCAAGCATGACCTCGGCCGTCCCGGCCAGGCCCGCCACCACACTCGCGGCGCCGAAGACGCCCAGCCCGGCGATCAGCATCGGCTTGCGACCCAGGCGGTCGCCGATCGCACCGAGCGGCAGCAGGAGCGCGGCCAGGGCCAGGGTGTAGATGTTGATGATCCACAGGATCGTGCCCTGTGAGGCGCCGAACTCGACGGCCATGTGCGTCTGGGCGACGTTGAGCCCGGAGACCGACGCGATGACGGCCATCAGCGCGATGGAGACGGCGATCAGGATGCCGCGCAACCGGCGTGCGTCGGGCACAGCATCGTCGCCGCTGCCATTGCCGTCACCGGCTTCGACGGTCCGTGCGGCCGGGTTCGTGGTCATGGGTTCCTCCCGGAAAGGGCATGCCGAATGGGCGGGTGTGGGCCCTCGCCCCGATTCGGCCGCCGACTGCGCTCGACGCTAACCGCGCATTGCACTCCGGGCATACAAGGTTGCCTATAACGCAAGATGACAGGGATCCGGACAGCCTCGTACGCAAACGCATCCGGCCCTGCGAGTCGCCCGAGGCCGGTCCCCGGAGGAACCGACCGGCCGCGCCAACCTCGGCCGGCCCTCACCGAGTCGCATCGAGAACGGCCACCGTGGCCGGCCCCGGACCATCGGGTCACCCTCCCCCGCGCATCCGACGTCGGCTACGCCCCGGCGGTGCCCGGGTCCCGATTCGGCGCGGGCCGTCCACGCGTCGAGTTGCCGTTCGCCCAAACCCCCGCCGAGGCATGGGTGAGGATGTCGTGCGGGGATGACGCCAAGGGGCCACGCGTCTACGACCGGGCGGCCATCCGACTCCCCGCCGTCGCGGAGTACGACTGTCGGGACGAGAACCGGGTCCGCCGACGGTGGGCCTCGACCCGACGAGATCGCCTGTCGCCTCACATCCGCCCAACCAGCCGCAACCATGCGGCAATTGGTGCGGATCGCCGGGACCCGCCGGGCCATCGAGGAGTGTTTCCAGGCCGCGAAGGACGAGTGCGGTCCGGACCGGTACGAGGTCCGCCGCTACACCCGAGTGGCGATGGGCCGCCATGCCGGGGCGTGCGCGCCCGAGGCCGCCCGGGCGCGCGACGCCATGCCGCCGGAGCCGCCCCTCGAACCCGGACCGGAGACTCCGAAAAGGCAACGCCCCACACTGGGCGACGAGTTCGGGACACAAGAAGGACGTTCCCCGATGATTCGGTACCGCCGAGAGCCGACCGACCGACGAGCGCAGCCCGGAGGCTCCGCCGCGCCGCCCGAGTCGACCTCGCCGAGGGATCACGCGCCCCGGCGGCGGGTGGTCCCGACCGTTGTCACCGTGCCACCCGTGCCCGTCCCGGGCGTCCCGGCCGTGGCGAGCGATCGAGGACCGCAACGGTGACCGCCGGGTCGCGATAGCCGGATCAGGACCGCCTGTACCTGGTGATCCGCCGGCGACCGACCACGGTCACGGCGACGGGTGTTCGCCCGGGTGCGGTGCGGTCAGTCCGTGGTCCATTCGCGAAGTCGGCGTGCGACGCGCCGGACGCCGACGACGCCCCGGGCGGCTTCGCGGACGAGGACGACGGCCTCCTTCGGCGGGTAGTCGAGACGATGCCCGTACAGGGCCAGGAACGCCTCGGTGGCGTGCCAGGCGAATGCCTCGTTGGAATGCTCCAGACACGGCAACCGGACCAGCGTGTGCAGGAGCGCCGCCGCCTTGAGGTGGTCCGAACCGTACACGTCCCGGTCCATCGCACGGGCCTGCACACGGGACAGGGCGGCGTAGAGCGGGCCGAGGTCGTCGACCTGGGGATCACCGGGCAGCAGTTCGGCGGCGTGGAGCAGGAACGCCACGTCCACGTGCGGGGGAAGCGGATCGTTCACGCGGCGTGGCCCCGCCCGGGCGCGGCGTCCTCGCGTGCGGCCTCGTGTTCGGCGGCGCGCTGCTCGGGCGTGGGGTCGACCTCGCCGGCCTCGGCCGCGAACGCGTCGCCGCTGCGGGCCATGGACGCGCGGAACGCGTCGAGGAAACGGTTCTCGAGGGCGGTCGCGCGCGCGTACGCCGCGCCCAGGATGTACTCCTGCATGCTCACACCCTCGGCCTTGGCCGCGGCCGCGATCGCGGCCCGCTGCCCCGGGTCGGGGAACCGGAGATTGATGGCCTTCGGATCAGTCATGGCCCCCACGGTACCAGTGGGGCCATCGACATTCCACGAACATGCCGATCCTCGCGGTGACGTCGCCGGCATCGCGCTCGTCATGGGCCACGCGTCCCGGCAGGCGAGTCAAGCGGCCGGGTTCGGCGGTCGGCCGGTCGAGGGGATCCGGCGGTAGACGGACGTCAGCAGTTGCGTCTTGGCCGGGCCCGAGACCCGCCACCTCAGGTGCCATTCGTTCCGGGCCACGACGGTGAACTCCCCGTCGTAGAGGTCGGCGGCGCAGGGATGGCGTGTACTCCAGTGGCCCGTGCGCAGGTCGAGGTCGTGGAACGGTCTGCCGTCGGCGAACAGTACGTCCGCGGTTCCGTCGGCTCGCGGTACCAGCCGATGGCTGCGACTCGCCCGGTTGGTCACACCGCCCCACTCGAACTCGCCGGATTCCAGTTCGAGAAGCTCGTCGTCGGCGGGCCGGAACTCCGCGGTGCCGGCGAAGGAGCCCTCGGTGCCGGAGAGTTCGTCGATCACGGTGCGGTGGATGATCCAGTGGCCTGCGAGATAGGCGGCGGCGTCGCGGACGGGGTACATGCGTCCATGATCCGTCATCCGTCCGCTCCCCGGATGCCGGGATGCCGGGATGCTTCGTGACGGTGGAGACAGGCATGCTCGGGGCCGCGTCGAAGGCGTCGACGACGGGGGTGTGCAGGCGGATGCTCTGCGGTCGGTTCACTACATGCTCTCGGCACAGACCAGAAGGCCGTTGTAGGCGGTCCATCCGCGCTGTCTCTTGCCGGGATCGCCCGGGCAGGAGCCGACGGCGCTGCCGGCCGACAACAGGCCGGTGATCTTCATGACGTGGGTGGAACCCTGCGGCACCGTGGTGGCGTCGCAATCCCACAGCGTGCTCAGCTGCGCCCGCATCGTGTCGTCCTCCGACCGCGTCCCCGGGAAGCACTGGCCCGCGCGAAACTGCCGTTCCAGACACAACTTCACGCGAGAACCGTCATCGTTGGTGTGCCTCCAGAAGGTACGCCCGCCACCTGCCTCGCACGTCGCGTCGTCCCGTGTGGAGGCCACGGACATGTATGCGTCGGCCGCGCGGCATGCGACGACGTCCGGTGCCTTTCGATTCCACTCGCCGCCCCTGATGAAAACGTTGACGCAGTCTCCGGTGCCCACGGCGGCGAACGCCTTGTCGAGCGGGTCGGGAGTACGAGACGGCGACGGCGAGAAGGGCGGGCCGGTGTAGGAACCGCCCACGGGCGGCGCCGACGGGACGCCGTAGGGAGGAGAGCTGTCGAACGGGGATTCCTCGGATGCGTCGCTCGGGTCGTGCCCCCACAGGTCCAAGTCGGGGTCGGCCAGCACCACCCAACCCGTGACGCCCAGCCCGCCCACGATGAGGGCGGCGGCGATCACGGCGGCGAGGATCGCCCCGTGTGACCAGCCACGTGGCGGCCTCCGTAACGGCATGGGGGCCGACGCCGATGTCGTTCGGGTCGTCCCGGTCGCGTCCGATGGTGCCGGCGGGAACGGTGGTTCCTGGTCCGAACCCGCGAGCTGCCGCTCGGGGGGCATGCCTTGTACCCATTCCTGCCGGTCGGCGTCCCACCGGGTGGCGCCCTGTGCGGCGGATGATCGCCGGTGTGGAACGTCCGGCACCGGGGCCGGGGTCGATGTCGTCCATGGCGTGTCGGCCGCATCCGGTACCGTCGGCGGGTTTGGCGTTGTCGACGGGAACGGTGGTTCCCGCTCCGGCGGCGGGGGTCGTTCGGGGCGCGGGCTCTCCTCCACCCACTCCTGCCGCTCCGCGTCCCACCGACTCACGCCACCCACCTCTCATCCCAACATCTGGGTGATCGATTGCACGACGGCGAGCGCCGACGCCAGCCCGCCGGCCACCGTGCCTCCGCCGGTCAACAGCGTGCGCAAGCGCTCCAGGCGGTGGCGTTCGGTTTGCCCGCCGTTCGCGATCTGTCCCTCGATGGCCGCCAGTTGCCCGACGACCTCGTCGATTCCGTCGTCCTGTGTACGAACGAGCAGCGGCAGTTGTGAGCGCAACACCTCCAGCGACCCGACGAGTTCCGGCGACGCCGAGAGCATCCGGCGTGAAGCGTCCACGGCCTTCGCCTCGCGCCCGGCCGCCACCGCGCCACCCGCCATCGTCCCGATGCCGACCCCGGACGACGGCGGCGATGCGAACGGGGGCGGAACGTCCGTGCCCGCCGGCACCTCCCAGGAGCCCACCCGTTCGGACCGGTCCTCGGCCGTGGCCCGGTAGCCGCCGGCGACGGCCCCGCCGGTCATCCGTCCGATGGAAACGCCGCCTCCGGTGTCGGCGGACGGTGCCCCCTCCTCGGCAACCTCGGGAGTCATCGGTTCCTCGCCCCGCGCACGCTCTCGATCGTTCGGGTCGGTCGTCATTTCGCGTCACTCCCCACCACGTGCCGGGCCTTGGCCCCGCTGCCGACTGCCAACGCTCCACCGCTCATGGAACCGATGAACACGCTCCCCTCGCTCACCTGCACGACCTGCTTCTCGAATTGGTCCGACTCGAAGCCCTGGTCGGCGAGCGCGTCGCGCACACCGCCGGTGATCCGGTCCTGAATGGTCTTCACGTACCGGCTGATGTCCATCTCCTGGAAGAGCGAGACCTCCCCGGTGCTGCCCAACTCCCGCACCGAGGTCTCGGGAGCGTCGGGCAATGCCCGCTCCGGGTCCGCCAGCCAGGTCCCGAACACCGCGACCACGGTCCTCACCAGGCAGACACCGGCGGCGAATCCGGCGGAGGGGGCGGTCAGAACGGCCCGAACCGCGTCTCGGGCCGCGCCGTCATGAGTGCGCCCGGCGACCACGTCGGCCGCCCGGTATTCCGGTTTCACCGGGGTGAGTACATGCGGCACGACCTCCAGGACGAGCATCCCGCCCTGGGTGTGGACCCGTACCAGCACGGTCACCCCGATCTGCTCGTCCCGCCCGCCGACCCGGATTCGCAGGAAGTGTCGTCGCGCCTCCCCGCCCTCGTCCACCGCGTCGTGAAGATGTTGTTCGACGGTCTGCCGGTCGTAGGGAATCTCGGCACGCGGCGCCCCCACCGGCAGATAGACGAACTCCTCGATCTCCAGATCCTTGAGCCGGTCGCGACTGGTGGCCGCCGCCGAATCCCGCAACGCTTCGAGCCGGGGCCTGATCAGCTCGATGACCCTGGCACCGGTGAGCGGACCCAGGCCCGGCTCGGCCGAGGCACGGCGCTTCAGGTCCAGCGCGAACGACCAGGGCTCGTACGGAAGTCCCACTCCGATGAAGGGCCGCAGCGGGTCGTAGATGGTGAGCGCCGCGTACTGCTCACGGTCCAGGGACTCGCCGATCCGCCGATAGTGGGCGTTCGAAGGCAGCGCGACACGCGGCAGGTCGCCGAAGACGCCGCGCGCCAACTCGCGGCGCATGACGCCCGTGACATGCGCACGGTATTCCCAGATCGGCAGCGTCAGCAGCAACGGGAAGACCACCGCGGGCCAGTGGACATCCGCCGCGAGGACGAGACCCAACAGGGCGAGAACCCAGTAGGCCACCGCCAGCAGCCGAACGCCGAACGGGATCAGCGTCATGACCCGGCCCCGCTGCCCCGGCACGGCCTTGCGCAGCGCGGTCCGGTCCACGGCGTACACGCCGCGCCCGACGCTCCGCCGCGTGCTCCACAGCAGGAAACACAACACGGCGTACCCGAACGCCCCTGCCATCGGCACGCTCTGCAGGGAATCCCCGCTGATGTAGTCGAAGACGATGAACGCCACCCAGAAGAACAGCAGGGTGACGCCGGTCTGCGCCTCCCGGCGACGCGCACGCAGCGCGTACGCCAGGACCGGTACGACGTCGACGCCCAGCGACGGGGCGACCGGTCTTTCCTCGTGCCGCACCAGGTGGTCGATCACGGCACCGCGAAAGTCGTTGTCGAGGTAGGCGCCGGCGCACAGGAGCCGAGTGGCCTCACTGTGCGAACGTCGGGACACGGGTCCTGTCATTTCCTCCCGATCGCCGGATCGGACAAGGGGGTTCACGGAACGTCGGAGAGATCGTTCGGTGGCCGACGTCATGGTCGATGGTCGAACACGCCGATCGACGGCAACGGGATGACGTCGTCCGGTCGCGCTCCGCCAAACCATCCTGAGGCACTGCGGCATGGTCCATCCACCGGATCGCCGAATTGCCACGGATCGCCTCGGCCCGATCGTCGAAGGAGATGACGACCTCGGCGAACGATGCCGTCGGGCTCGTCCGGCTGGTGCAGCGGAACATCCGCGCGTGTCGAAGCCCGGAGAGTCGAATCCCACCGATCGGACGCGGGTCCTCGCAAGGGATCGGCCCCGGATCATCCGGGGGCGATTCGAGCACCACGCGCCGAACCCCGGGTGTGGCGCGAGGCGTTGGTAGGGCGGTCACGGGCCGACTTCGAACTCCCGCCTCGGCCTGCTCACCCGGTTTTCCGCACGCCTACCGCCCCCGGCGGCGGTGGGGTCGTACACGGCAGCCCGCGACTGCGGTCGTGCGAGCCCGTGCAAGCGTGGGCTCGGAAAGGCGTCGAAGGGCTCGGTTGCCACGTGGGCTCCGGCCCGGGGACGGGCCCCCAGGCGCTGTCCGTCACGACGGCTCCCGAACCCGACCACCGGAGGTTGCGCCGTTGGGCTCGGGGTGCGGTGGGGGCGATCGGGTGTGGCGTCCGGTGGGGGTTCAGCCGAGCAGTTCGCGCAGGAAATCGCGGTTTTGTTCGTGGAGTTGTCGACAGGCGGTGGTGGCCTCGTCGACGTGGCCCTTGAGGACGCCGTCGGCGAGGGTGCGGTGCAGGGCGAGAATGTCGGGGCTCATGGTGTGGCCGTGCGGCGAGATGCGAATGGTCGCGTCGATCTGCTGTTGCAAGCCCTGCCACAGGGACAGGAGCAGGGGGCTGCCGCCGGCCTCGACGATGGCGGTGTGCAGGGCGCTGTCGAGTTCGGCGGTACTCGCCCGCGCGGCCACCGCGTCGCCGAGCCGGTCGAGGATGTCGGCGATCTTCGTGGTGTCGCGGTCCTCCTCGCGGAGTGCCGACAGGCGGAGCGCGCCGGTTTCCAGCACTTCGCGGACGTTGACCACGTCCTGGAGGTTGAGCCGTTCGGCGGGGGTGCCGTCGGCGGGTTGGGCGGTGACGAACATGCCGCGGCCCATTTGCACCTCGAGAATGCCGCGGCCGATGACGGTGGAGACCGCTTCGCGGATGACGGGACGCGACACGCCGAAGTCCTGCGCCAATCGGCGCTCGCTGGGGATCCGGGTGCCGACGGGGTAGGTGCCCCGTCGGATGTCGTCGATCAGGAGGCGGGCGATGCGGTTCGCGTGTGACTCCCGCTTGGGTGTCTCCGGGCCGGCTCCGTTCACGGTCACTTGTCGACGCTCCGTAACTGCGCGGGGGCTGGGAACCAGTGGTCATGCCTGTCAGACCTATTATGGGCCTCCCCGGCCGCCTGCCGTGCACGGGGTCGTCCGGCCGGGAAGGGTGGCCGGGGTCCGGTGCTCGGGGCGGGGCCTCACGCGTTCGATGCCGCGGAGGTGGCGACCGTGTGCCTCCACGGCTCGCGGTCCGTTCCGAGGACGGCCGTGGTCCAGGCGAGTGCCACCGATGCCGCTCCGGCGTCGACCCGGCCGCCGGCGAGGGCGGCGTTGCGGGAGGCGCGGCCCCGGCGGGCGATCATCGTCCTGGTGGCGGCGGCGCCGTCGAGGGCACCGCGGAGTCCGGCCGCCGCGGCACGGGCAAGGTCGCCGTGGCTGTTCCAACTCGCGGCGAAGGCGTCGGCCGCGGGGTACATCGCGTCCAGGAGGGTGCGGTCGTCGCGGCGTGCCGAGCCGATGTGGGCCATGCCCTCGGCCGCGGCGCGCAGGGCCTGGGCGAGGGCGGCGCCGTCGAGGGCGCGGCCGTCGAGTGTCCGGGCGGCGCGCAGGAGTGCGGCCGCCCACAGGGGACCGATGCTGCCGCCGACGCCGGCGAACGCGCGGGCGGCCGCGCGCAGCAGTTCCTCGGGAAGCCGGTCGGCGAAGGAGGTGCGGTCGAGTTCGGCGACGACGCGGCGGAATCCGATCACCATGGTGGCGCCGTGGTCCCCGTCGCCGGCGCCGGCGTCGAGTTCGTCGAGCAGGTGCTGCTCCTCGCCGAGGGCGCGGGCGAGCGCGCGCAGCCAGTTCTCGATGTCGCGGGTGGTGGGGGGTGTGGCGGCGGTCATCGTGATCCTCCGAGCGGCGGCAGGGTCAGGGGGGAGCCCGGGGCGCCGATCAGGGCTTCGGTCTCGGGGGTCAGGAGGGTGGTGGTCAGGCTCACCCCGGCCATCTGGAGGCTGGTGAGATAGGCGCCGGCGTGGGCGAACACGGGTGTGGTGCCCGCCTTGCGGAGGAGTTCGAGCACCTCGCCGAGGACGATGTACGCCTCCATGAGGGGGGTCGCGCCGAAGGTGTTGACCAGTACCAGGGCCCGGGAGTCGGCCAGGGCGGGTTGGTCGTCCAGGAGCGCGTCGACCATCTGGGCCGCGGTTTCGGCGGCGGTACCGCGGGTCCGTCGCGACAGGCCGGTCTCGCCGTGTACCCCGATCCCGAAGTCCGTTTTCCCGTCCGGTAGTTCGAAGGTGGGGCGGGCCGCGGTGGGCAGGTGACAGGAGGACAGCGCGACGCCGATCGAGCGGGTGGCGTCGTTGACGCGCCCGGCGAGCGCGGCCACGTCGTCCAGACCCGCGCCCTGGTCCGCGAGCGCTCCGGCGGCCTTGGCCACGACCACACCGCCGGCCACGCCGCGCCGTCGATGGGGGCTGTGTGCGGGTGCGCTCGCCACGTCGTCGGTGATCAGGACGGTTCGGGACGCGATGCCGATGTCGGAGAGGAACTCGCCGGCGAGTCGGAAGTTCATCACGTCGCCCTCGTAGTTGCCGAACAGGAACAGCGCGCCGTCGGATGGGGCGAGGGTCTGCACGACCTCGACGACCGGGTCGGCCGCGGGGGCGGCGAAGACGTTGCCGACGGCGACGGCGTCGGCGAAGCCGGGGCCCACCCAGCCGAGGAAGGCCGGTTCGTGTCCGGATCCACCACCGACCACGACGGACACCCGTCGGCGCGGATCGTTTTCGCGGGTGTACAGGCCGCGGCCCGAGGCGGTGCGCGCGACCCGGTCGCCGTGCGCGGCGACGACGCCGCGCATCATGTCGTCGACGGCGTCGAAGGGGTCATTGACCAGGTGACGTGCCAAGACGGCTCTCCAGATCTGCGATGAGGGCGATTTTGTCGGCGCTGGGTCCGCCCCGGAAGTCCTCGCCGAGCCAGGCGTCGACGACTTCGAGCGCGGCCTGGACGCCGATGACGCGTGCGCCCATGGCCAGGACCTGGGCGTTGTTGCTCAGTCGGGCGCGGCGCGCGGAGTAGACGTCGTGGGCCAGGGCGGCGTAGACGCCGGGGATCTTGTTGGCCACGACGGAGACCCCGATGCCGGTGCCGCAGCACAGGACGGCGCGGTCGTACGTGCCGTCCGCGACGCGTCGGGCCACCCGTTCGGCGATCTCGGGGTAGGGAACGTCGTCGGTGTCGACGCCGAAGTCGTCGAAGGCGATGGCGCGTTCGGTCAGGTGCGCGGCGATGGCGCGGCGCAGCGGGGCTCCGGCGTCGTCGCCGCCGAGTGCGATGCGGGGGCTCACATGGTCTCCAGCAGGTCGGTGAGGTAGCGCAGTCCGGCCGTCTGCGCGGTCAGGGCGTCGCCTCCGTAGTGCTCGACGCACAGGGGGCCGGCGTATCCCGCCGCGCGGGCGCGGTGCAGGGCGGCGCGGTAGTCGATGTCGCCGTCGGCGAGGGGGGTGGGCCAGGCGAGGTAGGGGCCGTGGGGGTGGTTCTCCACGCGGCGGTAGTTCTTGACGTGCCAGTAGTTCATCCGGTCCAGGACCAGGTCGAGGGTCTGGTCCCAGGTCTCTTCGAGGGGGCGGGGGGCGCGGTGGAGGTTGGCGAGGTCGGCGTTGACGCCCAGGTTGGCCGCGCCGGTGGCCTCGATCAGGCGCATGGTCCGGGCGCCGGTGCCGACGAGGGTGTCCTCGTACAGTTCGAGGGAGAGTTCGACGCCGAGGTCGGCGGCCAGGGCGCACAGTTCGGTGAGCGCGGGCACGGCGCGGATGAACTCCTGTTCGCCGTCGGTGGGGCCGGGTACCGACCAGAAGGTGCCCCAGTCGCGTTGGGCGTCGGTGAGCGGGCGGTGGAAGCCGATCGACAGGATCGGTGCGCCCAGTGCGGCGGCGGCCTCGATGGATCGGCGGGTGTAGGCGTGGTTGTCCGCCGCGTGTACGGGGTCGACGATGCTGCGCCTGATCACGGACAGGCCGACGAGGGTGATGCCGTGGTCGGCGAGTTCGTCGGCGAGGGTGCGCAGTTGTCGGGGGGTCAGGTCGGCGGGTGCGATCCAGGTGTCGACCAGGTCCATGTGGCGAAATCCTGCGGCGCGGAATCGGCGCAGGTCGGCGCGCAGGTCGCCGAGGGCCGAGTCGGTGGCGGGGCGCGGGGGCAGGGGCAGGGTGCTACCGGCGATGGTCGGTGCGAAGGGGGTGCTCAACGAGGACTCCTGGGCGGGGTGGTGTCCGGTGGGCCGGGGTCCGGCGGGAACGGGCCGGGTGTGGCGCCGGGCGCGGGCCGTCGTGGCCGGTCAGACGGCGACTTCGGGTACTTCGGGCGCGGGCGCGGGGGGCTTGGTGTCGGAGGCGGCCATGGCCGCGTAGATCGCGGGCTTGCGGCGACGCAGGACGAGTGCGTAGGCGATGCCGAGGACGATCACGGCGGGCAGGGCCCAGGGCAGGGAGTTGACGGTGGTGGAGTCGCTGCCGGTGAGGGTCGAGTAGTTCGTCGTGGCGAGGCCGGTGACGGTTGCCAGGCCCGCGGCGCCGAGGGCGGAGAGGAGGTGGAGGGCGGGCGAGCGGTGGCCGCGTTTGTGGAAGAAGACGATGACCGAGACGGCGACGGCGGTCTGCAGGAGCAGCAGTGCCAGGGTCGCGAGTCCGACGGTGCTGGTGCCGAGGGTGAGCAGGGGGTCGGCGCCGGCCAGTGCGAAGGCGCCGATGACGACGACGGCGACGGCGATCTGCACGCCACCGGCCGATGTCGGGGAATTCCAGCGGGGGTGGACCCGGCCGAGCCGGCCGGGCAACAGGCGCTCCCTGCCCATCGCGTAGAGGTAGCGCGACGCCGCGTTGTGGATGCCCAGGAGGGAGGCGAACAGGCTGGTGACCACGAGGGTTTGCATCACGGTGCCCCAGGTGTGGCCCACGAACCGCTCGGAAAGGCGGGACACGAACGTGCCGGGGTCGCCGTTCATGGCGTCGACCACGTGGTCCTTGCCCACGCTGCCGACCAGGATCAGCGAGGCCAGTGCGTAGAAGACGGCGATCAGTGCGATCGAGAGGTAGGTGGCGCGGGGGATGGTGCGTGTCCGGTCGCGGCACTCCCGGCCGAAGAGGACGGTGGCCTCGAAGCCGATGAACATGTTGCAGGCGAACATCAGGGCGATGCCCGGCGAGCCGGAGGTCAGGGCGGACGGTTCGAAGGAGTCGAACGGGAAGGCGGCGGTGCCGCGGTCGGCGACGATGGCGACCGCCAGGACGAGGATCGCGGTGACCTCGAGCAGGAGCGCGCAGCCGACGACCTTGACGCTGAGGTCGATGTTGCGCCGGCCCAGCACCGTGACGATCGCGAGGGCGACGGCGGTCCACGCCGGCCAGGGCAGGTCCAGGCCCGCGTCGGCGAAGAGGTTGTGGGCGAAGTAGCCCACGGCTCCGCCCAGGCTCCAAAACGACGCGTTGTAGGCGAGTGTCGCCAGGAACGAGGCGGCCACGCCCGCGGGTTTGCCCAGGCCGCGGGCGACGTAGGCGTAGAAGGCGCCGGCGTTGACGACGTGCCGGCTCATCGCCACGAATCCGACGGCGAAGCAGAGCAGGACGAGGCCGGCCACGATGACCGCGCCGGGGAACCCGGCCCCGTCGCCGAGGAAGATGCCCAGCGGCACGATCGACACGACCGCGCCCATCGGGGCCACGCAGGCGAGGACGAACAGGACCAGGCCGCCCGTCCCGAGCGTTCCGGTTCCGAGGCCGTCCTTGCTGACTGAACTCATGGCTACCGTCCTGAGGTGCGGGGGGCCGATGCGAGGTGCGCGGTCCAGGCGGGGTCGATGACGGTGTGCAGGATGCGGTGGCGTTCCTCCGGGTCGCCGAATCCGGCGAGGACGGCGGTGCGGCAGATGTGGTGTTGCTCTTGGGGCGTGAGGCCCTGCGCCGCGGCGACGGCGTGGAACTCCGAGCTCACCGTGATGCCGGACAGCAGCCGGTTGTCCGGGTTGACGGTGACCGGGAGGCCGGCGCGCAGGAGCCGGGCCAGGGGGTGGTCCGCCAACGATCGCGCGGCCCCGGTCTGGACGTTGGAGGTCGGCGCGAGCTCCAGGCATACGCCCCGGCGCAGTGCCTCCGCGCCGACGGGGCCGGGGGTGCCGTCGGCGGTGAGCTCCTCGATCAGGGACACGCCGTGTCCGATGCGCCGGGCGCCGTGGGTCAGCGCGTCGGCGACGTAGTCGGGACCGGTCTCCTCTCCCGCGTGCACGGTGACCGACACGCCGCCCTCGTGGGCGATGCGCAGGGCCTGGGCGTGGTCGGCGGCGGGGGCGCCGCGTTCGGCACCCGCGAGGTCGAACCCGACCAGGCGGGGGTCGTCGCCGCGTCTGCGTACCGCCAGGGAGGCGATGTCCCGGGAGTGGGGTTCGGTACGCAGGGCGCACAGGATGGTGTTGACGACGACCGGGTGCCCGTCGGGGGTACGGGCGTCGCGCATGCCGGCGGCGAATCCGTCCTGGACGGCTTCGACGACCGCGTCGAGCGAGAGTCCCGCGGTCAGGTGCTCCTCGGGGGCGAATCGCTGTTCGGCGTACACCACCGAGTCCGCGGCCAGATCCAGCACGCTCTCGTAGGCGATCCGGCGCAGCGCGTCCCGGGTCTGGAGCATGGGGGTGATGTGCTCGAACGTGGCCAGGAAGGTGTCCAGGTCGGTGTTCGCGGCGGCGACGAACCAGGCGGCGAGCGCGTGCGGGGTCTCGGCGGGCATCGGGTGCTCGATGTCCGCCGCCAGTTCGAGGAGTGTCTCGGGTCGCGCCCCGCCGTCAAGGTGGTCGTGCAGGACGGCCAGCGGGAGTCGCGGGGTGGGGTGGGGGGTGGTCACGGCGCGGCCGGGGACGTGGAGGTGATCGTGGTGACGAAGTCCTCGATGAAGCCGGCGTGGTCGACCTCCTCGATGATCCGCGCCGGGAGGGCCCGCAGCAGCTGCTCCGGGGGCCGGACCCGGCGGTCCACCACGGTGGCGCCCCGGGACAGGCCGGGGGCGAGTTCGATGGCGGTGGGGTGGTTCCCGGAGCGGACGATCAGGTCGGGGCGCGCGACGATGCCGACGGTCAGCGGGGAGTGCATCGCGCAGGCGAACTCCCCCAGCCGATGGCTGTAGAACTCCATGTAGAAGGGGGCGAAGGCCGCCACCAGCGCCCCGGCGGCGGTACCGCCGGCCTTGATTCGCTCCAGGTCGGCCTCGCGCAGGAGCGTCGCGTCGGTCACGTCCAGCGGCACCAGCGTGACCGGGACGCCCGATTCGAGGACCACCTGTGCGCCCTCGGGATCGTGCGCCGCGTCCGCCTCCGCGACGGCGCTCACGTTGCCGGGCGAGGCCACCGCCCCGCCCATCCACACGACCCGGCGCAGCCGCCGGGCCAGGGCGGGATCGACGAGCAGGGCGATCGCCACGTTGGTGAGCGGGCCGAGCGCGATCACCTCGAGTTCCCCGGCGTATCGGTGCGACAGGTCGAGGATCAGTCGGACTGCCGAGCGGGGGTCGGGGGTGCCGTCGGCGGGCACGAGCCCGGATTCGCCGATTCCGTCCCTGCCGTGGATGCCGGCGTGGAATTCGGGACTGCCGAGGAGGCCCTTGGCGGCGCCCTGCGCCACCGGCACGTCGCGCCGGTCGAGCCGCTCCTGGATGAGCAGCGAGTTGCGCGTCACCTGCTCGACCGACACGTTGCCGAACACGGTCGTCACGCCCACGACGTCGAGTTCGGGACGGTTCAGGGCGTAGATCACGCCCATGCCGTCGTCCACGCCGGTGTCGGTGTCGATGAGGACGGGTCGTTTGGCCATGGTTCCTCCGCTGGATGTCGCGAATGCCGATGGAGAATTGGTAGGTCAGGTATTACCAGCTGTCAAGGGTGGGTTCGCGCATCAGGAGCCGCCCCCGGTTCTCCTCGAGCGCCCTGACCAGGCAAAAGCTGGGCTTCGAGCCTTGATGATCATTCTCAAGTGGTATTACCGGTCTTGCCTGTTGTGGTTTCGCGCTGCTACACATGGGGCGACCCGTTCGGCCCGGGGTCGTTCTCCCCCGGCCGGACCGAGGTGGCGCGCCGTATCCCGCCCACCCGTTCCCATCCGCGTTCCCATCCGCAACGGAGTTGCCATGACGAAGAGCCCGCCGGACGCCGCCACGCGAGCCCTCAACAAGCGCACCCCACGCTCGGAGGGCTCCTACGCCCGGGCGACCGGACGCATCCCGGCGGGCGTCTCGCGCCAGACGCTGGCCTACCCGCCCTACCCGGTGTTCGCCGAGCGCGGCGCGGGCCAGTACCTGTGGGACGTCGACGGCAACCGCTACCTCGACCTGGTCAACAACTACACGAGCCTGATCCACGGGCACGCGCACGGCCCGACCGTCGAGGCGACGATCGCGGAACTGCGGCGCGGCGGGGCGCTGGGCGCACCGTGTGCGAGCGAGCGCGAGTTCGCGGACCTGCTCACCGAGCGGTTCCCCGTCATGGAGCGGCTGCGGTTCGCGCTCTCGGGCACCGAGGCGGTCGCGTTCGCGGCCCGGGCCGCGCGCGCCTTCACCGGGCGGCGACGCCTGTTGAAGTTCGAAGGGGGTTTCCACGGCAGCAGTGACGAGGTGCAGCAGTCGATCGGCGCGGAGCCGCTGTCCCCGGGCACGTTCGGTCTCGGCGTGCCCAACAGTGCCGGCCTGTTGCCCGTGCCGACCCTGGTGGCGGGGTACAACGACCGCGCCGGCGTGCGGCGCGCGTTCGCCGAGCACGGGTCCGAGATCGCCGCGGTCGTGGTCGAGCCCTTCCTCGGCAACGCCGGACTGATCACCGCCGAGCCGGGCTTTCTGGCGTTCCTCGCCGAACAGGCGCACCGACACGGCGCGTTGCTGATCGTCGACGAGATCCAGAGCATGCGGCTGGACACCGGCGGCGCCCAGCGCCTGCACGGCGTCGTGCCCGACCTCGTGGCCCTGGGCAAGATCATGGGTGGGGGCATGCCGCTGGCCGCGTTCGGCGGCCGCGAGGAGATCATGCGCGCCTTCGACGGCTTCGCCCCGGCCATCGCCCAGACCGGAACGTTCACCGCCTTCAACGTCGGACTCGCGGCGGGACTGGCCACCATGCGCCACTTCGGGGCCGAGGAGGTCCGGGCGCTGGACCGCGCGGGCGCCCGGGTCCGCGACGGCATCGCGAAGGTCTTCGCCGGGTACGGCCTGCCGGTCACCGTCAACGGCACCGGGTCGATGTTCAACATCAGCCTGGTCGAAGGCCCGGTACGCGACTACCGCACGTGGCGCGCCGCCGACGCCCGGACCTGGAATAGGGTCCGAACGGGGCTGCTCGCCAGGGGTGTCCACATCAACGCCCGCGGTACCGGTTGCCTGTCGACGCCCATGACCGACACCGACCTCGACGACTTCCTCACCGCCCTCCACCTCGCCGTCGGCGACGCGACGAAGAATCCGGAGCCCACCCCGTGACCCTCCCCGCCCCCGCATCCGACCGTCCCGCCGTCGTCGTCACCGGCGCCCGGACCGGCATCGGCGCCGCCTGCGCGCACTGGTTCGCGCACCGCGGCTGGCACGTGATCGGTGTCGACATCGACGCCCCCGCCCTGCCCGACGCCCTTGCCGCCGACCACACCGGCATCGTCGGCAGCGTCACCGAGGAACAGACCTGGACCCGGGTGGAGGAACACCTCGCGTCCTGCGGCCACACCCTGCGAGCCCTCGTCAACAACGCCGCCCGACAGCCCGAACGGCCGCTGCTCGAATCCAGCGTCGAGGAGTTCACCGCGGTTCTGGACACGAACGTGACCGGCATGTTCCGCGGCATCAAGATGGCCGACCGCCTCCTCGCCCACGACGGTGCCATCGTCAACATGGCCAGCGTTCTCGGCTTCACCGCCGACCCCGTCCTGGGCGCCTACTGCGTCAGCAAGGGCGCGGTCGTGCAACTCACCCGCACCGCCGCACTCGCCTTCGCCGGGCGCGGCATCCGCGTCAACGCGGTCTGCCCCGGCGCCGTCCGTACCCCGCTGACCACCCGCGTCTGGGACCTGGCCGACGACCCCGAGGCGGCCCGGGCGCAGATGGAACGCCTCTATCCCTCGCGGCGCATCGCCGAGCCCGAGGACATCGCCGCCATCGTCGGCCTCCTCGCCGCCGGGGAGACCCGCGCGATGACCGGGAGCCTGGTCGTCGCGGACGGCGGACTCACCGCCACCAACGCCGAGTTCGCCCTCACCGGAGGGCTCGCGTGACCGATCCCTCGGGCACCGTCGTCGATCTGACCATGCCCATCTCCCACCACATGCCCGCCTACCCGGGCGAACCCACCGCCGTGTTCGAGACGTTCTCCCGCGTGGAGACCGACGACGTCGCCATGACGACCGTGCACCTGTTCAGCCAACTCGGTACGCACATCGACGCGCCCGCGCACTTCACCGCCGGCACCCGCACCGTCGACCGGCTCGACCTCACCCGCTGCATCGGCCCCGCCCATCTCGTGCGATTGGGCGCCCTCGCCCCGGGCACCGTCATCGACACCGACACGCTGCGCCGGCACGCCGACGTGCTGGCGGTCGCCGACCGGGTGGTGTTCTCCACGGGTTGGTCCCGCCGCGCCGGCGACCCCGGCTACTTCCGGGACTGGCCCGTGTTCACCGAGGACGCGGTGGCCTACCTCGCCTCGTATGCCCCGCGGTTCGTCGGCCTGGATACCCCGTCCCCCGGCGACGACCGAACCAACCCGGCGATCCACCGGCGACTCTTCGCCGACGAGACCGCCCTGGTCGAATGCCTGGTCGCGGTCGACGATCTCCCCGACACCTTCGAGATCATCTGCCTCCCCCTCCCCCTCGTCGGCCTCGACGGCGCGCCGGTCCGAGCCGTCGCCCGCGTCCGACCGGGACTCACCCCTCCCCCGGGGGTCCGACACGAAGACGACTCGTGATCGGGTCGGTCGGGTGACCCCGATGGTCGGGCCGGAGCTGTCGGCTTCCTCGACCATGCGGCGCGTGGCGCCGTCAGCCGTGCGGGCCGTGGAAGTGGACCGTCTCCGGCTCGTCACGCCAGGCCGCGGCGAGCAGTGTTTCGGCGGCGCTCCGGACGGCGGCGATCAGTTTGCTGCGCCGGCTGCTTGCCACGACGATGTCGGCCCCGTGGTAGAGGGCGTGCAGTTGCACGGCGAGTCCCTGCGGGTCCGGCACCCCTGCGCGGACGGTCAGTTCGGTGAACAGCGCCTGGATCGCGGCCCGGTAGGCGTCGGTGGCCGCCTGGACCTGCGCGCCGGCCGAGGGTTCGGCGCTGGCCCGGGCGAAGGCACAGCCGCGGTACGCGCGCCGGCGCAGCCATTTCGCCTGGGTGTCGAACACGGCGAGGACGCCCTCGCGGGGGTTCTCGAATCGCCCGGCGGCGGCGCGCAGTTCGGCCAGGTTCCGCTCGTGCCGTGCGGCCAGATAGGCGGCGACCAGGTCCTCCTTGCTGCCGAACAGCCGGTACAGCGAGGCCTTGGCCACCCCGGCGTGCTCGATCACCCGGTCGATGCCGACGGTGTGCACGCCCTCGTCGTAGAACAGTTCGTCGGCGGAGGCGAGCAGCCGGTCTCGGGCGGAGCGCCTCGGCGCCTCGTCGCTGACGTGAGCGGTCATGTGGTCGTCCCTTCGGGGGCTCGGGTCCGGCGGAGCACGCCGGCCGCCGTTACGGCGAGCGCCGCGAGCACCGCGAGGTAGCCGAGCGCCGTCGCGGTCAGGTTCCCCGTGGCCTGCTGCACGACGCCGGCCGCGATCGCCGGTACACCGAACCCTACGTAGGAGGCGGTGTAGAGCAGCGCCATTGTGCCGGCGCGTTCGGACTCGTCCACGGCGGGCAGCACCAGGTCCATACCGCCCCTCAAACCGAAACCGAAACCCGCGCCCGCCACCGCCGCACCCGCCAGGAGAAGCCACATGTGGCCCAGCCACAGGGCCTGGGCGGTGAGTCCCACCGCGGCGAGCAAGCCCAGGATGCCGTACACCAGCGACCTGCGGGCGCCGAGCCGGCCGGTGGAGAAGGTGACCACCGGGGCCACCGCGCCGACCAGGGCGATGGGCAGGGCGCCCAGCACGGGCGACGACGAGCCGGTGAGCTGGGTGGCCAGGCGCGGCCCGAAGGCCCCGAACAGCCCCGACACCGCCCACACGGCGAACAGGACGGGTACAGCCGCGCCGATCAGCGCCCGTATCCGGCGCGGGGCGTGCAGACCCGGCCGCAGCGAGGAGATCGCGCCCGGCCGGCGCGGCGTGGAATCCGACCATCGCGAGACTGCGGCGATCTGCACGAGCAGTACGACGGCGCACACCAGGTACACCAGGCGGGTCGGCCGAGGAGCGCCTGCGGCGATCAGGACGGCCGAGCCCAGTGCGCCGATCCCCGTACCGATCCCGGGGGCGGCGGAGTTCGCGATCCGTCCGCGGCGGGCATCGATGTCCAGCAACGCCGCGCCGACCGCCGCGAGTCCGGTGCCCGTGGACAGTCCCTGCAGCACACGGGCCACGAGCAGGGCGCCGAGCCCTTCGGCGGCGGCGAACACGAGCATGGCCGCCACCTGGACGACGAGCGTGGAGCAGATGACCGCCCGGCGCCCGAGGTGGTCGGAGATGCGGCCGAGGACCAGCAGCGCCGACAGCAGCGCGAGGGCGTACGCGCCGAACACCACGGACGTCGCCGCCGCCGACACGCCCCACGACCGGGCGTACACGCTGTACAGCGGAGTGGGAGCGCTGGACGTTGCGAGGAACATCGCGGGGACGGACGCCAGGAGCACGATCCGCGCCGTCGTCCCCCGGTTCCCGACTGCCGTTTCGCCTGTCCCGACCTGTGTCGTAACCATGCCGCCCAACGTACGACAATGAGACAAGTCTGTCTCCTCTTTGGAGACAGACTTGTCTCATTCTTGAGGTTCCGCGACCCCGGCGGCCCCCTCCCGCCGGGGACCTCCGACCGCCCGTGGACGGCCGGAGGAGGTGGCTCCGTCGACCGCACGCGGCATCACGACGTAGGGCGGGCGCGGCGCGAGGGCGACGAGTGGGCACGTCCCGAAGTCGACGCCTCTTCGGGGTTCGGCGCGGATCTCGGCAGGATCGAACGCCGGGAAACGGTCTTGATCCGGCTGTCCGGCTTCGGCCGGACGCGGTGCGGATCTCTGCGGCCCATGCCGGTTCGGGGCCCGCGGTCGCGGGTGGGGAGCCGCACGCCGTCACGGTCGCGGGACACCGACGAGTACACCGGGTCCTCGTCCGGGTCCTATCCGGGCAGTCCCCGGAGCAGGCCCTCCAGATCGCGCTCGCCGTCGCGGGTCTGGGCACCGTGGGCCAATCCGCCGCGGATCAGACGCTCGGCCGCGGGGCGAGCGAACTGGTCCGCCCACGCGTCGTGTTCCCGCAGAAGACCCTCGGCCAGGTCCTCGGGGACGATGGCGCGCTTGACCGCTGCGATCACCCCCTCGGGCAGGGCGGCGATGTTGCGGGCGAGGCGGTCGACGACGTCGTCGAGCTCGTCGGCGGGGACGGCCCGGTTGACCCAGCCGTAGCGCTCCGCGGTTTCGGCGTCGTACAGATCGGCACCGAGCACCGCCTCCAGGGCACGATTGCGGCCCACCCGGCCGGCGAGATATTGCGTGCCTCCTCCGCCGGGGACGATGCCCATGAGAGCTTCGATCTGGCCGATTCCGGCACGACCGATCGCCGCGAACGTCATGTCCGCGGCCGCGACGAACTCCGCCCCTCCGCCGCGCGCCACTCCGGCAAGTTTGACGATGGTCACCTGGGGCTGGCGCCGAAGCAACTCCCCCAGCGCCTGGAAGACGTTGACGCCGGCCGGAAGGTCGGCCGCGAGCTTGTCGAAGGCGTCCGGGGTGTCGACGAGGGACATGTCGACGTGGGCTATGAAGAACTCCGGATCGGCGCTGTCGAAGACGATCACCCGGAGCGAGTCGTCGTCCTTCAGTGCGGTCAACAGGTGCCGGAGGTCGGCCATCAGGGCGACGTTCAGGACGTTGACGGGCGGGTTGTCGAGGGTGACGTGGGCGATGCCGTCCTCGCGACTCACCCGAAGGGTCGGGTAGGCGTCGTGGTTCATGGAGCTCTCCGATCGGTACCTGAAATGCACCTGGTTCCTGATGCATACTTACGGTCCGATGGCGAGCGACCGGCGTCAATAACGCACTTTCGGCATCGCAAGGATCGCGAAGGATACCGACATGACCACTTCCGAAACCGGCGCCGACGCCGGTGTCGTCTACCGGGCCGCCTGCCCCAGCCGCCCGATCCTCGACCAGATCGCCGACAAGTGGTCGATGATGGTGATGGCAGTCCTCGACAAGCCCACCCGGTTCAACGAGATCAAGCGCCGCCTCGAAGGCGTGACCCAGCGGGTCTTGACCCAGACCCTGCGCCGCCTGGAGCGCAACGGGATGATCACGCGCCGCGTGCTGCCCACCTCGCCGGTGGGGGTCGAGTACTCCCTCACCCCGCTCGGCGAATCCCTCCAGGAGCCGTTCGGCCGGTTGTACGCCTGGACGGTCGACAACACGGACGAGATTCGGGCGCACCAAACCGCCTACGACCAACGCGTTCAAAGCTGAGCAGGCGCGCCCGAGAACCCCATCGCCCCGAGCCGACTCGCTCCGGGGCCGGAAGGCTCGTGCGGACCTTGGGCTTCAGCCCCGCGAATTCGGTTTCCAGTCCTGGGCGAGGAGCCCGAGGATCACCTCGTCCAGGAACTCGCCCAACACCCAGGCCGAGGAGCGCAGTACGCCCTCGCGGATGAAGCCGTTGCGTTCGGCGGAGCGCAGCATGGCGTGGTTGTCCGCCAGTGTCTCGATCTGCAGCCGCTGCAGGCCGCGGACCGCGAAACCGTAGTAGCAGAGCGTCGCGACCACGTCCGTGCCGTAGCCCTTGCCGCGTTCCGCCGGCAGCAGCCCGAGTCCGATGTGGGCGGATCGGTGGTGGTTGTCGATGCCCCACAGCGCCGCGGTGCCGGCCAGCGCACCTTCTTCCAGTTCCACCACGGAGAACGCGACGCTGCCCGGCTCCCCGTCGTCCACCACGAGCCGCGGGTCCTTCGAACCGGGCGAGATCGGCCGCCACGGCCCGGCCTCGGCCCGCGCGGAGTTGACCACGTCGTCGTACAGCTCGGTCCGCAGGGTGGGGATGTCGTCCTCGTGCCGAGCCCTCAGCCCGATCTTGCCGCCCTTTAGCATGCGGGCTTCCTATCCGACTCGGCTCGCCTACGACAAACGAATATTCGGACCGCCCGAGTCGGCGCGTGTCGCGGCACGTTTTGCCGCGACCAGTACGCCGATCCCGTCCAGGATCCGGTCGAGCCCGAAGGTCACGTCGTCGTCGACGACGTCGTCGGTGTACTCGTTGCCGTCCATCATGGACGCCAGGACCGAGTGACCGCGTTCGCGCAGCCGGGGCAGGAGGAACCTGGTCATGGTGTCCGACTGCGCCGGAGTCGCGGTGCTGTACCGCAGGTCGCGACGCATGCCGCCGATCTGCCGCGCATAGCCGTCCAGCACGAACGCGCACCTCAGGGCCTCGGTGGGGGTCAGCCCGGCGCCGGTCAGCACCTTCAGGATCGCCTCCGTCCAGTCCAGCAGGTTCGGCGTCACCGGGGCCCCGCGGACGGGAAGATCGCACAGCCAGGGGTGGACGTCGCACCGGTCGATCATCGCCCGCGTCCACACCTCTGCCGCATCGCGCCAGTCCCCCGCCCCGGACGCCAGGTCCGGCGCGGTGCCCCAGGCGGCCTCGGCGACCAGAACCAGCAACTCGTCCCGGGACTTCACATACCGGTAGATCGCGTTGGCGGTCAGCCCGAGCCGCTGGGCGATCCTGGGCATCGACAGGGCACCGAATCCGTCCGCGTCGGCCAGTTCGACGGCCGCGCCGACGATCTGCTCGACGCTCTGCGACGGCTTGCGCCCGAGCCTGGTCGTCTTGACGGGCAGGCCCCACGCCAAGGCCAGTCCCGGCGGCGGCTCGGGGTCCTCCGTGATCGGCATCGGGTGGCCTCCTCTGCTCGACCGGGGATCCCTGTTGGGCCGACTCTACCTTGACTTCGTGTATGCCCCACACCTAAATTAGTGCGACCCACACACAAATAAGGGTCGTCACAGGGGGAGCACGACATGAAACTGCTGCATCGACACCGCGCGCCGGGCCGGCGCACCCGACGGCTCGGCAGCGTCGGCAGTGTGGTGGTGCTGACGGGAGCGTTGCTCTCGAGCTCGATCGGCGGCGGAGCAGCCGCCCACGCGCTGTCACCGGATCGCGGCGACAACAGCGTTGCCACCTCCACCGTGGTTCGGACCGATGCCGGCGCCGTCCGCGGCAGGATCGATTCGACCGCCAGGGTGTTCCAGGGGATTCCGTACGCCGCGCCACCGGAGGGCGAACTGCGCTGGGCCTCGCCGGAACGGGCCGAGCCGTGGCAGGGAGTGCGGGACGCCACCAAGCCCGGCAACCGCTGCGCCCAGGGCGGCGGGGTGATCGATGAGCCCAGCACGGATGAGGACTGCCTGTTCCTCAACGTCACCACGCCGCGCGCCACCGGGAAACGCAAACTGCCGGTGATGGTGTGGATCCACGGCAACGGGTTCCTCAACGGCGCCGCCGGTTTGTACGGCGCGCAGCGGCTGGCCTCGGACGGCGACGTGATCGTGGTCAGCCCTAACTACCGGCTCGGAGTCTTCGGATTCCTGGCCCACCCGGCGCTCGACCACGGCAAGGCCCGCAACCTGTCCGGGAACTTCGGTCTCGAAGACCAGCAGGCCGCACTGCGCTGGGTGCAGCGCAACGCCGCGGCATTCGGCGGTGACCCCGGCAACGTCACGATCTTCGGCGAGTCCGCGGGCGGGACCAGCGTCTGCGCCCAACTCGCCGCGCCGACATCGGCGGGGCTGTTCCATCGGGCGATCGTGCAGAGCGCGCAGTGCACCGGTGACAAGTGGTCGCCGGGGCCTCCGACCTGGTTCCCGCTGCCCCGCGCCGAGCGTCAAAAGAACGGTCTCGAGGTGGCGGCCAACGTCGGCTGCACCGACCCGGTGACCGCGGCGACCTGCCTGCGCGACAAGTCCCCCGGCGAACTGGCCAAGTGGTCCGACGTCGGTGTCGGGTCGGGTCCCACCGTCGGGGAGGGTTTCCTGCCACTGAGCCCGGAGCGGGCCTTCGCGACCGGTCGCTTCAATCGGGTCCCCGTCATGCAGGGGACCACTCGGGACGAACACCGCCTGTTCACCGCGGCGATCGAGGCCGCGACCAAAGAGGTCACGACTCCGGACAGCTATCGCGAGCAACTCGCCGCCTTGTTCGGCCCGGCCGACCTGCAGCGAGTTCTGGCCCGGTATCCGGTCTCCGAGTTCCACTCCGCGGGCGAGGCACTGTCCGCGGTCGTGACCGACTGGGCCTGGGGATGCACCGCGCCGGACCGGGACCGCGCCCTCGCCGCGCACACCGCGGTCTACGCCTACGAGTTCGCGGACGAGACGGCGCCGTGGTTCAGCACCCTGCCCAAACCCAACTTCCCCACCGGCGCGTTCCACGGAGCCGAACTGCAGTACCTGTTCGACGACGAGCAACTCCCCGGCCCGCAGACGCCCGCCCAGCGACAACTCTCCACGACCATGATCAACTACTGGACCGATTTCGCCGCCACCGGAAACCCCAACAGCAGCGGACAACCGCGCTGGATGCCCTTCCGGGGCGACGACGGTTGGGTGCAATCACTCGCGACCACCACGACCGGCCCGACCGATCGCAACACGGAACACCAGTGCGCCTTCTGGAAGACCATCGGTTCGTGACCCGACGAGCCCCCGCCGTCGATTGATCAGAGGGTGCCGCGAAGCGCCCATGGTGGACGGTGACGGCGGCCGTCGTCATTTCGGTGGCGGCCGTCGCTCCCCCACCCGACTCCATCGCAAGTGGAGTCCCTGAAACGGGAGTTGGCCAAGGGTCCGAGGGCCCACGGGTCGGCGGGCCGACCCGGATCTCCGCGCAACGCCGGGTTCGGCAAGATTGCGCCATGACATTGCCATCCTTGAGCCAAGGCGCCAACCTGCGCGTCGACTTCACGCGGGTTCGTGTGGAGCTGTCGTGGTCCACACGGAACGGCGTGCCCGACGTCGACGCGTCGGCGCTGCTGCTCACCGAAGCCGGAACCGTGCGCGGGGACGCCGACTTCGTGTTCTACAACCACGCGGGCCACCCGTCCGGCGCGGTGGCGCATCTGGGCCGGGACAAGACCGGCGACGGCGTCACCGACACGCTCGCCGTGGACCTCGACCTCGTGGAGGAGGCGATACACCGGATCCTGCTCTGCGCGTCGGCGGACGGCGGTACGTTCGGCGAGGTGCCGGACCTGAGCCTGCGGCTGCTGGACGCCGCGACGGCGGCCGAGATCGCACGCTTCGACATGACCGCCGGAATCGAGACGGCCTTCGTCGGCGGCGAGCTGTACCGGCGTCAGGGGCAGTGGAAGTTCCGCGCGGTCGGACAGGGGTACGCCTCCGGACTCGCCGGTCTGGCCGCGGATTTCGGCATCGCGGTGCACGATGAGCCGGCGGGGGACCCCGCCGCGCAGTCGGTTCCGACCCGGCCGGTCGACTCCCCGCCGCAACCGGCGGCGTCCGACGTCGCGCCGGCCGGGACCGGCGAAGAGGCGCTGCCCGCGGAGATGCGCGAGCGCCTTTCGCTGCGCAAGGAGCAGGTCGCGGTGAGCCTCCGCAAGCAGGGCGCGGAGGGGACCACCGCACGGGTGATCCTGGTGATGGACGCGTCCGCCTCCATGGATCGGCTCTACCTCCAAGGTGTCGTCGCCGACGTGGTGGAGCGAATGGCGGCCGTGGCCGCGCGGTTGGAGGACGACGGTGTGATGCAGGCCTGGACGTTCGCCTCGAACCCGGCGCGCCTGCCGGACATGCGTGTGGGCGAACTCCCGGAATGGCTGCGGCTGCACGTCCGTCCGGCGGGGGACAAGCCGGAGCAGGGGCTGCTGCCCGGCCAGGTCGACATGGAGGCGGTCGGCTTCGGCAACGAGGAGCACAAGGTGATCGCCGAAGTGCGCTCGTACGTCCGGGAGAATCCGTCCGCGGCCCCCACGTTGGTGCTGTTCTTCTCCGACGGCGGCGTCTGGTTCAACGACGAGATCAAGCGCGAACTCAAGGACGCGTCGAAGGAACCGGCGTTCTGGCAGTTCGTGGGCCTCGGCGACGCGGACTACGGCATCCTGAGGCGCCTCGACACGATGCGTGGCCGCCGCGTGGACAACGTCGGTTTCTTCGCCGTCGACGACATCGGCGAGGTCCCCGACCAGGAGCTGTACGACCGGCTGCTCTCCGAGTTCCCGAAGTGGATCACCGCGGCGCGGCGCAAGAAAGTGCTCTGAGCACGAAGCCGCGGACCCGACAAGCTTGTCGAACCCGCCTGTACGCGAGCAGCGTCGGCCGATCACGACACCGGCGGCCGACGTCGACGCCGCGTTCGGCGGCGTCGTATCGGTGGTCGAGGCCGGGATGGCGGATCGACGAGGGGCGCCGGCGGGCCATGCTGCGGCCGGTCGGCAACTCGGCGCCGACTCCGGGCTTTCCCTGCCCGGACGGTCGAATGTCGACGTCTCTGCGGTCGGGGACTTCGTGTCCGGCTCCCCCGCCCCTGCGTCTGTGCCGTGCAGTCCGCCGGCGGTTCGAGTCATGTCCCTTCTCCTCGTGGACCGGGTGTTCGACGAGCACCCGCGCCCGTCTCGGACGGCACCGGGCCCGTGTCGCCGACGGCGGGCACCGCACGCACCCGGTCGTGCGCCGGGTCGTGCTCGACCGGGTCGCCGGGGGGTTGGAAGTGCACAGCGAGCCGGACACCGGCCCGGCGGGCTCGCCTCGTCCCGGTCCGGGTGGGAGTCGGGCTCGGCGAGGCGAGCCGGTCGACGTTCCGGGGCGGTTCCTTCGACGGGGCCCGCCGCTTCGCCGGGTGCCGTGGGCCGGGCCGATCGGTTCGGGTTCGGGTTCGGGTTCCGGTTCCGGTTGTCGGCGCGGCGCCGGGTTGTTCGTCCCCCGTGCGGAGCCGCCCGGCGACGGCTTGCGCTACTCCAGCAGGAAGTCGTACACCGCCTGCCGTCCGGCCGGGTTCGCCGCCCGGTTCTGCACCGAGTGCGCCGCCCCGGGCACGATCACGATCCGCGGATCGTGCACCGACCGGGCCTGCTGGTGGAGCAGTTCGTACGGCGTGGACAGGTCCCGGTCGCCGCCGAGCAGCAGCACCGGCACGTTCGGCAGCCTGCGGTGGCCCGGCGGCGTCGGAGGCACCCGTTCGCGCGGCCAGCCGAGGCAGACCAGGAGGCTGCCGAGCCCGGTGGCGGTCGCCGGGTCGTAGGGCCAGGTCTGCTCGGCCGTCAGCCGCTGCCGGGTGCGCTCCAGCGCCGCCGCGCGGCCCGCGACAGGGGTGTCGGTGGTGCCCCACGGGAAGTGCGAGTCGGCGCACAGGGCGGCCGAATGCAGCCCCTGGCTGAGTTCCTCGGCCGGTGCGGCGTCGACCTGCCGGCGGACGAACTCGAAGAGGTCCAGGAGCTTCGCGGGCCGCCCGGCGGCGGCCTCGTGCAGGATCTCCGGAATCCCGCCGTAGTCCGGGTCGACGAACTCGTAGCCGGTGAGCGCACTCAGGATCTGCGCCCCGTTGCCGTAGCGCCGAACGGTGGCGGCGAGGTCGGCGGCCGGGTCGGTGGTGCAGTCGGTGGCCAGGCAGGCGGCCCGCAGGACCCGGGCGCTCGCGGGCAGCGCGGCCAGGTCCAGCGGGTCGTACCCCTGTTGCGGCACCACCGAGTCGAGCACCAGTCGGCTCACGTGCGACGGGTGGGCGAGCGCGTACCGTTCGGCGACGAAGCTGCCGTACGAGACACCGTCCAGGGTGAGGCGCCGGTCGCCGAGGGCACGGCGCAGCAGGTCGATGTCGGCGACGGTGTCCGCCGTGCTGTAGTGACGGGCGTTCGGGCCGAGAGCGGCGGCGCACTCGGCAATCGACTGCCCTCGCGGTACGGCGAGGTCGGAGGAGCCCATGTCCTCCTGGAGGCCCGGGCACCGGAGCGCGCCCCGGCCGGTGCCGCGCTGGTCGTACATCACCAGCCGGTATGCCTTCAGGACGGGCTCCAGCCGGCTCGCCGTCCGCCTCATCGCCGAGACGCCGGGCTGACCGGGGCCGCCGGTGAGGAACAGCAGGTCGCCCCTGGGCGCCGTGGTGTTGCCGGTGACGGCGACATCGAGACCGAGGGTGCCGGGAGTGGCACCGCTGTGGTCGAACGGGACGGTCAGGGTTCCGCAGGTGAACTCGGGGGCGTCCGGGCACGGTGCCCGACGGGTGATCGCGCCGACGCGGGCGGGGTCGACCGCGACGCCGGCCGAGGGCGTGGCCGGGGTGGTGCCGACGATCACCGCGACGGCGCCCAGCAGGGCGACGATGCGGCCGCACGTGCTCGTCATGTTCGTCCTTCCGCTCGCGCCGCGCCGCGCCGACACGGTCACGGAATCAGCCTGGGCCGCGGCGGCGCCCACGCCGGTCGGACTCGCCGAGGAGCGACCCGTCGAGACCCGGACGGCCCCGCGACGCGGACGCCGTGCCGGATCCGGACGCGGTACCGGCCGTCGACGTCCGTGCCGCCGACCTCCTGCACCCGGTAACCACCATGCCCGGCCCGGCGCTCGACGCGTTCGAGGCCCGCGCCCAAGCGCAGTGGCCGGACCCGCCGGAGGAGCCGACCGCCATGCCGCAGCACGGCCTCCAACATGTCCGGGGTCGGCACCTCGACCAGTGCGGTGCTCACCGCGACACGGGGACGCAGCCACCCCAGGGTCAGGGCGATCGGCGCCGGGTCCGCGAAGTACAGCACCACACCACGGGCGCGGCCCGCTCCAGTACTTCGGGCGCGGTCGCCGCACCAAGGCGGACCCGCCCGACCGCACGGCGGGTGTCACGCACCAGACGCAGCACGCAGCACGCGGCACGCGGCACGCGGCGGAAGGCACCGGCGCAGGCGAGGGCAACGGGAACGGTGACGGTCGGCGCGACGACCGCGAGCAGCCATCCGCGCGAGGGGGCGGTGGCCGCGACCGCGTATGCGCCCCCGATCGCGACGGCGAGGGCGTCTCGCCTGCCGATTGACCCACGCATCGCCGGGCCCGATGTCGCGCGGCGCGCGGTCGGCGAGGAGGCGTTCCAGCCGGGCGAGGGTCTCGGGGTCGCGGGCGGCCTGGTCGACGAAGTGGGCCACAGCCGCATCGCCGAAGTCGCGCAGCACGCCGCACACGGCGAGCGCGGCCTGGTCGGGCACGCCGGCCGCGGTCCGCGCGGACCTGCTCGCGGACGTCGTCGGCGAGGTCCTGGGGGCGGGCGCGGGTACCGGGGCGAACCTGCCGCACTACCGCCACCCCCAGCGGGTGGTCCTCACCGAGCCGGACGCCGCGATGCGCCGTCACCTCGCGGCGCGCCCGGACCGGTGCGCGGTGCCGGCGGAGGTCGTACCCGCGGTCGCGGAGGAACTGCCCTTCGCCGACGAATCCTTCGACGTCGTGGTCGCGACCCTGGCGTTCTGCTCGGTCGCGGACCCCGCCCGCGCCGCTTCCGAGATCCGGCGCGTCCTGCGCCCCGACGGCCGCCTGGTCGTCCTCGAGCACGTCGCCGCCACCGGACGCCGCCGCGAACGCCAGGACCGCTGGGACCGCGCATGGAGCCGGCTGTTCGCGAGCTGCCATCTCACGCGCGACACCGTGCGGACCCTGAAGGACGCCGGGTTCGCCGTCGCCGACGTGCACCGGCTACCACCCGCGTTCAAGGCCGACCCGACCGCGCCCATGGTCACCGGAACGGCACGACGCCAGACCGCCGACGTCCGCTGAACGACGTCTGCGCACGGGTCCGGTGACACGGACCGAGCTGTGCACGAACGACCGGTCGGCCGGAACCCCGACCCGCCGACCCGAGCGGTGAGCCCGGAGCGGTGTCGACGCCGCATCTCCGCCGACATTCGCCGTGGCGACGGACGCCGACAAGTCGCGTCCGCAACAACCGCCGCCGCGGCGCGAAGGCCGGGCCGGCACGATGGCGCGCATGAACATCATCCCCGGGCGCGGCGTGGCGCTGGTCGAAATCGGTGACGCGCGGCCCGACGTCGAGGCCGGGACCGGCGAACCGGTCCACGGACCGGGTCGGTCGAAGGCCGTGTACCGCACCGATCCGGCCCTGGTCGTCAGCTACCTGCCGGACGACACGGTCGAGTTGGTCGAACTCGGTCACTCGGCCGGCATCGGCACCGAGGTGTACCTCGACGACGTCCGGTTGACCTGGCGGTTCCTGGACGACGTGGTGGCCGAGCTGACCGCCCTCGGCCACACCGGCACCGAGACCGACATCGGCTACGCGTTCCGGGCCGGATTCGCGATCTGGTCGATGGGTTCCCGCCATGCCTCCGAGCTCGACCCCGACGCGGACGAGGACGACGGACGCGAGATCGTCGAGGGCGTATCGGTCGCCCCGTACGCCTACTTCACCGAGAGGTGAGCGTGTCCCCGTGGCCGATCCCGATGTACACGCGCCCAAACAGCGGCGGCAGCCGATGCCCGGGTTCGTGTTCCGCACGTTCGGCTTCGGCCGACGTGAGCAGGTGACGCTGACCGGTGCGGTCTCCGTCTTCGGGGTGTGCCCTGTTCAGGGCCACCTCGTCGGGCGACACGCACGTCGGCATCCGTTTCGTGACCGGTTCGAAGGAGGTTGGCCACGGCCACCATCTCCCGGGACGGGCGTCACGACTCGAGGGATCGCCGCTGTGGCTCGACGGCGTTCGTGATTCTCCATGAACTGCCTTGCCGCTCCGTGCTGTTGGGGTGAGCGGTCATGAGGCGGGGCCGGGCGGGTCAGAAGGTCAAGTCGGTCGAAGGCGATGTCTGGTAACCGGTACAGGCAACGTCGAGTGAGTAGCCGTTGATGGTGGCGAACATCCTGAGCGACCAGTTCGTGGCACTGGGCGTGCCGGTGGTGGGCTGCAACCGTACGGAGGTGCCCGGCGGGATTCTGGTGACCGAGGACAGTGGTCCGAACACCTGGGGCGCGCCCGGAGGGTTGACCGTGCCGGTGAAGTCCCACACGGCGCCGCCCCCGACCCCGGTCTGTACGGTGCGCACGGTCGTGGTGATGGTGTTCGGGGGGAAGGGCGCCCCAGAGGTGGAGGTGGCGACCTTCATTCGCTGCGGGTACGGGGCACCGGCGGGGTCCCCCGTGACCAGCGTGGCACTGGTGCCCCACAAGCCGAACGTGCCGGAAACGAGATCGAGACAGTTCATGGAGATGGCGCGGGTTTCCGGCGGCAGCGCCTGGGCGGTTCCGGACAGGGCCATAACGGCGGCGAACGCCCCCGCGACACCGACTGTCGCCCCGGCGGTGAACGTGCGACGAGACATTAATCGATCCCTTCGAATATCCGTGGGCCGAAACCGGATCCGCGCACGCGCACCCTCACCGCGCGGATTCCGGAATTCCTGCCGCAATACGCGCGATGCCTGAAAGGGGCACGCGCAACGGTACGTACGAACGGTCGAAACACCGACACCAGCGGGCTCCTGTTTCGGCTCGCGCGCATCGGTCGACCCCCACCGAACAACCCTGCGGACGGCCGGAGTTCACGAAGACTCCATTCGTCCCCGGACGTCGACAACGACGAGTAAAACCGCGACGATAAACGAAGTCAATACAAAATCTGAAGCAACTCCATCGATCACGGATCAAGTCGGCGAACACCCGCTATTCCACCGAACATCGCGCAACGAAGTCGATCGTGGTGACACGTGACAATACGTTCGCCATTGTCGAACCGCAGTATGGAAAAGCCCGCCGGCGCGGACGACCGGGCCCGGCGTGTCGGTTGCGTTCGGCGCATCGCCCGCGCGTTCGACGGACGCGATGACATCGACCGGGCTGCGGACACGCACGGTTACCCGCCTCGACCCGCGCCCGACGTGCGGCGGCGTCGGAGCGAAAGGAGGGCAAGTGGCGTGCGTCGGAGCCAGGCGCCACGGTATTGGCGTAGTAGGTGACAACGTGGTCGTAGTCGACGGTGACGGTCTCGCGCTGTCGCGAGGCATTCAGGATCACGCCGACACCTTCGACACCGCCGACGCGGGCCCGGAACGGCCACTCACCGACCCAGGGCCAACGGCACTCACGCGTCCAACACCGCCAGGGCGCCCAGACCAACTCCTCGCCCGCCCACGGTGGATCGTCCACCACGAGAACCACGAGAACCCCGGGCACCTCGGCTTGCAGGCGCGCGACACTCGGGCCGGGTCGCCTCGCCCGCCGCCGTGAGCAGGCGCCGCCATTCGGACTCGGCCAGCCCCGCCGGATCGTGGCCGGTCACCTTGAAGCGGCCGGTGGGGTACACGCACGATGCGGCTCGGGAAACGTCGGTCAGTGCCGCCCCGTCGTGCCGGGGGCTCGCGCCGCCCGGGCGCCCCGGACCGGGTCCTGCGTAACTCGCGGCCGCAGATCGACCACCTCCGTTCCGGCAGGGGCGGTGTCGCGGATGCCGTTCACCGCGCAGGCGTCCGATGCCGCGATCGACACCGGCTGCCGAGTGCTCCGGCTGCCGACCACACGTGCCCAAGCCGCCGACATGATCGCCCGCGCCGAACACCCGATCCGCGCCGCCCACTTCCCCTGCGGCGGGTCGCTGCGCGAGATCGACCACAACGCCAACCCGCACGTGGACCCCGTCACCATCCACAACCTGGCGACCTGCGAATGGATCGCCAAGGGCTACCCGCTCTGCCTGACCGGAACTCCGGGCACCGGGCACGTCCTACCTGCTCATCGGGCTAGGCCGTTCGTTTCCTTCGGATCACATGCCGTCGCCTCCGGTCCCTCCTGGCCGGACGGCTCAGGTTTGCTCAGGTCGTGGAGCCTGTGCGGGCGAAATCGGTTGACGGAGTCGGCATTATGCCTGGCATGGGTACCGACATCAGCGGTTTCTTGGAGTACCGGGCGTCGCAGGACGATCAGGAGCCGATCTGGTACACCGCGCACGACCTCGACTCCCTCAACGGGAACCGTGACTACGACGCGTTCGGCTGTCTCTTCGGAGTCCGCAACTATGCGAACTTCCGACCCTTGGCCGCAGGCCGGGGTCTGCCCACCGATGCCTCGGCCGCAGTGAGTGCGCGGTTCGGGCAGCTGACCGGGTGGTACGGCGAGGACGGCGTTCACGGCACCACGTGGATCACGTGGGCCGAGGTGAAGGCGGTCGACTGGGACGAGCGTGCGGTGGGGCCCGACAGGCGGCTTCACGAGTACCGCCGGACCGCGAACGGGCTCAGGCTGACGGGCAAGTCGTCGTGGAGTCGTGCATTCGCCGAGGCTGTCGGTCTCCGGCGAGGCGAAGACCGGGAGTGGCCCGAGGGAAGTGAGTGGCTCGTCGGGGACACGCTCTACAGATCGGTCACCCTCCGCCGCAAGGACGCCATCACCGAAACCGGGGAGTGGCAACCCGTGTGGAAGGCCATGGAGACGCTTGCCACACCGTACGGTGACGACAACGTGCGCTTGGTCGTGTGGTTCGACGACTGAGCAGACGCTGCGACCGCGTATCACCGGGCGCCCCTTCCGGAGCATGGTGCCGACCGAATGAAGACGGCGGCGAGGTGGAGCCTGACCCGGGCCACTCTTTTTCGGATCGTCTGATCGTTGGATGGTCATGGGGTCGAGTGATGTGCAGTGGGCGCGAATCGAGCCGTTGTTGCCGGACCGGTTGCCGCGTCGGGGCAGCCGATGGCGTGATCACCGAGAGGTGATCGACGCGATTGCGTTCAAGTTCCGGGCCGGGACGCCGTGGATGGACCTGCCGTCGGAGTTCGGCTCGTGGAAGGGCGCGCACAACCGGCTGCGCAGGTGGGCCGCGGACGGCACCTGGGACCGGGTGTTCACCGCGCTGCCCGCGCAGGCGGACGCGGACGAGAGTCCGGACTGGGCCGTCGCGGTCGACTCCACGATCGTCCGTGCCCACCAGCACGCTGCGGGCGCCCGCCAAAGGGGTCGCCTCCAGGCGAGCCCGCCGACCGTGCCCTCGGACGGTCCCGCGGCGGGCTGACCACCAAGATCCACCTCGCGGCCGACGGCAACTGCCGACCGCTCGCGTTCCTGCTCACCTCGGGCCAGGCCGGCGACAGCACCTCCTTCGAGGCCGTCATGGCCGCGATCCGTGTCCGGCGGCGGGTCGGCAGGCCACGCACCCGGCCCACCACGGTCCTTGCGGACAAAGCGTATTCGTCGCGAGCGATCCGCGGGCACCTGCGAAGGCGCGGGCCCGAGCGGTGATCCCCGAGCCCGACGACCAAAAGGCCAACCGGAATAGGACAAGAACGCCACCATCTACCGCGCAAGACTCGTCATGGCTGCCATCCACATCTGGGCCGCAGGATGATCCAAAGGAAACGGCGTAGGCGCCACCGCCGCGATAATCGGCTACCGCGTCGGCTTCAGCGCCGCCGCAGCAGCCATGATGAAGGCCTTCACAGGTCGGAGCCCAACCTTTACCGGCCCGCGGCCCCGCGCGGCGATCGTGGACAGGCTCACCTTCGACGTCACCCTCATCGAGACTGGCCGCGAGTCCTACCGCCTCGCCCGCTCCAAGGCACGAGGCAACGGCGAGCCTTCGCGACAACCACAGTGCACGGCGCGATCGTGTCGACCGGTGGGAGAGTGCGGCCATGGAGATTGCCAACCGCACGCTGACGGCGGACGTGATCGCGGCACTGAACTACTGGCCTGACGTCATCTGGGGAGGTCGGAAGAACCCTCCCGACCCGGTGGATCTCACCGTGCTACTTCCCTTCTTCAACGAGGTGTTGCAGGAACTCCCCTGGTGGAACCGCGACTGGAAGGTCAGCCACGTCGAGCCGGGTCTTCCCCTGGAAATCGAGAGTTCCCACCGCGGTCACCCGTCGGGATTCACCGAGGTGTCGGTGCCGGGCATGGTCGGTTCCGGCGGTGGTGCGAGCTTGCCCTTCGTCGCCAAGGTTGGGTTTGCGGGTGACCAACTGATCCGATTTCAAGCCAAGATCGGCGACGTGATCCTCGGCCCCGCCCTTGCTCCTGCCGGGCAGCCGGAGCCGCATCCCTTCGCAAGGGTGCTCACCGGATTGATGGAGCTGCGCGGGATTCCGGTCAAGGTGATGGCACGAGAGACCGCACGATCGATGTCCACCATCCACATGCTTCGCCGCGGAACGCACAACCCGGAACCGATCCTTGCCCAGGAGATCTCCCGCGTTCTGGGCATGTCCGAAGCGGACGTCAAGGTCATCGCCGGAATCGACGACGGCAGTACGCGGTAGCCGGCGGGCGGCGTCACGACGCCCGACCGAACGGCGCGCACGCAGGGTGAACGTTACTTGACGCGGCACTGGATCACGCCTTCCCGCCTTCCCGCCACGGGGAGCCGTGTCACTCGGCGAGAATGCCGTGCGAGGCCTTGGGAGTTCCAGGGCGCACGTTCCGCATATGACGCTCCATCCAGGATACGGCCTCAGCAGGGCCGAGCAATTGCCGTCCTGCAAACATCGTTTTTCGGACATCGCATGGACCGTTTCACCGCCGACTCTCCCAAACGAGAATGGTCCAGACCATTGCCTATTGGGATCCGGTCCTTCTACCTTGAGGACGCACGTCCCCGGCAAATCACGCTCGGACACCGTGCGACGTCCCCGTCACCGCTGCCGCCGGTGTCCGAGCGGTTCGACTGTCTCCGCATGTCTTCGCCCACGAGGAGAGTTCCATGCGCAAGAGGACCATCGTGTCGACCGTCTCGACACTGGCGGCGTCCGCTGTCGCCGCCCCACTGATATTGGCGAGCCCCGCCGCGTCCCACGGGTTCGTCACCGGCCCGGCCAGCCGCTCCGCGCTGTGCGGAAACGGCACGGTCCGGAACTGCGGCCAGATCCAGTGGGAGCCCATGAGCGTCGAGGGCCCCAAGGGCTACCCGTCGCGTGGCCCGGCCGACGGCAAGCTGTGCGCCGGCGCCGACGCCCGCTGGTCTCCGCTCGACGACCCGCGCGGTGGCAACTGGCCCGCCACAGCTGTGACTTCGGGTGCTTCCACGACCTTCAACTGGAAAATCACGGCGCGCCACTCGACCAGCACGTTCCGGTACTACGTCACCAAGTCAAGTTGGGACCCCACCACGCCGATCACCCGCGCCCAGCTGGAGAGCACGCCGTTCCTGACCGTGCCCTACCAGGGCGCGCAGCCGGCCGCGCTCACCTCGCACACCGGCACGCTGCCGGCCGGGCGCACCGGCCGCGCGGTGGTCTTCGCCGTCTGGGACGTGGCGGACACCAACAACGCGTTCTACTCGTGCTCGGACGTCAAGTTCTGACGCCGGCGTGAGTACGGGTCCGGCGGCGCGGCCCAGGGGCCACGCCGCCGGACCCGTGCGGTCCGATCGGGCCGCCAGGTCCACGTGGTCGTGCACCACGAGCCCCCCCGCCGTCCAAGCGCCGGGCGACCGCCGTGTCGCGGATCGACTCGGGCGCCGCGACGCCGCCGCCGGCCGCCGGGGCGAACTCGGCGCGCGTCTCGTAGCGAGCCGACGCGACGTCCCCCACACGTCGACGACCACCTTGGACGCGTGGATCGCGGCGACCCGCGGGGTGTCCTCGCCGGTGGATCGTTCGGCGCGGACCCGGTCCGGGTCGGCGCGGCCGAACAGCGGAACAGGGAGGCCGAGTTCCGGATCGTCGCACCGGGGTGGCTGCGGATGTGGATATGGCCGTCGATGCGCTCGCGGTCGCCCGCGAGACAGCCCACGTGGATGTGGCACAGCACGTCCCGCACCGCCGCGCGGTCCGCTGCGGAACCTGCGGACCGATAGGTGTCGCGGGCGGTGGCGATGGCGATGGCGGATTCGGTCACGTCGGTTCCTCGGTGCGGGCAGTGGCCAGTCGGCATCCGACGACTCCGGCCCCGGGTCCCGGCGGCCTTGCGCACCGCGGGATCGACGGCGAACACGGCGCTGAACGTCCCGTTCTCGCGGCGGGCGTCGACCACGGCCGGCGCACCGTGCTCGCGCACGATGTGCGGGGAGCCCTCACGGCACGGGCAGAAGCGGGATTCGGACCCGAACTTCGCTCCGCCGTGCGCCGTCCTTCCGCACGGCTCGCCACCCGGATATGGGACCGGCCGCAGGACCACCCACACCGTCACGATGAAGCCGGCCTCGCACGGGCCCGGCGGTCGCCGCAGCGAGGTCCGCGACCTGGAGTGACACACGGTTCTGGTGCGTCGGGTGGGTCGCGGTTCCGGTTGGGGAACCTGGAGGGTTCGTGGCGGAGTTCGATCGGCGGGCGCCGGTCGGGGTCCGGCTCGCGGATGCCGAGAGTCGGAGATCACCGATCGGCGGATCACCGGGTGCCGCCGTGCCCGCGCAGGCCGGTCGGGCCGCTCGGGCCAGTCGGGCGAGCCATCTCCCGCGACGGTTGCACGGCGGCGCTAGGGCCTGTGCGGAGTCGTGATCACGTTGGCTCCGCGGCGTAAGTAGTTGATCTGGCTCCACGCGGTCGTGGAGGTCGTGAAAGGCTCGGCGGATGGACTACGTGTTCGACGCCCCACCCGTTGACCGAGAGCTTCTGGACTTCGCCGTTCGCCTGGTCGCTCGTGCCGGACGGATGTCCGCGCGGGGATTCTTCGGCGGCGACTGGCACAGCCGGCGCAAGGAGGACGGCAGCGAGGTCACCGAAATCGACGTGGCGGTCGAGGAGTTCATCAGGGCCGAGTTGACCCGCCGGGTGCCGGACGACGGGGTCTTCGGTGAGGAGGGAGGCTCGACCGGTGGGACATCGGGACGGCGTTGGGTCATCGACCCCATCAACGGCACCACGTACTTCACTCACCGGGTCCCTCTGTTCACGAACGATCTTGCCTACGAGGACGAGTACGGTCCGGCCATCGGCGTGATCAACATGCCGCTGAGCCGGCAGATGGTGGTGGCGGGCCGCGGCCTCGGCTGCCGAGTACTGTCCGGTACCGACCTGGACCTTCGGTCGGGCCGCCGCGCTCAAGTCTCGGAGCGGACCGGCCTGGGCGGGGCGAGGACGCTGATGCACAACCCGGCGGGCTGGCCGGAGGAACTCCTCTCCGCGCTCCACCGTCGGGTCTTCCTGGTCCCTTCGAGCGGCATGATCGCGGCCCTGGTGACGGGCTGGGCCGATGCCGGCGTCATCGCCGGTCCGCCGATGGGCTACGAGGATGTGGCTCCGATGCCGGTCATCGTCGGGGAGGCAGGCGGCCGGGTGACCGATCTGGGAGGGACGCCCGTGCTGGAGGGTGACATGTCGGTGCTGGTCACCAACGGCCGGCTGCATGACGCGTTCGTGCAGTTGGTGAAGGACTTGCCGCGCAGCCGCGACTGGCAGGCTCTCGCCGATGGGGAATAGGGCCGGTGCGGGGGCGTGATCAGTTGACGGGGCGGAGGCTGCGGAGCCAGATGACCGCGCCACGGAGGTGGAGTGCTACGAGGTAGCTCTCGGGGCTCTTGTCGTAACGGGTGGCGATGCCGCGCCGCGCCTTCAGTTTGTTGATCAGGCGTTCGACGGTGTTGCGGTCGCGGTAGAGCCCGGCGTCGTGGGCCACGGGCCGTCCGCCGCGGCGGCCCTTGTTCTTACGGTTGGCGAACTGATCGGCCTTCTCGGGGATGACCGCAGTGATCCCACGGCTGCGCAAATGGGCGCGGTTGCGGCGGGAGGAGTACGCCATATCGGCCGCGACGGCGTCGGGCCGGGTACGCGGCCGGCCCACCGGACCGCGGACCTTGATGCCCGCAAGGACGGCGATGAATTGCGGGCTGTCGGCAGCCTGCCCGGGGGTGAGCATGAAGGACAGCGGACGGCAGCGCCGTTCGGCCGCCAAGTGCACCTTGCTGGTCAGCCCGCCCGCGAAGGCCCCAGGGCGGCGGCCCTCAGCAGCGCGCGGCGCCGTCGGCGAACCCGGCGCCGCTCCGTGCGGGCGGGGTCGACTACGTCGCTTTCTTCCGCGCCTTCTTGAGTCATTTGTCCCTTCCTGTGGCCCCCTTTGACCGCTCGACCGTCTCCAAGGCGGCCAAGACATCCTCACTCACCCGCGCCTGCGGCGTCGTGATGCGCGCGGGCGGTAGTGGAGTCCACGCTGACCAGCGACAGGTCCAGCTGCCCACGCCGCGCGGCCAAAGCGATCAGCACCTCCATCAGAGCCTGGAACATCCCGGCATCGCGCCACTGCCGAAACCGGCCGTAGACCGTGGACCAGGCACCGAACTCCGCCGGCATCTCCCGCCACTGACTCCCGGTACGGAACCGCCAGATCACGCCCTCGAACTGGTCCCGCAGCCGGAGCGACTACGGTCCATACCCACCTATCGGAAGCAACGGCTCCACCAACACCCAGTCCGCATCACTCAGTTCACGTCTCGCCACACGAGTGTTCCACGGCAAGTGATCACAACTCCGCACAGGCGCTGGGCGAGACCGACGGATGCGCGGTGCGTGAGGACTTCGCGCAGTTGCCGGGCGTGAGCGCCGGGGAGCCCGAGCAGGGTGTGTTCGAACGTTCCCCGGTCGGCCCGGAAAGGGCCGTTGGGCAGCGGCGGCGGTGGGTCGTCCCGGAGGACGTCCCGAGGTAGACGACCCGAGGCGGGCATCGGCGGGTGTGGACGGGGGGAGGTCAGCCACAGCCACACCCCCAGGGGCAGCGGCACCGGGTATGCCGACGCGGCCGGCCCGGTGGCGGTCCAGACGCGGCCGGTCTGCGGATGGACCGGCACGAGGACGATCGCGCTCGCGTCTGGGATGGGGTGGCCCGGTCCGGCCAGGAACGCGCATTGCTCCGGCGGGCCCGCGGGCAACACGGCGGCGAGCGTGTGTCGGAACATGTCGGCGGTCAGGCCGTCCGGGACCCCGACCGGTCGTCCCTCGGACGCGACCAGCAGGTGGGCGAGAGCTTGGCCGGCCGCCGCTTCCCGTTGCGGGTTCCACGTGGCGATCGGCACGACCGGGCACGTCCCCTCCCCCTTCCCCGTCAACTTCTCCCAGGACGACGGCGCGGGGTCGATCCCGCCTACGCGGACGGGGTGCACGGCGTGCGGGTCGAGCCACACCGCCTGCCACAGCGAACAGTCGTCGATCCTGGTGGCCACGGGAAGGCCGCACGCCGTGCAGGCCAGGTTGGGGCCGCCCCCGCCGTCGACACCACAGCAGGCACCGCCGCGCACGTCGGGGATCAGCCGGGTTCCGCGGATGGCGCCGGGCGCGATGACGATGTCGGCGCACTCCTCGCCGGGGAGGGCATCGGCAGGCGCGCACAAGTCTCGCGCTCCGTGCGCCGTGGTCGCCTCCAGGGGTGGGGGTCCAATGCGCACGTGCCCGATTCCATGAGCACCGGAAGCCGGGCGCCGTTGCCATACACCTGGCGGGCGTGGACCGGAAGGCAGACTCGGGACAACGCGACAGTCAACTCGGCATCGCATCCCGCACACACGAGAACGAACAAAGGCCCTCCGGAGGGGAATCGGCCGCATCATCGCACTTCGGCGGGGCCGGCCATTCGAGAGATCCGGTCTCCTCCCAACGTGCCGCGAGTCCAGAGCCGTCGGGCCGGACGAGCGCCCCACGGTCAGGCACCGAGCCCCGCCTGACAGGAAGCCGTTTCCTTCGGCATGGGAGGCGATGCGAGTGGCGACAACCCACGAAATCTCGTTGCGGTGGCGTACCGGGTTCCGACGCGCCGTCGTCCGGCAACGGCCGATCGGCCCGCGCCACGATGAAAGCTCCCGAGTACCCCACGCCCGGACCATGGTTAGGTTCTGATGGCCCGTCAGCCCGTGACCGGGGATGAGGAGGAGAGGATCCGACGGTCGGCCGGGGCGCGTCACGCACCCGGCAATTGCGTCCTGCGGGCGAGGATCGTCAGACCGAGCCGGGAAGGTCCGCGCGTGGCGCAGCTGGGCCGCTCGGCGGGGCGCGACGCGAAGACCGTGCGACGGCGGCTGCACCGGTTCAACGAGCAGGGCCCGGACGACTTCGGCGACCGGCCCGGGGACGGCCGGCCGCAACGGCGGATCACCGGGGCCGAGCGTTCCCGGATCGTCACGCGCGGCGGGGCGCGGGCTCCCGGCGCAACCTCCCGGCAAGTTCCGCTGCGCTCCGGGGAGTACGACGGGTGTCCACGGCCGTCCCCCCGCCCCCGGGAACGGAACTCGTCGTGCGGCCGTTCACCGACCACACGCGAACGGTTCCGAGCCCGTTGGCTACGTTGGCCGACGTGATCGACCCCAGAGCCCTCCCGTGGCCGCCTGCCCCGATCAAGACCGAGCGGCTTCTACTCCGCGAGTCCGAAGCCCGGGACCGCGCGGCGGTCATCGAACTGTTCGCCTCGTCGGAGGTGGGCACCTACATCGGTGGCCCCAGGCCGCGTGATGAACTCGAACACACGGTGCCCGAGATCCCGGGGCGGCGCCCCGGCTTCTTCGTGGTCGAGCTCGACGGAGTTGTGATCGGCACGATCCAGCTCGACCCGCGCGACCCGGAGCGTCCGGGTTGCCGTCCGGAGGCCGGGGAGACCGAGCTCGGCTACCTGTTCCTGCCGGAGGCATGGGGATACGGGTACGCCACCGAGGCATGCACGGCGGCACTCGACTGGTTCGCCGACGTGCTGCCCGGTGCGCCGGTGGTGCTCGACACCCGGACCGCCAACGCCGGCTCGATGCGCGTCGCGGCGAAGCTGGGGTTCACCGAGCTGGAACGGTTCGAGGAGTGGGGCGCGGAGCAGTGGTTCGGCGTGTGGTCCTCGGCCATGCCGCCCGCTTGAGCCCGTGCCCGTCAGCACACTCCGAATCTCCGGTGACGTGAGGGCGTCACGGCCCCGAACACGCAATCGATCGGGTGCCTAGCGGCATCGCCACGAGCACCACCACAGACGCGGTTGCGTCCGTGGGCGGCCCGGGCGATCTCCAGGCCCTTCGAAACGTCGTCGGCCGCCGAGGCGGCGGGGACTTCCTCGGCCACCTCCGCCGCAGAGGACGTCGAGCCGATCGCCACCGGCACCAAGGCATCAAGGATTCGTACATCCCGCACACGCATCCCAAGACGGCGCCAGAGGTCATCACGGACGCGCTGCGCTCGGCGTGACCGAGACCGGTCGCCCCGGTCGGCGTCTCGGCTGCGAGCCGACGCGCCGACCGGGCAACCGGGGCGACCGGCGTTTCCGAGTACGACGCTTCGGGGCGTTCGCGCGCGGGGGTGGTCAGCGTCGCGGGCGGTACGCGGTCAGGCCGACCTCGACCGGCGAGCCGCCCGCCGCGGCGACGACGCGCACGAGGGCCAACTCGCGCGTCGTGCGCGAGCGGACGCAGAACGATCGTCCCGGCGCGACGTCGCGGAACGCGACGATCCCGGTCGGGCGTCTGTCGAGGGCGGCCACGCACTCCTCCGGTGTCGGGGTCGGCGTCTCGGCGCGCATCACGGCGGCGTCGCTGCCCGCGGGAATCAGGAACTCGCCGTTGTTGTGCCCGATCGCCCACCTGGTGGACTCCGCAGGGCGCACGCTGCCCGAGGCGATGTCGAAGTCGTACCCCTCGTCGGGCGCGGTCAGCGTGGCCTCCGCGTACATCGCCGTGTAGCCGGACTCGGCCGGTGTCGCCGGCGACGACACCGGCGGCGACGCGGACGAGGAGCCCGGCGGCGCGGTGGTGGGCATCGGGGAGACGGCGGGCACCGCGGGAGCCTGGTACGCGGCCGCCGTGTCGTCCGGGTCCGGGTCGAGTTCGTCGAGCAGCGACAGCCCGACGACGCTGCCGACGGCCGCGACGACGAGGCCGGCCACTACGGCCCCGACAGTGGTCCGCCCGCGGCCACGCCCGGCCCCGCGTCCACGCCCGGCCCCGGTCGGCGGCAGACCCGGCGGCGGCGAGGTGTCCCGCGGATCCGGTTGCCCGGGGTCCACGACGGTCCCGTCGAGCGGGCGACCGTCGGCGGCACGGCCGAGGGACGGCCCCGGGTGGCCGGGGGGCGCCTGGTCGGGCATCCGCGGGGCGGGACCCGGTCCGGCGGCGTTCGACCGCCGCTCGATCTCGGCGCCGACGTGGTGCGGAAGCCAGCCGTCGGTGAACCGAAGGGGATCGCCCGCCGCGGGGTGGGCGCGCGCCAGGTCGACGAGTTCGGCGGGCGTCGGCCGCGCGGCGGGATCCTTGGCCAGGCAACGCCCCAGCAGGTCGTGCAACTCGGGCACGACCTTGCCCAGGTCGGGCCGATCGTGCAGGAGCCGATACACCTGGGCGCTGTCCGCGCGGGCACCGAACGGCGGCACTCCGCCCGCGATGAACACGCCCAACGCGCCGAGGGCGAACACGTCGGCGGCAGGTGTGGCGTGCCCACCCACGGCCTGCTCGGGAGCCATGAAGGCGGGTGTGCCGACGCATATGCCCGTGCCGGTGAGCGCGACGGCGTCGGCGGCGCGGGAGATGCCGAAGTCGATGACGCGCGGCCCGTCGGCGGCGACGATCACGTTGCCGGGCTTGAGGTCCCGGTGCACGACACCGACGCGATGGATCTCCCGAAGGGCCTCGGCGATGCCGCAGACCAGCAACAACACCGTTCGGGTCGGCAACGGGCCGTATTTCTCGACGACTTGACGCAGCGAGGGACCCGGCACGTACGCCGTCGCCAGCCACGGCACGTCGGCGTGGGCGTCGGCGTCGACCACCTGCGCCGTGTAGAGCCCGTGGATGCGCCGGGCACTGGCCACCTCCTGGGCGAACCGGGCCCGGAATTGCGGGTCCTCGGCGTACTCGGGGCGAACGACCTTCAACGCGACCGGTCGTCCTCCCGGCGTGTGCGCGAGGTAGACGCGTCCCATGCCGCCGGCCCCGAGGCGGGCGGCGAGCCGGTACCCGCCGATGTCCCGGGGGTCGCCGGACGCGAGCGGCTGGAAGGCGGACGGGAAGGGCGGCGGTATCGGGGGGTCGCCGGCAGGGCGCACGGGTGGTCTCCGTAGGGGCGGGCGGGAAACGGGCAGGGGGCGGGGCGGCGTTCGGTAGGAGGTCGCGGAGTTCAGCTCTTCTCGGCCGTGGCACGGTTTTCCACCGCGGCGCCGACCAGCACCGTGACCGTGAGGGACGCGGCGACGATCGCCTCGGCCCACAGGAAGGCGAGGTAGTCGAGCAGCGAGCCGATCGGGGGGCTGCCGGGCGCGGTGTTGCGGAACGCCGCCAGGGCGAACAGCGTCGCGGCCATCCACCCCAGGGCCGGCCAGACCAGGCCGCGACGGCCGACGACCAACGTCCTGGCACCGATGAGGACGGCGATCGCCAGGGCCCACATCGCGACCATCATGAAGACCCCGAACAGCAGCACGGTTCCCGAACGTTCGATGCCGAGGTCGAAGACCGCCACGCCGTCGTCGGTGCTCGCGTCGACGTCGAGGGCGAACAGCGCGTCGCTGTTGCTCAGCGTCATGTTCACCGGGACGGGTCTGCCGCCGGCCTGCGCGGCGAACTCCAGCACGGTCCGGTAGTCGTCGAACGGGTAGTCGGAGACCGACCCTCCGCCGAGGGCGACTTGCAGGTCCACGGTGGAGATTCGGGTGTGTGCCGGGAAGTTCAGGTCGCCGCGCACCTCCGGCGAGGTCTGTAGCGACAGACCCACCGCAGGGGCGGAACCGTCGTCCTCGGCCAGGCTGCCGCGCGGTGTGACGAGCAGCCGCAGGACGAGTTCGCGCGCGGTCGCGTCCACGCGCTGCACCGAGGCCCGCACGTCCACCCTGTCGGGCGCCGAACTCGACGCGCGATGACGGGTGTCCAGGGCCATGCGTTCGCCGACCTGGAGCCAGACGCCCACCACGAGGACCACCCCCAGTGCCAACGCGGCGGCCACCGCGGCCGCGGGGCGGCCTCGGCTCCAGGACGGACGGGATGGCCGTGTCATGCCGGCGGGGTGCCCGGCTGGTCGTGCGTCGCGCAGTGGATCCCGCCGCCGCCGGCGGCGATCGCGTCGATCCGCACCATGACGACGTCGCGGGTGGGAAAGTGGTCGCGCAGGATGCCCCGCGCGCGGTCGTCGGCGGCCTTGTCGCCGAAACGCGGCAGGAACACGGCCCTGTTGCCGATGAAGAAGTTGACGTACGAGGACACGAAGTCGTCGCCGGGCGGCGCCGTCATGCGCTCGGGGTCGGGCTGCGGCAGGTCGACGACCCGGATGGGCTCGCCGCGCGCGTCGGTGGCGTCCCGCAGGACGGTTCTCGCCTGGTCGGCCGAGCGCGACCACGAGTCGGCGGGCTCGCCGGGGAACGCCTTGTCCAGCAGCACGACGCCCGGTGCGACGAACCGGGCGAGCGAGTCGACGTGCGCGTCGGTGATGTCCTGGTTGCGGACGCCCTCGAACCAGATGACCTTGGTGACGCCGAGCACCCGTTCGAGTTCGTCCTCGATCTGCTGCCGGGTCCTGCCGGGGTTGCGGTTGTCGTTGACGATGGAGCTCTCGGTGACCATGAGCGTGCCGACGCCGTCCGTTTCGAACGATCCGCCCTCCGCGACGAGCCATGTCCGGTCGAGCGGGATGCCGTACTTGGCCGACACCTCGCGGGCGACCCGCGCATCGTGTTCGTGGGACTGCTTGTCGCCCCACCCGTTGAAGTTGAAGTCGACGCCGTGGACGGTACCGGCCTCCTCGACGAACACCGGGACGGTGTCCCGTGCCCACAGGTCGTCGACCTGCATGGGCACGACGTCGACGTCCGCGCCGACCGCTCGCCGCGCGGCGTCCGCCTGGTCGGGGCGGGCGAGCAGCACGACGGGCTCGGTCGCGGCGATGGCGCGGGCCACCCGGGCGATGTCCTCACGCACGGCGGGCAGGTCGTCGCCCCAGATGCCGGTCGCGGCGGGCCAGGACATGAACGTACGCACATGGCTGTCCCACTCTGCGCCGAACCGCCGGGCCGAGACCGCGGGTTCGGGCACCGTGCCCGTCCCGCCGGACGTCGCGGGCGGGGACGACCCGGGCGCGGTCGTGCCGGAGGAGCCCGGGGAGTCCGTGGAGTCGGAGCATGCGGTCACGCCGAGGGCGAGCGCGCCCGCTCCCGCCAAGGAACGCAACATCGCCCGACGGGGCATCATCGGCAATTCGGGCAAAGGATCCATCCTTCGATGACGCGGGTGTTCGGCCGCGGCCGGTCCAGGGTGGGCAGGGCATCAACGTAGCCGCATATTTGCCGCAAATGCGGACTTTGCGCGCCGGTTACGGCCGTGGCGTGCGGCGAACGGATGAGGTGTCGGGACCACCCGAAGACGCGCCCGACGACGCCGCACCCGCACGCGTCACGCGGGGGGCTGCCGCATGGTCGAGCAGTGCATGCCCCCACCGACGCCCGTCGGGCGGTCCACGTCGAGGCGGACCAGCACACGCCCGGGGAACGCGCCGGCGAGCGCCGAGCGGGCCGCGGCGTCGGTGCGCCGGTCGCGGAACCGCGCCGTGACGACCCCGCCGCCGACCGGGTGGAGGTTCAGGCACGAGTCGACCGGGTCGCAATTCGTCGAACGGGTGTCCTTCGGGCCTTTCGAGGTGACCACTCGCAGGCGCCGTCGCTTGGCATCGGTGGCCGTGGCCGTGGCCGTGGCCAGGATGGCGAGTCGTCCGCGGGCGTCGCGGGCCCGGGCGTCCCTGCGGCCCCCCGGCGGCACCCGCGCCGTAACGACGCGGGGCCGGACGCACCGGGATGTGCGGTCGATGCGGTCGTCGGTGATGTCGCGGCCCTTGATGCCGGGCACCCGGATCATCGTGGACATAGCGCGGTCGCGGTTCCTGCCGGCCAAGCTGCTCTCGGTGTCCATGACCGCGCCGCCGCCGTCCGTCTCCACTGCCCCGCCCTCGCCGACGAACCCGGCCCGGCCCAAGCCGTCGACGTCGAGGCCGACGGCGGCCGTGCGCCCGGCACCGTCGGTGCGGAACACCGCGCGGCCGCGCCGCATCCGCAGGTCGTCGGTGGGGATCTCCACGACGACCGGGACGCCCGGGCCGCCGTGCGCCCGGGCATCGGCCGCGGCGTCCTCGTCGATCGTGCACACGATCACCGATTCGCGGCCCACGACGGTCCGGGCGATCAGCGCGATGTCCCGCCGCACGCCGGTGGGCCGCCGGCCCCGGATCGACCGGCTCGCCGGCCACGACATCCGGGCCCGCACGTGTGGCACGCCGGCGGCGGGTCTCCGCAGGCCGAGGTCGCCGGGCGCGGGCGACGTGCTGCCCGCGGCGGCGCCGAATCCCAGGGCACGCAGGATGCCGCTGCGGGCGGGACGGGAATCGGACATGGGAGACCTCCAACCGGTCGTGCTGCCGCACGGATCGCGGCGCGTGCAGAGCGGGTGCGGGAGAACCGCTCCGTGGCCCCCGGCGCATCCGAGGCGGCGGGCGCGGACGCGCGAGGATTGCGATCGCGAACTCCGAGCACCGTGACCATACGGTCTCACTTACTGAATATTCAGTCAATTCCTGGCTCGACCCTCCGGGCGGAGGAGTACGGCCGGCGCGCCCCCGGAAGCCGTCCTCGCCGGGCGGTCCGCCGAAGCGGCGACGCCGGCGCCATGCACCACACGCGCCGGCCGTGGCGGTCGAACCGCATCGCGCCGACCCGGTCGACGGCCTCGCGGCGGCATGTGGCCGGTAGTACCGCGAGGTGGGTGGTGCTCGGTTGGCGGTGGTCCATCGCTTCCCGCCGCACGTCCGGCTCGGCTCGCTGGGCGAGCGGGCGGGCGGCGCAGCGGGTGCGCGCTGCGGCGGCCGGCGCGCGGCGCAACCGCGGGGCCTCCTCGTGGGGGCGTCCGCCCTCTTGGTCACCGACGTCGGCGGGCCGCTCCGGGGGTGGGCCCGATCGGGGACGGGCAGCGGTGGTCGGCACGAAGCCCCGGGGTCGCCTTGGCGAGGTCCCGGGGCTTCGGCGTGCTCAGCGCGTGGCGGCGGGCTCCGGGAGCCGTCGCGACGTGTTCATCTCCTCGACGGTGTCGACCAGCGGGGCCAGCTCGGGGTTCTTGGCGGCCTCGTCCAGCGCTTCCCGGAGGGCGGCCTCGTTGGTCGGCCTGGCCGCTTCCAGGAGTTCCAGGCCGGGCCCGGTCACGTCGGTGTAGATGCCGCGGCGGTCGGTCGCGCAGAGGTAGCGCGAGAGCAGGCCGCGGTCCTCCAGCCGGGTGACGAGGCGGGTGGTGGCGCTCTGGCTGAGCACCACCGCGTCGGCGACCTGCTTCATTTGCAGGTGGCCGCCCTCGCCGTCGTGCTGGCGGCTGAGCACGTCGAGCAGCGAGTACTCCCGCACGCTCAGGTCGTGCTCGGCCTGGAGGGCGCGCTCGATGTGCGCCTCGATCCGGCCGGCCAGGAGGTAGAGGGCGGCCCAGCCGTTGGCGAGGGCGGTCAGCGCGGGGTCCGTGGCGGTCATGGGCGAGGCTCCTTCCGGGTACGTCGGCCCCCAGGATAAGCCCTCACGCAATTATCGGCCAGCGCATGTATCCCGCTCATACAAGTTTTTCCTTCCACGCCGCCGGGATGCGCGGCCGATGAACCTCACCGGGCGACCCGCACCGGGAGCTCGGCACCGGACCCGGACGCCCCGCTCGACGACAGCCCCGGCAACGCCTCATCGACCCCATCGAATTCCGCGACTCGCGACTCGCCGAGCGAGCCGACCGAGGCACCGCAACCCGAGGCACCGCCAACCCGAGGCACCGCCGACCTGCGGCACCGCCGACCGTCCGGGCGCGATACGCCCGCGCCGGCGGGCGGGCGACGGCTCCACCCGCGCCCGCATGCCCCCCGCCATCGCCCATCATCGGCGCCAAGCAAATGCCCGCACTTGCATTAGCCAGCGCATGCAACTATTGTCGGAGCACGTAGGACGCAACTGCAATCGTATGGAGGGCGGCACACCATGCCTCTGGCGCTCCTGGCCCTGGCCATCGGGGCCTTCGGGATCGGCACCACCGAGTTCGTGATCATGGGTCTGCTGCCCGAGATCGCCGGCGACTACGGGGTGTCCATCCCCTCCGCAGGGCTCCTGGTCACCGGTTACGCGATCGGCGTCGTCATCGGCGCCCCGCTGATGACGGTGCTCGGCACCCGGATGGGTCGCAAGACGATGCTCATGATCCTCATGGGCCTGTTCGTGGCGGGGAACCTGCTCTCCGCCGTGGCACCGAACATGGGCGTGATGCTCGCCGGCCGCATCGTGGCCTCCCTCGCGCACGGCGCGTTCTTCGGCATCGGCTCGGTGGTCGCCGCCGACCTCGTGGCCCCCGACAAGAAGGCCGGGGCCATCGCCACCATGTTCACCGGCCTCACCGTCGCCAACATCGTCGGCGTACCGCTGGGCACCTACATCGGCCAGGCCGTCGGCTGGCGCGTCACCTTCGCCGGCGTCGCCGCGCTCGGCGTGATCGGCATGCTCGGCATCGCGAAACTGGTACCGCCGATGCCCCGCCCAGAAGGCGCCCACCTGCGCCGCGAGCTCACCGCGTTCCGCAACCCCCAGGTCCTGCTCGCCATGGCGATGACCGTCCTCGGCTTCGGCGGCGTCTTCGCGGCGATCACCTACATCGCCCCGATGATGACCCACACGGCCGGGTACTCCGACGGCGCCGTCACCTGGCTGCTGGTCCTGTTCGGCGTCGGGATGTTCCTCGGCAACCTGCTCGGCGGCCGATTCGCCGACCGCAGGCTGATGCCGATGCTCTACACCTCCCTCGGCGGACTCGCCGTCGTGCTGGCCCTGTTCACCTTCACCGCACACAACAAGATCCTCGCCGCGGTCTCCATCCTGCTCGTCGGGGCACTCGGCTTCGCCACCGTCCCGCCGCTGCAGAAGCGGGTCCTCGACCAGGCGCACGGCGCGCCCACCCTCGCCTCCGCCGTCAACATCGGCGCCTTCAACCTCGGCAACGCCCTCGCCGCCTGGCTCGGCGGCATGGTCATCTCCGCCGGACTCGGCTACACCGCGCCGAACTGGGTCGGCGCACTACTCGCCGCAGCCGCGCTGCTGCTGGCCCTCTGGTCCGCCGCCCTCGAGCGCCGCACCCCCGTACGGAAGAGCGCCCCCGCCGCCGCTCCCACCCCGATCGCCGTCCACCACTGACCGCCCCCGCGTTCCCCGTCCCCGTTCCTTCCAGGAGAAGAGCCACCATGAGCACCACCCTCACCCCGCTGACCACCGCCGACGCCGAGACCCTCGTCGCCGCCGCCCGCCGCGCCGCCCGGGCGGCCGGGGTCGCGGTCAGCGTCACCGTCCTGGACGCCGGCGGCCACCCGCTCGCCTTCCTCCGCGACGACGGCGCCGTGCTGATCTCCGGCGAGACCAGCACTCGCAAGGCGTACACCGCCCTCCAGTTGGGCGCCCCCACCGCCGACCTGGTCGACCTCGTCAAGCCGGACGGACCGTTCCACACCCTGCCGACCGCGCTCGACCGACCGCTCCTGTTCATCGCCGGCGGCGTCCCGATCCACCGCGACGGCAGGCTCGTCGGCGCCATCGGCCTCGGTGGCGGCGCCCCCGAGCAGGACCACTCCTTCGCCACCGCCGCGCTGACGGAACTCGCCCGGTGACCCGCACCCCGCAGGAGGTCTTCGCCGACCACGGTCGGCGTCTGGGCACCGGGGACCTCGACCACATCGCCGGGAACTACACCGAGGACACCGTCCTCATCACCCCCGAGGGCGCGTTCCGCGGCCACGACGGGGTCCGGCGGGTCATCGGCCGCCTCCTGGCCGATCTCCCGGATGCCGACTGGCACCTGGACCCGCGGTTCGCGGGCGGTGTGCTGTTCCTCCGGTGGACCGCCGCCACCGTCACCCACCGGGTCACCGACGGCACCGACACGTTCGTCTTCCGCGACGGACTCATCAGCGCCCAGACCGTCCGCTACACCCTCACCGACCGCCCCCTTTGAAAGCGCGCACCATGAACAACCCCATCGTCCCCACCGTGAAGCTCAACAATGGCGTCGAGATCCCCCAGCTCGGCTTCGGCGTCTTCCAGGTCCCCGACAACGAGACCACCACCGCCGTCACCTCCGCCCTGGAGGCCGGCTACCGCAGCATCGACACCGCCGCGATCTACGGCAACGAGACCGGCGTCGGCCGCGCCCTGGCCGCGTCCGGGCTGTCGCGCGAGGAACTGTTCGTCACCACCAAGCTGTGGAACGCCGACCAGGGCTACGACAAGACCCTGCGCGCCTTCGACACCGCTCTCGGCAAACTCGGCCTCGACACGGTCGACCTGTACCTGATCCACTGGCCCGCCCCCGAGGGCGACCTCTACCTCGACTCCTGGCGCGCCATCGAGCGCCTCGCCGAGGAGGGCCGCATCCGCGCGGCAGGCGTGTCCAACTTCCAGCCCGCCCACCTCCGGCGCCTGCTGGACAACGGCTCGCTGGTGCCCGCCGTCAACCAGGTCGAGCTGCACCCGGGCCTCCAGCAGGCCGAGTTGCGCGCCTTCCACGCCGAGCACGGCATCGCCACCGAGGCGTGGAGCCCGCTCGCCCAGGGCGCCGTCCTGGACGACCCGGCGATCACCTCGATCGCCGTCCGCACCGGCAAGTCGCCGGCCCAGGTGGTCCTGCGCTGGCACCTCCAGCTCGGCAACATCGTCATCCCGAAGTCCGTCACCCCGGCGCGCATCCGCCAGAACCTCGACGTCTTCGACTTCCGGCTGACCGACGAGGACATGGCCGCCATCGCCGCCGGCGACCGCGGCCTGCGCACCGGCCCCCACCCGGACCGGTTCAACTGACCGAGCCGCCCCACCCGAAGCCCGCCGCGGGCCGGCCCCTCTCGGCCGGCCCCCAGCGGGCGTCGACGTCTCCCTGAGCCAGGTGTTCACCCGACTCGGCTACCCGGCGACCAGGCCGAACGCCACCGACCGGAAGCACGGCGTCCCGACCGAGGTCGGGAAACCGCCCTTCGACGACGCGTACGGCAGCCTCACATCCCGGGCCGGCCGACAGATCCTGCTCGACTTCCCCACCCGAGCCCACCGCTCCCGAGGCCGGGATCGGGACCGACGCCGAGTCCGTCGAACGGCTCGCCCGTGTACGAGACGCCGCCCGTCGCCCCGACCGTCCGACGGTCACATTCCGATGAAGCTCACTGTTTCCGTCGTGTCCGCCCGCCCGGTGCGCGGGCGTGGCGCCCCTTCCTTCTCGTATCCCACGGAGACACCGCAGAACAGCACGAGCCTCTCGTCGGCTCCGACCATCTCGCCGACCGTCTTGCGATACATCGTCCACATCACCTGCGGACAGCTGTGCAGCCCCTCCGCTCTCAGCAACAGCATGACCGTCTGCAGGTACATCCCCGCGTCCGCCCACTGCCCGGGACCCATCGTCCGGTCGAGGTAGCAGAACAGCACGACCGGCGCCCCGAATGCCTGCGAGTTCAAGGCGGCGATCTTCATGGGCCGTTCGGGGTCGTCGCGCTCGATGCCCAACGCTTCGTAGCGCTGGGCGGCCGCGGCGGCGAAGCGTTCCGTATACGGCGGGGCCAGTTCGGCCGGGTACATCGGATACTCCCGCTCGTCGCCCGGGTCGCCCGCGAGTGCCCTGGCCGTCGCGCGCCTCTTCAGTTCGGCCAGGGGCTCGCCGGCCACGACATAGGTGTGCCACGGCTGGAGGTTCCCGCTCGACGGAGCCCGCGTCGCCGCGGTCAGCACGCGTTCGAGTACCTCATGGGGTACCGGCTCGTCGCCGAAGGCGCGCACGGCTCGGCGACCGTCCACGGCTTCATACACGTCCACGTGATCTCGTCCTCTCACTCGATGTCGCTCGACCTGTCGGTCGGTGGTGATCTTCGCCGGCCCCGGATCGTTCCGGTTCAGCTCCTCCTCGGTACGGACGGTGGTCGCGGATCCGTCGGCCGGCTCGCGGGAATGATGTCCTTGGTCGCCAGCGTGTCGCCGGACCAGCAGAGCCGGTAGAGGTCCACCTCGGTCGACAGATCACGACCGGATCGGTAGAACTCGCAGCGGACACCGGGTGGTCGAGGTGCGGAACGCGCGTGGTCGGGCGGGTAGGGGTAGGCGTGGTCCGGCAGCAGGGAAGCGAGTTCGGCGCGGGGTCGGCCGATGGTCAGCTCGTCGAACCGGGACGGCGGCAGCACGCTGGTCGTCAACTGCCACGCCAGGTAGACGGCCGAGGGTACGAAGAAGGCGGCCGCGACGACAGGAGCCGCGAAGGCGGCGACGGAGCGGCAACGGGCGGCACGTCGTACGGAGGCGAGCCGTTCGACGGACTCCGGTACGACGGCGTCCGTACTCGGGTGGGCGGATCCCGCGTGCGGCCCGCGGGGGGCGGGCACCGTCCCCGATCGTGCCCTCGGCGAGGCCGCGACCTGGTGCGGGAGGACGGCGGTGACGCGAAATCCGCCCCGGTACGGGCCGGTCCGCAGGGAACCGCCGAGTACTGTCACCCGCTCCCTGAGCCCCGTCAGGCCCCGGCCACCGGCGCCGGCCATCGGGCCCTCGGCCGCGAACGCCGGCCGGTCGGCCGGCGGAGCGGCGTTCACGACGCTCACGCGGGTACGGTCGGCCTCGTGTGAGATCCGCACCCGGATCTCACCGTCCGGCGCGTGCTTCACCGCGTTGGTGAGCGCCTCCTGCACCGCCCGGTAGATACCCCCTTGAACCAGGGCGGACAGTACGGGCATCGCCCCGTGCCGTTCCCAGTACACCGGCACACCGGAGGCGGCCGCCCGTGCGAGGAGGTCCTCGACGGTGTCGGTGACGGGCAGGCCCCTTCCGGCCGGGTCGTGCAGGACCGCGACGGTCTGGCGCAGTTGCTCCACGGCGTCCGCGATCGTCCCGCGCAGTTCGGCGAGGTCGGTGCGGTCGCGGTCCGTGAGGTCGGGAGAGAGTTCCAGCGCGCCGGCGCGCAGGGCTACCAGGCTCAGCGCGTGCCCGAGGGAATCGTGCATGTCCGCCGCGATGTCCGCGCGTTCGGTCAACCGCGCCTGCTCCGCGACCAGGTGCTGGCGCTCCTCCAGACTGCGGGCCAACCGCCAGCCTTCCCGGACCAGTTCGCGCCGGCCACGCCAGTGCCGTCCGACCAGCCAGGGCAACAGGAGAGCGGCGGGCAGCACGGTCGACGCGTAGAGCCACCACACGGCCTGCGTCCGCAGCACCGCGCACGTCGCGAGATCGACGGCGAGGCAGCCGGCCAGCACCAGGAGCGGGCGCCATGCGGCGGAGACCCGGGCCCCCAGCAGACAGCTCAGGGCGGCCAGCGAGAGGACTTGGGCGTTCGCGGGGGTGGCCGTGTCGGCCATACCCAGCGCGCACAGTCCGTTGACCAGGACGACCGCGGTCCCCGGCCGGCGGCGGGACAGCGGCACGGCCACCGCCAGGACGGCCAGCGGCAGACCCAGGTCCCGGACCGGCGAGGCCACCGCGCCCGCGTCCCGGAACCCGTAGCCGGTGGCGGCGGCGAGCACGCTCCACAGGGCCACGTCGCCGCACACGAGTCCGACCGAGGGCATTCGTATGTACGGCATGTTGCGTCGACCGTCCTTCCGGCTCGTGTCTTCACTGTTCGGGTCGATTCTGTGGGACGTCCCCCGACGCCCGGCTCGGGAGTGGGCCCGGCGAGCTCTTCGGGCCGCCGGCGGCGCCGGGGTCAGGCGTCCCGTCGACGCAGCACGTACAGGCCGATCAGGTGCGCGGCCGCGGCCCACGCCGCCACGATCAGCACCGCCGGTACCGGCCCGTACGGCGCCTCGGGCTCGAGACGCGTGAAGTGGTCGCCCGCACCGTGCGGCAACCGGTCCGCGAGCGTCCGGCCGCCCAGGCCCAGGAGGATGCCGGGCAGCGCCCACAGGAGTGTGGCCAGGATCGCGAGAGCGCCCGCCGGATGACGCGTGGCGAACGCCACCCCGGTGCTCAGCACGGCGACCAACGCCTCGTAGAGACCGATCGCGAGGACCTGACGAAGGCTCGGGCCGGCCGCGAAGGAGGCCCGTCCGTCGAACCCCACCCAGGCCACCGCCGCACCCACGACGGCGAACGTGGTGCCGGCGACGAACGCGACCACGGCCGCCACCAGGGCCTTCGCGGCGTGGATCCGATGCCGCGCGGGCACCGACAGCAGGGAACCCCGCACGCTGCCCGTCGTGTACTCGGAGGTGACCGCGACCGTGGCCAGGACGACGACGGTGAACTGGACGAGCGCGACGGAGGAGGCCGCCGCGTTCCCGACGGGCTGTACCGGATGCTCGTTGATGCGGGCGATCGAAGCGTAGTAGTAGGTGAAGACACCGGTGATCGCCAGGCCCGCCGCAAGAGCGAGACAGGGTGCTCGGACGGACCACAGTTTGGTCCACTCGGCGGCGACGGCCCCGGCGAAGCCTCCGGGGGCGCCCCGGTCGGGAGTCCCGGGGACGGTGTGTGGCGGGTCCGTGCCCCTGACGGGTGTCGCCGGGACGGTCACGGTCGTCCCCCGCGACTCGGCTTCGCGAGCGCGGCGGTCGTCTCCGCGGCGCTGCCGCTCGTGGTGTACTCGACGCTGCGTGCGGTCAGGTCCATGTACGCCTGCTCCAACGAGACTTCGACGTCGCTCAGCTGGTGCAACCGGACTCGGCGGTGGTGGGCCAGGTCGCCGATCTCGGCGGCGGTGCGGCCCTCGACGATGAGTTCGCCGGACGCGGACGTCTCGACGTTCACCCCGTCGACGTTCGTCAGGCAACGGATCAGCGCCGCTCTGTCCTCGGGGTCGGGCACCACCGCGCGCGCCGACGCCGGAGACGCGGCGGCGAGGAACGCCGTCATGGAGGTGTCGCCCAGAAGCCGGCCACGTCCGATGACGACGAGGTGGTCGGCCGTCAGCTGCATCTCGCTCATCAGGTGGCTGGAGAGGAACACGGTGCGTCCTTGCGCCGCCTGCTCACGGACCAGCCGGCGGATCCACCGGACGCCGTCCGGGTCGAGGCCGTTGACCGGCTCGTCCAGGACGAGCACGGACGGATCGCCGAGCAGCGCGCCCGCCACCCCCAGTCGCCCGCTCATGCCGAGCGAGTACGTGCCGGCGGGTCGCCGGGCGGCCTTGGTCAGGCCCACGCGTTCCAGAACCTCGTCCACGCGCCGTGGCGGGATTCCGTTGGCCCGGGCCTGGGCGACGAGGTGCGCGCGGCCGGAACGGGCCGGGTGCACGGCCCGGGCATCCAGCATCGCGCCGACCTCGCACAGCGGCCGCCGCAGGCTTGCGTACGGCCGGCCGGCGATCAGGGCGTCGCCGCGCGTGGGGTGGTCCAGGCCCAGGATCATCCGCATGGTGGTGGATTTACCGGCCCCGTTGGGGCCGAGGAAGCCGGTCACCCGGCCGGCCCGGACATCGAAGGTCAGGTCGTCCACGGCGAGGGTGTGGCCGTAGCGTTTGGTGAGTCCTCGGACGGTGATCACGGAGTCCTTCGTGTCGGCCGCCGACCGCGGAGGCGGGTTCGCGGAAGTCGAGCGGCGCACACCGACGCACGATGGGCCCCGGTAGTCCGCTTCGTTTCTCGTACGAAAGCGACGCTAAGGAATCCGCGGTGCCGGTGCCCATCGGTCGAACGGCAGGGATGTCCTGCCCTTCGTCGGGGGTGGACCCCGGCTCGGGGCGGATCCGGGCTCTCCCCGTCCGCGCCGCGGCACGCCGACCGTAGGCTCCCCGCATGGCAGTTACCACACCCGGCGATCGGCCGGTCCGAGTCCTGGTGGCCGACGACGAGGCGATGGTCCGGGCGGGGGTGCTGGCCATCCTGGCCAGAGCTTCGGACATCGAGGTGGTCGCCGAGGCGAGTGACGGGCACGAGGCCGTCGCGCTCGCCCGCCGGCATCGGCCCGATGTGGTCCTGTTGGACATCCAAATGCCCGGCCTGGACGGGCTCACGGCGGCGGCGCTGCTCCACCGGGAGCGGACCGCGACCGGTGTCGTCATGCTGACGACCTTCGGTCAGGACGAGTACATCACCCGTGCCTTGGAGGAGGGCGCCGACGGCTTCCTGCTGAAGGCGGACGACCCGAGGGAACTGCTCAACGGGGTACGTGCGGTGGGGGCCGGTGGGGCCTACCTGTCCCCTCGGGTCGCGGGTCGGGTCGTCGCCGGAATGCGCGCGCACCGCGCGGCACATCCCCACCGCTCGCTGGAGCGGCTCACGGATCGGGAGCGCGAGGTCCTGGCCGGGCTCGGGACGGGGCTGTCCAACGCAGAGATCGCGAGCCGACTGCACCTGGTCGAGGGCACGGTGAAGGCACACGTGAGCGCGGTACTCGCGAAACTGGGCGCCCGCAACCGGGTCGAGGCGGCCATCGCCGCCTACGACGCGGGCTTGGTCCCCTCACGCCGCGGCTGATTCCGGGGCCGGGCGCGCGAGCGCCGGGCGGTCACGGAGGACGGAGGTCCGACGCCCACCTCTCACGGTGGGTCGGCGAGAGAGCGCCGGGACGTCCACGTGTCCGCGACGGACGGCCGACGGACGGTCGGCGCCGGCGAGTCCGCACGATGTCCGAACTGTCCACGGCGCGCCCCTCGAAACGGGCCCTGGGCGGTCCTCGACGATGCGGCCGGGATCAGGCCCGGAGGCGGGGTCGGGGTGCCCGCTCGAGGAGCGCGTGCAGTTCCCGGGCGGCGTGAAAGTCGGGCGTGGTGTGCGTGCCTTCGCGAAGGTCGGCGGCGAGCCGCTCGTACATCCGCGCGACGTTGGCCGCCTCGATCGGCAACGCCTCGGCGGGATCCGGGTCGAGTGGAACGGGCGTCCACTCCGGCCGTTCGGCACGGGATTCGTACAGGTCGAGTCGGCCGATCTGCATCTGCGCGGCCCACGGGTCGTGCTCGGGCGCGGAGGTCAGAAGGAGGTTCGACGCGGTGCCGGCGATCTCGACCCGCGTCCCGGGAGTGGCCGTGGCGCCGTCCCGCAGGTGGACGGACACGACCGCGCCGCCGTCGACTTCGGCGTGGGCGAGGAACTGGTCGGGCGCGGTGACGGTGATCGGCGCGCCGGTTTCGGCGACGTTGTGCCCCTCGGTGCGGATGGCCGTGCGCACGGTCAGGTCACGGAGCGGTCCGAGCAGGTATCGCACGAGGTCGAGGGCGTGTCCGCCGAGGACCTCGACCAGGCCGGCGCCGTTGCGGTGGTCGTAGGTGTAGGCCGTCCAGTCGGGGACGTCGCGGGTGTTGCCCTTGGCGCGGGAGCTGTACACGGTCGCCGACTGCACGGTGCCGAGCCGGCCCTCGGCGATCGTCGCCCGCGCCCGGAGTACGGCCGGCGAGAACCGGGCCTGCAGGCCGACGGTGGCGTGGACACCCGCCCGCCGCGCGGCGGCGGCGAGCGCGGCGGCCTCGTCGGCCGTGGTGGCCAGGGGCCATTCGCAGTACACGTGTTTGCCGGCGTCGAGCGCGGCGGTGACCAGTTCGACGTGTGCCGGCACCTTCACCGTGACCACCACGAGGTCGACGTCGGGATGCGCGGCGAGCCGGCGCGCGTCGGTGAACGCGTGGCGCGCGCCGAATCGCACGCGGGCGGCCTCCGCGCTGTCCTTGCGGGTGGTGGCGACGGCGGCGAGCGTGAAGTGCTCCGACGCGGAGATCGCGGGGATGTGCGCGCGGGCGGCCCATCCTCGATCCGGGTTCGCGCCGAGGATTCCGACGCCGATCGGCTCGGGCATGCTCGTACCTCCATAACCGGGTCATCGTGTTCCGTTTGTCTGACGATAGCAGAACCGGAACACGATGACCCGCTTGCCCGTCTCGCCGGACCGGACCGACCGCATACGGCCTAAGCTGCGGACGTGCACGAATCCGCAGTCGCCGCGCTGCTTGCCGACGGCGAGACCCGCCCGCGCGCGGACGCACGACGCAACGTCGAGCGCCTGGTCGCCGCGACCCGTCAGGTGTTGGACGAGCAGGGACTCGCCATCACCACCCGCGACATCGCTCAACGCGCGGGCGTGGGCCTGGGCACGCTGTATCGCCGGATCCCGTCACTGGACGCCCTGCTCGTCGCCATCCTCACCGACACCATCGACGAGATGACCGAACGGGCCCGGAGTGCGCTCGACGCCCCCGACGCGTGGCAGGGATTCGTCGAGTTCGCCGAGACGTACGTACGACTGCGCACGTCGAGTTGCGGCCTGCACGACGTGTTGTCGGGCCGCGGCGAGGACCGCCTGGACCTGGAGCCGCACATCGCCCGCCTCGGTGCGGCGGTCCGTCACCTGGTCCGCCGGGGCCAACGAACCCGCGTCATCCGCGACGACATCGACTGGCGCGACGTCCCCTTCGTACTCGCCACGGCCATCCCCACCGATCACACCATCGGCCTCGAACCGAGCGCCGACCAATGGCGCCGAAACCTGCGCATCATCCTGACCGGACTGCGCGCACCGGCCGACCCCGAGCCCCGCGGCACGGCGTGAGTGGTCCGTCACCCGTGGTGCGGGGAGCCATGAGGCCGTGATGATCGGGAGCCGCGTGTTCGTCATCGCGACCGCGGTCGTTTCCACAACAGTGCGACCACGACGACGCCTATCGGTCACCCGCCCCCGGAACTCGCCTGTGGCCCCGGCCACTCCTCGGCCGTACGCGCCCCCGCCCGAGCCGAACCGAACGCATGCTCGCCCCCGCCCGGGAGAGCCCGTGGCGCCTCGGCGGGGCGGGGCATCAGGGTGGAGAGGCTGTCCCGGACAGTCCCGAACAGTCCCGAACAGGGTGAAGTGCTTGCGGATCGCGTTGTGAACACGGCAGCGTCCTCGGCATACGAGCGGCAGCGACGCACTTCGCCCTCGTGTCTCACATGACCTTGATTCGGGGAGGAACGCTCATGCGCAAACATCCGCGCATCGCTCTGCCGGGCCTGGCGGCGGCCGTATTGATCCTCGTGCCGAGCGTGCCGGAGGCGTCGGCCGCCCCTGCCGTGGGCGAGGATGTCACCGTGTACGTCGGCTCCGACGGGTCGTCGTCGGCCGACCTTTCGGGGAATTCGCTTCAGCGGACGGCCGGGAATGCCGGTCTCTCTGCGCAGAGTCCGGTCGGGTCCCTGCGGGACGCCCAGGTTGTACTCGCGGCCAGGCACACGAAGAACGCGACGATCATGCTCCGCGGCGGCACCTACACGGATGCCGGGGTCGAGTGGGCGCCGGGTATCGCCTCCGGAACCGTCACCATCAAGGCTCAACCGGGGACGGGGCCCGTCACCTTCGACGGGCGGGCGGCCAAGGACGGGTACTGGATGAAGGTCGGTCCGACGTCGCCCAAGCTGAACTTCCAGGGGCCCTACACCGTGCAGCGCTACGGCGACGGCGGGATCAAGGCCACGGGAACCAAGAAGGACGGTCCGGTCAAAGGGCTCGTGGTCAACGGGATCACCTTCAAGGAAATCGGCAATGCCTGGGTCGAGGGCGGCAAAGGCTATGCCGGTGTACACCTGAACTACGTTTCGAAGGCCAAGATCACCAAGAACCTATTCGTCAACCTCGAGAACAAGGAGGGCCGCGGGAACACCCACGGTGTCTACCTGGCCTTCAACCAAGCGCAGAAGACCCCGGGGAGCAACGAGAATCTGGTGCAGGGAAACACCTTCCAGGTCGTGTCCGGCGACCCCGTCCGAGCGGCCGATGGCAGTAGCGGCAACAGGGTCCGGAACAACGTGTTCAAGAAGGGTCGCGACTACGAGGGGAAGGTTCGGGGGAACGGCAACCACGGGATGTTCACCTATTGGGTGTTCCCGAGGGCCGACACCTGCGGAAGCGGTGGTAACACGTTCTCGGGCAACACCTACAGCGTGGACTACTACAACAAGAAGGGGTCGGCCGTGCTGTCGGGGTCGGACACCGGCCGCACGTGCAAGTCCGTCAAGGCTACAGGCGTCAACACCTACGAGCCCTAGCATTCGGACGGCGCGGGGGACGGACGGGTCGCCTCCGGCGCCGGTCGTACCGGCAGCGCCGGCCGGACACCGCCACACCGGGCGAGCGGCGCATATCGAGGGGTGGCCGGGGCGGTGACGTCGGCGTACGCCCGCCTATCCGGCGCGTGGTCCCGCCAACGAACGGTCATCGGTCACCGGAGGGCTCCCCCGCACGGACCGGGGCACCGAGGGCGACGGAGTCGACGAGCGCTTTCACGGTGTGGAGCCGGACGCCGTACACCCGTTGCCCGCAGCCGGCGGCGACCTCGCGGGACGCGTGGGACTCGCGCGCGTCGAGATGACGATCGAGGGCGAGCCCGCCGCCGAACGTGGCGGCGAGCGCGGCCGCCGCGCGGCCGGGGACCGGGACCGGCGCCGCGGCTTCGGGAAGTTCCGCTGCGGCGACCGCGCGCGGTCCGTGCGGCGCGGCCAACAGCCCTTGGTCGATCGGCCGGTTCGCCTCATCGGGCGGGGTGACCGGTTGGGCGACCCCCGCCGCGGCCGGTGGTCCGGCCGGCGCCGCCACGCACGCCGCACGCCCCGTGCGGCCGCCGAGGCGTCATCTCGTGGTCCGTCGGCCGCCACCGGGGGCGCCGGGGGCCGGGTGTTCGGGAGGGGTGTTCGTCCGGGTCGAGGTGCCGGGTGGCTCCGGGGGTGTCGCCAGGTGTACCGCTCCCGCCACCGGCTCCCCCGTGTACACCGTCAGTGGCAGTCCCAACCGCTCCCGCAGCCGGTCCCGGAGGGCTTCGGCCAGCGGGGGGCGGCCGACGATCACGCTTCCCCCGGCGACCACGCGCGTGATGTCGGCTCCGCGCGTGACCAGGTGCCCGACGAGGGTGGTGAGGTCGTCCGCGCCGGTGAGCACGGCGGTGCGGGCGGCGGGTGAGCCCGCTTCCGCCGCGTCGAAGACCGTGGGGGCCCAGCGGGCCCAGGATCGGGGTGGGGTGCTCTGCATCGTGCCCACGACGTCGCGCAGCGAGCGGGCGCCCGTGTGCGCGAGCAGTGCCGGCAGCAGCGGGTCGTCGGTGTGCGCTCGGTCGTGGGCCCGGGTGAGCGCGCCGACCGCGTCGCGTACCGTCCCCCACGCCGATCCCGGGTCGCCGACCAGCCAGCCCCAGCCGCCCGCGTACAACGATCCGCCCGAGGTGTCGCGGGCCACCGCGATCGAGCCGGTGCCGACGACGAGCCCGGCGGCCGGGCCGCCGACCGGCACCGCCGCCTCGAGCAGGAAGGCGTCGTTGACCACCCGGACCGGGACGGCGAGTTCGGCCTCCATCGCGGTGCGCAGTTCGGCGCACTCGGTGTCCGAGTCGCAGCCGTGTGCGCCGATCCCGACCGCGATCGGTGGACTGCGGGTGAGCGCGCGGATCGACGCGCCGAGTGCGACGGCCTTGCCTCGGCTGTCGAGATTGGTCCAGTCGCCCGCCGGGTGGGTGACGTCTTCGAGCGTGTCGCCCTGCGGGGTGGCGAGGCGCAGCCGGGTCTTGGTCCCGCCCGCGTCGACGCCGACGATGTACTGAGTTTCCACGTGTGCCGGCACTCCCGTGCGTATGCGTCGTGACGACCGGCCGGGTGTCGGCGCGGTCTTCGAGGAGGTCAGCGGGCGCCGCGGGCCGCGTCGTAGAACGCGAGGCAGGTCGCGAGCGTCTGTCGGGCGGTGCGGACGGTCGAGCCGGGGGCGACTCCGTCGTTGACGGCGGCGAGCAGCGCGTCGAGGGTGTCGGAGGGGTCCGGGGGCAACGTTTCGACGGTCCACGCGCCGCCCTCCTCGGCCACGCCCAGGCTTTCGGTGGCGGTGGAGTGGAACACGGCGCCGCGCGAGCCGACGATGTGCGCGCGGGTCGACGACGCGCCGGCGGGGGTGATCCAGGTGTCCTCCACGGTGACCACGGCGCCGCTTTCCAGGGTGAGGACGGCGTGTCCGTAGTCCTCCAGGGGCAGTTCGCGGTGGACGAGGTTGGCCGTGGTGCCGGTGATCCCGGCGACCGGTGAGCGGAACAGCGCGGTGATCCGGTCGATCTGGTAGACGGCGTGGTCGATCCAGGCGCCGCCGGCGGTGCGTGCGGGGTCCGCCCACCAGCCGGGTTCGCCGGCCCCGGGCCAGGCTGCGGGGAGTGTGCTGTGCATGGCGAAGGTGCCGGCGCGGAGTTCGCCGAGCCGTCCGGAGTCCACGAGGCCGGACAGGCGTCGGGCCAGGGGGGAGGTGTGGCGGGATTCGCTGGGTACGAAGACGACGCCGGCGCGTTCGACCTCCTCGACCACGCGGTCGGCGTCCGCGAGGTTGGTGGCGAGGGGTTTGACGGACACGATGTGTTTGCCGGCGCGGGCCGCGGCCACGACGAGGTCGGGATTGCGGTCGACGCTGGTGAAGCAGGCGATCGCGTCGATCTCGGCGTCGTCGAGGATGAACGCCGGGTCGGTGGAGGTGCGTTCGCAGCCGGTGAGACCCGCGACGTGGGCGACGCGGTCGGGATCGCGGTCGACGAGGGCGCGCAGTCGTACGCCGGGTTCGGCCGCGACGCGGCGGGCGAAGGGGATGGCCGCGTACCAGTGGTCGAGACCGATGACGCCGATCCGCAGCGGGGCGGGGGTGGCCGTGGTCATGATGGTGCTTCCTTCGGGGCTCGGGTGGGACGTGGGCTCGGGGTGTCGCGAGGCGTCGGCGCGGGCGGGCGCCGAGCGGGACGGGCGTCGCCGTCAGGAGGCGTACGGCGGCCGGAACGTCGTGGTCAGGTCCACGAACCGCCGTTCGCGCGCCGACACCGTCACCGCCGTCATGATCTCCAGTGCGTGGCGGGCGTGTTCGGCGGTCAGGACGGGCGTGGCCCCGTCGAGTACGACGTCGGCGAGGTGGCCGACGAGCAGGGCTCGGCCGTAGGTGTGGCGCAGGGTGTCGCGGGCGAGCGGCTCGGTGGGTTGCACCCAGCCGTCCACTCCCGGGGCGATGCCGGCGCGGTACAGCTCCAGGTCGGGGCCGTCGGGGCGGAGCACGCTCAGCACGCCTTGGCGGCCGAAGATCTCCAGCTTGGGGCTGCGGGAGGCGTGCACGTTGAAGGTGCCGTCGACCACGGCGTAGGCGGAGTCGCCGAAGTCGAGCATGAACAGGCAGTTGTCCGCGGCGGTCACCGGCATCTCCAGGCCCTCGAAGGGTCCGCCGCGGACGGTGCGCACGGCGTCGGTGACGCCGGCGAACGCGGCGACCCGCAGGGCCGGTCCCAGGATGCCGGTGATCTGGTGGATGCCGTACACGCCCATGTCGAGCAGTGGGCCGGAGCCCTCGCGGTAGAACCAGCTCGGATCGGACGGCCAGCCGTGTGGGCCGCCGCCGGGTCCGGCGTGTGAGCTGCGTACCCGGGCGAAGGCGACCCGGCCGATGGCGCCGTCGCGCACGAGTGTCGCGGCGCGCGCGTAGGGCTCGTGGAGCATGTCGGGCGGGGCGCACACGAGGGCCAGGTCCCGCGCGTGGGCCATGGCGATGAGTTCGTCGGCCTCGGCGAGCGTGGCGGCGAGCGGCTTCTCGACGGCGAGGTGTTTGCCCCGGGCGAGGATCAGGCGGGAGGTCTCGGCGTGTACCGGGATCGGGGTGAGGTTGACGACGGCGTCGAGGTCGGTGTCGTCGAGCATCGCCTCCAGCGATCCGTGGGCGGCGGGGACGCCGAAGCGTGTGGCCGTGGCGCGGGCCAGGTCGAGGTCGGGGTCGGCGATCGCGACCACCTCCACCCGCCCCGCGTAGTGATGGGTGTTGGGCAGTACGCCGTAGGGGGCGGTGGCGATGCCGCCGCTGCCGAGGATCCCCACCCGCAGGACGTTGGCCATGCCAGCCTCACTTCCATAACCGGAAACTTTCTTTCGGGATACTAGCCCTCGATCCGTCACCGCACCAGAGAGTTGCCGTTTCGATCCGAACGAGCCGGCTGAACAGGGCATTACACCCTCGTTCGATAACGAATTGATCACAGCCCGCTCGACCTATTTCTTGAAAGAAACTTCCTGATACATTCCTGGCGTCATCAACCCGGGATCAACTCGGGGTCAACCCGGGAGCCACACCGGATCCACCCGGGAGTCGAGGAGGAGCCATGGCCGTCAAGGGAACCCCGTCGTGGCTCGGCGATCAGAACGCCGCGACGGCCATGCGGCTCCTGCTCGACCACGGGCCGCTGAGCCGCAACGGCGTCGGCGAACTCAGCGGGCTGTCCCGCCCGACCGCCACCCAGATGGTCGGCCGCCTCGCGGACAAGGGCCTGATCGAGGTCGTCGGCGAGGAGTCCATCGGCCGAGGCCCCAGCGCCGCGCTCTACGGCGTGCGCAACGACCTCGCCTACGGGATCGCCGTCAATGTCGACCAGCAGGCCGTACGGTCCGTACTGGTCGACATCGAGGGCACCGAGTACCCGATCGCCCACGAGGCGGTCGCCGCGCTGCCCGCCGAACGCGGCGCGGCGCGCGACGTCGCCCGCGCCGTACTGGCGGCCGGCCGGGCCGCGGGCGTGGGCCTGTCCGCGATCCGCCACGTCTGCGTGGGCGTTCCCAGCAGCGTCGACCCCCGCTCCGACGAACTCAGTTCGGTACAGGGGTTGCCCGGATGGTCGCGCCGAAGCATCCGGCGACAGCTGGAGCAGGCGCTGGGCTGCGAGGTACACGTCGACAACGACGTCAACCTCGCGGCCGTGGCCGAACGCCGCGCCGCCGGGTTCGCGCCCGAGGACACCTTCGCGTTGTTGTGGATCGGATACGGCATCGGCCTCGCGGTCGACGTCGCGGGCACCGTCCTGCGCGGCGCCTCCGGCGGAGCGGGCGAGATCGGCAACCTGCCGGTCCCACGCGGCGTGTTCGACCCGGAGACCGAGGCCGACGACCTCGAAGGGCTCCTCGGCGCCCAGGCCCTCGACCGCGTCGGCCGCGAGGCCGGCGCGGGCGGGCACACGTTCGAACGAGTGCTCGCGGGCGAACCGTTGCCCGAGCGGGTGCTGGAGATCTACGCCCCCCGGCTGGCACAGAGCGTCATCCCGGTGCTCGGCGTGATCGACCCCAGCCTGGTGATCCTCGGCGGCCCGGTCGGCCGGGCCGGCGGATCCCGACTGGCCGAACTGACCCGACGGGCGATCCGCGATCACACCCGGTGGGACCCCACGGTGCACGTCACCCGGGTCTCGGACGACGCCGTGCTCGGCGGCGCTCGACACACCCTGCACGACCGGGTCCGCGAGACGTTGCTCGCCCGTGCCGTCGGCTCGGACGAGGACGAGAACCGCTCGCACGTCATCGCGGCCAGGCTGCGCGACCTCGGCTGATCCCACACCGCCGGCCGCACCCGTGTGCGGCCGGCCCCACGACACCGGTCGACCCCACGTCGTCGACCGCGCACATCACCATCACGGCCGACGCCACGCCGTCGACCGCACCCCACGGTCGCCTCACCCGCCACCGGCCGTCCCCGCCCCGCCGACGCCTCGGGCATCCCGCCGTCGCCGCGCCGCGGGACCGGCATCCCCACGGAGGACCCGCACCACGACACGTCGTGCTCTCCCACAGGAAGGCTTCGCGATGACATCGGCGAATCCCATCCCACCCCCGCGACCCCTGCGCCGCGCCGGCGCGCTGCTCATCGCGCTCGCGGCCGGCGCCACACTCGCCCTCTCCGGTTGCGCCGTCGCCGAGGACGGTCCGGTCGCCGCCGCGGCGCCGACCCACCTGTCCGGCACCGTGCAACTGTGGCACCACTACAACGGCCGCGAGGCCAAGGTCATCGCGTCGATCGTCGACGACTTCGAGCAGCGCCACCCGGACGTCAGGGTCCGGGTGCACGCCGGACAGCAGGACACCAAGATCACCCAGGTGGTCTCCTCCGGCGGCGACGTCGACGTGATGCTCACCAACGTCAACGCCACGCTCGGCACCGCCTGCAAGACCATGTCGGACCTCGCGCCCTACATGCGCCGGGACGGCGTCCCCGACGACGCCTTCCAGGGCATCTTCGCCCAGGCCACCGCGTTCGAAGGGCGCCGCTGCTCGCTGCCGACCACGTCCGACGTCTACGGCCTGTACTACAACACACGACTGCTGGCCGAGGCCGGCTACACCACCCCGCCGCGCACCCTCCGCGAACTGGAGGACATGGCGCTGAAACTCACCACCTACAAGAGCGACGGGTCGATCGGGACCCTCGGCTTCAACCCGCTGATCGGCTTCCAACAGAACACCTCCGCGACCCTCGGCGGCACCGCCGGGGTGACCTGGACCAAGGACGGCGACTCCGCCGTCGCCGACTCTCCGCAATGGGCCGAACTCATCGCCTGGCAGCACGACTTCGTCCGCAAGATCGGCTACGACAAGCTCAAGACCTTCACCGCCGGCCTCGGTGACGAGTGGTCGGCGAACAACCCCTTCCAGAACGGGCGCGTCGCGATGACCCTGGACGGCGAGTGGCGTGTCGCGTTCATCGAGGAACAGGCCCCCCGCCTCGAGTACGGCACCGCCCCCTTCCCCGTCCTCGCCGGCAGCGGACAGGAGTACGGCGGCGGATTCGTCTCCGCCGCGGACATCGGCGTGGCCAAACGCTCCGGCAACAAGGAGGCGGCCTGGGCGCTGGTGAAGTACATGACCACGGACACCGACGCCGCGGTCAAGCTCGCCAACGGCCTCAAGAACATCCCCACCCTCAAGAGCGCCGTCGCCTCGCCCGCCCTCCAGGCGTCACCGCAGTACCGGACCTTCATCGAGGCGTCCGCCCACCCGGCCGGCAACACCAGCCCGGTCACCGAGATCGGCTCCACCCTCACCGCCACCATGGACGACTTCTGGACCGACTACCAACGGGGCTCCGGCGGAAACCTCAAACGCCGACTGGAGAAGGTCGACACCGACATCGACAACGCGCTCGGCCTGCGGCGGGCGAAGTGACCATGCCCGACGCGAACCCGATCGCCACCGTCCCGCGCGCCCGAGCCGCGGCCCACCACACCCCGAACACCCCCGAGGCACACCCGAAACGGGCCGGCCGGCGCCGCACACTGCGCTCGCGGTTGTCCATCGGATCGATGGTGATCCTGCCCCTGATCGGCCTGGTGGCGTTCTTCCTGTATCCGCTGTGCGCCAACCTCTACTACTCGTTCACCAACTACGACCTGGTGGGCTCGCCGAAGTGGATCGGCCTGCGCAACTACGACTACCTGTTCACCCAGGACCCCCGCGTGGGCGGCGCCGCCCGCAACACCCTGTGGTTCGTGGTGATCCTGGTGCCCGTACGGATGGCGTCCTCGCTGGGCATCGCGCTGCTGCTGACCCGACGCAAGCGGGCCGCCGGATTCTGGCGCACCCTCTTCTACCTGCCGGCGCTCGTCCCGCCGGTGGCCTCCGTCGTCGGTTTCGTGTTCCTGTTCAACCCCGGAACCGGGCCGATCAACACACTGCTGCGCAAGTTCGGGATCGACGGACCGTTGTGGTTCAACGACCCGTCGTTGTCCAAACCCTCGCTGCTCCTGCTCGGCGTCTGGATGATGGGCGACGTCATGGTCATCTTCCTGGCCGCGCTGCTCGACGTGCCCAAGGACCAGTACGAGGCGGCGGAACTGGACGGCGCGAGCGCCCGGCAGAAGTTCCGGTTCATCACCCTGCCGAACATCTCCCCCGTCCTGCTGTTCTCCGCCGTCACCGGCGTGATCGCCGCGCTCCAGTACTTCACCGAGGCCGCCGTCGCCTCCAGCGTCGCCAACGGCAAGACCGGCATCGACGCGGGTCCCGACCGTCTCCTCGGCTACCCCAACGACTCCCTGCTCACCTACACCCAGTGGATGTACGTCCAGGGCTTCAACAGTTTCCAACTCGGCTACGCGGCGGCCATGGCGGTCGTGCTGTTCGTGGTGGCGGCGGCCGTCATCGCGGTCCTGCTCCGCCGAGCCGGCATGTTCCAACAGAAGGGAGCGTGAGCGGTCGTGCCCACCAAGAGAGCGCTCTCCTATGTGGCCGAGCACGCGCTGCTGCTGGCCCTGGCCTTCGTCTTCCTCGTGCCCGTGGTGTTCGTGGTGCTCACGTCCTTCATGGGCGGGAACCAGACCCTCACCGGCGCGTTGTGGCCGAACCCGTTCGAATGGTCCAACTACACGAAGGCGTTCGACACCGCGCCGCTGGGTCGTTGGTTCGCCAACTCCCTGCTGTACGCGGGTACCTCGACGCTGCTCATGCTCGTCTCCTCGGTTCCGGTGGCCTACGTGCTGGCCAAGGTCAGGTTCCGCTTCTCCGGCGTCGCGTTCTTCGTGGTGATCGTCGCGATGTTGTTGCCGCCGCAGGTGACCCAGGTGCCGTTGTACGCGGTGTGGGCACACTTCCGGGTCGTCGGCACGTTCTGGCCGCTGATCCTGCCGCACCTGTTCGGCAGCGCGTTCTCCATCTTCCTGCTGCGCCAGTTCTTCCTCTCCATCCCCAAGGAGTACATCGACGCGGCCCGGATGGACGGCAACGGCGAGTGGGGCATCCTCCTGCGGATCATGGTGCCGATGGCCAAACCCGGCATCGCCGCGGCCTCGATCTTCATGTTCTTCCAGTGCTGGAACGACTACTACGGGCCGCTGCTCTACACCTCGGAGAACCCCGACAACTGGCCCATCGCCTACGGCCTCGCCTCCTTCCACGGCTCCCACAGCACGGACTGGGGCGTGATCATGGCGGTCACCACGCTGGCCACCCTCCCCGTGGTCGTCGTCTTCTTCTTCGCCCAACGCACCTTCGTGCAGGGCATCACCCTCACGGGCGTCAAGGGCTGAGGGCCGCGCACGACCCACGCCCACGCCCGCACGCACTCCCCCGGACACACCCGCACGCCCGAACAGGCAAGGACACCTCTTGAACGGCAAACACGACGTGAACGGCACGCACGCGCGACCGCTCGGGATCGGCATCATCGGTTCCGGCTTCATCGCCCACTTCCACGTACGCTCCTGGCAGGCGATCCGCGGCAGCGACATCGTGGCCACCCAGTCCCGCACCCTGGACCGGGCCCGCGAACTCGCCGCCTACGCCGAGGACCTGCGGGTCGGCGTGGACGTCACCGCCTACGACGACATCGCCGCCCTCGTCCGCGACGAACGGGTCGACGCGGTCTGGGTGCTCACCCCCAACCACACCCGCGTCGAGGTCGTGCGGGCCATCTGCGACGAGGTCGCCTCCGGCCGCGCCCGCCTGCGCGGCATCGCGGTCGAGAAGCCGCTGGGCCGCAACATCGCCGAGGCGCGACAGGTCGCCGACCTGGTGCGCGAGGCGGGAATCCCGCACGCGTACCTGGAGAACCAGGTGTACGCGCCACGCCTGACCCGGGCCCGCGAACTGATGTGGACCCGCGGCGCGCGACACTCGGGCACGCCGTACCTGGCCCGCTGCACCGAGGAACACTCCGGTCCGCACTCGGCGTGGTTCTGGGACGGCGAGGCCCAGGGCGGCGGCGTGCTCAACGACCTGATGTGCCACTCGCTGGAGGCCGGTCGTTTCCTGCTCACCCCGCCGGGCGTGGCGCCGTCGCAGTGGTTGCGACCGGTGTCGGTGACCGCGACGATCGCCTCGCTGCGCTGGGGGCGGGAGCGGTACGCGGCGCGCCTGGAGCGGGAGTTCCCCGGCGTGCAGGACTATCGCGACACGCCGTCGGAGGACTACGCCAACGCCACGTACACGTTCGTCAACGGCGACGACGAGCCGGTCGTCGTCGAGGCCATGACCTCCTGGGGCTACGTGGGCGCGGGCATGCGGTTGTCCTTCGAGCTGTTGGGCCCCGAGTACTCGATGAGCGCGAACTCGTTGAGCGGCGACGCGACCGTGTTCTTCTCGCGGAACCTGGAACAGGCGAGCGGCGAGGACATGGTGGAGAAGCAGAACGCCGAGCAGGGCCTGATGCCGGTGATCGCCGACGAGCCCGCCGCGTACGGCTACACGGCGGAGAACACCCACATCTCCGGGATGTTCGCCCGCGGCGAGCAACCGCTCGAATCGCTGGACAGCGGGGTCGAGGTGACCGAGTTGCTGATGGCCGCCTACTACGCGGCGGAGACGCAGACCGTGGTGCGGTTCCCGGTGGATCTCGGCGACTACGTGCCGGCGGTGGCGCGGCGCGCCTGGCGCCCCCGGTCGACGTCGGGCACGCCGTCGGGAACGGAGGCGGGTGCGTGAGCGCGGCCCCGATGTACGGATACGGGTACGAGGAGGGACGGCGGGCCGAGGTCGCGGCGCTGCGCGAGGTGGTGGCCGCGATGCCGGGCCGGACCCACCTGTGGCCGGCGGGTCGGCCGCGGGTGTTGCTCGCGGGCATCGGCGCCAGCCACGCGGCGTTGGCCTCCCCGCTGTACGCGCTGCGCGCGGCCGGTCTGGACGTGGCCCGGACGGACTGTTCGGACCACCCCGTCGCGATCGGCGACGTGGAACTGGTGGTCGCGTTGTCGCAGAGCGGGCGCAGTCGCGAGACGGCGGATCTGGTGACCCGTTTCCGTGCGGCGGGCGTGGACACGTTGGCGGTGACCAACGCCGACACCGGTCCGCTGCGCGAGGCGGCGGGTGCGGCGCTGACCCTCGGCGGGTTCCCCGACAGCCGGGTGTCCACGGTGGGTTTCGTGGTCACGTACGCGGCGCTGGGCATGCTCGCGGACGAGGCGGCGACGGGTCGGATCGACGACGGCTGGCGACGGTTGCCCGACCTGATCGAGGAGGCGGTGTCGGCCAACGACGCGGTGCTCGCCGACTTCGCGGCCGGCGCGTTGGCGTCGGGGTCGGTCGACGTGGTCGCCTCGGCGGCGCAGCAGACCACGGCGGAGGCGGCGGCGCTGCTGCTCCGGGAGGGCCCGTTGGTGCCGGCGACGGCGTACGGGACCCGGTCGTACCTGCACGGCCCGATGGACTCGGCCGGCGCCGACACCGCCCATCTGGTGATCGGCGACGCCCGCGAACTCGCGTTGGCGCGCCAGCTCCTGGAGAAACCGACGGCGGTGCTCACGGTCACCGACGGCACCGGTGTGGTCCCCTCGGGGGCGGTATCGGTGACCGTCCCGACGGGTCTGACCGGACCCCAGCGTGCCCTCGTCGAGGTGTGCGTGCTCCAAGCCCTGGTGTCCCACACCGCGGCGGCCCGGGGCAACCCGGTCGACGAGATCGCGTTCACCCGCGAGGACACCAAGATCGCCGCGCTCGCGGAACTGTGACCGAACGCGGCCGGTCCGCGTGAGCGCCCCCGCGACGTGGAACGGGCCGGGCACGAGCACAAGGTGCCCGCGCCCGGCCCCGGTCGACCCGGCCGCGTGGGCGGCGGTCGCGAACTCGCGTCTCGCGAACGATCGTCGTGGCCGGGTTCTCGTCGAAGTGCCCGACCCGGACGTGGCCGGCGGCGGGGCATTCGCGGGTTATGCGCGGGTGCGGATGGTGCCGCCCGTGCAGGGGAGGATCTGGCCGGTCAGGGACGGGAGACGGGCATCGCCGAGGAAGGCGATGGTCTGGGCGACGTCGTGCGGTGTGGGTTCGGCGAACCCGTCCCGGGGCGGGGCCGCGACCGCCACCGCGTTGACCGCGACGCCCACCGGGCCCAGTTCGCGGGCCAGGGTCTTGGTCAGCGCGATCGCCGCCGAACCGACCGTCGCGTCGACGGTGGCGCCCGCCTCCCCCGCCAGACCGCGCGCGTCGAGGACGAACACGATCCGACCCCCACCCGTGGCGGCGAGGTCCCGCCCCGCCCCCTGGGCCAGGGCGAACAGCGTGCACAGCCGCCGCTCGACCGCGGCCCACCAGGTCACCGGGTCGGTGTCCGCGAAGTCCGCGGCCGGCCCCGGCTCGGTGGTCCCGATCACGAACAGATCGGGCGCCGGCCCGTCCGCGTCGACCGCGGGCCACGTCACCCGTAGGCCGCGCGCGCCCAGTACCCGTGTCGCGGCCCGACCGACCTCGGTCGGCAGTCCGACGAGTACGGCGTGGTTCGAGAGCGACCGCATCAGATCACCGTTCCCGCGTTGGGGGACACGACCTGCCCGGTGAGCGCGCCGCGGCCGGACAGCAGGAAGGCCGCGGTGATCGCGATTTCCTCCGGCCGGACGAGCGCGCCGGTGGGCAGAGTGGCCAGGTACGCCGGGTCGCGCCAGATCGTGCCGGCGGCCAGCATCGCGGTGTCGGTGGGGCCGGGGGCGACCGCGTTCACCCGCACCCCGGTCGACGCCAGTTCGGCGGCCAGCGCTCGGGTCAGGCCCAACAGTGCCCCCTTGGCGGTCACGTAGTGGGCGGCGTCCTCGCCACCGGTGATCGCCAGTTCGGAGGCCACCGTGACGATCGCGCCGCCGCCTCGGTCCACCATGGTCGGCAGGGTGGCGCGGGTGAGGTTGTGCAGGCCGCCGAGATGCACGCCGAGCATCCGCCGGAAGGCCGCGGGCGAGATCTCGGCGAGCGGGATCTCCTCGACGTAGCCCGCGGCGCTCAACACACCTGTGGGCGCCCCCAGTTCGGCGGTGACCCGGGCCACGAAGCGCGTGACGGCCGCCGGATCGCCGACGTCCACCACCGCGTCGAGGTCCGCCTCGCCCCCGGCCCGCAGGTCGCATCCGGCCACCAGCCAACCCTGTCGCCGCAGTTCACGAACGCAGGCCAGGCCGATCCCGGCCGCCGCGCCGCTGACCACGGCCACTTCGGCCGGGGCGTCACAGCCGGTACCCGTGCTCATCGCTCCACTCCCCCGGCCGCGCCGAACTCGGCCCGTACCACGGCGGCGATCGCCTCGACGGCACCCTCGAAGATCGCCTCGCCGATCGCGGCCGAGCTGCCGTGCGCGGTGCGCAGCACGCCGGAGGGGTCGACCAGGCCCGGCCGTTCCGGCAGCACCGTGTAGGGCGGCGGGGTGATCGCGACCGTCGTCGGGCTGATCGCGTCGGCGTGTACCCGGCCCGGATCCAGGTGCATCATCAGCGACGTCTCGACGATCCCGGCGTGTTCGGCCTCCCAGCCGGGGAAGTCGCCGGCGAAGATCCGGTCCAGCGTGTCGGCGCCGATCACCTCCCACCAGTTCACCATCGACACCCGTGCGTCGGCGCCGCGTTCGAGCGCCAGGTCGACCCCCTCGACGGCGGGCGCGGTGTTCTCGAAGTGGCCGTTGACCAGCACGATCCGCCGGTGTCCGTGTCTGGCGTAGTTGACCACCAGGTCACTCACGAGCGCGCTGTGCGTGGCGGCGCTCAGCGAGACGGTGCCGGGGAACCGCTCGCCGCCGCCGCTGATCGGCCGCGATCGCGACCCGTAGGCGTACCCGGGGGCGACCAGGCCGCCGACGCGGGCGCACACGGCCTCGGCGAAGCGCTCGGCGATGTGCGTGTCGGTGTCCACCGGCAGGTGCGGGCCGTGTTGTTCGATCGAGCCGAGCGGCAGGAACAGCACCTCGTTCGCCGCTCGGGCGGCGATCTCGGGGCCGGTGAGGTCGCGCAGCCGGGTCCGGTCGGTCATGGGGTCCTCCGGTGAGGGTCGTGGTGGTGCCGGGCGAGGAGGTCGGTGAACCGCCCGCGTGGTTCCCAGCCGAGGGCGGCGCGCGCGCCGTCGGTGCGGACCGCGCCGGCGTGGGGGTCGCGGGTGAAGCGGTCCCGGTCGAGGTCGGCGGGTACCTCGCCCACCTCGCGGGTGTACCAGTCCAGCGTCGGGTCCGGGTGGGCGCAGTCCGCCGCGGCGAGCAGGTAGGGCCCGAAGGTGGGCGTGGTGGTTTCCACGGCGGCTCGGAAGGCGCGCGCGACGTCCTCCGCCGTGACGTAGTCGTGCAGCGTGCGCGGGCCGACTCCCGTCGCCGGGTCGACGAAGGTGTGCAGGTTCTCCGGGAAGACCACCGCGCAGGGGCGCAGGCACACCACCTCCAGCCCGCCCGCGTCGGCGAAGCCGCGCGCGGTCACCTCGACCATCGCCTTGCTGATGCCGTACGCGTCCACCGGCCGGCTCGGATGTGTGTCGTCCACCGGCAACCGGGTCGGGGTCCATCCGGCGCGCAGTTCGTGCAGTCCGGTGGCCGCGACGCTGGAACACACCACGACCCGGGTGACGCCCTGTTCGCGGGCCGCCTGGAGCACGTTCCAGCAGCCGAGGGTGTTCACCCGGACGCAGGCCCGCGGATCGCTCGCCCGGTCGTAGTCGATCCCGGCGAGGTGGACCACCACGTCGGCGTCGGCGAACGCCGAGGCCAAGGTCGCGGGTTCGAGGATGTCCGTGCGGCGGAAGGCGACATCGGGGCCGTCCTTCCCGGGAGTGAGGTCGGCGTTCAGCACGTCGTGCGCGCCCGCGAGCTCGGTCAGTACGTACCGGCCCACCCGACCGGAACCACCGGTGACCACGACCCGCTTGCCCTCGGCGCTCATCGGGCCGGCGCCGCGGTCGCGCCCGGACGCTCGGCCTCGGGCGAGTCGTCGTCGAGCCCGCGCCTGCGGACGAGCAGCAGGACCAGACCGCCGACCATCCACACGACGACCACCGGCAATGCCCACACGAACGGGCTCTCGGGCAGCGGGTCCAGTGATTCGTACGCCACCAGGATCAGCGCGGCGCTGCCGAGGAACGGAACCAGGGCGTGCTTGAGCCAGGTGAACTCGTGCCGTGCCATGGTCCGGTACATCCGCCACACCGCGACACTGCCCATCACGTACACCACGGCGAGGGCGAAGGTGAACATCAGCCCGGTGAACGAGTAGACGTTGTACAGCCCGACGGTGCCGATCATCGCGAGCCCGACCACGACGTTGATCACCGTCTGTACCCCGATCGCCGCGGCCGGCGTTTGATGCCGGCTCAGCCGGGCGAGCGGTTCGGGCAGCGCGCCGGCTCGGGCCATGCCGTACATGAACCGGGCCGAGGCGTTCATGCACGCGATGGCGCCGCCGACGATCGAGTTGAGCAGCGCCAGCAGGGCCAGGAACCACAGCGGGCCCCAGTACTTGTGCGCGAGGACGAACATCGGGATCTGCTCGGAGTCGACGAAGCCCTGGATGTCGCGAATCCCCCAGCCGGTCAGTTGCCCCCACGTGGTCAGTACGACGAACACGCCCAGGATGACGATCGAGCCGAGCACGGCCTTGGGGATGTTCCGGCGCGGGTTCGCGGTCTCCTCGCCGAGCGAGGCCGCGGCGTCCCAGCCGGTGTAGGTGTAGATGCTGAACACGAAGCCGAGGAAGAAGCCGTTGCCGGTGGGTGCTCCGCTCCCGGTGAGCCAGTTCAGGCTGGTCCCGCCGGCACCGGGCTGGAGCAGGCCCCAGACGGAGAGCGCGACCATCACCACGATCTCGAAGACGCCCAGCGCCACGGTCACGCCCACGGCCAGTTCGACGCCTCGGTAGGCCAGTGCGGCGACCGCCACCAGGAGCAGCATCATCGGCGCCCACCACGGCACGTCCCAGCCGTATTCGCTCAGCAGCACCCGGTGCGTCGTCGAGCCGAACAGTCCGCACAACATCGCGGTGGCGACCGGATAGAACAGCAGGTACGCCCACGCGGCGAGGAATCCCCAGCGCGGACCGAGCAACCGGCTGACGAAGCTGTGGTAGGTGCCCGCGGAGGTCATGTGCCGGGTGAGTTGGGCCAGCGAGTAGCCGAGCAGGTAGGACACCACGGCGGCGAGCAGCACCACCAGCGGGCTCGCCACGCCGGCGGTGCCGGCCAGGAACGGCACGGTGAAGGCGACCGTGATGGCCGGGGACATCGTGGTCACCGACTGCATGAGGGCGCCGGAGAGCCCGATGGCGTTCGCCTTCAGGCCGGGTGCGGGCGGCTGTCCCGCCGGGACTCGGTCGTCGGTTCTCATCGTCGTGCTCCTCGCGTGGCCGGGGTGGGGTCGGTGTGGGCGGTACGGGTGTCGGGGCGCGGCGGCGTGGTCATCCGCCGTCGGTCCGTTCCGCGTGGGTGGGCTCGAACATCCGCAGCAGGGCCGGCAGGACGACCACCCGGGGGCCGGGGGCGGCCAGGGCGGCGGCGAGATCGCGCCGCAGCGTGGCGGGTGTGGTGAGTGTGGCCGGGACGCCGAAGGATTCGGCGAGCCGGACGAAGTCGGGGCGCGCCAGTTCGGTCCCGGTCGTCTCGCCGAAGGTGCCCGTCATGTATTCGCGCAGGATCCCGTAGCCGCCGTCGTCGACGATCAGCCACGTGACGTTCAGGTTCTCCTGACGGGCGGTGGCCAGTTCGGCGATCGAGTACATCGCGCCGCCGTCCCCGGAGACCGCGAGCACCGGACGCGCCGGGTCGGCGGTCGCCGCGCCGAGCGCGGCCGGGTAGCCGTAGCCGAGCCCGCCGGCGCCCTGCGCCGAGTGCATCGCGCCGGGCCGTCGGGCGTCCCAGGCCGACCATGCCCAGTAGCCGAGGATGGTCATGTCGAAGAAGACCGGCGAGTCGTCGGGCAGCGCGGCCCGTACCGCGGCGAGCACGGCCTGTTCGAGATCGAGCCCCTGGTCCGCGATCCGCGCGGCGACCCGCTCGCGGAGGGTACGGGCGATCGCCGCGCCCGGGCCGGGCGGTCGCGGCGAGACCGAATCGCCGAGCACGGCCAGCGCGGCACGCGCGTCGGCGTGGATGCCGAACGCGGGAAGGACGGACTCCAGCTTGCGCGGGTCGGCTTCGATCTGGACGATCCGGCCTCGTGGGGCGAGCGTGTGGTAGTTGGTGGAGAGTTCGCCCAGTCCGGAGCCGACCACGAGCAACACGTCCGCGTCGTTCATGAGTTCGGTGGTGTGCCGGTCCTCCAACCAGGACTGGAGCGAGAGCGGGTGGGTCCAGGGAAAGGCGCCCTTGGCGCCGAACGTGCAGGCCACCGGCGCGTCCAGGACGCGCGCCAGGCGCAGCAGTTCCGCGCTCGCGCCGGCGCGGACCACACCGCCGCCGGCCAGGATCACCGGTCGTTCGGCGGCGACCAGCAACGCCGCCGCCTCGGCGAGCAGTTCGGGGCGGGCGAGCGGCACCCGAGGGCGTACCCGGAGCCCGGTCACCCGGGGCACCTCGGTGCCGGCGAGCAGTATGTCCTGGGGGATCTCCATCCACACCGGGCCGTACGGCGGGGTGAGCGCGGACTCCCACGCCGCCGCGAGCACGGAGGGGATCTGCGAGGTCGCGCCGACCAGGTGCACGGACTTGACCACGTCGCGGAAGCTGGCCTGCTGGTCCACCAGTTCGTGCAGGTGGCCGCGTCGGCGTCCGCCGAGGCCCGACGAGGGGATCTGGCTGGAGAGGGCCAGGACCGGCACCGAGGCGGCGGCCGATTCCTGGAGCGCCGGGAGCGCGGTGAGCGCGCCGGGGCCGGTGGACAGCAGCAGCGGAGCCACCGTGCCGGCGCTGCGCGCGTAGCCGTCGGCGGCGAAACCCGCGTTGTTCTCCACGCGCAGTCCCGTGTAGCGCAGCGGCGAGCGACGCAGCGCGTCGAACAGGCCGAGCGCGTGTTGACCGGGCACGCCGAAGACCCGGTCGGCGCCGAGATTGACGAGCGATTCGACGACCAGGTCACCGCCGTTGCGGGTCGCGGGCGCCTCGGGTTCGTGGTGCGGCTTCATGCCCGCCCACCGGCGATCCGTCGTGCCGTCGGGGTGGTCGGTGCGTGGGCGGTGCGCGCGCCGGCCGGCACCGCGATGTCGGTGTGCGGGACTTCGTGCGTACGGGGCGGGCGGGCGAAGGTGTCGGGGCCCGCGTGGCGCGGGATGCGGGAGGAGTCGACGGGGCCGCGGGCGGCGGTGGAAGTCATGGCGGAGGACCTCGCAAGGACAGCAGGAATCGCCTGCGGAAGGGGAATGTGGGGGCGCCGGGGAAAGCGCGGACGCCGTCCGGAACCGAAACCGGGGCCGGGGCCCGAAGCGGCGGGGTCGGCGGTGGTTGTCGTGCCGGGGGCGGCGCGGCGACCGCTCGCCTTGTGGGTATGAACCTATGTCCGGGCGACGACACCGGAGAAGTGGCTTTTCTGTCCATTATGATCAGTCGAAACAGATGAATCATCCCGAGCGGAAGGTGTCGCCATGCCGTCGGTCGACGCGCCTCGTCCGGCCGGGCCGAGCGAGGACGGACTCGGGCTCGACCTCCCCGTCGACCCGAGCGTTCCCGGTGTCCCGCTGAGCGTGCTGCTCGCCGACCCGACGCTGGGGCTGCGACAGATCGCCGGCCCGCGCGAGGACCGGCCGATCTCCTCGACCGGCGTCACCGAATTGGAGGATCCGACGCCGTATCTGATCGGTGGGGAGCTCCTGCTCACCGCCGGGGTACCACTGCCCAAGACGCCCGAGGGCATCGACGCGTACGCGGGTCGGATCGCGCGGGCGGGCGCCGGCGCCTTGGGTTTCGGCCTGGTGCCGGTGTACGACGACGTGCCGACGGCGCTGATCGAGGCCTGCGATCGACACGAGCTGCCTCTGTTGCGGGTTCCCGACGGCACTCCGTTCGTCGCGGTCAGCCGGGCCGCGCACGCCGCGATGGCCGAGTCGCGCTATCGGGACCTGCGCCGGGTCAGCCGGGCACAGGGCGCGTTGGTCACGGCCGCGGTCCGCGCCGACGCGCTGCGGTCCGTACTCGACCGGCTCTCGGTGCAGCTCGACGCGTGGACCGTGCTGCTCGATCCGGCCGGCAACGAACTGGTGGCCGCGGGCGTGCGGCCGGAGCCGGAGGCGGCGGAGCGGCTGCGCGGTTTGATGGCACGTACGATCGCGCCGTCGGGTCACGGCGCGGCCGGTCGGGATCGGGTCGCGCCCTCGACGGCCGCGGACCACGTCGGCGGGCTGCATCTGACCGTGCACGTGTTGCCGGGCGGGGACACCGGCGGGGTGCCGCCGGCGATCGGGGTGGTCTCGGGCACCGCCCCGACGGCGGTACAACACTCGGTGACGGCGGTTGCGGCCGTGCTGTTGTCCCTACTGACCAGCCCGCGGCACGCCCTCGGCGGCGACAGTCGCAGCTCGGCCGCGCTGGTGCGGCTGATGCTCGGCGGGTCGCCGCAGGAGGTGGCATCGCTGCTGATGCCGTCGACACCGGGTGCCGGTTGGGTGGTGGTCCGTGGTCGGCTCGGCCGGCAGCGACCTGGCCCGGGGGCCGACTCGGGCGACTACCCGGTGCAACTGGCCGCGTTGGGTACCGCGTTGGCCACGCCGTACCTGGATCTGCGCGAGCGCGACGTGTACGCGCTCGTGCCCACCGCGTCCGGCTCGCCGGCCCCGGATCCCGCGGCGGCGAATCGGCTCGGGTGGACGCTCGGCTTCAGCGCGCCGTCCGCCACGGTCGACCTCGCGGTGGCCGCCAATCAGGCGGAGCGCGCGTTGCGGCACGCGCTCGCGGAGGGGATCCCGAACCGGCGGCATCGGGACCGGGAGCCGAGCATGCACTCGCTCGTTTCGGCGGCCGACGCGGGGGCCCTGGCACGCGCCCGATTCGCGGGGCTGGTCGATGCGCCCTCGCCCGGTTACGAGATGCTGCTCGAAACCCTGCGCACCTGGCTCGCCCATCACGGGAGTTGGGACCGCACCGCGGCCGCGCTCGACCTGCACCGCAACACCGTGCGCCAGCGCATCGCCAAAATCGGCGATCTGCTGGACCTGGACCTGCACGATCCGGACGTTCGGATGGAACTGTGGTTCGCCCTGCGCTGGTTGCCGGGCGAACGGCCGAGCACCCCGCTGTCGGAGACCGCCCCCGAGTAGGGCCCCTACGGCAAGGCCGACGCCGTGGAACACGTTCGGCGGCCTGCCCACCCGCGGGCCGGCCGCCGATTCCGGTCGTGTCGGTCAAGGAACCGCGTGGATGCAGGCGGTGCGGTGGGATTCGTTCCCGATGTAGGGCGGTGGGGCCGATGCGCAGGCTGCCTCCGCTTCCGGGCATCTCGGCAGGAAGACACAGCCGGTGTTCGTCTCGGGGGTACCCGCGGGTTCGCCTTCCAGGGCGGGCGAACGTCGCACCGTACCCGGTCGGTGGAGGTCCGGCGCGGCCCGCAGCAGTGCCCGGGTGTAGGGGTGTTGGGCCGCGGTGAAGACGGCTTCCGCCGTGCCCTCCTCCACCACGCGGCCCGCGTACATCACCGCGACGCTGTCGCAGAGGGTTCTGACGATGCCCAGGTCGTGCGAGATGAACACGATCGTCAGGCCGAGTTCGGCCCGCAGGTCGGCCAGCAGGTTGATCACGGTGGCCTGGGCGGAGACGTCCAGGGCCGCCACCGCCTCGTCGGCGACCAGGACTTCGGGTTGTACGGCGAGGGCGCGGGCGATGGCGACTCGTTGGCGTTGCCCACCCGACAGTTCGTGGGGTCGTGCTTCCAGGACGCGCGGGGGCAGGTCGACCATCTCCATGAGCGAGTCGAGCGCGGAGTTCATGCCCGTGTCCGGGACGAGGTCGTGGTGGTCGATGAGTTCGGCCAGCACCGAGCGCACGCGTCGGCGGGGGTTGAGCGACCCGACCGGGTCCTGGAAGACCATCTGGATGCGGCGACACAGGTCCTTGGAGCGGCGGGCGCCGACCTCCCGACCGTCGTAGCGGACACGACCGGCCGTCGGTGTCCTCAGGCCGACGAGTACGTTGGCGAGTGTCGACTTGCCACAGCCCGACTCGCCGACCACGCCCAGGCATCGGGAGCGCTCGACGGCGAGGCTGACACCGTCGAGCGCCCGCAGCGTCACGGGGGGCGAGTGTCGCCGGGTCGGGACGGTGTAGTGGACCCGGATGTCGTCCAGTTCGATGAGGGCGCTCATGGTTGGTCTCCGGCGTTCACGGCGCTGTGTCGCAGGCACGCGGTGGTTCGGTACGGACCGATGGCCATCAGGGGTGGGTCCGCTTCCCGGCAGGCGTCGACCACGAGCGGGCAGCGCGGGGAGAATCGGCAACCCCGGGGCAGTCGGCCGGCGGTCGGCGGCGATCCCTCGATGGTCTTGAGCCGCACGGGCGGGCCGTGCAGTTGCGGCATCGAGTCGATGAGTCCGCGGGTGTAGGGGTGGCGGGGATCGTCGATCAGGGCGCGCGTCGGTCCCTGCTCGACGATGCGTCCGGCGTACATGACGGCGGTGCGGTCGGCGATCCGCGAGACGACCGAGAGGTCGTGGCTGACGAGGATCATCGCCATGTCCCGTTCGGCGCGCAGGTGTTCGACCAGGGTCAGGATCTGGTCCTGGACGGTGGCGTCCAGCGCGGTCGTCGGTTCGTCGCAGAGCAGGAGGACGGGTTCCACCGACAGGGCCATCGCGATCATCACCCGTTGCCGCAGGCCCCCCGAGAGTTGGTGCGGCCATGCCCGCAATCGTTGCTCCGGCCGTGGCACACCGACCTCGCCCAGCAGGCGCAGCGCCCGGTCGGCCGCGTCGCGGCGGGACACACCCCGGGCTCGGGGGCCGGCGGCGATCAGGTCGCCGATGCGCATCGTCGGGTTCAACGAGCTCATGGGTTCCTGGAAGATCATCGAGACGCCGTGGCCACGCAGTTCGCGCGGGTCGACGGCCCGGGATTCCTCGTCCCGTCGGCCGCGGAATCGCATGGTTCCCCGTGTCCGCACCAGCGAGGACGGCAGCAGGTCCAATACGGAGCGCAGGGTGAGGCTCTTCCCCGATCCGGACTCGCCGACGATGCCGAGGCATTCGCCGGCGTCGACGTGCAGGGACACGTCGTCCACGAGGGTGACGCCGCCGGGTCCGGCGGTGGCGATCGTCAGGTTCGCGATCTCGATGACGGGTTCGATTGCGGTCATGACTTGATCCGATCGTCCAGGCCGTCCCCGATCAGGGCCAGGCCCATTCCGGCCAGCGCGATCGCGGCTCCGGGCGCGGCGATCAACCACCAGTTGGTTTGGATCACGGTGCGGGCGGACTGGATCATCGCGCCCCACTCCGGGGTGCCGACGGGTATGCCGACGCCCAGGAAGGACAGCGTGGAGATGGCCACGACGGCCAGCCCGATGTCGACGAAGAAGTACACGATGCTCTGACCGATCGCGTTCGGCACGATGTGTCCGGTGATCACCCGCCATCGGGGCAGGCCCCCCGACCGCGCGGCGCGTACGTAGTCCATCGAGCGGACCCGGCGTACCTCGGCCCGCATCAGCCTGGCGTACACGACCCAGGAGACGAGGGTGAAGCCGATGATGAGCGGCAACTCGCCGGGGCCCAGGAACAGGAATCCGTCGCCGGGGCCGAGCAGCCCGACCAGGGCGATGAAGAAGATGAACAGCGGGAGCGAGACGACGACATCGGAGACGCGCATGATCGCGGTGTCCAGCCACTTGGCGCCGAGACCCGCGACGATGCCGATGAGGCTGCCGAGGATCGCCGGGACGAGTGAGGCGAGCAGTGCCACACGCAGGTCGACGCGGATCGCGTAGACCAGCCGGGTCCATTCGTCACGGCCGAGTTGGTCGGTACCGAGCGGGTGGGCGGGCGAGGGATCGGCGAGCCGGTTCAGCAGATCCTGCTCGGCCGGGTCTCCCTTGGTGATGAGCGGCGCGAGGACCGCGGCCAGGACGAACAATCCGAAGACGACGGCCCCGGCGGCCATCTTGCCGTTCCCGCGCCGGCGTGACCGTGGCGTGTGTTCCTTGTCGTCCTTGTGGTCCTTGACGAGGGACAGGTCGCTCATGCGCTCACCGTTCTCGGATCGAGCAGCGAGACGACGGTCTCGCCGATGACGTTGGCGACCACGACTCCCGTGGCGAACACCAGCGTGATGCCCTGGACCACGTAGACGTCACGCTTGGCGGACGCCTCGACCAGCGCGCTGCCCAGGCCCGGGATGTCGAAGGTGGCCTCCAGGATGACGACGCCGAAGAAGAGGTAGCCGATGTTCAGCGCGAGCAGCGTCAGGACCGGGCCGAGCGCGTTGCGCAGCACGTGCCGCACGATCAGGGCGCTTCCTCCCACCCCGAGCGAGCGGGCGACCGCGACGTACTCGGAGTCGAGCACGTCGATCAGGCTCGACCTCAGACTTCGCACCAGGACGGGAGCCAGGACGATCGCCCCGGTGACGGAGGGCAGAATCAGCGACCTGAACATTTCCGTCGGCCCCGACCCCAGCCCCGAGACCGGGAACCAGCCCGTGGGGATGGCGATCAGCCTGATGAGCAGGAATCCCACCCAGAACGCGGGCAGGAACAGCGCGAGCAGGATGCCCAGTCGGATCGCGTGGTCGATGAATCGGTCCCGGAACCAGGCGGCGGTCCAGGCCAGGACCAGTGCCGCCGAAACCGCGAGCACCAGGGTGCCCAGCAGCAGCCACACGGTGTTCCCGATCCCCTGACCGATGATCTCGCCGACGCTCCGACCGTCGATCGAGGTGCCGAAGTCACCGTGCAGCACCCGGTTCAGATAGTCCAGGTACTGCTGCGGCAGACTGCGATCGAGCCCCAGTTGATGGCGCAGTTCGCTCACCGCCTCGTCCGAGGCCCGCGGACCCAATCGGAGGCGGGCCGCGTCGCCCGGCGCGATCTGGGTCAACACGAACACCACCAGCGTGACCGAGAGCAGGACGAGCACCAACTGGAACACTCGGGCCAACAGGATTCTTGTCGCGGTCACGAAGCCGCCTCCTTCCCGGTGACGGTGCCGGATGCGCCCGTCAACTCTTGACGCTCAGTTCGTCGGCGCAGTAGGCCAGGTAGGGCGTCGGGACGAATCCCTCGACTCGGCCGGCGACCGCGTAGAGCGCGTTGGGCACGGCCAGTGGGATCACGGCGCCACTGGCGTTGGCGGCCTTCTCGAAGGTCTGTACGGCGGTGGTCACGTCGAAGGGGGTGCTCGCCGCGTGAACCGCGGTCAGGGCCGTGTTCGCCGGCCCGGGGTCGGACTGGGAGAACACCAGGCCGGTCGATTCGAGAAAGCCGAGAGGGTCGATCGGGCTGGGCGCGAGCGCGCTGTAGGTGATCATCGCGAGCTGGAAGTCGCCCTTGCCCAGCCTGTCGATCAGCGTGGCGGTCGGGAGCGGGACGACGGTGACCTTGATGCCCACCTGGGCGAGCATCGGCGCGAGGGCCTGGGCCGCGAGTTCCTCCGCGTCGCCGCTGGGGACGTTCAACTCGAGGTTCTGACCGGTATGGCCCGACTTGGCGACCAGGCTCTTCGCGGCCGCCTGATCGGTCGAGGACCAGGTGCACGCGGAGCACGGGGAGACGCCGGGAACGTTCTGCGGCAGCAGCGACGTCGCCGTGGTCGCCTGGCCGGCGTATCCGCCCGCCACGAGTTTGCGATAGTCGACGGCCGCTGCCATCGCCTTCCGGAGATCGACGTTGGCCAGGGGCCCCGACTTCGTGTTGATGGTGAGGACGCTGACCCCCGCCGACGGCACGCCGACGACCTTGCCCTTCGGGTACTGGGCGGCCACACCGAGTTCGACGCCGTTGACCACGTCCAGGGAACCGTTTTGGAACTGCAGGAGTCGCTGGCTCCCATCGGTGACGACCTTGTATTCGACCTTGTCCAGGTGCGGTAGGCCGGCCCGGTAGTAGTAGGGGTTGCGGGTGAGGGAGATGGACCGTCCCACGGCCTGGTTGTCGATGCCGAACGGCCCCGCCCCGATGGGCTTCTTCCAGAAGTCGGCCTCCGACTCACCGCCGTAGTTGTCGGGGAAGATCGCGGCGTTGGCGGTCGACAGGATCGCGAGCAGGGTCTCGTCCGGCTGCGACAGCGTGAAGACCACGGTCTGCGGAGAGGGCGTCTGCACGGACGTGATGGAGGAGAAGTAGCCCCCGTACAACTTGCCCTTGCTCCACAGTCCTTCGGAGAATCTGACGTCCGCGGACGTGACCTGTCTGCCGTTGCTGAATTTCGCGGCCGGGTCCAGGGTGAACGTCAGTGTCTTGGCCACCGGGTCGGCCTGGTAGGAGGAGGCCAGCGCCGGCAGCAGGCCCTTGCCGTCCGGGGTGGAGCGCAGGAGCGACGCGTACACCTGGGGGAAGACGCTGAAGCTGTGCGTCGACAGCGCTTCCTGCGGGTTCCATGTGTCGATCGCGCTGCTGAGGGACATCGTGGCCGAGCCGCCCTGCCTGGGGGGCTCCGACGAGCCGGGTTTGGCCGAGGTCGAGCCACCGGCGCACCCGCTGAGGAGGCCTGCGGCCGCCGTCAACGATGCGACGTACGCCATGACCTTCACTGGGGTCATAAGTTCCCTCGCAGTTTCGTAGTTTTTCTACCAAAGAGCGCTGTCAGATTGTACGGCGACGTTCAGCGGTCGTCCAGACCGAACGACGGTGGGCGATTTCGCGCCACGTCGACCCCTCGTGTCGTCGGCTCCGCCGGGCGCGACAGGCGTTGGACCGGAGGTGCTCGTCGACTCCGACCGACCTCGCGATATACCGGGCGGCCGGATGAGTCGGCGGAGCCACGGCCGACCCTCGCGGGTCTCGCCCATGGATCCCGTTCGGCGGTTTCCGGCGGGAACGCCGGGGCCCGGGGGCCGGCGGGTGGCGGACCCGGACACGCCTCGCCGGGCCGACGACCCTCGTCCTCGACGCGACGCCCGCGGCAGGCTCGTCGCCGATCCCGTGTTCCTGATGCCCTGGGGGTGGGAAACCGAAAACAGGGCCGGGTACCCGATCCATCGGCGGTCTCGACCCATCCGACAGGGGACGACGAAGCCCCGGTCGTGTGATCGACCGGGGCTTCGTGCCCTGCGGGGAGAAACGGGGAGACTCGTCGCCCGATGGTGGGTTCAGTCCGGATGCCGTGTCCCGGATGCCGCGTCCCCGATGCCCTGTCTTCGGGCTCGGGCGACGGACGGGACCGACGCGGTCAGAGCACGTCGTGGGAAACGCCGGCCGTGACCTCCCGTGGGGAGCCGCCCTGCCTCACATGGCGCACCATCCAGTCCACCAATGCCTCGTTCTGCGCCCGTCGTGCCGGAACCGGACCCGAGATGGATCCTTCGTGGGAGGCGTCGGGCAGCATGAGCATCTCGGCCACACACCCGGCACGTCGCAGCACCGAGTAGAACTGCTTGCTCTGCTCGGGTGGGCAGCGGTGGTCGCGTTCGCCCTGGATCAACAGCGTCGGGGTGGTGCAGGTGTGGGCCGTGGTGATCGGTGACAACTGCCGGTATCGCTCGGGGTCCGTCTCGGGCAGGGCGTCCAGCACCGAGGGCAGGAAACTGAGCCCGATGTCGCTGGTGCCGTACATGCTGGAGAAATTGGTCACCGGATTCTCGACGACGGCGGCCTTGAACCGGTCGCCGTGGCCGACGATCCAGGCGGACATGAACCCGCCGTACGACAGACCGGCGACCCCGAGACGGTCGGGGTCGGCCCAGCCCCGGTCGATCGCGAAGTCCACCGCCGCCATCAGGTCGTCGAGGTCGTCGTGGCCCCATGCGCCGAGGATGGCGTCGGCGAACTCGACGCCGTAACCACGCGAACCGCGAGGGTTGACCATGAGCACCCCGAAGCCCGCCCCGCACAGGATGTGGGCGTCGGTGACGAAGACCTCCCCGTAGGCCGCCTTGGGACCTCCGTGGATGAGCAGGACGGTCGGCAGCGGCCCGACCGCGTCGGCGGGTCGCAGGAGTTTGGCCTGCACGCGGGGGCCGCCCACCACGCCGACGCGAAAGTCGGTGACCGTGCACGGGACGGTGCAGGTGCGATTGCCGGCTTCGGTGTCGCTGATCCGCAGGTCCTCACCCGTGTCCAGGTCGCGGATCCACAGGTCGGGCGGGTCGACCAGCGTGCCGGTGGCGTACAGCAGGCGCCGCCCGGCCACGGCCAGCGGGTAGAAGCAGCCCGGACCCGCCAGCACCGTCGTCGCACGAGGCTCGCCCTCGAGTGCGATGCGGTGGACCTCCAGGCGGTCCTCGACATGCACCCGGACGAGAGCGTCGCCCGCGTGAAGGAGCAACGTCGGGTCGGGGTTCGTGAACGCGATGGCGATGTCGCCCAGCACGTCGCCGTTGACATCGAGATCCAGGCCGACGGCACGGTCGGTCAGGTGCCACGCCCCGGACGCCGGCGCGGCGTCGTCGGCCGGGTCCACGACGAACAGGCGACCCGACGAGTGTGGATCGGCACCGGATGTGGTCACCGCGATCCGGCCGTCGCCCGACGCCGCGAGGGAGAAGAGATCCAGTCCCCGCACGTGCTCGGTGACCGTCGGGTCCGACCCGTCGGATACGACGGAGCGGACCGCGGCGGCGCCGTGCCGCCATTCCCGAGGTCCGTGTCCGGCGAGGAAGGCGATCCGCCCGGGGTCGGCCTGCTTCGACTCCCCTTCGCCCTCCCCGGGCCGGTCCGGGGACGCCAACCACGTCGGCAGACTGTTCACCCACGCGTCCTCGGTGAGTCGCGTGTGCGTCCCGCTCGCGAGGTCGTAGACGAAGATGTCGGCCGTGACGTCGTCGACGAGGTCGAGCCCGTCCGCCCAGCCGATCGCCCGGGTGATCCGATAGGGCGCCCCGGGCACCCGCGTGGGGAGCGTCGCGGTGTAGGCGATGCGGCGGCCGTCGGGACTCCATGCCGGCTTGCCCGCGACCGAGCGCTCCGGCGCCCCCGGGTCGACGAGCACCTCGAACTCGAAGTCCGGGGCATCCTCGAGCCGGACGACGACGATGCGCACGGTCGGACCGTGGTCCGACAAGAAGGCCAACCGACTGCCGTCCGGGGAGAAGGACGGAGTGTGACCGCCGGTGCCGAACGCCACGGCGACGGCGGCCGCGGGAGGCTCGGCGACACTGCTCAGGCGCAGGGTGTGCCGCTCGACGTCTCCCTCGATGCGAGAGACGGACCAGGCGACGCGCGCGCCGTCCGGGCTCAGGTCGGCGCTGTGGATCAACTCCATCGCGTCGACACGTTCGGTGACCGTACTGCCGCAGCCGGTGTCAGCCGTGGACATGGGGACTCCTTCCCGAAAGTTCGTAAGTAAGTTACCAGATACGTAGATGATGAAGTAAACTTACGTCATGGCCACCCTCCGCACCTCGAACGCCGCGCACGGCGCGCACACCGCGCCGCCGAGTGTTCGCGGGCGCGGGCCTCGCCCCGCGACCCGATTCGGCAGCGATTCCCACCGCCGTTGAAAGGTTTTCGATCATGCGCACAACCACTGCCCAGGCTCCCGCCGATCGCTCGCTCACCATCGGCGACGACACGAGCGCGACGACCACGCCACCGCGACACGGCGACCCGCGCGACGACGTCTTCGCGCACGGTCCGCGCCTGGCCGCCACCGGCATCACCTTCGACGTGATCTCGGTCGACGCGCCTCTCGGCCTGGCGGCCCTGCGGCTGCTGCGCGAGCGCGAGGTGCCCCTCGGCGCGGTGATCCACGACGAACGGTGGGGCCGTATCGGCTACCTCGTTCCACCCCGGACGGACGAACCCGACCCCGACGACGAACCGGGCGGCGGCCCGCGTCGGATCGGGCTCGGTGCCTGGGTCGTGGTGCCCCCCGACGACTCGTACGCCACGGTGACATGGCTGCGACCACCCGCGGCCGCCGGCCACCTCACCCCGACCGGGATCGTGTGGGACGCCCTCCGCGAGGCCGCGACCACCCTCGGCGAAGCGAAACCCCGCACGTAAGGTGCATCCGCCGCCGCGCGCAGGGGACCATTTCCCGCCCGCAACCGATGGGGCGGGCCCGGAACGAAGCACTACGCGAATGGATGGAGTGCCATGTCCTCGACTGATTCCTCTCCCGGCCGGCGATTGTTGCTCACCGGTGGTTCCGTGTTCGACGGTTCGGGGTCCGCGCCCCGGGAGGCCGACGTGGTCGTCGTCGACGGCCGGATCGCCGGGGTCGGCACCGGCCTGGACGGCGACGATGTGATCGACGTCAGCGGCCGGACCGTACTCCCCGGCTTCATCGACTGCCACGTTCACGTCATGCTCAGCGACGTCGACGGCCGGCGGATCCAGCAGACACCCTTCTCGCTGATGTTCTTCGAAGCCGCGCGCAATCTCCGGCTGACCTTGGAAGCCGGGATCACCACCGTCCGCGACGCCGCGGGCGCCGACTACGGGCTCAAGCGAGCGGTCGAGACGGGCCTGATCCCGGGGCCGCGCCTGCTCAACGCGATCTCGATGCTCAGCCAGACCGGCGGGCACGGCGACGGACACCAACTCTCCGGCATCGAGGCGCCGTTCTTCCCGTCCCACCCGGGCGCGCCCTCCGGCCTGATCGACGGCGTGGACCAGGCGCGACACAAGGTCCGGGAACTGGTCCGGGCCCGCGCGGACTGGATCAAGGTCTCGGCATCCGGGGGCGTACTGTCCGAGGACGACCTGCACCACCGCCAGTTCCGCGACGACGAACTCGCCGAGATCGTCGCCGAGGCCGCTGCCGCCGGCCTGGATGTCATGGCCCACGCGCACGCCACCGAGGGCATCAAGGCGGCGGTGCGGCACGGCGCCCGGTCCGTGGAGCACGGCGTCTACCTGGACGACGAGGCCATCGATCTGATGCTGCGTCACGGCACCTGGCTGGTACCCACGCTGGCGGCCCCGCTCGCGGTCGTCGCACGCGCCGAGGCCGATCGCACCGCGCTGCCCGAGGAGATGGTCGCCAAGGCACACGAGCTGGTCGAGGTCCACGCCGCGTCCTTCCGCCGGGCCGTCGACGCCGGGGTGCGCATCGCGATGGGCACCGACACCGGGGTGGGCGTCCACGGCGAGAACCTGGTGGAACTCGACCTCATGGCCAAGGCCGGCATGCCACCGTTCGAGGTGTTGCGCTCGGCCACCGCCGGCGCGGCGCAATTGTTGCGGCTCGACCACGAGATCGGCGCCGTACGGCCGGGACTCGTGGCCGACCTGGTGGTCCTCGACGGGCCACCGGACGACCTGCGCGGGGTGTCCGACCGGATCACCACCGTGCTCCGGGCCGGCCGCGTCGCGCATCGGCGGGCGTCCGGCGCGGCAGCGGATCCGCAGTGAGCCCCGCCGTGTTCCACGGCGTGGTCGGCGATGCGCGTCACACGCCGGTCCACTGAGCCGGGAGCGAACCGGTCGACCCACAGCCCGACGGGGGCGAAGCCGATCCCGCCCCCGTCCCGCGTCACCGCTCGGAGCGCGTCAACCCCGATGCGGCCGCGACGAAGGACTCCGGCCGCTCGGGGACGAGCGGGGACGACGCGCGGGGCCGGCGACGCGTCGCCGGCCCCGCGCACGACCTCCGGCGTGCCTGGGATGACGGATCACCGGCGAAGACGTCCGCGAGAGTCGCCCCGCGAACAACTCCCCCGGGCCCGCCCGTCGGCGCGGCTGTCGGTGCTCAGGTCCACGAGAGCATCACGTGCTTGATCCGCGTGTACGCCTCCAGGCCGTAGAGGGACAGGTCCTTGCCCTCGCCGGTCTGCTTGAAGCCCCCGTGCGGCATCTCGGCCGCGGTCGTGACGTGGGTGTTGACCCAGGTGATGCCGAAGTCGAGCGCACCGGTGACACGCATGGCGCGGCCGACGTCACGTGTCCACACCCCTGCCGCCAGGCCGTGGCGGACGTCGTTGGCCATCTCGATCGCCCCCTCCTCGTCGGTGAAGGTCTGCACGGTCAGCACGGGGCCGAAGATCTCCTCCTGGACGAGTTCGTCGCGCTGGCCGACACCGGTGACGACGGTCGGCGGATAGAAGAAACCGGGCCCCTCCTCCGCCTTCCCGCCGGCGACGACCCGAGCGGTGTCGCCACGGCGCTCGACGAGTTCCCGTACCCGTTCCAACTGGGACCGGCTGATCAGCGGGCTTCGGCCGTCCCGGGCGTTGGCCGGGTCGACCATGGCGAACGCCTGGGCGTACCCGACCAGTTGCCGTACGAGGTCGTCGTGGATGTCGGCGTGCGCCAAGATCCGCGACGGCGCGGTGCAGTCCTGGCCGGCGTTGTAGAAGGCGGCCTCGGTGATCACCTTCGCGCAGGCGGCCACGTCGGCGTCGTCGAACACCAGGACCGGGGCGTTGCCGCCCAGTTCGAGGTGGGTGCGGCGCACGTCGTCGGCGCCCGCACGAACCACCTCGATGCCGGCCCGGGTAGATCCGGTGATCGCCACCATGTTCGCGCTCGGATGGCCGGCGACCAGTTCACCGGTCTTCCGGTCCCCGCAGACGAGGTTCACACAGCCGGGCGGCAGGTGACGTCCGCAGATCTCGGCGAGCAGCAGCGCGCTGGAGGGAGTGACCGCGTCCGGCTTGAAGACGACCGTGTTGCCGGCCGCGACGGCCGGCGCCAACTTCCAGACCGCCGTCATCAGCGGGTAGTTCCACGGCGCGATCGCCGCGATCACGCCGACGGGTTCGCGGCGGATCATGGACGTGTACCCCGACACGTATTCCGCGGCGGCCCGTCCCTCCAACATCCGGGCCGCACCGGCGAAGAACCGGAGCTGGTCGATGATCGGCAGCAGTTCCTCGGTCCGGAAGAGGTCCGTCGGCTTACCGGTGTCCGCGCATTCGACGGCGACGAACTCCTCCGCCCGCTCCTCCATCTCGGCCGCGATCGCCAACAGGGCGGCCTGACGATCGGCGGGGGTGCTGCGCCGCCACGTTGCGAAGGCGGTGAGTGCCGCGTCGAAGGCGGCGTCCACCTCGGCGGCCCGGGAAATCACCGCGGTGCCGTGGGTCTCACCGGTACGCGGGTCGACCAGGGGCTGCCGCCCGGGGCCGTCGCTGCGGGCACCGTTGACGAAGTTGACGACATGCCCGGTCATGCGGGAATCCCGGTGCCGCGGGGGGCGAGGGTTGCCGGTCGCCGGCCGGTTTCCCACAGGAGGATACGTAGCAGTCTCATGATAATCATAAGAATATTATGAAGCCTGGAATCTCGGAGCACCAGCCCTCGCGAGGGCTCACAGCCCGAATCCGGATCCCGGCCCACCGCGTCGACGCCCACCCCGATAGCCTCGGCCGACCCGGAGCCTCGGCCGTCGCATGCTTCGCCGCGGGGAACGCCATGCGTATCGTAAATAACTTATGATCTCCAAACAGGGAGTATCATCGTCGCATGGTGGAGACCCCCGAAAACGACGTGACGAAGTCCGCGCCGAAGCGCACACCCTCGACCGGCTCCGCACGGCCTCAGCGTCGGCATCGGCCGCGCGAGGAGACCCGTGCCCTGCTGCTGGCCGCGGCGGCGGACCTCGCCATCGAGCGAACCCGTCCCGACGCGCCGAGTCCGCACAACCCCCTGGCGGACGTCCGCATGTCCGACGTCCTCGTCGAGGTGAACAGGCGCGACCCCGACGGCAGGAAACTGACGACCGGGGCCTTCTACCAGATCTGGCCGGATCAGGCCGCCTTCCAACTGGAGTTGATGCGCCATGTGATGGACAAGATCGCCACCCCCGGGGCGCGACAGATCGAAGCCCTCGCCTTCCGGTTGGTCGCCGACGGAGAGGCGCCCGAGGAGATCTTCCGTCAGATCAGCGAGGCCGACTTCCGGTGGACGAGCGCGTCACCGGAACTGTTCCTGGCCCTGGGCCTGGGAGCCCTGGCCCCCGTCGACATGGTGCGCGACGCCCAAGCCGGAGCCAACGAACGGTACATCGAGGAGACCGACCACCTGCTGAGCGTCCTCCTGCGCTACGCCCGCCGCCGGCTCCGACCCGACCGCACCATGGAAGACCTCATCTGGGCCGTCGAGGCGTTGTCCGTCGGCTACCTCCTGCGGTCGCGCTCCCATCCCGACATCCCCGACCGCACGGACGACAGCGGCTGGAGTGCCCTGGCGAGCGCCTACTACGGTGTGATCCAGGCATTCAGCGAGCCCATCCCCGACGAGCGGGAGGACTCCGACCCGCCTTCGTGAGAAGGCCCGCGCCCCGCTCCGACCGACATCCGGTGGCACCGGCCCCGCACCACCGCCGTGGATCGCGGCGGAGGGGTCGGCGATGGGGCCGACCCGACTCCCCTCCGGGGGGCGCGATTCGCCCCCCGGTGCCTTCGGGTCGGGACGGCCCACCCCGGTCGAGCGATACCGTCGTCGGACGACACGGCTGACGACCAATCACCACCACTCGCACACACACCCGCCCGGTGGGCGTCAGCGCCATCGATTGTTGCTGCCGTGGTCGCCGTCGAGCCAGCGGGCGAGATCGGCGTGTGCCGTCGTCCGCCGCTCCGCATCGATCTTCTCCGCGTCGGGGTGATCGAGGGTGAATTCGAGTTGCAGCCCGTTCGGGTCCTTGACGTACAGCGACAGGCAGTATCCGTGGTCGATCACATAGGCGTCCTCCTCCGCGTAGCCGGCCGCGGCCAGGCGGCCGCGGATGGCGTCCTGGGTTTCCCGGTCGACCTTGAACGCGATGTGGCGCCAGGCGGTGAAGTGGATGTCGGTCCTGAACTCCTCCTGGTCCTTCGGGTCGGCGAACTGGAAGAAGGCCAACGCACTTCCGTCGGCCAGACCGTAGAAGGTGTGGCTGTAGACGCGCTCGGCCCCGAACAGCACGTCGCTCTCGCTCCACGTGGCCACCAGGGGCAGGCCGATGACGTCCTCGTAGAAGGCCCGATTGGCTTCCTGGTCGTCGGTGATCCAGGCGTGGTGGTGAAGGCGGAGCGGAAGGGTTCGCATCATGGCGATTCATCTCCGGTGACGAGATGGGACAGAGATCGCCGGCGTCGACTGGAGCGCCGGCCCGACGACCAGGTGGTCGCCCGGTCTCGAATTCAGAGTGACACATAGTCGTTGAACCTTCAACTATAGTTTCCTGTACGCCCCGTGCCCACGATCCGACCCGACCCGGGCGGCACCGCCGCCGACCGCACCACCTCGATCCGACGGCACGCGCACCGGGCACCGCGTGCCGGATGCCGGATGCCGGATGCCGGACATCGATCACCCCGCCTGCCGGCGCGTGCGCCGCGTGATCGGCAACGGCAGCACCTCGTCCGGGCGTTCCCGCATTCACAGGTACTTCCGGTTCACGTGCCCTTCCACCACCCGGAGTTCCGGGGGAGGCACCCGACCGAGCCATGCGCGAAGCCGGTGGTCGTGGCGTCGTCGCGGGAGGGTCGGGAAGCCGCGGGCGAGTCGGTCGATCTCGGCGAGACGGCCGCGGCGCTCGCACGGTTCCTTCACCCGGGTGGCCACACCGCCCCAGCGGCCGATCGGGGGGAGCGGCGTCTCACCCGCCGAAGCCCGGCCCGCCGCCGGCTGCGCCCGGATCGGCCCGACCCGATCCCAGGTGGCGCACCACCCGGCCCAGGATGCGATCCGCGGGAACACTGCCGTAGTGTCGGGAGTCGACGCTGTACTCGGGGTTGTCGCCGAGCAGCAACAGGTGTGCCGGCGGCGGGTGTTCGCCGTCGGCACCCGACGCTCGCGGGCCGCCGACGGCGGCGATCCGCTTGACGATCAGTGGACTCGACCGACGGGCCGACCCGTTCGGCGGATCCCACACCACGCTCCCGGGCGGGGCGGGGCGGCCCTCGGCGAGCGCGATCCGCAGTTCGGGGGCCAGGTGCGGTCCGGCCAGGACCACCAGGTCGCCGACGGCCAGACTCTCCGGCGGGACCCGGCGGGCCAGCACCTCGTCCCCCGGTTCGATCGCCGGCTGCATACTCCACCCGACCACCCTCACCCGCAACACCCGCCCTCGCGTCCGGACCAGCAGGAGCACGCCCAGCAGGCCCAGCACGCCCAGCACGCCCAGCACGCCCGATACGCCGAGCACGGCCGGCAAAGCCGGCGTCCCGGGAACGACCCGGCCTCCCACCGTCGAACGGCCCGACGAGCGAGCCCACCGCCGACCCATCGCTTTCACGCCGCCTCCCCCGTCGGTTCCCGATAGCCCGCCGCCTGAAGCGAGAACAACCGCTCGTACAGCCCTCCGGCCGCCATCAGTTCATGGTGGGTGCCGCGTTGCGCGATCCGCCCGTCGTCGAGCACCACCAGTTCGTCGGCCTCCCGCACCGCGCCCAGCCGATGGGAGATCAGCAGGCTGGTCCGGCCACGCCGGTACCGCCGGAGGTCCACGTGGATTCGTGCCTCCGCCTCCGCGTCCAGTCCCGAACTGGGCTCGTCCAGAATCAACAGGTCGCAGTCGGCGCGCAGGTACGCCCGGGCCAGCGCGAGTCGTTGCCACTGTCCGCCGGACAGGGTGACCCCGACGCCCGCCTCCCCGACTCCGCGCGGGTCCGCGAACGTGCGGGACAGGAGCGTGTCGTAGCCGCGAGGCAACGCGGCGACGAAGTCGTGCGCACCCGACTTGCGGGCCGCGGCCTCGATCCGATCGGTACGGTCCGCCCGGGTGAGGTCGCCCATGGCGATGTTGTCGAGGGCCGTGAGTTCGTACTCCATGTAGTCCTGGAACACCGCGCCGATCCGGGTCCGCAGCGCGACCGGATCCAGGTCGCGCAGGTCGACCCCGTCCCACAGGATCTGCCCCTGGTCGGGGTCGTACATCCGGCAGAGCAGTTTGATCAGCGTGCTCTTGCCGGCGCCGTTGCGGCCGACCACGGCCAGGGCTCGGCCCGCCGGGATGGTGAGGTTCAACCCCCTCAGTGCCCAAGGGTGTTCGGACGAATAGCGGAACCAGACATCACGGAACTCGATCCCGGAACGAAGTTCGCCCACCGGCAGCGGGGCAGCGGCGACCGGCAGGTCCGGCGCACAGGCCATGACGTCCGTGTAGTGCCGGAAGAGCAGCAACTGCTGGTGGGTACGGGCGGTTTCGCGCGCGATCGCGACCATCGCTGTCTGTACGCCGGTGATCGCCGCGATCAACAGGGTCACCTCACCCGGCGTGATCCGCCCGGCGGCGGCGGCGTACGCCGCCCAGATCAGCGCACCGCCCGCGGTCAGCGCGGTGGTGGCGCCGGCCCCGCTCTGGAGCAGCACCTCGCGGCGATCCAGCGTGTTCTGCGCGGCGTTGGCCGTGCCACGCTCGGTGCGCATACGTTCGCGGAGGTGGGACCCGGTGCCGAAGATCCGGATCTCCTTCGCCGCCCGCACATCGGTGAGCAGCCCGCGATAGAAGATCTCCCGGCGCTGGATCGGGCCGATCCGCCAGAACATGTGCGCCCGGCGCTTGGCCAGCCACAGTTCGGCGGCCAGCGCGACCCCGCCCGAGGCGAGCACCAGGATCGGCATCCAGGCGGACAGGTAGAACATCGAGCCGAGGAAGCCGACGGCGGTGAAGGCCGAGCCGACCACGGACAACGTTCCGGTGACCACCGCGCCCGGGGTGGCGCCGCCGGATTGGAGGGCCAGGCGCATTCGGTCCAGGAACGCCGGGTCCTCGAAGCGGGCCAGGCCGACGAACCGTTCGGTGACCGCGAACAGCCGGTCCTGGGCGAGCAGTCCGACCCGGCGTTCGCTCTCCCGCTGGGCGTACTGGACCACGTGCGGGGCAAGCCCGGCCAGCAGACCCACGCCGGCCAGGCCGAGCGCGACGGCCAGGATCGACGACTGGGCCGCGCCGCCGCGCACCACACGATTCAGGAAGGCCAGGGTCAACCAGGCGGTCGCCAGCGGGACGGCGGCGTAGGACAGAGTCAGTACGACGGCCAGCGCGGTCAGGCCCCGACCGGCGGCCCAGGTCAGCCGCAGGGCGTGCGGGATCCGGCGTAGGCCGTTCATGCCCGAGCCGAGAGTGCCCTGGTCACACTCTCCAGGCGCAGGCCGGACGCGCGCACCGTCGCGTGCTCGTCCAGGATCGCGAACGCCGGGTATCCGGTGACCCCCAGCGCGGTGGCGACCGTGCCCTCCCGGCCCTCCAGGACCACCCGGGCGACCGGTTCCAGGCGAGCCAGCTCCTCGGCCACATCGTCCCGATTTCCGACCATCACGGCCAGCACCCGGTCCCGACCGCCAGGGAACGTCTCGGCATACGCCACGAATCCCGGGAGCCGTTCCGCGCATTCCGGGCAGCCCTGCCCGAACGTGGCGACCAGCGTGGGGCCCTCGTTCAGGACCGCCTCGGAGATCGCGGCGCCGTCGAGGGTGACGGCCCGGAACGGTGCCACGCGTTCACCGGGCGCGCGCATCACGATCGGCCCGGTCTGCGAGCGCGCCGATCCGGCCGAACCGTTTTCCCGCAGGCGGCGGACGAGTCCGGCAGTGATGACCAGGTTGAACACACTCAGCACCCCGAAGAGCACCAGGAGCGTAACGACGTATGGCATGGCCCAACTTCCTCTCGGACTTGTCGAACTTCTCGGGTTGCGCGGGATCGGGACGCAGGGCGGGGCGAACGGGCGTGGGCGCGCGGGTGCGTGGGCGCGCGGGTGCGGGCGTTCCGCGGGCGGGGCGAGGTGCGTGGGTGGGGGTGTACGGGTGGGCGTACGGGTGTGGGCATGCGCCCAACGCGGATCAGGCGCGGAACAGATCCACCACGTCGTCGGTGAGCGCCACCAAACCGGCCGCGACCGCCCCCGCGGCGATCGACGTTGCCGTCCCCGGCCCCCACGTGTCGGCACCGGCCGGCCCGGCGGCCAGTCCGACCGCGGCACACGCCGTCAACACCACGTTGCGCACCACATGTGCCGGTCCCACCGGGGTGGTGGAGGCCCCGAAGCAGCCGCAGGACACCCGCCGGCCGCGCCGGATCGCCGACCAGAGGGCGACGGTGAACGCCACCGAGAGCAGCAGGGCGACCCCGAGACCGAGCGACACGGTCCGGGTCCAGGCGAGCAGGACGACCACCGTCGCCTCGCCCGCCACCACCACGACCGCGGTGGTCCGTGCGGGCAGTCGGGGCACCAATCCGCGTACGGATCCCACGAACTCCGCGAACCCGCCGGGCGCACGCAACTTCGCACCCAGCGAAAGGACGAACACCAACCCGAGGAACACCCGGGTCGCCACGAGGAGTTGGTTCACGAGCACTGCTCCTGATCCGGATGATCGGTCACGGCGAACGGACGCCCGCGCGTCCGGGCGGGCAATTCCCGTACGCCCGGGGGGATGGCCCAGGGGCACCCCGACAGCTGCCGAAGTGCCCCTGGACCGAAGGGTGTCAGCCGGTCAGCAGCCCGTGCCGCACAGGGACACCGAGGTGTAGCTGTCCCCGTTGTCGCAGACGTGGTGGTAGGTCCGACGCTGCCACCAGAACGTGCAGCCGGTGGGGCTACACCAGGAGTTGTCCACCCAGCAGTTGGCGGCGGCCGTTTCGCGCGGGGCGACAAGCGCGATCAGCTTGTCGCCCGCGTTCGAGATCGCGGTGATCATGGTTCTCCTTTTCGATTCCGAAGCGAAACCCGTTACTCCGGGCGATCCGCCCGAACCTGGGTTCCTGCCCCAGACACTGCCGGCGGTTCGACGACTGGGGACCCTCACACATATGGGGTGGCTCCGCACCACGACCGCCTGCTAACACCATGCGAACCACCGGGCGCCGAGGCCGCCGCGACAAGTACTTCCGGTTCACCGCAATGAGCAACTCCGCGACGGGACAACCCACTTGTGTCAGGCACCCTTGCCGCCGGAGGCGGACGCCGAGTTCGCGGCGGCAGGAGTGTCGGGTGCGCCCGACGCGTCGAGGGCCCAGGGCAGGCGGGGCGGGTCGCCGCGATGGCGTTGTTCGCGGTGGGCACGAGGAGTCGGTCGTGGCCCGGGCGCCCCGTCCGCGAGCACGAAATCGCGGACATCCCGGCCGCGCGGGGCACGGTCGGGCATGGCGGTAGCGGCTCCGGCGTGCCGTCGCGGTCGAGCCGCCTCCCGCCGTCAGGCCGTGGCGCGATCGGGGAGCAGGCGGGCGCGGAGGAAGGCGAGGACTTCGTCGCGGGCTCGCACGGTGGGGTGGCCTTCCTCGTCGACGAGGTGCGCGGTGACCACGCTGTGCGGGGTCCGGATCAGGTCGCGGAAGAACGGCGGTGGTTCGGGGTTCGCGTGCTCGCCGGGGAGGACACGCCCGTCGAAGCGGTCGCCGAGGAGTTGCGCGTAGGCGGCGAAGCGTTGGCCGGTACACCACTTGTCGTTGTCGAAGCGCAGTCCGAGTGCGGTGAGTTCGTCGCGCTCGAAGCGCTCGCGGATGGCGGTCGCGTCCTCGGGCGACAGCTCAAGTGCGGCCGGGTCGTCCAGTGGCAGTGACGGTTGGCCGAGGACCGGGGCGACGACGGCCGGTTCCAGCGTCATGCTCAGCGCGAAGTTGCCGGTGAAGCACATCCCCACCGCGCCGACGCCCGGTCCGCCGCACTCGGCGTGCGCGGTCCTGGCCAGCGCGCGCAGCCACACCGTCACCGGGCTCGTGCCGCCGCCCGCGAACGCCCTGAACTCCTTGCTGACACAGGCCCGTTTGAGGATCGGCTCGGCGAGCTCGACGGTGGGATACGCCCCGTCGACGCCGAAGAGCGACGGCATGTAGACGGTGAACCCCGCATCGCGTACCCACCCGGCGAAGCGCACCACGTCGGGGCTGATGCCCGGCATCTCGGGCATCACGACCACCGCAGGCCCGTTCCCGGCCACGTGGACGGTCTTCTCGGCGCCGGACAGCGAGAGCACACGTTTCGCGAAACCGTCCAGCCCGACGCCGCCGTCGACACCCATGATCCGCGCCTCCACTATGCGATCGATCGGTCGTAATTATCCCGCACGCTACACGACCGATCGATCGCATACAATCGGCACATGGCCCCGGACACCTCCGACCCCACCGCGGATTCCCGCACGCCCCGCGCCGACGGCCGCCGCGCCCGCGGCGACCGGACCCGGCACGAAGTCGCCCGACAGGCCGCCATGTCCGCGACGGTGTACGGGCTGGACGCCATCACCGTCGGCGCGCTCGCCGCCCGAACCGGGCACAGCAAGAGCGGGATCCTCACGGTGTTCGCCAACCGGGAAGCCATCCAGATCGCCGCCGTCGCCGAGGCCCGCGCCCTGTACCTGCGGCACGTCGTCGAGCCGTCGTGGCCCGCCGCCCCGGGACGGCCCCGGCTCCGCGCCCTGCTCGACAACTGGGTCGCCTACCTGCGCGACGGCGTCTTCCCCGGCGGGTGTTTCATCACCACGACCTCGGTCGAATACGGCCGCCGCGAAGGCCCCGTCGCCGACGCGGTCCGCGACCTCGCCCGCGAGTGGCTGCACCTGCTGGAATCCGAACTGTCCGCCGCCGACAGCCCCTCCCCGGCCGACGACGCCTTCCGCATCGACGCCTACCTACGCGCCGCCAACACCCGCTACCAACTCTTCGGCGACGACACCGATCTGGACCGCGCCAAACGCCTATCCCTGAACATCCTCGGCACCTGACCCCGCCCCCGAAGACCCTGTCTCCTACTCAACCGACCGCGGCTCCACGAACACGCGGGCCCGGACCCCACACATTCGCCTCGCGGCGTGGTGTGCGGGCCGTGGCCCCGCGGCGGACGACGTGGAACGGCCCCGCTACCGCCCCCTGGGGTGCGGTTCGGGGCCGTTCCCGTGCGTCGCGCGGACCTCCGGAGGAGGGGAAGGCCGGTTGCCCGCGGACGGGTTCAGGTCGACTCGCCGCACCGGATCAGGTCCGCGACGGCCTCCACCGGCCGGCCGAACAACAGGTCCACGGTCTCCCGCGGTTGCGGGGCGACGTCCTCGCGCGGCAACCCCGGGACGAGGTCGTCGAGGCCGACCTGTCGGCCGGGGGTGCGGAGTCCTTCCGGGCGCACCGGGACGAACGCACACATGTTCGCGTCCTGTGCTCGGTTGATCGGTTCGAGCGCGGGGTCCGGCGGGGCCTGCAGGGCGGGTTCGAGACGGCAGTACATCGCACGGTGTTCCTCGTCGAAGCGCACCGCGGCCTCCCGGACATCACGGCCCGGCGGGTGACACGTTCGCCGTTGGCGAATGCCCGGATCACCCACATCAGGGGCACCTCCCCAAGACCAACGGACCGGGAACGGTACTCCGCCCCCGCGCAGAGCGGAAGGGGGTGGGCGGGGATTCACCGGTCGACTCGGCGCCGTCGCCGGGACGGATGCGGGCTTCTCTTCCCACCGGAGGCAGATACCTTGGCGCCTTGCACGTGCTCGAAACTACGCTGACGGCCTCATGGAACAGATCCCCGAGAGCGTTGACCGCGACATCCTGGCGCGCCGGATCATCCCCGCGCTCAAGGCGATCGGAGAAGCGTCGGGCTGCACGCTTCACGAGGCACTCGACGTCTTCGTTCGACGGTACGAGGAACTTCGCCACGACCGTCCGGACGACTTCCGCCTCCGCCGGGCCGGCGGCATGATCCCCGGTCGTGACCTCGCCGCGCGTCGGCAGGGCCAGCTCGTGGCCGATCGTGTGCTGGAATCGGCGGCGTACGCGTCGCCGCGCGGGATCGGGTGTGGAGTGATGTCGTCGCCCGGGTCGGGCAGCCGTCGGTACTGCTCGGCGGGACGAACCCCTCGTACGGCAAGACGCCGGACAGCCCATGGTGTTCTTCCACCTGCGGACGGCACCGACGACGGGGCCGCACAGTCCATGCCGCCACGGCGACGGCCCGTTCGGCACCGCCTTCACGTTCGCTCCGGAGGGGCATCGTCGCGGACCTGCTCCCCCACGCTCGACGCTCTCGGAGTACGTGCCGCCGGGAGCCGGGACGCCCTGCCCGCCTGGACGCCGCGACGGCGGCAAGGTGCGGTTCCCGTCCGGGCTTTCGGGCACGCTGGTTCCATGCTCGTCGGCCGACCCCAGGCCCGTCGGCCGCGTCCCGTGGCGGAAACCCGACTCCACGCGGTGGAGGCGTCCGTCGCGGCGCACCGACGCCGTGATCTGCGAACACATTGCGGTCGGCAGGGCGAGGCCCGATCCCACGCGGCGGGCAGGCGCCGGCCGCCTGTGCGCCGAACACCCGTACCGCCCAGGGCCCGCGCGCCCATTCCGGGCCGGTCAACCGGGTCGGAAACCCGGGGCCGTCGTCGTCCACCCGGAAGGTACAGCACGGCCTGTACCAGCACACGCGGCGGAAGCCTCGGGTCGTCGGGGCCCATGCCGAAGTACGGCGCCGGGCGCTTTCGGACGGCCCCGTGGCCGTCATCGACGATTCCGATCCGATCCACATCCGAGCGGGAATCCGCAGCACCTTCCGCGTGCGCATCCTGCCGCAACACCGTCACATCCAGCACGGCTGACGAAGACCGGAACGTCTCCGGTGCCCCCTGAGAACCGTGCCGTCCGACCCGATCAGGATCCCCGACGGACTCCGGCTCTCACGGTTCGCGGTCATAGATGTCGAGCGCGTCGGTGACGTCCGATCCGTCCACCCAGAACGTGCCCGTGTTGCCGTACTTGTCGTTGGCGACGATCTTCATCGGCCAGTACTCCCTCCACACGGGCATCGGCCCGTTCGGGATGTGCCATCCGCCGCCGGCGGTGGAGTGCACCCAGGTGAAGCACAGGTATCGCTCGGGATGCTCCCGGTCGTAGATCGTCGCGTAGTCGCACCACGCGTTCACGGCGGGGAAGTTGACGATCTGACCCCTGCTGTGTCCGTCCTGCGGGGAGTAATAGGCGGAATCGTGCGGCTCGCGGAACCAGACATACGCGCCGTAGAAGTTGTCACGCCCACCGTCGGGGGTGATGTCGTATGCGAAGAACCCGTCGTAACCGGCGTCGGTGTAGCAGCGACTCGCCGAGAAGGAGACGAAGTCGTTCTCGTCGGCTTTCAGGGACAGGTAGTAGTTCCAGGCCTGCGTCGTCACATTCCCCGCGGTGTCGCCGTTGGCGGTGGGGGTGCGTGAGCAGTCCCAGTCGATGTCCTCCCGCCCATGGGACAGGGGTGCCCTCGGGGTGAGGGTGACCTTGCCGTGGTACATCCCGTTCAGGGAGCTTTTGACGACATCGCCGGAGTCGGTCCTGACCTGCACGCCGATCGACTTCGGGTCTGCCTCGGGCGAGCAATACACATAGAGCGTGACGCGCTGGGTCCCGTCGTCGTCCGTCGAGGCCTTGGTGTGCCCGCTCGACGCGCCGGGGGTCGCGGTGAACTCGTTCGCTACGTCGGTGTAGGACCAGCTCGCGTAGCTCTTCCAAGGAAGCTTCGACTCGTCGGCGTAGTCGACGAGCCACAGGTTCGCCAGCAGGTGTTCCGGGTCGATCCGGATGGGCTGCGCGTTCTCGTCGATCGGCTCGACAGCGATCGTCACGCCGATCCTGTTGCGCCCGTTCGCGTAGATGTCGCAACTCCGGTCGCCGTTCTGGAGTGTCACCGAAAGGTTCGACACGGCCGTCCACGTCGACATTCTTCTCCCTTGTTCCCGAGTGATGGGTGCGGTACGTGGGCGGGCGTCAGCGTGCCGCAGGGCCGGGGCCGGGGCCGGGGCCCGGGGGCGTCAGGCGTACGGCGCGTGGGCGAGTGTCGGTTCCGGTGCCTCGCGGTCGGGGTCGTACGCTCCCGGGCCCACGTCCACCACCGCGTTGCCGTGGTAGGTGACGATGTGGTCGTAGTCGACGGTGGCGGTCTCGGGTCGTGCCGAAACATTCAGGATCGCGCCGGGTTCCGGTCCCGCCGACATCCACACGACGAGATCGCCCATGTCCGCTCCGACTCCCTTTTGCTGCCGACGATTTCGATCACCACCCATTCAGCACGAACATCGAACGCTTCCGCACTGCCGATCCGGCCAACCTTCCCCGGATTTCGGCCGCGATCGACCCGCCCCTCGGACCTGCGGCACAGACTCGCCGGCCGGGGTTTCGTCGCCGACTTCGAAACGATCGACGCGTTCGGTCCCTACCGACAACAGCGAGGCGCCTTCCGCAGGCACAGGACCGACGTCCGGCCCGTCGCTACGACGTCCTCGCGTACTTCGTCGACACGATCGGTCCGACCGGCGGTCGAACTCGTCGCGCACCCTCGAAGAGCGGGGCCCGGACGTCCGGTTGATGCCGAGCAGGGACGTCGACTCGACGGACCCGGGCTTCTTCCCGGACGCACAGCGAGCGGGCGACACCCTCGTCACCTGCGCGCTCTTCGGCAGCCCCACCGCGCGGGCCTACGTCGTGCGGGACGGCATTGCGGGCGACGCCGGGGAGCGGATCTGACGCACTCCGATTTCGATCGCGGCTGCGAGCCGAGGTGATCCGTTGTGGACGGTGTCGCGAACGGGGCGAAGAACCGAGGCGTTCAGCAGTTGCCCGTGAATCCTCGCGAGTTCCGTTTCAACGTCTCGATCGACGACGCGATCCCGACCTCCTCGATCACGGTGTCGGCAAAGGCTTGGGACGGCCGGCTGTCGTCGCGTCCGCAACGAGGTCGCCCGCTGCCTCGACGACGTCGAGGAAGTGTCGGAAGACCGGCCATGGCAGCGTCCATGCCCCGTGGGCCGTGAACGTCGCCCGGTCGGCCGTCGCGGCGACGAACGGACCGTCCGCCGGCCGAACATCGGGGATTCGCACCTCGATCGAGTTGTTCCCGGACGTCCGAGGAGCGACCTCGTACAGCTCGTGACACCAGGCATCCCGGTCACCGGTGCGGTACGAGTTCACCGCGAATCGCCGGTCGGCGAACTGCCATGTGTCGTTGGACGAGGTCGGGGTGCCGACATTCGAGGTTGCCCCGGGGCCGTGGGTGACGTCGCCGGAGCCCTCGATCAGATCCACGAAGCGCAGGAGGACCGGCCATGGGGTCCGTCCATCGTGGATCACCGTCCGGATGTGCTCGGCCCGCTTCGGGGTGAAGGGACCGTCGTCCGGCGTGGCGTCGGGAATGAGCACGACGAGATACGGTCCCGTCCCGGGCGCGCCGGAGATGCCCGCCAACTCGTACCGCCAAGCGTCGTCCGGCAGGCTGTATCCCGACTCCACCTCATAGAGCAGGCCGTCGTGAGCCCAGACGTTCATGAGGGCATGATCCCAGGAGGCCACGGCTGTCGGGCACTTCGGTGACCCGGCGTGCGCCCGGGGCCTGTGCCGATCGACCGGCCGCTCCTGTGGCCCGAGGACGTGGCTGATTGAATCCGGTCATGACGGATCGATCGCAGGTCGGCGGCTCTTCGTTGAACCATCGAGGGTGAAGCCGTGACGTGGTTCCGGGCAGCATGACCGGACGCTCCGCAGTAGTGGTTGTCGAGAGGCCCGTGGACGAGAGGAGACGGCGAGTGGACCCGGAGCGCAGGGCTCGTGTCGAAGCAGCGGCGCGAACGGCGCGTGCGGAGTTGGGGGCGTCTCCGGACCCCGAGGACTTGCAGCGGTATCTGTTCGGAAGCGGTGTTCATGGGGCGGACGCCGTTCTGGTGACCATGCAGGTCTTGGAAGTCGGCCTGCGCGAAGCGAATGCGGCGTTCTTCGGCAGCCCGCTTCGAAAGGCCGAACGCGACTTTCAGAACTCCTTCGTCGATACGCTCGACCTGGTGGCGGAGACCGACCGGAAGCAGCGGCAACTGTGCTCCGAGCATCAGGTGCCCTGGTCGCCGCCGGTCCTCGGGTCCATCGTCGGGGTCGCCCGCGACGTCGGAGCGGGCGGATGGCCGATCAACGGGCTCCGACACCCCATCGAGGGGACGACCTGCGGCTGGTATCTCTGGGCCGGCGAAGGCGAGATGGATCAAGACCCCGACTACTTTCAGCCGGTGCATGTAGATCACTTGTTCGACAGATGTCCCCGGGTACTTCCCTATCTGGGTCTGCCTCCCGGTTGGCGGTTCCTCATCGCTCCCGGCCATTCGGACGTCTGGCACGATCCCGAGTTGCTGACCATCGATCATCATCGACCCCCCGAATGAACCCCCGAGTCGGGCGCGGACCCGCATAGGGATCATCAGGGCCACCGGGACAGGGAGACACCCGACAAACAAGGCCGATTCCGCCACGAACCCGACGGGACCCTCTGATGGGAACCCCCGCCGGGACGCCGGGACGAGTCGTCGGGACGAGTCGTCGGGGCACTGTGCCCCGACGACTCGCTCCGGACAGCCGCCCGAGGGTATGACCACCCACACGGTCCGCATGGGGATATCCGCGACACCCCCCGGCCCGCGTTGAGCACACCGCGAACCACAATCGCCCCCGTCATCTCATCGACCCCATCGCTGCCATGGGGCATTCCTGGTATAGGCATCGACACGTCGCACGCGATCGTGAATGCCTGCGACGTTGCCGAAATTGATCATTTGTGCGTGAAAGGAGGCGGGACATCGCCAGGGTGTCGGGTGTTCTCGCGATTAGTGATCCAAGGGTGCCGCACGGTCGATGGCCACGTCTTGGGGGAAATGATCACGCCACACCTGACGGCCGAGCCGTTCCGGACAAGTCGATTCGATGAAATAGCGCGCCCGTTCGGAGTACGATTTCATGCGTTCGTCGGGAGGCAGCTTCGACCGCAAGAGGCGGGCATGATCACGATCTCGATTCCGCACACGACCGATCCATCGGTCCAACCATTCGTCGCGGGAAGCGGAGGGCGGTGTCACGCGACTGCGGCCGACCACGACGGCTTGACTCTCTTCGAGAATGAAACCCGCGCATGACCTTTCGCTTTACACGGTCCCGTCTTCGCCCCGGCCGTGACGACGAATCCGCCGGCATCGGCGGGGAAGGTGAAACGTCCGATCGGGCGTTGGCCCCGGTCGCACCGACGCAGGCCGCACCCGAGTGGCCGAGCATTCACGCGAGCGGTGGAAGCGTGGCGGCGGGGAACAACGTGAAAACGGTCGTCACCGGAAACCACAACGTGATGCACGTGAACTCGCCTGTGCTGGTGGCCATGACGGCCCTGGTGGCCATGGGAATTGTCGCTGTCATCGTCTTCGTGGCCGTGCGGGAGAATGACACCGGCTCGGGCAACCGGACTCGAGGCGCAGGACCGCTCGTCCCCGGCCCGGAGAAGCCGCCTGCCGCCACGGTCCCGTCGATCCTCCCGAGTGATGACGGTCCGGGTGCACAACCCCCCACCACGAGCCCGCCGGGCGTGGGCGTCGCGGACACACCACCGCTGACCGCGAGCGTGGACTACGCACCGGACCCGAACAAGTGCCACGGCTGGTCGTTCCCCGGCAAAAGCCCTCGAGACATCCCGGTTCCCCCGGGAGAGCCGACGGCCGAGTGGGCCCACGGACTCGGTGGCATCGACCACGGCACCACGCCCATCGTGGTGACCGTCGAGGGGAGGCGCGACTACAACGTCACTCTTCGGGCCATCCGCGTGATCGAACGGCAGGAGAGCAAACTGGCCCCGGGCACCAACGTGGTTCTCCGACTCGGCTGTGGTTCAGGATTACCCATCAGCCCCCGGATGGTAATCGACTTTGCCGATGCAAATCCACGCGTCAGGCAGGAAGGCGGCGAAGAATTCAGTTACAAAGTCGCCGGGAACGACACTCAAAGATTCGGAATCGAGGCACAAAGCCCGGTAATAAATTGGCGGGCATGCGATTGCGTTATCGCCTGGAAACTCGCACTGGATTGGACCTATCAGGGCAAACAAGGGACATTGATCATCGACGACCAGGGGGCTCCGTTTCGCACCGGCGGCAATAATTCAACAGAATATCCCAGTCTAATTAAATCCGGTGCGGTCTGGGAGTAGCATCGCATGGCCTCCTCGTGGTTCATCGGCACCCGGGTCGAGACCATCTGCCAGGACAACACCGAGACGAGGAACGCGGCACGGGCGATGCCACACGCCGACGCGCACATCCGAAACACCGGCCCTTGAGCCGACTCTTCCGTGGCCCGGAGAACTCTCCGCCGACCGGCCCCCTATACGGCGATGACCGCAGTTCTCGATCGGTGGTCGGAGCATCCCGGAGGACCGGGCGGCCATTCCTTCCGAGCCATCGATGGCAGAAGACCATCATCCATACCCGGTCCTCCCGGACCGCCGACCATTCTCAGGGAAGGCCATGCATCGAAAGCTCATACTGCTGATCTGCGCGTTACCAATCGCCGGAGGGTGCGACAACTCGTCGCTGGAGAAAACGACCGCCGCGAAAACGCCCACCTCGAGCGCAACCTCCGCGCCGCAGCAGCCGAGCGCACCCACACCGCCCCCCACCCTCGGCCTGCCCCCGTCGCCGACCACCACCTCCGCGTCACCGACCCGCAGGGCCGCCCCGTCGCCGATCGCCACCACGCCCTCCAAGAGGAGCAGTACTCCGGCCGGCGGCAACACCCGGCCCACCGGAACCCAGGGTCTGGACTGCGGCGGGCTCCTCGGCAGCGGCACCTTCACCGACCCCCACCGGCTCGGCGTGGTCGACGGTCACGTGTCCGCCAAGGGCTGCGGGCCGCTCACCTCCGGCTCCCCGTTCAACACTCGATACTTCTCCTTCAAGCTGACCGCCACACCGGGCGCGAACGCGCATGCCGGGGCGTCCTTCACCCTGGTCAGGGGCGCGATCAGCCCGGTCTACCCGGCGATCGTGCAGCCCAACGGATTCATCCTCAAGCACAGCCTGGGCTCCGGCTACTGGACCGGGACCGAACCCGGCTTCACCGGCCGCTACCAGATCATCGCCGATCTGTCTCCGGGCACCTACATCCTCCGCGTCGAAAAACTCGACTCCCCCCTGCGCTCCATCACGACGCCGTCCTACGACATCGAAGTCGACTCCGGTCCCTCCTGAGAACCCCTCCCGGGCCGCATTCCCCTTCGGACCGACCGGGACCCGACACATCCGGGTCGGGCTCGGGCCGTGTCGGGTGGCTCAGTGTCGGGGGTCGGCTGTCCAGGCGTCGAGGAGAAGCCGGGTGTGGTCGGCGAGTTGGGGCGGTGTCAGGGGGGTGCCCGTCTCCAGGAGGACGGCGACGACGGGGCCGGCGAGTTGGGCGGCGGCCAGGGGCGGGGCGGGCATGGCGGGGGCGTGTGGGCGCACACGGGCGAGTACGGCCGAGGTGGCGGTGCCGACGAGGTCGGCGGCGCGGACCAGATCGCGCACCGCGGTGTCGTGTTGCGCCTCGCCCAGCAGCGCCCGGTAGGCCAGGCCGGCCGGCGAGGCGGTGAGGAAGTCGGTCAGCGCCGCGAGGAAGGCGAGGAGTTCGTCGGCGGGACCGGCCTGCGGCTCGACGGCCAACTCGTGGGCGGCGTCGGACGTGCTCGCCTCCAGCAGGATCTCGGCCTTGGTGGACCACCACCGGTAGACGGTCTGGCGCCCGACTCCGGCGCGCTCGGCGATGCCCTTCATGGTCATCGCCGCGTACCCCTGTTCGACGAGCATGTCGTCGACGGCGTGGAGAACGGCGATCCGCGCCGCTTCGCTGCGGGGGCGTCCCGGTGTGACCGGACCGTGCGCTGTGGGTGGCATGGGACGAGTCTATCAAGACACGGTGTCTCGGAATGATGCTAGCCTCATATCGAGGCACGCTGCCTCGGAATTAACGGAGCCGGTCACAGGCATGCCCGGCCGTCCCCGGACACCACCCGGCACCACCCGACACCACCCGACACCACCCGCACCGGAGGAAGATCCATGAGGAAACCCATGAAGCCGACCCTTCACTGCACGGTCCTGACCCGACGCCACCTCACACCCCGCACGGTCAGACTCACCCTGGGCGGACCGGGTCTCATCGGCCTCACCCCCCGCCCCGCCCAGGACATCGAGGTACTGCTCGCCGACGCCCACGGGAACCGGGTCAAGCGGCACTACACCATCCGGCACGCCCGTCCGCGGGTCGGCGAGTGGGACATCGACGCGGTCCTGCACACCGGCGGCGGGCCGGGCAGCACCTGGGCCGCGAGCGCCGAACCGGGTTCGCCCGTCGAGTTCGTCGGCCCCCGGGGGAAGTTGGAACTGCGGCCGGCCGACGGCCACCTGTTCATCGGCGACGAAACCTCCCTGCCGGCGATCGCGGCCCTCACCGAGGCGCTGCCGGCCGACCAGGACGCCACCGCCGTCGTCGAGACCGAATCCCCCGCCGACCGGCTCCCGATCGCGGCGGGCCGGGTGCACTGGCTCGAGCGCGGCGGCCACCCGGCGGGCGACCCGCAGGCGCTGCTCGCCCCGGTCGCACGGGAGATACGGGCGGGCCGCTTCGAACAGGTCTACATCCTCGCCGAGGCCCACGCGGTACGGGCGGTCCGCGAACTCGTCCACGGCGCGGGCGTCCGACCCGAGCACGTCTTCGCCAAGGGCTACTGGACCGCCGAACTCCGCCCCGCCGTCACGTCGCGGAACCCGACATGACCTCCACGGCGCCCGAAGCGCGGGGCGGACCGACGAAGCGACGGGTCACCGCGGCCTTTCGAGGACTCCTGGCCGTCCGGCTGCTCGGCGCCCTGGCCAACGGCATCATGCTGCCCTTCGTCATCCTGTGGGCCCATCGGGTCGGCGGGCTGAGCGGAGCGGCGGCCGGCGCGCTGTTCCTCGTCCAGGCCGTCGGCGAGTTCACCGGCGGCCTGGCGGGCGGCGCTCTGGCCGACCGCATCGGCCACCGCCGCATGCTGCTGCTGTCCACCACCGGGATGGCCGTCGGCTACGGCAGCCTCTTCCTGGTGCACCGCCCGATACCCGCGCTGGGTCTGTTCCTCGCCGCGGGGGCTCTTCGAGTCGGCGTTCCACCCCACGATCGCGGCGCTCATCGGCGACCTGCACGCGGACGAGGACCTTGCCCACGCGTTCGGCCTGACCCGTGTGGTGGCCAGTATCGGCGGCGTGATCGGCCCGATCCTCGGAGCCGCGGCCGTCACCTTCTCGCTGTCGGGCGTCTTCGCCGCGGCGGGCGTCCTGCTCGTCGGCGCCGCCCTGACGGTGCTCCTCGCCGTTCCCCCCGACCGCGCCATCGGCCCGGAGACGGCCGAGCAGGACACCGGGGAGAACGCCTCGGAGGTGTACGGCGCGATCACCCGGATCCTGCGCGACCGCAGGCTGGCACTGCTCGTCCTCGGCGGCAGCCTGCTCAGCGTCACCTTCACCTGGTGGGAAGCCGACGGCCTGGTACTCCTGAACGGAGTCCACCCCCTGGGCACCACCGCCTACGCGGCCCTGTTCGCCCTCGACGCCCTCGCCATCATCGTGTTCCAACTCCCCGTCACCCGCTGGACCCGCCGACACGACACCGGCCGCCTGCTCTTCCTCGGCGCCGCGCTCCAAGGCGCGGGCCTCGCGGGGTTCGCCGCCGCCGGGCTCGGCTACCCCGCCCTCGTCGCGGCCGTCCTCGTCACGTCCCTCGGCATGATGATCTCCGGCCCCACCGTCTCGGCGTTCGTCACCCGCCACGCCCCACCGGGGCGCAGCGCCACCTACCAGGCCGCCCTGTCCACCACACAGGACATCGGCACCGCGATCGGCCCCACCTCCGGACTCGCCCTCGCCCGCATCACCACTCCCGCCCTGGTATGGGTCTCGGCTCTCCCCCTGGGCCTGATCGCCGGCCTCGCCACCGCCCGGGCCGCCCGGGCCGCCCGCCCGCCGTCACGACCGGACCCCGATCCCGCGACGGCCGGCAGCGTACATCCGTCCTGAAACACGAGCCGCGACGGGGCCGGCGCGCGATCGCGCCGCGTCGTGCCGTACGGAGCGGGTTGCGAGTGGGCAACGAAGGCCGACCGGGGCGGAGTTGCGGGCCACGATGGGCACATGTCCTCACGTCCCGATACGCGGCCGATCACCGGTTGCCTGCTGTGGCTCGGCCGCTTCGTCCTGGTCGTGATCACCCTGGCGGTCGTCACCTTCCTCGGCGGACTGTACGCGTGCCAAAGGCAGTTCGCCGCGGCCGAGAGGGAGCGGGAGGCATACGAGAGGCACCGCTCGGAGGAGAGGCGTGCCCGGGACGACATGGAGGTGCCCTTCCGGGTCTTCCACGGGCCGGCGAGTACGGAGTTCGAGCGCTTCGGATTCGACAGGTGTTGGCGCGACACCACGCCCCGGCCCAAGCCGCAGGCGGGCATGGTGGGCGTGACATGCACGTCCACGACCGTGCGCTTCTACGGCTCGGACGACCCCGCGACGTCGACGGCCGACTTCGAGCGCGAGGCACGCAGGCTCGGGTCGACGCCGGACACGGCGACCTGGGCCGGACCACAACCCGTTCCGGACGTGCGCTTCCCGGACCCGACACCACCTCCGGGGGCGGGCGAGCAATACGGTCCGCCCGGGGGTAGCGGCCCGTACGCCAAACCCGTGCGTTGGCAACACGCCTACACCGAGCACCCGTTCGTCATCCGCGCATCCGTGACGACCCGATACCGAACCGAGCGCGGCAAGCCGAAACCCACCCCGCACCGCACCCCGATGTTCCCCCAACCCCCCGCGACCTGCGCAGGCGGCCACCGCCCGTGGAGTTGCCTCTGATCCGCGACGGCCTCTCCCCGCGCCTGCTCCCCCGGCCGGGCGTGTTCGCGCCCGAACTCCCGCCGCCCGAACTCCCGCCCGAACTCACGCCCGAGGGAGCTCGATCTCGTGTGTTCGGGTCACTCTCGATCCGGTCGGTTCGGCTCGGTTCCTCTGGTGAACGGGGCCTCGGCATCGGTGGGGATCTCGAGCCGCACGCGGTATCCACCGTCGGAGAGCGGGCCGGCGGTGAAGGAGCCGTGCAGGAGTTCGGCGCGTTCGGTCAGACCGATCAGGCCCTGGTGCGAACCGGGCAGGGGCAGTGGTGGCCGGGTCGCCTTGGTATTGGTGACCATCACACCGAACTCGTGTTCGTGGTGGAACAGTTGCACCGCCGCAGTGGCGCCGGGTGCGTGTTTGCGGACGTTCGTGAGGGCTTCCTGCACGGTGCGGTAGACGGTGCGCTGGGCGGTCGTGGTGATGTCGGCGGGGAGTTCGCCGGTCAGGGTCGCCTGGATCGCGCTGTCGGCGACGAGTCGGCGCAGGTCGGCCAGAGTGGGTTGAGGCGTGAGCTCGGTGCCGGCGTCGGTGGAGGCACGCAACAGGGTGACCATGTGGCGCAGTTCGTCGAGAGTGCCGACGCTGAGCGAGCGGATGGTGCGGGCCGCCTCCTGGGTGTCGGAGTCGGGGGCCACCACTTGGAGCGCTCCTGCCCGTACCGCGATCAGACTGACCTGGTGGGCGACGACGTCGTGCATCTCCCGGGCGAGTTGGGCGCGTTCACGGGCCACGACCGCTTCCGCGTGCAGCTGGCGCTCGTGTTCCCGCGCTTCCTCGATCTCGTCCAGGCGCACGGACAAGTCCCGGTGTGCCTGGACCAGTTGCCCCAGCAGGACGGGTGCGGCGGCGACGGCGAGCAGGTACCCGAAGTACACCAGGACCCACGTTTCGTGGACCTGGGCGACGTCGGACCGCGGCCAGGGGACGGACGACGCGGCCGCGGAGGCGATGGCGCACGCGGCGAGCAGGCGGCGGTCGCGGGAGCGCTCGGCCAGGGTGTACAGCGCGACGGCCGAGACGACCTGGAGGTCGAGTACCAGACAGGCCGGGAGGGTGAGCGCGAACGTGGTCAGGGGGAGGCGCCGACGGAGGAAGAGCGCCCCGGACGCGAGCGCACCTGCGACCAGGACCAGGACGGAGGCGTCGGCCGAGTCCTCCAGGTTCCACCAGACGTCGAAGGCGGCCAACGCCACCAGCGCCGTGTCGACGGCCCAGGCGGGCACCTTCTTCCGGGCGGTCGTCTTCTCCCCGGCGGTCACCGGCCGTCCCGGTCGCCCCGGTCCGACAGCAGCCCGGCCCGCTGGGCGAGGAGCGCCGCCTGGACCCGGCTGCCCACCCGCAGCTTGGCGAGAATCGCGCTGACGTGATCCTTGATGCCGCCGGCGCGGGCCACGCTCGGATCGGTGGCCGTCGCCGGATGGCCGCGCACGATGGCATCGGACGCCTTCGGCGACATGAGGACGCCACCGCCGGCCGGTGTGCGTGCGAGCTGGGCCGGCTGTGTGGGGCCGGTGTCCTCGGGCAGGAAGCCGACCGCGCCGCAACGCGGCGCGGTCAGGACGTATTCGTCGGTGTCGAACGTCCTCGGCATGGCCACCACCGGAGGGTGGGGCAGAGCCCGTACGGCGCGCGGCACGGTCAACCCGTCGACGTCCGGCGTCCTGATGTCGAGCAGCAGGACGTCCGGACGCTCCCGGCGCACCGTCTCGACCGCGTCGGCGCCGTTCGCCGTCCCGACGACTCGAACGTCGGCGGCGGTGTCGAGGATCATCTCGAACCCGGACCGCACGAGCGCTTCGTCGTCCACGACCACCACCCGGATCATGCATCTTCCTCCCGTACCGCCCCGAGGTCCGTCCTCACGAGGCTATGCCCCCGTGTGCGAGAGGACGGTGCGGCGGGGCCGGTGCGGGTGGTCGGTGGGTCGCGGTCCGGGGGCCCGGCTCGGCCGGATTCCTCCGGTCGGCCGGTGACCGACGGCCGTACCCGGTCAGCGGAGGTCGCGGATGAGTACGTCGACGATGGAATCGACCTTTTCCTCGTCGAAGAACTCGGAACCGATCAGCAGGGTCACGGCCCGTCGGCCGTCCCCGGTGACCACGTTCCTGAGTTTGTGTCCGGTCTCCATGAAGCCGCTGTGCCCCCAGGTGACGAGGCCCGACGGTTGGTTGTGGCGTTCGACCCCCAGGCCGTAGCGCGCGCCGGGCACCGTGGGGTCGGGAACGGTCCGCTTCATTTCGGCGAGCTGGGCCGGGGCCAGCAGCTTCCCGCTCATCAGCGCGGACCAGAAGGTGGTGACGTCGGCACCGGTGGAGACCAGCGCACCCGACGCGTCGGCCCCCGATACGTTCCATTCCGTCCAGTCCAGCACTTTCCCGGACCGCTTCACGTAGCCGCGCAGGTCCGGCTTGCGCAGCGTGGTGCGGTCGCCGGGCCAGTAGGTGCCGCGCAGGCCGAGGGGCTTGGCGATCCGCTGCTCGATCTCGGTGCCGATGCTCCGTCCGGTGACCTCGGCGACGATCAGACCGACCAGGTTGGTGTTGGTGTTGGAGTAGGAGAAGGGTTTGTCCTCCGGCGGGGGCAGAGTCAGCGCCTGCTCGATCGTCTGCAGGGGCTCGATGTGATCCCAGCGGTGCGCGGTCTCGTTCTCCCAGAACGGTGCCCCCAGGTAGTCGGGCAGGCCACTGGTGTGCTGGAGCAGTTGCCGGATGGTGATCCTGCGTCCGTCGTAGTCCTTGGTACGGATCAGTCCGGGCAGATGGTGGTCCACGGTGTCCTCGAGCCCGAGCTTTCCCTCGCCCACGAGCTGAAGCACGACCGTGGCCACCCAGGTCTTGGTATTGCTGGCGATGCGGCTGTGCTCGTCGCCGGCGACCTTGCGGCCCGTCGCGAGGTCGGCAAGGCCCACACCGCCGCTCACCACGCCGCACAGAGGGCTCTTCACCGTCACGCCGACCCCCGAGGCGCCGACACTCTCCAGCGCCTTCAGCGCGGTCCGGACGGGCTTCGTGTCACACCCCGGTGCCGCGGCCGACGCAGCGGGAGCGGTCAGCAGGGGGACTGTGATCGCCAAGGCCGCCACGACACTTGTCCTACGTCGCACGAGGTCTCCTTCTTCGGGGGGCAGGGCCCGGGACGGTGCGCGGCACGGTCGCCGCGTCGACGGCCGGCGAACGGATATCAGGCGACCGGACATCGGAACGGACGTTCCCGGCGCACCCTGTCGGCATCTTCCGCCGTCGTGACGAGGCTAGGCCCGGGTGCGCGCGAGGCGGCGGCGCGCCGGGGACCGGCAGCCGATCGGGGGGTCTTCTCCAGCCGGTCGGGGGGTGGGTGGGATCCGACCGGCGGGGATGCCCACGGCGGTCGGCGGATGGTGTCGGTGAACGCGTTTGCCGTAGGGGCGTGTTCGTGTCGTGTGCCGGGTGCGCTCCGAGGCGACGGCTTCGGCGGGGTCGCGGACCACTGCTGTCCGACGGGGTTGCCACGCGAGGCAACGATGTGCCCGGGCCCGCCCGAGGCGGCCGGAGCGATCCCGGGCCGTGGGGCCGGGAAGCCCCGGTACTCCCGGGGTCGGGCCCGGCGTCCGAGGGGCCTCCTACGCTGATCGCTGCCGCGCTCCGCTCGGGGAGGTGCGGCCGTCCCGGCGAGGAGTGGCAGCCCAGGTGATCACGTACGAGAGTCTGACGGTCCGGCGCGCGGCGTTGTATGCCGCGCACCGCCTCGCGCCCGCCGCGACGGCCGCCGAGTTGCTGGTGCGGCTGAGGATCGAGACGCTTCAGGCGCTCACCGCCGAGCACATCGCCCCGCCCCCGGAACTGATCGAGACCGTACTCGCGTCGGGTGACCGCGACCTGCTGGTGCGACTGGCGGGAAACCGGCACCTCGACGAGGAGGCGGCCGTGCGCATGGCCCGCCGCGGCGACCCGGCCGTGGGGCATGCGCTGCTCACCTGCCGCGACCACGGTGAACGGGTGCGGGTGGCGGTCTGGGCGGACGCGGACCCCGCGTCGGCGGACTGGCACACCGAAGTCGTGACACCCCTCCTGGAGCACACGTCGCCGTGGCTGTTGCGGTCGGCGTTGTACGCGCCGTTCCCCGAACTGGTCCGGCACGCGGTCCGCCATCTCGCCCCGTACCTGCCCTCGTGGATCGTCGTGGACCGCGTCCTGAACATCTGCCTCGCGCGCCTTCGGCCCGTGGACGCGCGTGCCGAACTCGAAGCGTGCGCGGAGCTGTTCCACGACGAGGACCACGCGTCGCACCACCCGGAACCGGCCGCGGTGTTCCGGGAGGCCGCCGCCGCCCACGAGCCCGCCGCCGTGTTGCGCGCCGCCCGAGCGCGGCTCGGCGGCCATCCGCGGCCACGCGCCGACCACGACGCATGGCTGCTCGGGCTGCGGTTCGGCGATCGCGTCGAGGCGCCGCCCGGCGGCGTCGACTGGGCGGCGGTCCTGCGCGAGGACGCCCGGCTCCCGTACGCCATCGGCCCCAGGATCGAACTGACGCGGCACGAAGGATGCCCCGAAACACTCGTCTTCGCGGCCGTCCGCGCCGGTCTCGATACGTCGTACGCCGGGCGCCTGCGCTCGGTGCGGCCCACCGCCGCGCTGCCGTCGGACGTGCTCGACGACGATCCGCCGACCGACCTCCTCGTCTGGGGAATCGACAACGACCGCTTGGTCCTCGACGAGGTCCTTCGCGTCGTCACTCCGGCGAGCGAGGTCCTGGCGGCCCTCCACCGACTGTGTCCCCGCCCGGCGGACTCCGTGCCCGACGACGAGGACGACGACGGTTCCACCCGCTATCGCGGCCCCGTACCCGCGGCGCTCGCCCCGGCCCTCGCCCGGCTGATCGAACCACTCGGTGACGACCCCGAGGCGTGGATCTCGCTCCACCACCTCGTCGCCCGATTCCCCGGTACCTGCCACGAACTCGTCGCCGCCGCCGCGGCCCACGCCGACGACGAGCGCGCCAAGGGCGCCCCGGTCACCTGGCCGCGCGGCCTGGCCGCGCGTTTTCCACCCGACGCCCCCAAGGGCGCACGCGCGCACCTCTACGCCCTCCTGAACGCCGCGCCCGAACACGTGCAGTGCGCCGTGATCCCCGCACTCGACCTGCGTGCCGTCCAACACCTCACCGTCTACTACCCGCTGTCCGCGAAGGTCCGCGCGCACACCTACGCCGTACGCGGCATCGAGGCCGCCGTCGCCAACGCCGCGCACTGGGAGATGCCGGCCGACGTCGTCGACGGGCTGCTCGATCTCGACGATCCCGAAGTCAACGCGAGCCTCTACGACTTCGGCGGGATCGCCCAACACGAACGTGTCCGCATATGCGCGGGCAGGCCCCGCGGCGGCGGCAGCGGGCGGATCCCGATCAGCCCGGCCCTCGGCGACCTGCTCGCCCGCACCAGCGCCGCGACCCGGCGCAACTGGCTGCTCGCCGCGCTCGATTCGGGCGACCCGATGCTCGTCCGCGCGATGCTGGGCCGGACCCGCCTGAACACCGAGGTGGGCCGGCTGCGGGTCGCGGTCGGTCTGTGGGAACGCCACGGCCCCGACGCCGTGGCCTCGCTGCTGGACGAGACGCGGTACCCCGGCCGCCGCCCGGGCGCCAAGCACCCCTTCCCGGCGACGACGCACCGTACGCTCCGCACCGCACTGGCGGCGCCGCCCGAGGCAGGGTTGGCGTCCGTCCGCGAAATCCTCGCCGCGGCCCGGACCCCGGACGCCGCGGCCGGGTACATCCTCCGCGCCGGCCGGAGCGACGAGCGGCTGGAGCACTTCGAAGCCGAGTACGGCATCACCGTCCCGTGGGACCTCCTGATCGCCGCCGACGACCGGCAGCCGCTCTCCGAAGACCTGTCGGCGGCCCTCGCCACACACCCCGACTGCCCACGGCGCCTCCTGACCGCCTACCTGGCACGCATCGACTTTCCGCTCGGCGTACACGAACCGGACTGGCTGCCGAGCGCTCTGGACGACGGCCGGCTCGTCCCCGCCGACCTCCTCACCCTGGCCGCCCCCGCGGGCAACGCCCTCGCCCACCTCGGCGGAACCGATCTGCCGTTCACCGAGGACCTGACCCGTCTCGTTGCCGAAACCGACTTCGACCCCGCTCGGGCCGAACACTGGACGGTGGCGATCCGCCTGTTCCCCGAATTCACCGGCACCCTCCCCGAACTCCTCGCCACCACGGCCTCCGCCCTCCGCTGAGGGCGAAGTGGTCGGATGTCGGGCCGCGCCGGTGCGGCCCCGGGCGTGATACACCGGCGGGCGGGCGGCGACCATGCCGCGACACGGCCCACGATGCCCGGCCCTCGAGGAGTGCACCGACGATGATCCTGCCCGCGATCCGCGACACCCGTTTGATCACCATCCGGCGAGGCGGCTCGCTCACCGACGCCGACCACCGGCTGCTCGCGTTGTGGGCCGCCTCCTGCGCCGAGCGGGTACTGCCGCTTTTCGAGGACGCGGTCGCCGACGACGCACGTCCGCGTCACGCCATCGAGGCGGCCGGGGCGTGGGCGCGCGGCGAACTCCCCATGATGCGCGCCCGCGCCCTCGGCGGCCACGCGATGGGCGCCGCGCGACCACTGCGCGGGGCCGCCCGGTTCGCCGCCTACGCCGCCGGACAGGCGGCCTGTGTGGCCCACGTGCCCGAGCACGACCTCGGCGCCGCCGCGTACGCCCTCAAAGCCGCCCGAGCCGCCGCGCCACGCGCCGAATCCGAAGTCGTCCGCCGCCGCGAACGCGCGTGGCAACGGGCCCTGCTCCCGGCACGGATCCGCGACCTCGTCATCGAGGACCAACAACGCCGCAACGACATCTGCTGGTCGGTCTTCGACGATTGAACCCCGCCCCGGGAACCCCGTTCTCGATCGCACACCACGTCGACGTCCACGGCACACGACCGGGCCCACCGACCGGCCGAGGACATCGCCCGGCAGGCCGCCTGACCCGCGGACTCCGTCCGATCCCTGTCAGCCGTGCGCGGAGCGGCACACACGGGCTTCGGGGGCGTCGTCCTTGCGGCCGCTGAACCGAAAGCCGAAGTCACAGGCGGCCCAGGGGTCGACGGGGCCCGCCTTGGACGTGCCCCGATCGGGTTGACCGTGTCGGGCCGATGTCCCGGATGTGGACGAATGGTCGGCCCGATCCGACCCGCCGGCGCCGCGCGACGACGGCGAGGGCACGGTCGAACGGGCATCGGCGGGCGCGCCCGCTCGCCGCGGGTCGGGAGGCACGGTCCCCGCCGGGTTCGCGGGTGTCGCGGGAGCGGTCGCGCCGAGGGGAGTCGTCGCGGACGGCCAGGCGCCCGGCGGGCCCGCGTCCGGAAGGGGCCCCCTGTTCGCGGCCAGGGCGGGATCGAGAGCTCGGGTGGGGGTGGTGGCCGGCGCGGTGTCGCAGGCGGCCACGAGCAGGAGCAGGAGGGCCGCCGCGGTGGCCGGTCGAGTGAGGTGCACGCGTTCCTCCGAGAGCACGGGGTCTGTCCTGTAGGGGCTAACGCCCGCGTGCCCGGAGAGTTACCGGGGTGTTGTGGCGACCCGGCGGCGCGAATCACGCGTCACGGCGGGGGTGGCGCACGAAATCGGGCCCGGTTCGGATGCGGCCCTCGGGTTCGGATGTCCTTCGGCACGGGATGCGTTCGGCCTCCGCGACCCCACCCGTGCCGGTCCTCCGGTGCCGTCACCGCCGCGATCCGCCGACTGATCCGTTGCCGGCGCGTGGGTCGCTCGTTGAACCCATGTCGCGACCGGCGCGTGCCCGTGTGACGGTACGGAAGCGGGATGCCGGAATCACCCGATCGAACGACAGCGAGGAGCCGACCGTGGCAGGGGGACATCCCGGTGCCGGGCCGCACTCGACGCCTCGCGCGCCGGCCCGGTCCGGACACCCGCGCTCCATCGGCCTGTCGTCGACGACGTCCGCGCCCATCCGAACCGTCCGAGACCTCGGGAGAACCGTTGACCATCCACGCCTCCGGCGTCCCGGCCACACCCCTGTTCGTCATCGAGTACCCCGAGGAGGGAGTCGCGACCGTGGACGGCACGCCCGTCTACGTTCCCGAGGGAGGCGAGGCCCGGCATGCCGCCATCGACGAGGTCCGCTTCACCGCGTCCCTCCTCGACCGGCCCGTGCGCGCGATCGACGTCGACCCGAACGGCACGCGCCATCCCCTGCTCGTCGACCCGGACGGGACGCTCACGTTCTTGGCCGAACCCCATCCCGATCCCGACCCGGACGTCCCCGACGAGGAGGCGGACACCCCGTCGGACGAGGAGGATGCGGCCCCGACCGACGACCACGACGGCGCCTTCGGCGAGTGGTGGGCCGGCACGGACGAGCACGACCCGCACGGGCGAGCCCCCGACGAGCGGGTCGAGGGCGAACCCGGCGGGGCCGAGCACGACCCGTACCAGGCGCCGAACCCGCTCGGAACCGCCCCGTCGCCACCCGAAGGGCCGCCTTCGACCACGCCCCCGCGATCCGGCCGCGCCCGGCGGCGTCCGGCCCGCTCCGGCTCGCGCGTCGCGCCGGCCGCGATCGGCCTCGCGGTCGCCACGGCGGTCACGGTCGTCGCGGTTCTCGTCTGGCCGGACGACGAGTCCGCGGAGTCCCGAACAAGCACGACCTCGCGTGCCGAGCCCGCCGCGGTCACCGCGCAGACCGGCCGGCGACAGACGTCCGTCTGGTCGCGGTCGATCGCGCCGCCGGGAGCCGGGCGGCCGAGCGTGGCGGCACTCGGGGACGTCCTCGCCATCCTCACGCCGGACCGCCGTGTCGCCCTCCTCGACCCGCACGACGGGCGGATCGATGGGCTCGGCGAGCCGCTGCCGGCGGGCGACGCCGCCCTGCACGCGACCGGCGATCCGGCGGCGCCGGTGCTCGTCGCCGAGACCGGGAACCGGCTCGTGGTGTGGTCCCCGCTCCGCGCGCCCCGATCCTGGCGTCCGCCCACCACCGTCGAGTTCGCGCCCGGCGCCCACGTGAGCTACGCCGGCGCCCTCCCCCTGGTGACCGGGCCCGACGGATCGGTCGCGGCGCTGCGCGGCGACGGCCTCTTTCCGGTTCGGTTGTCTCCCGGAACCGTGGCGATGGCCGCCGATACGGCGCACGTCCTCGCGGGACGCGCCGCCGGACCCTGGGAGTTGCTCGGCTTCGACGGGAGGACCCGCGTGGTGGCTCCGCTGCCGCCGCGCCCCGGCGCGCGCATACTGCGCGTGGCCGGCGGCGGACACGGAGTGGTCGCCGCCGTGTGGTCCGGCCCGGGGGACGGCAGCGAAACGCTCGCCGTGCACGACTCCTCCTCCGGCCGGGTACTCGTCGGCGCCGACGCCCCCGCCGGATCCTTGTCGAGCGCCTGGATCCACCCGAACGGCGATCCCCTCGCGGCCTTGGGACCGGTTGTCTTCGATCTCGCCGAGGGGCGTGCGTCGGTCACCCCCGGCGTCGTGGCCCGCTCCGTCGCCGGCGGCCGGGTGTACGGCACGCGCGACCTCCACCCCGTCGCCGTGACGACGGCCGGCGTGCTGACGCTGCCGGACGGCGCCGCCATCCCCTGGGGGGTCGGCGCGGGCCGCGCGCTCCTGCTCACCGGCGACGGCGACCGAGCGATGGTGCATGCGGTGGATCCGACTCTCTGACCGAACCCGCCGGTGGGGCGTGTCGGGTGGCGGGGTCGACCGAGGCGGTATCGGGCCTGCGGGCGAGGTGCGGCTACGCGCTCGGGGGTGCCGAGGTGCCGTCGCCGACCAAGGCGGCGAGCCTTCGTGCGAGGGGCGAACCGGCTTCCACCACATGGATGAACAGGCTCAAGCCCGGATCGTGTGTGACGTCGAGGCGCTCGTAGGGGAGTTCGAGGTCGCCGATGGCCGGATGGTTCACATGCACGTCGCCCGAACGATTGTGGATGATGTTGTGGTCGTCCCAGCGGGACCTGAACTCCGTGCTGCGCGAGTTGAGGTCCAGGATGAGCTTGGAGAGTTCACGATCGTCGGGATGACGTGTGGCGTACCACCGGAGCGCTCCCACTGTTTCGTCCGCGACACCCTCCCATCGGCGCTCGAAGGCTCGGCCGGCCGGGTTGAGGAAGATGAAGCGCGCCCGGTTGCCCCTGTCTTCGGGGTTGGTGAGGAGGGGCGCGTAGAGCGCGCGGGCTTCGCGGTTCCCGGCGAGGAAGTCCATGCGGTAGTTGGTGATCCACGCCGGCATCGGAGCGAGCGCATCGGTGATCACCTGTAGGGCCGGGCGTACGGCATCGCCGTGGTGGTCCGGTGCGCCGGCGGCCGTCGGCATCTTCTCCGCGCAGTGCGCGAGGTCGTGGAGATGCGTGGCCTCGAGGTCGTTGAGGTCGAGGGCGCGTGCGATGGCGTTCAGCACGTTCTCGGAGACACGCACTTTCCGACCACGTTCGAGGCGGGCGTAGTACTCGACGCTGATGCCGGCGAGCGCGGCCACCTCTTCCCGTCGGAGGCCGGGTACCCGCCGCCCGATGCCGGCCGCACCGCCGAAGCTCGTCGGGTTCACGCGTGCGCGGCGGGAGCGGAGGAAACCTCCCAGGTCACTGTCTTCGGCTGCCATGGTCCGAAACTGTACGCCCGGGATGGCCGAACACGTACTGCCGGTACGCGTTACCTGGAACGCGTAACGACCGGCTCTGCCACACGGCGGGTAATTCCCTCCACACTGAAGCCACCCGGTTCCCGGTGATTCCGGTGCGGAAACCACGACCGCGAAACGATCGAATCCATCCCGGATCCTCGGCGCGGGAAAACGGCACCCCCTTCGCCGAGCGAGATCTCGAAGTGAGCACACATGACATCAACCGCGGAAACTCTCGGACACGGCGTGGAGCGTTTCGGTGAACGCGGGTTCTTTCAGACGAACGGCAGCACCCACCACGATCGCGGACTGCTCGACCCAGGCCCCGCGGATCGTTCTCGGCCGAACCCCCTCGCATTCGAGCTCGGGGCCGGACCGTCGCTCGCGGATGCCCCGGCGAGGTTCGGACATGTGTGACAGCCCGATGCGACTGTCTCGAAGGGAGACAAACCCATGACCGCTCAGGCAGAACGTCCGACGCCCTCCCTCGACCGGCACGCGCGCACCTCGCCCATGCTGGTGCCCCGGAGGAACTACACCGATCCCGGCCTCTTCGAGGAGGAGCGGGTCAAGATCTTCCGGCGTACCTGGCAACTCATTTGCCATACCTCCGAACTCCCCGAGGCGGGGAGCTATCGGACGGCCCGAATCGCCGGGGAGCCGGTTGCGGTGTGGCGCGGCATCGATGGGGTCGTTCGCGGTTTCCACAACGCGTGCACCCACCGCGGGGTCGAGGTACTTCTCGGTGCCAAGGGCACGTGCCCGGGTTCGGTGAAGTGCATGTATCACGCCTGGACTTTCAGCGACAAAGGCGACCTCACCGGGGTGCCGTTCCCGCGGGCCTATGGTGAGGGCCTCGACAAGTCCGAGTACGGCTTGACACCGGTCAAGGTCGCGGAGTTCGCCGGACTCGTTTTCGCCGCCATCGACCCGGCCGTCGAGAACTTCGAGGACTACCTGGGCGAGGCGGCGCGGTACCTCCGGGAATTCATGGACGGCACCGAGGTCATCGGCCGCGCCCGATGGGACTACCCGGGCAATTGGAAGCTCTGGACCGACAATTTCCGGGACAACTATCACCCGCAGTTCCTGCACCGGATGATCGCCGACGGCCGCGGCGGCATGCAACCCGGCAGGAATTACGAGTTGGCCAGCGGCCACTCGATGCTGACGTTCCCGGCGTACGGCGGCTTCAACATCGAGAAGTACGCCGCCGGCCTCTCCGCCGAGCTGGGTGAGAACCTCACGCTGACGGTCGAGGACTCCGCCAGTCGCGGCCATACCGCTCAGGAACAGGAAGCCCGACTCGCGGCGTGGGAGCGGGACGTCCGGCACGGCAACACGATCTTCGCGGTCTTCCCGAACTTCGACCTGCAGTACGACGCCGACGGCAGCAGCATCTTCCTGGAGGTCGCGACGCCCCTCGGTCTGGACAGCACGGTCGTGGAGCTCATCATCATGGGCAAGGTCGGCGAGTCGGCGGCGGAGCGCAAGCGCCGCCTGGAGACCGGCGCCGACTCCCAGGGCTCCTGGGGCAAGATCACCGCCGACGACCTCGAGGCGTCGGTGCGTGCCCAGAGCGGACTGCAGGGCACGAGCCTCGCGACCTCCCACATGGGCCGCGGTCTCAAGCCGGGCAGGGTCGGCGACAAGTTCGACGAGTACTCGCTGCGGTGCTTCCACAAGCTCTGGAATTCCTACATCGACGAAGAGCCCATCGTGTTGGAGAAGGGGTTCGTTCATGAGTGAGCAGCAGGTATTCGAGCACGAGGTCGTGCAGCCGCGGACGGCGCCGACGAGTGGCACCCGCACCTACGACCCGGCCCTGATGGAGCGGGTGCGCGGCTTCTACGCCGACTGGGCGGCGTGCCTGGACGAGGACCGTTACCGCGACTGGCTGGGGTTCTTCCACAAGGACGCCGAGTACTCCGTGACGGATCGGGAGAACACCGACACGGGCCTGTACCTGACGAAGGAGCGAGGGGTCGTCGCGCTTCAGGTCCGTGCGGCCTACCTCTCCGGGTACTGGCGCATGCGGCGGAAGCCCCGCGTCCATCTGATCGGCAACCTGCGCGTCTTCGTCGAGAGCGACGGCACTCTCAACGTCAGGGCGAGTGTGGTGTTGGTTCGCACCGGCCTCGACGGACACTCCCAGGTCCACGCCGCCGGCACGTACGACGATCTCCTGGCCGCGAAGGGCGAGGGCTTCGAGATTCTCCGCCACGCGGTGGTGCTCGACGCCGACGTACAGCCCTATGACATGACCGACATCGTCTGATCGTTGGATAGGGGACCCGTCATGAAACAGGACCGATACATTCGCGCGCTCGGATACGTCGGATTCACCAGCGCCCGACTGGAGGACTGGCGAATATTCGGCACAGGCATTCTCGGACTCCAGGACGTATCCGCGACCGACGCGGCGGAGACGGAACTGCGCCTGCGCATGGACGAGCGCTCGTGGCGGATCGCCGTCGCGGCGGGCGCCGAGGAAGGGCTCGCGTACCTCGGCTGGGAGACCGCGTCACATGACGCGCTCGCGGCGCTGGTCGACCGGCTCACGGGGCACGGCCTCGACGTGGTCGAGGAGCCGCCGAGGTTGGCCCGGCATCGTGGGGTCGCGAAGCTCTACAGCAGCCACGATCCGGACGGCAACCGGATGGAGTTCTACTGGGGCCCGACCGCCGATCCGGATCCGTTCCACTCGCCCGCGGGCGTGGAGTTCGTCGCCGGCCCGCTCGGGGTGGGCCACATCGTGCTCCGCACCGTCGAGTTCGACGCCTGCAACGAGTTCTACCGCAACGTCCTCGGATTCGGGCTCAGCGACTACCTGATCGCGCCGCCCCGGCTGATCAACTTTCTGCACGTCAACGAGCGCCATCACAGTCTCGCGCTGATCCAGGGCGACCCCGCGGCGCCCTCGGTCAGCCACCTGATGCTCGAGCCGACGCACGTCGACATGGTCGGTCGGGCGCTGGATCGTGTATACGCCTCGGGCGCCAAGCCGGTGGTCGGACTCGGTCGGCACGTCAACGACCGGATGATCTCTTCCTACCTCGAGACGCCGTCCGGTTTCAGGCTCGAGTACGGCGCCGGCGGTCGGCTGATCGACCCCGCCACGCACGTTTCCACCAACCACACCGGCGACAAGGTGTGGGGACACCAGCGTTCCTGACCGACCCGGCGGGTCGATATGTCGAATTCTCGCAGCAAGGGAGGCGGACCGATGTCCGTGAACAGCATGTGGAACGACCTGGTCGGTGCCTCGATCGGGTATCGAGGCAAGGAGTTCAAGACCCGTGTGATCGAGGCCGGCGAGGGGGAACCGCTCATCCTCATGCACGGGAACGGCGGCCACGCCGAGGCGTACAGCCGCAACATCATGCGACTGAGCAAGCATTTCCACGTCATCGCCATCGACCTGCTCTGGCACGGCTTCTCCTCGGGCCGACCCTTCACCACCGAGATGGTGCCGACCTACGCCGAACAGCTCGTCGACTTGATGGACTCGATCGGCGCCGACACCGCCCACCTCGAGGGCGAGTCCCTGGGTGGCTGGGTGAGCATGTGGACGGCACTGCACCACCCCGACCGCGTCGGAAAGATCATCCTCAACACGACCGCCGGTGCCGAGGTCGAGGAAGGGCCCGTCACGCCGGAACGGCTCGCGGCCGGCGACACCCTTCGGGAGCGCTCGCTCGCCGCGATCGGCGACCCGACCCGCGAGACGGTCCGCAAGCGGCTCGAGTGGCTGATGGCCGAACCCGACCGCGTCACCGAGGAACTCGTCACACTGCGGCAGTTCTTCTACCAACGTCCCGAGACCCGCGAGGGCCTGACCGACGTCATGCGGAACAGCTTCCGGCCCGACTCCCCACACCGCATCACCCCGCAGATGCTCGGCCGGATCCGACAGTCGACCCTGGTGCTCTGGAGCGACCACAACCCCGGCACCGGTCCGGAGTTCGGCCGGAAGCTCGCCTCGCTGATCCCCGATGCGCAGTACTCCTGCATCGCGGACGCGGGCCACTGGCCGCAGTGGGAGAAGCCCGAGGAGCACGACTCGGTCGTCATCGAGTTCCTCCGCGCCTGACCACCGCGTCCGACCATCGACCGTCGCGCGGGAAGCGGCTCCCCACGGCGTCGTCGCCGACATCGTGGGGCCGGGCCGGATCGACACTCCCCGTATCCGCCGGCCGGCCGCTTCCCGCGCGGAGCGCGAGGGCATCGCCTCCGTCCCGGTGGGCCGCTACGGAGATCCGCCGCGCACGCCGCGGCGGTTGCCACCGCGACGAGTTCGCGCGCGGGCCGTGGCGCCTGCACCGCATTGCGCGTCGACGACGGCTCGATCCCATCGGTGTGACCTTCTGAACAGGGAAGCGGAGGAAATAATCATGCAGTTGTCGGTGAGACAGATCCGATGGGAGGCCGCGGGGGTCGTCTCCCTCATCCTGGTGGATCCGCTCGGGCAGGACCTGCCCGGATGGCAACCGGGGGCCCACATCGACCTGACCGTCGGCGACGGCTCGGTCCGGCAGTATTCGCTGTGCGGTGACCCGGCGGACCGGAAGTCCTATCGCGTCGGCGTCCTGCGGGAGGCCGACGGCCGGGGCGGTTCCCGGTTCATCCACGACGAGTTGCGCGTCGGCGCGCTGATCGACGCGGCGGGTCCTCGCAACCACTTCCCGTTCGACCCGCCTTCCCGCATCCGCTTCGTGGCCGGCGGCATCGGCATCACCCCGCTGCTCCCGATGATTCGGGAGGCGGAGTGCCGGGGACTGGACTGGAAGCTCACCTACGGCGGCCGCAGCCGGGCCTCGATGGCGTTCCTGGACGAGCTCGACTCCTCGCGGGTGCATGTGCATCCCGCCGACGAGGCCGGGCCGATCGACCTCGACACGGCACTCGGTGACCCGTGCGGGGACACCGCGGTCTACACCTGTGGCCCGGGCCGGCTCCTCGACGCCGTCGAGGAGCGGGCCTCCTCCTGGCCTCGGGGCGCGCTCCACCTGGAGCGCTTCTCGGCTCCGCCCGCCGCCGTGCCGGTGGCCGGCGACGTACCGTTCGAGGTCGTGGCCAAGCGCACCGGTATCACGGTGAACGTGCCCGCCGACGGGACCATCCTGAAGGCACTCGAAGACGCCGGCGTGAGCACGCTGAGCTCCTGCTCCGAAGGCATATGCGGGGCTTGCGAAACACTCGTGGTGGAGGGCGAGCCCGATCACCGCGATCACGTTCTCACGGAAGAGGAGAAACAAAGCGGCGAGTACATCATGATTTGCGTCTCGCGCGCCTGCACCAAGCGGATCGTCCTCGACATCTGACTTCGAATCACCCGGGTCCTGCCGGTACTTCGGGATCGCCCGGCAGGGGTGACACGACCGGCATCGACGGAACCACGTCCGGAGGAACCCGGGTCACCGCATCGGCGCCGGTTCGGCGGGTGACGATCGTCCGGGCCGGCGCGGCGCTATCGTGACCTGTTCGCCGAAGCCCGTTCCGAGGGCGGCGAACGGTTCCGCCGTCACGACTCGAGGGGTACATCGATGGGCACCATTCGCAAGGCGGTCATCGCGGCGGCGGGGTTGGGAACGCGTATGTTCCCGATCACGAAGGTGATCGAAAAGGCGATGCTGCCCATCGGCCGCCGGCCGACGATCGACTACATCGTCCGTGAGTGCGCTGCCGCGGGCGTCGGAGAGATCGCGATCGTGGTACGCCGGGGAAGCACCCAGATCCAGCGGTACTACGGGGACGACACCGAGTTGCGTGCGTTGCTCGGCCGCCGAGGCTGGGCCGAGAAGGCGCACTCGCTCGACGAGCTCGCCTCGGTGCCGTCGATCACCTTCATCGAGCAGGACCTGGAGGACCGGTACGGCACCGCCGTCCCGGTGCTGCTCGCACGAGACTTCATCGGCGACGACGCCTTCTTCTTTCTCTCCGGTGACGATCTGCTCGTCGAGCGGCACGGGCGATCCACGCTTGCGGAACTGGGTCGCGACGCGGGCGGCGGAAGCGGATACGCCCTCGTGGGACAACCGTCGTCGGCGAGTTCCCTCGACCGCTACGGCCGCCTCGAAACGGCCGAAACCGACGGGCGAACGTACCTGACGGACCTCGTCGAGAAGGACGCCGCCGAAACCCGGCCCGAGGGCGGGAAGGTCCTGATCAACATCAGCAGGTACGCGTTTCCCGGCGAGTTCCTTCCCGTCCTCGCCGCAGTGGGCGAACACGAGGAGTCCGGGGAGTACCGCCTCACCGATGGGCTGGTGGAAATCATGCGGTCCACTCCGATCGCCGTGACCGTCAGTCTCGGCAGTTACTTCGACCTCGGCAACGAGCAGGGGTTGGCGGAGGCGTCCCGGCACGTCGTCGTCGACAATCGGTAGACCCGCGACGTCGGTTCCGACGTGAGGAACGATCGTGGGGTCGTCCGTGCACGGCGCGCCCGACGACTGCGCGGGCCGCAGCGATTCGGGTCCGGTGGGCGCGGCCTTGGCTAATCTGCACGGGTGACCACCGACCTGACGCTGTTGCCGCGTGTCGCCTATCGCGGACGCGAGGTCACCGCGCCCCGGCTGCGGGCTCTCCTCGCGCTGCTCGCGGGTGATTTGCGTACGGGTTGCAGCACCGCGCGTCTGGTGGACGGGCTGTGGCCGGACGAGTTGCCGGAGCGGCCGGCGAAGGCGGTGCAGGTTCTGGTGTCCAGGGCGCGGGCGCAGTTGGGCGCGGGCGTGCTGGCGAGCACGCCGACCGGATATCGGCTCGCCCTCGCCGAGGATCGGGTCGACAGCTCGGCCCTGCTGCTGCACGCGGCCGCGAGCGCGGACCGGGCCAGGGCCGGGGACCACGCGGGGTCGTTGGCGGCGGCCGAGGCCGGGCTCGCGTTGTGGGAGGGCACCCCCGCCGGGGCCGATGCCGCCGCCGACCCCGTGGCCGCGCTGCGCGCCGAGCGCGCCTCCGTTCGCGGTGCGCTCGTACGCGCGCGGGTGCTCGCGCTCGCCCGGCTCGGGCGGTACGCGGAGGCGGTGGGGCCGCTGGCCGCGGTCGCCGCGGAGCGTCCGCGCGACGAGGAGGTGCTCGCCGAACTGCTGCGCGGCGAGGCGGCGACGGCGGGCCCGTCCGCCGCGCTGACGCGGTACGAGGCGTACCGCCGCGAGCTGCGCGAGGCACTCGGCTCGGATCCGGGCGGCGGGCTCCTGGCCGTACAGCGGGAGCTGCTGCGCACCGAGGCGCCGGTGGTCGGACGCGGCGTGCCGCACGAGGTGAACCGGCTGCTGGGACGGGACGAGGACATCGCGGCGGTGGAGCAACTGCTGCGCGCCTTCCGTGCCGTCACCGTGGTGGGCCCCGGTGGCCTCGGCAAGACCCGGCTCGCGCACGCCGTCGGCCGCCGCGCCGAGCAACGCTCGGTGTACTTCGTGCCGCTCGCCGGTGTCACCGCGGACGAGGACGTCGCCGCGGAGGTGGTCTCCGCGCTCGGCGCCGGCGAGGGACGTGCCGGCGCGCTGGGCGGTCGCGCCCCGGCCGACCCGGCCTCCGCCATCCTCGGTGTGCTCGGCGTCGGGCCCGCCCTGCTGGTGTTGGACAACTGCGAGCAGGTCGTCCGGGGCGTCGCCGACCTCGTACAGGGCCTGGTCGCGTCCACGAAGGACCTGCGGGTGCTCGCCACCAGCCGGTCTCCACTGGACCTCACCTCGGAGGCGGTGTACGCGCTGCCGGAACTCGGTCTCGACACCTGCGTCGAACTGTTCACGCAGCGGGCCCGGGCCGCCCGACCCGGCGTGGAGTTGCCGCCGGACACGGTGGCCGGGCTGTGTCGCCGGCTCGACGGGCTGCCGCTCGCGGTGGAGTTGGCCGCGGCGCGGGTGCGGGTGTTGTCGGTCGCGGAGATCGCCCGCCGGCTCGGCGACCGATTCGAACTCCTTCGCGGCGGAGCACGGGACGTGCCGGAGCGGCACCGCACCCTGCACGCGGTCGTGGAGTGGAGCTGGAACCTGCTCTCCCGGGACGCCAGGGCGGCGCTGCGCACGTTGTCCGTCTTCCCGGGCGGCTTCCTGGGCGAAGCCGCGGAGCACGTCCTCGGCGGGGACGCGCTGTTCCTCCTGGAGCAGGCGAGCGATCAGTCGCTGCTGACCGTCACGGACACCCCGGCCGGCGTGCGGTTCCGGATGTTGGAGACGGTCGGGGAGTTCAGCGCGGCCCGGCGGGCGGAGGCGGGCGAGGACGAGGAGGCCGTCGGCCGATTCCTGCTCTGGGCGCGGGACTTCGGGGTCACCCACCACGACTGGGTGTTCGGCCCGCAACCGCGGGCCGCCTGGGAGCGGATCAGGGCCGAGCAGGACAACCTCGTGTCGGCGCTGCGGCACGCCCTGGCGCGTGCGGACGGCCCCACCACCGCCGCCCTCACCGCCGTCCTCGCCGCCCTGTGGTCCACCGACTCCAACCACCCCCGCCTCGCCGCCCTGGCCGTGGACACCGGTCCGCTGCTGTCGCGCTATCGCCCCGAGCCCCGGTACGTCGAAGTCGCCCGCGCCGCAGCGGTGTTGTGCGTGGCGAGCCTGTTCATGGACTACGGTCCGCACGCCGATGTCACTCGCCGGCTCGTCACCCTGCGGCGACTGCCGCCGGCCCCGCCGGACTCGCTGCTGCGCGCCACCGCGGCGGTGCTGAGCGCGATCCCCGAGATGGTGCCTCCCGACTACGACGTTCTGCACGAGCTCTGCGGTCACGAGCAGCCGCTGGTCGCCGGCATCGCCGAGTGTGTCGCCACCTATGTCTGGGAGCACGAGCACGACATCGACCGCGCGCTCGTCTCCGCCCGCCGGATGTCCGCCGCGCTGGCTTCGGCCGACAACCCGTTCGTGCGGCTCATGGGTCATTCCCGGCTGAGCGAGCTGTGCTTGAGGACCGGGCAGGGCGAGGCCGCGTACCCGCACCTCGTGGCGGCGCTCGAGCAGTTGCCGCGGCTCGGCGACGCGCACGACTACATCGGGATCCGCTCGGCTCTCGCCCTCGCCTGCCTGCAGCGCGGCGGGTATGACGAAGCCGAGTACTGGCTGGGGCAGGCCCAGGGCGACAACGCCCCAGGGCACGACGCCTTCTACAGCCCCGATCTCGGTGCGCGCGCCGAGATCGCGCTCGCCCGCGGACTGACGGAGGCCGGGCTCGGCCTGTGGCGCCGCGCCGTGGAGCGGATGTCCGAGGCCGACACGATGCACGGCGGCGACCCCTGGCTCGACCCGTGGGCGCTGCAGATCCAGGCGGCGGCGGTGACGGCGCACGCGCACGCCGGCCGTCTCGAGCCCGTCGCGGAGCTGGTCGTTCGGCTGGGGCGGCGGCTGTGGACGCTGCTTTCCGGTCCGTCCCGCACACCGGTGGAACTCCCCGTGTTTGGGACGGTGCTGCACGCGCTCGGCGTGACGGAGCTCGCGGCCGGCGACGCCCGCGCCGTGCGGATGATCGCTCTGGCCGAACGGCTGCGGGTGCTGCGCGAGTTCACGCCGACGATGTCGGCGGACCGCGCCCGGCGGGCGGCCGAGAACGCCGACCGGGCGGCGTACGCCGAAGCGGTGTCGGAGTACGCCGCCCTGGGGCGGGACGAGCTGCGGGAGGCAGCCCGTACGCTCATTTCGGGTCGCGGCGGAACAGCGAATTCGACCAGTGGTATCCGAGGGCGGTCAGGCCCAGGCACCAGATGAGCGTGATCCACCCGTTGTCGCCGATCTCGGTGCCGAGCAACAGGCCGCGCAGGGTTTCGATGGCGGGGGTGAACGGCTGGTATTCGGCGATCGGCTGAAACCAGCCCGGCATCGCGTCGATGGGCACGAAGGCGCTGGAGATCAACGGGAGGATGATCAGCGGCAGCGCGTTGTTTCCGGCCGCCTCGGCGTTGGGGCCGGCCAGGCCGATGCCGACCGCGATCCAGGTGAAGGCCACGGCGACCAGCGTGAGCAGGCCGAACGCCGCGAGCCAGTCCAGGGCCGTGGCGTCGGTGGACCGGAAGCCGATGGCCACGGCGACGGCGCCCACGAGGACGACGCTGATGATCGCCTGCAGCACGCTTGCCACGACGTGCCCGATGAGTACCGCCCCTCGGTGGATCGCCATCGTGCGGAAGCGGGCGATGATGCCCTCGGTCATGTCCATGGACACGGAGATCGCGGTCCCGGTCGGGGATGCGCCGATGGTCATCATCAGGATGCCCGGGACGAGATAGGCGATGTAGCCGGCGCGATCGGCGCCGCCGCCGTCGATGCCCGCGCTCATCACGTCGCCGAAGACGTAGACGAAGAGCAGCAGCAGGACGATCGGCGTCAGCAGGATGTTGAGGGTGAGGGACGGGTAGCGCCGGGCGTGCAGGAGGTTGCGGCGCAGCATGGTGGTCGAGTCGCGTAGGGCGAGGGTCGGGGTCATCGGGCGGCGACCTCGGGTCGGTCGGGGACGTCGGTGCCACCGGTGAGGGCGAAGAAGACGTCGTCGAGGTCGGGGGTGTGGACGGTGAGTTCGTCCGCTGCGATGTCGTCGGTGTCGAGGCGGTCGAGGATGGAGCGCAGTGCGTGTTGGCTGCCGTCGCTGGGGATCTGCAGGGACAACGTCTCGTCGTCGCACGTGACGCCGTGCAGGGCGGCGGCCGCGCGTTCGTAGGCGCGTGGGTCGGTGAAGCGGAGTCGGACGTGTCCGCCGGGGACGAGTCGTTTCAGTTCGTCGGCGGTGCCCTCGGCGGCGATCCTGCCGTCGTGGAGCACGGCGATGCGGTCGGCGAGTTCGTCGGCCTCGTCGAGGTATTGGGTGGTGAGGAAGACGGTGACGCCGTCGGCGACGCGTTCGCGGATGATGCCCCACATGTCGTGGCGGCTGCGCGGGTCCAGGCCGGTGGTGGGTTCGTCGAGGAAGATGATCCGCGGGTCGCCGATCAGGGTCATGGCGAGATCGAGGCGGCGTCTCATGCCGCCGGAGTAGGTGGAGGCGGGCTTCCTCGCGGCCTCGGTGAGGTCGAATCGCGCCAGCAACTCGGCGGTGCCGCGGCGTCCCTCGTGTTTGGGGAGGTGGTGCAGGTCGGCCATCAGGAGCATGTTCTCCTCGCCGGTGATCAGCCCGTCGACGGCGGAGAACTGCCCGGTGACGCCGATCGCGGCGCGGACCGCGTCGGGTGAGCCGGCGACGTCGTGTCCGGCGACCCGGGCCCGGCCGCCGTCGGCGCGGATGAGCGTGGAGAGGATCTTGACGGCGGTGGTCTTGCCGGCGCCGTTCGGGCCGAGCAGGGAGAAGACGCTACCGGTCGGCACGGCCAGGTCGATGCCGTCGAGCACCGTCCTGCCCCCGTATGCCTTGCGCAGGCCCTCGGCCGCGATGGCCGGCGTGTGCGATGTCGTTGTCGTCATGCGGAAGAGGTTGGGGCAGCACGCATTCAGCGTGGCTTCAAGACGGTTTCAGCGCCCTGAATCGGAGGACGACGCGCGGTGCCGGCCGGACCGTTGTCCGGTCGGCACCGCGACGCGGACTCACGTGTCGGCGGAGCCCGGATGCCCCCGGCCCTGTGGGGAGGCCGGTCGGCGGCTACTTGCCGTCGGTGCACCGCGTGCCGGCGGCCGGCGGGTTGCCCTCGATGATGTAGGCGGCCACGGCCGCGTCGACGCACTCGCTGCGGCCGAACGCGCCGTGGCCCTCGCCCTCGAGGGTCAGCAGGCTCGCGTGCGCGAGGTCCTTGGCCAGCTTCTCGGATGCGGCGTACGGCGTGGCCGGGTCACCGGTCGTGCCCACCACCAGGACGGGCGGGGCGCCCTCGGCCCGGACCACGTGCGGCTTCTCGGGAGTCTTGTACGGCCAGAATTCGCAGCCGGGGCCCTCGACGTCCGAGGCGACGGTGTCCTTGGACAGCAGCGGAGCATCCGCCTTGAGCTTCGCCAGGACCTGTTCGATCCGCTCGGGAGAGGGCGCCGGGGCGGCGCCGTCGGCGCAGCGTATTGCCGAACGCGAGTCCGCGCTGTTGTCGTAGTGACCCTTCTCGTCCCGGCCGACGTAGTTGTCGGCGTAGAACAGCAGGTGGCTGCCGTCCTTGTTGTTCATCGCCAGGGCGAGGGCCTCCCGCAGGTACTTCCACGCGGTTTCCTTGTCGCCGTACAGCAGGCTCTTGGTGCCCGTCCAGCCGAGGGAGGCGGTCAGCCTGCGGCCGTCGTAGGCGGTGCGCAGCGGCTTGTCCTGCAACGCGTCGAGGAAGGTCGCGCCGATCTCGGCGGCCTTGACCGGGTCGCCGCCCAGCGGACAGCCCGCCCGGGCCGCGCAGTCGGCGGCGAACGCACGGAACGAGCGCTCGAAGCCGACGATCTGGTCGATGCTCGCGTCGAGCTTGTCGGCCGCCGGGTCCACCACCGCGTCCAGGACCATCCGGCCGGCGCGGTCGGGGAACTCGTCCAGGTACATGGTCCCGAGGTAGGTTCCGTACGAGACACCCAGGTAGTTCAGTTTGTCGTCACCGACCGCGGCGCGCAGGACGTCCATGTCCCGAGCCGCGTTGCGCGTGCCCACGAACGGCAACAACTCGCCGGACTCGGCCTGGCACGCGGCGGAGAACTCCTTGCCGCTGCGCTCGCCGTGCGCCTTGCGTTCGACCGGATCGCGGGGCGAGTCCCGGGCGTTGCGCTCGTCCCGGGCCTTGTCGTCCAGGCACCGTACGGGCGCGCTGTCGGCCACACCGCGCGGGTCGAAGCCGAGGATGTCGTAGCGGTCGTGCAGAGGACCGTCGAACTCGTCGAATGCGTACTTGACGAAATCCTGGCCAGAGCCCCCGGGTCCGCCGGGGTTCAACACGAGCGAGCCGATCCGCTGATCGGGCTTGGCGGCCGGGTGTTGCATGACGGCGATGTCCAGCGACTTGCCGCCGGGCGCGGTGTAATCCAGCGGCACCTTGAAGGTCCCGCACCGGAATTCGCTCTCGTTCTTCTTCTTCGTCTTGGGGTCGTCCGTGCACGCCTTCCAGGAAATCTTCTGTTCGTAGAAGGCCCGCAGCGCCGGGTCCGCCGCCCCCTTGGGCTTCGGCGGCGCGGGTGGTGGGGTGGCCGCGGCCGTCCCGGTCGTCACCTGCGGGGGAACCGGCTTGCCGGCGGCGGCGTTCGACGCACCGTCACCGGAGCCTCCGGTACACCCGGCGGCCAACAACAGAGCCACGGCCACGGGTATGGAACGACGGAAGGACGCCGCCTGAAAAGGAGTGATCACGCGCCAAGGACTATCAGTCGGCGATCCCCCACGGCACACCGATATCCTCGCCACCGGCAAAACCCGTCGGCCGACGCACGCGGTCGAGCACTGTGTCCGTCCGGTCCGGGACGGGCTCATCGGCGAGGCGCAGGTCCAAGACCTCCTCGTCGCCGAAGACCCGGCCGGTGGGAACGAATCCGGCGGAGATGTACAGGGTCCTGGCCGCGACGTTGTCGGCACGTACGCCGAGCCGGAGCAGGGGTGCCGAGAAGACCTCCCCCACGTGCGTGACGACTTCCCGGAGAGCGGCGCGGCCCAGGCCCCGCGCCTGGTGGGCCTCGTCGATCATCAAGCGGTAGAGCCAGATCTCCCCGTCGTCGGGATCGGGTCCGTACATCGCGAAACCCACCGCGCGCCCCTCGTGCAGCACCGCCCTGGTCACGAAGCCCGGGAGAAAACGACTCTCCGCGATCGAGTACACGTTCGGCGCGATGAAGTCGCGTTGTTCCCGGGAAACCGTCAGCTCGACCACCTCCTCCCAGTTCGCGTGGTTCAGATCGGCAAGCCGCACACGAATCGACATGGGGTATTCATACAAGCTCCCGGCTGGATGGGCATCCCAATTCGAGCCGACGACCGGTGCGAAGGCGTGCGGGGCGCGCGGCGCACGGGACGGTGCGGGTGCACGTCGCCGACCCGGGGTGGCGGCCGGCCTGGGAAGTGGCGTGCGTCTACCTGGAGTTGCTGCGCACCGCCGATCCGGAGCGGATCAGGCGCCGCGCGAACCCGGAGTGCACGCTCTGGTTCGCGGACGTGTCGAAGAACGGGCGGCGGCGGCGGTGGTGTTCGATGGCCGAGTGCGGCAATCGCGCCAAGACCCGAGCGCGGTACGCCCGGAGCCGGTGACCGCGGACCGATCCGGGCACCCGAAGCCGGCCCGGACGGCGCCGGAACGCGATGCCCGGCCGGCCTCGGGGCCGGTCGGGCATCGGATCGTCGCCACTGTCGTGCATTCGCCGATCACGGGTGCGAATTCGGCGGCGGTGCGGCTCGGTCTGCTACCGGTGGAGACCGAACATCACGCGCAGCCACACGCCCTGGGTGGTGGGCGCGGGACACCGCCGGGTCGCCGCCCCCGGACCCGCGCCGACGACCGGGTCTTCGCCGTGCGGCGCGCACCCCCGGGGCGACGCCGTCAATCGCAACGAGGGTAGGGCCAGGGGCCGTTCAGGTAGTTGAACATCGCGTTCCAGCTGAAGTGCTCGTTCGCCACGTCGGATCGACATGCCAGGTAGTCGTAGATGAAACCGACCGGGCTGTAGAAGGCGGAGCTGTTGACGAAGATCTTGCTGTGGAAGACCAGGAGCCATGTCCTCGTGTTGCCGTGTTGGTACCAGCACACGGCCTTCGGTCCGCTGCCGTCCTTGATGCCGGCCGCGGGGAGGTTCTCGAGAGCGGGCCATACGTCGGTCAGGCCCACGGGGCGGGGCCAGTCGGCTTTGAAGTCTCCGCTGCCCGCCGCGATGAAGGCGACCCGGGTTCCGGCGGTGAACACGTAGTAGTCGTCGACGGCCGTGACACAGGAGACGCCGCCGGCCCAATGTTCCTTCTCCTCCCGGCCGAACTCTCCGTTGGCGATCCGGGCGAACCCCCGCCAGACGTCGGTCAGTCTCTGCGGCGACCAGGTGACGGTGTCTCCGTAGCCGTTCGTCCTCGCGCAGTAAATGCCGTTGAACAGCCACCACATCCCGGTGCGGGGGACGTACACGCACGTATCCAGCCCGCTGTTGAACTCCGAGTGGCCTCTGAGGCCGGTCCATCCGTAGGTGTCCCGGAAATCCCGAGGGGTGATGTGCATGGAGTTCCCGTCGTAGTCCGTGGTGAAGTAGATCGACGACACCGAGGACGCGTTCGGGTTCGAATTGGTGGACGTGAAACACCAACGGCCCTTGTAGAGGTTGATGGAGTTCACGGTCCACCACCGCAGGCCGTTCACGACGGCCGGGGGGTTCCAGCCTCCCGGGGGGACATAGCCCTCGTCGGGTTCGGGCACCAGGACGGCGAAGGGAATGACCCCCACCAGTTTGACCCGCCCGTCCGGCACCGTCTCGGAGACGGCCTCGATCGCCGTCACGTTGGCCTGGATGTAGGCACTGATCAGGTCGAAGAACGGCGCGACCTCCTCCAGCGCCTCCATGGACACTTCCAGGTACGCGTCGAAGAGCTTCTCCATGGTGCCGATCCACTCGACGGCTTCCCTGCTCAGGTGAATCGTGACCTCGAAGCCGCTGAACTCGGTGTAGATGTCCCCGCTGGTGTCGAATTTCGCGGCGCGGATCCCCACGGCACCCGAGCGGGGTGCGAGCGTTGCGTCGACAGGGTGATCGAAAGGCGGCATGGCGTCTCCTCCCGGGACCGCCACATGTGCGGTCGGTGAGTGGTTCGCGGTGGCCAGGTGCCAGTATCGGAAGGCGTTCCGGACGTCACAAGACGCCGCGAAAGGTTGGCCGACACAAGGTCGGGCTTTCCGGCCACGCCGCCCGGCGCAGGCATCGACCCGCGCCAGGGGTCCGCGTCGGCCCGGTTCGACCGCCGGCGAAGGTGGCCGGTACGGGTGGGGCCGGGCCCCCTGGCCTGCGGAAAGCGGTCGACGCGGGACGGTGGGCGCGCCGGTGGCCGCCGCGCGACGTGCCGCGCGTGACCCGGACCACGCGGGTGAGCGGGACGCCGACCGAGCCGGATCATGTTGCCGCCGCGCGCGCCGGATCCGGCGTCGGTCTGCCGCCCATCGCGCCCGAAGCTCCGGGTTCCGCGCCCGCTCGGAATCCATGTACCGAGGCCGCGAGTACGGGCGCTGGTGGAGGCGGCGGTCGCCCGGTCGCTGGTTTCGGCGGGACCGGCAAGACCTCGGCGTTGGCGGAGTGGGCCGAATCGCGAGACGCCCGACCCGGCGGCGCGGCGGTCGCCCGGTACTCGCTCGACGCGCGACAACGACCCGGCGCGGTGTTGGGCGCACGACGGAGCGGCGTCGACCCGCGCGACCGGATGCGTCGACCCGGGTCACGGCGTGTTCCCGCTCGGCAGCGACGGATGCACGGCCGAGCTCGGCGACCGGATCACCGAGGCCGGGCGCGACGTCGCCCTCGTCCTCGACGAGTTCGAACACCTCGTCAACCCGCAACCGGCGGAGCAGCCGGACCTGTTGCTCCGCACCGCCGCCGGCGCGGTGACGGTGATACCGGTTGTCCGGGCGGCTGGACGCGGTGACCTGGCACCAACTGCGGTTCACCGCGGACGAGGCGCGCGATCTCCTCGGCGCCTTTTCGGGCACGACGCCGCGCGAGGCCGAGGCGAGCGCGCCGGCCGAGGCCACCGACGGCTGGGCCGGGGCGCTCGCCCTCGCCGGGCTGCGCCTCGGCAGCGGTGCGCATCCGACCCTGCTCGCCACCGAGTTGACGCGCGGCGACCGTACCGGCACCCCACGCTCACCCCGCGCGCCCGCGCCGCCGGGACGGAGGTCGCGGCATGACGCTCCTTCAGCTGACGACGGCCCTGCTCATCGGCGGTCTGCCGGCCGTCCGGAGACCACAACCCCGGCCCGTCGGGCGGGGGTTGTCGCCGTCCACCGCCGACGTCGACGACGATGCCCCCGCGTTCGACGACCGCGGTGGGCGGCCGTGGCCGTTTCGGTCGGACGGCCGATCGTGCGCGCCGGCCCGCCGACGCCGCCGGGCGCCTGGATCGGCTTCCCGTTTCACCGACCCGCTCGCGCGGGGTGTTCGCCTCGTCGGGGGCCTTCGCGAGACCGGGCGCCGACATGCCGCGGTGGCGTACCCGCGCCCTGCGGCCAACCGCGTTGCTTCGTAGGCGACTTGCGTCCTGATGTCGCCCCGGTCGACGGTGATTCGCCGGCACACCACAGCGGGTGACCCAGTCGGTGGAGCACCGGCCCCGAACCCGAAGGGCGCGGGCGAGACCCGCCATGCCGGCTCGAACGAGACGCACGCGCGGCCCGTCGGCACCCGCACCACGTCGACGCTCCACCCCGGAACGGACGTACCTTCCCCGTCCCGTACCCGGCACTCGGCGGATGGGTTGTTCGCGGTCGTGCCACGGCCGTGTTCTGATGGACGGGTGATCGAAAACGGCTCCATGCGGCTGTTCGTGGCGCTCGTGCCGCCCCCCGAAGCGGTGGCGGAACTGCGTCGTGCCGTCGACCCGATCCGTTCCCGGTACGACGGGCTGCGCTGGACCGAGCCCCAGGGTTGGCACATCACTCTCGCCTTCCTCGGCACGGTGGAGCCGAAGACCCGGACCGGGCTGGAGACCCGCCTCGCCCGCGTCGCCGCACGCCATCCGCCGCGGAACCTCGCGCTCACCGGCAGCGGCCGTTTCGGCGATCGCACCCTGTGGATCGGAGTCCGGGGCGATCGGCGGGCGATGGCCGCCCTGGCCGTGGCCGTACGGCGTGCGGCCGCCAAATGCCATATCCCGATCGAGGATCGGCCGTGGCACGGTCATGTGACCCTGGCCCGCGCCGCCCAACCACGCGGGACGGGCGGGCGGCGCCCCCGGGGCGGTGGGCTTGCCGCCCCGGCCGCCGATCTCGCCGGATTCGACGGCGTGGCATGGACCGCGGCCCGGCTGCACCTGGTGCGGAGCCTCATCGGAAACGGCCCGGCCCGCTACCACGACGTGGCGACGTGGCCGCTGGTGGGCAGGCTCTCATCGCACGTCCGCACGGGAACCCGGGATCGTGCCGAGGGGTCCGGCTCGCGGTGAGCGCACGGGACACGGCCGAGGGAGTGTCGGCGGCCGGATCACGCGGATCCGAGCGACCGGCCTTCCCGGCGTAGGCTCGGTGCCGTACGTACGATCGCCGAAGCCCTGGTTCGGGCACGAGGAGCCGTCGATGCCGGACCGGGACACGCCGGAGGCCGCGCGCCTGGCCGGCTACGCGAGCGTGAGCACTCGGCTGTCCCTGCTCAGCGACCACCGACTCGGGCAGACGGTCGCGGCGGCCACCGCGGTGGGGTCGGGCATCGGCGGCAGGTCGGCGGAGCTGGACCTGGACGGAACACGCGTCTTCGTCAAGCGCATCCCGCTGACGGACCTCGAATTGCGCCCGGAGAACGTGCGGTCGACGGCGAACGTCTTCGGACTGCCGACGTTCTACCAGTACGGGGTGGGTTCGGCCGGATTCGGTGCCTGGCGGGAGCTCGCCGCGCACACCATGACCACGAACTGGGTGCTCGGCGACGAGTATCCGGGTTTCCCGCTGATGTACCACGCGCGGGTTCTGCCCGACTCCCCTCCCGAAGGTTTCACCGACGAGTTCGGCGGCCTGGAGGGTGCCGTCGCGCACTGGGAGGGATCACCCGCCGTTCGTGACCGGCTGGAGGCCATCGGCCGGTCCTCGTACAGCCTGGTGGTCTTCCTGGAACACGTGCCGCACACACTCGGAGACTGGTTGGCCGCCCGGCGCGACACCGCCGTGCCGGAGGTCGAGGACGGCTCGCCCCCGCCCTGGGTGGAGGAGGCGTTGACGGATGGGGCCGCCTTCATGAGTTCTCGCGGACTCGTGCACTTCGACGCCCACTTCGCCAACATCCTGACCGACGGCCGCCGGCTCTACTTCGCCGACTTCGGGCTCGCCCTGAGCTCGCGCTTCGACCTCTCGGCGGACGAGTCCGACTTCCTGTCGGACCATCTCGCGTACGACCACTGCTACACCGCGAGCCACCTGCTCCAATACCACGTGCTCGACGCCGTGCGCGGTGACACCGAACGTGTGGCGTTCCTGCACGACTGGATCACGGGCCGGCGACCCGGCGGCATCACGCCCGAGATCGCGGCCGTCATCGACCGGCACGCGCGCTCCACCGTCGTCGTGGACTCGTTCTTCCACCGACTGCTCACCGAGAGCAGGAAGACACCGTTCCCGGCCGCGGAGATCGAGCGGCACGCGCGCGGACACGGCCCGGGGGCGGCGTGAAGTCGTCCACGCCCACGAGGGTGGGCGCCACGTCGACTCCGCGTCGGGCACCGCTCGCACCGGTCGCGGCAACGCCATCCGGCTCGCCCGAACCCCCGGCACCCGTCGGTCGCCGCCGGTCGGGTTTCCGGGCGCTCAGCGGGGGTTTCTGCGCATGCACCAGGTGCGGGGACCGTCGTCGGGAAGCCGGACGTCGGCGGTGACCTCGAAGCCGAGACGTTCGTAGAACCGCACATTGGCCTCGCTCGAGGTCTCCAGGAACGCCGGGAAGTCGGCGCGTTCGGCCTCCTCGATGCCGGGCTCCAACACCGCGCGGCCCAGACCCCTCCCCTGGGCCTCGGGGGCGGTGGCCACGGTCTCCAGGAACCATCCCGGTTCCGTGGGCCGATACGGGGCCATCGCCGCGTCCGCGTTCGCGGAGGCCGCCGCCCGGTCGCCGCCGAGCTCGCGCAGGATCGGCCCCAGTTCGGCGAACACCGGCGAGGGGTCCCCTCCGGGAACGGCCCACACCGCCACCGCCAGGCCCGCGTCGGCGACCCACACGCGCCCGTACACCATGCCGATACGGGTCAGGCACAACTCCTGGAAACGCCGGATCCGTTCCTCGTGGTCGTCCGCCGCGATCACGTGCCGCGTGTACGGATAGTCCGCGAACGCCCGGGTGAGGGTGTCGACCGCGACGGGGACGTCCGCCTCGGCGATGGCACGTACGAGCGGGGCGTTCGGGTGCTGGTGCATGGTCTCCCAACGATCTCGACGGCGGGACGGTTCCCCCGGAGGATTGCTTCGTGCCGTGTGACTACCGCGCGCGCAGTAGCCGGGAGATGGTACCTGCGCAGGACGGGCCCGAACACGTCGGGCGCATACCGTGTCGACGTGAATCACCTGACGTGGGTGCGGGGGACGATCCGGGAGCATCCGGCGGTCACGGACGCGAGTCTGGCGGCGTTCGTGTTCGTCGCCGCCGTGGTGATCCAGCCGCTGGGGGACGCCGGGGCCGTGGGCGATCGGGTCACCGGGCTCGGCCTGTTGCGCTTCCCGGACAGCGCGTACGCGGTGCTGATCTGCGGCGCGCTCGCGGTGCGCCGGCGCCGGCCAGGGATGGTGCTCGCGGTCACCTCGGTGGGCATGGCGGTCTTCATCGTGCTGGGCGGCTATCGCTCGGCGCTGCTGCTCGCGCCGACGATCGCCGCCTACACGCTCGCGACGGAGGGCCCGCGGCGCAGCGCGGTGTGGACCACGGTGCTCGCGGCGGCCGGAATCGGCGCCGCGGGCCAGTTGTTCGGCGAAAGCTGCTGGCAGGGGCAGGCGGCCGGAGTGCCGTTGATGTGGATGGGGCTCGGCGCGGCGATCGGCGACGCGGTGCGCAGCGGGCGGGCCTTCGTGGGGGCCATCCAGGACCGCGCCGATCGGGCCGAGCGCACCCGCGAGGCCGAGGCGGCGCGCCGGGTGATGGAGGAACGGCTGCGGATCGCCCGCGAGTTGCACGACGTGCTCGCGCATCACATCGCGCTGATCCACGTGCAGGCGGGGGTGGTCGCGCAGGTCCTGGACACCGCGCCGGAGCAGGCCCGGGAGTCGGCGGGGCACATCCGCCGGGCGAGCCGCGCGGCGTTGGCGGAGATGCGCACCACGGTGGGGCTGTTGCGGCGCGAGGACGTACCGGTGTCGATGGAGCCCGCGCCCGGCCTGGATCGGCTGCCGGCGCTGCTCGCGGAGGTCGAGGCGGCGGGCGTGCCCGTGGTCCGGCGCGACACCGGCCGCCGGCGCGAACTGCCCGCGGCCGTCGAACTCACCGCGTACCGCGTGGTCCAGGAGGCGCTGACCAACGTCGGCAAACACGCGCGCGGCGCGAGCGCGGTCGTGCGGATCGGGTACGAGCGCGACGCGGTGCGGGTCGAGGTGGGCAACACCCGGGCCGGGCCGTCGGGTTCGGTGGGAGCGCCGGGCGCCGGGTCCGGTCACGGCCTGATCGGGATGCGCGAACGGGCGCTCGCGCTCGGTGGTACGTTCACGGCCGGCCCGTGTGCGGCGGGGGGCTATCGGGTGCGGGTGGTGTTGCCGACGCCCGCGCCGGACCCCGTCGTGTCCGGCGCGTCGCGGGAGTGTTCCGCCGTCGGCGGGGTCGGCTGAGGCGGCGTCGTCGATGGTGGTGCGCGAGATCCGAGCCGTCGTGCGCCGACCTGTCGTGCGTGGACCCGTCGTGCGCCGGCACGCCGTGCGCCGACCCGCCGTGCGTCGACACCACGAATCCGCGGCGGAGTCCCACCCGTTCTCCGGCCGAAGTTCCTTTCCCGAACCGATGGATGAGGCGTCGTGACCACTCGTGTGCTGATCGCCGACGACCAGGCCCTGGTCCGCACCGGCTTCCGGGTCCTGGTGGACGCCGCCCCCGATCTGGAGGTGGTCGGCGAGGCCGCGAACGGGCACGAGGCGGTGCGGCTGGCCCGGGAGGTGGAGGCCGACCTGATCCTCATGGACGTCCGGATGCCGGACCTGGACGGCCTGGCCGCCACCCGACTGATCACCGCCGACCCCGCTCTGGCCCGGCTGAAGGTGCTGATCCTGACCACCTTCGAGATCGACGAGTACGTGTTCGGCGCGTTGCGGGCGGGCGCGAGCGGGTTCCTCGGCAAGGGCGTGGAGGCGGACGAACTGCAGGACGCCATCCGGCTCGTGGCCCGCGGCGAGGCGCTGTTGTCGCCCGACGCCACGCGCAGCCTGATCGAACGTTTCCTGGCCGGCCCGACGGACGACATCGCCCGCGCCCGCGAGCGGCTGGCCGAACTCACCGACCGGGAGCACGAGTCGATGTTGTTGGCCGCGTGTGGGCTGACCAACGAGCAGATCGCGGACCGGCTGGGGATCAGTCGGCTCACCGCCAAGACGCATGTGAACCGGGCCATGGCCAAGCTCGGCGCGCACGACCGCGCCCAGTTGGTGATCATCGCCTACGAGACCGGCATGGTCCGCGTCGGCGACCGCCTGTCCGCGCGGTAGATCGGGGCGCGGCTGCGGCGTTCGCGGTAGTCGGGAAACCCTCCGTCGGGCCGACTGACCCGGGACCGACCGGCGCCAGGCTGGAAGCGGGGTCGAGCCGACCGTGCCGATCCGGGGCTCGCCGCCGTCGTCGGTGTCCCGTCCGGGTGCCGATCGGGCGAACTCGTCGGAGGTTCCACAGTGTCCGCGCTCGCGAAATGGTGCCATCGGCGCCGAGCCCTGGTGGTCTTGGTCTGGGCGCTCGCCCTCGTCGCCCTGGTGGTCGCCGGGCTTCGGGCCGGATCGGCCACCGACGACGGTTTCTCGTTGCCGGGGATGGAGTCCACCCGGGCGATGGACCTGGTGGAGCAGGCGCTGCCGGAGCGGTCCGGCGCGGTGGCGACGGTGGTGTGGCAGGTGGAACCGGGCCACGACGTCCGGGATTCGGTCGTGCGGGAGCGCATGGGCGCGACGCTGGACCGGATCCGCGGGTCGGCGTCGGTCGGCGCCGTGGACGGCCCGTACGGCACCGATCCCGGCGCGGTGGCGCGGATCGCCGAGGGGGGTCGGGTCGCCTACGCCGACGTGACGTTCGCCCGGCAGTCGGCGGAGGTGCCCAAGGCGGACATCCGGCGGGTGATCGACACCGCCCGGGCGGCGCGGACCACGGGCCTGCGGGTCGAGTTGGGCGGCGCGGTGATCAGGGAGGTCACCGAGGACGACTCGGACCATACCGGCGAGGTGATCGGGGTGGTGGCCGCCGCGATCGTGCTGTTCGTCGCGTTCGGCTCGTTCGGCGCGACGGTGTTGCCGATCCTGACCGCGCTGGCCGGCGTGGGCACCGGGCTGATGCTGGTCCGGTTGTTGAGCCACACCATGTCGATCGGCTCGATGGGGCCGATCCTGGGCACGTTGATCGGCCTGGGCGTGGGCATCGACTACGCGTTGTTCATCGTCACCCGGCACACCGCGGGACTGCGCGCGGGCCTGTCTGTGCGCGAGGCGGTGGTCGAGGCGATGGACACTTCGGGCCGGGCGGTGTTGTTCGCCGGCGGCACCGTCGTGGTCGCCCTGCTCGGCCTGTTCGTGCTCGACATGAGCTACATCGACGGCGCCGCGGTGGCCGCGTCGACCACGGTGGTGTGCACCGTGCTCGCCGCGGTGACGTTGTTGCCGGCGCTGCTCGGACTGCTCGGCGAACGGGTGTCGGGTCGGCGCGAACGCCGCGGGTTGTCCGGCCCGGGCCGGCCGTCGGGGCGCGGGCGGGCTCGGGCCTCGGGCCCGGCGCGGGTCGGCGTGTGGGTGCGCTGGGCGGGTGTGGTGCGGCGGCGCCCGCGCGTGTTGACGCTGTGCGCGCTCGGGGTGATCGCGGTGTCGACGATCCCGATGCTCTCGATCCGGCTGGGGTTGTCCGACGCGGGCAACGACGCGACGTCGAGCACCACGCGGCAGTCGTACGACATGCTCGCGGACGGTTTCGGTCCGGGTTTCAACGGCCCGCTGGACCTGGTCGCGAGGGTGCGCTCGGACGCGGACCGGGCGGCGCTCACCACATTGGCCGGTGTCGTGGGTCGCACGCCGGGGGTCGCCGCGGTGGGCGCGCCGGTGTGGTCGCCGGACGCGCGGATCGGCATCGTCCGGGTGTTCCCGACCACGTCGCCGCAGTCCCGGGCCACCTCGGACCTGATCGACCGGCTGCGCGACGGGCCGATCCCGGCGGCCGAGGGGGCCACCACGTTGCGGGTGTACGTCGGCGGCGTCACCGCGACGGGCAAGGACTTCGCCGGCGTGCTGCGGGACAAACTGCCGTTGTTCGTCACGGTGATCGTGGCGCTGGGCTTCGTGTTGCTGCTGCTCGCCTTCCGAAGTGTGGTGGTGCCGATCACGGCCGCGGTGATGAACCTGTCGGCCACGTGTGCGTCGTTCGGGATCGTGGTGGCGGTCTTCCAGTTCGGCTGGGGCGTCGACGCGCTCGGGGCCGGCGCCGCGGGGCCGGTGGAGGCGACCGTTCCGGTGATCATGGTGGCCATCCTGTTCGGCCTGTCCATGGACTACCAGGTGTTCCTGATCAGCCGGATGCACGAGGAGTGGGTGCGCAGTCGGGACAACGCGCGGGCGATCGCGGTGGGCCAGATCGAGACCGGCCGGGTGATCACCGCGGCCGCCGCGATCATGGTCGCGGTCTTCATGGCCTTCGTGTTCGGCGGTCGGCGGGTGATCGCCGAGTTCGGCGTGGGTCTGACCGCGGCCGTCGCACTGGACGCGTTCGTGCTGCGCACCGTCCTGGTGCCGGCGTTGATGCACCTGATCGGGCGGGCCAACTGGTGGTTGCCCGCGTGGCTGGACCGGCGCCTGCCCCGGGTGTCCATCGACGCGCCCGAGACCGCGAAACCCGAGCAGACGAACGGGCCCGGGTAGTGCCGTGCGGTGAGCCGCGGTTCGCTCCCGTCCGGTGCCGGCCGACACCTTGTTCCCAAGGCGTCGGTTCCGGTCCCCCGGCGGTACCGCGGGCACGCTGGGCACCGCGCGCTAACCGCCGGGTGGGTGTCGGTGTCCACGCGACGACGGACACGGCATCGTGTCCGTCGCGGCGGCGACTGTTCCCACCCCGGGGCGATCACCGCATCGGCGTTCAGGCGGCGACGGATTTGGCGAGGTGGACCACACCGTCCTCGGTCGATCCGGGAAGCGGCGCGTACCCCTGACGCCGGTACAGGGCGAGGTTGCGGCTGCTCCCGGTGCCGGTGGACAGGAGGACGCGGCGACATCCCCGACCGGTCGATTCACCGGCGTGCAACAGCCATCGACCCAGGCCGTACCCGCGCAGGTCGGGAACGACGGCGAGCCGTCCGATGTGCAGGTCCGCGCCCGTTCGGCGGGCGCGGACCATGCCGAGCAGTCGCCCATCCCGCCACAGACCCGTGACGTGCCAGTCGGCCAGCCAGGCGCGCACCTCGTCGAGTGATTCCCGCAGTGCGGGCATCGCCAGGGTGTCGTTGGCGAACGCCTCCTCGACCCAGCAGCAACGCTGGAGAACCGTCACTTCCGGCGCGTCGTCCGGGACGAGACGTCGTGCGTAGGATCCGGCGACCGGGCCCGGCACGGCGTTCGCGTGCCCGCGTTCGCGCAGCGGGGTCACGGCGTGGGCGACCCGCACCAGTTCCGCGAGCATCCCCCGGGCGGCGTCGGCAAGATGCGTCGCGGGGCGGAAGCGGTCCCCGTGCATCGCGTCCCCGATCCTGATCGCCACGCTCGCGCCCACGGGGACGAGCCGCAGGGTCGTGACCACCTGCTTGGCGTGCTGAACCGCCCGGGTGCCCGCCGACGTGTTGCCGTAGCTCACGAAACCGACCGGCTTCCAGGCCCATTCGGGGCCCAGATAGTCCAGCGCGTTCTTCAACGTCGCGGGCATCCCGTAGTTGTACTCCGGTGTCACGACGACGAAGCCGTCGGCCCGATCGACGCACCTGCTCCACCGGCGCGTGTGCTCGTGGTGGTACACGCCGGACGACGGGTGCTCCTCCTCGTCCAAGAAGGGCAGCCCCAGATCGCCGAGGGACAGCGGTACGAGGTCCACGCCGAGCGTCGCGACGCTCGGCGCGAGCGTCTCGATCAACCACTCGCCGACGGCCGGGCCGAGGGCTCCGGGGCGTGTGCTGCAGATCAGCACGAGAATACGCACGCGTTTCGTTGACATGTAAACGAAGCTAGGCACTAGATTGATTACATGTCAACGAAAAGTTCGAACGACCCCGTTCGCTGGCTCGATCCCGACGAGGAGCGCGTCTGGCGGGCGTATCGCCGCATGGTCACCGCCGTACAGGCCCGCACCGCCCGCGACCTGGCCGAACTGGGACTGTCCGAGCCCGACTACGAAGTGCTCAGCACCCTGTCCGAACGCACCGACGGCACCGCCACCCTGCGCGAACAGGCCGCCAAGATGGAGTGGTCCCGAAGCCGGCTGTCCCGACACGCCACCCGCATGGAGACACGTGGTCTCATCCGCCGCGCACCGGATCCCGCCGACGGCAGAGGCTGCCTCCTGATCCTCACCGAGAACGGACTCGACACACTCCGACAGGCCGCGCCCGCCCACGTCGCCTCGGTACGACGCCACTTCATCGACCTGCTCGACCCCCGAGAACTCGCGGAACTCGGCCACATCGCCACCAAATTCCCACAAGCACCATCCCCCCGGCGACCACAACCGGACTAGCCACCCCCCGAACACCCCACCGATTCCCCCAAAGCCACCCCACCAACGCCGAACACCCCCACGCACCCGCTCGAATGCCGTTCCGGGGAGTACCCGGTGTCCCTGAGGGTGCAGGTTGCGCGGGGTCGGGCGAGGACGGATCGGGTGAAGTTCGAGGCGAGAACGACGCCTACAAGCATCGGGGCTTTCCGTCACTCGGCCGCCCTCGCAGTACCGATGGCAGTTGCACGAACGCGGCGCGGGGCCACCGAGCAGCATGCGGTCGAAGTCCCGTCACTGGGGCAAAGGATCGATCGCGTCGACGAGGACCGTGCCCCCGGCACGCGAGCGCCCGGCCACGCCGTCAGTGCCTGCGGGAACGATCGTTTGTACGACCGACCGCTCCGGCGCCTCCGCGGTCCCTCAGTGTCGAATCGGGCCGCCGACCGGCACGGGAGCAACGTGGCCGCTTGCCGGGAGCGTGTGTGCCAGGGCGAGGCCGATGTCGACCAACGACGACCGGCGCAGTCCGGAAACGTGAGGGAGCGGGGTCCAGACCGACTCGGCGATGTCGCCGTTCGGCTCCGGTCGGAGCCGGCCGCCGGTGATGCGAACGCGATAGAAGATGCCGACGTTGTGATGCTCCGGTCCACCGGGGAGGGCACGTTCGGCTGCGGGGATCACCCTGGAGTCGACGCCCAGCAGGCGTTGGACCACCGCGTCGCAGCCGCTCTCCTCCGCAACCTCCCGGATCACCGTGTCGAACGGATCCTCCGCGTGCTCGACCCTGCCTCCGGGAAGCGTCCAGTTGCTCTCGCCCTCGGGCGGCACATGGTGGGCGAGGAGGACTCGCCCACCCTCGATACACACGGCATACGCCGCCAGCCGGAAACTCATCCCCCGATCCTCCCTCCGAACCCTGACCCATGGCCGGCAGGTAGTACTTGCGCGTCGTTTCTTCCGGATCGTCGTGCCGCCCGCCGCACCGCGCGGGGGCGAACGACCGCTTCAGAGCACGTTGTTGAGACGTGCTGCGGTGATCCATTTCGGGAACTCGGAGAGTAGCCGGTCGTACAGTTCCTGGTCGGGGACTTTGCCGATGTCGTCGACGGCGAAGAAGCCGGCGTTGTCGATGTGGCGGCCGCGCATGGTGTCGAGGCGTCTGAGGATGCCGTAGTCGGCGTTGCCGAGGCCCACGAACTGCCAGAACGCCGGTTCCGTGGACGCGTCCTTGAGTTCGCGCTTGATCTCGTTGTTGAAGTAGATGCCGCCGTCGGAGAAGAACAGGACCAGGGTGGGGGTTGCGGTGGGATGGTTCCGGATGTAGGAGCGGATCTCGGCGATCACCTTGTGTTCCTCGTTGCCGAATCCGACCGCTGTCATGTCGACTTGACCGGGCCGCAGTCCTTGCTCGGGTTCGATTCGGCCCAGGCGGACGTGGAGCCGCAGCCATTGTGGGAGTTCGCCCGGGTGAAGGTCCGGCAGGCGGGCCGGGTTCGAGGCGAACGTCCAGGCCTGCATTACGCCGTCGTCCTCGAGGTGTGCCGCCACGGCTGCGGTGCGCTCGACTACTTCGGCGACGATGCCTCGGGAGTAGAGCCGCTTCATGGAGCCGGATGCGTCCAGGACGAGGATGACCCGTGCGGTGATTCCCTCCGCTTGTTGCTTTCGTAGGCTTGTCGCCACCTGCTCCTTGCGGAGTGTCAGCCGCTTGCGCATTTCCTCGGGGAGGGTTTCCTCGGTGTTCCGGGGCGGTGCGACGGCGGGGATCGCCGGGGGCGGTGCGAAGGTCACCGGTTGGGTCGGGACCGGCTGGGCGGCGACGGGATCCGCCGTGGGGTCGTTGTGGACCGTGATTCCGAAGTCCGCCGCGAGTCCGGCGAGTCCGGAGGCATAGCCCTGTCCGACGGCGCGGAACTTCCAACCTCCCCGGTGCCGGTACAGCTCACCGCCGACGAAGGCCGTCTCGATCCCGGCGGTCATCTCGAAGCGCGCGATCTCGGTTTCCGTGGCCACGTCGAGGAGTTCGAGGGTCAGGCCCGGTGCGTGGCCGAGTGTGCCGCCGTCGGCCGAGGCACAGACCAGGACTCGGTGTACGCCCTCTTCCATGAGGGCGAGGTTCATGGTGAGCGTGTCGGTGATGCCTTCGGAGGTCTGTTCCCGGCCGAGGTGCGTGACCGCGCCGGAGGGGTGGCGCGGCTGGTTGTAGAAGACGAAGTCGGCGTCCGTACGCACCTGTCCGGTGTCGGTGAGCAGCAGCGCCGACGCGTCGATGTCGGGCACGGCGGGCCCTGTGGACCACGACAGCTGTGCACGGACGTGTGTGGAGTCGATGCGCAGGTTGGCGCCTGGACTCAAGGATGCCGGTGTCATGGCGCAATCCTGCCGAGTGTTCGGTGTTGCGGGGCGATCGGGGCCGCAGCGACGCACGAACGAGATGTCATGTGGCAGTTCTGCCACATAGTTGGGTTGGGGTGTCCGATTACGGACGCTCGGGATCTTCCCCGCGCAACCCGGCTCTGCTCAGCGAGGACGGCTCATGAAGCACCGCGACAACCCGGCGACGGACCACGAAGCGGCCCGCGCCATCGGAATCGTCCCCACCGGGGACCTCGCCGACCGCGGTGAGCCGGGTGCGTACGGGCGACTCGGCGACGTCCTGGACACGCTCCCCTCCCCCGTGTACTGCCTCGCCGGCAACCACGACCGACAGGACGCCATCCGGGCCTGTCTCCCCCGCCCCAACGTGCATGTGGAGCCCGCCGTCCACATCGGGAACCGGCTGATGTTGTTCCTCGACACCAACGCGAACGGCCGCGAACTCGGCGCCGACGGCACCTACCACGATCGCGACGACCGGGTGCATGCCGCCGCCCAGCCCGCGCTCACCCCGATCGAGGACGACCGCGCCCGCGCGATCCTGACCGCTTCGCGAGCGGACCACGTATTCGTCCAGCCGCACCAGCCTCCGCTGCCGCGGACCGCGCCCAACGCCAAGGGCGAGGACTTCCCCACGATCCGCGCGATCGGGGCGGGCCACCTGCACGGCGAGTTGTCCGGCGAGTTCGAGGGCCGCCCGGTGTACGTATCCCCGTCCTCCTTCTACGGCATCGACTACGCCGACATGACCCTCGACGGCCCCGGGTACCGCACCTACACCCTGCACCCGGACGGCCGGGTCGACACCGAGCCGCGTACGGCGGTGGGACCGATCACCGAGGCCGTGCGCGGCAGGCCCCTCCCCCGCCACTTCACCGCGCTGATGACCGGCGAGGAGATCCAGGCCCTGAGCGACACCGAGTTCGAGGAACGCTTCGGCGAGGCCCGCGGGGCGCGCCGGGCGTGAGCGATCACGTGCGGCGGTGCGTACGGCAAGAAGAATCATTACTCCGGCGACATCGCCGTCTTTCGCCCACCTCGTCCCGCAAGCACGTCGTATCCGCATGTCCATGCCTTGGTATGCGAACCTGCCATTACTTGGCGGGAAAGCAACGACAATCACGATGCATTCCTTGACCACTTCCGGTCGGCTGGAGTTTTGGGTCTTGCCAAAAAAAGGCGGGACTGGAAATAATCCGATCACCCCAACAAACGGCCCTACCCGGCCGGGAGAGGAGACGTCATGATGCGTCTCGCCGATCGCCTGCTCAACCGCGTGGCCAAAAAGGCCACGGTCGAAGCCGGCTGTAGCACCCGCACCTGGTGCTCCGGCGGTGTCGCCTACATGAAGGTGTGCTGCTACAACGAGGGTTGTGGTGACACCACGGCCATCGGCCGCTGCTGACCGCGCACCGCCGAACCGCTGCGGATAGGAGGCAGTTCCTATCCGCAGCACCTCGCGGAAGCGATTTCACGGCAACAGAATTCCCCATCGCAACAACTCCCGGCGGGATTGACCACGAGCAATACGCGATCAATACGCGGTCGATACCGGGCTCCCGATCACCCACTGGGTCGACGCTCCGCGGATCGCCCGACAATTGTTCCCGGAACAACATCTCGCACGTGCAATTCGTCCCGTCCCGACCGACGAATCAAACGTGCGTCGATCCCTCGGAACGATCAAGCGATCGCATCCGAATCCATGGTGGTCGGCAACGATTTCGCCGTCCGCCGTTTCCGCCCGGGTCTCCGACTCCGACGTATACGGCAGGCGGCCTTCCACAACACCCGGACGCCTCCGGTGTACCTGCTCGACCGGAATCGAAGCGTGGTGGCCAGTGGCGGTCGTACGACGGACCTGTTCGGCAGAACCCCCGCGCGAACCGACGGATGTCCACCCGCGAGGCAGTGAACGGGTCGGAAGGGTGCAGGAGTTCGAGGATTTCGAGGAGTTCCGGAAGGCCGGACCGGCGAACGCTCGCAGTCGTCGGCGCCGCGGCCGGTGTGCTGGGCGGGGTGGCACTGCACTGGATGCGGCGGCGCTATCCGGTGGCCACGGTCGAGGGGCCCGGCATGGAGCCCACGTTCTTCCCCGGGGACCGGCTCCTGGTCCGTCGCGGTGCCCGGGTCCGGGTCGGTCGGGCAGTAGTGGTGCGGGTCCCGAATCCGGCCGCGCTGCCCGGATTGCCGCCCGAGCTACGGGAGTTGATGCCCCGGACGCAGCACCTGAACGCTCGTCACGCACAACGTGATGGCGAACATGCGAGGTTTTCTCGCGTCGCGAGCCGCCCTGATCAGGCCTCCTGCCTCGGGGTTCGTCGGTGCGGCACCCCGCGCGGCGATGCCAAGGAAGCGCGGGACGACACGGAGAAGAACTTCCGCTCCTCGCCCGCCGTCCGCCGCCCGCGAACGTGCCTACACGCCCCACGCGTCCCGGACGGCGTGCAGGCGCTCTCGCGCGTGTTCGACCCACGCCCGTTCCACGGAGCGGAGGTCGAGCGGGATGTGTACGCGGACGCCGGATTGTGTCGGGTCGCCGACCTCGACGCTGATGGGATCGTCGGATATGACGGTCAGCCAGGGCTGACGGCCCGAGTTCGACCAGTACACGGACACCGGAGGGCCGTACTCGTCACGTTCGCCTTCTTGCAGAAGATCCAGACACTCGGCCCAGTCGTCGAAGTCCTCGCTACGCACCGAGAGTCTCGCGCGAACGGTCGCGAAACTGCTCTCGACCTCCAACTCCGCCTCGAAGTCGCCATACGGGGACGGTGGCTCCCTGGTCAGGCGAACGATCACACTGCCCGATCGATCTTCCAAACGGATGAGTTCACGTGCCGCAAGCGTATTCATGACGTCCCTGATCGACTCCGCGCTGAACACGTCATTCTGGCTGAGGCCACCGACACCCGGCATCGCGCCCCGACCGTACCCCCGGGCGGCGAGGCCGAGATGCGGTGTGTCGGTGCCCGTCCGGAGCCCGGGGCGTCGGCCCGTTCCCCGGGGCGCTTCGGGGCGGGGCGTGTGATCGTGGCGCGCGCCGCCGGGCGGCTTCTGCTTCGGTGGACGTCGTCCCCGTGGAGCGGCACGGTGGTGGGCCGTGCCGCCGGCCCGGTCAGGAGATGTCCGCCAGCGCGACGGAGAACATGACCCGTCGTCCTTCCTTTTCCGTGTGTGTCCACAGTTCGCCGGTGTTCGCGTTCGACGGGTCCTGCTGCGAGGGGTAGTACCACAGCGACATGTCCTCGACCCCGGTCGCCCAGCAGAAGTGCGGCCGTACGCCGTTCTCCGGCGGGCAGTCCTGCGGCGTGTCCGCGAGGTCCGGTCCGACGCGGAACAGTCGACCGGCGGTCGGGTCGTCGCTGCGGCCCATCAGCAGCCGCCCGTCGTTGATCTGCGCGCCCTGGAGGTTCTTCACCGTGTCGGCGCCACCGACGTCCATGGCCTGCCACGCCTCGGACGCCGTGCCCGTCAGCCGGTAGTCGGCCGTGAACGGGAACCTGACGACCCGCGTCGTCAGGGAGTCGGACGCCTGCCGGTACTCGCCGGCCACCAGCGAGTCGGGCGTACTGCTCCGGTCCAGCGCGAGGGAGTCGAAGGTGAGGGACGTATTGTCGCGGTAGTAGGCAACCTGCGGCATGACGTACGTGTGCTTCCCCGCCGTGCACGAGGTCGCGGAGCAACCGACGTTCGTGCCCGTCTCGACGGCGCGGATACGGTTGATGTCGAAGACCCGGATCCCGCCGTTCGTGTCGGTCATGAACACGAAGTTGGCATACCAGGCGAGCCCGCCGCCGTGTCCGGGCGTCGGTGTCATCGTGAGGCCGCTCCCACCCTGGCCGACCTGGACGGGGAGTACCCAGCGAAAGCGCGGCGCGTTCTCGTCGTCGTAGTTCACGAACGCGAGCCGCATGTCGTTGTGCCCGAACGCCGGGGTGTCCGTCTCCGAGGCCGGCACGTTGTCGGTGTTCCGCGTCCAACTCGCGATGATCGCCCGGTGGTTCTGCACCGAGCCGCTGATGTTCGCCTCGCCGGAGACGGCGATGCCCTGCGGCACCCAGGGGCTCGTCGACACGTCGCCCGCCACGCCGTTCTCGCTGTCGCCCCAGCAGATCGTGCGCTGCGCCCGCACCGACTTGGGCAGCGCGACGGCGCGTTCGGGACAGGAAGTGGTCAGCGGCCACGGCGCGCCGTCGAGAACGGCACCGAACGTGGCCGGCCGGGTCCGTGCGTCGAGGGCGGCCAGCGCGCCGGCCGACGTCTCGCTGTAGGCGAGCGTGAAGTCGGATGCCCGGATCGACCGCATGACGGGCGGCGACACGGCGCCGGACGTGGGCGCCGCCGCGGCGAACAGTACGACGATCGCCACGCCCGCCACCCAGGTTCGGCGGATCGCCTGCAGCGCCGTCAGGTTCCGGAGTCTGCCTCGGGAAGCATTGCTCACCGTGCTCCATCCTCTCGATCACGTGCTCGGTACGGCGGGGCCGTCGGCTGTGTCGCAGGAACCAGCGTACGGACGAACTCCCGGGCTCGTTGGTGCCGTTGGCCGGACATGGTCTGCGCGTCCGCGACTCGGGACGGCCCTGGCGGTCGTGGACTTGGCCGCCGCCCGCCGCCTGTCGCCCGTCGCCCGGGTGGGCCAACGCGCCCGCGTCGAGGTCGACTCACGCCCTCATCGGCTCGGCGTCCGCACGGTTTCGACCGCACACCGGAAGACGTAGGCCGTCATCGGGGCGGCAACCGGTCCCCGACCCAGACGGGCCGTCATCTCCTCGACGACGGCGGCCCGAACCCCCGGCCCGTCGCCACGCTCCTCGACGGCCGCGCGCACCGGCGTCCCGGTGAGGAACCCCACGGCGACGTCGGCCACCGACGCGGCCCGGCCCTCCAGCGTCGACTGCCGCGCCTCCTCGACGGTGAACCCGGCGGCCGTCAGGTCGGCGGTCACGACGGCGGGGTCGCCGTAGCCGTGCGGGACCGCCGCCAGGAACCGTGGCGGGTCGACCGGAAAGGCCCGCTCCAACCCGGCCTGCAGCGCGGCTGCGAAGGCGTGCGTGTCCAGCGGACCCCAGGTGTTGAACAGGAACCGGCCGCCCGGCGCCAGCACCCGGCGGACCTCGGTGAAAGCCGCGACCCGATCGGGGAAGAACATCACGCCGAACTGGCAGACCACGAGATCGAAGGCACCGTCCGGAAACGGCAGCCGCTGCGCATCCGCCCGCCGCCAAGCCGCCCCCGGCGCCCGCGCCGACCCGAACGCGACCATGGCCTCGTTCAGATCGGTGGCCGTCACCTCGGCCGCCGGCGCCGCCGCGAGCAGCTCCGCCGTCACCACCCCGGTCCCCGCGGCCAGTTCGAGAATCCGCCGAGCCTCGACCGCCGCCACGCGAGCGGCCAGATCCTCGGCGAAGGGCCGGAACACCACCGGCACGAGGTACTTCTCATAGGCCGCCGGCATGGACTCGGCCCACCGCCGGTCGGCACCACTACCCGACACCCTCATCACGATACCCCTACGACGAGTGAGCGCGCCGACACAAAGCGAACAACGGCCACCGCGCTCTGCCGACGCAGGCAAGCCGGGCCGATCGGTCCGCACCCGGTGGCCGCTCCAGGCCGACGCCAGTGCGCTTCCGGCCGACGACGGGGCCGGACACGGTGACAGCGTGTACGGCGAACCACGGGAAGCACCGCGGGCCGTCGGGGGAGCACGTCCACCGGAGTCCCGTGGCCTGTCACGACCGCCGAGCACCGGGCGCCTTTTCGTCGACGTCCTCGTGCCGCAGTCACACGGCACGTCGCCATCCAGCGCGAACTCGGGGCCCTGGTCCGGCAGATACACGACGGCAAACGCAACTGGCAGGGCCGTTCGGCCGGGAGGCGAAGGCCCGAAAGCTCGTGCAACGCCCCTTTCACGGAGGTGTGTTCGGCTGCGGTGCGGCGATACGGTGTGGCTTGCGTACCTTTGTGGTCCGCATCGAAGGTCCGAGCATTCAGGGACGACGAGAGGTGTCGCCATGCGTACGACATCGGACAGCAGCCCCGTCGACGAGGTTGTCGACGCCTGGCGCGCGGGCGCCGTAGCACCGCGAGGCATGCGCAACCCGGCCGGCTCCCTCTACATCGGAGGGCCGGCAACCGAGCGAGGACTGACGGAGATCGACGTCGCCGCCCAGACCTGTGGCACCGTGTGCTCGATATCCCGCACCCGCATGTGTTGCTGAGCAACCCGAGCGATTCGTCGGTCCCGACGTCGACGGAGGCGACCCCATCGCGGTGATCAGGCCCTCCTCGACGACGCTCTCGCATCACGGCGGGAGCCCGACCAGCGCAACGTCCCGCACCGGTTCATGTCCGCGGGTCGACGCACCCACGCGGACGTTGCCATCCCGGGTCGGTCGGTCGATCGTCGAGGACGTCGAGAGCGGGCCCGGGAAGTCGTCTCCGCCTTGGCGATGCCCCGTGCGATTGCGATTGCCCGAGGCCGTCGCCGTACCGGCCCGCGCGGCGGCCGAGCCGGCTCGGGATCCGACATCATCGCCCCCGGCAACGTCGCCGCAGGCGACGAGCGCCGCACCCAGACTCGGGAGGACCGCGGATGGCCGGCCGAAACACCCGATCGCACAGCGAAGTACCGGACCCCTTCGGCACTTTGCGCCGAGCACTGTGGATCGGCGGCGGCCAGTGGGCCGGGAAGTCGACCGTTGCCGGACTCCTTGCCGTCCGGTACCGCGTCACCGCCTACCACTACGACTACCACGACGCCCGTGGTCACAACGATCGCCGGATCGCCCGTCGCGTCGGCCTCGGCGAGCCCGCCGCCGAGCCCGACCCGGACGAGGTGTGGGTGCACCCCACACCGGAAGAGATGGCCGCCCAAACCCTGGCCGGCTTCCCACACCGGTTCCAGTGGGCACTGGACGACTTGCGCGCGCTCGTCTCCGGCCACCCGATCATCGCCGAGGGCTGGGGGCTCCGTCCCGAACTCGTGGCACCCATCATCGACTCACCGCGCCGGATGGTCGTCATGGTGCCCACTCCGGAGTTCCGTCGACACCAGCTCCGCGAACTGCCCCGAGCCGCCTCGTTCGCGCACCGCGTCAGCGATCCGGTTCGGGCGCAGGCCAACCGGCTCTCCCGCGACCGCCTCGTCGCGGAGGACGCCGTCCGCGCCGCCCACCGACTGGGGATCCGCGTGATCGAAGTCGACGGTTCCCACGATGCCGCCGCGATCGCGGACACCGTCGCCGACCATTTCGGCCCCTACCTCCCGAACCACCTTCCGCACCGACGCCACGAGGCTTGATCACCCGGGCAGGGTTCGCAACGCCGACGCCCAAGTCGCCGGAAGATAAGATTACCCGGCAAAGCATCTATTGGAATGAAATTCCCGTCATGCCCCTTTTTTACTTCACCATGGTGCGATGTCATGTCCGTGCCAGATCGCCCCCGCTCGTCTCGTCACGGGAAGGCAGCAACAACATGGGCAGATTCAGGTATGGAACCGCGGCGTCGGCCATCGTGCTGGCCGCCTCGGGGTTGTGTACGACCGCCGGAGGTACGGCTCACGCGGAAGCCGGTCAGGACAACATCGGCATGTACAAGCAGGAGAAAACCCAGTGGTGTTGGGTCGCCTCCGGCCTGACGATCGCCAAGTTCCAGGGCTTCGGCTCCACACAGACCGACTTCTGCGACCGCGCACAGCCGTACTACGGATGCAACAACCAACCCGCCACGCTCGACGACATGGCCAGGGGTTGGAACAGCCTGGGCATGACCCATCCGGGTTCGGGCCTGAACAGCGCGGCCACGTTCAACCAGGTGTACACCGAGGTCAAGGCGGCCCGGCCGGTCGGCGCCCGGATCGGCTGGACCTCCGGTGGCGGCCACATGAACGTGGTCTACGGCTTCGACACGTCGCGCAACACGATCGCCGTGGGCGACCCGTGGCCGGACACAGCCACGTACACGTGGTGGAACTACGCCGACTACGTGAGCAACAGCTCGTCGAAATGGACGCACTCCCGCATCGGCATCTCCCGCTAAGGCAGGCGACATGCGCGACACCAACGGCACCAGCGACACCAACAGCACCGCAACGTCCGGCCGGCGAACCGGCTTTCGCCTCCCCCGCCTGTCCATCGTCCTCGCGGCGAGCGCGTCCGTCCTGTTGTCCGTCGCCGGCCCGGCCCACGCGGCCCCGGCCAAGGACCCGCTCCCGGCCGACATCCCCGACTACCAGGCGGCCCTCGACGTGGTGAGGTCCACCACCGTCCGCGACTCGGTCTGCCGCTTCCTGAGCACTCCGATGCCCGCCGAGGCCGCCGGGACGGTGCAGACGATCCCCGACACACCCGAACCGTGCCAGGGCCTCCCGGCCTTCACCATCAAGGACCCGGTGGCACTGAACGAGATCGCTCCCGGATTCGTCGCCGGCACCGCACCGCCCCTGCCCACCGAAGCGGTGAAGCTGACGTACCTGCTCTCCTCGCTGAGCACCACCGTCAACGGCCGCACCGCCACCGTCATGCTCACCCCCACCCAGGGCGGCGGCTGGCACCTGGCGGCCATCCGCGACGGCGACACCGACGCCGCGTATGCCGACAAGGCAACCGTCGGCACCCTCGTCTTCACCGAGCCGCAGCTCCGCGCCTGGTACCAACTCAAGCTCACCACCGTCGAACCGCTCAACGACCAGGCCCGACAGGGGCTGGACAGCCGGGCGTCGATGTCGCTCGGCGACTACCAGAAGCTGGTCAAGGCCCGCTACGCCGACAAACAGCCCGGTTCGGAGTACGACACGAAGGGATACTCCAGCGGCTACAGCCCCCGGCGCACGACGGACGAAGCGTCGTCCTCCACGCCGCTGCTCGCCGGTTCCGGCGCGGCACTCGCCCTCACGGGTGGAGCCATCGTCCTCCACCGACGCCGGCGCGCGAACACCGGCTGAACCCGACCCCGCTCACCCCTCGCCGCACTCTGCCGGCACCCCGGGTCGGGGACGGGGCCTTCGCCTCGTCCCCGACCCGGCGAGCCATCCACACACCGTGGGACGGATCGTCAGCCGGCCGGGCTGTGGAAGGTCTTGCCGGCGATCAGCCATCGGCCGTCCGTACGCACCAGGGAGAAATGGTTGACGAAGTCGGCACCCTGGTAGCCGGACTCCTCGAGCACCGCCACCGCGACCTCTCCGTTCACCTCGATGGAGCGGATTTCCCAGGAGTACCGCGCCGACCATTCCCGCTCGCCGGACTCGGCGGCCACCACCGCGCAGAACTCCTCGATGGGCGCGGACACGAACCGTTCGCCGAGGTGGCCCCACATGTGGGCGTCGGGGCGGAAGACGGCCCGGACGGCGTCGCCGTCCCCGGCGGTCACCGCGCGCACATAGGACAGGACGGCGGCGTGGACGCCCTCGTGGTCGGGGTGGGTGTGGGCATGGGGGCGGGGATGGGAGGAGGTCATGTCGGGTACCCGGCTTTCGTCGTCGAAGCGGGACGCTCAGCCGTGGTGCAGCCAGACGCCCTTGGTCTCGGTGAACGCGTCGAGGGCGTACGAGCCCATCTCCCGTCCCCAGCCGCTGGTGCGGAACCCGCCCCAGGGCGCCGCCGGGTCGGGGATGGGCGGCATGTTCACGAACACCGCGCCGGCCCGGATGCCGGCCGTCAACCGGTGCGCGGTGCGCAGGTCCGCGGTCCACACCGCGGCGGCCAGCCCGTAGTCGGTGTCGTTGGCGCGGGCGATCAGTTCGTCCTCGTCCTCGTAGGTGAGCACCGGCAACACCGGGCCGAACACCTCCTCGCGGGCGATGGACATGGTGTCGCCGACGCCGGCCAGTACGGTGGGCCGGTAGAAGTTGCCCCGCGCCAGGTCGCCGTCGGCCCGACCGCCACCGGTGACGATCTCGGCGCCCTCGGCGACGCCCGCGGCGACCATCGACTCCACCCGGTTCAGGTGCTCCTCGCTGACCAGGGGGCCGAGGTCGGTCCCGGCCGCCAGTCCCGGGCCCAGCCGGAGCGCGGCGACGGCCGCGGCGAGCTTGTCGGTGAACTCCGCGGCGCGGGCGCGGTCCACGTAGAACCGGGAGTACGCCGCGCACACCTGACCGCTGTTCAGCAGCGCGCCCTGGAGGTTTCCCGCCACCGCGGCGTCGATGTCCGCGTCGCGCGCGATGATGCTGGGGGCTTTGCCGCCCAGTTCGAGCGTGACCCGCTTGAGGTCGTCGGCGCTCGTCCGGGCGATCTCCCGGCCCACCGCGGTGGAACCGGTGAACGAGACCTTGTCCACTCCCCGGTGGGCGACCAGCGCCTGTCCCGTCCGCGGGCCGCCGGTGAGCAGGTTGACCACCCCGTCGGGCAGTCCCGCCTCCTGACAGAGCCGGATCAGGTGTACCGAGGTCAGCGAGGTCTGCTCGGCGGGCTTCAGGATCACCGTATTGCCGCAGGCAAGCGCGGGCGCGATCTTCCAGGCCGCGATCATCAGCGGGAAGTTCCACGGGGTGATCAGCGCGCAGACGCCGACGGGTTCGCGCCGGGTGTAGTGCAGGGTGTCGGGGAAGGACACCGGGGCGACCGACCCCTCGATCTTGGTCACCCACCCCGCGTAATAGCGGAAGTGCTCGGCGGCTCCCGCCACGCTCACCGCGCGCGCCACCCCCAGCGGCTGGCCCTGGTCACGGGTCTCCAGTTCGGCCAACTCGGCGGCGTCGCGCTCGATCAGGTCGGCGATGCGCCACAGTAGGCGGGCCCGCTCGGCCGCGGTGATCCGCGCCCAGGCCGGATCGCCGAGGGCGGCCCTCGCCGCATCGACCGCGGCGTCCACGTCCGGCCGACCGGCCGCGGCGAGGCGACCGAGCAGAGCACCGTTCGCCGGGTCGTGCGTGGGGAACTCCGCACCGTCCGCCGCCGCCGTCCACGCTCCGCCGATGAGAAGCCGGCCCTTCGACATGCCGCCGCCCTGGTGTCACGGCACGTCCGACGCGCGCCTCCCGGAGCGAGGATCTCCCTTCGGGGGTCGGGCCTTCTTGTCTTTGGGCGCCCGGTACTTGTCCGTGGGCGCCGGCCCGGTCCGCGTTCCGGCCGCCCACGCGACGCCTCATCCGAGCGCCGCCGCCCGATACTCGCGCGGACTGCATCCGTACACGCGGCGGAACGTGCGGCTGAACCGGGCCGCGTCGGTCAGGCCCCAGCGGGCGGCGACGGCCCCGACCGGGCGTTCCCGGAGGGTGGGATCGCCCAGTTCGCGGCGGCAGTGCTCCAGTCGACGCTGCCGTATCCAGCCGGACACGGTCGTGCCCTCCTCCTGGAAGAGCCGGTGCAGATGACGGGTGGAGACGTAGTGCGCGGCGGCCACCCCTTCCGGACCCAGGTCGGGATCGCCGAGCCGGTCCTCGATATAGGCCCGGATCGTGGTGATCGACACCCCTCGGCCCGACCCGTCGGCGGACGCGACGGGGTCGAGCCCGGCCGTGACCAGACCGGCCACCAGATCGCTCACCGTGTCGCCCAGTCGGTGCAGCTCGGCTTCCTCGAACTCCCCCTGGTGCTCCGGAAGTTGCCGCAACAGGCTCACCGCGAGGGCACCGAAGCCGCGCTGCCCGGACAGCCGCCGCGCGGTGGCCCGATCCATCACCCGCAACGGGACACCCAGCAGGGGCCGCGGCAACATCACCACCAGTTGGCGGTATTCGGCCACGAAGGACAGGCTGTACGGGCGGGTGGTGTCGTATATCGCGAAGTCACCGGCCGCGAGCGTCGCTTCCCGGCCGTCCTGACTCAGTACGCATCCCCCGGAGAGCTGGAGGCCCAGCTTGAAGTACTCGCCACCGGACGCCGTGATCAAGCGAGGGGTCCGGTATACGGCGTGGGCGTCCGCGCAGACCTCGGTGATCTGTAGCGCGCCCAACGCCATGGACCGCATCCGGCCCCGGAACGGCCGCCCGGCACTGCGCGCCGGCTCGGCGCGCAGCGGGACGAAGGTGTCGGAGACGGCCGATCGCCAGTACTCGAAGCGGTCGGCACCGCGCAGGCCGTCCGTCGTGATCACGAGTTCCATGCCACGCCAAGCCCTCCGGTGTCTCGGTACGCGGTCATTGTGTCCTCCGGCGGTGTCGCGCGCCAGATCGGAGGGACATCGCCGACCGAGGGCGAGGCGGCGGCCGGGGGGGTGGCTCGGATCGCGAACCGGACCGCGGGTGTGAGCCGATACGGGGGCTTGGTTGGGCCCTGAGCGAGTTCATCGCACGCCGGGTGGTCTCGGCCCGCTGGTACGGCGGCGCACGCCGGCGAGTTTGCGCGGGGTCGACGCCGGGCCACGGGGCCGGCAACGGGCCACGGGGCCGGCAACGGGCCACGGGGCCGGCAACGGGTCGGGCATCGGCCCGGGCCGTCAGGGCCGTATGTGCCGACGGGGCAGGGGACCGCGGACCTGGCGCGGGCGTGGCCGTGGCCGGTGGTGTCGATACCACCGGCCACGGCGCATCGCCTCGGGGCCGCGGGTCGGGCGTCGGGCCTACCGGCGGCGACGACGGGGCACCGCGCGGGTCGGGCGTTACGGTCGGCGGACGCGTTCGTCGTCGGACCTCAGGGCGCGTCGACCATCACCCGACCGTCGGACGGGGCCTGCGCGGCGGGACGGCCGCCGTAGGCGGACTCGACCCGCGATCGTTCGGCCGCGTCGGGAACGGGGTTCCTACAGCCGATTCCCGCGCTGGAGCCTGACATCAGCTTGGAACACGGACCCGGCTTGTTGTCAGGGAGGCCCAGGTTGTGGCCGATCTCGTGGGCGGCTATGCGGGTCTTGTCGTAGCCCTGGTCGACCGCCTGGCTGCCGAGTTCCACCCACCCCTGTCCACCCGGGCGGACCGGACCCAGGCTTGCCTGCGGCCAGCCGGTGGTGGCGATGATCCGAATCTGGGCACGGGTACCGGACGGCGCCTTCACCAGCTTCACGTTGGTGACGTTCGCGTTCCAGGTGGCGACTCCGGCCGCGATGGCCGCTTCCCAGCCACCGGCTCGAGAGTCGTCGTAGTAGAGGGTCGTCGCCGCCGAAACGCCGTTCGGGGCGGCGTTGGACGGCGCGGACGCGGCTTGCTGCGCAGGCACCATGACCATGGTGACGACCGCGGCGGTCCCGACTGCCGCGAACCACTTGAGGTTGGGCATGAGCGTCCTTCCACTCGACTTGTCCGTGGCGGGGAGAGCACAGGTCTCTTGGTTGTCGGCGACCTGTCGACGGGTTTCGTCGTTGGGAGTATGTGCGTGCTCATGGGTTCGCAGGCATATCAGTCGGCCATAACATCCGTGGTGCCTCGACCGAGACTCCTCCTGGATCACTCCTCGACCGACCCGGGCAACGTACGAGGCGGACCGGTCCGTCCAACCGGCCCGCCTCGCGTCCTCCGTACCCCTTCCACCGTGTCGTCGACGCGGTGGAAGAGCGCGTCACCGCTCCGAGAACGGCACGGCGGTCATGGTGTCCAGCACGACGTGGACCTCGGCGAACCGGTACCCGTCCCCCACACGCCGTACGGTCGCCCGCACGATGCCGCCGGCGACGTGGGTCGGCATCCGCTCCTCCACGGACGTCACGTACAGGTACGACGCCAGCGACACGTCGGTGTCCGTATGACCGGTCACGTGGATGTCCGTGGCGTGGTGCCGCAGCGGGTACGGACTGGCGAGCCGATGCATGAGCTGCCAGTCGAGCACGTCGACGCGGCCTCGCCTGTCCGCGGCGATGAACTCCTCGAAGGGGTGGTCACCGGTGTCCGTACGCGAGGTGAACCACACGTCGTCGGTGAACATCCGCTCCCACGTGTCGAATTCGCCCTCGTCGTAGACGAACCACCAGCGGTGCAACAGTTCGTGGACCTCGATCTTGTCGTGCACGTCGTTCTCCTGGAGGGTCGTCGGTCTCGGCAGGTCGCGTCGCCCGTCCGCGCGCGACCCCGGGCGAGGATGCGGGCAGGGAAGTCCGGCGCAGGCATCGATGTCGGCCGAGGTGTCCTCGCCTCGTGGACGGGGTTCGACCGGGCCGGTACGCAAATAAAATACGGGTTACGCAAAAATGGCAAGAGCGGCGGTCGACCGAGGGCGGCGCACCCACCGGCCGACGGCGCTCCGGACACCGAGGCGGGTCGGCTCTCGATGATGTTGCCGCCGAAGGCCACCCAGGGCGGCGGCCTCTCGTCGGGTGACAGACGGGCCGGGCGCCGGGCGGTCGGGGATGTCACCGTCGCGCGGTCGACCGAGGTGTTCGTGCGCCAGGCGACGGCTCGGCAGCAGGACCTCGATCGGTGCGCGAGTGCCGTCGCGCTCGCCGCGGGCGGCTGCGGGCGGCTGCCCGCCAGGCGTCGTGGACCAGGGTGAACTCCCTTGCGGGGCGGTCCTGTTCGAGCACTGTCGTGCCGGGCGGTGCCCCGTTCCCCGCGCGTCGACGTACAGTTCGTGACGCGTGTACAGCGAGGCGCGGGGCCGGGTGATGGGCGGGTGTTCTCCGCCCGGCTACTCGGGCGTGCGCGGTGCGGGTGGGATCACGCGACGCGCGCCCGCACCCGGGTCGCGGTGCGGGCGTGTCGTCGGCAGCCGGGTGTCGGGGCCGCCGGTGGGCTCATGCCCGCAGTTCGGTCCACGTCCAGGTGCCGCCGACGCGGACGTACAGGCGCCTGTCGACGGTGTCGACGGCCATCGTGCCGTCGAGCGGGGGGTATTGGAACGACGCGTCGGTGACCGGGCCCGCGACCAGGCGCAGCGGCGGGTTGGGTTGGTTGCGGGTGGGGATGGCGCCACTGGCCTGTCCGCCGGTGTTGCCGTAGGAGTTCTCGACGCGGAAGTCGCCGGTGGAGCTCTGTTCGTAGTAGATGTGGGTGCCGGCGGGTCGGGTGCCGTACAGGCCGTTGACGTTGCGCAGGACGCCGGTCTGACCCTTCGCCGAGTACAGGATCACGCCGGAGTTGACGGTCGTCGTCGTGCCGCACGCGATCAGGGTGTCCTCCAGCGCGCTCACGGAGGGGGCCCAGTCGATGATGTTCTGCGGAGTGCCGTACCCGGTGGCGAAGTTGCCCGCGTACGCGTAGATGTTGCGGGCGAAGACGTGTCGGCAGGACGCGTCGACCCTGAAGTGTGGTCCGCCCTTCATCGCGGACGTCTCGAACTTGCAGTCGGTGATGTGGATTCCGTTGGGGTTGTTGGTTCCCGCGGTGCCCTGGGTGACCCACAGCGCGCCGGTGCCGAAGTTCTCCAGGCGGCACCCGGTCAGGTGGATCTGGTTGACGTTGTCGGTGCTGTAGCCCCATTCCCGGGTGTTCGCGGTGGAGGAGTTCCGCAGCCAGACGTTGGGGTGTCGGCCGCTGTCCGCGGGGCCCGTGCAGGATTCCACGACCATGTCGTGGAATCGCGAGTCCCACAGTTCGACGGCGTCGACGGCGATGTCCGCGTTGCTCGTCAGGTATACGTCGCGAATGTGGGTGTTGTTGTTGTAGTAGAGCTCGAGCAGCAGGCCCGTGCGGCCGTTTCCGTTGAGGCCGAGGTTCTCGATCGCGCAGTAGCGGCGGTGCGTGGTGCCTTTCGCGTCGAGTGAGGGGCCGGTGCCGGAGATCCGCAGGAGGATGCCGTCGGCCTTCTTGACGAGCATGGCGGCCTTGCTGCCGGCGCCGACCAGGCGTACGCCGTCGCCGTTCACGGACAGCGCGGCGGCGGGTTTGCCGGCGACGGGCACCGGGGCCACGAGGTATCGGCCGGCGGGGAAGTAGACCGTGCCGCCCGCCTGCGACGCGGCGTCGATCGCGGACTGGACGGCCGCGGTGTCGTCCGCGACGCCGTCGCCGATCGCGCCGTGCGCCTTGACGTCGTACCAGTCCGCCCCGTTGCCCGCCGCGGTCGCCGGGGCCGATGTCGTCGCCACGAGCCCGACGCCGATCGTGGTCGCCGTCACCGCGCCGGTCAGGAACGCCCGACGGCCTCCGGCTCCCCGCCGCCTTGTTCCGTCCTCCCCATCCCGCCGTCGTGCTCTTTCGTCGGACGAGTATTCGCCGTTCATGTGCCGTACCCCCGTGGAAGCGCCGGGCGGGATCGCCCGGCTTCGGTGGATGATGCCAGGGCGCGTCCCCTCCCGTTGCCTTCGCGCGAATCGGCCACCCGGAACCGGGCGTACCGGACACCTCGGATTCCTCCCTCGACCGGAACTGTTCGTCACCGGATATCCGAACCGCCGGACCGGGGCGGGGTCATCGGCCAACGGGGGGGTGCCCTGTCGTCGGCGATCCGGTGATTATCGCCGTCTCACTCCTCAACTCCCATCGAATCCCCAATAACCATTCGTTTGGGTGAATTACGGCACCTACCCGGATCGACTCCCCGGTGCTCGGTGCTACTAATTGCCCTGCGCTCGCGCCGAGACGAGAAGGCGTTCTCTCGGCCGGCCACGACAACGCATGACCTATACAGCGAGAACGGAACCAGCCTCATGGCAATCACATTCCGCAAGCCACTCGCCATCATCGCGCTGACCCTGACCGCCTCCCTCCTGCCCGTGGGCGGAGCGGGGGCCTCCGACGACGCCGCCGCCGACCCGACGCCGCGTACACCGGGCCTCTACTGCCTCGCCAACGCCTGGGGCACCCCGGACACCTCCACGAAGCCGTGCGACACCGCCGACCGCGGCCAGCACTGGACCGTCTCGGGCCAGCAGATCTCCCTCACCGAAGCGCGCGGCTACTGTCTCGCCAACGCGTGGAACACCCCGAACGTCGCCACCAAGCCGTGCGCCCCCAAGGACCAGGGCCAGTATTGGAGCGTCTCGGGCCAGCAGATCGCACTCACCTTCGCCCCCGGCTACTGCCTCGCCAACGCCTGGGGCACGCCGAACATCTCCACGAAGCCGTGCGACACCGCCGACCGCGGGCAGCACTGGGTGATCTTCAACGACCAGATCAGCCTCGCGCTCGCCTGACGTCACCACCACCGTGCCCGGGGCGTGCCGACAGCCGCCCCGGGCACGGCCACGTTCCCCGGCCTCCCCACCGCCGGACGAAAGCGGACTCCGGCCAACGCAAGAGGAGCCCGAGGCGGCCACTCGGGAGGGAGCGGGCAGGACCCCGCGGTGTGGGCGCGCCGGCCATCGGCGGAGCCGACGGCCGATCGTTGGCGCAACACCGGACGCTCACGCCTCGGATCCCGTAACTTCGACACGGGGAACAAGGGATCCGCGCCGGGGGAGGAATCATGGACTGGCGGCGATTACCCGATCCGGAGAACCTGCCACCGGTGACCCGCAAGGGGAAAAGGCAGGCGTGCCTGCTGGGTTGCGTGCTGGCGCCCGTGATCGCCCTGGTGGCGCTCGCGGTACTCGGAGCGGTCTTCCTCGCCTTCGTGTACCTGCCGACCGCTGCGACCTGCGCCCTGCTGGGCCTTCTCGAAGCGGCGGCACTCCTCGGTCTGTGGACCCAACGCCGGTTGCAGCGGTACGGGATCGCGTTGCACGGCTTCGTGGAGCGTCTGGACAAGCACTGGGTCACCGACGACGAGGGCCATGGGGACTGGGTGTACGTCGCCCGGATCCGGGTCGAGGCACCGGACGGCCGAAGTGTCCTCGTCAGGGGAAGGGGCAGGGAGGACACCCCGATCGGTGAACCGCGCGTCGTGCACTACGACCCGAGGAAGCCCGATCGCATCGTCGAACGCGAGACCCGCTGGGGCTACCGGCTCATGATCGTCTCCACGGTCCTGTGGACCGCGGGGACCGCCTGGTGCTGGATCCGGGTCCTGAGCGGCGGACGCATGCACTACTTCGACTAGGGCGCGTATCGGGCGGCCCGCGGTTCGTCCCGTCCCGAAGAAGGTACGGGTGCGCGGGCCCGTCGGCCGACCCCGGATCCGGCCGGACGCGGTCGCCGGGGACAGGCGTACCCGTCCCGCGGAAACCGCGCCCACCCGCGTCGAGTCAACGGTCGACCAGCCGTGCACGCGGGGCCTCGCCCGTGGATCGCGCGTCGGTGTCGTCGGTGTCGTCGGTGCCGACCGGGCCGCGGGGAAGCAGCCGGTCCAGCCACTTCGGCAGCCACCAGTTGGCCCGGCCGAGGAGTGTCATGGTCGCCGGTACCAGCACCATGCGCACGACCGTGGCGTCGATGAAGATCGCGGTGGCCAGGCCGAGCCCGAACATTTTGATGGAGGGGTCCTCGGCGACGGCGAAGGACAGGAAGACCGCCACCATGATGAGGGCGGCCGAGGTGATGATCCGGGCGGTGCCCGAGACACCGTCGACGATCGCCGTGCCGTTGTCGCCGGTGCGCAGGTACTCCTCGCGGACGCGGGAGAGGAGGAACACCTCGTAGTCCATCGACAGGCCGAACAGGATGGCGAAGAGGAACATCGGGATGAACGACACGATCGGAACCGTCGCTTCCAGCCCGATGAGCGCGCCTCCCCAGCCCCACTGGAAGACCGCGACCATGACGCCGTAGGCCGCGCCGATGCTCAGCAGATTCAGCAGTACCGCCTTGAGCGGTACGAGGATCGAGCGGAAGACCGGCGTCAGCAGTAGGAACGACATCGCCAGCACGGCGGCGACGAACACCGGCAGGCGTTCGCTGGTGCGTCGGCCCACATCGGACAGGCTCGCGGCGGCGCCGCCGACGTGCGCCCTGGCCGGGCCGTGCCCGATCGCCGTGGGCAGCACGTCGCTGCGCAGCCGGGCGATGGTGTCGGCGGTGGCCCTGTCCTGAGGGCTGGTGGTCGGGAACACCACGAGGGTGGCGATGCCGGTGGCCCGATCGATGTGCGTAGGCGCGACGGACGCGATGCCCGGATCCGTCGCGACCGTGCTGACGAGTCGGTCCAGCATTCCCGGATCACCGGCGGGGTCCGCGGCGATGACGAGGGGACCGTTCGTGCCCGGGCCGAACCCCTCGGCGACGAGGTCGTAGGCCCGGCGCTCGGTACGGCTGTCGGGCAGTGAGCCGTCGTCGGGCAGGCCGACGCGCAGGCCGAGCACGGGCAGCGTCGCGGTCAGCAGCAACCCCGCCGCGCCGACCGCGTACGGCACCGGGTGCCGGCTGACGTGCCCGATCCAGCGACGCCACCCGGCGGCGTGGGCGGCGCCTGCCGCCGGGTCCCGCCGCCGTGCGAGTCGGCCCGACTTCCGGGTCCGCAGGGCCCGGCCGATCCGGCCGGCCCGGGCCAGGCGTGGGCCGGCGGCGCCGAGGAAGGCCGGCAGCAGCGTCACCGACGCGAGCACCATGATCAGGACGACGATCGAGACGGCGAACCCGCCCACCGTCATGAACGGGACGTTCGCGACCGCCATGCCGAGGATCGATACGACGACGGTGCCGCCGGCGAAGACCACGGGCCTGCCCGCCGTGGCCACCGCTCGCCCCGCCGCCTCGCGGGGATCGAGCCCGCGCGCGAGGTACTCCCGGTGCCTGGCGAGCACGAACAGCGCGTAGTCGATGCCCACTCCGAGCCCGACCATGCTGCCCAGCACAGGGGCGAAGGTCGGGACGTCCGTCACCCCCGCCAGGACCGTCATCGTGGCGACCCCGACGGTCAACCCGAAGACCGCCATGCCGATCGGCAGCGCGGCGGCGACGAGCGAACCGAACGCCAGGAACAGGATCGCGGCCGCGGCGAGGATGCCGATCAGCTCGCTCACGCCGCCGTCGGGGTCCGAGAAGGCGTAGAAGAGGCTCCCGCCCATCTCGATGCGCAGGGGCAGTTCGGCGCGCAGCCGGTCGCCGAGATCGACGAGGGCGTCGAGGTCGTCGGCCGACAGCCGGCTCTGGTCGGGGTACTGCACCCGGACGACCGCGATCCGCCCGTCGGCCGAGACCAGGCCGCCGCGCACGGTGGTGTCCCCGCCCGCGTCGAGTGCCCCCGCCGGGTCGCTCGTGCCGAGCACGTGCGGCAGCCGCCGCACCTCGGTCTGCAGCCGTGTGAGCGCGGCGCGCGCGCTGCCGTGGTCGAAGAACGTCGCACCGCCGTCGCGGGGGGTGACGACCACTTGGGCGGTCATCCCCTCCTGGCCGGTGCCGGCCCGCTCGATCAGTTGCGCGGCACGTTGGGAGTCCAGTCCCGGCGCGGTCATCGAGTCCGCGGTCCGCCCGCCGATGGCGATCGCGGCGAGGACGGCGAGCGCGGCGACGATCAGCCATGCCGCGATCACCCGCCAGGGATGGCGGGCTGCGCTTGTGCCCAGGCGCAACAGGGCTTTCGAGAGCATCGGTTCCTCCAACCACCTCGGCCGCCGTCCGTGTACGGCCGCCGATGCCGAGGTTCGTCGCCACGGCGCTCCGCGGCATCGGCTCGTGGGCCGCGGATCGCTCGACCCCCGGGCGGAGCGGCGCCCCGTCCTTTCGGCCGATGCGCGACACGGCACGGCCCCTAGGCTGAGAAGCGTGCTGCGAGACGACCTGCGAACCCTGTGGAACGAACCCCGGCCGCCCGACGCGCCCGCCCGGGTGTGGCGGGACTGGGCCCTGCTCGCCGCGTGCCTGGGCGGTGTGGTGCTGGAGGCCGGCCTGCGCGAGAACGTGGTGTGGCGGCCCGTGGCGGCGGTGTTCGCCGTATGGCTGTGCCTGCTGTCCCTGTGGCGCCGGACCCGCCCACTGGAGATGGTCACCCTGGCGTTCGGCTCGGTGATCCTGCTCCAGCTGGCCTCGCTGGTCGCCGGACCACGCGAGACCGTCGGCCTGGACACCGGCGTGGTCGTGCTCCTGCTGGTGTACGGGCTGCTCCGGTGGGGATCGGGACGGGAGATCGTGCTGGGCAGCGCGGTGATCCTGGCCACCTTCACACTGTGTGCCGTCATGGACGAGACTCCGGCCGCCCATCAGGTCGGGGGCTTCGTCTTCCTGTTGCTGCCCGGCTTGATCGGGGCCGCCGTGCGGTTCCGGGTGACCGGTCGCGAGCGGCAGTACGAGCAGGTTCGCTCCCGCGAACGTGAGCAGCTCGCCCGGGAACTGCACGACACGGTGGCCCACCACGTTTCGGCCATGGTGATCCGCGCCCAGGCGGGCCAAGTGCTCGCCGGCACCGACCCGTCCGCCGCCGTCGAGGCGCTGGAGGGGGTCGAGGAGGAAGGGGCGCGCACGCTGGAGGAAATGCGGGCCATGGTCGCCACGCTGCGCAACCGCGGGGCCGGCGCCGAGCTGGCGCCGCCTGCCGGTGTCGCGGATCTGGAGCGTCTGGTGCGCGCCCCGGGTGGTCACCTCAGGGTCGACCTGGGGCTCGACGGCGAACTGGACACGCTGCCCCCGGCCGTGGACGCGGCCGTCTACCGCATCGTGCAGGAGTCGGTGACCAACACCATGCGCCACGCGGTCGACGCGACCGAGGTCGTCGTCCGAGTCACCGCGGAACGGCACACGGTACGGGTGAGCGTGCGCGACAACGGCCGGCGCACCGGCCGAGGCCGTGCCGGGTACGGACTTGCCGGACTGCGTGAGCGCGCCGACCTGCTCGGCGGCAGACTACAAGCCGGCCCCGGCACCGACCGGGGCTGGCATGTCGAAGCCGAGTTGCCGAGAGGGAGGACCAAAACCGGTGCCCATCCGCGTCCTCGTCGCTGACGACCAGACCATCATCCGCACCGGGCTGCGGATCATGCTGAACGCCCAGCCCGACATCGAGGTGGTCGGCGAGGCCGCCGACGGACGGGAAGCGGTATCTCTCGCCCGCGAACTGCGCCCCGACGTCTGCCTGTTCGACATCCGCATGCCCGAGATCGACGGACTCGAGGCCACCCGGTCGGTCGCCGGTCCGGGCGTCGCCGACCCGCCGGCCGTGGTCGTCATCACCACCTTCGACCTCGACGAGTACGTCTACGGCGCGCTGCGTGCCGGCGCCCGCGGATTCCTTCTCAAGGACACGGGGCCGGACCTTCTGGCCCAGGCCGTACGGTCGGCGTCCGGCGGTGAGGCGCTCATCGCGCCCAGCGTCACCGTCCGTCTGCTCCAGGCGTTCGCGGACCTGCCCGCCGGCCGGCCCGTGGCCCAGCCGGTCTCCCCCGTCACCGCCCGCGAGGAGCAGGTGCTCGTCGCCGTCGCTCGCGGGCTGACCAACACCGAGATCGCCGACGCACTGCACATCAGCCTCAGTACGGTGAAGACGCACCTGGCGAGCCTGATGGCCAAACTCGGCGCCCGCAACCGGGTCGAGATCGCGATGTGGGCCTACGAAACGCGTCGTATCCTCCCCGGAACCTGAGCCGAGGGCGGCCCCGGCCGACGAGATGTCGACGATCGCTCCACCGTCGTCGCCGGCGCGCTGGGAGGTGTCACGTCGGGGTCGGTCGGGATCGGTGCCCGTTGCCGGTTCGGAAGATGCCTTCACGGGCGAGCCATACCAGGGACGGGGTGCCCAACTCGGCGAACCAGGACGGGGGTTGCGTGGCGGTGAAGGCCGCGGCCATCGCCTCGAACCAGGCCGCGAACGACGGGAAGTCGGGTACGACGTCGGCCTGTTCCTCCCACGCGCCGTCCGCGAGGCAGCGTGCCCGCGGCTCGTCCTGATGGTGGTAGTAGACCGGGTACTCACCGTCCGCGCCCGGCTGCGTGACGTCGAAGCACCACACCGCCTCGTAGCCGGCTTCGGCGAACCCGACCAGGTGATCGGTCGACAGGTACTGCCCCGGCTCGCGGTCGACCCCCTCGGGCATGTGTACCGACTCGGCGTTCAGTTCGACGAGTTCCTCCTCGTCCACGAGAACGAACTCGCTCTCGCCGCCATCGTCCTCCCGATGGCAGCGCAACCGGTTGTGCTCCGCGAGCAGCGCCCGGTAGCTCGGCGGAACCGACCAGGCGACGGTGCCGAAGTGCGGCTCCAGGGCGGACTCCCGTATCCGCACCGCATCGAGCGAGGCAGGGCCGGATCCGTCGAGATCGAGCAGTCCCGCCGAGGCGGCCCGGCGCAGGTCCAGGAGGGCGTCGCGCGGTGTGGGTGTAGCCATTGTCCGACTCCTGGTGTCCTCGGGCGCTCTCGGCCGTGGTCAGCTTAGGACTTCGACCGCGCGCGGGCGATCCCGAAGCCCGTAGATTCACCCCGTGCCCACGACACCGCGGTGGGCGGGGCGAAACGGCTGGAGACACCTTTGCGGGACGGCTTTTCCGATGGATTCCTGTATCCCCGGTCTGCTGGTCGATCGCGAGACGCTGTCGTTCGAGCATCTGAGTCGGCGTGTCCGTGCGGTGGACCGCGCCGGCCACGACGACGCGGACATGTTCTCGCTCCGGGTCCGCAGGAAGGTCCGGGGGCGGCTGTACGGCTTGGAGTTCAGGATCTACTTCATCGCCGGTGAACCATCCGCCGACGCGGTGATTCCGTTCGGAGCAGCCGTCGAGTTGCCCCGGTTCGTGCGCCGCCTTCGCGGCTGCCGCGGTTCGGGGGCGGCGCCGGGCGACTGGGACTTCGACGTGTACACCGACGTGCGTGATCTCCGGGAGGGTGTCGTGCTGTTCGGCAACCGGCGCGAGATCTGGTTCCAGGTCAACCGCGGCCCGGTGGTGGCCGGCGGGTCCAGGTTGACCCCTTGGCACCGGGGCCGGCTGGTGACCGGCCGCCTGCACGGCAACCGGTTCGGGACGAGTCCTCGATTGCACGCGGGAGGAGTGTTGTTCCCCGACCGTCTCGCCGCCGTCACGGGCGTCTCGGCCGAGGCGCGCGCCTTTCGGCGGTACGTGGCCAGGCTGCGCGATCCTCTCCCCTCACGGACGCGGTGAGCCGGCCGGCTCAGCGCAGCATGGCCGCCATCAGATCCGTGCCGAGGGCCGCCGTCGCGGACGTGTCGAGGTCGTACAGCACGTACCGACCGCGCCGTCGCGTGCTCAGCAGGCCCGCCTCGCGCAGGACCGCCAGGTGCCGGGAGACCTCGGGCGCGCTCAGGTCCCAGGCCGAGGCCAACTCGCCCGTGGTGTGCGGACCTCGCGCGAGCGTCCGTGCCAGGCGCAGACGGACCGGGTGCGACAGGGCCTCGAGCCGCAGTCGCACCAGTTCCATCGCCACCGGCTCGGGGAACGCCCGGTCGCCGCCCACGACCGGGTACTGCACGACGGGACGCCATCCCGGCGCGTGCACCGCGACCAGGTGCGGATCGCCGAACACGGTGGGCAGGAAGGTCACCCCGTCGCCGCGCGCGCCGGTCGTGTTGTCCTGGAGCTTGTCGATCACGATGCGCTGCCGCCGCTCGTCCAGCGCCACCGCCCCGGAGATCGAGGCCAACGCCTCGGCCACGCCGCGCCGGGCCACGAGGTCGGCCCGCAGGCGCAGATCCGCGGCGAGCCGAGGTGCCACGCGTCGCCATTCCGCGCCGAAGAACGACGCCTCGCACTCCTCGAGCATGCGCCGCACGTGGGCCCGCACCACCGACGGTTCCGCGATCAGCCGGTCGGCGAAGGACGCCTGGCGCGGCCCGCGCGCCCGGGCCAGGTCCAGGATCCGCCCGCGCGTCGCGCCGTCCCGCGTCGGCGACGGCCGGCCGAGCAACATCCGGTCGGTACCGCAGGTCGCGACCAACGCCGTCGAAATATAGGTGTCCTGGTCGAGCCGGTCGACCCGGTCCAACTCGTCCGCCAGGGTCGCCCCCGGGCGGCCGGGCAGCAGGAAGTCCGCGCGCGAGGAGCGCCACAGGAACTCCGCTTCGAGCAGTTGCCCGGCCAACTCCGGCCGCAGCGCCGAACGGGTCTCGGCCGCCCAGTCGCGGTGTGCCGGGTGGTGCGCGGGCTCGGCGAGCACGTGCAACATCGCGGTCAGCTCCGCGAGGGGCGAGAGCGCGAACAGCAGGCGCTCGGGCGGCACTCCGGCGATGTCGATGGTCAGGCTCACAGCGGGATCATCGCAGGTGCCCGGCCCGGGGCCGCGTCGATTGACGACAACCGTCAATCGCGACGACCACGCGCGACGGGGCCGACGACGGTGTTGCCGTGGCAACGGCCCGGGTGTCGCACCGGGGCGGTGTCAGCCTCGCAGGGTGGTGATGGCCTTCTCGATGCGCCGTCGGCGCGTCTCGGGCTTCTTCGCGCTCTCGACGGCGCGCACGTGTGCGCGCTTGTGGCTGTGGGCGAGGTCGTCGTACGCGGCGCGGGCGAGCGGGTCGGCGTCCAGGGCCCGGGCGAAGTCCTCGGGCTCGACGACGACGCGGGGCTCGGTGTCGAGCTCCAGCTCGACCTCGACCTCGTCGCCGATCGCGACCCCCGCGGCCTGCCGGTTGGCGTTGCCGAGACCGAGCAGGTGGCGGCCGCGCAGGATGGCGACCCGGCTCTTCCAGGAATGCCCGTTGACCGTGATCGTCACCGGCGGCCGCGCACCCCCGCCGAGTGCCGCCACCACCTCGGGCGGAACCTCCAGGCCCCGCATCGGTTCGGGTGCCTCGACGAGGGTGTGAAACCTCATGATCCTTCTCCTGTCGTCCCGATGATTCAGTCGTTCAGTCGTTCAGTCGTTCTGTGGTTCCGGGGATCGCGGCTACTCCGCGTAGGGCTGGTCGGTGCCCTGGTCGCTGTAGCCCACGCTCCAGACGTAGCCGTCGGGGTCGGCGAACGTGCCGCCGTAGCCGCCCCACGGCAGCGCACCGGCGGGGTTGAGGATCGTGGCGCCGGCCTTCACGGCCTCCGCCATGATCTCGTCGACCCGTGCCTCGCTGCGCACGACGTAGGTCAGGACCAGCCCGCTGAAACCACTGCCCTCCGGATCCGTCCCCACCTGGGCCGCCAGACCCTCACGGGCGTAGAAACCGACCGGCGAGGCCCCGTCCGACGCGAAGAACACCGAGACGCCGTAGTCGTTCTCGATCCTCCAACCGAGCCCCTCGGTGTAGAACCGCTTCGCCCGGTCCATGTCACGGACACCGAGGAGGATCGAGCTGACGTGCGCCTTCATGTCTTGCCCCTTGCACAGTAGAGATGTGTACCCGCGGGGCATCCGGACCAACGCCCGGATGCCCCGCGGTTGCCATGACCATCACGCTAGGGGCCACGCGGCGGCCGGGGCTTCTCCGATCCTGCTCGGTGCCGACGCGGCTCTCCGGTTGCCAACCCCGCTGCCCACCCGCCGGCCCGTCGGCGGACGGGTCAGTCTTCCGCCCGGTCCGCCGGCTCCTTCCTGTGCCGTGGGAGGCGATGCGTCGTGTTCGGCCGGCCGCCGACGAGATGGTCGGCCACGATCGTGGTGATCGCCGCCGGGTCCACGTGCCCGTACCAGACGTCGTCGGGCTGCACGCTGACCAGCGGGGCCTGGTTGCAGGGGAACTGGCATCCCGTCTGCGTCACGAGGACGTCGTCGTCGCCGAGCCCGTGCTCCATGAGTTGCCGGATCAGCGCACGCTGGGTCTCGTCCGCGCCCTTGGCCGTGCAGCGCGGCCCGCGGCACACCATCACCTGGTGCCGGTGGCCGGTGACCTCCTCCCAGACCGGAGAGGTGAGACCGGGTTCCTCGCCGGTGATCGGTTCGACCGATGCCGCGGCCTCCGCCGCGGCCTCCGCCGAGTCGACGAGCCGGGTGGCGACGAGCAGCGTGGGGCGATGTCCGGCACGCTCGCGCCACCAGTACGCCGCGATCCGCCGCAGCCAGGAGTGGCCCGGACCGGATGCGCCGAGGCGGACCCCGATCACGACGACGGTCTCCGCGCCCGCGTCGGCCAGCCTGGTCAGCTCGGCCGACAGGGACGGGTCGCCCAGTTGCAGGAACGCCGTCGTGGCGTCCGACGGCACGGCGGCCGTACGCAGTTCGGCCCGGCGATCGACCTCCGTGCCGGACATGCCGACCAGGACCGTCGTACGGCCCGAAGCGGACTCCGCGAAGGTTCCCGCGCGGTCTTGGCTCATGACTGGAACCCCTCGGAAAGCAAGCCGTTCCATCGGATGTGTGGTCGGTGATGCAGGGGGTGCCGCTCCACGGTCGCGTCGACGCCGTAGACGTGCGCGATCGTGGCGGAGGTGAGCACCTCGGCGACCGGCCCGTGGGCCACCAGTCGGCCGTCGAGCAGCACGGTGACGTCGTCGCAGTAGGCGGCGGCGAGTTCGAGGTCGTGCAGGGCCGCGACGGTGGTGATGCCGAGCCCGCGCACGGTTTCGAGGAAGCCGAGTTGATAGCGCAGGTCGAGGTGGTTGGTGGGCTCGTCGAGCAGGAGCACCTCGGGTTCCTGGACCAGGGCGCGCGCGAGTTGCACGCGCTGGCGCTCGCCGCCGGACAGGGACGACCAGGTCCGGTCGAGCAGCGCGCCGACATCGGTGGCGGCGGCGGCCTCGGCGAGCACGGCGTGCTCGTGGGCGGTCGCGAGGCCCGGCAGTACGGGCCACCGGCCGCGGTGCGGCGTGCGCCCCAGGTCGATGACCTGGCGCGCCGTCAACGGCAGCGCGGTGTCGGCCTGCTGTTCCATGAAGGCCACCCGGCGCGCGCGTCGGCGGGCGGTGAGGCCGTACAGGTCGTCGCCGTCGAGGAGGATTCGGCCCGTCTGCGGCCGGCGCAGTCCGGCCAGGGCCCGCAGCAGCGTCGTCTTGCCGGCACCGTTGGGCCCGAGCAGGCCCGTCACCCGGCCGTGGGCGAAGCCGACCGTCACGTCCGTCAACAAGGTGGCGCCGTCGACGCGCACGCCGACGTTTTCGGCGGCCGGCCCCGCCGGGTTCGCGGTGATCACGGCCGACTCCCGGCCGACCTGCCGGCTGCCTGGCGCCACAACAGCCACGCGAAGAACGGCGCGCCGAGCCCGGCGGTGACGACGCCGACGGGGATCTCCTGGTCCGGGAGCACGGAGCGCGCCACGATGTCGCTGCCCACGAGCAGCGACGCGCCCACGAGTGCGGACATGGGCAGCAGGAGGGCGTGCCGCGGGCCGCACACCAGGCGCACGACGTGCGGCACGACCAGGCCCACGAATCCGATGACGCCGGTATTGGCGACCAGACACGCGGTCACCAGCGCCGCCGCGGCGATCAGGGCCCAGCGGGTACGTTCCACGTGCACGCCGACGGACCGGGCCGCGGTCTCGCCGAACGCGAACGCGTCGAGGTCCCGGGCGGCCGCGAGCATCGCCACCGTACCCAGGACGGCCACCGCGACCAGGAAGACGGCCGTGTTCCACCGCACCCCGGCCACCGAACCCAGCGTCCACTCCATGACGCCGCGGGCGGCGTTGCGGTCGCCGAGGACGAGCACGACGAACGAGGTGTACGCGCCGCACAACTGCCCCACCGCGATGCCGGCCAGCACCGTCCGCGAGGCCGGCAGGGTCCGGCTGTGCGCCCCGGCGAGGGTCAGCACCACGAGGACGGCGAGCAGGGCACCGACGAAGGCGGCGGCCGGGAGCGCGCCGATCACCGCGGTGCCGGAGACCCCGACACCGAGGACGATCACGGTGACCGCGCCGACGGCGGCGCCGTTGGAGATCCCGAGCAGGTAGGGGTCGGCCAGGTCGTTGCCGGTCAGGGTCTGCAACACCGCGCCGCACACCGCGAGTCCCGCGCCCGTCGCGGCGGCCCCCAGGACGCGCGGCAGCCGCAGTTGCCAGATGATCCGGTCGTCCAGCGGTGTGACGTCGGAGCCACCGATACCGAGTCGGCGCAGCACCACTTCGGCCACGACGTGCGGCGGCTCGTGGACCGATCCCACGGCGAGGCCGAGCAACACGGTGGCCGACAGCAGCACCGCCGCGACGGCCAGGGCCACCGCCGCACGACTCGCGCCGGCGAGCCGTGCGGCGGGACGATCCGTCGCGGTCACGGACGCGGAGTCAGGTTGCCCAGGCCGGCCGAGACCCGGACGGCGCCGTCGGCGAGTTGCACGCCGGGGGTCGACTCGGAGAACGGCACCACCACGTACGCACGGCGCTGGACGGCTTTGAGCTTGTTCAGCACGGGGTCGTGTTCGAGGTAGTCGATCTTGGACTGTGCGGTGTCCCACCCGGCGTCCGCGAGCACGATGGCGTCGGGGTCCGCCGCGATCACCTGCTCCCAACTCGCGTTCTTCCAGCCGCCGGGCAGCGAGTCGAAGACGTTGCGGGCGCCGACGGCGTCGAGCACGAGCTGGGGTCCGCCGTGGCCCGTGCCGACGTACGGGGTCTTGGTACCCGAGTCGTACCAGAGCACGTTCAGGCCCTTGCCCGCCGACTTGGCCGTGACTTCGGCGAGTTGCCGCTGCTGCGTGTCCCGGATGGCGGCGGCGCGCGGCGCGACACCGAACACCGCCGCGACATCGCCCAGTTCGTCCCATACTGCCTGGAAGGACGCCGCCGCCTGCTTGGTGTCGGCGCACCCCAGCGGCGACAGGTAGGTGGCGATGCCCTGGGAACCCAGTTCGTCCCGCGTGCCCGCGACCTTGTCGGTGAACGCGCTGGAGTAGGAGGCGTAGAGGAAGTCCGGGCGCGCCGAGAGGAGTTTCTCCTTGGACGGGTACTTCTCGGAGAGCACCGGGACGGTGTCGTAGGCCGCCTTCCACCGCGCCGGGACCGCGTCGTCGAGGTACGCCGTTCCGGCCATCCGGGTCTGCAGATCGAGAGCCAGGGCGACTTCGGTGGCGCCCTGGTTGAGGGTGACCAGCCGCGCCGGCGGTGCCGTCACGGTGGTGGTGACGCCGCACCTGCTCACGCTCACCGGTGTCGGGTGGCCGCTCCCGGCCGCGGCGGCGGGCTTGTCGGCCTCGGGCGCGCCCGTGCACGCGCCGAGCGCGCCGACCAGCAGGAGCGCCGCGGCGGCGAGGCCGGAGCGCGGGGAGCGCCGGGCGCGCGCGGGGGGTATGAAACGTTCGAATCGAAACGGGCGCAGGGCAGCGCGGGGCATGTGTTCTCCAACCCTCGTGGAACATGTCGCGCCGTGGCCGGTCTCCTGGCTTCCGCATCGACGCTCCGCGGCCGGCCTTCCCGGTTGGCTCGTTCCCGATCCACCCAGTGACCCCGACCGCCTGGAGAGCGGTCGGCGAGGGCCGCGAGACTCCGCGGCTACAGTGGCGAGGGCCGCGCCGGCATTGAACCGGCTTCCCGTACACCACGGCGGCGCCAGGCTACCAAACCACTCGTCGCACCTCGTCGGCGCTCGACCCGGCGGGCGGATTCAGCGGGCAACGGCGGCGAAGCCGCCGCCGAAGGCGGCCCCGACCGGGCCCGCGTCACGGGCCCGCGTCACAGGCCCGCCGCGAGGGCGCGGCGTACCGCGTCGGCGCGATCGCGGATGCCGGCCTTGGCGAACAGGTTGTTGATGTGGGTCTTGACGGTGGCCTCGCTGATGAAGAGTTTCTCGGCAATGGCGCGGTTCGGCAGGCCCTGGCCGATGAGGGCGAGGACTTCGCGCTCGCGGGGTGTGATGTCTTCGGGAAGGCTTTGTCTCGGTGCCGTGGTTCGGGTGCGGACGGTGGCCAGCAGCCGGTCCTGGACCTCGCGGTCGAGGACGGACTGCCCCGCGGCGGCGGCCCGGATGGCGCGGACGATGTCCTGGCGTCCCGCGTTCTTGGTCAGATAGCCGCGCGCACCCGCGCTCAGCGCGGCCAGGATCGAGTCGTCGTCGGCGAAGGTGGTGAGTACGACGACGGCGACCCCGGGGTGTTCCTCGGTCAGCCGGCGGGTCGCCTCGATGCCGTCGGTCCGGGGCATGCGCAGGTCCATGAGCACCACGTCCACCGGACCCGCGGCGGCGGCGGCGAGCACCTCGTCCCCGTCCGCGGCGGCCGCGACGACGTCGATGTCCTCGGAGAGCGCGAGCACGGCCGCCAGCGGCTCGCGGACGGCGGCCTGGTCGTCGGCCACGACCACCCGCAGACGCCGGGGCACGTCGGCCGACCGCGCGTCGTGCCGCGTGGTGTCGCTCATTCCGGGATCACCGCCTCCACCTGCCAGCCGCCTCGGTCCGGTCCCTCGGTGATCGGTCCGGCGGTGAGGGTTCCGTCCACCATGGCGATGCGTTCGCGCATTCCGATCAGTCCCATGCCGCCGCCGGACCCGGCCGCCTCTCGGGTGGCGGGGCCGTTGCGGATCCTCAGTGTCGTCGACGCGGCGGCGAACGTCACCTCCACCCGTACGTCGCCTCCGGGCGCGTGCCGGGCGGCGTTGGTCAGCGCCTCCTGGGCGATCCGCAGCAGGTGCTGGACCGTGCGGGCCGATGGTTCACGTACGGTGCCGCCGACGGTGAGCGCGTCGCGGTGGCCCGACGACTCGACCATGGCGGTCAGGCTCGGGATGAGCGGCAGCGCGTCCTCGCGCAGCGCGTGAACGGTCCATTGGGCCTGCTTCAGGCTCTCCTTGACCAGACTGTGCGCCTTGTCGTTGGCCTCGCGGACCCTGGCCAGGTCACCCGTGTCCAGGAGGGCGTCCACCAGTTCGAGCTGCATGTTGATGCCGGCCAGCGAGTGCGCGAGGACGTCGTGCACGTCCCGGGCGATCCGGCTGCGCTCGGCCAGTGCGGCCGTCCGGGCCTCGGCGCGGGCGGCGCGCTCGGCGGATTCGGCGGATTCGATCACGGCCTCCACCGCCCGCTGCCGACTACGGCTGACGATGCCCATCACCACCGGCAGCGCGACGGACAATCCGAGGCCCCAGGGCAACGTCTCGTGGCCCGGGCCGAGGCGGAAGTACAGCACGCCGCCGCAGAGCAGCCCACCCAGCGCCGCGAGCGGGACCGCCCGCGCGAGCGGGAGGCGGTAGCCGATGTGGCCGACGAGGAAGTACGCGAACAGATAGCCCGTACCGCTGCGGGCGGTGCCGATCAGGGCGGCCGCCGCGACGATGCCCAGCGTCATCCAGACCACGGCCACACGTGGGGGGACCCTGTCCTCGGGGACGTTCCGGCCCAGCAGGAACAGGGAGTTGAGCACGATGAGCACGACGACGGCCAGGCCGCGACCGCTGAAGCCGACCGGGCGGATCGTCGCGATTCCCACGGCGATGACGCTCAGGCTGACCGCCCACTGCACCCGGGGATCGTGGCGGGCCGTCGCTCGCGGGCCGGGCTCCCGTCCCCGGGTCGGCCCGGGGACGGGATCGCTCTCGGATACGGGCACGGCGCGACCATATCCCATGGTCAGGCCACGTGGTCGAGCGAGGACACGGGACGTGCCGCCGCGTTCGCCGGCCGGCCGGCGGCCACCATCCGGCTCCGGACGAAGATCGTGGCCACCCGCGTGACGACCTCGGTGAGCGCCATCAGCACGAACGCCGCCACCCATGCCTGCCCGGTGGTGATGTGGTGGGCGAGACTGAAGCGGGCGACGTCGTCGGCACCGCCGTGGTCGACCCACACCTGGAATCCCATCCGCGCGCCCATGCCCAGCACCCACAACACCGCGGACACCGCGCCGGCCTTGATCAGCAGATGCCCGCCGACGGAACGGATCCGGGTGAAGACACCGCCCGCCACGCCGAGCGCCGCGCCGATCGCCGTCAACGCGCCGATCAACACCAGGTCGTTGCCGGCCGTGGGAATCGAGTCGAGGTACTTGAACCCCACGAAGGCCACGATCCCCAGCGGGATGAGGAAGGTCTTGCGGTCCAGCCGGTCTTCCCGCAGCTGCCGGAAGACGATGAGAACGAGGATGATGTCGGTGATCCAGTCGGTGAAAGTCATGTCCCCAGACTGTCGCCGTCGCCCCTTCCGCACCTGGACCCACGGGTGGAACAACGGGTGGAGACGCGGGTGGACCCGGGGGTGGGCCCGGGCGCCCGGCGCCGTCAGATCGGCGTGGTCGCGCGCGTCATCCGCTTCGTCGCCCCGTCGACGGCGAACGACTTCAGGTGGGTGACCGTGCTGTCCGGCTTCGTCCGGTCGGCGATCCTGTACCAGTCCATCTGTACGCGTGCGGCGGTCACGTCCAGTACACCGCAGCCGTTGGCTTCGGCGTCGCCCCATTGCAGGTGCGGATTCAGCGCGAGAATCGCCGCGACGATCTGCGCGCCCACCCCGCCGGGGTAGAGCGTGCCGAAGGGTGTCGACGTCGTCGACGCCATCACGAACTGCGCCGCGACCGGCGCCCCGCCACCGGGTGCCGGGACCTCGCCGGCCCACGAGGAGTGCAGGTCGCCGGACAGGAACACGGTGTTGCGTTTGTCGTGGTCGCGCAGGTGGGTGAACAGCTCGCGCTGTTCGGCCCGGTAGCCGTCCCACTGGTCGGGGTTGACGGTCACGGGCGGCTCGGGACGTCCGCTGGGCAGCGACCACGGCGCGGCCATGACGGAACTGGCGATCAGATGCCAGCCGGCCGTGCCGCGCGCGAGGCCGTCCTTGAGCCAGCCCATCTGGTCGCGGCCGGTGAGGGTGCGCGCCCGGTCGTCGAGGCCGGCGGTGTCGGTCGCCGCGACCTGTCGGGAGCGGAAGCTGCGCAGGTCGAGCATGGTCAGGTCGGCGAGAGTACCGAAGGACAGGCGGCGCTGCGTGGAACCGGGCACCGCCCGGCGGATCGGCAGCCATTCGAAGTACGCCCGTTTCGCCGCCGCGACGCGGTCCGCCCAACTCCCGTCGGCGGCCGGGTCGTGCTCGTCCGCGCCCCCGGACCACCACCCGCTGCACGCGTCGTGGTCGTCCCACGTGGCGATGATCGGCGCCGCGGCGTGCATCGCCTGCAGGTCGGGGTCGGTGCGGTACCGGCCGTGCCGGGCGCGGTAGTCGGACAGTGTGCGGCACACGGTGGGTGGCTCCATCGCCCGGACGTATCCCGGCTTGGTCGCGAACTCGTAGACGTAGTCCCCGAGGTGGATCACCGCGTCGAGATCGCCGCGCCGGGCCAGGTGTCGGTAGCCGGCGAAGTGGCCGTTGCCGTAGTTGGCGCACGTCGCGATACCGAAGCGCAGGCCCGCGACCTCCTGCCGGGCGGCGGGCGCGGTCCTGGTGCGCCCCACCGGGGAGCTGTCGTGGGCGGTGCGGAAGCGGAAGTGATACGTGGTGCCGGGACGCAGGCCGCGCACGTCGACATGGACGGTGTGGTCGCGGTCGGCGTCGGTGCGGGTGCGACCGGAGCGCACCGGGTGCCGAAAGTCGCGATCGAGGGCGACCTCCCAGAACACGAGGACGGCCGGGCCGCGCCGCGAACCCGGGTGGCAGTCGGGGCCGGGGGTGACGCGGGTCCAGATGACGGCCCCGTCGGGCAGCGGGTCACCGGACGCGACGCCGTGCAGGAACGACGGCCGCTGGGCGACATCCGTCGACCGGGGCTCGGCGGCCGCGGCGGCCCGGGCTCCGGGGGCCGCGACGATACCGGCGGCCGCCGCGCCGGAGGCGGCCGTGATGCGCACGAAGTCGCGGCGGTGCAAGGGAGTTCCCGTCATGCGTGGCTCCGAGGGTGTGGTGTGTCTGGGGGGATCGGTCGCGGCGGCGAATCGGTACGCACCGGCTTCTCGGCGAACCACCGCCCGCGCGATGCCGTTCGGCCCGTTCCGGACCGTCGGCACTCGGGATCGCGCCTCGAGTGTGGACCCAATAATTACGATAGTCCAGTACACAAATCCAACGACTTCACTCGCCGTCTCAAATTTGCGTAGACGTTACTCAATGGATGTCCGCGGGGTGCTCAGCCGGTGAGCCGTTCCCACAGGTCGAGTTCACCGCCGTCGGTCGTGTGGGTGCCCAGGAGCCGGGCCCAGGACTCCTCGTCGCCGTACTCGTCGCGCCAGGCCCACAGCCGGGTGGTCAGGGGGTGCAGGCCGTATTCGCGGGTGACACCCATCGCCCCGTGCAGCCGGTGGGCGAGCCCGGCGACGGTGTCGGCGGCCTCCGCGGCGACGACGCGGGCGACCGCCGCGGCGGCGAGCAGGCTTTCGGGGCCCGCGGGCCCGGCGTGCAGGTCCACGGCGCGGTCGACGGCGGCCTGCACCTGGAGCCCGGCGACCTTCATGGTCGCGAGGGAGGCGGCGACGGCGGGGATGTCGATGAGGGGGCGTGCGAACTGCCGGCGTTCCCGCACATATGAGCGCGTCAGTTCGTAGGCCCCCGCGCACGCTCCCGCCAGGGCGGCGGCGCGCAGCGTCGCGATCCGGGCCCGGATCGCGTCCGCGTCGGGTGCCTCGGCGAGGTCGGCGAGGGGGATGTCGCCCGCGTCGACGGCGTCGCGCGGTTCCCCGGCCGGGTTGGTCTCCTCCCCCACCTCGACCCGCCGCCCGGCGAGGTCGGCGTAGCGGACCGCGTCGTCCGGGCCGACCACGACCAGGCCGGCCGCACGGCGGCCCCAGGGCACGGCCGGGTACGGGCCGCCCGCCCCGGCGGCGAACACGACCACGAGGGGCCCGCCCGCGGGCAGCGGCCTGCCGGCGCGGGTCGACGCCCAGGCGGCCACGGCGTGTTCGGCGACCGGTACGGACGCCGCCCGGTGGGCGAACCGGCCCACCACGGCGGCCAGGTCGGCGAAGTCGCCGCCGGAACCGCCGCGGTCTTCGGGGACGCCGATGGTGTGCAGGCCCAGTCCGACGACGGTGTCCCAGAGCCGGTCGGGGTCACGGGGCGCGGCGGTGATGTCGTCGACGAGGTCGCGCAGTTCGGTGTGGACGTCGTTCACGTGCGAGTCTCCTGCCGGGCGATCAGGGACAGCAGCACGTCGGCGGCGCCCCCTCGGATGGTGAATCCCGGCGAGGCGAGCAGCGCCTGGGCGAACGCGGCCCGCAGGTCCGGGTCGGGGACGCGCAGGCACACGCGGCGCGCGAAGTCGACCACGTCGTTCTCGAAGTCGTTGCCGAGGTACTTGAGCGTGGCGGCCTCGACCGTCGGCGCCCGGCCCTCGTCCACCTGCCGGGCGACCCCGAGGGCGAGCCGACGCAGGGTGGCCAGGCGCGCGGTGAGCCTCCCGAGGTCGATCTGCAGGTCACGCGCGTGTGGCGGCTCGTCCGCGAGGGCATGCACGCACCGGGCCAGCAACGGATAGGTCGACAGGACACGTTCGGGGCCGCCGCGTTCGAACGACAGTTGCTCCACGACCCGGCGCCAGCCCTCGCCGACGGTCCCGAGCAGGCGGTGGGCGGGTACGTGGACGTCGGTGAAGGTGACCTCGTTGAAGTGGTGCTCGCCCGCGAGGTCGATGATGGGGGTGACCTCGATGCCGGCGGTGTCCATGTCGACGAGGAACTCGGTGAGGCCGTGATGCCGGCGTTCGGTGCGCGCGGTACGGGCGAGCAGGTAGATGTGGGTGGCGTGATGGGCGCCGGTGGTCCACATCTTGCGGCCGTTGACCGTCCATCCGCCGGGCACCGCCTCGGCCGTGGTGCGCACGGCGGCGAGGTCGGATCCGGCTTCGGGTTCGCTCATGCCCAGGCAGAAGACGGCCTCGGCGCGAGCGATGAGCGGCAGGATCTCGGCGCGCAGCTCCGGGCTGCCGTGACCCAGGACGGCGGGGCCGATCTGGCGTTCGCCGATCCAGTGGGCGGCCACCGGCGCGCCGGCGCGCAGGAGTTCCTCGGTGACGGCGAGCCGGGCGACCTGGCCCAGGCCCGCGCCGTACTCGGTGGGCCAGGCGAGGCCGAGCAGCCCGCGCCGGGCGAGTTCGCGGCTGAAGTCGAGGTCGAACCCGCGCATCCAGTTGTCGCTGCGCGGGGTGTAGCGGCCCTGGACCCGCCATCGGTCGGTGAGGTCGCGCACCTGCCGGCGCAGGTCCGCGACGGTGGTGCCGGTCCCGGCACGGCCGTTCGCCGCGGCGGTCGTCTCGCGTGCTCGCGTGCCGGCCATCTCACTTCCCCGTGTAGGTGCCGGGGCGGCGGGTACGGAAGGCGTCCATCGCCTCCCGGGAGTCGGCGGTGGAGGTCATCACGGCCTGGTGGGAGGAGATCAGGTCCAGCGCGGTGCGCAGGTCCTGGCGTTCGCCCGCACGTACGGCGCGCTTGATCAGTTGCACGGCCAGCGGCGGGCGGGCGGCGAGTTCCAGGGCGAACCGGCGTGCCGCGTCGTGGAGTCGGTCGTCGGGATGCACGGCGCCGACCAGGCCGAGGGCGAGCGCTTCCGGGGCTTCGACGAAGTCGGCGGTCCACAGCAGGCGCAGGGCGGTCGCGGTGCCGACGATGCGGGGCAGGTACCAGCAGCCGCCGTCGCCGGGTACGAGGCCGACGCGGACGTAGCCCTCGCAGAAGCGGGCCGACTCCCCCGCGATCCGGATGTCGGCCATCAGCGCCATGTCCATGCCCGCGCCCACGGCGGCGCCGGCCACGACGGCGAGGTAGGGCTTGCTCAGCGCCTCGGCGGCGAAGGCCACCTGGTGGATGCGGGACATGAGCCGCTTCTCCGCCAGGGGGGTGCGTTCGCGGTCGGCGAAGGCGTCCAGGTCCACCCCCGAGCAGAAGGTGTCTCCGGCACCGGTGACGACGACCACCCGCACGTCGGGGTCGGCCTCGGCCCCGAGCAGGGCCTCGGCCCAGGCGTCCACCATCTCCGGGGTGAAGGCGTTCTTGCGGTGTGGTCGGTCGAGGGTGATGGTGGCGATGTGGTCGGCGACGGAGTAGTCGAGTCCGGTGGTGCTGTTCATCGAGTCCTCGGGTTCGGGATGGGTTCGCGGGTTCGGGTGCGCGCGTCGCGGCGCCGGCCGGTGTTCAGGGCACGATCGCGGCGCGGACGACGTCGCGGTGGTCGGCGGCCCGGAACGCTTCGTCGATGGCGTCCAGGGGGAAGACGGTGCTCTCGGTGAACCGCTTGGGCAGCCGGTCGTGCACGGCTTCGAGGAAGGCCAGGCTCCGGCCCAGCGCGGCGGGTTCGTACAGGGAGACGCCGATGACGCTCTTGTTGGTCATCGTCAGTCGGGACGGGTCGGCCTCGTAGGTGCGCTTCGCGCCGATGTTGCCGACGCTGAGGTAGCGGCCGAAGCGGCCGAGCATGCGGATGCCCTCGTCGACGACGGACGGTGACCCGACGAGTTCGACCACGACGTCGGCGCCGCCGTCGGTGAGCGCCTGGATCTTCCTGATCCGGGATCGCGCGTCGGTCTCGGCGGTGATGTCGACGGTGGCGTCGGCGCCCATCTCGCGGGCGAGGTCGAGGCGTTCGGCGACGGCGTCGAGGACGATCACGGTGCGGGCGCCGCGGGCCTTGGCCAGGGCGGTGGCGTACAGGCCCAGGCCGCCGGCGCCCTGGACGACGACGGTCTCGCCGTAGGCGAGGTGTGCGCGGTCGAGGCTGTGCATCACCTGGGACAGGGCGCAGTTGGCGCCGGAGACGACCTCGTCGGAGAGCGTGTCGGGCACCGTGTACAGCAGTGCGCCGGGCGGCAGGACGAAGTAGTCCCCGAACGCGCCGACGTAGTGGGGCGGTTCGGCGGCACTGGTGAGCATGGCCATGCGCAGCCGGGCGCAGCCGGCGCTGCGTCCGGACACGCAGTACCGGCAGACGTGGCAGCCGAAGAAGTACGGGAAGACGACGCGCGTGCCCGACTCCAGGGGTTTGCCGTCGGTGTCGCGGCCGGTGCCCTCGCCGAGGGCGGCGACGCGTCCGACCATCTCGTGCCCGAGGACGGTGGGGAGCTTGCCGCCGAGGCCGCGGGTGTCGAAGTTGCCGTGCCAGGCGTGCAGGTCGCTGCCGCAGACGTTGGCACGGGTGACCCGGATCAGGATCTCGCCGGGGAGGATTCCACGACCGGCGAGTGAGACCTCCTGGATCCGGAACGGCTGCCCGGGGGCGTCGAACCGGGCGATGCGTCCTTCGAACATGGGGTGATCCGCCTCTCGATCGACGTGCTATCTATGTACATGGAATAGATCATTGACCCGAGAAATCGTCAAGGGCCATCATCCTGCCCCGGCCGCCCCCACCCCATCGGGAGGACTCTCATGCCGCCGACCATGTACCTCGACGGACGCTTCCGCCACCCCTCGTCCCCGGCCACCATCCCCGTGCTCGACCCGACGACCGAACAGGTCTACGATCACGTCCCGCGCGGCACCGCCCGGGACGCGGACGCCGCCGTGCGGGCCGCGCGCCGTGCGGCGGACGGCTGGGCGGCGACGCCGCAGTCCGAGCGCGTCGCCCTCGTGCGCGGGCTCCGGGACGTGCTCGCGGCCCGCGCCGACGAGCTGACCTCGGCCGTCGTGCGCGATGTCGGCACCCCGGTACGCGTGGCCCGCGCGTTGCAGACGATGCTGCCGATCGGCGCCGTGGACGACTTCCTCGCCGCGGCCGAGGGCATCGAGGAACGCCGTGCGGTCGCGAACTCGCTGGTGTACCGCCGGCCCGTCGGCGTGGTCGTGGCCGTCACCCCCTGGAACTACCCGCTGCTCCAGATCGTGGCCAAGGTCGTGCCCGCGCTGCTGAGCGGCTCGCCCGTCGTGCTCAAGCCGAGCGAGGTCGCCCCGCTGGTCCCGCACCTGCTCGCCGAGGCGGTGGACGCGGCCGGTTTCCCGCCCGGGGTGTTCAATCTCGTGTCCGGCCTCGGTCCCGAGATCGGCGACGCGCTGGTACGTCATCCCGAGGTGGACATGGTCTCCTTCACCGGCTCCACGGCGGCCGGCCTGGCCGTGCACGCCGCGGCCGGCCTCAAGCGCGTGCAGCTCGAACTCGGCGGCAAATCGGCCTCGCTGGTGCTTCCGGGCGCCGACGCGGTCGCGGCCGCGCGGGCGACCGTGAACAGTTGCCTCCTCAACTCCGGCCAGACCTGCCTCGCGCTGACCCGCCTGGTGGTGCACCGTTCGCTCTACGACGAGGCGGTGGAGGCGGCCGGCGCGACCGCCGCCCGGTTCACCCTCGGCGATCCCGCCGACCCGGCCACCAAACAGGGGCCACTGGTCTCGGCCGCCCAGCGCGACCGGGTCCGGGGATTCATCGAGCGCGCCGCCGCCGACGGTGCCCGACTCACCACCGGCGGCGCGCACGCGCCGGACGGCGTCGACCGCGGCTTCTTCGTGCGCCCGACCGTGTTCGCCGACGTGGCGCCGGAGTCGGAACTCGGGCAGGAGGAGGTCTTCGGCCCGGTCCTGGCCATCACCCCCTACGACGACGTGGACGAGGGCGTCCGGATCGCCAACGGCACCCGATACGGCCTCTCCGGCGCGGTCTGGGGCCCGGACCCGGAGAGCGCCGGCGCCGTGGCGCTTCGGCTGCGCACCGGGCAGGTCGACGTCAACGGCGGGCGCTTCCACACCGCCGCCCCCTTCGGCGGCGTGAAGTCCTCCGGCCGCGGCCGCGAGTTCGGCCGCGCCGGGTTGGCGGAGTACTACGAACTGCAGTCGCTGCAACTGTGACCGCGGCGGGCCCCGGCACGGCGGGCCCGGCCGGGGCCGGGGCCGGGGCCGTGGTCGCGCGAGCTCAGTACGTCCACTCGACCGGGCGGCCCATCAGGTCTGGGTATCGACGACGCCAATACCGCTCGGCCTCCTCGAGGTGTTCGCGCATCGCCGCCTCCGCGGCGTCCGGATCGCCCGTGCGCAGGGCCGCCACGATGACCTCGTGGGCCGTCGCGACGGCGGCCTGTTTGCGTGCCGAATAGGTCACGCCCACCCGTACGCCGTCCGCCAGCGCCTTCAGCGAACTGGCGAACACGTCCAGCACGACACTGCGCGCCGCCTCCGCGACCACGGCGTGGAATCGCTGGTTCTGGACGGCGAACACCTGCTGGTCGCCGGGGTTGTCCCGGAGCAGGCGCACCGTCTCGTCGAGTTCGACCACCTGCTCCGAGGTGATCCGCTCCGCCGCGCGCCGGGCGAGCATCGGCTCCAGCGCCCGGCGCGCGTCCGCGACGTCGCCGAAGGAGGCGCCCTCGATCTGGAGCAGGAGACTGAGCGAATCCCCCAGGCTCTCCTTGCCCGGGTGTCGCACGATCGGCCCCCCTCCGGGACCGCTCTTGAGCATGATCAGGCCGCGGGTCTCCAACAGTCGCAGCGCCTCGCGCACGGTCGGGCGACCGGCCTCGTAGCGCAGCATCATCTCCTGCTCGTTGGGCAGGCGGTCGCCCTCACGCAGGGCGCCGGTGAGGATCGGCCGCGCCAGGACCTGCGCCAGCCGTTGCGACGCCTTGGGCCCACGCCAGGACCTGTCCTCGATGTTCGTGCTCATACCCGCCCCGCCCGATCCCCGGCGAACACCGGCAACGTGTCCGACTCGACCTATTCCTGTACAGGAAACAGTACCGGGCGTCGTGCCGTGCCTCCGGGGCGATCCCGAACGATTCGGGGGTGGCACATCGCGCCGACGGATGGCAGGCTTTCGCGTAACAGCAACGCAAATCCGGTTGACCTTGTCTTCCCGTCGGCCTACTGTGCCGGAAACCACCACTTCCGACGGGTTGCTCCCGGTATCGCGACAGCCCCGGAATCCCTCGACCCCATGCGCCGAGTCCGGCGATTCGCTCCGCCCGGCGAGGGGTCGGCATTCCGCGGGTCGGAATGTGTGTACGGACTGAATATTCACAGGCGGCCACCGAGCGTCGGCCCGCCCGGAACGGAGACCCCACGATGAGTCGGACCCTGACACAGCTGAACGACATCCTGCGACCGGTGGCACCGCCCAGGGTCCTGGAAGGGGTGTACACCGACGACCAGCACCGTCGCATCCTCGACGTCCTCAAGCAGCACGGCCCGTGGCGGACGATCATCGCCCAGACCTTCGACTCGATCGAGGAGCTGGTCGCCACCTCCAGCGGTCCGGACAACGACCAGGTCCTCGATCTCACGCTCGACGACGTCGCCGGCGCCCACTTCCGCGGGTTCTTCGCCCGGAACTCCACGGTGCTGTACCCCGAGTTGTCGGACTGCTTCTACAACTCGCGATTCCTGGACCTGGCGAAGGCGTACTGGGGCGCCGAGTACGCCCGCCCCACGATGATGCTGTTCAACTTCTGCGGCCCGCACCACAGCACACTCACCTCGCACCTGGACGCGGTCACCTTCCGCGGCATCCGCTACGAGAACTCCCCCACGTGGCTGCTGAACGTCATGGGCCGCTCCGGGCTGTTCACCGACCACCTGGTGAAGATGGCCCAGGTCATCACGTGGTGGTACCTGGGCGAGAACGGCACGTTCACGTATTGGCCCGACGGGCCGCTCGGCGACCCCAAGCGCCTGGACCACCCCCTGTGGAACAAGGGCGTGGTCGTGCAGAACGAGGCGATGTTCCACCGCGGCGACCCGGTGGGCCGCCTCGACGAGCGCGACACACCGGGGCTGAAGAATCGCTCGCTCCTGGGCTGGGACGCCTCCCGCGACGACTGGGCGATCACCACCGACGGCGAGGCGATCCGCCGCTACCGGCCCGAGGAGATGCGCCTGCTGGTGCACTGGAACGCCGAGGTCTACGCGGACCGCGACGAACTGGCGAAGAACATGGACCACACCGACGACCTCACCCACGACATCGTCTTCGAACGCCTCCTGGCGGACCTGCGCGCCCGGGGCGTCGAGGTCGCCGAACCCTCGGACCCCATGAACGACAAGGACTTCATCCGCGCCCTCATCGCGACCTACACGATCGCCCCCACCACCGACTGGGCCACACCGGGCGCGGTCTGACCCGTCCCGCGAAACGCGCGCCCGTCCGCCCCCTCCCGCACGGAGCGCACGGGCGCGTGGACCCACCAGCCTTCGCGACCCGGGAGAGACATCCCGGCGTCCCACCCGCGGCGCCTTCCGTGTTCGCCGCGGTCGACGCGCCCGGGTCACCTCACCCCCGCCCTCGAACCCGCGTCCCTCCCCGGTGTCGCGCCGTGCGCGCCCACGTCCCGGGGAGACGAACCACCGCGCGAAAGGAACCCCCATGGCCACTCGGACCGAGGCCGAGCCTCCTGCCGGGAAAGTCGGAAACGAAATCGAGGTCGACACCGGCCGGCTCGACGGCGCCGGGCCGGGGCGCGTGTTCGCGGTCGTGGCCGTCGTCATCATGTTCGCCGAGGTGGTGCCCCTGCAATACGCCATGATCGCGCCGGCGGTCCAGCAGGTGGGCCACACCTGGCCCGAGGTCGGGGACAACCTCACCTGGATGGTCATCATCCTGGGCCTGGTCGGCGGAGCGACGACGCCGATCGTGGGCAACCTCGCGGACCTGTACGGCAAACGCCGCGTCATGCTGGCGGGCAGCGTCTCCTTCCTCGCCGGGTCCCTGCTGTGCGCGACGACGCACGACTGGACCCTGTTCCTGATCGGCCGGGCCCTGCAGGCGAGTTGCTTCGCCCTGACCGCCATCGCGGTGGGTCTGCTCCGCGACCTGGTGCCCCGCCGATACGTACCCGTCGCGATCGGCGCGCTGGCGACGGGCTTCGGGTTGTCGGGGGTGTTGTCCCCGCTCGTGGGCGGCGCACTGACGCAGTCCCACAGTTGGCGGTCGTTGTTCTGGTTCCTGGTCGTCTACATGCTCGTGCTCATCCCCCTCATGGTGTGGGTGGTGCCCGAGAGCAGGGTTCGGGCCCGCCAGGAGCTCGACTGGGTGGGCGCGGTGCTGGTCGGCGTGGGCGCCGCGCTCGTCCTGGTGTACCTGAGCCAGGGTCAGAGCTGGGGCTGGAGCAGACCCTCGGCCTGGGGTTACCTGCTCGCCGGCCTGGTGGTGCTGGTGGTCTTCTGGGTCTGGGAGACGTGGACGCCGGCGCCGATGATGGATCCGAGGCTGCTGCGGGCCCCCAAGGTCTCGATCGTCCTGGCGATCGGATTCCTGGCGAACGTGGTGATCGGCGGCGCGGGCCTCGCCGTTCCGTACATGGCGCAGACCGACGCGGGCGAGATCACGGATCGTATCCTCGCCGGAGCCGCGGCGCAGGCGCACGCGCCGGTCGAGATGATGCGTCAAGTCATCGGGTTCGAGGGCGGGATGGGGTACGCCCTGGGGCTGAGTCTGCTCGGGTACGCCGTGCACATCACCATCGGCATGTCGGCGACCGGTATGGTCGCCGGCCCGGTCGGCGGATGGTGGGGACAACGCTCCGGCCTGCGTGCCCCGCTCGTGGCCGCCATGGCCGTGCTGACCGGGTCGATGGTGCTGCTGGCCGGCTTCCACGGCACCTGGTTCGCGGTGATGCTCGTGATGAGCCTCTACGGCGTCGGTATGGGTATGTACTACGCGGCCGCCAACAACCTCATCGTCGAGGCCGTACCGAAGGAGTCGTCGGGCGTCGGGGCCGGGATGCTCGCCGTCGCGCAGTCGTTCGGCGCCGCCCTGGGCACCGCGGTCGTGACGGCGGTGTTGTCCGCGCACGCGTTCCGGATGACGTCGCCCTCCCCCACCGGGCAGGGCACGGTCACCACCGACATACCCCAGGTGTACACCGATTCCGGATGGACCACCGCCCTGTGGGTGCTGGCCGCGGCGGCACTCGTCGGCACCGTGCTGGCCGTGGTCATGCGCACCGGCCGCACGCCCGCCACCGGGGGCGCGGCGCTCGAGGTTCATTGACCCGGGATTCACCCACGCGACAACGATCCGACCCCCACCACCAGCCGGCGACGCTTCGCCGAAGAGCCGCCGCGGGCATGCCCGCGGCGGCTCTTCGGTCATTCCATCGCACGCGCCCCACGAATTTCGAGAGGTCGATACACAAATTTTTGACCTCGGACGATCCGATGTCTGCGGTGGCTCTGGACAGTTGTCACCCGGATGGGCATCATGTGGCTCGCTGGACACAGTGTCCATTGAGCATCCTCGGTGGTCAGCCGGCGGGAGGTATCCCGCCCCGGGCCGACCGCGATCGAGGCACATCGCTCCCATCGACGCACCACGCTCCCGGAGGCCCGCATGCCCACGCCCACCGTCGAAGCCGCCTATCCGCGCCCGCGCGCCGCGGCCCTGCCCCTGCCGCAAACCGATCGGGCCGAGGTCCGACGACGGTTGGAACAGGCCGACCCGCGCATCGTGTTGATGTCGTTGATCCAGCTCACCCGCGACGCACCGCTCCTGGCTGAACTCGCCCCGGCCGTCGCGCCGACGACACCGGCGGCCGAACAGGCGGCCCTCGCCGCCCGGGCCCGCGATCTGCTCGCCGAGGCGCTGACCCGTCCCGCCCCGCCGGATGCCGATCGGCCGCTGCCCGACGAGCTGTTCCGGCGCATGGCCTCCGTCTGCGTCGGCGAGGACGTCGACCTCGAGTTCCTTCCGCTGCTGCGCGAGCAGGGCGGCTTCAGCGCGCGCGAGGCCGTCCCCGTCGAGGTCCGCGCGAGCCCGCCGAACGGCTTTCACGTGGTGGTCGTCGGCGCGGGGCTCAGCGGCATGTGCGCGGCCATCAAGCTCGCCGAGGCCGGCTACGGGTACCGCGTCTACGACCGCAACGCCGACTTCGGCGGAACGTGGCTGGCCAACCGCTATCCCGGCATCGGGGTGGACACCCCCAGCCACTTCTACTCCTTCTCCTTCGAGATCAATCCCGACTGGCCGGAGTACTACTCGAACGGCGGGGTGGTGTGGGACTACCTGCGCACCTGCGCCGACGCCCACGGCCTGCGCGAGAACACCACCTTCGACACCGAGGTCACCGGCGCCCGCTACGACGAGGGCACCCGCCGCTGGACCGTCACCACCCGAGGACCGGACGGTGTCGAACACACGGAGCAGGCCGACGCCGTGATCAGCGCCATAGGGTTCTTCCAGGGCCCGATGTACCCCGGCTTCCCCGGCCTGGAGAAGTTCGCGGGTCCGGTGATCCACACTGCCGCCTGGGACCCCGACGTCGACCTCACCGGCAAGCGCGTCGCCCTGATCGGCACCGGCGCCAGCGCCATGCAGCTCGGCCCCGCCGTCGTGGACCGAGTCCGTGAACTCACCGTCTTCCAGCGTCAACCCTCGTGGATCATGCCGCGCCGCGCCGACAGCCTCGTCGTCCCCGACGGCGCCCGCTGGGCCATGCGACACGTGCCGTTCTACGCCGAGTGGTTCCGCACCCTCACCTACTGGATCACCGCCGACGGCAACTACCCGCGCGTGGTCGTGGACCCCGACTGGACCATGACCGAGTCGGTGTCCCGGGCCAACGAGGACGCCCGCCAGTGGCTGCTCGCCTACGCCCGCGAGGAACTCGACGGCCGGCCCGACCTCCTCGCGAAGGCCGTCCCGGCCTATCCGCCGTTCGGCAAGCGCATCCTGCGCGACTGCGACTGGTACCGCATGTTGCGGCGCGACCACGTCCGCCTGGAGACCTCGGCGATCACCCACGCCACCGCCGAGGGCCTGGCCACCGCCGACGGCGAGGTCGTCGAGGTCGACGTCGTCGTCCTGGCCACCGGGTACCACCTCCTGCCCATGCTCGACGGCATCGACGTCACCGGCCGCGACCACGTCGCCCTGCGCGACGTCTGGGGCGAGGAGGACCCCCGCGCCCTGCACGGGATCACCGTGCCCGGGTTCCCGAACTTCTTCGTCATCGGCGGCCCCAACTCCGCCCCGAACCACGGCGCCGGCGTCAACATCGTCAGCGAGACGCAGGTCAACTACATCCTCGGTTGCCTGGGCCTCATGCACGCCCGCGGCGCCACCGCGATCGAGCCCACCGAACAGGCGCACGACGCCTACAACGAGACCGTCGACCGGGCCCTGGACGGTCTCGTCTGGAGCCACCCCTCCGTTCGCGGCTACTACCGCAACGCTTCCGGCCGCGTGGTCGTCTCCAACCCCTGGCGCCTGGTCGACTACTGGTGGATGACCCGCGCGCCGCGGGAGGACGAATACCTCCTCACCTGAGCCCGCCCGGCCGATCCGTACATCCGTCGGCTCCCACATCCCCGAGGTAGGTCATGAGCTTCGATCCGAACGACTATCCGCTGCTTCCGCCCGAACTGGCGGCCCTCATGGTGGACGTTCCCACCATGCCCCCCGTCACCGCGGACAGTGTGCGAGCGATCCGGGAACACGCCAGGGTCGCCGCCGCCCGCCAACCGAGGTCCGCGGTCCACCGTGTCGAGGACCGCACCCTGCCCGGCCCGGACGGCCGCGTCCCCGTACGCGTCTATACGCCGTCCCCCGCGACGCCGCTGCCCGTGCTGGTCTTCGGCCACGGCGGGGGATGGTGCGTCTGCGACCTCGACACCCACGACGCGTTGTGCCGGGAGATCGCCGTTCGGGCCGAGGTGTTGGTCGTGTCCGTCGACTACCGCCTGGCGCCCGAGAACCCCTACCCCGCGGGGCCCGCGGACTTCTACGCGGCCGCGTCGTGGGTCGCCGGGCACGCCGCCGAGATCGGCGGCGACCCCACGCGTGTGGCCGTGGGCGGGGACAGTGCCGGCGCCAATCTGGCGACCGTCGCCTGCCTGGCGGCCCGCGACCGCGGCGGGCCGACGTTTCGCTGTCAACTGCTCGCCTACCCCGGCTTGGACGCGGTGTCCGAGCGCGCTGGTTGGACCGAGATGGCCCACGCGCCCATGGTCGGCGCGGAGACCGCCCGTTCCATGTGGGCGGCGTACGCGGCCGGGCACGATCCGCGCGACCCGTACCTCTCCCCCCTGCACGCGAGCGACCTGTCCGGTCTGCCCCCGGCGATCGTCGTCGCGCCCGGATACGACCACGGGCGCGACGACTTCGCGGCCTACGCCGTCGCCTTGACGAAAGCCGGCGTCGCGGTGGACTTCCGTCCGTATCCCGGCATGCTGCACGGCTTCCTGTCGTACTTCGCCGCCGTCCCGGCCTGCTCGCGGGCACTCGACGAGGTGTGCGCGGCCCTGCGCGCGGCCCTCGCCACCGATTGACGTCGGCACGCCCGGCCGCGCGATCCCATCGTCTCGCGCGGCCGGGCGTGAACTCACGAACGTGTGTCGAGTCGGCCGACGAACGCGTCGATCCGCGCGGCGACGTGGTCGATCATGTCGTCGGTGAGGCCGTGGTTGCAGGAGATCAGCATCCCGTACTCCATCACCTCGTCGGCGCCCGGAAGGCCGGCGGCGGGCTGCCGGAACGTCGCGTTCTTCATGAAGGGCTGGCGGGCGGCGTTGCCGGTCCACACCACACGGGTGTCGATGCCGTGCCCCTCCAGGTACTGCTGCAGGTCGCTGCGGGCGAACCCGGCGTCGGGCCTGACCAGGAAGCAGTACGACAACCACGCCGTGTTCAGCCCGTCCGTCTGCCGGGGCGGCGTGAAGTGCTTCGGATGGCGGCGCAGCACTTCGGAGAACCGGGTGAAGTTGTGCTGCCGGCGTTCGTAGTTGCGGTCCAGCTTCCTGACCTGCTGGACGCCGAACGCCGCGCACAGTTCGGTGGGCAGGAAGTTCCAGCCGGCCTCGTCGAAGATGAACATGTTGTCGTAGCTGATGCCGTCCAGGTCGGTCCAGAAGTCCCGGGAACCGGCCTTGGACCCGAACAGTTGCGCCTCCGAACGTCGGCCCCAGCCGCGCAGGGTCAGGCAGCGGTCGCGCATGGCGTCGTCGTCGAGCATGACCATGCCGCCGCTGCCCGCCGCGGTGATGATGTGCGACAGCGAGAAGCTGGTGACCGAGATGTCGGAGCGCGCGCCGGTGGGCGTGCCGCGCAGGGTCGCGCCCACCGCGTCGCAGGAGTCCTCGATCACCTTGAGGTCGTGTCGGTCGGCGATGGCGCGGATGGCGTCCCAGTCGGGCGCGTTGCCGGCGAGGTTGGGCACGAGGATCGCGCGGGTCTCGTCGCCGATCATCTCCTCGATCCGGGTGACGTCGATCTGGAAGGTGTCGGGCTCGACGTCCACGAACACCGGCACCATGCCCGCGCGCAGCAGGCAGGACAGGTCGGTGGAGAACGTCAGGGGCGAGGTGATCACCTCGGAGCCGACCGGCAGGTCGAGGATCTCCAGGGCCAGGAACAGCGCGGCGGAGCCGGAACTGACCATGACGCCGTGGCGCTTGCCGAACAGGTCGGCCACGCGGCGCTCCATCTCGGCGACGTTCGGGCCGATCCGCAGGCCGTTCTGACCCTGTGTCAGCACCGCCATGACGGCGTCGACTTCGTCCTGGTCGTAGACGGCGCTCGCGTAGACGACGCGTTGTTGCTCGCTCATGGGATTGCCCTTCGGGTGGTCGGTGGGGGTTCAGTGGAAGGTCAGCGGGCCGGCGGGGCGCGGGGCCGCGGCCGGGCCGGCGAGGAGGCCGCCGTCGACGGTGAAGTCGGCGCCGGTGGCGTAGGAGGCGCCGGGCGAGGCGAGGAACGCGGCCATGTGGGCGATCTCGTCGGGTTCGCCGGCCCGGCCCAGGGGCAGTCGGGCGAACCTGGTGTCTTGTGCGGAGCCGCTGCGATCGCCCGGCAGCATCGCGGTGTGAATCGCTCCGGGCACGATGGCGTTGACCCGGATCCCCGCCTCGCCGAGTTCGAGCGCGGCGGTGCGGGTCAGCCCGCGCACACCCCACTTGGACGCGGAGTACGCGGACGCCCAGGCCTGCGCCTGCACGCCGCTGACCGAGGCGATGTTGACGATCGACCCGCCGCCGGCCGCGCGCATGTGCGGCGCCACGGCGCGGATGCCGAGGAAGGGGCCGAGCAGGTTGACGTCGAGGATGCGGCGGAAGTCGGCGGCCGTCTCGTCCTCCAGCGCCACGATTCGCATCGCCGCCGCGTTGTTGACCAGGACGTCGATACCGCCGAACCGGGACACGGTCGCGTCCACCGCCGTCGCCCAGTCCCGCTCGTCGGCGACGTCGAGCCGCACGAAGGCGGCCCTGTCGCCCAACTCGTCGGCCAGCGCGGCGCCCTGCTCGACGAGGACGTCGGCGAGCATCACCGACGCGCCGCAGGCGACGAACAGGCGCGCCTCCGCGGCCCCCTGTCCCTGCGCCGCGCCCGTGACGAGCGCGACCTTTCCCGCGAGGTCGTACATGGTGGATCCCTTCGAGTGGCGTCGCCCACGAGCGCGGCGCTCGTGGTGGTCAGGGCGTGGGGGGCAGGTGCCATTGGAGTTCGATGTGTTGCCCGAGGCCGACCAGGCCGCATGCCACGATGTCGGTGCGGACGAACGCCTGGATCATGGTGTCGGTCGCGGCGCCGGGATCACCGGGGCGGAACACCGCCACCACCTCGACGCGGCCCGCGAGTTCGCCGCCCTCGCGACCGGCCGCCTCGACGCGCGCCAGGGCCGCCTCCGGTGCGTCCTCGGGCGGCAGCCGCAGCCCGAAGTGGTACGTGTACTGGGGATGCGCCCGCATGTCCGCGACCCAGGCCGACCGTGCCCGGGCGAGCGGCCCGTCGGCGCTCTCGGCGGCCAGTTGCCGTTCGAAGGCCCACTGTCGGGGGGTCACCTCGGACGCGTACAGGACGTTGCTCCGGTAGTCGGTCACCCCGGGTTCGACGAAGGCGCTGAAGAAGTGGCCGCCCCGGTCCAGGACCCGACACCCCAGCAGTTCGAGCAGTCGCCGGGCCTGCGCGCGCTCACCGGGGCGGTACAGCAGTTCCACGTGGGTGAGGCGCCGCGAGACGGGATCGTCCTCGGGTTCGGCCATGTCGAAACTCCTCGTCCGCGGGGGGCGCGTCGGCCCGGTCTGGATCTGACGCAGCGTCAAATCATGGCTATCATAGTTATGATGACGTTCACAAGAAGACGACCCCGTTCGCCGAGTGATTTCGTGTATACGTTACACATAACTTGCCGGGCGCCCGTCGCCTCGGCCATTCGTCGAAGGAGCCTTCATGCGCTACACAACCGTCGGTCGGACCGGGCTCGAGGTGTCCGCCCTCGGGCTCGGCTGCAACAACTTCGGCATGCGCATCGACCAGGCGGCGGCCTCGCGCGTCGTCGGCGCCGCCCTGGACTGCGGCATCACCCTGTTCGACACCGCCGACATCTACGCGGGCGGACGCTCCGAGGAGATCCTCGGGAAAGCCCTCGGCGCCCGCCGCGACGACGTGGTGCTCGCCACGAAGTTCGGCGGCGCGATCGCCCCGGGCCCGTACGGTGGCGGGTCGTCCCGGCGACACGTGATCCGCGCCTGCGAGGCCGGTCTGCGCCGGCTGGGCACCGACCACATCGACCTGTACTTCCAGCACTACCCCGATCCGCGGACGCCGATCGAGGAGACCCTGGCGGCCCTGGACGACCTGGTGCGCGCGGGCAAGATCCGCTACGCCGCCGCCTCCAACCTCGCCGCCTGGCAACTGGCCGACGCCGTGCACACCTCGCGCGCTCGCGGCACGGTCGGCTTCGCCGCGGTCCAACTGGAGTGGAACCTGCTCTCGCGTGCCGCGGAACACGAGGCGATACCCGCGGCCGCGCACTTCGGGGTCGGGGTCATCCCGTACTTCCCCCTGGCCTCGGGGCTGCTCACCGGCAAGTACCGGCGCGAAGAGGGCTTTCCCGAGGGATCGCGGCTGGCGGCCCTGCCCTACTTCGCCTCCGTGGCCACCGACGCGAACTTCGCCGTGGTCGAGCGACTGCGGACGCTGGCCGAGAACACCGGGCGCACCATGACCGGCCTGGCCCTGTCCTGGCTGGTCGCCCAGCCGACCGTGGCCTCGGTGCTGGTCGGCGCCACCTCCGCCGAGCAGGTCGCCGGCAACGCCGCCGCGCTGGAGGATCCGTCCCCCGAACTGCTCGCGGACGTCACCGAGGCGGCCGCCGGGCACCCGGGGTAGGTCGGGGAGCCGTACCCACGCACGAACCCGGTGTCCCGGTCGGCCGACGACCGACGCGGGTCACCCGCGCGCGCTCGCGGGATCGACGTCCGCGAGGGGATCGACCCGGTCGGCCTCGAGGGTGTTGCGCCAGATGCCGGTCAGCGTGTCGAGGATGGCGGAGCGTTCCCGGCTCCAGCGGCCCGCCATCCACGAGGGCATGAACGTCTCCAACTGCGTGATCAGCAGGTAGGCCCGCCGCTTGGCCTCCGGCTTGGACAGGTGTGCCCAGCGCTCGGGCGGGCGGGTGAGCAGGGCGACGAACTCCTTGACGTGCTCCTGGTGCTGGTCGCGCAACGCGTGCGGCAGCTGCTCGGCGAAGATCCGCAGCGCCTGCCGGTTCTCCTCGCCTCGCGTGACGTACGCGCCCAACCACGCCCGGATGCTCGCGTGCGACCAGTCGGGCAGTTCGCCGAACGCCGCGAACATCGCGGCCGTGTCCGCCCAGATGTGGTCGGCCAACTCGGCGACGATGTCGCCCTTGCCGGTGAAGTGCAGGTAGAACGTGGCCCGGGCGGCACCCGCCTCGGCGACGATGTCGTCGACGGTCGTGGCCTCGTAGCCCTTCGCCTCGAACAGACCGGCCGCGGCCGCGATCAGTCGTTGCCGGGTGTACCGCTTCTGCTGGGCACGCAGGTCCGGGGCCGAGGAGCGGCCTGCGGAATCGGCGGATCGGCGCGTGGGGGCGGGCATGCCGTCAGCGTACCGATCCGACCCGGACGTCCGACATCGGTCCGGCCACGCGCCGCTCGCCCCGTCCGCGCCCGCCCCCGGGCGGGCCCGGACGGCTTCACCTGCCCGTTCGGGCCACCGGGGAGATACTGGAATGCACCCGCCGGCTCCCGGGGTATCGAAAGCGGTCCGAGCATGCACGAACAGCACCGGCTCGTCCCAGGGCTCGGGCTGCCCCCCGAGTGGGCGGAGCAGCTGGCCGCGTCCCTGTTCACCCAGGACTCGATCGGGCTCGTGGTGCTCGACGCCGATCTGCGGGTGATCGCCGTGAACGCCGACGCGGCACTGTTCCGTCGCGTCGCGGTCCGGATCGGTGACCACGCGGACACCCTGCCGGCCGCCCTGGGCATCGACGACGTCGGCGTGCTGCTCCGGCGGGCGCTGACGGCCGACGCCCCGGTCATCGGCCGGCAACCGCTCGTCGCCCACATTCCGGGCGGCGGCACGCTGCATCTGCGGCTCGCGATCTTCCGCGTCCCCCCGCGCGAGGGTCCGCCGCGCGGACTCCTGCTGACCCTCCACGACGTGACCGACCAGGTGCGCGCCGAATCACGAGCCGACATCGTGCACGAGGGCGCGGCGACCATCGGCGGGTCCTTGGACGTCACGGAGACCGCGCAACAACTGGTCGACCTGCTCGTGCCGCGCTGGGCGGACCTGGCCGCCGTGGACCTGGCCCGGGCGGTCCTGGACGGCGACGAGCCCGTACGGGACCCGGCGACCGGCTACACGCCCGCGATCCGGGCCGCGGTCGCGCCGGGCGGCGCACAGTGGCCGGTCGATCTCGTGCCGGTCGGGCAGGCGCCCCTGGTCCCGCCGGGCAGGCCGGAGGCGCTGACCCTGGAGCGCGGGGCGACCTGGCTGAAACCGCGAGTGGTCGTCGGGCCGGGCCAGGATCCCGACACCCTGCGCCGGGTCCTGCCCGTCGGCGGTCACAGCATCCTGGCGGTGCCGCTGTTCGCCCGCGGCCACCTGCTCGGCGCGGTGCAGCTGTGGCGCACCGAGCGCCCGGACGCCTTCGACGAGGACGACGCCCGACTGCTGGAGGAGGTCGCCTCGCGCGCCGCCCTGAGCGTGGACAACGCCCGTCGATACACCCGTGAGCGCCGGGTCGCGCTGGCCCTGCAACACAGCCTCCTGGCCGGCGCGAGCACCGGCGCGCCGGCCGCCGAGACGTTCGGGGCCTACCTGCCGACCGCGTCCGCCGCGGGCGTCGGCGGCGACTGGTACGACGCGATCCCGCTGTCCTCCCTGCGGCTGGCCCTCGTCGTCGGCGACGTGGTGGGCCACGGCCTGGCGGCGAGCGGCACGATGGGACGGCTGCGTACCGCCGTACAGGCCCTCGCCGATCTGGATCTGCCGCCGGACGAGTTGTTGACCCACGTCGACGACCTGATCCTGCGGCTCCCCGGCGACCCCGGCGGCTCCACCGCGATCGCGGGGGCGACCTGCCTGTATGCCGAGTACGATCCGGTCTCCGGCCGTTGCCGGATGGCTTCCGCCGGACACCTGCCGCCCGCCGTCGTCGGCCCGGACGGACGCGCGCGGTACGTCGAACTGGAGCCCGGGCCGCCGCTGGGCGTCGGCGGTATGCCGTTCGAGCTCACCGACATCGCCCTGGAGCCCGGCAGCGTGCTGGTGCTGTACAGCGACGGCCTGGTCACCGGCCCCGACCACGACCTCGACGGCGGCATGCGCACGCTGCTCGACCGGATCGAGCACGTCGACGCCACGCACCGGGACCTGGCCGACGCCGCCCGCGACCTGCTCGACGCGCCGGCCCACGAGCCGCGCGACGACGACGCCACCCTGCTCCTGGCCCGCGTGCACCCGCTGCCCGAAGGGGACAGCACCGTATGGGCGTTGCCCACCGACCCCGCCTGCGTCGGACAGGCCCGCGACCTGGCGGTGCGCCGACTCGCCGAGTGGGGGCTGGACGAACTCGCCTTCACCACCGAGCTGGTCGTCAGCGAACTGGTCACCAACGCCCTCCGCTACGGCGGCGACGGCCCCATCACCCTGCGGCTGATCCGCGGCGACGTGCTCGTCTGCGAGGTCTCCGACGGCAGCAACACCCAGCCCCGCCTCCGCCGCGCCCGTACCACCGACGAAGGCGGTCGCGGGCTGTTCCTCGTCGCCCAACTCACCCGGCGCTGGGGCAGCCGATACCGGCAACACGGCAAGACCATCTGGGCGGAGCAGTCCCTGCCTACGAAGCGCTGCTGAAGAGCGGGTTCGTCGGTGCCCGGCGCACCCGCTTCGCCGCGGGCCCCGTCGTGGAGGTGTCCCCGGCGAGGGATTCGACCGCCGTGATGGTGATGTCGATGACGACGTCGTAGAGGCGGTCGAACGCACCGGGCAGCGCGTCGATCACCGGACCCACCCTGGCCCGCTCCTCCGCGTCCGCCTCGCCGAGCGCCTCCCGCAGGACCGCGGACATCTCGACCGCGGGCACGCGCGTGGCGGCCAGGGTCGCCTGGCCCACGATGGTGGTGCCGATGAGCGTGATGGCCATGGCCAGGTCCTCGTCGCCCAGTTCCAACGGCCGCAACATCTCGGTCAGCAGCGCGAAGGACGGCAGCCAGCTCGGTTGGCGGGTCGAGGCGATGTACGGCAGCAACTGTGGATAGGGCCGCAGGTATTCCATGCTCAGCAACATCCAGCCGCGCAACCGCTCCTGCCAGGTCGCGCCCGTCGGCTCGTCGAACCGCATGTCGGACGACACCCGGTCGGCCACCGCGTGCAGCAGGTCGTCGCGATCGGGGAAATACCGGTACAGCGCCATCGGCGCCGAGTCGGCGGCTTCCGCCACCCGCTTGATCGTCAGCGGCGTGCGCGGATCCTCGTAGACCAGTGCCACCGCGGCATCGACGATCTTCTCCCGGGACAGTCGCGGCGGACGGCCACGACCGCGCGTGGACGCGGCCTTCGGCGGCTGGGTCATCGAGGTCCTTTCACGGTGCTTTTCACCGGCACCGAGCGGGCGATCCGCAGGCTGCCGCGGCCCGGACGCGTACGCCGAGGGTGCGATCAGGAAACAGAATACCGGTTACACAAAATGGCCGGGGAGGCCGGCGCGCCGACCGCCGCACATCCGCGCGACGTGGCCTCGTCCGGCGCGGTCTGCCGCGATCGCAGTAGGCGCGAATGACTGCGTTCGGGCAACGACGCGCGGGGCCCGTGCCGGGCATGGTGGTGACCGGGCCCCGACCCTTGGTCGACGGGCCGCCGAGACTCCCGGCTCGTCCGCCGCACGAGGGCTCGCGCGTACCCCTTCACCCGCAAGCAAGACTCCCCGGAGGATCCATGTCCCCGCTCGCCCGGTGGTGCCACAGGCACCGGCTGCTCGTCGTGCTCGTGTGGGCGGGGGTGCTACTCGCCCTCGGGATCGCGGCGCTGTCCGCGGGACCGAGGTTCGACGGCGACGCCAAGATGCCGAACACCGAGTCGGCGACGGCCGTCGAGCTGATGCGGGCACACGCACCGGCCGCGGCGGGTGCGAGCGGGATCGTGGTCTGGCAGACCGTCGACGGCTCCGACGCGACCGCGCCCGCGGTGCGCGAGCACATGAGCGCCGTGCTCGACTCCATCGCGCACGCGCCCGGCGTGGCCGCCGTGCAGAGTCCCTACACGGCCGGGGGCTCCCAACAGGTGGGCGCCGACCGGGACACGGCCTACGCGACGGTGAACTTCGCCGAGGCCGGCGACGCCCTGGACAAGGCGGACGTGCACCGGGTCGAGCGGATCGCCGGTGCCGCCCGCACCGACAACGTGCGGGTGGAACTCGGCGGCAAGACCTTCTCCGCGGCCCCCGCGGCGTCGAAGTCGAGCGAGGTCGTCGGCATCGCGGCGGCCGCGCTGGTGCTGTTCCTGGTGTTTCGCTCCGCGTGGGCGGCGGCGCTGCCGATCGTGACGGCCGTGGCGGGTGTGCTCACCGCGATGTCGGCCACGATGTTGCTGAGTCACGTGATGGCCCTGTCCGACGTCACGCCGACGTTGGGCGCGTTGATCGGGCTCGGGGTGGGCATCGACTACGCCCTGTTCATCGTCGACCGGCATCGCCGCGGCCTGATGGCCGGCGCCGACGTGGGCGCGTCCGTGGCGCGGGCCCTGGACACCTCCGGGCGGGCGGTGGTGTTCGCCGGCCTGACGGTGGTGATCGCCCTCCTGGGCATGCTCACCCTGGGTATCGGCGTCCTCGACGGCATGGCGCTGGGCGCGGCGCTGACCGTGACGCTGACCGTGCTCGCCGCCGTCACGCTGTTGCCGGCCCTGTTGGGCATGCTCGGTCCGCGGGTGCTGGGCCGCCGGCAACGACGGGACCTCGCGGCGAACGGACCCCGGCGCCGGCGGGACGCGGCCGGGTTCTGGGGTCGTTGGTCGGCGAACGTCCGGCGCCGGCCCGGGCGGATGGGCGCGCTCGCCCTGGTGATCGTGACCGTGTGCGCGATCCCGGCGCTGTCCTTGCGGCTCGGCGCGGCCGACGCGGGCAACAACCCGGCGTCGTCGTCGAGCCGGAAGGCGTACGACATGCTGGCGGAAGGGTTCGGCCCCGGCTTCAACGGCCCGCTCGTGCTGGCCGCCCAGACCCCCAACGACGCGGCCCGTCAGGGCCTGGCCCGGCTGGTGGAACGCCTCGCCCACACCGACGGCGTCGCCGCCGTGCAGGCCCCAGCTGCCTCGCCCGAGCGCACGTTCTCGGTTGTCTCGGTGGTACCGACCACCTCCCCGCAGTCCGCGCGGACCACCGACCTGATCGAGCGGTTGCGCGACGACGTCATCCCGGCCGCGGAGCGGCAGAGCACCCTACGCGTCCACGTGGGTGGCGCCACCGCGTCGAGCAACGACTTCGCCGCCGCCGTGGTGGCCCAACTCCCCTTGTTCGTCGGCATCATCGTGGTGCTCGGTTTCATCCTGCTGACCATCGCCTTCCGCAGCCTGCTGGTACCGCTGATCGGCGCGCTGACCAACGTGCTGACCCTGGGGGCCGCGCTCGGGACGATCGTGCTGGTGTTCCAGCACGGGTTCGGCAGCGAACTCCTGGGCGTCGGCTCGGCCGGGCCGATCGAGGCGTTCATCCCCATCCTGGTCATCGGTGTGATGTTCGGACTGTCCATGGACTACCAGGTCTTCCTGGTCAGTCGCATGCACGAGGAATGGACCCGTACCCGGGACAACCACCGCGCGGTCCGGGTCGGCCAGGCCGAGACCGGTCGGGTCATCGCGGTCGCGGCGGCCATAATGTTCGCCGTGTTCGCCGCGTTCGCCGGCGGCGGCATGCGGGTGATCGCGACGTTCGGCGTCGGCCTCGCGGCCGCCATCGCCCTGGACGCGCTGGTGGTGCGCATGGTCCTGGTACCCGCGTTGATGCACCTGGTCGGCCGGGCCAACTGGTGGCTGCCCCGATGGCTGGACAGGGTGTTGCCCCGGATCTCCGTCGAGGGCGCGCCCGAGCCCGAGGAACCCGTCCGGCCCGTCGACCGGCCGGCGCCCGTCGGGCGCTGAGCGGCCACATCCGGCTCCGGGGTCGGCGCGTTCCACCGCGCGCCGGTCCCGGCTGCGTACCGTACAGGAGTGCAGATGATCAAGTCGGCGCGGAACCGGCTCGCCCGGCACCCGAGGGCTCGGGACGCGCTCCCGGCCGTGCTGCTGGTGGTGCTGGCGGTCTTCGCCTCGATGGCCGGCCCGTCCGGGTGGCACGGTCCACGCGCCGCGCCGGTGTCGTGGACCGCCGCCGCGTGTGTGCCGCTGGTGTGGCGCACCCGCGCGCCCGTGCTCGTCCTGGCCGCGGTCGTGGCGGTCGAAAGCGTGCAACTCGCCGTCGTCGCGGACCCGGTGCTGCTGCCGGGCGCGAGTCTCGTCGCCCTCTACACCGTGGCCTCGCGGCTGCCCCGGGCTCGTGCCTGGGCCATCGGCCTGGTCGTCTGCGCGGGCCTGACCGCGGGGCTGGCCGCGGCCCGATCCCGGAGCATCCTCGACGCGCACACGCTCGCGTGGTTCGACGTACTCGTACTCGCCGTCGCCATCGGGGACACCACCCGTTCCCGGCGCGCCTACCTCGCCACGCTGCACGACCGTGCCGAGCGCGCCGAACGCACCCGCGAGGACGAGGCCGCCCGCCGGGTCGCCGCCGAGCGCGTACGCATCGCCCGTGACCTGCACGACGTCGTCGCCCACCACATCACCCTGGTCAACGCCCAGGCCGGCGTCGCCCGGCATCTGGTGTTGACCGACCCCGAAGCCGCCTACCGGGCGCTGGCCCAACTGACCGACACCAGCCGGGCCGCGCTGGACGAACTACGCGCCACGGTGGGGCTGTTGCGGCAGGACGGGGACACCGATCCGCGCGCGCCCGCGCCGACCCTGGCCGATCTGGACGACCTCGCCGCGTCGTTTCGCGGTACCGGGCTCCCGGTCGAGGTCACCGTCATCGGCACACCGCGGCCGGCGGCGCCGTCCGTCGAGCTCGCCGCGTTCCGCATCATCCAGGAAGCACTCACCAACACGGCCAAGCACGCCGGACCCGCCACCGCCCACGTCCGCCTGGACTACGGCGAGGGCACCCTGCGCGTCGACGTCACCGACACCGGCCGGGGCGGCCCGGCCGGCGCCGCGGACCACGACGGGCACGGCCTGATCGGCATGCGCGAACGCGCACACGCCTTCGGCGGCACCCTCGACACCGGCACGGGCGACCGGGGCGGATATCGCGTCACGGCCGAACTTCCCCTGCCGCTCACCCCCGGAGACTCCGGAGCCCCCCGATGACCATCCGCGTCCTCCTCGCCGACGACCAGGCACTCCTGCGCGGCACCTTCAAACTCCTCATCGACAGCGCCCCGGACATGGAGGTCGTCGGTGAGGCCGCCAACGGTGCCGAGGCGGTCGAACTCGCGCGCAGCCGACGCGCGGACGTGGTCCTGATGGACATCCGCATGCCCGTCCTCGACGGGATCGAGGCCACCGCCCGCATCTGCGCCGACGAGGACCTCGCCGGCGTCCGGATCCTCATCCTCACCACGTTCGAGGTCGACGAACACCTCGTCGACGCCCTGCGCGCCGGAGCCGGCGGCTTCCTGGGCAAGGGCGTGGACCCGCCCGATCTGCTCGACGCCATCCGTACCGTCGCCGCCGGCGACGCCCTGCTCTCCCCCACCGCCACCCGCCAACTCATCGCGCGGGTCGTCGCCCAACCCGCCGCCGCCGACCCGCGCGCCGGCCGCCGACTCGACCTCCTGACGCCGCGCGAACGCGAGGTGATGATCCTCGCCGCACTGGGCCTGTCCAACCACGACATCGCCGAACGCCTGCACGTCACCGCCGTCACCGCGAAGACCCACGTCAACCGGGCCATGACCAAGCTCGGCGCCCGCGACCGCGCCCAACTGGTCGTCATCGCCTATCAGAGCGGCCTCGTCAGACCCGGGGCCTGAGCCCGCGGTCGCGGCCGGCCCCACTCGGTCCGGCCGCGACCTTTCCCGGGTCGAGTGGGTTATCCCAGTCCGCCGTTGAGCGCTGCGGCGAGTTCGCCGTTCTCGGTGTCGCCGCTCAGCTCCCAGAAGAAGGCGCCGCTCAGCTTCTGTTCCTTGGCCCACTTCGTCTTGACGGCGAGGCTGGCCGGCGTGTCGTAGCCCCACCATTCGTTGCCGCAGTGGCCGTACGAGGTGCCGCCGGCCATGCCGGTGGCGGGGCAACGGACCTTGAGCGCGCGGTAGCTGCCGTCACCCGACGCGGGCGCGGTCGCGGTGCCTCCCGGTTCGCTCTGGGTCACGCCCGTCCAGCCGTGACCGTAGAACGGAATTCCGAGCAGCAGCTTCTTCGCGGGCACGCCCTTGGTCCGGAGCTTGGCGATGGCGTCGGCCGAGTTGAAGTTCGGCACGGGGATGCCCGGGTACGACGTCAGCGGCGAGTGCGGGGCGGTCGGACCCTGCGCCATCCACGAACCGAAGAAGTCGTACGTCATCACGTTGTACCAGTCCACGGCCCCCGAGGCGCCGCCGTAGTCGGCGACGTCGAGCTTGCCGCCGGGGGCGGCGTCGGCCGTGATGGCCGCGGTGACCAGGTTGCCGGCGCCGAAGCGGGCACGTGTGGCGTCCAGCAGGGTCTTGATCGACTCGAAGCCGCTCGCGTCACAGGTCAGACCGCACGCGTTCGGGTATTCCCAGTCCAGGTCGATGCCGTCGAACACGTCGGCCCAGCGCGGGTCTTCGACCACGCTGTGGCACGACTCGGCGAACGCGGCCGGGTTCCGCACGGCCTCGGTGAAGCCACCGGACCAGGTCCAGCCGCCGAACGAGTAGAGGATCTTGAGGTTCGGGTACTTCTTCTTCAGCTCGCGCAGCTGGTTGAAGTGGCCCTTCAGCGGCTGCTCCGCGGTGTCGGCGACACCGTCGACGCTGTCGGCGGCGGTGTAGGGCCTCTGGTAGTCGGCCCAGGGGTCGCCGACCACACACTTGCCGTCCACGACGTTGCCGAACGCGTAGTTGATGTGGGTGATGTTGCGGGCCGTGCCGGACGTGTCGATGTTCTTGGCCAGGTAGGGGCCCCAGTTGGTGAAGTAGCCCAGCTTGACCTTCGCTTCGCCGGTGGTGCGCACCTTCGCGGGAGCGCTCGCGGGACCGACCTGGTCCCTCGTGTCGCGCGCGACGACGGTGTAGGTGTAGCCGGTTCCGGTGTTGAGGCCGCGGTCGACGTAGGACGTGTGCCGCACGGTGGCGACCTTGACGCCGTCGCGCAGCACGTCGTAGTTGCGCACGCCCCGGTCGTCCCTGGCCGCGCGCCAGGAGAGATTGACCGACGTATCGGTGACGTGGCTCGCGTGCGGCCTGCCCGGCGCGGTCGGCGGCCGGTCCCGGCCCCAGCCGGACGTCTCCGAGCCGCCGGTGCCCTCGGCATGGGCCGGCCCGGTCAGCCCGACCAGGGCACCCAGGGGCAACAGCAGGGCCGTGAGCAGAGCGATGAGCAGACGACCGCGCCTGGTGCCCGGCCGATCGGGGTCTCGCGTGTGCGTGACGGGTCGTGCGGTGCCTGTGCTCAAGGGAACTCCTCGAACTCGGTCCGAACGTACGGGGAGACTGCGTCGCCGCGCGGGCGTGTCGAGAGCTACGACACACCCCGTCGCGGCTGCATGAGCCTAGGAAGGGTCCGAACCACCGGTCAATGGTCTGTACCAGATTGGTCTGGACCAGAGTTTCGCGACCGTGCGCGTGAACTCCCGTCGGCGGCGGCCGGATCGCACGATCGCACGGTGCTCGATTCGAGGGCTTCCGGGGATTGTCGCGATGCGCCGCGATTCCCTATGGTCCAGACCATGTTGAAACGCTCGGGCCCGATGCTCCGTGCGGCGATGCTGCTCGCCTCGGCGTGCATTCTCGTGTCCACGGTCCCCGCCGGCGCGGCCGCGTCGGTACCGGCTCCGGTCTGGGGGGACTGTCCGCCTTCGGCTTACGGTCCCGCGGATCCGCGAATGAGATGCACGACCGTACAGGTCCCGCTCGACTACCGGGCGCCGGCGGGGCGCAGGATCGACATCGCCGTCTCCCGTCTCTCGACGGCGAAGCCGGGACTGCGCCGCGGCGTGCTGGTGCACAACGGCGGTGGTCCCGGTGTGCCGAGTCTGCATCTGCCCGAACTGTGGTCGAATTACTACCCTCGGGAAGTCCTGGATCGATACGACCTCGTGGGTTTCGACCCCCGCGGTCTCGGACGCAGTACGCCCGTCACGTGCGGACGCACCGCCGACCGGGTCCCCCACGAACGGGTGATCCCGTTCCCCGGACCGGACGGGGCGATCGAGGCCAACGTGCGGTTCGCGCGCGAGTTGGCGCGCGACTGCCTGGCCAACGGCGGCGACGTGTTGCGGCACGTGACCACCGCGAACACCGCGCGGGACATGGACCGCGTCCGCATCGCCCTCGGCGAGCGAAGGATCTCGTATCGAAGCGCGTCGTACGGCAGTTACCTGGGCGCGGTCTACTCCGAACTGTTTCCCGAGCGCACCGATCGGATCGTCCTGGACGCGAGTTCGGACCCCAACGGCACGTGGCACGAACGATGGGCCGAGTGGGACCGCGGATTCGACGTGCGATTCGGCGACTTCGCCTCCTGGGCCGCCGAACGGGCGGCCGTCCTGGGCCTCGGCGACGACCCGGCCGCGGTCCGCGCCAACTACCTCGAACTGGCCGAACGCCTGGACCGGTCGCCGGTGACACACCCGCTCGCGGGCCCCGTCGACGGCGCGTTCTTCCGCTCCATCTGGCAGTCGAACGCCTATCACACGCTGCAGTTCCCCGAATTCGCCGCGTGGTTCGGGTTCCTCCGCCACGGCGGGCCCGCGCCCCGATGGGGTCCGCCCCCGGTCACCCCGGGTGTACCCGAGGACAACGAGGTCGCGGTGTTGTTGGCGGTGACCTGCGGCGACACCCGCGCGCCCCGCGACATCGCCGGCTATCGGCGGGAAGTGGCGGCGAGCCGTGCCCGGTTCCCGATCCTGGGCGGCGCGGGCGCGAACATCCAGCCGTGCGCGTTCTGGCCGGACCCGGTCGAGAAACCGGTGCGGGTGACCGACCGGGGGCCGTCCGACATCCTGCTGCTGCAGACGCTGCGCGACCCGGCCACGCCCTACGCGGGTGCGCTGGGCATGCGCAGGGCCCTGGGCGACCGGGCGCGCATGATCACCGTGGACGGTGGCAACCACGGCGGCTACGACCCGGAGGCACCGTCGTGCGCGCTGCGTGGGGCCGACCGATTCCTGGCGACCGGGATTCGACCCTCGCGCGACCTGTTCTGTCGCCCGGATCCCCCCACCGCTTCGAGCCCGACGACCCACGAACCCGCGTTCAGGGTGTCGGAGCGCCGTCGCCGGGTTCCCGGGCGGGCGGGAGGGTGACGGTGACCGTCAATCCGCCGCCCTCTCGGGGTTCGGCGTGGACGTCGCCGCCGTGGGCGCGGGCCACGGCGCGGACGATCGACAGGCCGAGGCCGGCGCCGGGCGTACGGGTTGCCGGGCGTTCGGCGCCGAGGCGGCGGAACGGCTCGAAGAGTGAGGGGACTTCGTACCTCGGCACGGCCGGTCCGGTGTTGGAGACCTCGACGACGGCCGATCCGTCGGCGCCGGTGCGGCTCGTGACGCGTACCCAACCGCCCTCGGGCGTGTTGTGCCTCGTCCCGTTCTCGACGAGGTTGTGCACGAGGCGTTCCAACAGCACCGGGTTCCCCGTGGTCGGGGCCTCGGCGGTTTCGATCTCGATGGCGACGGCCCCCCGGGGCGCCAGCTCCGCGACGTGGTCGACGACATCCGCGAGGTCGACGAACGCGCGGTCCAGCACCTCGTGTTCGGAGCGGGCCAGGAGCAGCAGGCCGTCGATCAGCCGTTCGTGGCGGTTGTTGATCTCCAGGAGCGTCTCGCCCAACTGGCGCACCTCCTCCGACGCGGTACGGCGGAAGACCGCGACTTCCAGCAGCGCCTGGTTGAGGGCCAGCGGTGTACGGAGTTCGTGCGAGGCGTTCGCGATGAACCGCCGTTGGCCGTCGAAGGAATGGTCCAGGCGTTCCAGCATCAGGTCGAACGTGTCGGCGAGCCGTTTGAGTTCGTCCTCGGGGCCGGCCAGATCGATGCGTTCGTGCAGGTTCCGGTCCGCGGCGGGCGCCTCGGCGATGCGCCGCGCCGTCTCCGTCATGCGGTGCAGCGGCTGCAACATGCGCCCGGCGATGAGCCAGCCGAACAGCGTGGCCGCGATGCCGACCGCGGCGAGGGCGATGCCGCCCTGCGTAAGGAGGGCGTTGAGCGCGCCCTCGCGCGTGCCGTCGGTCGACCGGGTGAACTGCTGCTCGGGCGGCGGCGGCGCCGCGCCCGGCGGGCCCCCGGACCCGGCGTCGCCCACGGGCCCGCCACCGACGGGGGCCCCACCGGTCGCCGAACTCTTGTATGTGCCCTGCGAGTCGCCTCCCAGCTGCTGGGACACCAGCAGATACGTCGCGCCCAGCACCACTCCGCCGGCGATCAGGAACAGCACGCCGTACACGAGCGTCAGCCGGGCGCGAATCGTCAGACCCGAAGGTTGCGCCGACCGGGCCGCACCGCGCCTCGTCCTCACGGGATCCGGTACCCCACTCCCGTTTGGGTCACCACGAGTTGCGGTTCGCCGAGTTTGCGGCGCAGCTTGAGGATCGTCATCCGCACCACGTTCGTGAACGGATCGGTGTGCTCGTCCCACGCCTTCTCCAACAGGAGTTCGGCCGACACCACGGCGCCGTCCGCACGCAGCAGCTCGGCCAGCACCGCGAACTCCTTGCGCGACAGCGGGACATACCGGCCATCTCGGTACACCTCGCGCCGGTGCAGGTCCAGCCGTACGCCCGCCCGCTCCAGCACCGGCGGCGCGGCGGCCCGCGAGCGCCGGCCCAACGCGACCACCCGGGCGCCCAGTTCGCGAAAGGCGACGGGCTTGGCGAGGTAGTCGTCCGCGCCGAGCGTCAGGCCCGCCACGCGGTCGTCGATCAGGCCCGCGGCGGTGAGCATCAGCACCCGCGTCGTGCCCTGGCCCGCGGCGATGGTGCGGCACACGTCGTCGCCGTGCACACCGGGCACGTCCCGGTCCAGGACGACCACGTCGTAGTCGTGGACGGCGAGGTTCCCCAGGGCCGTGTCGCCGTCGTACACCACGTCCACCGCGTGCGCGTCGCCGCGCAGCCACTCGGCCACCGCGTCCGCGAAGAGCGGTTCGTCCTCCACCACCAGGATTCGCATCCGCCCATCCTCCCGCCGAGGGCGTCACTTCCGCGTCAACGAATGCGATGACGGTGGGATGACGGGGCGGCGACTCGAATGGGGTCCACGACCACTGCCGTACGAGGGCGGCCTCACCCGGCCACGACCTCGCACGGCCACGACCCGAGGAGATCACCGGATGCGAACAACGACAGGGCTCGGGCTCGGCCTCCTGCTCATGCTCGGCGCGCTCGCCGGATGCGGCGGCGGGGGCGACGACGGCGACGGGATCGCCTCCGCGGGCACGCCCACCGCGACCACCTCGGCATCCCCGGGCGGTGGCGGGACCGGAAACGGCAAGGGCGCCGGCGACGCCCGCGACGCGATGCTCCGCTACGCCAAGTGCATGCGCGAGAACGGCATCCCGCAGTTCCCCGACCCGACCTTCGGCGGCGACGGCGGCGTCTCGCTGAACCTCCCCGAAGGCATCGACCCGAAGGTCGTCGACGCCGCGCAGGTCAAGTGCCGCGGCCTCATGCCCGACGGCGGCGAGAGCCGGAAGGTCGACCCGAAGGTCACGGAGCAACTGCGCCGGTACGCCAAGTGCATGCGGGAGAACGGCATCCCGCAGTTCCCCGACCCGTCCTCCGACGGCGGCCTGCAAATCAACAACGACGCCCTGGGCCTGGGACCGGACGACCCGCGCTTCAAGGCCGCCGATCAGGCGTGCTCGACGTACATGCCGAAGCCGCCCGGCGGTGACGGAGGCCAAAAGACCAGCGGCCCGGGAGCCGGCGCGTGACCCGCCGCAGGCGCCGCACCGCCGGACGCGTGGTCGCCGGGATGGCGGCGGTGCTCGCCGCCGGGGCCGCGACCGCGGCCGCGACCGGGATCGGGCTGCCCACCGGGGACGACGCGAAGCCTCGGCGCGGCACACTGCCCCCGGCCACCGGCACGATCACCAAGGAGACCCTCGTCGACACGACGTCCAAGACCGGCAGGCTCGACTACGGCGGCACCACGACCCTCAACGGCGGCAAGCTCACCGGCACGCTCACCTCCGTTGCCGCGCCCGGGTCGACCGTCGCTCGTGGGAAGCCGCTGTACAGGGTGGACAACACGCCGGTGCTGCTGCTGTACGGCGCGCTCCCCGCCTACCGAAACCTCGCGGCCGGCGTCGAAGGGCCCGACGTCGAGCAGTTCGAGCGGAACCTCGCGGAACTCGGCTACACGGGTTTCACCGTCGACACGAAGTACACCGACGGCACCGCGGCGGCCGTGAGGAAGTGGCAGAAGGCCAACGGGCTGGAGGAGACCGGAGGTATCGAGCTCGGGCGCGTGCATTACGCGCCCGGGGAGATCCGCGTCGACGTCGACAAGGCCGCGCTCGGCGACGCGGTGCAGCCGGGGCAGGCCGTGCTCACCTACACCGGAACCAGGCGGGTGGTGAGCGTCGAACTGGAGATGGCCTACGCGAGTCTGGCCGGGACCGGCACCGCCGTGTCGGTCAGGCTGCCGGATCGGACGACCGTCCCCGGCAAGGTCGCCGCGACCGCCACGATCATCGATCCGGGCAAGGAGAGCGGCGGTGCCCCGGCCACGCCCACCACGAAGCTCAAGGCCACGGTCGTCCTGGACGACGAGAAGGCCGTCGCCGGGCTCGACCAGGCCTCCATCGACGTCGCGTTCACGTCGTCGCGCCGCGAGAACGTGCTGACCGCGCCGGTGGCCGCGCTCCTCGCGCTCGCCGAGGGCGGCTATGGCGTCCAGGTCGTCGAGGGGACCACGACGCGGATCGTGCCGGTGCAGACCGGCATGTTCGCGGGCGGCCGCGTCGAGGTGACGGGCTCAGGGCTCGCGCAGGGCACGACGGTGGGGATGCCGACATGAGGCTGTCGAGTGGGGATGCCCTCCCGGACCTGCCGGTGGACGCGCTCGCGGACGAACCGGCCGTCGTGGAGCAGAAGTTGCCCGGGTCGTACGTCGAACTCGTCGGGGTCGGCAAGGAGTACCCCGGCGGAGTGACGGCGCTCGCCGGTGTGGACATCGCCATATCGCGTGGCGAACTCGTGGGCATCGTGGGCCCGTCGGGGTCCGGCAAGTCGACCATGCTCAACCTGATCGGCACCCTCGATCGGCCGACGAGCGGCACCGTGCGCATCGGCGGATCCGACGTCGCCGCGCTGTCCGACCGTCGCCTGTCCGCGCTCCGCGCCCGCCGGATCGGGTTCGTCTTCCAACAGTTCCACCTCGCTCCCGGACGCAGCGCGTTGGGAAACGTCGCCGACGGGCTGTTGTACGCGGGGTTGTCGCCGCGCGAGCGCCGCCGCATCGCCCGAGCCACCCTCGAACGTGTCGGCCTCGGCGACCGGCTCGACCACCTGCCGCACGAACTCTCCGGCGGGCAACGGCAACGCGTCGCCATCGCCCGCGCCGTGGCGGGCGATCCGGTGTTGCTGCTCGCCGACGAACCGACGGGCAACCTCGACACGGCGTCCGGCCGCGGCGTCATGACCCTGCTGCGTGAACTCCACGCGGCCGGAACCGCGGTGGTGGTCATCACGCACGACCGGGAGATCGCGGCGTCGCTGCCGCGGCGGATCACGATGCGCGACGGACGGGTGGAGGGCTGACATGGCAACCGTCGACACTCCGGCCCGGCTGCGGCCGCGCGATGTCGCCGCGGTCGGTGCCGTCGGATTGCGCACGCGTCCGCTGAGGGTGTTCCTGTCCGCGCTCGGCATCGCCATCGGCATCGCGGCGATGACGGCCGTGGCCGGGATCTCCACGTCCGGCCGTGCGGACCTGGACGCCCGCCTCGCCGTGCTGGGCACCGATCTGCTGACCGTCACCCCCGGCAATTCGCTGACCAGCGGCACCGCGTCGCTCCCGGATGAGGCACCCGCGACGATCGCCCGCATCGGCCCGGTGCGGCGGGTTGCCGCGACCGGTGTCGTCAAGTCCGCGAAGGTCTACCGCAACGACCGCGTCCCGGCCGCGGAGAGCGGCGGCATCACGGTCGCCGCCGCGCATCTCGCACTGCCCGAGACCGTCGGGGCCACCGTCGGGCTCGGGACATGGTTCAACGGGGCGACCGAGCGCTACCCGGCGACGGTCCTGGGCGGATCGGCGGCGGACCGGCTCGGCATCGGGGCGCCGGGCCCGGACGTCCAGGTGTACCTGGGCGGACGCCGGTTCACCGTCGTCGGCATCCTCGACCCGGTGCCGCTCGCGCCCGAACTCGACGCGACGGCCCTGGTGGGGTGGACCGCGGCCCGCACGTACCTCGGCTTCGACGGGCACCCGACCAGCGTGTACACACGTTCGTCCGACAGGGCGGTGGCGGCCGTGCGCGATGTGCTCGCGCGTTCGGCCAACCCGCGGAACCCCAACGAGGTCAAGGTCTCGCGTCCCTCGGACGCGCTGGCGGCGCGGCAGGCGACCGACAAGGCGTTCACCGGCCTGTTGCTCGGGCTCGGCGCGGTGGCGCTGTTGGTCGGAGGCGTCGGGGTCGCCAACACCATGGTCGTCACCGTGCTCGAACGCCGCGCCGAGATCGGCCTCCGCCGCGCGCTGGGCGCCACCCGCGGTCAGATCCGCACCCAGTTCCTGGTCGAGTCGCTGATGCTCTCCGCACTCGGCGGATCGGCAGGTGTCGTCCTCGGGATGGCGGTCACCACCGGGTACGCGAGCACCCGGAACTGGGACGCGGTCATCCCGGCCTGGGCGACGGCGGGCGGCTTCGGCGCCACCCTGGTCATCGGCGCCGTCGCCGGCCTCTACCCGGCCATCCGCGCGTCGCGCCTGCCTCCGACGGAGGCCCTGGCCGCGGCGTGATCCGCGGCGCCTTCGGTTCGCTCCGTCGGTCGCCTGGGTCCGATTCCCTCCAACGGCGACGGCCGTGGTGCCCGCATGCCGTCTTCGGCGTCCGGCGGAGTCACTCGGGTTTGCGGGCCAGGAGGTAGGCATGCGGCCTTTTCGCCCCGTCGCCGGGTTCCTGCCGCAGTCGTGCGGTGACGATGAGGCCGGCTTGGCCCAGGACCTCGGCGATGCGGTCGAGCGGCAGAAAGTAGGACTCGTAGGACACCGGATGACCACCGTATGCCCGTGTGGGACGCAGGTGCTCGTCGTCCCCGATGTGGCCGCCCAGCATCAGCCGGCCACCGGGGGCGAGTGTGCGGTGGAACTCGGAGAACACCACCGGCAATTGCTCCGGCGGCGTGTGGTGCGTGGAGAAGAAGGCCAGGATGCCCCCGAGTTCGTCGTCCGGGAGGTCCAGTGCGGTCATCGAGCCCACGTCGAATCGCAGGCTCGGATAGGCGTGTCGGGCCGACTCGATCATCTTGGGTGACAGGTCGACGCCGAACGTGGGCAACCCCGACTCGGCCAGATACGCGGTGACTTTGCCGGGGCCGCACCCCAGATCCGCGACCGGCCCGAGGTCGGCCCTCCGCACGAGTTCGATGAACGCGGCGAGCATCGCGCGTGACACCGGATCCAGTTGGGCCGGGCCCTTGACGTGTGTGACGTAGGTGGCCGCGACGGTGTCGTACGACTCACGGACAGCGGCCAGGTGGGAGAGCTCGGTCATCGGGCGAGCATGGACGAGCCCACTGACAGGGTGGTCGATGCGCAACGTCGTTGTTCGGGACATGTTCGGGACGGCGCGGAACACCGCGCCGGCCTGGACGGCGGCCCGGAACGCTGGTGCAATCCGGAGCAGGCCCCGGAACGACCGCTCCCGTCCGGGAGAAGCGGCGTTCCCATCGGCCTTCGCACGGGGACGCGGGCACGGGCCCCATCCCCGTGTCGTTCCTCGACCACATCCGCCCGGCGGGCGCGGCGGCCGATCGCCGTCGACGGCCCGACTCGCGATCACCCAGGAGACGCCATATGTCACGCAGAATCGCACGGTTCATCGGCATCACCGCGACGGCCGCGGCCCTCGCGCTGCTCCCCTCCGCCGCAAGCGCGCAGGAGGGTCCCATCAACGGCGGGAGCTACGGCACCAACAACCGCAAATGCACCACGGCGTCCGGAACGTTCGGCTGGGAACTCACCAACGAGGCGATGAACCTGTACAAAACGTGGGGCACCGTCAAGCTGAGCAATACCAAGTCCCGCTGCACCAGCGATGTCACCGGCGCCGTGCTGCAGCGCTCCGAAACATCGACCACGGATCACAGTTGGAAGTTCTACGCGGGCATCGGTACCAACCAGACGTATAGCTTCTCCCTGGTCGACACCGACGTGCGCGACGTGCGCTTCCGCATCTGCAACGTACGCGCGGGCGGCATCGCCGACGGCTGCGGCCGAGTCCAGTAGCCGCGACCACGCGCCGCGGTGCCGGGTGGTGGAACAAGCCCGGCACCGCGGCGACGCGTTCGGCTACAGGTTGGGGGTGGGCGCGCCGCTGCCGCTGTAGGAGGGCAGGTCGGCCACGAGCTTGGTGAGGGCCGGGTCGCCCGCGTAGCGGCGTTCGTGGAGTTCGGCGATCCTGCGGGCGATGTCGGGGTCGTCGCTGTCGGTGGTGTCGTAGGAGACGAAGGTTTCGAGGAGCGGCAGGCCGATCCGGTCGGTGTGGGCGTGGGAGGGCGCCATCAGGTACTCCCAGTACCCGTCGAGGTCTTCGAGCACGAACACGGCGCCGTACTCGAAGTCGCCGCCGACGTCCCTGCCGACGACGTACCGCACGACCGCGTCGATCGACTCGCCCTGGTTGCGCAGGCTCGCCAGGGCCTCCTCGCGCTGCTCGGCGGTGACGGTCTCCTTGAAGGCGAAACGGTTGTGGTGGTAGATCATTTCTCTCCCCTGACATGCGGACTGTGGGTGTGCGGGTGAGGCGCGTCGGGGTCGGCGGGCGGGGCGGGTCGGGCGGACCAGTAGCCGAGCAGCGCCGACACCGCCTGTTCGGCCAGGTGCAGGGCGCGATCGAATCCGACGTCCTCGATCGACCCGATGCCGGCGAGACCGTGCAACGTGCCCCACAGCAGGTCGCAGGCATCGTCGAGGTCGACCGGCCCGGCCGCGGAATCGGCCGCCCACGCGTGGACGACCCGGCGGGTGAAGGCGAGCACTTCGGCGGCGGCCGCGCGGCGGGTGGCGGCGTCGACGCCCGTACCGGCCCCGCCCGACACGAGTTGGTACGGGCCGGGTTGCGATCGGGCGAACTCCAGGTATGCGGCCGCGGCCAGATGCGGCCCGCGTGCCGCCGGCTCGTCGGCCACCGCGGACCGCATCCGCGCCAGCAGGTCGGCATTGGCCCGCTCCAGCAGCTTTCGCAGCACCGCCTCCTTGTTCGCGAAGTGCTGGTAGATCACCGGTGCGCTGTAGCCGATCTCGGCGGCGATCCGCCGGATCGTCACGGCCTGCCAGCCCTCGGCCTCCGCCATGCGGCCGGCGACGTCCAGGATCTCGGCGAACGTCCGCCGACGAACCTCTTCCCGCTTGCCCACCCGAACTCCTAACGGCGTTAGAAAATCTAACGCCGTTAGCTTTTCCCGGAACTCCGGTTCTGTCAAGAGGGGTTGCGAACATCGAACGACAACCGGCGCTCCCGGACCTACGCGCAGGTTGCCGATTCCCGCTCGCGGCTCGGTGGGTTGCTCGCCGGGACAAGGAATCGGCGGCACCCCGGACTACGTCCGGAGTGCCGCCGTCAGGGTCTTCCGACCACCGCACCCCGCATGCCACACAGGGATCACGGGGTGCGGGTGGTCGACGGACCGGCCGTCCCGACAAGGTGCGGCCCGCGCGCCCGCATGTGTGCGCGGCTTCGCCTTTCGGCACACATGCCGGCGGGCGTCAGGGCGTCAGGGCTTCGGGAGCGTACAGCCCGGCAGGCTCAGGTCGACCTTGTTGCCGATACCTATGCAGGGCACGATGGTGTACGTCTCCTGGGCATAGTTGATGCCCCGACGGATGGTGACGTTGCCGTTCTCGTCGACCTCACACGGGTTGTTCTCCGTGCAGGTGGCACCGTCCTCGTTGCCGGTGTTGTTGACGGCGACTACCTTGCCCGTCGCCGTGTCGATCACCGGGGAGCCGGACGTACCGCCGATGGTGTTGCAGGACGACGTGTAGCGGACCGAGTCCCGCCAGGTCCAGTCGGCCTCCTTCAGCCGATAGACGAAGCCGTCCACGTTGCAGCTGTAGATCCGCTTCCAATACCCGGAAACCACCTTGATCGCCGAACCGGCCACCGGGTGGCGGTCGTTGAGGGTCAGCGCACTGATCCCATACGACTTCTGAATCTGCGTGTAGGTCTGGGTGAGCTCGTAGATCGAGATGTCCGTGTCGGTCATCGTGGCGTACGAGACCTTGTGGGCCCGCAGGGTGGCGACCTTGGACCCGGAGGCACCGAGCAGCGAGAAGGTACGGGACGACGGCTGGTCGGTGATGACCTCGCCGGCACCGGGAAATCCGGTCTCGAGGCAGTGGCCGTTGGAGAGGACGAGCGCCGGGTCGCCCGGTTGCGAGCCGGGCATCCGGATCACGGATCCCGAACAGTTGCTCAGCGCTACCGTACCGGCGAAGTTGACCGCCTTGACGGTGGCCGGCGGGGCGCCGACGGCGGGTGCCGTGCCCGCGGCAGCGAGCAGCAGGGCACAGACGGCGCCCAGTGCGCCGACGATGGACTTCTTCATGTGAGGTTCCCCTTTTGAGGGTGGGGACGATGAAGGAGCGCGATTGTGTGGTGCATGCGCATTGTTGAGGGTTCGACACCCGGGAGACAAGTAACCAAAGTGAGTTGGGTTTTTCTTTGCGCACGCCGACCGTCGGAGCAACCCACGCCGCGCGGTCGGTAACCCGGTGGGCCGTTCGGGCCCGTCGACCGGCGGTCGTTGTCGGTGGGTCGGGCGTTCCTCTCGGCCGCGGGGCAGTGCGGTGCGCCGGGCTCGGGTGGTGTCGGGGCCTCGATATGGCGGCCGAGTCGGGGTGGCTTCAGGCGCGTAGGTAGGCCAGGACGGCCAGGACTCGGCGGTGGTCGTCCGGGGCCGGCGGGAGGTCGAGTTTGGTCAGGATGCTCGCGATGTGTTTGGCCACGGCGGCCTCCGTCACCACCAACGCACGCGCGATGGCGGCGTTGGAACGCCCCTCGGCCATGTGGGCGAGGACCTCGCGCTCGCGCGGAGTCAGGCGCCGCAGGGGATCGCGTCGGCGCGCCAGGAGTTGGCGGACCACCTCGGGGTCGACCACGGTTCCGCCCCTGGCGACGCGGGTCAGGGCGTCGGCGAACTCCTCGACATCGCCGATGCGTTCCTTCAGCAGATAACCCATGCCCGAGGCGCCGCGCGTGTCGAAAAGCTCCTCCGCGAAGGTCTGCTCGACATACTGGCTCAGTACCAGAACGGCCAACGACGGCAGTGTCGCCTGGAGTTCGCGCGCGGCGCGCAGCCCTTCGTCGGTGAAATCGGGCGGCATGCGCACGTCGGCGATCACGACATCGGGGCGATGCTCCCGCGTGGCGGCGATCAGCGAAGGACCGTCGCCCACTGCGGCGGCCACTTCGTGGCCGAAGCGCTCGAGCAGACCCACCAGCCCCTCGCGCAACAGCACGGCGTCCTCCGCGAGCACTACTCTGAGGCCGGACACGGGATCTCCACTCGCAACAGGGTCGGGCCACCCATCGGGCTGGACAACAACATTCTGCCGTCGAGGACCGCGAGTCGATCGACCAGACCGATCAGCCCGGTGCCCGCCTCCGGGTCGGCACCGCCCGCACCGCCGTCGCGCACCTCCAACGCCAGCAGCCCGTCGGCCACCCGCCCGCGGATCGCGCACCGTTGCGCACCGCTGTGCTTGGCCACGTTCGTCAACGCCTCGCACACCACGAAGTAGGCGGTCACCTCCACGGCCGTGGGCAATCGTTCGGCCAGTTCGACATCGACGTCGACCGGGACCGGCGAGCGCCCCGCGACATCGCGGACGGCGGCCGGCAGTCCCCGTTCGGTGAGCACCTGGGGGTGCACACCGCGAATCAGCTCACGCAGGTCGGACAGCGCCGCCCGCGCCATCTCGTGTGCCTCCCGGACCTGACGGGCGGCGGGCGACCCGGCCGGCAGGTCGAGCGAGGCCAGGCCCAGTTTCATGCTCAGCGCGACCAGGCGTTGTTGCGCGCCGTCGTGCAGATCACGCTCGATCCGCCGGCGCTCCGTCTCGAACGCGTCGACCAGACGCGCCCTGGACCGGACCACCTCGATCAACTCCGCCTCGCGAGGCGCGAGCACGGCGCGGGTCATCGTCGCCCGCACGCCCGCCCACGCCGCGATCAGGAACAGCGCCACCGGCAGCAGCACGACCCCCACCATCGGCAGCACCACCGCCATCCACAACGGCGCCGTGGGCTGCAACGGCGCCGAGACCAGCATCCCCGGAATCACCAACGCCACCGACGCGATGCCCAGATCCACCCACCACAGCCCGAGCAACGAGACCAGCGCGTAGCCCAGTTCGCGCCGCCCGGCGGGCTCGCGCAGCCGCGCCCGCACACCGCCCGACCGTTCCGGCGCCGCGACGGGAGCGCCGATGAGCCGCAGCCGCCACCGCTCGAACGGCGCGGCGGCGACCGCCATGCACGCGAGCGCCACGAGCCCGAGCGCCGGGGTGAGCGCCGGGCCGACCGATGTCTCCCACGTCGCGACGCCGATGGCCACGACCGCCGTCACCGTCACCACCACGACCGCCCCGACGGCCCAACTCGCCCCGAGATAGAACAGGGCCCGCCATGGCACCGGAGACAACAGGAAACGCACCGGTCGCCGACCGATCGAGTCCCAGGAGGCTTGCGCGAACATGCGACGACGTTAACCGGCGGGCGACGGCCGTGTCGGTAGTGCCAGGGCTAGTCCCGCTCTCGCCCTGGCACCAATGTGCCGGCCGTTCGCCGACGGTTTCCTGGAGGGCATGACCACAGCGACATCCACACCGACGGGCCCGGCCGTGAGCCTGCTCCGCGTGACGAAGACGCACCACGCGGGCGCCCAGCGGGTCACCGCGCTCGACGGCATCACCCTCGACTTCCCGCGCGGCACGCTGACGGCGGTGATGGGCGCCTCCGGCTCGGGCAAGTCCACGTTGTTGCAGTGCGCGGCCGGCATCGACCGCGCCGACGGCGGCGAGATCCGGGTCGACGGCGTCGACGTCCGCGCCCTCGACGAGCACGAGTCGACGCTGTTGCGGCGTTCGCGCGTCGGCTTCGTCTTCCAGTCCTTCAATCTGGTCTCCGCGCTCACCGCCGAGCAGAACGTCGCCCTGCCGCTGCGCCTCGCCGGGCGCCGCCCCGAGCCCGCGCGCGTCGCGGCGGCCCTGGCCGAGGTGGGGCTCGCGGATCGGGCCCGCCATCGACCGGCCGAGTTGTCCGGCGGGCAGCGACAACGCGTCGCCATCGCGCGCGCGTTGATCACCCGGCCCGCGGTGGTGTTCGCCGACGAGCCGACCGGCGCGCTCGACTCGAAGGCGTCGCGCGACGTCCTGCGCCTGCTGCGCGACGTCGTCGACGCGCGCGGCCAGACGGTGGTGATGGTCACGCACGACCCGACCGCCGCCGCCTTCGCGGATCGAGTGGTACTGCTCACCGACGGCCGCGTGGCCGACGAGATCCACCGCGGCGCGGACGGGGCCGGCGTCCCCGCCGAGACCATCGCGGCCCGCATGGCGTGGCTGGAGGAATTGTGCTGACCCTCGCCACCATGCGGGCCCGGTGGGTCTCGTTCCTGAGTTCCTTCGTGGGCCTCGGGCTGGGCGTGACGATCCTCGCGACGACCGGCGTGGTACTGCTGTCCTCGGGGCCCGAGACCCCGGAGCGGTTCGCGGCCGCGTCGGTGCTCGTACGCAGTGGTGAGGCCCGGCGGCCGGGGCCTCCGTTCGACGACGGCCCGCCGTGGTCGGCGGAACGGGCACGGCGGCTCGCGGATCGTCTCGCGGCCGTCCCCGGAGTCGGGCGCGTCGTCACGGATCGCTCGTTCTACGCGCAGGTGGTGATCGGCGGGCGCCCCGTGGGCGATCCCCGGCTCGACGACCCGTTGGGGCACGGTTGGTCGAGCGCCGCGCTCGCGGCCCACGCGCCGGTCGCGGGCCGGCCACCCGTCGGCGACCACGAGGTGGTGCTCGACCGCCGGCTCGGGCCGCACCCCGGCGACACGGTCACCGTGCTCACCGCGTCCGGACCCGCGCCCTACACGGTGTCGGGTCTCGTCGACGGCCCCGGCATCTACCTGACGGATGGCCAAGCGGATCGACTGGCGGGCGGCGTACGCGTGTTGGGCCTGCTCGCCGGCGGCGGCGCGGCGCCCGACCCGGCGGCGGTGCGGGCGGTGGTGGGTGCGGAGGGTCGGGTGCTCACCGGCTCCGACCGCGCCGAACTGGAACCGGGCCACGCCGCGTTCACCCGGTGGGTGGGCCTCCAGGTGCTGTCCGCGATGACGGCTCTCGCCGCGTTCACGACCGTGTTCGTCGTGGCGTCCACGTTCGCCCTCTCGGTCGCGGGGCGTCGACGCGAGTTCGGTCTGCTGCGCACCATCGGCGCCACCCCGAAGCAGGTGCGTCGCGCGCTGTTCGCGGAGGCCGGCGTGGTCGCCGCGCTCGCGGCCGGGCTGGGCGTCGTGCTCGGCGGGGTGCTGTCCCCCACACTCGCCGCCGTCCTGGTCGATCTCGGCTTCGAACCCGAGGGCTTCACCGTGGAGGTCGGCGTGCTCCCCCTGGTCGGCGCGTTCGCGCTGGGCATGGTCGTGGCCATGGCGGGAGTGTGGTCGGCGTCCCGCCGTGCCGCGCGGATCGCGCCCTCGGAGGCCCTGCGCGAGGCCGACGTGGACAACCGGCCGATGTCGCGCGGGCGCGTCGTCGGTGGGCTGTTGTTCGTGGCCCTCGGCGTGGTCTCGGCGGCGGTCACGGCGACGGCCGACCCTCGGGCGCTCGCGGATTTCGGGCTGTATCCGCCGATGGCCCTCATCATCGGGCTGACCATGCTCGCTCCCGCGGTCGTGCCTCCCGTGGTGCGGGTGCTGACGTGGCCGTTGTCGCGAGGCGCCGGGGCGATCGGGTTGCTCGTGCGTGAGGGCATGCTGACGGCCGTGCGCCGGACCGCCGCCACCGCCGCGCCGGTGCTCGCGACGGTCGGCCTCGCGGTGTTGATCACGGGCATGGTGGCAACCACCGCGCAGTCGTACGAGGCTCGGCGCGCGGCGTCGGTGCGGGCCGAGCGCGTGATCGTGCCCGACGACGTCCCGGGCCTGACGGACGCCGCGGTGGCCGAGGTGGCGGGCACCCCGCTGACACCCACGACGGTCTACGGCGACGGGGGCTCGGTCGTCGAGGCGGCGGGTGTGGTCACCGACGAATTCGCCGCCATCGGCGACCGGGTCGAGGCTCGCCGGGGCTCGTGCGACGAGTTGCGCGGCCCCACCGCGATGGCGGTGTCCGAGAGCACCGCGGCGCGCCTGGGGTGGCGACACGGCGGCGACGCGCGGGTGACCTTCCGCGACGGTGTCACCCGGACGATGCGCGTGATCGCCGTGCTGGCCGACGAGTCGACGCCCTACGACGTCCTGTTTCCGCGCGGGACCGTCCGCGCCCACGATCCCTCGGCGCTGACGGCGGCCATCTTTCGCACCGGTGCCGATCCCGCGCGGGCGCCGCTGGGCGGCAAGGAGGTGAGCGTCGCCGCATACGCCTCGTCGGCCGACGCCGAGGAGCAACGCCTCGTGTGGACCTTCACCGTGCTGCTCGTGGTGGTCTCCGTCGGCTACACGGCCATCGCGATAGCGAACACCCTGATGATGGCCACCGCCGATCGGCTGCCCGATCTGCGTGTCCTGCGCCTATCCGGCGCGACCGTCCGGCAGGCGCTGTGCGCCATCGCCGCCGAGTCGGCCATCGTCGTGACCATCGGCACGGCGCTCGGCGCGGTCGTCGCCGTGCCGTCGCTGTTGAGCCTGCGTTGGGCGTTGAGCGATCTCGGCGGCACCTCGGTCCCGTTGGTCGTGCCGTGGCCGCTCGTCGGCGGCGTCATCGCCACATGCCTCGCCGCCGCCCTCACCGCCTCCGTCGGCCCTGCATGGCTGGCCCTGCGCCCGAACCGCCACCGAATACCCGCGGCATGAACCGGTCCACCCGATCCGACCCACCACGAACACACACTCCCCACCCGCCGTTTCGGCACGGCGGCCGAACACGGACCAGCCGGCCGTGCGGCAGGCCATGCAGGCCACACGTGGGGCGTGGGCCGGCGCTGCGCAAGCCGCGCACCGGCCGTACCGTCTCGCAGCGGTGAGTGTGGCGCGGGTGGGGTCGGCCGACCGGGTCGCGGACCACCGCGTCGGCCGGAAGCCATCCGCGCGGGGTGAGGACGGCTGTGCCCGCGTCGAACAGGCGCGATTCGGGGAGGACGCCCCCCGGCGCGGCGGCACTCGGGTTCGACCAGGGGTCTCCTTCGTCGCCCGATCCGGCACCGCCGACGTCCGGACCTCATCCGCCTGGACCAACGCCTCACGAAACAGGAGGGGTTGCGGCCGGATCTCGGCGGGCGGCGGTTCGATCCGGATGTCGTTTCACCCGCCCGCGTGTCGGGCCGGGTCGTCGGCGGGCGGTACGCCGGACGGCCTTGCCGCGGTGACGACGTCCCATGTCGCCATGGCCAGGTCGGCGGTGCGGGTGAGTTCGGCTCGCGAGGCGCCGTCGCGGGCGCGGATGGACAGGCCCTGGTTCACGGCCGTGTAGTAGGCGGCGACGGCTTCGGTGTCTGTGTCGGGCGGCAGGTCGCCGTCGCGCACGCCGCGGTCCAGGCGCAGCCGCAGGTCGCGCAGCCCCTCGTCCCGCCGGGTGGCGAGGAGGTCGCGTACGGGGGCGTTGGCGTCGGTGCAGTTGGTGGCGGCGACCACAAGCATGCAGCCGGCGGGTCCGTCCGCGTCCGCGGTGCGGGTGTTGGCGCGAAGGATCGCGGCGACGGCGGCGCGGGCGGTGGGTTCCCGGGTGAGCGCGTGGTCGACGGCGGCGCCGAGAGTGGCGTCGTAGAGGACGACGGCCTCGCGGAAGAGTTGCTCCTTCGAGCCGAAGGCGGCGTACAGGCTGGGTGAACCGATGCCCATGGCGGTGGTGAGGTCCCCCATGGAGGTGGCTTCGTAACCACGTTCCCAGAAGACGCGCATGGCCTGTCCGAGTGCGGCGTCGCGGTCGAAGCTCCGGGGGCGGCCGGCTCTCGGCATGGGGTCGTCCCTTCCTCCGGGAATTCTGTGTCGTTCCTTCAATATATCGCTTGACGTGGTCGAATGCTCCGTGGAAGTGTTCTGTGTCGATCGACACAGAATTAGCCGCGGCACAGAGGGACACCCGCTGCGGCAGCAGACGCCGCCACGCCGTCCGGCCTGCGCGGCCCGCACCATGCGAAGGGGCCACGATGGCCGAAACCCACGCCACCACCACCGCCACCGGCACGGCCGACCCGGCCGGCGCCGTGCCGGCCGGCAGAACGGCCCTGGTCACCGGCGGCAGCCGGGGGATCGGCGCGGCGATCGTACGCAGGCTCGCGCGCGACGGTGCCGACGTCGTGTTCACGTACGTCAGCGCCGCGGGCGAGGAGCAGGCGGGCAAGGTCGCGGCCGACGTAAAGGCACTCGGTCGCCGCGCGCTGGCACTGCGCGCGGACGCCGCCGATCCGAGGGCGGTGGTGGCGGCGGTCGAGCGTACGGCGGAGGAGTTCGGGCGACTGGACATCCTGGTCAACAACGCGGGTGTCTTCCCCAACGGCCCGATCGAGGAGGTCACGCCGGCGGAGGTGGACCACACGATCGCGGTGCACATACGCGCGGTGTTCCTGGCCTCGCAGGCGGCGGCACGCCACCTGCCGAACGGGAGCGGGCGCATCATCGGCATCGGCAGCACGCTGGCCGAGCGGGTCCCGTTCGCGGGGGTCACGCTGTACGCGATGAGCAAGGCGGCGCTCGGCGGCCTGACCCGCGGCCTCGCCCGGGACCTGGGGCCGCGCGGCATCACGGTGAACGTCGTCCACCCGGGCTCGACCGACACCGACATGAACCCGGCCGACGCCGCCGACGCGAACCTCCAACGCGAACTCACCGCCCTGGGTCGGTTTCTGGACCCGGACGACGTCGCGGCGACGGTGGCACTCCTCGCGGGCCCCGAGGGCCGGCACATCACCGGCGCCGCGATAACGGTGGACGCGGGCGCCAACGCGTGACCCGACCGAGAGGCGGGCACCACGGGCGGCCCCGCAACGGCCGGGCCGTGGGGCCCGACACGCTCAGTGGCGGTACGCGGCCGTCACGATCTCGACGTACGAGCGGATAAACGGGTTGCCGTCACCGTGGTTCCCCACCGCGATCACCCGGCTCGGCGCCATGTCGGCCGGCGAAACCACGGTCGGGCTCTCGGGTGTTCTCCGCCGACGCCGTCCTGCGGACCGGACCGACGGCGTCGGTTCCTGCCGGCGTGCGTGGCCCACGAGATCCACCGCTCGTGGCGGCGGCCTCAACAGGTGGTCGATGAAATTCCGGATCACGTAAGCGAGTTGGCTCAACGCATCGCCGACGCCACCTTCGTCTACGAGCCCTTCGGCGCCTTCGGCGCCGTGGTGCCGCACGCGCGTGAGGCCGCTCGGTGGGGCGACACCGACGGCGCGTGGGGTGCTGCGTGACGGCCTCGCGCCGTGGATCCCCGCCCGCCGGGGACGTCGTGGCGTCGGTCGGTCTGCTCGCGGATCCGCTGCTCGCCGCGGTGATCACGCCGGAACGCGGTCGGGAGTTGCTTGCGATGCCCCGCGCGGGCCGCACCGGCGTGCCGCCCGAGCCGGTGCCGGCCCCGGACCCCGAGGGCCTGGACCGGCTCGCCGGCGAGACGTGGCCCTTTCGCGACGGCTACCGCTTCGTACGGGTGGAGGGCGTCGAACCCACGTGCCTCATGGCCCTGTTCGGCCACGGGGAGCAGAACGGACCGACCGTTCCCGCCACTTCGGATGAGTTGATCGAACACCGCGTGGCGTCGGGACATCGGTGCTCGGCCGATCCGTGGGACGACCGCGCCCTGATGGTGGTGGGCCGGACGACGGGGTCGCCCGGATGGGGATTCGCGTTCGCTCCCGAGTCCTGCGGCCCCGACGCGAACCGGCTGCGCAGCCCGGCCGCGTCGGGATCGCGGGCCGTGGCAGTGTGGTGCGTCCCCGGCTCCCGTCGGGAGGCGGGCGCGCCCCGGGAACCGTCGACCTTCCGCCTCTCCGTGGCCCGGGACGGCGAGATCCGGTACGCCCTCACCGTGACGATGCCGCCGTGCTTCGCGGCGACCGAGGACGGGCCGGTAGGTACTCCGGTGGTGACCCGCGTCGGCACGCTGCCCCCGGCGTTCGAGCCGGACACGATGCTCGCCGAGGTCGCGACCGTCGGTTGGTGCCGCGGACCCGGGCCGGGCGACGGATGGCTGAGCATCGGCAGCGGCTCGCCGATGCGAGGGCACGTGAGCGCGTGGCAACCGGCGGAACACACCCGAGCACACGCCGAGTCGGCGGGCCGGTCCCCACCGCAATGGGGGACGTTCGCCCATTGTGGTGAATCCGGGTGCGCGGCGGAGCAGTCGTCGTGCCGATTGGGGAGGAAGTCCTCGCCACGGTGTGCGGATCCGCGCGCCGGTCCACGACGAACGCGGGGTACACATGACGAGTGCCGACCGTACGAGTTTCGACCGCCGGAGCGCATTGCGCCTGACCTCGGCCGCCGCGGCCGGCACGGGCCTGGCCGTCGGGGCCGGGGGTGTCGCGGGCGCCGCGCCGTCCCGGGCCGGGAAGTTCACCCTGACCGGCAGGCGGTCGGGCGCGAACATCCCGAACATCCTGACGCCGGGCGCCGGATTCTTCGTGCGCTACGACCTGACCGACGCGGACGGGAAGGCGGCGGGCACGGAAAGCGCGTTCACCGTCCCGGTGACCGTGGGGCCGGACGGCGCCTTCGTCGTCTCGAACCTCGTCCTGAGTCTGAACGGCGGCCTGATCACCGCCGCCTCCGGATTCCCGCGCCCGCTGCCGTCGGTCACCGAATTCGCGGTGACCTACACGCCGTGGTCACACACCTTCGCGGTCACCGGCGGCACCGGTATCCACATCGCCGCCACCGGCACGATCACGATCGAACACCCGACCAGGGACGACGATCGGCTGACGATCGACCTGACCTGATCCGACCCGCGGAAGCATGTCGGACCGACGTCGAACGCAACCGTCACGTCGACGACGCGCGGCGTTCGCCAAACGGTTCACCGCGTTGGTCGGCGAGCCGCCGACGGCCCACCGCGCGAACCGGCGGATCACCCTGGCCTCGGACCTGCCGCGGGAAACCGATCCCACCATGGGCACGATCGCGACAACGGTGGGCTACGCCAACGCCGTCGCGCTCGGCGTGGCGTTCGAACGCCTGCGCCGCGCCCGCGCCGGCGGCCCCCGCAACTGCGCCACCGGAGCCGATACCCGGTAGCGGTGCGGGAATCGCGGACGAGCGACACCCGCCACGAACTCGGACGACGTGCGCATGCGCGTCGTCCTCGAACACGGCGGCCCCAAGACCGTGGATTCCGTCGTGATCCGGATCGGATCGGGTTTCGCCGCCGTCACCGTCACGCCCGTCGCCGACGACATCACCCTGCCCGCGGCAACCCTGGAGCGCCTCACCCGCCGCGCCGCCGATCTCCTGCGCAGCGCCCGCGACGGCTGACCCCGGACCCCGAACATGCCCGGGACGGCGGCCATTTCCGGCCCTACGGCGCGGACACCGGCACCGGCACCGGCACCGGCACCGGAGCATCCATCGCGACGGCCGTGTTCGGCGCCGGATACGAGTCCGGGCAGTCGTCCGCCGGACGGGCGATCCGCCGCGTCGTGCACGCGGAAGTCGTCGACGGCGGACGCGACTCGACACTCACGACGAGTTGCCGCACCGCGACGAACTCCGGGGGCGAGGAGGTCGGTCGACGGGTGCGGGAGCATGCGGCGTACCGTGCTCCGGTGTCCCCTCTCGAAGTCTCCGACCTGATCGTCGACCACCATCCCGGCTCGCTCGATCGGGTGCCGGTCGCACGCGCCGACGTGGTCGCGACGTTGCGCGCCGCGGGTCAGTCCCGGGGGGCGCGGATCGCCGCCCGGCTGCCGGTGCTCGACGGCGGCCTCCTCGACCCGGCGTACGTCGACCGCCGCCTGGTCGCCGTGCACACCGAACTGCAGCGCCTGAGCGAGGAACTGCGCATCCCCGAACGGCTCGCCCACCTGTTGGGACCGCTGCTCACCGCGGTCCGCTCCGCCGAGGACGCGCCGGATCGTATCCGGGTCGTCGACATCGGCTGCGGCCTCGGCCATGTCGTGCGTTGGCTCGCCGCCCACGAGGTGCTGGGCCCCGACGTCGAGGTGGTGGGCGCCGACGTGCACGCCGCACTGGTCGCCGAGGCGACCCGGCTCGCCGACGACGAAGGACTCCCCTGTCGGTTCACGCGCGCGAACGCCTTCCGGCTCGACGAGACCGCGCCCGGGACGATTCCCACTCCGGGCGCGGCGGTCCGTGCGGCGACGGTCTACATCTCCACCGGCCTCCTGCACCACTTCCGCGGCCCCGACCTCGACACCTTCTTCGCCGCCCAGGCGACTCCGGACACCGTCGCCTTCTGCCACTACGACATAGCCGCCACCCGCATCGCCCCGTTCGGCGCCTGGCTCTTCCACCGCGCCCGCATGCGCGACCCCCTGGGACGCCACGACGGCGTCGCCTCCGCCCGCCGCGCCCACGACGACACGACCCTGTTGCACGCCGCCCGCGCCGCGCGTCCGCTCGTACCGCTGATCCACGAGCCGACGACCCGCAGCAACCCCCTGTGCACGACGCTGCGCCCGGTACTCGGCATCCGCCCCGACCTCGTCGGGCCGCTGCGCGCCGCGCTCGGCAAGGAGGCCCGCAGACTCCAGGGGGTCGCCGGGTGAGCGCGCTGCTGCTGGTGGCCCTCGCCCTGGTCGACGCGGCGCTGTCCGGCTTCCGGGCCTCCGGCGGTCGCAACGGCCGCATCCGTCGCCGCGCCGCCGACCTGCGGGCCGCCCGACGCGGCCTGCTGCCCGGCGTGCCGGTACTCGCCACGAGCGCCGCGGTGGCCCTGGCCGTGCTCGGCGCGGCCGACGACCGCGGCGCCCGGTACGCCGAACTCGACGCGGCCGCATGGCGGATGCTCGCCGTCCTGCTGCCCTACGCCGGGATCGTCGCGGTGTCGATGCTCTGCTACCTCGCGGGCTCGTTCCGCGTCGCCACGTTCGCCATCCTCGCCGGGCTCGGCCCGTTGACCATGGTGCGGCCACTGCTGGTCGTGGGCGGCGTCGTGGCGGCCGGGTGGGGAACATCCGCCGGCGCGGCCGTCGCGGCGACCGCGGGAAGCGGCATCCTCCTCGTCGAGCCGTACGTACACCGACGCTGGTACCGAACACCACTCTAGGAACGTCACCCGCACACCCACCGACACCGTGACGAACCGTAACGTCGGCCGTCGCGGGGTCGGCCCGGGGCCTCGTCGCCAAGGGCTTCGGCGGTTCGGGGTGACCGTCACCGGTCTCGCGAACCGCCGGAGCCTCGGCGTGGCCGTCGGGGCCCTCCCGACTACGCGATGGGGAAATCGAAATAGGTGTCCGGGTAGGGCTCGTCCTTCAGCGTGTAGTGCCACCACTCGCAGTCGTACGCGCTGAACCCGCCGACCTCCATGATGGCGCGGAGATATTGCCGGTTGGTCGTTTCGACCTGTGTGATCCCCTGTGCTCCGTGGTGCGAGATCGGGTCCATCAGGTCGTGGTGGCCGCCCATGGCGGCCAGGTCGCCGGTATCCAGGTGATGGAGTGTCAGGTCGACGGTGCCGCCCCGGCTGTGGCCCGACTTGGCGGCTACGTATCCCTTTTCGAACATCTCGGCCCTGTCGATATTCGGATAGTGTCGCGCCTTGGTCCGGCCGTCCTCCGCCCGGGTCGCCCACTCCCGGAATCGATCGACGGCGCGCTGGGGGCGGTAGCCGTCCCAGAGAAGCAGGTCGAATCCGAGGGATGCGGCCTCTTCCCGCGCCAGTTTCAGGGCCGCGCACAAGGCCCTGGTACCGACGATCCGATTGGCCCGATACCCGTCCACGGGCTTGCCGGTGAAGTTGTCCCAGGTGGCGTACTTGGCGTCCCACCGCACTCCGGGCATCAGTTCGTCGACGAAGACGAAGTCGTCGTTCATCGATTCTTTCCTTCGATCGCCAACGACACCAACCGGTCGATCACTTCCGACAACGGGAACCCGGCGGCTGCCATCATGCGCGGATAGCGGCTGTACGAGGTGAGGCCGGGGAGCGTGTTGACCTCGTTGAGGACCACGTTTCCGTCCGCCGTGAGGAACATGTCCACGCGCGCCAGCCCCCTGCATCCGAGGGCGCGGTATATGGCCTTGGCCGTCTCCCGGACACGAGCGTGCGACTCCGCCGGGATGTCGGCGGGCACGATCGGGGTCGAATTGTCGGAGCCGCTTTCGGGCGTGGCCTCCTGATGGATCTTGAAGAATCCGTGCGACAGCGCGATGCGGTCCACTTCACCCGTGATCAAATCCGGATCGTTGCCCAATATCGCGCAGCCGACCTCGCTGCCGACGACGGCCTCTTCGATCAGGATCTTCGAGTCGTAGCGACGTGCCGCGGCGATGGCATCGGCCAGTTCCTCCGGCCGGGACACCTTGCCGACCCCGAACGACGATCCGGAACGGGCCGGCTTCACGAACGCGGGATAGAGAATCCCGTCGGCGTCGATGTCCTCGTCCGCGGTGAGAGTGATGAAATTCGGCGTGTCGATTCCCGCGCCCGCGGCGACGGCGTAGGCGAGGGATTTGTCCATGCACAGCGCGGAGCTTTGGATGTCGCAGCCCACATAGGGGATTCCGGAGAGCTCCAGCAGACCCTGCGGCGCGCCGTCTTCGCCGAGCTTGCCGTGCAGCACGGGCAACACCACATCCAAGCGGATCGTCTCGTAGCGACCCGACTCCAGGACGAGCAGTCCGTGCACGTCGGGGTCCGGTGCCAGTACGACCGGACGGCAATCGCCGTCCGCCCAGTCCGTATCGGGGCCGTCGCACAGCTTCCAGCCGCCGCTCTTCGTGATCCCGATATAGAAGGGCAGATATTTTTCCGGGTCGAGGTTCTTCGCGACCAGCTGCGCCGATTTGACGGAGATGGGGTGCTCTTCGGAAGCGCCCCCGAATATGATCCCGATTCTTGTCTCAGCCACGCTGATCCCCGCTCTCGAACTTCAGACAGTTGACGATGGAGTTTTCGACCGTGTCACGGAGGGCGTGATCCGTGTAATAGGCGGTGTGCGGGCTGATCAGGGCGTTCGGAAGCTCGTGCAGCCGCAGCAACGACTTGCTTTCGACGGAGGTGTTCCGGCGGTCGGCGTAGAAGATTCCTTCCTCTCCTTCGAGCACGTCCAGCGCCGCGCCGCCCAGTCCGCCACGCTCCAGCGCCGCGATCAGGGCCTCGGTCTCGATCAGTGCGCCGCGTCCGGTGTTGACGATGAAGGCACCGTTCTTCATCCGCCCGATGCGTCGGCCGTCGATGAGATGGTGGGTGTCCGCATTGAGCGGCGTATGCAGCGTCACGATGTCGCTCACGCGAAGCAGTTCGTCGAGGTCGACGTAATTCACCGCGACTTTGGGAGTGGTGTCGTGGGCCACTATGCGACAGCCGAAGCCTCGCAACCTGTCCACGACGGCCGCGCCGATACGCCCGGTTCCCACCACCCCGACGGTCAGGTCACGCAATTCCTTCCCGCGCACATCATTCAGCGAGTAGTCGTGCGCGTCCGCCCGGCGGATGATGGACCGTGCGTTTCGCAGCGCCATCAGAATGAGCATCAGCGTGTAGTCGGCCACGCTGTCGGGGGAATAGCGGACGTTGCCGACGGAGATCCCGACGCTCTCCGCGTATTTCACATCGATGTGGTTGTATCCGATGCTTCGTGTGGAGATGTACGCCACGCCGACCCGACCGAGTGCGAGGAGGGTGGCATCGGCGATGCGCGTCTTGTGGCCGACGCTGATGCAGCGGTTTCCCGACGCCAGCTCGATGTTGGCCTCGGATGGCGCCGCCGCGGTAATGGTCGGCACGATGTCGAAGCGGGGTGACATTTCTCGGAACAGAGCGGCCTCGTCCCGCTCACAGCCATAGATCGTGATTCCCGTGGTTCGGGCGGCCGAGGAGGACGAGGACGTCGCGGATTCGGTGCGGCGGGCCTCGGTTCGTATCGGGTCGCGATGACTCATGCCATCCAGTCAAGACGGCGCGGCGTTGTCGGAACGTATGCGAGTTTCGATATGCGGACGCTATGTTACTCGCCGGTATTATCGTGGCGCGGCAATTCCGCGCACCACGCGGCGTCATCGCCCGCGGCGCCTCATGTACAGGTCGAATGCCCGATAGACCATCGGTCGCAGGGGCAGGTCCCATTCGCCGACATACCTCACCGCCCGACCACCCGTGCCGACCTTGAACCGGATCAGGCCGACGTGCGGGTCGTCGGCGTCGAGCGTGGGGGTGATGCCCCGCAGGTCGTAGACGTCGCAGCCGGCCGCCAGCGAGTCGCGGATCATCGCCCACTGGCACGCGTTGGAACCGCGCACCTCGCGCTTGTCGGTGGAGGAGGCGCCGTAGGAGTACCACGCGTGGGCACCGACGCGGACCAGGATGGTCGCGGCGACCGGGTCGCCCTCGTGGCGAGCCACGTAGAGCTTGATCCGCTCCGGATCCTCCGCGCTCATCGCCGCGAACATGCTCTCGAAGTAGCGCAGTGGCCGCGGAATGAAGCGGTCGCGTTCGGCGGTGTGCACGTACAGGTCGTGGAACGCCGCCAGGTCCGTGTCGATCGTGACCCGGACGCCTTCCTTCTCCGCCTTCCTGATGTTGCGACGCCAGAGCTGGTTCATGCCCCCGAGCACGTCGTCCTCGGTCCTGCCGACCAGCGGAATCTCGTACTTGAACTGCGGCTGGCCGAGCCCGAAGCCGTCCTCCGGGCTCTGCGGCAACCATCCGGCGTCCCGCAGCCGGCCGCTCACACGGGCACCGACCGGGTCGGGCGAGCGACCGGGGATGTCGGTGAGCCGCCGGATGCCCGGATCGGCGGCGCCCTCCTTGACCTGTTCCGCGCTCCACGTATCCATCCGCACCGGCGGGCACAACCGGATCGCGAACGCCCCGCGTGCCTTGAGATGGACCGCCAACGGGTGGAGCCAGGCGTCGATCTCACCGGTCCAGTCGATGGTCGGCCCTTCGGGCAGATAGGCCAGCGTGTACCGCTCCAGCCGCGGCACCGGACGGTGCAGGACGAGCCCGGCGCCGACCAGCCGCGGGCCGTCGTACCAGCCGACCGATTCGCTGCGCCACTCGGTCTTGACGCGGCCCCACGCCGGGGTCTGGAGGAAGCTGACCGAGCGCTGCGCCCGCACGAAGGCCAAATGCTCGTGCGCGCCGATCGACGCGACGGTCAGGCGTGTTCCCTCGGCCGGGGTGATTCGGCGGGGTGCGGTTCGGCTCATCGGCGCCTCGTCCCCGCGTCGGCCCTGCCGGACGGGGAGGACGGGGAGGACGGTCGTGGCGGACGAGGACGCCGGATCGCCGTCGGTGTCGGTGTCGGTGTCGGTGTCGGCTGGCGGTAGGACATTCCGTCAGTGAAGGCGGCGTGCCGTTGCCGGTACGTATGCGCTTTTCGATAGACCGACGATATGCGGCACCTCGTAGCATCGGGGCATGCGTGTGCTGATCGTCGAGGACGAGCCCTACATGGCGGAAGCCATCCGCGATGGTCTGCGCCTGGAAGCGATCGCGGCCGACATCGCCGGTGACGGCGACACCGCCCTGGAGTTGCTGAGCATCAACAGCTACCACATCGCCATCCTCGACCGGGACATCCCCGGGCCCTCCGGCGACGAGATCGCCACCCGCATCATCGCCTCCGGCAGCGGCCTGCCCATCCTCATGCTCACCGCCGCCGACCGCATCGACGACAAGGTCACCGGGTTCGAACTCGGCGCCGACGACTACCTCACCAAGCCGTTCGAACTGCGCGAACTCGTGCTCAGGCTCAGGGCCCTGGACCGCAGACGTGCGCACAGCAGGCCCCCGGTACGCGAGATCGCGGGTGTGCGGCTGGATCCCTTCCGCCGGGAGGTCTACCGCGACGGGCGCTACGTGGCGCTGACGAGAAAGCAGTTCGCGGTGCTCGAAGTCCTCGTCGGCGCCGAAGGCGGTGTCGTCAGCGCCGAGGAACTTCTGGCCCGAGCGTGGGACGAGAACGCCGACCCGTTCACCAACGCGGTACGCATCACGGTCTCGGCCCTGCGCAAACGGCTCGGCGAACCCTGGATCATCCTCACCGTCCCCGGTGTCGGGTATCGCATGGACGCCCGATCGGAGCACGAACGCGAGGGCGGCGACGGTGCATAGGGCGTCCGTACAGCCCCTGGGCAAAGCACCCCCGCGGGCCGTGCACGGGACACCCGAGCAGCCGGTGGAACGGGCTCCCGGACTGAGCGCTCGCCTCAAACTCACCCTCAGCTACGCCGGCTTCCTCATGCTGGCCGGCGTCCTGCTGCTCATCGTGCTGTGGTGGTCCCTGTGGCGCTATGTGCCCTACAAGCCGATCAGGGACAGCGGCGGCCTGGTCCCCCGACACGGTCGCATCGTCTTCCTGCGCTCCTTCATGCCGGTCGCGACCACGATCATGAGCTTCCTGTTGGTGTTCGGTCTGGTGGGCGGATGGATTCTCGCCGGCCGCATGCTCGCGCCGCTGACCCGCATCACGGACGCCACACGCAAGGCCGCCGACGGGTCGCTCTCCCACCGGATCCGGTTGCGGGGCCGCAAGGACGAGTTCCGCGAACTCGCCGACACCTTCGACGCGATGCTGGCCCGGCTGGAGGAACACGTCGCCGAACAGCGAAGATTCGCCGCCAACGCCTCGCACGAACTGCGCACTCCGCTGGCGATCTCGCAAACGCTTCTCGACGTGGCCCGCAACAATCCGACCCAGGATCACGGCGAACTCGTCGCCCGCCTGCACGCCGTCAACGCCCGGGCGATCGAACTCACCGAGGCGCTGCTCGTCCTCAGCCGCACCGACCAGGGCTCGGTCACCCGAGAACCCGTCGATCTGTCGCTCCTGGTGGAGGAAGCCACCGAAACACTGCTCCCCCTCGCCGAGAGACGTGGTGTCACCATCGACGCCTCCGGCGAGATCACCCCCGCCGTCGGGTCACCGGCGCTTCTGCTCCAGATGACGACGAACCTCGTCCACAACGCCATCGTGCACAACCTGCCCGAGCAGGGCGCCGTGTGGGTCGAGACCGGCGTCCGCGCGAACACCGTGGTGCTCACGGTCGAGAACAGCGGCGAGGTGCTTTCCGCACAGCTGGTCTCCACTCTCACCGAGCCCTTCCAGCGCGGCACCGAACGGATCCGCAACGACCACGCGGGCGTCGGCCTGGGGCTGGCGATCGTCAAGAGCATCGTCCGGGTACACGACGGATCCCTCGACATCACCCCACGCCCCTGGGGCGGACTGCGCATCACCGTCGAACTGCCCACCTCGACGCGGGTGTCCGGCACGAAGACCCGGCATGCGGGCGCGACACCCTGAGCGGGCCCGCCGGGATTCGCCGCCACGGCGCGGGAGATCGGCCGAACTCCGGCTTCCCGCCGCCTCCGGCCCGTCCCCCCGGCCCGTCCGTGCGTCGGAGGACCCGGGGGTGGAGGGGTCTTACCCGGTTCGGGTGATCGTGTCGAGCAGGCCGTGGGCCGTGTTGTCGGCGGAGTCGATCCCCTTGATCTCGGCGCCTTCGAATGCGGCGTCCTCGGTGGGGCGCAGGAACATGGCCTGTTCGTACTCGGCGAGCGCGGCCTCGATGTCGTGCGGGCGCGCGGCGATGGCCTTGCCGAGTTCGGCGCCGTCGAGCATGGCCAGGTTGGCGCCTTCGCCGTTCGGGGCCGTGAGGTGGGCGGCGTCGCCGAGCAGGGTGACGCCCGGCAGCCGGTCCCAGCGGTGACCGTTCGGCAGGGCGTAGTGGGGGCGCAGGACCGGTGCGGTGTCGCCGTCGGTGATCAGCGCGGTGAGCTCCGGTGCCCAGCCGTCGAACTCTCGCGCGATCCGCGCGGTGGCCGCGGCGGCGTCGGTGAAGTCGATGGCGGCGAACCAGTCCTGTGGCTTGGTCAGCGCCACGTAGGTGTGCAGGGTGTCGCCGTCTTCGCGGTGGGCGAAGATCTCCTTGCCGGGCGAGGGCGCGATCATCGATCCGCCGCCGACCGCCTTCGCGGCGGCGGCGTGCCGGGTTTCGGCGTCGAAGAGGTGGATCTCGACGAAGGAGGTGCCCGCGTACTCGGGGGTGGCGGTGGAGAGCAGCGGCCGGACCCGTGACCACGCGCCGTCCGCGCCGACCAGCAGGTCGGTGACGAGGGTGCCGCCGTCGGCGAACGTCACCTCGTGACGCCCTTCGCCCAGGGGCCGGGTGTCGGCGACCCTGTGCCCCCACCGGACGGTGCCGGCCGGGAGCGAGTCGAGCAGGATCCGTCGCAGTTCGCCGCGCTGCACCTCGGGACGTCCTCCCGTGCCGTCGTCGGCCCTGTCGAGCAGGACGGTTCCGTCGGTGTCCAGGACTCGCATCGACTGTCGGCCGGGCAGGACGATGGCGTGGAACTCGTCGATCAAGTCGGCTGCATCGAGGGCGAGTTGCCCGTTGTAGTCGTGGATGTCGAGCATCCCGCCCTGGGTGCGCGCGGTCGGGGATGGATCGGCCTCGTGGACCGTGGCCGCGATGCCGTGGACGTGCAGGACGCGGGCCAGGACGAGTCCGCCGAGTCCTGCGCCGATGATCGTGACGGGGCTGTTCATGGTGGTGGCTCCTTCGGGATCGAGGCCGCCCGGTGGGCTCCGGCGTCGCCACCGGAATGTTCGGGCACTCGAATGCTGCTCCGGGCCGCTCACACGGGCCGCACGCGGCGCTGACAGCGGCACACGCGGCGGCGGCGAGCGCGGCCGGCCGTGTGATGCGGTTGCGGTGCGGTGGTGATGACGGTGCGGACCCGGGGTGGGGGGCTCCAGGGGTCGGGACTCCCTTGGCCGGGGGCTCCCTGGGTAGCGGACTCCCTGGGTCGGGACCGGTTGATTTGGGGACTCGGCGGTGCGCGCGCAAGGATCGGGGGATGGACAGGGGTTCGCGGCTCGGGGTCACGCTGCTCGGCGCCTTCGAGGTGTCTCGCGGGGACGTCGCGCGGCCCGTCGCCGGTGCGCGGTTGCGGGGTCTGGTCGTACTGCTGGCGCTGGTCGGCGGTCGCCCGGTCGTGCCGCACGTCCTGGTCGACGGGATCTGGGCCGAAGACCCGCCGGCCGATCCCGCCCATGCCCTGCAGGCCCTGGTCTCGCGCCTGCGGCGGGCCCTCGGTTCGGCCGGCGACGTCACACGATCGGCGGGCGGCTACCGGCTGGACGTGGACGCGGCCGACGTGGACGCGCTGCGGTTCGAGCGCCTCGCCGCCGCCGGCCGTGACCACCTGCGCGCCGGCGACCCGCATGCCGCGGCGGCCGTGCTCGGCGAAGCCGTGGCGCTGTGGGGGGACCCTCCCGGCGCCGAACCCGCGGTCGTCGCCGCGGTGGCGCCGGCCGTCGCGGCTCGGCTGGCCCACGCCTCGATCGAGGCCGTCGCCGATCTGGCCGACGCCGAGTCGTCCCTGGGTCGTGCCGACGCGGCCGCCGCCCGCCTGACCGCCCTGCTCGCCGAGCACCCGGTCCACGAGCGGGCGGCGGCGCTGCTGATGGACGCGCTCACCGCCCAGGGCCGCCAGGCGGATGCCCTGGCGCTGTACGAGCGGGTCCGGGAAACCCTGGCCGATGTCCTCGGCGCCGACCCGGGCGCCGCCCTGCGCGAGCGCCACCTGCGGCTGCTGCGCGCCGAACGGCCCGCCCCGGACGCCGCGCGGACCGGGTGGAGCAATCTGCCCGCGCCGCTGACCGGCTTCATCGGGCGCGGCGACGACCTCGCCCGGATCGACACGCTGCTCGCCGCCGGGCGGCTGGTCACCGTGCTCGGCCCCGGCGGCGTCGGGAAGACCCGGCTGGCGGTCGAGGCCGCCCGCCGCCGACGCCACGAATACCGCGACGGCGTCCGGCTGATCGACCTCGCCTCGGTCACCGAGCCGGGCAAGGTCGGCGCGGCCCTGCTCGCCGGGATCGGGACGCGCGCCGGCGCGATGTTCGAGGCCCGGACGCGCGTCGAGGGCGACGAGTCGGACGTACTCGCCGATCGACTCGGCGGCCGGGACATCCTGTTGCTCGTCGACAACTGCGAGCATCTGATCGACGCCGTGGCCCACGTGCTCGCGCCACTGCTGTCCCGCTGTGCGGGGGTCCGCGTACTCGCCACCAGCCGCGAACCCCTCGCGATCGACGGCGAAGCGCTCGTTCCGCTCGGCCCGCTGGCGCTGCCCGGCCCGAACGACACCGTCGCGCGGGCCCGGCAGGCCGCGGCGGTACGCCTGTTCACCGAGCGGGCCGTGGCCGTGCGCCCCGGCTTCGAGGTCGACGAGACCACGCTGCCCGACGTACGGCGCGTGGTCCGCGGCCTGGACGGCATGCCGCTGGCCCTCGAACTGGCCGCGGCCCGGCTGCGGACGCTGTCGCTGCCCGAACTCGCCGACGGGCTCTCCGATCGGTTCCGGCTGCTCACCACCGGCAGCCGCACCGCGCTGCCCCGGCATCGCACCCTGCGCGCGGTCATCGCCTGGAGCTGGGATCTGCTGAACGAGCACGAGCGTACGGTCGCCGAACGCGTCTCGGTCCTGGCCGGCGGCATCACGTCCGCCTCGGCCGGCGCGGTCTGCGCCGGCACCGCCGTGCGGGTCGCCGAGGTCCCCGAGTTGCTCGCCGCCCTGGTCGACCGGTCGCTGCTGCACCTCACGCCCACCCCGGGCCGATACCGCATGCTGGAGACGCTGCGCGAGTACGGCACCGGGCGCCTGGCCGAGACGGGCGACCTCGGCACCGTCCGCGACCTCGCCGGCGACTGGTTCGCCGAGCTGATGGCCCGGTACGACCCGCGGTTGCGCGGGCCCGGTCAGCCGGAGGCCATGCGCGCCATCGGTGCCGAGTACGACAACACGCTGGCCGCCCTGCGTCGCCGGTGCGACACCGGCGACGCCCCCGGCGCGGTCGCCCTCGCCCTGAACCTGACCTGGTACTGGGAGATGTTCGGCCGGCGCCTCGACGCGGCGCACTGGCTGGGCGAGGCACTGGCGGTGCCCGGCGGCGAGCCGACGCCCGAGCGCGACTGCGCCCGCGCGATCCACCTGCTCAACCGGATCGGGGCCCGGCCGGCGACGAGCGCCGAGGAGGGCGCGGACGAGCAGGCCGAGATCCGCGCGGTGGCCGACCGGCTGCTCGCGTACCCGGAGTTGCCCGGCCCGTACGGCGCGCTCGCCGCGCTGCCGCTCGCGTTCCTGCGGGCCGAGAAGGCCACGCCCGCGATCGTCGAGCGCCTGGCCGAGGGCGACGACGTATGGCTGTCCGGGTTGGCGCGCATGTTCCGTGCCCAATTGGCCGAGAACGCGGGCGAGCTCGACCGGACGCGCGCCGACGTGGAGGAGGCCCTGACCTGCTTCCGGCGGGTCGGCGACCGCTGGGGCCTGGCCAACACGCTACCGATGCGCGCCCAACTGCGGCAGTACGACGGCGATCTCGACGGCGCGCTGGCCGACCTGCGCGAAGCCCGGTCGTCGGCGGCCGAGTTCGGCTCGCTCGGCCTCGACGACGAGATCTTCGCCGACCTGCGCCGGATCGACCTGCACCTGCGGCGCGGCGACACCGACCCGGTCGTCACGGTGATCGACACCGCCCGGGAGCGGGCGCTGCGCGCGAACTCGCCGGCGATGCCGTTCCTGGTCGACGCGTGGGAAGCCGTCCTGCGGGTACGGCTCGGCGACCTGGACCGCGCGCGGGAACTGCTGGACGGAGCCGAACGGGGTCTACGCGGCGACGGCCCGTTCCCCGGAGACCACGCGCGGACCCTGGTCGCCGGCGCGCGGGCCTCGCTGTGTCTGGAGGCGGGCGACGTGACGGGCGCGGAACAGGAACTGGCGAAGGCGTACGCGGCGGCGCTGCGGACCCGGGACCTGCCGGTGATGTCGCTGGTGGCGGTGCACGTGGCCGCGCTCGCCGAGGCGCACGGACGGTATGGCGAGGCCGCCGTCCTCCTCGGCGCCGCCTCCCGACTGCGCGGCGCACACGACCACACCGATCGACTCGTTCGCGACATCACCCACCGAGGACGAGCCACACTCGGCGCGAACACCTTCACCGCGGCGTACACGAAGGGCTGCGAACTGGACCCACAGACGGCCATACAGGAGATCGACCCGACCCGGCCGCACCGGGCACCCACGACAACATACGACACGAAGGCAACGAATCCCTCTCCCGAGACTCGTCGATGAGGGGGACCCGATCGCGCCGGTGGTGGGTCGGAGCGACGCTTCGACGATCGGAAGCATATGCCTCAGCCGTGCCGGTCGAAGACTTCCCGGAGGGCGGCCAGGTCCGCCGCCTTGTCCTGCTCGTCCCCGTACCTGCGGTGCCCGTCCCGTACCGCCACGACCGTCTCCGCGGTGAAGTCCCGGCCGAAACGGTAGACGTCCAGGCAGTAGTCGAAGCCGGACTCGCCGAACAGGTCCACGTCCTCGCGGCGGCAGTAGTCCGCCAGGCCGTCGGACACGCGCCAGTGCGTACCGTCGTACCAGAACACACCGCCGGCGTAGTGAATCGTCCGACCCGTGGTCGCGTCCGCGAGGTTCAGCGACTCGTAGTTCTCGGGACGGTCGCGGACCAGCGCCACGAGGGGTTCGGGGACACCCTGGTAGAAGGACTCCTGAAGGGCGAAATCCTCCTCGGCGTACAGGTTCAACGCCGACTCGTGGTCGAAGGTCGACAGCAGCACGCGGCCGTCCTCGGCGAAGTACCAGACCGCGGACTGGCCGCCCCGATCGTTCCAGGCCAGCCGCCGCGCGCCGGTCACCGCCACCGGTGCGACCTCGGCGAGCTCGTCCATGACGGCCGCGCGGCGCCGCACCTCCGGAAGGGGTGTCGCCGCCAGGGCATCCCACGTCGCGTTACTCATTCCCGCAGGTTATCCACCACTTACGACAAGGCCGTCACGGCTTCGGGGGTGTCGTCGTCCACGGCACCCGGCCATCGCCGCCGCCACATGGGCCCTCCAAGGCGCACAGGCGCGTTCTCGTTTCGATGGGTCACCGGCAACGACGCGCCACCGTCAGGAACTCCTCGACGGCATGGTCCGCATCCGGTCGGTGATCCTGACGTGGGGGAATCGCCACGTCGGAACTGCCCCGCGCGCCCGCCATCCCCGCCATCCCCGCCATCCCCGCCATCGAACATCGTCGACACCCGGCCAGGGAGCCTGTCGTGACCGCGAACCGTCGCCTTATTTCGCCTCGACGCTGGACCCCTCCCCCGGCCCCGGTCGATCGTGGACGTACGCGCGTCACCGGTCGCTTCGTCGTCGGCCGCCGCATCGCTACCGGCGGTCACGGCCCCGAGGACGTGATCTTCGACGAGCGGGGCCTACTGCTCGCCGGCCTCGACGACGGCAGCATCGTGCGCGTCGACCCCGCCACCGGCGCCCGCACGGTGCTCGGGAACACCGGAGGCCGGCCGCTGGGGCTCGAACCCTGCGCCGACGGCGGCGTTCTGGTGTGCGATCACGATCGGGGGCTGCTGCGCATGTCCGCCGACGGATCGGTCGAAGTACTCGTCGACACGGTCGAGGACCGGCCGCTCACCTTCGCGAGCAACGTGGTGGAAGGCCCGGACGGGACCGTCTGGTTCACGGTGTCCACGCGTCGCTGGGACCTGGAACACCACCTCGGCGACTTCCTGGAGCACTCCTGTACGGGCCTGCTCGTCCGCCGCGACCGCGACGGCACCGTCACCGTGCTGCGCAACGACCTCAAGTTCGCCAACGGCCTCGTCCTCGCACCGGATGCCTCCCACCTGCTCGTGGCCGAGACCGGCGGATACCGCGTGAGCCGCTACCGCCTCACCGGCCCGAACGCCGGCGCCATGGAGCCTTTCGTCGACAACCTCCCCGGCCTGCCCGACAACATGAGCCTGGGCCGGGACGGGTTGGTGTGGGTATCCATCGTGGCGCCTCGAAACGCGCTGCTGGACCGGTTGTTGCCCCTGCCGGGTTTTCTTCGGCTGCTGGTGTGGAACCTCCCCCGGGCGATCCGCCCCGAGGCCGCCCCCATCGCCTGGGTGATGGCGTTCGACCTCGACGGACGCCTCGTCCACGACCTGCGCACGGACGACGGTTCGTACGCCTACGTGACCGGCGTCGCCGAACACGACGGAACGCTGGTCGCGGGCAGCCTGCACCAGGACGACATCGTCGTCCTGGCCCGCCCCCCGGCCGACTGAGGAGGCGACCCGGCGCCCGGGTTCACATCCGGCTCGGGGCCGCCGACCGGCCTGCCTCCCTCTCGGCAATGCGACAAGGCGCTAGCCTGACGGTCATGCGTCCGATGACCCGCGAGGAACGGGATGCCTTCCTCGCAGAGCCGCATGTCGCCGTCCTGAGCGTCACGGCCGAGGCGGGACGTGCCCCGTTGGCCGTCCCGATCTGGTACGAGTACCGGCCGGGCGGACTCGTCACGGTGATCACCTCCCCCGGTCTGCGCAAGGTCCGGCTCATCGAGGAGGCCGGCCGGTTCGCGTTGTGCGCACAGGTGGCCCGAGTCGACGACTACCGGTACGTGTCGGTCGAGGGTCCGGTGACCGGGATCGAACCGACCCCGAGGCGGGAGCGCTTCGACCTGGCCGCCCGATACATGGGCCCGGACCGCGCCACCGACTACATCGACGCGACGGAGGACACCCCGGCCGGCTACATCACGATCCGCATGCGGCCCGCGTGGTGGCACACCTTCGACTTCAGGGTCACACCCGACGGCCGGTAGACCACGGTCACAGGAACGTCGACCGGCCCACGGACCGGGAGTTCGAGGACCCACGTCCCGTCCTCCGGTACCCGCGTCCCACGAGGGTGCCATCGGTGGTCCGCCACCTGCGCGACTGGTCCTGGCCGCCATGGTCGTCGGCATCGCGACGATGGCTTCGGCGCAGGCGGCGCCCCCATCGGGCGGGAGCGTCTTCGCCCAGCAACAGCGAACCGGGATCCGGGCCGCACCCGCGGCCTCCACGCCGGACCGGGCACCGGCCCGTGCGATGGTCGACTTCACCTGCTTCCCGCCGTTCCGCTGCGCGGGGTCGAGCCGGGTTCGCCGACGAACCCGGCTCGACCACCGTCGCGCACCGGGGCGAGGGGGCTACCGCCGCAACCGGGTGCGTACCGCTTCCGCCTGGTCGTGGCCGAGGTCGTCGAGGCTGACGAGCGCAGGCGGCGTGATGTCCGGTCCGGGGTGTGGGCCCAGCAGTTGGAAGAGTCCGGACGCCGCGCTGTCGAGCGTGCGGTACGAGCAGGAGAACACCGCCCGTACGTCGGTGGCCTGGTCGTCGCCGGCGAACAGGTCGAGGGTGGTGCGGGCGGCGCTCGGCTCGCCGGCGAGCGCACCCGGCGAGAAGTCACGGTGGCCGGCCGCCCGGACGGCGACGACGGCCGGGGCCGGCGGCAGCCCCGCACACCGGGTGATGATCTCGTCGGTCGCCCGCGGTTTCGCCGCCACCCGGTGCGGCCCGATCCGGCCCGCCGGCAACTTCCCGGCCTCGACGGCGGGCAGCACATCGACAACGGTCGGCGCGGCCCCCTCCGCGGCGACCAGGCCCGGCATCCGGTTGCGGCTGGTCACCGGCACCAGGCAGCCGGGCGAACCGGGCAACAGCGGACGGATCTGCTCGGCGTGCGCGGCGTTGTCCGACACCACCAGCACCCGACGGCCGGACAGCAGGCCGCGGTACAGCGCGCTCTGCGCCTCCGTCGACGGCGGCATCGCCGCCTTGCGGGGCGAGTGCCGCAAGCCCGGGGAGCCTATTCGTGTACGGACACGACGCCGGGTTCGTACCGCAGGTGTTGCAGGAGCTCGGCCTTTCGGGCGTCGGTCAGGTCGGCGTCGTAGGTGACCTTCAACCGGTGCACCCTGCGCGAGACAGTGTCCAGGTAGCCGCTCGCGCCGTGCGCGCGGATGTCACCCGCGGCCGTCGGCGCCCAGGAGTCGAAGGCACGTTGCTCACTCGCCTCGTCCACGAACTCCACCGAGATCGTGTGCGGGTCGGCGCGGCGTTCCGCGGAGTCCTCCACCACCTTCACGACGCCCACCGCCACGAACACGAACGCCGCGAGACCGCCCACGATCGCCGGCGCGTTGGTCGGGATGCGCGCGGGGGCATAGGTCGCCGCGCAGGCGAGCAGGAGCAGCACCACGGACGGCGGGTACACGAACCCGACGCCGAGGGCGAACGTGCAGAAGCCGAAGCACGCGGTCGCCAGGGCCCCGCCCAGCGTCCATATCCGGAACGTGCGGCGGTCGCGCGTGGTGGCGAGCGCGGCCAGAGCCGGAAGGGGCAGGCCGCCCAGCGCGAGCAGCACGAACACCCACCGGCGCTCGAACGCCTCGAGGTCGTCCACCAGAGCGAGCGCTCCCATGACCGTCAGGCCGAGTGCGGGTATGACCAGGGCGAGGACGACGAGCAGCCGGGCGGGGCCATGCACGCCCGGCATGTCGGGCCCGGCGGGCCGGAGTTCGACGACGGCACTCGGAGCGTTCCGCACCACCTTGCCACCTTCACAATTGAACGTGTTCAAAACCTGAGTGGGACGGTAACACCACGCGCGGGGCGGCGGGAAGTCCGGTCCGGCCGAACCCGACCTCGCCGGACGACCCGCCGCGCGCGTGGCAGCCGGGACGGGCGCGTCCGAGTCGACCACCGTGCCCCGCGGGAACCCGGGAACGCTACGGCAGCGGTTCGTGGTTGGCCCAGAGCACCTTGTACGGGTGGCGCCCCTGCCAGCGCTTGACGAGGTCGACGGCCCCGGGCATCGAGAAGGTCGCGTTCAGGGCGTCGAGGTCGGTCAGGCGCAGTTGCAGGACGGCGTCGGCGACGGCCACCGGGGCGTGGTCGTCGCCCGGAACGCGGATGTGTCGCCGGACCGCGACCGACTCGACCAGACCGGATCCCCGCACGAGTTCCTCGAACTCCCGGAGGTACCGGTCCAGCTCACTCGCGGGAATCGGATTGTCGAACGCCACGATCATCGTGTGGTGAATCATGCCTCCAGGGAACAGGAGTTTCTCGCGCCCGTCCAAGATCCATCGGGTCTCGTTCGATGCCCGGTGGGAATGGATCGGGCGGTAGCCTTTCCGCATGGCCGAGCTGGAGACCCGCGAGCTGGAGTACTTCGTCGCCGTGGCCGAGGAACTGCACTTCGGTCGCGCCGCGGCCTGCCTGGCGATCGCGCAGCCGGCTCTGTCCAAGGCGATCCGGCGCCTGGAATCCCGGCTCGGAGTGCGACTGCTGGAGCGCTCCAGCAGGCACGTCGCCCTCACCCCCGCCGGCGAAGCGCTCCTGCACCACGGCCGGCACGCCCTCGACGCCGTCGGCGCGGCCGCGGAGAAGGCCCGCCGGGCCGGCGATCGGCAGGCCCACCTGCGCCTGGTGATCAAACCCGGCGGTGACGCGAACCTCCTGTCCGGCATCCTGGCCGCCTACGCCGGCCGGCCCGACGCCCGCCGGGTGGACATCCTCTTCGGCGGAGCCACCGACCGCGCCGATCACGTCCGCGCCGGCCGCGCCGATGTCGCCCTGCTGTACGCGCCGTTCGACGACATGACCGGCCTGGACCACGAAATCCTGCTGGTCGAAGGACGCGTCGCGATCCTGCCGCCGGACCACCGGCTCGCCACGCGCTCGCAGGTCACTCTCGCCGACCTCGCCCGGGAAACACTGCCTCGCTGGAAAGGCGTGCGCTGGACCGGAGCACCCGAGGCGGCCGGGCAGGGGCCCGAGGTCACGGACGCGGCCGAGGCCCTGCACATGATCAGGCTGGGACGCACCATCGCGATCCTGCCCCGCTCGCTGGCCCAGCCCATGCACCCCGACCTGGTCTACCGGCCCGTGACCGATGCCCCCGACAGCGAACTCGTCCTCGCGTGGTCCCGGGACGACCGCCGCCGCATGGTCGCCTCCTTCGTCGCCGCCGCCGTGGAGGCCGCGGGGACGACGCGTGGACGCGGGTGATGCCGGCCGACGTCGGGGAGGTCGGATACGGTCCGGCCCATGGCCGACACCGAACTGACCACGCTGCTCCACGTCCTCAACGGCAAGCGCGAGCACGTCCTGGGCATTCTGGAGGGCCTGGACGAGGAGGCGCTGCGGCGCCCCGTACTCCCGTCCGGCTGGACGTGCCTGGGACTGGTGCACCATCTCGCCCTGGACGACGAGAAGTTCTGGTTCCGCGCGGTCGCCGCGGGAGAACAAGGGGCGATCGAGGAGATCCTCGGCTCCGGGGACGACGCGTGGCGGCCCGCCCCCGAGAAGACGCCCGAGGAGATCTTCGCCCTCTACCGCCGGGAAGGCGAACTCGCGGACACCTTCCTGGCCGGCGCCGACCTGGACGCGGCCCCGAACTGGTGGCCGGACTTCTTCGCCGACTGGCGGTACGACAACCTCCGCGAGATCGTCCTGCACGTGATCACCGAGACCGCCACCCACGCGGGCCACCTGGACGCCGTTCGCGAACTCGTCGACGGCCGCCAACGGCTGGTTGTCCCCTGACGAGGAGGCCGCGCCGGTTCGTCCCATCGGAACGCGGCGGACCCGCGAGGAATTCGTGCGGACGGCCCGCCGGATGGTGAGGTGGCACGGTGACCGACCACGATGAAGCGGCGACCGTCCGACCGTCGACCCTGACCTGGGTGAGCCGGCACCTGGAGGCCGGTGAACACGTTGTCGGAGCCGAGGTGCTGCACGGTGGCCTCTCCGCCGAGATGCGTGGGCTGACCATCGGCACCCGCGGCGGAGGCACCCGTGACCTGGTGCTGCGGACCTACGTCGACGTGGCGGACGCCGAGGACCGGCTGGACCGGGAAACCGGTGCCCTGTCCCTGCTCCCGGGGACCGGCGTGCCGGCTCCGGGGCTGGTCGCGGTCGACCCGACCGCCGCGCATTGCGAGTATCCGTCGCTGCTCATGACCCGTCTGACGGGCCGGACGGTCCTTGACGACGAGGCGCTGGAGCTGCGCGTCACGCTTCTGGCCCGGCAACTCGTGGCGATTCACGCGCTGCGACCCGCCGAGCGGCCTCGGGAGTATGTGGCGTTGACGACCGCGGACACCGTCGTGATTCCGAAGGGTGCCGACACGATGGTCTGGGCCGCCGCCGTCGACATCATCCGCAAGCCACCGCCGCCCCGTGAAGGGCGGTTTCTGCACCGGGACTTCCAGCCGGGCAACGTACTGTTCGACATACCGCCGGCGAAGCCGGCGGACGCCCGGATCACCGGGGTCGTCGACTGGGCGACGACGTCCTGGGGCCCGACGGACCTCGACGTGGCGCACTGCTCCGTGAATCTCGCGCTGCTGCACGGTCCGGCGTGGGGTCTGCGGTTCCCCGAGGCGTACGAGCAGGCCGGCGGGGTGCGGGCCGCGGACCCGGGCGAGCGGCTGTACTGGCTGGTCCGGGACGGACTGGCGACATCGGAGGAAGTGCGGTCGGTGGCGCGGACATGGCGACGGGCCGGGAGGCCGGATCTGACGACGCGAGTCGTGGCGGAGCGCCTGGACGCCTACGTCACCGCCCTGATGAACGCGCCGGCCTGAACCGAGACGGTCCGGGAGCCGAAACCGGCCGAGCAGCCACCGACCTCGGATCAGGCGTTTCGCGTTCGTCGTCGCGACGCGGCCCCTCCTCGCCGGCACGGGGCGGTGGGGCATCGGGGCGGCGTGCCACGTGGCCGGGACCCGACAGGCCGCTTCGCACGGCCCGCCGGGTCCGGGCGCTCAGCCGGTCGGGAGCGGGGGGCCGACCCGGGTGTCGACGACGTCGGCCGGGACGCCCGGCGGGCGCCGCGTGCCGGCCAGGATCGGGTCGAACGTGGTCTCACCGTGGAGGTAGCGGCGGAAGAACGCCGAGACGTACGCGGACGTGAGCGTGCGTTGAGTGGGCTCGGTCAACGCGACCTCGTCGACGTCGCGGCCGTCCCACGAGAGGCACGTGCCGGGTTTGCTGCCCGGTGTCGCGTCGTCTTGCGCGCTGACCTGACCGCTGCTCGGTGACCACTGGGTGTTGAAGAAGGCGTGATTGGCCCCGTGTACGGTGAATTTGTGGATCGGGACGGTGTTCCGTCCGGCGTTCCACTCGAAGTAGTTGCCGCCACGCACCGCGTCGCACGTCCCCCACATCACCGCGAACGGGACGCGGGTGACCGGCTCGTTGTCCCAATTGGCGGTCGGCGCCAGGCCGAACACGCCCTTCACCGTCACACCCGCCGGCCAGTCGCCCCGGCGGAGGTCGGCGGCCTGCTGCATGACCCCGCCGCCGCCCATCGAGTGGCCCACCGTGCCGACGTTCGCCATGTCCACGCGTCCGCGGAAGTCGACCCGACGGGGCCTGCCGTCACGCGGATCGGTGAAGCGGTGCGCGAGTTCGCCGCCGCCGGTCGCGGACAACCGCTGCCACATGGCCAGATGCCGATTGAGCAGCGCGGCCCGGGCGTGGTAGACCGTGGGCGCCTGCCCGAACGACGTCGCGTTGATGCCGTTGGTACCGATGGACACCACCACGAAGCCCTGGGCGGCCAAGTCCCGGGCGAGGTAGTCGTATCCGTTCTTGCTGGAGATCTGTTCGGTCCCGGGCGCACACGGCCAACCGCGCAACTTGTCGGCGGCGACGTCGGCCGACTTCTGCTGCCGCTCGGCCTCGACGGTGTCGCCGGCCGCGATGGCCGCGTCCCTGGCCTTGAGCGCCGCCGCGAGGTCGACCGAGGCCCTGCGGTCGGCGCAGGTGTCCCACAGGCCGTGTTGGATCACCACCAGCGGGAAGCGCCCGCGGGCCAGGTCGGTCGGGTAATGGACCACCCCGGCAAGCTCGTTCGCCCCCTCGTACTGGCCCGCCTCGACCGGCGGCGGCACGAAGGCCCGGTCGCCGAGGTCGTACCGCACCGACGCGACCCGGTGCGAGCCGGCTTGCACCTCACCCGACGCCTCCGCCGCCTGGGCCGGCGCCGGCACCACGAGCAGCGCCGCGACAGCCGCCGCGGCGAAGCACGTTCGGGCCCGACCACTCCCGATCGCGGCTCGCCGGAAGTCCCGAATCCTCATGTATGCCTCCATGTCCTCGCGCACCGGGGATCTCGACGACTCCGGTGATCTCAAAGGCATACGTGAATGGGAACCGAAGGGTTGCAGCGGACGCCGAGCCACCTGTCCGCGACTCTCGCGCGGGTCAGCAGCGGCGGGTGGAACTGACCTGGTCCCGCTGCGGCGACTGCAGGTTGATCGTCTGGCCGTCGAGGATGTCGAGGATCTTGTTCTTGTACCCGGCGTCGCGGAACAGGCACCAGTCGTCCTTGGTGTTGTTCCGGACCGACCACACGTGGTCGTTGAGCCCGCCGGCCAGCACGCTCAGATCGGAGGCGCCGTCCTGGAGTTCGTAGTGCGGGCCCGTGCCGTTCGCGCCGTGGTAGACGCAGAACTTCCCCTCGGCACACGGCCACGCCACTCTCGCCGATGCCGGGGAGGCGGCGATCGCGCCGGCTCCGACCAGCAGTGCGGCGGCCATCGCGGCGGCGCGTGTCCTGGAGGTCATGGTGCCACTTCCTTTCACACGGACGGGAATCCCCCGAAGGCGCCGACGAAAGCCCCTTCGCCGCCGATCGCCCACTCCCGTTGCGTCGGCGGCCCGGGACGGCCGACGTGAGGATCGTACGCATCCGCGACCGCTTCCGAGCGGGGCCGAACCCACGATCACCCGAATGGATGCCCGTCGACCCGATGGACCACGACCTCGCACGTGTGAACCGCGCGGCCTGCCCGAACCGGCGGTTCGGGCAGGTCGCCTCCACGGTGGGTCCGGGCCCGCCGCGGCGTCTCGTCAGAGGCGGGCGATGACCTCGGCCGACGTCATGGGCAGCGAGAACATGGGGTAGTCGTAGGTGATCGCGTTCTCGTGCTCCTCCTGGGATGTGGCGGCGACGCAGTCCGACAGGGTGATGACGCGGAAACCGTTCTCGTACCCGGTGCGCATCGTCGACTCGACACAGCAGTTGGTGAGGAAGCCGCCGAGAATGATCGTCTCGATCCCCCTGCCGCGCAGGATGAAGTCGAGGTTCGTGCTCGCGAAGGTGTCGAGCCCGCGTTTGCCCTCGATCACGATGTCCCCATCGGCCGGCGCGAGTTCGTCCACGATCGCGGCGCCCCAGGTGTTCTTGACGAAGGCCGAGCCGTCCACGACGCCCTTGAGGATGCCGTACGGGTGACGGGACAGTTCACCGTAACCGGCGGCGAAGGTGATGGGTGCGTGCATGATGGTGACGCCCGCGGCGCGGGCGGCCTCGACCAGGGCCACGGTGTTCGCGAGCATTCCGGTCTTCGCCATCACCGCGGCGACGGCGCCGTTGAGGGCCCCGCCCTCGCTGGTGAAATCGTTCTGGTACTCGATCAGGACGAGTGCGGTCCTCGCCGGATCGAGGCGGAGGGTCTCGGACATGGCGGCTCCTTCGTGGCCTGGACCGTCGACGGCATCGGCCAGTCTGCCGGACCCGGACACGGACCACCGGCACAACGACAACCTCGGACCATGAGCCGGTCGGGTGGTGTCCGAACAATTCACCGATCCGGACGTCGGCACACTCCTCCGAAGTCCACCCGATCGGGGCACGCCACCGCGACGCCGCCGCCGTACCGAGGCACGATCCGAATTTTTCGAAGTCCGGCGGTCCGCGGATGTCGAGAACGTGTCACCGGCTCCGTCCCGGGAACATCGGCAGCCGGCACCGGACGCACGAGGATGAAGGAGAAATCGGCATGGCGATTCAGCGGATGGACAATGTGGGCATCGTCGTCGAGGACATGGACGCCGCCATCGCGTTCTTCGTGGAACTCGGTATGGAGTTGGAGGGCAGGGCCGAGGTCGAGGGCCCGGTCGCCGACGGGTGCACCGGACTCGACGGCGTCCACTGTGACATCGCGATGGTCCGGACCCCGGACGGGCACAGCCGGCTCGAACTGGCGAGGTACCGCAGCCCCGCGCCGATCAGCGCGGGACCGCGCGACCGGCCGCACAACATCCTGGGCACGCACCGCGTCATGTTCGCCGTCGACGACCTCGAGGACACCGTTGCCCGCCTGCGCCCCCACGGCGCCGAACTCGTCGGCGAGATCGTCCGGTTCGAGGACAGCCATCTGCTCTGCTATCTCCGCGGCCCGGAGGGCATCATCGTCGGCCTCGCCGAGCAACTGCGCTGAGCGGGGGGCGTCTTCTCCCCGTCCGGGACGGGTTCGTTGATAACCTTCGGTCGCAACGTGGTGACAGCCGTGGCCTGGGGGGTCGGCGTGTCGATCGTGATCGTGCTCGTGAGCATCACCATCGTTCTCTGGGCCGTCGGGCTGGTGGCCCGCCGGCTGGTGCGCGGCCGGACCGGCGCACCCGTCGACGTCGGCGAACTCGACGCCTACGACGTCGCGTTCCTGGCCGGAGGCTATGCCCGGGTGGCCGACACGGCGCTCGCGTGGTTGCTCGATCGGCGGTGGATCCGGGTGGACCGGGACGGACGCGTCACGCCCGCGAAGACCGTCCGTCCGGACGCCCCCGCTCCGCGCTACGTGTTCGACGCGCTGGGTCGCGCGGGGGCGACCCGCCACGAGGTCGTCACCGCGCTGCGGAGTTCCGACTCGCCGGCCTTCGACGCCCAGTGCAGGCTGATCGCCCGCGGTCTCGTCGCCCCGCCCGGGATGCGCCTGGCGGCCTGCGTCCCGGGCGCGGTGATCTTCGCCGTCGCCCCGGTCGCGGTGGGCCTGGTGCTCACGAGGGTCGTCGAAGGGGTACCGGCGCTCGCGGCGATCCTGCTCGCGCTCGTCACCTATCGGATCGCCTACACACTGGTCACGCCGGTCCGGGAGACCGCCGCGGGACGAGCGACCCGCAGGGCCCTGGCCGCCGACGTGTCGTCGCACCGGGCCGGACGCCCCGTCGCGGCGACGACCACGGAGACCGCGTCGCTCATGGCGGTGCCCTGCCTCGGCCTCGCGGCCCTGCCGGACTCCCCGGCGCGCACCGTCCTCCTGAAGTCCGCCCGACAGTCGATTCACGCCCGCGTCATGGGGTTCGACGCGTCGATCGACGAACGCGGAATCCGGGACGAACCGTGAACGGGCTCGCCCAACCGACTCGACCCGGCGCGGCACGCGGGGAAACGTGACGATGCGTGGGCCGTCGTCGCGAGGAGAGGGAACTGCCTCTGACGCGCGGCGTACGGGCCTGGCTATGTTCCGATCGCAGGGTGCGTGACAGCCGTACACCAGGGGGTCGGCATGTCTTTCGCGACGTTGAGTCGGTGGGATCTGCAATACCCGGTCCTGTATCTCGCCGTCACCGGCTTCGGATGGGTCCTCGCGCTCGTGTGGCGTCGTCTGGCGCGCGGTCGGGTCGACCGCAACGCCGACCCGCACTCGATCGGCGGCCACGACATGGCGTTCCTGGCGGGCGGCGCGGCCCGGGTGGCGGACACGGCGCTCGCGGCGCTGCTCGAACGGGGCCGGATCAGGGTCGAGTCCGACGGGCACGTCACGGTCCTCTCCCACCCCGATGTCGGGAACGATGTCCACGACGACGATCCGGTCGAGTGCTCCGTGCTCGACGCGTTGCGCCGCGACGGAACGCGGAGCGGTGCCGTCGAGGCACTGCGCCGGCCCGACGCGCCGCTCGTCGCGTTGGAGGGGAGTCTGGTCGAGCGAGGTCTCGTCGTCGCGCCCGGGACCCGGCGACGGGCTCGAATCCCGACCTACGTGATGTTCGCCGTCGCGACCGGCGGAATCCTCTTGGTCGTGTTGCCCTCGGTGTTCGGGGACGGCCTCGGATGGGCGTCCACGTTCCTGCTCGCCCTGTCCCTCCCCGGCGTGTTCGCCATCGCGATCACGTTGGCGGAAGCGCCGGTTCGGGCGAGTGCCACGGGACGCCGGGTCGTGAAGGCGGTGCGCACCGACGTCAAGGCGCTTCGGGCCGGACGTCCGGCCGGCGGCGGAACGGCCGCGCGGGCCACGTCGCTCATGGCGGTCGCCTGTCTCGGCATCACCGCCCTGGAGCCTTCCGGGGCGCGTACGGCACTGCTGAAGGCGGCTGGACGGTCGGGCGACCACCAAGTCGAGTTCGCCTTCGACGTATGGAATTCCGAAAGCGGCTGCGCCGCCGACGGATGCGGCGGTTGTGGCGGATGCGGCGGTTGCGGATGCGGCGGCGATTGAGCGGACCGCGCCGCCCGTGTCGTGGCGGGGACCGCCGTGGCGGTCGACGACGCGGCCGATGCGGTCCCGCACCCGGTCAGCGGCGGCCGGTGGTCAGGACGACCAGGAACTGGCCGCCTCCCGCCTCGACGTCGGCGGTCACCGGCAGGCCCGGTACCAGTCGGGAGAACCGGTCCACCAGCCAATCCGCCGCCTCCCGAGCGTCCCGCGCGGTCGGACAGCGGCCCACGATCTCACGGCCCCCCTTGCGCTCCAGCCTCGCGGCAACGGCGAGCAACGGCGCGGGCTCGACCACGTACAGGCGCTCCGGCCAGGCGATGGCCACCTTGACCGCGCCCTTGCGGCTGTTGCACGCGCGGTGCGCGAGCCGCTCGGCGATCTTGGCCTTCCGGTCGGCGGTCCGACTGTCGACGCTGGGTCCTTGCGGGTCGTTCACCGACTTGTCGAGGTCCACGGGTTCGTCGCACACCCAGCACCGCCGGCCATCGCGTTCGGCCACGTCATCAAGAAGACTCATCCGAGCAAACTAGCCTGCCCGGCGACCGTCCCGGCACACCAGGACCTCGACGAAGCCTCGGCAGCGGGCACCGCGCGTGCGGACGGCGGGTACGGGTCCGGGCCGGGAGGCCGCCGTCAGCACACGGCGCCGGCCGCCCGTACCTCGGCGAGTGTTCGTCGCGCGAGTTCGCCGAAGGTGTCGCCGTTGGCTGCGTCCGTCCAGCGCTCGTAGGCGATCTTCCAGGCGAGTGCGCCCAGTTCGGCGGCCACGCGCGCGGCCAGGTCGGGAACGCCGCGGCGCTTGAGCGCGTCGGTCATCGACGCGGTGACGCGGAGTCCCTTCAACGCTTCGCGTTCCCGCAGTTCGGGGTTGGCGGCGATCGCCGCCGACCGCCGGGCGCCGAACTCGCGACGATCGGAGGTGAAGACCTCCGCGCCGATCACCTCCAGGGCATGCGCCACCGCTTCGAGCGGACCGGCTCCGGCCGGCGCCGCGTCGATCCCCTCGACGAGCAGTCCGCTCACGGCGCCCCCGCCGAAGAGCACTTCCCGCTTGTCCGGAAAGTGCCGGAAGAAGGTGCTCTTCGTCAGTCCGGCGCGCTCCGCGATCTGGATCACCGTCGTGTTCTCGTAGCCCCGTTCCTCGAACAGTTCAAGGGCGGCGACGACGAGTCGCTCGGATGCGTGGGGTTGCCATCGGGCCATGAGGACATCGTACGGGACTTGGTCCCGTGACTTGATGTACGGTGATGAGACCAAGTCCCATCACGCTTTCTCCTGGAGGTACGTATGAGCCGAGCCGTTGTCTACGAGACGTTCGGAGGCCCCGAGGTGCTGGAGGTGCGAGAGGTCGCGGAACCGCATGCCGGACCGGGCCAGATCCGCGTTCGCGTCACGGCAGCCGGTCTGAATCCCATGGACTGGGGGATCGCCGCGCAGCCCGAGGTGGCGGCCCGGTTCGGCGTCACCGTGCCATCCGGCTTCGGTTACGACTTCGCCGGGGTCGTCGACGAGGTCGACACCCGCGCCACGGGTTTCGCCGTGGGCGACCGTGTCCACGGCGGCGCGCTGGGCAGGGCCGTTGCCGATTTCGTGGTGGTCACCACGCCCACCGAGGCGGCCGAGCCGCTCTGGCACACGCCGGAGGGCATCGGCGACGAGGTGGCGGCCACGCTTCCGGTGGCCGGCATGAGCGCCGCCGCCGCGTTGGCGGTTGTGGAACCGCGCTCCGGCGACACCGTCCTGGTCGGCGGCGCCGCGGGCGGTGTGGGCGTGTTCGCCATACAACTCGCGAGGCTCACCGGGGCCAGGGTGATCGGGACCGCCGCGCAGAGCACGTTCGAGTTCCTGCGCCGGTTCGGTGTCGAGCCCGTGGCCTACGGCCCCGGATTGGCGGAGCGGGTACGGGCCCTGGCTCCGGAGGGTGTGACCGCGGCGACCGATTTGTTCGGCGTCGAGACCGCCGAGGCCGCGCTCGCGCTCGGTGTGCCGCCCGAGCGGATCTCCACGATCGCCGCGGGGCCCAACCCTCCCGGCGGCGTCCGCGCGACCGGCGGTTTCGACGCGGACCCGAACGCCATGGCGCGGATCACCGACGCGATCCTCGCCGGCGCGGTCACCGTACCGATCGCCGAGACCTTCCCGATCGAGCGGATCCGCGACGCGGTCGCCCTGCAGGCCGGACGCCACGTCCACGGCAAGATCGTGATCACGCCGGGACCCCGCCTCCGCTGAACGACGCGGCCGCGCTCCGCCCGGCGGAGCCCGCCGACGGGCGGTGTCGCCATGCGGGTTCCGCTCGCCCACCTCCCGCTATTCCAGTACTAGAATAGCGGCATGGACCGAAGCCTGACCGCTGCCGAACTGACGTTGCTCGGCCTTTTGGTCGAGCAACCCAGGCACGGCTACGAGCTGGAGGAGGTGATCTCCGAGCGCGGCATGCGCGAATGGACGGAGATCGGCTTCAGCTCCATCTACTACCTGCTGAACAGACTTCGAGAACGGGGCCTGATCACCCCGACCGATCCGACACGAGCCGCGGGCGGCAAGACGCGCAAGGTCTACACCGCGACCCCCGAAGGGCACCGCGAGTGCGCCGCCGCGGCCGAGGAGGCGATCGCGGAGCTGCATCCGGTGTTCCCACGCATCCTGGTGGGCCTGGCCAACGTCCCGGCCATCGACCGGGAGCGCCTGCTCTCCGCCCTCGATCGACGTTCCCGCGCGCTCGCCGAACGCGTCGAACACGTCCGCCGGGCCGCCACCGCGGACCGGGATGCCCCGGATTTCGTCCGCGCGATCTTCGACCACGCCCTCGGCCAACTGTCGGCCGAAGCCACGTGGCTGGCCGACTACCGGGCATCGCTCGACACACCACCCCACGACCGGAAAGGTGCGGCACGCATGACCCCGTACGACGTGAAGCGCGAGCACAAGGGGCTGTACGCGCCCAAGAACACCACGTGGGCCATCGTCGACGTTCCCGAACAGCAGTTCATCGCCATCGACGGCGCCGGGGATCCGAACACCTCACCCGCTTACGCCGACGCGGTCAGCGCCCTGTACGCGGTCGCCTACACCCTGAAGTTCGCCGCCAAGCGCACGGACGCCGGCGATTTCGTCGTCGCCCCGCTGGAGGGGCTGTGGTGGGCCGACCGGCCGGAAGTGTTCACCACCCGCGCCAAGGACAGCTGGAACTGGACGATGCTCATCGCCATGCCCCCCTGGGTCACGAAGAAGATGATCGAGGACGCCAAGGAGGCGGCCCTCGCGAAGAAGAAGCTGCCCACGATCTCCGAGGTACGACACCTGACGCTCCACGAAGGACCCAGCGCCCAGGTGCTGCACATCGGCCCCTACGACGACGAGGGCCCCGTCCTGCACGAACTCCACCACACCTACTTCGAAGCCAACGCCCTGCGGCACGGGGGTCTGCACCACGAGATCTACCTCAGCGACCCACGCAAGACCGCCCCCGAGAAGATGAAGACCGTCCTGCGCCAGCCGGTCGAACCCGTCGACCGCTGACGGAGCCATTGCCGGTACTCCGGGTGGAGCGCCCCATCGACAGCCGCGCGGCCGGACAGCCGGAATCGGCCGCGTTCCGCCCCCGCGTCGAGACCGGGGGGCGGAACGCGTTCGACGGATGCCGGGGGTGGGGGCGAGTCGGGTGCGTCGTGGTCCGGTTCTCGGTCCGACCGGACGTATCCGGTCGGCCTTCGTGCGTTCGGGCGGTGACCCCGTTGCGGATCACCGCCCGAACGCACGGGCGCCGCGGATCGGATCAGACGCGGGTACGGGGAGACGCTGTTGCCGGGCGCGTTCCGGGCGAACGTCCATGCCGCCACCGCGACGAGCCCCCACCACGGTCGTTCCACACACGCGCGTCGGCGTACCACCGGCGTGCCGGCCGACGAGGATCACATCGGACCCCGGCTCGAACTCCCCTACCGGCAAAGGAACTTGCTGCGTTCTTACATCCCGGTGCGGCTGTGGTTCCCGGGACGCGAGGGATGTGCGTAGCGTGATTCCCGCAACACGTACCGACACCAAGCATCGCGGCCGGGTCCTCGGCGACGTGGATCCGGGCATGCGTGCATTGCGTTCCCCACCATCTGAAAGGCATGACATGGGAACTCGAATCGGGCGCCTCACCAGGCTGATCGGCGCCTCCTCGCTCGCGGTGGCACTTGCCACCACCACCGGTCTGACCCTGACGAGCAGCGCCTCCGCGAACACGGAGGCGGCCGCCCCGACCACGAACGCGCGCGCCGCCGCCGTGGACATCTGGGGCTCCTCGATCGGTGCGGCTCGCAACGCCGACGGACGCCTCGAACTCTTCGGGGTCAACAGCGGCGACGCGATCTACCACCGCGCCCAGACCGCCATCGGCGGCCCTTGGGGTGGGTGGGCGCAATTCGACGGGGCGCTGCACGCGGTGGCCTCGGAGACCAATGCCGACGGACGGGTGGAGTTATTCGGGGTCAACAGCGGCGGGGCGATCTACCACCGCTGGCAGACCACCCCGGGCGGAGCCTGGTCGGGGTGGGTCCAATTCGACGGTGCGCTGACTTCGATCGCCGCGGCGCGCAACGCCGACGGGAGGCTCGAAATCTTCGGCGCCAACTCCAATGGCGCGATCTACCACCGCTCGCAGAGCCCCACCGCCCCCGGCGGCTGGTCCGGATGGGAGCAGTTCGACGGATCCTTGAACCAAGTGGCCGCCGAAACCAACGCCGACGGACGGGTCGAGTTGTTCGGCGTCAACAGCGGCGGGGCGATCTACCACCGCTGGCAGACCACCCCGGGCGGAGCCTGGTCGGGGTGGGTCCAATTCGACGGTGCGCTGAGCTCGATCGCCGCGGCGCGCAACGCCGACGGGAGGCTCGAAATCTTCGGCGCCAACTCCAATGGCGCGATCTACCACCGCTCGCAGAGCCCCACCGCCCCCGGCGGCTGGTCCGGATGGGAGCAGTTCGACGGATCCCTGAGCCAAGTGGCCGCCGAAACCAACGCCAATGGGCGGATCGAATTGTTCGGCGTCAACAGCGGCGGGGCGATCTACCACCGCGTCCAAGGTACGCCCGGCGGCAACTGGCAGGGGTGGCAGCAGTTCGACGGTGCGCTGCGGCCGTGACCTGACGATCCGCGCGACCACGGTGCCCGCCGCCCGGCGTCCGCACCGTGGTCGCGTGGCCGAGCAGCCCATCGCCGGCTCCGCGACACGGCCCACTCGCGGCATCGGCTTCCGCTTCCACCGCACCGCGGGACGGGCGGTTGTCCGTCTGCGAGAGTTGGCCCCTGCGGGCGGCGTCGGCCGGGGTTCCGCTCGAACGCGCACAAGGGAGTCGACGTGATACCGACCGAGGCGGACCTCACCGAAGCCGTGTACCGGGCCACCCGTGCCGCCGTCTCGGACCTGTTCCGGGAATACCCGGAACACGACTTCTACTACTGCGCGTTGGTCACGCCGGGCGAGGCCTTCGGCCCGTCCCTGTCGGCCTGGTCGACCCAGGCCCTGGCCACCGCGGCGGGCGAATCCGCGGCCGAGGCGGACATGTTGCGGTGGTCCTACGCGGACTCGCCCTTCTGCACCTATGGGGAGCGGCACCTCGCCCCGATCAGAAGCCTCTTCGACGCCCGACCGCAAGTCTTCGAACTCCCCGACGACGAGGGGGACGTCGAGTTCGAACTGCGCCTGCGCGCGATGGTCACGGCCATGGCCCGCCTCGACGCGGAAGGGCTCTTCGGCGGCGGCGAGCAACGCCTGTCCATCGTCGCCGTCGTCGAGGTCCCCGGCGACGATGCCGAAAACACCGCCCGCGCCCGCGCCTTGAACCCTCCCGCGGCCGCCGCCGCGTACGTGGCCGACAATTCGCCCGCGTCACCACTCCGAAGCTCCCGGTGACCATCACCGCGCCCGCACCCGCGGCAACACACGCCGGGGCGGCCGATACCCGCGTCGCGGGTGAACGCGACGCCCGAGCCGAGTCCGGTCCCGGGTCGGCGAAGATCCGTCAGGTGTCGCGGTCGATCGCTCTGCGGACGCCGTAGGCCGCGGCGCCGGCCGTGATCACGGCGGCTCCGGCGAGTACCGAGGCGAGCGGCAGGGCGAACGCCAGGACCAGGCAGCCCGACGTGCCGACGATCGGCACGATCCGGGCCGGGCGGCCCTCTTCGGGGGCGAGGGTCCAGGCGGCGGCGTTGGCGATCGCGTAGTAGGCCAACACGCCGAAGGAGGAGAAGCCGATGGCGCCGCGTACGTCCGTCGTGGCGGCCAGGACCGCGACGACGCAGCCGACGGCGAGCTCGGCACGGTGCGGGACGTGGAAGCGCGGATGCACGGCGGCCAGGGCATGCGGCAGGTGCCGGTCGCGGGCCATCGCCAGGGTGGTACGGGAGACGCCCAGGATCAGCGCCAGGAGCGAACCGAGGGCGGCGACGGCGGCGCCGACCCGGACCACGGGGGCCAGGCCCGGGACACCCGCCGCGCGGACCGCTTCGACCAGCGGCGCGGCGGCGTCGGAGAGTCGATCCGGCCCCAGCACCAGCAGGACGGCGACGGCGACCGCCGCGTAGACCACGAGGGTGATGCCGAGGGCCGACGGGATCGCGCGGGGGATGGTCCGCTTCGGATCCCGGACCTCTTCGCCCAGCGTGGCGATGCGCGCGTACCCGGCGAAGGCGAAGAACAACAGCCCGGCGGCCTGCAACACCCCGCCCGCGGAGGTGTCCGCACCGACATCCAGCCGCGTCGCGACCACGGAGCCCGACGTCAGGCACACCACGACCACCGTGGCCAGCACCGCCAGGACGACCGCGACCACCGCCCGGGTCAACAGCGCGGACTTCCGCACGCCCGCGTAGTTCACCGCCGTCAGCACCACCACCGCGGCGACGGCGACCGCGTGCGCCTGTTCGGGCCACACGTACGAGCCGACCGTCAGCGCCATCGCCGCGCACGAGGCGGTCTTGCCGACCACGAAGCCCCACCCGGCCAGGTATCCCCAGAAGTCGCCGAGCCGCTCGCGCCCGTAGACGTACGTGCCGCCCGACTGCGGGTAGCGGGCCGCCAACCGCGCCGAGGACGTCGCGTTGCAGTACGCCACCACCGCCGCCAGCGCCAGGCCGAGCAGCAGTCCGGATCCGGCCGCCGACGCGGCCGGGGCCAGCGAGGCGAAGATCCCGGCCCCGATCATCGAGCCCAATCCGATCACCACGGCGTCGGACACGCCCAGACGCCGTTCCAGACCTCCCCCGCCGGCGGGCGCCGCGGACGTACCCATCACTCACTCCTCGACGACGACGGCCGCAGGGAGCCGATGGAACGGGCACTTCGACAGCGGTGCACGATATCGGAAGGGGATGTCGCACGGATGACGACGAGGGGAACTGCGGGAGCCGGGCGGCCGGGGCTCGGCGCGAGGCGGATGCGGGCGGCGCCGCCCCCGGTGGCCGTGGAGCAGCGGCGCCCCCGCAAGCCCACGAGCAGCGTGTGCACGTCCGAGGCGGTCGACGGGGTGCGCCGTGGTCCGCCGGGACCTCGGTGACCACGCCGCCGAGGCCGAACAGCGCCCGCAGGCCGAGCACCGGTACGGATTCGCCGCCGACATCGCGCCGACCCACATGCCGGGCAGGGCCGACCGGTCCGGGGACTCGGGTCCAATGGCCCTGCCCGGGTCCCGGCAGGGCGGGCAGTGTTCGAGGCACGGGCCGGCAGGCGATCGTTCGGCCCCGGGAAAGGGGAGTCGACCGTGACCGCGCACGTGGGAGCAACACCGATCGTCGTCGGCGTCGAGCACACCGACGCGGGCCGCCTCGCCGTGGTCTGGGCCGCCGACGAGGCCGCCCGCCGAGGCCTGCCGCTGCGCCTGGTGCACGCGCTCGACTGGCCGATCGGCGCCGACCGTCACCCCGAGTCGAACCCACACCGCCTGACCTGGGGCGAACGTTTCCGCGCGACCGGCGTCCGAGCCCTGGACGAAGCCCGCGAGTCGGTCGCGACCCGCCACCCTCGGCTGAGCACCGAGTCGGTCCTGGCGGATGGACCGCCCGTGGCCGCGCTGCGCGAACACTCCCGGGACGCGGCGATGATCGTGCTCGGCTCGCGCCGCCTGTCCACGGCCGCGGAGATGTTGACCACCGGCGGAATCGCGGTACCGATCGCCGCGCACGCGACCTGTCCGGTCGTCGTCGTCCGAGAGCCCGAGCACACGAGCGGCGAGCCGCCGACCATCGTGGTCGCGGTGGACGGGGCGCGGCATTCCGAACCGGCCGTGGCGTACGCCTTCGACGAGGCGGCCCGGCGCGGCGCCACGATCGTGGCCGTCAACGTCCGTCAGATGTCCGGCGGGTTGTTGGCCGGGCTGCGGATGCGCGAGGAGATGCAGGAGGGCCGGCTGCGGCTCGCCGAGACACTCGCCGGATGGACGGAGAAGTACCCGAGCGTGCCGGTACACCGCGAGGTCGCCGTGGGACACCCGGTCGCGGTCCTGCGCGAGGCCGCCGAGCACGCGCTGTGCCTGGTCGTCGGCTCGCGCGGGCGCGGCGGCTTCGCGGGTCTGCTGCTCGGCTCGGTCGGTCAGGGCTTGATCCACCACGCTCGCTGCCCGCTGGTGATCGTCCCCACCTCGGCGGACGAGACGTCCGCCGACCACGACTGAGCCCCGGCCGAACCGGGCATCGGCGCACGGTCGGCCTCGACGTCCCACCCCCACCCCCGCCTCTCACCTCCTCTCACCTCCTCGAAGGGAATCCCCGCCATGACCCGGGAATCGACCCCCCGTCCGGCTCCGCTCCAGGGGCACGTCGTCGTCGGCTTCGACGGCTCCCCCGGCGCCGAACGAGCGGTGGACCTGGCCGCCGACGAGGCCGCCCGACGACACACCATCCTCGAGGTGCTGCACGCCCTGGAATGGGTCGAAGTCGCCGGCGGCGACGACCGCTTCGGGCAGCAGCTGCGCGAGAACGCCCGCGCGATCGTCGACCGAGGCGCCGACCGCGCACGCGCCAGGCACGAGGGCCTGCCGGTACTCGCCACGGTCGAACTCGCCAACGCCATCGACGCGTTGGAGGCCGCGAGCGACCGCGCCGCCCTGCTCGTCGTCGGCAGCCGAGGGATGGGCGGCTTCGCCGGTCTCCTGATGGGCTCGGTCAGCCTCCCCGTCTCGGCGGCGGCCCGCTGCCCGATCCTGGTCGTCCACCCCGACCACGACACCGCCGCCGACCGTCCGGCGAAGCCGATCGTGGTCGGCGTCTCCGCCGACGACTGCGGCCCCGCCCTGGAGGCCGCCTTCGCCCAGGCAGCGGCCCGGAACCTGCCCGTACGCGCCATCCACGCGTGGCGCTACCCCGCGTCGATGGCCGGCGGCCTGGCGTTCGCCCCGGCCGTGTCGATCATCGACGACTGGCGCACGATGGCGGAAACCACCCTGATCACCGCCGTCAAGCCCTTCCGCGACAAGCACCCGGACGTCCCCGTCACCGAGGACGCCGTCCTGGACACCGCCGCCCACGCCCTGATCACCGCAAGCGCCGACGCCGACCTCCTGGTCCTCGCCGCCCACCGCCCCACCGGCCGCTTCGGCCCCAACCTGGGCCGAGCCATCCACACAGCCCTACACCACGCCCACTCCCCCATCCTCCTCATCCCCACCCACAACCACCCCGAGCCCACCAAGACCCAAAACCCCGAAGAAACCCCCTGAATCCCACCCACACCCCCAACCCACGACCCCCGGGACACCGCATATGCGGAACCGCATCCTCGACCCGGAGTTGGCGTGCGAGACCGCTGCGGCGGCGTGCGGTGAGGCCGGCAGGGATCCCGCCCGCTTCGCCGCACGCGGCTCACCTCATACCAGCGTCGCGATCCACAGCACCAGGCCGAAGGTCGCGATGGCAACGCCGACCCGGGTCAGGACGGCCAGTCGCACCGCCGCTTGACGTGCGTCATCCGCCTCGTTGTGCACCTCGACATCGTTGAGTTGCGCCCGACATCCGACCAGGCGAGGGGCGGCCCCGTCCACGAGCAGCGAAAACGTCAGCGCCTCGTCCTTCTTCAAAAGCCTGGGCGGGATGAGGAGTTCGCTGCCCGCGGTGCTGCTCGGGCAGGGGCTACTGGTGGCCAGGACGGCGAGGATGGGCTCCCCCACATCGATGCCGATCGGTTGATTCCCGTCGAACGCACCGCGCAGGATGTCTCGACGTCCCGTGTTGGCCACCCGTACCTGGACCACGTGCGGATGGACCAGAATCTGCGTCCCCCAGCTCACGGCGAGAGTGGGTACGACCGCGGGCAGCGCGCTCATCAAGGCCGTGGCGGACGGCATTCCATAGACCAACCGGAGCCTGGGGTGAGCCGCGTGCAACGAGGCCCAAGTACTGATGGCAGCCGTTATCGTCCCCACGACGAGAGCGACTACGGGCAGAAACGATTCTGATTCCCAAATTTCGCCGGCGGAGATCATCGCAACCTCGATCCGATCGACGCGGAACGGTGTGGAAGTTCTTGGGACAGGGTGCCCGCCGTCCCTCGAGAAGTCTTCCGAACGCGGTGAACGAGACCGACTTGTAGTACCCGGGGAATATCTTTCGGGGCATTCTCGAGTTCGGCACCGCCAAGCGCCGGCGAGGTGGATACTGGCCGACATCGGAAGCGCCGCCGACGGTGCGCCAGGGGTGACGTTTGCCATCCGTCGGATCGGCACCATCGAGCTGGAAGTGCATGCAGTCTGCACCTTTCGGGGCGGGGGTCCCATGGAAATCGATTCCATGATCGTTTCACCGGTCGATCCACAACGACCGCCGGCCGGCGGAGCATTGCGATGAAGAGCCTCATGAAAAGGCTCGCGAGCTTGAAAATCCTTTCCTTGGTCCTGATCGGCGCGGTGATCGCCGCCCTTTACGTGCTCGTGACACGAAGCGATTCGTCCGACGGCCGCGGCGGCACCGTCGCCGGCGACTCGGCGCGTCCCACCCACGCCCCACCTTCGCCTTCGCCCCCTCCGCCCACTCCCGCTCCGCCGACCACCGAGCCCCCGCCCTCGCCCTCGTCCTCGTCCTCGACCACCCCACGACCGACCGACCCACCGAGCACGAGGACGACGGCCTCCGCGCCGATCGGCGTCCGCATCGCGAGTGTGACTTCCGCCGACGGTCTGCCCGGGATGGGGAGCCACGCGACGGTGCGTATCACGCTGGACGCCACGCCCGTCCCCGAGGGTTCCTCACTGTGGTTGGTGGCGAAAGTACCCAATATCGGGTCACCGCCCAGTACCAGGTTCTACGCGAAGGCACCCGTACCGACCACACCGGGCGATCACGAGCTCCCGTTGGACCTGAGCGGCGCCCAGGTCGGGACCAGTCGAGACCTGCTCGTAGTCCTGGCCGATGCCGCGGCCACACCGTCGCTGGCGGAGAACCAGGCGAACGACGGCACGACCTCATGGGACATCCATCGCACGGCCCTGCCGCAGGGCGCCCGCCCGGTGGCCACCCAATCGGTGTCGAAGACCCGGGCCTGATCGCGGTTCGGCAAGGACGCCGCGCACGACCGACGGCAACCGTTCAACCCTCCGAGGGGACGCGATGACCACTTCGGACGACTCGGCCCCGACCAGGCTCGACCTCGAGTATTTTCACCGGAATTTCGAGGCGTTCACAACCAGCGTGTGCAGCTTCATCCGCGGGAGCAAACAAAGGAACAGTGTTCGGTTGGTGCTGTTCTGCCTGTTCGCCGAAGGACACGTACTGCTCGAGGATCGCCCCGGAGTCGCCAAGACGTCCCTGGCGAAATCAATCGCGCAGTCCGTGAAGGATGTGGTGCTGCATCGAATTCAATTCACTCCCGATCTCATGCCGTCCGATGTGACCGGAACGATGGTGCCGGTCGACCCTCTCGGTCGATGGGCGAAATCCGAGCGGGAGGTGACTCGCTTCACTTTTCGTAAGGGGCCGATCTTCGCCAACATCGTGATCGCGGACGAACTCAACCGAGCCTCACCCAGGACACAGGCCGCGCTCCTGGAAGTCATGGCGGAGAGCCAGGTGACCGCCGACGGCCAAGACCATCGTGTGCCCGATCCCTTCCTGTGTATCGCGACGCAGAATCCCGTCGATCAAGCCGGAACATACGCACTTCCCCTGGCCCAGATGGACCGCTTCATGATGCGCCTCGACCTCGGCTACCCGGACCGGGACGCGGAGATGTCGATCATCGCGGATGCCGCTCGGCGAAGAGATTCCGGGGCGCTTCCCCAGGTCGTCGATCGACACCAACTCCTGGAAATGATCGATATCGTGCGCCATGTCGTCGTGAACGAGGAAATAAGATATTACGTCGTCGACATTGCCGCCGCCTCACGCGAACATCCGGGCATCGAGGTGGGGATGAGCCCCCGTGCGGGGATCGCTCTCACCTTGGCGGCCCAGGCGCGCGCGGCCAGTCGAATGAGTCCGATGGTAACGGCGGACGACATCAAGGCTCTGACCGTGCCGGTCCTGGCACACCGCCTGGTCCCTCGTGTGAACAGCGAAGGTCGGGCGCCTGATCCGAGCAATCTCGTTCGGGACGTCGTGGCGTCGGTCCCCCCTCCCGATGGCTGGGGGACGAGGTATCGCCGATGACATACGTCGGGAAAATTACCGCGGTCCTGGTCGTGTTGTTCGTCGCGGTCGGCTCGTGGGTCGGGGCACCGGAGTTGATCATGCTCGCCGAAGTCGCTCTCTTGGGCCTGCTCGGCGCGTTGCTCCTGGTGTCGACGACCCTGTACCGGCGACCCCGAATCGACTGGGAACTGCAATCGACAGCGGTGGAGACGGGTGAAGCAGTCACCGTGGAGATGACCGTGCGCAACCCCGGCCGGCTACGATCACCCCCCTTGACGGCGCAGTTGCGCGGTCTCCCCTCGGGGCCGATGTCGATCCGTCTCCCGGCAACACCTCGCCGCTCCGAGGAGCGCGTGGTCGCGGCCCTACCCACCGACCGCCGCGGTCGCTTCGTGGTGGAACCGCCGACGCTGCTGATCGGTGACCCGCTCGGGCTGTTGCGCACGGTGCGCCGGAGTGGTCGATCATCCGTGCTGTGGGTGCACCCGCGGGTGCAGTTCCTCAACACCGCTCTTCGCGGAACGTCGGCCGAGGGAACGGACGTCGCCGCATCGTCGATGCGCCAGGGAGGATCGGTCTTCCACTCCTTGCGGACATACCAAGACGGCGACGATCGGCGCTCGATCGACTGGGGGGCGACGTTGCGTACCGGCGGCCTCGGGCCGCTGATCGTGCGGCACTTCGTGGAATCCGAACAGTCCGGACGGCTCGTCGTGCTGGACACCGGCCCGGCCGTCCCTCCCGGCGCCCTCTTCGAGGAGGCCGTCCAGGTGGCCGCCTCACTGAGCGTCGCCGCGATTCGGGCACACGGATACGTGTCGTTGTGCACCACCGGGCCGGTCGAATCGTCGGGTGATCAAGACATCGACACACCGCCACGGGCGAGTTCGATTCTGGATCGACTGGCCGTCGTCGGTCCCGGCACCGACGGGGGTGGTCTGGAGCGGTTGCCTGCTCTGATCGCACGGCACCACCCCGACGTGCTTCTCGTAGTCACCGGCGGCAAGTCGCCGGGACCGCCGACGCACGTGGTTCGGGCCTGGTCCGACCGGCGCTCGTGTCTGATCGTCAAGATGGGCGACCACTCCCGACCGTCGATCCATCACACGGGATCGATGACCGTATGCCGGGCTCGCACCGCCCGAGAGTTCGCCGCGCTGTGGAACGGCCCGGCGTGAACCGGCGCGCCGATCGTCCGGGAGTCGCGTCGTGGTCGTGGTCTTCGGCCGGTGCCATCGGTTTTTCCCTTCTCGCCACCATCGCGGCCTGTGGCGTCTATGGCGGCTTCTTCGACGGCGACGGCTACCGCCCACCTCTCGCCGCCGCGTCCCTATCGGGGGCGCTCACCGGTTGGCTGTTGTTCGTGTGTCGTTCGCGGTGGTCGAGATGGCGGGGCGGCCTGGCCGGCGCAGGCGTGGTGGGTTCGGGTCTGCTGACGTTGATCGTCGTGGTGCGCACGATGGGCGACCACGACGAACCGCGCTCCGGGTCGCCGATACTCCGAGAAGGCACAGCCTTCACGCACGACTTGACCGGCGGCTGGGCCCGCATGTTGACCGTGATGTTGCCCGCCGATGTCGACGCCGATCTCTTGACCACACCCGCCGTCGTCACCTGGTTGTCCGCCTTCTGCGCGGCAACGTTGGCCCTGCGGCCCACGACTCGTTTGGCGGCGGGTCTGCCGCCGCTCGTCGCGTTCGGGATCGCGTTGCTGCTGGTCGCGCCCGAACCTGGAACCTACTTGATGCCCGCGACGATACTCGCGGGTGCCGTCGGTCTGTTGCTGATCGGCCGTGCTCCCGGGACTCCGTTCGTGAGGGCCACGAGTCAGGGGGCCGACCAGTCGGTGACACGCGCGCGCCGCGTGCGAGCGGTGGCATATCTGGCGCTCGTCCTCGCGTCGGCCCTGGCGGCGGGGGCGCTGATCCCTGCCCCGGTAGAGCACGAGCGGCTGGATCCCCGCCGCTGGTACGCGCCCCGCGTCGAACTGCCCGACGCGGCCACTCCCCTCGCCCGAATCGTCGCCGAACGCCAGGAGAAACCGGCCCGCCCGCTCTTCACGGTCTCTCTACGAGGTCCGGGTGCCGCCCGTGTTCAACGCGTCCGCAGCGTGACTCTGGAAGAATACGACGGGTCGGTGTGGCGTACCCACCAGACCTTCACCGCCACCACCGGCACAATTCCCGTCGATCCCGCACTCGCGTCGGATGCGTCGGTCACCGCCAGGGTGTTCCTCCATCAGTTCGCGGGCCCCTTTCTGCCCACGGTCGGGAACACCACGCACGTCGTCATGCGCGGCGAGGACACCGAGGGCCGGCTCGCGATGGGGGCCGAGTCGGGCAGCCTCCTCCTGCCGAACGTCTCCTCGACGCACGGCGAGTACGAACTGACCGCGAGGATTCCGAGTCCGGTGGACGACCAGCCCCGCGTCGGCGCCGACGTGGCCGCCTACACACCTCCCCCGGACACACCGGACGCTCTCGCGGAGACCGCACGCAACCACGTCGCGAACCGGGACACGCCCCGTGCCCGACTGGCGGCGCTGCAGGAGTACGTGCGTTCACTCCCGGAGGACGATCAGGCTCCCCCGGGCACGACGTATCGACAGTTGGTCGACCTGACCGGCACGTCCCCCGACATCGCGACCGGTGGAAACGTCGCCCAGCACGCGGCTCTGTTGGCGGTACTGGCTCGTTCACAGGGGTTCTCGGCGCGGGTGGCCGTCGGCTACCGTCTGCGGCCTCCGGTCGGCGGCAGTACGACCGTCACCACCGCCGATGCCACCACCTGGGTCGAGATCCGCACCGAGCGATTCGGTTGGGTGGCCTTCGACGCCGAAGGACGCACCACCGTCCCGCCGCGCACCACGCGGGAACCCGTACCGCCGTCGACCCGGGTGGTCCCACCGTCGGCACCCCCGAGCCCACCCTCCGCCGGCCCCGGCGCATCGTCCCGGAACGGGTATCCGTCGTCCCATGCCGTGACCCGGGTATTGATCGCGACGATGTGGCTGCTCGTAGCGTCGGCCGTCGCCGGTATCGGCTCGGCCGCGCTTGCCGTATCCGCTCTCAAAGCCCGGCGCAAACGTGTTCGGCGCCGCGCGAGGTGCCCACGCGATCGTATCCTCGGGGCTTGGCTCGAGGTTCGCGATTGTCACACCGACCGTGGCCTCGTCCTGCCGACCGGCGCAACCGCGCTCGAACTCGTCGCCCACTTGAGGGAGATGCCCCTCCGCATCGACCGACCGGATCGGCGCGCATACCTCGAAGCGTTCGAGCAGATGGCGGCGATGATCAGTGACGTCGTCTACAGCGACGATCCCGTCGAGCCACGACGAGTCGCCCGGGCCTGGACGTTGGAGCGCGACATCCGATACAGGCTCCTTCCTCGTCGACGCTCCCGTATCCGGGTTCGTCTGACGCCACGGTCACTTCGGCGACTCCCACGAGCACATGACGGTCGACGTGGCCGCCATCGCACCGATGAACCTCTCACCGCCCGTCCGGACCCGTCGACAGGGGTGCCATGACGCGCCGATCCCGACCCGCCGCAGCGCACGACGCTCCCGAGGGAACCCTCCGAGCCACTACCCTCGCCCACCGCCGCCACGGTGATCGGCGCAGGGTCGTGCCCGGCCGACTCGCGAAGGTCGTCGCCGCTTGCGCGGTCGTCACCCTGGTCGTGGCGGCCTTGGCTCCGAACCACCGCGGCCATCCCGGGACTCGGGTGCGGTTGGGCTCCGGAGCGCTGTGGTTGGCATCGAACCATCCGGCACAGGCGACCCTGTTGGACGGCGCTTCCGTCCGTGTCACCACGAACATTGCCTTCCGTTCCGACGGGGACGATCGTGTTCGCACCGCCCAACTGGGCACGACCGGCTATGTCGTCGGCCCACAGGGTGGCGTCACCCGCATCGACGGGGCCACGGGCCGTCTCACCGTCGGGGCCGACCCATGGCCGGAGTCCGGCCCAACGGAGTTGCGGGTCACCCCGACCGCGCTGTACATCATCGACACCCGCGGTGGTCGGTTCGCCACCGTGAACCCCGAAACGTTGAAAGCCATCGGGCCCGTCACGTACAGCTCGACGCGCGGGGCGGAACAGACCGTGACGCTCGTGGACACCGGTGGCCGCGGAACTCCCGGAGCGGGTCCATGGTTTGTCGATCGGTCGTCCGGATCGATCTGGACCGCGTACACCGGCGGCCCGACGGAAACGGGAGCGGGCCCCGGCGCACGCATCACCACCGCGGCAGACCGCCCGGTCGTCGTCGACCCGGCGGGCCGTCGGGCGATTCCACTCGCCCCCGATACAGGCGTTCCGAGCGGCCCGAGCATCGAACTTCCCGGTGTTGACGCAGGTGATGACATCACCGTGGGGACCTCCGACGCACCACACGTGCTGATCACGAGCAAGGCTTCCGGACATCTGTTGTCCTGTTCCACGACCGCCGAGCGGCGTTGCCATGCGGCGGTGTTGGTCGACGAGCCGGGCTCGGACGTGTTCGGGATCCCCGTGGAGGTGGACGGGAGGGCGTACATACCCAACCTCACACGCGGGACCGTCTCGATCGTGGAACTTCGCGGCGACGGCACCATGGGGGCCGTCCACACAGTCCCCCTGACCGCCGCCGGCACCGACGTGGAACTCGCAGTCCGCGACGGCCTCGTCTTCTTCAACGAGCCCGATGCCGATCTGGCCGGAATCATCGATCCCACCGGACGCGTGCGCACCGTCGCGAAGCGCGGCACGGCCACCGCGTCGGCCGCCACGACACCGAGCACCGCGCTTTCGTCCGACACCTCATCCGCATCACGCCCACCCACGACAGCCGGCCCCCGCACGGCGACGGCTTCGGAGTCGAGTGCTCGGAAGACACCCCCACCGGGAATCACAGGTACGGCCACCACTCCGACGGGAGGCAAACCCGGGAACAGCCCCGGCAAGGCGACCTCGACGCCGCGGGCTCCCGGCGGAGACAAGCCCGGGTATACCCCCGTCAAGACATCCCTCACGCCGCAGACGCCGACTTCACGGGGACCATCGGCTTGTCCGGCCGCCGGGTCGGGGGTTCGTGTACCGGTCGAACAGATCAACGGTGGTGGAGGGTACGACTTTTGCGACACGGTGGTCCTGGACAGCAGAGACCCGATCCACAACAAGGGCCGACTGGACACCAGTGGTCGCGTATCGGGAACGCTGCCCAGGGGGCAGAGCCTGGCCATCATCACCGTTCCCGAACGCGCCGGTTGCGACACGAACGGAGTTCACGGCCAGGGGACCTACTACCACCTCGTCACCGTCGGACGGGAAGGATCCTGGCACGGAACCCAGTTCGCCACCTGGCCGGCGTCGGTCACGCTCCGGATCACCTACTACGTCGTCATCGCGCCCGATACGGTGCTGAACACCTTCATTCACAACGAATCGGCGCGCGCCAACGGCGACAAGAATCCGGGTGCCCCGTCGATCACCGGCATGACCAAGCTCGCCACTTTCGCATGGCAGGGCCACTCGACGCTGCCTCCGAAATGTTGAACGCCATTGCGTTCCATTGCAGTTCGGGAACGCCCCCTGATTCGCAACCACCAGCGGTCGGGGCGCGGGTTGTGGTGTCTGTCGGGTTTGCCGTCAGGTGCCGCAGGTGCAGGTCGTGGTGGGTGATGGGGCGTTCGGGGGCTCGACCGGGCAACAGGTGTCGGTGTCCGGTGTCGGGGGCTTGCCCATCCGGTCGGCGTCGGCCTTGACGACGTAGACCTCCCACGGCTCCTTGCCCGGGCCGTGAACCCACACCTTGTCCTGGAGGGCGTAGCAGCAGGAGGTGTCGTTCTCCTCGAACGTGGCGAGTCCGGCGTCCTTGAGGCGGGTGGTGGCGGCGGTGACGTCGTCGGTGGAGCCGACCTCGACGCCGAGGTGGTCGAGGCGGGTGTCCTGGCCGGCCTCGCCCTCGATCAGGACGAGCTTCAAGGGTGGGTCGGTGACGGCGAAGTTGGCGTAGCCGGGTCGGCGCTTGGCGGGCTCGACGCCGAACAGCCTGGTGTAGAAGGCCACCGAGGCTTCGAGGTCGGCGACGTTGAGCGCGAGTTGCACACGGGACATGACGACAGTCTCCCATCGGCTTGTATCGATGTCGGTCGATACAAGCTTGCGCGCTGCATCGAAGAATGTCAACATAGAGGAATGTCGAAACAGGAACTCGTGGTACTCGGCCGGGACACCGAGGGATGTTGCCCCACGCTGCTGACCGCCCCGCTGGACGAGGACCGGGCCGTCGACCTGGCGCGGGTGTTCAAGGCGCTGGGCGACCCGGTGCGGCTGCGTCTGCTGTCGATGATCGCCTCCCGCGCGGGCGGGGAGATCTGCGTCTGCGATCTCACCCCGGCGTTCGATCTGTCCCAGCCGACGATCTCCCACCACCTCAAGCTGCTGAAGCAGGCCGGGCTGATCGCCTCCGAACGGCGCGGGACATGGGTGTACTACCGGCTCCTGCCCGCCATGACCGACCGCCTCGCCGCGATCCTCACCCGCCCCGCCGGCGACCCCCTCCCCGAACCCGCCTCCGCTCCGGTCGGCGCGTGAGCGCCCCGGCCGCGACCCCGGCGGGACCGGTCGCCGGGCGACTGTCGTTCCTCGACCGTTTCCTCGCGGTGTGGATCCTGATCGCGATGGCCGCCGGCCTCGGCCTGGGCCGACTCGTCCCCGGCCTGGGCGACGCGCTCGCGAAGGTGACGGTCACCGGGGTCTCGTTGCCGATCGCGCTCGGCCTGCTGGTGATGATGTATCCGGTGCTCGCGAAGGTCCGCTGGGACCGGCTCGACACCGTCACCCGCGATCGTCGGCTGCTCCTGCCGTCCCTGGTCCTGAACTGGATCGTGGGCCCGGCGCTGATGTTCGCCCTCGCGTGGCTGATGCTGCCCGACCTGCCCGAGTACCGCACCGGCCTGATCGTCGTCGGCCTGGCCCGCTGCATCGCCATGGTGATCATCTGGAACGACCTCGCCTGCGGCGACCGTGAGGCCGCCGCCGTCCTGGTCGCGCTCAACTCGGTGTTCCAGGTGATCGCCTTCGCCGCACTCGGCTGGTTCTACCTCGACGTGCTGCCCGGATGGCTCGGCCTGGAACGCACCGCGCTGGACGTGTCCGTGTGGGAGATCGCCCGCAGCGTGCTGATCTTCCTCGGCATCCCGCTCCTGGCCGGGTTCCTCACCCGCCGCCTCGGCGAGAGGGCCCGCGGCCGGACCTGGTACGAGACCAGGGTGCTTCCCAGGATCGGCCCGTTCGCCCTGTACGGGCTCCTGTTCACCATCGTCGTGCTCTTCGCCCTCCAGGGCGACGCCGTCACCTCCAAACCGTTCGACGTCGCCCGGATCGCACTGCCCCTGCTCGCCTACTTCGCGCTGATGTGGGGCGGGTCCATGGCCGTCGGACGCGCGGTCGGCCTGGACCACGCGCGGGCCACGACACTGGCGTTCACCGCCGCGGGCAACAACTTCGAACTCGCCATCGCGGTCGCCATCGCCACCTTCGGCGCCGGCTCCGGACAGGCCCTTGCCGGAGTCGTCGGACCGCTCATCGAGGTGCCGGTGCTGATCGGCCTGGTGTACGTCGCCCTCGCCGCCCGGCGACACTTCCCCCCACCCACCGCGACCGTCGCCCCGGAAGGTCCCGCCCGTGTCTGAACTCGCCACACCATCCGTGCTGTTCGTATGCGTCCACAACGCCGGACGGTCCCAGATGGCCGCCGCCTGGCTCACTCACATCGCCGGTGACCGTGTCGAGGTGCGCTCCGCCGGATCCGCGCCCGCCGACGCCGTGAATCCGGCCGCCGTCGCGGCGATGGCGGAGGTCGGCATCGACATGTCCGCCCGAACGCCGAAGATCCTGACCACGGAGGCGGTCCGCGCGTCCGACGCGGTGATCACCATGGGTTGCGGCGACACGTGCCCGATCTTCCCCGGCAAGCGATACCTCGACTGGAGGCTCGACGACCCGGCCGGACAGGGTGTCGAGGCCGTACGGTCGATCCGCGACGAGATCGAACGACGCGTCCGCGCCCTGCTCGCCGAACTCGGCGTCGAGGCGGCCTGACAGGCGCCCCCCGTCGGCCGTCCACGCCGGCGTCGGCGTGGACCGCACACCGACGATCGCCTTCCGATTGTGGATTCTCACGGCGCGAGCCGAGGCGTCTTGTTCCCTCCCGGGCGGGTGCGGCAAGGTGTTCGGGGCCGACGACCCCTCGGCGGTACGGTCCGGGGTCCGTCGCGCCGACGTGATCGTGCGATGCCGGGGCGGTCTTCGCGCCGTCCCGGTTCGAATCGCGGACCGGGGGTGACGCGTCGTGACCGTCGGGTCCGTGGCCGCCACGCTGTCCGTCCTGGTGGCGTGTTGGGCGTTGGTGTACGGCGTGTGCGCGCTCGTGGTCTCCTCCGGAGTGCGCACCCGGGAGTACGTCGCGACCCGTCTCGTGCGTTCGGGCGTGAACGGATACGAGGCCGCCCGAATCGTCGGCGGCACCGTGCTGGTCGACCGGCTGGTACTGCTGCGGCTGCACGCCCTGGGACGCGTGCACGTCTCGCGCGAGGGCGTCGTCACGCCCGTGGCCACCCGCGAGACGCGGCCCTCGGGCGATCCTCTCGTGCGCGCCGCCGCGCTCTTCCCGCTCTCGCGGCTCCTGCCGGACGAGGGCTACAAGCCGTACGAGTTGGGCGAGCACGCCCCCTACGCCGCCGTTCGTGACACCCACGTCCGTCTTCTCTACGATCTGCGCGCGAACGACGCCCCACCGTCGCGCCAGGCCGCGGAGGCCGCCATCTGGATGGCGAGCTTCATGATGGGTGGGTGCCTGCTCACCGTGCCGGGCGCGGCGGCGCTGAACGCGCATTCCGTCCACCCCGCCCTGCGTGTCGCCTGGGTCGTCCCGTTCCTGCCGGCGCCCTGGCTGCTCGCCCGGTTCGCCCTCGCCTCCCTGCCGGCGGCCAACGACGCGTCCGAGTTGGTGGACCACTGCTGCCGGCGGCTCGAGCGGGATCGAGCGGGGTTGGACCGGGACGTGGAGGCGATCCTGACCTCCCACTCGTATCGTCCGGTGGTGTCCGTGCCGCCGAACGGCGAGGGATGCGGCGGCGGGTGCGGCGACATCGACTACGACTGACCGAACGCCACGCGTCGTCGCGCCGCCTGCTCACGGCCGTCCGGAATCAGCGAAGGCCGGTCGGCGTTGGCAGCTACCGACGCGAGGCCCGCGCCGGCCGCGCCCCGGTCGTACCGGGACGCGCGCCCTGCCGGCGGATGAACCACCGAAGGACACATGAGCACAGAGCGATTCCACATCTCGGTCCCCGGCCACGTGCTCGACGACCTGCGCGAGCGGCTGGTACGCACTCGGTTCACCACCGCGACGAACGCGGCGCGTCGGCCGGCCGGGGTCGATCCCGGCGAGCTGCGCGAACTCGTCGCGTACTGGGCGGACGGCTTCGACTGGCGGGCGGCCGAGGCCCGACTGAACGCGTACCCGCACTTCCGTGCCGAAGTCGACGGCCGCAAGGTGCACTTCGTGCACATGCGCGGCAAGGGCCCGGACCGAGGACCGGCGCCGCTGCCGCTGGTCCTCAGCCACGGATGGCCGAGCAGCTTCGTGGAGATGTTGCGGATCGCCGAACTGCTGACCGACCCGGGCGCGCACGGCGAAGACCCGGCGGACGCGTTCGACGTGGTGATCCCGTCGCTGCCCGGGTTCGCCTTCTCCGAGCCGCCGAGCGGCCCGTTCACGCGGCGCGCCGTCGCCCGGACGTGGCACGCGCTCATGACCGACGTGCTCGGCTACCCGCGCTTCGGTGCCGAGGGCGGCGACATCGGCGGCGGGGTCACGCAGTGGCTCGGCGCGCTGTTCCCGAACGAGGTGGCCGGCGTGCTGGTCACCTCGTCGGTGGTCCCGACCGACTTCGGCGCGGCGCCGCCGACGCCCGAGGAGCAGCGGTTCCTCGACGCGCTGGCCGTGTACGACGCGGCCGACGGCGGCTACAGCGCGATCATGTCCACCCGCCCGGACACCGTCGCGGCCGCGCTGATCGATTCCCCGGCGGGACTGCTGGCGTGGATCGTGGACAAGTACCGCGACTGGAGCGACTGCGGCGGCGACGTGGCGACGCGCTGGGACCGCGACACGCTGCTGACGGTGGCCACGCTCTACTGGACGACCGGGTCGATCGGCACGTCGTTTCGCGAGTACCACGACTGGCCGCACGACCGGCCGGTGCCGCCGATCACCGTGCCCGGCGCCGTGACGCTGAGCAACGAAGCGGCGTTCCGCGGAATGCCACGCGGCCTCGCCGAACGCACCTTCACCGACCTGCGGCAGTGGCACACCCCCGAACGCGGCGGGCACTTCATGGCCCACGAGGAGCCCGAGCAACTGGCGCGCGACCTACGGGACTTCTTCCGACCGCTGCGGAAGCAGGACCGGTAGGGCCTCGTCGGGTCGGGATGGGTGGTGGTGCGCCGCCGCAAGCGGCCTCAGGCGCGTTTTCCGCCGGGGAGGCGGTCGGTGAACGTGCCGCCGCGGAGGTCCTGTTCGCGTTGGTGGGCGACGACCTGGTCGACCAGGATGGCGATGTGCGGGTCGTCGAGGACGTAGATCCGGCGGCGGCCCTCTCGGCGGGAGCCGACCATGCCGGCCTGCTTGAGCTTGGCGAGGTGTTGACTGACCGTGGCGACCGTGCCGCCGACCTTGTCCGCGATGGTGCCCACGTCGCTCTCGCCCTGGGAGAGCAGCCACATGATCTGGAGGCGGTTGGTCGCGGCCAGCATGCCGAAGGTCGCGGCGGCCTGCTGGAGGGTGCGGGCGTCGAGAGGCCGGCACGCGTCGTCGGCGGCGGGGGTATCGGTCACGGTCGGGCGTCTCCGGGTAGGGCGCGAAAGTAGCTGGTGACTCCACGTTACTTGCGTGGCCGCTTGACTATCAAGGACGGGTGGGTGTTCACTGACGGCTGTGGCACCTCGTTCGGTGAGGCTTCCACGCGGACACAGGCCACTGACCTTCCCCGTCGAGAGACGCTCCAGGTCAGGACAGGTCTCCCCGGCCCAAGGGGTGACTCCAAGTGGCTTCCCGACCCGATCGGGCGGATACGCCGCGTGGTGCCAAAGCTCTGACGAGGAGGTGTACGCCCTCGCCCGCCCCGTCGTCGGGGTGCGGAGAGCGGCATGCCTCGCGCCGCGCATCGTCGGTTCGGCAGCGAGGAGGTGAGAGCAGTGAGTCCGAGCGGCAGTAGTACCAACCCGCCCCAGCCCTGCTCCCCGTACTCCCGCGCCGACCACGGCGCGTCGATTCGGTAGCGCGTCGACCCGGAGGTTCGCCGGTTCGCGGTCTCGCCGCTTCGCGGTCCCGCCTCGCCCGTTCGCCGGTCGAGTCCGGGTGGCTCGTGACGGCCCCTCCCCGATACCTCCCGCTTTTCATTCCCTTCCGCCCCGGCGCCGTTCGGCGTTCGCGGGCCGCCTCGTGACGTCCGAGTGAGCCTTCGCCATGCCCGTGACACGGGCGGGTGTGCCCACGCGCGCCGTTTCGGGGCCGCCGCGCGCACGGCCGGGCCGGCGTCGGGACGTACCGAGAGACGAGACGACTTCATGACCAAGATCCTGGAAGAACTGGAGCGTGGCCGTTCGGGGCCCAGGCGTCCGGCCCGCAGGGCCCGTCGCGGGGACACCCTGGGGGCCGCGACGGCCCGCATCGGCGCCGAACTCGCCGCGGTGGCCGCCGCCCCGACGGACACGACCCTGCACACCCTGCGCACCGGCACGCACGGCCTGACCGAACGCGACGCGGTCGAACGGCTGGAGAAGTACGGCGAGAACGTCGTCGGCCACGACCGCCCGCCGCACTGGGTCGCACAACTGGCGTCGACGGTCAAGAACCCGTTCATCGTCGTGCTGATCTGCCTGGACCTGGTCTTCTTCCTGACCGACGACCTCAAGGGCATGATCACCCTGACCACGATGGTCCTGGTCAGCGTATTCCTCAGGTTCTGGCAGGAGTTCCGCTCCACCGAGGCGGCCGAGGCGCTGAAGGCGATGGTGACCACCACCGCCACCGTGATACGCCGCGCCAACCGCACCGCCGACCCGGTGGAGCGCGAAGTGCCGATCGAGCACCTGGTCCCCGGTGACGTCGTACGCCTCGCCGCCGGCGACATGATCCCCGCCGACTGCCGACTGCTCACCTCCAAGGACCTGTTCGTCTCCCAGGCCGTGTTGTCCGGCGAGTCGTTGCCCGTGGAGAAGTACGACACGCTCGGCGCGGTCGCGGAGAAAGCCGCGGACGGGCGGGCGGCCGACGGCGGGGAGCCGCTGGAGTCGTCCGTGCTGTGCCTGATGGGCACCTCTGTGGTGTCCGGGTCGGCCACCGCGGTGGTGGCCGCGACCGGGGCGGGGACCTACTTCGGGTCGATGGCCAAGAACCTGGCCGGGGCCCGCCCGGAGACAAGCTTCGATCGTGGTGTGCGGTCGGTGAGTTGGGTGCTGATCCGCTTCATGCTGGTGATGACCCCGATCGTGCTGGTGATCAACGGGGTGACCAAGGGCGACTGGCCCGAGGCGTTCCTGTTCGCGGTGTCGGTGGCCGTCGGCCTCACGCCCGAGATGTTGCCGGTGATCGTCACCGCCAACCTGGCTCGCGGCGCGATCGCGATGTCCGGGCGCAAGGTGATCGTCAAGCGCCTCAACGCCATCCAGAACTTCGGCGCGATGGACGTGCTGTGCACGGACAAGACCGGCACCCTCACCGAGGACCGCATCGTCCTCGAACGCCACCTCGACACCCTCGGGCGACCGGACGACGAGGTTCTCGAATACGCCTACCTCAACAGCTCCTTCCAGACCGGCCTCAAGAACCTCCTCGACCGGGCGATCATCGACCACGTCGAGGAAGGGGACCGGCTGCTCGCCGCCGCCCGCTTCACCAAGATCGACGAGATCCCCTTCGACTTCACCCGCCGCCGCATGTCGGTGATCCTGGAGCGCGAAAAGGGTGCCCGCGTACTGATCGCCAAGGGTGCGGTGGACGAGATCCTGGACATCTGCGCCACGGTGCGCGAGGGCCGGCGGGAGATCGTGCTCACCGACGCGGCCCGCGAGCGAGTACGCGAGGTCGCCGAGGCGCAGAACCGCGAAGGCCTGCGCGTGCTCGCGGTGGCCACCCGCTCCGTACCGGCGGCGCGCGCCGGCTACGGTGTCGCGGACGAGTCCGAACTGACCCTCGTCGGCTTCGTCGCCTTCCTGGACCCGCCCAAGGCCTCCGCCTCCGCCGCGATCTCCGCCCTCCACGAGAACGGCGTCGCGGTCAAGGTGATCACCGGTGACAGCGAGCCGGTCGCCCGCAAGGTCGCCACCGAGGTCGGCCTAGACGTCGGCGACATCCCGCTCGGTCGCGACATCGACCCGCTCGACGACGACGAACTGCGCGAACTCGCCGAGAAGTCCACGGTGTTCGCCAAGGTCAACCCGGTCCAGAAGGCCCGGATCATCCGCGCCCTCCAGGCCGGCGAGCACACCGTGGGCTACCTCGGCGACGGCATCAACGACGCCGCCGCGCTGCGCGACGCCGACGTCGGCATATCCGTCGACACCGCGGTGGACATCGCCAAGGAATCCGCCGACATCATCCTCCTGGAGAAGGACCTCATGGTCCTCGACCAGGGCGTCGTCGAGGGTCGTCGGACCTTCGGCAACATCATGAAGTACATCAAGATGACGGCCAGTTCGAACTTCGGCAACGTCTTCTCCGTCCTGGTCGCCTCCGCCTTCCTGCCCTTCCTGCCGATGCTCGCCGTACACCTTCTGGTGCAGAACCTCTGCTACGACATCTCGCAACTGTCCATCCCCTGGGACAAGATGGACAAGGAGTACCTGCGCAAGCCGCGCAAGTGGGCCGCCGACGACCTCTCCCGCTTCATGCTGCGCATCGGCCCCATCAGCTCGATCTTCGACATCACCACCTACTGCGTCATGTGGTGGGTCTTCTCCGCCGACACCGAGGCGCGACAAACCCTGTTCCAGTCCGGCTGGTTCATCGAGGGCCTGCTCTCCCAGACGCTGATCGTGCACATGATCCGCACCCGCAAGGTCCCCTTCGTCCAGTCCCGCGCCGCCACACCGGTCCTGGTCCTCACCGGCGTCATCATGGCCATCGGCATCTACCTGCCGTTCTCGCCGCTCGCCGACACCCTCCGGATGCAGTCCCTGCCCTGGACGTACTTCCCGATCCTGGCCGCGACCCTGCTCACCTACTGCGCCCTCACCCAGTTCGTCAAGACCCGCTACATCAGGCGCTACGGCACCTGGCTGTAGCCCACGTTCGGCTCGACCCGTGGGGCCCGCACCGGACGGGCCCCACGCCGGCGACGACCCGCGGGCGTCCGCCCCGTCCGACACCCACACACCCACACACCCGAGGAGGAGGTGCCGACCGTGCACACCATCACCACCACCGAGTTCCTCGTCCGGCTCGCGGTCGGCGTCTGCTGCGGCGCGCTCATCGGGATCGAACGCCAATGGCGCGCCCGGATGGCCGGACTGCGCACCAACGCCCTGGTGGCCACCGGCGCCACCCTGTTCGTCCTCCACGGCGAGGCCATCACCGACACCGGCAACAACACGCAGATCGCCGCCTACGTGGTCTCCGGCATCGGCTTCCTCGGCGGCGGCGTCATCCTGCGCGACGGCGCCGGGGTCCGCGGCCTGAACACCGCCGCGACCCTGTGGTGCTCCGCCGCCGTCGGCGTCCTCGCCGCCTCCGGCCGACCGGCCCTCGCCTTCATCGGCACCGCCGCGGTCCTGGCCGTACACCTGCTGCTGCGGCCCGCCGGACGCCTGATCGACCACGCCCCACAAGGCGAGGGCGACATCACCACCCCCGCCACCGTCCACCTCGTGTGCGACCGGCCGTCCGAGGCTCGGACGCGGGCCCTGCTCGTCCAGGCCCTCGACACACCCGACATCCTGATCCTGGGCCTGAGCGTGCGCCGCGACGACGCGGACACGGCCCGCCTGGAGGCCGTCCTCGTCGTCACCGGCCCGGTCGGAACCGTGCTCGAACAACTCGTCGCCCGCCTGTCCCTCACCCCGGACGTCCGCGACCTGCACTGGCACGTCACCGAAGACCACTCGAACACGGACGAACGAGCCACCTCGTCCTGAACGCGATGCAGTCTGGTGCGGGGTCAAGAGCTTGTTCGAATGCGGTCTCGTTGCGTATGCGCGACGTATGGACCGCTCGGTAACGCGGCGGAAGTCTCCATCGTCGGGAATGCTCCGGTCCGACAGCCCCGAGTCCGGGTCGACGTCCTGGGCTCCGTCACCGGCCGGATTCGTCGACTCGGCCGAACACTGCGGCAATCGCTACTGCGAAGGAGGGCCTCCGGTGCCTTCGGACCCCGTTCGTCGAGAGCATCTCGAAGGGTTGCGCACGGCGGTCGAATCCGCTCACCACCGTCTTCGGACCATGCGTTGGCGCGCGACTCGACTGTTCCACGAACCCTCCGAAGAGCGACTGGCGCGTGAACTGGAGGTGGTGTCGAAGGCGTTGCACGACCTCCTACGGGCGGCCGAGTCGCTCACCGCGGGCGCCGCCTCGCCTGTCACCATGGAATTCGATACGGAATTCGATGCCGACGACGGCGGACGCTCGCCGGTTTCCGGTGGATACCGCAGCACACGAAACAGTCCTCCCGACCCGTTCGCGTAGCCGAAGCGCCACCAACGCGGCGCCGCTGCCGCCCGGTTGTCACCTGTGAGCGTCAAGCGCAGCCGTTCCGGCGAGCGTTGTCACACCTTTGGTGGTACGGCCGAAAACCTTGTCGCTGCCTTGACGCCGCGTCGTCGCGTCCATTCGGATACGGGGACATACTCTGGCAATCCACCGCACGGTTGGTCACGGCAAGGGTGTCGACGGCAGTGCGGCGGCCGGCTTCGGCGACCGACGAGCCGTGTGATTCCGTGGATGGAGGTGTTCGGTGATGCCTCGATATCCCCGCCGGGACCGGGTGGCGGTGATCGCGGCCGTGGTGGTGCCGGTGGCGGTCGCGGGGATACTGGCGCCGTTCCGGGCGCATTTCGCGAGCGTGAACGTGGCCCTGTGCATGGTCGTGGTCGTGGTCGCGGTGGCTGCGAACGGCCATCGGCTCGCCGGGGCGCTCACCGCCCTGTCGGCCACCTTGTGGTTCGACTTCTTCTTCTCCAGGCCCTATGGGAGCCTCGGCATCGCCCGCTCGGCCGACGTGCTGATGGCGGTGCTGCTGCTCCTGGTCGGGTTGGCGGTCTCGCGGATCGCCGCCCGTGCCCGTCGCCTGCAGATGATCGCCCGCACCGACGCCGATCACCGCTCCCGCGTCCGCGACGTCGCCGACGTCACCCGCTCGTCCACGTCGCCGGACGCCGTGGTCGACGCGGTCGGGGCCCACCTGATCGCGCTCCTCGACCTGCGTGGTTGCCGGTTCGAATACGGCAGGCTCATCGGCCGGCCCCCGCGCCTGGAACAGGACGGGTCGGTATCCGTCGGACCGTGCGCCCGGGACGTCGACCGACACGGCCTACCCGCCGAGGAGATCGAACTGCGCGTATACCGGGGCGACCACTTCCACGGCCGCTTCATGCTCGACCCCACGCCCGACTCCCGGCCGTCCCTGCGGGCCCGCCTGGTCGCGGTCACCCTCGCCGACCAGGTCGGCAGCGCCTTCGAACACGCCGCGCGCTGAACCCGGTTCGGCGCTCCGTCACTTGCGGGCGGACGACGGCGTCGGCTCCGCCGCTTCCGGCACCGGGGGCGGGGAAAGGGCGGGTCTTCACGGTCCCGCCCCGACCGGTACCGGCCACGAGCCGTTCGCCGCGCGCGCCCCCGAGGACGACACGGGGTGATGTTGCGGAAGTGGTTTCGGGCTCGTCGACGGCCGGGGAGAGGACTCTCGAGTGACCTCGGGACACATTTCCCGCACCGGGGCCCGACGTGGCGAAAGGTCACCAGGATGCGCATCACCGTTCTGGCTGTTCCGCACTGCCCCAACCTGCCGGTCGTACGGCAACGGATCGCCGCCGCCCTGGACGGCCGGGCGGTCGAGGTCGACGTGGTCGAGGTGCGGGACGAGACGGAGGCCGTGCGCCGGGGCATGACCGGCTCGCCCACCGTGCTGATCGACGGAATCGACCCGTTCGCGGTGCCGGGGGCGATGCCGAGCCTGTCGTGCCGCCTGTACCGGGACACGGACGGCCGCCCCGAAGGGGCTCCGAACGTTCGGGCCTTGCGCGGAGCCCTCGCCGGCCCGCCGGGCGGGCGATCCCGCGCCGCCCGCGAGCAGGGGCATCCCGACCAGGGCGTCTCGGAGCCGACCGGGCGGGACGGGAGAGGCCGGCGGGCTCCGGCCGAGGGCGGCCGTCGAGCGACGAAGCCGCCGCTCACCGATGGTCGAACGAGACCACCCTGATCGTCGCGATCGCCTCCCGGGTGCCCGAGTTCGACGACGACCTCGGCCGAGTCCTGCGCATGGCGCCGTTCCACGTGCCGTTCCCGATCGCCATGGCCTTCGCCGCACTCGGGCTCGCCCGACTGTTCCGGTCGGACGTACGCACCGGGCGAGCATTCGTGTGCACGGGCAACGTCGCGAATCCCCAGAGTTCAGGTGTTGGTGAATTCATGATTCCGTGTACTGTTGCGGGATGTTGCATCTCGCCTCCGATGTCGACGTGCTGGCCCGGTTCGGGCGGGCCCTCGCGGATCCCCTTCGCTGCCGCATCCTGCTCACCCTGCGCGAGGCGCCCGCGCACCCGGCGGATCTCGCCGACGCGCTCGGCGTCTCGCGGACCCGTCTGTCGAATCACCTCGCGTGCCTGCGCGACTGCGGCCTGGTCGTCGCCGTCCCCGTCGGGCGTCGCAGTCGCTACGAACTCGCCGACGCCCGGCTCGCGACCGCGCTGGACAGCCTGCGCGCCACCGTCCTGGCGGTCGAGGCGAACCCCTCCTGCCCCGACGCCGAAACCCGGGACTGCTGCCGATGACCGCCCCCATGTCCCTGTCCCCGGGCCCGAGTCCGTCCTGCCGCGAGGCACTGGCGCGCCGGATACGGCTGTTGGTCGCCGCGACGATCGCCTACAACGTCGTCGAGGCGGTCGTCGCGCTGACCGCCGGCACCGTCGCGTCCTCGACCGCGCTGGTCGGGTTCGGCCTCGACTCCGTCATCGAGGTGTCCTCCGCCGCGGCGGTCGCCTGGCAGTTCTCCGCCCGCGACCACCACGTGCGCGAAGCCCGCGAACAGCGGACCCTGCGGATCATCGCGGTCTCGTTCTTCGTGCTCGCCGCGTACGTCGCCGCCGACGCCGCACGTGCTCTTGCCGGATCCGGCGAGGCGGACCGCTCCGTCACCGGCATCGCCCTGGCCGCGCTGTCCCTCGCGATCATGCCGTTCCTGTCCGCCGCCCAACGCCGCGCCGGGCGCGAACTCGGCTCGGCCAGCGCCGTCGCCGACTCCAAGCAGACCCTGCTGTGCACCTACCTGTCCGCCGTCCTGCTCCTCGGCCTCGTCCTCAACGCCACCCTCGACTGGACCTGGGCGGACCCGATCGCGGCTCTCGTCATCGCCGCGATCGCGACGAAGGAAGGCCTGAACGCCTGGCGAGGGCAAGGATGCTGCGCACCCGCGACCACCACGAAGACCGCCGCCGAAACCGGCGGCGACACATGCGGATGCCCCGCCGGCTGCTCCTGCCGCTGACCGATCCCGGCAGGCGGGCGTGGCGGGCCGCGCCCTCGGTCGCGTCGCGATCAGGTGCTTCGACGGTGCGGCGACGTACGTACACCCGGGGCGCATCCACAAGCGTTCATAAGCCTTCCGTCAATGTTCCGCCCGAGCCCGGGGAAGTCGATCTCCGCGCCCGGCACCGACGCCGAACCCACCGACGCGCCGCCGGAGCGACCGCTGCGGCGCGCTCACTCGCCCACCGCGCCCGCATGGTCACCCGCTCGGCCCGATGGCCGACGACATCGACCGACCGCGGACTCGATCACGCCCCTGGGACGATCACGCCGATCCGTCCCGCCGCCCACGAAAGCTCCGGGCGGGCGTCGTGAACCCGCGAGATAGAGGGGGTCGGCGCGCGGGAGGTGCCCGAGTCCCGCGCGCCGACGGCGGCTCACCCGTCACCGGAGACGCCGTGGCGACGAAGTCTCCGGGTCGGGAAGGTGGTTCGGCGAGGGCTCGCACGGACGTCCGCGCCGGCGAGCGCGACGGCTCTTGGGATCGTCCACGCATGTCGGTCAAGCGCGACCGCTCGCCCAAAAACATAACCGACACGATGGTTTGCCCAGCGGAACCCATTCGCAGTAAGCCCGAACCGCCGTCCCGAAAGGAACCGGGCGACCCGACGCGGGAGCGGGGCCGATCAGTCGGAGTCCGTGTCGGGGGCGTGGCGGGCCCGCGCCCGGTGGGCGGGTGCGGCGCGCGTGTGTCGGATGCCCCCGCCGATGAAGGCGCCGATCACCGGGGCGAACAGGTAGATCCACAGATGGGTGGTGTTCCCGGACAGCAGCGCCGGGCCGAACTGCCGTGCGGGGTTGGCGGATCCGCCACTGCGGGAGCCCAGTGACGCGATGATGAGAGCGGTGGCCAGGCCCACGGCGTACGGCAGCAGCGGCAGGGAGGACGGACGGCGCAGGAAGGCGCCGAGCATGAGCGTCACGACGGCGATGGCTCCGGCTTCCGCGGCGAGCACCGCGGCGGCGTTCCAGGTCGGCGCGGGCACCACGGCCGCGTACGCGATGGGGGCGTGGCGGGCAGTGGTCCCCCAAAGGAGGCCGCCGAGCGCGGTGCCGGCCAGGGATCCGGCCGCCTGGGCGGCGATGTACGGGAGGACGGCCCGCCCGGGAAACGCTCCGAGACGCCATAGGGCCACGGTGACGGCGGGGTTCAGGTGTCCGCCGGAGTACCGCCCGGAAGGCGACAGGATGAGCGCGGTGAGCAGCACGCCGACGAGTGCGCCGAGTACGACCGGGGCGAGGTCCGGGTCCCCGATCGCCGCGGGCGAGTCGGGCGCGAGCAGCCATCGCATCGCGGTGACGACGAGGAAGAGCAGCAGCGCGGTGAGGCCGAACTCGTGTGCGGCTCGCCGCAGGGTGTGTCGGGGCGGGCCGACCGTGGGCACTCGGCCGGGGCGGGCGGGCCCTGACGGGGAAGAGGCCGGGGAGGACTTCGGGGGAAGCGACGTGCAGGAGGGCGGGTCCGGATTCGGGGGTGGTTTTCCGAGCCGCATGAGGGGTGACCTCGATGGTGTCTGGTGCGTGCCGGCGGGGGCGCGGGGTGGGGAACCCGGCAGCGCGGGAGGTTCCCCACCGCCGTTCGGCCGTCGTCAGCGGGCGGTGTGCGCGGCCTCCAGCCAGTTGAGGAATTCGCAGGCGAAGTGCCACTGGTGGCCGGTGAAGACGTGCTCGGGGGCGTGTGTCGGGAACTGGATCGTCAGGCGGATGCGCAGGCCGTTCGGACCGTCGCCGAACTCGTGCATGACGCGGCAGATCTCGGTGCCGTCCGTGAGCCGTCCGGTGCCGCCGATCCGCACGGGGTAGGTTTCGTGGCCCTCGTCCTCGATCTCGACGCCGTCGTGGAAGGTGAGGAAGAAGCGCAGCGGCCCGGAGCCGATGGTCTCGACGATCTCGACCACCCCGTCGGCGGAGTTGGCGAGGTAGTGCTCGGGGTTGGCCGAGAGCAACGCCGTCCGGTCGGCGCTCGCGAGCCGGCCCTGCCACCAGGTCAGGAACTCCTCGGCGGTGATCCCGCCGATCTCCATCTCGGTCACGGCGGACCGCCAGACGCCGCCCGAGGCGTCCGGCAGCGGGGCCATGATCTCGTCCGCCACCAGGAGGTCCTCGGCGAGCAGTTCCCGCATCGACTCGTCGCCGATCCGGTTCTTGAGCAGGGCGAGCGCGTTCCGGGCACGGTCCAGTTCCCACCGGCGGACGTCGTCCCGCGTGTACTCCGTGCCGTCGATCACGGTCCGGACGGTCAGCGCGCCGTTCATGGCGTGCTCCTTTCGACAAGATGAAACCCTAAGCGGAGAGTTTTTCTCTGCTTCTAAACCATAACATAACCGGAGAGGAATTCTCCGGTTCGATGAGGCGGGGGCGGGCGGTACATCGTGCGCGCGGACGCGGCAGGCGACGGACTCTCGACGCCGGCCGGACCGACTCCGCCACGACGCGGGCGCGGGCGCGGGCAACCTGGTGGTCGGTGTCGTCGGCTACCGGGCCGTACGGCCCGTACCGGGCGCGGCGTCCAGGGGGTTCCGTAGCCGGCCGATCATTTCGGTGAGGAGATCCGTCACCTCCGCGGAGGTGTTCGCCTGTCCGTAGGTGTAGAAGTCGGGACGGACGAGGATCGCCCGCGCGTTCGAGGAGGCGAACCATCGGTCGTACGTACCGTCGAAGTCGACGTAGGAGCCCGGGAAGTCCACGGGGGCCCTGGAGACGTAGACCACGTTGATCCCGACGAAGCCGGACGCGGCGTCACGGACCCGGCGGGCGTCCTCGGCGAGGGCGCGGTCGGCGCAGAACAACGTCCAGCCCGATCCCGCGACGTCGTCGAACCGCCTGACCCTGTCCTCGTGGACGATGAGGCCCTGTACTCCGAGCCGGCCTCGCGCGCCGGAATCGCCGTCGGCCTCGCCGAGGAAGCCCGTCGTCAGGGCCGGCAGCGGGGGCACGGGCGGCGGCCCGTCCCGGCGGATCGCGGCGTCCCGGGCGGCCGCCTTCCGCGGGTCGGTCTCGCACAGGACCGCGCCCAGCGTGATCGCGATCCGGGTGATCTCGCGGACGTGGTCCCGTCGTTCCCGCGTGTAGGTCTCCAGGATGTCGTCCGGGGTGGTGCCGTCCAGGACCAGGTCCAGCTTCCAGGCGAGGTTGGCGGCGTCGCGGATTCCCGAGCACATCCCCTGTCCCAGGAACGGCGGCATGAGGTGCGCGGCGTCGCCGGCCAGGATCGCGCGGCCGGCGACGAAGTCGTGGGCGACCAGGGAGTTGAAGGTGTAGAGGGTCCGTCGGATCAGCGTCGCGTTCTCGGGGGTGACGCCCCAGCGTTCGAGCTTGCTCCAGCAGCTTGCCTCGCCGACGAGTTCGGCGGGGTCCTCCCCCGGCATCAGCATGAACTCCCACCGGGCGTGCTCGCGGGCCAGCCAGCGAAAGAGGGTCACGGGACGCTCGGGGTCGCACATCTGACCGGAGGCCGGCATCGCGATCTTCAGGTCCGGTTCGTGGAGTCTGACGTCCACGATGGAGAGCGTCTCGGAGAATCCGAAGTCGTCCCAGGTGATGCCGGCAGCTTTCCGGACGAACGAGTTGGCTCCGTCCGCACCGACGACGTAGCGGGCGTGGACGGTCGTGGTGGCGCCGTTCGGTTCCCATCCGTGTCCGTCCTGCGTCCCGCCGCGGAAGGTCACCTCCACCCGGTCCTCGTGCTGTTCGAGGCCGACCGCTTCCCAGCCCCGGTGGACGGAGACGTTCTCGTGGGCCTCGGCCGCCTGCGAGAGCAGGGCTTCGAGATCGGGCTGGTAGAAGATGTAGTCGGACCGCCAGGACGACGTGGTGGGCTTGCTCCAGTCGATCCGGAAGAGGAGGTCTCCCTTGCCGTCGACCCAGTCGTACTCGGTGGCCGGGACGGCCCGTACCTCGAACAGGTCGGCGACGCCGATGGACTGGAGGACCCGGACGATCTCGTCGTCGACGTGCCCGGCCCTGGGAAGCGGATACGGCAGTTCCCAGCGCTCGTACACGCCGACCTTCCAGCCCTTGCGCCCGAGCAGGGCCGCCAGCGTCTGGCCCACCGGGCCGTATCCGACGACGCAGACGTCCAGGTCGATCGACGGCGCGTTCATCGTGTGCTCCCGGACCGGGTCGCGGCCTTCGTTCCGGCCGGACCGGGCCCTTGCGCACACACCTCGTGGCGCATGGTCCCGACCCCCTCGACGGTGGTTTCGAGGACGTCCCCGTCGGTCAGGAAACGCGGAGGCGTGCGGCCGATGCCGACTCCCGAGGGGGTTCCGGTGAAGATCAGGTCGCCGGGCCGCAGCACGACGATGTCGGAGAGGTAGGCGACCACCTTCGGGATATCGAAGATGAGGTCCCCGGTGGACCCGCTCTGGACAATCTCACCGTTGACGGTGCAGGTGATGCCGATGTCGTCCCGATCGTCGAACTCGTCCGGTGTGGCGATCAACGGCCCGACCGGGCCGTAACCGGGGCGGGACTTGCCCAAGGTGGGCCGGCTGTTCACTCCCAGCCGGTTTTGCACCGCCCGGTCGGAGATGTCCTGGCCGGCGGTGATGCCCGCCACATGGCCCCACGCCTCGGACTCGGGAACCCGGTGGGCGGTCCTGCCGATCACCACGACCACCTCGGCCTCCCAGTCGGCCGTGTCGTCGACGATGGTGACCGGCCCGAACGGGCCCGCGAGGGCGGACACGAACTTCGCGAACACGAACGGGTGCTCGGGAATGGCGAGGCCGGACTCGACCGCGTGGCTCACGTAGTTGAGGCCGATGCAGATGATCTGCCCGGGTGCGGGCGAGGGGCACAGGAGGTCGTTCTCGCTCCAGGTGACGCTCGCCCCGGGGGGAAGCGAGGCGCGGTCGAGCCCGCCCGCCCGCGCGGTGACCTCCTCCCATCGGGACAGCGCCGTGTGCGGGTCGGCGAGGCTCTCGTCCCCGGCGGCGCGGGCCAGGTCGATGCCGGTGGCGCTGCCCGTGACGAGGGTGGAGCGGCCGTTGACGTTTGCGAATCTCACAGGTTGCCCCAGGGGTTTCCGAGTCCGGCCACGTCGATGGCGGACGCTGGTCGGTCGGTGGTCGAGACGGCCGGCAGGACTTCGAGGAACGCCTCCGGCAGCGGGTTGCTGAGGTGGAAGTCGGAGGATCCCTGGGCCGGAGCCCACTTGACCGGCTTGTGGTCCGGAGCGATGCGCTGAAGGCCGGGGGAAACGATCTCCAGACGCATTCCCCCGGGTTCGCGCACGTAGACCGAGAAGGACTCCCCGTGCCCATGGCGTCCCGGGCCCCATTCGATCGGGACTCCGGCCTCGCGGAAGATCTCGGCGGCACGGAGGACATCGGCGCGCTCGTCGACCTGCAGGGCGAAGTGGTGGAACCGGCCCCGGTACCCGGAGTCGTCGCGCAGGAAGGCCAGTTGGAACGCCGCACCGGTGGACAGGGTCGCGAAGATGGCCGGGCCTCCCTCGGGCACCTCCGTCCATTCGGTGAGGAAGACGCCGAGGTTTCTCTCGTACCACCGCGCGTCCCCGAGCACGTCCGCGGAGGGGAAGTTCACGTGGTCGAGATGGCGCGCCGCGACACCGCGGGCGGGGTTGCGCTGCGGGCGGGTGGGCAGCGGCGAGGCCAGGTGCCGAGGTGCCCGGTAGTGCTCGGCGTCCCAGAAGAGCTTCTGCTTCTGCCCGTTGGGCCCGACGAAGAGATACGCCCTTCCCTGTCGGGGGGCCGGTTCCTGCCAGCCCAGGCCCCCGTTGTCCGCGCCGAGCCGCCGCGCCGCGAGATCGAGGGCTTCGGCGCTCCTGGCCCGCCATCCGATGTGGCCGAGGCCCGTCGTCGGGCTCCGCGTGAGGATCAGGTCGTAGGGGAGGTAGTTGCCCCATGTCCTGAGGAAGACCGAATCGCCGTGTTCGAGGACGACCTCCATGCCGATCAGGTCGTGGAAGAAAGCGACGCTCTCCTCGAGTGTGGGTGTGCGGATTTCGACGTGCGCGAGGTGCGCGACGAGATGGTCCATCTCCATCCCTTTCTGCTGGTCGTGGGCGTGCTTCGTCGAGACGCCGTATGCCGTTGGGTTTCCTGGGGATCGGGGTCGCGGGGATGCGCACGACGTCGCGTCCGGCGATCACTCGGCCGGGAGCCTTCCCACGCGGGATACCTCGCCGTCACGGGGACATCGGGGTGCCCCCGCCCCCGCTCCGGCAGAGCGGGCCCGGATGCGGAGCGGTGTTCGCCGCGAGCTCGCGGAAGCATTTTTAGCACGCTGTCCGATAATGGGGAAGGGGTGGCGACCTCCGCGTCTCGGGGATGCCCGGGCGAGCCCGGAGAGCCTGTCCGCCGGGCCCGAGGTTCGGCGGGCCGGAGGGCGGGGCGGCTACCCCGGAAGCCGGCAGGTCGACACAGACGGCAGTCGGGCAGGGGGGATCCGCGCGTGAGTGCATTCGGACCGCCGTGCCACAGCAGGCGTCGGCGGGTGCCCCGCCGACGCCGCCCGCCATCTCGCCGCCGCGAGAGGATAGGGTTAATGAGGCGCTGTTCTATAATCTGGAGGGAACCTTGACTCGGAACGCCACCAGGGGACGGCCGGCGCACATCGACCGCTTCCGCGTGCGAGACGTCGCACTGGCCCTTTTCGAGGAACTCGGGTTCGAAGAGGTCGGGACGGCGCAGATCGCAGCCGCCGTGGGGATCAGCCGGTCCAGCCTGGCCCGCTTCTACCCCACGAAACAACAGATCGTCTGGGAAGGACTCGACGACCTGTCGTGCCGGCTCTCCGCGCAGCTCGAACAGTCCCCGCGGCAGGGCTCGGTCTCGGCACGGCTCAAGGCGTCCATCGAGGCGGCCCTGGCCCTTCCCGAAAGCGAACTGGGCATTCTCCGAACCCGCCTTCGGCTCGTCCGGGACAACCCCGGCCTGCAGGTGAAACGAGCCTATGGGCGAGACCCCCTCGCCCGAGTCGTCGGCGCCTTCATCGCCGCCGACTCGAGAACGGCCTACACCGAAGGTGAACTGTCCTGCCTGGCCGCACTTGTCGCCACGGCCGTCGACACGGCACTCATCGAATGGAGCGGCTCGGACGAGACACGGCCGGTGAGGCACGTCGACGACTGCCTGGGGTTCATCCTTCCCATCCTCTGACCCGGCGTGTCGCGGTCCGCCGAGGATCGCGCGACCCGGGGTCCTTCGTCGCACCCGTCGGGTCCAACGGCCCTGCCCGTCGACGGCGGTCGGGAGCAGAGTCGGGCGAAGGAGCCGACGAGACGGGTCGGTTCGTTCGGAGAGGAACGCGTGGTGAGCACCTTCGAGGAATCGGCACCCGTGGCCGTCGGGGTCGAGAGCACCGACGGAGGCCGACGCGCGGTCCCGTGGGCTGCCGAGAAGGCCGAACGTCGCCGACTTCGCCCGCGCCTCGATCCATGCGCCGGACCGCCGGGGCCCGAGGTCACCCAGGCCCCCGTCGACAAACGACACGGTGTCGTCGTCCTGCGGGAGCAGGCCGCCGACGCGACGATGGTCGTCCCGGGCTCGGGTCGGCGGTCGTCCTTGATCAGGGAGTCGATGACCACCGGCGGCATCGCCGTCCCGGTGATCGCGCACGCGACCTGTCCGGGTCGTGGCCGGACCGCCGGAGCGCGGGCGGGACGCCGACCGCGACCGATGCCGGCGGTGATTTCGCCCTCGGTACATCGGGTCGGCCGCCTCCCGCACATCCGATCGGCCGGGCCGCCGTCGACCCATGCCCCGCGAGCCGTCGCCCGCGGGACGAATTCCACAGATCGGTGAACGACCGTGCCCCAGACGCCCCCTGCCCCGACCTCGTCGACCTCGTCGGCGAAGCACCCCCCTCTCGTTCGTGGGCTGACCCGCGAGCAGGTGGGCGAGCGGCGCGCCGTACACGGCCCCAACGTCGTCCGACAGGCGCGGCGTACTCCGGTGCGGACGCGCGTGACGGCCCAATTGCGTGATCCGCTGATCCTGGTGCTCCTGGCCGCCGCCGTCCTGACCGCGCTGACCGGGGATGCGGCCGACACGGCGGTCATCCTCTTCGTCGTCGCGGTCAACACCCTGGTCGGCGTCGTTCAGGAGATCCGCGCCGACCGGGCCGTCACGGCCCTGTCGGACCTGTCGGTGCCGACCGTGCGGGTGTTGCGCGAGGGGACCGAAGGCGAGGTGGCCTCCGCGGATCTCGTCCCCGGCGACATCGTCCGGCTGGACGAAGGCGACATCGTGCCCGCCGACGCCGTCCTGTACGAGGCGTCGGGCCTGCTCGTCGACGAGGCCGCCCTGACCGGCGAATCGGTGCCGGTGGACAAGTCCGCACTCGATCCGGCCGGTGAGACCACCGCCGACAACGTGCTCCGGGCCGGCACCGTGATCATGCGCGGCCGGGCGCTGGCCGAGGTCACCGCGACCGGCGCGAACAGTGCCCTGGGGCGCATCGCCGCCCTGATGCGGGACCGCCCCGGACCGACCCCGTTGCAGCGCAGACTCGCTCACCTCGGACGGGTGCTCGCCGCCGTGGTCGTCGGCCTGTGTCTGCTCGTCTTCGTCCTGGGCCTGGTACGGGGAGAGCCGACCGAGTCGATGGCGGTCACCGCGATCAGTCTGGCGGTCGCCGCGGTCCCCGAATCGTTGCCGGCGGTGGTCACCCTGGGACTGGCCCTGGGCGCGCGGCGGATGGCGGCGCGGCACGCCATCGTCCGCAACCTGCCCGCCGTCGAGACGCTCGGGTCCGTCACGGTGCTCGCCACGGACAAGACCGGCACGTTGACCGAGGGCCGCATGGTCGCCGAACGGGTATGGACCGCCCGGACGGCGGCCGAACTCACCGGTACGGGCTACGCGCCCGAGGGCCGGGTGCTCGTCGACGGGCGACCGCTCGACGAAGGTTCCGCCCCGGAGATACGCGAGTTGCTCACCGCGGCGTCGTTGTGCAACGACGCCACGCTCGTACCCCCGGGAACGGACCCCGAGTGGTCGGCGCTCGGGGATCCGACGGAGGCGGCCCTGCTCGCCGCCGCCGGCAAGGTCGGGATCGACGACACCACGCTGCGCGAGGAGCACCCCCGGGTGGCGGAGGCTCCCTTCGACAGCGACCGCAAACGCATGACCACCGTGCACCGCGACCACGACGGCCGCTTTCGGGCCGTCCTCAAGGGCGCCCCGGAGGTCGTCCTGAGTCCGCGCTTCGTCACCACCGACCCCGACCGCCTGCACGCGGCGCGCTACGAGGCCGACCTCCTGGCGGCCGACGGGTACCGGGTCCTGGCCGTGGCGACCCGCCGTCTCGACGTCGTACCCGACCGCGCGGAGGACGCGGAGGAAGGCATGTCCCTGCTCGGTCTGATCGCGATCAGCGATCCGCCCCGGGAGGCCGCCCGCGCCACCATCGCCGCATGCCGGGACGCGGGCATCACGCCCGTGATGATCACCGGCGATCACCCGTCCACCGCACGGGCCGTCGCCACTCGTCTGGGCATCCTGCGGGACGGCGACACCACCGTCCTGACCGGCGCCGACCTGAGCAACGACCCCGCACCCGATCCCACCGCCGCACGGGTGTTCGCCCGAACGACTCCGGAGCAGAAGCCGGCGATCATTCAGGCCTGGCGTACCCGGGGCGACGTCACCGCGATGACCGGCGACGGTGTCAACGACGGTCCCGCCCTGCACCGGGCCGACATCGGGGTCGCCATGGGTGGACGCGGCACGGAGGTGGCCCGCCAGGCGGCGGACCTGGTCCTGGCCGACGACGAGATCGGGACCGTCGTCGTCGCGGTGGAGGAGGGCAGGCGCGTCTACGACAACATCCGCCGCTTCCTCGTCTACGGCCTCTCCGGAGGCGCCGCCGAGATCGCCGTGATGTTGCTCGGACCGCTCCTGGGACTGCCGCTGCCGCTGCTCGCCGCCCAGATCCTGTGGATCAATCTGCTCACCCACGGCCTGACCGGCGTCGCCCTCGGTGCCGAACCCGCCGGCCCCGGCACGATGACGCGCGCACCCCGCCCACCCGAGCAGAGCATTCTCGGCGACGGCCTGTGGCAGCGGGTCCTGCGACTGGGCCTGTGCGTCACCGCCGTGGGCCTCGCCGCCGGCGCGTGGGGCGACCACACCGGACGAGCCTGGCAGAGCCTGCTCTTCCTGACCCTGCTCGGCGCGCAGCTCGGTGTCGTCACGGGCCTGCGGACCCGGCTGCTCACCCGCGACAACCCGTTCCTGCCGATCACGGTCCTCGCCTCCGCCGCCCTGGGCCTGGCCGGGGTGTACGTGCCGATGTTGCGGGACCTGCTGGGCACACACGCCCTCCCCGCCGGGGACCTCCCGATCCCGCTCGCGGGCGCCGTCCTCGGCTTCCTCGCCGCCCGCGCCGACCGATGGATCGCGGCGCGCCGGCCGCGAACCCGCGGATAGCGCCGAGTGGGATGCGGGACCCATGGCCCGGGCCCTTCGGGGCGTCCGGCCTTGTGGCCCCCGCTCGGGATCGCCGAGACTGGTCGTATCCGGCGCCGGCCCCGCGACAGCGGCCCCGACGCGCCGTTCCCGGTATTCGGCCGCACCGATGGGCCGTGGGGAGAGATCGACATGGCCAACGCATCCCTGAGTCCCGCCGACGTGCGGTATCTGGCTGCCGCGGGCGGTGCGGCACCCTCGCTCCACAACAGCCAACCGTGGTACTTCCGCCCCACGAGTGACGGTCGCGGGATCGCGGTGTACGCGGACAGGACGCGTGCCGTCCCCCTCACCGATCCCGACGGCCGGGCCCTGCATATCTCGGTCGGTGCGGCGGTGTTCAACGTGCGCGTCGCCGCCGGACGACTGGGACGGGATCCGCGCGTGACGCTGCTGCCTCACGAGAGCGGACCGGCTCCGGCGGCCGTGCTCGATCTCGGTCGGTTCACCCACGACCCACACCCGTACGGCCCGGACCTCCACCCGGCGATCGGTGATCGGCACTCCAGTCGACTGCCGTTCACCGACCGTGACGTGCCGGAGCGCCTGGTCGGTGAACTCGTCACCGCCGCCGAGGCGGAAGGCGTCGTCCTGGACGTATTGGAGGAGACCGACGCACGCCGCGTCCTGAACCTGACGGCCGAGGCCGAACGACGCACGGCCGCGGACCTCGCCCGACAGGCGGAAACCCGCACGTGGCTGCGCGTCGAGGAGCTCACCACCGACGGCATCCCCTATGCGGCCCTGGGCCCGCAGGACCACGACGCCCGGGTACCGGTGCGCGCCTTCACCGGGCACCCGCCCGCCTTTCCCACCTCGACGCGGCACTTCGAGGCACTGCCCCGGGTGGCCACCCTCACCACACGCTTCGACCGTCCGGAGGACTGGCTGCGCACGGGTCAGGCCATGGAACGGGCATGGCTCCTGGCGACCGTCCACGGCCTGCGCATGTCGGTCCTGCACCAGGCCGTCGAATGGCCGGATACCCGCGCGACCCTGCGCAACCCGCGGACCGGCCCCGGCCACGTCCAGATGGTGCTGCGGATGGGGTACGGGCCTCCCGGGGCCCCGACCCCTCGCCGGCCCGTGGCGGAGACACTGCGGTCGGCCGCGGGCGACGCCGGCACGAAGGCCCGGAACGGAACCGGTACGGGAACGGGAGCGGGCCGGGCCTGATCGGCGTGAACCCTTCCCCACCCTCGACCCGGGCTGCCGAACCCGTGGTGCGCGCGGCGCTGTTCGCCGGGAAGCCGACCACCGGCACCCGCACGCCCGCTGCCCGCCGGTCGTCGTGCCCACCCCACCCGATACGGATTCCTCGGCACACGACCGACGTCCGACCGCGGTGTCGCCCCATGGTGGGCGGCATCGACCCGTGTGGCCCGTCCCGTAGGGCCGTTCGGCCCTTCACCCGACATGTGGAAGGCACGAGCGTGGGCATGAGCGCAATCACGGCGACGGACGAGAGGACGAGCGATGACGACGGCGACGACTCCCGAGGCACCCGACCTGACGATGGTCGACGCCTGGTGGCGGGCGGCGAATTATCTCGCCGTGGGGCAGATCTACCTGCGCGAGAACCCGCTGCTCGCCGAGCCGTTGCGGCCCGGGCACATCAAGCCGCGGCTGCTCGGCCACTGGGGCACCTCCCCCGGTCTGAACCTGATCTACGCACACCTGAACCGGGTCGTCCGCGAACGCGGCACGCACGCGCTCCACGTCACCGGCCCCGGCCACGGCGGCCCTTCGGCGCTCGCCGCGTCGTGGCTGGACGGTACGTACAGCGAACGCCACCCGAACGTCCCCCGGGACGCGGCCGGTATGGCCACCCTGTTCCGACAGTTCTCCCAGCCCGGCGGTGTGCCCAGCCACATCGCCCCCGGCGTACCCGGCTCCATCCACGAGGGCGGCGAGCTCGGATACAGCCTCTCGCACGCGTTCGGCGCCGCCTTCGACAACCCCGACCTGGTCGTCGCGTGCGTGATCGGCGACGGCGAGGCCGAGACCGGACCGCTGGCCGCCTCCTGGCACGGGAACAAGTTCCTCAGCCCCCGCACCGACGGCGCGGTCCTGCCGATCCTGCACCTCAACGGCTGGAAGATCGCCAACCCCACCCTGCTCGCCCGCATGCCGCGCGCCGAACTCGACGCGCTGCTCACCGGATACGGCTGGCGCCCCATCCACGTCGAGGGCGACGAACCCGCCCGCGTACACGCCGAGTTCGCCGCCGCGCTGGAGGAAGCCCTCGACGAGATCGCGCACCTCAAGGCAACCGCGCACACCCGCCCCCGATGGCCGATGCTCGTACTGCGCACCCCCAAGGGCTGGACCGGCCCGCACACCGTCGACGACACCCCCGTCGAGGGCACCTGGCGCTCCCACCAGGTCCCGCTGGCGGGCGTCCGCGAAAACCCGGAGCACCTGGCCCTGCTCGACGCGTGGATGCGGTCCTATCGCCCCGACGAGCTCTTCGACGCCGACGGGCACCCCACCCCGATCGTGCTCGCCAACGTCCCCGCCGGCGACACCCGCCTCGGCGCGGTCCCCGAGGCCAACGGCGGCACACTGCTGCGGGAGTTGCCGCTGCCGGACCCGCACGACTTCGCGGTCAAGGTCACCGAACCCGGCGCGTCCTCCTCCGAACCCACCCGCGCGCTGGGCGAGTTCCTGCGCGAGGTGTTCGCCCGCACCGCGACCCGCCGCGACTTCCGGCTGTTCGGCCCCGACGAGACCGAGTCCAACCGGCTCGGCGCCGTCTACCGCGCCACCGCCAAGGCGTGGCAGGAGCCGGTCACCGACCTCGACACCCACCTGGCCCCCGACGGGCGCGTGGTGGAGATCCTGTCCGAACACACCTGCCAGGGCATGTTGGAGGGCTATCTGCTCACCGGCCGACACGGCGTGTTCTCCTGCTACGAGGCGTTCACGCACATCGTCTCCTCGATGTTCAACCAACACGCCAAGTGGCTGCACGCCAGTCGCGAGATCGACTGGCGCCCGCCCATCGCCTCGCTCAACTACCTGCTCACCTCCCACGTCTGGCGCCAGGACCAGAACGGCTTCTCCCACCAGGACCCCGGCTTCGTCGACAACGTCATCAACAAACGCCCCGAAGTCGTCCGCGTCTACCTGCCCCCGGACACCAACACCCTTCTGTCGGTGGGCGATCACGCCCTGCGCAGCCGCGGCCTGGTCAACGTCATCGTCGCCGGCAAGACCCCGACCCCCGACTGGCTGACCATGGACGAGGCCGTCCTGCACTGCACACGCGGCGCCGGGATCTGGGAGTGGGCCTCCAACGACGACGGCGACCCCGATGTCGTGCTGGCCTGCGCCGGCGACGTACCCACGCTGGAAACCCTCGCCGCCGTCGACCTGATCCGCCGTCATCTGCCGGACCTGCGCGTGCGCGTGGTCAACGTGGTCGACCTGATGCGGCTGCTCCCCGAGACGGAGCATCCGCACGGCATGCCCGACACGGAGTACGACGCCCTGTTCGGCACCGACGTCCCGGTCGTGTTCGCGTACCACGGCTACCCGTGGCTGATCCACCGCCTCGCCTACCGCCGGCACAACCACGCCCACCTGCACGTGCGCGGCTACAAGGAGTACGGCACCACGACGACCCCGTTCGACATGGTCGTCCTCAACGACACGGACCGCTACCAGCGGGTGATCGACGTCATCGACCGCGTCCCCGGCCTGGGCGCCCGCGCCGCGACGGTACGCCAGGCCATGGTCGACGCCCGCACCCGACACCGCGCCTGGATCCTCGAACACGGCGAGGACATGCCGGAGGTACGCGACTGGACCTGGTCGAGCGACGCCCGCGATCCGCACTGACGCGAATCGGGCCCGCGAAGGAACGCGACGCCCGAACCGGGCCGCACCGCGGCCCACTTCGCGGGCCCGTACGCGCTCACTCGTCCCCACAGTCCCGTGCCGCCCCCCGAGAGGGTCGAACGGCCCCATCGGGTGGGTCGTAGGGCTCCGGCGCGGGTCGCGTCTCCGACGCACCATGAAAGTGGAAGTCGATTCGGCGTCCGAGGAAGGTGAGGGCAATGGAGTTGGCTTCGGCCCTGGCAGTGGCGCCCGCCCGGCACGTGGGGCACATGTACGAGGACGACGGCTGGAACTGGATATGGGGGTCGGTGCTGATGCTGGTCCTGATCGCGGTGATCGTCGCGGCGGTATGGTTCCTGGCCCGAGGCGCCTCGCACGGTCGCGGCCCCTCGGAGCCGGCCGGTTCGTCGGCGACCGAGGTACTGGCCCGGCGCTACGCCCGCGGCGAGATCGACACCGAGGAGTACCGGGAGCGCTTGGCGGTACTGACTGCCGGGGCGCACACACCACGCAAGGGCACAGGTCCCACGTAAACGCGTGTACGTCAGAGGGTGAAGGTGCGGCTGCCGCCGGCCGGGATGTCGACCACCGAACCGCGGATCCCGATCGGGACCGAGCCGCTCTGGCCCGGGCGCAGGCTCACGGTCACGTGCCGTCGGCCGACCTCGACCACCACGCCCCAGTGCCCTCGATAGCACAGCTCGACCTCCAACCGACGCAGGCGGGCGGGGAGGCAGGGGTCGAGCCAAAGCACGTCACCGCGCGTGTCCAGCCCGGTGTAGCAGCGTTGCACCAGGTCCACCGTCCCGGCCATGGCTCCGAGGTGGATGCCTTCGGCGGTGGTTCCTCCCTGCACGTCGTGGACGTCACCGCCGAGTGCGTCGCGGAAGAACCGCCATGATCGCCGGCGGTCGGTGCGGGCCAGCACCCAGGCGTGCACCACCGAACTGAGCGTCGATCCGTGCACGGTTCGTGCCCGGTAGTAGTCGACCGTACGCTGTGTCATCTCGTGTCCGGCCGGGTAGCCGAGGCGTCGCAGCAGCAGGCGGATCTCCCGGGCCGGGAAAAGGTAGTGGAGCATCAGAACGTCGGCCTGTTTGGATGCCTTGTAGCGGTTCACGCTGTCGCCCTCGGCCTCGAGGATGCGATCGAGGCGTCGATTGTCCGGGTACAGCCGGCGGTAGTGCCGCCAGTCCAGTTCGGCGAGGCGCTCGTATCCGGCGAACTGACTGGGCACGCCGTCGTGGAAGGGGACGTGGAGTCGACGGGCGACGGTGTGCCATCGGTCGAGTTCGTCGTGGGTCAGGTCGAGTCGTTCGGTCAACTCGTCGCGTCGGTATCCCGGGAGCGCGTCGAGCGCGTCGAGCGCGCGGGAGAGCACCCACGACGCGAGCACGTTCGTGTAGGTGTTGTCGTCGATGCCGGGGTGGTCGGCCCACGGGTAGGCGTCGTGATACTCGTCCGGACCCATCACGCCGCGGATCCGATAGCGCTCCAGGGCGGGGTCGTATCGGGCGATGTCGGCCCAGAAACGGGCGATCTCCAGCAGCATTTCCGCGCCGGTCGTGTCGAGGAAGTCGAGGTCGCCGGTGGCCTGGTAGTACTGCCAGGTGTTGTAGGCGACGGCCAGGCCGACGTGGCGTTGCAGGTGTGTGCGGTCGGGGAGCCACCGTCCGGACATCGGGTTGAGGTGGGTGCTCGGGGCCTGCTCGGTACCGTCGGCGGCACTTTGCCACGGGTACATGGCCCCGCGCAGGCCGATGTCCGCGGCGGCGCGTCTGGCGGCGTCCAGGCGCCGGTACCGGTATCGCAGCACGGCGCGGCTGATCCGCGGCGTACGCAGGTTGAGCGTTCGCAGCACGAACAACTCGTCCCAGAAGACGTGTCCGCGATATCCCTCGCCGTGCCAGCCCCGGGCCGGCATGCCGACGTCGAGGTCGACGGTGTGTTCGGAGTAGGTCTGTGCGGTGTGAAACAGGTGCAGGTGAAGGGTGTTGTCCTCGCCGGCACGGTCGGTGAACTCCGTATCGGTGCGGAATCGGCGCCACAGCTGTTCCCAGCGGATGGCGTGGTCGTGCAGCAGGGTGTCGAAGGAACCCGTTCGCGAGAGGGTCCGCAGAGCCGCGGTCCGTGGATCGCCGAGGGCCGGGTCCCTGGAGGTGTACACGGCCACCGTCTTCTCGACGGTCACCGACCGGCCCGCGACGGCTTCGCTCGTGAAGACCTGCGCCGGTCTGCCGGGAGGTGACTCGAATTCGGGCTCGGCCTCGATCGTCCCACCGTCGCGGTGGAGGCGACCGCGCGCGGCCACGGCGATCTGCAGCGGGGACCCGACGGCTTGTACCCGCAGCCACAGGGCCTCCTTCCCGGCCCCTTGACCGGCCGGGGTCAGGTGGCGACCGACCAGGCTCCGGTAGCGGGCGACTCCGGTATTGGCGACGGTTCCGTCCAGTGCGGCGCGGATGTGCAGGGGGCCGGACCAGTTCTCCGGGGTCAGCACCGTTTCCAGGGCCGCGACGTGCGGTTCGGCGAGACTCACGAGCCGCCGTTGACGCAGCCGCGTGCGCCGGTCGGCCGCGTCGACGACCAGGGCGTCCCGCGTCAGTACCCCCCGACGCAGGTCGAGTTCCAGGCGCTGGGACACGATCCGCGTCGTGGGGTCCTCGCCGAACCACGCGACCGCGCCACCGGCTCGGAACGTGAGCGGCAGCCAGTTGGGGCAGTTGATCAGATCCTCGTTCTCCACCCGCCGGCCGTCGATCGTCGAAGCGACACGATCGTAGGCACCGGCGAGGTAGGTGCCCGGGTAGTGGATCCCGTCGGCCCCCGACTCCGGGGCCGCCCCTCGGGTCACCAGGTAACCGTTGCCGAGCGCGCACAACGCCTCCCGGCGGCCCTCGTCCCGGGTGTCGAAGCCGTGGAAGGCGAGGATCCAGGGGTCCTGCGCCGGTGGACGTCGGGGTCCGCTCATCGGATCGACCACCACCTCGGCGCGCACCGGCACGTAGGTGCCGAACATCTTTCAGGGTACGCGCGCCCTCCACCGGGTCGCGCGCTCGCGTGCCACGGGCGGTGAACCCGACGATCAGCACGGCGTTACACCGTGTCACGGCTTCCGGCCGCCGGTATGGTGTCGCGTTCGCTTCCCGTGCGTGCTCCGATCGTCGGCCCCTCGTGCCCTCAGTGCTCGATGCGACCGGTCCAACCCGGCTCGACCGCCGCCCACTCACGCTCCCAACCGTGGTCCCGCCGGCGGGAGATCAGCAGTCGCTCCAAGGCGAAGACCCCTGCGGTGACCAGGAGCGACGCGGCGAGCACGAGCATGCCGGTGGTGATCGCGTTGTCGACGATCGCGCTGTGGGTCGGTGGGGGCGTCGTGGGCCGGCCCTCGACGTCGAGCCAGATTCGAGTCGTGTCGCCCGCCTCCCCGCCGAGCGGCACCGGCGCGTCGTCGGTGTGGGCGGTGCCGTCGGCCGCGACCCATCGCACGCCGGCCGACACCGTCTCGGCGCCGGGCTCGGCCACCGTGGGTGGCTTGACCAGCAGTACGGCGGAAACCTGGTGCTTGTGCGCCAGTTGGCGATTCCGGGTCGCCTCGCCGGAGCGGGCCTGGGCATGGACGGCCGCCAAAACGACCAACGGGACCAGAATCAGGGCCAGGAGCGTCAGCGCGAGCGTCGACCGCAGATGGACGACGTCACATCGCCGGTACAGCGGCTCACGGCCGAGCAGGGCGCGGATCCGGCGTCGCATGCGGGCGAGCGTTCGGTGTGCTCGCGGCCCGGAGCCGTTCATGACGCGGTGGCGGGTATCGGCACCAGGGCCACCGGACAGGTCGCGTGATGGAGTACCGCGTGGGTGGTGGGGCCGAGGCGCATCGGGAAGGGGCCGTGTGCTCGGTGGGCGGCGACCACCAGCAGGTCCGCGTGCGCGGAGACACTGATCAGAGCGTAGGCGGGCGCGCCGGTCGTGACCATCGCCTCGATCGTGACGTCCGGCGTGCGAGCTCGGATCGGCTCCAGAATCTCGGTCAACAGGTGGTCGTGGGTCGCCGCCGTCTCCAAGGGGTCCCCGAGCGGCGGCGCCACCACGCCCGGGAAGTAGCCGGCCATGGTCAGCGTCCACACGTGGACGGGAACAACCCTGCCGCCGATGAGCCGAGCCCGTTCCACGGCGAACTCGATCGCCGGCGCGTCGCTGTGATCGGCGACGCCCACGACGATGCTCGGCGTCTCCACCTCGTCGGCTGCCTCGGGCACGACCACCACGGGACAGGTCGTGTGCGCGCACACCCGCAGCGACACCGACCCGAGCAGCAACCCGGCGAAACCGCCGTGGCCCCGAGTGCCGAGCACGATCAGCTCCGCCCGCCGACTTGCCTCCAGGATCGTGTCCGCGGCCGATCCCTCGAACAGCGAAGTCTCGACGGTCAGGTGCGGATGTGCCGCCCGGCTCCGGACCGCCGCCTCTTCCAGGAGGGCCAGGGCGCCCCTGCGGACCTCGTCCGCGCGGGCGTGGCCGCCGAGAGCGGCTTCCGGGATGGCCATCGTCAGGTGGAGCGGCGTCTTGGCGTCGGCGGCGGCGCGGGCACCCCACACGAGCGCGCGTTTGCCACCGGGCGAGCCGTCGTAGCCGACCAGGACCCCGAGGTCGGGGAGATGGGTTCCGGTGCTCATGACTTGTCCAATCGTCGACGAACGACGTCCCGGGCGACGAAGTCGGGTTCGCGACCTACGATCGACCCCTCGTCCTCAGCGTGCGCCCGCTCGACCGAAGGACACAGGGCTGCCCGGTACCGCCGGACCGGGACTTTCGGCCCGGTCGACCATCCCCACCGGCCCTGTGCCCGGGGGTTGCGCGGGCCCGATGGTGGAGACAGGGCGAACCGCGCGGGCGCGGCCCCCGGAGCCACAGGAGGCGAGCGCGATGAGGACGAGCGGCGGCGCACCGGTTTCCACGACCTCCCCGCGCTTCCGCCGTCGCGCCACGGCTGATCGGCTCGACAAGCCCCGTCGTTCGGCACCGCCTCGCCACCCACGACCACCAAGACCACCCGAAGGAGTTCGACATGGAATCGCTCGGCACCCGGTTCGACCGGGAAACGACGGGCGTGGCGCCTCGACGAAGCGTCGTGCCCACCGAAGAGGGCGCGAAGAACCGCCCGGAAGGCCGGATCGTGGTGGGCTTGGACGGTTCGTACGGATCCGCCGTCGCCCTGCGCTGGGCCGCACGCGAGGCCGCCGAACTCGGCGTGGTCCTGGACGTGGTCGCGGCGTGGACCGACGCCGACCCCGAACGCCCGACCCTGGACCGGCCGGACGCGCGGCTGTCCGTGGCCCGCGAGCGCCTGGAGCACGCGCTGGCCAACCTGGTGCGGGTGCCGATCCCGCCGGAGCGGATCGTGGCCACCCCGCTGCACGGCGCGGCGGGCGAGGTCCTGGTCGCCCGTGCGCGGGACGCCCGCTTGCTGGTGCTGGGTACCAGCGGCATCGAATGCCCCACGATTCCCGGGCCCACCGGGTTGTACTGCCTGCGCCACAGCGCCACACCGGTGGTGTTCGTCCCCGCACCGGACGCCTGATTCCACGCATCACCCGATTGCCCGAGCCCGGCCGGACGGGGCGGTGCGCCGTGGCGGAGCCGCGCCTGCCGAACGCTCGCGGCGTGGCCGTCGCCGCGCCCGCTCGGGTCGTACGGCACACCGACACCGTGGCGCGGGCCGGACCGGGCCGAACGACCCGGCCCACCGGGCAAAGCGGCCCTGTCCCGGCACTCGCAACGGCGACAGGCTCGTGGTGTCCGGCCGAGGACGTCACCACCACACCTCGGCGACGCGCCGTATCGACCAGGGGGTTCGCATGTTGCATCGCAGGATCGAGGACGTCATGACCCGTGACGTCGCCACCGTCGGCCCCGACGCCGAGTTCCGGGACATCGTCGCCGCGTTGGATGCCCGGCGGATCAGCGCCCTGCCGGTCGTCGACGCCGAGCGGCGGATCCTGGGCATCGTTTCGGAGGCGGACCTGCTGCGCGCCCAGGTGGAGCAGGCCGAGGACGCCCACTTCCCGACGGGCCTGCGCCGACTGACGAACCGGCACACCACGGGTGACGGTCACACCGCACGCGACCTGATGACGACCCCCGTGGTGAGTGTGGACCCGGTCTCCAGCACACTGCGCGGCGCGCGCCTGATGGACCGCCGTCGCGTCAAGCGCCTCCCCGTGGTCGACACCGACGGTCGCCTGATCGGCATCGTCAGCCGCTGCGACCTGCTGCGCACGTTCCTGCGCCCGGACGCGGACATCCGGTCCGAGATCGAGCACGACGTGTTGCGCGGCGCCCTGTGGCTGGAGCCCGGCACGATCGTGGTGGACGTGCGCGACGCCGTGGTGTGTCTGTCCGGGGCGGTCGACAACCGCAGTCTCATCGACATCGTGGTGCGGCTGTGTCGTGCCGTCGACGGCGTCGAGAGCGTGAACCACACCCTGACCTTCGACTTCGACGACAGCCACATCACGCCCGGCCCGGCGCACTTCGGTCGCCGCTCGCCCGGCCGTTGAGGAGGACACCGTGTTCCACGTCTCCGGTCGCATCGGCCTCATCCCCAAACAACACCTGGATCGGCTCCTGGCCTTCGGCCGGCCCGTCACGTTCGAGCCCGGCACGCGCCTGTTCGAGGAGGACCGACCGGCCCGCAGCTTCTGGCTCGTCGAGGGTGGCTCCGTCTGCCTGGACGTGCACGTCCCCGGCGGGCACCCGGCGACCGTGGAGACGCTGGGACCGGGCGAACTCGTCGGCTGGAGCTGGCTGTTCCCTCCCTACCGATGGCACCTGGGCGGCCGGGCCGTCGGCCCCGTCCGGGCCGTGGAGTTCGACGCGGGCGCGGTGCGGGCCGAATGCGAACGCGATCCGGACTTCGGCCGAGCGATCAACCTCGTGTGCGCGCAGGTGATCGCCGACCGCCTCCAGGCGAGTCGACTGCGACTACTGGACCTGTACGGACCACACCATGCGGCGAACGACGACCTCGCGGAGCGCTGAGACGGCGCGGTCTCGACGCGTTCGCCGCCCCGAGCCCGATCCGACGGCGTCCCGTCGGATCGCGCGCTCCCGCGCGCGACTCACCGACGAGAAGGCCCGCATCGGGTACAACCGTCCCGACGCCCACCGTGAAGGGCCCTGTCGACGGGATCGGGCACCGGTCGGCATGCGAAGGCGATCTCTTGCGCGATCCGTCGGGTGACCGGCTCCACCGCCGCCGCCACGGGCCCCGACATTCCGCTGCCCAGGCTGTGGTCGGCGCCCTCCACGGCGTAGACGACCAGCCGCCCGGGCAGGCGGTCCAGTACGCGCGCGAGTTCGACGGCCTCTCCGAGGCCGAGGCCGTGCGAACTCGTGCTGCCGCCGCCCCGGGGCAGTTGCCTCGCGTCGAGTTCCAGGCGGTGTACCCGGCCGGGGTGTCCCGGGTGGGCGTGCGCCGCGTCCACCACGACGGCGAAGTCGGCAGCGTCCCACAACGTGATCAACCGGGCAGGGTCGCCGTCGCACGTCCGCAGCACGACATCGGCCCGACACGCCGACCGGGTGACCCGCTCGGCCAGACGGGCCACCACCGCCCACCCGACACCGTCGTCGCGCCGGTATTCGTTGCCGACACCGACCACGACGACCCGCCCGCCCGCTCTCATGCCGCTTCCTGTCCCCGTTCGGGTCGCCCGACGGCCGCACCGCGCCCCGACGGACTCCGTACGAGGGAACGATTGCACCATCCGGCGCAGGGGCGACGACCGTCGAGCACGGTTCGACCACGGATCGTGACCATACTCGGGTGGAGATCGGCATCGGCATGTGGAGGTCGGCGAATGACGGGGTGCGAGCGGGACAGCGCCGACGCGGTGATCGACAAGGACGGCATGGACGCCCTGATCACCATCCTCGCCGCGCGAGGGCGCACGGTCGTCGGGCCCACCGTCCGCGACGGTGCCATCATCCTCGCGGAGATCTCCGGCGGCGCGGAACTGCCCTATGGCTGGGGAGTGGAACTGGAGGCCGGACGCTATCGACTGGTCGCGCGCGACGACGGCGCCGCGTTCGCGCACAGCGCGGGCCCGCAGTCGTGGAAGACGTTCCTGCATCCGCCGCGGGTACGGGAGTGGAGCGCCGATCGCGACGCCGACGGCACGATCGTGGTGACCGCGGACGACACCCCGGTGCCGGCCTACGCGTTTCTCGGGGTGCGCCCCTGCGACCTGCGAGCCATCGCCGTACAGGACCGCGTGCTGACGGGCGGGCGGTACGGCGACTCGGCGTACCGCCGCCGTCGGGACGGCGCGTTCCTGGTGGCCGTGGAGTGCACCGAGCCGGGCGCCACGTGCTTCTGTGTGTCGATGGAGACCGGGCCGGCCGTGGGACCGGGCTACGACCTCGCACTGACCGAGGTGCTCGACGGTGACGGCCACCGCTTCCTCGTCCGCGCCGGGAGCGGGGAAGGAGCGGCCGTCCTCGCCGAACTGCCGAGCCGCGCCGCCGACTCCGCCACCCGGTCCGCCGCCCGGGACCGGGTCGCCGAGGCGGCCGACAGGATGGGTCGGACGATGCCGCTCGTCGATCTGCGCACACTGATGCGCGAGACCTTGGACGCCGAACGCTGGAACGACGTGACGTCGCGTTGTCTGACCTGCGGCAACTGCACGATGGTGTGCCCGACCTGCTTCTGCACCACCGTCGAGGACGTCACCGACCTCACCGGTGACCACGCCGAGCGGTGGCGACACTGGGAGTCCTGCTTCGATCGGGACTTCACCCATGTGCCGACCGGCCCGGTCCGCGACTCCCCCCGCAGCCGATACCGGCAGTGGGCCACCCACAAACTCGGCACCTGGTACGACCAATTCGGCAGTTCCGGCTGCGTCGGATGCGGTCGTTGCATCGTGTGGTGCCCGGTCGGCATCGACATCACCGAAGAAGCCCACGCGCTGAACCGGGAACGCGGGCGGAGCACGGCGCAGGAGGCGGGATGAGTGTGGTCCGGCACGGCTTCCTCGGTGCCCTCGCCCCCGGCCACCGCGATCGACTGCTCACCTTCGCCCGCGAGGCATGCTTTCCCGCCGAGACCCGCGTCTTCGAGGAGGCCGGCGCCGCCGATCGTTTCTGGCTCATCCGCTCGGGCCTGGTCGCGCTGGACATCCATGTCCCGGGCCGCCGCGCCGCCGTGGTGGAGACGCTGGGGGAAGGCGACCTGCTGGGGTGGTCCTGGATGTTCGAACCCTACCGGTGGCATCTGGGCGCGCGGTGCCACGCCGCCGTCACCGCCTACGAGTTCGACGCGGAGCCGGTCCGCCTCGCCTGTGCGGAGGACCCGGCCTTCGGACTCGCGGTGACACGCTGCGTCGCCGAGGTGATCGCACGCCGCCTGAAGGCGACGCGCACCCGCCTGCTCGACCTGTACGGGTTCCCCGGCGGCGGCACACCATGACCGTCCCCGTCCCCTACCGCGTGGTGGCACACCGGGTCGACACTCCCGACACCGCCACGATCGTCCTGGAACCCGCCGACGCGGCCCTGCCGCCTTTCGCTCCGGGGCAGTTCGCCATGGTGTACGCCTTCGGCGTCGGCGACATCCCGCTGTCGGTCTGCGACATCGACGGTCCCCGCCTGGCACACACCGTGCGCACCGTCGGAGCCGTGTCCGGCGCGCTGCACGACGTGCGAATCGGCCGAACCGTCGGGGTGCGCGGCCCCTTCGGCACCGGTTGGGAACTCTCCGAGGCCGAAGGCCGCGACCTGGTGGTGGTGGCCGGGGGCATCGGCTTGGCACCGCTGCGGCCCCTCGTACTGGCCGCACTCGCCACACCCGAGCGTTACCGGCGCCTGAACGTGCTGATCGGCGGACGGACGCCCGACGACCTCCTCTATTGCGGCGAGCCCTGGCAGGCGGCGGCCGGGGTCCGCGTCACCGTCGATCGAGCCGGCCCCGCGTGGACCGGAGAGGTCGGCCTGGTGACGACGTTGATCGACCGGGCCGACTTCGAGCCGCCGCGAACCGCGGCGTTCATCTGCGGTCCCGAGCCGATGATCCGGGCCACCGCCGCCGACCTGGTGCACCGCGGCGTCGACCCGGACCGGATCCGGGTCTCCCTGGAGCGCACGATGCACTGCGGCACCGGACACTGCGGCCACTGCCAGCTCGGCCCCCTGCTGCTCTGCCGCGACGGCCCCGTCGTCGGCTGGACCCGCGCCGAACCTCTGCTGATGGTCCGGGAGTTGTAGCGTGCCCACCGACGAGACGCCCGGCGGCGCCCCCCGGCGTCCGACACTCGCCGTATGGAAGTTCGCCTCCTGCGACGGCTGCCAGCTCACCCTGCTGGACTGCGAGGACGAACTCCTCGGCATCGCCGAAAAGGTCGACATCTCACACTTCCTCGAAGCGTCCAGTGCCACCGCGCCCGGCCCCTACGACCTGTCCCTGGTCGAGGGATCCGTCACCACGCCCCGGGACGTCGAACGGATCCGGCACGTGCGGGCCGTCTCGCGACGCCTGGTGACCATCGGCGCCTGCGCGACGGCCGGCGGTGTGCAGGCGCTGCGCAACTACGCCGATGTCGCCGAGTTCCAGGCCGTCGTCTACGCCCGGCCGGACTACGTCGCCGCCCTGGCCACCTCCACCCCCATCGCCGCCCATGTCCCCGTCGACTTCGAGCTGCGCGGCTGCCCCATCGATCGCGGCCAGTTGCTGGAGGTCATCACCGCCCACCTGGCCGGGCGCACACCCGGTGTACCGCGACACAGCGTCTGCTTCGAGTGCAAGCAGCGCGGCACCACCTGCGTGACGGTGGCCCACGGAACCCCCTGTCTCGGCCCGGTCACCCACGCCGGATGCGGCGCGCTCTGCCCCACGATGGGGCGCGGCTGCTACGGCTGCTTCGGTCCCTCCGACTCCACGAACCTCCCCGCGTTCGTCCCGCTGCTTCGCCGCGACGGCATGGACACTCTCGACGTGGTGCGTGTGTTGCGCACCTTCAACACCGCCGCCGAGGAATTCGACGCGGCCTCCCGCGACGAGGAGGAACTCCGGTGACTCATCGCGGCTCGCGTGTGCTGCATGTCGGCTCGCTGTCCCGGGTGGAGGGCGAGAGCGCACTGCGCCTGAACCTGATCGGTGACCGGGTCACCCACGCCCGGCTGGCGATCTACGAACCCCCGCGCTTCTTCGAGGCCCTCCTGCGCGGACGCTCCTACACCGAGCCGCCCGACATCACCTCACGGATCTGCGGGATCTGCCCGGTCGCCTATCAGTTGAGCGCCTGCCGTGCGGTCGAGGACGCCTGCGGCGTCGTGGTGGACGGACAACTCGCCGCCCTGCGACGGCTGCTCTACTGCGGCGAGTGGATCGAAAGCCAGACCCTGCACATCCACCTGCTCCACGCCCCCGACTTCCTCGGCCGGGACAGCGCCATCGACCTGGCCCGCACCCACCGCAGCGACGTCGAACGCGGCCTGCGGCTCAAGCAGGCCGGCAACACGATCCTCGAACTGCTGGGCGGCCGGGCGATCCACCCCGTCAACGTCCGCCTCGGCGGCTTCCACCGCGTCCCGACCGTCGCCGAACTACGCCCCCTCGCGGAGACTTTGCTTCGGGCACGCGATGACGCCGCACAGACGGTGCGCTGGGTGGCCGGCTTCGAGTTCCCCGACGCCGAATGCGACCACGACCTCCTCGCCCTGTCGGAACCCGGAACCTACGCCATCGAGTCCGGCACGCCCACGGTCATGCCGGCCCCGCGCACCGCCGGGCCGCGCCCGGACGGCAACCGGGCACCGCCCACCCGCACGTTCGCCCTTCCCACGTTCGGCGATCACGTCGTCGAACACCAAGTGCCGCATTCCACGGCGCTGCACTCCCGATTGGACGGCCGCCGCCACCTGACCGGTTCACTCGCCCGGTACGCCATCAGCGGGCGCTGGCTCTCCCCGCTCGCGCTCCAGGCCGCCCTGGACGCCGGGCTGGCCGATCCCCGACAGGCCGCGGTCTGCCGCAACCCGTTCCGCAGCATCATCGTCCGCGCCGTCGAGGTCCTCTACGCGGTCGACGAGGCGCTGCGTCTGATCGCGTCCTACGAACCCCCCTTGCGTCCCGCCGTCCCCGTGCCACCGCGCCCCGGCACCGGTCACGGCGCCACCGAGGCACCACGCGGCCTGCTCTACCATCGCTACACCCTCGACGCGCGAGGGACCGTCACCGACGCCGTGCTGGTCCCGCCCACCGCACAGAACCAGGGGGCGATCGAAGAGGACCTGCGCCGTCAGGTCCAGGACCGGCTGGACGCCGGCGACCCGACCGACGCCGCGCTGACCGCCCTGTGCGAACGCGTGATCCGCAATCACGACCCGTGCATCTCCTGCTCCGCCCACTTTCTCGACCTGACCGTGGACCGAGCCGGCCCCGCACGCTGACGGCACGGTGCCCGGAAGACCACTGCGGCTCGGTTCCCGGATACACGTACCCGGGGGTCTTCGTCTCCCGGCGTCCCGATCAGCCGACTTCCGGTCGGCTCGTTCCGGCCGCCCACGAGCCAAGGCCGTCGGGTGGATCCGACGGCACGACCAGGAGCGGTGCGTGGGCGTGGTGAAGCAGCGCGGTCGTCGCGTGTCCCAGGCGGGGCCCGAAGTGGTGCGGCGAAGCATGCCGCCCGACGACGATCAGGCCCGCGTCCCGCGTTGCCGAGAGCAACGCGGCGGCGGCGCCGGACCGCACGACGCGCTCCTCGACCGGCATCCGCGGGTTTGCCTCCCGCAGCGGCGAAACCACCGTGGCGAGTACTCGGCGCGCGAACTCCTCGGCCCGGTGGTAGGGCGACTCGGCTCCGCGCGCCTCCCACAACGCTCTCGGGATCTCGGGGTAGTCCCAGGCGTGCACCGCGATCACGCCCACGTCGCGCGCCCGGGCCTCGGCGAAGGCCCGTTCCAGCGCGCGTCGACTTTCCTCGCCGGCGACGCCGACGGCCACCGCACGCCCGGGGTGTACGCGGCTGCGGACCACCAGGACGGGGCAGGGCACCCGGGCGGCCAGGGCCAGGCTCACCGACCCGAGCAGGATCCCGGCGACCGCACCTCGCCCACGACTGCCCACGACCAGCAGGTCGGCCCGCTTGGCCACCTCCAGTAATCCGGCGACGGGGGCGTCGTGCACGACCAGGGAACGCGTCCCGATCCCCGGCTGCCGTGAGCGCGCGACGTCGGCGGCCTCCCGGCGGATCCGTTCGACGTGGTCGCTCAGCACCTCGCGGTACCCCGCGTACCGCTCGTGCACCGACCCCTCCCAGGCGAACACGATCTCCAACTCCGCGCCCCGACGGGCGGCTTCGTCGGCGGCCTCGATCACGGCAGCGGTCGCCTCGGGCGAGCCGTCGGTCGCCGCGACGACGAGCGGTATCCGGTCCATGTCACATCTCCATTCGCACGAGCGGGTGGCGCCTCGCGCCCACCGTCCCGCTCGCGGCGGACCCCGGACAGGGCCGGACGGCCCTGAGCACCGGACCGACCGTCCCGGCGGCACCGTGGACGGGACCATCGGTGCCAGGTGCTGCCGGGACGTCCCGACGCGCGTCGAGGCCGCGACAGGCGCGAGTCGCCGACGCAGGTCCTGGAGTGTCGATGCCGCGTTGCCGGGGGACGTCACTGGCCGTTCTCGGAGGTGACCAGTGAACGCGTCTGTCGGGCGATCTCGACGTCCTCGCGAGCGGTGACGACGAGCGTGCGGACGGGGGCGTCGGGGGCGCCCACGTCGGCGTCGCCGTGTGCTTCGGCGTTGGCGCGCGGGTCGAGGCGCACGCCCAGGAAGGCGAGTTCGCCGACGGCGTCGGCCCGGATGGCGTCGTCGTGTTCGCCGACTCCCCCGGTGAAGGCGAGCACGTCCGGACCGCCCATCGCGGCGGCCATGGCGGCGATCTTCGCGCGGAGGCGGTAGGCGTAGATCCGGCGGGCGATTTCGGCGCGCCGATCGCCGGCCTCGGCCGCGGCGCGGATGGCCCGCATGTCCCCGCCGTGCCCGGCGAGCGCCGCCATGCCCCCGCCGTGTTCCAGCGCCTGTTCGAGGTCGTCGACGGTGACCCCCCGGCGCTGGAGCCACAGGATCAGGCCGGGGTCGACATCGCCCGCCCGGGTCGCCATGACCAACCCTTCGGCCGGGGTGAACCCCATGGTCGTGTCGACCGACTCACCTCCGCGTACGGCGGCCAGCGACGCCCCCGCGCCCAGATGGCAGCTCACCACCCGCGCCGACGCCGGGTCCACGCCCGCCAGTTCGCAGGCACGCCGGGCGGCGTACGCGTGCGACAGACCGTGGAAGCCGTACCGGCGCAGCCCCCATTTCGTGCGCCAGTCCTCCGGCAGGGCGTACGTACTCGCCTCCGCCGGCAGCGTGCGGTGGAACGCGGTGTCGAAGCAGGCGACCGCCGGCACGCCCGGCAGCGCCCGGCGAACCGCGTCGATCCCCGCGAGCGCCCGCCCCTGATGCAACGGCGCCAACGGCGCGAGGCCGGCGATCCGCGCGAACACCGACGGATCGAGCCGGGTCGCGCCGGTGAACTCCGCCCCACCGTGCACCACCCGGTGACCGACCGCGTCGACGGGGCCGGCTTCGCGCAGGAATCCGGAAACCGCCCCGTCCGGAATCTCGTCGGGGCACTCGATGGTCGACGCGCACACGACCGTGTCGTTCGGCTCCAGTACCGACATTTTCACCGTCGACGACCCCGCGTTGACGACAAGGACCCGATCCGGGCTCATCACGTGTACTCCCTCACGATGGATCTGGATTCGATGCGCGGACACGGGGATCGCATCCGCCGCGCACTCTCGGCGACCGAGACGCGCACGGGTTCGGGCGTCACCCGTTCCGGGACGCGACCCGCGACCGGTGACCTCCCTCGAACGGACCCGGGTCCAAACCTCCGGACACTTGTCGACGGTTCCGCCCCGGCGCGGATTCCGGCAGGGCCGTTGGACCCGCTCGCACGGAAGACGGCCGGGCCCGAGGAGGCTTGCGAAGTGTTCGGCGGGATCACTCGTGCCGGATTCCGGGTGTGCGGTGATACAGCGTCACCGGGACATACGGCCAGGTCGGGGTGAAGGGGGCGAGGGCCGTCCGGACGGCACCTCGTACCCGACGGAAGCCGGTGGCCGTCGGGGACGCGGCGACCGTGATGTCGGCGACGACGACGCTCTCGCGCGCGGTCAGGTCGACGTGCACGTCGGCGGGCGCGGTCACCCCGGCGAGCGCGCGGGACACCGCACGCGCCACCACCCGGTGCGCGGTGGGGCCGACGGGGGAGAACGCGCGATGGCACGCGGCCTCGACGTCCGCCGGCCCGCACACCACGTCCGCGCGCGACAGCGTCCCGGCCGCGCCGAGGGTGTCGACGGGTCCACAGACCACCAGCGGCACACCGGCCACGAGCGCGCACATCGCGCCCTGCTCGCGTGCCGTCTGCCGCCCGGCCCCGGTGCGCACGTCCACGACGACGTCGACGTCCGGTGCGAGCAGTGGGCACGCACCCCCCGCCGTCCAGGCCACACACGGTGCCTCGGAATCGACCGCCGATCCCCCGTGGCAGCGCAGCACGCTGTGCCCGGCCGCGGTCAGCTCGCCCGCGACCGGTTCGCAGCCGCCCGTGTGCGACTCGGTCATCACGATCTTCAGCCCCCGTCGACGCATGATCCCTCCCCTGGGTCGCGTCCCACCCTGCCCGCCGACGACAGGCCCGCAGAAGGGCCGAACGTCGCTCCGGAGATGACTCGTCCGAGCCCGTACGCCCGTTCGTTCGAGCCGCCGCGCGCCGGCCCACTCCGGGTGGCGCGGACTGGTGGCGCATCGGGACGCGGGACACACCCGGGCCGAACGGCCCCGGACGCCGGGCAACGCGGCCCTGTCACGCCTTCGCCGACACGCGCATGCTGAGGGTGTCCACCCGGGAGGTGACACACGGTGAACGTCCTCATCGCGTACGCGAGCGCGCACGGCGGTACGCGGGCAATCGCCCACCGCATCGCAGAGCGCCTGCGCGGGCGCGGTCTGCACGCGCGGGTCGGCCCGCGTGCCTTCCGGGGTCGGCTGTTCCTCCGTCCGGTCGGGGGGCGGTACGGCGACTTCCGGAACCGGACCGAGATCGAGGCGTGGGCCGACGGCATCGCCGCCGAGCTCGTTCCGCGAACGCCCACGACGGGAGGTACGACATGACACACGGCACGATCGGGGACGTGATGACGCGTGACGTCGTCACCGTCGGCTCGGGCGCGCGCTTCCGTGACATCGCGGGGGTGCTGGAGACCTGGCAGGTGAGTGCGCTTCCGGTGGTGGACGACGCCCATCGGCTGCTCGGCATCGTCTCGGAGGCGGACCTGCTGCACGTGCGCGTCGCCGGCACCGGGATGTCGCGGACACGGCGGGACTCGGGTCGGGAAGACGTGGCAGCGCCACCCGAAGAGGCGCTGACCGCCCGGGGGCTGATGACGGCTCCGGTGATCACCGTGACGACGACGTCGAGCACCCTGTGGGCGGCTCGACTGATGGACCGCCACCACGTCAAGCGCCTACCTGTGGTGGACCGTTCCGGGCGACTGGTGGGCATCGTCAGTCGTTGCGACCTGCTGGGCGCCCTCGTGCGATCGGACGCGGAGATCCGCGCCGAGATCGAGCGTGAGGTCCTCGGCGAGGCGCTGTGCCTGGAGCCCGGAACGATCGGGGTCGAGGTGCGCGACGCCGTCGTACATCTCACGGGCGAGGTCGACCACCCCACCCTCGTCGACGTGGTGGTGCGGCTCTCCGCCGCCGTGGACGGCGTCGAGAAGGTCACCCACGGACTCAGGTCCGATGCCGCTCGTTGCCCTGGTGCAACTCGGTCATGTACACCGCCGCCTGGACCCGGCGTTCGAGGCCGAGTTTGTTCAGAACCGCCGAAACGTAGTTCTTGACGGTCTTCTCCGCCAGGCCCAGGCTCTCGGCGATCTCTCGATTGGTCTGACCCTGGGCGATGTGCTCCAGGACCTGTTGTTCCCGCTCGCTGAGACCGGTCGGCCCCGGCTCCGCGGCCGGTCCCTGTCGCACCCGTTCGAGGACGCGCGTGGTCACCGCCGGGTCGAGCAGCGACTGTCCGGCGGCGACCGTGCGGACGGCGGCGATCAGGTCCCGGCCGCGGATCTGTTTGAGCACGTAGCCCGCCGCGCCGGCCATGATCGCCGCGAACAGCGCGTCCTCGTCGTCGTACGAGGTCAGGATCAACGCGTTGATCTCGGGGAAACGCGAACGCACCTCGCGGCACACGTCGATGCCGCTGCCGTCCGGCAGCCGCCCGTCGAGAATGGCGACATCGGGACGCAGCGCCGGGATGCGCCGGGCCGCCTCGGCGGCCGAACCCGACTCGCCGATCACCTCGATGTCGGGTTCACCGCCGAGAAGGTCGGCCAAGCCCCTGCGAACCACCTCGTGGTCGTCCAGCAGGAACACACGGATGGGCGATGTCGACACGGGCCTCCTCCGAAGGTCGCACACAACTCCATTGTCGGACCTCGTAGGCGTCCGTGTCCGTCACCGTATCGGGCGGTGCGGTCGCAGGAGAACGGTCGGCGGGTCACGGTCGGTGAGAATCCCGAGCGCCGCGCCGACGTGGTGGGGCCGGGTGGTGATCACGGGCGCCGGTTCGCGGGCGTACACGAGGCGGGATCCGGGGGTCCGGTCCGGCGAAGACAAGACGTGAGGGGCATGGTTTGACACGATGGGCGCGAGAAGCGTTTCGACGATCTTCGATACCTCGGGAGC